>CAWGWP010000007.1:0-2140867 GCA_963826395.1 uncultured Solirubrobacterales bacterium | reverse complement strand
CGGCGCGCCGCCGAACACGCCGATGTCCTCGCCCATCATGAGCACGCGGTCATCACTTCGCAGCTCGTCGCGCAGGGCGGAGGAGATCGCTTGGAGATAGGTGAGCGTGCTCATGCCGGCCCTCCGACGGCTCCGGGCACCGGAGTCGGACAGGAACCCGCTCCAGCGCGCGTGGCCGTCTCCCAGCGGCTCCGCCTCGCCCTCGCAGAACACGCCGTCGGCGGCGGTCGACGGATCCGGCATCGGCCCCGCCAGCGCCTCCTCGGCGGCGGCGTCGATCTCCGCCTTTACCTCCTCAAGCACGGCTTCGACGTCGACGCCCAGCTCGCGCAGCCGCGTCTCTTGCCGATCGATCGGGTCGCGCTTGCGCCACTCCTCGACCTGCTCCTTCGGCACGTACTTCATGTCGTCGTGGGCGGCGTGGCCGTGCATCCGCATCGTCACCGCCTCGATCAGCGTCGGCCCCCCGCCGTCCACCGCCCGTTGGCGCGCGGCGCGGGTCGCCTCGAACATCGCCTCGGCGTCGTTGCCGTCGACCGTCACGCCGACGAACCCGTAGGCGGCCGCGCGCTCCACCGGGTCAACCGCGAACTGCTTGTCGACCGGCGTCGAGTACGCGTACTGGTTGTTCTCGAGCACGAACACGACGGGCAGCTTCTGCACGCCCGCCCAGTTCATCGCCTCGTGGAAGTCGCCGCGGGACGTCGAGCCGTCGCCGAACCAGGTCAACGCGCAGCGGCGCTCGCCGCGGATCTTGAACGCCATCGCCATCCCTGTGGCGACCAGCATCATGTCCGGCAGCATCGAGACCATCCCCACGCACCCGAGCGTGCGGTCGCCGAAATGCACGTTCCCGTCGCGTCCCCGCGTCATGCCGGCGGCGCGGCCCATGTACTGGCCCAGCACCGCGCCGGGGTGACGCCGCGGATCAGGTGCGCCGCGAGGTCGCGGTGCAGGATGCAGAGCCGGTCCTCGGGCGCCATCGCGAACGCCGCGCCGGCCGACACCGCCTCCTGGCCGTACCCGTCGTAGAACGAGCCGGGCACCTTGCCCTGGCGGTAGAGGGTCATCGCCCGCTCCTCCAGTCCGCGCATGAGCAGCATCGCTCGCAGCAGCCAGATTCGGTCCTCGAGCAGAAGATGAGCGGTCGCTGCAGGTGCCCCGCCCGCGGCCGGCTCAGCGATATGAGTCGCCATTCGCTCTATGTCCCTTCTTCGTCCTTGACCGGGTCGGGATCTCCGCACCGGTCCTTCCTGAGCCGCGCCGGGATCGCCGGTTTGGCCCGCCTAAGGCTGCGCCGAGCTTACTCCACCGTTCGGCCGGCGATGCACCCTTGACTACCCTTCAGTCATGGAGGGTGGCTGGCTGGTCCGGCTCCGCTGGCGGCGCCGTGGCGCGTGGCTGTGGCCGACATTCGTGACGATGACCGCGGTCGATGGCGTGATCGGAAACGTGCTCCCGCCGTCGGGCGAGAGCCAGTCGGTAGCCGGCGCCGCGCTCGCGGGTCTCGTCCTGAACCTGCTCGGCGTGCTGCTGCTGTCGCGGCCGCTCGGCGCGGTGCTGCGGCGCCTCAGGCCCGACCTGCCGAGCGCCATCGCGCGCAACTACGCCGGCGCCGGAGTGGTGCTCGCAGTCTCGGCCGCGCTGCTCAGCGTGGGGCTCGCCATCACTCGGCGGTGGTCTCGGCCGAGAACGCGATGCGCGAAGCGACGGCGCGGGCGCAGGCCTGGATCGGGGATCGCGCGCCGGCGGAGTTCCGACGCAACGTCGAAGAGCTCGACACATACGCAATCCAACCCGGAAGCGTGTACCGCACCTGTGTGCCGAGCCCCCATCGAAGCCGAAGCTACTGCGTGATCGTCAAGACCTATCTCCCGTTCGCGCGAAGCGTGACCTTCGCCGGATACGAGCCGAATTCGGTATTCGCCGCGGGCCTGGGATAGTCACCCCGTGAGCACGGGCAGCGCCACCACCAAGCGGATCGCGCTGGTGGCCTCGATCCTCGGCTCGGGGATCGTGTTCCTCGACGGCACGATCGTGAACGTCGCGCTTCCGGCGATCCGCGCCGGGCTGCACGGCGCGTTGTCGGACCAGCAGTGGGTCGTCGAGGCCTACCTGCTGACGCTTTCCTCGCTGATCCTGATCGGCGGCTCGCTCGGCGACCTGTTCGGCCGTCGCCGCGTGTTCTCGATCGGCCTCGTCGGGTTTCGGGGCGTGCTCGCTGCTGTGCGCGATCGCGCCGAACAACGCGGTCCTGATCGGCGCGCGGGCGCTGCAGGGCGTGGCCGGCGCGATGCTGGTGCCGAGCACGCTCGCGCTGATCATGGACAACTTTCAGGAGCACGAGCGCGCCGCCGCGATCGGAAGCTGGACGGCCTGGACGGGGATCGTCGACCGTGATCGGGCCGCTCGCGGCGGGGCGTGCTCGTCCAGGTTGCCTCGTGGCGCTGGATCTTCGCGATCAACGTGCTTCCCGTCGCTGCCACGCTGATGCTGCTCCGCCGTCTGCCCCGCCGACAGCCGCACGCCCGGTCACGTCGACTTGGTCGGCGCGATCCTGTGCGCGCTCGGGCTCGGCGGGCCGGTGTTTGCGCTGATCGAGCAGCCGCACTACGGCTGGGCGAGCCTCGCGCGTCGCGGTGCCCCTGGTCGCCGGCATCATGCTGTTCGTCGCGTTCGTCGCTCTGGGAGCGCCTCGACCCGGAGCCGATGATGCCGCTCAGCCTGTTCCGGGTTCGCAATTTCGCGGTCGGCAACCTCACGACGCTCGCGATCTACGCCGGGCCTCGGCGTGTCCACCTTCTTCATCGTGGTCTTCGTCCAGCAGGTCGGCGGCTACACGCCGATCGCGGCCGGCCTCTCGCTGCTCCCGCTCACGTTGCTGATCTTCCTCGCTGTCGCCGCGCTTCGGCGCGCTCGCCGACCGCTCGGGCCGCGCCTCTTCATGTCGGCCGGCCCGATGCTCGCCGGCGCCGGCCTGCTCCTGTTGCTGCGGGTCAACGCACACGCGAACTACTTCACCGCAGCGTCCTCCCGGGCGTGCTGGTGTTCGGGTTCGGTCTGCCGCCAACGGTGGCGCCGCTGACGGCGACCGTGCTCGGTTCGGTCGAGCCCGGGCCACTCGGGTCTGGCCAGCGGCGCCAACAACGCCGTCGCGCGGGTCGCCGGCCTGCTCGCGATCGCCGCGGTCGGCGCGGCGGTGTCGGCGGCCTTCCAGCGCGCCTCGAGCTCGACGTCGCTCACCTACCGCTCAGCCCGCAGGCGCAGGCGGCGGTCGCCTCGCTGCGCAACGACCGCACGTCGGCAACGCTGAGTCATCTCCCGGCGCCCGAGCGACCATCTCCACCCGGCGCTCGTCGACGCCTCCGTCCACGCGTTCCGCGTCGGGATCGGGATCGCGGCGGCGCTCGCGCTCCTCGGCGGGGTAGTGTCGCTGGTGGGGATCCAGAATCCCCCTCGCCGGGGTGCCTTGCGGCGACTGTCCCGTCGGCGCACTCGGATCAACCCCGAGGCGGCGTCGACTCCGGCCGCCGCGCGGCGCGGCGCCGCCGCGCCCGTCCCGGCCGGGTCGAGCAGTTAGGCTGCCGACCCTTGAGCGAGCCCGAACCATTCGTCGCCCTCGTCACCGGCGCCTCGAGCGGGATCGGCGAGGCGACCGCGCGCCGGCTGGCGCGCGAACCGGGCGCGAGAGCTCGTGCTCGTCGCGCGCCGGCGTGAGGAGCGGCTCGACGCGCTCGCGGCGCGAGCTCGGCGGCGCGACCGTCGTCGCGGTCGACCTGACCGAGGCCGACGCGCCGGCGAAGGTGCTCGCGACGCGGTGGACGCGCGGCACGGCGGCTGCACCTTCTCGTCAACAACGCCGGTGCTCGTGGCGCGGTCGGTTCGCCGAAACCGGATGGGCGAACGTCGAGCGCCACATGCGAGCTCAACTTCGAGGCGCCGGTCAGGCTGACCGAGGCGCTGCTGCCGCTGCTCCGCCGGACCGCCAGGAGCGCCGGCAGGCGGGTCGCGGATCGTCAACGTCGCCGAGCACCGCCGGGCCGCGTCGCGCGGCCCCGAGTCCGGCGCCTACTCGGCGAGCAAGTTCGCGCTCGCCGGCTGGACCGATTCGCTCTACGCCGAGGAGCGCGCGCACGGAGTCCATGTCGGCCTGGTTCTCCCCGGGTTCATCGCCACCGAGGGCTTCCCGGCCACCGAGCTGCGGGCGCCACCCGGTGACCCGGTGGATCGTGTCGCGCCCGGACAAGGTCGCCGAGGCGATCCTCGACGCCGGGCCTGGCGGCAAGGCCGAGCGCTACGTGCCGCGGCACTACTGGCTGGCGGCGGCGGCGCGGATCCTGGCGCCCGCGCTGGTCCGCCGGGCGACGTCGCAGGGGGAGCGTTCACGACCGCCACGGAACGCGCGACGAATACAGACTAAGCTACGGTGCTGGAACCATGAACCCAGGGGAAGCCGATTCCCCACGGAAACCCCAGGGAGCAGATGACCCATGAACGCAAGTACCCGCCGCGTGGCCGTGCTCGGCGGCATCCGAATCCCGTTCGCGCGCCAGAACGGCCCGTACGCGCAGGGCCTCGAACCAGGACATGCTGACCGCGACGCTCGACGTCGCTTGTCGGCAAGTTCGCGCTCGAGGGCGAGGTGCTCGGCGAGGTCGCCGCCGGCGGCGTGCTCAAGCACAGCCGCGACTTCAACCTGACGCGCGAGTGCGTGCTCGGCTCCCGCCTGTCGCCCCGAGACGCCCGCCTACGACGTCCAGCAGGCGTGCGGCACCGGGCTCGAGGCGGCGATCCTGGTTGGCAACAAGATCGCGCTCGGGCAGATCGACTCGGCGCATCGCCGGCGGCTTCGACACGACCTCCGACGCGCCGATCGCGATCAACGAGGACCTGCGCCAGGTCCTGCTCGAGATCAACCGCTCCAAGTCAACGCCGCGCGCCTGAAGGCGCTCGCCAAGCTCCGCCCACAGCAGATCGTCCCCGAGATCCCGCGCAACGCCGAGCCGCGCACCGGCCTCTCGATGGGCGAGCACGCGGCGATCATGGCCACGGAATGGGGGATCGCGCGCGGGGAGCAGGACGAGCTCGCGGTCGAGAGCCACCGCAACCTGGCCGCCGCGTACGACACGCGGCTTCCTCGACGACCTCGTGGTCCCGTACCTCGGGCTCGAGCGCGACCAGAACCTGCGCCCCGACTCGAGCGTCGAGAAGCTCGCCAAGCTGAAGCCGGTGTTCGGCGGCGAGGACGGAACGATGACCGCCGGCAACTCGACGCCGCTCAGCGACGGCGCCTCGGCCGTGCTGCTCGCCAGCGAGGAGTGGGCGGCCGCGCACGGCCTCGAGCCGCAGGCGTACCTGATCGACGCCCAGACCGCCGCGGTCGACTACGTCCACAAGCGCGAGGGCCTGCTGATGGCCCCGGCGTACGCGGTGCCGAGGATGCTCGCACGCGACGGGTTGAGCCTCCAGGACTTCGACTTCTACGAGATCCACGAGGCGTTCGCCGCGCAGGTGCTGTGCACGCTGCGAGGCGTGGGAGGACCCGGTGTTCTGCCGCGAGCGTCTCGGCCTCGATGAGCCGCTCGGGTCGATCGACCGCGACAAGCTCAACGCCAGGGCGGCTCGCTCGCCGCGGGGCATCCGTTCGGCGCGACCGGCGGGCGGATCGTCGCGGGCCTCGCGAAGGCTGCTCAAGGCCACCACCACCCACGCGCGCTACCGCCGGCCGGCGGGCTGATCTCGATCTGCGCCGCCGGCGGCCTCGGCGTCACCGCGATCATGGAGGCCGCATAGATGGCGACCGCTATCAGCAACTCGTCAACACCCCGATCGGGCAGGATCGTCTCCAAGCAGATCGGCCTGCCCACTCCGGTCACGCTCGAGCGCTACGAGCCGCGGCCAGCCGGTGATCGCGGGCCCGGTGCTGCTCGGCGCGGCGCTCCGGCGCGGCGCTCGCCGGCGCCGGCCGCCAAGGTGCTCGCGGCGATCGAGGCCGAGGTCCACACGCCGATGCAGAGGACGTCCGCACGGCGGCGGCCGACGCGGGCCTCGCCGCGGCGATGTGCAACGCCGATGCCGCGCCCGAGCAGACACACGTTCAAGGCGCTCGTGTTCGACGCCACCGGGATCGCGGACAGCGCGCAGCTCGACGCAGGCGTGGGCGTTCTTTCGATCCGACGATCCGCCGGGTCCGCAGCTCCGGGCGCGTGATCGTGCTCGGGACGCCGCCGGCCGATTGCGAGCGCCCGCCGCGGCGATCGCGCAGCGGGCGCTCGAGGGGCTCGTGCGCTCGATCGGCAAGGAGGTCCGGAGGGGCGCGACGGCGCAGCTCATCTACGTCGGCAACGGAGCCGAGGATCAGCTCGAGTCGACGCTGCGCTTCTTCCTGTCGCCGAAGTCGGCGTACGTCTCCGGGCAGGTGGTACGGATCGGCTCGGAGGCCCCGTCGGCGGCGCCGGCTCGACTGGGAGCGCCCGCTGGCGGCCAAGGTCGCGCTGGTGACCGGCGCCTCGCGCGGGATCGGAGCGGCGATCGCCGAGGTGCTCGCGCGCGACGGCGCGCACGACGTGGCTGGCGCGTCGACGTGCGCCGGCCAGCTGGCGGACCGAGCTCGAGCTCGACATCACCGACGAGGACGCGCCGGCGAGGATCGCCGCGCACCTGCTCGAGGAGCACGGCGGCGTCGACGTCGTCGTCCACAACGCCGGCGTCACGCGCGACAAGACGCTCGGACGGATGACCGAAGACCTCTGGAACACCGTGATCGAGATCAACCTGATCGCGCCGCAGCGGATCGACGCGGAGCTGTTCGCGCGCGAGGTCGTCCGCGAGAACGGCCGGGTCGTGCTGCGTGTCGTCGATCAGCGGGATCGCCGGCAACGCCGGCCAGACCAACTACGCGACCTCGAAGGCCGGCGTGATCGGGATCGTCGAGGCGTATGCGCCGCGGCTGGCCAAGCGCGGCGCGACGATCAACGCCGTCGCGCCGGGGTTCATCGAGACGCAGATGACCGCGGCGATGCCGATCGCCACGCGCGAGGCCGGCCGGCGGATGAACAGCCTCTCCCAGGGCGGGCTGCCGGTCGACGTCGCCGAGACGATCGCGTGGTTCGCGAATCCCGGCATCCGGCGGCGTCAACGGCAACGTGGTGCGGGTCTGCGGCCAGAGCCTGATCGGAGCGTGAGCAGATGTCCTCCGCGAGCTCCTGAGCAGCTCGCCGGCGATGCTGCCGCTGTTCGCCCGCGCGGGCGCGGCGATGATCCCGGGCGCCTCGCGGCTGCCGTTCGTCGGCGGCGGCGGCCGCTCGGACGAGGTCCCCGAGCTGACGCTCGGTGCTGAACGACGTCGAGCGTCGACCGCGACCGGCTCGCCGCGTACGACCGGGTCTGCGGGTTCCCGCTGCGCGACGAGCTGCCGGCCACCTACCCCCACATGCTCGCGTTCCCGCTGCAGCTGTCGCTGATGACCGACCCGAGCTTCCCGTTCCCGGCGATCGGGCTCGTCCACATCTACAACCGGATCGACCCAGCACCGGCCGCTCGATGCCGGCCGAGCGGCTGCGGCTCACGTGTGGGCGACGCCGCTCGAGCCCCACCCGCGCGGGACGCAGTTCTCGCTGTGCACCGAGGCCCGGGTCGGGACGAGCTCGTGTGGGAGGAGCTCTCGACGAACCTCAAGCGCGCCGGTTCGACGGGTCGGAGGCGGCCAGCCGCGCCGGTGAGCGAGTCCCGCGGCGCCGAGGACCTGCCGGCGACCGCGACCTGGAGGCTGCCCGGGCGATCTCGGCCGCCGCTACGGCGCGGTCTCGGGCGACCTGAACCCGATCCACATGCATCCGCTGAGCGCCCGGCTGTTCGGCTTCCCCGTCGGCGATCGCCCACGGGATGTGGACCAAGGCGCGGTGCCTGGCGGCGCTCGAGCCGCGGCTCCCGGAGCTTCACGGTCGAGGTCGCGTTCCGCAAGCCGATCCTGCTGCCGGCGACCGTCCAGTTCTCCGAGCGCGAGGACGCGGGTGGGATCAACTTCGCAGTCCGTGGCGCCGGCAAGGGGACGCCGCACCTGGACGGGACGCTCAGCTTCGGCTGAGCGGGGCGGGGCGCTCAGTCGTCGTCGGACTCGGCGAGCTCGTCGAACACCGGCGCACCGCGCCAAGGACGTTGGCCGCGGTCCGAGCTCGTCCTCGCTGAACTCGGAGAGCGCCGCCGCCAGCGCGGCTCGTAGCGCGCCCGCCGCTCCTCGACGAGCCCGCGCCCGCGGTCGGTCAGCGAGTCAGCACGACGCGCCGGTCGCGCTCGGAGCGCGGTCCGCTGGACGAGCCCGGCGGCCGCGAGCCCGTCGAGCATCTGGGTGCGGTCGCCGGGCGAGAGTCGGCGGCGTGCGCGAGCTCGCCGCGTCGAGAGCTGCGTCTGGCCTTCGCCGAGCCCGAACAGCAGGCTGTACTGCGCGTAGCTGAGCTCGCCCGGGTGGTGCGTCTCGCGCCCGCGCATGCCGGCGCAGCGCGGCCATCGCGCCCTTGAACGACGCGCCCGAGCTGGGCGGCGTCGCCGCGCTCGCGCCGCTCCGGCTCAGCGCCGGTCGTCTCGACGCTCACGCCGCGATCGCCTCCGCGAGTCGTCTCGGCGAGCTCGGCGGTCGGCCTCGCTGCGCGGCCGCGCGCGCCGCGCGCTCGGCGCGCATGAGGATGACGCAGGGGATGATCGCGAGCGCGGTCAGCCCGGCCGACACCCAGAACGCGGTGCCGTAGGCGGCGGCGGCGGCGCGCGAGCGTGTGGGCGCCGACCAGCGCGCGCTGGAGCACGACCGCGAGGACCGCGGTGCCGATCGAGCCGCCGACGCGCTGGAGCACGTTCAGCTGCGGCGTCGCGTCGGACAGCTCGGAGCGCTCGAGCGCCGCGAACGCCGCCGCCATCGCCGGCATGAACGCGAAGCCGATGCCGATCCCGCGCACGAACATCGCGACCGACAGCCACGCGATCGACGTGTGCGCGCCGATCAGCCCGAACGGGATCGTCGCGACCGTGCGTCACGATCACGCCGAACAGCGCGAGCGGCCCGCCGCCGAAGCGGTCGGTCAGCCTGCCGGCGAGCGGCATCACCAGCGCCATGCCGAGGCCCTGCGGCGCGGTCAGCAGGCCGGTGTCGACGACGCTCTCGTGGCGGATCTCCTGCCAGTAGAGCGGCAGCAGGATCATCCCGCCGAACAGCGCGGCGCCGAGGCAGAACATCGCGAACGAGGCCGAGGCGAAGGTCGGCCGGCGGTACAGGCGCAGGTCGAGCAGCGGCTTGGGGACGCGCAGCGCGTGGCACGACGAACGCGGCGACCAGCGCGATCGCCGGCGATGATCGGGATCACGACCTTCGGCGAGGTGAAGCTGCCGGTGACGCCGATCTCGGCGAGGCCGTAGGTCAGCAGCGGCAGCCCGGTCGCCATCAGCGCCAGCCCGCGGATGTCGAGGCGGCTCGGCCGGCTCGCGCTTCGACGCGTCGGCAGGCACGCGCAGCGCCGCGATCACGGCGATCACGCCGATCGGGACGTTGACGTAGAAGATCCAGCGCCAGCTCGCGTTGTCGATGATCAGGCCGCCGATCGTCGGGCCGAGGATCGGCGCGAGCATCGCCGGCACGGCGACGATGCTCATCACGCGGCCCATCCGCTTCGGCCCGGCGGCCTCGGCCATCATCAGCTGGCCGATCGGCAGGATCATGCCGCCGCCGACGCCCTGGAGCACGCGGAACACGATCAGCTCGGTGGTCGAGGTCGCGAGGCCGCACAGCGCCGAGCCGGCCGTGAACAGCACCAGCGAGACCAGGTAGACGCGCTTGGCGCCGAAGCGCCGCGCCGCCCAGCCGGTGACCGGGATCACGGCGGCGAGCGACAGCAGGTAGCCGGTCACGACCCACTGGATCTGGGCGATCGTCGAGTGGAGCTCGCGGCTGAGCGTGGCGAGCGCGACGTTGACGATCGTCGTGTCGAGGATCGACATGATCGAGCCGACGATCACGACCGCGCTGATGCGCCAGACGTACGCGTCGATCCGGTCGGTGGACGCCCGAATCGCGAAGGAGCTCTGAAACGTTAGGCATCCGAACGAATTCGTGTCAAGTCTCCGAACGCTCGGTCCCGACAGGCTATCAGCGTTCCGTCTATCGTCAGTGGTGATGACCACGTTTTGCCGATCTCGGCCTCGCGCCCGAAATCCTCGAGGCGCTCCACGACGTCGGCTACGAGGTCGCCGAGCCCGATCCAGGAGCAGGCGATCCCGCCGCTGCTCGAGGGCCTGGACGTGATCGGACAGGCGCAGACGGGCTCCGGCAAGACCGCGGCGTTCGGCCTGCCGATGCTCCAGTACGTCGACCCGACCGAGCACGAGGTCCAGGGGCTGGTGCTGACGCCGACGCGCGAGCTCTGCATCCAGGTCACCCAGGCGCTGCGCGCGTACGGCGCGCGCAAGGGCGTCGACGTGGTGGCGGTGTTCGGCGGCGCGCCGATCCGCTCCCAGCAGGCGCAGCTGCGCGCCGGCGGTCAATCGTGGTCGGGCACGGTCGGACGGGTCAAGGACCTGATCTCCCGCCACTCGCTGATGCTCCACGCGTGCCGCTTCGTCGTGCTCGACGAGGCCGACGAGATGCTCGACCTCGGCTTCCTCGAGGACGTCGAGCGGATCCTGTCGCTGACCCCGTCGAGCCGCCAGACGGCGCTGTTCTCGCGCGACGATGCCGCCCGAGATCCGCCGCCTGGCCGACCAGTACCTGTACGACCCGGTGACGGTCAAGGTCAAGACGGCGACGCTGACCGTCGACACCGTCGAGCAGTTCGCGCTCGAGGTCACGCCGCGCGACAAGGCCGACAGGCTGTCGAGGTGCTCGCAGCCGAGCGCCCCGACGCAGGCGATCGTGTTCGTGCGGACCAAGATCGCGCTGCGACCAGCTCTACCGGCACGCTCCGCGACCGCGGGCATGAACGTCAAGGCGCTCCACGGCGACATGACCCAGGGCGCCCGCGACGGCGTGATGATCTCGTTCAAGGACGGCCGGCTGCCGCTGCTGGTCGCGACCGACGTCGCCGCGCGCGGGCTCGACATCTCGGGCATCTCGCACGTGATCAACTACGACGTTCCGACCTCGCCCGACGTGTACGTCCACCGGATCGGCCGCACCGGCCGCGTCGGGTCGCAGCGGCCGCGCGATCACGTTCTTCGAGCCGCGCCAGCGGCGAGAGATCGCGGCGATCGAGAAGCAACGCCGGCGTCAAGCTCGCGCCGTGGGTCGAAGGACGCGCACGTCGCGCCGACACCGGTCACGGCCAAGCCGCGGCGCCACTCGAAGCCGCACGACTGCTCGACGGCGACGGCGACGGCCCGGCCCGCAAGCTGATCGTCTCGAGCCGGCCGGGCCGCCGGGCTCGAGCCGTCGGACATCATCCACGCGATCACCGCCGCCACCGGGCTCGACGGCGAGGCGGTCCGCAACGTCCGGGTGCTCGAGCGGTTCACGTTCGTCGAGGTCCCGGAGCACGACGTCGAACGCGTGGTCGAGCGGGTCAACGGCGCCGAGGTCCGCGGCCACCGCCTGCGGCTCGAGGCCGCGAAGCCTTAGCCGGTCAACCGGCGGACTTCTCGCGTGCGGGAGCTCGACGGGCGCGCCCCGCAGCGCCATCCGGCTACTGTGGGCTGCATGTCAACTGCCACCATGAATACGAGCCAGGGCCCGATCGAACTCGAGCTGTTCGACGAGGACGCACCCCAGACGGTCGCCAACTTCCGCAAGCTCGCGGGCGAGAACTTCTACGACGGGATCATCTTTCACCGGGTGATCCCCGACTTCATGATCCAGGGTGGATGCCCGCAGGGGACCGGCACCGGCGGCCCCGGCTACACCTTCGACGACGAGTTCAACCAGCACAAGGTCGTGCGCGGCGCGCTGGCGATGGCCAATGCGGGACCGAACACCAACGGCTCGCAGTTCTTCATCGTCACCACCGGTGCGGCGCCGTGGCTGGACGGCAAGCACACCGTGTTCGGGCGGGTCGCCAGCGGTATGGACACGGTCGATGCGATCGAGGGGCTGCCGACCGACGGTCGCGACCGCCCGCTCGAGCCGCCGGTGATCGAGTCGATCGAGCTCGACGCCTCGTAGTGCTCCGATAGGCTTGGCGTCAACTGAATAGTTCAGGAGGAGAGACCATGGCGAGCGCCACTGAGCAGACCACGGCAGGGATCAACGGCGGCACCGCAGCGGACACGATCGCGGTCGAGAATCCGGCGACGGGCAAGCTGATCACCACGATCGTGCTGATGTCGGCCGACGAGATCGCGCAGATGGCAGCCCGCGCGCGCGAAGCCCAGCCAGGCTGGGACGCGATGGGCTTCGACGGCCGCGGGAAGGTGCTGCTCCGCGCGCAGAAGTGGATGGCCGACAACACCGAGCGGATCATCGACGTCGTGGTCTCCGAAGCCGGCAAGACCTACGAGGACGCCCAGCTGGCCGACTATGGGTACACCGTGGCGGCCCTGGGGTTCTGGGCCAAGGAGGCTCCGAAGTACCTCGAGGACGAGCACGTGCCCTCCTGGAACAACCCGGTCGTCGCGGGCAAGAAACTGATCATCCGGTACGCGCCGGTGGGGGTGGTGGGCGTGATCGGGCCGTGGAACTACCCGATCACGAACTCGTTCGGGGACTGCATCCCAGCGCTGGCGGCGGGCAACAGCGTGATCTTAAAGCCCAGCGAGGTGACGCCGCTGAGCTCGCTGCTGATGGAGGAGATGCTGCGCGAATGCGGGATTCCCGACGGCGTCTTCCAGGTCGCGACCGGCGACGGCTCGACCGGTGCGGCCCTCATAGACCACGTCGACTGCATGATGTTCACCGGCTCTACCAAGACCGGCAAGGCGGTGATGAAGGCGGCCGCCGACAGGCTCATCCCGTGCTATCTGGAGCTCGGCGGCAAGGACCCGATGATCGTTCTGGCCGACGCCAATCTCGAGCGCGCCGCAAACGCGGCCGCCTACTACTCGATGAACAACGGCGGCCAGGTGTGCATCTCGGTCGAGCGCGTTTACGTGGAGGCGCCCGTCTACGACGAGTTCGTGCAGAAGGTGTCGGACAACATCCGCCAGCTGCGCCAGGGCCCGCCCGCGGGCATCGCCTCCGTCGACGTCGGCGCGGTGACGTTCGCGCCGCAGATCGACCTCGTCGACGAGCACGTGCGCGACGCCGTCGCCAAGGGGGCCAAGGTTGTCGTGGGCGGCCACCGCCGGGAGGGAGAGGGCCGCTTCTTCGAGCCGACCGTGCTGGTCGACGTCGACCATTCGATGAAGATCATGAGCGAGGAGACCTTCGGGCCCACGCTCCCGATCATGAGGGTGGACGACGCGGACGAGGCGGTCCGGCTCGCAAACGACTCGAGCTACGGCCTCGCGGCGAGCGTCTGGACGCGCGACGCGGCGCGCGGCGAAGCACTGGCCCGGCGGGTGGAGGCGGGGGCCGTCTGCGTCAACGACGCGCAGGTCAACTACGCCGCGCTCAACCTCCCGATGGGAGGCTGGAAGGCGTCGGGGCTCGGGACGCGTCACGGCGCCGCCGGGATTCGCAAGTACACGCGGGTCCAGTCGCTGCTCGTGACAAGGCTCGCGCCCAAGAAGGACATCCACATGTTCCCGTACCGAAAGGGCCGCACCCGCGCGCTTCAGCGGCTGTACAAGTTCCTGTACGGGCGCGGCAAGCGCGACTAGCCGACCAACGCGACCGGACGTGAACCGCCCGGCCTTCTACTACGACGTCAGCTCGCCGTACGCGTACCTGGCGGCGTGCCGCGTGGACGAGGTATTACCGGTGCGCCCCGAGTGGCGGCCGATCGCCTTCGGGGTGATCGTCCGCCAGATCGGCAAGGTGCCGTGGTCATTCCGCGAGCACCGGGACGATCACCTCGGCGCGATCGCCCAGCGCGCGGCCGCGCGCGGGCTCCCCGACGTGCGCTACCCCGAGGGCTGGCCCGCCGAGACGTATTCGCTCACGGCGCTGCGCGCGCTGATGCTGGCAAGCGACGAGGATCAGCTGCGGGCCGTATCGCACGAGCTCTTCCGGACGATGTTCGTCGAGGGCCGCCATCTGGCCGACCTCGAGACCGTGGTCGACGCCGCCGAGCGCGGCGGGATGGAGCGCGAGTTCGTGCGTGACGGCGTGGAGCGTCCGGAGGTCAAGCGTCGGCTGCGCGAGCGGACCGACGAGGCGGTCGCCAAGGGAGTCACCGGCGTCCCAACGGTCGCGGTGGGCGAGCAGCTCTACTGGGGAGACGACCGGCTTGAAGAGGCAGCGGCCGCGCACCTCGACTAGGTCGGCTCGGGAGGAGCAGGACCTCGGCGGCCGGTTTCGATCTGTCGTGTGGCTCGAGGACCCCGGGCACGCCGATCGCGCCGGCGACTCAATTGACAATTGGTAGTTCAATCGATATATGCACATAGATGTCGATCGATTTGGAGCTCACCCCAAAGACCAAGCGACCAGCGGGCGAGCGGTGCTGCGAGCCCGTCGTCTACCCCGATGTCGAGCGCGAGCAGGCAGCGCAAATGGCCACGATCGCCAAGGCGCTCGGTGACCCCGTGCGCCTGCAACTGGTCGACGTGCTTCGAAAGCACGCCGGGAAGGTGTGCGTATGCGAGCTCGTGCCCCTGTTCGACCTCTCCCAACCGACCGTCTCTCACCATCTCAAGGTGCTCCGCCAAGCCGGGATCGTCGGCTCCGAGCGGGAGGGGCTGTGGGCGTACTACTACGTCATCCCGGACGCACTCGAGGAGCTGTCCGCATGGCTGAATTGAGCCCCATGCCGCCGTCCAACTGCTGCGCCGACGAGCAGCAAGCCGGGTGCTGCGGGCCAGAGGACAAAGCGGGCTGCTGCACTCCCCGGTCCGAGAGCTGCGGCTGCAGCACGGGCGAGCGGGCCGCTCGCCTCGCCAACCGCGACGAGCCGCGGCAGGACGCCTTGCTCCGCGCCCGTTCCTAGCCGCGCGGCCCTACCCCGCCGTGTAGGCCGAGTACACGGCCGAGCCGAACACCGGCAGCTGCTTGTCCGCGGCGTAGCCGAGCCGCCGGAGGCCGAACAGCTGCTCGATGCTCGCCAGCAGCGAGAAGTGGTTGTAGTAGTCGGTCACTTCCATCGTGTTCGGCTTGACGAACTGCGAGATCAGGAGCAACCCCACCTGGCCGCCGCCGCCCGTCGGGTTGGTCACACCGCCGCCCGCGGCCGAGCTGGGCCCACTCGCCCCCGTCGGCCCCGTCGGCCCCGTCGCCCCGGTCGCACCGGTCGCACCGGTCGTGCCCGTAGAGCCCGTAGAGCCCGTAGAGCCCGTCGGTCCCGTCGCACCGGTCGAGCCGGTCGTGGCCCCCGGCCCCGTCGGCCCGCTCGAGCCGATCGACGAGCCGGCGTTCTGCATGTTGGGGTAGGTCGGGTTGTTGCAGCAGCTGCTGGGGTCGGCGTTCGCCCCGGTCTGCGGCGCGTTGTCGAACGTGATCACGATCATCCCATCGGCCTTGTACGCCGGGGAGCTCTCGATCTGAGGGATGACCGACTTGAGAAACGCGTCCGCGGGGGCCATGCCCGCCGCGGCATGCGGCGCGCAGGGGACATCGTTTCCGTCGTGGCAGGCGTCGGCGACGATGTATGAGAGCGACGGCGTGGTGCTCGTCTGCTTGAGGTCGGTCGCGAGCTGGCCGAGGGGCACGTCGTTCTTGGGGCACGTGGTCGACGAGGTCACCGACTGGAAGAAGAGGAACGGGTTGCGCCACGCGGCGTACGGTTGGGTAGCCGTCGGGTGCGACCCCTTGGAGCTGCCGAGGGCGGGCCGGCACGCCTCGGGCCGGGCCTGCTTGCGCGTGCCTTCCGTCTGGAGGTAGGCCTTCCACTTCAGCCGGGCCGCCGTCAGCTGGTCGGCCAGGGACGTGACCGATGTCGGATACCAGCACCCGCTGCCGAGCTCCTGCCCGTGGTCGCCCGACCCGCTGGCGATGAAGTCCGTGAAGCTGGAGCAGTCCGCCGCGGTGTCGGGGTTGGGCCCCTGTCCGCTGACGAGTGCGATCTCGTTGGCCAGCGGACTTCCGGCCACCGCGTAGTAGTTCTGGACGAGCTCGCCCTTGGCGACGAGCGTTTTTGCCAGATACGGGTCGCTCGAGCTATGGACGAACGTCTGGACGAAGCCCTGGTTTGAGAGCACCACCATGAACACGTGCTTGACCGGGGGCCCCGTGGTGGACGACGGCGAGCTGTTCGTGGTGGTGGAGCCCGCGGTGCTGGCCGCGCCGGCGGAGTTGCTGGTGGGCGGGGCCGGGGTCGTCGTTGTGATCGTGGTTGTGCCACCACCCGTGGAACCGCCGCCAGACCCCGCTCCGAGCGACGAGGCGCCAGCGGGCGGATGCGAGGGGGAGAGGGCGACGATGATCGGCGCGAGCGGGCTGGCCGCGCTTCCGCTCACGAGCGACCCCACCACGACTCCGAAACCGAGCATCCCCATCACCGCGACCGCCGCCGCGCGAGGGGCGCCGAGCCAGGCGTCGAACCGCCCCGGTTCGCGCTCGGCCGTCTCAGCCGGGAGCGCGCCCGCGACGGGAACGCGGTGTCCCCGCTCCAAGGCGCCCCCGATCACCGCTGAGATGCGGCGCGCGAGGGGCCCGCGGCGGGCGCCGCACTCGACGCAGTAGCGCTGGTCGTGGGCCAACGGCGAGCCGCACTCGGTGCAGCGGCTCGGGTTGGGTTCGTTGTGCGCGTTGGCGTCCATTGCGACCGCCGACTAGTCTCGCGCGGGGATCGCTGCAGAATGTGAACGCCCTGTGACCGGGAGAACGGCCCGCACTGACGGTGAACGCGGGGTGAACAGCCGCCCGCCGCCCTCGGCCTTCGTCACATCTTGGTTACATTCTGGCCCGCGGCGCGCACGATACTGGCGGACGTGTCGACGGACGCGATCAGGGCTTCGGACGCCCCCACGACCGAGTTGGTCGGCGGGGTCGTCGGCGATCAGTGCGCAAGCTGCCAGGCGCCGCTGGCCCCCGACCAGCGCTACTGCGTCAACTGCGGTGAGCGCCGAGGCAGGGCCCGCTTCTCCTACGACGCGATGGCCGCCCAGGCGGCGCCCGGGCCCGCCCCGGCTTCTGGGCCGCCGCCACAGCGACGGACGAGAGCTTCGTCGGGCGCCACGCTGGTGGCCGGCGTGGCCACGCTATTGGTCGCGATGGGCGTTGGGGTTCTGATCGGTCACGACAGCAATAACAGCTCCTCCCGCGCGCCGGCCGCCCAGGTGATCACCGTCGGCGGTGGCGCCGGGAGCGCCGCGACGGCCGGTACCGGCGCCGCGGGCAACGCGGGCGCCACGGGCGCGAGGGTGAAGGCCTCGAAGGGCAAGGTGAAGGTCGCCCACGTCCACCTGACCCAGCAGACGCAACAGGCCGCCGCGTCCGCGGCCGCCAAGGTGCTCGGCGGCGGCGCGCCGAAGAACCCGACGATCCAGCCCGGCCAGGCGTGCTCGGCTGGAACCGCCGGCTGCCAGGGCGGCAAGTTCACGGGGAACTTCTTCGGTCAATGACGCCGTCGTTCGTACAGCGCGCAGGCGAGGCAGCGCGCGGTGTCGTCAGGCGATCGCCGGGACGGGGCGGGGCTTCGAACGGGGCCGTGTCAGCAAGCCCGACGGGCTCATTCGGCAGCGGCAGCCCTGAGGCCGAGCTCGTCGACCTGACCCGCCGCCGCGACCAGCTGAACGCCAAGGTCGCCGAGCTCCAGTGGGACCTGGGCGGCCTCGTCTACGAGATGGCGATCCGCGACCGGATCCGCGTCGACGTGCTCGTCCGCCGCGCCGCGGAGCTGCAGAACGCGGATGCCGAGCTGAGCGAGGTCGAGCGCATCCTGCGGCTCGAGGAGACCTCTACGGCGGGGCAGTGCAGCTCCTGCGCCGCGCCGCACTCGAGCGGTGCGGCGTACTGCTGGCAGTGCGGGCAGCCGCTCCTGCAAGAGGTCCACGAGCGACACGATCGCCGCGCCGTAGTAACCAGCGCCGCGCTAACCGAACTGGCCGGTGACGTAGTCGCGCGTACGCGTGTCCTGCGGGCTGCGGAAGATCGTGTCCGTGTCGTCGTACTCGATCAGCGTCCCCACGTGATCGACGCGATCCAGGCTGAAGAACGCGGTCCGGTCCGCGACCCGCGCCGCCTGCTGCATGTTGTGGGTGACGATCACGATCGTGTACCGGGCTTGAGCGTGTGCATCAGCTCCTCGATCGCGGCGGTCGACGATCGGGTCGAGCGCCGACGCCGGCTCGTCGAGCAGCAGCACGTCCGGCTCGACCGCGATCGCGCGCGCGATGCAGAGCCGCTGCTGCTGCCCGCCGGAGAGGCCGAGCGCGCTGCTGTTGAGCCGGTCCTTGACCTCGTCCCACAGCGCCGCGTGCTGCAGCGCTCGCTCGACGCGCTCGTCGAGCTCGCGACCGCATGCCCGAGGTTGCGCGGCGCCCAGGCGACGTTGTCGTAGATCGACTTCGGGAACGGGTTCGGCTTCTGGAACACCATCCCGATGCGTCGCCGGACCTCGACCCGGTTGACTCCCGGGCCGTAGACGTCGTGGCCGTGGTACAGCACCTGACCCGTGAGCCTGAAGCTCGGGATCGCGTCGTTCATCCGGTTGAGGCTGCGGATGAACGTCGACTTGCCGCACCCCGACGGGCCGATCACCGCCGTCACGAGATTCCGGTAGATCCTCATCGAGGTGCTCTGCAGCGCGGCGTTGCTGCCGTAGTAGACCGACATGTCGCGGATGTCGAACACCGCCGGGCGCGCCTCGTTGATGAGTGCGCCCCGGGCGCGATGGCTGGCGATCGTTGGCGTGCCCGCGTCGGTACGGATCCGTACCCGGCCCGGGACGGAGCCCCCATCGCGCGCGCCGTTTCCAGAGTCCAGAGCCGTCATGCGCCCATCTTCGCACGGCTTCGGGCGAGCAGGACCGCTCGCCAGGATGTTGGCGAGCAGGATGAAGACCAGCAGCACGAACGCGGCGCCCCAAGCCCGGACGAACGATCCCTGGACCGCGAGGTCCGAGGTGGTGAGGATCAGCATCGGGATGCTCGGGACGCCGTGGAAGGGGTTCAGCTGCGTCGCGCTCGGATTGAAGATGCCGTTGCAGATCAGGAGCGGGGCGGTCTCGCCCGCCGCCCTCGCGATCGCGAGGATCGCGCCGGTGGCGATTCCGCCCACGGCGGCCGGGAGGATCACGCCCATCACGGTGCGCCAGCGGTTCACTCCGAGCGCGTCCGCGGCCTCCCGCATCGTCCCGGGCACGAGCAGCAGCACCTCCTGGCTCGAGCGCGCGATCAGCGGGAGCATCACGATCGACAGCGCCACCGCACCGGCGAATCCGGACTGTTTGTGTTGGGGGATCACGATCAGGCCGTAGATGAACAGGCCGACGACGATCGTTGGGAGGCCCTGCATCAGGTCGAGGGCGAGCTTCAGGACGCGGCCGGTCTGTGACCGTCGGCCGGCGAACTCGGTCAGGTAGAGGCCGGTGAGGATCCCGATCGGCAACGCGATCGCGGCAGCGATGGCGACGATCTCGAGCGTTCCCAGGAGGCTGTTGGCGATCCCGCCGCCGGCGAGGCCGACGGGGTTCTTGACCACGAAGCTGGCGCTCAAGGCCGGCGCGCCGCGGCTGACCACGCCGTAGATGACGATCGCGAGCACCGCGACCGCCGCCGCTGCGGAGACCGTCGCGCCGGAGTCGACCACGCGGCTGATCGCGACGCGGCGCCGAAGGTTTCCGGATGGGGTCAGCGGCGCCGTCGGGTCGAACAGGGGCGCATCGTCGAACGTCGCGTCCGACAGCGCGCTCATAGCGCCACCGCGCGCGCGTAAGAGCGCTCGACGTCGAACCGCCCGGCGATCGACCGCGCCCCGAGGCTCGTGAGCAGGCCGATCACGAGGAGCACGAGCCCGGCGTAGAACATCGCGGCGACGTGCAGCGAGTTCACCGGGGACGTGAACTGGTTCGCGATCCGCTCAGCGAGGGTCGAGCCGGGGTTGAAGAGCGATGCGTGGATCTGGCCCACGTCGCCGATCACCAGCGAGACGGCGATCGCCTCGCCCAGCGCGCGCCCCAGCGCCAGCACCAGCGCGGCGCTTATGCCTGAGAGCGTCGACGGCAGCACGATCCCGCGGATCACCTCCCAGCGGGTGGCACCGAGCGCGGCGGCGCCGTCCTTCAGCTCGGTGGGAACGGTCAGGAACAGGTCGCGGGTGAGCGCGGCGACGATCGGCAGGATCATGATCGTCAGCACGATCCCCGCCGTGAACACACTGATCCCGGTCGTCTGCGGCGGCCCGAAGACCGGGATGAATCCGAGCGCGCTGTGGAGCCCTGGCTCGAGGTGCAGGATGAACGGAGCCAGCACCAGCACGCCCCAGAAGCCGTAGATGATGCTCGGAACCGCCGCCAGCATCTCCACCAGCGGTCCCACTACGGCGCGCACCCGAGGCGGCGCCATCATCGCCAGGTAGAGACCGATCGAGATCCCCAGCGGCGCCGCCAGCAGCAGCGCCATCGTCGAGCTGACGACCGTGCCGTAGATGAGGGCCGCCGCGCCGAACTTGAAAAAGTTGGGCTGCCAGGTCTGGTGGACCAGGAATCCGAGCCCGAAGCGGGAGATCGCCGGGGTGGCGTTGTTGATCAGCTGGTAGGTGAGGTCGACCAGCGTGACCACGGCGAGCAGGCCCGCGCCCGCGCACAGCGCGAACAGCAGACGATCGCCGAGCTGGCCGCCGCCGCGCGCGCCCGCTCGACCGCGCGAGAAGACTCGTGGCGACCCGGGCCCGATCCTTGCCCTCGAGGACACGGCGCGCAGGGTAGACAAAAGAGCCGACCCGTTCGAGGGCTCCTTCCCTCGTCACAACATTTCAAAGTCTCGGTAACAACTCCGCAACAGGTGCCCGTACAGGCACCGGCGATGCTATCTCCGCTCGAGGGGGGCGGCCGGCCCGCACCGAGCATCTTCCGCCATTTCCGAACGGAAAGGAATTGCTTTGCATTCGAAGAGATTGGCCAGCCTGACGTGCGCCGCGCTCGTCGCGGGCTGCGTTTTCGGCCTGACCAGTGCGGCCGCCTCCGCGGCCTCGCTCACCGGTGCGGGGTCGACCCTAGTCGCCCCGATCGAGAACGAGTGGGCCGTCGCCTGGGGCGGCGCCACCGGCAACTCGGTCAGCTACAACCCGGTCGGCTCTGGTACCGGCGAGAAGGACATCGCCGCGGGGCAGGTCGACTTTGGCGCCTCCGACGCGCCGCTGGCCGTGTATCCGACCGCTCCCAGCAACCTCGTCCAGATCCCTTGGGCGCTGACGGCGACCGGCGTGAGCTATCACCTTCCCGGCGTCCGCAAGCTGCACCTCACGGGCAGGGTGATCGCCGCGATCTACCTGGGGCAGATCACGAAGTGGAACGACCCGAGGATCACGAGCCTGAACCGCGGAGTCCACATCCCGGCCGTGCCGATCACCGTCTTTTGGCGGAGCGATGGCTCGGGTGACACGTACGCGTTCACGCGGTATCTGTCTGACGTCAGCTCATCGTTTGCCGGCAAGGTCGGCAGCTCGACGACGGTCACCTTCCCCGTCGGTCAGGGTGCCAAGGGCAACGGCGGGATGGCGCAGGCCGTCGCGACCACGAACGGCGCGATCGCCTACGTCGCGGTCTCGTTCCTGATCTCCAACAACCTGCCCGCGGTTGCAATCCAGAACGCCGCCGGGCGCTACGTGGTCCCGAACCTCAACGCGATCGAGAACGCGGCGTCGGTGGTGCACCACGTCCCATCCAACAACCAGGTCACGATCGTCAACCCGCCGAGGGGCGCGAAGAACGCCTACCCGATCTCGACGTTCACGTACGCGTTCGTGCCCACGAACGCTCCTAATGGAGCGCTGCTGAGGTCGTTCATCAACTACGCGATCAGCGGCGGTTCAAACGGGGGTCAGCGCTTCGGCCCTGCGCTGGACTTTGCACCGCTGCCGAGGAACGTCCTCGCGGCGGCCAGGGCCACTCTCGGCCGCATCAGCTGATCGGTGCAAGAGAAATCACTGTGCGCCGGGCCTGATCGCAGCTGCGGTCAGGCCCGCGGGCACCTCGGGTTGGTAGACGGACCGTTGATATTCGAGAGACCTGGAGGTATTCGTGAGACGTCGTAGCTGGTTCGCCGTGACCGCGGTCGCGGCGGCCTCACTCGCAGTCGGCGCTGGGATGGCACTGGCTGCCACGCCCAAGGCCGCGACGGGTAGCAAGGTCAAGCCGATCACGCTGCACTGCAGCATGTCGCTGACGACCACGCCGCCCCCCGGCTCGGCCAGCGTGGACCAGCCCCCCGCGCAGGGGACACAGTACGGCCCCAACCACTGTCCGACCAAGTCGTTTGGCGGCGGGATCATGGAGGACTCGTTCACCGTGCCGGACAGCGGTGACACGGTGGGCACCTACACGCAGTACTTCGGCGCGGGCACGATCACGGGCGCGTTCGATCTGACCCCCAATGAGGGGGCCCCGATCTCGGGCGCCAACTTCGCTAGCCAGACATGGACCGGAACGATGACCGTCACCGGCGGTACCGGGACCTACAAGGGGATTAAGGGCAAGAAGAACTCGGGCGTCATGAACTGCTCGAGCCCCGACAGCGTGCATCTGACTTGCACGGAGAAGGAAAAGGTCGTGCTCCCGCCCGGAGCCTGATCGGCCGGGTCGACATGGCCGGCGTGGGCGTCACTCCTCCGCCCACGCCGGCCGGTCGTCCTCAAGGGCGGCGTTCAGCGCTCCAGGCAGGCCGTGATATCCAGCGCGCGCCAGGCATCGTCGGCCTGCGTCTCGAGCGGGCCGAGGTGCTGCTGAAGCGTCTTGAACGCGATCACCGGGTCTTGTTGGCGTCCGAGCGCGCGGATCGTCCCGCGGAGCGCGCTGAGCTCTCGGGCAAGCGCGCCCACCGCGGTCCCGTAGACATCCGAGGCATCCGATGACGGGCGGAGCTCCCGCAGCTGTCCGAGCTCGGGGCCGAGCACCGCGACGGCTTGCTTGAGGAAGGCCTCGCCGTCCGCTTCGGAGCGAGGCGTCGGGATCAGCCGGAGCCGCTGCCCCGCACCGGTGCAGATTCGCGCGCCCTGGTTGCGCAGCTGGACCAGCGACGGCGAGGGGGTGCTGCCACACCCTGCCAGCAGGGTGGCCGCGGCGGCGAGCGGCGCGAGCGCTCGCAGCCTCACCGCAGCTCGACGCCGAGCAGGCGCTCGAGCTCGGAGATCGTCTGCTCCGAGGAGACGTGGTGCACCGTCGCCATCCCCAGCTGGGACGCCGGCGCGAGGTTGAACGGAAGGTCATCAACGAACACGCACGCCTCGGCCTCGACGCCGATCCGCTCGGCGCCGAGCTCGTAGATCTCGGGCGACGGCTTGCGCATCCCGACCTCGCCGGAGATCACGATGCCGTCGAACAGCTCCGCCAGCAGCGGGCGGTCGTAGCGGCGCGTCCCCCATGAGTTGGAGATCAGGCCGGTTCGCACTCCGGCCCCGCGGGCGCGGAGGACCGCGTCGAGCATCGCGTGCTCAGGCTGGCCGCCCGCGAACATCCGGTCGATCAGCCCGGGTGCGCTCACGCCGAGCATCGCGGCGAACTGCGGCTCGAAGTCCTCCTCGTCGAGCGCCCCGGTCTCGAGCCCGATCAACAGCTCGCGGCACGCACGGTCCTCGCGGAAGCGACGCCCGATCTCGTCCGGCTGGAGCCCCTCCAGATCGCAGAACGCGCGGAACGTCTCGAACACGTTGCTGGTCATCACACCGCCCCAGTCGACGAGCAGTCCGCGGTAGGCGCCGGCGCCGTTCTCAGAGGCCATGCTGGGAGACCTGTACCGCTCGCTGCGCGATCTCGATGACGCCGTCGCCGAAGCTCTTCAGGTACGGGTCGTCGGTGGAGCCGGCGAGCGCACGCTTGTAGTTGCCCTCCATGAACACGATCGCCTTCCACAGCGCGAGCGTCACGTACCAGTTGACCGCTCCCATGGATCGCCCCGAACGCTCCTCGTACCTGCTGATCAGCCCCTGGCGGGTGGGGAATCCGGGCAGCCTGGTCACCCTCTGCAGCATGAATTTCGAGGCCGGATCACCGGGCTGGGTCCAAGACATCACCAGGTACCCCAGGTCCGCGAGCGGATCGCCGATCGTCGCCATCTCCCAGTCGAAGATCGCGACCAGCCGGGCGGGCGTCGCGGCTGCGAACATCGTATTCCCGAGCCGGTAGTCGCCGTGCACGATCGTGGCCGGGGGAGACTCGGGCATGTTGGCCGCGAGCCAGTCACGCAGCTGCTCGACCTCGGGGAGCTCCCGGGTGCGGTTGTGCTCCCACAGGCCGGTAAAGCGCCGCAGCTGGCGCTCCAGGTATCCGCTCGGCCTGCCGAAGCCCTCGAGCCCGACGGCCATCCAGTCGACCGAATGCAGCTCGACCAGCGCGTCGACCAGCTGGTCGGCGATCCGTGCGCGCTGCTCGAGGCCGTCGAGCGGGGCGGGGATCGAGTCGGTGATCACCTCTCCGTGCACCTGTTCCATCACGTAGAAGGGGGCTCCGATCACGTCGAGGTCGGGGCAGACCGCGAGCACCCTGGGCACACGCACCGGGGTGTGCTCGAGCGCCTGGAGCAGGCGCGCCTCGCGGAGCACGTCGTGGGCGCTCGGGGGCAGCGGCCCACGCGGCGGGCGGCGCACCACGACCCCCGTCGAGAGGATGAACGTGACGTTCGAGTGGCCCTCGCCGATCGGCGTCGCCGTGACGTCTGCGGGGGTCTCGAGGCCGTGCTCTGTCAGGAACTCCGCCAGCGGCTCGAGCACGAGCAGCGGCTCGCGGGAATTGCCCGCGGCCTCGGCGTGGGTTCGGACGAGATCGTCGGGGGCCAGAGCGACGCTCATGCAGGGTGGGAGGCTATCGCCGCCGCCCGGGCGGTGAACCGATCCGCGGCGGGCCCGCAGACAGCGGTCTTCTCCCAGCTAACCTCGATCTGGAGCAATGCCTGAGTTACCCGAGGTCGAGATCACGGCGAGACTGTTGGACGCTGCGCTCTCCGGCGCGCAGGTCGAGTCGGCGCTCGCGCCGGGCGTGAACGCGCTGAAGACCTTCGATCCGCCACTCTCGGCGATCGATGGGCAGCGGTTCCTGTGGGTCCGCCGGCGCGGCAAGCTGTTCGTGCTGGAGCTCGACGGCGGCCTGGCGCTCGTGGTGCACCTGATGTCGGCCGGACGGCTCCAGATCTTCGGCTCGCGGGCTTCGCTGCGCGACCGCACCTCGCGGCTCCTGGTGCGCCTCACCGACGGGCGCGAACTGAGGCTCCGGGAGTTCGGGACGCGGCAGCGCGCGTGGGTCAAGCTGCTGCGCACAGCCGACGTCGACGAGGACGAGACGATCGTCGCGCTCGGCCCGGAGGCGTGGCCCGAAACGCCCGCACTCCCCGAGCTGCTGGACGAACCGCGGCCGCTCTACGCGCTCCTGCGCGACCAGCAGGTGATCGCCGGGATCGGCCGCTCCTGGGTCGACGAGATCCTCCACACCGCGAAGCTCTCGCCGTTCAAGCGCGGCTCGGACCTCGACGCCGACGAGGCGCGGCGACTGCGGGAGGCGATCCGGTCGCGACTCGGGGACGCGATCGCCCACTACCAGGAGACGCTGTCACTCCCGATCCCGGACAAGCTGCCGATGCCGCTGACGGTCCACCGTCGAAACGGCGAGCCGTGCCCGCGCTGCGGCGACCGGCTCGAGGCGGTCTTCTATGAGGACTACGTGATGTGCTACTGCCCGACCTGCCAGACCGAGGGCAAGGTGCTCAAGGACAGACGGCTCTCGCGGCTCTTGAAGTAGGGTCCAGGCCGATGGCGCTCCAACCGGGCGACACAGCTCCGGACTTCACGCTCAAAGACCAGCACGGCGACGACGTCTCGTTGTCGGGACTGCGCGGCAAGACGGTCGTGCTCTACTTCTATCCCAAGGCCGATACCCCGGGCTGTACCGCGCAGGCGTGCGGGGTGCGCGACCACCGGGCCGACTATGACCAGGCCGGGGCGGTCGTGCTCGGCGTCTCGCCGGACCCGGTGAAGCGGGTCGCGAAGTTCGACGACAAGTACGGGCTTGGCTTCCCGCTGCTGGCGGACGAGGACCACGCGGTCGCCGAGGCGTACGGCGTGTGGGTCGAGAAGTCGATGTACGGCCGCAAGTACATGGGCAACGAGCGCACGACGTTCGTGATCTCGCCCGACGGGACGATCAAGGAAGTGTTCAGAAGCGTGAAGCCCGCCGAGCACGACGAGCTGGTGCTCGGGGCGCTCTAGGCGCACCGGGCGGCCGGCACCGGCGCGCTACTGCAAGCCCTCGCGCGCCTCGCGCACGAGCGTGACGGCCTCAGGGAAGATGTGCGCCATCACCGTGCGCAGCTGCTCTGACTGTTGCTCTGTGGTCCCCTGGATGTTGATCCGGTTCATCGCCGCGACGGTCAGGTCGACCGCGAGCTTGATCGCGTTGTCGGCCCACGCCAGTCGCTGCGCGCCCTGCATCTGCTCGGCGAACTCCCCGAGCCGTCGCTGCAGGTCCTCCGGATCTCCGAACAGGTCGCCGAAGCCACTTCCTTCCATGTGCTCAATGGTAGCCACCCGCGGATTTGGTCAAGGACGGCGGGCGAGCACCGCGATCGTCCCTCCGCGGCCAGCCAGCCCGGCCAGCAGCTCGAGTGCCGCGGCGAGCGGCGCGAGCGGCAGCGCGGCGGCGGTGATCGCGAGGTCCGGCCCATGCAGCGGTGCGTTTCGCTTCAGCAGGTTGTAGAGGTATGACCGGTTGCGCGTGGCGCAGTTCACGAGCGACTGCCACATCCCGAAGGGGTTGTGCTCGAGCAGCAGGTGGCGCGTCGCCAGCACCTCGAACCCACGCGCGCGCAGCAGTGCGTGCAGCCCCCGCGCGGTGAAGTGGGTCCGGTGGCGGGGCACGTCGAGGTGGTACCAGCGATCGCCTGCCAGCCGCGCCTGGAGGCTCTCGAGGTTGGGAACTCCGACCAGCAGCCCGCCGCCCGGGCGAAGCCACTCCCTGGTCCGCGAGAGCGACGCGCGCGGGTCCTCGAGATGCTCGAGCACGTGCCAGAGCGTGGCCGCGTCGAGCGACGACGGCTCGACCTCGGCGTTCTCGATGCCCGCCCGCACGAGCGCAGCGCCGGCGCGGCCGTCACTCGCGCCGCGCGCGGAGGGCTCGAGCCCGCGCGCTTCATAGCCGGCGCTGAGCGCCGCGCCCACGAATCGACCGCGCCCGGCGCCGATGTCGAGCAGGCGGGCCGGCGGCGCCGCGAGCGACCGGACCAACGACAGGCGTTGGCGGTCGAACACGCTCAGCACCGGCCGCGCCAGCCCGTGGAGCCGCGGGGCACCTCGGGCGTAGGCGCCGGTGTCGTAAAGGCCCGCTGGGACTGGGCCGAGCGTCACGGCCGTTCCGCAGTGCTCGCACCGCGCCAGCTCGAAGCGCTGCGCTCCAAGCGCGGGCTCCGAGGACGCCACTGATCGCCAGTTGAGCAGGTGCCCGCCGCAAGCCGGGCAAGCGGCGCGTGTCTGCACCGGGGTGACCGTACACTGCCAAGCGGTGATCGGATGACGGCAATGGACAGGGTCTCCTATGAGGCGCGCCTGCGACCGCGCGTGGGCGTGGTTTCGGCGCTCGCCGGCGCCATGCTGTTCGTTTCCGCGGTGATCCAGGCCACCGGTCCCCAGCCCAAGGTCAACGAGGTCACGGTTCAGCTGCTCGTGACCAACAAGCGCGGGGCGCTTGAGGTGATCGGCGCGCTGATCAACGGCCTCGGCCTGCTGGGGCTGGCCGCCACGCTCGCGTTCCTGTTCAGCGCCGCCAGGGCGCGCCGCCCCGATCTCTCAAAGGGCCTCTTGATCACCGGAATAGTGGGCGGGGTGCTCGCCGCAGTCGGCGGGATCGCCTACGGAGTCGTGATCACGATCAAGTCGCACGAGTTCGCGACCCATGGCGCGCAGACCTACCCGCAGGCCAATGCGCTGCTGAGCTCTCCGGGGCTCGCGATCCTCCAGTACGCCGGGCTGATCGGCTCGCTGCTGCTCGCAATCGCGTTCGTTCTCACCTCGTTGAACGCGATGCGCGTCGGCCTCCTGACCAAGTTCATCGGCTATCTCGGGATCGCGGCGGCGGCGGCGTCGCTGCTTCTGATCGGGAGCGCGCCGGCGCTCCTGATCGAGGTGTTCTGGCTGCTCGCGGTCGCCTACCTGCTGGCTGGCCGGTGGCCGAACGGCGATCCGCCCGCGTGGAGGACAGGTCAGGCCGAACCGTGGCCGTCGGGCGCCGAGCTGCGCGAGCAGCGCCAGCGGACCGCCGGCGCACGTGGCCGCGGCAACGCCAAGCCGGCCCCGGAGCCCAGCCGCGAGCCCGTCGCCGCCGGCACATCCTCCGGCAGCCGCGCGTCGACGCCGAAGCGTAAGCGCAAGCGCCGCAAGTAGCGGCGGTCTTCACGAGCGGTAGCCGCTCGTCGCCTCCGAACAGCCACTCGTCGGCGGCCGGACGCCGCCTGCCGATCCGCGCTTGTCGGCCTCCCCGGCCGGCATCAAATTGATCGCCGACTGGTCAACAACTACGAGGAGGAAACATGGAGGCTGGTCGAGTTGGTCCGCGCGAGGCAGACGTCGCGCCGGCGCCCGCTGCGGCGGATCCGACTGGCGGTCGGCTCGCCGGTTGGACGCCGGCGGACCCTGGTCCGCTCGGTCTCGCCGGATTTGCAGGCACCACTTTCGTACTCAGCCTGATTAACGCCGGTCTGGTCGGCTCCGGCCATCTGGTCGGCGGCGGCCTGTTGCCGCTGGTTGCAGCCCTGGCGATCGCCTACGGCGGCATCGCGCAGCTCGTGGCCGGGATCTGGGAGTTCCGCACCGGCAATACCTTCGGTGCCGTCGCGTTCTGCTCGTACGGGGCGTTCTGGATCTCGTTCTATTTCGTCGTCCATGCCGCCGCAAGCCTTGCGCCGACCGAGGTGTTCAGTGGGCTCGGGCTGTACCTGTGGACGTGGGCAATCTTCACCACCTATATGTTCCTGGCGTCGCTGCGGACGACGGCCGCCGTTGCGCTCGTGTTCCTGCTGCTCGCCGTGACGTTCATCCTGCTGGGCATTGGGAACTCGGCCCTGACGGGCACCCTTAAGGTCACAAACAACACGATCAAGATCGGCGGTTACGTCGGTATTGCGACCGCGATCGCCGCCTGGTACGCCTCATTCGCGGCGGTCCTCAACTCGACCTTCGGTCGGGTGATCGCACCCGTCGTCCCGCTGCGGCGAGCGTAAGCAAACGACCCATCGGGAGCAGTGCTCCCGGTAGTAACGTAAACACGAAATAGCCGCAAATCCACGGCAGCTCGGGACTCCGGAGAATCGCCGGAGTCCCGAGCCGCGTGGTTTGACTGCACGAGGAAGGAGGGCCTCTATGGCAGATACGACCGAGTCCCCTGCAGAGGACGTCGAGTATTCCGAGAACCAGATCGCTGTCCACTGGCGTGAGGAGGAGTACGTCCAGCCGCCTGAGAAGTACAAGGCGCAGGCCAACGCGAATGACCCGTCGATTCTCGAACGGTTTGCCCCGGAGAACTTCCCGCAGTGCTTCGAGGACTACGCGGAGATGCTCACCTGGGACAAGAAGTGGGACGAGATCGTCGACACGAGCAACCCGCCGTTCTTCAACTGGTGGGTCGGCGGCCGGTTGAACGCAAGCGTGAACTGCGTCGACCGCCATCTCGAGTCCCGCGGCGACGAGAACGCGATCGTCTGGGTTCCGGAGCTCGAGGAGGACGAGGCCGAGGAGATCACGTACAGGGATCTACACCGTCGCGTCAACGAGTTCGCCGCGCTGCTGAAGGACTTCTGCGGCGTCAAGCCGCAGGACCGGGTCACCTTCCATATGCCGATGGTCCCCGACCTGCCGGTGGCGATGCTCGCGTGCGCGCGGCTCGGCGTGATCCACTCGCAGGTGTTCGGCGGGTTCAGCGGCCACGCCTGCGGCCAGCGGATGGCTGACGCCAAGAGCACGATCCTCGTGACGATGGACGCCTACTACCGGGGCGGCGAGCTGATCGATCACAAGATCAAGGCCGACGACGCGGTGGAGGCGGCCCGGGAGGAGGGGATCGAGGTCGAGAAGATCCTCGTGTTCCGTCGCAAGCCGGGCGAATACCACTCGGAGAGCGAGATGGTCGAGGGCCGTGACTTCTTCGTCGACGAGGTGCTTGACGACTACCGGGGCCAGGAGGTCGAGCCCGAGTCGATGGCGGCCGAGGACACGCTGTTCTTGATGTACACGAGCGGCACCACCGGTCGCCCGAAGGGCGCACAGCACTCGATCGGCGGCTATCTGAGCTACGTGACCGGGACATCGAAGTACTACCAGGACATCCATCCCGAGGACACGTACTGGTGCTTTGCCGACATCGGCTGGATCACCGGTCACTCCTACATCGTCTACGGGCCGCTCGCACTGGGCACGACGACGGTCATGTACGAGGGGATCCCCACGTATCCGGATGCCGGCAGGCCGTGGCGGATCGCGGAGAAGCTGGGCGTGGACATCTTCCACACGGCCCCGACGACGATCCGGATGCTGCGCAAGGTGGGTCCCGACGAGCCCGCCAAGTACGACTACCACTTCAAGACGATGACGACGGTCGGCGAGCCGATCGAGCCGGATGTCTGGCGCTGGTACTGGCAGGTGGTCGGCAAGGGCGAGGCGGCTATCACCGACACCTGGTGGATGACCGAGACGGGCGGCTTTCTCGGAAGCACCCTGCCGTTCCTGCAGCCGATGAAGCCCGGCAGCTGCGGGCCGGCCTGTTTGGGCGTTCAGCTGGTCATCTACGACGAGAACGGAGAGGAGATCCCCAAGGGCTCGGGCAAGGCGGGCTACGTCTGCGTGCGCAACCCCTGGCCCGGGCGGATGCTGACCGTGTGGGGCCAGGACGAGCGGTTCATCGACACGTACTACAAGCGGTTCAACAAGGACCCGGACAGCAAGGACTGGCGCGACTGGCCGTTCATGTGCGGCGACGGAGCCCAGCAGTCCGAGGACGGCTACTTCCGGATCCTCGGCCGGATCGACGACGTGATCAACGTCGCGGGCCACCGCTTGGGGACCAAGGAGCTCGAGTCGGCCGCGATCGAGGTCGACGAGGTCGCCGAGGCGGCCGCCGTTCCGGTCGTCGACGAGACGCGCGGCAAGGTGGTCGAGATGTACATCGCGGTCAAGCCGGGCATCGAGGCGAGCGACGAGGAGGTCGCCAAGAAGGTCTCGGCCCAGATCGATCGCGACATCGGCAAGATCGCGCGGCCCAAGAACGTCTGGGTCGTGCCCGACATGCCCAAGACGCGGAGCGGCAAGATCATGCGCCGTGTGATCGCGGGAATCTCCAACTTCGCCGACGTTGGGGATGTCTCGACGCTCGCCAACCCCGAGGTCGTCGAGAAGATCCGTGAGCACGTGCAGAGCACCAAGAAGGAGCGCGGCGAGGATCTCCACGAGCTCTCCGACAAGGAGAAGGAGGAGATCAAGACGTTCGGAGAAGGGTCGGAGTAAAGGGGGAGCATCCGGAACACTCCCGGAAGGGCGGCGCGCCCTCGGCGCGAGCCCTTCCGGAGCGTTCCGGCAGCTCCTGTCAGGTCGTCAGCGGGACTCTCGTCCATATCCTGCCCGCATGAGCTCCGGTCTCCAGCGGCGGGTTTCCGTTCAGCTGCGGTGGCGCGACATGGACATGCTCGGCCACCTGAACCAGTCGGTCTACCACGAGCTGCTCGAGGAAGGCCGAGCAGCGCTGATGACCGAGCTCATGCGGCGCGCGGGCGGCGACCACGTACACGGGGCGTACGTGCTCGCGCACGTCGACCTCGACTACCACACCGAGGTCCGCAAGGATCACGGCGAGGTCGAGATCGTGGTCGGCGTGGTGGACGTTGGGACGTCCAGCTTCCGCCTGCACCACGAGGTGAGACTCCCCGATGGGACGGTGGCGGCCTCAGGTCAGACGGTCATGGTCGGGTGGCATCCCGCGGCTCGCGGCAAGAGAGAACGCTGAGCGACGCCGAACGTGGCGCTCTTTTGGACGACACCGTGTCCCCCAGCGAGCCGCCGTAGAACCGCTAGGCCCGCAGCCGCCGGCCGAGGTCGGCGACGTGGCGGCGCGCCACGGGGATCGTCCGGCCGTCGGCGAACGCAAGCTCGGCGGTGCCGCCGAACATCGGCCGGAGCTCGACCGCCTTGTTCAGGTTCGCCATGTACTGGCGGTGCACCCGCGCGAACCCGTGCGGCTCCCAGCGGCGCTCCAGGTCGCTGAGCGTCGCCCGCAGCAGGTAGCGCCCGTCACCGACGACGATCCGGACGAAGTCGCCGTGGGACTGCACGTACAGAACCGAGCTGCGTTGAATCAGCCTGGTCGCGCCGGAGCGCGCGCTGGCCACCGCGATCACGTCGCCGTCGCGGCCCGGCGCGCGCGCATCGCCCGCTCCGTCGGCGGGGGCGGTCTCGCCCGCGGAGACGGCCGCGGCGACCCGCTCGAGCGCCTCCTCGACCCGGCGCCGGGCGACCGGCTTGAGTAGGTAATCGAGCGCCCGGAGCTCGAACGCATCGACGGCGGCGGTGTCGTGAGCGGTCACGAACACGAGCTGCGGCGGTTCGGCGAAACGCCGCAGCACGCGTGCCAGCTCGACCCCGTCGAGGTCCGGCATCCGCACGTCGAGAAAGATCGCGTCGTAGGGCTGGGCGGACGCCTTGACCAGCGCGTCGTGCCCGTCCGAGGCGCACTCCACGTCCTCGACGATCGACGAGGAGCGCAGCAGTCGCGCCAGGTCCTGGAGCTGGGAGCGCTCGTCGTCGACCGCCAGGATCTTCAGCCGATCGGCGCTCATCAGGCGGCGGGCCGTGCGAGCTGCGGCCGCGGGCGGTCACCGGCCAGGTTCGGCACGGTCATGACGGCCGTCGTTCCCTCGCCCACCTGGGACTCGATCCGCAGCGCGTAGCGCTCGCCGAACGTCGCGCGCAGCCGAGCGTCGACGTTCGAGACGCCGATCCCTCCGCCGGCGCCGGCCAGCACCTCGGGGACGCGTTCGGGCTCGATTCCGGTGCCGTCGTCGGCGACGCGCAGCTCGACGTCGCCCGCGATCCTCCGCGCCACGATCGACACCCGGCCCGAACCGGCCCGGCGCTCGACGCCGTGGCGGACCGCGTTCTCGACCAGCGGCTGGATCGACATCGCCGGCACGATCACGCCGCGGGCCTCGTCCGGGACGTCGACCGTCACGTTCAGGTCCCGGAAGCGCGCCTGCTCCAGCCGCAGGTAGCGCTCGACGTGCTCGATCTCCTCCCCGAGCGTCACGTACGAGCGGCCGTCGCGGAACAGGTAGCGCGTGAACTGCGCGAAGTCGATCAGGAGCTCCCGCGCCTCCTCGGGCCGCTCGTGAATGTCGCCCGCCACCGCGGCGAGGGCGTTGTAGATGAAGTGGGGGGAGATCTGGGCGCGGAGCGCGCGCAGCTCCGCCTGTGCCAGGCGCCGCTCCTGCTCGGCGACGACCGACAGCTCGACCTGCGCGGATACGAGGCTCGCCGCCTCCTGCAGCACCCGCAGCTCGGCCTGCCTCGCGCGCCCCACCGTCCGGTAGAACGCGATCAGGGTTCCGGCCCGCTTGCCCTGCACCACCAGCGGCGCCAGCGCGGCGGAGCGCAGCGGGCAGGTGGGATCGGACGAGATCAGCCGCGGTTCGATGTGGAGACGGTGGTCGGGGGTGCGCGCCAGCAGCCGGGAGAGCAGGTCGCCCGGGCGGACCTGCTCGCGTCCCTCCCCCTCGATCGCCAGCACCGCGCGCGTGTCGGCGAGCGCGATCGCCGCCGCGCCGGTCAGCGCGAGCAGGTGCGGCACCGCCAGCTCGGCGCTGCGGGCCGTCAAGCCGCGCCGGAGGTGCGGGAGCGTGGACGTCGCGGCGTGCAGCGCGGACTGCATCGCGGCCGCCTCGGGAGTATCGGCGGAGCGCGACGTGCGGAAGGACCGCAAAGCGGCGACGACGATTGCCGCAAGACCTGCCCCAAGCAGCACTCCCAGCGCGAGGGTCATGAGCGTCGGGAGAAGCTTAGCCGGGGTTGAGGCCGGCGCCGGGTCGAGAGAAGATGGTTGCATGAGCTCCACCTCCCAGATCTCCTCTTACGAACAGGCTCGGGCGCAGCATCGCTGGGCGGTCCCACAGCGCTACAACATCGCCACCGACGTCTGCGACCGCCACCCCCGTGACAAGCTCGCGATGATCCACGAGGACTTCGGCGGCAACGTGCGGCGGGTCACCTGGGGCGAGGTACAGGACGACTCCAACCGGCTGGCCAACGTGCTCGTGGCGCATGGCGTCGAACCCGGCGACAGGGTGGCGATGCTGCTGCCGCCGACGCCGCAGACCGCCGCGGCGTTCTTCGCGGCGTGGAGGGCCGGCGCGATCCTGCTCTCGATGTCGGTCCTCTACGGCGACGAGGGGATCCGCCATCGACTGACGGACTCTCAGCCGAAGGTGCTGCTCACCAACGCGGCAAATGCACAGCGGATCGAGCGCTCGCTAGTCCAGCACGTGCTGATCCTCGACGACGAGCTGCTCGCCCACGGGGCGAGCACGTTCAACGCCGTCGACACCGCGGCGGACGACCCCGCGCAGCTGTACTACTCCTCGGGCACCACCGGGCTCGCAAAGGGGATCCTCCACGCGCATCGCTACCTGCTGGCGCATGAGGAGTTCGTCTACTGCCATGACCTCCGGGAGGGGGAGCTGTTCCACGGGATGGGAGAGTGGGCGTGGGCTGCGGGCATCTGCCCGCTGCTGGGGCCGTGGCGGCTGGGAGCGGTCCAGGCGGTCTACCAGCGCGAGGGCGGCTTTGACCCGGATCGGCAGCTCGACTTCCTCTCCCGCCACGCGGTCACGAACGTGTTCGCCACGCCAACCGCGATCCGCTCGATGATGGCGATCGGCGACGCTAAGACCCGCTACCCGCAGCAGTTCCGGATCGTATGCTCGGCCGGGGAGCCGCTCAACCCCGAGGCGATCCGCTGGTTCCGCGAGCAGTACGGGATCACGGTCCTCGACTACTACGGCCTGACCGAGTCCTACCCTCTGGTCGCCAACTACCCGTTCATGGAGGTCCGCGAAGGCTCGATGGGCAGGCCGATGCCCGGCTGGGAGGTGGCGATCCTCGACGAGGACGAGCGCCCGGTCGGCGCCGGTGAGCGCGGCGAGATCTGCCTCAAGGCGAGGAGCAACCCGCACTATCCGCTCGGCTACTGGAACCGCCCGCGCGAGGAGTCCGAGGAGGTGTTCGGCGGCGACTGGTTCCACACCAAGGACGCGGCGAAGGTCGACGATCAGGGGTACTTCTGGTACGAGGGGCGCGCCGACGACGTGATCATCTCGGCCGGTTACCGGATTGGTCCGTTCGAGGTCGAATCCGCGTGCCTCGAGCATCCCGCCGTTGCGGAGGCCGCCGCCGTCGCCTCACCCGATGAACGCCGTGGCAACGTGGTCAAGGCGTTCGTCGTGCTCGCGGCCGGGCAGGAGCCATCGGACGCGCTCGCCGACGAGATCAAAGGTCACGTCCGCGATCACCTGTCCGCTTACGCCTATCCCCGGAAGATCGAGTTCGTCACCGATCTGCCAAAGACGCTCACCGGCAAGATCAGGCGGATCGAGTTGCGCCAGCGGGAGCTGGGATAGGGTGACCCTGGCGGTTGACTCGCCGAGACCGCCGCGCTACCGTCGCTGACCGGAACGCTCGCCGGGGCGGGCGGCGGATACGAGCAAAGGAGGGGGTCGGATGCGGTGCACCCGCGCGTGTATAGCCGCGACCATTGCGGCGGCGCTCGGCGTGCTCGCGCCGGTGGCCTCGGGACGAACGACCCAGCCCGTGTCGGGACGGACGGCGTTCCATCCGCGGATCGGCCCGGCACTGGGTCTGGTCCCTCCAGTCGCCGGCCCCCACAAGCTAAGTCCTCGGGATGTGGCGACCGGCGCGCTGACGCCGGTCACCTACCACGGCGGCTTGGTGATGGCCGGCGGGGTCACCGTGCACACCGTCTTCTGGGCTCCGCCCGGCCACGCATTCCAGGGCTCCCCGGGCGGCGGGGTTCCAACCTACGAAGGACTGATCCAGCAGTTCTTCACCGATATCGCGCACGACAGCGGTGCCGGCGGTGCTTGCACGACCGGCGGGTGCAATGCGCTCAGCGTCCTGCCCCAGTTCGCGGACGGGACCAGCGTGGGGCAGATCACGCCGGGCGCCTACCGCATCTCGTACAACGCGTCGGGTGACTCGATCAATGACACCGACCCCTACCCGGCCAAGTCGGCTCAGTGCGCCTCGCCGACCGGGATCGCGACGTGCGTCACCGACGCGCAGGTCCGCGCCGAGATCGATCACCTGGCTCAGAGCACCCCCGGCGCCCCCCGCGGGCTGACCAACCTCTGGTTCATGTTCCTGCCGCCCGACGTAGACGAGTGCATCACCGCAGGGAGCTGCGGGACCAATGTTTTCGCCGGCTACCACGAGGTTTCGAGCGTCGGCGGGCACGGGGTGACGATCTACGCGGTCGCGATCGACCCGCTCATCGAGGGCGCGTTCGGGCCGGGCGCCGATCCCCAGGGCTATCCGGACGCCGAGGCGGCGATCAATACCGCAGCCCACGAGACGGTCGAGGCGATGACCGACCCCGAGGGAGCGGGATGGATGGACCCGAACGGCAACGAGGTGGGCGACAAGTGCGAGGCCACACTGGGCTCGCCGCTCGGCTTCGCCCCCGACGGCTCGCCATACAACCAGGTCATCAACGGCCACCAGTACCTGCTCCAGGACATGTGGGCCAACCTCGACTCCGGCGGAAACCCGGGCTGCGTGCAGGCGACGAGCGACACCGCCAACCAGCTGCCGCTGCCACAGGTCAACCTCAGGCAGTTCAACCCGATCGTCACCGGCAACGTCAACCGCGGGCCGGGGGGCGGCATCGGCGTCCGGGTCACGCTGCTGCGCATCGGCCCCAGCGGCACGCCGATCGCTGTCGCGCACGCCTCGACGACCACCGCCGGCGACGGCAGCTGGTCGCTCTCGCTGCGGCCCCACGCCCCCGGCGACGACCGTGACGAGATCGATGTCGACTACTCCGGGGCGAATGCGCCGCAGCCGACCCACCAGGTGATCCTCACCGGCAACGGCGGCAACCCGTTCAGCGAGGCGGGCTGGACGGGGTGGACCGCGCTCAACATCGGCAGCGCGGTCCAGTCCGCCAGGTCCGGCGGGACGCTGTCGCTCTCGCCGTGTTTCCAGGCGGGCATTCTGTCCTACACGTTCAACGGGCCGGGCGCGCAGTCCCCGACCGACCTCTGTGACACGCAGACCGACGCGGCCACAGTGGGGACGGCGCCGATCGGTCGCGGGCGACGTCGTGACGGTCACCTCCAACGACAACCGCGCGTTCGCCGACCCGACCACGCCGACGCCGAACCCGCTGGGCGGGCTCGTGAGCCTGACCGTCCGCGCGGGCGAGCCGGGCGCCGTCTCGCTGTTCTCCAACCCGCTGGCGCCGTTCTTCACGCCGACCGGCGTGCCTCAGTGCCTGGCCGACCTGGAGGTCCAGGCGGTCGAGTGCATCGGTCTGGTCCCGCAGGTGACCTACACGATCACCGACGGCAGGCAGCGACAGCGCGCCGCCGCCGACGGCACGGGCACGGTGATCGCGCCGCTGGACGTGTCAGGCGGGCACTTGATCACGCTCTCGAACGGCTCGCAGGACCCTCACCGTCGCTGCACGTCGCCCACCTAAGGGTTCTGATCCTCGGCGAGGAGACCGTGATCGCCTCGGCGGCCGCTGCCAGCCCGGCGAGTACTTCGGCGCGCCGTCGGACGTGGTGCCCACCTCGAGCTCGGCGGGGGTGCCGACGAACATCGTCACCGGCGGCACCGCGCTGACGGGTGAGGTCTGCCCGAACAACGGAGACGCCACCGGCCTGCCGACGAGCGACATCGCCCAGACCGACGAGCGCAGCGGCGGTGTGACGGAGACCGAGGTCCCTGACATCGCCGACACCTCGCCGATCGAGGGCGAGACGGTGTACGGCGGTTTCACCGCGCTCGCCGAGTCGGCGCTTCCGCGGTCCAGCCAATCGGCTGATCCCGACCGACCCGGTCACGACGATCGCGGTCAGCATCTCAGCCGGCAACGGCGGCCACGCGGTGTTCAAAGCTCGGAACGTCGACACGCTCGACGGCGTCTGCCGTCGCGGCGCCTCCGGCCGGGAACTACAGCGCCGACCTGGACCCTGACCGACTCAAACGGCGACATCCGGCTCGTGCAGACCCGGTTCTTCGAGCGGCGGGAGGCCTGGCGCCGCCGGCCGCCGGGCGGAATCTCGTGCAAGCTGACCGGAAAGCGCCACAACCTGATCCGCTGCGCGGTCACGTTCGCCAACACCAGGCGCCGACGGCACCGTCCGGGTCCGCATCACCCGCGGCGGGCACGTGGTTGGGCTCGGTCAGGCGCGCGGTCAAGGACGGCAAGGCGACCGTGACGATGCGCGAGCTCCGCCGCGTCAGCACGGGCGGATGGCGCGTCACGCTTGTGCTCTCCCAGCCGCACAGGCAGACGCAGACGACGGTCCTGACGCCCCAGACGTTGTTCTAGGGCGTCCTCGCCCTCGCTCGGTCCTCGCCGCCCCGGCGCCGGACGCTGCCGGCGGCTCCTAGCGCCCGCCGCTGCGGGCGTGGGTCCGCATCTCGGACAGGATCCGCTCGAGCCGCGGCTCGGTCTCGCGGTCGACGTGGGTCATCGCCGCCGCGACCGCCGGGATGCACGGCGGCGATCTGCGCGTGCATCTCGTGCGCGACCGCGCGGTAGCTGGGGTGCCCCTCGCGGCCCGAGCGCAGCTCGATCAGCTGCATCGCCTCGCGCGCGTTGAGGTCGAGGATGAACCGGATCCGGTAGCCGAGGCACAGCGCGTACGGGCGCCGCCGTCGCGAGGCCGGCTCGCCGCGCAGCCGCTCGTACTCGCGCGCGGAGATCTCGAGCGCGCGGCGGTAGTCCTCGCCGCAGCCGGCCAGCTCGACCTGCTCGGGGACGCCGGCGCCGAGGTCCGGCGTCAGCGACTGCCACTGCACGGTCAGCATCCGGTGGCGCTGGAGGTCGCGGAACGCCCCGTAGTCGGCGACGATCTCGAACCGGTAGCGGAGCGCCTCGAACCCCCGCCCGGGGCGGTAGCGGCGGTTGGCGCGGGTGCCGACGAGGTCGCCGAGCAGCGCCGCCGCGCTCGTCGACGTCGAGCGCGGCGACCGCGTCGCGGATCGTCTCCTCGGAGACCGGCGCGACTCGAACAGCAGCGCGGCGAGCAGCTCGTCCTCGTCGCCCTCGACTCGCGCGAGCGTCACCGACGGGCCTCGGCGCCGTCGCCGGCGCCGTCGCGAAGCCCGAGGCGCCGCGCCCAGCGCTCGCCGGCCCGCGTCGCGCGACTCCAGGTAACCGATCCACTCGCCGCCGCGGTCGGGCCGCTCGCACCCGGGCGACGAAGCTCGGCATCACGGCCTTGACCTCGTCGAGGATCATCTGCCCGTAGCTCCGGGCCTCCGGCAGCGGGTGGGCCAGCAGGTGCAGGACCAGCTGCTCGTAGGTCTGACCGGTCGCGAAGATCCCCATGTGCGAGAGCGAGCTGGCGGGCAGGAGGCCCCGGAGCAGGTCGAGCGCCTTGGCCTTGATCGCGCGCGCGTACGCCGCCGCGGGCTCGTCGGCGGCGCGCGGAAACTCCCCCTCCGCCCAGGACGCGACCCGCGGCAGCGACCGCGAGTAGATCGCGAACAGCTCGTCCATCGCCTGGGCGTAGTGCGGGCCGAGCTCCGGGTCGCGGTAATAGCGGTAGCCTCTGGCGCGGGCCGGCGCTCTGGCATCGGCGAGTCGTAGGCGATGTAGCGCGTCGACTGCTCGAGGTAGGCGCCCAGCCGCGGGCGCTGGAGCATCTTGGTGAGGACGTTGGAGACCCATTCGCACGCCACGTGGGCGCCGCCGAGCTGGGCGACGGAGTCGTCGCCGTAGCCGAGGAAGATCCGCTCGTACAGCTCGGCCGCGCGCTTGCCCTCGTCGCCGTCCCAGAGCCCGGCGAGTCCGGGAGGTCGGCGGCGAACTCGTCGAGGAACAGCCGTCGCAGCGTGCCGGGATAGCGCGAGTAGCGCGCGAACAGCGCGCCCTTGACCGTCTCGGGCAGGTTGACGAGCGCGAACACCGGCCGGTCGAGGTTGGTGAAGTGCGCTCGCAGCAGCGCGCGCTCTGACTCGGTGAAGCTCTCGACCGGGTATTCCACGGCGGCCGATCGTAGCGGCGGCCGCGGAGGTTCAGCCGGCGTTCTCCGGATGCCCGGTGGACTGGCTGCCTTCCTTGGCGGAGCCGGGATCGTCGGTCGGCTTGCGGGCGCCCCGGTCCTTCGAGGACCCCTCGCCGCCGCTCTGCGGCGCGGAGGGCTGCTCGCCGTTCTGGTTAGAGACTTCTCCGGGGAGCGGCTGGTCGCCAAACGTCTCCTCGGTGTCGCTGCGCCGATCTTCCATTGCTTCGGGTTACCCGCTGGGGCCGACGCCAACCCGGAGTCCGCGAGGATTGCTGGCGAATGTGTCGATGAGTCACATTTGCCAGCAAAGCTCGTCCGCCGCGCGCGTGCTCAGGCCACGCGCCACTCAGGCCACAGGCGGGCCCAGGCCACCCGCGGGGTCAGGCCACGCGCGGGCTCAGAACAGCCCGGCGATCGCCGTGCCCGCGTGGGATGCGAAATCGAACAGCGGCTGCGGGAAGATGCCGAAGACGATGATCGCCGCCGAGAAGGCGATGGCGACAAACCAGACCTCCGGCTGGAACGCCGGGGCCGCGGGCGCGTCGGCCTCCTGCGAGCCGCCCGCGATCGGCGCAAGCGCCGGCGTCGGGCCGCGCGGGGCGGGTCGTTACCGCCGGGCGCATCCAGATCGCGGCGACGACCCGCAGGTAGTAGCCGAGCGAGATCATCGAGCCGATCACCAGCACGATCGCCAGCCACGTGTAGTCGCCGTTCACGAGCGCGTGGATCAGCTGGAACTTGCCGATGAAGCCGACCGTCCCGGGGATCCCGGCGAGGCCGAGCATCCCGATCGTCATCGGCCACGCCAGCCACGGCTTGCGCGCGCCGAGCCCCGCCAGCGCCCGTGATGTCGTCCCCGAGTCGGGCCGCTCGCGCTCCTCGCGACACGATCACCGCGAACGCCGCCAGGTTCATGAACAGGTAGCGCGAACAGGTAGAAGACCGTCGCCTGGATCCCGAGCCGGGTGCCGACGACGACGCCGGCGAGCATGTAGCCCGCCTGCGCCACCCCGAGTAGCCCATCATCCGCTTCAGGACGTCTGCCCGAGCGCGCCGGCGTTGCCGACGATGATCGTGATCGCGGCGATCGCCGCGAGCAGGGGCGCCCAGGTGTTCTGGGCGCCGATCGCGGCGACGTCGAAGAAGCGCAGGAACACGCCCAGCGCGGCGGCCTTGGTGGCGGTCGCCATGAACGCCGTGATCGGCGTCGGCGCGCCCTCGTACACGTCCGGAGTCCACTGGTGAAACGGCGCCACCGACGCCTTGAACGCGAACCCGACGATCACCAGCCCGAGCCCGGTCAGCAGCATCGGGTTGCCGAGCACGCCGCCGGCGAGCTTGCCCAGCGAGATCGCGTGGCCGATCGCGGCGAAGTCGGTCGAGCCGGTGGCGCCATAGACGAGCGCAAGTCCGTAGACGAGCGTGGCCGAGCCGACCGAGCCGATGACCAGGTACTTGAGGCCCGACTCGAGCGAGCCCTCGCGCCGGGTCTCGGACGCGCACAGGATGTACAGCGGGATCGACAGCAGCTCGATCCCGAGGAACAGCGTGATCAGGTTCTGGGCGGAGACGAGCACGGCCATCCCGAAGCACGCTGAACAGCAGCAGCGCGTAGTACTCGCCGTGGCCCGGACTCGCGCGGGGCGACCGCGCGCCACGACATCAGCACGGTGGCGATCGCCGGCGGCCGCGAACAGCATGTCGAGCTCGAGCGCCAGGTCGTCGATCCGCAGCGCTCCGGAGATGATCGACGTCGGATGGTGGAAGCGCCAGATCGCCAGGCCGTCGATCGCCAGGAGCGTCCGCGATCGTCAGCGCCGGCACGATCCGCTCGCGGACCACGGCCGCTCGGAACAGACCGACCAGCAGGACGACCACGCCGCCGGCCACGAGAGCCAGCAGCGGCGAGAACGCCTCCCAGTCGATGTGCGGGCCCTTCGATGTGGCGCCGCGGGCGGACCCAGCGACGTAGTTCATCGGACTCGCCACCCTCAGCGCGTGGCCAGCGTAGCCCGCCTGGACCTGCGCCGGCGCGATCGCCGCGCGCACCGTCGGCTCCGAGCGCCGCAGCCCGAACTGCGGGTAGAACGCCAGCACCAGGATCACGAGCACGAGCGGGACGATCGCGACCGCCTCACCCAACGCCACCTCACGCGAGGCCACCGTCCGCCCGACCCGGTTGTGGATCGCGGTGATGAACAGCCGCAGCGCGTAGTAGGCGGCGCCCACCACGCCGAGGAACGCGATCACCGAGATCGCCGTCTTCGACTGGAACACGCCCAGCAGGATCATGAACTCGCCGATGAAGTTCGACGAGCCGGGCATCGCCAGCGTCGCCAGCGCGACGATCAGGACAGCGTGGCCAGCACCGGCGCCCGGAACGCGATCCCGCCCATGTCGCGCAGCTCCTCCGAGCCGCCCGCGCGCGCGGCCGCCGCCGCGACGATGAAGAACAGCGGCGCGGTCACGAGGCCGTGGTTGACCATCTGCAGCAGCGCGCCCTGATCGCCCGTCGGCTTCAGCGAGAAGATCCCGAGCGTGATGAAGCTGAGCTGAGCGACGCTCGAGTAGGCGACGACCATCCGCGCATCGGTCGTGGTGAACGCGACCAGCGTCGCCCACATGATCGAGACCAGGCGATCATCAGCATCGGCATCTGGAAGTGCACCGACGCGTACGGGAACAGCGGCAGCACGATCCGCAGGAACCCGTACGCGGCGACCTTCGAGACGCACGCCCGAGAACACCGCGACCGCCGGGATCGGCATCGACTTGTAGCCGTCGGCGAGCCAGCCGTGGAACGGGACCAGCGGCATCTTGACCAGGAACGCGAGCGCGAAGCACAGGAAGATCCAGTCCTGCGAGGTGTGCGACAGCGGGCACCTGCTGGAGCGAGGAGAGCACGAACGTCAGCGATGCACCGTTCTGGATGGACGTCAGCACCCCGGTCGCGACCGCGCCGACGAGCATGAAGAACGACCCGACCAGCGTGTAGATCACGAGCTTGGTCGTCGCCCGCACGCGCTCGCCGGTGCCCCAGATCCCGGTCAGGAAGTAGAACGGGATCAGCATCAGGTCGAAGAACACGATGAACAGCGCCAGGTCCTGGGCGCAGAACGCGCCGAGCACGGCGCTCTGCGGCCAGGCCGAAGCTGGAAGTAGAAGCTCCGCGGCCGCGGTCCCACTCGCGCAACGAGGCCCACGCCAGCGAGGCGCTGAACAGCACGCTGGTCAACACCACGAGCGCGACGTTCAGCCCGTCGAGCCCGAGCTTGTAGTGGATCCCGAGCGCGCAGATCCACGTCGTGTCGGTGACGAACTGGAGCCCTGCGTGTCCGAGCTTGAAGCGGCCAGGAACGAGATCGCGATCCCGAGAGTGACCAGGCTCCCGGCCACGGCAATCCAACCGACCAACGGCGCGGGACGAGCGCGGCGAGCAGCGAGATCGCGAGCGGGAGCCAGATCAGGATCGAGAGCGTCATGAGTGGTCCTCGTTGTAAGCGCGGCCGCACCGAGAGGCGGCCATGGCGGATGCATCGCAAGGACGCAGGAGGCGACGCGCAGCAGCGCTGCGCGAGCCTCCGAGGAGCGGCGAGGCGCCGCCATGGGCGTCTCGAATGCGGGCGTGTTGCGACGGGGGCCACTGCTCGAGATCAGGAAGTAGAGGGCGACGCCGGAGACGCAGACGATCATTAGCGGCGGCGTAGTAGCGCAGGAAGCCTGTTTGCGCCCGGCGCACGACCGCCGAGCCGGCGCGCACCGCCCCCGACGGTCCCGCCGGTCAGCCCGCCGCCGATGACGCCCGCTCGAGCCCGAGTCGACGAAGCCGCCGATCCACAGCACCGGCCGGACGATCGCGAAGTCGATCATCTCATCGAAGTACCACTTGTGGACGAGAGGACCGTAGACGCAGGAGAATCGCTCGCGCAGCCGCGAAGATGATGCCGGGCTCGACGACCCAGATCCGGTAGGCGATCGCGATGCCGGCCATCGCGATCAGCGCGCCGATGATCAGGCCGACCCAAGACACCCGGTGGGCGACCAGTCGACGTGCGCGAGCCGGGAGTCGGCGAACGTCGGAGCGAGGAACTTCGTGACCGCGTCGTCGACCCCGGGGATCTGGACCACGCCGCCCACGACCGCCAGCAGCGCCAAGCGTGCCCATCGCGATCTTCATGGGCCACTCGCGCTCGGCGATGAAGTGACCGGGGCCGGGGAAACCGACGTCGGTGTCCTCCTCCTCGCCGGTCATCGGGTTGCGCGGGACCTCGGCATGGTGGAGGTGGCCGTGCTCGAGCTCGCGCGCCTCCTCGACCGGCTCGCCCCAGAACGCGCGGAAGATCATCCGGAACGTGTAGATGCCGGTCATCAGCGCGCCGAGGTAGCCGAGCGATGCCGAGGACCTCGAAGCCGCCGCCGCGGTGGTCGAGGAACGCGATGATGTCGTCCTTCGACAGCCAACCGGAAAACGGCGGCAGGCCCGACAGGGCCAGGCCGCCGATCAAGAAACACGACGAACGTGAACGGCAGCGCCCGGCGGAAGCCACCCATCCGGTCCAGCGACTGGTCGCCCGCCATCGCGCCGATGATCGAGCCCGGCGGCCATGAACAGCAGCGCCTTGAAGAACGCGTGCGTCATGAGGTGGAACAGGCCGGCCGAGTACGCGCCCACCGAGACGGCCATGATCATGTAGCCGATCTGGGACATCGTCGAGTAGGCGATCACGCGCTTGATGTCCATCTTCACGAGCGCGATCGTGGCCGCGATCAGCAGCGTCAGGCAGCCGCCGATCGCGCCCACGTCGGCGGCCGTGGGCGCCCGCTCGAACAGCACGTGCATGCGCGCGATCAGGTACACGCCGGCGGTGACCATCGTCGCGGCGTGGATCAGCGCGGAGACCGGCGTCGGGCCCTCCATGGCGTCCGGGAGCCAGGTGTGGAGCGGGACCTGGGCGGACTTCGCGAACGCGCCGACGAGGAGCAGCAGGCAGGCGACCACGATCGGCGGCCGTTGTGGGCGAACTCGTGGTGCACCTCGTGAAGACCGGCAGGAACTGGACCGTGCCGATGTGCTGGAAGATGATGAAGGTGGCGATGACCAGGCCCACGTCGCCGACGACGTTGATCACGAACGCCTTGATGCCGGCGCGCGTCGCCGTGGTGCGCCGGTACCAGAACGAGATCAGCAGGTAGGAGGCGGCGCCGACGAACGCCCAGCCGACGATCAGCAGCACGAAGTTGCCGGCCAGCACCAGCAGCAGCATCGAGAACACGAAGTAGTTCAGGTAGCTGAAGTAGCGCAGGAAGCCTCGGTCGAGGGTCATGTAGGAGACCGAGTACAGGTGGATCAGCGTCGACACCCCGGAGACGACGAGGATCATGAACACCGACAGCGGGTCGACGAGGATCTGCAGCTTGGCGTCGACGCCGGCGCAGACAGTCGTAGTCCCACAGCGTCGAGGTCAGCTGGCGGTGGGTCGGGGCCGTGGCGAGCAGCTCGATGAAGGCCGCACCGAGAACACGAACGACAGCGCGATCGCGAGCGTCCCGGCGATGCCAGCCGGCGGCCCGGCCGGGCCAGATGCGGTAGTCGAGCCCGAGCGCGATCACGATGGTGCCGACGAGCGGGCGACGCAGGACCAGCCAGCGCGAAAGTGGTGGACGGCTCATCCCTGGACGCTATCCGTGCAGCTCGACTCGACGTCGATCGGCAGGCTGCGGCGGTAGATCGCGACCACCAGGCCGAGCCCGACCGTGACCTCGCAGCCGCGACCACCATCACGATCAGCGCGAACACCTGGCCGGACTCGCCGCCCCACATGCGCGCGAACGCCACCAGCGCGAGGTTCGCGCCGTTCAGCATCAGCTCCAGGCAGAGCAGGATCAACAGCGGGTTGCGCCGGACGAGCACGCCGCCGGCGCCGATGCAGAAGACGATCGCGGAGACGACCAGGTACCAGCCGATGTCCACCAGCCGCCCTCCCGGCTGGAGCGAGTCATGGCCGGCGGCTGCGACTCCGCCCGCCATCTGAGTCGGCTCCGGTGCCAGCCCTTCCGTGGATCGGCGACGCGGCGCGCACGCCCGCCGCCTCGGCCATCGTCCCGGTCTACGCCGGACTCGGTCTCGAACCGCGCGCCGTCTCCTCTTCGGGCTCGAGCCCGCGTCGGCGACGGGCCAGCACGACCGCGCCGACCGCGGCCGCAGCAGCAGGATCGACGCGACCTCGAACGGGTACAGGTACTTCGTCAGGAACAGGCTACCGATGTGCGCGGGGGTGCCGAAGCCGGGGATGAACGGCGCGCCCTTCCATGAGACGCCCTTCAGCCCAGCGCCGAGCATCGCGATGCACAGCTCGATCGCGAGCGCCAGCGCGAACAACGGACCCAACACACGCAGCACGCCGCCGCTCGGCCAGCTGCTCGCCGCCGCCGATGTAGGCGACCACGAACACGTACAGGACCATCACGGCGCCGGCGTAGACGATCACCTGGGCGGCGGCGACGAACTCGGCGCGGAGTAGCAGGAACAGCGCGGCGAGCGCTACCAGGTGGAAGGCCAGCGCGAGCACGCTGTAGAACGGGTTGCGGAGCATCACGACGCCGATCGCGCCGGTGATCGCGCCGATAGCGGCAATGAAGAACAGGACCGCGCTCACGGGCCCGCCTACTCCCCCTCCGAGCGCAGAGGCGTGCGCTCGATCGCCTCGGCCAGCAGCATCTCCTTCGTGAAGATCAGGTCCGAGCGCGTGTAGTCCGACATCTCGTAGTCGTGTCCCATCGTGATCGCGTCGAACGGACACGCCACCTCGCAGTAGCCGCAGAAGATGCAGCGACTCAGGTTGATCTCGTACACCGCGGCGTAGCGCTCGCCGGCGGAGACGCGGTTCTCGGGCGTGTTCTCGGCCGCGACCACGCGGATGCAGTCGGCCGGGCAGGCGGCCGCGCACAGCGAGCAGCCGACGCACTTCTCGAGGCCGGTGTCCTCGAAGCGGTGGAGCCTGTGGCGGCCGCGGAAGCGCGGATAGACGGGCGTCTTCTCCTCCGGGTACTGGATCGTGTTCGGGCCCTCGAGGATCCGCGCGAACGTCGTCTTCAGCCCCCGAAGCGTCTCGCCGAACGCGCGATAGGCGCCGGCGACCGGGCCGGGCGCCGGCGACCGGACCACCTCGATCACGTCGTCGGAGAGGTCGTACGGGGTCATGGCCGACGACGATCGCGGTCACGAGCAGGTTCAGGGTCGCCAGCGGAAGCAGGATCTTCCAGCCGAGCGACATCAGCTGGTCGTAGCGCAGCCGCGGGAGCGTCGCGCGGATCCAGATGAAGAAGGTGAAGACCAGCACGATCTTCGCCAGCACGACGAACGGGTCGACCCAGCCGGGCGGGTCGATCCCGAACGGCATCAGCCAGCCGCCGAAGAAGATCGTGACGGCGATCGCCGGAGACGACGATCATGTTCGCGTACTCGGCGAACAGATAGGCCACGAACGGGGTCCCGCCGTACTCGGTGAAGTAGCCGATGATCTCCGAGTCGGCCTCGATCAGGTCAAACGGCGCCCGGTTGGTCTCGGCGAACGACGCGACCATGTAAATCAAGAAGCCGGCCAGCTGGGGGATGAAAAACCAGAGCCTCGCCTGGGCGTGGACGATGCCCGTGAGCGACAGCGTCTGCGCGGTGATCACCACACCGATCAGAGCCAAGCTCTGTGAGACCTCGTAGGAGATCAGCTGCGCGGCGCCGCGCATGGCGCCGAGGAACGCGTACTTGGAGCCCGACGCCCAGCCCCCCAGCATGATCCCGTAGAACGAGATCCCGGCGAGCGCGAACACGTACAGGGGGCCGATCGAGACGTCGATCCCGTAGAGGCCGACGCGCTGGCCGAAGATGGTCTGGACGTTCCCAAAGGGGATCAACGCCAGCGCCCCGACCGCGGTCAGGATCGCGATCATCGGCGCGATCCTGAACAGGAAGCCGACGCTCGTGGCCGGCCGGGAGGGCTCCTTGGTCGCGAACTTGAGGATCTCCGCGAGCGGCTGCAACAGCCCATACGGGCCGACCCGGTTCGGGCCGTAGCGCCCCTGGAAGCGCCCCAGCAGCTTGCGCTCGTAGACGATCAGCACCGGCAGGATCGCGAAGATCACACCGAAGATCACGAGCGACTTGATGATCTGCACCCACCAGGGCTCGTAGAAGTTGACGTCCGCCAGGACGCTCACGGCCTCCGCACCTCCACCTCGGGCTCGGTCAGCGCGTTCGCGGAATCCGACCTGATGCCGGTCGCCAGGAAGATCGTGCCCTCCGGGACGCCGCTGCGGACGGCGGCCTTCGCCTCCAGCTTGGTTCCGTTCTGGCCGACCTCGATCGTTTCGCCGTTGATGATCCCCAGGCGCCGGGCATCCTCGGGCGAGAGCTCGGCCTGCTGGCGGGCGACGGCGAACTTGAGGGCGGGGGAGATCTCGACCTCGGGGAGGCCCAGATGGGGCGGTAGGTGCCGAGGCGCAGGGCGCCGTTGGCGCGGGTGGCCTCCGCCCGAGTGGAGGTCTGGGCGATTTCTTTCGCCAGGCGAAAGTTTTCTCCCAGATCGGCGCGGGCCGGCGCGAGCTCGTCGCTCGGCAGCGGGCCGGCCTCGTCGCGCTCCTGCCAGCGCACCCCGCGGCCACCGACTTCCTCGAGCGTCAGGTCCTTATAGAAGGGAACCGCGGCGACGAGCTCGTCGAACACCATGCTGCTCGTCAGTACCCGCTGGTCGAAGCCCACACGCTTGGAGATCTCGGCGATCACCGACCAGCCCGCGCGCACGTCGGCCGGGTGCGCGATCGCGGTCCGCAGCCGCTGGATCCGGCCGTCGGGGTGGACCATCGTCCCGTCCTTCTCGGCGTAGGAGTCGGCGGGAAAGACGACGTCCGCGTGCTCGGCGAGCCCCTCGGTGAGGATGGAGGCGTGCGCGACGACGAGACCGGCATGGTGCATCGCGCGCTCCCACAGCCCGCGGTCCGGCTGGTCGCGGATGGGGTCGGTCTCGAATAGCCACAGCGCCGTGATCTCGCCGTCTGCGGCTCCCTGGGCGATCCCCGGGGCGGGCCGGCCGGCGCGCTCGCGGCCAAGGACCGAGTACCCGGGGCCGGCGCCGGGGAGGACGCCGGCCTCGCGCAGGCCCCTTCCGTTCGTCGCGACGGGGATCTCGAGCAGGCCCGCGTCCTCGCGCCCGCCGATGCCGAGCTCCTCGGCGATCGAGGCGATGATCGCCGCGGCGGCGCCGATCCGCTCGCCCCACACGATCACCACGTCCTCGCCGCCGCCGCGCAGCAGCTCGGCGAGTGCCCGTGCGTCGTCCGCGGCCCGCTCGCCGCGAAGCGCGGCGTGGAGCCCGATCAGGAACTCGGCTTCCTCGTCCGGCGCGTAGCGCACGACCAGGCGCGCATTGGGGTCAAGCGCGCTCGGCCGCGACGTCGCGATCGCCAGCTGCACCCCGCGGCGCCGGACGCCCTTGCGGATCCGGAGGTCGAGGATCGGCGCGTCGTCGAGCGGCTCGCACCCGAGCACGAGCACGGTGTGGGCGAACTCGATGTCCGGGACCGTGGCCTGGAGCAGCGGGTCGGCCAGCGCCAGCGTCGTGCCGATCGGGACGTCGTGTCCGGCGCGCGAGTCGAGGTCGCCGGAGTCGAGCCCTTCGCGCATCAACCGCTGGATCAAGAACCCTTCCTCGTTCGTCGCCTGCCCGCCCACAAGGGCGCCGACGCGGCCGCGATGCTTGGCGAGCCCGCCCGCGGCCTCGAGTGCGCGCTCCCACGAGACCTCGCGCAGCTCGCCGCCGTCGCGCACCAGCGGCGCCGTGATCCGCTCGTCGACGTGGATCGCCTGGTAGCAAAAGCGTCCCTTGTCGCACAGCCAGCCGTCGTCGACCTCGGGGTGCTCGCGCGCCAGCACCCGCATCACCTTCTCGTCACGTACGGTGAACTCGACGTTGCACTGCGACGGGCACAGCGTGCAGATCCCGCCGGCCCCCTCGACGTCCCACGGACGCGCGCGGAAGCGGTAGGGCTTCGAGGTCAGCGCCCCCACCGGGCACAGCTCGATGATGTTGCTGCTGAACGGGGCCACGTACGGATGCCCGTCGTGGGTCGCCACGAACGTGTCGGCGCCGCGCTCGGCGAACACCAGCTGGTAGTCCTCGGCGATCTCCTGGGAGAAGCGCACGCAGCGGTAGCAGAGGATGCAGCGCTCACGGTCGATCGCGACCAGCGGTGAGAGCGACAGCGGCTTGACGAAGTGACGCTTGGGCTCGATGAAGCGGCTGCGGCCGAGGCCCCACCCGAAGGTGATGTCCTGCAGCGGACACTCGCCGCCCTTGTCGCACACCGGGCAATCGAGCGGGTGGTTGACGAGCAGGAACTCGACGATCGCGTTCTGGGCGTGGTGGACGCGCTCGGTCTGGGTGTGGACGACCATCCCGTCCTTGACCGGCGTCGAGCACGAGGTCTGGAGCTTTGGAATCCCCTCGATCTCGACGAGGCACATCCGGCAGGCCCCGACGGGGTTGCCGAGCTTCGGCTCGTAACAGAAGTAGGGGATCTCGACGTCGCCGTGCTTGGCCGCGTCGACGAGCATCGAGCCGTCGACCGCCTGCACCTCGCGGCCGTCGATCGTCAGCCGGATGATGTTCTGCTGTGGACGGGGCATCGTCGTTGGCCTAGTGGACCGGCAGCGGCCCGGCTTCCTCGTCGGCGACTCCGAGCGCGACGACGTCCGCCAGCTCACCGGCGCCGACGCGCTCGCGAGCTGCCTCGATCTCGGCCTCCAGCTCGCCACGGAACTTCTCGATCAGTGATCCGACCGGCATCGCCATCGCGTCGCCGAGCACGCACAGGCAGTTGCCGATGATCTGCTCCTGAACCGAGGCCATGATGTCGAGGTCCATCGGCGTGGCCTCGCCCCCCTGGATCCGGCGCAGCATCTTCACGGTCCAGTTCGTGCCCTCGCGGCACGGAACGCACTTGCCGCACGACTCGTGGGCGTAGAACTTGGCGAGCTTCAGCGCCACCTCGAGGACCGAATGGGTTTCGTCGACGATGATGATCGACGCGGTGCCGAGCATGCTCCCCGCCTTTGCGAGGCTGTCGTAGTCGTAGGAGATATCGAGGTCGTCCTTGGTCAGCACGGGAGAGCTCGAGCCGCCGGGAAACCAGAACTTGATCTCGTGGCCGTTCGGTGGCCCACCTCCCAGTCCGTAGATGATCTCCCGCGCCGGGATGCCGAACTCGATCTCATAGTTGCCGGGCCGCTGGATGTCGCCCGAGATCGAGACGACCTTGGTGCCCGTCGAGGTCTCGGTGCCGAGCTTGGCGTACTCCTCGGCGCCCATCCGGATGATGTACGGGACCGTGTACAGCGTCTCGACGTTGTTGATCAGCGTCGGGCCGCGGTAGAGGCCCTCGATCGCCGGGAACGGTGGCTTCAGCCGGGGGTTGCCGCGCTTGCCCTCGAGCGAGTCGAGCAGCCCGGTCTCCTCGCCGCAGATGTAGGCGCCGGCGCCGCGGTGCAGGACCAGTGTGAGCGAGTGCTCGGAGCCGACGATCCGTTCGCCCAGGTAGCCGGCGGATTCCGCCTCGGCGATCGCCGCCTCGAGGATGTCGGCCTGCAGCGCGTACTCGCCGCGAATGTAGATGAACGCCCGGTTGATGTCCGCCGCCAGCGTGGCGATCACGATCCCCTCGATCAGCGCGTGGGGGTTCTTCTGCATCAGCTCACGGTCCTTGAAGGCGCCGGGCTCGGACTCATCCGCGTTGCACACGAGGTACTTGTCCATCTTCCCGTGCGGGAGGAACGAGGCCTTCTGGCCCATCCGGAAGCCGGCGCCGCCGCGGCCGCGCAGGCTCGAGTCGGAGATCTGTTTCAGCACCTCGTCGGGCGTCATCGCGAGCGCCTTGCGCAGCGACTGGTAGCCGCCGCGGCGCTCGTACACCGCAAGCGTGTTCAGCCCGGGCTCGTCGATCCCGTCGAGCAGCAGCAGCGTCACTTCCCGTCCTCCTGGTCGGCGGCCTCCTCGGCCGGCAGCTCGATCGGCGCGGAGGGGCCGGGCCGGTCGGTCGTCTCGCCCTCGGGGCCGAGTCCGGCGGTGTCGGCGCGCGCGACGTCGGCGGGGGGCGCCGAGAAGTCCTCCGCACCCCGGGCGACCTGGGGGTCGGCGACCTTGCGGAACCGCAGTTGCTTGGCCTCCAGCACCGGTCGCCCGGCCTCCAGGTCCTCGACGATCCGCCTGGTGTCCTCGAGCTCGAGCGGACCGACGTACTCGCCGTCGACCGAGGCCATCGGCGCGATATCGCACGCGCCGAGGCACTCGAACGCGCGCACGTGGACGTTCTCACGCATGGCCGCGGCGGCGACCATCGCGTCGAGCACGTCGTCGGCGCCGCGCAGCGAACAGCTGATGTTCGTGCACACGTACACGTCGTGGTGGCCCTGGGCCTCGGGGCGCGTCTCGAGCATGTCGTAGAAGGTCGCCACGGATGTCAGGTACGCGGGCGTCAGCCGCATCACCGCCGCGACCTGGTCGATGGCCTCGGGCGAGAGCCAGCCGTGGAGCTTCTGGGCGGCGTGAAGCGCGGGGATCACGGCCGAACGGCGGTCCGGGTACTTGGCCATCGAACGCTCGATCCCGTCGCGGAGGTCATCCGGGACGGGTGTCGTCGCCGGGTCGGGGACGACCGCGGGATCCTTGTTCAGGTCGACTTCCTCATCCCACCCGGGAACGCGAGAGCCGTGGCCGAACCGAGGGACGGGGACCGCCGGGCTCACCGGTCGATCCCCCCGAGGATCGGATCGAGCATCGCGATCGACGCGATCAGGTCGGCGAGGTAGCTGTCTCTGACCATCGGCGCGAACGCGTGCAGGTTGCTGAAGCTCGGGTCGCGCATGTGTACGCGCGCGGGCTTCGCCGAGCCGTCCGCGCGAACGAAGCAGCCGAGCTCGCCGCGGGGGCCCTCGATCGGGTAGTAGGCCTCGCCCGGCGGCACCCGGAAGCCCTCGGTCACGAGCTTGAAATGGTGGATTAGCGCCTCCATGCTCGTCGCGAGCTCGTGGCGCGGCGGCAGCGCGACCTTGCGATCGGGCGAGATGAACGGTCCCTCGGGGAGGCCGTCGAGGGCCTGCTCGACGATCTTCGTCGACTCGTACAGCTCCGCGTGACGGACCCGGAAGCGGTCGTAGTTGTCCCCGACGGTGCCCACCGGGATCTTGAACTCGAACTGCTCGTATCCCGAGTACGGGGCCGCCTTGCGGAGGTCCCACGGGTTGCCGGTCGCTCGCAGCAGGGGGCCCGTCACCCCGAGCTTCAGCATCGTCTCCTGGTCCACGATCCCAGTGCCCCGCAGGCGCTCGAGCACGATCTGATTCTTCGAGAGCATGTCCGCGTATTGGTCGGCCCGGGTCGGCATCTCCTTGCAGAAGCGACGCACCTGCTCGACCCAGCCGCGGGGAATGTCCTCGATCACCCCGCCGACCTGGAAGTAGCGCGTGTGCATGCGCTGGCCCGAGGACATCTCGAACAGGTCCAGGCACTTCTCACGCTCGCGGAAGCAGTACCAGAACATCGAGATCGCGCCGAGGTCGAGCGCGCTCGTCCCGAGCCACACGAGGTGCGAGGCGATCCGGTTCAGCTCGAGGTGGATCACGCGTAGGAACTGGGCGCGCGGCGGCACCTCCAGCCCCAGCAGCGTCTCGACGGCGCCGCAGAACGCCATCGCGTTGAAGTAGTAGCTGACGTAGTCCATCCGCTCGACCACCGGGATCACCTTCCAGTACGACTTGTCCTCGGCGGTCTTCTCGATCCCGGTGTGGACGTAGCCGATGACCGGCTTGATGTCGCGGATGACCTCGCCCTCGAGCGTCGCGAGCAGCCGCAAGACGCCGTGGGTCGAGGGGTGGTGGGGGCCGATGTTGAGCGTGAACAGCTCGTGCGTCTCGCCGACTCCTGCGGGCTCCGACGAGAGCGTGACCGACTCCTCGCGCCTTCTGTAGTCCTCCGTCAGCGACGACACGTCAGACGTTCTTTCCGTACGAGGTCTCTTCGTTGAAGGTGAAGAGCACCGGCTCGCCTCCGACGGGGAAGTCCCGCCGCTGCGGGTACCCTTCGTAGTCCTCGGGCATCAGGATCCGGCGCAGGTCCGGGTGGCCCTCGAATATCACCCCGAACATGTCGTAGACCTCGCGCTCGGGGAACTCGGCGCCGGGGAACAGCTCGACGACGGACTCGATGTGTGGCGCATCAGTCGGCACCCGTGCCTTGGCGCTGATCCTGTCCACGCGGTTCATGTCGAGCAGCTCGTAGAGCACGCCGAGTCGCGGCTCATCGGGGTAGTAGTCGACGCCGTGCAGGCTCGCCAGGAAGGTGTAGCCCTTGCCCTGGAGATGGGTGAGCACCTCCTTGATCTTCTCCGGGTTCACGACCAGCACTGCGCGGCCGCGATGGAACTCCGTGTCCAGCACAGCGTCGCTGTCGCGGTCACGGAGCTCCTGGGCGGTGAGCTCGAGCTCCGTGGCGTCAGGCACCCGCCGTGTCTCCAGGCCGAAATACGCCGATGCCCGGGCTGTCGGTCTCGTCCGGGAGGAGCTCCTCGGTGCCGACCGCTTCGTAGCGCTCGCGCCACCCGGGCGGCGGATCGCCGAGGATCCTCGCCCGCAGCTTGATGATCCCGTGCGCGAGCGCCTCCGGGCGCGGGGGGCAGCCGGGGACGTGCACGTCCACCGGCATGAACTTGTCTGCGGGAACTAGCGCGTAGTTGTTGAATACGCCCATCGAGGAGCAGCACGCGCCCATCGAGATCGCCCACTTGGGGTCGAGCATCTGGTCGTAGATGCGGCGCACGACCGGCGCCATCTTGATGGACACCCGCCCCGAGAGGATGATCAGGTCAGCCTGCCGCGGCGAGGCGCGGAACGCCTCCCACCCGAACCGGGCCAGGTCCATCCTGGAGGCGACGATGTGAATCTGCTCGATCGCGCAGCAGGCCAGGCCGAACGTGAGCGGGAAGAACGAGTTGCCGCGCGCCCAGGCCACCGCACGGTCGAACGTCGTGGTCATCACCCGCTCCTCGACATAGCGCTCGAGGTCCTCGCCCTCGAGGTCGCCGCGGAGCAGGTCCCGCGCCTGGAGCTGGCGGATCCTGAAGTCGCTCGGATCGGCCGCGCCGCCGAGCGGCTCGCGCTTCACTTCCATTCGAGCGCACCCCGCCGCCACACGTACACAAACGCGACCATCAGCAGCACGACGAACACCACCGTTTCGGTCAGCGCGAACGTCCCGAACGCACGCAACTCGACCGCGATCGGAAACAGGAAGATGACCTCGATGTCGAACAGGATGAAGAGCATCGCGATCAGGTAGAAGCTGATCCCGAAGCGGAAGCCGCGCTGGATCTCCGACGGCAGGCCACACTCGTAGGGCTCCTGCTTGGATCGGTTGGGGTGCCGGCGCCCCAGGAGCACGTTGAGCACGCCGAACAGGAGCCCGATCGCCCCGCCCAGCACCAGGAAGACAATCGCGGGCAGGTAGTCACGGAGCACGACGGTCGTTATATCACCGGCAAGGGGTAGCTTGTAACAGAGTGTTACTTAGTGCGGAATGCGGCTATCTCAAGGGCCGCGCGTGAAGGAAGTCCACATCGTCGTCGGCGTCGCGGCGATCACCGTGAACGCCGTCTCCGCGCTGATCGGGACGTGGTGCTGGTGGCGCGGTGAGCAGACGGTGTGGTTCTGGCGCGTACTCCGGACCGGCCAGGTCGTGGTGGTGATCCAGGTCGCGCTCGGGGGAGTGCTGGCGCTGACCGGTCACAAGCCGCCGAGCCTGCACGTGATCTACGGCGTGCTGCCCCTGTTGGTGTCGCTGATCGCCGAACAGCTGCGGGGGGCCACGGCGCAGATGGTGCTCGACGCGCGCGGGTTCGAATCCGCCCAGGAGGTCGGCCGCCTCCCGGAGGATGAGCAGCGGGGCATCGTCGCCGCGATCCTGCATCGCGAGCTCGGGGTGATGACGCTCGCGGCGTGGGTTGTCGTCGTGCTACTCCTCCGCGCGGCCCAGACGGCCGGCTGACTTGTGCCACCGGTGATAGCGCCCTGCGTACCAGAGCAGCGGGTCGCCATCGCCGAGCCCCAGCGAGATCACCTCTCCGATCGCGATCGTATGGTCGCCACCGGCGATCAGCTCACGGAGCTCGCAAATGGCCCAGGCGAGCGCGCCGTCGATCACGGGGACACCGCCCTCGAAGCGGTGCTCGACACCATCGAGCTTCTCCGCCTCCGGGAGCTTTGACGCGAACACTCGCGCCAGTTCCTCCTGCCCGGTGCCGAGGATGTTCACGCCGAAGCGCCCCGCCTCGCGCACGATCGGGAGCGTTCGCGCCTCGTTCTCGAAGCACACCAGCGCGAGCAGCGGATCGAGCGACAGCGAGCAGATCGCGTTGGCGGTCATCCCGCCCTCGCCGGCCGGGCCCGCGCCGGTGATCACGGCGACCCCGGTGGCGAAGCGCCCGAACACCTCGCGGAACAGCTCGGGGTCGGCGGTCGCGGGCATCGCGGCTCGTTATATCGGGCGGGTGCGGCGGCCGGCGTCGCAGCGCCACAACCCGCGTGATCAGCCGCCCCGGAAAGGGGGCCCCGGCGCCGGCCATCCTGGTTGCCGCCGTCGGAGGACGATCGCGCGCAATGGGGGCATGGCGAACGTCTCATCGGCCGGCGCCGGGTTCAGAGGAGGGGTTCGGCGCCGAGCGCCAAGCCCCTGCCCGCTTTATTAGCCGACGTTCAAGGTCCCGTAGGTGCCGAGTGCCTGGTCCGAGAAGAGCGTCGACGTCATGACGTAGCTTCCCTTCCCCAGGTACACGATCAGCTCGGTGCTCTGTCCGGGTGTGATCGGCGGGGTCTGCTGGAGCACCTTGCCGGCGCCGGTGATCGCCAGGTTGTGCGTGACCCGGCCGTCGTTGGTGACGATCAGCGTCAGCTCCCCCGGCTCGGCATGGACGCTCTGGGGGACGACTCGATACTCGGTCAGCCCCACCTCCAAGGTGCGCGTGGGGCCGACCGCGACCGTATGAGTGCAGCCCGCGCTGAGCACGCCGAGCGCCGCCGAGACGACCCCGGCGAGAAGCAGGCGACTGGCCACGCGCGGCGGGCGCATCGCTGCCGATCGTAGTTGCCTTCCGTATGATCTCGGCCCGCATGCGCCGGGCGCTAAAGCTTCTCCTCATGTCCGCGGCGTCGATCTCGCTTGCAGTCGTCGCGGCTGCCTGCGGAACCCAGCGGATCAGCGTCCCGAGGTCCCAGCCACAGCTGTACCACGGCGCGGTGCTCTTCCAACAGCGCTGCTCGGGGTGCCACACGCTCTCTTACGCCGCCACCCACGGCTCCGCATCGAGCGTACGCACAGCCCAATACAACAACGGCCCCAACTTCAACGTCCGCTGTGAGCGCCCCATCGCGCGGGTGCTCTACGCGATCGAGAACGGCGGTTTCTCCGGCGCGATCATGCCGCAGAACGTGGTGGTCGGCCAGGACGCGAACGATGTGGCCCAGTTCGTGGCCACGTACGCTGGCCGACAGTCGCCGAAGGTGCCGGGCGTCCCGTCCTGCAGCCAGAAGCCGGTCGGCACGATCCAGGCCGCCCTCACGGCGGTCGCCTCCACGACCGCGCCGACGGGTGCGACCGGGGCCACGAGCACGGGGGCCACAGGGGCCACAGGGGCCACGGGGGCCAGAGGGGCCGTCAAGGCCCGCGCCAAGGCGAAGCGGTCCGCAAAGCGCAAGCCGTAGGAGGCCGCGGGTTCTCGACATCCACCTGATCCGTCGGGAGCCGGAAGCCGCCCGGGTGGCGCTGGCCCGTCGCGGGCCTGAGACGGTGACCACCCTCAATCGGGTGCTGGAACTGGACGACCGCTGGCGCGCGATCAGAACGGAGCTCGAGGAGATCCAGGCCGAGCAGAACCGCGCCAGCCGCGGGCGCACCGGACCACCGACGCCGGAGGAGCGTGAGCAGCTCGCCGCCCTCGCGGCCCGCGGGCGAGAGTTGAGCGACCTCGAGAGCCGAATCGCGGCCGAGCGCGAGGCGGCGCTCGCGTCGCTGCCCAACCTCCCGGCGTCCGACGCCCCGGAGCAGGACACCGTGATCCGCGAGGTCGGCGAAGCGGGCAAGACCGGGCGCGACCACCTGGAGCTCGCCGGTCCGCGGATTGACATGGAACGCGCGGCGCGTTTGTCGGGCTCGCGCTTCGCGTACCTGCGCGGCGAGCTCGTAATGCTGGAGCTGGCGCTCGTCCGGTACGCGTTCGAGAAGCTCGTCGCCCAGGGCTTCGAGCCCGTAATCCCGCCGGTGCTCGTCCGCGAGCACGCGCTGTACGGCACCGGCTTCCTGCCCGACACCGAGCAGCAGCTCTACCACCTGCCCGAGGACAACCTGTATCTGACCGGCACCTCGGAGGTTGCGCTGGCGTCGTTGCACGCCGAGGAGATCCTCTCGGTCGACGCGCTTCCCGCCCGCTACGCGGGGTTCTCGACGTGCTTTCGCCGTGAGGCCGGCGCGGCCGGAAAGGACACGCGGGGCATCTTCCGGGTGCACCAGTTCGACAAGGTCGAAATGTTCTCGTTCGTGCTGCCCGAGGACTCGGCGGCCGAGCACGAGCGGCTGCTGTCGATCGAGGAGGCGATCTGCCAGGAGCTGGCGATTCCCTACCGGGTGGTGGCGATCGCGGTGGACGACCTCGGTGCGTCGGCGGCGAAGAAGTACGACATCGAGGCGTGGCTGCCCGGTCAGGACCGCTACCGCGAGCTGACCTCCTGCTCCAACACGACCGACTACCAGGCGCGACGGCTCGACATCCGCTACCGGCCTGCCGAGGGCCGGCCGTCGATCCTCCACACGCTGAACGGCACCGCGGTCGCGGTCGGCCGGACGATCATCGCGCTGCTGGAGAACGGGCAGGAGGAGGACGGGTCGGTCTCGTTGCCCGCAGCGGTCGTGCAGTTCGGCGCGCCGGAGCGGCTCGCGCCCGCAGGGTGATCGACTTCCTCCGCTATGGAGGAACATCGATCACGCTTCCCGGCGACGACCGTCTGGGCGCGCGAGGTAGGTCAGCTTCGTCGACAGTCCGGGGCTGGGAACCGAGGAGCCGGCGCAAGCGCGCAACCTGCTTGTGATGAGCGCCCACGCACCTGACCAGCGCGCCGCTTGGAGCTAATGCCTGACGCGACTCATCTGAGACACATGTCCCGACTCATCACAGAAGCGGAGAGGGGGGGATTCGAACCCCCGAACGAGGTCAACCCCCGTTACGCGATTTCCAGTCGCGCCCGTTCAACCGCTCCGGCACCTCTCCAGGCGTGGAGGCAAGGGTACCGTGGGTTTCGCGCCGAGCGGCGGCCCAGTCCCTCGCTGCCGCGGCGCCCGGCGGCCCACGTCCATCAGCGCGGCGGGATCAGCACGCCTGGGTTCATGATCCCCGCCGGGTCGAGCGTCGCCTTGACCGCCCGCAGCATCTCGATCGCCAGCTCACCGACCTCGCGCGCGTACCAATCGCGGTGATCGGTGCCGATGCCGTGGTGGTGGGTGATCGAGCCGCCGGCCTCGAGGATCGCGTCGCTCGCGGCAGCCTTCGCCGCGCGCCACTGGCCGACGGGATCCGCGGTCTGCGCGCACACCACCGTGAAGTACAGCGAGGCTCCGGACGGGTAGACGTGCGAGACGTGACAGAGCACGACCGGTGGCGTGCCCTGGGCGCTGAGCGACTCGCGTAGGGCATCGGAAACCGCCCGATGGAGGCGCGGCACGGCCGACCAGAAGGCCACCGTCTCGAGCGTCTCCACAAGCGCGCCCGCATCGAGCAGCGCGTCGCGCAGGTACGGCCCCCGGTAGCGGTCGCGCTCCCAGGCGTCCCCGGCGCCCGGCTCGGGGCGGCCCCCGGCGTGCTGGAGCACGAGCGTCGCGCGCGCTGCCCGCGCGGTGACCTCGTCGGCCTCGCCCTCGTACCCGACAATCGCACGACACCCTCCGTCACCGAATTCGAGCTCGCCGGGGCGACCCAGGTTCAGCGCGGTCTCGACCTCGTCCGAGAGCCGCAGCACGGTCGGAAGCGGCCCGTCCTGCGCGAGCTTGCGAACCGCTGCGAGCCCCTCGGCGAAGGACGGAAATCGCCAGCCGTCGTACATCTTCGCCTGGGGGACCCGGCGAACCTGCAGCGTGAGCGACGTGATCACGCCGAGCGACCCCTCCGACCCGAGGATCAGCTGGCGCAGGTCCGGGCCGGCCGCGGAGCGCGGCGCTCGTCCGAGCGACAGCGTCCCGGCCGGGGTGGCGAGCGTTAGCGCCAGCACCAGCTCGTCGAAGCGCCCGTAGCCCGCCGATGCCTGGCCGCTCGAGCGGGCCGCCGCGAACCCCCCGAGCGTGGCGTACTCGAACGACTGCGGGAAGTGCCCGAGCGTGTATCCCCGCTCGCCGAGCAGCAACTCGGCCTGCGGACCCCGCAACCCGGGCTCCAGGACCGCCAGCCGCGACTCCTCGTCGAGCGAGCGGAGCGCGTTCATGCGTCGTGTGTCGAGCGCGATCAACCCTGCGAAGCCGGAGGCGCCGGGCTCGAGGCCCCCCACGACGGACGTGCCCCCGCCGTACGGGAGCACCGCGATCCGCCGCTCGGAGCAGACCTCAAGCACCGAGAGCGCCTCCTGGTGCGTGCCAGGAAGGATCACGGCGTCCGGAGCGCCATCGAGGTCGCCCGCCCGGAGGCGCAGGAGGTCCGGCGTCGACTTCCCCCGCAGATGGCGGACCCGGGCCTCGTCTTCGGTGAGGACACGCTCCCCGCCCGCGATCCGCCGGAGCGCAGCAAGTGCATCGTCGCCGAGTCGCGACGGACTCGGTCTCATCTCCGAGATCGAACTCGACGGCCGGGAGCCATCACGAACGCCAAGTGCGTCAGCCAGGAGCTGTCTGACGGCGTGCGGCAGCTCCGGCACCAGCGCCGGATCGCCCCAACCGGACCACGAAAGATCGGGGTGGGGGTCGACTGGGTAGACGGGAGCCATTGGCCGCACGCTGACCGTATCCTGTCGAGCACAGGAGGCTGATACCGATCCGGAGGAGAGGATGAGCGAGAAGATGACCTTCGGCCTGATGATGGACGACTACCCGCTGACGCTGACGCCGGTTGTCGAGCGTGCGGAGCAGCTGAGCCCTGGGCGAAAGGTCGTCTCGAGACGTCCCGACGGCTCGATCCATCGCACCACGCTCGGGGAGACCGCCGAGCGGGCCAGGCGCCTGGCGTCGGCGCTGGCCGGCCTGGGGATCGGCGACGGCGACCCGGTCGCGACGCTGCTGTGGAACCAGCCCGAGCACCTGGAGCTCTACTTCGCGCTGCCGCTGATGGGGGCGGTGCTGCACACGCTCAACCCGCGGCTGAGCGTCGACGAGCTGACCTTCATCGTGTCCGACGCCGAAGACCGCGCGATCATCGTCGACGAGTCACTGCTCGAGGTGTTCGAGACGTTCCGCTCGGCGCAGGACTTCGAGCACGTGATCGTCGTCTCCCGGTCGGGCTCGGTGCCCGTCGGCGCGATCGACTACGAGTCGCTGATCGCCAGCTCCGAGCCTGCCGAGTGGCCCCGGCTCGACGAACGCCGGGCGGCCGCGATGTGTTACACGTCGGGCACCACCGGCCGCCCGAAGGGTGTCGTGTACTCGCACCGCGCGCTCGTGCTGCACTCGCTGATGGCTGCGCTCCCCGATGCGCACTCGATCTCCGGACACGACACGATCCTCCCGGTCGTGCCGATGTTCCACGCCAACGCGTGGGGACTTCCGTACATCGCGGCGTTCGCGGGGACGGGACTGGTGCTTCCCGGCCCACGGCTCGACGCAGAGAGCCTGCTCGACCTGCTGGCCGACGAACAGGTGACGATCACCGCGGGCGTGCCGACGGTGTGGATGGCGATCCTCCAGGCGCTCGACGCCGAGCCGGACCGCTGGAATCTGGAAAACCTCCGCCACCTGATCGTCGGCGGCTCGGCCGTGCCGCGGAGCATGTTCGAGGGGTTCGACTGCCATGGCCTGACCATCATCCAAGCGTGGGGGATGACCGAGACCTCGCCGATGGGGACGATCTGCCGGCTCCCCGTCGAGCTCGACGCAGCGCCCGAGGACGAGCAGTACGAGTTCCGGGTGCGCCAGGGAATCCCCTCGCCGTTCGTCGAGATCCGGGCCCGCGGCGACGACGGCGAGCTGATCCCGTGGGATGACCAGGCGATGGGTGAGCTCGAGGTGCGCGGGCCGTGGGTGGCAGCCGCATATCACCGCGGCCGCGGGACCGAGAAGTTCACCGACGACGGCTGGTTCCAGACCGGCGACGTCGTCCGGATCAACTCGCGAGGATGCATCCGGATCGCGGACCGTTCCAAGGACCTCGTCAAGTCGGGCGGCGAGTGGATCTCCTCGGTCGACCTGGAGAACAACCTGATGGCGCATCCGGCCGTGGCCGAAGCCGCCGTGATCGCGATGCCCGACGAGAAGTGGGGCGAGCGGCCGCTCGCGGTATGCGTTCTACGCGAGGGCTCGGAGGTGAGTCCCGAGGAGCTCCGTGATCACCTCTCGCAGCACTTCGCCAAGTGGCAGCTCCCGGACCGCTTCGAGTTCGCCGACGCGATCCCGCGGACGGCGACCGGCAAGTTCAAAAAGACCGAACTGCGCGAGAAGTTCCTGAAGACGCCGGTGTAGTGGGTCATCGAATCGGTCCGTAGGGCCTCGCCGACCGCGCGGGCGTTTAATGGACGAGGCTGGGCGCGGCTGCAGGTTTATCCCGGCGCGATCGGCGCGGGGGTCGCCCGTAGCGGCTCGCGCCTGAGCCGTCTAGTGAGAAACACAGCGAGACTGTCGTTCCTCGTTGCTGCGGCGGGCCGCTGAATCGGAGGTCGTCGGCCATTTGCGCCATCAAGCTCAGTCCAAACCCGAGGCCAGGGCTATCGGTACGCGGCAGCATGCCTCGGCCTTCGTCACGGACTGACACCAAGAGATGTCCTTCTTGGTCGCGCCACGCCTCGACGATCATGTCTCCCGGTTCGTCGTCCCGGTAGGCGTGGACGACGACATTCGTCAGCGCCTCGCTGGCTGCGAGTGCCACCGCGTCTCGCGTCGCTTCGCCCGCGCCCGCATCCACGGCGTACCCGACGATCTTTCGGCGTAGCTCCCCGACCGCCTCGGGCCGGGCCGGCAGGCGTATCGACAGACGTTCGCTGCGCACCGGAGGCCCATCCGCCCAATCGTGGGGGTCTGAGGGTTGAGCTAACGGCATCCCTGACTCCTTCTGATCGCATCGCCGCGAATCATTAGAAGTCAGCCGCCCGCTTCGCGGGCCCTCACGCAGTGGTCCGCACCTCGTCGCGTATGCCCTCTACCTGGGAGAGATTCTAGCGCCGGGTCGGTGGGTTGTCGACGCTAATTGTCGGTGGGGTCGGCTTCCTCGGGGGCGAGGACGAAGAGCTCGATCTCGAGGTCGGGGCCGACGTGCTGGTTTGAGATGAACGCCATGACGCGGCGGCCGCTGAGCTGCTCGACCGTCTGGATGAACTTCTGCTGCATAGCCTCCTGAAAGGCGCTGCGCGTCTCCTGCACCGTGGTCGTGCGCTGGAGCTCGATCATCGTCTTCTCAACGTCTGTGTAGACACCGCCGAGGACGCACGCCAGCAGGTCATCGCCCATCATCAGGCTCTTGGCCGTGGCGGGCGCACGGCCGTGGTAGCGCTCGTGCATCAAGACCATTGCCTCGGACACGGCAGCCAATAGGGGTTCGCCGCGCAACGCTTGTTCCAAAGCCATTCGTGCCGTCCTCACTGCTCTCTGGTGGAAGGTCGCGCGCAAGGCGGAGAGCGAGAGAACCCAACGAACGCACCTGACAGCTTACACGCGGCGCGGTACAGTCCAGAACACACACGGGTTCTGGCGTCGCATACGATGAGTACCGACAACCGAACGACGGAGCACGCCACCCACGGCGAGATCCTGACCGCTGTCTCTGACGGCCTGGTCGCCTTGCTGAAGGAGTACTACGGCAGGGGCCCGACCCGGGCCAAGACGTACTACGAGGACGACCTCGTTGTCTGCTTGCTGCGCGGCGGGTTCACCGCCGTCGAGCACACGCTGCTCGAGGGCGGGCGTGGAGCGGCCGTGATTGAGCAGCGGATGGCGTTTCAGGAGGTGATGCGCCAACGGTTCGAGGCGGTCATCGAGCACGCCACCGGGCGCCGGGTGATCGGCTTCATGAGCGGCAACCAACAACACCCAGACATGATCTGCGAGGTGTTCATCCTCGCGCCCAGCAGCCTCTTCAAGGACGGCGAGATCACACCGGACCCCGAGGCAAGCAGCGAGAAGCAAACCGCCGCCCGAAAACACGATCGATCTGCGACCGGCGCTCCACGGGAGCCTCTACCCGGAGCCCTGGAGTCGCTCAGATGACTCTGCGTCTGCGGTGAGTTCCCGCAGGCGCTGCAACGATCTGCGCAACGCACGGGACACCTGCATCTGCGAGACGCCGATCCGCTCTGCAATCTCCGTCTGCGTCAGATCTTCGACGAAGCGAAGATGCAGAATCGCGCGCTCGCGAATGGGGAGCCGCTCGATCGCGGCGCCGACGGTCACGGACGCGTCCACCAGTGACAGGTCGTGATCGTCCGTCCCCAGGACGTCCAGGTAGCTCTCCGAGGCATCGTCGACACCTGTACAAGGAGCATCGAGCGACACCGGCGTATACGCCTGAGCGGTCTCCAGACCGTCGAGTACCTCCTCCTCGCTGAGAGCGAGGTGCTGAGCCAACTCGCCCGTGGTCGGTGAGCGCCCGGTCTGACCTGTCAGTAGCTGTGCAGCCAGCTCGACCTGGCGCGCGCGCTCCTGGGCGGCGCGGGGCACATGGACCGCCCAGCCAGAATCACGGAAGTGCCGCCTCAGCTCTCCGAGGATCGTAGGAACCGCAAACGAGCTGAACGCGAGACCACGAGCAGGATCGAAGCGATCGATCGCCTTCACCAATCCGAAGCTCGCAACCTGGACGAGATCATCGAGCGGCGTGCTCGAGTGTGCGTAACGCCGGGCGAGGCTCCGAGCCAGAGGCATGAACCGCTCGACAAGCACCTCCCGGGCGCGCTCATCACGGAATTGCCGCCACCGCAGGAACAACACCCCGGGATCTGCCGCGTCGAGATGGATTCCAGTTACAGGGGACTTCGGTTGTGCTCGTGAGCTTGTGGTCCCGGGCCGTCGCGGAGGATGCGATCCGGGCACTGGAGAACCCTGGGGCTCTGACTGCCCCGCCGCACCAGTCACGGAGCGCGGTTCTGGTAGGCGAGCTGCACGACCGCCTGCACGGGCGGGTGGACCCGGTCAAGGTCGACAATCTGAAGGACATCTGAGGCTCCGGTCGGCGTTCGAACCCGGTCGACGTGTGGCCGGCCGCGCACGACCACCAGCCGGCCACCCGCCCGCATCGCGCGGATGCTGGCCTGAACGATGACGCGCACGCTGTATAAGTCCATGAACGAAACCTGGCGAAGATCGAGCACTACCCGCTGCCGGGTATCCGCCAACCGCAAGTTCCGCTCGAGCAGCGGCGCAGTCCCGACATCCAACTCGCCGACGGCGTGGACCCACGCCGCATCGAAGCCGCCGTCCCTCTGCGGCGACGGACGCCCTGCCGGCGTCGATCAGCGCGTCAGCGCGATCACCACCACGACGATGAGGACCACCACCATGCTGGCGGCGGCGATGCTGACAGGCCGCTGACGCCACCAGAACTCGGGCTTCGCGCGATCACGCGTGTAGTGCCCTTCGGGCGGGGTGCCGACCCAATCCTCGTCGTCGTCGTATGGAGTCACGAAAGCAGCTTACGGGTCGTAAAACCGGGGTGCGATCGGGACGCGGTACGCTGAGCACGACTGGGGCCCCTGCCGTGATCCTCAAGCAGTACTACCTGGGCTGCCTGGCCCACGCGTCGTACCTCGTCGCCGATGAGCGACGTGGACAAGCCGCGGTCGTCGATCCGCAGCGCGACGTGGCGCAGTATCTCGCCGACGCGGAGGAGCTCGGGTGCCGTATCGAGCACGTTTTCCTAACTCACTTCCACGCCGACTTCGTCGCCGGGCATCTCGAGCTCCGGGAGCTCGCCGGGTCCGAGATCCATCTCGGATCTCGCGCACGCGCGGAGTATCCGTTCACGCCGATGCCCGACGGCGCCAGCGTGCAGCTGGGCGAGGTGCGGCTCGCGGTGCTCGAGACCCCTGGGCACTCGCCTGAGTCGATCTCGATCCTCGTGTACGACAGCGGCCGCGACGACCGGAAACCGCACGCAGTCCTGACCGGCGACACGCTGTTCATCGGCGACGTCGGACGGCCCGATCTGCGCGCTGCGCTCGGCTGGAGCGCGGAGGAGCTGGCGAGCATGCTCTACGACTCCGTGCACCGAAAGCTCGCGAGGCTCCCGGACGACACCCTCGTCTACCCCGCCCACGGAGCTGGGTCGTTATGTGGAAAACACCTCTCGACCGACACGGTCTCGACGATCGGAGTCCAGCGCGCATACAACTACGCGATGCGGCCGATGCGCCGGGAGCGGTTCATCGAAATCGTGACCGCCGACCAGCCCGAGGCGCCGGCGTACTTCTCCTACGACGCCGTTCTGAACACCCGCGAGCGTCCGACGCTCGATCAGGAGCTCGAGCGCGAGTTGCGGTCGCTCACGCTCGACGAGGCGCTCGCGCTGGTGGACGAGGGCGCGCAGCTGCTCGACGCGCGCGACGGGTCGCAGTTCGACGGCGCCCACCTCCGTGGGAGCATCAACATCGGTCTCGACGGGAGCTTCGCCACGTGGTGCGGCACGATCCTCGACCCCGCGCGGCCGATCGTGCTGATCACCGAGCCCGGGCGGGAGGACGAAGCGGGGACTAGGCTCGGGCGGATCGGCTTCGACAACGTTGTCGGCTACCTGGAGGGCGGGATGCAGGCGCTCGACGCCGCGCCCGAGCTGATCGACCGCACCGAGCGGATCACAGCGGGGTCGCTCGCCGAGCAGCTCGCCGGATCACGGCCGCCGAGCGTGGTCGACGTGCGCACGACGGCGGAGTGGGAGGAGCAGAGGATCGAGGGTGCGATCAACATCTCGCTCTCGGGGCTCACGGAGCGGCTGGCCGAGGTACCGCGTGACGGGCCGCTGGTGGTCTATTGCGGGAGCGGCTATCGGTCGGCGATCGCCGCGAGCGTGCTGCGCCGCGCAGGCCGCCTCGATGTCATGGACCTGGTGGGTGGGCTCGCTGCCTGGGACCCGGCCGAGGTCGCGAATCTGTCACGCCGCTGACCGATCTGCCGATCGGCGACCCGCCCGGTGCGCCATCGGGATCACGGTCCGGAGCGATCGCGTCGCCGATCCCGCGGAGCATGCTGCGGAACACGAGCTGGTGGATCGGGCACAGCAGGTACCAGTAGACGAACCCGACGTATCCGGCGGGGTCGAAGACGGTCGTCTGGCGCACCCGGGCGCCGCCCTGCTCGTCGTCGTCGACCTCGAACTGCAGCCACAGGCGGCCGGGGATCCTCATCTCGGCCGCGAGGCGCAGCAGCTTCCCGGCCTCGAGCCGCTCCACGCGCCAGAAGTCGACCGGATCACCGACGCTCAGGTGAAGCTCGTCGGGCCGCCCGCGCCGCAGGCCGGGGCCGCCCCGGAGCCTGTCGAGCAGCCCGCGGACGATCCAGAACCAGTCGGCGGCGTACCACCCCGTTCGGCCGCCGATCCGCTGGATCGCGCCGAAGGCGCGCTCCGGCGGGCGCTGGACACGAATCACGTGCGAGGAGACGAGCCTGCGGCCGAACGCGGTCCCGCGCCAGCGTGCGGGGCGCCTCGGTGGGAGCGCGTCCGACCACCGCGTCTCGGCGAACTCCAGATCCTCATTGACGAGCGCTCGCTCGATCGACTCTCGCAGGCCCCGCGGCCTGACCGGAAAAGAGGCGAGCGCGGCGCTCGAATGAACCACCGTCTCGTTGCGGAGGCTCTCGACCATCGCGGCGGCGATCCGCCCGTAGACCGGGGTCATCCGGGCGATGAAGAATCGCGAGGCTCGCGGCGTGAGCAGCGGGGAACGGAGCAGCCGCCGACGCAGGCTCCGCTGGCGCGCGTACTCGCGGATCACCTCGGCGTAGGTGACGCGGTCGGCGCCACCGATCTCGAAGACCGCGCTGCCGGCCAGCTCGATGTCGAGCGCGGCGAGCAGATAGTTGAGCACGTCCTCGATCGCGATCGGCTGGGCGGCCGTGTCGACCCACCGTGGGGTGAGCATCACGGGGAGGGCCTCGACCAACGCCCGCACGATCTCGTAGGAGGCGCTTCCGGAACCGATCACGATCGAGGCTCGGAACTCGATCGTCTGAACACCCGAGGCACGTAGGATGCCGCCGACCTCCTGTCGGCTGGCGAGGTGAGAGGACAGCGGACCGCCGCCTCCGAGGCCGCCGAGATAGATGATCCTGGCGAGCCCGCTCTCGCGTGCCGCCTGCGCGAAGTTGCCCGCGGCGACCCGGTCGAGCTCGCCGAAATCGCCCGAGGCGTCCATCGAGTGCACGAGGTAGTAGGCGGTGTGCACCCCGCGCATCACGCGCCGGGCACAGTCGAGGTCGAGCAGGTCGCCGGCGATGGCCTCGATCGGCGTCTGCGGCCCCGGCGCCAGCGCATCGGGGCGCCGGCTGAGACACCTCACCCGGCCGCGGCCGGACTCCTGGAGGCGGTGCAGGAGGCGACCGCCGATGTAGCCCGTGGCGCCGGTGAGAAGGATCGTCCGGTCGGCTGTTCCCACTGGGAGAACATTACTACAGGGCATCGTAGGAACTCTGAGTTTCTACGACGAAGAGTCGTAGAAGTGGGGAAGGCTGCGCTGTCAACGGGCGTCCTCACTTGTAAAGCAACTGATGCAATCCGCACCCACGCTGCCGCGTTGCCCGGCTCTCCGCGCCGGCTCGCCGTTGCGAGGGCAGCGACAACTCGAAGGAGCAGAACATGAGAAACCCACGACTTTCGTTGCCCATCGTGGTGCTGGTAATCGCGGCCATCGTCGCGGTGATCGCGTCCACAAGCGGCGCAAAACGGACGGGTCCCGCCGCGGCTGCTGTGTCGCTGCGCCAGACGCCGCTCGGCAACGCGCTGACCGACAATCAAGGCCGGACCCTCTACCTGTTCGCCGGCGACAAGCCGAACGCCAGCACGCTCTCCGCGGCCGGACGGGCGGTTTGGGCGCCATTTACGGCCTCCTCGCTTCCGCGGGCGGCCGGCGGAGCACAGGCGTCGAAGATCGGCGCGGTCGCCGGCGCGACCGGCGTCCGTCAGGTGACCTACAACGGGCATCCCCTCTACTACTTCGTCGGGGACAAGAGCGCGGGACAGACCACCGGCCAGGGCCTGCTCGAGTTTGGAGCTCGCTGGTACGTGCTCTCGGGTAGCGGGGCCGCGATCACCGCGGCGCCGAAGGCCGCCGCGACAAACAGCTCGACCGGAAACGCGTCGAACGCCGGTGCGTACGGCGGTTATTGAGCAGTGCTCCGTTCCCCCGGCGCCGTGGCCCGGCGCCGGGGGTGAACGGTTAGGACTTGGCGCCCGGGGGCGCGGGCGGGGTCGAGGGGCGCGCGGGGTACAGGAACTGTCCGATGCCGTCGAGCGGTTCCCCGGGGTCGCGGGGGGAGAAGCGCCGGAGCTCGTTGTTGACGCTGTAGCGCGGGCCGATCAGGACCTGCCCGTGCTGGATCAGCGTGTAGAAGCGATCGAGCGGGCGAGGTGGGGGACCGCCCACCCGAACCCCCCGGAAGTCGTAGACCCCGCCGTGGCAGGGGCAGACAAAGCTCTGCGACGCCGACACGTAGCGCACGGGGCAGCCGACGTGCGCGCACCGTGACGAGATCGCGACCACCCGGTCGTAGCGGTCCTTGAGGGGTCCGTCGATGTCGGGGTTGTGGATCCGGACGTACACGATCGACAGCCCCGCCTCGCCCACTCCGGGCTCGATCGTGATCACCTCAGGTAGGTAGTTCGATTCCGTGAACCGTGAGACCGGTCCGACCTGCTGCCAGGTGTCGGGCGAGCTCTCGAGGACCGGGGCGATTGCAAACGCCAGCGCCGGCAGCGTGAACGCGGCCGCAGCGATCGCCCCGACGCCATTGGCGGCACGATTCATCAGGCGACGTCGGGTGACCGTTTCGCCATCGAACGCGCCCGGGATCTGGCGGTCCGCGGTGTACTTGGGCTTCTCCATCTGCGACGTGGCATCATACTATGCGGCCTAGCAGCTCGAGTGCTGCGGGCCGGGCCACCAAAGCGCCACGCGTAGGCGCTGATGGCGACCGGAAGCGAGAGCGAGATCCCCCGGTACAGGAGCACCGCGGCTGCGGCGGCCTCGGCCGGGGAGCCGTACAGGACGAGCGCTCCGATCAGTCCGCCTTCCAGTACGCCGAGACCCGCGGGGACCGGCAGCGCGGCGCCGAGCGACCCGACCAGGTAGCCCATCACGACCACGGTCACCTTGGGCGTCCGCCCATAGGCCGCAAAGGCCGCCCACAGGACCGCGTTGTCGAACGCGTAGTAGCCGAGCGCCCCGAGCAGCTTCCAGTCACGGCCTGAGAGCAGGCGCACGGCTTCAGCGCCACCACCGCGAACGGCGGCGGTGCAGGCTGCGAGCAGCCGGATGTGCAACCGACCCGGGGCGGTCGCTTGGCGAGATTGATGCACCCCAGGAGCTCGGGCGGCGAGCCACGTCGCCGCGACGAGCGCGAGCGCGACGCCGGTGGCCGGAAGCGTGAGCAGAGCACTGTGCGGGCCTGGCGCCCAGCCGAGCCAGAGGCCGAGCCCCAGCACCGCCAGCACGATCACCCCCGCCGCGTTGGTGAGGATTACGAATGCGACCGTGGACCGGGTCAGCTTCGAGATCGGAGCGCGCTCGGTTCCAGTCGTGCGGACCCCCAGGGCGGGGCCCACGAGACCCCCGGCTGGTAGCACGGTGCTCGCTCCCAGCCCGCGAAGCGCGGCGCACGTGCTCGCGCGCCAGCCGAGCGTGCGGCAGAACACGAGCTTGAAGACCACGATGAACCCAACGACCGACAAGAGCTCCAGCCCTGCTGCCACGCTGATCCAGATCGCGCAGCCCGCGATCAGCCGTGCCGGCACGTGGGTCAGCGCCGGGACCTCGAGAAACAGCAGCCCGATCGCCGCGAACGCGACCCACCTGGTCCAGTGGATCGGCGTGAGCGTCGATCGACGGAGCCGACGCTCGGGCCGCATCACGCTACGAGTGCGAGGCGGCCGTCTCGCCCGCGGCCGAGCGAGTGCGGGCGCGGCGCCGTCGGCGGACGCGGACGAACCTGGCGACGTCGACTCCGGCTGCGCTGAGACACAGGACGCTCAGCAGGACCCCGGTGACGAGCTCGTTCAGCCAGGCCGCGTGATCCGTCGCGTAGCCGAGGATCCAGGGGCTTGCCGCAAGCCACATCCCGCCCGCGAGCGTCACGAACGCCGCGGGACGGAGGTTGACGATCAGCAGCGCCAGCGGACCGAACCCGAACACCAGCGCAACGTGGTTGGCGACGGCGGGGTGGCTGTCGGCGAAGCCCCAGACCCACGGAGACACCGCGATCCAGAGGACCACCGCACCGCCGGCCAGCGAGTCGCCGGTCGGGATGCTCCCAGGGATGCGCAGGCGCTTCATTCGGATACCTCCAACGGCGGGACGGGCGAAGACGGAGAACAGCAGATACATCGCGGGGAGCACGAGCAGCAGGACGATGCCGCTCGCGACCGCGATCGCGATCAGCGCGGGGTGGGTGGCGGCCGCCGTGTGGATCGTCAGGCCGATCCCGATCAGGTGCGGCTCCTGCGCCACGAACCACCCCCAGAGAACGGCTGCGCCGACCGCCAGGCTCGCGCCGCGGGCGAGCGTGTAGCGCCGCGTGGCGAGGGCGGCCAGCGACAGAACGATCGCGACAGACGCCGAGGACGAGGGCCGGTAGGGCCGGCGCCCGTCAGGCGGTGCCAGAGGGCGGGCGCCGCCAGCGCCGCCGCGGCTAGGGCGACCAAGCCGAGCAACAGCACGCACGCCCCCGACTGCAGCCCTCTGCGGCGGAACCGCTCGGCGAGCTCCCGTTCGTCAGAGCGGGCGACCTTGAGCGCGACGAAACTCGCGGCGAGCTGCGAGCACAGCGCGGCCGCCAGCGCGCCAACCAGCCAGCGCGAACGGCGCCGGTCCACGGGATCGAGGGCACCGCACCCGCCGAGACCCGGCCGGTCCCGGCCGACCTGCGCCAGCGCCGCCGGCGACGGCTCCGAACGCGAACGGGGCGACGAGGCTGGCGACCCCGAACAGTCGGCTCAAGCAGCATCTGGCTGCGCGCGTGGGCCCCGGGATTGGAGCGCAGTGCCGAGCGCGGCGCTGCGCAAGACGATCGCGAGCAGCGCGACGGTGAGCGGCGCGAGCAGCACGGTTCCGAGCGCCGAGAAGGCGGCCGGGAAGGCCGAGAATAGGATCGTGATCGAGAAGATCAGCCAGACGTGGTTGGCCTCCCAGACCGGCCCGATCGTCGCGGCGATCGCCTCCCGATCGGCCTCGTGGTCGCCCGCGAACAGGTCGAGGATGCCCGGCGCCGAAGTCGGCGCCGGCGAAGACCGCGTATGCCGTCAGAGAGAAGGCGAGGACCGTCGCGATCAGGGCCGGGAGACTCATCTCATGCCACCGCCATCTCCGGCGGGCAGGTCCTCGATCGGCTTGCGCGGCGATTCGCCGCACGCGCCCAGACCGTCAGCGCGGTCAGGCCGATGTAGAGCAGCGTGAACGCGGTGAACGTCGCGCCCGAGCCCGGGCGCGGTGGTGATCCCGCTCGAGGTCCGAAACACTCCGTAGACGATCCACGGCTGGCGCCCGAGCTCGCTGACCAGCCAGCCGAGCTCGTTGGCCAGGAACGCCAGCGGGCCCGCCGCGGCGATCGCCATCAGGGTCAGGCGGTCCTCCGGCCCGTGGGCTGCCGCGGCGGCGGCGCAGCCAGTACCAAAGGCCGAGTCGCGACCAGGCCGGTGCCGATCCCGACCATGCCGATGAACGCGAGTCGCACGCACGGCGCCAGCGGCGTGCGATCGGCCTTGGGGAAGGTGTCCAGACCGCGCACGGGCGCGTTCGGGTTATCGAACGCCAGCAGGCTGAGCAGGTGCGGCACCTTGACGTTCAGGACCGTCGCCGTTGTGGCCGGGCAGCGGGAATCCCGCCGACGTTCAGGCCGGCGCCGCGCTCGGTCTGCGTCACGCCCTCGATCGCCGCCAGCGTCGCCGGCTGGTGGGCGGCCACCGTCCGGCCGAGCAGGTCGCCGACGCCGACCTGGAGCGGCGCGAGGATCGCCGCCATCGAAAGCGCGAGCGCGATCGCCTTGCGGTGGTAGGAATCGCGGCGCCCACGCAGCATGCCGACCGCGTAGACGCTGGCGACCCCGAACGCGGTCGCCAGGTACGCGCCGAACACCATGTGGGAGGTCTCGGTCGCCCAGGCGGGGTTGAACATCGCGGCGAGCGGGTCGACGTGCGTCACGCTGGCCGTGCACGATCTGGAAGCCGCGCGGGACGTTCTGCCAGGCGTTGGCCGTGACGATGAAGAACGCGGACGCCACCGCGGAGATCGCGATCGGGATCCCCGACAGCCAGTGCATCGCGCGGGGACAGGCGGTTCCAGCCGTACAGGTAGATCCCGACGAAGATCGCCTCGATGAAGAACGCCGCCCCCTCGAGCGAGAACGGCAGCCCGATGATCCCGCCGGCGTACGCCATGAACCGCGGGAACAGCAGCCCCAGCTCGAAGCTGATGATCGTCCCCGAAGCCGCACCGACGGCGAACAGGACCGCGAACACCTTCGACCAGCGGCGCGCCAGCGCACGCCACACGCGGATCACCGGTGCGCAGATGCATACCCTCCGCGACGAGCATCATCAGCGGCAGCCCGACGCCGAGCACGGCGAAGAACAGGTGGAAGCTGAGCGAGGTGCCGATCTGGCTGCGCCCGGCGGTGAGATGCGAAATGGCGGCGACTGGCGGAGGGCTCATCGAGCGATCTACTACGCAGTGTAGCAGAATCTACTACGAAGTGTAGGACTTCGCCTTTGCCTCGCGCATTCCTCTGAGACCTGCTACTATCGTCCATAGTAAGACGCTGCCATGAGCACACCGACCGCAAACCCCGCCCCGCCCCCGCTGCACGAGCTCGAAACCGAGGTCATGGACGAGCTATGGGCTCGAGGCGAGGCGTCGGTCCGGGAGGTCATGGAGGCGCTCAACGCACAGGCCCCCAAACAGCGGGCCTATACGACCTATATGACGATCATGGCCAGGCTCGACGCCAAGGGCCTGCTCGAACGCCGGCGCGACGGAAAGACGGACTTCTACACCCCGGTGTACGCCCGCGAGCAGTACGCGGAGCTGCGTGCACAGGCCGAGGTGGAATCGGTGGTCGACCAGTTCGGCGACCTCGCGCTCGCGCACATCGCGCGGCAGATGGCACAGCTGGATCCACAGCGCAGACGTGCGCTTCAACGCCTTGCTCGCGGGAAGTGACACCCGCGAGGGCCAGCCGGCCCCCGGCCGGGTCTTCACCCTGGCGGTGGTGCTCGGCATCGCCGGCCTCGGGACCGCCGGGGCGGCAATCGTGTCGGCCCTCGCCTCGGTGCATCGCGCCGCGGCCACGGCCCCCGGAATCGCCGTCTTCGGGGTTCGTCTCTCCTACCCCAGACTGAACGGCCCCGAATGGGCGCTGCTGACGGTGGCGATCCTCGGGGCCGCCGCGCTGAGCGTCGCCCTCCTTGCCTTCGTCAGACAGCGTGCCGCCTATCGGCAGTTCATCTCCGGGCTCCGGATCGTCGGCGAGCTCAAGGGCAGCCGGTCCGCCAAGGTGATCGCCGATCCGCAGCCGCAGGCGTTCTGTGCCGGATATCTGCGGCCGACGGTCTATGTCTCGCAGCGAACCGTCGAGCTGCTGACTGCGTCCGAGCTCGAAGCGGTGCTCGCCCACGAGCATCACCATCGCCGCGTGAGGGACCCGCTCCGGTTCGCGTTCGGGCGAATCCTCAGCCAGGCGCTGTTCTTCACCCCCGCGCTGCGTGCGCTCTGGGAGCGCTACGGCGATGAGGCGGAGCTGCATGCCGACCGCGCCGCGGTACGCGACAGCGCGGGTGGGGCTCCCGCGCTCGCATCGGCACTGCTCCTGTTCGAAGAGAGCTCGGCGCCGGGCATCGCGGGCATCTCGCCGGAGCGGGCCGACTCGCTGCTGGGGCAGGCCGCCGGCTGGCGGGCACCGCGGCAGATGATCACGCGGTCGTTCGGGGCGCTCTCGAGCCTCGTGATCGTGGTCTGGCAGACCACCGGCATCGCCTCGGCGCAGGCGAGCCTCAATCTTCCCTTCCTGTCCTCACGACCCTGCATCGTGGTGATGGCGGTGCTGGCGCTCGGGGCCTGGCTGGCCATCGCCCTGTACCGGGCGGGGGCGGTTCCGAGCCTTCGTCACGTGCCCCGGGTCATCACCAGCGGCTGACGGCTCCGACCTCTTCGACCAGGCGCCGGTACTCGGCGGCAGCCTCCTCCTCACGGTCGAGTGCCGAGACGTACTCCTCGAACGCGGTCGTCCGCTCGGGACGCGGCGCGTGCTTCCAGCGCCGGTAGGCCCCGTCGAGCGCGAGGCTCTCCTCGCGCCAGGTCACATAGCCATCGATGACCGCGTCGACGAGACGTCGACGTGCCTGCGCGCGAGATGGTTTCTTAAGCTTCATGGGCTATCAGGGAAACCTACGACGGTCGCTAGTAGGGGACGTCACTGCTCTCGACGCCGCCCTCGGCGAAAGCTTCCCGAGCCGTGCTCTACGCTCTATGTCGGGGTGTCGGCAACGACTGACAGCCGGCCGGTCGAGGGCTCGTCGGGCAATCACCCGCCGCCCCGCTTCCGCGCTGGACGCGCGGCAACGCGGCTGTACTGGGCGGCGGCGACGCTCGGCGTCCTTGGCTTGGCGTCGTGCGCCTTCGTCATGCTGCGATTGCTCGAAACCTGGCGGGTGGCGCCGGACGTGTCGCATCACGTCTCGCTCTTCGGCCAGCGCGTGGGTTATCCGACGGCCGACGCGGGCGGGGTGGTCGTGCTGGTGCTGGCGGTAGTCGGTCTGGTCGTCGTCGCCCGGCTGCTGGCCGGTGCGATTCGCGAGCTGACGGCGTCGAGGCGCTTTGCGCGAAGGCTCGCGGCCTGCGCCCCCGAGCCGCAGAGCGACGCGCTCGTAATCGATGACGAGCGCCCCCGGGCGTTCTGTGCGGGTCTGCTGCGGCCCCGCGTTTACGTGACGAGCGGCGCGGTCGCGATGCTCGACGAGTCATCGCTTGAGGCGGTGCTCGCGCACGAGCGCCATCACGCCAGCCGGCGAGATCCGCTCCGGCTGGCGGTCGGCCGAGTCCTGGCGGGGGCGTTGTTCTTCCTGCCCGGCCTGCGCGATCTCGGCCGCAGGCACGAGACGCTCGCCGAGCTGAGCGCTGACGAGGGCGCGATCAGTGGAGCTCCAGGCAACCGCGCCGCGCTGGCCCGGGCGATGCTGAACTTCTCCGATGCCGCGCGCCCGGGCGAGCCGGCCGGCGTCGATCCTGAGCGCATCGACCACCTCCTCGGCGAGGCCCCCAATTGGCGCTTCCCGGCGCTCGTGGTGGTCGCCGCCGTCGGGACGCTGGGGCTGATTGCCGCGGTCGCGGTGCTGGCTGGAAGCGTCGCCGCGGGCTCCGCGTCGCTCGCGGTCCCGTTCCTCTCGGTGCAGCCGTGCGTCGTCGTGCTGGCGTTAATTCCAGCGGCGCTCGTGTTCGCCGCCGGGTGGCTCACGGCGAGCCGGCGGCGGGGCCGCCCAGCGCCGCAGGGCTAACAAAAAATCCATCCGCAGGGAACTACTACGAGGTATAGTAGATGGCGTGATGCAGGAACGCCACCACGTCTCGATCGGCGGCAGCCGGTTGGCAATCGCCGGTGCGGTGCGATTCGAGCAGGCGGACGGCCGCGCCCGCGCGGTCAGGACGCGCGACCGCGAGGGCTCGGCGAACGGGAAGGTTCGACCGCTCGCAGCGTCTAATTCCTCAGAGGCGGTTACTACGAGAGATCGTACGGCCGTCGAGGCGTCGGCGCCGGACAGGCGAGACGCGAGCATCTTCGCTGAAAGGAACCCCATGCACCTGCATGTCATCTCATCGCGCCCGGGAGACGAGAAGCCCGAGCGCATGCCGGCGCGGTCGCGCGCGCGGCGCTATGCGGTCGTAATCACCCGCCTCGTGTCGGCGCTCGCGCTGCTTGCAACCGGCGCGATCCACATCCAGCAGTACTACGTGGCGGATTACCGCGTGATCCCCACGATCGGGACCCTGTTCCTCCTGAACTTCATCGGTGCCACGGTCCTGGGCCTGTATCTCCTGGTCCCGGCCCGAGCCGACGAGGGACGACTCAGGCGCCTGGCGGACGCGCTTGCCGCGCTGGGCGGGCTCGGCCTGGCGGTGACTTCGCTGATCGCCCTGGAAGTCAGTGAGCAGACGCCGCTGTTCGGCTTCATGGAGCACGGCTACCGGCTCGAGATCCTCGTCGCGATCATCGCCGAAGCCGTGGCGACCGTCGCGCTCGTGGCCTTCCGCGTGCTGACCCGCGGCGCCATCGGACGGGTCCGGGGTTCGCGCCGGTCGCGCGGCGGTCCGGTGCGAATCGCTCCGGCCGGCAGCGGGTCAAAGCCCTAGCGATGCCCCTTCTCTGCCAGATCACGGTCCCGGGCTTGGATGTGCCGGCCGACTGGCGAACGGTCCACGATCGGCTGCTGGACGATTTTCCGGAGATCGACGATGTGCTGCCGACGACGATCGGCGGGACGGTCCTGATCGTCTACGACGGTCGGTCGCAGGTCGACCGGTGGTTGGAGTCGGTCAGCGGCTCGATCGCGGCGCGGCGAGCGGGCTTCAGGGTGCACGACCGCGCATCCTGAAATCGCTCGATCCCGTCGGAGTCGAGGTCTATCCTCTGGCGCATGGCACGATCGCGCGCCCCGGCAGCACCGCCGGCTCTCCATGAGCTGGAGGCGGAGATCATGGAAGAGGTCTGGCGTCAGGGGGATACGACCGTCAAGCTCGTGATGGAGGCGCTGAACCGCAAGGCGAAGCCGCCGCGCGCGTACACGACCTACATGACGGTGATGCGGAGGCTGGCCGACAAGGGCCTGCTCGACCGCACCCGGAACGGCCGCCACGACAGCTATGCCCCGCGGCTCACGCGCGAGCAATTCCAGGAGCGTCGCGCGCGAGCCGAGGTCCGCGGACTCGTCGACGAGTTCGGCGACGTGGCGCTTGCTCACTTCGCTCGCAGCCTGTCGACGCTCGATCCCGCGCGGCGGCGCCAGCTGCGCAAGCTCGCCGAGGGCGACTAGCGCTACCCGCGCTGCCACAACGGCGGCGCGCTATGACGTGGTCAGCGGATCCCGCGTCCGCTGTCGCGAGGCGCCCGCCTCGGGCCGCCGTGACACGACCCGCACGGAGCTGACCACCGCCAGCAGCGTGAACAGCACCGCGCTCGAGGCGCAACACGAGCAGATCGCCTGGATCGTAAACAGCTCTCGATACGTCAGGTAGGCGCTGGAGACGGCGGCGGGTGGTGCTCGCACGCCGATCGGCCTCGACGATCGCGAGCCGAGCGACGCGCGCGGAGTCCTTTCGTTGAGCGGAGCGAGAGGCCATACCGTGAGAATACTACTAGGCAGAATAGTAGCAACGGGTCGGCCCGTGGCGGCGACTAGCCCGCCACGCTGGCCAGGCGGCGCTCGAGCTCGGCGCGCTCGACCGCGTTCCCGCTCAGCGCGATCGCCCGTTCGTAGGCGGCGACGGCATGCGCCCGGTCCCCGGCGCGGCGGAGCAGCTCGGCGTGCGCCGCGTGCAGGGGCTGATAGCTCTCCATGCTCGGCTCGTCCAGCAGCGGTCTCAGCAGCTCGAGCCCGTGCTCGGGCCCGTACGCGAACGCGACCGCGACCGCTCGGTTCAGCTCGACTACCGGCGAGTGACCGAGCTCCGCGAGCGCCTGGTAGAGCGCCGCGATCTGCGTCCAGTCGGTCTCCGCAAAGCTCGGCGCATCCACGTGCAGGGCCGCGATCGCGGCCTGGATCTGGTACGGCCCAGGCCGGCCCATGCGCAGCGCTCGGTCGACCGTGCGCAGCCCCTCGCGGATCCGGCCCTGGTCCCACAGCGATCGATCCTGGTCCTCCAGCCCCAGGTAGCGGCCGCGCTCGTCGACGCGCGCGGCGCGGCGCGCGTCGTGGAGCAGCATCAGGGCCAGCAGACCGCATACCTCGGCCTCGTCCGGCATCAGCTTCGCCACCAGGCGCGCGAGGCGGATCGCCTCGCTGCACAGCTCGCCGCGTACGAGCCGGTCTCCCGCGGACGCCTCGTAGCCTTCGTTGAAGATCAGGTAGAGGACGGTGAGCACACCACGCATCCGCTCGGGCAGCTCTTCGTCAGCGGGAACCCGGTACGGGATGTGAGCGTCGGCGATCTTGCGCTTGGCCCGCACCAGGCGCTGCGCCATCGTCGTCTCGCTCACGAGGAACGCCCGCGCGATCTCCGGGGTTGTCAGCCCGCCGAGCGTTCGCAGAGTCAGCGCGATCCGGGTCGGCATCGCAAGCGCCGGATGGCAGCAGGTGAACATCAGGCGCAGCCGGTCGTCCTGGACCGCGCTCTCGACGGCCTCCGGCTGGTGCTCCTGGGCGTGGATCCGCGCGAGCGCGGCCAGCCGCTCCGCGCGGTCTGCGATCGAGCGATCGCGGCGCAGGCGATCGACCGCCTTGCGCCGCGCCGCGACCGTTATCCACGCGCCCGGATTCGACGGGACGCCGTCGTGGGGCCAGCTCGCGACGGCCGCGGCGAACGCGTCCTGCACGGCGTCCTCCGCGAGCTGAAAGTCGCCGAGCTGGCGGATCAGCGTGGCGAGCACCGCGGGGCGCTCCTCACGAAATGCCCGCTCGGCGATCACCGACGAATCGGACGCGGCGCGAGCCGGGCGAGCGGCATCCCGCGCCTCAGGGCCGGGACGCCGCTCGCCGGCCACGTTCATGCGGTGGTCGATGCCTGCTCCTCGGGCGCCGGCACCGCACTGAAATCGACGACCGGGCGCACCTCGACCGAGCCGTACGCGATGTTGGGCATTCGCGCTGCGTACTTGAGCGCTGTGTCGAGGTCCGGGACCTCGATCACGTAATAACCGCCGAGCGTCTCCTTGGTCTCGGCGAAGGGCCCGTCGGTGACCTGGGTTTCGCCGTCGCGGACGCGCACCGTGGTCGCGCTGTCGGCGGGATGAAGCGCATCTCCGGCCCGCATGATGCCGGCGTCCTGGAGCGCCTCGCTATAGGAGTTCCACCGGGGCATGTCGGCGGCCATCTCCTCCGGGGTGGGAGTGCGATCGGACGGGCCGTAGATCAACAGCATGTACTGGGGCATGAGTCCTCCTGACGGGATTTCGCCGCACAATTTGCGGCCTCGTCTACTACGACGCCGCTCGGCCCGGGATTTCGACAGGTGAGCCTAAAGTTTGTTCGATGGCTGGCGTGATTCCAAACGGAATCGACTGGCACGGAGCGGCCGAGCTGCATCCGTATCTGGTCGTCGACGTCTTCACGTCGACCCCGCTCCAGGGCAACCAGCTCGGGGTGTTCCTGGACGGCCGGCCGTTCGACTCCGAGCAGATGCAGCGCCTGGCACGCGAGCTGAAGTTCGCCGAGACGGTGTTCCTGCTCCCGCCCCGTGACGGGGGCGACGTGCGAATGCGGATCTTCACCCCGAGCAACGAGCTGCCGTTCGCCGGCCATCCCGTGCTCGGGACGGCGTTCGTGACCGGCCGCGCCATTGGCGCCAAGGCGGTGACGCTCGAGACCGGCGCCGGTCCGGTGCCGGTCGAGCTCGAGCGTGACGGCGACCGGATCGCGTTCGGGCGGATGCGCCAGCCGATCCCGACCTGGGAGCCGTTCGCCCGCGAGGCGGAATTGCTCGCCGCGCTCGGGGTCGAGTCGTCGCTGCTGCCGGTCGAGCTGTACCGCAACGGGCCCGAGCACGTCTACGTCAGGCTGCCGAGCGCGGAGGCCGTATCCGCGCTCGTCCCCGACATGGCGGTGCTAGACGAGCTGAACGTCGGCACGAACTGCTTTGCCGGCAGCGGTCGAAGGTGGAAGACGCGGATGTTCTACCCGGCCGCGGGTGTCCCGGAGGACGCGGCGACCGGCTCTGCCGCCGGCCCGCTGGCGGTGCATCTCGCGCGGTACGGGGAGGTCGAGTTCGGCGAGCAGATCGAGATCAGCCAGGGGGCCGAGATCGGGCGCCCGTCGGTGCTGTACGCCACCGCCACGGGCGACGGTGACCGGATCACGTCGGTCGAGGTCGGAGGGATGGCGGTCGTCGTCGCGGAGGGGCGATACCGCGCCGGTTAGAAGCCCTAGGCCGCGTGCTCGGCCTGGGGCTGGGGGCTCTCGGCCGCCTCGTCGCTCGGGGCGGGTGCCTGCGCCTCGTCGGGCTGGCTGGGGGGAGTGGCCTCGGCGAGCAGGTGGGCCCCAACGGCGCCGGCCACGCCGGCCACGCCGGCCGCGAGCGCCCAGCCGGGTCCGCTGCGTTCCGTGCCCAGGGCATGGTCCAGCGACAGCTCGCCCGGACCCACCTCGGTTAGCGCGAGGACCGCGGCGATCATCACGAGGTTGTACTCGTAGCCGCCGTTGGCCGCCCACGGGCCGTTCTTGAGGTGAACGCGGTTAATCGCCGTGAGCATCGTCGAGGTGAGGGCGGACGCCGCCAGCGGTGTGGCGAATCCGAGCACCAGCGCGGTGCCTCCGGCGGTTTCGGCGGTCCCGGCGGCCAGCGCGTTGCGTCGTCCCGGGCGCATCCCCATCGACTCGAATCCCTGCGAGATCGCTTCGAGACCCGGCCCTCCAAACCATCCGTAGAGCTTCTGCGTGCCGTGTCCGATGAAGAGGCTGCCGACCGTGAGGCGTAGCAGCAGGCGACCGATTTTCATTGCTCCTCCTGTGGCGTCGGGCGTGGGCTGGACCGGGACCCTAAATGCTACAGCTCGCTCGATCGTTGAGTCTCATTGATCGTCTGGAGCCGCCGATATATTCCGCACGTGGCTTTTCCTGAGACAACCGAGGCGCTCGGGGCTCCCGGCGGCCTGCTCGATGAGCGCCGCTCGAGCCCGGGGCTGCTGCTGGCGCTGCTCGGCCACCTCGCGATGCGTCGCCTGCGCGACGCTCACGTCCGCCACGGGCTCTCTCCGCGGCAGTTCCAGCTCCTGGGGCTGCTCCACGACCGCGGTCCGATGGGGCAGCGGGAGCTGGGGCAGGAGATGGGCACGGACCCGAGCGTCCTGGTCACGCTGCTCAACCCGCTCGAGGCCGCCGGGCTGCTCTCGCGGCGGCGCGATCCGCTCGATCGCCGCCGCCACCTCGTCACCCTGACGGCACGAGGTGAGCGCCGACTTGACGCCGCGGCTCGCGCGCAATGCGAGGCGGAGAACGAGCTGTTCGCCGGGCTCGATGGCGCGCAGCGTGAGCAGCTGCGGTCACTGCTGTTGACGCTCAAGGACGGGCTCTCGGTCGAGTGCGCCGAGGAGCAGGGCTGCTAGGGCTCACCGGCGCATGCGGATACGATTCGGCCTATGCCCGATCGGCTCCATTTCACCGACTCCGACGAGGCGAATGAGCTGATCGCCTCAGATCCGCTGGCGCTGTTGATCGGATTCGCGCTCGACCAGCAGGTTCCGGTCCAGAAGGCGTTCTCGGGGCCGCTGGTGATCAAGCAGCGCGTCGGCTCCCTGGACGTCGACGCGCTGATCGCCGCCGACCTCGACGCGGTCTTCCGAGAGAAGCCGGCCGTGCACCGGTTCCCGGGCGCGATGGCCGCGCGAGTCCATGAACTGGTGGTCCACGTCCGCGACCAGTACGGCGGCGACGCGCGGCGGGTGTGGGCCGACGCCGCCGATGCCGATGAGCTCCGCAGCAATCTCGCCGGGCTCCCCGGGTTCGGCGAGATGAAGATCAAGGCGCTCGGCTCGGTGCTCGCGAAGCGTTTCGACGTGGCGGTCGCGGCCGAGCTGGTGCCGTGGCACCCCACGCTCGGCGACGTCGACTCACGCGAAGCCCTGGCCGAGTATCAGGCGGTCAAGCGCGTCCACAAGGCAGAGTGGACCGCACCACAGCACGTCTGAGCCCCATTCCCGTCGGGGTCTAAGCGCTGGGGAGCGACAGCCACACGTCCGCGCCGCCTGGCTCGCGGTTCGCCGCGTACGCATGCCCCCCGTGCGCCTCGGCGATCACCTGCACGATCGACAGGCCGAGACCCGCGCCGCCCCCAGACCGGGCCGGGTCCGCGCGTGAGAAGCGCTCGAACGCACGGGGAAGAAAGCTCGGCTCGAACCCGCGCCCGTCGTCGAGCACGTGGAGCTCGACGACCCCGCCGCGACGCCTGGCGCGCATGATCACCGCGCCGTCCCCGTGTCGCAGCGCGTTCGAGACCATGTTCGTCAGAGCTTGCTCGAGTCGCGTGGGGTCGGCATCGAGGGTCAACCCGTCCGACTCCTCGATGGCCAACGGTCGACCGGTGCCCGCCGACGGCGCCGCGAACCGCTCGGCGACCGCACCCAGCACCTCGCGTACCTCGACGCGACGCTTCTCGAGCGGCAGCCGCCCGAGCTCGGCGCGAGCGATCACCAGCAGATCCTGGGCGAGTTTCGCCAGCCGGTCGACCTCCTCCGCCGCCGAGCGGACCCGCATCTGGAGCTCCTCCCGTGAGATGTCCGAGGCCAGCGCCAGCTCGAGCTCGAGCTTCAGGATCGACAGCGGCGTGCGCAGCTCGTGGCCGGCGTCCGCGACCAGCGCGCGCTCGCGCGCCAGCGCGTCCTCGAGTCGACTCAGCATCTCGTTGAGCGTCTCTCCGAGGCGCCGCAGCTCGTCGTTGGCCTCGGGGACCGGCAGACGCTCGCCTTGTGGGGCGCCCGAGATCCGCGCTGCCCGCGCGCTCATCGTCTCCACCGGGGCGAGCGCCCGCTCGGCGAGGACGTAGCCGGCCAGGCAGGTCAGGATGAGCATCGCCGGCCCGCCGATGAACAACAGCTCTGTGAGCGTGGTCAGCGCGTGGTTCCGCTCGGCGAGGGATGAGCCGACGACCAGCACCTGGCCGCGCGACCGGCTTCGCGAACAGGCGCGCGTTGCCGCCGTGATCGAACAGAAGCGTCCGCGTCGTGGCGCTGTCGGATCTGCGCGGGGCTCAGAAGCGACTCGTCGTGCCCGAGGGTCGCCGCGAGGACCTGGTGCGTCTGCGGGTCGATGATCTGGGCAAACGTTCCGCCGCTCTCCGGCAGCTGCGGGAGCTGGTTGCTGCCGTGGATGAAGGTCGTCAGGTCCGCGGCGTGCGTCTTCAGCGAGCGGTTGATCCCCTGATCGAGGCTCGCCGCGAACTGGGTCTGCAAGAGCAGCGCGAGGCCGCCGAACAGGACGATGATCACGACCGCGAAGCTCAGCGTCAGCCGCATCCGGAACGGTAGGCGGCGCAGCCAGCGGGTTCGCCGCGGCGGCTCGGGGACCGCGTCGCAGTCGCGGTCCCCGGTTCGAGCCCAGTCCTCCCGGCTCAGCTCGGGCTCGGCCCCGTCGATGACGTTCCGGGTCGAGGAGCTCATGTCCGCAGGCGGTAGCCGACGCCGCGCACCGTCTCGATCGCTTCGCGGTCGAGCTTGTCACGCAGGTAGCCGACGTAGACCTCGATCACGTTCGAGCGATTCTCATAGCTCTCGATCCCACACGTGCTCGAGCAGCTCGAACCGCGTGAGCACCTCGCCTGGACGCCGCATGAACAACTCGAGCATCGCGAACTCGCGGGGCGTCAGCGGCAGTTCGTCGTCTCGCGCGCCACACCCGGCGCGCGGCCGGGTCGAGCCGTAGCTCGCCGACCGTCAGCAGCGCCGGACGGGGCGGCGCCCCGCGGCGCATCAGCGCTCGCATCCGCGCCAGCAGCTCGTCGAACGAGAACGGCTTGGCGAGGTAGTCGTCGGCGCCGCTGTCGAGCCCGCGGATCCGGTCGTGAACGTCGTCGAGCGCGGTCAGCATCAGCGTGGGCGACCACACCTCGTAGGCGCGCAGGCGGCGGCACACTTCGAAGCCGTCGTGGCCCGGCAGCATCACGTCCAGCAGGATCACGTCGTAATTGGTGGCGGTCGCGCGCGTCACCGCCTCCTCCCCGGAACTCACCACATCCACGCCCATGCCCTCACGCCGCAGCCCCTGGCGAAGCAGCGAGGCGAGCTTCGCCTCGTCCTCTACGACGAGAACACGCACCTCATTAGCTTTGCACGACTGCGCGCAGTGACTGCTTCAGCGAGCGGGTACGTGGCCAGCACCGCCGTCGGCTCATACCCGCAGTGCGCCATGCAGTTAGCGCAGCGCTCGTCGTTGCCGCGGCCGTACTTCGACCAGTCGGTCGTCTCGATCAGCTCCTTGTAGGTCTTCGCGTAGCCGTCGCTCATCAGGTAGCAGGGCCGCTGCCAGCCGAAGATCGAGTAGCTCGGGATTCCCCACGGCGTGCACTCGAAGTCGACCTTTCCCTCGAGGAAGTCGAGGAACAGAGGCGTGTGGTTGAGCCTCCAGCTTCTTGCGCCGCCCGTCCGCGAACGCGGCCGAGAACAGCTCGCGGGTCTGCGTCACGCCGAGGAAGTGATCCTGGTCGGGCGCCTTCTCGTACGCGTAGGCGGGCGAGATCTCATCGCGTCGACCTCGAGCTCGTCGTTGAGGTAGTCGAGCACCTCGCGCACGGTCTCGGGTGTGTCGGTGGTCAGGAACGTCGTGTTCGTCGCGACGCGGAAGCCACGGGCCTTCGCCTCCGCGATCGCCTCGACCGCCTTGTCGAAAATCCCCTCGCGCTCGACGAACTGGTCGTGGCGCTCGCGCATCCCGTCGAGGTGGACGACCCACGTGAAGTACGGCGAGGGCCTGAAGTTCTCCAGCTTCTTCTTCAGCAGAATCGCGTTAGTGCAGAGGAAGACGAACTTCTTGCGCCTGATCAGTTCGGACGCAATCACGTGCACCTCGGGGTGGACGAGGGGTTCGCCACCGGCGATCGAAACCATCGGCGCCCCGCACTCCTCGATCGCCGCCAAGGCCTGATCGACCGGCATCCGTTGCTTGAGGATGTGCTCCGGATGCTGGATCTTGCCGCAGAACGAGCACGCCAGATTGCACTGGAACAGCGGCTCCAGTTCGACCAGCAGAGGGAATTTGTCGCGACGGCGGAGCTTCTGCTTTGCCAAGTAGCCGGCTATGCGGACGGACTGTCGGATCGGGACGCTCACGGAATCACCTCTGGGGTCGGACGTCGCGGGGAAGCTTGAAGTGGATGTCCTCACGCGCCACCGTGCGCTCGCTGACGGTGACGCCGCCGAGGCCGTCCAGGGCGCTCACGACGCCCTCCACCAAGGTCTCGGGGGCCGAGGCGCCCGCCGTCAGGCCGACGCGCTCGCAGCCGATCAACAGCTCAGGCGGGATCTCGGTCCCGTCCTCCACCAGCGCCGCGCGGCTGCCTGCCCGCTCTGCGACCTCCACCAGGCGGCGCGAGTTGGACGAGTTGCCGGAGCCGACGACCAGGACCACGTCGCAGTCGGCCGCGAGCGAGCGCACCGCGTCCTGGCGGTTCTGGGTGGCGTAGCAGATGTCGCTGGACGCCGGTCCGGCAAGCGCGGGGAAGCGCTCCCGGAGCGCGTCGACGACCCCGGCGGTCTCGTCGATCGCGAGCGTGGTCTGGGTCAGATAGGCGACGCGGCCGGGGTCGTCGACCTCCAAGCTGTCGACCTCATCTGCATCGGCGATCACATGCGTGCGGGCGGGCGCTTCGCCGACGGTGCCGTCGACCTCCTCGTGGCCCTCGTGTCCGACCAGCACGATGTCGAAGCCCGAATCGGCGAAGCGACGCGCCTCGGCGTGGACCTTGGCGACCAACGGGCACGTTGCGTCGATCACGTCGAGGTCGCGCTCGGCGGCGGCGGCGCGGACCGCGGGGGAGACGCCGTGGGCCGAGAAGATCACGGTCGAGCCGGACGGAACCTCGTCGACCTCCTCGACGAAGATCGCACCGCGCTGCTCGAGGTCGGCGACCACGTGAGCGTTATGGACGATCTGCTTTCGCACGTAGATCGGCGCGCCGCGCGCCTCGAGTGCGCGCTCTACGACCTCGACCGCCCGGACGACTCCAGCGCACGAAGCGCGCGGAGCCGCGAGTACGACCTCGCGCGGGCCAAGCGCGCGCGCCCAGTCCTCGGCCAGGGCGCACGCGCGACGCAGCGAGCGGTACGCGGCCGCCGCACCCGCCAGCGTGCGCAGCGGCCGGTGCAGCTCGTTGCGGTGGGTGTCGACCACGACTCGGAGCGTCACCAACGGCTGCGCGTGCGTGGCCGACGCCAGCCACGCCGACTCCATGTCGACCGCCAGCGCGCCGGTGCGCTGCAGCGCACGGCGGCGTTCACGCACCACGAGACGTTGGCTCGAGGCGATCGGACCCACCCTCACCCGGAGCCCGCCGCGGCGCAGGACCCCGGCGAGCACGCTGGGATCAGGGAGCGGGGTGGTACCGGTGGGGCCGCGGAGCTCGCTCCCGAGGACCACGTCACCGGGCTCGAGCTCCGGGTCGAGCGCGCCGCAGAAACCGGCGATCAGGACCTTGTCGGCGTCCTCGGCGACGCGCGCGCCGCGCGCTGCTCGGCGGGGGCCCATCCCGATTCGGTGGACGTCCGCCCAGGCGGCGCCCGCACGCACGGCGCGCGCCTCGACCGACAGCGGGGCGAGCACGGTCAGCTCGCTCACGCAGCCACCGCCGCCCTGGGGATGTCCTTGCGCACGACCTTTGCCATCGCCTCGCGCGCCGCCCGCCGGCCGCTCCGAACCGCGCCCTCCATCGTCGCCGGCCAGCCGGTGTCGGTCCAGGTCCCCGCGAGCACCAGGCCCGGGATCGCCGTCCGAGGGCCGGGGCGCAGCGCCCGCGCGCCCGGGGCGGCGCGGAACGTGGCGGCGTGCTCGCGCGTGACGAAGAAGTTCTCCACGCGCGCGCCGCGCGCGGCCGGCAGGAGCTCGGCGAGGGCCGGCACGAAGCGCGAGCGCAGCTCCTCGCCGGTCATGTCGAGCTCGGCGTCGGCGGCCGACAGCGAGACCGCCAGGTACTGGCCGTGCTCGAGCCCGGCTCCGCGCGTCCGGTCGAACAGCCACTGCACCGGCGTGCGGACGCCCGCCGCGAATGGCAGCTCGAGTACGCGCCGGTCGTAGACCACGTGCAGGTTGACGATCGGCGAGGTCCCGAGGCCGACCAGCCGTCCGCAGTTGACGCCGCTGGCTGGGGGTAGCAGCCGTGTGGCGCGGTGGTGGGGGACCGCGACGATCACCGCGTCGGCCGTGAGCGTCGGCGCGCCGCTGATCTCGACGTGGAAGTCGCCGTCCTCTTGGACGATCGCCGCCGCGCCGGTGCGCAGGCGGACCTCGGCGCCCGCGCTCGCCAGCGCGCGTCGCGCCGCCACGTCGTGGATCTCCCCGAGTGGGACTCGGGCGTAACCGACGTCGCCGGCGGCGGGATCACGCAGCAGGCCCTCCTGGAAGACGTACGCCGCCTGGGCGAGCGAGGCCTCGCCCGCCGGCAGGTTGAGCGTGGGGCGCGCGATCAGGTCCCAGATCGCCTCGACCGAATCCTCGTCCTGGCCGTGCTCGGCGAGCCAGGCGCCGAATGAGCGGGCATCGACGGCCGGGTCGTCGGGATCGATCTCGCGCAGCGCCAGCATCGCCTTCGCTAGTGAGGCGCGCTGGCGCAGGTCGAGGAACCCGTAGCGCATCAGCGCCCCGGCCAGGTGCAGCGGCGCGGGGAGGCCGGAGCGGCGAAGCCACGCCCGCTTGCCGCCCGGCGCGAGCACCGGGATCTCGAGCCGTCGCTGAAGCGTCACCAGCTCGGTCGCGCCGATCTCGCCGAGCAGCTCACGGTACGCGGTGCAGCACCGCAGGAACACGTGCTGGCCGTTGTCGGCGATGAGCCCGTCGCGGACGAACGAATAGGCGGCGCCACCGAGGCGCCCTCGTGACTCCAGCAGCGTGACCGACGCGCCCTGGCGCGCGCAGTCGAGCGCCGCGGCGATTCCGGCGAGCCCGCCGCCGATCACGACGACCCGCTTCACGTCCGCACCCCCGCAAGGCTGCGCGCCGCAAGCCACGCCTTCTCCCAGGCCGGGAGCGAGATCCGCCGCTCCAGGATCTCGCTCGGCTCCCGCGCGATCCGCTCGAGGATGCGCCGGTAGATGCCCGTCATCGCCAGCACGCAGGAGGCGCTGCGCGCGTCGAGCACGTCCACAAGGCCCAGTCCTCGGTCGAACCACTCGCGCGCCCGCAACGACTCGAAGCGGATCAGCTCGGCGCTGATCTCAGGCGGCCCCGAGCAGCCGAACCGGCGCAGGTCCTCGGCAGGGAGGTAGACCCGGCCGTTCTCATAGTCCTCGCGCACATCGCGCAGGATGTTGGTCAGCTGCATCGCCACGCCGAGGTCGTCGGCCAGGCCGGCGTGGCCGTTGCCGTTGCCGTCGGTGAAGATCGCCAGGCACAGCCGGCCGATCGATCCGGCCACGTCGCGGCAGTACACGACGAGCTCGTCGAACGTCTCATAGCGGGTCCCGCGCACGTCCAGCTCGACCCCCTCGATCAAGAGCTCGAGCGCCTCCAGCGGCAGGTCGAAGCGCGGACACGCGTCGGATAGCGCGACCGCCACCGGGTCGCCCGAGGATCCGTCGATCGTCCCCTCCGCGATCGCGGCGAGGACCGAACGCTCCGCGTCGAGCGCGGCGAGCTTCGCGGCCGCCTTGGCCGCGCCGTCCCCGATGTCATCGATTCGCCGCGCGAACGCGTACACCGCGCTCATTGCCTGGCGCTTCTCGCGCGGCAGGAGCCTGATGCCGTAGAAGAAGTTCGCCGCCTCGCGCCGGGTGATGTCCTCGCACGCCCGGTAGGCGAGCTCGACCTCGACCGCCGGAATCGTCATCGGCCGGGTCGCGGTCATCGTCCCGCCACCGCCCGGAGGTAGGCGGGAATGAAGCTCCGCCCGCGGCCCTCGAGCTCGGCGAGCGCGACCCTCCCCCCGGCGAGGAAGCCGGCTACGGCGAGCCTCGCGCGGCCCCGCAGCGTGCGCACCAACGGAGCGCCTTCCTCCAGCAGCGCCCGAGCGTGGGCGGCGCCGTCGAAGCGCCCGATGTACACGCGGCCGCGCGCGCGGTCCTCGTCGACGTCCTGGAGGTGCTCGATCACCTGCAACGCCGAGCAGATCCTGTCCGAGAGCGCGATCCGCTCGGGGGTCGCGACGCCGAGCACGTGCAGGACGAGCTCCCCGACCGGGTTGGCGGAATACCGGCAGTAGTCCAGTAGCTCATCGAAGCTCTCGTAGCTCGTGATCAGCTGGTCGCGGCGGTTGGCGTCGATCAGCCGCAAAAACGGCTCGCGGGGCAGCGCGCACTGGCCAGCGGTCGTGGCGAGCGTGCGCATCACGGGATGCTCGGGCGCGTCGAGCTCGCGCTCGACCTGGTCGAGCAGCGCGAGCCTGTCGCCGGTCGCCTCGTCCCCGATGTCGTCGACCAGCCGGGCAAACCCGTAGATCGCCAGGAAGTGCCGTCGGGTGCGCGGCCCGAGCAACCACAGGGCGACCGGGAAGTTCTCGTCCCGGGCCTTGAGCATGACGGCCTCGCGGGTCGGCATCCCGGCCACGTCAGGCCGCGGCTCGGTGACCGCAACGGCCGTCGGATCGGTGCTGCGCACGCTCACCGCGCACACCTTCCGAGGGCCATCAGAGGGAACACGAGCCGGTACAGGTGGTAGTTGATGTAGAAGTCGGACGGAAAGCCGGTGCCTGTGAACAGCGGCTCGTCCCAGGTCCCGTCCGGCCGCTGGGCACCGACGAGCCAGTCGACGCCGCGATGCAGCGCGGCGGAGCGCTCCCCCGCGGCGTCGAGTGCCAGCAGCGCCCACGCCGTCTGCGACGCCGTGCTCTCGCCGCGCCCGATCCAGGCGGGGTCGTCGTAGGAGCGGCAGTCCTCGCCCCAGCCCCCGTCAGGGTTCTGGTGACGCTCGAGCCATCTGACTGCGCGTCGAATCCGCTCGTCGCCGACGGGGACGCCGGCGGCGACCAGCGCCGGAACCGCGGCGCCGGTTCCGTACACGTGGTTGACGCCCCACCGCCCGAACCACGACCCGTCGTCCTCCTGCGCGGCAAGCAGCCACTCGAGGCCGCGCGGATTCGAGCGCCCGAGCGCCGCAAGCATCTCGATCACGTGGGCCGTCACGTCGGCGCTGGGCGGGTCGATCACCTCGCCGAAGTCGCAGAACGGGATGTCCCGCACGATCGAGCGACGGTTGTCGGCGTCGAACGCGCCCCAGCCCCCGTCCGAGCTCTGCATCCCCTCCGCCCAACGGGCTCCGCGTTCGATCGCCCGCTCGAGGCGCTCGGCGTCCGGGTGCTCCACTCGGCGTAGTGCGAGCACGACCTCCGCGGTGTCGTCGATGTCCGGGTAGTTGGCGTTTGCGAACTCGAACGCCCAGCCGCCAGGGTCGAGCCGTGGCCGCTTGATGGCCCAGTCGCCGCGGGCGAGGATCTGCTCGTCGATCAGCCAATCGGCGGCCCGGACGACGGCGGGGTCATCGGCGTCGACGCCGGCGTCGAGGAGCGCGAGGATGGCAAGCGCCGTGTCCCAGACCGGCGACTGACAGGCCTCGAGCCGCCGCACCCCCTGCTCTTCGATCGTGAACGACTCGAGCCCCTCGAGTCCGTTTCGGATCACGGGGTGATCGAGCGCATAGCCCCGCAGGTGCAGCGCGATCAGCGAGTACACCCAGGGCGGCTGGATCCCGCCCCACGAGCCATCCGCCTCCTGGCGGTCGACGATCCAGCGCTCGGCGCGCGCCAGCGACAGCTCGCGCACGCGGCGCACGGGGCGACGCTGGTAGAGGTGCAGGATCCGGTCGAGTGCGACCAGCGCGCGGCCCGTGGCGGAACCGGCCCGTGGCGGCGACCAGTCCCCGGGTCCGTGCAGCTCGTCGATCGTGAAAGCCAGCGGCCGCTGCGGGCGGTACGACAGGACCACGCTCAGCGCGACCACCGTCTGGCGCGCCCAGCACGCGAAGTCGTACGGGTTCAGCGGCACCCACGAGGGCAGCAGCATCAGCTCGGCCGGGAGCGCCGGCACCTGCTCCCACGGCCATGCCCCGAACAGCGCAAGCCAGATGTGCGTGAACACCCGCGCGCGCTGGAGGCCGCCGGCCGCGCGCGCGAACGCCGCGGCATTACGCATGTGCTCGGCCTCGGGATCGTCGGCAGCCAGGCGCAGCGCCACGTAGGCCTCGAGCGTCGTGGAGAGGTCACCGGGGCCGCCGCGGAACTTGCTCCACGAGCCGTCGGCATTCTGCTGCGAACGGATCCACGCCGCCGAGCGCTCCGTTGCGTCCGGGTCGCGGATTCCGAGGAACTCCCGCAACAGGAGATCCTCGGCGTCCATCGTCACGTTCGTCTCGAGCTCACCCTTCCACCACCCCTCCGCGTGTTGGAGCGAGAGCAGGTGATCACGGGCGCGGACCGCGGCGTCCTCAGCGCCGGCTTCGACCTCGAGGACGGTGGTTGTCACGGGTGGGTAGTAGCTCGCTGAACATGAGAGGATGCTGAGAGCGGGGTGCACGCCCGGCGGGTTCAGAGAACCGGGGTGCCGCGCGGCGGCGCCGACTCAGGCTTCCTCGTCGTGAGGACCGGACCTCTCGGCGAGCAACGTGCGGATGGCCGCTTCGGTGCGGCCGTAGCGGCCCTCTCCAATCTGGACGTGACGGATCCGCCCGTCCGCGTCCACCACGTACAACGAGGGCCAGTACCGGTTGCCGTAGGCGTCCCACGCCGCGTACTCGTTGTCCAAACCGACGGGGAACACGAGCCCGCGGTCGCGCACCGCGCGCGCGACGTTTCTCGACGGCCGCTCGAACGGGAGCTCTGGCGTGTGGACACCGATCACCGTCAGTCCGGTTCGATACCGCCGCTCCATCGTCCGCAGGAAAGGCAGCGTGCGCACGCAGTTGCCGCACGCGAAGGTCCAGAATTCGATCAGCGCGACGCCACCGCTGACGCCGGCGATCGTGAGCGGCTCACCGCCCGGTGTGTTCAGCCACGGGTGGACTGCGAGCAGCTCGGGTGCGCTCCCGAGGTCTGGCAATCTCAGAGAGGTCGCAGCCCGGCGGATCGTGGCGGAGCGCCGGCGCCGGATCAGGGAGATCACCGTCCGATCGATGCCCACGGCGGCCTCCGTTCGCTGTCCATGAATATACGACCGGCTTATCGGCGGCGGCGATTCAGGCCGGTAGCATCGGAAGTCGATGGGGTTCACCGATCAGGTGAGGTCGGGACAGAAACCACCTGCGGAGCGTGATTCAGAGTCGGCGGGCTGGATCCGTGGGCTCACCGCCACCGGCGCGGAGCGCGATGCGGCAGTGGAGCGCCTGCACGCCCTGCTCCTCCGCGTGGCCCAGCGGGAGCTCCGACGTCGCAGCGGGCGCAGCGGAATCGTGGGACCCGAACTCGACGACCTCGCCCATCAAGCGTCGGCGGACGCGCTGATGGCCATCACGCGAAAGCTCGAGCAGTTCCGCGGCGATAGCCGCTTCACCACGTGGGCCTACCGTTTCGTCGTGCTCGAGGTCTCGAACGCGCTTGGCCGCCACTACTGGCGTCACCGGACCGCTCCGATCTTCGAAGAGGACTGGGAGCGCCTCCCTACGTGCCTCGGCCTCGGACCGGAGCGGCAGGCCGAGTGGAAGGAACTGGTCGCGGCGCTGCGCCGCGCGATCGACGAGGAACTCACTCCTCACCAGCGGCGACTGTTCGTGGCACTCGTCCTGAACGGCGTCCCGCTCGACGCGCTCGTGCTCGAACTCGACTCCAACCGCAACGCGATCTACAAGGCATTGTTTGACGCCCGGAGTAAGTTGCGCCGCGCGTTGGCCGCAAACGGGTATGAAACGCTCTAGATGCTCATGAACGACGGCTACTCACAGCTCCGGCAGTTCCTTAACACCGATCCGCTTGACGTCGGCTGTGAGGAGGCGACGCGGCTGCTCCACGTGTACGTGGATCTGGTCGCCACCGACGCCGACGCCGAGCGGCGCCTACCCGGCGTGGCGGCGCATCTGCGCGCCTGCGGTCCGTGTAGCGAGGACTTCGCCGGGCTGCTGGACGCGGTTCAGAGTCCTCCGGCGTGACGGCCCAACTGGGTCGGCGTGGAGCAGCCCATAAGGTCGATCAGGCGGCGGCCTGCTGACGAACGTAACCGATCAACCCGGCGACGTCGTCCGGGACGAGGCGTCCGATCGCGCCGCTCGAATAGACGCTGACGATCACGCGGCCGTCCGGGGCGATCAGGAACCCGGTCGACTGGAGGTACAGGGGCTCGTCGTTGACGAACGCGCCGGTCGCTTCGGAGATGGCACGCGCGTCGGCGCTGTGACCGACCGGGAACTCGAGCCCGTGTTTGGCGATCAGTTCGCGGCTCGTGGCCTCATCGTCGACGGACAGCGCGACGAGCTCGACGTCGAGCTCCGCGAGTTTGTCGAGTGAGCGCTGAAAAGCCCGCAGCTGCGCGTTGCAGTAGGGGCACCACGAGCCGCGGTAGAAGAGGATCACCCCGAAGTGTCCGCCGAGGGCCTCGGGCAGCTCGAACCGCTCGGCGTCGACTGGGTTGACGGCGATCGCGGGAAACAGGTCGTTGGGCGCAAGCTTGGGCATGGGGCTGCTCCTGGTCGATTGGAAACGGCTGGCTGGGAAGCCCGTCGCACACGGGCCGGTCCCGGCGACTTCGTCTGGTGTGCGACCGAGCCGAGGCGGTTCTTACGTCGGGCAATGTGCGTAAGAAGCGGCCGTGGCCGGACGCTCAGTCTTCGAGGTGATCGTGATGGCCCCCGCCCGGCAGCTGAACCGCCTCACGACCAAGGAGGGTCAAAAGGCCGATGGCAAGCATCTTCGACCGGATGCGGTTTCGCCGCGACCACCGCTGGACGCCCCGGCGGATGTCCGCGTTCCTCGACGGCGAGCTTCCGCGCCGGCGCACGGCGCGTCTCGAGCGACACCTCCGCGAGTGTCCGGAGTGCCGCGGGGTGCTGGGAGCGCTGCGGAGGATGCTCGCGCTGATCAAGCACACGGCGCCGGCGTCGACTCGCGACGAGATGCCAGACATCCCTTCCGCCGTGCGCGCCAGGCTCCGCGAGCACGGCGGGCACTGAGTCCCTGTCCCGCGCGGAGTCGTGCCGATGGATGAGTTTGAGCTCATCCGGCGAGCGCAGGCCGGTGACGAGGCCGCCTTCGGACAGCTGGTGGAGACGCATGCCGAGCGCGTGTACGGCGCGCTACGCCGCTTCGGTCTGAGGCCCGACGAAGCCGAGGACGTCGCGCAGGAGGTGTTCCTCCGCGCCTGGCGCGGGCTCGCGCGCTTCGAGGGACGCGCGCAGCTTTCGACCTGGCTGTACCGGATCGCATTCAACGAGGCCCAGCGTCGACTGGACCGGCGGGAGCCGGTCTACGAGCGCTTGCGCTCGGGCGATGAGGAGGCGATGTCCCGGGTTCCCGCGGCTCCCCGGCTGGGCCCCCAGCACCAGCTCCTCGAACGCGACTTCACCGCTGCGCTTGACCGTGCGCTCGCGGAGATTCCCCCGCAGTGGCGGACGGCGGTGATCCTCCGCGACATCGAGGGCCTCTCGACCGACGAGGCGGCGGCGATCGTCGGCGTCCGCCAGGCGGCCTTCAAGAGCAGGCTGCACCGCGGACGGATGCAGCTGCGCGTTCTGCTCGAGCCCTATCTCGAGCTCGGCTGAGCGCGCAGCGTGGTCGCGCACGAGACGCGGCCGTGCTTCTCGAGGTAGCGCTGGTGGTATTCCTCGGCGGGGTAGAACTCGCCCGCTGGGGTGACCTCCGTCACGATCGGCCTGCGAACGCGCGGCTGCTCGTGCTCGAGCGAGGTGGTGGCGGCCGCCGCCTGCTCCGCGTCGTGGACGAAGATCGCCGAGCGGTACTGGTCGCCGACGTCCCACCCCTGGCGGTTGCGTGTGGTCGGATCGTGGATCCTCCAGAACGTCGCCAACAGCTGCTCGTAGCTGACCCGTCGCGGGTCAAACGAGACCTCGACCGCCTCGGCGTGGCCGGTGGTGTGGCTGCAGACGCGGTCGTAGGTCGGATCGGCGGTACGGCCGCCGGTGTAGCCGACGCGCGTCTCAACGACCCCCTCGACCTCTCGGAACGCGGCCTCCACGCCCCAGAAGCAGCCGGCGGCGAACGTGGCTTTCTGCACTTCTCCGGATCCCTCGATCGGTCGAACGCTCGGGGGTGCCGGCCGGGGCTGCGCCGGGACGGTGCGCTTCGTGAAGCTCCACATGGTCCTGTCCTTCTGGTCGGGAATTGATCAGCGTTATTGCACGTGTGACCCGGGCTCGCGCCGGAACGGTTCCCGGAACCCTTCTGCGCGGGGGCGAGGTCAAAGTGATGACGTCCATGTGAAACGCCCGGAGGAACGCGATGAATAGAACGACGGAAAACGGCGACGAGCACTGGCGCCGCCAGCTGACTCCCGAGCAGTACGAGGTGCTCAGGAAGAAGGGCACCGAGGCGCCGTTCTCGGGTCGGTACGTGCACACCGACGAGGAGGGCGTGTACCGCTGCGCCGCGTGCGGATCGGAGCTCTTCTCCTCGGCCGCCAAGTTCGACTCCGGCACGGGATGGCCAAGCTTCACGGTCCCTGTACGGCAGGACAGCGTGAAGCTTCACGAGGACCGCAGCTTCTTCATGCGCAGGACTGAGGTCACGTGCGCCAACTGCGGCGGGCATCTGGGCCACGTGTTCGGCGACGGCCCGGCAGGCTGCGACCGGTACTGCATCAATTCCCTGAGCCTGGAGCTCGACCCGGCGACGATCACCCGCGACGACGAGCAGGCCGACGATCCGGCGGCCGCCTGAGGAGACGTGGACGGCAGCGATGAGCGATTGGTGCTGATCGTCGACGACGAGCCGACGATCGCGGAAGTGGTGGCGCGCTACCTGCAGCGCGGCGGCTACCGGACGCTGACCGCCGCCGACGGCGACCAGGCTCTCGAGTCTGCGCGGGTGGAGCGCCCCGACCTCGTCGTGCTCGACCTGATGCTCCCCCGCATGGGCGGCCTCGAGGTTATGCGGCGGCTGCGCCGACAGGACGGCGGGGGGCCGCCGGTGATCCTGCTCACCGCCAAGCGCGAAGAGTCTGAGCGGGTGACGGGCCTCCGGCTCGGAGCCGATGACTACGTCGTCAAGCCCTTCTCTCCCGCCGAGCTGGTGGCGCGGGTCGGGGCGGTGCTGAGGCGCGCCGAGGCTCCGATCGACCCTGACCCGATGATCGAGCTGGCCGAGCTGACGATCGATCCCGCGGCGCGGCGGGTGACTGTGAATGGGGAGGAGGTTCAGCTCACGCAGCGGGAGTTCGACCTGCTCCTGCACCTGGCCCGCCATCCCGGCCGTGCTTTCTCACGCCACGAGCTGATCCGTGCGATCTGGCGCCACACGTTCTACAGCGATACCTCGACGGTGACCGTGCACATCCGCCGCTTGCGGCGGAAGATCGAGGACGACCCTGGCGAGCCGCGGCGCCTGCAGACCGTGCGGGGAATCGGATATCGGTTGGTGCCGTGAGGCGGACCAGTGAGGGCGAGACGGCGTGGCGGAACCTGGTCGCTGCCGCATCCCACGACCTGCGCACGCCCGTCACCTCGCTGCGGCTCTTGGCCGAGGCGGTCGATGACCGGATCGTCGACGGCGCCGAGCGTCGCGAATACGTCACGCGGATGCGCACCCACATCGATGCTCTGGAGGCGATGATCGACGACCTGTTCGAGCTCTCGCGGATCGAGGCCGGGGACATTGGGTGGCCGACCGAGCGGCTGCGGCTCGACGAGCTCGTGACCGAGACCGTCGAGGCGATGGCGGTCCACGCCGAGCCGAAGGGAATCGCCGTACGCGCTCAGCTGCCGGACCGACTCACCGCCCGGGCCAACCGCGAGCGGGTTCGCCGCGTCCTCTTCAACCTGATCCAGAACGCGATCCGCCACACTCCGGCCGACGGCGAGGTCGTCGTGCGGGCGAAGCGGCTCGCCGATGCGATCGTGGTCGACGTGGCGGACACGGGGGCGGGGATCGTCCCGGAGGAGCGCGAGCGCGTGTTCGCGCCGTTCTACAGGGGTGGCAGCGACGCCCGCGCGGGCGGCTCCGCCGGGCTCGGACTGGCCGTGGCTCGCGCGATAGTCGAGGCCCACGGCGGTCGAATCTGGTTGCCGAGCACGGCGCGTGGCGCGTGCGTGCGATTCACGCTCCCGGTCGCCTGACCGACCCCCGAGCGGCGGTTGTCACGGAATCGTAATAACGCGTGGCCGCTTCAACGGGTCTGAGCCAGCGATCCGTCACACAAGAGGTCACCTCTGGGGTGCCCGAAAGGAGTTGCATTTATGTTTCGATACGGCGGGCTGAAGCGCGCCCTCGGGCGGGTTTCACTCACCTCGCTCCCGGCGCGCCTGACCGCGTTCGGGGCGGTCCTGGTGCTAGGGCTCTCCGGGGCCGCACTCGCATCTGCATCGGCTGCGAGTAAGCACCGCTCCAAGCATCATGCGCGCACATCGAGCGAGCAGGGCTCGGCAGCCGGTCTCGGCCAGCTCAGCGGCCTGCTGCCGCGCAACAAGCTGACGGTGGAGAGCGCGATCCAGGTCAACCTCAATAACGACACGGTCCGCCTGCCGATCTATCCGGGCGACGCGCCGGTCCCCGGCAACCCCAGCCAGACGGAGCGTGTGTGGTACGTCCTGCTGGACGCCTCCGACGCAGGGGCTCGCGCACGACCTCGGCGTGAACTACGCGCCGAAGCTCGCCAACATTGGGATCGGCGACCCGGCGGCGGTGCAGACGGTGACCGAGGACAACCCGTCGCCGCAAGACAATCCGTTCGGGCCGGCCGTGGTCCACTTCCAGGGCGCCCCGGACTTCAGCCCGACCCGGACCGCCGTCCCCGGTCCGACCGGCTTCCCGCTGAAGAGCTTCAGCCCCGGGTCGGTCGCAACCAACGGCTACAGCCCGTTCATCAGGATCGCCGGCTCCGACGTCGTCTACAACGCGCCGATCATCGCCGCCGGCAACGGGCCGTCGTCGTCGTTCGACGTCGTTCACCACACCAACACCGAGGACCGGGTGCTCAACATCCATATCGCCGGGCCGTCGGCTCCCGGACAGTTCGCCGAGTCATACGCCGACCTGCTGTTCGTCAAGGGCTTCGACGCCGGCCAGCCGATCGTGTACCTGAGCACGGACGCCGGGCAGCCGCTGACCGCGGTGCTCGAGCGCTCGACGTACGTCCCGGCGCTTAACGACGCCTCGTTCAACGGCGGCGACGACTTCCTCGGCTCCGCGCGGGAGCGTCTGTTCGGGTTCATCAACGGTCAGACCGGCGCGAATAACCCGCAGTCCCAGGGGTTCCAGCACCTCGTGCTGGACGGTCACGCCAGCGAGGACGCCTCGCTCGGCAACACCGCTCTGATCAACGCGCTGCGCAACGGCGGCGACCTGCTGAACGTGTTCGGGGACTTCCCGACGCTGGCAGACCCCCGCCACGCCGACGCATACAGCCCGCTGTGGGACGCACAGCTCGGGCTCTGGACGCAGAAGGCGATCAACGAAGGCCTGAACACGAGGCAGATCGACGAGAACCAGGTGTTCAACCTGGCGGCCACCCGGCCCGACCTGCTGACCGGTGTCGATCCCGCCACGGGGCAACCCAAGCCCTACGGCTCGGTCGGCGTTGACATCAACTGCGCGGTCATCGGCTTCACCGCCGACGCACCGACCGCGAACCTGGCGGCGCCAGTGCCCGGTTCGCAGTTCCCACCGCGCTGAACCAACCGCCCGGCAGTCCCGGCCCGCGGACCCTGCGCCCCGCAGCGGTCCGCGGGCTTCGGGCTGGAATCGCGCGCTTAGACGCGCGTGTCACCCGCTGAGGACCGGGACCGACCTCGTCTCCGGACGTTTTGGCCGTCTCGTTTAGCGGTCGAGAGCGTTGAGGGGCGCGGCTGCCTTCACGAGCGTGCCGCGACCCGGCCTCGAGACGATCTCGGTGTAACCGCCGATGGCGCCCAGACGATCCCGCATGTTCTGTAGCCCCACGCCATCAGAGGCGCGCGCGACGTCGAACCCGGGAAGCAGGGAAGCATGTTCACAAGAAAGACACATGCACGCACGATGGAACGCCGGCGACCTTCCCGTCAGGATGACACGATGACCCGCACTGCCTCTGCGCCCACGGTCCGGGTTCTGGTGGTGGACGACTCGGTCCCGTTCCGGGAGGCAATGCGCGTGGTGATAGACGCCACCCGCGGCTTCGAGTGGGTTGGTGACGCGACCTGCGGCGAGAGGGGCGTAGAGCAGGCCGCTCGTCTCCGGCCGGACCTCGTGCTGATGGACGTCCGGATGCCAGGGATCGGAGGCGTCGAGGCTGCCCGGATAATCGCCTCACGTGGGCTGCCCGCGATCGTGGTCCTGATCACCGGTGAAGAGCCTCCGAACGGTGTCCCTGGTGGGACGGCGGCCGAGATCCTTCCGAAGGATCGACTGAACCCAGCGTCGCTCAGGGAACTGTGGGCGCAGCACGGCGCGAACGAGGAGCCAACGACCGAGGCGCTGGTCGACGCCAGCGGCGACTCCGAGGGGACGCGCGAGCTGTAACTCCCGCGCGCGCTTATGGGGTTCTATCCGGTACCTGGATGCGAGGCAGGGCAACGGCGCACGGGCCGGTGGCCGTCGCCGCGTCTCGCGGTGAGCGAGAGACGGTTTACCGCAGTTGGACGTAGAGCGATACTGCTCTCGTCACACATTCCGGGCGCCTCGCGCCCTTCGGCGTCTGCGTCCCAACCCAAAGGAGGCAGCAGCGCATGGGCACGATCAACTCGACCGATGGCACGGAGATCTTCTATAAGGATTGGGGCTCGGGCCAACCGATCGTTTTCAGCCATGGCTGGCCCCTTTCAGCCGACGATTGGGACACCCAGCTGCTGTTCTTCCTGCAGCACGGCTACCGGGTCATCGCCCACGACCGGCGCGGACACGGACGCTCGGCCCAGACCGGCGACGGTCACGACATGGACCACTACGCCGACGACCTGGCCGCCGTGACTGCCCATCTAGATCTCGAGGATGCCATCCACATTGGCCACTCGACCGGCGGCGGCGAGGTTGTGCGCTACATCGGCCGGCACGGCGAGAGCCAGGTGGCGAAGGCGGTGCTGATCAGCGCGGTGCCGCCGCTCATGGTGCAGACCGACGCCAATCCCGGCGGCCTACCCAAGAGCGTGTTCGACGACCTCCAGGCCCAGCTCGCCGCGAACCGGTCAGTGTTCTACCGGAACCTTGCATCGGGCCCGTTCTACGGCTTCAACCGACCCGGCGTGGAATCCTCGGAAGCGATCATCGAGAACTGGTGGCGCCAGGGAATGATGGGAGGAGCGAAGCCTCACTACGACGGCGTCGTTGCCTTCTCGCAGACCGACTTCACCGAGGACCTCAAGAAGATCACGGTACCCGTCCTGGTGATGCACGGCGACGACGACCAGATCGTCCCCTACGCCGACTCCGGACCGCTATCCGCGAAGCTCGTGCAGAACGGAACGCTGAAGACGTACAAGGGATTCCCGCACGGGATGCCCACCACGGAAGCCGAGACGATCAACGCTGACCTGCTGACCTTCGTCCAGGCCTGACCCGCTCGGCTGCGGCGAACCGGCGCGCAGCATCGGGCGGGATCGCCTCGTCGTTCTGGCCTACGAGTCGCCAGGAGGGAGCGCTCGTCTTCAGTTGAAGCGGAGAGGGAGGGATTCGAACCCTCGATGGACGAAACCGCCCATACCGGTTTTCGAGACCGGCGCATTCAACCGCTCTGCCACCTCTCCGGTGCAGCGGTTTGACAGGCTAGCGGCAGCCCCGCGTCGCTTCGCAGCGAGATGACGAGGCCGCTATCCGCGCCGCGGTGCAAAGAACGCCCGCAGCAGATCGGCGCACTCCTCCGCCAGCAGTCCGGACTCCACCCGTGGCCGGTGGTTCAGCTGCGGCACCTGGAGCACGTTCAGGACGCTGCCGGCGGCGCCGGCCTTTGGGTCCGGTGCGCCGAACACGACCCTCGGGACGCGAGCCAGCACGATCGCGCCCGCGCACATCGTGCACGGTTCGAGCGTGACGTACATGACCGAGTCGAGTACGCGCCAGCTGCCCAGCTGCCGGGCGGCTTCGCGCAGCGCGATCATCTCCGCGTGCGCGGTGGGGTCCGCCCGGAGCTCGCGCTCGTTGTGCCCGGCGCCGACGACCTCCCCGTCGTGCACCACCACCGCGCCGATCGGGACGTCGTCGTGGTCCAGCGCCTGCACTGCTTCGCGCAATGCGAGGCGCATGAAGTACTCGTCGCGAGGGAAGAAATGTGAGGTCAACGTTGGGCGCGGTACCGTTCGGTACGGCAACTTTTGCCAGCTGACGATGTTAGGCACCAGGGGCCGCCACCATTAACTCGCAGCTCGTGGTGCATTCGAACTCCGCCATCACTCGCGCCGCAGCCGCCGCGTTCGGTAGTGCTGTCGTGCTCGCGGCAGCCCTGCTGCTGTGGGCGGGAGTAGCGAGCGCAGCGCCACACCGCTCAGCGCCGGCATCCCAGCCTCCGTACGTTCCGGGCGTGGTGGTGGTTGGCTACCGGAGTAGGCCGCTCGCGGCTGCGGCCGACTCGTCCGGCTCGGGCACGAGCCGGCGCCCGGGCTCGGTGGTGGTGAAGACGCTCCACATCGGCCGCGGGGCGACGGTCGCGTCGGAGATCCGGCGGCTCCGTGCCCAGCGCGGCGTCGCTTACGCGGTCCCGGACTACCTGGCGCACATCGCGGGCACGTCGACCCCTGAATGGATCCCGAACGACCCAGGCAGATCGCACATCCCGCAGGGGTGGGAGAAGATGCAGTGGAACTTCCTTCCGGGGGCAGGCGTCAACGCACCCGAGGCGTGGGCGAATCTGCTCGCCGACCACCGTCCCGGCGGGCGCGGCGTGGTCGTCGCGATCCTCGACACCGGAATCGCGTACCGCAACTGGCATCAGTTCAGCAAGTCGCCCGACTTCACCGGCACCCGGTTCGTCGAGCCCTACGACTTCGTCGCCAACAATCGCTACCCGCTGGACCGTGAGGGACACGGGACGTTCGTGGCCGGAACCGTTGCCGAGGCGACCAACAACGGATTCGGCCTGACAGGCCTCGCCTACGGGGCTTCGATCATGCCGGTCCGGGTGCTGGACGAGAACGGATGGGGCGACGCGGCCACGATCTCCAAGGGCATCCGGTACGCCGCCACCCACGGCGCGCAGGTGATCAACCTCAGCCTGGAGTTCGACCAGAGCGTGACCGCCGGCGACATCCCGGACATCCTCTCCGCGATCCGCTTCGCCCACCAGCGCGGCGTGGTCGTGGTGGCGGCGTCAGGTAACGAGGCATCCCCGCAGCTCGCGTATCCCGCCCGCGCCCCCGCAGTGATATCGGTCGGCGCGACGACGGCCGACCGCTGCCTGGCGGACTACTCAAACGACGGGGCGAAGCTGGATCTGGTCGCGCCCGGAGGCGGCGACGACACGCAACTTCTGCCCAACGACCCCGACTGCCGGCCCAACGCCAGCAACCTCCCCGACATCTACCAGATGACGTTCGGCAACCCGTTCAACCCGCGCCAGTTCGGCTACCCGCGCTTCTGGTACGGAACCTCGATGGCAGCGCCCCACGTGGCTGCGGCGGCGGCGCTCGTGATCGCGAGCGGGGTGCTCGGCCGTCACCCGTCACCCGACCAGGTGCTGGCGCGCCTGGAGGCGACGGCCCAGACGCTCGGCGGCTCCAAGCCGAACCCCGACTACGGTTACGGCCTGGTCGACGCAGGCGCGGCGACCGCCCCTTCCGGTCCGTCCGGCTAGCCCTAAGCCGTTAAGCGCGCCCTCAGCTCGTCCGGATGATCAGAACCGAGCAGGGCGCGTGGTGGGAGACCTTGTTGGGCACGGAGCCGAGCAGGAACCGCTTCGCACCCGTCATTCCCTTGTTGCCGATGACGATCAGATCGGCTCTCTGCTCCTCGGCGACATCGAGGATGGCATCGGCAGCGTCTCCCTGCCGGGCGAACGTCTCGACCGCGACGCCCGCCTGCTCGGCCTCGGCGTGCGCCGCCGCGAGCAGTGCGAGCACGTCCGAGCGGGGGCTGAGCGCCCACTGTGGGTCGCTCGGCACCGACGCCTGCTTTCCGTGAAGGCGCTGATCCGACGCCGGTTCGTACGCGCTGACGATCTTCAGCCTCGAGCCCAGCTCAAGCGCGAGTCCGATCGCGTGCCGGACCGCCTTGGCAGCGGTGTCCGAGCCGTCAGTGCCCACGACTATCGAGCCGAACACCTGCCCCATCGCGGTCTCAAGCGAGCTTGGTGATCGCGATCACCATCCCGGCGACCACGAAAACGAGGATCGCCACCTGCGTCCAGAGCCAGAAGCGGGGCACGGCCTGAACGCTAGCGCGCGGGGCGTCGGGGCCCCGGGACGCGGGCCCGCACAGCGCGAGGGCCCGGCGAGTCGAGGCTGACAGGCTTACGCGGCGGCGATCGCGAGCGGGAAGCGCACCTTCACGCCCCGGGGGACGACCAGCACCGGGAAGGTGGCGTTCTCGATCACCTTCTGCGCCTGGGCAGTGATCATCACTCGGCGCTCGCGGGCTTCGGGACGTGAGCCGATCACGAGCAGATCGACGTGTGGCTCATCGCGGGTGACTCGGGCGCCCAGACTCTCGCCGAGCTCGCGTGCCGTATCGATTGCGGCATCGTCACCCGGCGCAGCGAGGACCCCTACGCGCCCAAACGTCGTCGCGTGCTCGCTTCGATAGTTCGCGGGAGCGATCGCAATCGCCGCCGGGCTGTCCTCGAGCAGCACCTGCGTGGACTTCTGCGGGGCCACGTGGCCCGCCGCGGTGCGGTAGTCGGAGCCGAACACGATCACGTCGGCGCCTTCCTGGTCGGCCAGCCACTTGAGTCCCTCGGCGGTTGAAGCGCTCACCACGACGCGACGCTCGACGTCGAGGTCTCCGAGTGCGCGGGCGCCACGCTCGAGCAGCGTGTCGGCCTCGTGCTCCTCGAGCTGCTCACGCTCTGGCTCGCTCTGCGTCGCGTGGCGCACGTATGCGAGCGTGAGCTCGGCGCCCGCCTCGGCCAGGACGCGGCCCAGCATCAGCGCGTCGTGGTCGTTGGGCGTGTCGTCGTAGGAAATGACCGCCTTCGTCGGCATCTTCACTCCAGTCTTCGGGGCCGTGTCGTGCCTCTGTTCGCAGCAGGGTCCCATTCACCTGCCATCAGGGCTAGTGAACTTGTTCATGCTCTTGATAAGCTGCGCTAATGCTGCACACGGGCCGGCTGCAGGTCCTGGCCGAGGTCGTGCGGCGGGGATCGTTCTCGGCCGCCGCGGAGGCGCTCTCCTACACGCAGTCGGCCGTCTCTCAGGCGATCGCCCGACTCGAGGCCGAGGTGGGATCGCCGCTCGTGATCAGGGACCGCCGAGGCGTCAGGCCGACCGCGGCGGGGGCGACGCTGGTCGAGCACGCGGAGACGATCTTCGCCCAAATCGACGCCGCCGAGGAGGAGCTGGCGGCGGTACTCGGCGTCCGCGGCGGGCGGTTGCGGGTCGCGTCATTCCCGTCGGCCGGCGCCGCGCTGATGCCGCTCGCCGTGGCCACCTTCCGTCGAGGCCACCCTGACGTCGCGCTGACACTGGCCGAGGGGGAGCCCGAGGAGATCGGGCCGCGGCTCCGTACGGGCGAGTTCGATCTCGCGCTGCTGTTCGACTTCCCGAGCGTCGGCGAGCGGATCGGCGTCGGCCTGCGGACGGTCCCGCTGCTCGAGGATCCGATGCACGTGGCGCTCCCCGCCGACCACCCGCTGGCAGCCAAGGCGCGGTTGAAGCTCGCCGATCTGCACGAGCAGGATTGGGTCCAGACATCGGCATCGAGCCCGTGCGCCCGCCATGTCGTCCGCCTCTGCCTGGCGGCGGGGTTCGAGCCCAACGTGACGTTCGAAAGCGACGACTACGACACGGTGCAAGGACTCGTCGCAGCGGGCGTGGGGGTCGCGCTGGTGCCCCGGCTCGCGCTGACCAATGTCAATCCGCGGATCGTGGTGCGCGAGCTCTCGCCGCGCAGCCCGTCGCGGAAGGTTGTGGCCGCGACGATGCCGGGCCCGGGAATTGCGCCTGCAGCGCGGACGATGCTCAAGATCCTCACCGACGTCGCGCGCGAGTACCAGGCCCCGGTCGAGCAGACCCCCCGTACCGAGGATGTCGAGCCTGCGGTCGCAGGCTCATCGGATGGGTAGCCTCTGACCATGGCCGAGCCGATGGTCCAGGATCGGGTGGCACCTGTCCCGAGCGAGCGCCCGCACCGGGTGCGCTCCGCGACGACGCGCGTCCTGCTCGGCGTGCTGACGACGCTCGTCAGTGTCAACCTGTGGACGGGTGGCCCGCTGCTCGCACTGTGGGTCGGGTCACGCATCCAGACAGCAGTCGGTGAGCTGAGCATGGCCGCGGTCGGAGCCACGGTTGGGGTCCTGATTCTCGAGACGCTGCTGCTCTACCGGATCCTGGCGTGGCTGACCATGCGCTACAACGCGGTGCTGGGGCGGGCGATGCCGCGGCGGCAAGCGCCCTGGATGAAGCCGATGAGCGGTGAGCGGCGTTCGCTCGAGGTGCGCCAGCCGCTCAGCGTGCCCGAACGGATCACGCTCGTCTCCGTCGTCGTTGCTTTGCTCGCGCTCGAGGTGTGGTTCTTCTTCTTCGCGCACTACTCGTTGAGCGGTTAGCCGCGCCCTCAGTGCAGCACGACCTTCATCGCGATCACGAGCAGGCCGAGAATCACCCCAAGCGCGGTCTGGACCACCAGCTCGCGTCCGGTTAGCTTGGCGCGCAGCGCCGCGCCGAGCTCGATCAGCGCGATGACCACGGCGGACGCCCAGATCGCCGCGGTCACGGCGGCTCCCAGCGAGGCACCCGTCGCCCACCAGACGAGCAGCGTCAGCAGCGGGATTGCGGCGCCGAGCAGGATCGAGAGCTCGTGCAGCAACGTCCGGCCGAGCCTCGCGACGCTCAGGGGCTCGGCGCGCTGGACCCGGTCCGCGGTGAACTCCGCATACGAGCGCGCGAGCCAGTAGATCACCAGAGCGATCAGGACTCCCCCGACCGTATCGAGATACGTCTCACTCTTCGCGCTCTCAGCCGCCAGCAGCGCGCCGACCGTGACCGTCCCATAGATGAGACCGACGGGGTTCAGAGACATCGCGGTCATTGTCTTGCGCGCGACGGACCGATCGCTTCCGCTTCGATTCGCACAAGCCAGTCGAGGACGGCGGCCCGGACTGGGGCGGCGTTCCGAAGCGAGTGATCGCCGGGCACACCGACCACCTCGCGGGTCGGGCCGTTGGGCGGCATCCCGAAGGGGTCACGCTCGCCCTGGACGACGAGCACAGGAACCTCGACGGCGTCGAGCTCCGGCAGCCGGCTCTTCGTGGGATCCCCGGCGCGTCCGGGCGGGTGCACCGGGAACGCCAGGCACAGAACCCCGATCGCGCCGGACTCGCCAGCCGTGCGGCAGGCGACCCGCGCGCCAGCCGAGCGGCCGCCGGCTACCAGCGGGAGCCCGCTCAGCACCGTCTCGCGGAGCTGCGAGACCACCGCCAGCCAGGCCGCGTCGAGCTGACGGGCGGGAGCCGGCGAACGCTTGCCCGCCACCCGGTAGGGCTGTTCGACGAGCGCGACGCTGAAGCCGGCTTCCCGTCCCGCCTCCGCGGCGGCGCTCAGATCGGGTGCGTTGACGCCGCCCCCGGCGCCGTGGCCGAGCACGAGCGCCCCGGAGGCCGCCTCCAGCGGAGACAAATAGACGCGCGCGGGGCCGTGAGGTGTGGCGAGCTCGAGCATCCGGCGAGCGTAACCGGCCCGGATGCAACGATTGCGCTCGTGCGTGACGTCCGCATCCCAGTTTCTGGGCCGGGGGCAGACGCTGGATCGTTCCTCGCCTGCCTCGCCACCGTCCTCGAGCTCCGCTTCGAAGATCTTCCTCTGCCGCGCCCCGACGAGGACCCGGCGACCGGGTGGACCGTGTCGCGGTGGCTCGGCGGTCGCGGGCTGGGGCTGGCACCGATCGCCGAACCGCGGTCGTTCTCGTGGCCGGGGCCGTGGATCGCGCGCGGTCGCCCGCACGGCGCGGACGGCCGCCGGGCCGTGGTGATGTACGGGGTCCCCTCGGGCGTCGTCTGGGATCCGGCCGGGGGCGCGCCGCTCGAGGACGGCTGGATCGAGGACGGTTTCGTCGTGGCAGCAACGGACATCGCCGTGGCGCCGCCGCCGCTCCCGAAGGCGCCCGCCGGAGCCGGAACGCTCGAGGGCATCTACGTCGCCGCGTCCGCGGGCGAGCCCGCGGAGAGCCTCGACGTTGCGCGTGCCATTCCGGGGCTCGGCCTCGAAGGCGACCGGCACGTCGACGGACGGGGCACGTTTCCGTCGGGGCTCCGGGGAAGCGCCCTGACGCTGATCGCGGCGGAGGTCTGCGAGTCGTTCGATCCGCCGCTTTCGCCCGACGAGCACCGTCGCAACCTGGTCACCCGCGGGATCGATCTGAACGCACTGGTCGGTCACGAGTTCACGCTCGGCGGCGTCCGCTGTCGTGGCATGCGGCTGTGCGAGCCGTGCACCGTCGTGGCCCGGTACGCCTCCCGTCCCGTGCTGAGGGAGCTCGTGCACCGCGGCGGACTCCGTGCCGACATCCTCGAGGACGGCTCGATCGCCGTTGGCGACGAGGTGCGGGCGCTGGCCGCGGACGCCTAGCGCTGTGCGGCGCGTGCCGGCCGGAGCTCCGCCCGATCCATTCGTTGGGCCGCGCGGATCGCGCGCGCCTGGCCGCCGTCCATCCAGAGCTCCCACCGGCCGGAGGCCGAGTGGCGGGGGTCCAGGAAGCGGTACGGCCGGCGCCCGCCGAACTCCGTCTGGCGCAGGCGGCAGACGCCGCCGAGGACGGATGCGATCCGGCGGCGGGGCCACGCGATCGCGTCCTCGATCTCGGGAAAGGGACGCGGTCGCTCCGGCGCGGCGGCCAGCTCGTTCAGGAGCCGGCGCATCAACTCGCTGCAGCGGTCGTGAAACCGCGCGATCTCTTCGGGGTCGTCCATCGCGTTGTGCGGAGCGTGCTCGACGGCGACGGCGTTGGGCATGGCCGCAAGATAACGCGCGCCCGGACCGAGGCCGGCGCACGACGGGCACACGCGTGTCTGCCGGTGCGAACATGGCCGCAAACAGGCGAAGGAGGCGATCCATGCCAGACGATCAAGGGGGGCGCGTCGGCCCAGTCCCCGAGCACCTGCACACCGTTACCCCACGAATCGTCGTCCGCGATGCGCCGGCCGCGATCGCCTTCTACCGGGACGCGTTCGGAGCCGAGGAGCCCGGCGAGAGGTTCACCGGGCCGTCGGGCGAGGTGATTCATGCCGAGGTCCGGATCGGGGACTCGGTCGTGATGATCACCGAGGAAGCCGACAACGGGGCACCCGCGCAGTCGCCGGAGTCGCTCGGCGGCGTGGTGACCGCGATCATGGCCACGTACTGGGAGGAAGTCGACTCGGTCTGGGAACGCGCGGTGGCGGCCGGCGCGGAGGTGCTGTATCCGCTGGCCGATCAGTTCTATGGCGAACGGGGCGGCCGGCTGCGGGACCCGTTCGGGCAGCAGTGGATGCTCAGTCAGCGGATCGAGGCGCTTTCCCCGGAGGAGATCGAGCGCCGTGCTGGCCGGTCATGATCGTGCGCGCGATCCGGTCGCCTTCGAGTGTGAACGGCCCTCGGGTGGCCCAAGCCTTCACCGCAGCGTGGGGTAATGGACCGGGATGGCCCTTGCCTTTGGGTATCCGGCCGGAAGAATGACCGCTCCGCCAACTCGCGAATAGATGACCTGCCAGTGGTAGTACCCCACGTACGCTCGGCGGTCGGAGCGCATGCGCGCGGCGTAGGCCTCGACGGCACGGACGTAGTGGACGCTGTTGTTGTAGTGATAGAGGGCGTCCGGCATGTCGCCTGGCGCACCGTTGGCTGAGAGGTATCGGGCGGCGGCGAGGATTGCGTCGCGCGGGTCATCGATGTTGCCGTGGCCGTAGCTCGCCCAGGTCGCCGGCAGGAACTGCATCGGACCCTGTGCGCCCGCGGAGCTCACGCCCTTGACGCGCCCGAACTTCGTCTCGACGAACTCGATTGCAGCCAAATACTGCCAGCGAACGCCGAACCGCGACTGGGCCGTCTTGAAGTAGCGCAGGAGCGTGTTCGCCGGGGGCGGCTGGACGATCTTCCAGGGCGGAAGACGCCGCCGCGGCGTGACGATATGCGCGAGCGATGCAGCCGCCGCGAGGTTCGCGCGCATGCCCGCGACCGCCTGCGTTCCGAGCATGGCGAGCGTCGCGCGACGGGCCTGGGGCGCTTCGCGTTCCAGCGCGCCGGTCGCCAACTGCTCGAAGAGCCCGGCTCTCGCGAGCTGGCGGTCCGTGCTCGAGCGGTCCTCGATGATCTGCTGGGCGCGATCGATGTCTGCCGCCAGCTCACGCCGATTGCTCGGTAGCTCGGTTGGGAGCGGGTCCCCGGGCACGGGCGCGGCCGCGCCTGCCCGGGCGACTTTCGTGGGCGGATTGGCATTGCGGCTCTGCCCGCACCCGGCGAGGACCGAGACCAGCGCGACCGCGACCAGGGCGCGGGCCACCCACCCGTCAATCGATACCCGCTTCAGGAGCACGCGCCTCAAATGCTAGGCGCCCCGGGCGCCCTGACGCGACCACATCCCCGCGTCCGTATACGAGACTCCCTGTAGCGCGCCCGGAGAGATTCGAACTCCCGACCTTCGGTTCCGTAGACCGACGCTCTATCCAGCTGAGCTACGGGCGCTGACACGCCGGGGTGCCCGGCGAGCCGTCAAGTCTAGCCCCGGTTCACGGCGCTCGCCGTCGGCCGCGGCGGGCCTCCGGCGCGCCGCCGCGCCCGCGGGCCGGGGGTCGTTCAGCGCTCGCGCCGCGGCCGCGTGGATGGCCCGACCGTTTCGGCAAGCCACCGCACAAGGGGCCTCGCGGCCTCGAGCTGGGACTGGATGCGCTCGTCGCAGCTCGCCCGGTGGAGCCACGGCTCGAGCGGGTGGCGATGCGCGACCGTCACCTGCTTCAGCCGCAGTCGCTGGACGCGCGGGTGATCGTTTGGATAGCCGCGTGGGGCACGCTTGAGCTGTAGTTCGCCCAGCGACATTCCGGCCTTCTCGGCGCGCGCGAGCGCGCGCTCGAACACGGCTGACCTGGGCGCCTCGGCGATCGCCGCCCGGAAGCGCTCGAGCTGGTCGGGCGCCGGGCGGTGCAGCCCGGCCGCGACGAGCAGCCCGTCGAGCGAGAGCTCGACGTAGTAGCCGCCTGCGGCGCCGTACCCGATCGCGACTCCGATGTGCTCCTTCAGCGGTGGCCCGGGCCGGAAGCGAAGGTTGTTGTAGGGCCGGAAGAAGTGAGGCTGGCCGAGGTGGCTCAGGCGCTCCGCGAGCCGGCGAGCGGGCGCAGCGAGCGACCGGTCGTACCGACCGCGATTGGCCTTGAACCAGTCGCGCTCGTTGTTGTCCTCGAGCTCGCGAAGGAAGTCGAGTGCTTCAGGCGGCCACACCTCAGGCCGCGGCGCCCGAGGCCTCAGGCTCGTAGTAGCGAGCGACGGTGAACCCCACCAGCGTCGGCACATGGACCGCGAAGATCACCAGCGACAGCGTCAGCACGATCAACGGACCGCCGCTGACGTGGTTGCGCAGGAATACGTACTCGATCATCCCTGCGATTACCGCGTACGCCAAGAGCGACCACTTCGCGACCTGGAAGAACCTATCCCACGCGAACCCCTTTACCCGCGTCAGCGAGAACAGGTTGATGGCCAGCAAGACGGCCGACGCGGCCAGCAGCGCGACCGCCGGGCCGAGCGGAACGTGCTGGGGCAGGTGCGCGGACAGGTAGATGCCTCCGGCGACGATCAGCGCGAGCGACGCCATGCCCATCTCGGTTACCGGTGGAAGCCTTTGCTCGCTCATCCGCTCGACAGCTTGGTCATGATCACGAGCGTCGCGATCTGCATCGCTCCGAGGATCCCGGCGGAGTAGATGAAGCGCTTCATGAGGCGCTCGATCACCTCGGGCCTAGGCCGAGGCTTGTTCAGCTCGAACAGCACCGCGATGTTGGCCGGCTCGAGGAGTCCGAGCGCGATGATCGACATCACGCCAACGACGATGAAGCTCGCGACGACCCACCCGTGGTTGTGATACGAGGTCAGATTGGTTCCCAGATGCGTGGACAGCTGCCACCCGGCGGCGAGCGTCATGGTCACCACGACGGGCATCAGCACCACCATCTTCGGCATCAGCCTGGTCGTGAACTCGATCCGCGCCGGGATCGACAACGTGCCCAAGATCGGCCCCAGAATGAGGCCGAGGAAGAGGTCCACGATCGTCCAGGCGGCGCCGCCGGCGACGTGGAAGAACTCCAGCGGCCACAGTTTGTTGACGGCGATCGCGGCGATCACGAGCGCCATCGAGATGGCGGCCAACACGAGCCCAGCGCGCGGCACGATGTTGAACTTCGGTATCTCGATCGGCGGGTGCGCCGGCGCCGCGTCAGTCCCGACTGCCGCCCCCGGCAGCGCTACATCTGCCATATGCCACCAGCTTAACCGGGGCGACGGATGAAATCCAGCGGAGGATTAGCGGAGGGGGCGGGATTCGAACCCGCGGTCCGGGGTCGCCGGACTCCAGTTTTCAAGACTGGCGCATTCGACCGCTCTGCCACCCCTCCGAGGGCCATCCGATCCTAGCCTGGCAGGGGCCGAGCGGGCAGGCGCTCAAGCTCTAGACTGCTCGGGACCTCGGAGAGGTGGCCGAGTGGCTGAAGGCACTCGCCTGCTAAGCGAGTATGGGGTTACAAGCTCCATCGAGGGTTCGAATCCCTCCCTCTCCGCTGCCCGGCGATCCGCGAGCGCAGGGGGGCTCGCCACGCTCGCGACGCGCGCCACTAACGGCGCGATTTCAGCGGGGTGCCGAAGACGTAGTCCCAGAAGGGGGCGCTGACGCCATAGCCGCGCTCGTGATTCTGGAAGTGATGGCGCATGTGCAGCTCACGCAGCCGCTTCCCGAGCGCCGTCTTCGGGGTGTGGTGATGGACGTGGTAGTGCAGCATGTCGTAGAACAGGTACCCGCTGAGGAACCCGGCCGAGAAGGGAAGGAAGGCGGGACTGCCGAGCACGGCGTAGAACCCGAGCACGAACAGCGCCGAGAGGGGAACGCTCACACCGGGGGGCATGACCAGGCGGAGGGGGTCGTTCGGGTGGTCGTGATGGACGCCGTGGATGATCCAGTGCAGCCGGGCGCCGATCCCCGTCTCAGGCTCGAAGTGAAAGACGAGCCGGTGCAGCCAGTACTCGGTCAGCGTCCAGAACACGTAGCCGCCGAGCAGCCACAGAGGCGCGGCCCAGCCGACGCCGTGTACGAAGCCCTCGACGATCAAAAACACGATCGTCGGGCCGAAGATGAGCGGGGGCACGCTCGGATGAACCCGCGACAGACGTTCGAAGAAGTTGGACTCGAACATGCGCGGGGAGGCGCGGAGCACCTCGCTGCGGCTAAGTCCGCGAAGCTCATCTGCCTGGGGTGTGGCCATCGCTTAACGATACCTCCGTGAGGTGCTTCGTAACCCCTGCCGCACCAGGGACGTAGCGCTACTCGTCGTCGTCGTCGAACGGCATCGCAAACGCGATGTGGCTTACAGCCAGTGCCAGGAAGTTGTACTGCTCGACACCGCCGCTGCCGCCGTCGAGCGGCGCTACCTGGACGTCGGTGAGCGCCAGGAACGAGCGGTCCGGAGCATTGAGGTAGTCGCTCAGCCGGCTGCGATAGCCATCGGGAGGGAGGCTCAGGAATCCGGTGATTCGGTAGCGCTCGGTTTCGGCGACGATCCGCTTCAGCCGCTGGTTCATGGCCGGCGACCATAGCGGTTGAGCGCGGGCGGATGCAATGCTTGCAAGCGTGGTTGAGAGACAGCTCCCTCCGGCGCGGTGGTGGTCGCTGCGCCGCGCCCAGAACCGGAAGCCCGCCACCTACCGCTGCCCGTTCTGCGGCGGCTATCTGCCCGCGCTGAGCGAGCACATCCTGATTTCACCCGAGGGTGATCCGAGCGGGCGCCGGCACGCGCACGGTGAGTGTGTGAAGCGCGCCCGGCGCGCGGGGCGCCTCCCGACTCGGGACGAATGGCTGGCCACGCAGCCGCGTTCGCCGGGTCCCCTGCGCCGAGCGCTCGAGCGCCTCAGACGCACCAGCGAGTAGGGTGTCGCCGCGATGGCGAGAGACCTTAGGCTTGGCCTGAACATGGGCTACTGGGGCGGCGGGCCGCCGCCGGGGGCCGCCGAGTCGATCAAGGAGGCCGAGCGGCTGGGGTTCGACTCGGTGTGGACGGCGGAGGCGTATGGCTCGGACGCGCTGCTGCCGCTGGCCTGGTGGGGGTCTGGGACCGAGCGGATCAAGCTCGGCACCGCGATCGTCCAGATCTCGGCGCGAACCCCGGCGGCGACGGCGATGGCGGCGATGACGCTCGACCACCTCTCGGGTGGGCGTGCGATCCTCGGCCTCGGCGTCTCCGGCCCGCAGGTCGTGGAGGGCTGGTACGGGCAGCCGTTCGCCAAGCCGCTCGCGCGGATGCGCGAGTACATCGGAATCCTCCGTGACATCTGGGCGCGCCAGGGACCGGTCACGAGCGATGGTCCCCACTACCCGCTCCCGATCCGCGATGGCACCGGCCTCGGCAAGCCGCTGAAGTCGAGCATTCACCCGCTGCGGGAGGACATCCCGATCTACCTCGCGGCCGAGGGTCCGAAGAACATCGCGATGGCCGCCGAGCTATGCGACGGGTGGTTGGCGCTGTTCTACTCGCCCCGCCACGAGGACCTCTACGGCGGCGCGCTCGCAGAGGGGTTCGCCCGTGAGGGAGCCAGGCGCAGGGCCGAGGAGTTCGAGGTCGCCGCGACCGTGCCGCTGATCGTCACCGACGACACCGAGGCCGCGACCGACGCGCTCCGGCCGATGTACGCCCTGTACTTCGGCGGGATGGGCGCCAAGAGCGCGAACTTCCACGCCAACGTTCCGATCCGGATGGGCTAGGAGGCCGAGGTGCGCAAGATCCAGGAGCTCTACCTGGACGGCAAGAAGGACGAGGCGGCGGCCGCCGTGCCGGCGGATCTGATCGAGCAGCTCACACTGATCGGACCGCCCGAGAAGATCCGGGACGCACTGGAGGCGTGGCGCGAGTCGAGCGTCACCACGCTGTTGATCTCCGGCGACCCGCAGACTCTGCGGACGGCGGCAGAGCTGGTCCTCGGGTAGCTTCGCGGCGATGCTCCCGTTCGACGAGCTCGGAAGCGGCCCGGCTACGGTCGTGCTGCTGCACGCCGGGGTCGCCGACCGCAGGATGTGGTCCGAGCATCTCGAGCCGCTCGCCGCTGCCGGCTACCGGGTCGTAGCGTTCGACTTGCCTGGCTTTGGCGAGGCGCCCGCGCGCCCGAGCGAGCAAGCGCCGTGGGTCGACGTCCTCGACTCCATGCGCGAGCTCGATGTCGACCGGGCCGCGCTCGTGGGCAGCTCGTACGGCGGGGCGGTGGCGCTGCGCGCAGCGGTCGTGGCGCCGGCGGCGGTATGGGCGATGGTGCTGATCTCGGCGCCCGCGCCGGGGCTTGAGCCCTCGGCCGAGCTTCGATCCGCCTGGGAGCGCGAGGAAGCGGCGCTCGAGCGTGCCGATATCGACGGGGCCGTCGAGGCGGTGCTCGACGCGTGGGTGCGACCGGACCTGCGCGATCGCGTGGCCCTGATGCAGCGCCGCGCGCTCGAGCTCCAGGGGGAGGCCAAGGGGATCACCGAGGGCCCGGACCCGGTTGAGACCCTCGACGTGCTCCGCGGCCTGGAGGTCCCGACGCTGGCCGCGTGGGGCGAGCATGACATGAAGGACTTCGAGGAATCAGCCCACGAGCTTGCGGCCGCGCTGCCGAACGCTTGGGAGGAGGAGATCAGAGGCGCCGGCCACCTCGCGCCAATGGAGACCCCGGAGCGATTTAGGGAGCTGGTGCTCGGCTTCTTGAGGGAGGTCGCGGGCTAGGGGCTCGGGTCAGCCGTTCGGACGCACTCGCGTGCGGTGCGTCCGAACGGCTTGGCCGAGACCCTCGCTATGCGTCGTGATAGAGCGCGAACTCCCAAGGATGCGGGCGCATCCGGATCGCGTCGACCTCTTCCTCGCGCTTGTAGCGGATGTAGGCCCCGATCAACCCCTCCGTGAACACGTCGCCGTCGAGCAGGAACGCGTTGTCCGACTCCAGCGCGTCGAGGCTGGCCTCGAGCGAGGAGGGGACGGTGCCGATCCCCGCGAGCTGTTCGGGAGGAAGCTCATAGATGTCGGTGTCGAGCGGCTCGCCGGGATCGATCCGGCGCTTGATCCCGTCGAGCCCCGCGAGCATCAGCGCGCTGAACGCCAGATACGGGTTCGCCGTCGGGTCGGGTGAGCGGAACTCGATCCGCTTGCTCTTCGGCGATTCGTGGTACATCGGCACGCGCACGCAGGCCGACCGGTTGCGCGCCGAGAACACGAGGTTGACGGGCGCTTCGTACCCGGGGACCAGCCGTCGGTAGGAGTTCGTGGTCGGCGCGCAGAACGCCAGCAGCGCCGGAGCGTGCGTGAGCAGCCCGCCGATGTAGTGCTTGGCCAGCTCGCTGAGGTGGGCGTAGGCGCCCTGGCCGTACATCAGCGGGTCGCCGTCCTTCCACAGCGACTGGTGCACGTGCATGCCCGACCCGTTCTCCTCGAAGATCGGCTTGGGCATGAAGGTCGCGGTTTTGCCGGCCGCCCGAGCGGTGTTCTTGACCACGTACTTGTAGATCATCATCTGGTCGGCCATCCGCAGGAGCGGCTGGAAGCGCATGTCGATCTCGGCCTGCCCGCCCGATGAGACCTCGTGGTGGTGGAACTCGCACTTGATCCCCAGCGATTCCATCGTCAAGACCATCTCGGCGCGCAGATTTGCCATCGAGTCGGCCGGCGGCACCGGGAAGTAGCCCTCCTTCTGGCGCAGCTTGTACGCCAGGTTGGGGGAGGAACCCGTGTTCCAGAAACCCTCTTCGGAGTCGACCTCGTAGAACGCGCGGTTCTCCGTCTGCGAGTAGGCGATGTGGTCGAACACGAAGAACTCGGCCTCGGGACCGAAGTACGCCACGTCCGCGATCCCCGTGTTGACGAGATGCCGCTCGGCCTTCTGCGCGACGAATCGCGGGTCGCGCCCGTACGGCTCGCCGAGGATCGGATCGGCCACCGAGCAGATCAGCGACAACGTGGGGCGCGTGTAGTAGGGGTCGATGAACGCCGTGGTCGCGTCCGGCATCAGCAGCATGTCCGACTCATGAATCTCCTGGAAGCCGCGGATCGAGGAGCCGTCGAACCCCAGCCCGCTCTCGAAGTCGTTGGCGTCGAGCGCCGCGAGCGGGAGGCTCATGTGCTGCCACGTTCCCGGCAGGTCCACGAACTTGAGGTCGACCATCTCGACCCCACGCTCGGTCGCGAACTCCATGACCTCATCGGCCGACGTCGCGCGCGCGACCGTGCTCACCTGCGTGCTGTCCAGATTTGCCATCTCCTCATCTCCCGGTCGTAATCGTTCACCCGCTGCGTGTCATTTGATGAACAGGATCTCGGAGTACTTCGGCAGCGGCCAGAGGTCATCGGCGACGACCTTCTCGAGCTGATCAGCCGCGGCGCGGACGCCGTCCATCGCCGGCATAACTGCGTCGTGCATGTACTTGGCGTGCTCGAGCACGTCCTGGTGCGGCTGGTTCTCGGCGCGGTTGGCCGACTCGAGCTCTTTGATTGCCTCCGTGAATTGGTCGATCAACGCGGACGTCTCACCCGCGAGGTCCGTCAGCTGCGCGCCCAGCAACTCCCCGTGGTAACGCGCCGCCGCGGGGAGCAGCATCGTCCGGGCGATCGATGCCGCCGTCTCCGCCTCGATGTTGAGCTTCGTGACGTACTGCTCCAGGAACACCTCGTAGCGGGACTCGAGCTCCCGCTCGGAGAGCACGCCGTAGTCGGAGAACAGCGTCACCGCGTCGTCGTTCACCAGGTAGGGGAGCGCGTCTGGGGTCGAGCGGAGGTTCAGCAGCCCACGCTGCTCTGCCTCCGCGTGCCAGTCCTCGGAGTAGTTGTCACCGCCAAAGACGACCTGCTTGTTGGCGGCGTAGCTGCGTTGGAGGATGGGCCGAAGCGCCGCCTCCAGGCCGTCCCCGTCGCCCAGCGTCCCCTCGAGCTCTTCGGCGAGCTCGTCGATCGCCTCCGCGACGATCGTGTTCAGGACGGTGTTCGGGAACGACAGCGACATGCTCGAGCCGAGCGCCCGGAACTCGAACTTGTTGCCGGTGAACGCGAACGGGCTGGTCCGGTTACGGTCCCCGCCGTGCATCGGCAGCGGCGGCAACACCGGCGTGCCGAGACCCAGGAAGGATCCGGGCGTCGTCTCGCCGGCCTCGCCGCGCTCGATCGCCCCGAACACCTTTTCGAGCTCGGCGCCGAGGAAGATCGAGATGATCGCCGGGGGCGCCTCGTTGGCGCCGAGGCGGTGATCCTGCCCCGGTGACGCGATCGATGCGCGCAGGAGACCCTGGTGCTTGTTAACCGCCTGAATCACGGCGGCGCAGAAGAACAGGAACTCCAGGTTGTCGCTGGGGGTGTCGCCCGAGTCGAGCAGGTTCTTGCCGGTGTCGGTCCCCATCGACCAGTTGTTGTGCTTGCCCGAGCCGTTGACGCCGGCGAACGGCTTCTCGTGAAGCAGGCAGGCGAGGCGGTAGCGTCGGGCGACGTTCTGCATCACCTGCATCGTCAGCTGCTGGTGGTCTGAGCCGACGTTCGAGTTCTCGAACACCGGCGCGATCTCGTACTGGTTCGGCGCGACCTCGTTATGGCGCGTCTTGACCGGGATCCCAAGCTTGGCCAGCTCGCGCTCGGTGTCCAACATGTAGGCGAGGATCCGCTCCGGGATCGAGCCGAAGTAGTGGTCGTCGAGCTCGTGTCCCTTGGGGGGCTTGGCGCCGAACAGCGTTCTCCCGGTCGTGATCAGGTCCGGGCGCTCGAAGTAGTACTGCTCATCGATCAGGAAGTACTCCTGCTCGGGCCCGACGGTCGTGAATACGCGCTGGGCGCTGTGATCCCCGAACAACCGCAGCGCACGGATCGCCGACCTGGAGAGTGCGTCCATGGAGCGCAGCAGCGGGATCTTGTGGTCGAGCGCTTCTCCCGTCCAGGAGGCAAAGGCGGTGGGGATGCAGAGCACGGCGCCGTTTGGGTTCTCGAGGATGAACGCCGGGCTCGTGGGGTCCCAGGCCGTGTACCCGCGTGCTTCGAAGGTCGCGCGGATCCCGCCGGTCGGGAAGCTCGACGCATCTGGCTCGCCCTGGATGAGCTCCTTGCCGGAGAATTCGGCGAGCGCCGTGCCCTCCCCGGTCGGCGCGTAGAAGCTGTCGTGCTTCTCGGCGGTGGAGCCGGTCAGCGGCTGGAACCAGTGCGTGTAGTGGGTGGCGCCGCGCTCCATCGCCCAGTCCTTCATCGCCTGCGCGACGGCGTCCGCCAGCGAGGTGTCGAGCACCTCGCCGCGGGCGAGCGTGTGCTGCAACCTGTCAATCACGTCCCTGGGCAGGCGCTGGCGCTGCACGGCGGGGCTGAAGACGTTGAGCCCGAAGACCTGGTTGTCGGGAACCGTTAGGTCGGTGGCTCCGAGGGCGCCCCCGTTCAGCGACCACTGCGCCGCGAGGACGTTCTGCTGGCGGATGCGAGGCATAGATTTAGAGAACTCCTTCTTGTGTACGTCGAGCTTCGAGGGGGCGCAATGAGGCGCCGCTCGCCACAGGGACCCCGCGCTCACGCCTACGGCCTAGGCGTGTCCCAAGCCTACGGGATCAGCCCCGGCGGTTCACTATCCAAATGGCCAAACGGACGCCGCGCACTCCGCAAAGTGCGCGGCGCCGTTTACACCTGAGACCGGGCCGTTAGGCCGTCGATGGGGCGGTCGCGTGTCCGGCCGGCGCGAGACCAGGGACACCTCCGGGGTACCCGAGCGACGGAACGTCGGACGGGTACACCTCGTGGCCGTGCTCGGCGACGTCGCCGATCTCCATGTTCTCGGTCTTCATCCGCAGCGGGATGAACACCCCGACGAGCTTCAGGAGCGCGAACGTCACGATCCCTGTCCAGCAGATCACGAACAGCGCCGCGAAGAACTGCCACTTCAGCAGCGTCCAGTTGCCGTGGATCGCGCCCGCGACGGCTGGCGTCCCGATCAGCCCGTGCTTGCTGGGCAGATAAGCCTGCGTCATCCCCGGGTCCGCGAAGATCCCGGTCAGCAGTCCCCCCATCAGACCGGCGACGCCGTGCGTGTAGACCACGCCCAGCGTGTCGTCGACGTTACGGAACGGCCGCAGGCGGCTCATGTAGTTCAGCGCGAAGTAGACGACCGTCGAGGCGATCACGGCGAGCGCCATCGCGCCCCAGCCATTCACGTAGCCCGCCGCCGGGGTGATCGCAACGAGGCCGACGATCATCCCGTTCACGCCGGAGATCAGTCCGGGCTTGCGGCCGGTGAGGTAGTCCCACCCGACCCAGACCAGGAACGCGACCGCCGTGCAGAGGTTGGTGTTGAGCACCGCCGCCGCGGCGGACATGTTCGAGGCGTACGGGTCGCCGCCGTTGAACCCGTTCCACCCGAGCCAGAGGAGGCCCGCCCCGACGGCGACCATCGCCACGTTGTTCGGCGCGTCGATCTCGCGGTCGCGCTGGAGCCGTGGCCCGATCACTGCCGCCGCGACAAAGCCCGCCACGCCGGCTGAGAGATGGATCACGTAGCCACCGGAGAAGTCGACCGCGCCGTGGTGCGCGAAGAAGCCGCCGCCCCAGAGCAGGAACGCGTCGACCGCATACACGCACGTGATCCAGAGGGCACAGAACGGGATCCACGCCTTGAAGTTCACGCGTCCCAGCACAGAGCCGAGTGCGAGGATCGGCGTGATCGCGGCGAACACGAACTGGAAGTAGACGAGCGCCGATTTCGGGAATGCCTGCGATCCGATCAGCGGGATGTTGCTCTGGTGCTGGAGCTCGGTGTGCGACAGGACTGGTCCCGGCTTGCCGATGAAGTTGCCGAAGAAACCGGAATGAGACAGCCCGTGCCACGGCGTCCCGAAGCCCATCTTGAAGCCCCAGAGGACCCACACGACGAGCACGACCGAGAACGTGGCGAAGGTCAGCATCATGCTGTTGATCGACCAGCGCTTCTGCATGACGCCGCCATACAGGACCGCCAGCCCGGGGACGCTCATCAGCCCGACGAGCGTCGCCGCCGTGATCTGCCAGGAGGTGTCTCCCGAGTTCAGCCAGCTGGGTGCTTCTAGTGGCAATGGATCTCCTTGTCCGAAGGGGATGTACGCACGACAACGGTCATAAAAGGAGCCACACGCGCTAAGGCCACCGCAACGCGGTGGCCGCCTGCCGGCCCCCCTTTTATGTCGACCAGTCTGCTGCTTTGCCCCCTAAGCGAGCCATGGCCGTCCGTCCAGCATCCCTGCGCGGGCCCCTGTCCATCGGGATAAACGGATCCCGCAAGTAGGGAACTTTTGCCTCGCCGGCGCCGCTTACGTGGAGTCGACACACCCATATGCCACGATCGCAGCGCATGAGCTGCGAGCTGCGGCGCCAGCGGAAGGCGCGTCCGTGCTGATCCTGGGGCTTCACCTCCACATCCATCTGCTCCACCACGTCAAGGGGCCCGCGATCGACTACGTCGCCGTGGCCCTCGCGTCATTTGCCAGCTGGGTCGGGGTGCCGGGGCCGGGCGAGCCGGTCCTGATCGCCGCGTCGGTCTTCGCCGCCAAGCACAAGCTCGACATCACGCCCGTGGTGCTGATCGCCTTTGCGGCGGCCACGCTCGGCGGAGTCGTCGGCTGGCTGGCCGGCATGTTCGCCGGCCGCTCGATCATCACCGCTCCCGGTCCGCTTCGGAAGATGCGGCTGAGGGCAGCCGCGCGCGGGGAGGAGATGTTCAAGCGGGTGGAGGTTGTCGCGATCCTGCTGACCCCGTCCTGGGTCGCGGGGATTAATCGCTCCGGAGCCGGCGTGTACCTGGTGACCAACGCCGCGAGCGCGATCGTGTGGACCCTCGTGTTCGGGCTGGGCGCCTATTACGCCGGGCCGCCGATCCTCGACCTGGCGGGGGATGTCGGCGTTGCGCTGTCGGCAGGGATCGTGGTGCTCGTCGTTGGCCTGGTGGGCGCCGAGATCATGCGGCGCCGGCGGCGCCGGGCGCTGGCCCAGCAGGGGCGCTCCGGCGGATTGTCAGCCGACGGGTAGCCCCGCCTTACGGCACTCGATCGCGATCGTCTGCGCCGACTCCACGGTAAAGGCCCCCGGCGTTCGGACCGTGCGGCAGATCTGGCGGGCGTTGGCCCCGCACTCGGAGAACTGCTGCGCCCCGACCGCGCCCGGGATCGTGGCGTAGATGCAGCCGTGCGCCGAGCTCTTGCCGGCCGTCCCGATCGAGATCACGAGCACGATCGCGACGACCGCGACGCTCGCGAGCGCGCCGCCGATCATCCACCGCTCGCGCCTGGCCAGGGGCCGCCGGTGCGAGACCTCCTGCGCGTGACCTGGCGGCATGATCAGCATCGCTACAGCCCCGTCCCGGCGAACGAGATCGTTTGGAAGGCAACCACCGGGGCGCCTACGTCGAGCTGGATCACGGCGTGTGGAAGCAGCGGGATCGAGGAAAGGCTGGACGTCCAGCGCTTACCGTTGACGAACGCGGTGACGGGGCCCGACGCGGTCGCCACCTGCGTCGGCCCGAGCGGCTGGCGCCATTCGTTGAAGAAGTCTCCGAGCGTGTAGATCCGCTGGGTCGGGGACTCGATGTGGATGATCCCGTCGCTGGCGTGGGTGTGCAGCCAGTAGTAGCACTGCTGCGCCCCGTAGAAGGGTCCCGCAGGGGTTTGCTCGGCGACTGGGCCGAGCAGGCCGATCGCAGCGGGGAGCGCCCTGGGCTGACCGGTCACGTACACCTGGAGGTGGGCGTGGATGTGGTAGGCGAGTTGCTCGAGCGGCGCGCACTGGATCCCGTCCACGGTCGTGCCCGGGGCCGTGGTCGAGGCCGGCGCGAGCCGGGGACCCGGCTCCAGGGGAACCCGCTCGGGCCCCGATCTGCGGCGTCGCCGAGGCCGCAGTTGTGGTGCTCGAGGCGTCGGCCGAGCTCGTGCGGGACGAGCTCGAGCTCGACCCACAGCCTGCCGCGGTGAGCGTAAGCACGCGACAGCAGCAGCCCGGCCCAGCGCGCGCGGGCGGCGACTAGTCCCGCCCACCGCCGCCGAACAGCTGCAGGAACAGCAGGAACACGTTGAAGATGTCGAGGAAGATCCCGGCCGCGATCGGGACCGCGCTGGCCATGTTCGCGCGCCGCAGGCGGTTGAAGTCGAAGATCGTGTAGCCGCCGAAGATCACCAGCCCGAGCACGGCGTAGATGATGTTGGCGTGCGGGATGTTGACGAAGATCAGGACGATCCCGAACACGATCAGCCCGAGCAGCGCCCAGAACAGCGCGCGCGCCCATGAGGAGAGGTCGCGCCGGGTCGCGTAGCCGACCGCGCCGAGCCCGGCGACGAACGCGGCCGTCGCGCCCGCCGCCTGCCATAGCGCCGCAGGGTCCGCCTTGGCGTAGTCGTTGATCACCGGGGCGACGGCCAGTCCGAGCAGCAGCCCGAGCCCGAACAGCAGCCCGATCGCCAGCTGCTCGCGGCCGCGGGCGGCCGCGAATTGCAGGCCGAAGATGCACGCGAACGCGCCGATGAAGAACGCGATTCCCGCGCCGCCGCTGAGATTGCGGCCGATATAGGCGCCGAGCGCCGTGCAGCCCACGGTCAGCGCGACGAGCCCCATCACCTGGCCGAACACCGCGCGCGTCTGGTCGCGGCGTGACCGCGGCGCCGCCGGGCGCGGTCTGGTCATATCCGAACGACATATGCCCCTCCTGGGGTCGATCCCGGTCGTGCTGTCGAGCCCAAGGCTAGCCCACCATGGAACGCCTGCCTTGACCCGCTGGCTCCACGCATAAACAATGCGGGCAAGCCAACGAGGAGAAGAGCATGACCGAGTTCGACTACGTGATCGTCGGCGCCGGATCGGCGGGGTGCGTGCTCGCCGCGCGCCTGACCGAGGACCCCGCCGTGAGGGTCTGCCTGGTGGAGGCGGGGCCGCCGGACACGGCCGAGGAGATCCACATCCCGGTGGGCCAGCTCGCGCTCAGCACGAGCAAGTACGACTGGGCGTTGATCTCCGACCCAGAGCCCGGACTCGGCTACCGCTCGCGGGTGCTGCCGCGCGGCAGGACGCTCGGCGGCTCCTCCTCGGTCAACTCCATGATCTACATCCGCGGCAACCGCGCCGACTACGACGCGTGGGCGGCGATGGGCTTCGAGGGATGGGGCTGGGACGACGTGCTGCCTTACTTCCTCAAGGCGGAGGACAACGAGCGCGGCGCCAGCGAGTGGCACGGCGCCGGCGGCCCGCTGCGGGTCAGCGAGGGCCGTTCCCGCCACCGCACCTGCGAGGCGTTCATCGAGGCTGCCCTCGAAGCGGGCCTCGCTCCCAACGACGACTTCAACGGCCCTGAGCAGGACGGCGTCGGGTGGTATCAGCTGACCCAGCGCAACGGGATGCGCTGCTCGAGCGTCGGTCGCCTACCTGCACCCGGTGCTCGGGCGACCCAACCTCGTGGTCGAGACCGGCGCACACGTGACCCGGCTGCTGCTCGACGGGACCCGCGCGATCGGGGTCGAGGTCGATCAGCGCGACGAGCTGCGCCAGATCCAGGCGGGCGAGGTGATCCTCAGCGCTGGCAGCTACCAGAGCCCGCAGATCCTGCTGCTGAGCGGGATCGGTCCGGCGGAGGAGCTCGAGCTCGGCGGGATTCCGCCGGTGCTGGACCTTCCGGTCGGGCGGGGCTTGCAGGACCACATCGCGACCTGGATCACATACACCACCGACCAGCCATCGCTGCTGACCGAGGAGACGCCGGAGAACGTGGCGCTGCTTCAGGAGGGCCGCGGTCCGCTGAGCTCGAACTTCGCCGAGTCCGGCGGGTTCCTGCGCACCCGCGAGGGGCTCGACGCCCCGGACATCCAGCTGCACGCGATCCCGATCCTGTTCCCGGAGGCCGGGGCCGGAGAGATCCTGGTCGACGGTTGGGCGCTGTCGGCCTGCCTGCTGCGCCCGACCAGCACCGGATTCGTCAAGCTCCGCTCCCGGGTCCCGACCTCCAAGCCGCGGATCCTCCACAACTACGTCGTCAGCGACGAGGATCGCGCGACGCTGGTGGCGGGCGTTCGGCGATGCATGGAGATTGCCGGGCAGCCCGCTCTGCGGTCGGTCACCACCGGCGTGTACGCCGCGCCGGCCGGCGATGACGAAGCGGGCATCCTCACGCACATCGAGCGCAACTCGAGCACGCTGTATCACCCGGTGGCCAGCTGTGCGATGGGGTCGGTGGTCGATGCCGAGCTGCGAGTGCTGGGGATGCGAGGGCCTGCGCGTGGTCGACGCGTCGGTGATGCCGACGTTGATTCGCGGCAACACCAACGCCCCCACGATCATGATCGCCGAGCGCGCGGCCGACCTGATCCGCGGGGAGGGAGTTGCGGCCGGCGCCCAGCGTGCGCGGGCCGCTGCCTAGGCCGTCGAGAGGCCGCACCGCTTCTTAACCCACATTTACCGCTGGCCCCGTACAGTTATGGCACCACCTGGACGGCGGGGTCGTGACCCGGCCGAACCGGACTCGTGTTGGGCCGCTCCTAGAGTCAGGACGCGAAATCTGATCGCGTGAAGGCCGGTTCAAGGAGGGACTCCGAGCACTGGAGGCTTTCTTGACTACGACCTCAGCTGAGCGTTGCCCGACGGACGTACGCCCCGTATCGATGCCGTTGGTCGACCGCCTCGCGAGCCTCGTCGTGACCGCGGCCCCACCGATCATGCTGGCGATCGGAATGTGGTTCGGTTGGACCGGGAATCTGTTCGATTGGAAAGACGTCCTGATCCTCGTGATCACCTACGTCGGCATCGGGACGGGCGTGACCGTCGGCTTTCACCGACTGCTCACGCACCGGAGCTTCAAGACCTACCGACCCCTGCGGGCGGCGTTTGCGGCGCTCGGCTCAGCCGCCGCCGAAGGTCCGGTGATCGACTGGGTCGCGACACACCGCAAGCATCATCAGTTCTCAGACCTCGAGGGTGACCCGCACAGCCCGCACGTCGGGCACGGCTCCGGGTGGACCGGTGCGCTTCGCGGCTTGGCCCACGCGCATATTGGCTGGGTCTTCACCGACATGGAGGTCGCCGACGAGCAACGCTACGCGCGCGACCTGATCGGCGACCCGTGGGTTCGCTTCGTGGACCGCACGTTCGTGCTGTGGGTGGTGCTCGGGCTTGCGTTCCCGTTCGGCCTGGGCGTCGCGCTCACAGGCTCGGTGGTCGGCGGGCTGACAGGCCTGCTCTGGGGTGGCGCCGCGCGGATCTTCCTGCTTCACCATGCGACCTTCAGCATCAACTCGCTGTGTCATTTCTTCGGGCGCCGTGATTACGACACGGCGGACGAGTCACGGAACCTGGCGTGGCTGGCGATCCCCACCTGGGGCGAGGCCTGGCACAACAACCACCACGCGTTCCCGACCTCGTATCGCCACGGCCTCCGGCGGTGGCAGATCGATCCCTCGGCGGCCGTGATCCGGGTGCTCGAGGTGGTCGGGCTCGTCTGGGACGTGGTCCGCGTCGACCCGGCGCGGATGCAGCGGCGGGCGTTGGCGACAGCGCGCTGAGAGCCGCCGTTGCCGTTCGCCAGGACCGACTCGCTGCGGCGGGAGCTGGAGCGGGCGTTTCCGCGCCGGCCTTTCGCGGTGAGATTCTGGGACGGGACCGGCGTCGAGGCGACCGAGGCCGATGCGCCGACGTTCGGCTTCAACTCCCCCCGCGCGTTCGCCCACGTGCTCCGTGCGCCCGGTGAGCTGGGGATCGGCCGCGCGTATGTCACTGGGCTTGTCGACGTCGATGACCTCGACGCGGCAGTTCGCGTCATCGACACCTTCGAGTCCCCGCCGCTCGCCCTCTCGCAGAAGCTGCGGCTGGGTCGCGCGGTCGTGCGCGCCTGCGGTCTGACGCGCCCGCCGCGCGCGCCCGCTGCCGAGCTGAGACTCCGCGGCGAGCGCCACACGCTCGCGCGCGATCGCCGCGCGGTCCGCCACCACTACGACGCCGGCAACGAGTTCTTCGCATTGTTCCTCGACCGGTCGATGACCTACAGCTGCGCGTGCTTCTCACGCGGGGCGCGGACGCTCGAGGAGGCGCAGGAGGCCAAGCTCGAGCTCGTGTGCTCGAAGCTCGGCCTGCGTGAAGGCGAGCGCGTGCTCGACGTGGGCTGCGGGTGGGGGAGCTTCGCGCTGCACGCGGCTACCCACCACGGGGCCAGCGTCGTCGGCGTGACGCTGTCGCCGCCGCAGGCCGAGCTGGCGCGGGAGCGGGCGCGCGAGCAGGGGGTCGCGGACCGCGTCGAGATCCGGGTGGCGGACTACCGCGAGCTGGCCAGCGAGCGCTTCGACGCGATCGCGAGCATCGGGATGGTCGAACACGTGGGCGAGGAGCGGATCGACCTCTACGCCCGACGGCTGGCGGAGCTGCTCGCGCCGGGCGGGCGCCTGCTCAACCACGGCATCGCAAAGCTCCAGGACCTCGACACCCGCGACGAGGGACCGTTCTCGGAGCGGTTCGTATTCCCGGACGGCGTGCCGTTGCCGCTTTCACGGGTCCTGCTGGCGCTCGAGCGGGCCGGGTTCGCCACGACGCACGTGGAGGGGTTCGCGCAGGATTACGCGCAGACGCTCACCCACTGGATTGAGCGCTTCGAGTCGCGCTACGAGGAGGCCGTTCGGATGGCCGGCGACGAGCGAGCCCGCATCTGGCGGCTGTACCTGCGCGCGGCACGCCAGGGCTTCCAGACCGGCTGGGCGTCGATCTACCAGGTGCTCGCGCACCGGCCCTAAGCGCCCGCGGGGTCTCTGGCGCCACCGGGCCATCCGCGACGAGGCTGGGCACGTCGTGCCCGCTCACCTGCTCCTATCCCCCGGCCACTGGGCGGACGCTCCGCGTTCACAGCTGGTGGCGCCGGGGTAACCGGCTCCCGATACATTGCGTTTTTTCGGCGGCGGCGGGGAGGCCGGCTATGAGAAATCCAGGTAGGCGAACGCGGTTTGCCGCGCGGGGTGTGCGACTGGCGCTGGCCGGGCTGAGCATCCTGCTACTTGCGGCCGCAGCGGCCGCCGCGAGTCAGGCCGGCTCAAGGCGCCCGGCGGCGCACGCTGCTCAGGCCGGCGGGATCGGCTTCTCGCACGCCGTCGTGGTCGACCAGCAGCGCCCCGGGTTTGAGCCCGATGTCAAGGTCGACGGCAACGGAAACATCTTCAGCAGCGTGCCGTTCGGCTTCTCGACGACGCAGAGCTTCGTGTGGGGATCACGCGACGGCGGCAACTCCTACCAGCTCACGCCGGGCAACATCGGGCCCGGCAAGCCGTCGACCTGCGTCGGCGGCGGGGACACCGACCTCTACCTGGACTCGGGCAACGGGCTCTACTTCTCGGACCTCCAGGGGCTGACCAACATCTCCAACAGCATGAGCACGGACGGCGGCACGACCTGGACGACGAACTGCGCGGGCGCGCCGAACACGCCCGATGACCGCATGTGGTTCGCCGGCACGGGGAGCTCACAGGCCGGCAACCTCCACCTCTACCAGGACTACGACGTCGTCGCCGGCTCAGCCGCCAATGGCGGCGGCAACGCGCTGGTCGAGACCCTGTCGACCGACGGGACCCACTTCCAGCCGGTGCTCAACACCGCGCCGAGCAGCGACTGCGTCGGGGCGGCCGTGCACGATTGCGTCACCGGCAACGAGGGCATCTCCGGCAACCAGGTCGTGGACCCTGGCACCGGTAACGTGTTCATCGCACACACGACGATCGAGGGGTCGGGAGGGACGCCCGGGGTGAGGGTGTCCGAGGGCAAGATCAGCGCCGGGCCGCCCGCCACCGCGACCTGGGCCGAGAGCCCGAACCTCGACGGGGCCCTGTGCCCGGACAGCACCGCCAGCCCCGACGGCAGCAAGACCTGCGTCGACTCCAACGGCAACCCCGAGGAGATCGCCGGGGAGAACTTCGCGAGCATCGCGCGGGACTCGGCGGGCTATCTGTACGTGACGTTCACCGCCGGCCCGCTGGACCACAACAGCGCGGACGCGAACTTCGGCGCGCTCGACGCGCCCGAGCAGATCTACGTGGTGCACTCGCTGCAGCCGGCGACGATGGCCGATCCGTCGCAGGTGACCTGGTCGGCGCCCCAGGCGATCACCGGCAGCGGCACCAGCGCCGGTACCAACACATTCCCGTGGATCGTCGCCGGAAGCGACGGGCGCGCCGAGGTCGCCTACTAGCACACGGCCGAGACCACCGAGGACGGCACGTGCGCGAGTGGCTCGGAGACCTGCCCCGTGTACGGCGCCGGCAGCCTCACGAAGGCCGAGTGGTCGGTGCAGTTGGCCCAGAGCCTCAACGCATGGGGCGCGAGCCCGTCCTACACGACCGCCGACGTCAGCGAGGGGTATGTCAAGCACGGGCAGATCTGCACGAACGGCATCGGCTGCGCGACCGGTGGTGACCGCAGCCTCGGCGACTTCCTCCAGGTCGCGATCGACAGCCAGGGTGCCGCGCTCGTCTCCTACGTGTTCGACACCTCGGCCGACAGCTCCGCGGGGGAGGACGCCGGACCCGAGGTGATCAGCCGCCAGACCAGCGGGGCGAGCCTGCTGGCCTCCGCCGGCACCGTTTCGCAGGGCGGCGGCCCCGGTACACCGATGGGCTCGGTGACCGACCCAACCGGCGATGCCTTTTACTCCGCCAACGACAGCCGCACCCCCGCGAGCGACAACCTCGACCTGACCGGGGCCTCGCTCGCGAACGGCCCCAACCACACGCTGGTGGCGACGATCAAGGTCAAGGACCTGTCGAGCCTCGCGGTCTCGCCGGGCGTCGGGGGCCCCGACGCCAGCTGGCTGATCCGCTGGACGGTGGTGAACCCGGGCACGACCGGCAATGGCCACATCTACTACGCAGGGATGGACAACAACCAGGGAGCCGGGGGCTCGGGCGCGCCGAGCCTCTTCGCCGGGGACACCGCGGGAGTCCCGCCCCCGAACCCGGCCGAGCACACCAAGTACATCGCCTATCCGCAGGCGCACGCGCTCAGCTCCTCGCAGGCGTCATACGACGCCAAGACCGGGGTGATCACGATGAACATCCCGCTCTCAGACGTCGGCAGTCCGCCCGACGGGACGGTGCTCTACAGCGCGACGGCGTTCAGCGCGACCTCGGCGGCGCCGCAGTCCTCCGCGACGCTCTTCAACGTGATCGACGCCGCCACCCCGTTCGAGCTGGTGATCGGGCCTCCGGGGTCGGTCGGGAGAAGCCCGACCGGGCCGCCGCGCCTGCCCAAGGGCTTCTACGCGATCAGGCCCGGCTGCCCGAAGGCGTCCGGCAAGCTAACCAAGTCCGGGATCGGGCCGCTGGCGCTCGAGATGACCCGGACCCGCGCCCGCCACATCCTCACCCACTCCTCGACCCGCGGTCGTGTGGTCTGGGACTTCTTCTGCCTGAAACCGATCGGGATCCGGGCGGCGTATCCGTCGGCGGCGCTGTTGCGCGGGGTGCCGCGCAAGCAGCGCACCCGCTACGAGAACCGGATCGTGCTCCTGTCGACGTCCGACCGCCTCTACGCCCTGCGCGGAGTTCGGCCCGGCACCCGGCTGAGCAAGGTCGCGCGCAAGCTGCGGGTAGGGCGGCGGATCAGGATTCGGGCGCAACGATTGGTACCTGGCGCCCAACGGCGGGTCGAGCATCGGCGTGCTGAAGGTGCGCCACGGGATGATCGAGGAGGTCGGGATCGCGGACAAGCGCTTCAGCTTCAGCTCCCGGCTCGGACGAAGATTCCTCGGCGAACTGCCGTGAGCTGGGCGCGGCGGACTGCCGTGAGCTAGGCGCGGCGAACTGCCTTGAGCTGGGCGCGGCGTGGCGGGTACTCGCGCTGGACATATGAGCTCCGTTTTGGGATGTTCAGCGGGGATGCACGATGCGGACGCTCGTCAACGCTCCGGCCTTCGACTTCGACGAGACTCACGTCGACTGGGGCGACGTCGTCCTCGCCGCGATCGGCTGGGGCGACTGGCAACGACTTGAGCTCGCGGTTGCGGAGGGCCTCATCCTGGTGTCGGACGCTGAGGACGGCGGAGAGCCCATCGACGCCGGGGCGCTGCACCGGTCCGTCGTCGCGTTCCGCCGGGCCAATCGTCTGCTGGCCGGCGAGGACTACCTGCGCTGGCTGGCGGATAGATCCCTGTCCACTGAGGACGTAGACGCGTATCTCACGCGGGCGCTGCGGCGCGAGCGCCTGGCCGACCGACCGGGCGGCGTCGCTGAAATCGATCGTGCGAACCCGCGGGACCTAGCCGCCGCGATCCGCGGCGAGGCGATCCTGAGCGGTCGCCTGCAACGGTGGGCGGAGCGCGTTGCCCGATGCGCCGCCGCAGCTCGTGGTCTGGAGGTCGATGGTGAGAGGCCGCCGAGCGCGTCGCGCGATGCCGTAGATGCCCTCGTCCGAGCTGCCGCGGCCTGCCGCGCGAGCGGCCTCGACGACGCCCAGGCGCGAGACCGGGCGCCGCGCGTCGCGGCATTGCAGGCAGCCGAAGCGGCGTTCTCTGATCGCGTCGTGACGCGTGAGCGGATCGAGCGCTGCTTCTCCGAACACCGTCTGGACTGGCAGCGGTTCGTCTGGGAAGAAGTCACGTTTGCGGCGGAGGGCCCCGCCCGGGAAGCGGCGCTGTGGGTGCGCGAGCAGGGGATGGCGCTGACAGAGGTCGCCTCCCTGGCCCACCTCGTCGCCGACACTCGAGCGGCCTATTCAGTCGATACATCCGAGCTATCGGGACTGCTCATGGCGGCCGCCCCCGGCGAGCTTGTCGGCCCGCTCGCTGAGGGCTCGGGTTGGCGGTTGGTGTGTATGCGTGAACGCACGCCCCCGGCGTTCGACGACGCGACCCTGCGCGAGCGTGCCACCAGCGAACTCGTCGAGCACGCGCTCGGGCGCCATCTTGCGGGACGCGTGAGCTGGCATGACAAGCACTGACTCCACCAGCGCTTTCGGTCATCAGGCGCTCGACGAGTTGCCACTCCTGACCGCGCTCGCTCCGGAGGCCCGTGAGCTGGTGGTCGCCTCGTTCGTCCGAGCACGGTACGAGTTCGGAGAGACCCTCGTTGCAGCCGGAGATGCGCCCGACGGGTTCTACGTCGTGTGCTCGGGCATGGCCCGCGTACTGGTCGCCGGTCGGGACGGCGAGGAGGTGTCGCTGAACCTCCTACGCGCGGGGGACTCGTTCGGGGAGGTCGGGTTGCTCGACGGCTCGCCGCGAACCGCGACCGTGCGCGCCGCGAGCGACGTGGAGGCGCTGCGGCTCGACGCCGCCGTGTTCGATGCGCTCGTGAGGCTGCACCCGGAGATCAGCGACGCCTTCGCACTCCAATCGCGACGCGCGCCGGCTGGCCGACTTCCTCCGTGTGCACTCGGCGTTCTCGCGGCTGCCTGGGAGCGCGATCCTCCCGATGCTCAGGCAGCTCGAGACGGTCGAGCTCGAGCCCGGTGAGCTGGTGGTCCGCGAGGGCGATCCAGCCGGGCCCGCTGTTCATCGTGCGGGACGGCAGGCTCCGCGCCTTCCAGGGTTCCGACGGGCAGCACCACGACATCCGTTACCTGCGCACGCGGCGACTTCTTCGGCGAGTTGTCGCTGTACGCGGGCGTGCCGCGCACCGCAAGCGTCGAGGCGCTCGAGTACTGCCGACTGCTGGCGCTTGACGAGCGCACCTTCGCGAGGTTGCTGGCCGAGCACGACGAGTTCCGCGCGCGGTCGAAGAGCGCGTGAAGCTGTACGAGCAGCGACAGGCCGGCCCAGGTACCCCTCGACTTCGCCGAGCTGCTACCGGCGGACGCGATCGAGGCCGCGCTCGTAGAGCAGGAGCCCGACGAGGAGGTGAACGAACGCGGCGTCAGCTTCGACGAGCTCTCGAGCGTGACCGCCGCGCCGGACGACGAGCGTTCGCCACCCCGCTAAGCGGCGCCCGTGGTCGCGCCGGCGCCCGCGGTTCCCGTACGTGCGACAGATCGACGAGATGGACTGCGGTGCCGCGTGCGTGGCGATGGTCTGCAGGCACTTCGGGCGCGAGGTCGCCCCATCGCACATTCGCATGGCCGTTGGCACGGGGGTCGACGGGACCAGCCTGCGTGGGCTGCAGCGCGGGGGCGAGCACGTCGGGCTGCGGATGCGTGCGGTCAAGGCGTCCAAGGAGCGAGTCGAGCGGAGCTGCCGCTTCCGGCGATCCTGCATTGGGGGGGCAACCACTGGGTGGTCCTCTACGCGGTCGACGGCGAGCGTTACTACCTCGCCGATCCGGGGCGGGGCCGGCGCCGGGTCGGCCGGGGCGAGATCCTTGACGACTGGAGTGGCTACGCAGCGCTCCCGACGCCCACGCCCCGGCTGGCCGAGGCGCCGCTTGGGAACGCGAGCGCACGCTGGCTGGGCGCGTTCATCCGCCCGCACCGGCGGGCGCTCGGCATCGCGCTCGCCCTCGCGTTCGTCGCGGCCGGTCTGGAGATGCTGTTCCCCGTGCTGACCCAGCAGGTCGTCGACCACGTGCTGGTGCAGCGCGACTACACGCTCCTGTACGTCCTGACCGCCTCAATGGTGGGCCTGCTCGCCGTCTCGCTGCTCGTCACGATGGTCCAGCGGCGGATGCTCAGCAGGATCGCGGTGGAGATCGACGTGCAGACGCTCGACTACCTGACCGGGCGCATGCTCGACCTTCCGATGTCGTACTTCGAGACCCGTCGCACCGGCGACATCGACCGGCGGCTCGATGGCGTCCGCCAGATCCGCCGGCTGGTGGTCCAAGGCGGGCTGGTCGGTCTCACCGCCGCGACGCAGTTCGTGGTCGCGGTCGTGATCATGTTCATCTACTCGCCCTTGCTGGGCGCGCTGTTTCTGCTCACGGCGCCGTTCTACGCGCTGCTGATGCGTTATTCCTCGCGCCGCGTCGCGCCGACGTTCGAGAGCATGGAGGAGGAGTACGGTCGTTTCCGCTCCCGGCAGATCGACGGGATCAAGGGCATCGCGACCGTGAAGGCGATGGGAGCCGAGGAGGGGATGCGGCGGATGCTCGTTGAGAACCTCCGCGAACTGGGTCGCCGGATGTTCCGCTCGGACTTCACGATCATGGCCTACGAGGGCGTGGCCTCGGTGGTGACGTTCCTGACGATCGTCGCTGTTCCTGTTTCATCGGCGCGCTCGAGGTGCTCGCCCACCACCTCACGATCGGCGGACTGATCGCGTTCAACTCGCTGATCCTGCTCGCCAACGCACCGCTCGGGACGCTGCTCGGCCTGTGGGACAACTGGCTGCAGTCGAAGGTACTGCTCGGTCGTGTGCAGGACATCTTCGATTACGGCGATGAGCAGCCCGGCGCTCCGGACTCCTACCGGTCGGTGCCGACGTCTCGAGGGCCGCATCACGCTGCGCGGCGCGTGCTTTCACCATCCGACTTCGCCGTCGGCGAAGATTCTGGACGGGATCTCGGTCGAAATCCGCGCGGGTAGCACGGTCGCGATCGTCGGCCGCTCGGGTTCAGGCAAGACGACGCTCGTCAAGTGTCTCGCCGGGCTGCTGCGCGCTGACTGAAGGCTCGATCGCCTACGACGGCATCGATCTGCGTGAGCTGAGGCTCCGCGAGCTTCGCCGGCGGGTTGGCTACGTGCTCCAGGAGCCGTACCTGTTCGACGACACGATCGCGAGCAACATCGCGTTCGGTGAGGCGGAGCCCGATCCGGCCCGCGTACGCTGGGCCAGCGAGCTGGCCGACGCCGCGGACTTCGTCGAGCGCCTGCCGCTCAAGTACGAGACGCGTATCGGCGAAAGCGGCATGCGGCTCTCCGGGGGCCAGGCGCAGCGGATCGCGATCGCGCGCGCCCTTTACCACCGCCCGCCGGTGCTGATCTTCGACGAGGCCACCAGCGCGCTCGACACCGAGTCCGAGCGGACCGTCAAGCGCAACCTCGACCGCATGCTCGAGGGCCGCACCGCGTTCATCGTCGCCCACCGCCTGACCACGATCCGCGACGCCGACGTGATCCTCGTGCTCGAGCGAGGGCGGTTGGTCGAGCACGGGACGCACGAGCAGCTGATGGCGCGGGGGGGCCTCTACTCGTACCTCACCGGACAGCAGCTCGTTTGAGAATGCGGCCGAGAGCTGGGAAGATATGTGCCGTCGCTTTCCGTTGAGTGGGCCGCGCAGGACCGGAACAAAGGAGTGGGTATGAGCGAGCACGAGCACCCCGAGGACCTCGAGGTCGAGAGCTCCGAGGCGGAGACTGTCGCCGGGGGGATGTTCAGGGCCGGGGACGGGGCTGCGCCCGTTTACAACCCCGAATCGGAGATGGCGCGCCTCCAGGCCAAAGGTTATGTGGAAGAGGCATGCACCACGGACGGCGCCCTGATGGTCAACCGGAAGACCAATCACAAGGTGATCGTCAAGCTGTAGCCGCAGCCCCGGGCGCGGCCGCTACCCCATCTGGCGCGCAGCGCCGCGGCGCGCCCGATCGAGCCACGGGCGAGCGCGCAGGCGCTGGAACGTGGCGATCGCCTCCGTCCGGCTCGCGTCGCGACCTGCGTTTCCGTTCGGCGCCTCCTGGGAGAGCTCGAGTGCGAGCACCGCGGCGTCGAACGGGACCCGAGCGTCCAGCATGATCCTCAGGGCGCTGTGCCAGGCTTCGGCCGCTCCGTGCCAGTCGCCGCTGCGCGCAGCGAGGTGTGCGACGAGTCGGTTCGCCTGCGCGTTGACGTGCGGCGAGGTCTTCCGAGCAACGGCGCCGTTGAGCGCTTTGAGCGCGGCCTCCAGGGGGCGCTCGTCAGGGCTCTCGACAAGCAGGTCGACCCCGAATGGAAGCCAGGCCGGCCACTCCGCGTAGTCGCCCGAGCCGGCATCGACGATCGCGCTGAGCGCTCGCTCGGGTTCGCGCGCGAGATGCGCGAGCGCCACCGTCCGCACGCACCGATAGTCGCTCTCGAATGCGGCGCCGGACTGCGCCTGGCTGTCGTCGAAGCGATCGATCACCGAGCGGACGACATCGAGCTCTCCGCGCGCGAGCGCGACGAGCACCGGCGGACCGATCGTCATCCCGGCGTTCGCGGGCGAGATCTCTCTGCGCGACTCGCGCCACGGCTTCGAGCGCCTCATCCCACTTCCCGATGCAGTACAGGGTCCGGGCGAGCTGCAGCGTCGCGAGCTCATGACTCGCGCGGCTCGCGATTCGCTCAGCTGCGGCGACCGCGGTCCGGGCGACCTGGGCGGCCTCCTCGAATTGTCCAAGCGCCGAGAGTGAGATCGCGGTGTTCGTGAGGGTGAACGGGACCTCGGCTGGGGCGTAGAGCTCGCGGAGCCGTAGCGCTTCGCGGAACAGTTCGAGCGCCTCGGCCGGACGGCCGAGCTCGACGAGCGCCGACGCGCGCCAGTTGAGCGCGAGCCCGAGCTCCTCGTGCGCGGCGGCGCGGCCCGCCGCCTCCGCCGCCTCGCCGGCCGTCGCCTCGGCGGCGGTGGCGTCCCCGTCGGCATAGAGGACGCCCGCGAACGCTGCGGCGGCTGCGGCGAACGCCGCGTCTTGGAGGCCCTCGAGCGCATCGCGGACGCCGCGCAGAGGCTCGATCAGCTCCGCCGCGGGCCGCGTCCAGCGGTACGCGTACAGCTCACGCGACCGCAGCGCGAGCGCCTCACGCACTCGGCCTGCCGCCTCGTGCAATGCGCGCGCGCTCGCGTAGTGCTCGGCGGCCAGCGCCTGGTCACCGTCGTGCTCCGCGCAGCGCGCCGCCTCGACGAGGTGATCCGCTCGGCTGCGCCTCGTCGGGCTCGATCTCCGCGGCCCGGTCGAACAGCGCGACGGCCTCGCGCAGGGCGCCCACGCTCGCCGCGCGCCGGGCCGCCTCCAGGATCGTCGCAAGCGCCCGCCGGCGGATCGTCTCGGCATCGTGCGCGCTCGGATCGGCGTCCGCGGCCGCAAGAAGGTGACCGGCGTGGAGCGCCGCGACATCGGGAGCGGCTTCTCCCTGGGCGAGCCACTCGGCGGCCGCGAGGTGTCGCGCCTTGCGCGCTCGCTTTGGACATCGTCCCCAGCGCGACCCGCTGGGTCTGGCGGTGAGAGAAGGCATACTGGCCGCGCTCAGGCGAGCGGGGATCGGTCGCGACCGTCAGGAACTGCTTGGCGACGAGCCCGTCGAGCAGCACGCGGACGTCCCGCTCGGCGACCCCGGCCAGCGCCGCCGCGCCGGCCGCGCTGAAGCGCTGGCCGAGGACGGCCGCGTCGAGCAGCACGTGGCGCTCGTCGGCGCCGAGCGTGTCCAGGCGCGCGGCGATCAGCGCGTGGATGCTGGGCGGAACCGCGACGTCGCGCACGTCGCCGACGAGCCGGTAGCGGTCGCTGTCGCCCTCGGCGACCATCACCCCGCGGTCGGCGAGCATTCGCAGCGACTCGACCGCGAACAGCGGCACGCCGCCCGCGTGATCGCGCACGTTGTCCAGCAGCTCGGCAGGCGCGTCGCTGACCGCCTCGGCCGACGAGCGTCTCGATTTCCGCCGGCGCCAGCGGCGCGAGATCCAGACGCGTGCCCCGCTCGCTGAGGCCGTCCAGACGCGGGTCCGGACGGCTGAAGACGAGGATCAGGATCGATGCGCTCGCGGCCCACTCGGTGAGGTGGGCGATGAAATCGAACAGGCCCTGGTCCGCCCAGTGGAGATCCTCGAACAGCAGCAGCACGGGGTCACGCGCGGCCAGACGCTCGAACAGCAGCCGCCACGAGGAGAACAGCTCGCCGCGATCGATCAGCTCGCACGCCGTCGTCGAGCCCCAGCAGGCGGCTCAGCGCCCGCCCGACGCGCGCGCGGCCGTCGGCGTCCCTGGCGAACACGTCGTCGAGCATCGAGTCGAGCTTCGCCTGCTCGACGCCGCGGGAGTCGTCGAGCGTGATCTCGGCGCGCATCCGCACCATGTCGCCGAGCGCCCGGAAGCCGACTCCCTGCCCGAAGCTCGACGCCTGGCCGCGGTGCCACAGCACGCGCGCGGCGAGCCCGTCGGCATACTTCTCGAGCTCCCAGGCCAGGCGCGACTTGCCGAGCCCGGCCTCTCCGATGACCGATACGAGCGTCAATCCGTGCCTCCCGGCTCCAGCAGCCGCTCGAGCGCGCCGCGAAGCACCTCGAGCTCGGCGGCCCGCCCGACGAGCGGCAGCTCGAGCAGACCTCGCCCCACGCCACCGACCGTGGCCACGACCCGCAGCGGTCGCCATGCCTGGAGCGGGACGGACTTGCCCTTGACCGAATGGGCCCCGGCGTCCTCGTAGGCGATCGAGCGCTCGGTCGCCAGCCGCGTGACGTCGTCGACGAGCACCGAGCCCGGCTCGGCGAGCGTCTGCAGGCGCGACGCGGTGTTGACCGCGTCGCCGATCACCATTCCCTCGCCGATGCTGGCGACGTCGACCGCGGCCTCGCCGGTCAGCACCCCGGCGCGCAGTCGCAGCTCGACGCCCAGCCGGTCGCCCAGGCTGGTCACGGCGGCGACGAGGTCGAGCGCGGCCCGCACGGCGCGCTCGGCGTCGTCCTCGCGAGCGACGGGTGCACCCCACACGGCCATCACGGCGTCGCCGATGAACTTCTCGATCGTGCCGCCGTAGGCGGCGATGATCCGGCGGGCTGCCGCGAAGTACTTGGACAGCATCTGGCGTACGTCTTCGGCGTCGCGGTTCTCGCTGAAGGTCGTAAAACCCGTCAGGTCCGCGAACAGCACGGAGACCAGCCGGCGCTCGACCGGGGGCAGGCCGAATACGGCCGACTCGGTCGAGGCTTCGGGACTCCCGGGCGGGACGGTCGGAGGGGCGGCGGGCGGGGCGGTCTGGACCTCGTCTTCGGCGGGCGGCATCGCCGCGCCGCATTCGAGGCAGAACCTCTGGTCCGGCTGGCTCGCGGGCGTCCCGCACGCCGGACACGGAAGCGCCTGCGGCGCGCCGCACCGCCCGCAGAACTTGGCTCCCTGCGGTACCTCAGCGGAGCAGGTTGGGCACGTCGAAGTCATCCGTGCTCGCGGTCAACAGGTATCGCCGAGACCGCCGACGTCAAGTCTATTCGCCGCCCACGCGCCGGCCCGGGGGTGCGACGACGGGCAGCTAACCCCCGCAGCGCGCGGGTCGTGCGACGGGGGTTCGGCTCGTCCGCCACGGCGCCCGGGATTTTGTGCAATGGCCGCGGGTTGGGACGGAGGACAGCCACCGCCCGTTCCATTCAGCAGTGGCAGCGCGGCTTCGTACTGGGCGACGACGGGCGCCGAGCAGACAGACCGCGGATTGCCGCCTGTCGCTTCGCAGATTTCGGCGGTGAGCACCTCGGCCTCGCCCCCGATGGCCTGCGCGGGGGTGCTCGCCGGCTTCAACAGCGAACTCGCCAGCGCCACCCACGAGATCCGCGCGATGAGGCTCGGCTGGACGGTCGAATCGATTCCTACGAACCGGTTCGCGACATCCATGAACGGGGTCTGCTGCATCGGGTCGAAGCCCGTGAGCAACGCGTGCTCAAACGGCGTCAGCCGCTGCAGGTGCTCAAACCCAAACCCCTTCGGGACGTTGCTGATGACCTCGACTGGCACGAACGCGACATAGGGGCTTCGGTAGCTCGACCCGTAGAAGGTGAACGTCCTGACCGCTGGGCTCTCGGTGGGAGAAGACTGCATCAGCCGGAGGCCCGAGAACGTCCCGAACTGCGAGAGCGCAACGATCATCCCCCAGCGCTGGACGCCGCAGAACGGGCACGCCTCTGACCCCGCGTAAAACACCTCGGGCTTGCCGCCGAGCGTCAGCGGCCGGCGGCCCTGCACGATCATCGGCCCGGCGAGTCCAATCTTCTTGCTGCCCAAAGCGTTCTCGGCTGCGGCGGACACCTCGGAAGCGGGCTCGCGGGTGACCTTCGCCGCCACGAGCCCGGCAAGCGCGGTGTACGCGTCCTTCCAGGCACTGGCGAACAGGCCCACGGCGGACTCTGGCTGGCCGGCCGCGGCCAGCCGACCTCCGGCGGCCAGTGCACGCCGGGCGGCCGCCAGCAACGAGCTGTTCCCACCGCGAGCTTCGCCGATTGCGCCGGCGGCGAGTCCGCGGTCGGCCCCGACGATCAGCCCGATCGCTGCAGTGACGGGCGAGACCTGCGATCCGGCGAGCTCTCGCAGGGCGGTCAGCGCCCCAACCGAGTCGGTGAAGACCCTCGTACCGTAGGAGGGGGCGTCGGCGTCGCGAGCGTCGATCCACAGTGACGGATCGGTCGCCTGGGTCAGCTTCATAACCGCCTCGGCGGCCGGCTTGTTGAGGGAGCTCGAGCCCGCGAGCGTCCGCAGGCTGCGCTGCGCCTCCTCCAGCGCGCTCCTTGGGGCGGGCGCCGCCGCCGCTTGGGCGGCCGGCCCGAGCGCCAGGCCACAGAGAGCCCCAATCAGGGCCGCGCGGAGCGAGAACCTGGGCATCGAGGTCAGGCCGGTGGCCCCGGTGGCGGTGGCGGTGGCGCGGGCGCCGTACGAAGGGTCCCCCCCGCCGCGAGCACCCCCTTCGACGCGCAGACGGAACTCGGACGGCCGCCGGTGACGCTGCACATCGCCGCGGTGAACAGGTTGGCCAGGCCATCGACGCGCCGGGCGATCGAATTGTGTGGGCTCGCCAAGGTCACGGCGATCTGCGACCACGTCTTGTGAGCCAAGCTGCCGGGGTCGTATCCCGGGCCCAGGAATCCATACGCGCCGCCGACGTTCAGGGCCGGGGTCTGCGCTGCTCCCGGGTCGAACGGATTGATCGCCTGAAACTGCGCCCGGGTCGGCGGTTGCAGGTTGTGTCCGCTGACGTCCTGGAGGACGATCTCGCCGAAGCTGAGATAGCGGCTCCGGTACCTGGCGGCGAAGAAGCTGAGGCCGTGCGTGTTCGGGTAGCACGGAAAGGGTTGCAACGAACACGGGTCGGCGGAGAGGTGGCAGTAGTAGGTGCCCGTGTTGATCGCATGCAGGCCCGTGAGCGTTCCGAAGCGGCTCAGCGCGACTGCCAACGCCCAGCTGTTGGCGGCGCAGTGCGGACACCACGCCAGGTTCATCGTCAGTACCTCGGGCTTACCGTCCTTCGTCAGGCTTCGCTTGAGGCTGAACTTCCCGAAGTTCTGGAGCCCGTAGACGTTGCCCGCCCCGACTTGGTCGAGCGTGCTCGCGGGCACGGTTGTCACCAGCCGGGCGATCTTCGCCGGGACGGGCGTCGAGCCGTCCGTCTTGTTTGCGGCCTCGGCGACGCCTGCCGGGAGGGTGACGAATGCAACACATGCGAGCATCAGCCACCTCACGGCTCAAACCTACCTGAGTGGTGGACCGGGATGCAAGCGGTCCGCCCGGGGTGCAGTGCCACGCAGCGCCCCGGAGCCGATCTCCTTGCAGTAGCTCTTCGCCTCGCCCGGCGGCGAAGGGCACAATAGGCCCGTGTCGAGTCCCTCGCCGTCGCTCGGAAGGTTTGGTGGATGCGCGTAGCGGTCACCGGAGGCACCGGCCTAATCGGCAGCGCGTTGGTTCGCGCGCTTCGGGCCCGGGGCGATGAGGTCGTTGCGCTGACGCGAGACGCCGGCCGGGCGCGGACGGTGCTGGGCGATCAGGTCGAGCTGCGGTTGTGGCCGGCGCCCGAGCAGGCGCCCCCACCCGCGGAGGCGCTGGAGGGCGCCGGCGCGGTCGTGCATCTGCTGGGCGAACCAGTAGCCCAGCGCTGGAGCGAGGCCGCAAAGCGGGAGATTCGTGACTCGCGGGTGCTTGCCACCCGATCGCTGGTGGCGGGGCTCATGGCACTGGGCGGCGAGCGGCGCCCAAAGCTCCTCGTATCGCAGTCGGCGACCGGCTACTACGGGGCACGCGGCGAGGAGCCGCTCGACGAGTCCGCCCGTCCGGGCGGCGACTTCCTCGCCGGCGTGACCGTCGCCTGGGAACGCGAGGCGCTGGCCGCGGAGCCCGCGATGCGGGTCGCCGTGACGCGTACCGGTGTGGTCCTCAGCCCGAGTGGCGGCGCGCTGGCCAAGATGCTTCCCCCGTTCCGCCTCGGGGTCGGGGGGCCGGTCGCCAGGGGCCGGCAGTACGTGTCCTGGATCCACCTCGACGACGTCGTTGGCGGGCTCGTGCAGTGCCTCGATCAGCCCAGCGCATCGGGCCCGATCAACCTCACCTCCCCCAACCCCGTCACCAACGCGGAGCTGTCCCGCACCCTCGGCCGCGTGCTGCACCGACCGGCAGTGGTTCCCGTTCCGGGCGCGGCGCTGCGCCTGATGTACGGCGAGATGGCGTCGATCATCCTGACCGGACAGCGCGTGATTCCCAAGCGGCTGCGGGAGCTGGGTTACCGCTTCCGCTTCACAGAGCTCGAGCCGGCCCTGCGCGACATCCTCGACGCCTGAGCGCGGCGCCGGGTGCCGCTTGCGCTACCAGTCGCTCCCGATCAGCAGCCTCTTGCGAGCATCTCCTGCGCTCCGGTCGCTACTGGTCGTCAATGCGCGGCCGTGGGCTTTGTGATTTGGCAGAGGCCGTCTGAGCCGATGCCCAGCCCGAGGTTGTTGAGGTTGTAGAGGTGCTCGCTTGAGACGAGCCAGACGATCTCGCAGATCTCTCGCTCGGAGTAGTGCTGGGAGAGCTCGGCGAAGGTTGCCGGAGTGACCCGCTTGTGCTCGGTCAGGTCGGTGGCGTAGTCGAGCGCCGCGCGCTGCTTGGCATCAAACAGCGGGCTGGTCTGGTAGTCGTCGAGCGCGTCGAGCTTGGGGAGTTGCTCCGGTGTCCTGCGGGTCACGAACCACCGCTGCCCGTCGACGCACCACATGCACATGTTCAGGCTCGCCACGCGCGCGCGGACGAGCGTGGCGGTGTCCGAGGGGAGGGTGAGCTTCTTGTCGAGCTTTGAGACCTTGCCGAAGAAGCTCCCGAACGCTGTTGGCATACGGGCGACGAACACGCTGAACGGCCGGGGAACCTTGCCCCATTGGCGTCGCGAGTACCAGTACATGATCTTCATGACCACGCTCTTAGGCTTCTGGACCGGCTCCAGGAACGAGGTCTGAGGCTCCTTCGCCTTCAGATTGTTGGACTGCCTGGGCAGGGGCACGTCTGTCGCCATGATTCAAACCTCCTGATGCGTTTTGGTTCTCATCGATATGACCCCGGGCGGCCACTGAATGTGACCTGCGTGTGCAGCTCGAGTCGCGAGCGTCCCCACGCCTCTGGTTGACCCTTCGCTCATCGGGCTTGTGACGAGACCGGCTCTGGCAGGAGACCGGGTGCGGTGGGCTCGACCGCGAGCAATGGGATGCGCTGGGCAAGCCAGCCGGGAATGCCCATGCTCGTCGGCCAGAGCCAGAACGCAGCTCGGGCCGCCTTTTGAGGCGGCCCGAGCGGAGTGGTGCGGCGTGTTTTCTAAGGCGCGTACGCCGTGAGTGGGGGCGAAATCACCGGCCAACGAGTGCCCGCGGCGGTGAAGTTGCTGTAGAGGGTGCCGATCCCCGTCGCGAGCATGTACGCCTCGTTGTTGCTGCCGAGGCCGGTGGGCGTGAACGCGATCGTGTCGGTGCACGACTGCCCGGAGTAGAGCGTGCGGGCCCAGCAGCCGTAGTGGGCGAACGACAGGCCATCCCAATGCGAATCACCCCAACCATAAGCGGTCAGGAACTTCTCGTTGGCGATGTACAGCGGAGAAGGTCCGTTGACCGAAACGGTGAAGGGGACCTGGGCCTGGGTGCCCGGAGTGGTGGCGATGTTGGGCGTGTTGATCGTGACCACGGTTCCGTCGGCCTCGTGATACCTCGTCACGTTCGCTGAGGCGGAACCAACGCCAATGGCGAGCACGAGCGCGGCTGCTGCGGCGATTCCGGTAAGGCGCGGGATTAGCGTCTTCATGATGGAACTCCTTGTGTTGGGTGGTTTGCGACTACGCGGTGATAGTCCCGCCCAACACCGGGCACTCATAGCCACCCTAGGGCTGGATCGACCCCACCCCCGCCCGCCGCGCATCGCTCCGGGGCGTGCCGGGGAAATCCCAGTTCTTTCCTCGGCCCAGATGGCTGACACGCGGCGGCCACACCTCGGGTGTCGTGATGGCGGCGATGGTTGAGTCCCGCCAATCAGAGAATGGGCACGGCTGGGCTCGAACCAGCGACCTCTCGCGTGCGAAGCGATACCGCAGGAGCGCGCAACGACCGCAGAATCGCTGCAACCGGAAGCTTTTGGGACCTGCTGGTGCAGACCCCTTTTTGGCTAGGGCTCGCGCTTGGGCCGGGGAAGCAGGAGCAACGTCTGGCTTTCGCTGCTTAGCGCCTAGTTGTTTGCTGCGAGTGTGAACTTGAGCGCTGAGCGGGTCGAGCCTTATCCCATCCGGCTGGTGAACTGATTCGTGTCGAAATAGTCCCGCCACGCGTCGATCTTGCCGTCAGTGATCTCGAAGGTCCCCATCACCTGCAGCTCGAACGACTTGTCAGAGATCCTGAAGACGTCCACCCGCTCGGTCATCACAACCGGACCGTTGGCCGCGATGTTGATGACGCGGAACTCGATGCTCTCGATGCCTGGCGGGCCAGGGCGGATGAACGAGTCGATCGTCTTGGCGATGGCCTCCCTGCCGGTGACCGGCGCCTGCGGGATGTTGTGGTAGACGGCGTCGTCCGTGAAGAATGCGACCAGCTCGACGGTCGGGATACTGTCGGACCACCCCGCGCAGAACCTGCGCACCACCTCGATCGGGCTCTCCATCTGGCTCCTCCTCTGGTCGAGCTTCGGCGGACAACACTTGGTTGTTCTGTGCATCTGATTTTCCGGTAATTGGTTCCCACTGGCATCCCGGAAACCCTTAGTCTCGGCTCTCGTGGCGTCGGGCGTATTGATATTGAGTTACCGGATCTGCTGACCTGACGGTGGGTCAGTCGGCGAGTTGCTCGTCCTCGGCGGTACGCGGGCGAGTCGCCGTCCCAATGGGATCGGGCCGGGTGGGCGCTTTGACCGTGAGGCGAGTCTCCGAAGCGGGATTCATTTCGGGACCAAGCCCCAACGCTCGAGTTCGGAAAGTCGAGAAGCCAGGGAAGCCCGAATATCGCGAACCGCATCCGTCCCCACAGCGATCCGCACGGGTGGTTCATCCGCGGCGACGGCGGTCAGGATGGCCTCTACGACGCTCGACGGCTCTCCGAAAGCTTCTCGCGGTTGGGCTGCGAACTCCCTGAGGAAGGCTCCAACCGTTGGCGCGTAGGTTTCATCGGGTTGCACGCGGTGGGAGGTCGCCGCGAAATCCGCGGAAAAAATTCCCGGCACCACGATCGTCACACTTACTCCGATGGGAGCAAGCTCGAGGGCGAGTCCTTCCATTACGAGCTCGATTGCAGCCTTACTGCCTGAGTAGACACCCGAACCCAGCCAGGCAACTTCGCCTAGCATCGACGAGAGCGCACCCGTCGAATCCGGGAATTCCTTAATTCATGACCGAGCGTCGTCCTCAGTCATGCCTCGCCGCAGAACGATGGCGGCGGTCGCAGCGTTCCGCGAGCCCCCGGGAGCAATGCTCACAACCTGTGGATGGTCCTCGGCGGCTTGACGTATGCCGATATCGGTATATGATTGTGCCATGGCACGAGCAGCGACGACCTCGGACGTCTTCAATGCGATCGCCGAGCACCAGCGCCGGGAGATCCTGGTGCTGCTGCGGGCCGGTGAGGGGCCGGTGACCGAGTTGGCCCAGGAGCTGGGGATGACCCAGCCGGGGGCGTCCAAACACCTGCGGGTGCTCCGGGAGGTCGGACTGGTGCGGGACCGCAAGGCAGGCAAGCAACGCCTGTACAGCCTTGACGCCCGCGGGCTGCGGCCGGTTCACGAGTGGACCGGCGGGTTCGAGCGGTTCTGGAACGAGAGCTTCGACCGGCTCGACGAGTACGTGCAGGATCTCAAGCAGGCAAGGCAGGAGGAGTAGCTGATGAGCGCGACGGGACGAGGAGCGCCGGCGCAGTCCGCGACGGCCGACCGCGAGATCGTGATCTCCCGGGTCATCAGTGCCCCACGGGAGCTGGTGTTCGAGGCGTTCACCGAGGTGCGGCACCTGTCGCGGTGGTGGGGACCGGAGGGGTTCACCACCACCACGCGGGCGTTCGAGTTCCGCGTCGGCGGGGAGTGGGACTTCGTGATGCACGGACCGGACGGGACGGACTACCAGGAGTGGATCTCCTGGACCGAGATCGCCCCGCCGGAGCGGATCGCGCTGCTGCACGGTGAGTCCCGCGGCGACCCGAACGCCTTCGAGTCGGTCTTGACGTTCGCGCCCGACGGCGCGGCGACCCGGATCGAGATGCGCACAGTGTTCCCCACCAAGGAGCTGCGCGACGAGGCAGCCGAGAAGTACCACGCAATTGAGGGTGGCCAGCAGACCCTAAGCAAGCTGGCTGCCTACGTCACCGAGATAGTTCGAAAGGGAGTTGAGGACTGATGGCTGGGAAGGTGTTCTTCAGTGTGTCGATGTCGTTGGACGGGTTCATCGCGCCGGGGTCTCTCGGCGAATTGATGGGGCAGCAGTGGATGGAACTTCAGCAGTGGATATTTCGGCAGCGGTTCTTCCGGGAGAGCCTGGGGCTCGGTGAGGGCGGCGAGGAAGGGCGCGACAATGACATCGTGCGGCAGACGTTCGAGCGCACCGGCGCGAGCGTGATGGGCAAGCGCATGTTCGACGCTGGCGAGCAAATGTGGCCGGAGGAGGCACCGTTCCACACACCGGTCTTCGTCGTGACGCACGAGAAGCGTGACCCGTGGGAGCGGCCGGGCGGGACCACCTTCCACTTCGTCACCGACGGCATCGAGCCCGCGCTCGACCGTGCCCGCGAGGCCGCCGGCGACCGGGACGTCCGCATCGCGGGCGGCGGCGCAACGATCCTGGAGTACGTGAACGCCGGCCTGATCGACGAGTTCACGATCGCGCTCTCACCCGTGTTGTTCGGCTCCGGAATCCGCCTGTTCGAGGGCGTGGACGCGGGCCGCGTGGCCCTGGAGCCGGTCCGCGCGGAGCCGACGCAGCGGGTGACCCACCTGACCTACGCAGCCCGGGAGCGGTAGTTGTCCCGACCTCAGCGCTCCACCGCCGAGGTCAGCAGCGCGGTGAGATCCTCGACCCTCTGAGCGCCAGGAAGGGCGAGCGTTCGGGCCGCGATCTCGGCCGCGCGCTCCTCCGGGAGGGACCTCACGGAGCTGTCGTGGAACTTCCTCGCCAGCTCAGGCTTCGCCAGCGAGCCACCAAGGGCCCCGGCTCCCGCGCCGCCGGTGTCGCGATGGCGTTCAAGCTCATCGAATCTGGGTCGGCCCGCAGGTGTCCCGAGCAGAGGCCCGCACGCCACCCGAGTCTGGGGATCCCGGCCCATCGCTGGCGGCGTGGACCGGAGGCGCTGATCAGGGTCTTCGCGCGGGCGAGGGCAAAGGCGAGGCAGGCTCGGCGCGTTGCTTGTTCAGAGCCGCGGTGCAGGACGTCAACCGGTTCCTGCGCGGCTGGTCGGGCTACTTCCGCTACGGAAACTCCGATCGCTCCTTCGACAGATCAATCACTACGCGGTGGACCGCCTCGCGCGGTTCGTCGGCAAGCGCCACAAACGCGGCTGGGGGTACGGCATGAAGGTCGTCGTCTACCAGTCGCCGGACCGCCTTGGGCTGATCAACCTCAACGGAACCACCGTCGCGCCACGACCCAACCGGCCGTGGCGATCGGGACGCTGAATGCCGACCGGTGAAGAACGTCGGGGAGCCGTGTGCGGGAAAATCGCATGCACGGTTCGATGTCGGCGGCGGGAGGAAACCAGGCCAGTCGGCTCAGCCGTGCGGCTCAGGCGCCTCCCGCCGACCCTACCGCGACCGCGACGCGGAGCGACTCCTGCTCTCGCTTCAGCGCGGGTACGCTGCGGCGCGCCGGACCAGGCTTGGCGGCTCGTTTAGCCGATCCGGAGCTGCGACGTCGCAGCTCCGCCCCGCATGGCCGCGTCTCGCCACAACGAGCGCGAAGGTTGCGGCCCATGACCCTCAACGGTTGACCCAATGACGGCGGGTCAGGAGATGCCGCTGCGTACGGCTTGGACGGCTGCCTGGATGCGATTGTCGAGGTGGAGTTTCGCGAGGATGCTGGCGATGTGATTGTGGACGGTGTTCGTGCTGAGCGAGAGCTCGTCCGCGATGTCGTGATTGGTCCTGCCGCTGGCGAGACGTCCGAAGATCTCTAGCTCACGTTCGGTCAGGACGGCCCGGATCGCACTCGCGGCGTTGTCGCTGTCGGTGGTGACGGGGATGTCGCGTTCACGGATGCGCTGCAGCAGCTTCCCGGCGATCTGAGAGGAGATGACGGATTCTCCGGCCGCGATTGCCCTGACCGCGGCGATGATCGCCTTCGGCGGTGCGGTCTTGAGGATGTAGCCGCTGGCGCCGGCGACGATCGCCTCGACGACACGGTTCTGCTCGGTGCGGGTGAGGATCAGGATGCGCGAGGCGGGAGCGAGGAGAGTGAGCCGCTCGATCGCGTTCACGCCTGAGCTGTCTGGAAGCCGGGGGTCCATCAGTACGACATCGGGGCGGACGTCGACGACCAGCCTGAGGGCGTCCTGCGCGTTGGCGGCTTCGCCGACGAGGTCGAGTCCGCCGCGTGTCAGCGTCTGGGTTAGAGCGCCACGGATCATCTGCTCGTCGTCGACCACGACGACCGTGATCGGCCGCGGGCGCTGCGTCGAGTCGTGTTGCGCGGGCATCTGTCCCGATCCCCCCGAGATCCTCTAGTCGGAGGAAATCTACACCCGGCGTGTGTGCCTACAACGCGACTGGGTGAGGACGCGAGTAGATGTTTGGGCCTAGGTAGAAGTCGGTTCTAACTCTCTTGTGGGGCCCGAACGGGCCCCTCAACTAGGTCCGAACAGGCCATGTACAGACCCGCTGCGCTGAGAGTAGCTTGGGCGAACGGACGTCGAGGCTCGGCTGTCGCCGACCGCCTGGTTGCTCGAGGCCATCGAAAGGAGCAGCCATGCTGGCGAGCGAGGCAACAGCGGAGCGAGTCGTGGCGACCGAGCTGGGGGCGACGAATCGCAACGGTCGAGGGGCTGCAAAGAGCGCCCGAGGTCTGACGCCAACCGCGGCGTGGTCCAGGCGTGTGCGGTGGATCGGGGGGCTGATTCAGGCGGCGTTCGCCGCGTTCTGGTTGGTGCGCGGGAGCGCGGTGATCGGCGGCGGCGTGGCAGGTGTGCTGATCGCGGTGTTTGGCGTGACCGTGATCGGCGTGTTTGTCTATGCGATCAGAGCCTCGGCTGGCACGGCTCCCCGGCCGAAGGGTCAGGAGGCCAAGCGCATCGAGCGGGCCGTCACCGCCGCCACGGTCATCCAGCTCGTGGCGTCGTTTGCGCTGCCCGCCGTCGTGATCGCCGCTGGTCATTCGGACTGGGTGCTGCCATCGATCGCGATCACGATCGGGCCGTTGCTGCTGTGGCTCGACCGCCGAGTCCATATTCCTCGCTACCGGCCGGTCGGATGGGCGTTGATCGTTGGGCCGGTGATCCTCGTCGCCGTGATGTCTGGCACGCCACTCGTCGCTACCACTGGCATCGCCGCCGGTCTGCTCCTGCTCGGGACCGCCGTTGCCGGCTTCCACGACCTCATGGGAGTCAGACGCGCAGCCGAGCACGCCAACGCCAAGCAGGTTGTCTTTCCTGCGAGCGCTGGAGCGCAGCTGTGAGTGAGGATCGGCTACATGTGGTGTTCGGTGCCGGTCAGGTCGGGCGTGCGCTGAGCGTTCGCTTGACCGAGCTTGGTCTGCCGGTGCGGGTGGTCTCGCGGAGCCGGGCATCCGGGCTGATGAACGGGGTCGATTGGCGAGCGGCCGACGCCACCGACCCCGAAGCCGCGACCGACGCGGCCGAGGGCGCGTCGGTGGTCTACCAGTGTCTGAACGCCCCGTACACGGATTGGCCAGAGCGCTTCCCGCCGCTGCAGCGCGGCGTGTTGGCGGCAGCTGAGCGCAACGGTGCGCTGCTGGTGAGCCTTGAGAGCCTGTACGGCTATGGCCCGACCGCGGGTAAGGTGATGACCGAGGATCTCCCGCTCGCTGCGACGACGGTCAAGGGCCGAACCCGCGTCGCGATGACGCAGGAGCTGCTGGCGGCCGCAGATGCCGGTCGGGTCCGCATCGCGATCGGGCGGGCGTCTGATTTCTTCGGTGCCGGTGCGACCGAGTCATCGCTCGGCGAGCGCGTGTTCGGCAACGCGGTGGCCGGCAAGCGCGCTGACTTCATCGGCAACCCTGACCTGCCCCACACGTACAGTTACATCCCGGACATCGCAGCGGGTCTGGCGACGCTTGGCACCGACGAGCGCGCCGTCGGTGGGTGTGGCACCTGCCGGGCCCTGAGACCGTCACGACCCGGCAGCTACTCGACCTCGTCGCCGGCGACGTCGGGCACCCGGTCGGCGTTCGCTCTCTGCCCAAGCTCGCCGTGCGCGCCCTCGGCCTGTTCAACCCGACGATCCGGGAGCTCGTCGAGCTGTCCTACGAGTTCGACGCAGCCGTTCGTGCTCGACACCAGCAAGTACCAGTCCACGTTCGGGACCGACGCCACGCCGCTGGCGACCGCGATCGCCACAACCGTCGCGTGGTACCAGCCGCGCCCACTGCGCGGAGGCCTCAAAGCCATGACGCTCACCGACCCCGCCGGCCATTCGGCCCTTCTCCAACCCGGCCACCGGCGAACGAGTCCAGTTCACCGCCACCGGCCAGGACGGCGAGGAAGATGTGGTGCGATGGAGCTGGCGCAGCGTGCCCGGCGCCGCGATCACCGAGCACGTCCATCCTCACCAGGAGGAGCGCTTCATGATCAGCGCCGGCGAGGCCCACTTCACCGTCGACGGCGAACAGCGGGTGGTCGGTTCGGGTGAGACGATCGTTGTGCCAGTCGGGGTTCGCCATTCGGAGTGCAACCCGGGCGGGGTCGAGATCGAAGGCGTCGTCGAGCTCCGTCCCGCGCTTCGGTCCAAGGAGATGTTCGAAGCCTTCGGCGGTCTGCATCCGAGGGCAAGACAACGCCACGGGGAGCGCCGAAGAACCCGCTCCAGCTCGGCGCGACCGTCTGGCATTTCCGACGCGAAAACCGCGTCACCTCACCGCCGATCTGGTTACAGAACCTGATCCTCCCGCCGCTGGCGGCGCTGGCGAAGGTCTTCGGCATGCGCCCATACCACGAGCGCTGGGACAGCCGGGATACCTCGAGATCGGAGCCCGCCGCATGAAAATCCACGCCCTTACGACCGGGGCCGTGCGCGTCAAGCACAGCTTCCTGTATCCCAGCCAGGGCCGGCGCCGGCAGCTAGACCTGTTCCTGCCCGGCGCCTTCTCAGATCCGCTCCCGATCCACTGCTGGGCGATCGAGCACGACGGAGTCCTGCGGCTCGTCGACACCGGCGAGACCGCCGCAGCGCGGAACATCCCGTTCGCGCGCATGGAAGTCACCCGCGAGCAAGAACTCCCCGCCGCGATGGCCGCGGCCGGCCTGTCGCTCGACGACGTCTCGGAGGTAGTGCTCACTCACGCCCACGGCGACCACGTGGACGGGCTGGTCCACGTGCGCGCGCGCGTCTTGATCAACGAGGTGGAGCTCGGTTCCTCGCCTCCCCGATGGCACGCGTGATGCGTCGCGTCCTGCGCCAGCCGCTGCCGCCGGGTTTCGCCCCCGAGCCCTTCGCGCTTGACGGTGGCCCGTTCGGCGCGTTTGCGCGAAGCCGGGCGCTCAGCGATGACGGCCGGATCGTTGCCGTCGACACCCCCGGTCACACCCCCGGTCACATCTCCGTGATCTGCATCGATGACGATGGCCGCCACGTGATGCTCGCCGGTGATGCGACGGACTCGCTCGAGCAGTTGTACGCGCGACGCGCCGACGCAGTTGCACCGGACCCCAAGGTGCACCTCGCGACCATGGAAGCGATCCTTGCCCACTGCTCGCACGCACCCGACGATCTACCTGCCATCACACGATCCCGACTCAGCGGCACGGTTCGCGGAGGCGACCACGTCAGCTGAGACACCGGTCGCCATGGCCAATCCGCCTGACCCAACAGAGAGGGACAGCATGCACGCCCTCGTCGTCAACGTCACCATCAACGACCGCGAGGCCGCCGAAAGCGAACTGCGTGATCAGCTCGTGCCCTGGGCCTCACGGACCCCAGGATTCGTAACCGGGTACTGGACGATCAAGGACAACAGCGGACTGACGATGATCATGTACGAGTCAGAGGACACCGCCAACCGCATGAGCGAGCAGGTCAGATCAGCCGTTCCCGGAGCCGTGACGCTTGAGAACGTCGAGGTGCGCGAGGTCGCTGCGCACGCCTAACCGGGTGCCCACCGCACCCGGCTAGCACCGCTTTCGGTTTGGTACGCGCCTCGGCGGTGATCGGTCCGAAGACTCGCCTCGCGCGGACAGGAGGCATGCCTCGAGCGACCGGTGCTACGCGGCCAGGTCCCGGTCCGGCCACTCGCCTGTCCGCGCTCGCACATATAGCGTGTCGGGCGCGAGGTCTGCGCCGCCTGGCCAGACGACCGTCCCCGTCTCAGGATCGACCGCAACCTTGGCGAATCCCTCATGAGTGCGAGCGTCCGCGAACACAGGCCCTCGCATCCGGTGGAGCACGTCGAGTTCGGCGGATAGGCCGTCGGCGAACGTGAGGCGCAGAACGCCGTGACGGACCACGGTCGCAGCTGTGATATCAGGCGTCAGTCCAGTCAATGAAGCGGTTCGATCTCCTTAAGTGTCTCACCGGCTCGGGCTGCCAGCCAGTTCCCGAGCAGCTCGTTCCTGTGCAGTTCGGGCCAGGCTAGGACAAGTCGTAGCTGCCGCCGTCCGAGCGCGCTCTCGATAGGCTCCAGTGTGTCGATCCGAATCTTCGCGCTGCCGTCTGCATGACGGGCGTGGAAGTGTGGCGGGCCGTGGTCGTCGTAGTACATCGCGGGCACGTTCGCCGTTCGGGAGGGATTAGCGTACGCGCCGTGGTGAAGCTGGAATTGTTCGCTGGCACGGGCGGGCGGCGATCGGGTGTTGCTGCGCGTCCGACTCGGGTGCGTTTGACCGGTTGGGTCGCGATGGTCGCCGCGGCTCAGGTCGTGGTGCTGCTCGCGACGAGCACCCGGTACGGGTATCACCGCGACGAGCTGTACTTCATCGTCGCCGGGTCGCATCCGGCGTTCGGCTATCCGGACCAGCCTCCGCTCGTGCCGTTGCTGTCCTGGGCGATGCACGCGATCGCCCCGGGTCGCTGCTGCTGCTGCGAACGCCTTCGGCGTTAGCTGCCGGCGCGACCACGATCGTCGCGGCGCCAGTCGCGCGAGAGATGGCAGGGGGAAGTCGCGCGCAGATCATCGCGGCGGCGTGCACGGCTTCGTCGGGGTTCGCGCTTGCGGTCGGCCATTTCGTTACGACCACGACGTTCGACCTGTTGAGCACGACCCTCCTCGGGTGGTTGGCGATCCGGGCGGTCGTGCGCGGAAGCGGTTTGTGTCGTCCTGGCTCGCGGGCGTGGTCGTGGGAATTGGCGTGGAGGCCAAGCCGCAGGTCGGCCTGGTTGCCGCTGTGATTGCCGCGACGCTGATCGTTGTTGGTCCCCGGTGGCCGATCCGGTCCTGGTGGGCCGCTCGGCGGGGCCGTCGCCGCAGTGGTGCTAGCCGCTCCGTACGTCGTCTGGCAGCAGCAGCACGGGTGGCCGCAGCTGACGGTGGCGCGGCAACATCGCCGGCTCCGGGAGGGCGGGCGGGCCGGCTTCCTGCCGTTCCAGCTCGTGATGGTCAGCCCCTTGCTTGTCCCCGTCTGGGTCGCCGGGCTGCGGGCGCCGTTTCGCCGTGCTGGATGGCGACCAGCTGCGCTTCATCCCGCTCACGCTATGCGGCGATGGCCGTCGTGTATTTCGTGGGCAACGGCAAGGCTTACTACCTCGCGAGCCTCTACCCGGTCCTGCTCGGCCTCGGCGCGATACCCGCGAGCGAGTGGACGCTCGCGCGCGCCGACGGCGCACGCGGCTCATGGGCGGGGCGATCGCGCTCAGCGCCGCGGTCAGCGCGATCATCGCGCTGCCGCTACTCCCCGAGCGCGACCTGCAAGGAAGCATCGTGATCGCGCTCAACACAGCCCAGGGCGAGACCGTCGGCTGGCCCGGCTTTCATCCACACCGTCTCGACTGCATGGCGGCGGATCCCAGCCGACCGAACGCCGGCACACCGCGATCTTCACCAGCAACTACGGCGAGGCCGGCGCGATCGATCTCCTCGGGATCGACACTCGCCTGCCCGCGCGCGTACAGCGGCCACAACGGCTTCAGCGAATGGGGAAAGCCACCGGCCGCCGACACCCAAGCCCTGCTCATCGGCTTCAATAACGCCGCAGACGCCGCACCCTACTTCGACGCGGTGTCGCACGCTCGCCACCGATCAACAACGGCGTCGGCCTCAACAACCAAGAGCAAGGCCTGCCGGTCATGCTCTGCCATACCACCGGCCCATGGCAGACGCTCTGGCCGCGCCTGACGCACTACGACTAACTGGGCGACCTCACGGCCCACCGTCCCGGAGATACCCGGCACCCGCTCCACAAGCAGCTGTCGTCGCGCCTTCGCTAAAAGGTGACCGTCTCGGAAGTCCCGATCCTTCGTGACCACTACGCGGCCCTCGGTGTCCGCGCTTTGCGCGATCTGGGTGTCGGTCGAGCGGTTTCCATCCGGCAGCTCGACCGTGTGGACCGCGTCATGCCCGGCTTGGTTCAGGAACTCAGCGAGCCGGGCCGGTAGCTGCGCGTCGATCAGGAACTTCACGCCGCGGGCAGCGGGACCACTCGGCCCCGTCCCGCGGCGCGGGCACCAAACTCAAGCGCGGCAAGGATGTCGTCGCGGTCAAGGTCCGGATAGTCGGCGAGGACCTCGTCGATCGTCATGTCGGCGGCGAGCAGCTCCAACACGCTCTCAACCGTGTAGCGCAGCCCTCTGATCGTCGGCTGCCCGTGGCAGATGGCTGGGTCGGTCGTGATGCGGTCGAGTCGGGTTACGTTCTCAAGAGACCGCCACGGCACGACGCGGAGGGCGGAGCACTCGTCGCCCTGTCCGCTGGGCTATCGGAGGCCTCTGAGCCACGCTCTGGGCCACGGAGAGCAATTCGACGAACCAGCGGTAGCCAAGAGCGTCGAGAAATCCCTGCAAATCGATATATGGGCACGGCTGGGCTCGAACCAGCGACCTCTCGCGTGTGAAGCGACTGGGCGGACCGCCGGATGGCGCGAAAGTTCAGGCCCGGCGGGCGATATCGTCCACGGACGCGCGATTCGATATGTGCGGATGTGCGTAGATGTGTGCAGGCAGCGGCACAAGAACTCGGCTTGTGCCACTTCCTGCAAGGTCAGCGGCTGCTTCTGGGTTCATCGGTCGATCACAGCGGCAGAGCAAGCGCTCACCCTGACCCGCGGCGCATCATCTTCGTCAAGCTGGACCAGCCGAGGCCCTGTCACGTCTCGGGCGTGGGTACGCTCGCATTTGTTGGCCCCGAACCAGCAGTCGCTCGTCTGTCGCTGTCCGCGCGGCTTGGGCTGCCATCGACCTCGGTCTCAGCAGCGACCGTCGCCGTCTGAGCCCCGTAGAGGCTGATCGCGCCCGGGACTTTGCGCACGGCTGTGATGACGCTGCGAACCGTCGTCAGGATTGCGCTGAGCGAGCGCCTAACCGTTGGGCGGATTGAGTGAACGACGAGGGCGAACACAATGAGCCCCGCAGTGGCCGTTGTGGCCTTCGCCTTAGGTGTCGTCACCGTTTTGATCGCTTCATTCAGCGCGATGGCGGCGGTGATCGTGTCCCCAGCGGCGTACGGGCTGGATCGCACCTTGCGTACCTGTGTGCGGGGCGCTGCGCTAGCACGGCGGATGCCGTCCACAGCCGAGGCGACCAGGATTACCGCGACGACGTTCGAGTCCCGACCCCGCTGAACACCGAACACCACCTCCATCGTGCGATGGCGCAGCTCGTTGAGTACCCGCAACGCAATCATCGCGTCCGTAAAGAACCGTCTGGCACCGCCGATACGGCGGGGCGACGTCACCCACGCTTGGGCGTCTTTGAGCTCGTCGGACTCGTACACCCTGATCTCGCCCGGCATCGCCCAACCCAGCCCTTGGATTGCCCGGCGGACCCACACGCCATCGCCGACCACGGCGACGCGATCCCAGTGGCGAAGCTGTCCCAGAGCCAGCTTGGCGTCTTCCCACACGGCACCGGTCGTGAACCCCTGGGAGTCCCGTCCAGCCACGAAGAGCACCCTCACCTTCCCGTTGCCGGAGGCGGCCTCGGCCGCTTGGACCGCCGGGACCAGAACGTTCTCGTAGTCCTCCGCGGTGACTTTCTCGTGCGCCTCAACGCCGACGACCGTTGCCGGAAGGTCTGAAATAAGCGTCAGCGCCACAACGTCCTCGCCACCTGGCTGCCAATCCGAATCGAAGACCCTTTGACCGTAGCCCCTGCGCGCCACGCGACCATCACCCAGACCGGGTTAACAGACCAAGCGACAACACTGTTCCCAGGCGCAGCCGGGACCTGCGGGCCGAGCGCTCCGGTTCTGCCTCTCCGCGATGAGCACCCCCGGGTCTCTGCTCCCGTAGCCTGGCGCTTCGGGGCTACCTAGGGCACTTTCCAGCCAAGTCCCGGCAGGCAGCCGGCGGCGTCGAACTAATGGGCACGGCTGGGCTCGAACCAGCGACCTCTCGCGTGTGAAGCGAGCGCTCTCCCACTGAGCTACGCGCCCGGTCAGGGGCGATTCTACGTCAGAGCCTGATCAGGTTCTGGACGTTGATCCCGCGGGTGATGCCGCGCAGGTCGATGAAGAGTTTGGTGCGTGCGGCCAGCTCCGGGTAGTCGATTCCGGGGTGCGCGGTCACCAGCACGACGGCGTCGGCTTCGCCGGCGGTGGGCTCCAGCGGGACGCTCTCGAGCCCCAGGTCCGGGAGCGAGGGGACGAACTGGTCGTGGTAGGAGAGCTCGGCGCCTCGGTCCATTAGGACTTCCATGATCCGCAGCGCGGGCGATTCGCGCACGTCGCCGACGCCGCCCTTGTAGCTGGCCCCCAGGACCAGGACCCGCGAAGCCCTGACGGGCTTGGCGGCGTCGTTGAGCGCGCGCTCGATCCGCTCGACGCAGTGATACGGCATCTGCTGGTTGATCTTGCCGGCGAGCTCGATGAACTCGGTCGACATGTGAAACTCCCTCGCCCGCCAGGTCAGGTAGAACGGATCGACCGGCAGGCAGTGGCCACCCATCCCGGGCCCGGGCTCAAAGCGCATGAACCCATACGGCTTGGTCGAGGCGGCGTCGACCACCTCCCAGATGTCGATCCCCATCCGGTCGGCCAGGATCGCCAGCTCGTTGACGAGCGCGATGTTGACCGAGCGAAAGATGTTCTCGAGGAGCTTCGTCAGCTCGGCGGCCTCAGGCGTTGAGACCCGGATCACGTGGTCGCAGATCAATCCATACAGCTCGGCGGCGCGTTCGGTGCACGCCGCCGTGACGCCGCCGATCACCTTCGGCGTGTTGCGCAGCGTGTAATCGGTTCGCCCCGGATCGACTCGCTCGGGCGAGAACGCCACGTTCACATCGGCCCCCACCTTCAGCTCGGACTCCTGCTCCAACAGCGGCACCAGTTGCTCGCGCGTCGTGCCGGGGTAGGTGGTCGACTCGAGCACCACCAGCTGCCCGCGCTGGAGCACCTGCCCCAAGCCAGTCGCGGCCGAGGTCAGGGCGTGCAGATCCGGCTCCCGGTTCGGCGTCAGCGGGGTGGGCACGCAGATCACAACGGCGTCGGTTCGAGCCAGGGGCTGATAGTGAGCGGTCGCCTCGATCTTGGGGACGACCCGCTTCAGAACGTCCGAGGAAACGTCCTCGATGTAGGACTCCCCAGCCCTGATCGCCGCGACCTTCCGCGGATCGACGTCCACGGCGACCACATCCTCGCCCGCTTCCGCGAACGCGACCGCCAGCGGCAGGCCCACGTAGCCAAGGCCGATGATCCCAATAGTCATGCCGTCAGCGTATCGACAGCAACGGCGGGCGAATCAAGTGTGAGGGAGACTTCGCCCCGGTCGGGAGGCGAAGTCTCCGGGACAAACCCCCGTGGGGCTTGCGAATTGGCGGAGGGCGTGGAACGCGAGGCTGCTACGGCCGGCGCCGCCTGGGTGAGTGACACCGCAGGCCGTCACGTGGGTGGACAAGACGGAGTGCTGTTGCTGCACCGTGAAGCTAACAGCGTCGCCTTCTGCCCCCATTGCGTCTCCATTCGTTCCAGCCCTCCAACACAACAACGACTTGGACCCGCGGAACCTTACGCAGCCGTATTACAGGTGAGGCGGTCGCCGTCTTACACAGCCGCGGGCGCGCGACTGCTGCGGCGCCACCTCGTCAAGCAGCCACGAGCTGGTGCGGATCTCGAGTGCACGGCGTTGACTCGAGACGCACCAGCTCACGCTGCAGGGCCTGTCGACCACGGTGATGTAACCCGTGGATCGAGCCCTCTGTCCGACCCATGCGGTCGGCTATCTCCCCCGGCGTAAGTCCCACCACGTGGCGAAGGAACACGACCCTGCGCTGCTCCTCGGGGAGCGCGGCCAGCGCTGCGCGGACCGTTCCCAGCCGATCGAGGTCTGCGCCCGAGCTCGCGCGGGGATCGATCACGGTTTCCGTCGGCGTGAGCCGATTAGCGCGCAGGTGGTCGATCGCGACATTGCGGGCGAGCCGAAGGAGCCAGGCGAAGAAGGGGAGCCCCCGATCGTCGTACTTGACGATCGTGGTTATCAGCTTCGCGAACACGTGCTGGGTCACGTCTTCGGCCTCGTGATCGTCGCGCACGATCGAGCGGACGTAGCCATACACGTTGTGCGAGTAGCTCACGTAAAGGAAGCGAAGCGCGTCGCGGTCGCCCTCCTTCGCGCGGGCGACCGCGACTCGGGTCTTGTCTCGCGTCGCCGTGGACTCGTCCAGCCTAGATCTCGTCTTAAAGCCGATCGACCCAGGCGCTGCGACTAGAGCTTCGCTGATCACGTCCACTCCCATGGAATCTGTTCTCTGCAGCCCGCGCAGATCAGTTCGCACCCGCGGTTGCCCCACCGTGGATGGTGCCCCTCTTCGCTGGCCCCCAGGGGCCGTCTTGGCCCACGCCATGCAACGTCGTCGAGTATTTCGCCGGGCCTCCAGACGTTCAATGACCTGCGCGGCCCATTCCCCGTTCATCCGATTGAACGCGGGGGGCTGGGCGGGGACCCGCCTGGTTCCAGGCGACGGTCGGCGCTAGGATCCCCTCTGGACCGTGCTAGGCGGGGTGCTAGCGGTGCCCTGTACCCGCAATCCGCTCTAGCGGGGCTGAATCCCCTCCCGAGGGGCTCAGGCCCCGGGGTCAGCGCCCCACCTCGTGGTGCTGATGGTTCGGTCCCGAGGCGGTGAAGGCCCGTGAACCAGGTCAGGTCCGGAAGGAAGCAGCCTTAAGCGGTCACCTTCAGGCGCAGCGGGAGCACCGAGCCGGAGCCTCGAGACGGTGGCAGCGCCCCGGGAACCGGCTTCGAAGGAGGGTGCACGGTCCGTTTTTTCCCGCGCGGCCGTGGCCGGGCGCGCGACTAGACTCGAACTCCAGTGTCCACCGGCCCGTCTCTCTATCGCCGCCACCGTCCGCGCACGTTCGACGACGTGATCGGCCAGGAGCACGTCGTCCGCACGCTCCGTAACGCCGTCGAGCAGGGCAAGGTCCATCACGCCTATCTGTTTGTCGGCTCGCGGGGGACCGGCAAGACCAGCATGGCGAAGATTCTTGCGTCCTGCCTGAACTGCGAGCAGGGGCCGACGATCACGCCGTGCGGCGTCTGCGACTCGTGCGTGGCGATCGCGAGTGCCACCTCGCTGGACGTGATCGAGATGGACGCGGCGTCCAACAACTCGGTCGACGACATCCGCGACCTGCGCGAAAAGGTTGCCTACGCCCCGGTCTCCGGACGTCACAAGGTCTACATCCTGGACGAGGCGCACATGCTCTCGCCCCAGGCCTGGAACGCTTTCCTGAAGACGCTCGAGGAGCCGCCGCCGCGGACGATCTTCGTGCTCGCCACGACCGAGGCGCAGAAGGTGTTGCCGACGGTCGTCGACCGCTGTCACAGGTTCGACTTCGCGCGCCCCTCGGTCGAGCAGGTCGCCGCGGTCCTCGCTCGGGTGGTCGAGAGCGAGGAGATCGCCGTCGAACCCGGCGCCGTCGTGCTGATCGCTCGCCACGCCACCGGGAGCTTCCGGGACGCGCTCGGGACGCTCGAGCAGCTCGTCACCTACGCGGGGGGACGAACGATCGAGGCGAGCGACGTGCTCGCGGTGCTCGGCGTGACCGACTCCGAGCAGCTGTTCGAGGCGCTCGATGCGGTCGTCGCGCGCGATCCCGCGCAGGCGCTGCGCGCGGCCGCGAAGCTCGGCGAATCGGGCCGCGACCCCGGACAGGTGCTCCGTGACCTCGAGGTCCACGGCCGCGAGCTGCTGGCGGTCCAGGTGCTGGACGAGGTGCCGCTGGAGCTGCGGGTCACCCCCGAGCGAGACCGGCGACTCGCCGCCCAGGCCGCGGCGCTCGGCCGCACCGACGCGGTGCGCCTGCTCGAGCTCGTCGCCCAGGCGCTCGAGGCGACGGCGAACGGGGCACAGGCTCGGATCCAGCTGGAGCTCGTTCTCGTCAAGGCGGCCGCGCCGGAGCTCGACCCGACGACGGCTGCGCTGATGGCTCGCATCGAACGGCTTGAGGCTGGGCAGTCGCAATCCGGGGGCGACGTGTCGTCGCCCGCGCCGGCACGCGAGGTGCCGGCCGCCGCCAGGCCGGAGCCCGGCGTAACGGCCGATGCGCCCGCAGGGCAGGCTGCGGCCCCCGTGGTCGTCGAACGTGCTCCAGTGCAGGATGCCTCTCCTCGTCCTCGCCCCTCTGCTCCGGAGCCCAACGGCGGGCTCCAGCTCGAAGCAGCGGTCAGCTCGTGGCCCGCGGTGGTCGACCTGGTCCGGACCGGCAACCCGATGCTGGCCGGGGCGCTCGAGGCCTGCCGTCCGGTGGCTGTCGGCGAGCGCGAGCTGACGCTTGCGTTTCCGGCCGGGGCTTCGTTCCTCAAGCGCAAGGCCGAGCAGGACGACTACCGGCGGGCCGCGGCCGAGGCGCTGAGTGCGGTGACGGGTCAGCGGCTGGCGCTCCGTTACGAGCTGCGCGACGTTGCGGACCCAGACGAGTCCCCCGTGGCGGAGGAGCTCTCCGGCGAGGAGCTGGTGAGGCGGTTTCTGGAGGAGTTCGACGCGGAAGAGATCCTGGAAGACGAACCCGACCAAGGCGAGGCGAGGACCCCCTGATGCCACAACCCCCCAACATGCAGCAGCTGCTCAAGCAGGCCCAGAAGATGCAGCAGGAGATGCTCGCTGCGCAGGAGTCGCTGAAGGACGAGGTGGTGGAGGCTTCCGCCGGCGGCGGGATGGTGACCGTCCAGGTGACCGGCGACCTGACGATCAAATCGATCCGGATCGCTTCCGAGGCGGTCGACCCGGAGGACGTGGAGTTGCTCCAGGACATGGTGCTCGCCGCGATCAACGAGGCGCTGCGCTCGGCTCAGGAGCTCGCGTCGGCGAAGCTCGGCGGGATCGCCGGCGGCCTCGGGGGCCTGGGGCTGCCGGGACTCTGATCCCGCCGGTTGCTGCCCTAGCCTGAACGACACGATGTATGCCCCGCCCGTACAGCGGCTGATCACCGAGCTGTCAAAGCTCCCTGGGGTCGGAGGCCGCACCGCCCAGCGCCTCGCCTTTCACCTGTTGCGCTCGAGCGACGAGGAGGCGCTCGCGCTCGCCGAGGCGATTCGTGAGGTCAAGGCCCGGATCGGCCTGTGCGAGGTGTGTTTCAACCTCTCGGACGGACCTCGCTGCCGGATCTGTGCGGACGAGCGCCGCGACCCTGAGCTGATCTGCGTCGTCGAGGAGCCCTCGGACGTGATCTCGATCGAGCGCACGCACGAGTTTCGCGGCCGCTATCACGTGCTGGGCGGGGCGCTCTCGCCGATCGACGGGATCGATCCGGAGGACCTGAAGATCGCGGAGCTGTATGAGCGCATCGGCGATGGGGCCATCCGCGAGGTGGTGATCGCCACCAACCCCACGACGACCGGCGAGGCGACCGCGCTGCACATCGCCGACGGCCTCCGTGCCGCCGCTCCCGAGGTGACCGTCACGCGGTTGGCCAGCGGGCTTCCGGTCGGTGCCGACCTCGAGTACGCCGATGAGGTGACGCTGGGGCGCGCGCTCGTCGGACGGCGGGCGGTCTAGCCGAGCGTGCCTCATCGGGCCGCCCCCAGTCGGGGGAGGCCGAGCCCGTACTCTTCCTGGGCCATGTCCGGAACCGTGGTCATGAAGTTCGGCGGCACCTCGGTCGCAGACGCCGAGCGGATCAAGCGCGCGGCGCGGCGGATCGTCGCGCAGCGGGAGCGCGACAAGCGCGTCGTCGCAGTGCTGTCTGCGCGCGGCCAGACCACGGACGAGCTGATCGAGATGGCCGAGGAGGTCTCGCCGACCCCCGATCCCCGAGAGATGGACATGCTGCTCTCGACCGGCGAGCGGATCTCGTGCGCGCTGTGTGCGATGGCGATCAACGACCTCGGCTACCGGGCGATCTCACTGACCGGATCCCAGGCGGGAATCGTGACCGATACCTCGCACACGAAGGCGCGGATCATCGACGTCCGCGCCAATCGCATCCGCGAGGCGCTGGGCGATGACCTGATCGTGTTGGTCGCCGGGTTTCAAGGGGTCTCGACGAGCTATGACGTCACGACCCTCGGCCGCGGCGGCTCGGATACCACCGCCGTCGCGCTGGCGGCCGCGATCGAGGCCGAGGTCTGCGAGATCTACACCGACGTTGCCGGGGTTTTCACGGCGGACCCCCGGATCGTCCCGAATGCCCGCAAGCTCCCGTACGTGAGCTTCGAGGAGATGCTTGAGATGGCCGCATCGGGCGCGAAGGTGCTGCAGCTGCGGTCGGTCGAGTACGCGCGCACGCACGGCGTACGGATGCACTGCCGATCGAGCTTCGACGATGCCCCGGGTACCGTTGTACTAGGAGAGGACGAGACGATGGAACACCCCCTGATCACGGCGGTCACCCACTCGACCGAGGAAGCCAGGATCACGCTCGTCGGCGTGCCCGACCGCCCTGGCGCCGCGGCCGCGATCTTCCGCGCGCTCGCCGACGCCAACTGCAACGTCGACACGATCATCCAGAACGAGCCCCGCGGCGAGGGGCGTGACGCCGAGGTCAGCTTCACGGTTGCGACCGAGGACCTGCGCGCCGCCGAGCGAGCGCTCGAGCCCGTTCAGGCCGATCTCGGGATCGCGGGCATCGACATGGACCGCAAGATCGGAAAGGTGTCGATCGTCGGGGCGGGCATGCGATCGCACCCCGGCGTCGCGGCGCAGGTGTTCGAGGTTCTGGCCGAGAAAGACATCAACATCGAGATGATCTCCACCTCGCCGATCAAGATCTCATGCGTGATTCGCTCCGAAGACGTTGAGGAGGCCGTCCGCGTGCTCCACGACGCGTTCGACCTCGGCGAGTCAGACGTGCACCGGGAGCGCCCGATCGGGCAGGAGGCGAGATGAGCCCGGGCCCGCGCGTCGCGGTCGTCGGGGCGACCGGGGTTGTCGGCACGACGATGCTCCGACTGCTGCGGGAGCGGTCCTTCCCCGCCTCGGAGATCGTCGCGTTCGCGTCCGAGCGATCGGGCGGCAGGGAACACGAGGGGCTCAGGGTCCGGGCACTCACGCCCGACGCGGATCTCGGCGGGTTCGACATCGCACTGTTCTCGGCGGGTGCCGGTACCTCCCGCGAGTGGGCGCCGCGCTTCGTCGAATGCGGCGCCACCGTGATCGACAACTCCTCGGCGTTTCGGCGGGACCCCGAGGTTCCACTCGTCGTCTCGGAGGTCAACCCGCACGCGCTGGCGGGCCATCGCGGGCTGATCGCCAACCCGAATTGCTCGACGATGGCGATGCTCGTGGCGCTCGCGCCGATCCACCGCGCGGTAGGGGTCGAGCGGCTGGTCGTCGCCACCTACCAATCGGTCTCGGGGACGGGCAAGAAGGCGCTCGACGAGCTCGAGACGCAGACGCGGGCCAGCCTGGAGGGAGCCGATCTGCCGGAGCCCGAGGTCTACCCGCAGCCGATCGCGTTCAACGTGATCGGTGCCGCCGGGTCGTTCGCCGAGGGCGATGACCACACCGACGAGGAGCGCAAGATGATGTTCGAGACGCGCAAGATCCTCGAGGACGAGTCGATCGGAATCGCGGTCACCTGCGTGCGTGTCCCGGTGCGGGTGTCGCATTCGCTGGCGGTCAACGTCCAGACCCGTGAGCCGCTCTCGGCAGAGGAGGCGACCGAGCTGCTCGCGTCAAGCCCGGGCCTGGCCGTCGAGGACATGCCCACACCGCTTCGCGCGGCCGGTCGCGACGATGTGCTGGTCGGCCGGATCCGCCGCGACGACTCGCATCCCCGGGCGCTCGGGATGTGGGTCGTGGGCGACAACCTCCGCAAGGGCGCGGCGACCAACGCCGTGCAGATCGCCGAGGCTCTGCTCGAAGGGGACCTGGTCCGCTCGCCCGCTGCGACCGCCGCCCGCGCGGCGCTCTGATCAGCCCGGCGCCCGCAGCTCGCGACGCGTCTTGACGCCGAGCTTGCGGTAGATCCTCCGCGCGTGGGTGCGTACCGTCTCGATGCTGACATGGAGGTCGCGGGCGATCTCCGCGTTGGAGCGCCCGTCGCGAAGCAGCTCCAGCACCTCGGCCTCCCGAGGCGTGAGGATCTCGGGCCCCAATGCCGGGGAGCCGGCCGGCTGGGAGGGGGGCAGCACGTGAAGTCCGCGGGAGGCGAGATGGATCGCGTGGAGGACGTCGCGAGCCTCGCTGTTTTTCGACAGGCAGGCGGTCGCGCCGAACGCAAGCATCTGGCGAGACTCCGGCGCGGTCGGGCGGTTCGCGAGCACGACCAGCTTCGTTTCCGGAAACTCCCGGTGCAGATCACGGAGCTCGGCGGCGCTGTTCAGCGAGCCGAAGTTGACGAGCGCGACGTCCGGCGAGTGCTGAGAGAGCGCGGAGGTCAACTGGTCGTGCTCGATCCCGGAGGCGACCAGCTCGAGGTTCTCGCCCTCGTCGATCACCGCGCGCAGCCCGCGAGAGACGATGTCCTCGAACTCGGCGACTGCAACGCGTATGGGTGCGCGGGTGATCATCGTGCTTGGACGCCTCCGTCCACCGGGACCATATCGGCATTCGCGGCGGAAGGGTGAAGTCGCCATCACCCTTTCGTCACCCCTGTGGTCCCCCCAATTTCACCCGGGCCAGGGGACGACAGAAAAGGCCAGCTAGGGCACTATGGCTTCAGCTTGTTGCGAGGGGTTGGGAGGCCTCCCGCAGGTTTCCAAGCGGGACGATCACAGGGGTACGGACGAAGCGCGAGGAGCCCCCATCGCTCTTCGTACGACGAGAGCGAGGAGCCCCCCCTCGCTCTTCGTCGTTAAGGGGACTGCTGCTGTTCGGGGGACTGGTGCTATTCGGGGGACCGGGGCCGCTCGTGGGACCGGGGCCGCTCGTGCTCCTCGAGCGGCGGGATCTCGTCGCGCAGTCGCCGGCGCGCCTCGTCGATCCGCTCGCCCGGATCCCGCTGCGGCTCGGGCGGCTTTGCCGGGGATCCCTCAGCCGAACCGCTGCCTCGGCCCAGCAGCCGCCGCAGCCGACCGCGCATCACCAGTCGCCGCCCTCGCGAAGGACCACTACGCCGCGGCCACGACCGAGGTCGACCAGTCGATCACCGAGGTGGGCCGGACGATGTGCTTGGTCATCCCGAGCTCCTTGGGCGAGAGCCCAAGCGCAAGGCCGACCAGCTGCGGCAGGTGGAGCACCGGAAGCCCCAGCTCACGACCCGCGACCTTCGCCGCTGCCGGCTGCTGCAGATCGAGATTCAGGTGGCAAAGCGGGCAGGGGACGACCAGGCAGTCGGCGTCGGCGTCGATCGCGTCGCCGAGGTGGCGCCCGGCCTGCGCCAGCGACTTCTCCTTGTTCATGGTGATGATCGGGAAGCCGCAGCACTTATAGACGCCCGCGTAATCGATCACGGTGCCCCCGAGCGCTTCGATCACCCGGTGCAGGTAGCGGTCGCGGGGGTGCTCGTCGTCGATCCCCAGGCGGTTCACCGGGCGCACGATGTAGCAGCCGTAGAACGGCCCGACCTTGAGGTCGGTCAGCGGCCGCTTGACGCGGCTGCGCAGCTCGTCGAGCCCGATGTCCTCGACCAGGAGCCAGAGGAAGTTCTTGTTCGTGATCCCCTTCTCGTAGCGAAGGCCCTCGCCGGTCAGATTGGAGTTCACGAGGTCGCGGTACTCCGTGTTGGCGTCGAGCCGTTCCTGGCACTCGGACTGGGCTCCCTGGCAGGTCGAGCAGATGTTCATCATCAGCTCGCCGTCCGTCTGCTGCGCGAGCGCGAACGTGCGCGCGTTGAGCGTGTCGGCGAGCTCCTGATTGTGCTCGGCGATCACGCCGGCGCCGCAGCACGCCGCCCTGTCGAGCTCGATCAGCTCGATGTCGAGCAGCGGCGCGACCTTGGCCATCGAGCCGTGCAGCTCCGGGGTGAACCCGCGGCTCACGCACCCGGGCCAGTAGGCGACCTTCATGATTGCTCCTCCGGCTCCGGCTGGGGCACCGACGGCTCCGCCGGCGCCTCTCGGGCGGCGGCGCCCGCCGTCTCGGCCGGGTCGTTCTCAGGCCCGTCCTCGTACCCGGTCACGTAGAGGTTCAGCTCGACCCGCTGCGCGCGGCCCTCGATCTCGTCGAACAGCTCCTTGACCTCCTTCGGCGCCTTGTGCGGGTGCCCAAGCGCCGTCCGCGGCGTCATCTTGCCCCGGGCGAGCGCCTTGGCCGCGATCGGCAGGGCGCTGATCAGCTCGGGCACGGCGCGCGGGTTGAACTTGCCGCCGTACGAATCGGGCAGCAGGTCGGCCTCGTTGAGCAGTCCGTTGCGGCGGATGTTCTTGACGAAGGCGTGCTCGTGGCGGGAGCCGTTGTTGGGGTCCTCGATCCCGTAGTCGTCGCCGGCCTTGCGCCGCAGGCGCATGATCTGGCTCATCGGATCGACGCCCTTGGGGCACGCGTCGATGCAGTTGAAGCAGTGGGTGCAGTCGTAGATCCCGTGCGGGTCCTCGGCCAGGTCGTTGAGCCGCTCCAGCGGCTGCGCGTCGCGCGGGTCGCCGACGAACCGGTACGCCTTGGCGAGCGCCGCGGGGCCGACGAACAGCGGGTCGACCTCCATCGAGAGGCAGTCGGAGACGCACGCCCCGCACTGGATGCACGCCATCGTCTGGGTGACGTCGGCCATGTTGTCGTGGGGGACGATGTACTCGCGCTCCGGGATCGGCTCCTTGTTGACCAGCCACGGCGTGACCCGCTCGATCTTCTTCCAGTGGACCGCGTCCATGTCGACGATCAGGTCGCGGATCACCGGCATGTTGCCCATCGGCTCGACGCTGATGACCTCGCGCTGCTGCCCCTCCTCGGGCGGGTTCCAGGCGGTGCCGTGGCCCCGCTCCGCGGCCTCCTGAAGGTGCGTGTTGCAGGCAAGACCGGGCTTGCCGTTCATGCGCACCCCGCACGAGCCGCAGATCGCCTGCTGGCAGGAGCAGCGAATCCCGATCGAGCCGTCCTCGTCGTCCTTGACCTTGAGGATCGCGTCGAGCACGGACTGCTTCGAGCCCATGTCGACGGTGTGCTCCTCCCAATAGGCCGCCTCTCCGGACTGCGGGTCGTAGCGGCGGATTCTCAGTGTGTACTCAGGCATCAGCGGTCGACCTCCTTCGGCATCGATGCCACATCAGTAGGTCCTCTCCTCAGGCTGCCAGCGGGTGATCGTCACCGGCGAGTAGCTGATCGTGGGCAGCTCGCTGCCGTTCACGGTGACGTCGATGTGCTTGAGCCAGTCGCGGTCGTTGCGCTCCGGGAAATCGGTGCGGAACTGAGCGCCCCGGGACTCCTTGCGCTCCTGCGACGCGACCACGATCGCCTCCGCGCAATCGAGCATGTAGCCGAGCTCGATCGCGCTGATCACGTCCTGGTTGAACACCGATCCGCGATCGTCGACCGGAGCCTTGGCGGCCTCATCCTTCAGGCGCAGCACGATCTCGAGCGCCTTGGCGAGGCCATCGGCGTCGCGGAACACCGCGACGTACTCGTTCATCGTCTCGCCGAGCTCGTGCTTGATCGCCCCGATCCGCCGTCCCTCGGGCGGGCGGGCGAAGATCGCCGCGATCTCCCGTTCGGCGTCGGTGACTTTCGAGGTGGGTGAGCTCGGCATCGGCATCTGCGCCCCACGCCTGGCGGCGTGCTCGCCGGAGCGCCGCCCGAACACCAACGTGTCGAGCAGCGAGTTTGCGCCCAGGCGGTTGCCGCCGTGGACCGAGACGCACGCCACCTCGCCCGCGGCGTACAGGCCCGGGATCGTGGTCTGACCATCGGAGTCGGTCTTGACGCCGCCCATGATGTAGTGCATGCCCGGGCGGATGTGGATCGGCTCGCGGGTTATGTCGACGCCCGCGAAGTCGCGTCCGATGTTGACGATCTCTCGGAGCGCCTCGAGCGTCCGCTTACGGGGGACCTTGGTGATGTCGAGCGCGACCGTTCCATCCGGGAAGCCGCGACCCTCGTTGATCTCCGTTTGCTCGGCGCGGGAGACGACGTCGCGCGACGCGAGCTCGAGCTTGTTGGGCGCGTACTTCTCCATGAATCGCTCGCCCTCGGCGTTGAACAGCTGGGCGCCCTCGCCGCGCGCGCCCTCGGTGATCAGCAGCCCATTGCCCGCGAGCGTCGTCGGGTGGTACTGGATCATCTCCATGTCCATCAGCTTGGCGCCGATCCGGTAGGCCTGGGCGATCCCGTCGCCGGTCACGATCAGTCCGTTGGTCGTCGGCTCGTAAACCTGGCCGGCGCCGCCCGAGGCGAGAATCGTGCCCTTGGCGTTGAAGACCTCCAGGTGACCGTCACGCAGGTTGCGGCAGACCGCTCCGACGCAGTGACCGTCGTCGTTCTGCAGCAGCCCGATCGTGAACCACTCCTCGTAGCGGTCGACCGTCTCGTGGTGCTTCATCAGCTGCTCGTAGAGGACGTGCAGGATCGCGTGCCCGGTGATGTCGGCGACGTAGTAGGTGCGGGCTGCTGAAGCACCCCCGAACGCGCGGGTGCCGAGGTGGCCGGTCGCGTCCCGGTAGAAGGTGACGCCCGCGTGCTCGAGCCATAGGAGCTCGTCCGGCGCCTCGCGGGTCATGACCTCGATCGCATCCTGGTCGCCGAGGTAGTCGGAGCCCTTGACCGTGTCGAATGCGTGGGACTCCCAGCTGTCCTCGGGGTTGAGCGCGGCGTTGATCCCGCCGGCTGCCGCGACCGAGTGCGAGCGGACCGGGTGAACCTTCGAGACGACCGCGACCGAGGCCCCCGTTTGGGCTGCCGCCAGCGCGGCCCTTTGTCCGGCAAGGCCGGCGCCGATGATCAGCACGTCGTGGGAGGGCACTTGGGTCGATTCGATTTAAGGAGACCCACAGCTCGCCGCTTGGGTCCGGCTCGGCCGCTGCCGGAGGGAACCGGGAACGGCCCCGGCGCCCTCAGTCCTCGATGTGCCGAGTGAGCTGCCTAAGGGCGGTTCGGGCCTGCTCCGAGACCTGCGGGTCGTTGCGCTGGCCGGCGCGGCGGAAGGCGTCGCGGGCGCCGGCGAGGTCTCCCTGTCTCGCCAGCAGCGTGCCGAGGTTGAGTGCGCCCTTGGCGTCGCCGCGCGCATCGGCGCGCAGGTAGGCAGCGAGCGCGCCGTAGGTATTGCCCTGCTGTTCGAGCAGAGCTCCGAGGTTTGAGGCGGCGGTGGGATCGCCGCGCTTGTCGGCGCGACGAAGGGCGGCGATCGCGGCCGGCACGTCACCTCGCTCAGCGAGCAGGCAGCCGAGGTTGAGTGCGCCGTTGGGGTCGCCTCGCTCGTCCGCGCGTCGGTAGGCCGCGAGCGCGCCGGCGACGTCTCCCTGCTGCTCGAGCAGGACGCCGAGATTGGAGGCGGCGGCCGGGTCGCCGCGCTTGTCGGCCGCGCGGTACGCGGCGATCGCCGCCGGTGAACCGGGTGGCCCGAGTCCCCAAGAGGCGGCGACTTCCTTGCCGGGGTGGCCCCACCCACCCGGCAGGCCCGCGGGAGCCATGCGAGACCGCCACCGTCGCACCAACGCCGCCACAGCGGCGGCTAACAGCAGCGCCAGGATGAGGTACGCCACGAGGGTCAGATAGCCCGTCCCGGGATGCGGCAGGGGCGGAACCAGAGCCGCGCCGCTCACGGCGGGAGCACCGCCTTTCCCGCTGGCTCGACGCGGCTCAGTGCGGGTGGCGAACGCCGCGGAGACCGCGGTCGCCCCGGCAGGCGATGCCTGCTGTGGTGACCCGAACGCCGGGGCGCCGGCGAGCAGCACGCCCGCCGGCGCAGCGGCGGTCGCGTGCGCTCCGCCTGCGCAGTGCTCATGCCTGTCGGCTCTGGTGAGCGCCGCCACGGCGGAGCGTTCGATCTGGAGTTCCCGCCGGATGCTCACGCGGAGGGCTCGCGCAGTCTCGGCGAGGCTGTACTTCCGGCGAACTCCGATCCCGGTTCTGAGCGACAGCGCCCTGGCCTGCCGCGGCGCGATCGCGGCCAAGCAGCCCATGTAGCGAAGGATCATTCGCCGCAGGAACCGCTCGGTCAGCGCCCTGGAGCGACGACGATGCCCGCGTGCGGCCGCGCCGTGTGACCCCCGTCCGGCGCCCGAGCGTGAGCCGCCCAGGCCAACGGAGCCGTTGCTCGGCGAGCCCGCGCCGGGTGAGCTCAGGGCGGTTGAGCCCACGGCGGTTGAGACGGGACCGGCGGTCGCTGCCCGCGATGGCGAAGAGTCGGCCGAGACGATTGAGGTGACGCTCGCGTTGGCCGCCTGAGTTGCCGATTGCGCCAGAGCCTGCGTCGGACCCGAGCTCGTTGACGGCGTCGACGCCGACGGGGTCGAGGCTGAGGGCGTCGACACGGCCGGGGCAGAGACCGATGGTGACGATGCCGACGGAGTTGAAGACGGCGCCGATACCGAAGGAGCGGGCGTTGACGGCGTGGAGACGGAGGGCGTTGAGACGGACGGCGTGGAGACGGAGGGCGTGGAGACCGACGGCGCCGAGACGGACGGCGTGGAGACCGAGGGCGTGGAGACCGACGGCGTGGAGACGGAGGGCGCCGAGACCGACGGCGTCGAGACCGACGGCGTCGAGACCGACGGCGCCGAGACCGATGGCGCCGTCACTGCGCGGCTCAGGTTCGGCTCGAGCGTAACTCCCACCACCACCAGCCCCACGAGAAATCCGGCTCTCCTACCGAGCCCGGACCGTGAAGCCCGATCCCCCCTCATGTGACATGTGTTACCCGTTTCATGAGTTCGAATAACGAGCGTCAACAGAAATTTGGCCGGCGGACTTGAGTTCGGGAAGGTCCGCGAGGTGGTCCGGGAGGTAACGACCGCATAGAGGACAAAATCTCCCACGACCCCAAGGAGCGAAGGGCCTAGGGGCCCCGTGGGCGCGTCCTGCGTCCCAGCTTAGGCCCGCGGAGGAACATTTGAACCGGCCGCCTCCCCGGTAGGTAGTCCGGCTGAGCTCGGCCGATGCTTCCGGACCTAGGCCGGCTGCCCGAACGCCGACTGCAGCGCCCGGCGAACCTGGTCGGCGGTGAGGATCCCGCGCAGCATGCCCTCGCGGTCCACCGCCATGACCGCCCCGAGCTTGCCGAACGAGTCCGACGCAAGCGCCTCGGTCAGCGGGCGGGTCTCGTCGATCCGCCAGCTGTCGCCCTCCTGGGCCTCGAGCACGGCTCCGACCGTGAGCCACCCCTCGCCGCCGTCGAACGCCGCTTGCAGCCGGTCGCGTTGGGCGATCCCGAGGAGCTTGCCGGAGTCGTCGATCACCGGGAACCACGCCCACCCGTAGCGCAGGAAGTAACCGTCGAGCGCCTCGCCGACGGGTGTCTCGGAACGGATCGCGACCGGCTGCGGATCCATTACGTCGCCGACCGTGACCCCCTCGATTCGCTCCGTCAGCGTCGTCTGAAGGAGTGCCCCGCGGGCGGACTGGTAGAGCAGGAACGAGATCGCGATCAACCACAGACCGGTGAAGCTCCGGTAGGAGAGCAGCAGCCAGAGCCCGACGCCGGCGAGGATCACAGCGAAGCCCTGGCCCATCTGCGCGGCTGTCCGGGTGCCCCGTCGCTTGGACCCGGTGACGCGCCAGACGATCGCCCGCGCGATCCGCCCACCGTCGAGCGGGAAGGCGGGGATCAGGTTGAACGCCAGCAGAAGCACGTTCCAGAAGAGCAGCCAGGAGAGCGCGAGCAGGACCGGCGTGATGTGGACGGTCCCGTCGAGCTCGGCGGCGTGGATCAGCCGGTGCGGCCCGACGATTGCCATGTCGAGCGCCAGGCACACGAGGACGAAGCAGAACGTCGCGAGCGGGCCCGCCGCGGCGATCTTGAAGTCCTCGCCCGGTGTCGTCGCGTCGCGGCTCATCTGCGTGAACCCGCCGAACAGGAACAGCTCGATCCGGTCGACCGCGATCCCCTGCCGCCGGGCGGCCACGGCGTGCCCCAGCTCGTGGACGATCAGCGAGGCGAACAGAACCAGCACCGTGACGACGGTCGTCAGGTAGGCGACGCTGTCGGAGCTGTGTAACGCCTGACGGAAGTCCCCTGACAGCCAGAAGATCATCAGGAATAGGATCAGGAACCAGGTGCCATTGACCCCGATCCGAATCCCGAACAGGTCCACCAGCTTGATCGACCCAGAGCGACGGAGCATGTTGCAATGGTCGCATAGGCGCCGCCCTAAGATCGCCCTACGACCACATTTACGAGCAGGAGGACCGGATGGCACAAGCAGTTGAGGAGTTGCGCGAGTGGATGGCGGGGCTCACCGACCTCCACAACGCCACGCAGCTGCTCGAATGGGATCAGCAGACGATGATGCCGGCGCGCGGCGCGGGTGGGCGCGCCGAGGCCCTGGCGACGCTGCACCGAGTGAGCCACGAGAAGTTCGTCTCGGCCGAGACCGGGAGGCTGCTCGAGGGGGCGCAGGCGGCGCTCAACGGTGCACCGCCGGACTCGGACGAGGCGGCGCTGGTACGCATCACGCGGCGGCGCTGGGAGAAGGCGCGACGGGTCCCCACCGAGCTCGCCGCCGACCAGGCGCGCGCCGCCTCGCTCGGCCAGGAGGCCTGGATCAAGGCCCGGGCCGACTCAGACTTCTCGGCGTTCGCGCCATACCTCGAGCGCAACCTCGAGCTGGAACGGCGCTACGTCGAGTGCTTCGACGAGTTCGACTGCGCCTACGACGCCTTGCTTGACGACTACGAGCCGGGGATGAAGACGGCCGAGGTGGCTCGGCTATTCGCCGCGCTGAAGTCGGAGCTGGTGCCGCTGATCGCGACGCTGGCTGAGCTCTCCGATCGCGTCGACGCGGCGTGGCTGCACGATCGAGTGCCGGTCGAGCGCCAGCGCCCGGTGGTCACCGAGGTGGTCCGGCGGATGGGGTTCGACCCGGCGGCGTGGCGGATCGACACCGCCGTGCATCCGTTCGCGACCTCGTTCGGCTCCACGGACGTGCGGATCACGACGCGTTGGGATGCGGACTACTTTCCGATGGCGCTCTACGGGGCCATGCACGAATGCGGCCACGGCCTGTACGAGGCCGGGATCGCCGACACGCTGCAGCGCACCCCGCTTGGGCACGCCGAATCGCTCGGCCTGCACGAGTCCCAGAGCCGCATGTGGGAGAACATGGTCGGACGCGGGAGGCCCTTCTCGCAGGTGCTGGCGCCGCTGATCGACCAGCGGTTCGGCGACGGCTTTGCGGGCGTCTCTGCCGAGAGCCTGTACCGCGCGGTCAATCGCGTATCGCCGTCGTTCATCCGGGTCGAGGCCGACGAGGCGACCTACGGGCTGCACATCATCCTGCGGTTTGAGCTGGAGCAGGAATTGATCGAGGGGCGGCTCAAGGTCAGCGAGCTGCCGGAGGCGTGGAACGCGCGCTTTAAGGCGTACCTCGGTCTCGACGTCCCCGATGACTCGCAGGGCGTCCTCCAGGACGTGCACTGGTCGATGGGGGCGATCGGTTACTTCCCCACCTACGCGCTCGGGAACCTGATCGCTGGTCAGCTGTGGGAGCGGGCGCACATCGACATACCCGACCTCGACGACCAGCTGCGCGCCGGCGAGCTGAGCGGGCTGCGTGAATGGCTGCGCGAGCACGTCCACCGGCACGGGTCGAAGTTCTCGATGCCGGAGCTGCTCGAGCGGGTGGTCGGCGGTCCGATCGCGGTAGGCCCGTTCGTCTCGTATCTGAAGGACAAGCTCGGTGACGTCTACGGGGTGGAGCTCGGCTAGAGCCGGTCGAGCGCCGCGTTGAGCGTCGCGCTGGGGCGCATCGCCGCGGCCATCCGCTCGGGGTCGGGGCGGTAGTAGCCGCCGATCTCGACGGGCGATCCCTGGACCGCGTTCAGCTCATCGACGATCCGCTGCTCGTCTTGCCCCAGCTGCTCGGCGAGCGGCGCGAATCGATCGGCGAGCTCGGCGTCTTCGGTCTGCGAGGCAAGCTCCTGCGCCCAGTACAGCGCCAGGTAGAAGTGACTGCCACGGTTGTCGAGCTCGCCCGTCTTGCGCGATGGCGAGCGGTCGTCCTCGAGCACCCGGCCGGTCGCACGGTCCAGTGTTTGCGCCAGGAGCTTCGCGCGCTCGTTTGCGTCCTTCTCGCCCAGCAGCTCGAACGACGGCCCGAGCGCGAGGAACTCGCCTAGCGAGTCCCACCGGAGGTGGTTCTCATTGAGGAACTGCTGGACGTGGCGGGGCGCCGAGCCTCCGGCGCCGGTCTCAAACAGACCGCCGCCCGCGATCAGCGGGACGATCGACTGCATCTTGGCGCTCGTCCCCAGCTCGAGGATCGGGAACAGGTCCGTCAGGTAGTCGCGCAGGACGTTCCCGGTCACCGAAATCGTGTTCTCGCCCTGGCGCGCTCGCTGGAGCGTGAACCGCGTCGCGCTCGCCACGTCCATCACCTCGATCTGAAGGCCCTCGGTCTCGAGTTCTTGCAGCGCGTGGCGAACCTTCCGCAGCATCTCGGCGTCGTGCGCGCGGTCCGCATCGAGCCAGAACACGGCGGGCCAGCCGGTCTCCCGCGCGCGAGTCACGGCGAGGCGGATCCAATCCTGAGCCGCCACGTCCTTGGTCTGGCACATCCGCCAGACGTCGCCGGCCTGGACCTCGTGCTCCAGCAAGGTGGCGCCGTCGCCGTCGAGGACCCGAACGCTCCCCGGACCGCCGATCTCGAAGGTCTTGTCGTGGGAGCCGTATTCCTCGGCCGCCTGCGCCATCAGCCCGACATTGGGGGTCGTCCCCATCGTCGTCGGGTCGAACGCGCCGTGCTCGCGGCAATCCTCGATCGTCTCCGCGTAGAGCGGGGCGTAGGAGTGATCCGGGATCACGAACTTGGCGTCCTGCCGCTCGCCCTGGGCGTTCCACATCTGTCCCGAGGACCGGATCGCGGCCGGCATCGACGCGTCGATGATCACGTCGCTGGGGACGTGCAGGTTGGTGATCCCCCGGTCGGAGTCGACCATCGCGATCGCCGGACCGTTCGCGTACGCCGCCTCGATCGACCGCTCGATCGGCGCGCGCTGGTCATCAGGGAGCTTCTCGATCGCCTTGAGCAGCGCGCCGAGCCCGTCGTTGGGGTTGACGCCGGCCGAGCGCAGCGCGTCGACGTGCTCGGCGAACACGTCGGCAAAGTAGGCGCGCACGGCGTGGCCGAAGATGATCGGGTCGGACACGCGCATCATCGTCGCCTTCAGATGGACCGAGAAGAGGACGCCCTGCTCCTTTGCCTCGGCGACCTGCGCCACCAGGAACGCGTCGAGTGCCGCGCGCCGCATCACGGCCGCGTCGATGATCTCGCCGGCGAGCACCGCGATGCCCTCCTTCAGCGTGGTCACCGACCCGTCGGGCGCCACGTGCTCGATCCGGACCTCGCCGTCGCGCGGCACGGTGGTCGAGCGCTCGGTCGCGCGGAAGTCTCCTTCGCTCATCGTCGAGACGTGCGAGCGCGACTCGGGCGACCACGGGCCCATCGAGTGAGGGTGCTTGCGTGCATAGGCCTTGACCGATTCCGAGGCGCGACGGTCGGAGTTGCCCTGGCGGAGCACGGGGTTGACCGCGCTCCCCGTGACGCTGTCGTAGCGGGCGCGGATCTCTCGCTGCTCGGCGTCGGCCGGTTCCTCGGGGTAATCGGGGATCGGGTAGCCGTGCTCCTGGAGCTCGGCGATCGCCGCCTTGAGCTGCGGCGCCGACGCGCTGATGTTGGGGAGCTTGATGATGTTCGCCTCGGGAGTCTCGACCAGCTGCCCGAGCTCGCCGAGCGCGTCGGCGACGCGCTGCTCCTCTGACAGGTGGTCGGGGAACTGCGCGAGGATCCGGCCGGCCAGCGAAATGTCACGTACCTCGATCTCGATCCCGGCGGCGGCCGCGTACGCACGCACGATCGGGAGAAGCGACCGCGTCGCCAGCGCCGGCGCCTCGTCGGTGTGGGTGTAGACGATCTTCATGCAGGCGAGGACCCTACCCGGACCGGATTGGTGAACGGCATCCCGGGCTGGGGCGGGTATACATTCGGACGCCACCCACCACGTTGATCTGGAGATGAACCAGTGACTGATACGCCCGTACGAGTAGCCGTGACCGGCGCCGCCGGCCAGATCGGGTACTCGATTCTGTTTCGCATCGCCAGCGGCCAGCTACTGGGCGGCGGCACCCCCATCCACCTGTCGCTGCTCGAGATCCCCGATGCGGTGAAGGGCGCCGAGGGGACCGCGATGGAGCTCGACGACTGCGCGTTTCCGCTGCTGGCCGGGATCGACATCAGCGATGACCCCAACGCCGCGTTCGACGGCGTTAACGTCGCGCTGCTCGTGGGAGCGCGCCCGCGCTCGAAGGGCATGGAGCGCAGCGACCTGCTCGAGGCCAACGGCGGGATCTTCAAGCCGCAGGGTCAGGCGCTGAACGAACACGCCGCCTCCGACGTCAAGGTCCTCGTGGTCGGCAACCCCGCCAACACCAACTGTCTGATCGCAAAGTCCCACGCCCCCGACATCCCGGCGGAGCGTTTCACCGCGATGACGCGGCTCGATCACAACCGGGCGATCGCACAGCTCGGCAAGCGGACCCGGGCCGCGGTCGGCGACATCAAGCGGATGACGATCTGGGGCAACCACTCCGCCACTCAGTACCCGGACATCTTCCACGCCGAGGTCAAGGGTGAGAATGCTGCGGAGGTGGTGAACGACCAGCAGTGGCTGGAGAGCGACTTCATCCCCACCGTCCAGAAGCGAGGCGCGGCGATCATCGAGGCGCGCGGCGCGTCGAGCGCGGCGTCGGCGGCCAACGCCGCTGTGGACCACGTGCACGACTGGGTGCTCGGTACCCCCTCCGGTGACTGGGTGTCGATGGCGATCCCCTCCGATGGTTCATACGGAGTGGAGGAGGGAGTGATCTCGAGCTTTCCGGTGACCTGTTCGGACGGCTCCTGGGAGATCGTCCAGGGCCTCGAGATCAACGACTTCTCACGGTCACGGATCGACGCCACGGTCACCGAGCTCAAGGAAGAGCGCGACGCCGTGAAACAGCTCGGGCTGATTTAGCCAGGGGCCTCTGGCACGGGCCGAGTGGCCGAGCGGGTTGAGGTGCCACCCGCGGCCTCCTCGCGTCGTTGCGGAGGCCGCGGGTGGCGCCCCAACCGGCGAACTACGACGCCGGGTGCCAGCCCTGGCCGTCCTTGCGGATCTGACCCTCCTGGGCGAGTCTTGGCAGGACTCGGTACAGGTAGTTCGGCTCGATGCCCATCGATTTGGCGATCTCGGGGATCGTGATTCCGGGCTTACTGCGCACCAGCTCGAGTGCCTGGTTGGCGCGTGTTGCGCCTCCGCGTCGCCCGCGCGTCTGGCGGGTCCGGCGGCGGCTCGTGGTGGCGGCGGCGGCCCTGCGGGTGCGGCCGCGTGAGCCCGGGGGACGCCCGGGACCGCGCCGACCGCCGACGAGTGCAGCGCGCGCGGCTTCGAGCTTTGCGAGTTCCTGCTTGAGCTCGTTCACACGAGCGTCAATGTCCTTAACGGTACTGTCGACAAAATCTGGCAACTGGTCTCCTTCGAGGTTAAGCCGGTGACCTCCGTGACCTCCAAGATACCGGGAAAAGCGTGTGCGCTGTCAGTTTTTCTCGAGCAGTGCCTTCAACCGTGCGAGTGAATTGCTCGCTTCACGCTCGGAAGCGGTGCCCATGATCACTCTGCTGGCGGCCGTCCCGAGCCGGCCACCCGGCGGCGTGAACTCATTGGTGTATTCGAACAGGGTGGCCTCATCTCCGTCGGCTGACAGGTCGTACCGGATCCGCGCTTTCGAGTGGGCTGGACCCTGACCCTCCCATTCAGCATGCCGTGGAGCGCTCACATCGACCAGCGTCCAGTGAACGCGAAACGTGACGCCTCGCAGGTGCAGCAGCTGGTCCATCGTCGAGCCGCGCCGCAACGGGTTCGAGGACACGTCTCTGACCGAGCGATGGATCGTCACCCAATCCTTGAGCCGGGCCGGGTCCATGACCGTCTCCCACACCGCGCGCACCGGTGCATGGATTCTTGCAGTGACGTGAACCGTGCTCATCGCCGCGGGACCCTAACGTGCCGCCAGAGGCTCGGTCGCCTCCCACTCCCTGAGCGCGCGTTCGATTGCCGAGTCAAGCGAGTGAAGTCGCACGCCCAAGAGCTCGGGGGCGCGATCATCCGAGGCCAGGAGGTCTTCGCCGAGGCTCTCCATCAGTGGACCGACCAGCTCGTGATTCTCTCCCGCGATCACGGCAGCGATCCGGCTGGCGATGGGCGTCACAGTCAACCGTTTGAAGCCGATCGTGGGGCGGCCCAACAACATGTGGTCGCGGATCCGATCGATCAGCTCGCCGTAGGTGACGATCTCGGGACCACCGGCATCCAGCGACTGACCGCACACCTGATCGTTGGTCGCGGCGCGCGCCAGCAGCTCGACCACGTCGCGCTCGTCGATTGGCGCTGTCCGCCGTGTCCGCCAGGCGGGGACGGCCAGTACCGGAAGGCGCTCAACCAACCGGACAAGGAAGCGAAATGCCCTGGACCCGGCCCCGATCACGATCGAGGCGCGCAGGGCCGTGGAGCAGGGCGCGGCTTCCAGCAGGATCCGTTCCACCTCGAGCCGGCTTGCGAGGTGAACGGAGGCCGGCCCGCCGGCCGGGATCAGCCCTCCCAGGTAGACGACACGCTCGGTCCCGGCCCTGCGCGCGGCACGGGCGAAGTTCTCGGCACCGGACCGTTCGCGCTCGGCGAACGGTCCGTCGAGCGACGGCTCCATCGAATGCACCAGGTAGTAGGCCACGTCGATTCCCTCGAGCGCCCGCTCGAGCCCCGCGCCGGTCACGACGTCGCCCTGCAGCATCGGCACCGCGGCGTCGGGCTCACCCGGGCGGCGACTGAATCCGCGCACGGCATGGCCCTCTCGGAGAAGGCGCGGCGCCAGGCGCCCCCCGATGTATCCCGTGATCCCGGTGATCAGGATGTTCACTGCGCCGCCATCCCTCTCACAAAGCTACGGAAAATGCGAGCTGCCCCGAACATGCTTTTGGAAATACCCGCAGTTTGCAGGTATTTACCCGCGGCTGAAGTTCCAGCGTTTTCCGGAAATCGAGCTTGCACGCGGTCGCTTAAGGCGCTTTGATGGCCGGGTCGCTGGTGTGTCCAGACCGTGGGCCGGAGGTATTGCATGTCGAGTGGGCGTACGTCGGGGAAGGCGAGCTGCGAGGGCTGCTTTTTTCACCAGAACCTTCTCTGCGCCGTGTCCGACGCCGGTCCCTGCGCGACGTTCCGCCCCGCGCGGCCCGAGGGGCTGACGCCGCCGAGCCAGATGCGCTTCGTTTTCCGCCAGGAGCGTCGCCTACAGGTGGCGTGGGCGTTCCCCTCGGCCAATGAGCAGTTCGGCCTGCACGCGTAGCCGATAAGGTTCGCGGCATGTTCATCCCGCTGATCGGGGGTTTTGTCGCGGTTGTCCTGATCACGCTCATGGTCGGTTGGGTTCTTGACTCTTCGCGTCGGCGCGACGAGTCCAACACTCACTGACGACGGTCAGTCGGCCCTGCTCACCTGCGGCACGGACGGGCGACCATCTCGCGCGGCTGCATGGATTACCTCGCCGTAGGCTCGGCTGACGTCAGCGCGATCGGCGGGCTCGGGAATCGACTCCGTCGCCGCCCCGTGGATCATCTCGGCCTGCGCAAGCAGCAGATCGCGCTGGTCTGGGGTTTCGACGTACTCCATGATCTTCGTGAGCGCCTCGAGCTGGCGGATCAGCACGGCCGGCATGCCCCGCCCGGCTTGACGGATCTTCTCGAACGCCCGCTCGACTAAGCGCTCGTAGCTGACGTGGGCGGTGATCACGCGCACATAGCCGTGGCCATCCCGGAGGACGCGCACCGGGTGCCACTGAGTGGTCACCTTGCACAGGCTGTCGCCGAGCCAGTCGATACAGGTCAGCGCGGTGAACGTATCGTTGACCGCCGGAGACAGCGCCCTGATCGCAATCTCCACGAGCTGGTCCACCGCGAACGCCAGGTCCTGGGCGAGCGTGCGGTTCGGCCCGGTGATGTGGGCTCGCCGCAACGCGTCCGAAACGTCCGCGGCCGCCTGGGGCGGCCACACGGTCGCGATCGGGTGGCCGGCCACGAGGAAGTGGCCGGGGCGATCGAGCAGCCTGATCACGGCGCCCTTCTCGGTCGCGAGTCGCACCATCTGCTGGTGCTTGATGAACTGGAGGTAGCCGCTCGCGGGCGCCGCCACCGTGCCTCCGCTCTCGGTCATCCGCCTGAGCAGCTCGTCGACGGACGGGCCCGCCTCGAGCGAGGCCCCCACAGACGTGCTCTCGGCGTCGATTGCCTCCGACAGGTCACGCGCGATGCTGGCGATCACCTGTGGCAGCTGGATTGTCGTCGCGATGTGATGGATGAAGAAGATCAGGACGCCCATCGAGACCGCGACCAAGCCGACGGCGACGGTGATCGAGAGGTGGGGGACGAAGTTGCCGTTCGACCCGCCGATCGAGATCAACACGAGGGTCGCGTAGATGAACGTCGCGACGAACGTGCCGAGCGTGATCTGCGTTCCACGGTCGCGAATGAAGTTGCGCAGCATTCGCGGCCCGAACTGGGTGGAGGCGAGCGTGAGCGTCACGATCATGATCGAGAAGACAACCCCGACGACCGTGATCACCGCCCCGGCCAAGGTGGTGAGGATTTGCCGTGCGCTGTCGGCCGTCCCGAACTTGGTCCACGACGGCAGGGTGAGGTGGCCGTGGTACGCGGACACGTCGAGCGCGTGTGTGGCGAAGTACAACCCGATCGCGACGATCACCTCGATCGCCGGAACTACCCAGAGATTCGTGCGCAGCGCCTCGCGACGCCACTCCGAGGTCAGCGGGAGCGGGAGCATCGGCGGTGATGGGTGTCAGCGGACATTGGCGATCTGGCAGGGGGCAGCGCGTGCCGACCAGACTTCCCGGCTCACCGAGGGCTGATCGTAACGCCGATCTGCCAAACGCACTAAAAAGCAGCCCACGCGGCTACAGTTAGCTCCGAAGCGAGAGAGGAGCGGCGTGCAGATCACCGTGCTCGGGAAGTCACCGTCCTGGCAGGACGCCGGTGGGGCGTGCAGCGGTTACCTGGTGGAGGAGGACGGATATGCGTTGCTGCTCGACTGCGGCAACGGCGTGTTCTCGAAGCTGCGCGACCACCGCGACTACGTCGACGTCGACGCCGTGCTGCTCAGCCATCTGCACGCTGATCACTTCCTCGACCTGATCCCCTTCAGTTACGCGCTGACCTACGCGCCACGGCAGCAGCCGGTCCCGGTCGCGGGGTGGCCCGGAACGAGCGAGCCGGCCCGTCCCGAGCTCTATGCGCCGGCGGGCGCGACTGAGATGTTCAGGCAGATCGTCGGCTGCTGGGGAAACGAGGACCTGGTCGAGGGTGCGTTCGCGCTCCAGGAGTATCGGCCCTGGGATGAGCTCGAGGCCGGGCCCCTGCGGGTTCGCTTCCGCGAGGTGCCCCACTTCACCACCACGTTTGCGATCGAGCTGTCGACCGTCGAGGGGACTCGTTTCACCTACAGCGCCGACTGCAGCCCCAACCAAGAGCTGGTGGACTTCGCCAGCGGTACTGACCTGCTCTTGATCGAGGCGACTCTGCCGCGTCCCGAGCGCACCGGACGGCGCGGCCATCTCACCCCGGCCGAGGCCGGCGAGCACGCACGCCGCGCGGGCGCCAAGCGGATGGTGATCACCCACTTCTCTGACGAGCTCGATCCCGAGTGGGCACGAGCCCAGGCCGCCGAAGCGTTCGACGGCCAAGTCGAGCTGGCGCACGAGGGCGCCGTATACACCGTCTGAATACCCGGCCCGCCACCGGGGAAGAAAACCTGGGTTGGTTGGCCCGCATTGCGTATGCTCCGCAGTGAACCGGCCCACGCGCACCGAGGAGAAGAATGGCATCAAAACGCAAGCGGTCCACGGCGGTGCCGCTCAACCCGGCGGAGATCGCCAACATCGCCAAGTCCAACCCTTACATCCAGCGGCTGATCGAGGATCCGAAGCTGCGCAAAAACGTTGCGACCGCGATCAACTCGAGCAAGAGCGCCTACGCCCGGCTGAGCAACGGCAAGGTGCCGGCGCGCGTGATCCTGGAGGACAAGAAGCTCCACCATGATGTCGGTCGCGCGCTCGGCGCCGCCCGGGACGTCACCATCGTCCTGACCCAGACCCAGCGCAGGCCTACACGCCGCGGGATGAGCTTCGGCCGCAAGCTCCTGTTCATCGGAATCGGCGCCGCACTTGCGCTCGCCGGCTCCGAGCAGCTTCGCTCGAAGGTCCTCGACCTATTGTTCGGCGCCGAGGAAGAGTTCCAGTACACGCCGCCGGCGAACGCCGGGGCACCCGAGTCGGCAACGACTGTCGGCGCGGCGTAGCCGCGCCGCACCACCGTCCGGACGTGACGACGCGATGGAGCGCGAGTCACGTCCGGACGGTGCCGCCAGGCGGCCTTAGACTCTCTCGGCGGTGACTACCGCTGGCCCCGACGTCCACCCAGGTCGCGCCTTCGTTGAAGGCGACGACAAGGCGGCGCGGATCGTCGAGGCGATGCGCACATCGGTCGCAGCTCGCGGGATCGCCGGCGCGACGTTCGACCAGGTCGCGCGGACCGCTGGTGTCTCACGCGGGCTGCTGCACTACTACTTCGGGTCCAAGGAGCAGCTGCTGGTCGCGGTCGTCAGGCGCGAATGCGACGTCCGTAACGAGCGGCTCGAGCTCGCGATCGCCGGCGCCGGGAGTGGCGAGCAGGTGCTCGACGCCCTGGTCCGAGGTTTCGAGGACTTCCTCGGCGATGGCCCCGCGATGCCCGTGATGTTCCACGAAATGCTGACGCTGGCGCAGCGCAACACCGAGATCGCGGCCGAGCTCGCCGAGCTTGGCCGGCGCACCCGGCTGCACCTCGCCGGGGCGCTGCGCGCCAAAAGCGAGGCCGGCGTGCTTTGCCTGCGAGACGATCCTGAGTCCGTCGCCGCGTTTCTGTTCGTCCTCGCAGACGGAATCATGGTTCGCCGCCTGAGCGAGCCCGAGTTCGATATCGCTCCCCTGATGGATCACGCGGTGTCGGCGGCGCGGGCACTGCTCAGCTGAGCGCCGTCCGGGATCGCCATGCGCCGGATCAGCCTGATCGCCGCCTGCGTCCTCACGTTCGTGCTCGTGCTGCTCGCGGTGGCGCAGCTGGTGCTCCCGGGGATTGCCGCGCAGAACATCCGGGATCGACTCAGCCACTCGGGGAAGGTGCTCGACGTCGAGGTCTCGGCGTTTCCCGCGATCGAGCTGCTGTGGCATGACGCCGACCGGGTCGTGATCAGGATGGCGAACTACCGCTCAACCGCCACCGCGCTCTCCCAGAACGTCGGCCAGGCCAGGAACGTTGACTCGCTCGACGGGTCCGCGGCCGAGCTCAGCGCGGGACTCTTGACGCTCCGCGACGCGACCCTACGCAAGCGCGGCAACCAGCTCACCGCGACCGCGACCGTAACCGAAGCGGACCTCCGGGCATCGCTGCCGATACTGGACTCGGTGCGGCCGGTCGCGTCGGCAAACGGCGCGATCACGCTTCAGGGGACGGCCACGATCCTCGGGGTCACCGCCACGGTCGACGCCACCGTTCGAGCGCAGAACGGTGCCCTGGTAGTCGCCCTCAACGTCCCGTTCGGGGGACTCGCCACGATCACCGTTTTCTCGAACCCGGCGATTGCCGTCGAGGCGGTCTCCGCGAATCCGGTCGCCGGCGGCTTCACGTTCACCGCCCAGGCGCTCGTCCGGTAGCGCCTCGCGCCTCGCGCCGACGCGCCGTTCGGACGTGAGTGCGCTCTTACCAACGTTTTAGCTTTTGCCTGCAAATCGTGCGGTAATTTCGGACGCCATGGGGGAGAAGCGCAATGTCACACGGCGGACGCTGCTGAGCGGCGTGGCGGCGGCGGGGGCCGCCTCCCTGATCGGGCCGGCGACAGGGCTGGCCCGGGCATTTGACGCGCCCGAGCTGATCTCCAACCGCTGGATCGGCGCCGTTCACGGCGAAACGCAGCCGCTCAGGTCGCCCGGGCGGTTCGTCCTGATCGGCATCGAGTGGACCGCACCCGCCGGGGCGATCGTCGAGCTCCGTACCCGCGGCCAGTCCGGGCGATGGAGCCCGTGGGTCCCCGCGTCCGTGCTCGGCCACGAGCCCGATGGCTGGGCCCCGGGCGGCGCCCTGTTCGGCGAGCCGGTGTGGACCGGTCTCGCGGACGCCTTCCAGGTGCGGACCGACCGCGCGGTAACCGGCTTGCGGGTGCACTTCGTCGGGGCCGCTCCTCCCGGGGGGCGAGCGGCGGCGTCATCGGCGTTTGCCCAGCCGGTGCTGGCGGCCGGCCCCGGCCAGCCGGCGATCCGCTCCCGCCAGGCGTGGGGGGCCGGGCAGGCGCGGCCCAGGCACGCGCCGACGTACGGCACGGTCAAGCTCGCCTTCGTTCACCACACCGTCAATCCGAACGGCTACGGCGCGGCGGCCGTCCCCGCGATGCTGCTCGCGATCTTCCAGTACCACGTGTTTGTCCGCGGCTTCTGGGATATCGCCTACAACTTCATCCTCGATCTATACGGCCGGATCTGGGAGGGCCGAGCGGGCGGGATCGACATGGCCGTAATCGGCGCCCACGCCGGCGCGTACAACGCGCAGTCGACGGGGATCGCGGTGCTCGGCGACTTCATGAACGTGGTCCCGTCGCAGGCCGCGCTCGGTGCGCTCGAGCACCTGCTCGCCTGGAAGCTCTCGCTGCACGGGCTTCCCGCCCAGGGGCGGGCGACCGTGGTCGTGGATCCGGCGAGCGCGTACTACACGCCATTTCGTCCCGGCGCCCGTGTCTCGCTCCCGCGGATCGCAGGCCACCGCGACGGCGACGCGACCGACTGTCCTGGGAACGCCTTCTACGCTCGGCTTCCGGCGATCCGGCCGCGGGTCGCCTCGCTCGCGGGGACGCCGGCCCGGCTGACCGTGAGCGCGCCCTCGGTGGTGGTGAGCGCGGGCACGCCCCTGACGGTGTCGGGAAACCTGGGGTCGCTCGCCGGGTCGCCGCTGGCCGGAGCGCCGGTCGAGCTCCAGCAGCTTCGGTTGAACGGGTTGACCGCGAGGGCGGTCACCGTCGCCACCGTGACGACGGCGGCCGACGGCTCCTGGAGCTCGCCGCTGACGCTCTCCTCAAACGCACTGCTCCGTGGCCTTCACCGCCCGGGCCCGGCCGCGGTGAGTGACTGGGCGGCGGTGGCGGTCGCGACCGCCATCACGCTGAGCGTCGGCTCGACCGCGCCGCTGCAGGTGACGGGCGTGGTCGCTCCGGCCAAGCGGCGAGTGGCGGTCGACCTCTACCGGTCGGGTCGTACCACGGGCAAGCCGATCGCAAGCCACACGGTGCTCGTCTCGCACGGGCACTTCGCCGCCGCGCTGCCGGCGCCACCGCCGGGCGATTACGTGCTCGTCGCCCGCACCGCGGCCGACGCCCTGAACGCCGCCGGAGCGTCGCCGCCGGTCGCGGTCACCGTCGCTTAGCGCGGCCCTCAGCGCTTGACGGGCGGGTCTGCCTGGAGAACCGCAACCCCCGGCGCGCGTCCCGCCGCGGCCATCCGCGCGAGCGCCCCGGGTGAGTGCTTGAGGTAGGCGTCGAGGAACGCGATCGTCACCCGTTCGACGACGCCGAGCTGCGGCTGTTCGCCGGTGTACGGGCCGAGGTGCGACGCGCCGGGGAGGGCGAGCAGGTACTTGGGGGGCCGGGCGGCGTCGAAGAACGCGTAGGTCGTGGAGGGCAGGTTGATCGTGTCGGCGAGCCCCTGGACGGCGAGCAGCGGTGGGCTCGGAGCGGGAAAGTCCAATCCGCCGACGCCGGGGATCTCCTGGCCCGAGAGGATCACCGCGGCGTCGATCCGGCGGTCGACGAACCGCGAGGCGTAGGCGGCGGTGAGCGCGGTGTCACCGCCGTCGGACTGCCCGCTGACCGCGATCCGGCGCCGATCGGTCAGGCCGCCGAAGAACCCGTCGCGCTGGGCGCTCGCCCTAAGCATTCCCGAGATCACGAAGCTCATGTCGCGCGGCTGGTTGACGAGGTCGTTCTCGTTCGGGCCGCCGGGCGCGTTGGCATTCCCCAGCGGAAACACGGGCGCGGCGACCACATACCCGGCGCGCGCCCAGGCCCTCAGGAGTGGTGCGTAGATTCCGGGCGTGACCGCGAACCCGTGCCCGAAGATCACCAGCGGGAACGGTCCGCCGGACCGCTGCGGCGCGGCGTCGACTCGATCGCCGCCTGAGGGGGCCCCCTGCGCGGGGTAGCGCACGATCGTCACGAGCTTGCGCGCCCCCGGCGCCTGGCCGGGATACTGCACAGTCCGGGTCTGATCGACGAACGTCACGGTCCGCTCCCCGACGGCAAACGGCGGACGCGGGCGGGGCGGGGGGTGGGGGCGCGCAGGAGCGCTCGTCGCGACCGACGTCGTGGCGGCCTGGGTGGCGCTCGCCGCCGTGGACGCGCTCCTCGGAGCCGAGCTGGCGCCGCAGCCCGTGACCGCCAGCGAGAGCGCGATCGCGAGCGCCGCCGCCGCGCGCTCAGCGGACGTAGACGGCGAAGAAGTCGCGATCGTCGGGGGTGAGGTAGCGGAGTGGGGAGCGGTCCATGATCGCCAGCAGGTTGGCAGGATTGCGCGCCCCGGGGAAGCGGTAGCTGATGAAGCTCGTCCAGTAGGTGTTGATGTCCAGCTCCATGGCGCGGACGGCGCCCGCGTGGATCATCGTCGACGCCAGCGACGCGAGCCCCTGGTCGGGGCCGGCCGCATAGATCATGTTCCCGTACTTGTCGACGCCAACCGCGGATCGCCACACCAGCGCCGCGTTGCCAAGCGTCGCGCCCCACTCCGCGGAGTTATTGAGGTTCGGGTTGGGCTTGCCGTCGTTGACGATCAGCGGGAGGTTCTGCCGCGCGTAGACGACATTCGAGGGGACGTCCGGTCCGCCCATCCAGTTGATCACGTCGACGTGTCCGTCGGTGTAGCGAACGATCGTCGCGAAGCCATCCTTGAGCTGCGCGTAGGTGTGGCCGCCGGTCGCGTACCCTCCGCCCGAGTCGGACAGCTTGAAGCCGCTGTTGAACGTCGCCACCAGCTTCGAGCGCGTCGACATCGGGACCTCCTCGGGTCCTCGGGAAGGCAGCGAGACGCTCGGCTCGAGGCGCCCCGGGTAGTTCCAGACGCTCGTATCGTCGTGATTGATCCAGGCGACGCCGACGATCGCCCGCGGGTAGTCGACCGGCTCGGGCCTGAAGCTTGTGATCAGAACCGGCGGCTCAGGGGCGCTGCCGGCGAACGTCCTCTGCCAGACCCCCTCTCCGGGAAGGCCATGCGCCAGCGGCGTGATCGGCGGCGGCAGGTAGTAGTGGACGACGGCGCGTCGAGCCGCCGCGGCGGCGGCGAGCGCGCCGGCCTGGCCCGGCAGCTTGTGCAGCCCCGGTCCGCCCTTGGCCGGGGCGGTCATCGAGTAGTAGATGTTCTCGACCTTGTTGACGATTCCGCGCGCGCCGTTGTCGCGCAGCCACTCGACCGCGTTGATGAAGAAGCTCGAGTTCGAGGGCTGCGAGACCGCGCTCGTGAACGAGATCAGAGCCGGAACCAGGGCGACCAGCGCCGCGGTCAGCACGATTCGCCGGGCCCGGCGCCAGCCCCCCGGGCGGTCGGGCCCGAGCGGTAGCCGCGGCGGCTGCCGGTAGGTGTTGTAGGGCAGGGGTGTGCGCGTCGGGGCCAGCATCCGAACCGCTCAGGTTGTACCGAACACCGCAGCTCGGGTTAAGACATGCTGAGAGGCTCCTAATGAACCGTCACAGGCTAGCTTGAGAGAATCAGCATACGGTCGATCTGATGCCAGAAGCCGAAATTACGCTACCCGCCGCGGCCCCGACGGAGCGCAAGCCGCGGCCCGCCCGCACGCCGCCGTCCCCGCCCACCAGGCCGCGCCGGCGCGGGGTCCTGCGAGCGGCGCTCGTGACGCTGCGGCCGCGCCAATGGATCAAGAACCTGCTCGTGATCGCGGCCGCCGGCGCCGCCGGCGCGCTCGGCCACGACGACGTGCCGATCCGCGTCGGGCTGGCGTTCGTCGCGTTCTGCCTGCTCGCCTCCGGCATTTACGCGATCAACGACGTCCGTGACGTCGCCGAGGATCGCCTGCATCCGCGCAAGCGCTTTCGTCCTGTCGCGGCCGGTGAGCTCGACCCGGGCGTTGCGGCGGCGCTCGGGATCGTGCTGATCGTGGGCGGGATCGTCCTGTGCGCGGCGATCCGGCCGCTGCTGGCGGCCGTCGGCGCCGGCTACGTGGCGATCACGCTGAGCTACACGCTCGTCTGGCGCCATCTGCTGCTCCTGGATATCGTCGCGATCGCGGGCGGGTTCGTGCTGCGCGCGGTCGCCGGCGGGGTCGCCGCGCCTGTCGCGCTGTCGCGCTGGTTCGTGCTTGTTGTCACGTTCGCCGCGGTGTTCGTCGCCGCGGGCAAGCGTCAGGCCGAGCTCCGGCGCACCGACGCGCTCCCGCCCGGTTCGGCCGCGGCGGGGCGTGGGGGCCGCCGGCGCGTGCTCGAGGGCTACACCGCGGGCCGCCTGCGCATGATCCTGATCGTCAGCGCGCTGGCGACGCTGTTCGCGTATTGCGTCTGGGCGTTCGAGGTTCCCGACGTCGACGGGATCCCATGGCGCCCGCTCACGATCCTCCCGCTCGTCGCCGCGCTCGTCCGCTACGCGATGCTGATCGGCGCCGGCAAGGGCGAGGCACCCGAGGACCTGGTGCTCCGCGACCGCTCGCTCGTGATCGCCGGCGTCGCCTGGCTGGTGCTGTTCGCGCTCGGTGTCCATGCCGCGGGCTGACGCGACGCTCGAAACCGAAGCACCGGCGCCGGCCGTGGCCCCCGTGCGGAGCGCCCGCGTCTGCGGCTGGGGCGGCGGCGCGGGCGTCCCGGTAACGGTGGTGCGCCCGGCGCGGGTCGATCAGTTCGCGTCGGCGCTCGAGTGGTGCTGCGCCAGCGGGCGCGCCGGCGCCGGCGCGATCGCGCGGGGGATGGGGCGAAGCTACGGGGATGCCGCCCAGCTGAACGGAGGTCTGGTGCTGGACACCAACCGGCTGAAGCGCTTCGAGCTCGATGCCGAGCACGGGACCGCCACCGCCGAGGCCGGCGTCACGATCGCCGAGCTGCTCGACGCCGGGGTCCCGGCTGGGTGGATGGTGCCGGTTGTCCCCGGCACCCAGCACGTGTCGGTCGGAGGCGCGATCGCCAGCGACATCCACGGCAAGAACCACGGCGCCGCAGGGACCTTCGGCAGCCACGTCGATGCGCTGGGGCTGCTCACCGCCGGCGGCGAGGTGCTCGAGCTCGGCCCGGAGAACCCCGTGTTCGCCGCCACCCTGGGCGGCATGGGGCTGACCGGCGTGATCCTGTGGGCGCGGATCCGCCTGATGGCGGTCGGCAGCCCGTGGCTGTCGGTCGACGCCGACCGGGTCGACTCGCTCGACGACGCCCTCGGGGCGCTCGGGCGCCCGGCGGCCCGCACCGGGTGGCGTGGCTCGACCTGCTGGGCCCACGGCCCGGGCGCGGAGTCGTCACCCGCGCGGAGCACATCGCCGCCGCCGAGGCTCCGTCGGGGCGCGAGGGATCTGCGACCGTCGCGGGGCGCGCCACCGTACCGGCGCGCTGGCCCGGCGGGATGCTGCGGCCCGCGACCCTCCGCGCGTTCAACGAGCTTCGCTTCCGGCGCTCTCCCCGGAGCGCCCGCGGCCTGGTCGAGACCATCGGCGCGCACATGTTCCCGCTCGACGCGCTGGGTTCATGGCCGCGGCTCTACGGCCCGGAGGGCTTCATCCAGTACCAGCTGGTCGTCCCGTACGGAGCCGAGCGCGTCCTCGAGGACGTGATCACAGGGCTCCGCCGAGCGCGGGTGCCGTGCTACCTGGCGGTGCTGAAGGATTTTGGGGAGGCCAACGACGCGCCGCTCTCGTTCCCGATCGCGGGCTGGACGCTTGCGCTCGACATCCCGCGTGCCGCGCCAGGACTCGACGCGCTGCTCGATCGCTTCGACGACCGGGTCGCCGCCGCCGGCGGCCGGGTGTACCTGTCGAAGGACGCGCGGATTCGGCCCGACGCGCTCGCGGCGATGTACCCGCGTCTCGAGGAGTGGCGCCAGACGCGAGACCGCGTCGACCCGCAGCAGCTCTGGCGCTCGGACCTGGCCGAGCGCACACGGCTCGTGGCGCCGCGGTTAAAGCCGGCGCGCCCGGCGCGCGTGGTGCCGGTCGAGAACCGCGTGCTGCTGCTCGGCGGGAGCTCCGAGATCGGCCTCGCGATCGTGCGCCGGCTGGGGCGGGCCGGCCCGGTGAGCCCGTATCTGATCGGCCGCGACCGCGACAGGCTCCAGGGCGCCCTGTCGGAGCTCGAGCGGGACGGAATTCGGGGCGGTGAGCTCGACGTCGCCGATGCCGACGACCTCGAGAGCCACGAGCGCGTGATGGCCCGCGCGTTCGAGCGGACCGGGGGCTTCGACACGGTCGTGCTCGCGATCGGCGTGCTCGGCGGGCAGGCCGGGCTCGACGCGGACCGCGACGAGGCGCTCGAGGTGATGCGGGTCAACTTCGCCGGCTCGGGCTCGCTGCTGCTCGAGGCACTGCGCCGGCTGCGGGACCAGGGCTCCGGGACGCTCGTGGTGCTCTCGACCGTCGCCGCCGAGCGCCCCCGCGCCAGCAACGCGATCTACGGCGCCGCCAAGGCGGGGCTCGACGCGCTCGCGCAGGGGCTCGCCGACGCGGCCGAAGGGACGGGCGTCCGGGTCCTGGTGGTCCGCCCCGGGTTCGTGACGACGCGAATGACGGCGGGACTGCAACGGGCGCCGATGGCGACAACGCCCGAGGCGGTCGCCGAGGCGACGGTCCGGGCGCTCGGAACCGGCGCGCACACGATCTGGGTTCCCGGGCGATTGCGGCTCGTGTTCGCGATCCTTCGGCACCTTCCGCGTGGGATATTCAGGAGACTGCCGCTGTGAGCCGGAACACGCTTCTGATCGACGCGGGGATCGCCGCCCTGCTCGCGATCCTGGTTATCGTGATCGCCCCCGGGCTGGCCGTGGTCGGGCTGCTCGCGCTGCTGGTGGTGATCGTCTGCGCGATCAGCTTCGTACTCGATCTACGGCGCCGGCGCTCGCACCGGCTGTCGCCGCGGCGGCTCGCCCGGGAGCGTCAGCCTTCGCCGCCACGCCGACGCCCGCCGCGGCGCTGACCGAGCCGCTCAGCGCCCGCGGCGCTGACCGAGCAGCTCAGCGCCCCACGATCGTGAAGAAGTCTCGGCTCCACGGGGAGAGGAACTGGCCGGGGATTCCCTGCTGGGTCGCCAGCGCCGGGACGGGCGCCAGCGGCCCGGTGCCGCCGCGATGCCCGTAGAGGTAGCCGGCGACCCATTCGGGATTGATGTCGAGCTCGACCGCGCGGACCACGTGCGCGCCGAGGAGCGCGCCCGCCAGCTCGGAGACCGTCAGCTGCTCGCCGCCCGCCCAGATCAGCCGTCCGTCGGCGGTGATCCCGAGCGCGGAGCGCGCCGGAGCAGCGACCCCGCCGAGCGTCGCGCCCCAGCAGCTGTCGCAGCTCGCCGACGAGGCGGGCGTGCCGTGGTCGATCAGCAGCGAGAGGTTCTGGCGGACCGAGGCCACGTGTCTGCCCGGCGCCGGCACCTCCTGGTGCCAGCTCCCGATGTTGGTGGTTCCGTCGGTGTACGTGACGACAGATCCGAGGCCGTCGTGTAGCGGCGCCCCCACGTGGCCGTATGCCTCAAATCCACCCGCGCCGACGTCGAGCCTGAACCCGCCATTGAACGCCGCGGCCAGATGCCCCAGCTCGGCGCCCCCTACCGAGGGGCCGTAGCGCCAGCCGAGCGTTCCGGCGTCGACCGTGCCGGAGTGGAGGTGGAGTTCGAGCAGCCTCTGGTCGAACGACATCAGCGCGATCCCGGAGGGCGACCGCGCGAGCCAGGCGGCGGTCCGTCCCTTCCAGCGGATCACGGGAAGGAAGGGGCTCGGGCCGCTTCGGAGCGCGGCGCCGAGCAGCTGCGGGTAGGAGGGCGGCGGCGGCTTCGGCGGCGGCTTCGGCGCGGTGGCGGTCGAGCTCGTCGCCGCGGTGGTGGGGGCCGGCTTGACGATGATCGTGGTGCGCTGCGGGGCCGAGCCCCCGCACGCGGCCAGCGCGAGCGCCGTCGCCGCGGCCGCGAGGGCGGCCCAGATCCCGGCTGGCAGGCGGCTCACTCCCGTTCTGACTCGAGCCACAGCGCCAGCGTAGGGCAGGCGGCGGCCGCTCGCCGCGCGTGCTCGAGCAGCGCGGGGTCGAGCTCGCCACTGTCGATGATCGGGTAGCCCCAGTCGTCGAGGCGGACCGCTTCCGGCAGCAGCTCGGAGCACAGGCCGTGCGCGACGCACTCGATCGGGTTGACTCGCAGGCGCATCCGGGACGGCTACGCCGCGGCGGCGTACGGTCGCCAGATCGGGGTGGGCAGCGCGGGTGCGGCGGCGCAGCGCTCGCACGGACCGTGGCGGGCGTGGTCCTCGAACTCGGGCAAGAACACGCGCAGCGCGCTTGAGACGAACTGGACCGCGCCGTCGGGGTGCCCGCAGGCACCACGCCCCGGGAGCTCGCGGCACCAGCGCTCGAGCGCCCGCTGCGTCCCGGGCGACGCAGTGCCCGTGGCGAGCTGCCTGATCGTGTCGGCGATCGCGGCCAGCCCGTTGACGCACGGGCCGCACTGTCCCGCGCCCTCCGCCGCGAAGTAGTCGGCCACGCGCGCGGTCTCGGCGACCGGGCAGCTGTCTCGGCCGAGCGCCACGATCACGCCGGCGCCGAGGGTCGCCTCGTGAGGCGCCAGCTCGGCGCGCGAAAGCAGTAGCCGCGGAATGTACGCGGGATCCACCCACGACCCGAAGTAGCCGCCAATCAGCACGGCGGCGGGAAGCTCGTCGGCTCCCGCGCTCGCGAGCACGCCGGTGAGCGGCGTCCCATGCTCGATCTCGTAGACGCCGGGCGCGCGAACGGCGCCCGACACCGTGACGAGCGCCGACCCGGGATCCTCGATCGTGCCGATCTGCCTGAACCATCGCGCCCCGTGCCGGGCGATCAGCGCCAGGTGGGCGAGCGTCTCGACGTTCTGGACCAGCGTCGGCAGCTGGCGGACGCCGCGCGTGAACGGCGGGGCGCCGAAGGTCGGTGCGAGGACGTCGTTGTTGACGAGGTTGACGAGCGCGCTCTCCTGCCCCGCGATGTAGCGCCTGGGGGTCGCAAACAGCGTCAGCCGTGGATCGTCGCGGAGTCCGGCGCCGCCCCGTTCGGCGACCGCACGCTCGAGGCTGCGGATGCTCCGCTCATCGCTCTCCGGCACTGCGATGAGCGCTTCCCGGGCGCCGACCGCGCGCGCCGCGACCGCCGCGCCGTCGAGTACCAGGTGCGGAAGCTCGCGCAGCAGCACGCGATCCTTCTTGCTCGCCGGCTCGCCCTCGGCGGCGTTGGCGAGCACGATCTTGCGCCCTCGTCGCGCGGAGACAGCGCGCAGCTTCATCGCGACCGGGAACGCGGCGCCCCCGCGCCCTCGCAGCCCGGCCGACCCGACGGTCTCGATCAGCTCGCTCGGTGGGCGCCGGCGCAGGTCCGGCAGCGGTCCGTGCAGGTCGAGGTGGGCGTCGAGCCGCGCCGTCGGCGTCTCGCCGACGCCGAGCAGCAGGCGGGGCAGCGGGTTGTCGCCGTGCGCGCGCTTGCTCATGGCGTCGCGCTCACCGTCCCCGAGACGGCGCCGGTGTTGGGGTCGATCGTGAGCTGGCAGGCGAGGTTGAGAGCGTGGCCGGCGGAATCGCTGACGCGTGCCCCGATGTTGGTGCCCTGAAGCGAGGTGACCCGGCCGCTGTACTGGTCGGGGTTGGACGCGGCGCCGAGCGTCACCTCGCTCGAGCTCATCGCGATCCCGCCCCCCTGGATCGCCTGCCCGCGCAGGTGCACCGCGAGTCTGCTCAGCTCCTGCCCGGCGAGCGACAGCGAGATGTCGACGGTCGCCAATCCGTCGCCCGCTGAGCGCTGCTGGACGGTGCCGCTGGCCTGGGCGGTGAAGGAGGTGGCGGGGTTTGACGCGCGTGTGGAGGTGGAGGTCGATCCGAGCAGCGCCGCTGGCGTCCCCGCCTTCGCGGCCCAGCCCGCGGCGAGCGGCCCGCTCGGCAGCCACACGAGCAGTCCCAGCGGGACGAGCGCGGAGGCGCTCAGCGCCGCGAGCCGCGCGCCGGCGTGCTGCGGCCACCCGGCGATCGCGCGTGAGACCACGGCCACGATCATCACGATCACGCAGCCGGCGACGATCACGAGCATCCATCCGGCCTTGGTGTCGCTTCCGGTTCCCAGCCCGTGCAGGAGCGCGACTGGCCAGGACGCGTAGGCGGCCCAGTGGACCACGCGCCAGGTGCGGTAGCCAAAGCGCCGGCGGAGCAGGCTCGTGATCACGACGGCGATCAGCAGGTCGAAGGCGACCGCCCCGAGGCCCAGCCACAGCGGCCGGTACGTACCGCCGAACGGGACGATCACGTCGAGCAGCCCGATCGGCGCGAACCCGTCGAGGAGCGAGGTGATGATGTGTACGAGCAGGAACGCCATCGCCAGCAGCGACACGTTGCGGTGAACGGCGTCGAGCACAAATCGCGGGACGTTCTCGGTCCGCACGCGGCGGACGTTCGCGACCCCGAGCGCGACGCTCAGCGTCAGCAGGATCAGCGCGATCGTCCCGGTGCCTCGCGTGAGGTACCAGTAGGCGCTCGGGCCGACGGCGGCGATCGTGGTCATTACGGGCTGCCTCCGGGGGTCAGGAGCCGCCGGAGACGACCGGAGCCGGCGCGGACTGCGCGGAACCAGAACCGGGCGCCTGCGCCGGCTGCCCGAGGCCGCCGCCGCTGGAGCTCGATCCGCTCGAGCTGGAGCCGGAGGCGCCGGAGCTGGACGACTGCGCGGGCTGGCTGACGGCGCTCGCGGAGCTCGACACCGTGTGCCCGTGGAAGGAGCGCGCCGCCACGAGCGAGATCACGCCGGCGGAGGCGACGGCCCCGGCCACCATCCAGCGGTTGATCCGCGAGATCAGCGCCAGGCCCGCGTCGCGGGTTGTGACAGATCTGGAAGCCATATCGAGGCTTCGATCATCGGGGCGTCGAGCAAGAATGCGCTAAGCGCGCAGTGAGAAAGCGCTAATGCGCAGGTGAGAAAAGTGCTAACGGGGCGGCGGCGGGAGCGTCGAGACCGGCGGCGCGCGATCGGGCCACACAAGCAGCACCGGGCACGGAGCGTGATCGAGCACGAAGCGCGCGTGCGGCCCGATGCTGCGCGGGCCGAGTCGGCTTCGGTCGCCGTCGCGGGCCATCAACAGCAGGTCGGCGTCCGCGGCGGCGGAGACGACCTCGCGCTCCACGCGTCCGCGACGAAGCTCATGGGCGACGGGCCGGCCGATGCGGCGGCGAGCCTCCGACAGGAGACCCCGGGCGGCGTCCTCGGAGATCGTCGAAAGCGGCGGCTCATGCGGGGGAGGCGGGCCACGGCGACGCCCCAGCAGCCCCGCGCGGGCGCCGCTCGCCACCTCCTCGGGTTCGGCGTCGACGACGAACAGGAGCGTGATCTCGGCGGACTCCGGCAGCGTGGCGATCGTCTGCGCGACGGCCGACTCCCACGTGTCCTCCACCAGCCACACCAGCACTCGCATCTCAACTCCAGGCTCGCACCCCGAACCATAGAGCGACCGTCGCCAGCGCGACCCCGGCCGGGACGGTGAGCAACCCCAGGCGCGTGAACTCGCCGAGCTCCACCTCGGCGTCCTGCGCGTGCAGCACGCGCCGCCAGAGCAACGTCGCCAGCGAACCGGCGTACGTCAGGTTGGGGCCCACGTTGACCCCGATCAGCACCGCGAGCACGGGGCCGACCCCGATCGCCGCGGCGACCGGGGCGAGGATCAGCGTGGCCGGCAGGTTGTTCAGGAGGTTCGCGAGCACCGCGCTGAGCGCTGCGATCGCGAGCAGGTCCGGCAGCGACCCGCCGGCCGGGAGGACCGCCGTCACCGCCGAGCGCAGGCCGTTGTCGCTCGCCACGGCGACGATCACTCCGAGCCCGAGCACGAACACGAGGAACCCCGGCTCGGCGGCACGGAGCACCGTCGGCGGCGTCGCGGCGGAGCGGAGCAGCGCGGGCAGCGTGAGCGCGGTCGCGCCGGCGGCCGCGAACCACACCGGCGCGATCCCCAGCGGCGAGCTGAGCGCGAAGCCGGCGAGCGTCAGCCCCAGCACCGCGATGGCGAACCGGGGCGCCGGGCCCGGCTCTCGATGGCGCGCTGCCGACGGGTCGGTGGGTTGGGGCCGACCGAGCTCGACCGCGAAGAACCGCCGCAGCACGACCCATTCGACCGCGATCGCGGCGAGCCAGGGAAGCGCCATCAGCGCCGCGAAGCGCGTGAACGACAGGCCGCTGGCGTTGAACGCCAGCAGGTTGGTGAGGTTGGAGACCGCCAGCAGCAGCGAGGCGGAGTTGGCCAGGTGGGTGCACACGTAGACGTGCGGCTTGGGGCTCGTGCGCAGGCGCGCGGCGGTCGCGAACACCACGGGCGTCAGCAGCACCACGGTCGCGTCGAGCCCCAGCACCGCGGTCACCACCGCGCACGCCATGAAAGTCAGCGCCAGCAGGCGGGTGGCGCGCCCGCGCGAGGCGAGCGCCATCCGCGCACCGATCGCGGTGAACACGCCCTCCCGCCGGCAGCCCTCCGCCAGCACGAGCAGCGCGGCGAGGAACCCGACGGTCGGGCCGAGGGCGCCGAGCGCGTGCCGGGCGCCGCTGAAGCTGATCGCGCCGAGCGCGACAAGCAGCGCGGCGCCGCCGGTGGCGACCGCCGCCTCCGGCAGCCATGGGGCGCGCCTGACCGCGGCCGCCAGCGTCGCCGCCAGCGCGAGCAGCGACAGCGCGAGCGCGAGCGGCTCAGGCACCCGGCGGGGCTAGGCGAACAGCTTCGGCGCGCGTAGCAGGAGGCGGAGGTTGCCGCGCGGGCGGATCTTTCCGGTGAGCGCTGCCCGCCACGGCTCGGTTCTCCCCGCGCTGAGGTCGAGCCAGTCGCCGAACCGGCAGCGGAACGTCAGGTCGGCGTGCTCCAGCCGCCCCGGCTCCGCCTGCGCCGTGCCGTTGGTGATCCGCAGGTGCCAGGGCTCGGCGTCCGAGAAGTCCCACTGGATCGTCGCCCCGGGGGCGACCGAGGTGTCGATCTGGCGGGTCAAACCGTCGAACAACAGCGCGGTCACCTCGGGGTCGGGCTTGACCCGCCCGTTCGGCCCGCCGAGGTAGCCGGCGCGGAGCATGGCCAGGCCGCGCCGGGCGCGCTCCTCGGCGGGGAGGTCGAACGGCATCCCCACCCGCATCGTCTCGGGGTGGAGCCCGGCGGCGCGGAACCGCGCCTCCATCGCCTCGGCGCCGTAGGTGTAAATCTCCTCGAGCGTGAAGCCGAACGCCGTGACGTAGCGCTCGTCCCAGCCCGGCGGGACGAACACCGCGGCCGTGAGCGGGAAGATCTCGCGCAGCAGCTCCTCGACCGCGGGCCTGCACTCGGGGTCCGCCCGGACGAGGTCGGCGACCATCTTCACCCCAAACGCGATGTGGCGCTGCTCGTCCTTAGAGACGTTGCCCATCCCGGTGCGGAAGCCGGGCAGCAGGTCACGCTTGGTCAGCGACTCCTCGATCAGGTGCTGGCCGGGCTGCGCGAGGGCGGCCTCGACGATCAGGTGGTAGAGCGTGATCGCCTGCGCGAGCTTCGGCTTGGAGCGATCCTTGCGGAGCTCGTCGGCCATCCGGTCGAGTCGTCCGAAGACCTTCATGAAGCCCCAGCTGAGCTCCGGGCGGGTCGCGTCGAGCGACGAGGCGGTATCGCTCCCGATGCCAACGACCTCGCGCATGAAGCGCGCGAACAGGACGGCGTGGCGCGCCTCGTCGACCTGCTGGGTGGCCAGGAAGTACTTCTGCTCCGTCCTGGGCGCGGCATCGATGTACGGCGAGAGGTTGTCGGCGACGGAGTCCTCGCCGTGGAAGAACATCGAATAGGTCCACAGCGCGCCGCGGCGCTCGAGGTCCGTGAAGGTGTCCTGCCACTGCTCGCGATCGGTCGTCAGGTCGATCCCGGTCGCGCTCCAGTTTCCGTGCTCCCAGCGGGAGTAGAGATCCTCGTAGGAGATCTGGTCGGCGGCGAGTGGAGCCATTGCTTCAGTGGTGTAGCTTAGCGGTCGGGGCGAGCCGGCGCGGCGGTTGTCTAACGCCAGCGTGGGCGATTTCTTTCGCCAGGCGAAAGTTATTTCCCACAACCCCTCGGTGGACGGCGCCGGGAGAGGGCTTACCCCTCGAGCTTCGGCGAGGTCCACGGGAGCCGCAGGCGCCGCTCGATCTCGTCGCCGAGGTCGCCGATCGGGATCCGGATCTGCTCGAGGCTGTCGCGGTCGCGCAGCGTGACCGTGTCGTCATCCAGCGACTGGTGGTCGATCGTCACGGCCCAGGGGGTCCCGATCTCGTCCTGGCGGCGGTAGCGCCGGCCGATCGCGCCGCCCTCGTCGTACTCGGCCTGGACGCGCTCGCGCAGCTCGCGGTAGACCTCGGTCGCCAGCTCGGGCTGCCCGTCCTTGCGGACCAGCGGCAGCACCGCCACCTTGACCGGCGCGAGCTGCGGGTGCAGCCGCAGCACCGTGCGGCGCTCGCCCTCGATCTCGTCCTCGTCGTAAGCGTCGACCATGAACGCCAGGAACGCGCGATCGGCTCCGGCCGCGGGCTCGATCACGTACGGGACGTAGCGCTCGCCGGTGGCGGTGTCGACGTACTCGAGCTTCTGGCCGGAGTACTTGGCGTGCTGGGTGAGATCGAAGTCGCCGCGGTTGGCGATCCCCTCGAGCTCGGACCAGCCGATCGGGAACAGGTACTCGACGTCGCTGGTGGCGCGCGAGTAGTGCGAGAGCTCCTCCGCGTCGTGGGGCCGCAGCCGCAGGTGATCGGGGCGGATCCCGAGGCGGGTATACCAGTTCATCCGCTGCTCGAGCCAGTGCTCGAACCACCGCTCGGCGTCGGGCGGAGGGACGAAGTACTCCATTTCCATCTGCTCGAATTCACGCGTCCGGAAGATGAAGTTTCCGGTCGTGATCTCGTTGCGGAAGCTCTTGCCGATCTGCCCGATCCCGAACGGCGGCTTCTTGCGTGAGAACTGGAGGTAGCTCTTGAAGTTGAGGAAGATCCCCTGCGCTGTCTCCGGTCGCAGGTAGACGATCGAGCCCTCCTCCTGCACGGGCCCGATCGTGGTCTGGAACATGAGGTTGAAGTCGCGCGCCTCGGTCAGGTCGCACTCGGGCGCCTCGCCGGGGTGCTTGGAGGGCCTGCGCCCGCACTGGGACTCCTCGAGCTTGTCGGCGCGGAAGCGGAGCTTGCAGGTGCGGCAGTCGACGAGCGGGTCGGTGAAGCCGGCCAGGTGTCCGCTCGCCTCCCAGGTCCGGGGGTGGAGGATGATCGCCGAGTCGAGCGCGACAATGTCGTCTCGTTCCTGGAGCATCGCCCGCCACCATTGGGCCTTGACGTTGTTCTTCAGGAGCACCCCGTAGTGGCCGTAGTCGTAGCTCGAGCCGAGCCCCCCGTAGATCTCGCTGCTCGGCAGGACGAACCCGCGTCGCTTGCTGAGCGACACGATCTTCTCCATCGTTACGACGTCTGTGGCCATAGGGCGGCCATGCTAGCCGCACCGGTCAACACTTCCGCACACGCTTGCGCGCTTGGAGATTGGATAGCTTGGAGCGCGGATGAAACGCCTCTCGCAGATCGCGGTCGTGGGCATGGTGCTCCTGGCGCTGGCCGCATGCGGCCGCTCTGGCTCGTCGTCCTCCACCTCCTCGGCTGGTCCGAGCACTTCCACATCCACGACCGGACAGGTCAAGCTCGCCAAGACGAAGTTCGTCCTCCACGCGGCGCTGGCGTTCGGCGCCTTTCACCACTGGATCTACAAGCCGGCCAGGGCAGGCGAGCTGACCCACCCGCTGAGCCACAAGCTCGCGGTTGTAGAAGCGGCTCTGGCGGCGGCGTTCGTCTACCACGAGCTCGGGCTCGCGCTCAGGGACGCCCAATCCGATCCCACGCTGTCGAAGCTGGTAAGCCCGATCACCGCGCTTCAGAACAAGCTGCACGGCCTCGCCGGCGACGTCGAGAGTGGTGGCGCGAGCTCCAACTCGGTCGAAGGCCTGAACGGCGCCGTCTCCTCCATCAAGCAGCTGGCCGCGGGCGCGGGACAGTCGATCACCGAGCAGGTGCCGGCGACCCCGGGCGGCTGAGCAGCTGTCGCCTTCGGCGGCCACGTTGTTGGCACTCTGACCTTGAGAGTGCCAAGCCCCCGCAGCTACACTTCGTGAAGCAATGCCGATTTACGAGTACCGTTGCGACAAGGGCCATACCTTCGAGGTGATGCAGCGGATGAGCGACGATCCGCTCGTGTCGTGTGAGGCCTGCGCGGCACCGGTGCAGCGCGTGTTTCACCCCGTGGCCGTGCACTTCAAGGGGTCTGGCTTCTACAACACCGACTACGGCACCCGCAAGCGCTCACGGGAGAAGGCCGAGGCGGGCAAGGACGAGGGCGGCAAGAGCTCCGAGAAGAGCTCGGAGAAGAGCTCGGACTCGAAGACCGAGTCAAAGCCGGAGTCGAAGCCGGCGGCCAAGGCCGCTGCCTCCGCGGACTGACGGGCCTTCGGCTCAGGTCAGGGTGAACCGCGCCTGCTTGGGCGCACTCGGGGCGCTCCCGGCGCTGATCGCGTACCCGGAGATCACGAGCTTGGCCGAGCGGTAGCGTCGCAGTCCGTTGCGGATCGTCGGGATGAAGGTGATCGCCGCGCTCCCCGACCCCTTCGAGCGGATCCGCCCGGAGCCGTGCGCCAGCGTCACCGGAACGGGGGTGAATCGCCTCAGGCCGGCGGACGCGACCGTCACCGAGAAGCGCGCGGTGCAGCCCTTGTCGCAGCTGAAGCGCACCTTCAGCTGCCCTCGCTGGGCGGCGCGGATGGCGGCGGGCGAGTTGATACGGAAGGTGAACCGTGGCGCCCGGGCGAGCGCCTTGGCCGTGGTGAACGTCCGGTCCGAGCCGACCGCGGTGCCGCCGGCGCCGATCGCGACCACGCGATAGTGGTACGAGGTCCTGGCGGCGAGGCCCGTGAGGGCGACGGTCACCGGCACGCCGGCGGTGCCGGAGCCCGCCTGAAGCGCCGTGGTGCTGTGGCCGTACGCGGTGCTCGCGCCGAACTCGACGAGGTAGGTCGCCGGGGCGCCGTTGGGATTCACCGTGCCGAGCACCGTCGCGCCGGTGCTCGTGACCTTGGTCGCCGCACCGGTGGTGGCGCCCGGGGCGGGGGTGAGCGTGGTGAAGCTGGAGACCGATCCCGTGTAGGTCTGACCGCCGAGGCTTGCGACGAGCTCGTAGTAGTAGGTGCTCCGCGCCTTCAGGCCGCCCGCCGTGGCGGTGACCGGGACGGCGGTTGTGCCTGAGGAGCCCGAGGTTTCAGGGGTCGTCGAGCTGAGGTCGGCGGCCGAGGGGCCGTACGCGAAGTGGTAGGTGACGGCCTGGGAGCCGCCCGGGTTGATCGTGCCCGCGAGCAGCGCGGAGCTGGTCGTGATCTGCGCGGCGGTCCCGGTCACGACGGTCGGCGTCTGCGGGGGCGTCGGCGTCTGGGTTGGCGCCGGCGGCGGCGCCGCGTCGGTGGTGAAGGTCTGCACCGAGCCGGGATAGGTCTGTCCGCCTGCGACCACGTTCAGCTGGTAGTAGTAGGTGGTCGCCGGGAGCAGGCCGGAGAGCGCCGCGCTCACCGGGGTCGCCGTCGTGCCGGTCGGGCCCGTGGTGAGCGGGGTCGTCTGATCCAGCGAGCTTGCGGCGGTTCCGTAGGCGAACTGGTATTGGACTGCTTGTCCCCCAGGGTTGACGGTGCCGTTGAGCGTCGCGCCGTCAACGGACACGCCGGAGGCGGGGTCCGTCGTCGCAGCCGGCGGAAGCGTGCTGTCGATCGCCACCTGCTTGGTGACCGTGCTCGTGAAGCCGAGCTTGTCGGTGACGGTCAGCGACACGTTGTAGTTGCCGACCGCCGCGTAGGCGTGGGTGGTCACCGGCGTGGCGGTCGCGGTGCTCGAGCTGCCGTCGCCCCAGTCCCACTGATAGCTCGTCAGGCCCGAGCCGATCGAATAGCTCGTGTCGGAGATGGAGGTCTGGTTGCCGGAGGGATCGCTCGAGCTCGAGGCATCGAAGCTGATCTGCTGGGCGGGGCTCGCGGCGCCCGGTGCGACGAAGCTCGCGGTGGGTGAGCTGAAGGCGGACTCGGCGCCGGCGCAGTTGGCGTCGAGGTTGCTCCATTCGAGCTGGACCGTCCAGCCGCCCTGCTGGGTCATCTCCTGGTTGCACCAGTCTCCGACCTCGTTGCCCGTGCCTCCGTTACTCGAGTCCCACCACGCGGTCCCGAGCGGGTCGGTGATCGTCTCCGACCACTCGTGGCTGAGGTAGGAGGTCTGGTCCGCAAACCACGAGCTCGCCTGGCCGCACCCCTGCGCCATGCCTCCGCTCGTGTTGTCCGGTAGGACCGCGTAGAGCACGTTGGTCCCCGACAGCGATGTGTTGCCGTGATACGCGCAGAACCCGCCGGCCTGCCCGTCGCACACCCCGAAGGCGCACTCCGTATCGCCCTTCGGGAACAGCACGAGATAGATCGTCTGCAGGCCGTTGCCCGCCGGTCGCGGCAGGTGCCCCGCCTGGATCTGCTTGGCGAGCTCGCTGCGGATCTGGGAGTCGGTGATCGTCGTCGAGGTGACGCTTGGGGTGATCGCGTATTGCTGCCCGTAGCTGACGACGTTGGCGGCGTTGGCGCCGGTGCTGTCCATGTACTGGGCGAGCACACCGCCGATGTCGCCGGTCGAGCCGGTGTTGGCGGCGAGGTACTTGATCAGTCCGGGGTCACCGGTCGTCTCGTTGGTGTAGACCGGGTTGACGTCATCTCCCCAGTCCACGACCACGCCTGTCATCGAATGCGCCACGGGGCCGCCGTTGTAGGCGACGCCGGGGGTGGCGGCAGCCGCAGCTTGTGCGCCGCCGAGCAGCGCAGCCCATGTCAATCCAGCGAGAAGTAGTCGCGTGCCCCGATTCAAAGGCTCAGTGCTCCGGCGCCCACTCCGAATTTATCGGCAAATGCGCGGGATTTCTAGATGGGAGCCCTATAAGACCGCGAACTTGCGATCTGCCCGGCTTTCAGCCGTTCATCAGCTTGCCGATCGCGGCGTTTACCGCGCCGCGGCTGGCCTGCAGGTCCGAGCCGCCGGCCGGAGTCGTCGGGAGGACCTGAACGGGCGCCGATCCTCCCATTTCCGAGGCCGCGAACAGGCTCAGGAGCGTCAGCCCGCCCATGTCGGTGCGAAGCACCTTGGGTGCGTCCCACGAGGCGAGCGGCAGCCTGAAGAAGGTTCCGGGCGACAGCAGTTGCGACTTGATCCCGTTGAGGATCTGCTGCTGGTGCTGGACCCGCGTGAGGTCGGAATCGGCGGGGTTGCACTTGTTCTCACGGGTCCGGGCGTAGGTCAGGGCCTGGATCCCGTTCAGGTGGTGCGTGCCGGGGTTCAGGTAGAGCGAGAAACCACCGTTTTTGGTGCCGCCGCTGATGTCCGAGCAGACCTTGCCCGTCGTGACGTCGACCCCGCCGATGGCGTCGATGAACTGCGGGAACGCCGCGAGATTGACGACGATCACGTGGTTGATCTTGATGCCCGTGAACTGCTCGATGGTCTTGATCGCCAGGGCCGGGCCGCCGTAGGCGTAGGCGGCGTTGATCTTGGTCGTCCCGAATCCCGGGATGCTGGCCAGGGTGTCGCGCGGGATCGAGAGCCGGCGCGAGGTGCCGCCGCCGACACGCCAGAGCATGATCGTGTCGCTGCGGCTGCCCTTGTCGCTCGTATTCGCGCCCGGCTCCTTGGACCCCACGGGCCGCTGGTCGGTGCCGAGGATCAGGATGTTGTCGGCCGAGAACAGCATGTTCCCGCCCGAGGTGAGGGCGTTGCTCGCGGACGTCGGGAGGTTGCCCGTTTCGATCTGGGCACTGATCACGAACAGGACGACCGACAGCAGCAGCCACGCGACGATCGCGATCGCCAGCCACTTGATGACCCGCAGCGGCGTGATCTTGCCGCGCCCGCGGCCAAAACGGCGCCCGCGCAGCCGGCCGCGACCGTCGCGGCGCGGGGGCTCCGAGCCCGGGAGGCCGGACTCCTCTTCGCCGCGCAGGATCGCCCGCAGGCCGCGGGGTCCGGCGCGGTAGGTCTTGTACGGGCGCTGTTCGAGGTTGCTCGGCATCTTGCGCATATAGTGCCCGGCATGCCAGGCCGGCGCACCATCGGCGTCGACATGGGCGGATCAAAACTGCTCGCCGGCGCGGTGGATTCGGAGCTCTCAGTACATCACCGCGTCCAGCGGACGTTAGCGGGGCTCGATCAGGCGGGGCTACTGGACGTCGCCGTCGACGCGGTCGAGGAGGCGCGCTCGCTGGGCGGAGGCGAGGTCGAGGCGGTCGGCTTCGGGATCCCCAGCCTGATCGACAGGCGGACCGGTCGCGCCGTGATCGCGGTCAACCTGCCGCTCAGGGACGTGTTCTTCGCCGAGGTCATGACCGAGCGGCTCGGGCTCGCCGTGTTCGTCGACAACGACGCCAACATGGCGGCACTCGCCGAGCACCGGGCCGGCGCCGCGGTTGGCTGCAGCGAGGTGGTGGTACTGACGATCGGGACCGGGATCGGCGGCGGCCTGATCCTGGGTGGTGAGCTCTACCACGGAGGGATCGGCGCGGCCGGGGAGCTGGGGCACATGGTGATCGAGATGGACGGCCCGCGCTGCCAGGGCAACTGCCCCAACCGCGGCTGCCTGGAGGCGATGGCCTCGGGCACCGCGCTCGCCCGGGAGGCCGCGCGGATCGCCGCAGAGCGCCCCGACTCGGCGCTCGCGGCGGCGCTGGCCGAAGGCCGCGCGCTCGCGGGCCCCGTGGTCACCGAGCTCGCGTACGACGGCGACGAGGCGGCGATCCAGGTACTGGAGCTGATCGGCACCCGGCTTGGGGTCGGGATCGCCAACTACGTGAACATCTTCAACCCCGAGGTGGTGGTGATCGGCGGTGGGGTGATGGCCGCGGGGGACCTGCTGCTCGAGCCCGCCAGGGCGACGGTCGCCGCGCGGGCGCTGCCCCCCTCACGCGACGAGGTCCGGATCGTGACGGCCGAGTTCGGGGTCGAGGCGGGGATGATCGGCGCCGCGGCGATGGCGTTCGACGCGATCGGCGCCTCGCGCGCGTGACCGGTCGCCTGATCGTCTGCCCGACGCCGATCGGCAACCTGGAGGACATCACGCTGCGCGTGCTGGCGGCGCTCCGGGAGGCGGACGTCGTCGCGTGCGAGGACACCAGGCGCACCGGCGCGCTGCTCGACCGGTACGGCGTCAGCGCGCACCTGGTCAGCTACCACGAGCACAACGAGCGACAGCGCGCCGGGGAGCTCGTGGCGCGGATGCGCGAGGGCGCCGTTGTCGCACTCGTCTCCGACGCGGGAACGCCGCTGGTATCCGACCCCGGGTTCGTGCTGGTGCAGGCGTGCGTGGCGGCGGGGCTGGCGGTCGAGGTGCTCCCCGGACCCTCGGCGGCGGTCTCGGCGCTCGTCGCCAGCGCGCTCCCTGCGGACCAGTGGCGATTCGTGGGGTTCCTCCCGCGCAAGCGCTCGGAGCTCGAGCGGGTCCTGTCGTCGCCCGAGACCGTGGTGGCGTTCGAGTCGCCCCGCCGGGTGGCCGCGTCGCTCGCGGTGCTCGCCTCGCTCGATCCGGAGCGCCCGGTCGCGGTCTGTCGCGAGCTGACCAAGCTGCACGAGGAGGTCGTCCGCGGAACCGCGGCCGAGCTGGCGGCGCGTTACTCCTCGCGGGCGCCGAAGGGCGAGATCGTGCTGGTTGTGGGCGGCGCGGGCGACTCGGGGCAAGCCGATGCCGGACCGGCCGTCGAGGCGCTGCGCCGTCTGGTCGAGGCCGGGGCGCGGCCGCGGGCCGCTGCCGCGGTGGTGGCGGAGCTCACGGGTTTATCGGCGAATGCGCTGTACCGCGCGATGACCGCAGGGTAGGTGCGCTCGGACTGTCGGCCCCACGGACGCCGAGCGAAGCGAGGCCCCAATAAAGTCATCTGCAGTGTCCTTCTACATCACGACGCCGATCTACTACGTCAACGCGCAGCCGCACCTGGGGCACGCGTACACGACGATCGCCACGGACGTGCTGGCGCGGCACATGCGCCAGCGCGGCGAGGACGTCTTCTTCCTGACCGGGACCGACGAGCACGGTGAGCCGGTCGCCGACGCCGCCCGGGCGCAGGGACTTGAGCCCAAGGAGCTGGCGGATCGCAACGCGGAGCGGTTCAAGGCGCTGATGCCGGTCCTCGGGGCCTCGAACGACTACTTCATCCGCACCTCGGATCCGCGGCACGAGCTGCGCGTGCAGGAGGTCCTCCAACGGGTGTACGACAACACGCACGTCTACAAGGGGATCTACGAGGGCTGGTACTGCCCCCGCTGCGCGGACTTCAAGGTCGAGAACGAGATCCTCGAGGGCAACCTCTGCCCGATCCACGAGATCCCGCTGATCCGCGAGCGCGAGGAGAACTGGTTCTTCCGGCTGTCCGCCTTCGAGGGTCGGCTGCTCGAGCTCTACAACGAGCATCCCGACCTCGTGATGCCGGCGCATCACTACAACGAGGCGCTGTCGTTCATCACCTCGGGGCTCCAGGACGTTTCGCTCTCGCGGGCACACCTGAAGTGGGGGGTGACCGTGCCGTGGGATCACGAGCAGGTCTTCTACGTCTGGTTCGACGCGCTTTTGAACTACTACACCGCGCTCGGCTTCGCGAGGGACGACGAGGACCTGACCGATCGCTTCTGGCCGGCCACCTACCACATCATCGGTAAGGACATTCTCAAGTTCCACACCGTCTACTGGCCCGCGATGCTGATGGCCGCCGAGATCGAGCTGCCTGAGCACGTGTTCGTGCACGGCTTCCTGCTCGGAGCGGACGGGCGGAAGATGAGCAAGTCGCTCGGCAACGTGCTCGATCCGTTCGAGGTGATCGAGCAGTTCGGGACCGACGCCCTGCGCTTCTATCTGATGCGGGATGTGCCGTTCGGCGCCGACGGCGCGGTCGGCATGGACGCTGTTCGCTCGCGCTACGACTCCGAGCTCGCAAACGAGTACGGAAACCTCGCGAGCCGGACGATCGCGATGCTCCAGCGCTACCGCGACGGGGTCGTCCCGACGGCGGCGACCGATTCGGCGCTGGCGTCGGACTTCGAGGTGCTTCCGGCCGAGGTCGCGGCGGTGCTCGATCGCGCCGAGCCGACACGTGCGCTCGACCTGATCTGGCAGCGGATTCGGCGCCTGAACCGGTACGTCGAGGAGCGGGCGCCGTGGGAGCTCGCGAAGGACCTCGAGGCGGCCGACAGGCTCGACCAGACGCTGGCCTCGCTGGCGGAAGGGGTGCGGGCGGTCAGCGTGCTGCTGCATCCGTATATGCCCGGCAGCGTCGAGCGGCTGCTCGACGCGCTCGGGTCGCCCGGGGTCGAGTACGAGCGCGCGCTGTTCGCCGAGCACGGCAGCGGCGCGACCGTCAGCTCGCTCGAGCCGCTGTTCCCCAAGCGCTCCTAGCCGGTCCGGTGATCGACACCCACACGCATCTCGAGCTGTGCGAGCCGCCCGACGCCGAGCTCGTCGCGGCCGCGGTCGACGCCGGCGTGACGCGGATCGTCACGGTCGGCATCAACGGCGCCACCTGCCGAGCCGCCCTGGAGGCGGCCGAGGACTTCCCGCAGGTATACGCCGCGATCGGCCGGCACCCGAACGAGGCGACCGGCTTCGACGACGCCGACCTCGCCGAGCTGAAGGCGCTCGCCGCGCACGACAAATGCGTGGCGATCGGCGAGACGGGACTCGACTACTATCGCGACGGCGCGCCCCGAGCCGACCAGGAGCGGGCGTTCCGGGCTCAGATCGAGCTCGCCCGTGAGAGCGGCAAGCCGCTCGTGATCCACACCCGCGACGCCGACGAGGACACGCTCCGGGTCCTCGAGGAGGGGGCCGCGGGGGTGCGGGTGATCCTCCACTGCTTCTCGATGCCCGAGCGGATCGAGCGGTGCCTCTCGCACCCGGACTGGTGGATCTCGTTCGCCGGGAACGTCACCTACCCCAGCGCGTCGCCGCTGCGCGACGCAGCGCTGCGGGTGCCCTCCGACCGGCTGCTGGTGGAGACCGACGCGCCGTTTCTCTCGCCGCAGCCGGTGCGCGGGAAGCCGAACCAGCCCGCGAACGTGGTGCACACCGCGAAGGCGCTCGCGGTCGAACGGCGGGTCCCCTACGAGGAGCTGGAGGCGGCGCTGGACCGAAGCACGGCATCCGTGTTCGGATGGTGAGGACGCGCCGCTCACGAGAGCTCGGTCAGAACTTTCTCGTCGACGCCAACATCCTCGGGGTGATCGAGCGCCTCGCCGACCTCGGTCCGGACGACGTCGTGCTCGAGATCGGCGGCGGCCTCGGCGTGCTGTCGACGCGGCTCGCGGCTGGCGCCGCGCGCGTGCACGTGGTAGAGGTCGACCAGCGGCTCGAGCAGCCGCTCCGTGAGGCGCTCGCCGACTTGAGCAACGTCACTCTGCACATGGGCGACGCCGTCGAGCTCGACCTCCGGCGCCTCGAGCCCGCGCCGACGAAGGTCGTCGCGAACCTGCCCTACGCGGTCGCCGCGACCGTGGTCCTGCGGACGATCGACGAGCTCCCGAGCGTCGAGAGCTGGGTCGTGATGGTGCAGCGCGAGGTCGGCGAGCGGCTCGCGGCCTCGCCGGGTACGCCGGCCTACGGCGCGCCGTCGGTGCTTGCGCAGCTGTCGGCCGAGGTGAAGGTGCTGCGCTCGGTGGCGCGCACCGTGTTCCGGCCGGTTCCCCACGTCGAGTCGGTCCTCGTGGGGCTGCGGCGCCGCGGGCCTGGCGGCGACCCCGCCGTGCGGGACCTTGTCCACCAGGCGTTCGCCCACCGGCGCAAGGCGCTGGCGGGATCGCTGGCGCTGGCGCCCGGGGCCCCCGACGGGGTACGCGAGCGCGCGCGGGAGGCCCTGGTCGAGCTCGGCCATCCCCCCGACGAGCGCGCCGAACGGCTCTCGCCCGACGAGTTCCGCGAACTCGCGCGGAGACTCGGACGGTGAGGCTCCGGGCGCTCGCCCCCGGGAAGGTCAACCTGTGCCTGTTTCTGGGGCCCACGCGCGCGGACGGGCGGCACGAGCTGGTGACGCTGTTCGAGTCGGTGTCGCTGGCGGACGAGCTGGTGCTCGAGACCATGGCCGACGGGCCCGACGAGGTCGTGTGCGAGGGCGTCGCGGGGCCGAACCTCGTCGCCGCCGCGCTGGCGGGCCTGCGCGCGGCCGGTTGGGAGGCGCCGCCGGTGAGGATCGAGATCGAGAAGCGGTTGCCGATCGCGGCCGGGTTGGGGGGCGGCTCGGCGGACGCCGCGGCGGCCTTGCGGCTGGCGCAGGAACTCGGGCCCGCTTCCGCGGAAGCGGTCGCCGAGCTGGCCGGCCGGCTCGGGGCGGACGTCCCGAGCCAGCTCGACCCGGGCGTTTCGGTGGGCACCGGGGCGGGCGAGCGGGTGGCACCGGTCGCGCCGCTGGCGTCGCACGCGTTCGCGATCGTCCCGCTGGCGTTTCAGCTCTCGACTCCCGCCGTCTACGCGGAGGCCGACCGGCTGGGGCTGCCGCGCGACGCGGGCGCGCTCGAAGCCGCGCTGTCTCGCTTGACGGACGCGCTGGCGCCGGGCGCCCGGCTCCCGGAGGAGCTCGTGATGAACGACCTCCAGCGGGCCGCGGTCTCCCTGTGCGATGAGATCTCGCACGCGCTCGAGGCGGTTTTGGCGACCGGCTCGGACCACGCGATCGTGAGCGGATCGGGGCCGACGGTCGCGGGCCTGTACTGGGGCGATCGGGCGGCTCACCGTGCCGAGTTGGCCGTCGCGTCGCTCACCGAGCGGTTCCCCGCGGCAACCACCGCGGTTCCGGCCGTCCCGGGGCTCGGGGTCCCCGAGCCGGGTTGAGCCGCTTCACGTGGCGCTTGTGGTGGACCGCTTTTCGCTGTTTGCGCCCCCTGCTGGCGCCGCTGGCACAGACCATCGTCCCCGTCCGGCACAATTTGGCCCGTGAGCAACACGACGATCACGTACCTGGTCGGCGCGTGCCTCGGCGTCTTTGGCCTCGCGGCGTTCTGTGCGCTGGTGCTAGCCCCCGCGATCACGGCGTATCGCAGGCCGCTGGAGCGCGTCGCGGTGGTGATCCTGTCGGCGTACGTGCTCGCGGCGCTCGTGGGCGTCGGGATCGTGCTCGGCGCGCTGATCGTGCTCGAGTGGCCCCGTGTCTTCTAGGCGCGCTTGACCGAGGTGGCCGACAGCTTGCCCCAGGGCTCCGCCGCAGGCGCCCGCGGACTCGACGCGTTCGGTGCGATCACCGACGCGGTGGAGGCCGGAGCCGGCCTGCCTGAGATCCTCCGTGCGGCGTCTCGCGCGCTCGACGCGAGCCTGATCCTGATCGATCGCTCGGCCACGGTCCTGGCCGTCGCCGCACGCTCGCCCGCCGACGAGCGCTCGCTGATGCGCGACGGCGACGACGTCACCACGATCGAGCTGAAGGTCGCCGACACGCCCGTCGGCACATTGCGAATGCGGGCCCGTGAGCGGGCGCCCGACGCGGCGCTGCTGCGGCTGGTGAGCACGCTGATCGCGTCGGAGATGGAGCGAACCCGGGCCCCCGAGCGGGCCTCCGAGGAGGCGGCGACGAGCTTTCAGCGCGCGGTGCTCACCGGACGGATCGCCGACCGCGGCGACGTGGTGGCGCGGGGCAGGGAGCTCGGCACCGACCTCGCGGCCGGCGCCACCGTGATCGTCGTCAGGGCCCACCCGCGCATGGCGACCGAGGATGACTGGCGGCGGCGGCTGCTGGCGCTCGCGCTGCGCGGATCCCGGTCGGTAGCCTCGGGGTCGATCGGCTCGCCGACGACCGAGGACGCGGGCGAGATCGTGATGCTCGTCCCCGATCCGGAGGGCGACGGCGGCCGGCGGGTGTCATCGGCGATCCTGCGTGAGCTCGAATCAGGACTGCCCGGATTCGCGTTTGCGATCGGGCGCAGCCGGCACGCCGGCGACCCGCTCGAGCTGCGGCGCGCGAACGACGAGGCGCTGCTGGCGGTCAACGTCGTCGAGGGGGACCCCGAGCGCATCGAGCTTGCGTTTGCTGACACCGGCACCTACCAGCTGCTGTTGCCGTACATGAGCGACCCGGCCGAGCTGGGGCGCTTCTACGACGAGACGGTCCGCCCGCTGGTCGCGTACGACGAGCAGTACGAGACCGACCTGCTGGGGACGCTGTCCACGTTCCTCGAGTGCGACGCGAACGTCAACGCGACCGCGGCGCGGCTGTTCACCCACCGCCACACGATCCGCTACCGGTTCGAGCGCGTGCGCGAGCTCACCGGCCTCGACGTGTCCTCGACCGACGGGCGCGAGAAGCTCTCGCTCGGGCTCAAGGCGATGCGGGTCCTGGGGATCGCCGCTCCTCGGGGTCCGGCCACCGAGCCCGGAGCCGAGGGCGGACGGGTGCCCCGGTAGTCGGCGCGGGCGGCCGACGCTGTTCGAGCGCGGCCCGGACGGGCGGCCGACGCTGTTCGAGCGCGGCCTGGACGCGCCCCGCGGCCAGCTCTCCTGCGATCCGCAGCGGGTCGGTTGTGCGCTGCGCGCGGGCGAGGATGAAGGCGCCCTCGAGCGCTACGAACATCTCGATCGCGAGCTCCCGCGCCCGGTCCGCGTCTATCCCCGCGTGCACGAACCGCTTCGCGCCGGCGACGATCCAGCTCTCGAACGCCTCGGCGCACGCCAGCCGCATCGTCTCGCTGGTGCTCGAGACCTCGAGCGCGACGGTGGCGATCGGGCACGCGTCGACGTAGTCCGTTTCCTCCAGGTGCTCGGCCGCCCCTGCGAAGAAGTCGCGGACGCCGGTGACGATGTCGGGCGCCGGGTCGAGGATCGCCGGGATGAGCTGTAGGTAGAACGCGCCCGAGACGCGAATCGCCTCTGCTCCGAGCTCCTCCTTGCCCCCGGGGAAGAAGTGGTACAGCGACCCGAACGGGGCCTTCGCCGCGGTCACGATCTGCTTCACGCCGGTCGCCGAATAGCCCTGGAGCCTGAAGAGCTCGGCGCTGCGCTCGACGATGCGTTCCCTCGTTGTGGACATGGCGCTCTCGAACGGGTAGCTTATCGCTAGAGCGATCAATCTACTAGGAGGCGCAGATGCTTTCGTGGCTGACGAAGCAGCTCATTTCCCGCGTCATGGCGAAGACGCGGGTGGGGGACATCGGGCCCACGGTGATGCTCGACGCGAACGACGTCCATTTCGTGTTTCCGGGCGATAACTCGTTTTCGGGTGACTTTCACGGCAAGAACGAGCACCAGCGGTGGCTCGAGCGACTCGTCCGGGTCCGCGTCATGACCGAGCCGGACGAGGTCGCGGTCAGCGGCTTTCCGTGGGCCATGACGGTGGCGATCCGGGGCCGCTCGTGGCGTGATACGCCCGACGGGACGCGTGTCTACGACAACCGCTTCGTGATCTGGGGCAAGCTGAGATGGGGCCGGCTGTACGACTACGAGGTCTACGAGGACACGAAGAAGGCGCAGGCGCTCGACGAGTACCTCTCGGAGAATGAGCCCGCGTTGATGGCCGCCTAGGACGTGGTCTCGCGGCGGGCGATCCGGGCGTCGGCGCTCCGCTTGGCCGATGACGGAAGCATCCGGCTGAGCGTGGAGCGATGGTCGGCGACCCATCGGTAGACGCGTTCGGTCGCGCGTGGCGCGCTCGCGAGGAGCGCGGCCGGCGCGCGACCGGCGGGGAGGAGTCTTAAGAGCGGTGGGGCGGCGCCGCCGGCTGACCAGCGCGTGCCGTCGGGGGAGACCAGGTGCCAGGATGCTGCTCGCTCCTCAGGCGTGAGGTCCGCGAGCAGGGCGTCGGCCTCGGGGGTCCCGAGCGCGATCGGGCGCAGGCGGCCGTGGCGGTCGAGCGCGAGGAGCTGAGCCAGCGACCAGCGGCAGAAGCCGCAATCGCGGTCGTAGAGCAGTGCCCACGTATTAGGATCGCGCGCCATGTCGATCGGGATCATCACCGGATCCGGGACATACGCGCTGCCTGGGTTCAGCGAGAAGGAACCGGTCGTGGTCGAGACGCCGTTCGGAGCGTGTGAGGTCACCCGCGGCACGCATGGCGGCGTAAGCGCTCTGCACCTCTCCCGACACGGGCCCGGGCACGTCCGGGCCTCGAACCAGGTCAACCATCGCGCCAACGTCTGGACGCTGAAGGAGCTGGGGGCAACCGCCGTGATCGGCTGCACGGCGTGCGGCGCCGTCGATCCAGGGCTCGAGCTCGGGTCGCTGGTCGTGTTCGACGATCTGTACTTCCTGTCGAATCGACTTCCGGACGGTTCGCTGTGCACATTCTTCGTCGAGCCGGGCGACCCGCGCCGCGGCCACTGGGTTCTCCACGGCGGCCCATTTTCACCGGGGGCCCGGGACGCGCTCGTCGCTGCCGCGGTCGACGCCGGCCATCCGGTGTGGGACGGCGGCACGTACGGTCATGTCGACGGGCCGCGCTTCAACACGCCGACCGAGATCGCGCAGCTCGCGGCGGCCGGCGTGACCGCGGTCAGTCAGACGGCCGGACCGGAGACGGTGTTATGTGGCGAGCTCGAGCTCCCGTTCGCGCTGATCGGCTTCGTCACCGACTACGCGAACGAGGTCAAGCCGGGCGAGCCGACGCCGGTCGCGACGCTACTCGAGATGATGGGGCGCAGCACGGGCGTGTTCGCGCACGTGCTCCGCGGTGCGCTGCCGCGCCTGGAGCGCGAGCCCCCGGCGCCGGCCGGGACCGTGTATCGGTTCGAGCAGGGATGAGCGGCGCGGCTCCGGTCGTGCTGATGGCCGGTCAGGCTCCCGATTGCCCCGAGCTCGAGCAGGTGCTCGGGACCGAACGGCTGGCCGAGCTTCATGCGGTGCTGGAGGCGTCCGCGGCGGGGTGGGCGCGGGAGGTGGCACCCGGCGCTCTTGAGCGTCCGGTAGCCGGCGAAGCGCTCTCGGACGCGATCACGCGCGTGCACGCGGCGCACGGCGGTCCACTGCTCGTCGTCTGGCCCTGGCTATTGCAGCTCCGCCGTGAACACGCCGAGGGCGCGCTCGGCGATCTCGATGCGGGCTGTGGTGTTGTACTGGGGCCGGGGTTCGACGGAGGCCTCTATCTGCTTGGCCTGGCTCGGCCGCTGCCCGGACTGCTGGCCGTGGCCGACGACCACTGGCAGGACCGCGACGTGATGACGATCGTCTTCGCCGCCGCCCAGGAAGGCGGGCTGGGGGTCGGCCTCCTCCGCGCCGAGCGTGCGCTGCGGAGCCCGGCAGACGTCCGAGCGGCCCTCGCCGACCCGCTGCTGCCGGAGGGGCTGAGGCGGATCCTGACGGAGGGCGCGTAACCGCGGTCGCCGGTGTGTTGAACCTGGCGGCGTCGTTTGAGCGCGTTTCCACAGCTTGAGGGGAGTAGCGGCGGCCGCGAAGACCCGAGCGCGGATCTCGGGAACCCCTTGTTGCCTGCTCGGGGTCGGGCAAATGTCCAATCCTTCGGACGGATGTTTTAGACGGATGGCATAAGACCCTCGATCTACGGTGTAGGCGGCGGGCTGATCGCTATTGGTTGTGTGGGTTTCTGCCGATGAATGCCTCCATGCGGCTCGTCGCCAGATCCGCTGGGGCACGTGTCGGTGCGCGCGCACCGCGGCTGCCCCCGCGCGTCCGTAGGTTGATCGCGCGACGGCGACCGCGGGCGTCGGAAGAGAGCGGCTTCACCATCATCGAGGTGCTGGTTGCGGCCATCATCCTGGCTGTCGGGCTCTTGGCGATGTTCGAGATGCTCATCGCCTCAGACCACGCGATGGCGCGGGACAGGATCCGCCAGGAGGCGACGAGCATGGCCCGGGAGGTCCTGGAGGACGCCCGCAGCCTTCCCTACACCGACCTGAACACTACGGCGATCGCCTCGGCGCTTCAGCCGATCGTCCCGGGGTCGACGGTGACCGGATCGACGCTTACGGTGACGAGGTCGATCTACACGTTCAGCGTGGCGCTCACGGCGTGCTCGCTCGACTCGCCGCCGACTGGGTATGGCTACGGGAGCCACAGCCTCCCGCCGGCCAGCGGCGGCTCTTGGTGTCCGGACGTCGGGACGACCAGCGGCACCAGCCCGAACCCCGACCCGGACGACCTGAAGCGGGTCACGGCGACCATCACCACGATCGGCAACAACCAGGCCCCGACCGTGGAGCAGGCGATCCTGATCTATGCAAGACCAAACCACGGCCCGGCGGTGAGCTGCCTGACCACGTCGACCGCGGGCACCAACTGCGGCGCTTCTGCGCTGGTCACAACCTCCGGGACCACGTCGCTCAGCTTCAACGTCACGACCACCGCGGCGGCCAACCGCATCCAGTGGTTCGTGAACGGCACCCAGCCCCCGGCGTCCGAGATCCCCTCCGCATCGACCGATCCGTATCAGCCGTCCGCGACCGGCTCGTCGTTCACCTGGGACCTGCCGTACGTCGTGGTGAATGGGACGAATACCTACATCGACGGAACGTTCACGATCACGGCCGTCGCGTACGACTCGAACGGGAACTCGGGCACCCGGTCCACGGTCCAGGTGACGATCAACGAGCACACGGTGATCCCGCCCGCGACCGTCAACGCCGGCTGGAACTCGACCCTTCACGTTGTCGACGTCCAGTGGACGCCGAGCATCGACCAGGACGTCCTCTACTACCAGGTGATGCACAAGGCCGGATCCAACTCGCAAGCTCAGGTGTGCCAGACGGGTAACTCCAGCATCACCACGTGCACGGACACCTCGGCCCCGGCGCCGAACAGCCCGAGCCCGTGCACGTACGGGACCGACGCGGGCACATCGAACATGTATTGGGTGGTTGGATGGGACACGAGTCCGCCCCCGACGCTGACGCCTCGTCCGGGATCGGGATCGACGCAGGTCGACGCGAACATCTGCGATCACCCGCCGAACATCCCTTCGAACCTCACCGCCGCTCCCAGCGGGTCGGACGTGACCCTGAGCTGGACCGCCCCCTCGCCCGCGGACCCCGACCCGGGCGACTCGATCGCCTACTGGCGGATCTACCGCTGGTCGGGCTCCGGCGCCCAGGCGCTTTCCACCCGCTATGACGTGATCACGAACAACGGGACCACCTACACCGACACCTCTCCGGACCCGGGAGGCGTCGCGCAGAGCTACTGCGTGAGCGCGGTCGACACGCACATGAACGAGTCCCCCTGCTCGACGGTGGCGACCGGATGAGCGCGGTGAGGCGAGAGGACGGGTTGACGCTCATCGAGCTGCTGGTGGCGATGGCCCTGTCGACGATCGTCCTGGGGGCAGTGGTGATGGCGTTCATCGCCTACAACCGGCAGAGCTACTACAACACCCAGCGGGTCGACGCCCAGGACAAGGCGCGCCTCGCGGTCGACCGCGTCGTGCGCCAGCTGCGCGACGTCGCCAGCCCGATCACCACCCCGAAGCTGCTCGAGCGGGCGACGCCCTACGACATCGTGTTCCAAACCGTCGGTTCGCCCTCCGGCGGGAGCAGCGGTGACACCTCGGGGGTCCAGCGCGTCCGCTACTGCATCCCGCCGGACACGGCGGGGAGCGCGAGCAACGAGTACCTGTACGCGGAGACCCAGACCTGGACAACGTCGACACCGGCATCTGATCCCTGGACCTCGGACCCGACTCAGACGATCACCTGCCCGGACATCACCCTCGGCCAGAATGAGACCTGCCCGAACTCTGCCGGCGGGAGCTGCAGCGCCACCGCGATCGCCTACGGAGTCGTCAACCGTTACCAGGGGGCTAGCTGGAATCAGCCGGCGTTTTCGTTCACCACCGGCACTCCCCCGAACACCGCATCCAGTACGTCGATCACGAACCCGGCCGCCGCGCAGATCTCCTCGGTGCAGATGGACCTGTTCGTGAACCCGAGTACCAGCTTGTTCACAACGCAGCCGGACCTCCGTACGAACGCGTACCAGATCCAGAGCTCCGCCTTCCTGCGCAACCAACAGCTCCAGCCCGTCGCGAGCTTCAGCTCCACCCCCACCGGCAACGGCAACGTCGTGCTCAACGGCGGCTCCTCGTACAGCCCGGACGGAGATGATCTGAGCTACAGCTGGTCGTGCACAGGCTCGCCTTGCCCGAACAGCGCAGCCTTGGCGGCGGCGTCAGGAGGCCTGATCAGCTGGTCGCCCGGCGCAGGCACCTACACCATTCGGCTAACGGTTACGGACTCGACGGGCCTGACAAACACGACACAACCCCAAACGGTGACTGTGACATGAGGCTGAAGAGGAGAATGCGCGACGAGAGCGGATCCGTGCTGGTGACCGCGCTCATCCTGATGATCGTGGCGTTCGGGCTTGGCTACGCGGCGCTGGCGGCGACGGACGTCCAGACCCATCAGACGGGCTACGAGACGTCGGGCGAGGCGGCGTTCAACCTTGCCGAAAGCGCGCTCGACGCCCAGGCTCGCCTCGTGCAGCTCAACTGGCCGGGGACGACTGCCACCACTGTGACGTGCAATCAGAACTCGACGTCGTCTTCCACCTGTCCCGGTACCGCGGTCACCAATAGCTTCTCCTCCACGTACGCCGGCCAGGAGTACTCCAATCCCACTTGGTCGACGGAGGTCGGCGGTGTGTGCCCGACGTCGAGTCAAACCTGTGCGAGCCTCGCGGAATCTCCCTCTTACTACTCGGATCCGATCCCCGCGACCGCCATGGGGTGCGATTGCTACAGCGCCAACGCCGTCTGGGTGCGGGCGCAGGCCACCGTTCTCGGGCAGACGCGGGTCGTCGTCGGCGAGACGGAGCGACAGAGCGTGGTAGTGCCACTGCCCGACACCACGATCACCGCTGGCGGGGTGAATACGAGCAACAGGGGAAACAAGGTGATCATCGAGCAGCACGACGCTGCGGGCTTGGTAAGTGCCGGAACGATCGACCTGACGTGCGGGACAGCCACGACTCAGCCGAGCTATCAAAGTGGATGTGCTGGGTGGGACCCCAGTAAGAATCAGGCAGATCCCGGCACTCAAGGTACCGGGGGTTACCAAACGGGGTACACCGATCCGAACGGTTACTCGGTGCTGTCGCCGGCTCAGCTCGCGTCGCTCGAACAGGCAGCGCCTACTGCTCCCGCAGCCGGCACGTGCCCGTCGAATTGGAACGGCCTTGTCTACATCCAGAGCACTCCGTCGAGCGGATGTCAGGTAACGGGTAACGGGAGCGGTTGTAGCAAGAGCAGTGCGCCATCTTCGGGTGCGACGCCCGGCATGATCATCGTCGGCAGCGGCACACTCTCGGTAAGCGCAAACACCTGCTACTTCGGTGTGATCTACATGGCCAATATCGGAAATCCCACGCCGTCCGGCGGAGGGGCGTGCACCTCGACGGACTCCCCACTGACGCTCAACGCGAACTCGGTTGTCTACGGGGCCCTATTCGCTGACAACTGCGGGCTGATCACCGTCGGGCAGGCCAGCGGGAATACCGCGACGGTCTACTTCGACTCGCTGGCGCTCAGCGCGGCAACCGCATACGACACACCCGTGCTGGCAAAGAACACGTTCCGGATCCTCCCGGGTAGCTGAACTCATCGAGTAGCACGTCTGGCCGACGGCATCGGCGGCTGCTGCGCCTTGCTGAGGCTGACGAATTTCGGTTTGCGAATCGAGTAACTCGCGGCTCGGCCTAGGGGTTCGCTACGGGCGCCTGACTCGGTCGCCGAGCTAGGCGCGAATGCTCACGCAAGTCTTCGTCCGCCAACCCCCGTGAGGTACCGTGGAATCCAGCAGCGATCCAGCCCAATGGGGAGTGGTGTAACGGCAGCACGGGTGGTTTTGGTCCACCAGGTCCGGGTCCGATTCCTGGCTCCCCAGTTAGGTTCCGTCCGACGGATAGACGAACATGTGTTCGTGCCCCGGCCGATTCCATTTTCCGAAGCGGACGCTCGAGCTGCGATCGCCCAGGCGAGGTGCTGGTCAGACGCGCTGCGTCGTCTGGGCTACGAACCTAAGGGCTCGAACTTTCAAACGCTCCAGCGCTGGGCTAAGGAGTGGGGGATCCCGAGCGACCATTTCGATGCCAACTCGGTTCGGCGCACGGCGAGCGCCAGTCGCGCGTTCCCGCTAGAGGAGGTTCTGGTCGAGAACTCGACCTATCCCCGCGGGAAGCTCAAGGCGCGGCTGCTCGCACTAGGCCTTAAGCAGCCCGTCTGCGAGATGTGCGGTCAAGGGAAGATGTGGCGAGGCAGGCTGATGTCGCTCATCCTCGACCACATCAACGGCGTGTCGAACGACAACCGTCTAGAGAACCTCCGCATTGTCTGCCCAAACTGCAATGCCACGCTAGACACGCACTGTGGTAGGAACGTTCCACGGCAACGGACGTGTCCGGGCTGCAACCAGCTATTCGTGCCGCACACGATGCAGCATCGTTACTGCTCGCAGCGTTGCTGGGGGACTGTGGCCGCGACGCTCTACAAGGGCGTGTCGCATACGGAGACCCGGAAAGCTAAGCGCCCCACCTACGAGCAGCTCCTGGCGGACGTCGAGTCCATGAGCTTCCTCGCGATCGGACGCAAGTACGGGGTCTCCGACAACGCGGTTCGTAAATGGATCCGCTGGTACGAGTACCAGGCTGAACGGCATGGAGCGCGGGAGGAGGCAGGTGGCGAGGAACGAGCCGCATAACACAACATCCCGGAGCGGTCCGGTTCGCCCGGGATCGCCTACGATCTTGCCGTGGCTCCGCCAGTAGTCGTGATCCTCGCTGCGGGGGAGGGAACCCGCATGCGCTCGGAGACGCCGAAGCTGCTGCACCCGTTGTGTGGGCGGCCCATGATCGCGTGGCCGGTCGCGGCGGCCAACGAGGCGGGCGCGGCGAAGGTCGTTGTCGTTGAGAGCCCGCGTCGCGAGCTGGAGGCCGCGCTCGATGGCCGGGTCGCGTTCGCCGTCCAGGAGCAGCCCCGCGGAACCGCCGACGCGCTACAGGCCGCCGCCGGCGAGCTCGACGGCGCCGGCACTGTGATCGTCCTGAACGGCGATCACCCGCTGGTCGCCGCCCGGACGATCCAGGAGCTAGCCGAGGCCCATGAGCGCTCGGGGGCGGCCGCCACCATCGCAACGGCCGTGCTAGAGGACCCGACCGGCTACGGCCGGGTGGTGCGCGCGCCCGACGGGACGGTTGAGCGCGTGGTGGAGACCAAGGCGCCGGGCGACGCCACCGAGCTCGAGCTGCGGATCCGGGAGGTCAACACCGGGATCTTCGCGTTCGAGGCGCGCGAGCTGCTCTCCGCGCTCGAGCGAGTCACGAGCGACAACGCCCAGGGCGAGCGCTACCTCCCGGACGTGCTCCCGGTCCTCCGCTCCGACGAGCGCACCGTGCTCGCGTACGAGATCACCGACCTTCGCTCCACGATCGGTATCAACGACCGGGTCGCGCTCGCGCACGCCCGCGCGGTCGCGCAGCGAGCCCATCCAGGAGAGACTGATGCTCGGCGGGGCGACGATCGTCAATCCCGAGGCGACGGTGATCGACGTGGACGTCGAGATTGCCCCGGACGCCGTGATCGCCCCGTTCTCGAGTCTCCACGGCCACACCAGGATCGGAGCCGGCAGCACGGTCGGCCCCGCCAGCACGCTGATCGACGCGCGCGTGGGCGAGCGCTCGAAGGTGATCCACTCCTACGTCGTCGACGCCGAGATTGGCGATGGGGTCAGTGTCGGCCCGTTCGCGTACCTGCGCCGCGGCACGATTCTTCGGGAGCGCTCCAAGGCCGGCACGTTCGTCGAGATCAAGAACTCCGACATCGGCGCCGGATCGAAGGTCCCCCACCTGTCCTACATCGGCGATGCCGACGTGGGGGAGGACACCAACCTCGGGGCCAGCACGATCACGGCCAACTACGACGGCTACCGCAAGCACCGCACGACGATCGGGTCGGGTGTCAAGACCAGCGTCGACACGACGTTCGTGGCCCCGGTGGCGGTCGGTGACGAGGCCTACACCGCCGCCGGCTCGGTGATCACCAAGGACGTGCCGCCAGGCGCGCTCGGGGTCGCGCGGGCGCGCCAGGAGAACATCGAGGGATACGCGGAACGTCGCAAGGAGCGGGAAGCTCCCGGCGACGGGAAGCACGCCGACCCCGGAAATCAAGAAAATGAGCGCGCGGAAGGCGCGGCCGATCCGAACGTCACCCCCCGGACATAAACTCGATCCGACGATGAGCATCCTCATGCCGCAGCCCACGCCTCGCGAACTGCGAGTTGAGTACAGCAAGCGGCTGATGCTCGTCTCGGGCCGCGCCAACCCTGGCCTTGCGGCGAGGATCGCGTCGAAGCTCGGGGTCGCGCTCGGCGACATGACCCTGCGGACGTTCGCCAACGGCGAGGTCTACTGCCGCTACGAGGAGTCGGTGCGTGGCGCCGACGTGTTCATCGTCCAGCCGACCTGCGGCAACACCGACACCGGGCTCAGCGCCAACGACGCCTTGATGGAGCTGATGGTGATGATCGATGGCGCGGTCGGCGGCTCGGCGCACCGGGTGATCGCGGTCACGCCGTGGTACGGCTACTCGCGCCAGGACAAGAAGTCCGCCCCGCGTGAGCCGATCAGCGCGCGGCTGGTCGCGCGGATGCTGGAGGCGGCGGGGATCGACCGGATCCTGACGATGGACCTGCACCAGGGCCAGATTCAGGGCTTCTTCCAGAAGCCGTGCGACCACATGACCGCGATGTTCATGTTGACCCAGTACTTCAGCGACCTCGGCCTGGAGGACCTGGTCGTGGTCGCGCCGGACGCCGGCCGGGTGAAGCTGAACAAGCGGTTCGCGTCGAAGATCGGCGCCGACCTGGCGATCCTCAACAAGGACCGCCCCGCCCAGCAGGTCGCTGAGATCAGCTACGTGATCGGTGACGTCGCCGGCAAGACCGCGCTGCTGGTCGACGACATCATCGACACCGCCGGAACGCTCAAGGCGGCGGCGCGCGCCGTCCACGACGCCGGCGCACGCCGGGTGTACGCCGCGGCCACCCACGGGATCTTCTCGGGCAATGCCTGGGAGAACCTCGCGGCCGCCGGACTCGAGCAGATCGTCGTCACCGACACGATTCCGCTGCCCCCGGGTGCGCCCGACAACGTGCGCGTCCTGTCGTGCGCCGACCTGCTGACGAGCTCGATCCGGCAGATCTTCACCGACGGCTCGGTCAGCGACGTCTTCGGCGGCGAGAACCAGCTGTTCTGATCGCTGCAGCCCTGTAGGGCTGAAATCGCCCGTATCTATGGGACTTCGACCGACGCACGCTCGGCCCCGGTCAACGGGTTGTCAACGATCGCCGCCGGGCTCCGCACACGGGTATCCCACCTCGATGCGGCGTCTAAGGTCTTCTCAAGCGCCCCGCGCGACCTCCGGCAGCAATTCGGGACGGTAGCCCTTGAAGTACACGTAGTCAGCGAGGCAACCTTCGATCTGTTGCCAGACGGCGATGGTCGGCTCGAATCGCGCGTGGTCGAGCGCCCAAAGGTTGGCTGGCGCCTCGTCGTACAGGGCGATGCCGGTCATGCCGCTGGTCAACAACCTCGTCGCCGTCGAGCTTCACGTCGATCGCCGTCACCTCGGAACACAGGGCCACTCCACCTATTGCTTCGCCGGACGAATCGGCGTAACGTCGCGATGAACAGGCATCCCGTTGGACCGGAGGGAGAGCCTTGCTGGGCCCACAGCTTTGGGGCAGTCCGAAGCCCGCCAGCCGGGTGGGTGCGGGTTCGTGCGCGCCGGGTCGCTGCGTTTTCGCCGGGTTCACTCGGCTTGCCCTCATCGCCGTAGCTGCTGTGCTGTTTATGGGCGGGAACGCACGGGCGGCAACGCCGCCGAACCCGCCGACCAACCTGTTCTGGAGCAATGAGTCGAAGGCCTCGCTGACCTTCAGCTGGACGCCGTCGCCCAGCCCAGGTGTAGTGGACTACTTGGTGTCGTCGCCATCTGGCGGACCCCCTCCCACCATCGTTGATGGCGGGAACGCCAGCACGACGACGATCGACGGGCTGACGTGCGGTACTTCGTACTCGTTCTCGTTGGTGGCGATCGACTCGTCCGGGAACACGTCGTCGCCCGCCTATGTCTCGGGGACGACGTCGGCGTGTGATGCGGACCTCGCGGTCGTATCGAACACGCCTAGCGTTAGCCAGGCCCAAACCGGTCAAGACGTGACGTTCACGGTTGTGGCCACGAATTACGGTCCCGATCCCGTGGACCTCTGGGTGAACACGGGCAAAGTGGTTGATGGCCTCAACTTCGTCGCATCGGCGACCTGCCAGCCGGGGACTGGGGCAGATGGCACGCAGTGCGAATACGGCTTCATCACCTACCCGAGCCAAACGATTACCACGACGATCGTCCTACAGGTGCAGGCCACGGCTGGGCAATTTGCGAGCGATGCGGCCTGTGTGTTTGGCGCTGGAAACGGCTCGATCAGCGGCCTGGTCAACGATCCAAACCCCGGCAACGACTGCAAGATCGCGACCGTACAAGTCATCTCCGCGGGGCCTCAGCCGCCTCCATCGTCCTCTCCGCCGGTCAATCAAACGGTTCCAAAGATCGTCGGGGTCCCGGTGATCGGCAACGCGCTGATCGAGTCGAACGGAGGATGGACGAACAGCCCCACCTCGTTCAGGTATCAGTGGCAGCGCTGCAACAACGTCGGCGGCGCCTGCGCCTCGATCGGTGGCGCCACCGGTCAGATCTACACGCCGTCCTGGATGGACCTGGGTGACACGCTCCGAGTGCAGGAGTGGGCAACGAACACCACCGGGACCGGAGGTCCGGCGGACTCTGCGGTGACCGCCGCGGTGCAGGCGCCCCCTGGGCCACCCCTGCCACAGCCAGGCCCGCCCGTCCCATCACCAGGCTTACCGCCGGTCCCGGGCTCCCCACCGGTGGCGTCGCCCGTTATCGCCCCGGCTCAGATCAGGGCGCAGCTGTTCGATCAGCTGGCGCCCACTGGAAAAGGTTCGACGATCGCTGCTTTGCTGGCAAATCGGGGGTACACATTCTGGTTCCACGCGCTTGGCGGCGGGCGCGTCGTGATCAGCTGGTACTACCTTCCTTCGGGAGCGACGCTGAGCAGGGCCACCCTGAGGCCCGTACTCGTTGCGACCGGCAAAGCGACGTTCTTGAAAGCCGGACCCGCCAAACTCACGATCAAGCTGACTCCGGCAGGAAGGCGGATGCTAACCGCAGCAAAGCGCCTCAAGCTGACCGCAAGGGGCACCTACACCCATGTGGGACACCCGTCCGTGACGGCTCGCAAGAGGTTCACACTGAGCCGCCGATAGCGAGAGCCGCGCCATATCAGAACTCTCAAGAAGCAATGTCACTCGCGCTTGACGAGCGGGTCTCTAGTTTCTTTACGCCAGTCCGAGCCCCTTCCGCGCGTTGCCGAGAACATCCATCTTCGCGTTGAGGGTCTGTATCAGAAGCGCTTGGCCGGAGAAGTGTTGGTCGTTCCCCGCCGCCAAAATGCACTCGTCCACGATGGCGGAGAACCGGCGGCTCAGCGCATTCCCGACTCGCAGGGTCCACTCTGCCGCGACGCTCGCCGCCTCCAACCCTCCAAGCCGTTCCTGTCTGATCCGCTCGCGCGCTTCACGTCCCTGCCGAATGGAGTCGTCCAGTAGCTCGGGAACCGACCGGATGCGTACGAACGGCCAGAGCGGAACCAGAGATGCAACGAGGCAGTACAGCCCGAGCGCCCCAAGCGCCGCGAACGCGTAGGTCGGCCAGTCCGGCAGCGCACGGGCTGACGCCGACGCGCTTGCCCACACGACAGCGTTGGTTCCAGCAACGGTGAGGACCACCCCACCCGCCGCGCTCCAAGCCGCTCGACTCTCCATGCCCGGGCCAGCGCACGACCCGGCCCGGCGGTCTCTCTTGCGTCAGCTGCCACCGGTCCAGCTCAACCGTCCAGCGGGGCGCGGGCCATTTCACGTGCGCCCACCGCAGTGCGGTGCTCCTGGCCAACTACGATCCAAGGCTGGTCTGCCGCCCCGTAGTCAGCCCCGCCGCCGAAACCTTCGCCGCCTCTCAGCGGCGTCAGCCTGTTCTTCTTGCCGCTTGCGGAGTAGGCGGGATCGTCTTAGCGACTCGGCAGCACGCTCACGAACCTCTTTGGCGCGGCGGATGATCTCCCGGTAAAACTCGCGCTCGTTGTCACGGCCTTCCACGCGTCTATCATTGCGCTTCACCAGCCGTCTCGCTAGCCGCCGGGGCCGTAGGGCTGCCCGGGCGTGCCCGCCAGCGTAAGCAGCTGCGGCGTGAGTACGCAAGCAAGCAACGTGGGTAGATAGGTAGTCAAGCCCGCGCGACGCTGCATCGTGTGCGGGCTTCCTGGCGGGTAGAGGTCATCGACCGATTCCGCGAAGAGGTCGCCGCCGGGCAAATCCGCTACCGCCCGCGATCTGTCAGCACGGGGGGCGCAGAACCAGCTGTTCTAATCGCAGGCGGCTTCCCGGCCGAGAATCCCTGCTAAACGATGCTGTCCCGAGGCGACGGCAGGCTTGTCTGGACACATCCCCTCTCTGGTGCGTAGACGAACGACCTAACCCCCTGGGGGTGCCCGATAGAAAGGTTGTCCCCCGCAGTTGACTACCGTGCGTTTCCCAGCTTTCATGGACTGTCCAGCGCCGGGATGGCGCGGCACCGGGCTATCGGGTGATCACGGGGGCACGAGGTTCACCGGTAGGTAAGCCATGGGGGCACGGAGTGGTCTAGCCGAGCCGCAGCCATCCCGGCGCTACTCATTACGGCGCCGCGGCGCTGTCAGCATTACGGCGCGCACGCGCTGGCAGCCCGAAGAACGATCACACCACACCGTTCCGCCTCGACCGGCTCAACACGGGTACGTTTGCGATCGTCTTGGAGGACCGCATGAACTCCCCTGCCTCAGACGTCAGCCGGGCACGACCGGTCACGGTGGCGACCGCGGCGCTCTTCGCCGGCCTGATGATCTGCATGGGGTGCGCTGCCTCGGGGCGCGCGCTTTCGTTGGCGTCGGTCCCGCGGGTCGTCAAGCCGCCGATCGTCTGGGACCCGATCCCGTTCGGTCCCCGGCGCAAGGCGGAGATGGTCGCGTACGTGCGGCGCCACTACGGGAGCTTCATGAAGCCGACCTGGCGGCTGATCGATCCACACGTGATCGTGATCCACTACACCGACGCGAGCTTTAGCTCGACCTGGAACACGTTCGCAAACGACTCACCCGACTCGGAGCTGCACGAGCTGCCCGGCACCTGCGCGCACTTCGTGATCGACTCCGACGGCGTCATCCATCAGCTCGTCTCGCTGGGGACGATGTGCCGCCACACCGTCGGGCTGAACTGGACCGCGATCGGGGTCGAGCACGTCGGCTTCAGCGACCAGCAGATACTGAACGACCGGCGCCAGGTGACAGCGAGCCTCCGGCTCGTCCACTGGTTGCGGTGCCGCTACGACATCCCCATCAAAGACGTGATCGGCCACAACGAGAGCCTCTCCAGTCGCTATCACCACGAAGACGTTCGGGCGCTACGGAGCCAGACGCACAGCGACTTCAATCACGCGGACATGCAGATCTACCGGGCCCGGCTCCGCGCCGAAGGGGCCTGCTGAGGATGTCGTTCGCCAGCGCCCGCGCAGCGCGGCTGATGGAGCTGCTCGGGCTGAGCGAAGAGGAGCTCTGCGAGACGCTCGAGGTCGATCCGCTGACGCTGCTCTCGGGCCAGCTCGAGCACCGCCCGGAGTTACCGATCCTGCTCGACCTGCTAGCCGACGCCTCCGACCAGGCGGGGCCGGCGGTGCTGAGCCGCTGGGTCAGGGCAAGCGGCCCCGCCGGACGCCCGATCGATGCGCTGCTCAGGCGCGACTTCACGACCTTCGAAAACCAGCTCGCTGACCTCGCCGACCGCGGCTTCGTGCTGCGGGGCGGCGGCTAGCGAGGGATCGGCGAGCGTGGGCGAGCCCTTCACCCATCAGCTCCGGGTCCGATACGCGGAGTGCGATCCGCAGGGGGTTGTGTTCAACGCGCACTACCTGGCGTACTTCGACGTGAGCCTCACGGAGCTGTGGCGCGCGGCCTTCGGGAGCTACCAGGCGATGCTCGACCGGGGCGTCGACGTGGTGGTGGCCGACGCGCGGGTGCGGTTTCGAGCGCCCGCCCGCTTCGACGAGCTGCTGACGCTCTCGATCGCGGTCACGCGGCTTGGCACCACCAGCATCGTGAGCGAGCACCGGATCGGCCGCGACGGTGAGCGCATGGTGGAGGGGACGCTCCGCCACGTGCTGGTCGAGCGCCCGGCGTTGACCAAGACCCCGATCCCCGATTGGATGCGCGACCAGCTCGCGCCCTGGACGGTCGAGCAGAGCGCCTAGCTCTTCTCCTCCGGTTTCTCCCTGCCGGGCCAGACGCCGGTCAGCTGGTAGAACACGCGCGCGCTGGCACGGTTCGCGGCGGCCGCGACGCCCGCCATCGTCGCCGCCTCGAGCGCGCGCGCCCCGACGACCTTCGGCAGGCTCGCGTCCGGCGCGGTGGGGTTGGGTGGCCCGCCGTCGTCGATCCGTGACCACAGACTCCTGAAGATCGACCTGCCGAGCCGCGCCGCGATCGCCGCGGCGATGAGCGCGAATGGCTTGTAGAGGAGCTTCACGGCTCGCAGCCTACCCGTCCGGTGCGCCCGCGGGACAGTGAAACGGCGGCCACTCGCTCCACCTGGATGTTGGCAGCCGCCGGAGCGTGGAGTAATTGTTAACGGGAAGAAACCAGAAGGCAGAGGCATGCTCAACGAGGATTCCTTCCCCCAAGACGACGGCTCCGAGGAGCTGCTGCGGCGCGCCTTGCTCGACGATTCGGCTTCGGTCGCAGTCTCACTGCGAGTCGGCGGGCTACCCGTGAGCGAGGCGGTGACCGTCATCTTCCACGGACGCCGCGACCTGGGAACGCTCCAGACCTACGTGACCACCGGCAGCCTCGGGGCCGGCACCACGGTGTCCGCCAGCGAACTGCTGCGCGTGCCGTGCGACCTCGACCTCGCCGATGCCGAGGATCGCGCCGAGGCCGAGCAGCTCTACCTGGAGCAGGCGACCGCGCTCCGGGACGCGCTCGTCGGCGCCGACGTCGTCCTCGACGTGTGGCGCGAGCCGCTCGAGGAGCTGGTCGGCCCGCGAGTCGCGGTCGATCACGCGGTCGAGCTGTCGGTCCGGCTCCCCGCCCCGCGGCTGCTCCCGACGGCGCTCGTCGCCCGCGACGCGGGGATGGTGGTCACGCCGGTGTGCAGCGCGCGGACGCTCGCAGAGGGTCGCCCGCCGATGGGGATCGCGTGCGCGCAGCAGGACGTCACGCGCGTCTATCCGCTGGCCGACGACCCGGTGCGCTGCGTCGAGGACTTCCTCGAGGCCGCGGCCGAGCACGCGCTCGCGCTCGCCGAGCGGCTCGAGCACCAAGAGGCCTCCGTCGAGCGCTTCATGGAGCTTCAGTAGCCGCACCGCAGCGGGCTGTGACTAGCCTGCCCTGCGATGCGCCGGACCCGCCTGCTTGTGCTGATCGCCCTCGGGGTGCTGCTGTTCGTCGCCGTGAGCGGCCTGCTCGCGCGCGTGTTCAGCCTGGACGGCGCGGAGCGCTCGGCGATCACCGCGCTGATCCAGGCCGAGGCGCGTGGCGACTCCCAGGCGATGAGCGCACGGATCGACGGTTGCCCCGCCAGCCCGGTGTGCCGGGCACGCGTCGCCGCCGACGCCGCCGCCCTGACTCGCCCGGGGAGCGTGGCGATCCTCCAGCTGAACCCCTCGGCGGGTTTCTCGCTTGGGTCGACCGTCGGAACCGCGCGCGTCGCCTGGCGCGCGGGCGCCGCGCTCCCGATCGTTCAGTGCGTGCGCGTACGGCGGGCCGGCAACGCGCTCAGCGGGCAGCGCATCCAGCTGCTCGAGCTCAGCGTGCGGATCAAGAGCGGCGCGGACTGCCCCGCGCGGTACTAGTGGCGGCCCGCGCCCGCACGGACGGGCTCGCGATCGGGCTCGCGGGCGGGGCGGCGCTCGCGCCGCGGCAGCTGCTCGGGCAACCGCCGGTGATCTCGCAGCCGGATCCGCGACTGGACCGCATCGGGGAGCGGGAGGCCGCCGGTCGGCAGGTCGAACGGGCTTGGCGGCCGGCGAGGCCCGTGGCCCCAGCCCTCATCGGAGTCGTGGTCGCCCCGCGGAGGCAGGTCCGGGCCGCCCCGCAACGCGGGCAGCAGCAGCGCCGCCGCGCACACCAACCCCAACAGGTGCATTCCGGCGAGCATCAGCATCAGCTGAACGTCGCCTGACATACGAAAAGCCTAGCGCGCGGCTGCGCCGGGTTGAAGAGGCTCGCTACCATCGGCGAGCCATGGCCACGGCCCAAGCCACAGCCCTGACCGTCGAACCGCGCGAGCCGTCCGGGTCGCGCGCTGCGCGCCGCCTGCGGCGCACCGGCATGGTCCCCGGCGTGGTCTACGGCGGGGGCGAGGAGCCGTTCGCGTTCGCGGTCGACCCGCGCATCCTGCGCCAGGCGCTGGCGCACGCCGGAGCCGTGATCGACCTGACCGTCGGCACGTCGGGCGGCGGCCCGGTCGTCCTCAAGGACCTGGTCCGCCACCCCGTCACCGGCGACACCGTCCACATCGACCTCCTGCGAGTTCGGCTCGACCAGGCGATCAGCTCGACCGTCGTGATCGAGCTCGTCGGCGCCGATGACGCCCCGGGGGCCAAGGAGGGCGGCGTGCTGGAGCAGGTCACACGCGAGGTGAACATCGAGGCGCTCCCGACCGACATCCCCGACTCGATCCAGCACGACGTCTCCACAGCCGAGATCGGCGACACGGTCACCCTCGGGTCGCTCGCCATGCCGGCCGGCGTGACCCTGCTCGACGACCCGGAGACCGTGCTGATGACGCTCACCCCGCCGCGGCTCCAGCTCGAGGAGGAGCCGGAGATCGAGGAGGAGACCGAGCTCGTCGGCGAGGGTGAGACCGGCGAGGAGGCCGAGGCGCAGGTCGAGCAGGCAGCGGAGGCCGGGGGCGAAGGCGAGAGCGGCGGCGAGTAGCCCGCGGTGCGCCTCCCCGGTCGGGGCGGCGGCCCTGTCGACTGGCTGATCGTCGGGCTCGGCAACCCCGGCTCGGACTACGCCGGCACCCGCCACAACATCGGCTTCGAGGTCGCGAACGCGCTCGCGGCGCGTTGGGGCCTGCCGAAGGCCAAATCGAAGTACCGCGGCCTCCTGACCGAGGGTCGCGCCGGGCCCGGGGGACCCCGTGTGGCGGTTCTGCTCCCCCAGACCTACATGAACGACGCGGGCAAATCGGTCGGCCCCGCCCGCGGGGCCTACAAGCTCGATCTCGACCGCGTGCTCGTGATTCACGACGAGATCGACCTCCCGTTCGGCGAGATCCGGACCCGGGTTGGCGGCGGGCTGGCCGGCCACAACGGCCTCAAATCCCTTCGCGATGCGCTCGGCTCACCCGACTTCGCGCGGGTCCGGATCGGTGTCGGTCGCCCACCGACGACCGACCCGGACCGCGTCGCGGCCTACGTCCTCAGCCGCTTCCGGGAGCCGAAGGAAGAGGTGGCGGCCCTCATCGACGGGGCGGCCGATACGGTCGAGCACCTCGTGTTGGAAGGAGACGACACCGACATAGACTGAAGGAAGGGGATGCTCCGGAGCCTTCTTTTCCACGCCGATGAGGATTCGCAGACCGCCGCGCTGGCGCGCGACGGCGGTCACGCGTTCGTATCCCTGTCGCTGCGGCCCTATCTGATCGCGGCGCTGCTCGACCGCGAGCCCGGCAAGCCGGCAATCGTCGTCGCGGGCGACGACCGCGCCGCGCGTGACCTGGCGGCCGGCCTGCGCGCGTGGCTCGAGCCGCGCAGCGTCCGCTACTACCCGAGCCGCGGCGTCAGCTACGAGTCGCACCTGGTGCCGCCGCCGCACCTCGTCGGGCTGCGGATCGCGGCGCTCGACGCGCTGGTCGACGACGCGGGAGAGAACGGCGCCCCGGTCGTCGTCGTCAGCGCCGTCGCGCTGTCCGAGAAGGTCCCCGACCCCGCCCTTCGCCCCCACGGCTTCACGCTCCGCAACGGCGACCTGCTCGACCTCCAGGAGACCGCCCGGGAGCTCGTCGCCGCCGGCTATGAGCGCGTCGACCAGGTCGAGGATCGCGGCCAGTTCGCGATCCGTGGCGGGCTGCTCGACCTGTTCCCGGCGACCGAGGACCGCGCCGTGCGCGTCGACCTGTTCGGGGACGAGATCGAGTCGCTGCGCTGGTTCTCCACCTTCACCCAGCGCTCGCTCGGCGACGCCGAGCTGGTCGAGGTCGCCCCGGCGGCCGAGCTGGCGGAGGAGCACCGCGAGCTTGCCGAGATCGCCGCGCTGGAGAAGGAGGAGGACCGCCCCGACATCGCCGAGTTGCTTCCGGTCGAGGACTTCCACCCGTTCCTGGAGCTGGCGCCGCTCGAGGCGAGCATCGTGATCGCCGGCGAGGAGGACGTGACCCCCGCGCTTCACGACCAGTGGCAGGACGTGAGCACCGTCTTCCACGACCAGGACCCCCGCCACGTATACGCCGATCCCGAGGAGATCGGCGGGGCGCTCGCGGCGCGCGCGCGGATCCGGCTCTCGAGCATCGATCAGGATCAGCCGTTCAGCTTCCGGGCCCAGGCCGCCGACATCCAGGCGCGCGGGATCAAGGAGGCCGAGCCCGAGCTGGAGAAGCTCGCGCGCTCGGGCTACCAGACGGTGGTCGCGTTCCCGCGTCGCGGTGAGGGCGAACGGTTCGCCTACAACCTCGGCCGGCTCGACGTCAGCTGGTTGGACGGCGACAAAAACGGGCGGGCGCCCGAAGGGCAAGCCCGCCTAATAAACCTCGTCGCGGCGCGACTCGAGCAGGGTTTCATCGCCCCCCAGTTCCACCTCGCGGTGATCCCCGAGCACCGCCTGCTGCACCGCCGCCGGCAGGCGCCGGGACGGCCCGAGCGCCGCCGCGGAGTGCTGCGGAGCTTCACGGACCTGCGCACCGGCGACATCGTCGTCCACGAGGACCACGGCGTCGCGCGGTTCGCGGGGTTCGACACGAAGACGATCGCCGGGGTCACGCGCGACTACCTGTATCTGGAGTACGCCGGCTCTGACCGGGTGTTCGTCCCGGTCGACCAGCTGGCGAAGATCAGCCGCTACGTCGGTGGCGAGCACCCGACCCTGTCGAAGCTGGGGGGCTCACGCTGGGAGCGGATGAAGGCGCGGGCGCGGCGTGCCGCCCAGGAGCTGGCCGGCGAGCTGCTCAACCTGTACGCGGAGCGCCGGCGGCGCTCCGGGCACGAGTTCCCGAACGACACCGACTGGCAGCGGGAGTTCGAGGACGCCTTCCCCTACAACGAGACCCCCGACCAGCGCGACGCGATCGAGATGGTCAAGGCCGACATGGAGTCCGGGCGCCCGATGGACCGGCTGATCTGTGGCGATGTCGGCTACGGCAAGACCGAGGTCGCGCTGCGCGCCGCGTTCAAAGCGGTCCAGGACGGGACCCAGGTGATGCTGCTGGCGCCGACCACGATCCTCGCCCAGCAGCACTTCGGCACCTTCACCGAGCGGCTGAAGGACTATCCGGTGACGATCGAGCACGTCTCGCGGTTCCGCTCGGCGGCCGAGCAGCGCGATGCGGTCGCGCGGTTCTCGCGGGGGGAGGTCGACATCCTGATCGGCACCCACCGCCTGCTCTCACGCGACGTTCGCGCCAAGAACCTGGGGCTTCTGATCGTCGACGAGGAGCAGCGCTTCGGCGTCAAGCAGAAGGAGCTCATGCGCCAGCTGAAGCTGAAGGTCGACGTGATCTCGATGAGCGCCACGCCGATCCCGCGGACGCTGCAGATGTCGCTGGCGGGAGTCCGGGACATCTCGGTGATCGAGACCCCGCCGGAGGGCCGCCGCCCGATCAAGACCTACGTCGGCGAGTACGACGAGCAGCTGGTCAAGCAGGCGCTCGAGCGCGAGCACGCGCGCGGCGGCCAGGCGTTCTTCATGCACAACCGGATCGAGACGATCGACGAGACCGCCGAGCGGCTGCGGGCGCTGTGCCCGGGGGTGCGCTTCGAGGTCGCCCACGGGCAGCTCGACGAGAAGGACCTGGAGAAGCGGATGCTGCGCTTCCTGCGCGGCGAGGCCGACGTGCTGGTGTGCACGAGCATCATCGAGTCGGGGATCGACATCCCGCAGGCCAACACCCTGATCGTCGAGCGCGCCGACAGCTTCGGGCTGGCCCAGCTCTACCAGATCCGCGGGCGGGTGGGCCGAAGCCGGGAGCGCGCATTCGCCTACCTGCTGTACCCCAGCGCCGCGGCGCTGACCGGCGAGGCGGCGCAAAGGCTTTCGGCGCTGTCGGACTACACCGAGCTCGGCGCCGGCTTCAAGATCGCGATGCGCGACCTGGAGATTCGCGGTGCCGGCAACCTGCTCGGCGACGAGCAGTCGGGCCACGTGGCGGCGCTCGGGTTCGAGCTCTACATGCAGATGCTCGACGAGGCGGTGGCGGCCGCGGCCGATGGCGCCGGGCCCGAGGAGGAGTGGGAACCGGTCAGGCTCGACGTCAACGTGGACGCGTACGTCCCCAGCGACTACATCCCCTACGAACAGGCCAAGATCGAGGTCCACCGGCGGATCGCCGGGGCCCGCGAGGTCGCGGACCTGGCGGTGCTGCGCGAGGAGCTCGAGGACCGCTTCGGCGACCCGCCCGAGCCGCTGCTCAACCTGATCGCGCTCCAGCAGGCCCGGATCAAGCTCGGGCAGGCGGGCGCGCGGGCGGTCAGCTTCCGCGGCGACCGGCTGGCGGTGACGCCGATCGAGCTCGACTCGGTGCGCGCCAAGAAGCTCCGCCAGGAGATCCCGGAGGCCCTGTACGAGTCCGGCAAGTCGCAGCTGTCGGTGCGGGTGCCCCAGGATCCAGGCCAGCGGTTCCCCGCCGTGGTCAGAGCCGCCGATGTGCTGCTCGCGGTCACTCGCGAGGCGGCGGAGGAACCCGCCGCGGCATAGGATCCGGTCGGTGGTGCGGTACGACGTCAACGGCAAGGTCGCGCTGATCACGGGCGGCGCGCGCGGGATCGGATTCGCGCTGGCGGGAGCGCTGGCGGCGCGCGGAGCGCTGATCGCCGTCGTGGACCTGAATGCCGACGAGGTGGCCGCGGCGGCCGAGCGGCTCGGTCCCGCCCGCGCGATCGGCGTGGCGGCCGACGTGACCGACCGGGAGGCGAACGAGCGGGCGGTCGCGGCGGCGGTGGAGCGCTTCGGCGGCGTCGACATCGTCGTCGCCAACGCCGGGATCGCGCCGACCCCGGCGCCGGTGCGGCTGATGCCGCCCGACGAGTTCGAGCGGGTCGTGGAGGTCGATCTGCTCGGCGTCTACCGGACCGCGTACGCGGGGCTCGAGCAGGTCGTCGCGCGGCGCGGCCAGCTCGTCCTGGTGGCGAGTGTGTACGCGTTCATGAACGGGATGATGAACGCGCCCTATGCGGTCGCCAAGGCGGGGGTCGAGCAGCTCGGGCGGGCGCTCCGGACGGAGCTTTCGGTGCACGGCGCCAGCGCGACCGTCGCGTACTTCGGCTTCGTTGACACGGTGATGGTGCAGGAGGCGTTCGAGAAGCGCCGGCAGGCAACGGGGAGCGACGAGGACCTCGCCCCAGCGTTCGTGCTCAAGCGGATCACGCCCCAGCAGGCGGGGGAGGCTCTGGCTCGCGCGATCGAGCGCCGCCAACCGCGGCTGATCGCGCCGCGCTGGTGGGCGGTCGCCTCGGTGCTCCGCGGCGTCCTGAATCCGGCGCTTGACTACGCGGCGGAGCGCGCGCAGAAGATCCAGGACTCGCTGCGCGAGGCCGACCCGCCCGGCCGCTCCTGAATTCTTCGGCGCCTCTTAGACGGACCCTCGCTACTATCAGCCGCTCTCGTGAGGAAGTCCCTGAGAGGCATCTCGGCGCTTGGCGCCTTTTTTGTGGTCGCCGTCGCGCTTTCGGCGTGCGGTAGCGGCGTGCCCGGCAACTCGGTCGCCGACGTCGCGGGAAACCCGATCTCGACCCAGGCGTTCAACCACTGGATGTTCGTGGCGGCCAAGAGCCAGGCGGCGCAGAGCCCCGGCGCGCCGGTGATCGTGCCCAACGATCCGCCCAACTTCGACAACTGCGTCGCCCAGGTCCGCAAGCAGGTCCCGAGCCTGGCGAACACCACCGCCAAGCAGCTGCGGTCCGACTGCAAGCAGCTGTTCACGCAGTACTCGAGCCAGGTGATGGACTTCCTGATCAAGGGCTACTGGTACCAGGCGGAGGCCGCGCGGCAGCACATCACGGTCTCGAACGCCCAGGTCCAGCAGGCGTTCACGACCGCCAAGAACCAGCAGTTCCCGAACCCCGCCCAGTTCAATACGTTCCTGTCGCAGACCGGGCAGACGATCAACGACATCCTGTTCCGGTTCCGGATCAGCCAGATCTTCTCGAAGCTGCTCGCCAAGCACACCACGACGATCACCCCGGCGGTGATCCAGCAGTACTACAACACGCACCTCAGCCAGTTCGGGACTCCCAAGACGCTCAACCTCCGGATCGTCCTGACCAAGACGGCGGCCGAGGCCAACGCCGCGAAGGCCGCGCTGTCCTCGGGTCAGAGCTGGAGCGCGGTGGCGAAGAAGTACTCGATCGATCCCACCTCAAAGAACAACGGCGGGCAGCTGACCGGCGTCACCAAGGGCCAGCAGGACGCGGCGCTCGATTCGGCCGCTTTCTCGGCGCCCACGAACAAGGTCCTCGGGCCGATCAAGGGCCAGTTCGGCTACTACGTGTTCGAGGTCACCGCGGTCAAGAACGCGACCCAGCAGTCGCTCGCCCAGGCCACCCCGCTGATCCGCCAGACGCTCAGCGGCCAGCAGCAGACCACCGCCCAGACGGCCGTCGACAACCTCGCCAAGAAGCACTGGCTGGGTCAGACCAGCTGCCGCTCGCAGTACGCGATGGCCGACTGCAGCGGCTACAAGGCGCCGAAGACCTCGACTGCTCCGACCGGCGCCACTGGCGCCGGGTGAGCTCCGGCCGGTCCGTGGCCGAGGCGCTCGAGCGCCTCGACGCGATCACCCGGCGGCTGAGAGTCGAGTGCCCGTGGGACCGCGAGCAGGACGCCCGCTCGATCGTGCCGCACACGGTCGAGGAGGCATACGAGCTGGCCGACGCCGCGCACCGCGATGACGACGCGAAGCTGCGCGATGAGCTCGGCGACGTCCTGTTCCAGGTCTACTTCCTCTCGCTGCTGCTCGAGGAGCGCGGCGCCGGGTCGCTGTCGGAGGTAGCCGAGCACGTCACCGAGAAGCTGATCCGGCGCCATCCGCACGTGTTCGGCGGGGCCGAGGCCGAGACCGCGGGCGAGGTGCTGCGCAACTGGGACCGGATCAAGCAGGACGAACCCGGACGCGAGCCGGGCCTGTTCGGCGAGGTGCCCGAGAACCTGCCCTCGCCGCTGTACGCGCGCAAGCTCCAGCGCCGGGCCGCGGCGACCGGCTTTGACTTCCCCGAGGTGGAACCGGTGATCGACGCCGCCCGGGAGGAGCTCGACGAGCTGGAGGTCGCCGTCGAGCGCCCCGACGCCGGCGAGGACGCTCGCGAGGCGCGCTTTCACGAGCTGGGTGACCTGCTGTTCGCGGTCGTGAACATCGCGCGCAAGCTGCGCGTCGACCCGGAGCTCGCGCTCCGGTCCGCCTCGGACAGGTTCCGCGCCAGGGTCACGACGGGGGCCGAGCTGGCCGCACTGGAAGGCCGAAACTGGAACGATCTGCGACCCGATGAGCAGCTTGGGTACTACGCCCGAGCGCGCCTAGCCGAAGGAGAACGCGACAACCGATGAGCCAGATCGAGGACGTCCATGCCCGCCAGATCCTCGACAGCCGGGGCAACCCGACGGTCGAGGTCGAGCTGAGCGTGCGCTCGGGCGCGTGGGGGCGGGCGGCGGTTCCGTCGGGAGCCTCGACCGGGGAGTTCGAGGCGGCCGAGCTCCGCGACGGCGGACCTGAGTGGCTCGGCAAGGGGGTCACCAAGGCGGTGGCGAACGTCAACGGCGAGATCGCCGACGCGGTCCGGGGACAGGACGTGACCGGGCAGGCCGCGCTCGACCGCCTGCTGATCTCGCTCGACGGGACGCCGAACAAGTCGCGGCTCGGGGCGAATGCGATCTTGGCGGTGTCGCTGGCCGCCGCGCACGCCGCCGCCGCCGAGGAGCGGCTGCCGCTGTGGCGCTACCTGGGCGGCGAGACCGCACACGTGATGCCGGTCCCGATGATGAACGTGCTCAACGGCGGGGTTCACGCCGACAACCTGCTGGATTTCCAGGAGTTCATGATCGTTCCGGTCGGGGCGTCGAGCTTCGCGCAGGCGCTGCGGATGGGCGACGAGGTGTTCCACAGGCTCAAGCAGACGATCCACGCCCGGGATATGTCGACGGCGGTCGGCGACGAGGGCGGGTTCGCGCCCGACCTCGACTCCAACGCGCAGGCGCTCGAGCTGCTGATGGATGGGATCCGCGCGGCCGGCTATGAGCCCGGCGAGCAGGTAGCGATCGCGCTTGACCCGGCTGTCTCGGAGCTGTATCGCGACGGCGCGTATGTGCTCGAGAGCGAGGGCCGTTCGCTGAGCGCCGAGGAGCTGGCGGTGTATTGGGAGGAGCTGGCGGCGCGTTACCCGATCATCTCGCTGGAGGACGGCATGGGCGAGGAGGACTGGGACGGATGGGCGACGCTCACACAGCGACTCGGCGACCGACTGCAGCTCGTCGGCGATGACATTTTCGTAACCAACACCCAGCGGCTCAAGCGAGGGATCGACTCCGGCGTCGCGAACTCGATCCTGATCAAGGTCAACCAGATCGGCACCCTCACCGAGACGCTCGCGGCGATCCGGATGGCGCGCGAGAGCGGCTACACGGCGGTGATGTCGCACCGCTCGGGCGAGACCGAGGACGTGACGATCGCCGACCTCGCGGTCGCGACCGGCTGCGGGCAGATCAAGACGGGCGCGCCGTCGCGGACCGACCGGGTGGCGAAGTACAACCAGCTGCTGCGGATCGAGGAGGCGCTCGGCGCCGACGCGACGTATCCGGGCCGGGAGGCGTTCAGGGGGTAGGGGGCGCCGGCCGGCCGGGGCCGAGGGCGATCTGGGAGAAAACTTTCGTGTGGCGAAAGAAATCTCCCTGAGCTCTGGGAACTGCGGTCGGCGCGGCCCGCGCACGCCTCGTTGCAGCAGGAAGGACTCGGGTGGCGTCGAACGAAGCGCGCAGGGGATGCCGCCTGCCCGTACCGCAACCGCCGCGCCACGAAGGCACACGCGGAGCTCGCCGCAAGGGCGGCGGCGCGCTGCTGCCCGCCGCCAGCCGTTGCGGCTGCGCTGGGAGCGGATCGGGCGGGTCGCGCTGCTGGTGACCCTGACCGTCGTGGTCGGGCTCTACGTCCAGCGGACGCTCACCTACCTCTCGGTCCGCAGCCAGGCCGACCAGCAGCTGGCGATCGTGCACACGCTCACACGCCAGAACGCCAGCCTGATCCGCCAGGAGAACGCGCTCAACAACCCCGCGACGATCGAGCGAGACGCTCGCGCGCTGGGAATGGTCAAGTCCGGCGAGCGGCCGTACGCGGTCATCGGGCTCCCGAGCCACTGAGCCGCCGGCTGTTGCCGGCGGTCCCCCTCGGGCATCCTTAGAGCGATGCGCTTTGAGGATGTGTTCGGGCTGTGGCAGGAGGGCGAGCGGCGTCTCGCCCGCGCCGACCCCGCCGACAAGGCTGCGCTCGAGCGCGTGACCGGCGAGCTCGTGCTCCAGCTGCGCCGGCGGCTGGGCGGCCCGTTCACGACCGCCGAGCTGGCGAGCCTCTACGGCAGGGAGGGGACCGACTGGGCGTTCGACGTCGCGACCCGCGTGGCCCCCGGGAACCCGGCCGCGTGGGACATGCCGGTCGTCGCCGGCGCCGCGTTCGCGCGCTACGCCCGCGAGGCGAGCGACTATCGCCTCAGGCAGACGGTGGAGGAGCGGTAGCTACTCGCCGTCGCCGTTCCCGTCGCCTTCGCCGGCGTCCTCGTCCCCGGCGCGGCGGATCACGATCTGGTCCTCCTCGATCGTGACCTCCACCGGGCGGTGGCCGGCCCAGTACTCGGCGTATACGGGGTCGTCCTGGACGGCCGGGTCGAGCCACAGGCCGTAGCCCTCCTCCCCGTGGTCGAAGGTCGCCTCGAGGGCTCCGGCGGTCCGCCGCCGGCGGCGCCCGCCGCGACGGCCGCGCCGCCGCCGGCTGGGCCGCTCGTCGGACTCCTCGTCGGACTCCTCGTCGGAGTCCTCGGCGTCGCCGTCCTCCTCGGCGGCCGTCGCCTCGGCGGCCTCTAGCTCGGCCGCGATCAGCGCGTCATCCTCCGCCCGCAGATCGATCTCGTCGTCGTAGTCGACGGCGGCGGTGGCCACGCCGTCGGGCTGGCCCTCGTCGAGCCCGTGCTCGCGCTTGAACGTCTGGATCTGCTGGACGGTCACCTCCAGCTGGTGTGCGATCCAGGCGTCGGTCCGTCCCTGGCGGACCCAGGCGCGGATCCTGTTCAGCTCCGGTCTGAGTGATCTACGCGGCATGACGGCGGAGACTAGTACAGGCGTCCGTTTCCGCGGCCGGTCGGAGCGGACCGGCGATCGATGGGGCGCGACGGTGGACGCTTGAGAAAAGGGGAGACGACCAGCTATGCTGAGTGCGCGGGCGGGCCGTCCGGCCCTTCGAACATAAGCGTGGGCAGGCTGGTTTCGTTGACCTCAGGCGAGCAGGGAGGCAGTTTTCCATGTTGGTACTAACCCGGAAGTCGAACCAGAGCATCATGATCGGTGACGAGATCGAGGTGTCGGTCCTGGCGATCATGGGTGAGAAGGTGAGGATCGGGATCCAGGCGCCTCGGGACATTCCGGTGTTCCGCAAAGAGGTCTATCTCGAGATCCAGCAGGAGCAGGTCGCCGGCACAAAGGGCGCGCGTGAGGAAGTCGACGCCGCGCTCCAAGGCCTGGGCGATAGCAGCTAACTACCCCAGCAGGTAGTAGAGCGTCTCGAACATCGCCACGGTGACCGCGATCGCGGTCGCCAGCAGCGACGCCACCAGCAACCAGTAGCGCATCGAGGAGCGCTTCTGCCTGCGCTCGCGGGTGCGCTTGCGCGTCCGTGAGACGGCGCGGCGCCGCAGCGTCTCGCTACGGCTGTGCTCACGTTCCATCGACTCACGGAACTCTTCCTCGATCTGCGCCATGCTCTGGCGCATCCGCATCGCCACTAGTGCGCGACCTCCTGCCGCTCGTAGACGTCGATGAAGTGTAGGTAGTTGGACGCGATCTCAGAAGCCGCGGCCCCACGGGTGAGCTCCTCGCCGATCCACCCCTCGAGCGCGTCCCACCAGATCGAGCGGCCGATCGCGAACCCGACGAACCCCTCGACGCCCGAGGCGGTCCGCAGCCAGTGCTCGACCTTCTCGGTCGAAGCGCCGCGCCCGAGCACCACGCAGACCACTCCCTCCCGGCCCGGCCCGGTGCGGGCCTCCTCGGACAGCATCGCCGCTTCCTCGCGCTCGTCGACGCCCTCGATCTTCCAGATGTCGACCTCGATCCCGAAGTTCTGGACGTCCTTGATCGACTGGCGCATCAGGCCCGGGCGCAGCTCCGCGTCGTAGCGATCGCTGTCGCCCTCGACGCTCGCCAGCTGCCCCTCGGTGGCCGGTACCAGCAGCTCGAAGAGGAATTTGCGGTCGTGCTCGTGCAGCCAATCAGCCAGGCGCTTCAGCCGTTCCAGCTGGCGCTCGTTCAACGACGCGTCCGCCTCGGGGTTGTAGCGGACCAGCACCTTGGAGAAATCAGGGTCGAATTTCTCGATGTGCGCGCCGAAATCGTCGCCGTACTCGAAGTCGAACTCGTCCTGCCCTGACTTCTCGACCGGCATCGCCAGCTTCAGGCCGTCGTCCTTGGCGCGTTCCGGGATGTCCGAGCCGAACTGCTCGTCGACCAGGACCCCGGTCGCTCCCGCCTCGGCGCCGCGCTGGACCGCCTCGAGCATCCCCTCGAAGATCAGCCGCTTGGCCGACGCGATCGTCTCGACCTCCTCGGGCGTCGGATCGCCCTGGATCCCGAACATCTTCTTCTGGAAGGACCCGCGATGGTCGAACGCGAGGATGTACAGCTTGCCGTCATATCCAAGAGCCATCTGACCCTCCGTTTGCTCTCGATCTGGTCGTCTGAGCCCAGTCTACGGCCCCTGCTCTCGTTAGGCTGCGACGCCGTGGAGCACAATTTCAAGGGGCCCGCGTACACGATCGGGATCGAGGAAGAGCTGATGATCCTCGACGGCGAGTCGCTCCAGCTCGTCAACGCGATCGAGTCGCTGCTGGAGCCCGCCGCGTCCGGGGAGATCAAGCCCGAGCTGATGGAGTCGGTACTCGAGATCTCGACCGAACCGTGCGAGAACACGGCGCAGGCGGGCGAGCAGCTGCGCTCGCTGCGCCAGCAGGTGATCAAGACCGCGGCCGGCAAGGGGATGACGATCGGCGCCGCCGGCACGCATCCGTTCGCGATGTGGGAGGACCAGCGGATCGTCGCCCGGCCCCGCTATCGCGACCTGATCTCGGCGCTGCGGTTCGTGGCCCGCCAGGAGCTGATCTTCGGGGTCCACGTCCACGTCGGGGTCGACGACCCCGACAAGGCGATCCACGTCGCCAACGGGATGCGCGTGCACATGCCCGTGCTGCTGGCGCTGTCGGCGAACTCTCCCTTCTGGCGCGCGGACGCGACCGGGCTGGCCTCGACCCGCACCCCGATCTTCCGGGCGTTCCCGCGCGTGGGGATCCCTCCCACGTACAAGGACTGGGACGACTACGACAGGCGGATCGCGTTCATGACCGAGGCCCGGGTGATCGAGGACTACACGTACCTGTGGCACGACGTGCGCCCGCACCCGAACTTCGGGACCGTCGAGATCCGGGTGATGGACTCGCAGACGCGCGTCGAGCACACCGTGGGGCTGGCGGCGCTGGTCCAGGGGCTCGTCAAGGAGCTCTGCGAGCACTTCGACGCGGGCAAGCGGCTGTCGCGCTATCCGTTCGAGATGCTCGACGAGAACAAGTGGCTCGCCGCACGCCACGGGCTGGAGGGCGAGCTCGTCGATCTCCCGCGCTCGGAACGTGTCGCCACACGGGCGCTTGCCCGGCGGCTGCTCGACCGAGTCCGCGAACAGCTCCAGGACGTCGGGTCCGTCGACGACCTCGACGCGGTCGAGGACCTGCTCGAGCGCGGCAACGGCGCCGCCCGGCAGGTCGTCGTCTACGAGGCCAACCACGATCTGCACGAGGTGATGGCGGAGATCGTGGGCGCCTCCGCGGTCTGAGTGGGCCCCTCCGCGGTCTGAGCGGCGCATCCGTGGTCTGAGCGGCGCATCCGTGGTCTGAGCGGCGCATCCGTGGTCTGAGCGGGCGCCTCCGCGCCTCGCCGCGGCGCATGTCTCCGGTACGCCCTTGGAGCGGCTTTACAATCGATCAAACGATGAGCACGGGCAACCCGGACCTGTTCGTGATCTGCAAGAGCTGCGGATCCGAAGTAAGCCCGTACATCACCGAGTGCCCGTACTGCGGCAACCGGTTGCGAAAGCGTGCGCCGAAGCTCGACCGGCACGGCCGCGTCGCCGAGAAGCGCCGCCGCCGGCCGCCCACGCCGGCGCTGCCGCGCCTGCGCCGCGGCGAGATCCCCGGGATCCGGCCCGAGCGGCGGCCCTACGCCACGATCACGCTCGTCGTCGCCGGGCTGGTCGGCGCGCTGCTGTGGCGGACCGGGCTCGTTTCGCTTGACCAGATCGTGATCATCCAGAAGCCCGGCTCGCACTGGTGGCGGCTGATCACGGCGCCGTTCGTCTACAACAACGTCGGCTACGCGTTCGTCACGCTCGGGGCGATTGCCGTCTACGGCTGGCTCCTGGAGCGACGCCACGGCGCGCTGCCGGTGCTGGTGCTGTTCGCGATCGGCGGCGTCGGCGGGGCCGCCGCGACCGCGGCGGTGTACAGCGTCCCCAGCGTGCTCGGCGGCAACGGCGCGGCGCTGGCGATGATCACGGCGTGGGCGATCCCGGACCTGGTCGCGCTGCGAAGGGGAGAGGAGATCGACGGCGACCTGCTCGGGACCGCGGTTATCGCCATCGCCGTCGCCCTCATGCCGCTGGTCGTCGCCTATCCGGGGGCGAGCTGGATCTCTGACGCAGTCGGTGTCCTCGGCGGCGCCGTCGTCGGACTGCCGCTGGCGCTCACCCAGGACGCTTTCAGCGGACGCTGATCGTCCCGGGCGGTCCCTCCGTCAGCCGCCCGATCACCGCGCCGGGCAGCTCCGAGGCCCGCTCCGGAGCGACCGCCGCCAACAGGCCGCCCGAGGTCATCGCGTCGCACACCAGCCACCGCCGGGCCTCGGGCACCGCGTCGGCGAACGTCGTGAACTCCTCGGCGTGGGCGCGGTTGCGACGGGTACCTCCGGCGATGGCCCGCTCCTCGGGGTCGGACAGCAGCCGGAGCACGCTCTCGATCGCGGGGACCGCCTCGGCCTGGAGCTCGGCGGCGAGCTCGCTGGCGGCGACGAGCTCGCCGAGGTGCCCGAGCAGCCCGAACCCGGTGACGTCGGTCATCGCGTGGACGCCCGCGGCGAGCGCCGCCGCGGCGGCGTCGCGGTTCAGCATCGTCATCACCTCGACCGCCTGATCGAGCGCGGCGCCGGGCAAGCCGCGCTTGACAGCGGTCGAGATCGCCCCGGCGCCGAGCGGCTTGGTCAGGACCAGCGCGTCGCCGGGCATTCCCCCAGCGTTGGTGATCACCTGATCGGGATGGACCACGCCGGTGACGGCCATCCCGAACTTCGGCTCCGAGTCCTCGATCGAATGGCCACCGAGGATCGCGACCCCGGCGTCGGCGGCGACGGCGGCACCCCCGCGGAGGATCTCCAGGAGCACTCCCTCGCCGAGCTCGGCGACCGAGAATGCGACCAGGTTGAGGGCGCTGACCGGGGCGGCGCCCATCGCATAGACGTCGGACAGCGCGTTGGTCGCGGCGATCCGGCCGAAGTCGAACGGGTCGTCGACGATCGGGGTGAAGAAATCGACCGTGTGGACGAGCGCCAGGTCGTCGCGGAGCCGGTAGACGCCCGCGTCGTCGCTGGTCTGAAACCCCACCAGCACGTTGGGGTCGCTGCTGCCCGGCAGCCCCGCCAGCAGCGCCCCGATCGCCGCGGCCGGGAGCTTGCAGCCGCAGCCAGCGCCATGCGAGAGCGAGGTCAGCGGAACGGCCACGTACGTATGATCCATGACGCGAGTGTCCGACCGGAGTTACACCGACGCCGAGCTCGACGCCGCCGTCGCCGCGCTCGCCGACCCGGGTCGGCTGAGGGAGGCGCAGGACATGGTGATGCGCACCGCGCCCACATTGCAGCGGGTGCTCGGCACCGCCCTCGAGGAGGGCGGCTGGTTCGACACGGCCCACGACCAAGCCGTACGCGAGGCCGCGACGCGGGAAGACCCCTCAGAACGGCTGCGCGAACTGCGGACGCTCGTCGCCGAGGAGGCCCGGATCGGGATGCTCGTCGGCGTGGCCGTCGGGTTCGAGCTGGCGCGAGAACTCGGCGTGGCCCCCGGCGGCGAAGATCAAGACAACGACAACCAGGAGGACTGATCCAGACATGGAAGTGCGTTTTCTCGGGCACGCCTGCTTTGAGCTCTCGGACGGCGACAACCGCGTCCTGATCGACCCATTCCTGACCGGCAACCCGAAGGCCGCGATCGCCGCGTCGGATGTCAACCCGACCGCAATCCTCCTGACGCACGGTCATGCCGACCACTTCGGCGACACAGTCGAGATCGCCAAGCGCACCGGCGCGCCCGTCGTGGCGATCACCGAGATCGCGCACGAGATCGCGGAGGAGGGCGTCGAGACGTCCGACCCGAACATCGGCGGGAGCGTCACCTTCGACTGGGGCTGGGTGCGGCTCGTGCCCGCGTGGCACACCTCGATGACGCCCAAGGGCACCGTGTGCACCCCCGCTGGGCTCGTGATCTCGCTCGGCGGGATCGTCGTCTACCACCTCGGCGACACGTGCGCGTTCTCCGACATGCAGATGATCGGCAAGCGCAACCCGATCGACATCGCGCTGATGTGCATCGGGGGCCACTACACGATGGACCGCACCGAGGCGGTTGACGCCGCGCAGCTGATCGGCGCGAGGACCGTGATCCCCTGCCACTACGACACGTGGCCGCCGCTCGAGACCGACGCCCAGGCGTTCAAGTCCGACGTCGAGTCGGCCACGAGCTCGAACGTGGCGATCCTCGAACCGGGCGGCACTCACTCCGCGTGATCCAGGCGATCGTGATGGTCGAGGCCGAGCGCTCGGGGCCCGGGGTCAAGCGCACGCACACGATCGTCGCGTTCGAGGCGTGCTCGCGCCACGACCTCGAGGCGCTCTTCTCCCTGGGCCAGTGAGCCCCGCTCAGCGCGCGCTCCGCGGGGGCCTGAAGGCCGCCGCCAGGGCAAGCTCGAACGCCGAGGCCATCGCGTCGTAGTTGTAGGGAGCGACGGCGGCGCGGGCGGCCGCGCCGAGCCGCGCGCGCAGTCCGGCGTCCCCCTGCAGCCGGCGGATCGCCGCGGCCAGTGCCCCCGCGTCGCCCGCGGGCACGACGAGTCCGGTCTCACCGTCGCGCACCAACCCGCCCGCGACGGCGCCGACCGCGTCGCTGGCGATCACCGGCCGGCCCTGGTGCATCGACTCGTTGCAGACGAGCCCCCACGGCTCCCGGAACCGCGGCGTCGGAATCGACGCGAGCACGGTCAGCTCGGCGGCCGCGTAGGCGGTGGGCAGCTCGGGGCGCGGAAGCGCGCCGAGCACCCGGACGCCCGGGACCGCCTCCGCCCGCTCGGCGAGCTCGCCGTCGCCGACCAGCACAAGCGTCGCAGCGGCGTCGACACCGCTCCACGCGTCGAGCAGCACCGCGATCCCCTTCTCCGGCACCAGCCGGCCGGCGTACAGGACGAGCGGTCCGTCGCCGAGCTCGTGCCGGGCCCTGAACGCGGTGGTCTCCTCGGGAGGCACCCGGCGTCCGAAGAGCTCCCGCTCGACCGACTGCGGGGCGACGAACACGTCGCTGTCGCGGCCACGGATCCGCGCGACGAACCGCCGCGCGTGCTCTCCGTAGGCGATCACGGCGTCGGCGTGGCGATAGATCTGGCGGGTGACCGGGCGCGCCGCGTCGTGTGTGAGCGACCGCGGGTGCGCCCACACCGAGGCCCACAGGACGAACGGCTTGCTGTGGCGCCTCGCGCCGGCGTACGCGGCCGGGAGGATCGCGCCGCCCCCGAACGGCGCGATCACCGCGTCGTAGGAGGCGCCGACCCCGAATGCCTGGGCGGCCCCGTGCAGGCGCCTCGCCGGGAACGGGGCGACGTCCAGCTGCCGGTCGAGGTCACGGAACCATGCCGGCGCGTAGCGCTCGCCGCCGCCATAGCAGAGGACCTCGACGCCGAGCTCGTCGGCGAGCCGCTGATACAGCGGCATCCGGTATCCCGTCAGGTAGGTGGTCAGGAGCGCGATCGCCATCGCCATGGACGTTGGCAGAATCGCCGCCCCGTGACCGTTTCCCTCACCCGGCGCCGATGACCGCGCGAGTCCTGCTGATCCATAACCGCTACCGCTTGGTCGGGGGGGAGGAGCGGGCGGTCGACGACATCGCGGCGCTGCTCTCGCGCCGCGGCCACGCCGTCGAGGTGCTCGAGCGCTCGAGCGCCGATGTCGGTCGCGCCCAGGCCGCCCGATCGATGCTGGCCGGCGGCCTCGACGCCGACGAGGTCGCCGGCGCCGCGCGCCTGGTCCGGGCCGACGTCGTTCACGCCCACAACCTCCACCCGATGTTCGGGTGGCGCTCGCTCGCGGCAGCCCGAGCCGCCGGCGCGCGCACGGTGCTCCACCTGCACAACTTCAGGCTGTTCTGCGCGATCGCGGTCGCCTACCGCGACGGCGCGCCCTGCTTCCGCTGCCGGGGGCGAGACACGCTGCCGGGAGTCCGCCTCCGCTGCCGCGGCTCGGTGACGGAGGCCGCTGTGTACGCGGCCTCCGTCAGCCGCCAGCAGCCCCGCCTGTTCGAGCACAGCGACCGCTTCATCGTGCTGAGCGAGGCGCACGGCGCCCGGCTCCGCGAGCTCGGCCTCCCGGGGGAAAGGACGGTGACGCTGCCCAACTTCATCCCGGCGGATCAGTTCGCCGCGCGCTCGCGAGCCGGGGAGGGCAGGTATGCGCTGGCCGCCGGGCGCCTGGTCGAGGAGAAGGGCTTCGACACCGCGATCCGAGCCGCACGCGCCGCGGGCGTGCCGCTCGTGATCGCCGGCGAGGGGCCCGATGAGGCGCGCCTCAGGCAACTGGCCGCAGGCGGCGAGGTCCGCTTCACGGGGCGCCTGACCGCAGACGCGCTGGCGGAGGTGCGTCGCGACGCGGGCGTCGTGCTCGTCCCCTCCCGCTGGGAGGAGCCGCTCGGGTACGTGGTGCTCGAGGCTCACGCCGCCGGCGTCCCGGTGCTGGCCAGCGACAGGGGTGGGTTGCCCGAGCTCGTCGCGCGGGACGCGCTCCTGCGCGCCGACGATCTCGGAGCGTGGACCGCCGCCCTCAGCCGGGTGTGGTCGATGCCCGCACGGGAGCGCGATGCGCTCGGGGACCAGGTACTGACGCTCGCGCGAGAACGGCTGGGCGAGGATCGCTATTACGATCGGCTGATGGCCGTGTACGGCGAGGCGGGCCGGTGATCAGGGCGGCCGCCGGAGCGGCGGCCGTGGCGCTGGGGCTCGCCGTGGCGGCCTGCGGGGGCGCCGCCAAGCAGACCACGACCGCAACGACCGCCTCTACGGCGCAGCCCACCGGCCCGACTCCGTCCGCGACGCAGTCCCCTGCGCCGCAGCCGTCGGGCGGCACCACTCCGGCGCCGCCGGAGGCGCACGCCGAGGTCCCGGCCCTGTTCACGGTCACCACCGGCGGGGCGCTCGTGCCCGCTACGGTCTCGGTCCCGGCCGCCATCCCGGTCCAGTTGACGGTCGTCTCACGTGACGGGCATGCGCACACCGTCGTGCTGAGGAGCCCTGCGACCCGCACGCTGAAGGTGCCGCCCGGCGGGCGCGCCTCGGCCCTGATCACGGGGCTCGGGCCGGGGACCTACCGGCTCGAGCTCGACGGAACGGTGCGCGGCACGCTCACGATCGGCGCCCAGCCGGGACCCTGATGCGCCGCGACCGGCTCAGCCGATCCGCGATCCGACGGCGGCGTCCTGGTCGGGCCGCAACAGGACCACGCCGAGCTCGTCGTCGAGCGCGCCGAGCACCAGCACCTCGGACCGGAACGGCCCGATCTGGCGCGGTGGGAAATTGACGACTCCGATCACCAGCGTGCCGTCCAGCTGCTCACGCGGGTAGTTGGTGATCTGGGCCGAGGATCGCTTGACGCCGACCTCGTCCCCGAAGTCGATCGTCAGCTTCCACGCCGGCACCCGCGCCTCGGGAAACTCCTCGACCGCCACGATCCGCCCGACGCGAATGTCGACCGCCCGGAAGTGGTCCAGGTCGATCACGCGCGGCTAGGAGATGGGCGCCAGGTCTGCCGCCCCGGGGCTCGTCCCGGGGGTAGTGGTGGTCGTGCCGTCGGCCCCCGTCGGGCCAGTGCTCGTCGCCTGGCCGTCCGTCTGGGTGCCGTTAGCGGGGTCGGTCTGGGCGCCGCCGGCGGTGTCGGTCGGAGGGGCGGGGCTCGTAGGCGCGGACGAGCCCGTCGTGCTCGTGCCGCTCGGACCTGTGGGGCCGGTGGTCGCGCTCGAGCTTCCGGTCGTCGCGTCCGAGCTGCTGGCGGGAGCGGCGGTGGTTGTGCCGCTAGCGCCGGTGGTCCCGGTCGTTCCCGTGCTCGGGCTGGTCGCCGGTGACGCGAGCACGGTCGGGTCGGTCTCGGTCTGAACACGCCCGGGATCCGTGGTCTTGGTGTCGCGACGCCCGGGCGTCTTGTTGGCCGCCGCCTTGGCCTTGGTCGCGGCGTCGGTGCTCGGCTTGACGAGGGGGTGGGCGGTCGTCTTGCCGGACCTCTTCAGCGCTGCGGGCCTGGCCTTGACGGTCCGCCGGTGCGTGATCACGAGCAGGTGGTGGTCGGGGACCGGAACCGGGCGCGCCGCCGCATCGGGGGCCAGCGGTGCCTGCTGGACCGAGGCGATCGGACGGGCGGGGTGGTGGACGGTGTGGGTGGCCTCGACCGCTCCGGCGGTGACGATCGCCGCGGCGGCGAGCGCCCCGGCGGCCTTGGTCGCGATCGCGCCCGCGCCCGCGGAGATCACCCCGCCGGCGCCGCCGAGCGCGGTGCCGCCCGCGGTTCCGGCCACGCACGCGGCCTGCCCGGCGGCGGCTCCGGTGGCGGTCGAGCACGCCCCCGCGCCCGTAGCACCGGTCGCCCCGGCCGCGGTCGCGCCTGAGCCGGTTCCCGCTGAGTGGCCGAGATGGACGATCGCGAACTGGCGTAGCAGCGCAAGCGGCCCGATCGGAAGGAGCGCCGCAAGCGCCCTGTTGGTCCGCTTCAGCTGGCTCTGGAAGCTCGAGCAGCGCCGGCAGGTGCGCACGTGCCGGCGAACCAGCGGGCCCGGCCGCTTACGCAGACCCTCGGCGACCTCCGCCAGCTCCACGCGAACGTCCTCGCACGTAAGCAGGCGCGCCTCGGCGGCCTCGGCGAGCGAGATCCGCGCCCGCACCAGCAGTGATTTGACCCCGGGGACGGTGGTGTCCATCGCCTCGGCGATCTGCTCGTAGGAGAGCGCGTCCATCTCGCGGAGGACGAGCGCGGTGCGCTGGGTCTCCGGAAGGTCGTGTATATCCCCGACCAGCAGCCGGAACTGCTCGCGGTCGTGCACCTTGTCGGCGGTGCTCAGGCCGTTCTCCGAGAAGTGGACGTCCATCGAGTCGACGCCGATCGCCTGGCTCCGGCGCAGGTGATTGAGGCTGCGGTTCCGGGCGATCCGGTAGAGCCAGGGGCGGACGTTGATCGCCCGGTCGTCGGCGAGCATCGCGTTGAAGGCCGCGGCGAAGACCTCCTGGAGGATGTCCTCGGCGTCCTCGCGTGAGCCCAGCAGATGGCGGCAGAACGCCAGCAGCCGCGAGTGGTAGCGCGAGACCAGCACCTCGAACGCCGACGTGTTGCCGCGGCGGACCATTGAGATCAGGCGTTCGTCGGATTGGAGCCGCAGCAAGGGCGAGCGCCCGTGCAACCCAATTCCGCCCGAGTATCTGAGAGCTGAGACTTCCATCCGGGTGAGCTCAGGAGGACCCTAGTAGACGCACCGAAGAGGCCTCGAAGACGTGGACACGGTAGCAGCGCGTTAGTTGCGGTTGGGGTCGAGGATGTTGCGCTCGCTGAGCCGTCTGGGACGCAACCGGGTCCGTCAATCGGGCGATCTAAGATTCCGCCAGAGCCCGGGTAGACAAACTGGCAAAGTCCGCGCGCTTAAAACGTGCTGCTCGAAAGAGCTTGCGGGTTCGAGTCCCGCCCCGGGTACCTCCCTCCCGCCGCTCGTACCTTTCCGCCGCCGCACCGGGCGTTTTACGCCGATCTGGCTGTCGGTTCGAAATTGACAGTGAGATTGGGCACTTGGTAGCGTCGCAATTCGGCTCCAAGCAGGGGAGCCGCTGACTTCTGCAGGGGAGTCATTCGTCCCATGAGGGAGGACAACGGATTGGCTAGGTCGCGGCGGTGCGCAACTCATCTGTGATCGGCCGGGTGGCCGCGCTGGCGACGCTCGGCGTCGTTGTGGTGGCGGTCGCCATCATCCTGCTCTCGGGCGGGTCGAGCTACAAGGTCAACGCGATCTTCAACGACGCTGGGCAGATCGTCTCCGGCGACCAGGTCGAGGTCGGCGGTAACGCCATCGGCACGGTCTCGAACATCGCTCTGACCCGCAACGGCCAGGCCGACCTGACGCTCAGCCTGAGCAACTTCACGCCGCTTCACCAGGGCACGCACGCGACCATCCGGCAGGCGTCCCTGTCGGGGATCGCCAACCGGTACGTCGATCTCGACCTGGGGTCGACCAGAGCGCCCGCGATCCCCAACGGCGGCGTCATCGGAACCGCCAACACCACCGACATCGTGGATCTCGACGAGCTCTTCAACACCCTCAACGGGCCGACCCGCAAGGGCCTCCAGAACGTCTTCCAGGGGTCTGCCTCCCAGTACGCCGGCCGCGGCCAGCAGGCCCAGCTCGCCTGGGAGTACCTGAACCCCGCGATCGCCACCAGCAGCGAGCTGTTCGCGGAGCTGAACCGCGACACCTCCAAGTTCACCAGGTTCGTCGTCAACTCGGGCAACCTGGTCAGCGACCTCGCCCAGCGCCAGAGCGACCTCAGCGGACTCGTGTCGCACCTCTCGACGACCTTCTCCGCGCTGGCCAGCCAGCAGGTAGCGCTCGGCCAGTCGGTGCAGCGGCTCCCGCCGTTCATGCGGCTCGCAAACACCACGTTCGTGAACCTCCGAAACGCGCTCGTCGACCTGACCTCGCTGATCAACGCCTCCCGGCCGGTCGCCCCGAAGCTGCAGAAGCTGCTGGTCCAGCTGCGCCCGCTGGCCGTCGACTCCGTGCCGACGGTCCGCAACCTCGCGAACATCATCAGCCGCCCGGGTCCCAACAACGACCTGATCGAGCTCAACCAGCTCGCCGTCCCGCTCGCGCAGGCGACCGTCGGCGGCCAGTTCGGCGAGCCGCTCGTGAATGCCGACGGCGCCCGCCGTCCCGGGGCGTTCACGGTCTCGTCGCCGGCCCTGCACCAGGCCGTTCCCGAGCTGGCGGTGGCCCGCCCGTACGCCGTCGATCTGACCGGATGGTTTGAGGGCTACTCGCATCCGGGCGCCATCGACGCCAACGGCGCCGCCAGCCGGATCGCACTCGTCGTCGGGCTCGGTTCGATCCAGAACGGGCTCCTCAACATCCTCGGGTCAAACCCGCTCACCAACCTGCTGACAAACCCATCCGGCCGGGGGGCATTCGCCTCCGGCGTGCTCACGACCGGTCAGGGCGACCGCTGCCCGGGCTCGATGGAGCGCGGGCCCTCGGCAGGCACGAGCGCGACCCAGGTCGAATCCGGCTTCCCCTGCAGTCCGAACCAGGTGCCGACCGGGCAATGAAGCGGATCCTCGCCAGCGCCGCGGTCCTGCTCGCCGTCGGGGCGTTCCTGGTGTTCACGCTCGGGTCCTCGGGCGGCAGCGGCGCGCCCACGTACAAGATCCAGCTCGACAACGCGTTCGGGCTGGTCACCGGCGCCGACTTCAAGGTCGCCGGCGTGATCGCCGGCACGATCAAGTCGATCGACCTGGACCAGAAGACGCTCCACGCGGTCGTCACGGTACAGGTCAGCCAGAAGGGCTTCGGGTCCTTCCATTCCGACGCGTTCTGCCAGTCGCGCCCGCAGTCGCTGATCGGCGAGTACTTCGTCGATTGTGACCCCGGGCACAACGGCAAGGTGCTGCCGCCGGGTAGCACGATCCCGGTCACCCAGACGCAGTCAACGATCCCCGCGGACCTCGTCCAGAACATCATGCGGATGCCCTACCGAGAGCGCTTCAGCCTGATCATCAACGAGCTCGGCGCGGCGGTCGCATCGCGCTCGGAGGATCTCCAGACGGCGCTCCGGCGCGCCGATCCGGCGCTCGCCGAGACCGACAACCTGCTGGCGCTGCTGGCCAACGACGCGACCACGATCCGTGACCTCAACGCCAACGCCAACTCCGTGATCACGGCGCTGGCCAATAACAGCAGGCAGGTCCAGCGGTTCGTCGTCGAGGCCAACAACACGGCCACCGACTCGGCGACCCAAGCGCCGGCGATCACGGCGACCTGGAACAAGCTGCCCGCATTCCTCGAGCAGCTCCGTCCGGCGATGGCCAAGCTTGGGGCCGCCGCCGATGCACAGGATCCGGTGTTCACCAACCTCAACGAGGCCGCGAGCAACCTGCAGGTCTTCTTCCACGAGCTGACGCCGTTCTCACGTGAGTCCGTGCCATCGCTCCAGTCGCTGGGGAGCGCCTCGGCCGTGGGCAAGCCCGCGGTTCAGGCGGCGACCCCGGCCGTCGCGCACCTGAATCAGTTCGCCAAGCCGCTGCCCGAGCTCGCGCAGAACCTGGCGATCGTGTTGCAGGCGCTCGACACCCGCAGCCCGATCCCCAACTACGCCGGCGGGCCGGTCGAGCGTGATCCACGCAGCCCCGCCGGCGGCAAGGGCTATACCGGCCTCGAGGGCGTGCTCCAGTACGTCTTCAACATCACCAACGCGATCAGCTACTACGGGACCTACGGCCACATGCTGGGGGTTGACCTGTTCGCCAACCAAACCTGCAGCCCGTACGCGACCCCGCAGACGCTCGCCGACAATCTGGCCTCGTACAAGGCCGGCCAGAGCACCACCAACCCGCGCAATTGCTACGCCTGGCTGGGGCCCAACCAGCCCGGGATCAACGAGCCCGACCCGTCCAACCCGCACGCGTGCGTGCCCGACCCGGGCGGCTACCCGGTCCAGGGCTACGGGACGACCTACTACGGGCCGAAGACGAGCGTCTGCAAGCTCCCGGCGTCGAGCTCGCCCAGCGCGTCCCCGCAGATCACCCGGAAGGGCACAAAGGCCGGCACCGGGACGTCCGCTTCGGCCCCTACGCGCGGGTCTCCCGCGGGCGGGGGAGGCTCGAGCTCGGGCTCGAGCGGATCGCCGCTCAACGTCAACCAGACGGTCGGTCAGATCATCTCGCAGCTGACGGGCGGCCTCCCCAGCGTTTCGACGCCCCCCGTCTCCACGCCGGCGACCGGAGGGACGCCGACGACGCCGACGACCCCGTCCGGTGGCGGGGGCGGCGCCGGCGGGCAGGCCCAGCAACTCCTCAACTACCTCCTGTCGCCATGAGACGCGCACAGCAGCCCGCGTTCGCGAATCCCGTGCTGATCGGGGCGGTCACGGTGCTCGTCGCGATCGTGGCGCTGTTCCTCGCCTACAACGCGAACAACGGGCTGCCGTTCGTGCCGACCCGCCAGCTCAAGGTCGACATCGCCAACGGCTCCTCGCTGGTCCCGGGCAACGACGTCGAGGAGGGCGGCTTCCGGATCGGGCTCGTCTCGGACATGCACCCGATCGAGCTCGCCAACGGGACCGTCGGGGCGCAGCTGGTGCTGCAGCTGAATACCACCAACGGGCGCGTGCCGGTCGACTCGACGGCGACGATCAGGCCGCGCTCGCTGCTGGGGCTGAAGTACGTGGACCTCAACCTCGGCCACTCGAGCAAGGTGTTCCCGGACGGGGCCACGATGCCGGTGTCGCAGACCAATGTCCCGGTCCAGATCGACGACATCAACACGATGTTCGACGCCAGGACGCGGCCAGCGATCGAGCAGAACCTGGCGGGCTACGGCGACGCGCTGACCGCGCGCGGGTCGGCGCTGAACGACACGATCGCGAGCCTCCCGGCGCTGTTCCAGCACATCCAGCCGGTCGCCAAGTACCTCACGGACCCCAGCACCGAGCTGACCCGCTTCCTGCAGGCGCTGAACGGCTTCTTCGGGACGATCTCCCCCGTCGCGCAGACCAACGCGCGGCTGTTCGCCGACCAGGCGACGACGTTCGCGGCGATCTCGCACAGCGCCTCGGACCTCGAGAACACGATCAAGGAGTCGCCGCCGACGCTCGACGTCTCGACGAGCTCGCTCCAGGCCCAGCAGCCGTTCCTCGCCGACCTGACGACGTTCGCCAACTACTTCGCGCCGGCGACCGCGCAGCTCCGGGACGCGCTCCCGAACATCGACCCCGCGCTGCAGGCCGGGGTCAAGGTGCTGCCGCGGACCCCGGGGATGAACCAGAAGCTCCAGTCGGTGCTCCAGGCGCTCGAGAACATGGCGCGCGACCCGGGGACGAACGTCGCGCTGAACGGGCTGAACGGGACGGTCTCGACGCTCAACCCGACGATCCGCTACCTCGGCCCGTACGTCACGGTCTGCAACGACTGGAACTACTTCTGGGTGCAGCTCGCCGACCTCGTCTCCGAACAGACCAACTTCGGGATGGCGCAGCGCGCGCTGCTGCAGTTCGCCAACCACCAGACCAACAACGTCGGCGACCAGGGCGCGACCCAGCCCGCCAACGGCTACCAGCCCGGCGACCCGCCATCACCACCGCCGACCGGGACCTCCGACGCCGAATACCTCCACGGCCCCGCATACGGAGCCGCGGTCAACAACCAGGGCACCGCCGACTGCGAAACCGGCCAGCGCGGCTACGAGAAGCAGCAGAACTACTTCGACCCGCAGCATCGCCTGCTGGTGACCGAGGCGCATACACCGGGCAGCCAGGGAACGACCTGGACCGGGCTCACCCGCGTCCCGCCGGGTGAGACCTTCAGCCGTAATCCAGTCACCGGACCGCAGCTGCCGGTCGTCCCGGGGAACAACTGATGCGCAAGGTCCACAGACCACGGATCAGCCCATTTGTGGCGGGCCTCGTCGGGATCATCGCGATCCTGCTGTTCTCCTACGGGGCCTACACGAAGTTCTCCAACCCGTTCGCGAGCCCGTACACGGTCCACGCGGTCTTTGCGAACGCCAACGGCCTGCGCCCCGACTCGCTCGTGCGGATCGCCGGCGTGAACGTCGGCAAGGTGTCGAGCGTCTCGCCGGTTTCGGGCTGCCGGCTGAAGGTCTCGAGCGGCCCCCAGCAGCCGTGCTCCGCGGCCGACGTGACGATGACGATCAGCGACAACGGGCTGCCGATCCACAAGGACGCGACCTTTGCGATCCGCCCGCGGATCTTCCTCGAGGGCAACTTCTTCGTCGACGTCCATCCGGGCACGCCCGAGGCCCCCGTCGCGCCGTCCGGATTCGTCTTCCCGATCCAACAGGGCACCGACCCGGTCCAGTTTGACCAGCTGCTGACCTCGCTTCAGAACAACACCCGGTTGAACCTTCAGATCCTGGTCCAGGAGTACGGCCAGGCGGTCAAGCTGGGCGGTCCCGCCTACAACGCGTCGATCCAGTACTGGACGCCCGCCTATAAGTACGGCGGCGAGGTCGCCCACGACACGCTGGGGACCCAGCCGCACGACCTGTCGAGCTGGATCGACAAGGGCGGCGTCGTCAACGGCGCGCTCTCCAAGCACCCGCAGAACCTCGAGAACCTGGTCACCGACTTCAACACCACGGCGCTGGCCTTCGCGCGGCAGAACCAGGCGCTCTCCGGCGCGGTCGCCGAGCTCCCGCGAACGCTCGGCGTCGCGATCCCCGCGCTGAACGCGCTCGAGAGCGACCTGTGCACCGGGCCTCAGGTACCCAACTGCTCGGCAGGGCCTTTGCGGCTGTTCGCGCAGAGGCTGGTCCCCGGTGTCCAGTCGACCGGGCCGATGGTCGACGCGAGCCTCCCGCTCTTCCACCAGCTGCGGCTGCTCGTGCAGCCATCCGAGCTGGGAGGCCTGACCAACGACCTCTCGGCCACGATCCCGGCCCTGGCGAAGCTCAACTACGAGTCGATCCCGTTCATGAAGAACGAGGTGCGCCCCGCAGCCAGCTGCCAGGTCAAGGTGATCCTGCCTTGGACGAACCTGACGATCCAGGACCCGAACTTCAACGCCTCCAACGGGTTCCCGCCGCGCCCGGCGTACGTCGAGGGCGTCGACTTCCTCCCCGGCCTCGCGGGCGAGTCGCGCGACTTCGACGCCAACGGCCCGTACGTCCGCGTGCTCGGGTCCGGCGGGACGCTGACCTACTCGCTCTCGCCGGGGATGTTCGGGACCGCGCTCTCGCCGATCATGGGCACCCAGCCGGAGCTGCCGGCGCTGCACAACAGTGGCGATGGCGCCTCCGTCCCGGTCTCGCGGCCCCCGCTGAAGCCGAGCGTGCCCTGTGAGACCCAGGCGCCGATCACCGACCTCTCGGCGCCCTCCGGGACGCCGCCGCAAGCGGTGTCCGCCCCTGTCAGCGCCCCCGGCGCCGCGCTGCGCCAGCAGAGCGCCGGCCTGATCGAGCTCTCCCAGCTGGAGCAGCAGGTCAAGCAGCAGGGGCTCGGGATCCGCTTCTCACGCAACGTCGCGAGGACGACCAAATGAAACGCGCGATCAAGACCCACGCCCTCGACTTCACGGCGATCATCGTGCTGATCGTGGTCTCGATCGCCGTCGCCGGTTACATCCTCAACCACGAGCGGCTGCGGTTCCCGTTCATCCAGTCCTCGCCCTACGTGCTGAACGCCGAGTTCTCGACCGGCCAGGCCGTGACTCCGGGCCAGGGCCAGACGGTACGCGTCTCGGGCGTGCAGATCGGCGAGGTCGGCAACGTCACGCTGAAGGATGGGGTCGCGGTCGTGCAGCTCAACATCGACCCCAAGTACCAGAACCTGGTCCACAAGGACTGGACCGCGTTGCTGCGTCCGAAGACGGGGCTGAAGGACATGTTTGTTGAGATGCAGCCCCCGCCTGGCGGCAGCCACATGCCGGTCGCCCCGCAGGGCTACACCATCCCGGTCGCCGACACCAACCCGGACGTCAACCCCGATGAGATCCTGGCCTCGCTCGACGCCGACACCCGTCAGTACCTCGACCTGCTCGTCAACGGCGCCGGCCAGGGTCTGAAGGGGCCGGGCGGAAGCGAGCTGGCCGGCCTGCTCGAGCGCTTCCTCCCGACCCACCAGGACCTCGCGCGGCTGAACTCGGTGGTCGCGGAGCGCGGCGCCGCGCTGCGGCAGCTCATCCACTCGCTCCAGGCGCTGAACACCGCGCTCGCCGTCAACCGGGCGCAGATCGTGCAGCTGATCGACTCGAGCTCGAAGGTGTTCCACGCGTTCGCCAACGCCAACCAGAACGTCAGCCGCGCCGTCGCCGACCTGCCGGGCACGCTCCAGCAGACGACGACGACGCTTCAGAAGGTGCAGACGTTCGCGAACATCGTCGCGCCCGCGACGCACAACCTGCTTCCCGCGGTGAGCGAGATCCCGGCGGCCAACGCCGCGACGATCGACCTGGCCCACGGGGTCGCCAGCCCGGCGCACCCCGTGATCAGGACCGAGATCCGGCCGTTCGTGGTCGCCGCCCGGCCGCTGGTCCGCAACCTCCGTCCCGCGTCCAACAACCTGGCGACCGCCACGCCGAACCTGTCGAAGACGTTCGGGGTGCTCAACGACCTGTTCAACGAGCTCGGCTACAGCCCGGGCGGTGGCCAGCACGGGTACCTCTGGTGGCTGGCGTGGGCCGACCACAACGCCCGCAGCGTGTTCGCGACCCAGGACGCCAACGGCGACTTCCGGCAGCTGTTCCTCCAGGCCAGCTGCGATTCGCTGGCACAAATCGCGCAGGGGATCCCGGGATCCGAGGCCGTGCTCGGGGTGACCGGAGTCCTCACGAGCGCCAACCTCTGCCCGAAGCAGGCCGCCGCGAACCGCACCGCCTACGCCCAGTGGCAGCAGTCGCAGGGCGCGGGCCTGGCCCCCAACGCGCTCAGCTCCGGCGGGACGCTCACGACGGGCGCCAAGGCGGCGCACCTCTTCTACCCCAAGCTCCCCACCAACTGATGCACACCGGAAGCCCCCCCGTTTCGAGAATCGTCACGATGGTCCTGTTCGCGCTCTCGTGCGTGGGGCTGCTGCTGTTCCTGTGGCTGTCGTTCGGCGGGACGGTCCCGTTCAACGCGCAGGGCTACCGGTTCCAGGTCGCGTTCCCGAACGCGTTCGACCTCGCCGATCAGGCGGACGTGCGCGTCGCCGGGGTGTCGGTCGGGAAGGTCATCTCCAAGCAGCTGGATCCCCGGGACAACCGCACGCTCGTGACGATCCAGATGGACAACCAGTACGCGCCGATCCACCGCAACGCCCAGGCGATCCTGCGTGAGAAGACGCTCCTCGGCGAGACCTACGTGCAGCTGACCGAGGGCTCGGCGAACGCCCCGAAGATCCCCGACGGTGGCCGGCTGTCCAACGGCCAGGTGATCCCCGCGGTCCAGCTCGACCAGATCTTCAACACGTTTGACCCCACGACCCGCGACGCCTTCAGGACGTGGCAGCAGGAGCTCGCCAAGGCGATCAACGGCAATGACCAGAACCTCAACGACACGCTCGGCAACCTGCCGACGTTCGCGGTCAACCTGACGCAGCTGCTCCAGGTGCTCGACGTCGAGCACAACGCCGTGGTCTCGCTGTCGCGCAACGGGGGGACCACGTTCAACGCGCTCAACGCGGACCCGGCGGCGCTTCGCAACCTGATCATGGCGGGAGACACCACCTTCTCGACGCTCGCCGCCAACAACACCGCGCTGGAGCAGACCTTCCACGTGTTCCCGACGTTCCTGAACGAGCAGCGGCTGACGCTGGCCGACCTGAAGACGTTCTCGCTGAACGCCGATCCGGTGATCAAGGAGCTGATCCCCGTCGCGCAGCAGCTCGGGCCGACGCTGACCGCGGTCAACCACCTGTCGCCGTACCTGCGCAGGCTGTTCGTGCAGCTCGGGCCGCTGGTGACCGCGTCGAACACCGGCCTGCCCGCGACGCAGCGGATCCTCCAGGGCCTCGGCCCGAACACGCTGCTCGATCAGCTCGGGCCGTTCCTCGAGCAGCTCAACCCGATCCTCGTCTGGATCGAGGGCCACCAGCAGCTGACCTCCGACTTCATCTCGCAGGGCGGTGCCAGCTTCTTCCCCCGCACCCTGAGCTTCGGCGGCAGCGGCACCGGCCACTACCTCCGGCAGTTCGGGCCGAGCGGCCCGGAGACGCTCTCGCTGGCGCCGTCGCGGGACGCCAACAACCGCGGCAACACGTATCCCTCGTCGCTGTGGCTGTCGCAGATCTTCCCCGGCACGCCCGGCAAGTCGGTCAACGACTGGGGCCTGCCCGCTTGGGACTGCAAGAACGCGACGGGCGGCAAGGACCACGCGACGCTGACCCCCAGCCAGAGCCCGCCGAACGGCGAGCAGGCCTGCTGGACGGCGCCCGTCCTGCCCGGCGCCTCGCCGTACAAGGTCCCGCCGATCAACGCGGCGAGGTACTCGACGAAGTAGCGCCGCGCCGGGCGCGGCCGGGTCCGGTCAGCCACCCCGAGCGCGGCCGGGTCCGGTCCGGGCCCCTCCGCGTCGAGGGGCCTACGGCGTCGGCCGCCTACGCGACGGCGACGTGCGTTTGCTCGGCGTGCGGGGGCCGGCGCGACTTCTCCGCCCGCAGGCAGTCGAGCAGCCGCTCGGCCAGCTCGCGGTTGCCCGAGATCTTCAGCGCCTGGCGATCGCGCTCCGGCGACAGGGCCCTGATCCACGCGGATTGGTCGCCGGCGATCCGGGCATCGGCCTGGCCCGACTCGGTCTCCTCGACCGCGACCCCGTTGGCCAAGATCGTGCACGAGTAGCAGGTGCGATCCTCGCCTTCCTCGACGATCAGCTCGACCGCGCCGCGGCCGCAGTCGCCGGTCACAAGTCCCGGAGCCAGCCGGAAGATCGCGCCGACGTCGATCGCCTCGGAGTCGCGTGGCGGGCCCCACGCCCACTCGTAGCCCCAGCGGGCGAGCTCGCCGAGCACCGGCATCAGCTCGCGCGCGCGCTCGGTGAGCGCGTAATCGACGCGCGGGGGTACCTCTCGGTAGCGCTTCCGGGTCAGCATCCCGTCGGCCACCATCCGGTTCAGCCTCGAGCGCAGCTGCTCGGTCGAGATGCCTGGTAGCAGTCGCTGGAGCTCGACGAAGCGCCGGGGTCCGGCGGCGAGGTCGCGGACGATCAGCAACGTCCATTTGTCCCCGACGAGATCCAACGCCCGGGCATCGGGCGACCATTGGTCATAAGGATGTCGTTTAGGGGGTGGTACGTGCGGCATTTGCGCCTCCCAAAAAACCGGTTTCCCTACCAACAGACGTGTCAAGACGCTGGATTCCGCCCGACTCGTCTTTTCGTCCAGTTACATAAGGATTCCCCGATTCCTCCCGTTTACAACTAAAAATGGGTCAATTAATCGATCTTGCCGCGCACGGGGGCATAGATCGCGCCCGTCCGTCGCGCCTGGACCGCGCCCGAAGCGCGCTACCCCCGGCGGGGCCGGCCCGGAGCGGGCTGCCTCCGGCGGGAGCGGCGTTCTTCTTCGATCTCGCCTGTCCGTTCTCCTACCTCGCCGCCGAGCGGATCGAGCGGATCCTCGGCGCCGTCCAGTGGGTCCCCGTCCCGGCGTCGGCGCTCCCAGATGGGGCGGCACTGCTCGTGCCGGCGGCACTCGACCGGGCGCGTCTCGCCGCCGAGCTGCGGGCCGCCGAGCTACGGCTCCCGCTGATCTGGCCGTCAAACTACCCCGCGTCGGTCCCCTGGGCGCTTCGCGCCGCGGCCTATGCGGCTGAGATCGGCGCCGGCGCAAGCTTCGCGCTCGCCGCCGCCCGGATGGCATTCTGCGGCGGCTACAACTTGGAGGATCCGAGGGTCCTCGCCGAAGTCGCCGCAGCGAGCGGACTCGGGATCGATGATTGTCGAGCGGCCGCCGTCGACTCGCGCCGCGACCAGGGCCTGTACGCGACCGCCAATGGCCTGCTCATGCACGGCGTTCGCGGGCTGCCCGCGATCTGGATAGCGGGCCGGTTCCGCAGGGCCGAGGCGGTGTTCGGGGAGCGCGCGCTGGCCTCGATGGCCTAGCGGCTCGTCGCCTGCGGCTAAACGGGGGAGACGAGGCCGGCCAGGATCTGGCCGTCGAGCGAGGTGTCGTCCTCGCCGTCCTGCTCACGCTCGAGGGTCTCAGGCTTGACCGTTGGGAGCGGCTCGAATTCGTCGACCTCCGCGCACATCGAGTCGAACTCGCCGTGGTCCGGAGAGGGCGTCTGCATCGGTTCCACGCTCAACCTCTTGACTGGTAGGTGCCGAGCGCCAAAGCGTACGCCGATAGATAAAGCCCTGTTAGCGTGTCGCCCGATGGCCACCGAGACCGAGCCGACGACCCGCCTGCACGGCGGGCGGTTGGTCGCCAGGCGGCTGCGCGAGCACGGCGTCACGAAGCTGTTCACGCTCTCCGGCGGGCACCTATTCTCGATCTACGACGGCTGCCGCGCCGAGGGGATCGAGCTGATCGACGTGCGCCACGAGCAGACCGCCGCGTTCGCGGCCGAGGGATGGGCCAAGGTCACGCGCCAGCTCGGGGCCTGCGCGCTCACCGCCGGCCCCGGGGTGACCAACGGGATGAGCGCAATCGCATCGGCCTCGCAGAACAACTCGCCGATGCTGGTGCTGGGAGGCCGGGCGCCGCAGCTCCGCTGGGGGCAGGGGTCGCTCCAGGAGGTCGACCACGTGCCGTTCGTGCGGCCGCTGGCCAAGCTCGCCGCGACCGCGCTCGAGACCGCCGAGATCCCCGGGCTGATCGACGAGGCGGTGCGCGCGGCGATCGCCCCCCACTCGGGGCCCGCGTTCGTCGACTTCCCGCTCGACCAGGTGTTCATGGAGGCGGCCGACCCGGAGCCGCCCACGCCGTTCGCCGAGCCGTGGCGGGGCGCCGGCGCCGACCCGGCGGCCGTGGAGCGCGCCGCGGCCCTCTTGCGTGAGGCCGAGCGCCCGGTGATCATGGCCGGCACGGGGCTCTACTGGGGTCACGGCGAGAACGCGCTGCGGTCGCTGGCCGAGGAGCTCCGGATCCCGGTATTCCTGAACGGTCTCGGGCGCGGGTGCGTGACCGCCGACCACGAGCTGTTCTTCAGCCGCGCGCGGAGCACGGCGCTTGGCGGCGCCGACGTGGCGCTCGTGATCGGCGTCCCGCTCGACTTCCGGCTGGGGTTCGGGGCGGCGTTCGCGCAGGACGCGGAGATCGTCGTGATCGACGTCGCGGAGCCCCAGCGCCGCCACCCGCGGCCCGTGGCCGGCGAGCTGTACGGGGCGCTCCCGGCGACGCTCGAGGCGCTGCGCGGGCTCGGCGCCGCGGCGGGCGAGGCGGCCGGTGAGCGTCGCGCGTGGCTCGAGTCGCTGCGCGCGATCGAGCAGGACAAGCGCGCCGCCGAGGCGCCCGAGCTGGCCGACCCGCGCGCGCCGCTTCACCCGATGCGGATCTACGGGGAGCTCAGGCAGCTCCTCGACCGCGACGCGATCATCGTCGGCGACGGCGGCGACTTCGTCTCCTTCGCGGGCCGGGTCGTCGACTCCTACGAGCCCGGGTGCTGGGTCGACCCGGGGCCGTATGGATGCCTCGGCTCGGGGATCGGCTACGCGCTCGCGGCAAAGCTCGCACGCCCCGAGCGCCAGGTAGTGCTGCTGCTCGGCGACGGCGCGTTCGGCTTCTCGGGGATCGACCTCGACACGCTCGCGCGCCACGGGGTCCCGGTCGTCGCGGTGATGGGCAACAACGGGATCTGGGCGCTCGAGAAGCACCCGATGGAGTCGATCTACGGCTACTCGGTCGCCGCCGAGCTCCGGCCCGAGACCCGCTACGACCTGGTCGCCGAGGCGCTCGGGTGCCACGGCGAGCTGGTCCGCCGCCCCGAGGAGCTGCGCCCCGCGCTCGAGCGCGCGCTCGCCTCCGGCAGGCCGGCGCTCGTCAACGTCCTGACCGACCCCTCGGTCGCGTACCCGCGGCGCTCGAACCTGGCCTAACCCCGGATCCGGTCGAACTCGACCGGATCGTGCGAGCAGAACAGCGTCACTTCGGTCGAGTGCCCCCGGGCCAGCTCGCGGAGCCGCTCCTGATTCTGGTGGCGAAGCTTGGAGTTGGCCTGAACCAGACTCTGGAAGGCACGCAGTCCCGGCGGACAGCGGCGCGGGGTCTCGACGTCGCCCCAGAAGAAGTAGGCGTCGCCGCAGTGCAACAGCCACCCGTCGCCCTGCCGCACCGCGACCCCGGTGTGTCCGAATGTGTGCCCCGGCAGTGGGATCAACAAGATTTCCGCTGCGCTGTCAGGCAGCACCCGCGTGCTCTCGAACCCGAACCACTCGTCACCCCCGAACTCGTGCGTCGTCCATCTGGGGCCGTGGGCCCAGTGCGCCTCGCTGATCCGATAACGCCGACGCTCGCGACGCGGCGGGTTCTGCATCGTCTGGAGCTCGCGCTCCCAGAGGTGGACCTGCGCGTGCGGGAAGTCAGGTAGCCCCCCGCCGTGGTCGATGTCGAGATGGGTCAGCACGATATGCCGGACATCAGCCGGCTTGAAGCCCAGCGCGCGGACTTGGGACAGTGCGGTCTCGGCCTCATCCAAACGCGGGCCCGTCAGCGTTCGGAATTGGCGATCCATATCTGCCCGGTTGCGCACATCCCGCGTGCCGAAGCCGGTGTCCACCAGGATCAGGCCCTGGGGCGCCTCGATCAGGAGGACGTGGCAGACGAGCCCGCCCAGAGCCAGGAGGCCTCCGTGGCCGTTTATCGCGCGCCGCCCCCGCGGGCACATCGTCCCGCAGTTGAGGTGGTGCACCCGGAGCTCGGTCACGCCCGGATCGTATGGCAGGTCGCCGCCGGCAGAGGTGCCGGGGGCGCGCATGCGCGCCCCCGCCGCGCGTGCATGCACGCGCGGGCCCGCGGCGCATGCGCCGCGGGCTTCCCTTAAACGAAAACCGCCCGCATTTTCAGCGGGCGGCTTCCGATCCAGGTTTGGCCCAATCGGGACGGGCAGGGGTACGTGCCAGAAAGGGCCGGTTAGATTGGCTCGGACGGCGGGAGGCGCCGATGTCTGCGGCTTCGCCCGAGCCTATGTTGAGAGCTAGGCGAGCCTAACCCCGAACGGAATATTGCACCGGGTTCAGGCGATTCGCAATCGAACATTCGTCCAGGTTTGGTCTGGCCAGTGTTCTGGACGGTAACGTTCGCGGGCCGTAAGCCGGCCCCCGTCGGTCCCGTCGGGGTCGGACGGCAAGCTCCTGCTGCGCCCGCTCACCCCCGGCATCGCGTCAAGCGTACCGCGAACCTCGCGCGCGTCCTAGCATTCGTGTGGTGAGCAAGCTCTTCTCATTCCCGAATCCGGTCAACGAGAAGGCGGCGCGCGTCGTCGCCGGGACCGTGATGGTGGCCGGGATCGTGACGCTCGCGACCGGGGCGTACTGGCTGCTGATCCCTGTCGCTTACGGCTTCTGGGCGCGGGTCCTGACGGGACCGACGCTCAGCCCGCTCGGTCGGGTTGCGCAGAACGTCGTCGCGCCGCGGCTGGGCGAGAAGAAGTACGTGGCGGGACCCCCGAAGCGCTTCGCCCAGGGGATGGGCGCGGCGTTCTCGACCCTGGCCTTGGTGTTCGGGCTGATTCTCGGCGATCACCTCGTCGCCGATGTGCTCCTGGTGATGCTCGTGCTGGCGGCCGGGCTCGAGTCGATCCTCGCGTACTGCGTGGGGTGCAAGGTGTTCGCGGTGCTGATGCGGACCGGGCTGGTGCCCGAGGCGATCTGCGCCGAGTGCGCCGACATCAGCGGGCGGCTCGGGGTGGCCCGGCAGTCCTCCTAGTCGCCGCCGAGCCCCAGCGCGGCGCCGCGGAGGATGTCGTGCTCTGAGACCTCGACCTCGCGCAGCCCGAACAGGTTCAGGACCTCGATCAGGATGACCGCGCCGGCGACGATCGTCGGCGCGCGGTCGGGGTGAAGCCCGGGGACCTCGCGGCGCTCGTCGAGCCGGAGCGCGGCGAGGCGCTTCAGGATCCGCTCGGACTCCTCGAGCTCGAGCCGGTAGCCGTGGACCTTTGCGGGGTCGTAGGGGTCGAGCTCCTGGGCGATCGCGGCGAGTGACGTGGCGGTGCCGGCGACGCCGATCGCGTGCTGGACGGCGCGACGCTGGTCCTCGGGGACGGCGTCGGTCAGGATCGCCCTGACGTCGTCGCGGAGGTGGCCGAGCTCGGCTTCGGTCGGGGGGTCCGAGTGAATGTGGCGCTCGGTCTGGCGCACGACGCCGGCCTGGGTCGAGACGTGGAAGCTCATCTCGTGCCCGGCCCCGATCACGAGCTCGGTCGAGCCGCCGCCGATGTCGAACACGAGCGTGGGGGTGGGGTCGTCGGGGTCGCGCTCGCTGGTCGCCCCGCGGAACGTGAGCCCGGCCTCCTCGTCGCCGGTCAGCACGTGGGGCTCGAGGCCGAAGCGCTGCTCGACCGTGGCGGCGAACTCACGCCCGTTGGCGGCGTCCCTGACCGCGCTCGTCAGGACCGCGATCGCCCGCTCCGCGCCGTGCGCGTCGATCAGCTCACGGTACTGCTCGAGCGCCTGGTAGACGCGGTTCATCGCGTCGTCGTTGAGGCGGCCGTCGGCGTCGACGCCCGCGCCGAGGCGGGTGATGATCGTGCGCCGCTCGAGCTCGGCAGTCACGCGTCCGTCCTCGACGTCGCAGATCAAGAGCCGCGTCGAGTTGGTGCCGATGTCGACGACCGCGATCCGCATCTGCGCTAGATGGTCACCGGGTGGGGGAGGGGGCGCCCGTCGAGGCCCGCCATCAGATTGTCGACCGCGATGTCAGCCATCCGTTCACGCGTGATTTTGGTGGCCGAGCCGATGTGCGGGACGACGATCAGGTTCGGGGCTCTCAGCAGGGGGTCCTCGGCGGGAAGCGGCTCGGGGTCGGTCACGTCGAGCGCGGCGCCGGCGATCGTACCCCGGCGGAGGGCCTCGGCGAGCGCGCGCTGGTCGACGAGGCCGCCGCGGGCGGTGTTGATCAGATAGGCCGTCGGCTTCATCTTGGCGAGCGCGCCGGCGTCGATCAGGTGCTGGGTGGCCGGCGTGAGCGGGGCGTGGAGCGAGACGAAGTCGGAGGAGGCGAGCAGCTCGTCGATCGTGGCCTGGTCGCTGCGTGAGTCGGTGTGCAGCACGCGCATGTCGAAGCCCCGGGCGCGCTTGGCGACCGCCTGGCCGATCCGCCCGAACCCGATCAGCCCGAGCGTCGCGCCGTGGACGTCGGCGCCGAGGTTCTCGCCCGGCTCCCACGGGAGCCACCGTCCGCCTCGGACGGCGGCCGCTTCGTCTGGAATCCTCCGCGCGATCGCCAGCATCAGCGCGAACGCGAGGTCGGCGGTGGCGTCGGTCAGCACGTCGGGAGTGTTGCCGACCGCTATTCCGCGCTCGGTGGCGGCGGCGACGTCGACGTTGTCATAGCCGACCGCGTAGTTGGCGATCACCGTCAGGTTGGGGGCATGGGCGAGCAGCTCGGCGTCGATCCGGTCGGTCAGCAGGCACAACAGGCCCTCGACGTCGCGCACCCGGTATGACAGCTCCTCACGGCTCGGCGGGAGTCGCTCGGGCCACACCTCCACCTCGTGCGCTCGCTCGAGCCGTCCGAGCGCCGAGCCCGGTAGCAGGCGGGTTACAAAGCAGCGGGCCACTGGGCCCGGATTCTTGCCGATCTACGCCGTGCCGAGGGCGGGGTCTACGCGGCTTCGACCGCTGCGCTCTGTGTGGGGCGCGGGCGCGGATCCGGGGCAGCCCGAACGCGGCGACCACCGCTCCCACCGCCGCGAACGCCGCGGCCACGATGAACGCGAGCCGGAAGCCGCTCGTCAGCGCGGCGTGCACCACGCGCGTGGTGACGTGGGCGCCCGCGGCCTTGACGTCGCTGTTCGTACGCGCCGTCGCCAGCGCCGCGAGGATCGCGAGGCCGAGCGCGCCGCCGACCAGCCGCGAGGTGTTGACGAGCCCCGAGGCCAGGCCGGCCTCCTGGGGCGCGACCCCGGCGACGGCGGCGATCGTGGCGGGGACGAACGCCAGCCCGATCCCGGTCGCGACGAGCAGCGAGGGCACCAGCACCTCGGCGAGGTAGCCGCCGCTGGCCGTGATGTCGGTGAACCAGATCAGGCCCGCGGCCTGGAAGACCATCCCCACGATCAGCAGGCGCTTGGCGCCGACTCGGGTCACCGCGCGCGACGCGAACGTCGAGCCGGCGACGATGCAGAGGGTCATCGGCAGGAACGACAGCCCTGCCTTGATCGGCGAGTAGCCGAGCACCTGCTGGAGGTAGAGCGAGAGGAAGAACCACATCGCGAAGACCGCCGCGCCGACCAGGAAGATCACGATGTTTGCGGCGGTCAGCGTGCGCGAGGCATAGATCCGCAGCGGCATCAGCGGCGCGTTCGCGAAGCGGCCTTCGATCGCGACGAACGCCGCGAGCAGCACGAGACCGGCCGCCATCACGCCGAGCGTCTGGGCCGAGCCCCAGCCCGTCGTGTCGGTGCGGACGATCCCGAGCACGAGCAGCGAGAGGCCGACCGTGGCGGTGATCGCGCCCGAGAGGTCGAAGTTGCGGGTCCGGCCGGGGCTCCGGCTCTCCATGATGTAGCGCGTCGCGAGGAACGCGGCGCCGATCCCGATCGGCACGTTGATGAAGAGGATCCAGCGCCAGCTCAGAAGGTCGGTGAGGATCCCGCCGAGCAGCACCCCGGCCGCGCCGCCGGCGCCGCCCATCGCGCCCCAGATGCCGACGGCACGGTTGCGTGCGGCGCCCTCGGCGAAGGTGGTGGTGAGGATCGAGAGCGAGGCGGGCGCGATCACGGCGCCGCCGAGGCCCTGGACGGCGCGGGCGGCGATCAGCTCGCCCTGGGACTGCGCGACGCCGCCGGCCAGCGAGGCGAGCGCGAACAGCAGCAGACCCCAGACGAAGACGCGACGGCGCCCGAGGAGATCAGCCGCGCGCCCGCCGAGCAGCAGGAAGCCCGCGAACGTGACCGTGTAGGCGTTGACCACCCACTGGAGGTTCTCCTCGGAGAAGTGAAGCCCGGTCCGGATCGCCGGGAGCGCGACGTTGACGACCGAGACGTCGAGGATCACCATGAACTGGGCCAGACACGAGAGCAGCAGCGTGGCGGTGAGGTGTGGGTGCCCGACGCTTGCCCCGTCTGGTTGCGCGTCGATCCTCCGGGTCGTCTGCGGTCGCTGCTCGGTTACGGCCTCCGTCATGTCCCTCCCGGGGGTCGAGTACGATAACTTTCGAACATATTATCAAGGTTCGATGGGCGTCGTACAATCAGGGAGAGAATGGGTACGTTGAGCACAGACCTTGTTGGCCGCGAGAGCGAGGCCGCCCAAGCCGGGACCGAGCCGCTCCTACATCCGGAGCTGGCCGGGATCGAGCTGGCCGCCGTGCTCCACGCGCTGAGCGATCCGATGCGGCTGCGGATCGTCGCGCAGCTCGCGGCCGACGGCGGCGAGCACACCTGCAACAGCTTCAACCTGCCGATCGTCAAGTCGACGTGCACGCATCACTTCAAGGTGCTCCGCGAGGCGGGGCTGATCCGCCAGCGGGTGGTCGGGACCAAGCGGGTGAACTCGCTGCGGCGCAACGATGTGGAGGGACGCTTCCCGGGCCTGCTGGACGCCGTGCTGCGCGGCGCGACGCCGCTCGTCGAGCCGTAGCGGTTCGGTCCCCCGGCGGCTACTTACTTCCAGACGAACGTCGTCATCGCCTTCGAGGGGATCGTGTACGTGAAGTACTCGCCGTTCGCTTGCACGCCGAATGAGATCGGCGCGGTCGAGTTGTCGTACGCGACCAGGACGTGCGATCCGTCTGGATTGACGAACGCGACGTCGTCGAGCCCCGAGCTCACGGTGAGGATGTTGGAGCCGTTGAGGCCGTAGGTGACGAAGTTCTGCGAGTCGACCCGCGTGGCGCCCGGCGACACGAACGCGCTCACCTGCCCGAGCTCGTAGTACTCGTTGCTGTAGGTGACGGTGTGCGCCGAGCTGTCGATCGTGACGACGCCGGTGCAGCCGGGGCAGCCGTTGTTGGTCCCCTTGGGGCCGCCGCTTGGATCGAGCGCGACGTTCCACAGCGCGACCACGCTGGCCCAGTTCCGCAGCGTCGAGATCAGGAGCTCGGGGGTTCCGAAGTTCCTGAGCTCTGGAGAGCATTCGTCCTCGATCTGGTCGAGTCCCGGGGCCGCCTGGTGAAGCTGGCTCATGACCGTCGGCGAGCCGAAGTAGCAGTGCCAGGCGATTCCGCTCAGGTCGCTAAGCGCCGAGCTCGTCGTTAGCCCGCTCGCATCCGAGAGCTGGTCCCAGCTGAGGTCGTTGCCGTAGATCTTCGTCGAGAGGTGGGCCGCCTGCAGCGCGGGGGCGAGGTATGCGGAGATGAAACTCGCCTCGGCGGTGTCCGGCAGCGTGAGACCGGGATATGAGGTTCCCGCCCCCGGCGGGGTCCGCGGCTCGTTCTGGGGCGTGATCGCGTCGATCGAGACGCCGGCGTTCTGGTAGGCCTGGATCACCTTGACGAAGTAGCTCGCGAGCGGCCCGTACGAGCTGGTCAGCAGCGTGCCCTTGTCGTTGCTGTTGTCGAGCGAGTCGTTGGCCTTCATCCAGGCCGGGGGGCTCCACGGGTTCGCGAGGATCTCGAGCCCGGGGTTGACGCCCCGAGCGAGTTGGAGCGCCGGGATGATGTAGGACAGGTCGTGCTCGATCGAGAACTGCGACAGGGTCGGGTCGGTCTGGCCCGATGGCACGTCGTCGTAGGTGTACGGCGGCGGGGTGGCCGTGAAGTCCGACGCCCCCATCGGCACCCGTAGGAAGTTCAGGTCGATCCCCGACGCGCCGAACAGGTTCTGCAGCAGCGTGAGGCGATCACTCGCGGAGAGCCCGTCCTGGATCAGCCACGCCGAGCTGTCGGTCATCGCGGCGCCGATTCCCGAGAACCGCTGATACCGAAGCTGGTCGTTGACGTCGATGACGGGGACGCCCGTTGGTGGAGTGCTCGAGCGGGTGAGGCCCGGCTGCGGCGCCATCTGCTGTGACAGCCCCGGATCCGTCTGGATGACCTGGACCGGGGATGGCGGCGGTGGCGGTGGTGACGGCGGCGCGGGTGTCGTTTGCAGCGTCGTCTGCGTGGGCGTGGTCTGGGTCGGGGGCGGCGGCGAGGCGCACGCCTTGATCAGGGCATCAGCTCGGTCGAGCACCTGGGTCACGCTCACGATCTCGCCGTCGAGCCGCGCGAGCCGCGCTGCGGTCTCAACCAGTGCGTCGGTAAGCCGACCTCGGTCGAGTGCGGCGCCGAGAACGGCGTCGGCATGCCGCTGCGCCCGGAGCTCGCCCTCGAGCCGGGAACCGAGACCCGCCAGGCTGCGGTGAAGCGACGCGAGCTGGCCGCAGCTGAGCTTCTTCGTGTCCACGCCGATCGTGGAGTGCTCGACCGGCTTGGGAGGGTTGACGAAGACCTCGAGCCTGATCCTGTTCACGCCGGCGAGGTCCGCTGCCGGGACGTGGAACACGACCTCTTGGCGATCGCGGATCACCTGGACGCCGCGGGCGCCGGCCGTACGCACGGTGTGGTCCGGGCTGAAGAGGTTGAACGTCCGGTACGTGACGCCCGTGTGCCTGCCGCGACGCTCGAGCAGCATCAGCCGGGTCGGCGTTGAGCCTCCGCCTTCGCTCAGGAGCCGCCCCGCGGGACGCGGGGAGCCGGAGCTGAGCAGCGTCAGCGCGAGCAGGCCGTGCTCGAGCCCACCCTGCCCGAGGTGGGCGCCGACGTCGCCCGCGAACCCTGCCGTCACGATCAGCCCCAGCGAGTCGTCACCCGCCGCGCTGAGCGACGTGAGCGTGATCGCTCGTCGCTCGGGCGCGCTCAGCCCGATGACTCGCGCCGGCCTGGGTGGGGGCGCCGTGACGAGCCCGGCGATCGCCGGTTCGCGGGCCAAGAGGGCCGCGGCGGCCGCGAGGACGACCGCGACCGCGAGCGGAGACCGGAGCCGGTGCAACCCCCGGCCTGCCCCTGACAGAAATCCCAGCCTCCGCAACCTCGCAGAGGGTACCGGGCGTGCCCGTGTGAATCTGAGGAGTTAGGCGTTGGTCGTTGGGCTGCTCCGAGTGCTCCGTGTGTGGCCGGACCGGGTCTGGCGCGATCGGTGCGTCGCGCGGGCAGGTGACCCGGGCCGTCTATGGGAATGTTTGGTCCGTCCGGATCGAGTTCGCCGCCGACGTGGCCTCTGCTGCGCAGAGCATCGAGGTCTCGAAGGTCCTTGCCGAACGCCGAGCCGGGGGGAGGCGGATCTATCGGGACGATCAGCGCTGTCTTCGGGTCCCACCAGATGAGGCGGATACACGTGCGGGCGTACTCCACGTCGTCGGGCTCGGGCAGGCCGCGTTGCTCCAGGAGAGCGGCCGTGTCCCGCTCCGCCGCGATCTTTTGCTCGAGAGTGGCCACGCTCAGATCTTGCGGGGTCGGCCTGTCACGGATCAAGACACGGACGTTCCATCTCTGTAACCGGTCTAGGCCAACTCTGCGCTGGGTCCGGGCGCCCATAGGTCGACTCTGCGCGGTCCAGGCGCCGTCGGCGGGCGAACCGACCGTGATTTGGGCTGCCAGGGACCTCACGGCCGCGAGGGATCGGCTTCCTGCGGTGTCCCGGGCTGGGCGGCGGAGCGGCCCTCGATCCACTCGTCGAGTCGCTTCCACCAGCCGTAGAGCCACTCCACCTGGGCCTCTGGATCCGTCGGGCGCTCGTCGGCGGGGACCAGCCACATGCGGGTGCGCAGCGTCCGGCCGATCGGCATGTCGCGCCAGAGATCGCTCGGATATGCGGCGAGCCCGAGGCCGGTGTGGGCGGCAAAGATCACGCCGGCGGCGGGGTTGCTTCTCAGCGCGATGAGCGCGCCGGTCGGCCGGGGCGGAAGCACGTTCGTCATCTGCTCCGCCTTGGCCGCCTCGCGCCGCATGCCCTTGCACCGGAGCGTGCGAAGCGCACCGCGGCGACGCTCCGCGGTGAAGTTGCCGCCCTCCGGGAACAGGAGCAGCACTCCGCGGCGGTCAAGCCCGGCCGTGACCTCGGCGATCTGCGCCTCGCATTCCTCCCGGTCGGAGATGTCGAGCACGGCATGGGGGAGACGATGACCGATCAGGTCGACGCTCGGGTCGATCGCGAGCTCCTGCTTGAAGACCACCCTCGGTAGGCGGTCGAAGCGCGAGAGCAGCTGATCGGTGAGCAGGAACGTGTCGCCGGGACCGGCGTGGCGGCTGAAGAAGAGCAGCGGTCCCTCGTCGGCCAGAGCCCGGGTCGCCTCCTCGGAGGGCTCGGGCGCGACCTCGATGTCGAGCAGCTCGAGCGCCTTGCTCGTGAGCCCGTGGGCGAACCACCGCAGCAGCCGGTAGTGGAGGTGCTGAAAGCGCTGCGATCTGATCCGAACGCCGGCGCCGCTCGCCAGCCAGAGCGCGCCGCACGCGACCATCACCGCGAGTTCGTGCGCGAAGTAGGCCACGACCAGGCGCGCGACGATCAGCGCCCGCGGCCGCCGCGTGACCGCGCTCACGACCGCGGCGACCCCGATCAGCACCGGCGAGAGCACCAGCGCGATGACCGAGAGCACCAGCCAGAGGCTGATGGTCAGCGGGCGGCGGATCGGGGCGGGCGGTATCACCGCTCCTCGAGGTAGCGGCTCGACGCCTCGTACGCGGTCTCGATCTGCTGCTGGACGGTACGGGCCATCCGGCGGACGCGAAGCTGCGCCGTGAGGTTGTTGTACGCCGGCGCCGCCGAGCCTCCGGTCGGCATCACGTGCAGCTCGACGTGCTCGGGCAGCGAGTTCAGGTCGGACGCGAACCGATGGCGGCGCGCCACCTCAAACGCCACGAGCCCGACGTCCCAGGGCCAGCGGGGGGGCCGCAGCGGCGTCTCGAGGCGCCCGACCTGGAGGACATAGATCTTCTTCGCACCGAGGGTTACGGCGCGGCCGACCGGGATCGAGTTGACGATGCCGCCGTCGATGAAGTGCTCGTCGCCGATCCGAACAGGCGGCAGGACGCCCGGGACGGCGCACGAGGCGAGCACAATGTCGGCGAGGCTGCCCGTCTCGAACCAGTGCTCGGCGGCCCGCTCGATCGAGGCGGCGACGCACTGGAACGGGAGCTCGAGGTCCTCGATCCGCTCCACCGGGAGGTCCTGCGCGAGCCGGTCTCGCAGCTCGTCGAGCGGCTGCAGGTGGGTCCCGGTTCGCGCGAGCGTGGTGAGCCGCCGGAGGGGCGCGGCGCCGAAGAGCTCTCGGTTGTTCGCCTCGTTCCAGAGGCGGCCGAGGCGCTCGACACCCTCGACGGTCGGATCCGCGGCGAAGAACGCCCCGTTGACGGCTCCGATCGACGTGCCGAGCACGAGCTCCGGCCGGATCGAGTGCTCGGCGAGGGCGCGAAGCATCCCGACCTCGTGCGCGCCGAGGACGCCGCCCCCGCCGAGCACGAAGGCGACCTCGACGCGAGTGCGATCGGCGGCCATCTCCGGGTGCTACCCGGATCGAGGTGGCGGCGACCGGCGCTGCGCTTGTCCCGGCCGCCGCGTGCGGCTATCGGGATTGGCTACTCGCGGTCGGTTCGACCGGCTTCGGTGCCGCGCTCGGCATCGTCACGGTCGGCCGCCGCGGTGCTACCTGCGTATTCGCCGCGCTCGTCCTCCCGGCCCAGCTCGTGATCGGCAAGACCCTGTTCGTGAAGCTGCGCGCGCTGGCTGTGGAGCTCTGCCTCGGCACGCTCGCGCTGCGCCTCAAGCTCGGCCGTCCGGGCGTGCTGCTCGGCGGCCTGCGCACGCTCTGAGCTGGCTTCGGCCACTTCGCGATGCTGCCCCGCGGCAGCCTCGCGGCGGCGCTTAAGCTCACGCTCTTGGCGGCCGGCGCGAAGGCGCGCGACCAGGAAAATTCCAATCAGGACGATCACGACCACGACGACGATCGCGACGATTAGGCCTGTAGACATAACTACCTCCCTCCGAGGATCACCCACTCCATCCTTGGCCGGGACGGCCCGAAGCAGTGGGCGAGGTTTGTGTTCAGCTACCCGGGGCGCGGACGGCGAAACTCCGTTGGGGCCAGGTCGGTGCCCGGTGCGCGGTCGGACAGCGCCTGTTCCGAGGGAGGCTCGGCGAGGTCGATCACCATGGCCACCCGCTCCTCGCGCCAGAGCAGGCGGACGCAGCTGTGGCCGTATTCGACCTCGTCCGGCTGCGGCACGCCGTGGTCCTCGAGCATCGCTCGGGCGTCATGCTCTGCGGCTTTCTTCTGCTGGAGCGTCGCCAGTCGCTGCTGTCGCCGGATCGCACCGTTCGAGCGCGGGGGCGTGCTCTTCGATGCTGAGGGAGGCGGTCCCGCGCGGCTCCTGCCCACCTCGCCGTGCTCGTTGACGTCGACGACGATCGACTTGTTGACAGAGTGCCAGATGAGCCTGACCGAGCTCGTCCCGTACTCCACCTCTTCCGGTTGCGCAAAGCCGTCCTCCGAGAGCAGCTGGCGCAGCCTTCGCTCCGCCTTCAACTTCATGTCGGGCGAGACAGCCATGGCCGGATGATGCTGCGAACCACTGAAACGGAACAAGACATAGACGTCGCCACTTTGCAACGACAGAGCGCCAAATTCGCCTCTGCGCCCGCTCTTTATGTCCAGCGGAGTCCGGAGGTCAATGCAATTCGGCAACTGACCACAATTGAGCTCCGCTGTGGGCTAAAATGAGCTTTCCGCCGCGGGGTGGAGCAGTCTGGTAGCTCGTCGGGCTCATAACCCGAAGGTCGCGGGTTCGAATCCCGCCCCCGCTACTGAGAAACTCCTGGAAATCGAGACCTCCGAGAGATCGGGGGTCTTGATGGTTAAGGTCTTGTCAAACGAATGTCAAACGTCCGGCCGGGCGGCGATTCCTGCTCCGATCTGATCTCTCGGACAAGCGCGTGGGGTAGCGGCTGCCATTGATTGAGACGACCCCTGGTCGGATATCGATGCGTCGGCATAAGCCCCAGAGACATAGGTGGCCAGCGTGTCCATCTCTACGGCCCTTCCCTGGCATCGTCCGGGTCGAGAAGGGCATGCTGAACCTCGGGGACCTGCCCGCAGAAGACCTCACGTGTGTGGGATCGCCGACCGGCCGGTACTTCGGCTCCTTATGAGCCCGATCGACCGGGCAAGAGCCCGCGGCTAGTTCGACGGCGGTCGTGGCGGTGCTTGGCGCCGACCAGCGGGCATCCAAGGCCGCGCCTTGCCGGCATCACGGGCGAAGCCGGAATCGGTGGAATGGAAGAAAGACAGGTTTCGATACCGCGGCTAAACCGATTCTCCCGCGGGCTTTCATATGATGGAGCTATGCGTAGAGAGCAAGATAGGCGTATACTACCTGTGGCTTATGAACGCAAACGTTTAGGAGTGGCGTCCTGCCTCGGGTCCTCACACACGCGAGATTCAGCGTTCACGTTTATGCCGAGAGCGGCGCGCGCCATCATCTTCCGCATTGCCACGTGCGTTCCCCTGATGGAGACGCCGTAGTGAGCCTGCCTACGCTTCGAATACTCGCGGGCTCCGCTCCTCCGGGCGCTCTCGAGTTCCTTGCCCGACGTGTAGATGCCGTTTGCGACGCATGGACTGAGCAAAACGCACGTAGGCCGGTGACGCGATGAGCGCGAGGCCGTGGGACACGCGGGAGTATCAGGCGATCACCGACGCGAACCTCGTTGGGCGTCAGCTGGAGGTTTCATTCGCGAACGGCGACGTTGTGCGCTTGGATGTTGGCCAGGTCGCGCCAGCCAGCATTGATCCCGCTCATGTCGCGCTCCACGTTGGCGACTTCGAGCTCGAACTGATCTCTCCTACCGACGAGCGCATCGCGATCCCATGGCTGGCGATCAGATCGCTGACCGATGACGAGTTCGCGGAGCACCTCGCACAAAGCGCCGATGGCGAGGCTCGAAGAGTAGGACGACGGCTCCGTCAGCTACGACTTGCCAGGAAGCTTTCAGCTAAGGAGGTCGCTGAGCGAGCCGGGATAACTGCTCAGAGTCTTTCCCGGATCGAGCTAGGCCGGCACGACGTCGTCTTCTCGACGCTGCGACGCATTCTCGCCGCCATGGGCTACGACCTGACCGATCTAGCTGCTCTCGACGAACGCGACATCTTCATCTCGCATGCAACCGAAGACAAGGAGGCGATCGCCAGGCCTCTTGCGAACGAGCTTCAACGACGCGGCTATTCGGTGTGGTTCGACGAGTTCGCTCTTCGACTGGGTGACAGCCTTCGCCGTGAGATCGATCGAGGCTTGGCTATCTCACGATTCGGCGTCGTAATCTTGAGCCCTACATTCTTCGCGAAGGAATGGCCACAGCGCGAGCTCGACGCTCTCACCGCGCTCGAAACGCAGCGTGGTGAGAGGCGGATCCTGCCGATATGGCATAACGTGGACCACGAGCTGGTCGCTGCGTATTCACCGACGCTCGCTGACCGGGTGGCAGTCAGCTCAACCGAGGGGCTGGAGACGGTCGTTGATCGGATTGCGCAAGCCATTGACCCCAACCGAGTTGACACGGCGGCGTTCTGGGCGCGTCCAGTTGGCTCACGACGAGACGGACAGACAGCCGGGCGATCGGACGCGCAAGACCAGCCATCGTCCCGTCCGGTCGATGAAGAACTGACGCGCCGCTCTGAAATCCCCCGCGCGTCAACGGCGGCGTATGCACCCGAGCTCACCTGGCTTGATGACGAAACCGTCCTGTTGAGCCGCGCTCGGCATGAACTCCGGCAAGGCGAGGCAGCTTCGATCCGCCTTCTCTCGCGACGTCTGCCAGTCGACGTCCGCCGGATCCTGGCGTCTAACGAACCGAATCAACTTGAGCCAGTGCTAAATCGGGCAACCGCTCTGACGAGCATGGCCTTGACAGCTGGCTTTGGCGAAGCGGTTCGTCTAATGCTCGACGGATTCGGGAGGTCCTACAACTGCGTGTACACAGTCGCCGGTGATCGCCGGAGCGAGGTTCTGATGCGAGCTGAGTCACTGTGGTTGCTCCTAATCCAACGACTCCTCGTTGTAGGAGGCATCGCAGTGGATGCACGCGACTGGACGACGGTCCGGGGTGTTGCATTGATTCCCAACGAAGGACGCGATGCACGCTATTACCCGTATGCATTGCGTCACGGTCTGATCATGACATCGCGTGCCGGGCTACTGAGACGCCAAGACAACGGCCAGACGGTTGATCTTTCTCTCATCACGCTCGCTGTGGAGGCAGCACAAGCCATATCCACTGTTAGCGAAGAGTTTGGCGGCGACAGCGACGCGTTGCTAACGCGTGTCTGCCAGTTCGACGCGTTGGCGGCGCTAGTGGCGATGGGTGACGCGAGAACGAATAGCAGCAGGGTTTTTTATACGAATTTCGCGCGCTTCCTTGCAGAACGTGTCGAGCCTGCGTTCACGCTTCTCATCAAGGATCCCGAGATGAGGCAATCGCTATACCCCGGCTCCGACGACGAACTCGCGCTCGCCCTTCGCGTCCTCGACAGGCGTGCGACAGCTGAGGGCTTCCGATTTGAGGGGTGGTACGGCATCTCTGATCCAACAATCGAAGCCTTTCTCCGGAGCCATCCTGTTAGCTCGGAAGAGGTCGAGAGACATATCGATTAGGCCGCGAGCGCAGACGAGCCCGCGCGACGCCGCGGTCTCGGATAGCGTGCCACTAGGGAGATGCCACGAGCAAGGGATGTAACGTCACGCGAAGCCGTCCTGGCAGCGATCGCTGAGTTCGACGAGATCGGTCGGGAGGCGTTCCTGGAGAAGTACGGGTTCGGCCCTTCGCGCGAGTACGTGGTGGTCGAGGACGATCGGCAGTACGACTCGAAAGCTTTGCTCGGCGCGGCATATAGCTACCAGTTCAATGGGGTGGAGCGCCTTACCCCTCAAGACTTCAGCGGCGGGGACGAGACGCGAGGAGTGCTTGAGCGCCTTGGCTTTGCAGTCCGCTCGATCGCCGGCACGAGCCCTAGTACTGGGTCATCGCAGCAGCTGGACCTCCGCGAGGGGATCGAGGAGATCCTCAGCGAATACGGTTCGGCGCGCTCTGGTCAGTTCGGCGCCACCGCCGCGGTCTGGGGAACGTTCGAGCGCCTCAGAGACGCCTTCAACACCTCGACGCCGGTCGCCTCGCGCCCAACCGTTTCGGCGGTCTGGTCAGCGGGCCGAGGTAATTGGGCTCGGGTTCCTTGGATCTCTTTCCTCGACGCTCGTGAAACTCGCACGACGCAGAAGGGCGCCTACCCGGTGCTGCTGTTCCGCGAGGATCTCACTGGCGTCTATATGACAATCGCGCAGGGCGTGACCGAGCCGCGGAACAGGCTCGGACGGGGCGGGATGACCGCGCATCTCGATTCCGTTGCCTTCGAGATCCACAGGCAATCTCCCGAGCTGGGAGCAGCTGGATTTGCGCTGGAGAAGACGATGGACCTCAGGACGGACGCCCCGCTCGGACGCGACTACGAGGTCAGCGTCATTGCTCACAAGCTTTACGAAAAGGGACGTGTACCGGGCGACGAGCAAATCCTCGCCGACCTGGACGCGGTTCTCACAGCGTGCGATCGCTATATCGACACCCGAGCCGATACAGCGGTTCAGCCTGGCGGAGATCGGCCGAACGCATTCTTGATCTACGTCGGTACCGGATCGGAGACAAACCTTCGCGTCGGTCTCGAGCACGGCGTGTGGGGCTTTCCTGCGAGTCCTGCCGACCTGCCGGCGGTACGAGTCGGCGACCTCGTGGTCTTTGCCTCCGGCTACACGGGAGGCAGTCCTCGTGTTGCGCCCGACGCGTGGACGAATCACCGCGTTCGCTCGATTGTCTTGGGGCGCGTGACACGAGGTGCGTTCGTCGACGCGTCGCCGGTCTGGCCGGACGAAGGCCGGAATGGTCGGAGCTATCCCCATCGATTCACATTCGACCGCCTAGGGCACTACGAAAACATCCCGTTGGGAACCGGGGAGGAGCTGTCGACCGTTGCGGCCGAGAAGCTCCGCATGTCTGCGATTAATCGGGGACACGGTTACTTAGCGCCAATCGATGGTTCGCCACTCCTGGAGCAAGCCCTCGGCACCGAGGTCGACCTGTCGAGGGTGGAGCTGCCTGAGATTGCATCCGCGTTCGACGCTGCGATCGCGACATCCGGACTCGTACTTCCGGAGGAACGTCCAAGAGCATGTCTGGCGGCACTGATTGCGAAACCGTTCGCGATCTTCACCGGTCTGTCTGGTTCGGGCAAGACCCAGCTCGCCCTGCGACTTGGAGATTGGTTCGGCGCGGCAGGAAGCGCAGCTCGTCACCTCGTGGTCGCGGTTCGCCCAGACTGGACCGGTCCAGAAGCTCTCTTCGGGTACGAGGATGCGTTGCAGCCGCGGTCCTCGGACGGCCGAGTCGGCTGGTTCGTTCCGAAGCCGCTGGAGTTCATGCTCCGCGCGGCTGTCGATCTCGATCGCCCCTACCTCATGATCCTCGACGAGATGAACCTTGCGCACGTCGAGCGGTACTTCTCGGACTATCTGTCCGCCGCAGAGTCGAGAGAGCCGATCCTCCCGAATCTGCTTCCGGAGCTAAGCGACGGACAGGTCACCTGGAGAATTCGACCAGGCGCGCCGGAGTATCTCGCGATCCCCCGGAATCTGTGGGTGATCGGGACCGTCAACATCGACGAAACGACCTACATGTTTTCGCCGAAGGTCCTCGACCGAGCGTTCGTGTTCGAGTTCCGCGTGACCACCGAGGAGCTGGGTCATGACATAAGGCGGCCGTCGGGCGTTACAGCGGCAGAGCCAGCCGTGTTGCGGTCATTGCTTGCAATCAGTCGAGATGACAAATGGCATGAGGCTCATGCACACGCCGATCGCGACCAGGTTGTTGCCGAGCTTCAAGAAGTGCACAAATTGCTCGCTGAGTCAGGACACGAATTTGGGTTCCGGGTCATGGTCGAGTCGCTTCGGTTTGCCGCGGTCTATTCAGGCACCGGACGTGACGACTTGAACGAGATCCTTGATCTGATCGCTATGGAGAAGCTGCTTCCGCGGCTTCACGGGTCGCGGCGTCGGCTCGAGCCTGTGCTGCGGTCTCTCATGAGCTGGTCCGGCTTGGACGAGGCGGAACCTAAGGAAGCGCCCGCGCAGCGTCCGCGATTGCCGCGAACTGCCGCAAAGCTTCAGCGGATGCTCAAATCCCTCGAGGCGAACCAGTTCGTGAGCTTTACGGAGTGAGCATCGACGTGCCCACAACGGCGCTCGTGACGCTCCGTGACGCCAAGGGCGAGAGCGTGGGAATCATTTCAATCGCCGCATTACCGACGACCACCGCCGCCGTGCCTGCCGACAGAAGTCACGATCCCACACGCGGCCGTTTTGAGCCGCCGATCCAGCTTCGTGAGGCCTCGTCGTACCGATACACGGTCGACGTGCAGAAAGTCGCCGCTGTGCGGTTAGAACCGTCCGAGCTGTTCGATCCTGACGACTCGTCCGGACTGACCGGACGGCTACGAACTCAGCAGAACGTCGGCGACGTGTTGATCATCGCCAGAACTCCACACGGAGAAGACCTTGGATCCGGTCCGGTCCTCGTTAGGGCGGTCAAACTCGAGCACGAGCGCGAGTACCAGCGCATGCTGCGCGAAATCGCAGACACTGCAGCGGAAGCAGTACTCCAAGGCTTCGCTCCGGCAACTACGAGCACAGCCATGTTGCCGTCGCGACCTCCGCGCCTCCTATATCAACAGTTCGCGATTCTGCAGGCGCGGCTCTCGGATCCGGAGCTGCAGGATGCAATCGCCGAGGTGGTTCACCGACCACAGCGCGAGTGGACTGATGAGACTGAGTTCCGCCCGGCAGGGCGACCGCTTAAAGCAAGTGCTGACGTTGCACGAGCGCTGACGGGACCGGGACCACGCGTCCGGACCTTGAATCGATTGGGTCCTCTAGAAACACTTCCGCTCACGATTTCCAGTCGCCGGACCGAGGAGACGGTCGACACGGTGCCGAATCGCTTCGTCAAGTTCGCGCTGACGCATTGGCGCGATCTCGCCAGTCGTGTCGCGGACATCCTGAGACCCCGAGGCGATGCTGCGTACGCCATTCGGGGTTTTACGATCGTCCGTCGAGTCATCGACTCACTCGATGACGTTCTTTCCGAGCCGCTCTTTCGAACGATTGGTCAGCTCCGAGAGCTTCCAACGTCCAATCAGGTGCTTCTCAAGCGCGAGGGTTACCGGCAGATCTTCTCGACGTTCGCACTCGTCGAATCAAGTCTGGGACTGCAACTCGATCTTGACGATGCGATCCACCCTTCGCAACGCAATGTGGCATCTCTTTACGAGTACTGGACGTTTCTTAAGCTCGCTGAGGTACTCGGCAAAGCTTGCCAAGACACTCGCGCCCCGCTCAAATTGTTTGAGAAGGATGGCGATGGGTTGTCACTCGGTCTGATCCGGGGGAGACAGTCGATGCTCGTGTGGGATACCTCGGTTGCTGGACGACGGCTGGAAGTAAGCCTTTACTTCAACCGCACGTTCCGACTAACTGATGATGATGCCGATGGGTCCTGGTCGCGTCCGATGGTGCCCGATGCGTCGGTGCTGATCCGACCTCTTCAAGGCAGAACTCGGGTTGAATGTGAACGAGACCTGGACGTCTGGCTGCATTTCGATGCGAAGTACAAGCTGGACTGGACGAGCTCCCAATTCGACCGAGTCCGCCCCGAAGCCGAAGAGGGAACCGCGCTCGAGGATGAGGAAGAAGAGAGGGTGGGCGTCAGCAGGCGCGATGACCTACTCAAGATGCACGCCTACCGAGACGCGATCCGTCGCAGTGCCGGTGCGTACGTTCTGTTTCCAGGCACCACGGCGCCACGTAGCTTCCGCGAGTACGTCGAGCTGATCCCCGGCCTGGGAGCGTTTCCGCTACGACCAGGAGATGACTCGGGCCCGGTGGCCCTACGCCGCTTCTTAGACGACCTGTTGTTGCACGCGGCAGACCAGGCGACTGCCGAGGAGCGCAGGCGGTTTTGGCAGTCCAGAATCCTCCACGGATCGGCCGGCTCCGACCGAGGCCCGGTGAGCTTCCTTGACCGGCCTCCGGCCGACACTCAAGTTCTCGTCGGTTGGGTACCGGATCAACTCCACTGGCAATGGACCGAAAAGACCGGGCAGTACGTTGCTCCGCTTCGAGACACTGATGGGGAAGCCGCTTTTCGGGCGGAGGAGTTCGCGGCTCCGCTCATACTGCTACGCGGCCCTGAACGCGCCGCCGTCTTCGAGCGGCACGGCCCATGGATAATCGTCGATGAGCAAGACCTGCAAATGACTGGTCATCCGAGCCCTTCGACTGTGCCGGGTCTCATGTGCCGACTCATCCCCATCGACGAGCAACCAAGTTGGCTCTGTGAACTTCCGCTGACCGACTTACTCGCGAGTTCGCGCGTCCCTGGGGGCCCGGTTCTTGTGAGTTGGCTGGATCTAGTGCAAGATCACGCTGCACCGATCACGCCGTCCGACATCGCCACAGGACGTCGGCATGCGCTGCAGCGCGGTCGCAAAATCGGTGGAGAGAGGGCCGGGCCTCGTCCGACCGAGCCGCTGTTGGACAAGACCGGGCAGCCGCCCTCTGGCGAGTGATCCGTCGGTGGGGAACACTTGAGCGGCACCGGCCGCCGGCGCCATGATCGGCGACGGCGGCGGGTCCGAGAAGGCGCTAGGCGGCATCACGATCGCGCACGGTTCCGGCGCGTACAAGTTCAGCCACGACAGCAGCCGCCGCCGCCTGCATGCCTGGGATGACGTGGGCGTACTGCTTGAGCGTGAACGCGGGCGACTCGTGACCGAGCCGCTCGCTTATGACCTTGACCGGCACGCCCGCCTTCAGCGCAAGCGTCGCGTGGGTGTGGCGGAGATCGTGTAGCCGGATCGGCCGGACCCCGGCAGCGTGTCACGATGCTGTCGAACGTCTGGCTGAACGAGTGCGGGTGGATCGGGGTGCCGTTCTCCCTTGCGACGACGAGATCGTGGTCCTCGTAGTCGATCGCCCCATTCGGCCCGCTCCGCTCGCTGCTGCCGATGATGCGCGCGAAGCAGGTCGACGGTCTCGTCGTCCAGATCGATCACTCGGGCGTTGTGGCTCTTCGGCGTCGACTCGATGACCTCGTATGCCACGGCGACGACGGCGTGGCGGACCGAGAGGCGCGCTGCTTCGAGGTCGACGTCTGCCCACCGCAGGCCGAGGATCTCGCCTCGGCGCATGCCGGTCATCGCGGCGAGCCGCCAGACGGCCTCAAGCCGTGTGCCGCTGGACCGACTCAAGGAATCGAGCGAGCTCGCTCGGCTCCCATGAGCCGACCTGCCGCGTCGACCGACGCGACGGGCGAGGCGGCTTGGCGCGATCGGCGACGTTCCTGGCGACGAGGCCCGCGTCGACCGCGTCCTCCAGCGCTTTGTGGATCGATCGTGTGGATGTACCTGACCGTCTTTGCGCTGAGCGGCCCGTGGCCGCTCCCTTCAGCTTGAAGCCTCGCGTACATCGCGTTCAGCATCAGCGGCGTCAGCTGCTGCAGCGGCCGAGAGCCGATGACCGGCAGCACGTGGATCTCCATGTTGCGCTGGTAGGAGTGGAACGTCGTCGGCTTGACCCGGCTCTCAGTCATCGGAAGCCAGCTGTCGCGAACCCATTCGGCGAACGTCAGCCGGCCCGGCATGACGTACGAGCCGGTGTGGAGATCGTCGACGAGCTTCGCCCGAGCGATCTCGGCCTCCCGCCGCGTCCGGAAACCGCCGTGCCACTTCTGCCGCCGGCGTCCATCGGCATCGGTGCCCGACGTCGACGACGACGTACCAGCGAGTCGTCTGCTTGCCGTTCTTGCCGGTGTGCACTCGCTTGTGGATGTGGCCCTGCATCAGCTCGCCTCCAGCCACGTGAGAAGAGCGGGAACGGGCACAAGCAGACGCCGCCCGAGCCGCCGCGTCGGCAGCTCGCCGCGGCGAGCGGCGTCGTAGGCGGCGGTCCGTCCAAGCCCGAGGAGCCTCGCGGTCTGCTCGATCGTGATGGTCGCCCTACCGGCGAGTTGGTCGAGCTGGAGTGACGTATGGTGCTGCATGTCGGGACCTCCTTGACGGTCTCGGCCGGGCCCCGGGGTGTTGCACGCACCGCCGGGGCCGCTCTGTTGGTTGGGACCGTAAAACTAGCAGCGCGGTCGGACGGATCCGAATCCGCGGAGTAGGCTCGAGCTCAGATGTCGCCGACAGTCGCTACTGAGGACCTCGTCGACGCACGGGATGTCGCCGAGATCCTCGGCCTTGGCCACCCGAACGCGGTCAGCGTCTACCAGCGGCGCTACGCCGATATGCCGCGCCCGGTGGTCGATCTCGGCCGCGGGCGGCCCAAGCTCTGGCTCCGGCCAGAGATCGAGCGCTGGTCCGCGGAACAGACCGCACGAGGCCGGACTCGGGCGAAGCGAGGCGTTCGGCGCTAGGAGCTCACCACGTCGGTCGTCAGCTCGGAATGCCCGTTCGATAGTTCGAGCGATTGGCCTCGGTCCGGGATGTCAAAGACTTGCGATTTGGTGACGGGCTGGACGGCCGTCGCCAAATCGCAAGTACCGCGACGAGAGCCACTGAAGGAAGGCGACGGCGATCGTCGCGACGCGACCGACCCCGCAGGGGTCGGCAAGCCGGCCGGATGAGAGCACGAGCCGCGCAGTCCAAAGAATCCCCTCCGTTCGTGTGCGAAGAAGAGATCGCGACTCGCCAACACACCTGACGAAGCCGAATCACGGCTCCCGTCACCCTGACGGAGCCGTCAGGAGTCCGCTCAACAACAACCAGCGCTATGTCGCCGACTCGATCGCGGGCTCAGGTCAACTCCGACCGGCGAAGCGATCGTTCGCCACGTGCCCTAACTGCCGTCAGACCAGCCGTTCGAGAGGTCGGGTTCAGCTAGGTCATCGGCCCGGAAGTCGTTCGGCGAGAAGGTGTGGATGACATAGGCGTCGAGGATCTTGATCGCGGGACCGGTCAGTTGGTGTAGTCGTGGGCGGCGGTCGAGAACAGCCTGAGACACCAGGGTTGGTCGATAGATGAGGGCAGCTGCATGCCCAGTCCATTCGCCTTCGGGTTCGGACGGATCGTCAAGGACGAGAAGCTCGGTCTGGGGCAAGTACATGAACCCTTGAATGGTTCGCCCGTCGCGGATCTTCCGTAGCTCGTTGTTGCCCATCTGAAAACGAGCCTTCAGATCTCGGAGGCTAATGATCGGTGCCATCAGGCGAAACTCGTGGGAGTAGCCCTCAGTCCCAGGCGGCTGAGCCGTGATCCCGCAGGTGTAATGAAGGAGGATCCCGGGGCCTATGAGGGGCACAATTGTGCCTTCCGCAGGCTCGATACCGGAGGTGCGTTTCCTTGCGCCTGCTGCCTCGAACTCAGGCGTGACGACAGTCGCATGCGCAAACGGAATCCCGTCGTAGATGTCCCCTTGTGCAGCGTGCGGGACGTCTCGATCTTCGTAGTAGTTCTCGGGTCCGCCCAGCCGCATGCGCGGACCTTACGCAGCGGCGCTGACGGCTAGACGTTATGTAGTCGGCCGCAGCAGGCTTACAGCTGCGCCTGCTCCAGCTGTCCGGCCTGAGGTGGAACAGGCGTCGAGCCGTGCATCTCGAGCGACTGGCGCGGCGCGCCGTACATCTCGCGCTGCAATCTCTCGACTTCGGAGAGCAGGACCTTCCGCCGCCCGGTGGGCGTACGGTAGGCAGCCAAGAGCTGCCGGTCGACCCAGTTGCGCACGGTGTTCTCGTGCATGTTGAGCCGCTCGGCTGTCTCCTTAATGGAGATCGTCTCGGGGGGACGAGGAGCTGTGAGGCTCATGTGGGCCTTCCTTTCGTCAGCTTAGGCGTAGAGTGTAGCTATTGGGGGTACTGTCGTCAATAGAGGACTTGTAGGTTTTGTAGCTCTACTTCCCTGTCTATCGACCTTCGACACTGGGTCCTTGAACGTTGATCAGCATCGGTCCGTCAGATGCGCTTCAGAGACGCGATGCAGTCTCGGCTCCAGCTCTGCCGAACCTGCTCCAGCCACTGGCCATGCGACGTTCGTGCGCGCTTGCTGGGTCGCCAAGGCGATCGCGGCCGTGGTCCTTCCGAAGGTGGATGCCATCGTCCCGACGGTCAGGGGACGGTGTGGCCTCGTGAAGAGGCGTCCAGCGAAGCAACCCCTTCCTCAGAACAGTGTCTTGGCGGCCCAGGCAACGCCGCGCAGTAACTCGTCCACCTCGTCAGGCATTGGATCCCGGTCCCGGTCATGGCCGCAGAGGTTCCGGATATCGGCGAGGTGTTGGACGCGTCGCCATGGCGGCGTGTCGTAAACCCCCGCATCTTTGAGCGCGCTGTTCAAGTCTCCGATAGTGGGCTTCTGCTTTCTGAGCTTCACGCCATGATTCCGACAGACGTCTTTTAGATGGGTCTCGAGCACGACACCCGCAACGACGCCGGCCGCGCGTAAATGCTTCTTCGCAAACAGCTCCTGGGCGCGCTCTAGCGTCGTATCGAAGATTTCGGCTTCGAGGACGCCACGGATGTCCGCGAGCATCGCGTCGAGTCGGTCGGCCGCAGCCTTCAGGAAGATGATTTGCTGGCTAAGTCCCTGTCGGAGAGCTTCGGTCACCTCGGCTTTGAACACGTCATACTCGCCGCGTTTCCGGATGTAGTCGTCGATTGCCCATCGGCTGCCTCTCGGACCACCGGAGTAGAACGCTTTGAACTCGCCGACTCGCTCTGGCAGGACCTGGTCAAGCACGCGCACCGCCAGCGAGTACCACCGCTGGTAGTCCTCCACGAAATCTGGATAGATCTTGTCCGGAGTACGAGGCTCGTCGTCTTCATCGGACGTGCGTCCTCTGTAGCTGCGCGCGAAGCTGTGATCGTCCTCGGCCAGCACCTCTAGTTCGGCCTCGAGAATCGTCTCGCCGCGCTCGACAAGCGCTTCCAGTTCGGACCTGAGCGTGTCACGTTTATCGGGCATTGCTACAGCGTAGGCACGCGCGGCGCTAGGTCGATACGCCTAGGTGCGCGTCGAACAACCGGGCGTAGTGACTGTCGCACGGTCGCCACGGCGATCACGTGCGAGGCAAGCGGCGGTGTGACCAATGCAATCGTGCCAACGTCGACATCGACGCGCCCGAGTTGACCCAATGTCAAGCCCGCTTGGCGCAGGCGCCGGAGTGCATCAAGTCTCGCTGAGCACTGGGCGCTACGGTGCGGACATGACAGCACTAAAGAGGTGGCTGGCGCGGCGTTCGAGTCGGCGGGCGGTCGTGCCAGCGGCCGGCGAGGCCGATCCGGCAATTCGCAGCAGAGCCGACTTCGAAGCGGCCGCACGCGAGCGCGGGCGGCGGTCTCCGCTGATTCACCTGCAGTTCTACTTCGAGTTGCCGTTCGATGTCGGCATCGAGATAGGGGCGTTCAACCGCATTGAGCTTGCGCATCCTTGTCTTGAGGATTGGGCGGATTTCGATCTACAGGCTTTCCTCGGCATGCCGCCACTTCCCGAGCGTTGCGTGCGTCCGTGCGTTGTGCTGCGCTTCAAGCGGGTCTCGCGACCTGACGAGTCGCCGTTTGCGAATGTTCGTCGAGCCTACGGCCCTGAATTGGGATCGGCGATCCCCGCCGAGGCGGAGTTCACCCCGGTCGAAATATCCGTCTCCGTTGTGAAGGCAGAAGTGATCGCGACGGCACCGAGCGGGGCGTTCGACGAACAGTGGTTAAGGGCCCAGTTCCGAACCGTCTTGCTCGAGCTGAATGAGATGCTGATCGCTCTAAGTGCCGCTGCGGACGAACACCGCATCGGTCCCATAACCGAGTTCGATCTTCCCCCGATCATTCTCGGCTGGCAGCAAGACCTTCGCGATCTGGACGCTCCTTCAAGGAAGCCGCGGTTGTTCTTGCTGCTCCTACATGAGGGGCAATCTCGCCAGGTCGGGGATCACGACTCGACCGTCATCAATCACGCGCTCGCGATCGCGGGCCACGGCGGCCATGGTCCGTTCTTCTCCACCATGGAAATGTTGTTCTCGGCCCGGCGATCGCTGGAGAGCGGTCGATTCGCGGCTGCCGTTCTTGAAGCCGGCACCGCCGTTGAGCTGCTGGTTAGCGATGTCGTTCGCGGCGTTGGGATGTTCCAAAACTGGGACGCTCAGCGCCTAGAGAACGTGCTCAGCGAGGCGACCGGCTTTCGCAACCGATTCGTTGCACATTTCGCGCGAGTGCTCGGCGTGACCGTCGACTCGTCGGCATCAGGCCATGACCCGGTGAGCACCTGGCTGCGAGTCGCGTATCCGCTTCGGAACAAGGTCGTCCATGGCGGCCACCGGCCGCTGATCGATGAAGCAGCCACCGCCATCACCCTCGCATTCTCGCTGATGGATTTCGTCGCGGAACGTGTCGAGCGCGACCCGAATCTCGGCATCACGTTCCCGGATATCGACGAAATGCTTCCGGGATCAGGTGTAGACGAGCGAAGCCTGGCACACGGTCCTCCATCCGAGTGGCGCTTGGCTCAGGAGTCATTCGACGCCGGCCTGCGCGCCGTCGCGGAGCACGACGAGGTAACTGCCGTAAAGGCGTTTGAGGAGTCTTACAACCACGGTAGCCCCAAAGCCGCGTTCAACATCGGGATCATCAAGTGGCGCGCGGGCGACACTAACGGAGCCATCACGTGGCTTCGCCGCGCATCGGAGCAAGGTCACGATGGCGCATCGGCGTACCTCGGTGTGCTGTTACTGGGACGAGGTGACTATGTCGGCGCCGAGGAACTCCTGCGTCGTGGAAGCGAGAGCACCCATCAGCGCGGCAGGCCGGTGGCTCTGTTCTTCCTAGCCACCATTCTCGCTGACCGTGGCGAGCTGCGCGAAGCCGCCGATCTGTATCACGAGGCAGCCGTCGTGGCCGACTTCGCGCTCGGGGCGGAAGCCGCCTTTCGACGCGGCGCCCTGCTTGAGGAGCTCGGAGATCCAGCGGCGATCGACGCGTACAAGCTCGGCGTCGACCTCGGCAGCGGTCGCGCCGCGGTGAACCTCGCGGCACATCGCGGCGCCGGCGGAGCAACCGACGAGGCCATTGAACTACTACACCAAGCGCTCGAGCTAGCGGCTGAAGGAGAGGCGGGGTCAATCCCAATCGGCCATCACATCGCTGTCCAGCTTGATCCTGACCGCTACTCAGTGGAGAGACGCGCTGCGCAGGGTTTGGTCATGACGGGTGGATCCATGGACGAGCAAGGGCGGCGGAGAAGACGCACGGATGGTGTACGACGAGCTCGTCGAGAGGTTCGCGGACGCGCCGGACCTCGGACTTCGCGAGGCAGCCGCACGCGCGCTCGTGAGCAAGAGCGCATCGCTCGGTCGTGATGGGGACCACAAGGCGGCGATTGGCGTGTGTGACGAGCTCATCACCGTGTTCGGAGAAGCGACCGAGCCCGAGCTGCAAGCGCAAGTCGCAAATGCGCTGAGCAATAAGGCATTCGGTCTCTACAGCCTGCGATCTATCGACCAAGCGGTGGCGACTTATGACGATCTCATAGCTCGCTTCGAAACAGCAACCGACCCTGCCCTAGCGGAACGCGTGCAGGAAGCTCGGCTCGCCCGCACAGCTGCCGCCAACTCTGGGTGAGGATGGGTTCCGCTTACGCGCAGTCGCCAGTGTCCGGGTCGGCCCGCAGAGCCTCGTTGGTCGACCGGCGCACTCCTCCGAGCCGTACCGTGACGGCCTCGGGGTCGCTCAGCCGAGCGTCCGGCCCGAGCAGCCCGGCTATCGCTTTGGTCCCGGTAACGGCGCGTGCCTCGCGTTCGAGTTGGCGACATAGCGCTGGTTGTTGTTGAGCGGACTCCTGACGGCTCCGTCAGGGTGACGGGAGCCGTGATTCGGCTTCGTCAGGTGTGTTGGCGAGTCGCGATCTCTTCTTCGCACACGAACGGAGGGGATTCTTTGGACTGCGCGGCTCGTGCTCTCATCCGGCCGGCTTGCCGACCCCTGCGGGGTCGGTCGCGTCGCGACGATCGCCGTCGCCTTCCTTCGATGGCTCTCGTCGCGGGTACTTGCGATTTGGCGACGGCCGTCCAGACCGTCGCCAAATCGCAAGTCTTTGACATCCCGGACCGGGCCAATCGCTCGGAGATTGGTTGAGCCGCTGAGACGCCAGCGAACTGCAGGAGGCATCAAGGCGCCGCGAGGACAGGTGCGGCTACAGCGTGTCGCTCTTAGCTTGGTTGCACGCCGAGCACAGGACTTGAAGGTTGGCGACGCTAGTTGCGCCGCCGAGCGCGACCGGAATGATGTGGTCGAACTGGATGTTCTCGGTCGAGCCGCACTGCACACAGCGACGGCCGTCGCGTTCGATGACCGCTCGCACCATCTCTGGCGGGATTGGGCTACGGCTGGTCAATCCAGCTTCCTCGCCCTGCATCAGCGAGTGAGCGGACTTGAGCCTCCGGTCGTCGCGTCTCGCGCGCTGCAGCACGAGCGCCTTGACGTCCTGCGAGGAAAGCGCGTCATCGTCCCAGTACAAGCGATCACGGAACCACCAGAGCGACCGACGACTTTCTCGTCGGAGCGAGACGGGCTCCTCCTGCTGCTCGCGTCGCCACGCCTCGATCTGAGCATCCTTCCAGCGCTCTGAATGCACCCTCTTCCCAGACTGGAGGGTCCACCTCCCCGTGAACATACGTGGCAGGGTGCGTGGGAGCTGAACCAGCTCGAGCTTCTTGTCTTCGCGGAGCACTGAGACGCCTCGCGTCGATGATGGCAGCCGCTGAGGCGGATTACGGGCTGTATCAAACGCCGTGTCAAACGCACCGAGCCGAACGGGCAGATATCGCTCGGTCTTCCGATGCCAGGGCCAAGCCGAATCGCCCGTATCTACAGGCCTTTCTCGACAGCATTGCGGACGCGACGGACGAGCCTCGTCCGACTCATAACCCGAAGGTCGCGGGTTCGAATCCCGCCCCCGCTATCCCGGCCGACAAGGCACAGGACTTGCAAAAGCCCTGCACACCGGCCGACCGAGACCTCAAGGGCCACCGCAAGGTGGCCTTTGTCGTTTCGTTGCTAATCCAGGCTCGGGTACCAAACGGCATGCACGTTCAAGACGACCGGGCTCGCGACGGGCGCCGACCGCGACGCCGTCGGGCAGGGTGCGGTAGTGCTGTGCTGGCGCTCGTTCGCTCCCTACAGGCAGCCTGACAGCTCGGAGAGTCGGTTTACGGTGTTGCGCGACTGATCGGCGACGAGCACGGAGTCCGGGCCGTCGGCCACTAGCCCCTGCGGGTCATTGGTCGTCGGCGAGAACGCAGACGAGAGCATCCGCAGGCGCGGCACGACCTCCCACACTTCGCCGATCAGGCTGACCGCGATGAGGTGGTTGGAGATCACGGCGAGATCATCGGGCAGCGGGATCGCGCCCAGACGTCTGCGCGTCTGCCCGATCCGCCAGACGGCGTTTGCGTACTCATCTGCCACGACCACCGCGTTGCCCCAGTGGATCGCGGCGACGGGCCGGATCATCCCGCTTGCCGCGAGCGACAGCTTCCGTGAGCGCAGGTGGAGCACATACAGGCGTCCGCGCGCGCTGTCTGGGAGGTAAACCGCCCCGGGAACGTCCGCGTTGATGTCGTCGACCCCGGTCTTCCCGCGAGGGAGCGGGAGCTTGGCCAGGGTGCTTCGCAACCCCTTCGGCAGCTTGATCTCCAGCACACGATTGGTGTCCTGCTCCGCCACGATGAGGGAATGGGGCGGGCCGGGCACGATGCCCTCTGGCCCACGAAGATGAGCGACCACGGTGTGCACACGCCCACGCGCGACGAGGCCAACCGTGCCTTGGTTGATGTCGCTCACCAGCAGCGTTCTCCCATCCCACGCGAGGTCGTCGGGCGACCCCTGCGCGTGCGCGACAACCGTGAGGCGCGGATGGCAGCCAGCAGCTCGGGCGGCAGCCGCATGCGAAGTGGTTCTCGCCGCCGCGAGTCCCAGGAGGGCCGTGAAACCGGCGAGGACGACAGCGGTGATCCGAGCGAAGGAACGAGACACCGGCAGAACCTGCTCAAGGACGAGCGAAGCGCCAATCCTAACCGCGGGTCGCCACGACGCGCTAGCAGATCTCGATGCGGTGCCGCTTGCCGGTCACGCGGCCGGTGGTCGCGAGGTAGTGGTACTGCTCGCCGTCGAACTGCGACCAAGCGGTGATGTTGGTGCCGCCGGCCCCGTTCGCCTAACGACGTTGCGCCAATCGCTCACAACGACGACGACCCTCTGCCCGACCTACCGACCAGTACTGGCTCCCACGCCGTCGACGAGTGGGTTTCAGGGGATCAACAGAAGCCTGAATTTCAGCTCCGGCGTCGACGTCCGCCGCATCCAAGTCGCCTCGATAGCGGTTGTGGCGGGTGTCAGCTAACGGTCTGAGCCGGCACCTCGTAGAACTCGACCGACGTGCGCCGCTCGGTCGCACGGGGCTCATGGCGTTAAGCGCCTCGTCCCCGCGTCGCATCGCCTCCTCGCTCGTAGATTCCTCGTAGGTATATTCTCCAACGCCCAGGTGCGAGGAGACAGTCGTGAAGCGGACGTTCGCAGTAGGGATGGCGGTCTTTGTGGCGAGCATCCTTGCCGCTTCGCCAGCGCTTGCAAAGTCGTCGTCTCCTAAGGCGGCTATCAATTCGGCGAGCTCGCCGCCGATCAGCGACAAGTCGATCTGCAAGACGGGATGTGAGCGCCTCAACTTCGCGGCTGGCCCATACAACATCACCCCGGGCGCGAACCTCATCCTTACCGACCACCGCCACATCCCGACGCCGGGCGTCAACGGGTTCATGCTTCGCGTTGCGCCCAACCTCCGCTACGCGCTACCCAACGGGAAGTGCTGCGGACAGATCCCCCGAGTCGACGTCCTCCACCTCCACCACGGCGTCTGGTTGACCACCGGCACCGCAGGCATGGGTGAGGGCAACACCTTCAGCCTGGGTCAAGGCTTCACGTTGTACCCGTTCATGGCGACGGGCGAGGAGAAGACGATCTACCAGTTCCCGAAGGGATTTGGGTACCCGATCGGCGCCAACGACCATTGGTTCCTGAACTACATGATCCACAACCTCTACCCGAAGCCCGCAAAGGTGTACATCACCTACCAGATGGACTTCGTCCCCGATAGCTCGCCGGCGGCGCGCGGGATCACGCCCGTCCATCCGATCTGGATGGACGTCATGGACCACCACATTTACCCCGTGTTCGACGTCAAGCGCTACAGCGGCGTCAACGGGAAGTTCACGTTCCCCGACATGGCGAATGATCCCTACCGAGGCTACTCGCATCCGCTGAATGAGTTCACCGTCGACCACCCGGGCACGCTGGTCGCCACCGCCGGCCACCTGCATCCGGGCGGGCTCTACGACGACCTCGACCTGATCCGCCCCGGGGCGACGATCCACGCCCGCAAAGCGGTTGCCGGATCGGTGCCGAGCTCAGTGCGGCTGTTCCGCTCGAACGCGGTGTACTTCGACCCACGCGGCCCGATCTCGTGGGACCTGGCGATGAAGGGCACCGCCCCGGACTGGCGCCCCCACCTCAGCGCCGGCGACGTCCTGCGCGTCAGCGTGACCTACGAGACGCGCCGGGCGTCTTGGTACGAGTCGATGGGGATCATGGTGGCCTGGGAGGCGTGGGACGACCAGGCCGGACTCGACCCCTTCACCGGCAAGGTGTATCGCCCCCGCGCGCACGCGGCGGGCGTCAACCCGTTCATGCACGCGGTTGATCAGACGGGCTACATCACCCACGGCCACCTGTACGAGAACAGGCACAACGGCGGAACGCCATGGCTGACCGTTGACCCGAACACGCTGCGCAGCTGCCGGACGAGCACCGTGTACATCGCCGGGTTCACCTACAACCCCGGAAACCTCGAGACCAAGACGCCCGCCTCGCAGAATTGCGCCCCAACGATCAAGCAAGGCCAGTCGCTGAAGTTCGTCAACGAGGATGCAAGCCCACTGGCACCCGGCATTCCCGGCTTCGACCCGAGCCCCGCGTACTTGAGCTCGATCTTCCACACGGTCACTGCGTGCCAGGACCCGTGCGGGCTCGACACCGGGATCTCCTATCCGCTGGCAAACGGCGCCGGAAACTACGACTCGGGCCAGCTCGGGGACGGGAGCCCGGCCGTGGGCAGGGTCACCTGGAGCACACCGGTGGACTTGAAACCGGGCGTGTACACGTTCTACTGCCGGATCCACCCATTCATGCGAGGAGTGTTCCGGATCATCGGATAGCGCGGCGCTGGGCCGGGAACGGTCCCGGCTTCCGGCAGCGACCCGCGAGAGGTGGCGGTCAACGTGGAGGGGAAGAGCGTCTGGGTCACCAACGCGGGCCTCAACCGGGGTTTCCCAGTACGACGGGGGACCGGTGTCCTGATGGCCGAGACCGCGGAGCGAATGCTGGCCGAGGGCGACGGGCTGACCACCGCTGCGGTCGCCAAGGACGCCGGTGCTGATCGTGATGAGGTACTGAACCTCTTGCGAGAGCTCGAGACGGAAAGGCGCGTTCGCCGCACAGGACAGCGCCGCGGAACCTGCTGGCACGCAATCACCGACGAGGACAGGATCCAGGAGCGAGCCGCCGAGCTAGAGAGCCGCACCAGGCGCCGCGGCAAGTAAGCCTGTGCAGCGGTCGGGGTACCAACCGGGTACCAAACCGACCGCAAATCAGCCGATCGCACACGGCCCAACCGCGCTCGGCACCGCCGTATTCGTCTGGCAGAACCATGCGTGGGCGGCTCATCCCGAAGGTCGCGGGTTCGAATCCCGCCCCCGCTATCCCGGCCGACAAGGGCGTAGGACCCAAAAAGCCCTGCAAACCGGCCGACCGAGACCTCAAGGGCCACCGCAAGGTGGCCTTTGTCGTGGGGTCACCTCGCTCGGGTGGGTACCAACCGGGTACCAAACTGGCCGGCCGGGCCGGCTCACTCCGATACCTCGGGGGCGAACTCTGGGCGGAGCGGCCAAGTACAAGCCATCGACTTCAAGCGGCCGAATCTGGCTGGCGCCGACTTTCCATCTCACGCGATAGGGGCGCGGCAACGCTTTCATTGTCAAGGCCGGTTGAGATTTGACCCTTTGGCGCCGGTTGAGAATTGACCCCCCCCCTGGCGGGATCGCGCCGGTCGAAAAGTGGACCACCCTGGGTTGTGGCGGCTTCTCGCGCAGCGAGCCGTAGGCGAGCGGAGCGAGATGCCGCCGGCGCGACCTGTGGGAGGGGGCGATTCCGCTGCTTTGTCGGTGAAGCGACTCTGTTGACGTGTTGTGAGCCGGTCTGCTGCGCTCGGCGTGGTCGTCGAGGGTGGTCGGTCAGGCTGTTTCGGCGCTCTGGCGGGCGGGGCGGGGTCCGAGGTCGCGGTCTTTGAGCCGGTAGCTGTCGCCTTTGAGTGAGATCAGTTCGGCGTGGTGGATCAGCCGGTCGACCATCGCGACGGCGGCGGCGTCGTCGCCGAAGATCTCGCCCCAGGCCGAGAATGGTTTGTTTGAGGTGACGATCAGGCTGGCGCGTTCGTAGCGGCGGGAGACGAGCATGAACATCAGGCTTGCGGCTTGCGGGTCGAACGGGACGTAGCCGACCTCGTCGCAGACCAGCAGCGGGATCCGCTCGAGTCGACGCAGCTCGTCGTCGAGCCGGCCTTGGCGTTGCGCGTCGCCGAGCAGCGCGACCCACTCGGTCGCGGTTTTGAAGATCACGCGCTGGCCGGCGAGGCACGCGCGGACCCCGAGCGCGATCGCCAGGTGCGTTTTGCCGGTGCCGGGCGGTCCGAGCAGGATCACGTTCTCGCGCGCGTGGAGGAAGTCGAGCTGGCCGAGGTGCTCGATCACCTGCTTCTTGACCGAGCGCTGGAAGGTGAAGTCGAACTCCTCGAGCGTCTTGTGGGCGGGGAACCGGGCGGCGCGGATCCGCAGGCGCCCGCCGGACGACTCGCGCGAGGAGAGCTCGGTCGACAGCAGCGCCTCGGCGAACCGCTCATAGCTCCACTCCTCGGCGCGGGCGCGCTCGGCGAGCTTCGGCAGAGCCCTAGCCGCGGCGGGCGCCTTCATCGCTCGGAACAAGTGCGTCAGCTCCGAGCCGCGGCTCATGCGATCACTCGGTCATAGACGTCAAGCGGGCGCTGCTCGACGACCAGCTCGTCGTCGGTCGGCTTGCCGCGGCGCTCGCGCAGCGCCCGGGCGTGCTCGAGCGCGGTAATCGTCCGGTTCTTAGCGAACACCCGCTCGTGGGAGCAGGCGAGCTCGCCGGTGTTCAACGCGACGGCTGTGACCTGGCGCTGCGAGACACGAACCTCGACGCGGCGGCCGACGAGGTTCGGGTCAAGCGAGTAGTCGTTGGTGTCGAACCGGACGTGCGGATCGGGCGGCACGCGGGTCACCCAGCGACGATCGACGTCGAGCTTAGAGGCGGGCAGCGGTCGCATCACCGCCCGCTCCTCGATCAGCCTGTCGATCGGCCGGGCGCGCAGCGTCTTGTGCGTCCGCGCGTTCGCCTTCCCAAACCAGTCGTCAAGCTGCAGCTGGAAGTCGAGGTGGTTCGCGAACCGCCGGCCGGGCTCGAAATTCGTCTCCATGTATCCCTGCAGCCGCTCCACGCACCCCTTCGCCTGCGGATCCGCCGGCTCGCAGAAGTGCCAGTCGATAGGCAGCCGCCCGCAGAACGCCGCATAGTCCAACGTTGGACGCCCGCCACCAGCGTGCAGGCACCCCTCCCGGTCCCACACCAACAGCTCCGGCAGCGCCTCGAAGGCCCACAGGCAGCGGGTCATACCCCACAGCACGTCTGGCGCCTCCTTGCTGAACACAAGCGCGCCGGCGCCGGCGCGCGAGTAACCCAGGCACGCGACCACCACCCACGCCCGCCGGACCTGGCCGTGACCGACCGGCACCGGGCTCGAGGGCTCCCACAGATCCCACTGGCAGACCTCCCCCGGCCGATACACCGTCCGCTGATGCGTCCGCAGCTTGAGAAACAACGGCCTGACCTCACGCAGATAGTCATCAACGATTGTCTGTGAGCCCTCGAACCCCAACGGCTCGATCAGCTCCCGGACCCTCACCCCCGAGAGTCTCGGCTCGTTCCCCAACAGCCGGTGAATCTCGTCCTTGAACGGGTCGAGCTTCGACGGGCGCTCCGGGCAGCGAAACGCCGGCGGCTCAGGCGAGCGCAGCGCCGCCCGAATCGTGTTGCGCGACAGACCCGTCCGCCGCGCCAACTCCTTGATCGAGACCCCGCGGACGAAGTGTTCCCTGCGCAGCTCGGCCCAGCGCTCCACGTCCAGCACAACCCTTCTCCCGGTCTCGATCACATGACCGAGCCAGGCTCACCACCACCCCGGACGACTCCGCCACCATCACAGGGGGGTCAAATCTCAACCGGCGGAGCGGGGTCAGTTTTCCACCGGTGCCGACATTCGCGCGAGGCCGCTGCTTTGTCGCCAAGGCGATCGTCAGCTCCGCGACGTCGGACTGAACTAAGCAATCGTCCGCGGAGGTGCGAGCGACGACCAGGCCAACGACTCCGCGCCCGGCGCCGGCGCGTTCACGCGGGAGGAGCCGGCTCGAAGCTGGCGCCTCGAGCCGGCTCCAGTAAGCCCAACGCAGAACTCTCGTCGTGTCCCGGGACATGACCCCTCGGCGATCGGCTCGACCACCATCCTGAACGCGCAAGCGCCACCCGGGCCCGCAGGCCCCGAGTGGCGCGTTGACGCGATCGGATTTCTGGATCAGCAGGGAGCGCTCCCCGAGACCGTCTGCGTCTCGGAGGCGCCGCTGCCGTAGTCGGAAGCCGTGAACGTGATCGACCACGGCCGCTTGCCGCCATGGCAGGCGATCGACTCGGTGTAGCCGCGCTTCTGGCCGTTGACCGTCTTCGTCTCCGAGATCGGGAAGAGATCCTCCTTGATCAGCGAGCTGTACAGGCCGGGCTGATTGGCCACCTTGTTCGAGATGTCGGGCGGCAGCGACACGTCGAGGATCCACCACTTGCCCTGGTACGAGATCTGGCCGTCGTACGGCGCGGTCGACCCGGTCGAGAGCCCGGCGCAGGTGTACCGCGACGGCGCGTCAGGCGCGGTGGTGAAGAAGAACACCTGCGTGTTCTTGCCGCCGTTGAACACCTTCAGGAACGGGTTGCACGCCGTTCCCGCCGACTGGGACGGGTTGCTCGACGGCCCGAGCTCCGAGTGGACCGGACCCTGCGCGACCCTCGACTGCGAGGGACACGCCTTCTCGTACTTGATCTTGTCGGCCCCGACCTGGCTGTCTGTGCACGTCGGGAAGAGGTTCCCGTTGGTCCGCACGCCGTAGACCCTGAGTTTGATGTGGGTCAGTGGCGCCGCACGGTCACCCGACGGGGCGTTCGCCTGCAGCGTCTCCGTCATGTTCACGATCTTCGGATGCGCTGCGCTGCCCGCGCCCGTGGGCGCGAACGTCAGAGCGCTCCCGTTGTAGGTGTTGAACGCCGCGTACGCCGCGGCCGCGCCAACGAGGGCGGCCACGGCCGTCCCGATGATCACTATCCGTCGCAATGTTTCTCCTTCGCTTCAGTGGCTCGCCTCGGTGGCTCGGTTGGCCTTGGGACGAGTGCGAGCTTCACGCGCAAATGCGCTTACAGAAGAACACCCCCCGAGACCCGGGTCGGTTACTCGAGCATGTCGAAGGGTTCGTGAAGAGTTCCGTGTGTTTCCGCCGGGGACCCGACCCCGGGGGCAGCCTCCGCGATTCGACCAGCCACCCACCCCTGCGACGCCGCTGAGCTGCAACGGGCGTCCGAGCCGCGCGAGACCCGCTTACCTGCCGCCCCGATGACCTCGCCGACGTTCGCCAAGTCGTCCGCAAACGCGACGGCGGGTAGTGGAGTTGCCCCGTTTTCGACGACACCTGAACCCTTCCGGTCGCAAGCCGGGAAAGAGCGGTTCTGGTGTCGAGAACGAGGCAACTCCAGTGTGGACGCCGGTCCTTTCGCGTGCGAGCGGTCGCGGGAGGCCTCGCCTCGGGACGAGCGCTTTCAAGGCAGCGATGCTCCGCCGCAGGCGACTGCGTTGGCGACGCAGGGATCATGCCGAACCGGAGCCGGTCAGCCGACGGACCGCGTGATCGCCTTCACGCGAGAGCGGCGGCGCCAGCCATATCCACGAGCCTGGTGTTGGTTGCGAGCGTTCGGCCGCTGCCGCGCTTTGCCGACTGGGTCTCTCCTCCCGGGAGTGCAACCTGCGGATCGACGATGAGCGCATGGAGGTCGGCTACTCGAAGCTCGCTCGTAGGCCCGGGGAGCTGCTCACCGGGCAGTCGGCTACAGCCCGGCCTGACGTAGCACCGTCAGCGGGATCATGCCGGCGCTCATCTCCATCGGGCCGTCGCCAGCGCGGATGCGCGCGACCTGGCGCCGGCGGGCGAAGGAGATCACCGACACCGTGTCTCCGCCGGTGCCGGGACCGCGGTTGGTCACGAAGCACACCCGACCGTCGATGCTCGTCTCCGCCTCGGCGGGCTGGTCGCCCACCGCGATGATTGCCTCGGTCCGCAGCGTGCGCCGCGCGACGAGCGCGACGTAGTTCGACACCGTCGCCGCATCGCAGATCGAGGCGCCGTTGCCCGACAGCGTGATGCCGTGGTGGGCGGCTTGGTTGGGGTACTGCGACGGCGATTCGCCGACGGCAGGGCCGCGCACCGGCAGGTTGACCGTGTGCACGATCGCTCCGCTGGAGGTGGTCCGCCAGAGCGCAGCAATCCGACAGCGCGTTGTCGCGACCGGACGCGACTACCTCGGTGGCTGTTGGCTGCCGATGGGTGTCGGTGGATAGGCTCTTCGACCGCACCACGGGGCGCTGTTGTGCGACTGGCGATCGTCTCGGACGGTCATGGCAACCTGACGGCGCTGGAGGCCGTTATTGCTTGCCGCCGGACCGCGCGGGTCACGGCGACCACGGATTCTCCGTGAGTGACTTGAGGACCGCACGTCGCGTGCGTGGCCCCGGGATCTGGTTCATCCTCAGGGGCGCGGTCTCGGTTAGACCGCCGCCCGAGATGTAGCCCTCGGTCTTGAGCTTCTGGACCTGGTCGCAGCCGATCGCTTGGCTGCGAAAGTTCGGGTCGAAGTTGTACACCTCGGCAGCGTTATAGCCGAGGATCCCGTTGCGAATCGTGCGCTCGGGGCTGCGCGCGCGCCGGGTCGGGTCCTCGCGGTCGCCCTCCATGCCGTGCGGCAGACGGTAGAACTCCTTGCCCCGCGCGGTGAACTCGAACCGCCGCATCGCGATGATCTCCGGTTGCGGCGAGCCATACCACAGGCTGTCGGTGCCCCAGCAAATGCGTTGGGGGCCTACGTAGGTGATCAGCTTTCCCAGCAGGTTCGCCGCCTGGTCGGGGTCATCCATGACGCTGCGCCAGGTCGACCCCAGTTCGGCCCAGACGTTTGGAACGTTGCCGAACTCGTGTCCTCGTGCGACGAACTTCGTGGCGTCGTAGTGGTTCTCGCGAAGGCTCTTGATCAGGGCGTCGACGGTGTTCGTGTTCGAGCGGGCCTTGGCGTCACCGGCATACGGCTTCTGAATGTCGCCAATGTTGTAGCCCGAGTGGTACACCAGGAAGCGCACCTTGGGATTGTGCTTTGCGGCGGGGCCGATGTCGCGGGGAGTTGAGCAGCGCTGGTCGAACCCCGGCAGCGCAAAGCCCTTGTGAGTGGCCACGACGGGCGGGACCTCCGGGAACTTCTCGCTCACGTGGGCGACGTTGGCCAGGAACTCCATGCCGATATTCGAATCCAGGTACCAGCCGCTCGTATACGGGATGTCACCCCAGGCGCAGTAGGTCTTCCACCCTCGGAGCTTGTCCCGGTATCGCGCGGCCCGGGTATGCATCAGCTCCATCTCCGCGTCGAAGTACCGCGGCTTGCGCGGCACCGAGAAACCTCCCGAATCGGAAGGAGTTGCGGTGTTGGCGGTACCGGTCGAGCCCCGGTTGGGCATCACGAAGGCGTGCATGACGGCCCGCTCGGTATCGAGCGTCTGCTCGCGCGACGCCGGGGTGCTCGCCGTCCGCCGGGTGTGGTGTGCGTGCTTGCCGCGTGGGTGGCGGGTGGCGGCGAGACGGTTGACCAGGTCGATCGTCTCCGTGGCCTCGGCGATCGGCAGTGGATTGTCGGTGTCGGGCGAGGTGGGGACCACCGAGAGCACGGTGGCCGACGTCGCGGAATCGAGGTAGAGCTCCTTGAGGTACCAATACCGCGACAGGTTCTGGATAGGGTCGACGCCGGCGACCGCCTTGGTCTGAGGGAACACCGCTTCGAAGAACGTGGCCAGCGCGGGGTTGTTTGTCCGCCACAGGCCCTCGGGTTCGACGTGGTGCGACTGAACGTCGAAGATGAACTCCCCTGGCAGGTTGTTCAGGCTCTCGAGCCCCTTGCCCCCGGCGTACTCGAGGTCGCAAGCGTCGCTAGTCGCCGCCCTGGCGACTGCGCCATAGCTCCCGAAGATCCCGGGGCGAACGAGGTCGATGGCCCAGAACCCGATGACCATGGCGGCCGCGGTGCGAACGAACTCGGCACGCGACATCCCCATCTTGCGCCGCCAGCGCTCGGTCTCCTGGTCAGCCAGCCGCATGATCAGGAGCTGCTCGCGACTCGGCAGCGGGGGGAAGTACTCCTCGTTGGAGGCGGGCAGGATGTCGACGGGCAGGTCCTCGGGCATGTCCGGCCACGAATGGCGCTGGGGGCCGCTCGTGACCGATGAGCCCCAGCGTTTCCAATCGATCATTTGCTCTCCTCGCGTACGCGGACGCCGAATGCCGTCTTTTATCACTCTCGACCCGCACGCTCGTCCCGCCCCGGCAGTGGCTGACCGGGTGTCGGCCGATGCCGTTTCCTAACCGCGCGGGGGCGTTGGCAGCGCTAGATTTGCCGCCGCCCCTCGACTCGAGGCCTCCGAGAAATCTTGCGCGCCCGGTTCACCATTCTCGTCCTGCTCGCCGGCCTGGTGCTGGCCCCGATGGTCCATGCCACCGAGTCCGGGGGTGGCTCGGATTGGCCATCGTACGGGCACGATCTCGCCAACAGCCGTTCGTCCCCGGATGCAGGGGCGATCAGCGCGCGCAGCGTGCCGCGGCTGCGCATCGCGTGGGCCGCGCGCGGACAGGGCCTCGACGCTGGTGGGAACGCCCCGTTCGTGACCGCGACGCCGGCGGTCCAAGGTCAGTTGGCGGTGTGGGGCGACTGGCAGGGCACGGTTCACGCGGTCGACGTGACATCGGGCGCCGTCCGGTGGGTCACGCATCTTGCAGGCCCTACGTTCTTCGCGCAGATCAACTCCTCGCCGGCCATCGCCGGCGAGCGCGTCTTCGTGAGCACGGGGACAGGCCACGTCGTGGCGCTGGACCGGGCGACTGGCCGTCAGCTCTGGAGCACGCTCGTCGACGACACACCTGAAACGCTTCTCTACTCCTCACCCACCGTCGTCGGCTCGAGGATCCTGATCGGCGTCTCGTCGGTTCAGCTGGCGGTGGAGTTGCCCAAGTACACGTTCCACGGAAGCGTGGTCGCCCTCGATGCCCGCACAGGGCGGATTCTCTGGCGCACATGGAGTCAGCGACCCGGTATCGACGGCCCCGGGGGATCGGTATGGTCAAGCGCCGCGGCTGACCCGGCCCTTGGTCTGCTCTACATCGGGGCCGGCCAAGCCTACGAGCAGCCCGCGGGCCCCAGGACGGACTCGCTGCTCGCACTGAGCATCCGTGACGGCCACGTGCGCTGGGTGCGCCAGTTCACGACTGGCGACGCGTTCAACTTCTTCGACCAGGTCCGGGGCCGCGACTACGACATCGGCGCCAGTCCCAACCTGTTCTACATCCATGGCCGAGGCGTGGTCGGCGTCGGGGACAAGGGCGGCCGCTACGCGGTCTTCGACGCTTCCACGGGGACCGTCGTCTGGCGTCGCCGGTTGTGCCCCGGCAGTCACCTCGGGGGGGTCATGACGACGGCCGCGGTCGCCAACGGGTCAATCTGGGTGACGTGCAACCGCCTTCACGACAAGAACGAGCTGGCCGACACGGCCAATCGGACGAGCATCATGCGCCTCGATGCCACCACGGGGCGCACGCGATGGGTGCGGACCGTCCCTGGAGGCACCGCCGGTGCGATCACAGAGGCAGGAGGGGCCGTGTTCGTCCCCAACACCCTCGGCACCGTTCGCGCGTTCGACGAGCGTACCGGCCGCCTGCTGTGGACGGTGCGTCCTGGGGGCCCCGGATTCAGCATCGATCACGGCGTCGCGGGCGGCATTACGGTCGCGGCGGATCGCGTCCTCGTCCCGTACGGCTACTCCTTCATCGCGTCACCATCGTTCCCGAAGGACGCCATCGGCGGACTCGTCGCGTACCGCGTTCCCTGACGGAAACCTCCCGAAGAAGGCCGCTGCTTTTCGCAAGATCTCCCGCTCCATCCGTAGCTGCGCGTTCTCATCCCCCAACCGGGGTCATCGGTCGCGTGAGCGGCTCATCCTGATTGGGTGATGCCTCGGCCGACGCCGTCGGAGAGCATCCTGCGAGACCGATCAAAGGAGACCGCTGATGGCAACTCAATCGAACGAGACGCCGATCCTCGACCTACTCGCCAGGATGACCGAAGCTTCGGTCGAGGCGTCCGGCTTGGACGGGCGGACGCTGATGCTGGTCCGAATCGCTGCCTTGGTTTCGGTTGACGCACCGCCGGCGTCGTACCTGTTGAACCTCCGCGTCGCGGGCGAGAGCGGCGTGGATGCGGCGGCGGTCCAGGATGTCCTTGCGGCCGTAGCCTCCATCGTTGGAACAGCGCGCGTGGCTTCGGCAGCCAGCAAGATGGTCAGGGCCCTCAACCTGGAGCTCGAGCTCGGAGATCTCGCGCTCGACGAGTAGCGAGGCGGCGGGTCCTCGGCCTGGACTCGTGCTCCCTGCCTGGCAGGGCGGGGAGACGTCTGCCTGGAGGAGTTCAGTTCTCGGCACGCTGGAACGCTCGAGTCGGCTCGAAACGCGTCCCTTCGGGTTCACGCGGCGGCTCGCTTAGGCAGAGGCTCTGGCGGAACCAATCGACGATGGGAGAGGACCCACCGTGGGACGTTTGTTCGTCTATTTCTAACTTTTATCCCAGCGCTCCCCGCAAAGCGAGTGTTCTCTCCCACCTTTAGATTCCGGACCCATTTACGCGCCAGCCGCGGCACGCCCCGCGGCCGTCAGAAAAAACACAAAGCCTGTATCCCGCGAAGTCCGCAGGCCTACCCCGCGCAGAACGTCCCGGCCGATGTCTCACGGAGGAAAGGCGCCGCCTAGTGCTTGTCTTCGTTGCTGACCAAGAGGTTCTATCGACGCTGGACCGCATGCCGTCTCCGCCTGGTCGATATGAGCTAGGGGTCTTGCTTCGTAAGAGAACGGGAAACGATGGGTGATTCGGTCTTCTTCACCGTGATGGGCTCAGATACATCGATGGTCTCGATACGCCTCCGGCTCGGAGACCATGCGAATCAACGGTGGGTAGAGCGTGTTCGACCCGGACTAGACATATACGCCGCCGCCATCGAATGCAGTCAAGTTGCGGCTCACGGGTCGCTTAGTATCGATCCTCCTTCTTGGCTTGGTCGAACCGCCCAGCGCCCTGCGCTCTATCTGATACTCGGTGACGTTGCGCTACCTGTCGATCCAGACCCAACAGATAGCGAGCGACTCGTCGCGCGCACCGTGCTTACTCGCAACGATCGAGCTCGGCCTGAACGCCGCGCCGCACGCCGCACGCGGCGGCGAGTGAGGGGGACCGAACGCATCATCCGCCGTGAGAAGCAACGTCGGCGAACCCGACATCGAGGTCGTGCGATCGACTCATGAGAGCGGGATCGCCCTAGTGGTGCATTATCCGACAGTGGACTCAGTGTCCACCCCCCGAGCGGTGAGCCGCGGAGGCCGGGTACCAAACCAGGTACCAAACTGAGAGAACCTCAGCGAAGGTAGACGGTCGAATCACCTGCTAGCGCGCCAGATTGCACCCTACAAAACGCGCAGTAGGCCGCTCATAACCCGATACTCACCACGTGATATTCGGCGGCACGCTCTAGTGATTCGTAGACCGGCGTATCACCGCCCTGTTAGCCGGTCAGCTCCTTTTGCGAAGCCGGGACTCGTCACTGCTCGCGGTCGACTTCGGTTGCGCCGGCGAGGATGAAGTCGTCGAGCTCGAAGCTGTTGTGGTCCTCGGTCATGTGCTCCTGGACCGCTTGGATGAGCTCCTCATCGTTGTTCGCCTCGATGACTGTGTCGCAGCCCGCCTCGAGGCACACGAATTGCTTCTTCTTCACCGTCATTTGATTCCCTTAGCCGGCGGTCACGCCGACGACGAAGTCGATCGACGGGTCGAGGATCTGCTCGATCAGCGTCTCGTCGGGGGCCACACCCATCTCGCGGCACCGGTTCCGGTAGTGCCTCACCTTTCCGACCTGGTATTTCTGCAAGTCGAGCTCCGGCACGGCCTTCTGATACTCGACCAGACCGACGACCGTGCCTCGGAACTCATCGAAGACGTCATGGACCAGCTGCTCCCAGTCCGGATGCTCGGCGAGGAGCTCACGCACGACGGAGGTACCGAAGGTGATGTGCCTACCTTCGTCAGAGAGAATCCGCCGGTAGCCTTGCTTTAGCGCTGGGAGGACGTCCCAGACCGTGCACGAGTCCACGACGATCTCGTAGGACGGCATCGTGAGAACACCTTCGACGTGCCCGTTGTAAAGAGTGAGAAAGCGCAAGAAGGCGCGCTCGATTTTCTCGCGATCCTTGCCTTGAACTGCGTCCGTCAGTTCTCCGGCGTACCTAGGTATGCCTTCGTGAACCACCTCCTTGAGTTCGAAGCGGCCTGTCGGGTCGACTGTCTGTGCGCGCTCTAGGAAGTAAGGGGCTAGCTCCTCCGGCTCCAGGATTCCCGGAACCCTCTCGTGCCACTGTGCGAAGAACTCCGCGTGCTTGCACTCCTCCATCACGAAGGTGCTGAGATACATCAGCCAATCGAAACGGTCGAGCGCCCACGCGGCTTCGATCATCGGGACGAGGTTCTCCGCCACGGCCTGCTCACCGGCGAAGAACCGGACGGTGAGCCCGAGCAGAGCTTCCCGCCTCTCCTCTGCAAGCGTCGCCCAATCCTCGGCATCCCGCGAGTAGTCGAGTTCCCTGGGATTCCAGATCGCGTTGATCGCCTTCTCGTACTTCCTATAGACGCTCCCGCGCATCATCTCGCGCGTGAAGTGGAACTTCTTGAGGTTGTCGGCCTCTTGAGGCATCTGAGCCGTCGCGTCTGTCATCGATTCTCTCCTCGCTCTAGCGATGCGACATGCAATCACATGCTGGACGGGTGCTGATCGAGCTCTGCGCGAATGCCACGGAGCGGCCCCCCGCCCCCAGAGCAACGCCACCAGGGCGGAGCTTGTTGCTGGTGGTCAACCGGCCGAAAAGGGGCTATTGGTGATCTCCACCGCGTCGCTGATCGAATATCCGCAACAGGTGCGGGCACCGCGTGTGATCGCGACCCGGGCGGCGGACTCGCGACCCAGGCGTGGATGCTCGACGCAGGTGTTGCGGTGAGGCGGAGCTGTGCAACCTCGGATCCGTCTGCCATGGCAGCCTAGCCTCGGTTCGTGGAATAGTCTGGCCGCGTGCGCTGGACACGACCGGCAGCCACGCTCCTCGGCGCCGGGGTCACGCTCTGGGCAGCCCTGGCCGCGGGCGCCGGCGCGGGTGTCGGCGCCCGAGTCGCGGCCGGTGATCACTGCTCCCGCTACGGGCGGCCGGCGATTGCCGCGGACCCGCGACCGGGTGCGTTGCGGGTCTTTGCGATCCAATTCGGGCAGCAGCCTGCTGAGATGGTCAGCGCCGCCAGCTTCTCGCGGGCGATAGATTGCGTGATGCGGGTCGAGGTCGCGCCCCACCTTGCGCGAGGCCGTCCCAATCTGGTCGTGTTCGACGAGGACCTGGGTCTGGAAACGCTCGCTATCGGCCCTCGGGGCGCAGCCGCACGTGCCCTGCTGCGCAACGGCGTCACCTCCTGCCGCGGAAAGTCCTCACCGTGCGCGACGCTAGCAACCTTGCAGGCGCTGGATGCTGGCTACGGGCGTGCCCTTCGGTACCTCGATGGGCGCTTTCCTCAGTTGCACACCGAGCTTGGGAGAGCGTTCGTCGCCGCGACCGACGAGTTCGTGCGCGTGTTCATGGGAACCATGGCCGCGGAGGCTCGGCGCTACGGCGTCTACCTGGTCGCCTCCAACACGCAGGCACCGTTTCGCTTGACGCACGACCTCCACGCCGTCTCCGCGCTGCGCGATCCAAGCGCTCACGGAGTCAACGCGGTGTACGCGCCGACCGGCGAGCGGGCGTACGACCAGACTTTTCTGTGGGGCCCACACACACTCCGTCCGGGTGCCCCCGCGCCGCTGGAGAACCTGCTCACGGTGAACCGCAAGGTTCCGCTGACCCCCTTCGAGCAGGCGCTCGGCTTCGCCGCGGGCCCCGCGCGCGGACCGCGGGCGCGCTCCAACCTCCGTCCCTTCCCCGTCCCGGGAACCGCCGCGCGGCTGGGTTTCGCCACGAGCCTGCCCGCATTCCTCTACGGCAACGCCGAGCCTGGCCGAGCATGCGACGACGTCGCGATCACATACATGCGCTGCCTCGATCGGCTCGGCGCGAACGTCTTGATCCAAGCGGACGCCAACGATGGCCAGTGGACCGGCCCGGATGGCAGTGACAGCGCGGAACTCTGGCAGCCGCTCGCATGGATGGGCTCTGCTTGGCGTGCGGTCTCCGACCCAACCGTGGACTTCGCGTACGCCGTCAACCCAATGATGGTCGGGAACTTGTCAGACACTCCGTTCGACGGACAGAGCGCGATCCTGGAACGAGGCCGCCTCGGTCCAGGATGCCACTACGTCGGTGATTCCTCGTTCATGCCCGGCGAGGACGATCCGGCGCTGCGCGACTATGCGGGCGCCAAGCCGCAGTTCTTGGCGCTCGTGCCCTGGGTCGTGCCGGACGCTCCGCGCGGGGCGCTGCGTTCGCTGGGGGCGACGCTTGCGGCCGGATCGGCCCGCCACCACTACGTGGAGACGGCGGTGATCGCTGACCTGCCGTTCCCGGTCGACCGGGAACGGCGTGGCTGCCTGTTCGCGGGCCGGTGAGAAGCATCGCCGCACCCCCCGATCGGCAACGTCGGCGCCGCCGCGACCGACGCACCGATCGGCAACGACCTTGCAGCTGCCTACCCCCGGACGAGGTTCCCGACGGAGTAGGCGCCGGCGGCTCACGAAACTCACCGCCTCGGCAAACCCAGGCCAGGCGGAGTTACAACCGCTCACAGACGGGACCGTCGGATTAGATCCACGGTCCTGTCGGTCTCGAACTGAGCCGTAAGGAGAGGCGTATCGCTGCTGGCGGGTCAGCAGTCCTCGGCGCCGACCTGCGCCTCCAAGCTACGGGGCCGCAAGTACCTCGCTGGCGGCACGCTGCCCGGAGCGAACCGCTCCGTCCATGTAGCCGGCCCAGAACGTGGAGGTCTCGCTGCCCGCCCAGTGGACCCGCCCGATCGGCCTCCGTATGGCTGGCCCGAAGTCGGACAGGACACCTGGTGGCAGGGTCACGGTCGGACACCCGCGGATCCATCGTTCATCCGCAGCAGAGGTGTGCTCGAAGTAAGAGCGCGGGTGCCGAGCTTGCTCACCGAAATAGGTGACGAAGTTCTGTATCACCGCGGACCGGCGCGCGCCCGCGGACAGCTGCATCCACTCGCGCGCGTCGCGGCCACCGATGAAGCCGAAGAGGACGCCGGGACGACCATCCGGCGGACTGTTGTCGAAGGTCGTCCGCGCCGGGCCTGTGTCCGAAACGGCCTGGCCGCTCAGCCCGGCAGCTCGCCAGAACGGCCGGTCATAAACCGCTTCCGCCTTCGCGAGCGTGCCGTGCGGCATCCGCTGGATGAGCTGTGCCCGCAGACCCGGAAGCGGTGGCTCGAAGTCGATCGCTGCGGTCAGCGCCGGGAGGATCGCGACGATCACTCGCCGCGCTCGAACCGTGACCCGGTCGGACTCGACGGTCACGCCCTGCCGATCCTCAGTGATCGTACGGACGGGGGAGGCTACGACGACGCGTTGCCCCAGCTCGGCAGCGATCCCGATCGAGAGCCGCTGCGAGCCGCCGATGAACCGGCTTTCCTGCGCCCCGCCGCCGGTGCTTATCAGACGCACGAAGTTGCCAGGAGTGCGCTCGTTGCCGGCGACGCGCGCGTACCAGACCGCGTACAGGAGCGATAGGTCCCGGGGCTCGGCTCCCCAGATCGCGTTGACCGCGGCTCTGAACAGCTTGTAGACGTCGACCGAGGCGACGTTGGCTCGCATCCAAGTCTCGAGCGTTTGCTGGTCCCAGTCGGCGGCTTGCGCGGCGCGCCAGGGGGCCTCGACCGGGACCTGCGCGACCAGCCCGTCGATCGCGCTCAGCGTCGCGAGGATCTCGTCGAACAGTGGCTGGGCCGTCGGTAGGCCGACCGACGCCGGGTAGGTAGAGCGCTTGCCGTTCAGGAACAGCACGTTCTGGCCCTGGTTATAGGTCTTGAACGTGCCGATCCCTAGCTCCCGGCCGAGACCAACCACCTGGTCCTGGGTCGGCCCCACGTACTCGCCCATCAGCTCGCTGATCTTGCCGCCACCGATCGGATGGTTCTCGGTCCTGCCGCCGACGCGGGTGTCGGCCTCCATCACCAATACCGAACGGCCGCGACGCACGAGCGCGCGCGCGGCGGTCAGGCCAGCCAATCCGGCGCCGACGATCGCCACATCGGCCCGCCGGGCCCGAGTCGTGGCGGCGAGGGCAGGATTCGCGCGCAGGGTGGTAGCTGCGCCCGCGACGGCGGCGCCGCCGATCAACCGCCTACGCGTGATCGAGCCATCCGTCATGGCGACGAAGCTTCGCGCCACCGAGACGCTCCCGTCAACCCGCCAGACAACCGAGCGCCTCCGCGAGCTCCGCGAGCGAGAGCTCGCGGTAGATACGCAGCACCAGCGCGCCACTTATGCCCGCGGACGTCGGAGAACCGACGGGCACCCGTCCCCATGGCGAGGCTCTCACCGACGGCCCCGGCGCCTCCAGGCGATGTAGCCCGCGGCCGTGCCCAATGCTCCGAGGTCGGCGCCGAGCCACTGCGTTCGCGGGCGCCGCCTACGGCGACGACGCTCGACGGCCAACACGCCGAGTCCGTCGATCAGCGCGGCGGCGAGGACGCTGGCCGCCACGCGGTTGCCCACACGTTCGGCACGCGCGAGCAGGGCGTCCAGTTCGTCGGTTCGTAGATGTACCTCGAGTCCCCCTGACTCGACCGACTTGAGCAGGCGGTCGAGCCGTCCCGGAAGGTCGACCGCTAGTTCCGCCACCTCAGCGCCGAACTGCTCGGCGCGCCGCCGCAGCGCGTCGGGGGTCAGCCGGGCAAGGAGCTGGCGGCGGGCGTAAGGCGCGAGCGCCTCTGCAAAGCGAAAGCTCGGGTCGACGTCGGCGGTAAGCCCCTCGTCGACGATGATCACGCCGAGAAGCAGCGCCAGGTCGGGCGGAGCTCTGAGGCGGTGACGGCGGACGATCTCGAGGACATCGCCGATTGCGCTGCGAAGCGAGATCTCGCCGAGGCTACGGCCGAAATAACGCTCGAGCAGGTCGGTGAGATCCTCGCAGAGGAGTGCGCGGTCAACGGGCCCGGTCGAGGTGCCGAGCGCGAGCAGGGCGTCGGCTAGCCGGTCGGGATCCTGGCGAATAAAGCCGGTCAGGAGCCGGGCCCAGCTGCTCGCGCAGCGGCTCGTCGATGCTCCCGACCATCCCGAAGTCGACGATCCCGATCCGCCCCGTCGGTTCGATGAAGAAGTTTCCGGGATGTGGGTCGGCGTGGAAGAAGCCGTCCTCGAACACCATCTTGGCGGTGATCTGCGCGGCGCGCTCGGCGAGCGCGTGGCGGTCGAGCCCGTAGTTTTCGAGCGCGGCGACGTCGGTGATCTTGGCGCCTCGGATCCGCTCGAGGGTGATCACGCGCGAGGTCGTCAGGTCCCAGAAGACGTGCGGGATCTGCACGGAGGAATCGCCGTCGAAGTTGGCGGCGAACCGCTCGGCGTTCCGCGCCTCTTGGAGGTAGTCGAGCTGGGCCCGGAGCGTCTGCACGAACTCATCGGCAAGGCCGATCAGGTCGTAACGCGCCGCGGTCTTCGAGCGGCGGCTCGCGCGTGCCGCGAAGTTCTGGATGATCTCGAAGTCCTGACCCATCTCCTCGACCACGTTTGGCCTTCGCACCTTGACGACGACTTCGGTTCCGTCGTGCAGCGTCGCGAGGTGCGCCTGCCCTACCGACGCGCAGGCAAGCGGCTCGGGGTGGAAGCTGCGATAGGCGTCGGCCGCGCTAGCGTGGAGCTCGGCCTCGATGGTCTCCTGCACCGCGTCGCTTGGGACCGCCGGAGCGGTGTCCTGGAGCTTGGTCAACTCGCGGCGATACTCCGGGGGCAGCAGATCCGCTCGCGTGGACAGGAGCTGTCCGAGCTTGATGAACGTCGGCCCGAGCTCCTCGAGCGCCAGCCGCAGGCCTTCGGGCGGCGTGTGCGCATCCTGTGAGTCCCGTCCACGTAGAGCTCGTTCGCGCGCGATCAGGCGGTCGATACCGATGAGGTTCGCCAAGTAGTCGAGGCCGTACCGGGCCAAGACCTCGGCGATCTGACGCTGGCGGTGGTCCCGGGGTCTGATCACGTGATACCTACGTTATTGCGACCCGCAGGATCGCAGCGATCGAGCTCATAAGGGATCGGCGTGATCAGCAGCCGTCAACGGGCCGGTAGCCTCACCGTCGCGATCGGCTCGGCGAGCGGCATGCACATCGCGGCGGCCTGGGGCTCTCGCTGCAGCGTCCGTCGCAACCTGAAATACGCGTGGAAGCCGAGCAGCGCAGGGATCCATAGCGAGATCGCGTGATAGAGGAGCACCGACGCGGTGGTGACCGCCAGCGGTTGGTGCAGCAGCGCGAACACGCCGATCAGGCCGAGGTCGAGCCCGCCGATTCCCCCGGGTAGGGGGATGTTGCCGCCGAGCTGTCCGATCAGGTAGCCGACGACAAGCACTCCGACTGGCGGCGAGTGGCCGAAGGCTTTGAAGCACACCCCCAGGACGGCGATGTCGAACCCCGTCACTCCGAACGCGCCTATCAAGATGCCGGCGGGACGCCTGCGGAGCATCAGCAGCGCGTCGCGGACGCCCTGCCCGAGCGAATTGCGGGCGAAGCGGCGCGCGTGTGCGACCCTGCCGGCGCCCGCGTCCAACGGGGTGCCGCGCGGCCGCAGCCTCGGCAGCACGAGCACGACGATCGCGCTTGCAACGATGCCGGCCGCCGCGAACGCGTAAACGAGCGCGGGGTCGCGGTCGTGCTGCAGGATCCCGGTCGCGTAAAGAACGGCGAACAGGATCAATGTCCCGACGTTCGCGATGCTGGTGAGGAAAAAGAACGCAACGGTGCGCCGCCCGATGTACTCGGTACTCATCCCGCCCCTGCGAAGCGCCCAAGCGCCGAGCGCCAGACCCCCCGCTCCGCTGACTGCGAATACGGAGTTGGCGCCCTGCTCGGAGGTCGCGATCTGATAGCTCAGCCGCCAACTCATCCGCGCGCAGAACACCGCGCGGAAGACGATCACGTAGGACAGCACCGAAAAGACCTCCAGCACAACCCCGACTACCAGCCAGCCCGCCGAGGCTCGGGAGAAGCGGCTGCGCAAGGTGCCCAGGCCAGGTCCCGTCAGCAGGACGACGCCGATCAGCGCGAGGACGATGCTGATCTCGAGCACCCTGCGCCCAATTCGGCGGGTGTTGAGCTCGGGCGGCATCCCCGCTTCGGGATCGCGCGGCGCACCAGCGACGCCGGAGGCGCTCCCAGCCTCGCCGCCGGCCGCTTCAGGCGACATCGCCCCGGTCACCTTCCGTCGCGGCCTCGTCGCCGGCTCGGTGCATGCCGTGGACCCAGCTGCTGAACAGCCGGAGCGCCAGGACCATCCCTCCAACGCCGACGGTGCACCCGACCACCCACGCGCCGGCGGAAGCGAGCGTCGGGGGCCTGAGCTCGTAGAAGCGACGCAGGAACGGGATGATCAGCGCGAGTACGAACAGCAGTGCCATCAGCGCGCTGAGGCCCGCGACGGCGATGCGACGGCGCCAGCCCGCGCATTCGCTCTCGATCTGCAGCACGACCGCGAGCCCGCAGACGACGACGGTCGCGGTGGCGACTGTGCGAGAGTGCGCGAGCCCGACACGGAAGCCGTAGCGGGCGAGGAAGTATCCGGCGGCGATGCCGAGCCCGATCGGAATGCCGGCAGTGATCGAGAAGCGCGTGACCGACGAAAGGAAGTGCTCGGGCCGCCATGGTCCCGTGCTCGGGGCGAGCGCGAGAACGAAGGCCGGTACGCCGATCGTGACGGTCGCCGCGAGCGTGAACTGACGCGGCAGCAGCGGATATGTCGCGGTCGTGATGCCCACCACCAATCCGAGCACGGCGGTGAACGCGGTCTTCGTGAGGAACAGCTTGGCGACGCGCTGGACATTGCGCAGGATCTGGCGTCCCTCGGCGACCATCGACGGGAACCACCGCGAAGTCGTCCTGGACGAGCACGAGGTCGGCGACCGAGCGCGTCATCTGCGTGCCGGAGCCCTGCGCGATGCCAAGGCGCGCGTCCTTCAGTGCGCCGACGTCGTTGACGCCGTCGCCGAGCATCCCCACATAGCGCCCCCCATCGCTGAGCGCATCGATCACGGCGCGCTTGCCCTCGGGCGAGATCCGTCCGACGGCAGGCGCCGAGAGAACTGCACGGCGGAGCTCTTCGGGGTCCTCCGGGAGGGCCTCGCCATCGAGCACCGGCGCGGAGCCCGGCACCCCGGCATCGTGCGCGATCGAGCCCACGGTGGCCGGCGCGTCCCCGGAGAGGACCTTGAGATCGACGCGCTGCGACGTGAAGAACGCGACCGTCTCGGGAGCGTTCGGGCGGAGCCGCTCAGCGAGCACCGCAAGCCCGATCGGCTGAACGTCTGGCGGGAACCGAGGCTCGGAGTGATCCGTTTTCAACGGGCTTCGGGAACGCCCGATCGCCAGCACGCGCCGGCCGTCGCTCGCCTCCTTGTCGGGCGCGGGTCGAGAGGGCGCCGTCCGCATCGGCGAACCACTCCGGTGCGCCCAGCACGAGCCGCTCGTCGCCCAGGTCGAGCGCGCTCCACCGTCGGCGAGAGGAGAACGAAACCTGGTTTACGACCGTGCTCGCGCCGACGTCGGCCAACCGCGCGTCGGCGATCGCATCCAGCGTCGCGTTGCGCGAGGGCGAGCTGGCGGCATAGCGAGCGAGGTCCCGCCGCAGCGAGTCGCTGCCAACGCCGGCGGCCGGAACGAGCGTTACCAAACGAAGCTTGGGCTCGGTCAGCGTCCCCGTCTTGTCGGTGCACAGGGTGTCCACGGAGGCCAGCGATTCGATCGCATTGAGCTGCTGCGCCAGTACGCCTCGCCGTGCGAACCTGTACGCCGAGACTGCCGCCGTGATGCTGAGCAGCAGGATCAGCCCCTCCGGGATGAGGTTGGCCAGCCCGGCGACGATCGCCTGGACCTGCGCCGTGCCGCTCCTGCACGCGCGTGAGGACGGACGCTGTCAGCCCGATCGCCAGCGGCAACGAAAGCACGACGAGCCCGACCAGCAGGCGATCGTTGGCTCGCTCGAGGGGCGAGCGGGGGTGCCGGAACGTCCGCGCAGTTGCGGTCAGCTGCTCCGCGCGGCTGTCCGCGCCGACCGCCTTGGCTTCGAACAGCCCGGCTCCTTCGACCGCGAACGTACCCGACCAGACCGGGTCTCCCTCGTTGCGCAGGACGAGCTTCGACTCGCCGGTGAGATTGGACTCATCGACGGCGAGCCCGTCGGCCGACACAAGCGTTCCGTCAGCCACGATCTGGTCGCCTGCCGCGACTCGAACCGCGTCACCGACGACCACATCCTCGACCGGCAGCGGGACGTCGTTGCCGTCGCGCACCACGACCGCTTGGGGTGCGACCAACGCCGCGAGCCGGTCGAGCTCGCGCTTGGAGCGGATCTCCTGGAACGACCCGATCGCGATGTTCGCGACGACGATGCCGAGAAAGAGCGCGTCACGCCAGGAGTCGAACGCGAGCGTCAGGATTCCGAACACGACGAGGATCACGTTCGGGATGGTCAGCGCGTTTGCGCGGACGATGCTGGCGTAGGAACGACTGGTCTGGCGGCGCAACAGCCCACCCCGTGTCGGAGCCGACGTGCCGTCTCGATGCTACTCAGTCCGGCCCGCGCTGACCGCGACCGCCTTACCCGACGGCCTTCGCCAATTGCGCGTCTTTCCCACGCGAGGCGCCATCGCCTTCAAGGGCATGGCTTCAGGCGGTGAGCGCGGGTCCGAGTCGCTGCTCGAGCGCGGCGCGCGGCAAGGCGCCGACGATTCGGTCGATCTCTTGTCCGTCGCGGATGACGACGAGCAGCGGGATCGACTGTGCGCCGAATCGTGTGGCGAGCTCAGGGTTGGCGTCGACGTCGACCTTCACGATCTTGAGGTGCCCGGCGTACCGTTTGGCGAGGTCCTCGAGCACGGGGGAGATCATCCGGCACGGTCCGCACCAGGCCGCCCAGAAGTCCACCACGACCGGTACCGAGGCGGTCGTCTGTTCGGCGAACGTCGCGGTGTCCGCGTCGATTACCCATGGCAGCGCCGACTTGCACTTCGGGCAGCGCGGTGTCCCTAGCGGGATCGGGCCGACGCGGTTACGCGCGCCGCAGGTGGGGCAGGTGACGATCGCCATCAGGTACAAGGGTAGATCGGGAGGGCGTTCGCCGCCGCCGCCCGTGACCTCAAGGGCCCCGCCCGATGGCCTTTGTCGTTGAGGAGGCTGCTTGCGAACCGGCTCCTCGCCGCGGCCAATTTTGTACGGTGCGCGCGGGATGGGCAGAGCGACGCGTTTCCGCGCGCCGACGGCTGTGGCCGTCGCCGTCGTCGCTGCGCTCATGCCTGTGGTGCTCTGCGCTCCCGCGTCGGCGCTGAGCGCGCCGAGCCCGTGGGACGGGCGCAACCCGTTCAACTGCACGATCCAAGACGCGGGATTCGGTACGACCGTCGCTGATCCGGGCGCCGATCCGTACTGCGTGCATTTCGACAAGACCAATCAGAACGTCGCCCAGCTCGGGATCGTCCAGTTCCTGCTCGAGGAGCCGGCGCGGACCGCGGCGGCGGTTCCGAAGTGTTTCTACTTCCAGGAGGACCACTGGCGCGGGTCGATCTCGCAGGGCGACGGCACCGCCGTCTACAACTTCGAGGGCCACTACTTCTTCAACAAGGCCACGGGAGACGGCGGCGCCTGGGTCACCGACTTCACGGTCAACGGACAGACGTTCAATCCGGACTCGCTTCCAGGGTTCCCGCCCCAGTACGGGCAGGACTTCGGCCCTGGGACCGGTGGATTCGTCACTCACGACGACATCGCCGCCGATCCGAGTTGCGCAGCGATGGCCAACGGGTCGCCTGGTTCCGTCTACGCCCAGTCCGCGAGGCCTCGGTGTCTGCCGGACGCAGGTCCGGTCAGGCGACGGGCGCTCGGCCCGGTCGCGATCGGCGCCCGTGAGAACTCCGTTCGGGCCGAGCTCGGACCGCCAATGCTCGTCAAGCGCGGGTTCCTCCGCTACTGCGTCTCTGGCGGCGGCGTGCTGGCTGTCGGTCAGCCCGGCGACCGAAGCGGAAACTTGGGCACCGGCGGGCGAGCTCCGACCGTGATTCTGTTCACGACGGCCCATGGCTTCCTGCTGCGCGGGCGCGCGCGTCACGCGGTCACGGTGGGCTCGAAGCTCCGCAGCGTGAGGCTCGCCTTTCCCAACGCCGAGCCGATCGCGCGGCTTGGCGGCACCCGAGTGCTCCGCGCCGGGCCCACGATCGTGGTCGGCGAACGAGCGGGCCGCGTCAGCTTCCTCGTCGTCTACAGCCCCAAGGCGATCGGCACCAAGCGTCAGCTGAGCGGCTTTCTGAAGCGCGCAAGTTGACCGGCATCGGGCACAGAGAGGAGCTTTTGACGCTGCTCAGCCGGCGTCAGATCCTTGCTCGCGCGTCGCTGGCCGGATTGAGCGCGATGGTCGCCTCGGCGCTGCCGCTGGTCCGCGATATCCCGCCGGCACACGCATCCCCGCTACCCCCGCTCCCCAACCCCAGCGAGGGCTCCAACCTTCCCGACGCGACCCTCCAGGCAGTTGCCGACACGATCCTTCCCGGGCGCAAGGTCTCAAAGACGGACCTGGGCAACCCGGTCTACCCGGGCGCGATCGCAGGCGTCGACCCGCTCCCCGGCGCCGTCCAGGCGGACGCCCTCACGCTCTTCACCATCCCGAGGTGGGATTCGATGCGCTCGAGCCCGCGTTCCTTGCCGACCTGGAGGCGCGTTCGGCTCCGTATGGCTCTGACTTCCTCGACCTTGCCTTCGATCAGCGCGTGCAGGTCTGCCTGTCCGGGCTCGACTTCAGCAATCCCTCCCTGGAGGTCTGGGAGGCCGCAGCGGCGGTGCCGTTCACGGCCTTCTGCGCGGCTGCGTTGATCCGCAACGCGACCGCGGCGGAGGCGTGCGGCTACCGAGTGATGGGGCTGCCGGGGATCGCGCCGAACGGGTACACCGACTTCTCCTATCGCCGGCGGCTGAGCAGAGAGACCACGCGCACGGGCTCGCTTCCGTGAGGAGTCGCAGGCGTTGAGCACCGAGAGCGTCGATGTCGTGATCGTCGGTTCGGGCTTCGGCGGCTCGATCACCGCATGGCGCCTCGCCGAGCTGTATCGCGCCGCGGGGGTCGATCCGAGCGCGATCGTCGTGCTCGAGCGCGGCCAGCGCTACGGGAACACGGACTTCCGCCAGTCGATGGACATCGACCACCTCTCCGATGTCTACCTGCTGATCCAGGGCCAGGGCGCCGAGGTGCTCACGGCCAACGCCGTCGGCGGCGGCTCGAACCTCTATCTCGCCGCCTCGGTCCGCGCTCCTCGGGAGACGTTCGAGCGTCGCGACCGCCATCCCGGCGACGGCCCCGACCGGAGGATGTGGCCGGCGGCAATCTCACGCTCGTCGCTCGATCGCTACTACGCGCGCGCCGAGCTCGGGCTTCGCGTGAGACGTCCGAGCTGGGACGAGGTGTCCAAATCAGGTGGGCTGTGGGCCGCGACACTCTCGGACGCCGGTTACACGTGCGACCGGGTGCCGCTCGCGATTTCCGAGGAGCGATGCGTGGACGCGAAGTGGTGCCACACCGGCTGCATCTTCGGCGCGAAGAACTCGCTCATCACCAACTACCTCTGGGGGGCCGAGAACGCGGGGGTGCAGGTCCGACCCAATCTCGAGGTCGAGACGATCAGCCAGACCAGCGCCAGGCCCTATCGATACGTGGTCACGGCGACGTGATGGGCAACGGGGGACCGAACCCCACCCGCGCGCTCCACCGGTCAACAGGTGCAGCTGCAATGCAAGGTCCTCGTGCTCGCGGCTGGGGCGATGGGGACCACGCCGCTACTGCTGCGCTCCCAGCCCCAGCTTCCGGCCCTCTCCTCGCAGGTCGGCCAGAACCTCGGCGTCAACGGGGACCACGTGGCGGCCCTCGAGTTCGATCCGCAGAAGGTGAGGTCGGTCCTGGGTCTCCCCGGCTACGACGAGTTCTACAAGGGCAAGCCGATCACCACGATGAGCTACGACTGGTGGGTGGGGCGCCGCTCCCACGCATACGACGGCACCCGCTTCAACCTCCAGGAGATCTTTCTCTCGACGCTCACGAACTATCCTCTATGACAGCGGGCGAACGACTCCGGGCGGCCCGTCGTGGTGGGGGCTTCCGAAGAAGCAGGCCGTGGCGCACTGGAGCAACCGCATCGAGCTCCTGGCGATGGTCGAGGACACCAACGACGGGACCTACTTTGCGGCTCCGCCCTCCGGAGCGGCGGACCGTCCTGACGCGGGACCGGTCGCGCTCGGGACATTCAACTACGCGATGTCGGAGCAATCCGTGGCGGTCCGCGAGGCTGCCAACGAGGCGATCCGGCAGGTCGGCACGCGCCGAGGACTTGCTCGGTTCATGCCGCTGACCGAGACCCAGGGCGTCTATTGCGCTCATCCGCTGGGCGGCTGCCGGATGGCCGACTCGCCCGACCTCGGCGCCGTCGACGACACGGGCGCCGTGTACGGCTACGAGGGCCTGTACTGCATCGACGGCTCGATCGTCCCGACCTCGCTCGGCGTCAATCCGTCCCTGACGATCTCCGCACTGAGGAGCGGTGCGCCGAGCGCCTCGTCGCCCGCGCCGGCGACTTCGGCCTGCCGGTGCGCCCGCGATCACTGCGCCCCGCCGTTCCCCCTGAGCACGTCGGCCCACGCGCGATTCCAGCGCGGCCCCGCAAGCGCAAGCATCCCATCCATTCGCAGCACCGCCGGCACCGCACGACCAGCCACTAGCTCGCGGGCGAGCCGTGCTCGACCGCGACGCGGCCCTCGATCTCGAGCGTCCGCTTGGACCGACCCGCGCGTAGCGTGAGCGACGCGTCTGCGATCGAGCAGTTGCGCACTTTGCGACCTGGTCCCCGCGGACTCGCGTAGTCCCAGCTGACCGTGTCCTTGTCAGGGGCGGTCACCCGGAGCTCGAGCGCGGCGCCGCCGGCGAGCGGGACCATCAGCAGCGTCGACTCGCCATGGATCTGACGTCGCACCGGGCCGCGCACCGAGGTGTGGAAGGTCCTGTTGTTGAGATGGACCGCGCCACCGGCGGCCCACGGCGTCAGGAGGGGGCCCGCCTTTACACGCGCGAGCGCGAGGTCGAACCAGCCCGAGCGATCGTCCTCGAGTCCCCCCGCGTGAACCCAGGTCCAGTGATACGCGTGCTCCGAGCCCCAGTTGTGACCGACCATCAGGGCCCACCCATCGACGCTCACCGGCTCCTCGCCGTCGAGCGTGACGGTTCCGTGCACCGTGGCCGAAGGGATCAGCGCCGCGCCGTTGGAGCGCGGGATCGCGCGGTCGTACATCCAGCGGGCGGGCAGGTACGGGACCTCCGCCACCGGGGCTTCCCAGGCGAGCGACCACGACGCGCCCTCGATCGCCCCGCTCGCGCGGGCAGGTGAGAGCTCGCCGAGCCCTGAGCGCGCCCACGCTCCGTCAGGGTCGCTGAGCGGTTCGGTAGCCGTGACGCGAAGGCCGCGCGGACGCGCCCCGGACCGCTGAAACCACGTCACCCAGACCGTTGGCCGGGCCCGCTCTCCCGGCCGCTTGAGCGCCGTATGCCGGAGCCACAGAGCGCGACCGCCCGCGGGATCGGTCGCAGTCAGGTAGTGGGACTCGTACAGCGCCGCACGTAGCGGCGCCGCCGGGGCGCGCGGGGTCGCCAGGTTCTTCATGCGCGCGGAAGTTACGCTCGAGCTCCTGCTCCGGCGCGTCGGTCGGGTCTCGGACCGATGCACCTCACCCGAACTCGACCCCCTGGGCGAGCGGAAGCTCGTCCGAGTAGTTGATCGTGTTGGTCGCCCGGCGCATGTAGGCGCGCCACGCGTCGGAGCCGGACTCGCGGCCGCCTCCGGTGGACTTCTCGCCGCCGAACGCGCCGCCGATCTCGGCGCCCGAGGTTCCGATGTTGACGTTGACGATCCCGCAGTCCGAGCCGTCGGCGGCGAGGAAGCGCTCGGCCTCGCGCTGATCGCGGGTGAAGATGCTCGACGACAGTCCCTGGGGGACGCCGTTGTGGAGCGCGATCGCGTCGCTCGAAGTCACGGTAGGTCATCACGTAGAGGATCGGCGCGAACGTCTCGCGACGGACGAGCTCGGTCTGGGCGGGCATCCGGACGATCGCGGGCTCGACGTAGTAGGCGTTCGGGAGGCCCGCAGCCGCGCGCCGGCCCCCGCCGACGATCACCTCGCCGCCGTCGGCCTGCGCCTCCTCGAGCGCCGTCGACCATCTCCTGGTACGCCTGCTCGTTGATCAGCGGACCGACGAGCGTCCCGGAGGCGCACGGGTCGCCGATCGGGAGTCGGCCGAACACGTCGCGCAGCCCGGCCGACGAGCTCGTCGACGACGTCCTCGTGCGCGATCACGCGACGCAAGGTCGTGCAGCGCTGGCCGGCGGTTCCCGCCGCGGCGAACACGATCGCCCGCCTGGCGAGCTCGAGGTCGGCCGACGGCGCGACCACCGCGGCGTTGTTCCCTCCGAGCTCGAGCAGCGATCGGCCCATGCCGCGCCGCGACGCGCGGCGCGATCTCCGCGCCCATCCGCTCGGATCCGGTCGCGCTCACGAGCGCGACATCGGGGCTGTCGACGAGCGCCTGCGCGGCGCGAGCGTCGGCGATCACCAGCCGATGCAGCCCCGCCGGCGCGCCGCACTCCGACGCCGCGCGATCCAGCAACGCCGAGCACGCCATCGAGGTGAGCGGCGTCATCGGCGAGGGCTTCCAGACGATCGTGTCCCCGCAGACCAGGGCGACCGCGGTGTTCCAGGACCACACCGCCGCGGGGAAGTTGAACGCGCGTGATCAGGCCGACGACGCCGAGCGGGTGCCACGTCTCCATCAACCGGTGGCTTGGCCGCTCCGACGGCATCGTGCGCCCGTCGAGCTGGCGCGAGAGCCCGACCGCGAAGTCGCAGATGTCGATCATCTCCTGGACCTCGCCGAGGGCCTCGGACGGGATCTTCCCGGCCTCGATCGTGACCAGCTCGGCGACGTCCGCCTTGTGCTCGGTCAGCAGCACGCCGAGACGCTTGACGAGGGCGCCCCGGACGGGCGCGGGTGTGGCGCGCCACTCACCGAACGCAGCCTTGGCCGCGGCGATCGCCGCCTCGCACCTCCGCCCGTCCCGCGGCGGGTACGTCGAACAGCGCCTCGCCGGTGATCGGCGAGCGCGCGCTGACGGCGGTCCAGTCGCCGAGCGAGGAAAGATCGACCCGCAGTTCTCGAGGCTCTGCCGGGCTCAGCGAACGAAGCTCGTCGGTCGACGAGACGGACAGCTCTTGCTGGGGCTGGGTGGTTGTCATTGCCTGCTCCGTGAGTCTCAGGGAGCTGGAGGTCGCCTACACAACGTTGTACTCCGGGCGAAGCGCGGACGGCTGTCGAAGCGCTCGACGCTCAACGGCGAGATGTCGACGAACGGCGGCCGCCGCAGGACCAGGTCCCGCAGGATCTCGCCGACGGCCGGAGCCTGGAGGAAGCCGTGGCCGGAGAAGCCGGTCGCGTAGAGGAAGCCGCGACACGCCGGCCGCCTCGCCGATGATCGCGTTGTGGTCCGGCGTCATCTCGTAGAGCCCGGCCCACCCGCCGCGGATACCGACCTCGGCGATCCGCGGCGCGCGCCGCCGGACGACCTCCATCAGCCCGGGGATCCAGTCCTCGGTCGTCTCGACGCTGAAGCCCGGTTGCTCGTGCGGGTCGGACATCCCCATCAGAAGCCCGGGGCCCTCGCGGTGAAAGTAGAAGCTCGACTCGAAGTCGATCGTCATCGGGAGGTGGGCCGGGAGTCCGTCGATCGCCTCGGTGAACAGGATCTGGCGCCGCAGCGGCGTGACCGGCAGCTCGACGCCGACCATCGCCCCGCAGCTTCGCGACCACGCGCCGGCGGCGCAGATCACGGTGCCCGTCCGGATCGAGCCCTGGTCGGTCACGACCTCGGCGATCTCGCTCGCCGCTGGTCTCGATCTCGAGCACCTCGCAGTTCACGCGGATCTCCGCGCCGTGGGCGCGGGCGGCGAACGCGTACCCCTGGACGACGCTCTCGGGAGTCGCGTGGCCGTCACCGGGTGAGAACGCGCCGCGCGAGGATGTCGTCCCCCTGCACCAGCGGGCACAGCTCCCGGACCCCGTCGGCCGTGAGCATCCGCGAATCGAGTCCGCAGCTCGTTCTGAAGCGCGACGCTGCGCTCGAACTCCTCGACGTCCGACTCGCGGCTGAGGACGAACAGGTACCCGACCTGCTTGAGGTCGATCTCCCACCCCGGCCGCCGGCCGAAGTCGCGGAACGCCTCCAGGCTGCGCCGTGCGATCTCGACGTTCAGGGCGTCCGAGAACTGGGTGCGCACGCCGCCGGCGGCGCGGGACGTCGAGCCGCTGCCGAGCTGCGCCCGCTCGACGAGCACCACGTCCACGCCGGCCTCGGCGAGGTGGAAGGCCGCGCTCGTACCGATCACGCCGCCGCCGACGATGACCACGGCGGCGGAATCGGGAAGGGGCGAAACCGAGCGAGGCATCGACGAGGGATCGTACGTCCGGGGCAGCCGATGCGAGCACCCGCGCTATGAGGTGAGTTCGGCTCCGTCGACGGTTGACCCGGTCTAGACGGGCGTCACGGCCCACGTGTCGCTGCGCGGGTCGCTGGCCGCCGCGAGATGATCTCCGCCGGAGACGATCAGCTGAGCATGCCCGAAGTGCTCGGTGAATGAGTCCGTTTGCGCGACGCGGTGACCACGGGCGGTCAATCCGGCCAGCCAACTCCGGGGAGCGTGACCTTCGACGAGCACGTGGTCAGGCGTCCACGCCCAGCGCCCGGCTGCGATCGCCTCACCAGGCGCCTGCGAGGCCGCGTGCACACGCGCGATCAGCTGGAGCAGGATCTGCGGCTGGATCTCGCCCCCACGAGTCGCCAGCGCGCTGACGAGCCGACCGTCGCCACTTGTCATCAGCGCCGGGGCGAGCGTGTGAGGAGGACGGCGCCGCGGCCCGTACTCCGCCGGGTGCCCCGCGATCAGCGAGAACGAGGAGCCGCGGTTGTGGAGCGCCACACCGGTACGAGGCGCGAACAGCATCGACCCCCAGCCGACAAAGTTCGACTGCAGCATCGACACCGCCATCCGCTCTCCGTCGACGACGCACAACGACACCGTGCCACCAGGGATCGACGTCGCCGTCGCGGTCTGCGTGTGCCGCGCGGACACCCGCGCAAGCATCGCCGCGACCGTCTCGGGGGCGATCAGCGACGGTCCGTCGGATGCTTCGTGCCAGACCGAGTCGCGGTCGGCGGCCGCCTCGCGCGAGGCCTCGATCAGTAGGTGCGCCCAGTCTGGATGCCCGGGCTCGGGAAGCTCGAGACCGGATGCGATCGCCGCCGCGCGGAGCAGCACGTAACCCTGCGAGTTGGGCGGAAGCGACCATAGCCGGTGTCCGAAAGCGTCGATTCCCAGCGGCGCGACCCAGTCGGCTTGCGCATGGGCGAGGTCGTCCGCCGTGTATTCGCCGTCGCCGAGCTCGAGCAGCTCCTGACCGAACTCGCCTTCGTAGAAGCCTCGCCGGCCGTCGCGTGCGATCGCTGCGAGCAACCGCGCCGCACCTGGCCGCCGGACGAGCTGCCCGGGTCGCAGCGGGCCTCCGGCTCTGTAGTCATCGGCGCCGTTCACGCCCTCCAGCACACGGGTAGCCGCGACCAGTGATTTCGAGGCCGCAAACCCCTCGGCCGCGAGCCGGCGACCAGGCTCGAGCAGCTCCTCGAGCGTCAGCCGGGCGAAGCGTTCGTGCAGCGCGAGCCACCCGTCGACGCAGCCCGGCACGGGGACAGACGCCACGTCCCCTTCGGGTGGCATCTGATCGAAACCGGCGGTGCGTAGCCGCTCTGGATCGGCGCCCGACCCCGCCCGACCCGAGGCGTTGAGCGCGCACGGAAGCTCCTCGCCGCCACGATGGACGAGCGCCATCAGGTCGCCGCCGAGCCCGCACTGATCCTGGTGGGTGACCGCCAGAACCCCTCCCGCGGCGACCGCCGCATCGACCGCGCAGCCGCCCGATCTCAGCGCCTGGGATCCCGCCGCCGCCGCGAGTGCGTCGACCGCGCATACCACGCCCTCGGCGGCGAAGCGGGTGCTGAACGGCGCGAGTGCCACTGTCCCGATATTCGCAGGAGCGCAGCGGGGGCGGGTTCGAATCCCGCCCCCGCTACACACAGCTCTTCGACGTCAGAATCCGAAGTGGCCGAGCATCGAGTTGGCCGTGGCGGCGGCCCCCAGCTGCGGCAGTCCGAAGATCTGCTCGGTCGTCTTGAGCAGCGAGTAGTGGGTGTACGCGGTGGCGTCCTTGACGCCGTGGGTGTAGGGGGAGATCACGATCGTCGCGACCTGGTTGTTGTCCGAGAACCCGTTGCCGTCCTCGTCCCAGGTGATGAAGATCGCCGTGGTCCCCGCCTGGTACTGCGGGGTGCTCAGCATCTTGGGGACCTCCTGGGAGAGCCAGGTATCACCCGTCTGGGTCGAGCAATCGTGCATGTCGTTGCACGTGTTCGGAGTCACGAACGTGAACTTCGCGCTCAGATCCGGTGCGCTGTCGTTCATCGGCACGTCATAGCTCGAGCAGTCCGTCCCGAGGTTCGTGTAATACGGCTCGGGGTTATGGCGGATCGCGTACAGGCCGCTGTTGCCGGTGTCGCAGTTGGACGGCATGTTCTCCTCAAGCGAGCGGGACTGACCGCCCGGGAGCTGGCTGAAAATCGACGGCGTGCTCAACTGGTGGTAGCCGTCGTCGGTGCAGCAACTGCCGTCTGACCCGTTCGTCATCGCGATGTAGTTCGGAGCGCTCGGATGACCGATCGCGAAGTAGTTCGTCGCCAGCCCGTACGTGTTCGCCAGGCTGTTGATGTACGGGGCCGAGCTCTGCCCGATGATGCCGTTGTAGCCCGTGTTCTCCATCACGATCCAGACCACGTGCTGAATCGTCCCGGTACCACCAGAACCACCAGAGCCGGAGCTAGAGCTGGTCACCGGTCCCACCTGTGAGCTGGTGGCGGCGTTTGAGCCGCCCGCGTTGGTGGCGGTGACGATCACGTCGATGTTGCTGCCTACGTCGCTTGACCGCAGCGTGTAGGTCGAGCTGGTCGCTCCGCTGATGTCGCTGCACTGGGTCCCGGTGCAGTCCTGCCACCGGTAGCTGTAGCCGCTCGGGCTGTTGGTCCATGACCCGTTGGAGGCGGTCAGCGTGTTCCCCTGCTGGGGCGTACCGCTGATCGTCGGCGGCGCAGTGTTAGACGGCGGACTCGGCGGCAGCGGCGAGCCAACAGAGCTGGTCACGGGTCCGACCTGCGAGCTGGTGGCTGAGTTTGAGCCGCCCGCATTGGTGGCGGTGACGATCACGTCGATGTTGCTGCCTACGTCGGTGGACTGCAACGTATAGGTCGAGCTCGTAGCCCCGCTGATATCGGTGCACGACACGCCCCCCGCGCAGTCCTGCCACCGGTAGCTGTAGCCGGTCGGGCTGTTGGTCCATGAGCCGTTGGAGGCGGTCAGTGTGTTCCCCTCCTGAGGCGTGCCGCTGATCGTCGGCGGCGCAGTGTTAGACGGCGGAGTCGGCGGCGGAGGCGAGCCACCAGAACTGCCGGAACCGCCAGAGCCGGAACTCGAGCCGTTGGGTGTCCCGATCCAGACCCAGTTGACGTATATGTGGCCTGTGCCGCCGTCGTTAGTGCCCGACGGTTCGATCTGTAGCTGCCACCGTTCCTGGGTGGACCACACCTGGTGGGTGCTGGTCCCGATCAGGTTTCCGTCCACGTAGTAGGAGCGGTATCCCGGCCCCCACTCCTGCGTATAGACGTGCCATTGGTAGGGGTCGAAGCTCGGGTCGGCCGACTTGACGTCAAAGGCGTCCTGCTGACCGGAGCCGTAGTGGGCAAACGCCGAGAGATCGCCGGCGCTGAGGTGCCCCTCGGGGAAGTCCGACTCCGCGGAGGGCCCGTTGCCGTCGCTGGGCGGCCACAGCAGCGGCGCCTGGTAGAAGTCGGCGAGGTTGGTCGAGTCGTTCGGAGCGATCTTCTCGCAGAACGACCACACCCCGTAGGTCTGATAGCGATTACCGGCCGGCTCGGGCGACGGATTGGCTGAGACGGGATGCCCGTTGGAGTTGTGCAAATACCAGTCCAGTACCCCGTCGTGGACCGACTGGACCGTGGAGGGCTGATAACCCTCGACGCCGTGGGTGTAGGTCGACGGCCATCCGTCCGGATACTCGGTCCAGGCCATCCCGTGATCGCCTGTGTACACAGTCTGAGTGTCCGAAGTTGAAGCGAACGAGCCCACGGGCGCGGCCTTGGTGAAGGTGTCCATGCCCTCGAGGGAATACATGTGAGAACCAACGTCCAAGGTGCCGCCCGGAGCCGGGGTTGAACACTGGCCGATCGCCCCGGAGGTACCACCGCCGGAGCTGCCGCCCGACGTGCCAGAGCCACCCGAACCGGTCGAGCCGCCCGAACCGGTCGAGCCACCGGAGCCACCCGAACCGGTCGAGCCGCCCGAGCTGCCCGAACCGGTCGAGCCGCCCGGACCACCCGAACCGGTCGAGCCGCCGGAGCTCCCTGAACCGGTGGAGCCACCGGAGCCACCAGAACCGAGTGAGCCGCCCGACGTGGTCACTGGGGCGCCCGCCGAGCCGGTGGGCGAGCTTGAGCCACCTGAGCCACTAGACCCGGTCGAGGTGCCCGAGATGGTTACTGGGGCACCCTGCGAGCCGGTGGGCGAGCTCGAGCCACCCGAACCACCGGGGGCGCCCAGGCCGCCGGTGCCGCCCGGTGTAGGAGAAGTCGGCGACTGGTTGGTCCCGTGTCGGTGTGGAGGGCGCGAGCGGTGTACGCCGCCGCGTCTCTTCCGCTTCTTGTGAGTAGTGCTCGAACGCTTCTTCGTCCGGCCGCGCACCTTAGAAAACGCCTCGTCCTTCGTTCTCAACGCCAGATTTGGTATTCCCGCGAAAAACGTACTGCGCGTGTTGACTGCGCCGTGCGTAGCGCGAGCGCGGGCCGGCAGGCCAGACGTTGGCGCATGGTTTATGCGGCCAGCGGTGAGACGTGCTGTGCGCCCCTGCGAACCCTGGTATTCGTTGGCCAAGATCGCTGTCGGTGCTCCAACGAGTCCGGCCAGCGCGAGGCCGACCATTATCCATAGGCGTCTCACTGCTTGTTCACTCCCTCGGTTTACGGTGCGGTCCCTAGCCGCGCCAACGGTCCCTGCCCAGTGGATCAGGCCCCGCGTCGAGCTGGAGCCTCCCGGTGCTCCTCGACAAGTGCGCTGTCGGCGGTCGCGTACGCGATCAGCCGGATGAGAAGCGCGAAGTCATCCTGTCTCTCCCTGCCGGGTCGGGCGTCGCCCGTGCGACGCTGTCATCGCCCGTATACCCAGGAGAAGTGGTCGCTATGCGCCTTCTTTTAGAGCGGGACCGGTTTCCGGGGCGACCAGCGCCGCACCGGGCTGCTCTCGCTCAGATCCACCCGGGAGCCGCCGCGCGTGCGGTTTGATGCGGAAGCCCCGCGTCCTCGCGGTCAGGCTTCGGCGGCTCTCGCTTCGCGACTGGAGTCGTGCGCGACTGCGTCGGCGCGGCTCGGCTGGGGTTGTTTCTTCCGTCCACCGCGCAGGAGCATCTGCCGCATGCGGTTGAAGTCGGCGTCGGTGAAGTCGAGCTGGGTCGGTTCGGTCGTCTCGATGAAGTCGATGAGGGTGTGGGCGAAGCGCACCGGACGGTGAATCTGGGGGAAATGGCCCACGTCCTCGAAGACCTCGAGGCGGCTGTGCGGAAGGCCCCGGTGTGCGACTGTCGCGTGCTCGAGCGGGATGAGCGGATCGCGGCTTCCCCAGATGATCAGCGACGGAAGCAGTGCCGCCAAGTAGAGGCGGTCGGTTGCGCTGACCCGCTGGCCGGTGACGTCGAGCACGGCGCGCAGGCTGTGGATGAACGCCTGCCGCGCGCCGGCGTCCGCCAGCGACCCATAGCCGCGCGCCATTTCGGCCAGGTCGGCACCCGCACGCAGCCCGAGCCGGCCGAGCACCTGGCCGACCGCGCCGGCAACGCCGTGGAGGCGCTCATGGGCGATTACCGGGAGCACCAGCTCGGAGCCGGGCAGGGTGGCCGCGCGCAGCAGCGGATGGACCTCAGGCCCGAGCCCGCCGCTGCAGACGAGCACGAGCCGCTCCGCGAAAGGCGGGTACTCGTAGGTGAACTGCATCGCCACCCCTCCCCCGAGGGAATGCCCGACCACGGTCGCGCGCCGGTGACCCAGGGCGACGAGCAGGTCGCGGACGCTTGCGGCATACGCCCCAAGCGAGTAGTCGCCCCGCGGCTTGTCGGACTGCCCGTGGCCCAGCAGATCTGGCGCCACCACGGTGTAGCGCTCGGCCAGCAGCGGCATCACCTGGTCCCACTGCTCGGCGCATCCGGCGATCCCGTGGATCAGCAGCACGACGGGCCCGTCCTCTCCAGCGACCCGGTAGCTCACCCGGTGGCCGTGCAGGACGATTTGCTTCTGGCGCGGCTGGAGCTCCGCGAACCTTCGCCTGCCTCGACCCGTGGTTGGGACGGCCTTGCTCATCCTGGTGCTAGTCGCCGTGGCCATGTCGATCTCCTTCGCCGTAACGGATCGAGTCGGGAGCGACCGATCTCGCCAACCTAGTACCCGGTTGACGGCCTTCGGTCACTCGCCTCGATCTTGGAGCCTCAGCAGAAGCGCCAGCATCCTTGCGGCTCATCCAACGACGGGCAGGGTCCGGTCGTCTTGGAGCTCGGACAGCGTCTCCTGCATTTCGCCGGTGATTTCGTCGTAGATGTCCTCGTACTCAGGGTTAGCTCCGAAGCGCTCGCCGAGGTCGATCGGCGCCAGAACCTCGACGGTTATCTTCGCCGGAAGCGGGATCCGCGCTGGAAGGTCGAGCAGGCTGAGGCCGAATGGCGGCGCGAACGCCACCGGGAGCACCTTGATCCGTGTCGCCTTGGCCCACCCGGTGAGCTTCGCGACGCGCTCGCCGCGCGTGACGAACAGCGCGGTCTCTTGGCCGCCGATCGCGACGACGGGCACGATCGGAACGCCTTGCTCCAGGGCCAGTTTGATGAACCCTTTGCGACCGCCGAACTCGATCCGGTCCGAGTGCCATGTCGGTCGGAACGTCTCGTAGTCGCCGCCCGGGTAGACAAGTACGGGCGCACCCTTCTCGAACGCCCTCCGGGCGTTGTCGTGGGAGGCGGCGACGGTCCCCCAGCGGCTCAGCCCCGTTGCCGGCAGGCGAGCGGCGATGTCATGGGCGAGCTGATGGAAGCGCCGCTCAGGACCAAAGCGGGCGTAGAACTCGGTGGCGAACACAAACGTGTCCGCGATCATCGTGCCACCGGAGTGGTTCCCAACGAGCAGTGCGGGTCCGGCGTCGGGGATGTTGTCCAAGCCACGAACCTCGCCGCGGAAGTAGGTCCCCGTCACGGCGCGCCAGAGGGGCAGCACGCGACGGATGTAGTCGGGGTCCCAGGCGTCGATGTCGTTTCCGTCGAACGTTTGCCGGAGGTCCACCAAATCACTCGCGGCCATCTCGCCCCAGGCGACCGCGCCGTTGACAACGGTACCCGCCGCACCCAGTGCAGATCTCAACAGCGACATGACTCCCGTTGCGGTACCCCTGACCAGTGGTCCGGAAACTGACTGAGCACACGTCATCCCGCCTACGCGGGACGGCTGGTGCGCTCCACAGCCGCGGCGACGAGTTCGGCGTTGTTCCGGCGAGACGACCGGGGAGCCACGTACAACCGACCGCTGATCGCTGCTCCTACTCGATTTAGGCCGCGATCTTCGCCGCGATCGCGGCGCTTCCGATTTCTCGCAGGGAACAAGCCAGGTGGATAGGCTTGACGGTGTCGCGAGCGTCGGCGTAGGCTCGCGATAACACCACAACGGAGGTGGGCGCAATGTCCAGCGATGCGACGACCCGCGCGAACGAGACCGCTTCGGCATCCACGAGCCCAGTCGACCTGGCGGAAGCTTCGCGCCGGATACTCGAGGAGGGCTTCAACGAAGGCAAGCTCGATCTAGCCGACCAGCTGATCTCCCCTCAAGGGATCAACCACGATCCGGCAGAGCCGGCCCGGATGCGGGGACTTCAAGGACCCGAGCTATTCAAACGGACGGTGACGATGTACCGCGCGGCGTTCCCTGATGTGCAGATCACGGTCGATGACGTGATCGCCGCAGGCGATAGGGTCGTGCTGCGGTGGCACAGCGAGGGAACGCACCGCGGCGAGCTCGAGGGCCTCGCCCCTACCGGCGCGCGGGGATCGGTGACTGGTATCAGCATCGACCGGTGGGAGAACGGCAAGGTCGTCGAGTCCTGGTCCGAGTGGGACAACCTCGGCCTCGCCCGCCAGCTCGGCGCCGCGCCACCGGAAGGCAGCGTCGGCGAGAAGATCGGGGTGGGGCTGCAGCGCCTGATGGCTCGACGAATGCGCAGGAAGCACCAGGCCTAGCAACCGAGGCGCTCCGAGCCGTCATTTTCCGCCACTGCTCGCTGACCTTTGGGCCGGTTGCCGATGGACATCGCGCCCGCGACCGTGGAACATGAGCGCACGATGGCGCGCCTCGTCGGGATCAACCATCTGGCGCTCGAGGTCGGCGATATCGAAGAGGCGCTGCGCTGGTACGGGCGCTTGTTCGAGTTCGAGCTGCGCGGCCGCCACGGGCAGAGGATGGCGTTCATCGACATGGGCGACCAGTTCATCGCGCTGGTCGCGGGCCGCAGCCAACCCCCGGACGGGCCGCGGCACTTCGGGCTGGTGGTCGACGACAAGGAGGCGGCTCGCGCGGCGCTGATGGACGCGGGCGTCGACGTGCCGTCGTCTGGGTCGCTCGACTTCCGCGATCCCTGGGGCAACCACATCCAAGTCGTCGACTACCGCGAGGTCCAGTTCACCAAAGCCCCCGACGTGCTGCGGGGCATGCGGCTCAACGGGCTCGAGAAGACCGAATCGGCGCGTCGAGAGCTGCTCGCGAAGGGACTGGCCGACTGAGCGAACGCGTGCAGACGGCGAGCCCGCACGGCCAGCACGGGCCCGCCGCCAGCTTCTCTCAGCGCTCTGAGGCGACCGGCTTGGCGTCGAGATACTCGAGCGTGACCTCGGCCTGCTCTTCGGGCGGCTCGGGGTCGCTCAGCGGCCGCGTGTGCTCGAACTCATCCCAGAGCCTGCGGCTCTCCTCGCGCTCCTCGTACATGCGCCGGAACCACTCGGAGTGGCACATCACCTGACCTCCTGATCGACCACCGTCTGATGATGAACCTCGCGTCCGTCCGGCGCAACCCGGGCTCCGCTCCGCAGCGAGCGGCGGCGTTGGTCAAGATCCGATCCTTCGTTGGACGACATGCGTCTCATTTGACGCCTCCCTCTCCGTCTCCTGAGTGAAGAAAGCGGCCCTCACCAGGCTTCGGTGACGATCCGCGCAGGCCTGGCCATGCCTTGGAGTCCCGCTACCCAACTAACCTTGCAATCTCAGATGGCACGTGGGAGCGAAGTTCGGAACCGTTCAGAGCCCGTAACCGTGGGCACCCCCCGCGGGCCCGTAGAAGTCGTCCGGCACGAGGTTCGGGGGCTGCGGCGCAACACCGGCTGGACCTGGTTCTGGATGGCCCGGCGCGCCGGCAACGTCGATTGGCACGAAGCCAGCACCGCCGCGGAGGCAATCCGCCGGGCGATCCTTCTGCCGGCACGAAAGCCGCCCGTGTGGCTGCGCGAGGCCGCCGCCACCGCCGAGCAACAGCTGCTCGCGGACGGCCGTCCCGACGACGAGCGGCCGAGCGACAGCGTCACGCCGGGTTAGCCAGCTTCCGCTTGGCGGTGCTCACGTCCCATCGTCGGATGGGCACCGCCCACCGCCCGGTTCGAGGCGGGTCAAGAGCACGTTCCGCCAAGAGCGCCCAGCGGGTCACCGCGCTGATAGCGCGCGCCCGCGCGTAGCCTGTGGCCGTGCCCGACATCCGTGAGCGCTGGCGCACCGGCGTCATCGAGGCGACCATCTACGACCGGGCGGTGGAGCGCGAGCACATCGCGGGCGAGGCGCTGGCCGCGGACAGTCCGCGAATCGGTCACCGTCGCACGCCGGTGAGCGCTACCTGCGCTGCGCAGCTGCCGGGTGAACCTTGAGATCGGTCTGAATAGGAGAATCGCTATGCCTGCGTACGTGATCGTCGAGACGGACATCCACGACCCCGACCAATACGAGCGCTACAAGCAGGCTTCGCCGGACGCGGTCGCAGCCGGCGGCGGGCGCTTTCTCGCGCGAGGCGGGGAGCTTGCCGTGCTCGAGGGCGACTGGCACCCCAAGCGGCTAGTGGTGCTCGAATTCGAGAACCTCGACGCAGCGAAGCGCTTTTACGCGTCGCCCATTTACCAAGAGGCGAAGCGGCTGCGCGACGGCGCCGCGAACCTGAGCATGGTCGCCGTCCAAGGAATCGCCCAGGCCGACAGCGGCGCCTGAGACCGCGGGCGCAGCAAGCAGCTCGTCTCCTTAGCAGGAGTTCCGGCGCCCTCAGTTCTCCCGGTGAACGACATGCATCCCATCGCGAGGGGCCAGTTAGCCGGGCTCGCTGCCGAGGACCGCCGGCTCCCGGCTCTCATCCGCGCAGCGTGCGAGCAGGCCGGCGAGCTCCCGTTGCTCCGCGCGCGTGAGCCGCGCGAACATCGAGGACTCGGCGAGCGTCGCGATCAGACGGTTGCGAAGCTCGACCCCGGCGGTGGTGAGCGCCAGTGCCTTGACGCGCCGGTCTGACTCGACGCGAGCGCACATGACGAACCGCCGACGCTCCAGCCGGCCAACCAGGAACGTCACGTTCGATGGATCGCAGCGCAGGCGCTCGGCGAGCTCACGCCGCGACAGCGGCCCGAGCTCCGGATCGAGCTGCCAAACGGCATCGGCCAAGGCAATCGTGAGGTCGAGCTCGGCCAGCGTGTCGTGAAGCTCGCGCTCCAGGGCGGTGTGGACGGCGTACGCGGCCTGCGCGAGCTCGTAGCTAATCCTTGAAGTCTTCACGCGCTGATAGACTATTGAACTCTTCACGTACTTTCTAGCGGATGGAGAGGACGGCGCTCGTGCCTGACAGAGGAGAGCCGGAAGTCGAGCCGTTGGACGAGGCGGTAGATCACGTTCGCGGCCCCGCGGACGCTCATCTGATCCTTGAGTACGGCGATTACGAGTGCCCTTATTCTCGGCGGGCGTACCGTGAGATCCAACGGGTGGAGCAAGGAGCTCGGCGGCAATCTGCGGTTCGCGTTTCGACACTTTCCGCTGACCGAGATCCATCCCGCACGCGCTCGCCGCCTCCCGAGCGGCCGAGGCCGCGGCACGCCAGGGCCGGTACTGGGAGATGCACGAGATCATCTATCACCGTCAGAAGGCGCTCGCTGACACGGATCTGCGCGAGTATGCGAGCGAGCTCGGCCTCGACCTCGCGCGCTTCGACTCCGACTTCGAAGGCCAGGCGGTGCTCGAGCGCATCCATCGCGACGTTCGCAGCGGGATCGCGTCCGGTGAGGTCACGGGCACGCCGACGCTGTTCGTCGACGGGGCTCTGCACCGCGGCAGCTCCGACGCGGCGACGCTGTTGAGCGCGGTTGCTGACTGGGAGAACGTACGCTCAGCCGATGAGTGAGCCATCGCGCCGTCTTCCCGTGATCCTCGTCGTCGACGACGAGCCGACGGTGCTCGCGGCAGTCGCCCGCGACCTGCGCGAAGGGTTCGGGGAGCGCTACCGGATCGTCCGCGCCGGCTCCGGCGAGGAAGCGCTCGAGGTGCTGCGTGAGCTGGTCCGCCGCGGCGAGCAGGTGGCGCTGCTGGTCGCCGACCAGCGGATGCCCGGTCTATCGGGGACCGACTACCTCGTTCGCGCGCGGGAGCTCGTCCCCACCGCCAAGCGCGTGCTGCTGACCGCCTATGCCGACACCGAGGCGGCGATCCAGGCGATCAACGAGGTCGACCTCGACTATTACCTGCTCAAGCCCTGGGACCCGCCGGAGGAGAAGCTGTTCCCGGTCGTCAGAGACCTGGTGGGCGCGTGGGAGGCCGGCGCTGCGCTCGAGGCGGGCGGGGTGCGTCTGATCGGGCACCGCTTCTCGCGCGCCACCCACGAGCTGCGCGACTTCCTCGCGCGCAACCTCATCCCGGCCCGGTGGCTGGACGTCGAGCGCGACGCGGAGGCACGGCAGCTGCTGAAGGTGGCGGGCGTGGGCGAGGACCGGCTGCCCGTGGCGCTGCTCGAGGACGGAACCGTGCTCGAGCGCCCGACGGTGCTCGAGCTGGCCGAGCGGCTCGGAGTGGCGGGACAGCCTGCGCTTGAGCACTACGACCTCGTGATCGTCGGCGGTGGCCCCGCGGGCCTCGCCGCCGCCGTGTACGGCGCGTCCGGAGGGCCTGAGGACGATCATGGTCGAGCGGGAAGGACCGGGCGGTCAGGCCGGCCAGTCGAGCCGGATCGAGAACTACCTCGGGTTCCCGGCGGGCCTGAGCGGCTCCGAGCTCACCCAGCGGGCGACAACGCAGGCGAGGCGCCTCGGCGCCGAGCTCCTCACGCTCCAGGACACCACCGGCCTGCGCGTCGAGGGCTCGGGGCGGATCGTCGAGTTGTCGGGCGGCGGGAACCTCAGCGCGTCGACGGTCCTGATCGCGTCGGGCGTTTCCTACCGCCAGATGAACGCCCCTGGATTCGCCGAGCTGACCGGACAGGGGATCTACTACGGCGCGGCCGTGACCGACGCACGCGAATGCACGGACCAGCACGTAGTGGTGATCGGCGGCGCCAACTCCGCCGGCCAGGCCGCCGTGTTCCTGTCGCAACACGCACAGCGCGTGACGATGCTCGTCCGCGGCGACTCGCTTGCGAAGTCGATGTCGCACTACCTGATCGAGCAGATCGAGGCGCTCGACAATGTCGAGGTGCGGACGCGGAGCCAGGCCGTGGCCGCCGAGGGCGACGGCCGTCTGCGCGCCCTGCGCATCCGCAACCCGGACGGCAGCGAATCGGTCGAGGCGGTTGACGCGTGCTTCGTGTTCATCGGCGCGAGGCCGCTGACCGACTGGCTCGAGGGCGTCATCGCGCGCGACGAGCGCGGCTTCATCCTCGCCGGGCTCGACGTCAAGGCCGACGGCTGGCCGCTTCAGCGGGACCCGTTCCCGCTCGAGACGAGCGTGCCCGGAGTGTTCGTCGCCGGCGACGTCCGCGCGCGCTCGATCAAGCGGGTGGCGAGCGCCGTGGGCGAGGGATCGATGGCGGTCTCGCTGGTGCACCAGTACCTCGCCGAGGCATGAGCTCGGCAGCCGCAGCACCAGTCACCGTCGCCGACCTCAGGCCGGTCGACCTGTTCGACGACCTCGACGACACCCAGCTCGCCGAGTGGGCGGCGGCTGCCGAGCGGCGCGACGCCGACGTCGGGGATGTCGTGCTCGAGGAGAACTCCGAGCCCGTCGGGCTTTTGTGCCTGCTCGAAGGGACTCTGCAGCTGTTCCGCCACGACGGCGACCGGCTCGAGCCGGTGGGGCATCAGACGGCGCCGACCTGGATCGGCGCCGTGCCGGCCCTCACCGAGACTCCGGTCAACGTGCGCATGGTCGCGGTGACTCCGGTGCGCGGGGCCGTGATTCCGGCGGCGGAGTTCCGGAGGCTCGCGCTCGCACACCCCTCGGTGCACCGCCGGATCATGCGCCAGGTCAGGCCGCTGATGAGCCGAATCACGGCGATCGAGCAGAACCGGGAGCGACTCGCCTCACTGGGCACGATGGCGGCGGGACTCGCGCACGAGCTGAACAACCCGGCGGCGGCGGCGCGGCGGTCGGCCGGGCAGCTGGGTGAGGCGCTGGACGTGATGGACTCGACGCTGAGGGCGTTCGTCGACGCCGGCCTGGAACGTGAGGGCGCCGCCCGGATCGCCGATCTCCGCGAGCAGGCGCTGCGCCATGCGAGCGAGCGCAGCGCACTGTCCGCGCTCGACGCCGCCGACGCCGAAGACGAGATGCGCGACCGTCTCGAGGCGCTGGGAATCCCCGATGCCTGGCGACTCGCGGAGCCGCTGGCGATCGCCGGCGTCGACGACGACTGGCTCGCACAGATCCAGGCCGCCGCGGGACCGGCAACCCCGGCCGCGCTCCGCTCGCTCGCGGCCGCGATCGCCGCCCACAACCTCGTCAGCGAGCTACGCGAGTCGACCGACCGGATGAGCTCACTCGTCAGCGCGGTCAAGGCCTACGCGTACATGGACCGCGGCGGCGTCGTCCAAGCCGACATCCACGAGGGCCTCGAGACGACGCTCACCGTGCTCGCCCACAAGCTCAAGCACACGCAGATCGAGATCAAGCGTGACTACGACCGTGCGCTGCCGCCGGTCACGATCCACGGCTCCGAGCTCAACCAGGTGTGGACGAACCTGATCGACAACGCGATCGACGCGGTCGGCCAGCGCGGGACGATCAAGGTCAGCACGAAGCGCGACGGCGACTGCATCCTCGTCGAGATCGCCGACACCGGACCCGGGATCCCGCCGCAGGCCCGCGTCCACGTGTTCGACCCGTTCTTCACCACCAAAGACGTCGGCCGCGGAACCGGCCTCGGCCTGGACACCGCTCGCCGGATCGTCGAGGACCGCCACGGCGGCTCGCTCACTTTCGACACCGCCGATCAGGGCACCACGTTCCACGTCTGGGTCCCTCTCAAGACGTCGGGCATTCCAGAAACGGAGACGACCTTATGACCACCTGCACCCACCTCGACACGATCACCGTGACCGAGCTACCCGAAAGCGTCGCTCGGCTGCGAGGACTGCCTTCGCGCCGGCGACGTCTGGCTGCACCTGCGCATCTGCCTGGAGTGCGGCCACGTCGGCTGCTGCGACGACTCCCCCAACCGGCACGCGACCGCCCACTACCACTCAGACGGCCACCCGCTGATCCACTCGCTCGAGCCTGGCGAGGACTGGAGCTGGTGCTACGAGGACGAGGTCGCGATGCGGATCCCAGAGGTCTCGGGCCAAACGCGCATTCCACCGTCGCCGATGCTGTACGGCTGACGCCGGGGGCACTGTCAGCGGCGTCGAGTGGGCGAGGGTGTCGCCTCTCTGGTGTCTCATCTTCTGACGCCTCCTAATGCATCCGTGCTTGGTTGCGCGCAAGGCCCGAGACCGCTCTAGCTGGCGCTCTTGGTCAGTTCGACGGCCGCGGCGACGAGTTCGGCGTTGTTTTCGGCCACGCGACCGTCGGGCATGACGAGCACGTCTTCGAGGCCGATGCGGACGTCGACCCCGGCTGTGGCGGCTCCTGAGAGCACCTCCCACGTCTGCTCGCCGTAGCCGTGCCACAGTTGCCGAACCTCGTCGGGGATGAGCTGCGCGATCGCTCGCGCCTGCTCTACGCCACCGTCAACCTCGACGAGCGCCCGGATCACTTGATGCGTGAAGGGGCTGCGAACCAGCGCTTCGGCGTCACCGGGGGTGGCCAGCCCGGCCTCCACGGAGATCCCCGCGTGCAACGCCGCGCGGACGATCCCTGCCCACCCGAGCTCCCCGAGGTTCACCGAGACGAAGTCCGGCCGTCGTCGCCAAGCGCTCATCGCGGCGGCCCGCGCGAAGGGGTCTGGGTCGATCGCCTCAGACGTAGAGAGTCCAACCGGCAGCCCCGGAACCGCTGCGCGGATCGCGGCAACGGCAGCGTCACAGTGGCGCGCCTCCATTGTCTGAGCACCGGCTGCGTCGCGTGGATGCACGTGCACGGCGAACGCACCGGCATCCCGAACGGCGATCGCGTCGGCCGCGAGCTCGGCCGGCGTCAGCGGCACAGCGGGATGCTCCTCGAGCGTTCGCGCGCCGTTCAGGCAAGCTTTCACCGCCACGTCAGCGCCCACGTGCCTGCGCCCGGAGCGTTACGGCGAGCGCGTCGCTGCGAGAACGACCGCTTGCCTGGAGCCCCGCCCCGCCTAACGGGGCTCCCATCGTCCTACGCCGAGGCTGATGCGGACGCGTCCAGTCTGAGCGCGCCGCCCGCCGGGGTGTAGATGCTCTCGTGGCCATCCTCCCAACGGATCCGGTAACGAGGGTGCGGATCCTCGCGCATCACCTCCTCGACCACCCCACGGCGCGGGGTGCGCTCAGTCGATTCCGCCTCGGCAAGAACGTGATCTCCGGCTGAAAACGCCATGGCTGTCCCTTCGTCGACTCGTTGGGAGCGTAGCTCGCAAGGCTCGAATCGTCGAGCCACGGGGACCGTGCCCGAAACGTGTTGTTTGAGGGTCGCCGCGCGCTGCCTGAGCGTCGCGCGGTGCGGCTCGTCGGGGGAGGTGCGCTGGTGGTGAAGCCGTCGGCGGTAGCGGCGGGACGGGTAACGATCGGCCTGATCCGGCGCCAGACACCCGAGCGCTACCGTAGGCGCGGTGCCGGTCCTGGAAGCTCGCGGGGTGACGAAGACGGTGGGTTCGGGCCGCGCGGCGAGGCGGGTGCTGGACAAAGTGAGTCTCGAGGTCGCGGCCGGCGAGGTCGTTGCCGTGCTGGGCCGGTCGGGGAGCGGGAAGTCGACGCTGCTTCACCTGCTCGGTGCGCTTGACCGGCCCGACGCGGGCCGGATTGTCGTCGCGGGCGAGGAACTGACCGGCCGACCACCGCGGGCGCTCGCACGCCTGCGGCTCCGGCACGTGGGATTCGTATTCCAGTCGTTTCACCTGATCGAGGAGTTGACCGGTGAGGAGAACGTGCTGTTGCCGGCGAGGCTCCCGGGCGCCAAACGCGGCGGCGAGCGACGAGGGAGGCGGCTGATCGAGGAGCTGGGGCTCGCGGAGATCGCCGATCGTCGCCCGCACGAGCTCTCGGGCGGCGAGCAGCAGCGGTTCGCGATCGCCCGGGCGCTGGTGGGCGACCCGGAGCTGGTGCTGGCCGACGAGCCGACGGGGAACCTCGACCGTGAGAATGGCGCGGCCGTGCTCACGCTTCTCCGCGGGCTGACGGACCGGGCGGTCGTGATCGTCACGCACGAGCCCGAGGCGGCCGCGATCGCCGATCGGGTGCTGCACCTGCGCGAGGGGGAGCTCCACGCCCCGCCGCCCGTCCGGTCGCTGCACCTCCGCGAGACTGCATGATCTCGGCGCTAGCCGAGGCGCGGCTCGCCCTGCGGCTGCGACGCCGCCGGGCGGTGCTGACCGGTCTCGGGATCGGCTTGGCGGCGGCGATGCTGGCCGCGTCGCTCGTGGTTGGCGACGGGCTCGGCGGTGGCTTCGGCCGCGCTGCAACATCGGCCCATCTCGCCGACGTGATCGTCCGGTTCGATCCCCAGCGGGCGGACCGGGTGAGTCAGCGGATCGCGCAGCTGCCCGACGTCAAGGCGTTCTCGCTGCGACAAGAGGTCACCAGCGTGGAGCTCGACGCAAAGGGGCAGGACGCGGGCAACGGCGTTGCAGAGGTGGTCGGCGCCGGGCCGCGCGGTTACGCGATCGTCGGTGGCAGTGACGTCTCCGGTCGCCCCGGTGAGGTGGTGGTCGATCGGGGGTTTGCGGCCGCGTGGGGGCTGCGGCTCGGCGGGTCGATCGCGGTCAGCGGCCTGCCGCCACAGCGGATCGTCGGGTTCGCCGAGGAGCCCGACAACGTCGCCTACCCGCTCGCGTCGCCGCAGATCTATCTCTCCCAGGCCGCTCTCGGCGCGGGGCCCGATCCGCAGGTCAATGAGGCGCAGCTCTGGCTGCGCGATCCTCGCTATCTCGGCGCCGTCCTCGTCCAGGCGCGCGCGATCAGTTATGGCCTGCGAGGAATGCGGTTCATCACCCGCTCGGGTGTGCGGGTCCTGCTCGACCAGGCCGCGGGGATCGTGATCGATCTGCTGGTGGCGCTGTCGGTGATCGCGCTCGCGACCGCCGGTGTGATGCTCGCCGCCTCGGCGAGGGCGGAGGTGCAGCGGCGCCTGGGGGCGATCGGGATCAAGCGTGCGGTCGGCGCGTCGCGCGCGCGTTTGTCACTCGTGCAGGCGCTCGAGGCGTTGCTGGTCGCGTTGCCGGCGGCCACGGCGGGCACGGTTGCCGGTGCGCTGGCCACGGCGGGCCCGAGTGATCGTCTCTTGACGATGCTCAACGAGCCGCCGGCTGGGGCGGCGTTGATCGGACCGTTGGCGGCAGGTTGGGCAGCCGCGATCGCGATCCCCACGCTGGCGGCGGCGTGGCCGGCATGGCGGGCGTCCGCGCGGCCGCCGGTGGAGCTGCTCCGCGGCGCCGAGCTGCGTTCGGCGGAGGCCGGCCGGGCGCTCCTGCCGAGGGCGTGGACGGGAATGACCGTGCTCGGCGGCCGGCTCGTCGGTGCGCGTCGCACGCGCTGGGCGGCAACAGCGCTTACGCTCGGGCTCTCCACCGCGTTCGTCCTGCTGATGCTGGCGTTGGCGTCGGCGCTCAGCGCGCTGGAGACAGATCCTCAGGAGCTCGGCAAGCGCTACCAGCTGGCGGCCTCGCTGCCGGCGTCCGCCGCCGCCCGGGTGCGCAGGATCCCCGGAGTGCAGGCCGCGGCGCCGCGCTATGAGGAGGAGGCGGTCGACTCGTTCTCGCTTGGAGAGACCATCGACGTGATCGCCTACCCGGGCGATCACACCCGGTTCGAGGCGCCACCCCTCGCCGCTGGTGGCCGGCTGCGCGGGGCTGGTCAGGCGGAGGTCGGGGTGGGCCTTGCGGATGCCCTGGGTCTCTCGTCAGGGTCGACGCTCGCGATCGAGCTCCAGTCGGGGAAGGAGCTCCGCCTGAAGGTCGCGGGCTTGGTCAGCTCGCTCGATCACGACGGGCGGATCGCGTACGTGCCCGCCGGCGCCCTGCTCGCCGCCGACCCTCAGGCTCCCGAGCAGCTTGCGGTGCGGCTCTACCCGAATGCAGACGTAGCCTCGGTGACGCGCGCGCTGGGCCCCTCGGCGTCCGCGGCGGCGGGAGCGACGGCGCGAGGCGTCCCGCTCGTGAACGCGCTGCGAGCGATTCTCACCGCAGTGGCGGTGCTCGACGGGCTGGTCTGTTTCTACGCGCTCCTCCAGGCGTGTGCGCTGACCGTGCAGGAGCGCCGGCGTACCCTCGCGGTGCTCCGGGCGTGCGGCGCCGGGGGTGCGGCGGTCAGGCGCCTGCTCGCCGGCGCCGTCGCGGCGCTGCTGATTCCGGCGGCGGCGATCGGGATCGCGCTCGAGCAGCTGGTGCTGGGGCCAGCGCTCTCCCGCCTCGCCGCGAGCTACGCGACGCTGCCGATCTCCGCCAGTGACGCGGAGATCGCGGCCGTGCTGGCGGGGGTTGTGGTCGCCGGCGCCGTTGCGGTGCTGTGGGTCGCGCGCCAGGTCACCCGCGAGACGGTCATTGCGGGGCTCTCGGCGGGATGAGCACGGGGACGCCGCCGTCGTGAGGAAGCTGACCCGTCGTCAGGCGCTCGCCGAGGCCCTCGCGGGCGCGGGTGCCCTGGCGATCGCGGGGTGTGGCACGAGCGGGGGACGGCAACCCGCGGCACTCGGCTCGACGCTCGAGTCGACGTGGGTCGATCCGCTCGGGGTCGGGGTGCTGGGAGTCGGACCCGGCGAGCCGCTGATCGCTCGCCGCGAGCTCGGGTCCGCGGCGCCCGCGACGGGCCTGATCGCGACGATCGCCCACGTCACCGACGCCCACGTGCTCGACGCCTCCTCGCCCGCCAGGGTCACCTTCCTGGACCGCCTCGGCCCGCCTTTTCAATCCACCTTCCGCCCCCACGAGACGCTGACCGCGCAGGTGCTGGCGGGTGCGACGCTCGCGGTCCGGGCGCTCGGACCCGACGCCGTCATCCAAGGCGGCGACTTCGTCGACAACGCCCAGGCAAACGAGCTGGACCACGCCCTCGCCGCGCTCGGCGGTGGGGTCGTGTCCCCGGGGAGCGGGAGGTATGGCTACTACGGCGTTCAACTGGCGAGCGACCCCGACCCCTTCTACTACCGCCCCGATCTCGACGCCCCGCGCCACCCGGGGCTCCTGGAGCGCGCGGTACGCGCGTTCCACAGCGTCGGCGTGCCCGGTGTCCTCTACCCGGTGCTGGGCGACCACGACATCCTCGTCGCGGGCGAGATCGCGCCGACGCCCGAGACCCGAGCGCTCGCGGTCGGTGACCAGGCGCTGTGGGAACTCCCACCCGGGCTGGCCGCCGCGCCCGACGTACCGACCCTGACCACCACCGGTTCGCCCGACGGACCGCCGCGGCCGGGAGTCGTCAGCCGGTTCCTCGACGAGGCGCTCGCCGGTCCCAAGGTGCGCGTCCCGGCGGACCCGTCGCGCCGGCAGCTTGCCACCGACGAGATGGTCGCGCGGCTCGCGCTCACCGCACGCGGATTGCGCCACCAAACCGGCGCGCTCGACTACGTGGTCGACGTCTCACCGCAGCTACGGCTGATCGTGCTCGACCTCGCGCGCCGCGACGGAGGGTCGGGCGGTCTGGTGCGCGCCGAGCAGCCGCGATGGCTCGAGGCGCAGCTCGCGGCGGCCGAGACGGCGTGGGTGATCGTCGCCTCGCACCAGCCGCTCGCAAGCTCGGAGGGGGGAGAGCAGATCCTGGCCCTTCTGGACCGTGACCCGCGCGTGATCGCGGCGCTCTCGGGCCACATCCACCGCAACCGGATCGAGCCGCGCGTCACCGCCGCGGGCGGCTACTGGCTGATCTCGACCGCGTCGCTGATCGACTATCCCCAGCAGGCGCGGGCGCTGCGCGTGATCGCCACGCGCGGCGGCGGGGTCGCGCTCCAGACCTGGATGCTCGACCACGTCTTCCCGGGGGAGCTGGGGACGACCTCGCGTGAGCTCGCGTACCTCGACGCGCAGGGCGGCAGGCCCGAAGGATTGGCCGGCGGGCGGCTCGACCGCAACGTGACGCTTTACCGGGCGGCGTGAACGACCCGCTCGGCGGGGTCACGGCTGTCCCCGGAACGGGTCTGGCGCCTCGGCGCGAAGACGATCGCGGAAACACATTAGATTGCCCTCCGCATGAGGCTGATCGACCTCTCGGTCCCGATCTCCGCCAGTCCGGAGGACACGCCTGAGCCCCTTCGAACTGAGATCGAGTTCACCGATCACGCTGCTGGAGCAATGGGCATCAAGGCGATGTTCGGCGTCGGCCCCGAGCTGTTGCGCGACGGCGAAGGGTGGGCCGTAGAGGCGTTCACCCGGCTGGGGACGCACAACTCGACCCACGTCGATGCGCCGTATCACTACAACTCGACGATCGCCGGCCGGCCGGCGCAGACGATCGACCAGCTCCCGCTGGACTGGTTCTTCCGTCCCGGCGTCGTGCTCGACTTCCATCAGCGGGAGGACGGGGAGACGATCGAGGTGGCCGACCTCGAGGCGGCGTTGGAGCGCGCCGGTCACCGACTGGCCGAGCGGGACATCGTCCTGATCCGCACCGGACGCGACGCCTATTACTCCGAACCCGACTACCCGGCGAGGGGCCCGGGGGTCGGCGCCGCCGCGACGCGGTGGTTGTATGAGCGCGGTGTGCGGGTGATGGGGATCGACGCGTGGGGGTGGGACCGTCCGCTGCACCTCCAGGCCCAGGAGGCATTGGCGAGCGGCGAGCCGGGGATCTTCTGGGCCGCCCACCAGGCGGACCTGGCTTACTCACAGATCGAGCGGCTGGCGAATCTCGGCAAGCTGCCCCCCGATGGCTTCACCGTGGCGTGCTTTCCGCTGCGGCTGATGGGGGAGCGCTGCGCCCGCGCGCGTCGTCGCGATCCTCGATGCTCACGATCAGGACGCGCCGGACCGCCAGCTGCGCGCCCGCCGACAGCTGTCTCGGCGCTCCCGCGGCATGGCCGCACGCCGATCCTCCTAGCACCCCACCCGGACCTCCTACTCGAGGAATCAAGACGGAGGAGCGCTGCGCTCGATCAGCTCATCTGGGCGTCTCGCCGACGCCGAGCCCGAGCTCGGCATCGGCCCACGCCACCCGTCCGCCGGCCAGCGTCGCGGCGATCAGCGGGACCCCGGGCCGATACACGAGATGAGCGGGGGAGGGGGCGGCCAGGATCACCGCGTCGGCGCGCGCCCCGGGGGCGAGGTGCCCGACGTCCCCTCGCCTAAGCGCGCGCGCGCCGCCGAGCGTCGCGGCCTGCAAGGCCTCCTCCACCGTCATTCGCATGTCGCGCACGGCCAGCGCGATGCAGAAGCTCATCGAGGTCGTGTAGCTCGAGCCGGGGTTGCAGTTGGTCGCCACCGCGACCGTCGCGCCCGCGTCGAGCAGCCGGCGTGCGTCCGGATACGGCTGGCGGGTCGAGAAGTCGGTCGCCGGCAGCAGCGTCGCAACGGTATCCGAGCCCGACAACGCGTCGACGTCGGCGTCGGACAGGTACGTGCAGTGGTCGACGGACGCGGCGCCGAGCTCGGTGGCCAGCTGCACGCCCGGGCCGGGCCCCAGCTGGTTGCCGTGCACGCGGAGCCCGAGCCCCGCATCGCGGCCCGCGCGCAACACCGCGCGCGACTGCTCGGCATCGAACGCGCCGCGCTCGCAGAACACGTCGATCCAGCGGGCGTGCGGCGCGCAGGCCTCGAGCATCTCGCCGCACACAAGCGCGACGTAGTCATCGGGCCTCGCGGCGTATTCGGGTGGCACCACGTGCGCCCCGAGGAACGTCACGTCGTCGGTGAACTCACCGGCCAGCTCGCAAAGCCGTCGCTCGCCGGCCACGTCGAGCGCGTACCCCGACTTGATCTCCAGGTGGGTGATCCCGGCCCGCAGGGCCTCGCGACGCCGGTCACGCGCGAGCTCGCGCAGCTCCTCCGTCGACGCTTCCCGAGTGGCCGCCACGGTGGCGTTGATCCCGCCGGCGGCGTACGGGGCGCCCGCCATCCGCGCGGCGAACTCCTCGCTGCGGTCGCCGGCGAACACCAGGTGCGTGTGGCTGTCCACGAACCCGGGGATCACGCACCGCCCGGTGGCGTCGATGCGCGCGTCCGCGGCGACGCCGGCGCGCTCGATCGCCGCCACGACGCCGTCCTCGAACACGATCGCGGCGTCGCGCAGCACGCCCAGCCGGCCCTCACCCAGCGAGCGTTCGTTGGTGACGAGCAGCGAGATGTTGTCGATCGCGAGCGCGCTCACGAGACAGCGGCGACCGCCGCCGCGAGCTCCCGCGTGACGTCCACCGAGACGTGCGACCCGTCGCGCACGACGAACTCACCGCCGACGATCACATCGCTGACATCGGCGGCGGCCCCGGCGAATACCACCGCGTCGACGAGGTCCTGACGCTGTGCGCCCGCCAGCCGCACGCCGTCGAGCCGGACGGCCACGAGGTCCGCGAGCGCCCCCTCCCGGAGCGCGCCGCCCTCGGGCCAGCCGAGGCTCGCGTAGCCGCTCGCGGTCGCCGCTTCCAGCAGCGAGGCGCCGCTGTGGCGGCCACGCACGCCGCTGGCCAGCCGCTCGTCGAGCTCGATCGCCCGCGCCTCCTCGAACGGCTCGATGATCGCGTTCGAGTCGGTGCCGACGGACAGCCTGGAACCGGCGTCGCGGAGCCGGCGCGCGCGCCCGATCCCGTCCGCCAGGTCGCGCTCGGTCGTCGGACACAGGCAGCAGCAGGCGCCGGAGCTCCCGAGCAGCGCGATGTCCTCCTCGGAGACATGGGTCGCGTGGACCGCCGTGAAGCGTTCGCTCAACGCGCCCTCGTAGTGCAGCAGGGCGGTCGGAGTCGCGCCGTAGACCTCGCGGCACGCCTGGTTCTCGGCGCGCTGCTCGGAGACGTGCGCGTGCAGCGGCAGCCCGCGCTCCGCGGCCCACCGGACGACCCGCGACGCCGACTCGGGCTGGACCGCGCGCATGCTGTGAATCGCCGCCCCGAGCCGCGTGCGCGGGCCGGGCTCGAGCTCGCCGACCCGCGCCGCCCAGCTGTCGGCGTCGCCGTCGAAGAAGCGCCGCTGGACCGGGTTGGGTTCGATCCCCCCGTGCAGGTAGCACGCGTCGAGCAGGGTCAACCGCACGCCGGCATCGGCAGCGGCCCGCATCACGGCGAGCCCCATCGCGTTGGGGTCGGCGTAGGGCGTGCCGTCAGGGCCGTGGTGCAGGTAGTGAAACTCGCCCACGAGCGTCACCCCCGCGAGCGCCATCTCGGCGAACGTCGCGCGCGTGAGCGCGAGCATCGAGTCCGGATCGAGTTTGTCCGCGAGCGCGTACATCTGCTCGCGCCAGGTCCAGAAGGAGCCAGTTTGCTTTTGGGTCCGTCCCCGCAGTGCCCGCTGGAACGCATGGGAGTGGGTGTTGGCGAGGCCCGGGAGGACGAGCCCGTCGAGGCGCCGTGCGCCCGGCGGAGGATCGGCGGCGGAGCTGACGGCGGAAATGCGGCCATCCTCGACCTCGAGGACCACGCCGGAGGAGGGGCTGTCGCCTCCGAGCCACGCCAGCTCGCACCAGAACAAGCTCACGTCGTCGCCTCGCGGAGGTATGGCGCCACCCGCCTGAGGAAGGCGTCGCGATGGTGGCGCTCGAACTGCTCCCAGGTCGTGAACGACGTCGGGTCGGTGACGCGGTCGAGGAACAGTACCCCGTCGAGGTGGTCGAGCTCGTGCTGGAACGTGCCGGCCGTCAGGCCCTCGGCAACGACCTGGGACGGTTGACCATTTCGATCGAAATACTTCACGCGGACGCGGACAAACCGCTCCACGTCGCCGCGCAGGTCCGGCACCGACAGGCAGCCCTCGTTGATCAGGAGCCTCTTGTCCGAGAGGGGCTCCACGACCGGGTTGACGATCACGGTCAGCGGGGTCGGCGGCTTGTACGGGTATCGCGTGTGCTCGTCGACCTCCACGACCGCGACCCGCTTCAGAACGGAGACCTGCGTCGCCGCGAGCCCGGCGCCGCCGGCCGCCCGCTTGGTCTCGATGATGTCGTCGATCAGCCGCTGGATCTCGGGCGATCGCAGCTCCTCCGCGGTGACCTCCTCGGCCCGCTGACGGAGCACCGGATCGCCGACGGTGGCGATCTCGAGGATGCTCACGAATCCTCAAGCATCGGGATCCGCACGCCGCGCTCGCCGGCGACGTCGACCGCGCGCTCATACCCCGCGTCGGCGTGCCGCATCACCCCGGTACCGGGGTCCGTCGTCAGGACCCGGTCGAGCTTCGCCGCGGCAAGCTCGGTGCCGTCGGCCACGCACACCATCCCGGCGTGGATCGAGCGCCCGATTCCCACGCCGCCGCCGTGGTGAATCGAGACCCACGTCGCCCCCGCAGCGGTATTGACCAAAGCGTTCAATAGCGGCCAGTCTGCGATCGCGTCCGACTCGTCGGCCATTCCCTCGGTCTCCCGATAGGGCGACGCGACCGAGCCCGAGTCGAGGTGGTCGCGGCCGATCACGATCGGCGCGCGCAGCTCGCCGGAGCCGACCATCTCGTTGAACCGCAGGCCGAGTCGCCGGCGCTCGCCGTAGCCCAGCCAGCAGATCCGCGCCGGCAGACCCTGGAACGCGATCCGCTGCGACGCGTGCTGGATCCAGCGCGCGAGCGGCTCGTCGTCGGGGAACTCGTCGAGCACGGCGCGGTCGGTCGCGGCGATGTCGGCGGGATCGCCGGACAGCGCCACCCACCGGAACGGTCCGCGGCCCTCGCAGAACTGCGGGCGGATGTAGGCCGGGACGAAGCCCGGGTAGGCAAACGCGCGCTCGAATCCGCCCAGACGGGCTTCGGCGCGCAGGCTGTTGCCGTAGTCGAACACCTCGCTGCCGCGATCGAGGAAGCCGACCATCGCCGCGCATTGGGCGGCGATCGCCGCTCGTGAGCGCCGCACGTACTCGTCGGGATCGGAGTCGCGCAGGGAGGCGGCCTCGGCGAGCGACATCCGGTTGGGCACGTAGCCGTTCAGCGAGTCGTGGGCGCTGGTCTGGTCGGTGACGATGTCGGCCGGAAAGCCTCGCGCCAGCAGCGCCGGGAAAACATCGGCAGCGTTGCCCAGCAGCCCAACGCTGAGCGCCCGCCGCTCGTCGCGTGCGCGGAGGCAGCGCTCGAGAGCATCGTCGAGCGAGTCGGCGACCTCGTCGAGGTAGCGCGTCCGCAAGCGCCGCTCGACCCGGGACGGGTCGAGCTCCACGCACAGGGCGACGCCGCCGTTCATCGTCACCGCCAGGGGCTGCGCGCCGCCCATCCCGCCGAGCCCGGCCGTCAACGTGATCGTGCCCGCGAGCGAGCCTCCGTAGCGCCGCCGCGCGATCTCGGCAAAGCACTCATACGTGCCCTGGACGATCCCCTGACTGCCGATGTAGATCCACGAGCCGGCCGTCATCTGGCCGTACATCGTCAGCCCGAGCGCCTCGAGACGGCGAAACTCGTCCCAGGTGGCCCATTCGGGCACGAGGTTCGAGTTGGCGATCAGCACCCGCGGGGCCCACTCGTGCGTTGTGAACACCCCCACCGGCTTCCCGGACTGAACGAGCAGCGTCTCGTCGCCGGCGAGCCCGCGAAGGGTCCGGGCGATCGCGTGAAAGGCCTCCCACGAGCGGGCGGCGCGACCGGTGCCGCCGTAGACGACGAGCTCGGCCGGGTTCTCGGCCACGTCGGGATCGAGGTTGTTCATCAGCATCCGCAGCGCCGCCTCCTGCGGCCAGCCGAGGCACGAGATCTCGGTGCCTCGGGGGGCGCGGACCTCGGTCTCGGCGCTCATTTGAGCGCTCCGGTAACGGCCTCGACCGCGTCGAGCAGCTCTCCCGTGCCGACCAGTGCCTCGACGGCTGCGAGCTCGGGGGACAGGTAGCGATCGGGGCCCGGGCCTTCGATCCGAGTACGCACTGTCGCGAGCGCCGCCGCCGTGCCCGGCGCGGGGCGAAGCGGCGCGCGGAGGTCGAGCGCCCGAGCGGCGCAGGTGAGCTCGACCGCGAGGATCCGGGCGAGATTCGCCACCGAGGTGCGGAGCTTTCGCGCCGCTCCCCAGCCCATCGACACGTGGTCCTCCTGCATCGCGCTGGTGGGGAGCGAGTCGACGCTGGCGGGCGTAGCGAGGCGACGGTTCTCGGCGACCATCGCGGCCTGTGCGTAGTGGGCCAGCATCAGGCCCGAGTTCACCCCGGCGTCCCCGCAGAGAAACGGGGGGAGCCCGTGCGAGCGCGTCGGGTCGAGCAGACGGTCGGTGCGTCGTTCGGCGATCGCGCCCACGTCGGCCGCTGCGATCGCCAGGAAGTCGCAGACGTACGCCAGCGGCGCGCCGTGGAAGTTGCCGCACGACTCGACCCGCCCGTCCGGCATCACCATGGGATTGTCGATTGCCGCGCGGAGCTCCGCCGCGGCGACCGTCTGCGCGTAGCCGAGCGTGTCCCGGGCTCCGCCCGCAACCTGGGGCGCGCAGCGCAGCGAGTACGCATCCTGGACGCGAGGGTCGCCCTCGCGATGGCTGGCCACGATCTCCGAGTCCGCCAGCAGCGCTCGGAGGTTCGCCGCGCTCGCGTTCTGCCCCGGCTGCGGGCGGAGCTCCAGCAGGTCCGTGGAAAAGGCGCGGTCGGTGCCGAGCAGCGCCTCCACCGACATCGCCGCGGTGATGTCGGCGACCCGCAGCAGTCGCGCCAGGTCCTGACACGCCAGGACCAGCATCGCCAGCATCCCGTCGGTTCCGTTGATCAACGCGAGGCCCTCTTTCGGCCCGAGCGTGATCGGGTCGATCCCCGCGCTAGCGAGCGCCTCGGTGGCCGGCCGCCGCGCTCCGTCGGAGCAGTCCACCTCGCCCTCTCCGATCAGCGCCAGCGCACAATGAGCCAGCGGCGCGAGATCCCCACTGGCGCCGAGTGAGCCGTACTCGGGCACCACCGGGGTGAGGCCCGCGTTGAGCATCTCGACGAGCCGCTGCGCCACGACCGGTCTGGTTCCCGACCAACCCCTTGCCAGGGTCCGGGCCCGCAGCAGCACCATCCCCCGAACCACCTCGCGCTCGATCGGGTCGCCCATCCCGGCCGCGTGCGAGCGAATCAACGCCCGCTGAAGCTCCTCCCGCCGACCGGGAGGGATCGGGACCAGCGCGAGCGAGCCAAACCCAGTGGTGACACCGTAGGTCGGCTCGTCGGAGTCGGCCAGCTCGGCGACGATCGCCGCGCTTCGCGCCATCGCGGCGAGGGCGTCGTCCGTAAGGAGAACGCGCGCCTCACCGCGGGCAACGGCAACGACGTCGGCGGCGCTGAGACCATCCGAGCCCAGCTCGATCGCATCGATCTGGGCGGTCCCGGCGGGATCTCGGTAAATGTCGCTCATCTCGGTTGCACGATATTCCGCCTGATGCGCGCCGGCTGTGGCGGCGGCGCGGCGAGTCTCGCCGCCGCGGGCGCGTGGGAAGCCCGTATGCGTAGCGCATACCGTTTTGTAGGGCGAAACTCAACAAGATTGTAGGTTTCTTCCATACGAACTGGTATGCTGGAGCCCACATGGCGCCGCGCGATCTCAATCCTTTCCGATTCTCGGGGCCGCTGCCTCCGGAGGAGATGATCGACCGCGACCCGGAGGCTGACGAGCTCTTGGCGCTGGCTCAGGGAGGGCACTCGTTTCGCCTGGTCGGCCCGCGCCGCTACGGGAAGACCACGCTCCTCCGAAGGGTTCTGGAGGCGGCCGATCGAGAGGAGATGGCGACCGTCCTGGTCGATCTCCAGGACGTCCTGTCGATCTCCGAGATCGTGGTCCGGATCGAGCGCGGCTACGAGCGCCTGAAGGGCCCGATTCGCAGGCGCGTCGAGAGCTTGCTCCGCAGCTGGAACATCGGTTTGTCGCTCGGAGGGGGTGGCTTTACTGCGACCCTGCAGCGCAATCCCAACATCGAGTCGGAGACCGTCCTGCTGCGTCTGCTGGAGCTGCCGGCGGCGCTGTTCGAGCGACACGGCACCACGAGCTTGATCGCATTCGATGAGATTCAGGACGTCCTGGCGGTGAGGGGCGCGGACGGGAAGATCCGGAGCGTGATCCAGCACCAGACCGACGCCGCGACGTACGCGTTCGCCGGATCCGCGCCGGGAGTCATGCAAGAGCTGTTTGCGGATCCAAGGCGGCCGCTGCTCGACCAGGCGGTCCCAAGGAACCCCGCGCCGCTGCCGCTCGACGATGTGGGCCGATACGTCCGCGACCGCTTCAAGAGGACGGGGCGCGACCCGGGACGGGCGCTTGATCCACTGCTCGAGTTCACGCGCGGACATCCGCAGCGGAGCATGATGCTGGCCCACTACCTGTGGCAGGGCACGCCGCGCGACGGGTTCGCCGATGAGGGAACCTGGATCGCGGCGCTCGATCAGGCCGCCGCCGACACCTCGCAGCTGATGAGGGCGATCTGGAGGGCGCTGACGGTCAACGAGCGTCGGGTCGCGAGAGCGCTCGCCGTTCTCAGGACGCCTCTGTACAGCGAGGAAACCGCAGCGGCCGTCGGCATCAAGCGCACGAGCATCCGCTCAGCGCTCGACGGCCTCGTTTCAAACGCCGACGCGATCTACGAGGCCGACAGGCCGAGGCTGACGGATCCGATGTTCGAGTACTGGTTGGAGCGGCAGGGTTTGACGCCGTTGGGCAGCGACGACGAGGACCCCGAGTAGCGAATACGACGGATCGGCGGAGGGGCGCGGCCGGAGTCCGTCCGGCGGCTGACGGGCGCGCCAGCAAGAACCCGACGCGCCCGGTCCAGCGCTCAGGCGACCGAACGGCGGCCGCCGATCAGGGCGACCACTGCCAGCACTGCGATCAGGAACAGCAGCGGGTGAACCGCGATACCGCCGACCACCGCCAGTACCAACAGAAGAACAGCTAGCGCTAAGAGCATCGTGCACCTCCAGTCCGTTTTCCTGAGAAGGCTCCCCCGTCGGGCGCGCACCTAACCGTTCTGCGGTGTCTCAAGGACCGGAGCCCGCGCGCCGAAACAATGACCAGTGCAGCTGTTCGTGATCGCCGTCGGTCTTGGGCTGGCCGGCTGGGGGCATCTCCTCGTCCACGATCTCCTCCGCGCCGGAGCGGCGTGGCGATCCATGGACGACCGCTTCCCACCAGCGATGCGGTCCACCGCCGGCTTCGCCGGTCGTGCCCTGCTCGTCATCGGGGCGTTGCTGGTGCTGGTGCCGCTGTTCGGTTGAGCCGGGTCGGCGCAGGCAACCCTCGCGAGGGGCGGCAGGCAATCCATAGGAAGAATTTAGAAACGAGTCGTTTCGTTTTGCTACTGTGACGGCACAGATCTTGAAGCGAGTCCCACACGCAAAGGAGCGAAGCGATGCAGAAGACACAGCTTGCAACCACCGAGCTCGGATCGACGGGCCTCGAGATCACGAGGGTCGGGTTCGGGGCGTGGGCGATCGGCGGCGGCAACTGGGAGTTTGGCTGGGGCCCCCAGGACGACGATGAGTCGATCGCGGCGATCCACCGCGCACTGGAGTTGGGGGTCAACTGGATCGACACGGCCGCCGCCTATGGGTTCGGCCGCTCGGAGGAGGTAGTCGGTCAGGCACTGGAGGGCCTCGCCGACCGGCCGTACGTGTTCACCAAGTCCTCGCTGCTCGAGGGACCCGGCCGGACCGTCCTCCACAGCCTCAAGCGCGACTCGATCCGCCGAGAGGCGGAGGCGAGCCTCACGCGACTGGGCGTAGAGGCGATCGACCTCTACCAGATCCACTGGCCGAACCCGGAGGAGGACATCGAGGAGGGCTGGGCGGCGATGAAGGAGCTCCGCGACGAGGGCCTCGTCCGTCACATCGGCGTGTCGAACTTCGACGCGGCCCAGATGCGCCGCATCCTGGGGATCGCCCCGATCGAGACGCTGCAGCCCCAGTACTCGCTGATCGCTCGCGAGGCCGAGCGGGAGATCCTGCCGTTCGCCGAGCGCGAGGGGATCGGCGTGATCGTTTACTCGCCGATGGGCTCCGGCCTACTCACCGGGAAGATGACGCGGGAGCGGATCGAAGGGTTGGCCGACGATGACTGGCGCAAGCACGACGACCGCTTCCGCGAGCCACGGCTGAGCGAGCACCTCGCGACCGCCGAGCGCGTCTCCGGCGTCGCCGAGCGGCTCGGCGTCTCGCCGGGCGCGGTCGCGATCGCCTGGACGCTGCGCAACCCCGCCGTCGACGGCGCGATCGTTGGTCTGCGCCGGCCCGACCAGGTCGACGAGCTGGTCGGATCCGCGACGGTGACGCTCTCAGAGGAGGACGTAGCCGAAATCGAAGGGAGGCAGTCATGACATCGATCGGATGGGTTGGACTCGGAGCGATGGGCAGCGCACTCGCCGGGCGACTGCTCGACGCCGGCCACACCGTCTACGGCACCAACCGCACGAAGAGCAGGGCCGAACCGCTCATCGAGCGCGGCCTGATCTGGCGCGACACCCCGCGCGAGGTCGCCGCGCAGGCCGAAGTGGTGTTCAGCATGGTCACCGACACGCGCGCGCTCGAGGCGATCACCGCCGGCTCCGACGGGATCCTCGCCGGGCTCCGCCCGGGCACGGTCTACGTCGACATGAGCACGGTCAGCCCCGAGGCGAGCGCGGAGATCGCCGCCCGCGTCAAGGCGCTCAGCGCGGCGATGCTCGATGCGCCCGTCTCCGGCAGCGTGCCGGCCGCGCAGGACGGCAGCCTGGCGATCATGGTCGGCGGCGACCCCGACGCGTTCGCTCGGGTCGAGCCGCTCCTGCGCGAGCTCGGACACGCGATCACGCACGTCGGCGGCAACGGCAAGGCGCCGATGATGAAGCTCGCGATCAACATCAGCCTGGCCGTGCAGATGCTCGCGTTCAGCGAGGGAGTGCTGCTCGCGACAAAGGGCGGCGTCGATCCCGAGCAGGCGATCGAGGTGCTGAACTCGAGCCCGCTCGGCTCGACCGATGCTGAAGCTGCGCGGCCCGCTGCTCCTCAACCGCCAGGCCGAGGCGTGGTTCGACGTCGACCTGATGCAGAAGGACATCGGCCTGGTGCTCGAGCAGGGCAGGAGCCTGCAGGTCTCGCTGCCGACCGCCGCCGTCGCCGACGAGCTGCTGACGACGGCGCGGGCACTCGGCCACGGCAAGGAGGACATCGTCGCCGTATTCGACCTGCTGTCGCACCTCTCCGGACGCGAACGGGTCACGGCGTGACGCAGCTGGGACCGATCGAGGACGCGCCCCGTCGCGGGCGCCCCCGCAGCGAGGCCTCGCGCAACGCGATCCTCGCGGCCGCGGGCGAGCTGCTGCTGGCGCGCGGACTGAACTCGATCAGCATGGACGAAGTCGCCGAACGCGCGGGGGCGAGCAAGGCCACGATCTACCGCTGGTGGCCCTCCAAGGAGCTGCTCGCCCTCGACGCGCTCTTCAGCGAGTCCGAGCCGACCCGACACGAGCCCCCCGACACGGGCTCGTTCGCCGACGACCTCCTGGCGCTCACCCGTCCTTGGGCGAGGCAGCTGGCGACGGCGCCGTATGCCCGCCTGATCGCCGCCTTTATCAACAGAGCGCAGAACGACGCGGAGTTCGCGGAGGAATACCGCGCCCATTTCGTCGAGCCGCGCCGCAAGCAGGCCCGAGCCGTCTTCGAGCGCGCAATCGAACGCGGCGAGATCCGAGCCGACACCGACGTCGAGGCCGCGCTCGACCTCCTTTACGCCCCCCTCTACCACCGCGTCCTTCACGGCCACGCCAAGCTCAGCGATCGCTTCGTTCGCACGATCGTCGACTACGTCGTGGCGGCTTTAGGGGGATCCCGATAGCCCCCGGCTACGGCGACGAGATCGCGACTTCACGCGCCGTCGGCGCGACCTTCACGACGCGCAGCAGCTTGAGATTCGGCGTGTAGATCGCGAGCGTGCCGCGCAGTAGCGAGGAGGTCACCACGTAGCCCTGGCGCGCGTCGAGCTCGAACGATCCGTACGGGGCGCTCGCGCGCGTGATGACGCGACCGGTGCTCGCATCGACCTTCTCGATCGTCCCCCCGTAACCGCTTGTGAGGTACGCAAAGCGGCCTTCGAACGCCACATGCTGCGGCGGCGCCCCGAGCGGGCAGGCGGAACAGCGGCCGCTTATCGGCCGCGTCGAAAACGCCGACGTCGGGCCCGCTGGCGGACGTCATCCAGAGCTCCCGCTCGTCGGGGGTGTATGACAGGTCATGCACGGGAAAGCCCGGGCTGAAGCCGCCCACGAGTCGCGGATGGTCTGGGTTGGACGCCCGCAGGATCGCGATTCGGGTGGCCGACTCCCCCAGCGCAACCCACGCAGGCCCCGGATCGGCCCGTAGGTCAGGTGATGTGCTCCTGGCCCCACGGCGATCGTGCTGATCACGCGCACGTCGTCGAGTCCGATCACGGTGAGCGCCCCGCGTGAGTCGTCGGTGACGTAGGCGCGCCGACCGTCCGCGGAGATCGCGGCTATGTGCGGGGCGCCGAAGCCGGCGAAGGCCCTGATGGGGCGCAGCGTCTGGCGATCGAGGACGGTGACCTCCCCCGCGGCCGAGCTGACCACCACCACGACCCCGCGGCTAGGGTCTGCGGCGAGGTCCTCAGGGTCCGGCGGTAGCGTCACCCGGCGCGCGATGCGCCCACTGGGCAGGTCGACGATCAGCAGCTGATTCTCGGTCTCGTCCGTGACGAGCGCCTGCGGGGACGGCGCTCGGGGCGCCGGGGGCGGGGTCGAGGTCGTCGTGGAGCCCGTGACCTTCGTGGTCGGCGGCCTCGGCGCGGGGCGCGTCGCGCCGCAACCGACGGCGAGCGCGGCGAGCGCGGTCAGCAGTCCGGCCCTCACCCGGGCTACGGCGCGGTGGTGCAGCACCAGCCGTCGAGGGTGGGGAAACCGGGGTTGCGGCCCGCCGCGGAGAACTGCTGGGAAATGCGGGAGACCGCTGCGATACGCGGCGCCCCCATCAGACGGACGAACACCCACTGGTTCGCGGCGGGCCAGGTGACGAGGAGCCAGCGACCGTCCGGCGACCAGAGCACCTGGCCCAGGCCGACGCCCGCCAACACCCGACGCGGCATGGGGGCGCGCGCCGCGAGGTCCACGAGCGCGACGTCGCTGCCGCCGCCCCCCAGCACAAGCGCCAGCGTGTGCCCGTCGGGCGACAAGTCGCCGTCGAGGGCCGGGGCGCCCGCGGGCGTCGCGATACTCGCGACCAGGTCGCCGGCGGCGGTGTAGACACGAATAGCCGCGGCGGACACGGCGAGCAGGCGCCGACCGTCGGCCGACCAGACAAGCTCGCGCGTGGCGACTGCGCCCGGGGCTGACCACACGATACGCCCCGTATCGGAGTCGAGGACGCTCAGCCGCAAGGCCTTCGTGAGGTACGCCACCTGGTACGCGTGCCCGGGACGCCACGCGGGCGCGACCTTCGCGACTCCTGCGGCGAGGAGCCGATCGCCCGTGCCGTCCCCGGCGACCACGCGGAGATCATCACCCGACAGGTACGCGATGCGATAACCGGAGGGCGGAAACCAGCGAACGTCGCTGACCGCTGGGCGGACGAGCACCCACTGAGCCGTCCCCCGCCCGTCGAGCGCCGCGAGCCGATTCCCGCTCGCGACCGCGACGTACCGACCGTGAGGAGACCAGCTCGCCTGCGCCCACCGGCCCAGCAGTCGCGTCGCGCCATCGCTCGCCACGGTCCACGTTCCGCCCGAGGCCGAGATCAGCACACGCCCGGGCGCCGGGAGTGAGGACAACGCCGGCGCGGCGGGCTCCACTCCCAGAGCTCGGGTGATCAGCCGGCCCACCGTCGCGCCGGCCGGCGAGAGGGCGACCGCGCCGACCGACAGCGCGAGGGCCGTTGCGAGCGCCAACCGAGCGCGCCGGCCGTGCGGTGCCGACGGTACGCGCTCCTCGTATGCGGAGCGGACCACGGCCCACGCGCGCTCCTCCGCGCCGAGCTCGTCGGGGGCGCGCACGCGGGACAACGCTCGCCCGCCGCTCATCGCTGCTCCGCCTCCCGAAGCCGTCCCTCCAGCGCGTCGAGACCCCGCCGCAGCCGTGAGTTGACCGTCCCGCGCGGCAGTCCGAGCGCGCGGGCGATCTCCCCGGGCGTGTACTCGAGCAGGTAGCGGAGGACGATGACCGCGCGATGCTCGGGCGATAGCGCGGCGAGCGCCGAGAGCACCTCCTGGGAATACGGGGCGCCTCGCTGCTCGGGGGGTGAGGCCGGCTCCGGTCCAGACTCGGCGACCTCGCGTCGGGCGGCCCGGGCTCTCACAGAATCGATCGCGCGGTTGGCGACGATCGCGCCGAGCCACGGCGCGAACCGACGCCGCCGGTCGAACTGGTCAAGCCGGCGGACCGCGGCCACGAACGCCTCCTGGGCGACGTCCTCGGCCGCGGCGTGGTCGTGGACGATCAGGTACGCGGCGCGGTATGCCCGCGGCCAGTGCCGGCGGAACAACAGCCCCAGATCGGATTCCGAGCCCGCGAGCGCTCCGCGGATGAGCGCCCGGTCAGTGCGGAGACTGCGCGGCTGCGGACGGGCGAACCGACCGCTCGTTGCGACGGTTTGCGCGACAGCCGGCATCTCCTCAACCGAGCTGGACACGATCCACGGACATCGTCCCTCCTACGGACCAGGTCCCGCAAGAGGTCCCTCACGCCGGAGCGGCTCGCCGATAGCACTCGAGCAGGGACCCCTCAGACCCTCGGAGCCGTAGGGCGGATATGCGGAGGCTCGCGACCCTGTGGGCGGTCACCGCCGCGTCGTTGGCGGTGATGGCGCAGTCGGACCGGGCGATCGCGCCTGGCGCGCGGACCGTCGCTGACGGTCGGATCAGCGTGCGAGTGCCCCGCGGGTGGCACCTCATCCGCCGGCGCCTGACCGACGTCACGGACCCGATCCAGCGGCTCGCGGTGGGGTCGTTCGCCGTCACGCTTGCCCGGCACCCGTGCGAGTGCGGGGAACCAAACATCCGAGGATTCCCGCAGGCCGGGGCGTTCCTGTTCCTCTGGGAGTACCCGCGCGCGAGCGGCGCGCTCTGGAAAATCCCGCGTCGGCCCGCCCGGTTCGCTGTCGCTCGGGACAATCGGAGCTGGTTCGAATGCGCGGGCCCGAGCTGGGGGACGGGCTTCCGCCCTCCGGACGGGTGTTCCAGGTGGAGGTCTACCTCGGCCCGGCCGCCGGGCCGAGCGTGCGTCGCCGTATGAACGCGCTGCTCGACAGCCTCGAGATCACGCCGCTGGGGTAGCTGCCGCCGGCGTTATCCCCGCGCTTGCGCTCGAGCGTTGTGCACGAGATTGTGAGTGACTCACTTCCAAGTGCACATCGGACTAACTATCTCCCGCGGACCTTAGATGGAAAGTTTGCGAGGCGGTGTGGGAGATAAGCACCGCGTAGAGGCGCAAATCTCCCACGACACCGCAGAGCGAAGGGCCCCGGGCGCCCGCCGGGGGGCCTTGCGTCACAACATAGGTCCGCGGAAGAGCTAATTATTTGATTTGCGGTCTTGAAATTGCCTGCCCGCTCAGTTACTGTGGCCTCTCCGCGAGGAGAACCACTTATGACCGCCCTGATCAGGACAAACCCGATGGATGCGACGAACGTCGCGGCGGCTTCGCTGCGTCGGAGTGGCCTGGGTCAGGGCGCCCTCCGCATCGATGACCTTGCCCTCGCTGAGAGGTGCGCGCGCTAAGAACAGGCGCGTACATACGCAACTCGAGCGAGGGCGGCCCAATGGGCCGCCTTTTTTTGTGCCGCAATCCCCTCACAGTATCGACCAAAGGTGACGCTCAGCTTGCAGAAGATCTAGACCCATACCGAGGCCCCGCCTAAGAGAGAAAGGTCCTTACATGTAGTGCGAGAGAAGCCTGCAGCGCGGGTGGTGGTTGTCTGCGCTCATTTCACTTACATGTGAGTATCGGGCTCTAACGCCTCCTCACGTAGGACGCCATCGATTCGGGAGCGATCCAGGGCGAAAGGGCAACGCGAGCGGCTTTGACACCGCCGCGAGTGGCAACACGAGCGTGACATAGATGTGACTTCCGCGCGATCGCCCGTGCGTCGATCCTCCGTACGCGGGGGATGGACGGACCTGCGAACGAGCGGTGCCGGGTGCGGATGCTCGTACTCGCCGCTGCGTCCGCGCTTACCCCTCACCTATTCATCACAACCGATAAGGAGGACCTCCGATGAGAGTCCAACCGCAGGCGAGAGCCGTTCGCCTGGCGATGCTCACGCCGGGGCGACGCTGGTCCTCGCGGATCACGCTGGCGATCCTCAGCCGCCGCCGCTTCTCGCAAGAGCAGCTTGAGGTGATCGAGCGGCTCGCCAGCGAGCGGCGCCGCGCCCGCAAGTCCGGGGAGTACCTCCCCGGCCTCGGCCGTCAACCGCGGCGGTTTTGAGTATGTGGACGGGGAAATCGCACCGCGCGCCCACCGGCGCCAGGGACGAACCTTCCACCAGCCTCCGTAGCTCAGCGGAAGAGCACCGGGCCTCGAACCCGGGCGCAGAGGTTCGACTCCTCTCGGGGGCAATCGACATCATCGTCACGCCCTTTCAAGACCCGGCGGCGGTCTTCTGCGCTCGTCACGTCGGGCGCGCGTCGGTATAACGCGGTGCGTGACTTCGGTGCGCCTGCGTTTCGTCGGCTCCGGGGACGCGTTCTCGAGCGGAGGGCGCTTCCAGGCCTGCTTTTACCTGGACGGTGGCGATGAGCCGATCCTGATCGACTGTGGTGCGACCTCGTTGACCGCGCTGAAGCGCCAGCGGATCGACCCCGCCTCGATCGGCTGGATCGCGCTCTCCCACCTTCATGGCGATCACTTCGGCGGCATCCCCTGGCTGATCCTCGACGGGCAGTTCGCGGACCGGGCCCGCCCGCTCGTGATCGCCGGCCCTCCCGGGACTCAGCAGCGCGTCAACGCGGCATTCGAGGCGCTGTATCCGGGTGCCAGCAGCGCAGAGCGGCCGTTTGAGATCCGCTTCACCGAGATGCCCGAGCGGGTGCCCACGACCCTGGGGCCGTCGACGGTCACACCGTTCGAGGTGGTCCACCGAAGCGGCGCGCCGTCCTACGCGCTGCGGATCGAGTACGCGGGCCGGGTAATCGCCTACTCGGGCGACACCGAGTGGACGGACGCCCTGCTCGAAGCGGCGCGAGGCGCCGATCTGTTCGTCTGCGAGTGCAACTTCTTCGACAAGCGGGTGCAGGGGCACCTCGACTACCCGACGCTCGCCGCAAAGCGCGCCGAGCTGGACTGCGAGCGCCTCGTGATCACGCACATGAGCGAGGACATGCTCGCCCACCTGGGCGAGCTGCAAGTGGAGACCGCGACCGACGGCGCGGTGATCGAGCTCTGAAGCTCGGCGGTGCGAGCCGCTCTGATTCGAGCGGTCTCCAGCCCCGGCGCTCGCACTCGTCGTGACGCGGGGCCGCGACGCCTACGCGGCGGCGCGCAGCTCCCCTAACCCTTCCTCTCTCGACTTCACCGGCGAGTAGCCGAGCTGCTCGCGCGCCTTGTCGATCCTGATCGTGCACTCCTGCGAGGAGACCCAGTAGGCGAAACGCGTGAGCGGCGGGCGGCCCGGAAGCGGAAGCACGCGCCATGCCATCTCACCGATACCCGCCAGCGCGCCGGCGACCGGAGCCGGAAGCGTGCGGTTCGGCGGCGCGACCCCTTGCGTTTGGAGGAGCTCGGAGACGAACTGGCGGAACACGACCGGCTCACCGTCGGTGACGAAGTACGCATTGCCCGGGCGCCCACGCTCGGCGCCGAGCACCAGCCCCTCTACGGTGTTGTCGACGTGCGTGGTCGAGGTCCGGTGATTGCCGCCGCCGATCCACGCCCAGCGACCCGACCGGACCACCTCGGTCATCGTCGGCAGCAGCGTCGTGTCGCCCGGTCCCCAGACGAAGCGCGGGCGCACGACCACGGTCTCGAGCCCGTCGCCGCGATTGGCGGCGAGCACGAGCTGCTCCGCGCGGGCCTTCGTCGCGCTGTAGAGAGCGGGCGAATCGGGTCGCAGCGGCGCCGTCTCATCGACCTCGACGAGCGGCTGGCCGGCGAGAAGCGCCGCCTCGGTTCCGACGTGGACGAACCGCCGCACGCCGGCGGCGGCGCACGCGGTCAGGACATTGCGCGTGCCTTCGATATTGCCGCGCTCGAAGTCCTCCGGGCGGCCCCAGTCGCCGAGCGTGGCCGCTGCGTGGAAGGCGAGTTCGCACGCGGTTGCCCCGGACCGCATCGCGTCGACGTCCGAGAGGTCGCCCGAAACCGGCTCACCGCCGCGCTCGCGGATCCGCTCGGCGGCCCGTTCGGAGCGGGCGAGACCGCGGACGGTGTGACCGTCGGCGATCAATCGCTCGATCAGGCGTCCGCCGATGAACCCCGAGCCGCCCGTGACGAAGATCGCGCTCACGGCCGTGAGCCTATCCTCCGGGATCGCGTCGGGCGCGCTCTTCTCGGGCCGGCGCCCGGTCCGACCGGCCATTCGTCCGCGCTGCTCGCCCCGGCTTCAGGACGGAAGCCTCGCCGACGAGTTGAAACGATGTGGGAGCGAGGGCCCTCAAACTGCGACGGCCTGATAGCTGCGCCGTGTGCGGTTGCCACTTGTCCGCCGGGTCCGATGGCTGTGGGATCCGCAGAGGCGGACGGTGACCTGCATGGCGTGTTGCGCCGCCGCGTGCTCGATGACTCCGCCCGGCACCCTGGAGAAGCTGGATCGGGGTCAGGCCGGCGGCAGCCTCGCGCGAGAGTACGAACGCCGCAAGCACATCCGAGAGGTGCGCGTCCGCACGGCGCACCCCCGGATCGGCGGGCTGCTCCTGGCGCTGAACGGCGAGCCCCAGCACCAGCGTGCGTTTCACCAGGGCGACGTCGGTGAGAAGGCGGTCGCCGAATCGCTCGAGAAGTACGTCAACCCGCCGACGATCGTCCTGATGAGCCGCCGGATGCCGAGGGGGAGGGGCGACATCGACTTCCTTGTGATCGCACCCTCGGGCGTGTTCGTGATCGACGCCAAGGCCGTCGGAGGGAAGGTGCGGATCCACAAGCCCTGGTTCGGGAGCGCCAGGCTGCGGGTCAACGGAAGCGATCGGACGAAGTACATCGACGGGCTCGACCGTCAGGTGAGCGCGGTGTGCGACGCCCTTGGCGGCGACGAGGCCGAGGCGGTCCAGATCCAGAGCGGGCTCTGCTTCACCGACGCCGACCTGCCGCTCCTGAAGACCTTGTCGATGCGAGGCCACCTGCTCCTTTACCGCGACGCGCTGATCGCGCGGATCAACGCTCCCGGCCCGCTGACACCTGAGGAAATCGGCCCAATCGCCACACGGCTGGCGTCCGCGCTACCGCGCGCTGGCTAACCGGCGCGGCGGTCGACTCCGCGGACGGCGTTGGGAGGCCGATCCCGGCGCCCAATGGCGGCGAGAGCTATCCGCAACCGCCGAGCGCGTTGGAATCGAGCTCGACCTGCGCGACCGCGATCCAGGCCGCCCCGAAGTACGTCGGGAAGCGGTTGTTGATCTGCTGCGCCTGAGCCATCAGCGCGCTCGCGGCCGAGGGCTGGTGCGCTGCCAACGCCGCGGCAGCCGCGCCGACGAGGGTCGTCGCGGTCTGGTCGGGGCTGGTCAACGTCCCGTCGAGGGCGTACGAGGCGCCGATGCGGTCGACGGGCTGCCCCGAGAAGAACGGCCACAGCGACGCGGCGATGCGGTGCGCCGAGGCGTCACACGACTCGGCGAAGCGAATCGGTACACGGGCCGCGTCGAGCGAATACTGCGGCGGGGCCGCGACGTGACCGGCGGGCGCAGCGATCGGGTGGATCGCGCCGCCTGCTGAGAGCGCCGCCCAATCCGACGGGAGATGTGGTGGGGCGGCGGTGAGCTTCGCGGTCAGCGCGATCGCCGACGCCTCGAGCTGACCGAAGCGAACGTCGCCCGTCGTCCTCCGCAGCTGCGCCAGCGTCCGCGGAGCCCAATACCCGGGGTCGACGAGCGCGCGCCCGCGCGCCCACGGCCCGGCCACGAGCACGCGGAATCGACCGCGAGTCACCGTCTCGTTCGCGAGCACCGCTCGCGCGATCCGCAGCCCGGCCGCAAGGTAGGCGCTGACGCCGAACCTGCCGGCCGCGACGAGCAGCGCGCGGGCGGCGTCGAGGTCGGCGTCGCTGGCCGGCTGACCGTTGGCGACCCGTCCTGCGGCCCAGCGCGACGCGAGCAATCCGTCGGCAAGCTCGAGGTGGTGCTGCGCCCAACCCCAGACCAGCGCGAAGCGGCCGCGCTGGCCGAGCGCCGCCGCCAGCAGCATCCCCTGCGCCTGCCCGGCGCTGACGGTGTCGTTGCCCTGGTCGCGCCGGACGACGCGCCCGTTACCGGCGACGTAGCGGTTCAGGAACGCGACCGCCGACGCCCGCGCCGGGGCAGGCAGCGCCGCGGCACCCGCGAGCGGCGCGTTCGACGCCACGAGAGCGAGGGCCATGGCGGCGGTGAGGAGGGTCGCGCGGCGCAAGCAACGCGCGGTTACCCGCGCCGCCGTAGGCAGAAACCGCAATGTGCGGACCGTCACACCCCCTCGGCAAAGCCCGACGAGAGCGCCGCGACCAGCCCGCGCAGGCCGGACCCACGCGCCACTAGCCGCTGCCACGCGGCGCCATTCATCCGCGCCACGTCCACGAGCGACTCGAAGCCCTGCTCGCATCCGAGCTCCTGGGCGTGAGGGAGGCCCGCGACCATGAGCTCGGCCAACTGCTCACGCGCCGGAACCCGGGTCTCAAGGACGGGGTCGATCAGCCGCGCATCCATGCCGTCGCGCGCCGCGAGGAACCGGTTCTCGTGCAGAAGCTCGGACGCGTCGATGAGCTCCCCCGAGTGATACCCCTCCTCCAACTCCAGGTGGGCGATCGTCTGCACGGCCGCGACGAGCGCGGCGGTCTGCGCGGGCGTCCTCTGTGCGTCCATCACCCGCAGCTCGACGGTCCCGAGCGCGGGCTGAAGGCGTACGTCCCACCACAGGAACGTCGGCTCGGGGAACGCGTCGCATCGCAGCAACTGGTCGATCCCCTCGACGTAGTCGCCGTAGGAGGAGAACACGCGCGGGATCCCGACCCGCGGGAACGCCTGGAAGATCGGCGTGCGCACGGAACAGAAGCCGCTGTCGCGCCCCTGCCAATAGGGGGAGTTGGCAGAGAGCGCGAGCAGCAACGGGATGTGTGCGCGCAACCGATTCAAGAGCTCGATCGCGCTGTCGGGATCCGGCATCCCGATGTGGACATGCAGGGCGAAGGTGGGCTCGCGGCGGGCCAGCTCGCGCATCGACTCGTACACGAGCTGGTAGCGCGCGCCGCTCGAGACCTGCGTTTCGGTCCAGACCGCGAACGGGTGCGTGCCGGAGCTCGCGGCACGCAGCCCGCTGCGGGCCAGGTCGCCCGCGAGGGTGGCGCGCAGACCCACCGCCTCGCGAGCCGCGGCCTCGGCGGACCCATGCGGCAGCGTCGCGAGCTCGATCGCCGCCTCGTGCGTCTCCGCGGCCGCATGCGGAGACAGGGTGGGGGACAGATGCGCCAGGACCTCATCGGTGCGTTGCGCGAGCGACCAGTCGCCCGGGTCGAGCACCAGCATCTCCTCCTCGAGACCGACCGTGTAGGCCCGCGAGGGGACCCACTCCGACCACTCACCGGCCTGACCCAGCGGTTGCCGAGAGCCCGAGCTCTGCGTGTGAATCGGGTTGATCGGTCGAGTTCCCAGAATGGCCGCCTGATGCGTCTGCTCCCCCGGCGATAATCACGCCATGGGCACCCGACGGCAACCCTCGAGCACGTTTAGCCCCGCAGTTTCCGATGATTACCCGTTTGGCACACCGTCGGGGAGCGGCCCTTGCCGGCGCTGCCGCTGATCGCCGTCACCACCTCCGAGGTCCGCCCGAACCAGCCGGTTGGGGCGACGCCCGAGGGCGACCCGCCCCAGCGGGAGATGGCGCTGGGGCTGAAGTACCTCCGCGCGATCGAAGCCGCCGGGGGGATCCCGGTCGTCGTCCCGCCGCTTCACTCCGGCGCGGCCGAGCAGCTGGTCGAGCGCGTCGCGGGCGTCTGTCTCTCGGGCGGCCCCGACCTTGACCCGGTCACCTACGGCGCCCGCGAGCACGAGCGGCTCGGGCCGACCTGGCGCGAGCTCGACGAGTTCGAGCTCGCGCTGGCGCGCGCCGCCGACGCCCGGGAGCTCCCGATCCTCGCCGTCTGCCGCGGTCTACAGGCGCTCAACGTCGCCCGCGGCGGAACCCTTCACCAGCACCTACCCGACGTCGTCGGCGAGCAGATCAGCCACCGCCAGGACGAGCCCGCCGCCGATCCGACGCACTGGGTCACGTTCACGGGCGACAGCCGGCTGCGGCGGATCCTCGGCCGTAGCCGTGCCAAGGTCAACTCGTTTCACCACCAGGCCGTCGACGAGCTCGGCGAGCGGCTCGTGGTCACCGGCCGGGCCCGGGACGGGACCGTCGAGAGCATCGAGGCGACCGACAACAGATTTGTAATTGGCGTCCAGTGGCACGCCGAGTGCATGGTCGCGCGCGCCGAGCACGCGAGGCTGTTCCGCGCGTTCGTCGAGGCCGCCGAGTGCTTCGAGCACGCGAGCGACCAGTTCGCCCGGGCCGCGTAGGCCGCCCGCCGCAGCTCAGACCGTCGTCGGCTCGGCCTCGCGCTCGGCGGCTCCGCCGTGGGCGGGGTCGGGCAGCGCCCGCGCCGCGGAGCCCTCGATGTTGATGTGGGGGAGGCGGGCGTCGACCCACCGCGGCAGCCGCCAGGTGACCGGGCCGAGGAGCTCGAGCACGGCCGGCAGCATCACGCAGCGCACGATCACGGCGTCGAGGAACACGGCCACGGCGAGGCCGAAGCCGAACTCCTTCAGCGAGCGCTCGTTGCCGAGCGCGAACGACAGGAACACGCAGATCATGATCGCGGCCGCGGCTGTGATCACGCGCCCCGTCATCGCGATCCCCTCGACGACCGCAACTCGTCGCGTCACGCCGGCGGATCCACTCCTCGCGCACGCGCGAGATCAGGAACACCTCGTAGTCCATCGAGAGGCCGAACACGACCGCGAACATGATCACCGGGACCCACGGCTCGATCGGCGCCTTCTCGACCCCGAACACGCTCGCCCCCCAGCCGTCCTGGAACACGAGCGTCGTCAGCCCGAGCGCGCCGCCGATGCTGAGCAGGTTCATCATCGCCGCCTGCACCGGGATCACCAGCGAGCGGAACATCACCATCAAGAGCAGCGCCGAGAGCACGACCACGAGTCCGATGAACAGCGGCAGCTTGCTCGCCAGCACGTTCGAGAAGTCGATCGAGCCCGCGGTGAAGCCGCCGACGAGCACCGCCACCTTGGTCTGCTGCTTGAACGCCGGCAGGACGCCGTGGCGCAGCTGGTTGACGAGGTTGGTGGTCGCCACCGCCTGCGGGGCGGTGCTGGGATAGGCCTCCATCACCGCGACACTGCCCGACGGCGAGATCTGCGGCTTGGTGACCGCGACGACGCCCGTGGTCCCCGCGACCGTCGTCGCAGCTGCGACAGCGCGGCGCTCTGATCTCGCGCCCGGGAGCTCGGCGACGAGCAACAGCGGCCCGTTGAAGCCCGGCGCCGAATCCCTTCGCCAGCAGGTCGAAGGCCTGGCGGGTGCTCGTGCTGCTCGGATCGTTGCCGGCGTCGCTGTTGTCCAGGCGCATCGCGAACACGGGCAGGAGCACGGCGACCATCACTGCTGTCGAGATGATCGCGAGCGGCCACGGGCGTGACTGCACCATCATGCTCCACCGCCGCCACGACAGCCGGCCCGGCGTGGCCGCGACGGCGACGGCGCCGCCGTTGCCGGCGACGCTGACCGGCTCGCGGCGGCGCGAGCAGCCCGCGGCGCTTGCGGCGCGGGCGCACGATCCGCTCCCCCACAGCGCGACAGGATCGCCGGCAGCAGCGTCAGCGACGCGGCTAGCACGCACAAGACCGCGATCACGGCCGCGATCGAGAGGCCGTACATGAACGAGACGCCGGTCGCGAACATGCCCAGCAGGGCGATCACGACCGTCGTCCCGGCGAGCAGCACCGCTCGGCCGGAGGTGTCCATCGCCTCGATCGATCGAGCGCTCGACGTCGCCGAATTTGAGGTAGTTCTCCCTGAAGCGCGTGACGATGAAGAGCGCGTAGTCGATCCCCACGCCGAGGCCGATCATCAGCGCCAGCTGCGGGCCGACGTTCGACATGCTCATGACGCGGGTCGCGAGCCCGATCAGCGCGACGCCCGTGATCAGGCCAAAGCCGGCCGTGATCAGCGGCATCCCGGCGGCGGTCAGCGAGCCGAACGTGATCAGCAGGATGATCAGCGCGGCGATCACGCCGACCTCGGTCGCGGGACCGACGCTGAAGCCCTCGGCCTGCTCGATCACCTGGCCGCCGGCCGCGACCTGGAGGCCGGGCACGTGGACGCGCGTTGACCGCGTTGAGCACGGGCATGCCGGTGTTGTTCGGGCAGCAGATTCGCGCGCTTGGTGTAGTTGATCGTCGCGAACCCGGTGCTCCGGTCGCGCGAGACCTGGACCGCCCCGGCCGAGCGTGTACGGGCTGATGACGCCCGACGACGTGCGGCAAGGTGCCGACCTCGCGCGAGCAGCGGCTCGATCGCCGCGCGCACCGCGGGCGAGTCGATCGTGCCCTTCGAGTAGTGGAACACGATCGTGTCGACGTCGCCGCTCTGGGTCTTGAACTCCCGGCGTCAGCAGGTCGCTGGCCCGCTGCGACTCGGTCCCCGGGAGCGTGAAGTTGCTCGCGTAGTTGCGCCCGACCGCCTGCGCGATCACGCTCGTGAGAACCGCGATCGCGATCCATCCGATCACGACCGTACGACGATGTGCAATACACCAGCGGGCTAGACCCAGCATCGAAAAACACCCCTTGACGAGAACTACGAGCTCGCAGCCAGCCCCCTCGCGCCCTATGGTACGCGACCGGTCCACCCGGCTTCTTCTCCAGACGTGCTCAATTGCCGGTGAAGCTCGGATCGCGCCGCTCGCCGGCCGCCGCGATGCCCTTCGCTGAAATCCGAGCTGCCGAACAGGATCGCCTGCTCGGCGGCCTCGTGCGCCGTGGCGACGCGGATCCGGTCCGCCAGGTTCCCGCGCATCGTCCGGCGGATCGAGCGGATCGCCAGCGGCGCCGACGCCGCGATCTCGCCCGCCAGCGCGATCGCCTCCTCGCGCAGTCGCCTCGGCCGGGACGAGGCGGTCGCACAGCCCGATCGCGTGCGCGTGCTCGCCGCCGATCCGCGCGCCGGTGTAGAGCAGCTCGATCGCGCGCTGGTGCCCGACGACGAGCGGCAGCGTGACCGTCAGGCCGAAGCCGTGGTGGATCCCCAGGCGGGCGAAGTTGGCGGCGAAGCGCGACTCCGGGCTCGCGACCCGCAGGTCGGCCGACAGCGCCACGCCGAGGCCGCCGCCGATCGCCGCACCCTGGACAGCGGCGACGACCGGGAGCCCGGCGGTGAACAGGCGCACCGCCTGCTCGTAGAGCTCGCTCGTGGCGGCGGGGTTCTCGTCGGCGAAGTTCGCGCCCGCGCAGAAGTGCCTGCCGGCCGAGCACAGGACGATCGCGCGGCACGCGGGGTCGCCGTCGAGCTGCTCGTAGGCGTCGGCGATCTGCCTGATCAGCGCCGCGTCGAAGTAGTTGTGCGGCGGGCGGCTGAACTCGACCACCGCGACGTGGTCCTCGCGCACCGAGATCGAGACGGCTCGCTCACCGGCGCCGCCGGGACCTACGGGTGCACCACCGCGGCCCAGTCGGGGATCCCGTTGGGCGGGGATGCCAAGTAGGAGAACATGCTCGGCTGCGCGGGGATGAAGTCCATCCCGTCGGGGATGTTGAGGTATCCCGGGGCGGTCCCGGCGAGGTCGGTGTGCCCGTATTGCCAGACGATCCGGTTCAGCCGCGGGTCGATCACGACCACGCGGTCGCGGAAGTCGTCGTTGACCGCGATGTCCCCGTTGGGCAGCGGCATCGCCAGCGACGGGTGGTCGAGGCGGCCGTAGCCCTGCGTCGGGCCGTAGCGCCACAGCACCTTGCCGGTCCGGTCCATGATCGATGATGTGGCCCGGGCTCGAGTAGTCCGCCAGCAGGATCCGCCCGCCCGGCAGCGGCTGCGGATCGGACGGATAGCCGACCGGCGCCTGGACGGAGAACACGAGCTTGCCGGTGGGGCCGACGTCGTCGATCCAGCTGCCGTTGATCTCGGAGATCGAGCACGCCGCCGTCGGGCATCGGGGTGTCGCCGTTGACGGCCCCCAGGTAGGCGGGCGGGTCGTGCCGGCAGACGGCCGAGTGGCCGATCTGGCGGATGATCCTGTGGTCGCGCACGAACAGGATCCGGCAGTTGTAGGCGTCGGCGACGGTGAACGAGCCGTCGGTCAGCTCGTAGGCGTCGTCGGGCGTGTTCAGGTGGGTCGAGTCCGAGCCCGCCTGGCCCGGGATGGCCGAACAGCACGCTCAGCGAGTGGTCGGCGATCCCGACCTGCGACGATCGCGTGGTTGTCCTCCTCGTTGGCGATCAGCGCCTGGCCGCCGGGCTCGACGAACGTGTCGTCGTTGTAGTAGAGCTTGCGCCCGGCCTTCAGGTCGGCCGCCGAGGGGTACGTGAACACGCTGTGGCCCTCGGGGTCGATCGACGAGGATGCGGTTGTTGCCGCGGTCGGCGATCAGCAGGAAGCCCGGGCAGGCCCGGGATGCCGCGCCGCGGCGGCGTATGCCGCGGCCGTCCCCGGCTGCTGCCCGACGATGTTCTGCGGCGCCCACAGCGCGGCCAGGCCGCCGGCCGAGGCCGGCGCGAGCGGGCCGCCCGACGGCAGCGGCTCCGACCCGCGTGCCGCCGGCCGGTCGCGGCTGGAGGTCGCCGGCGGGCGTGCGAGGCCGCCGGGTGCGAGCTGGAGGAGCCGCCGAGGCAACAACCAGGAGCACCACCAGCACGACGATCGAGGCCGCGGCGAGCCCTGCGATCTGTCGCTGGCGGCGGGTGGCTCCTCTGGCTGCTGCGCGGCGCTCGAGGCGGGCGCTGTGAGCAGGATCGAGCATCTAGAGAGTCGCCGTCGCAGCATAATGAGCCGTCCGGTCGATCGGCGTCAGACCCCGCCGCGGCTTCCCCGACTCGGCTCGACCGGCCGTCAACCATCCAGTGACGACCGCAGCAGAGGCGAGTCCCGCATCACAGGGCCGACTGCGGTTGCCGCGGCCGCCTATGCGTTCCGCGCGACGATGATCGGCACGACGCTGCCGACGCCGCTGTACCCGCTCTACCAGCGGCGATTCGGCTTCTCGGAGCTGACGATCACGGTGATCTTCGCGGTCTACGCCGCGGGCGTGATCGCTGCGCTGCTGCTGTTCGGGAGGCTGTCCGATCAGATCGGCCGCCGGCCCGTGCTGCTGCTTGGCCTCGGGTTCTCGGCGCTGAGCGCGGTCGTGTTCCTGGTCGCGAACGGGCTCGGGCTGCTGCTGCTCGGCAGGGTGCTCTCCGGGTTCTCGGCCGGGATCTTCACCGGGACGGCGACCGCGACGCTGGTCGACCTAGCCGGGCCGGAGCGAAGGAGCCGCGCGACGCTGATCGCGACGGTCGCCAACATCGGCGGGCTCGGGCTCGGTCCGCTGCTCGCGGGGCTGGTGGCGCAGTGGGGAACCAACCCGCTGCGGCTGACCTTCTGGATCGACCTGGCCCTGCTCGTCCCCGCCGTGCTCGCGGTGTTGGCGCTGCCCGAACCGGTCGCCGACCGCGGTCCGGCCACGCTGCGCGTCCAGCCGCTGAGGGTCCCGCCGAGGTCCGCCCGATCTTCGTGCGGGCGTCGCTGGCGGCATTCGCCGGGTTCGCGGTGATGGGGCTCTCGACGGCGGTCTCTCCGGCGTTCCTCGCGTCGGTGGGCGTCACGAGCCACGCGATCGTGGGCCTCGTCGTGTTCGGCGTATTCGCCGCCTCGACTGGCCGGCCAGCTGCTGCTCGAGGTGGTGCCCGACACCGCCGCGCTGCCGGCGGGCTGCGCGGGGCTGATCGTCGGGATGGGCGTGCTGGCGGCGGGGCTGGCAGCCTCTTCGCTGGCGCTGCTGATCCTCGGCGCGGTGATCGCCGGCACCGGCCAGGGGCTCTCGTTCCGCAGCGGCCTGGCCGCGGTCAACCAGGCCTCGCCGCCGGCGCAGCGGGCCGAGATCGCGTCGAGCTTCTTCGTCGTCGCCTACGTCGCGATCTCGCTGCCGGTGATCGGGGAGGGGGTGCTGGCGCAGTCGGCCGGGCTGAAGACGGCCGGGCTGGTGTTCGCGGGCGCCGTCGCCGCGCTGGCCGCGGTCGTGCTGTTGCTGCTGGCTCGCTCGCGGGGCTGACCGTCCGCGGCAGCGGGCCCGCGGCAGCGGCGCGATCAGGCGGCGCGGCGGTAGCTCCGGCGCTGGTGTACCGCTCGCTTCGCGCCCAGCAGGCGCTGATCGGCGGCGTTCATCAGTTCCGCGGAGGCGAGGCCGTCGGCGGGGAAGGTCGCCGCCCCGGCGCTCGCCTCGAGCCCGGCGAGCCCGGCCGTGACCCCGCCGACCGCGTCGTCGATCCGCGCCAGCAGTCGCTGCACCCCGGCCCGGTCGGTCTCGGGGGCCAGAACGCAGAATTCATCTCCGCCGATTCGCGCGACCGTGTCCTGGCTTCGCATCAAGCGCTTCAGCGCCGCCGCCAGGTCGCAAAGGAGCTCGTCGCCGGCGGCGTGGCCGAAGCGGTCATTGAGGAGCTTGAAGCCGTCGACGTCGAGCATCACGAGCGCAAAGCTCGCGCCGCTCCGGGTGTGGCGGACGATCTCGTACTCGATCCGTTCGACCAGTGCGCGGCGGTTCTCCGCGCCGGTCAAAGGGTCGGTGTGAGCCGAGCTGTGCATCGCGTCACGCTCTCGTTCCAGGCGCTCCCGACCGATTCGCAGCACGCTCGACACTGGCGGACGGAACGAGCAGCGCGAGCAGGGGCGAGGGGACCGGGGCGAAACCCTGGAACGCGAGCGCGGGGGCTGCCGCGGCGGCCACCACGCGTTGCGGCGCCGATCCCCACGCCCGCGGCGGGTTCGGCATGAAGCGGCAGCGACGAGCGCGGCGGGGACGCAGAGCCAGTAGGCCTCGCCGCCTCGGCCGGCCACCACTCCGGCGGCTGTCACCAGCGCGATCGCAGCCGCGCGGAGTGCAGCCACCCGGTCAGTTTCACGACCGGATCGGATGCATCCGGGCGCCCGAGCGACTCAGGCGACGGCGTTGCGAGCGTAGGCGGCCGCCGGAGCCTGGGCACGGGCCAGGCTCCGGGCGACCTTGAGGGCTATCGGCCTTCCGTGGCCCCGACGCGGTCGCGCTCGTCCGCGGGGGTGGCTCCTTCGCCGGGCGCCGCGGCCTCACGCTCGGCAACGGCGGGTCCGCCGGCAGGCGCGGCGGCGCGGCGGCGGCCGAAGAAGCCGAAGCGGCGGCGGCGGACCGGCGCCGCGGTGGCAGCGTCCGCTTCGGCGGCTGCGGTCGCCGGGGCCGCAGCGCCACCACGCCGGGCAGCGCGAATGCCGCGAACGCCACGATCAACACGCCGATGCCCGAGTGGAAAGTCAGTACTCGAGCGTCCGCGGTGCCGCCGTGCCGATGCGCGATCCCCTGCGCGCCGCCGGTGTGCCACAGGCGGCTGACGTCGGGGCCGACCGCGAACCAGACGCCACCGGCGAGCGCGAGCAACGCGCCGATCCGGCCGGCGAGCCGCGGCCCGGAGACGAGCAGCAGCAGATCCGCCGAGCACCGCCGCGATCGCAGGCAGCACGTCGAGATAGAACCGGCCATGCGTCCACGTCCAGGTGTGGTCGGGCCCCAGCACGAAATGGAAGTACGGACCGACGAATGGGATCAGACCACCCCAGATTCCGGCGATCAGGATGACCAGACCCGCAAATCTCGTAGTGACGTTGCGCAACATATGATCTCCTCCTTATTCGGAGCGAGCACTTCCCGCTCTGCGGGGGCCTAACCACAATCGAGGGGTATTCAGATGCCGAGCGTCGAGACGGTGACCGGGCGGATCGATGCGGCCGAGCTCGGGCTGACGCTGATCCACGAGCACTTCTTCTCCAGCGACGAGGCCGTCAGCGTCGCAGTGGCCACACGTCCGGGACCGCGAGCATGAGCACCAGCTCGCGCTCGAGTCAGCCGAGGCAGTCAAGTCCCACGGCGTCAAGACCGTGGTCGAGCCGACCGCGATGCTGCTCGGCCGCGACGTCGAGGCCTCCGAAGCGCGTGGCGGACGAGACCGGGCTGCAGATCGTCGCGTGCACGGGGATCTACACCTACGACCACCTGCCGCAGTTCCTGCTGAACCGCTCCGAGGACTTCATCGCCGACCTGTTCGTCCACGACATCGAGCAGGGGATCCAGGGCACCGAGATCAAGGCCGCGTTCATCAAGTGCGCGGCCGATGAGCCGGGCGTCAACGAGCGGGTCGAGAAGGTCCACCGCGCGGCCGCGCGGGCCTCGAACCGCACCGGCAGGCCGATCATGGCCCACTCGCGGCCGGCGTCGAACACCGGCCCGCGGCAGGTCGAGATCCTGCTCGAGGAGGGCGTCCCGGCGGACAAGATCCAGATCGCGCACACCGGCGACACCGACGACCTCGACTACATCGAGCGGCTGCTCGACAGCGGGCGTCTGGATCGGGATGGACCGCTACGGGATCGACCTGTACCTGCCGACCGACCGGCGCAACGCGACCGTGCTCGAGCTGCTGCGCCGCGGCTACGCCGAGCGGATGTTCCTCTCGCAGGACTTCGACATCCCGATCGCCGCCGGCCTCGACTGGTACCCGCCGGAGGTGGTCGAGCAGTTGCAGGCCGCCGGCGCCGCGACCGACTGGAGCATGACGTTCCTGTTCGAGGGCGTGATCCCGGCGCTTAAGGAGGGCGGGATGACAGACGAGCAGCTCGAGACGATGATGGTCGAGAACCCGCAGCGCTGGGTCGGGGTGGTCTAGACGGTGAAGACGATCTTCCCGATGATGCTCCCGTCGAGCATCGCCGCAAACCCGTCGCGCGCCTGCGCGAGCGGGAGCGTCCGGTCGATCACCGGGTGCAGGTCGTTCTCGACGCAGAAGCGGATCAGCCGCTCGAGCTCGTCGCGCGTGCCCATCGTCGAGCCGATCACCGACAGCTGCAGGAAGAACACGCGGCCTAGCTCGGCCGGCGGGGACTGCCCGGTGGTCGCTCCGGAGACGACCAGCGTCCCGCCCGGCTTGAGCGAGCGGATCGAGTGGGCCCAGGTCGCCTCGCCGACCGTCTCGATCACGACGTCGACGCGCTCGGGCAGGCGGGCGCCCGACTCGAACGCCTGATCGGCGCCGAGCGCCCGCGCCTGCTCGCGCTTTTCCTCCGATCGCGCGGTCACCCACACCCGCGCCCCGGCGGCGCTCGCCAGCACGGTCGCGGCGGTCGCGACGCCGCCGCCGGCACCCTGGATCAGCACGGTCGTGCCGGGGACCACGCCGCCGCGCGTGAACAGCATCCGGTAGGCGGTCAGCCACGCGGTCGGCAGGCACGCCGCCTCCTCGAAGGACAGCTCAGAGGGCTTGTGGAGCAGGTTGCGCACGCGGCACCGCGACGCGCTCGGCGAGCGCGCCCTGGTAGCGCTCGGACAGCAGCGAGCGCTTCGGGTCAAACGTCTCGTCGGCGCGCCAGTCGGGGTCGCTGATCACTGCGTGAACCACGACCTCGTTGCCCGTCCTCGTCGAGCCCGGCGGCGTCGCAGCCGAGGATCATCGGGAGGCGGTCCTCGGGGAGCCCGACCCCGCGCAGCGACCACAGGTCGTGGTGGTTCAGCGACGCCGCCTTGACGTTCACGACGGTCCACCCGTCGGGCACCTCGGGCTCGGGGCGCTCCGCGACCCGCAGCCCGCTCAGCGGGTCGTCGGGGCTGATCTCCTCGGCGAACACGGCCAGCATTGCGGCGTTGACCGTACCGGCTAGGAGGCGGGCGCGGGCGGAGGCGGGGCGGGGGCGGGGGCGTTGGCGGGGGCGTTGGCGGGCGAGGCCGCGGGGTTGTCGCGGGCGGGGGCTTGGCGGTTGGCCGGCGGAGTGGGGGGTTGGCCGAAATTCGGACGCTATGCGACCGAATCTCGGCCAACCCGGCACGCCGTCCCGGGTGGGGCGCCTTAGCCCGGCACGCCGTCCCGGCTGGGGCGCCTCAGCCCGGCACGCCGTCCCGGGTGGGGCGCCTTAGCCCGGCACGCCGTCCCGGCTGGGGCGCCTCAGCCCGGCACGCCGTCCCGGGTGGGGCGCCTCAGCCCGCTTCGATCGTCTGCCTCAGCTCGCCGGCGCGGGCGCTCACGAGCATCCCGCGGAGCAGGTCGACGAGCGGCCCGCGGATCACCATCCCGAGCATCCGGCCGAGATCGACCTCGAGGTCGTAGGTGGCCCGGGTGCGGTCGCCGCCGAGGTCCTCGAGCCCCCAGCTGCCGTCGACCGACTTGAGCTCGCCCTTCTCCTGGGTCCAGCGCAGCAACGTCGGGCCGTCGTAGGTGAAGCGGACGATCGACTTGATGCTCCTGACCTTGGCGTCGGACTCGCTCTCGCACAGGGTCGCCCGTCCCTCGTCGTCGCGCTCCAGCGCCCGGAGTCCCTTGAGCCCACCCTGCCAGTCGGGGGCCTTCTCCACGTCCTCGACCAGAGCCCACACCCTGTCAATCGGAGCGTCGATCTCGGCGGTCGAGGTCCCGGTGATCGTTCCCATCGCGGTGTCCTCCTCGGTTGCCGTGCGTACCCTCGCACATATGACCAAGGTCGCCGTCGTCGGCCACGTCGAGTGGGTGGACTTCATCCCGATCGCGCGGATGCCGCGGCGCGGCGAGGTTATCGCCGCGGACGGCGTCGCGTCCTGCGCGGGCGGCCGGGGGCGGCGGGGTCGCCGCCGTCGTGCTCGCGGAGCTCGGCGCCGATGTCGACTTCTTCTGCGCGCTCGGCGATGACGCGCAGGGACACGCCGCCGCCGAGCAGCTCGCCGAGCGCGGCGTCACGCCGCGAGTCGCGTGGCGTAAGGGCCAGCCGACGCGCCGCGCCCTGACGCTGCTCGAGGATCGCGGGGAGCGGACGATCGTGACGGTCGGCGAGCGGCTCGAGCCGCGCGGCTCGGACCCGCTGGACTGGGAGCTCCTCGACCAAGTCGACGGCGTGTACTTCACGGCAGGCGACCTCGCGGCGCTCGAGCGAGCCAGGGCGGCGAGAAAGCTGGTCGCAACCCCGCGGGGCCGCGACGCGCTGGAGCAGGGACCCGATGATCGACGCGCTCGTGTTCAGCGACAGCGACCCCGACGAGTCCGCGTGGGCGCGTCGCCTCACCGGCAAGGCCAGGCTGTTGGTGGAGACCCGCGGGGCGCGGGGCGGGGTCTGGAGCGGGGAGTCGAAGGGGAGCTGGAAGGCGGTTCCGCCCGACGGGCCGATCAAGGACTCCTACGGCTGCGGAGACTCGTTTGCGGCCGCCTTCACGTTCGCGCTCGCCGGGGGTGCCACCGTCGCGGAGGCCGCGGCGCTGGGGGCGAAGTGCGGCGCGCGCTGCCTGACCCGCGTGGGCGCCCCGTGAACGCCCCTAGCTCCTGACCCGCGTGGGCGCCCCGTGAACGCCCCGCGCCGCCTGACCCGTGTGGGCGCCGCGTGAACGCCAGCTACCGAAGCGGGAGCTTCCCCGCCTTGGCCTTCTTCAGGTAGCGGCGCTGCCGACGCCGCCCGCGCGCCAGCAGGTGGTGCGCGAACCGCACCGCCAGCCCCGGCGCCAGGTCGAAGATCCGCATCTGCACGCCGCGCCCGCGCGGGATCGCGAGCACCGGCCGCGGGTGATCGAGCAGCCCCTCGATCTCCGCGGCGACCTCCGTCGGCCCCAGCAGCACGCCAGAGAACGACGCCGCCGCGCTCGGGTCCTCGAGCTTGTCCTGGAGCATCGGCGTCCAGATCCCGTCCGGGCATGCGCAGGAGATCTCGATCCCGTGGATCCCCGCCAGCCGCAGGTCGGTGAGGGTCGCGAGGCTGAAGCCGATGGCGGCGTGCTTGGAGGCCGAGTAGACCGCCTCTCCCGGCACCGCCACGAGCCCCGCCAGGGACACCACGTTGACGACGTGCCCGCGACCCTGGGCGCGCATCGGCTCGAGCGCCGCCAGCGTGCCGTTGATCGTGCCGGCCGCGTTGACGTCGAGCACCAGCGCGCGCGTCCGCTCGTCCTGCTCCCACGCCGGGCCAGTGACGAGCACCCCGGCGTTATTGACCCAGACCTCGAGCGAGCCCGCGCGGCGCCGCGTCCGGGAGGCCGCCGCCCGGCACGCCGGGAAGCTCCGCACGTCGAGCGCCGAGGCGAACGCTCGCGGGCCGAGCTTCTTGGCCGCTCGCGCCGCGAGCTCGCCGTCGAGGTCGGTGACGTGCACCAGGTGACCTCGAGCCACCAGCCGGCGGGCGATCTCCAGCCCCAAGCCCCCGGCCCGCGCCGGTGACCAGCGCTCCGCCTCGGGTTGGTGGATCGTCTGACACGTCCTTGACTCCTGTCATGCTGAGGGTCGCTCGGCGCAGGCCGGCGGGGTCTGGCAGCCGGGTACGCTAACCAGGTGGTGCGGAGTTGTTCTCCTACGGGTGTCAGCGGATAGGTCATGGCGGGGCCAGCGCGCTGGCCCCCGCGAACACGCTCGCCTCGTTTGACGCCGCGCTCGATGTGGGGATCGACATGGTCGAGTTCGACGTCAGGGCGAGCCGCGGGGAGCTGCTCCTGGCGCACACGCTCCTGCACGCCCGGGCCGGTACGCGCGTCCGCCTCCAACAGGCCCTGGCCCATCTGGCCTCACGCCGCTTCGCCGACGTGGACCTGAACGTCGACCTCAAGCACACCGGGTGTGAGTCTGCGCTGCTCGACGCCTTGCGCCGCGCCGGGCTGCTCGACCGCGCGCTGATCTCCTCGCAGGTGCCGGAGGTGCTCGACCGGGTGCGGGCGCTCGAGCCGCGCGCTCGGCTCGGCATCTCGATCGGTGGGCGGATCGCACGGATCAGCCGCCGCTGGCGAGACTGGCGAGACTGGCGCGCCGGCGTGCTCGACGGGCTCGCGGCGCACCGCTGGGAGGCGGTGATGGCTCAGCATCGGCTGGTCGACGGCGCCCTGCTCGACGAGATCGCCGAGCGCCAGGGACGGCTGTACGCGTGGACGGTCAACGAGCGCGACGCGATCGAGCGCCTGCGCGGTCTCGGCGTACACGGGATCGCGACGGCCGACCCGCGACTGTTCGCCTGAGCCGCGGATGAGTTCCGCGGCGGTCAACGAGCTGGTCCCGCGACCCCTCCAGGGCCGGGTGTTCGAGCAGGTGGTCCGCCCGGGGTTTGCCGATTGCGCCCCGTCCGGCCGGATCCGGCTCGACGCGCTCGCGCGTTGGCTCCAGGACGTCGCCTACGGCGATGTGGTGGAAGCGGGGATGGCCCATACCGCCGTGTGGGTGGTGCGGCGCACCCGGATCCGCGTGGAGCGCTTCCCGCGCTTCGGCGACACCTACACGCTCGCGACCTTCTGCAGCGGTCTGGGACGGATGTGGGCCGAGCGCCGGACCTCTGTCTCCCGGCTCGGGCACCCCGACAGCGACGCCGAGGCGGTTTCGGTCTGGGTCCACCTGGACCCGGTCCACTGGCGTCCGGTTCCGTTCACTGAGGAGGAGGCGAGGCTGTACGGCACGTCGGCGGCCGGGCGGCGCGTCACGGCCCGTTTGCGCCATCCGCTCCCGGACTCGATCGACCATCGCTCTGACTGGAGCTTCCGGGCTACCGAGCTCGACATCGCAGGCCACATCAACAACGCCGCCTACTGGCAGCCACTCGAGGAAGAGCTGCTGGGCGCCCCGGAGCCAGAGCGGATCGACGCCGAGCTGGAGTACCGCTCGCCGTCCCAGCCGGGCGAGAAGCTGTTGCTGCGCGATGGCGCCCGGCGGTGGATCACGAGCATCGATGGCGAGACCCATGCCTCGATCCTGATCGCGGAGCTGTCGCCGCCAGGCGGCGGCTGAGGCGCGCAACGCACCGAGAATCTGCAGGTTTTTCGCTGAGATTTCCCGCTGCTTTGGGTGTCGGATCGGTGGGCTGCGGGCATACTCAACTGGAGGGGCTCGAGGGGGGTTTCGGCCGCATCGTGCGGAGGGCAGCCTCGACCAAAAGAGCCGACGAGCACTTACCAAGGGTGGCATCCGCGGCATGAGCTGCACCGACCGACGTGGACAGGAGATTTCCCGGGCCCGGTGTGCCGACATGCACCTGGCGCTGTTCTACCGCGACGACGCGGAGTACCTCGACGGCGTGATGGGCTTCATCGAGCCGGCGCTCGCCACCGGCGCGCCGGTCGCGGCGGCGCTGCCGTCCGCCAAGGGAGCGCTCCTGCGCGAGCGGCTGAACGGATCGGCCGAGCGGATCGAGATCCTCGACATGGGCGAGCTCGGCCGCAACCCCTCGCGGATCATCCCCGCAGTGGAGTCGATCCTCGCCGGCCACGAGGGCAGGCTGCTGCATTACGTGGGCGAGCCGATCTGGCCGGGCCGTTCTCAGGAGGAGATCCAGGAGGCGACCAAGCACGAGGCGCTGATCAATCTCGCGTGGCCAGGCGCGCAGATCCGGGTGCTGTGTCCGTACGACGCCAGCGCGCTCGACCGGGCCGTGCTTGCCGATGCGGAGCGGACCCATCCCCGCGTGATCCGCTCCGGGAAAGAGAGCCAGAGCGCCGCCTACGTGGGTCCCGCGGTGCCACCGGGGTGCGATCAGCAGCTGAGCCCCCCGCCGCCCGAGGCGGCGCGTCTGAGGTTCGGCCTCAAGGACCTGTTCAGGATCCGAGCGCTGGTGTCCGAGCGGGCGAGGGGAGCCGGGCTTGGCGCCGACCGCGTCGCCGACCTCGTGCTCGCGGTCAACGAGCTTGCGACGAACACGATCAGGCACGGGGGCGGGGGCGGCACGCTGCACCTGTGGAACCGCCCCGGGCGGATGGTGGTCCAGGTAAACGACGCCGGGCAGATCAGCGATCCGCTCGCCGGCCGCCGCGCCCCGGTCCACGACGGAACCGGCGGGATCGGGCTGTGGACCGTCAACCAGCTCTGCGACCTGGTCGAGGTTCGCACCGGGAGGGCCGGGACGACCGTACGCGTCCACGCGACGCTCGCGTAGCGCGACGGGTTATCGGCGGTCCCGCCGTCCGGATCGCGCCGCGCGGGCGGGTGTGGTGTGATCCCGCACGATGTACGCGCTTGTGCGCCAGACGCAGATCTACCTCGGCGGCGTGAGCGGCCGCCGGCCGCGCGTTCCCGTCGACTACGGGCGGCTCGAGCAGCGCGCCCGCCGGAAGATGGGGAGCAGACGCGTTCGCGTACGTCGCCGCGGGCGCCGGCAACGAGCGCACGATCGCCGCCAACCGGGCGGGGTTTGACCGCTGGCGAATCGTGCCGCGGATGCTTCGCGACGTCGAGCACCGCGACACGAGCGTCGAGCTGTTCGGGCGCCGCCTGGAAAGCCCGTTCCTGCTCGCCCCGATCGGCGTGCTCGAGCTGGCGCACCGCGAGGCCGACCTCGCCGTCGCGCGCGCCGCGAAGGCGACCGCGACGCCGATGATCTTCTCCAACCAGGCCTCGCATCCGATGGAGGAGCTCGCGCGGCATCCTCGGCGAGAGCCCGCACTGGATGCAGCTCTACTGGAGCAAGTCCGACGACCTCGTCGAGAGCCTGGCCCGGCGGGCGAAGGTGTCCGGCTGCGAAGCGATCGTCGTGACGCTCGACACGACGGTGCTCGGCTGGCGCACCCGCGACCTCGAGCGCGCCTACCTGCCGTTCCTGCGGGGCAAGGGGATCGCTCAGTACACGAGCGACCCGGTGTTCGCGCGGCTGATCGCGACGCCCGGGCCGGAGCCGGCTCCCGAGCAGCAGCCGCGGCCGAACCTGGCGGCGCTGCGGACGCTGATCGCGCTCACCCGGGCGTATCCCGGCCATTTCGTTGAGACGCTGCGCTCCGGGCGCGGGCGGGCGGCCGTGCAGCGGTTCATCGAGATCTACTCGCGGCCGTCGCTGTCGTGGGAGGACCTTCCGTTCCTGCGCGAGCGCACCGACCTTCCGATCCTGCTCAAGGGAATCCTCCACCCCGACGACGCCGCCCGGGCGGTCGACGCGGGAATCGACGGGATCGTCGTCTCCAACCACGGCGGCCGGCAGGTCGACGGATCGATCGCGACGATCGAGGCGCTCCCCGCCGTGGCCGATGCGGTCGCGGGGCGGATCCCGATCCTGCTCGACTCCGGCATCCGCGGTGGCGCCGACGCGTTCAAGGCGCTGGCGCTGGGCGCCACCGCCGTGCTGATCGGGCGACCGTACGTCTACGGCCTGGCGATCGCGGGGAGCGCCGGCGTGCGCGAGGTGATCGAGAACATCCGCGCCGACTTCGAGCTGACGATGGCGCTGGCGGGCTGCAGCTCGATCTCGGAGATCGGGCCTGAGATGCTCGTCCCGGGAGCCGGCCTGCCCGGATGAAGCCCCTCGAGGCCAGCGCGTCCGCGAGCGTCGCCGCCACCCCCGAGCAATGCACGGCGCTCCTGGCGGCGGTCGATGATTACCCGCGCTGGTACCCCGAGCTGGTCCGCGAAGCGGAGACGATCGAGCGAAGCGCCGACGGCATCCCCTCCCGGGCGCGCGCGACGATTCACCTGGCGCTGGGCCCGCTGGTCCGTGACTTCGAGATGCTGCTGGCGATCGCCGTCGCGCCCGGGCAGAACGTGACGTTGACCCGCGTGCCCCACGAGCCCTGGGACCCCGAGCGCTTCGAGCTCCGCTGGCGTGTCGACCCCGGATCACCGACCCGGCTGGCGCTCGAGCTGGCGACGACCGTCGACGTCCCGCGGCTGCTGCCGGTCGGGGCGCTCGGCCAGCAGCTCGCTCAGGGATTCGTCGACGCGGCCAGCCGCGCGCTCGAGGGCTCCAGCCCGAACGCCTCGGCGAGCAGCTCGTAGGAGCGCCTGCGCGCCGCATGATCGTGGGTGATCGTCACGACGATCACCTCCTCGGCGCCGTACTCGGTGGCGAGCTCCTCGATCTCCGCGCGGACCTTCTCAGGCGAACCGATGATCCCGCGGCGCCCTGGGAGCGTGCCCGCGCCGGGGCGCTCCTGGCCGTCGAGTCTGCCCTCCCGGCGCAGGAATTCGGCCGCCTTCTCCGGCGTTGGCACCGGGATCAGCTGCCCGCGTCGCAGCAGCGTCAGCGTCATCCGGCTGCTCGTCGCGAGGTGCTGCGCCTCCTCGTCGTCGGGCGCGCACAGCACCCACGCGGCGACCGCCGTGCGCTGCGCCTGGAGCTGGCGCTCGGCGACGAAGCGCTCGCGGTACAGCGCTGCGATCTCCGCTGCCGCCGGGGTTGATGAAGTCCGCGAACGCGTAGGGGAGGCCGAGCTGCCCCGCCCAGATCGCGCTCTGCGGCGATGACCCGAGCAGCCACACGTCCGGGAGCTCGGGGCGACCCGGGAGCGTCGCCGCCAGCCGGTGGAATGGGTGATCCGGCGGGAGCGCGTCCTCGAAGTACGCGAGCAGCTCGGAGAGCTGCTGGGGGAAGTCGTCCGGCGCGGCCTGTCGGCGGTCACGCTGGAGCGCGAAGGTGGTGAGCGGATCGGTTCCGGCGGCGCGCCCGATCCCCAGGTCGATCCGCCCGGGATGGAGCGCCGCGAGGATCGTGAACGTTTCGGCGACCTTCAGCGGGCTGTAGTGCGGGAGCATCACGCCGCCGCTGCCGACCCGGATCGCCCGCGTGGCGGCGGCGATCGGGCCGATCAACGCCTCCGGGCTGGCGCTCGCGAGCATCGGGCCGCCGTGGTGCTCGGCCACCCAGTAACGATGAAAGCCGAGCTCGTCCGCCAGCACCGCCAGGTCGATCGTGTTGTGCAGCGCCTGTGCCCCGGTCGATCCCTCGGAGATCGGCGACTGGTCGAGGACTGAGAGGCGCATGCCCCCGATGGTAGGAAGCCGGCGTCCCCGGCCTCAGGCGAGCTGCCTAGAGCTCGCCCGGCGGGGCAAAGCGATAGAAGAACGGGCCCATCCCCCCCTGCGCGATCGCGAACAGCAGCGGCACGACGCCCTCGTGCATCGCCGCGTTCTCGAGTCCGCCCGTGTGCACCGGTTCATATCCCGCGTCACGGTTCAGCTGCTCGACTACCGACCGCGCCTCCTCGTCTCCGCACCACAGGTTGCAGGGCTTCGCGCGCTGCCCCGCGATCTGGTCCAGCAGCCGCATGAAGTTGGCGTTGAACGACTTGGCGGTCGGGCCGCCGGTGCGCGACTTCACGAACTCCGCGTTCGATGAGAACCCTTCGGGCGGGCTGGCACCGACGAGGTTGGTGGCGTCGATCGCCGTTTTTCCCTCCCACCCGGTGACCGTCTCGAACGCGTCGGCGATCCGGGCGCCGGGAACGGCGACGAGCACGGCGGCGGCGTCTGAGACGTCGCCGCCGTCCCGTCCAATCCGGGTCACTTCGTGTCCGGCCCGCTCCCAGAGGTCGCCCAGGCCACCACCGGCATTGCCTCTACCGACGACCGAGACTCGCATGCCGCACATTGTGGCGCGGTCGCGGCCCGGCCGCCTTGGCGACCGTCCAGAATGCGGGGCGTGGCACGCCGCCGGGCCCGATCAGGCCCGAGTCCCAACCGGTGCTCGGCCCGTCGACCGTGCCCTGCCACTGGTAGTGGTAGATCCGGGTGACGCGGTGGAACCGCTTCGGAAGTGAGAAAAGGAAGGCCTCGTCCTTGGCGGCCGCGAACACGCTCTGGTTGCGGAACTGCCAGTGGCCGCGCCGCTCGATGCCCGCGATCTCGGTCAGCCAGATCGGTCCGGACGTGTACCTCTCCATCACCTGGAGCTGGCTCGTGGTGTGGGTGCGGACGTCGTAGTAGTTATGCAGCGCCCACGCCGACGGCCGGTAGTGCAGCCCACGGGTGTACGCGCGCAGGTAGGACCCCAGCAGGTTTGCCGGCAGGTACACCTCACCGGCCACGTTGGTGCAGTAGCGGCAGTCCTGCACCATTGCGTTGAAGTAGGCCGCGGCCAGGCCGGGGTTGTGGGCAAGTGCCGGGCGGTACACCCAGTCAGGCTCGTTCCACGCGGCGTACGTATGCACCTTCGGGACGGCGCGCATCAACGCCTTCACGGCCGCCTTGTACTGGTTGACCGTCGGGATGGAGCTCCCGTTCCCGCCGATCGAGATCATCGGCTCGACGCCGTCGGCCAGCGCTGCGTTGACCCACGCCTTGGCGGCGTTCAGCTGGGACTTGTCCGGTGTCACCGCCGCGTTCCAGGGCGCGAAGTACCGGGCGACGGAGAGGTTCAGGCTCTGGAACCTCGACTGCGAGAACATCCCGGTGTTCTGATCGCTGATCCCGACGGCCAGCTTGGCCCCAGCGCTCGCGGGGAGCGCAGCGCCGAGCAGCGCGCAGGCGCACGTCAAGGGCAGCACAAATTTCGAGAGTCGGTGGACCATTGCGGTCATCGCCTCCTAGATAGCGGGTAACAACGAGGCCCCCTGCCGGCCGACCGGGCCTCCGGACAATCTAGCGCTATATACCCGCTGGGCGCCGTTAGTAGCGGCCGGTGTGGGGAGTGTCATCGCGGCGCCCGCTGCTCGCGTGGGCACCAGCAGGCCGTACGGCCCGCCATCGTCCCACGGCGCAAACGTGTATCGCACCGCGGGCATCGTCCAGGGCGGTCGTTGCGCGCCCCCGTGAGCCAGGCTTCTTCGCCCGGGATCCGCCCGTAGGCGATCGACTCCCTCACGGTGTCAGAGAGCGCCGCGCAGAGGCGCCCACGCCGCGGGCGGGGCAGGGCGTGGCCTACCCGAGACGCGGGCCGCGGACGTGTATGTTCGGCCCATGGACTATCGAACGCTTGGCAGCACCGGAGTCCAGTAGGTTTACCGGCCGGGGCCTAGAGCTACCCGCATTCGAGGGAACGGAGCGGTGAGCCTCTCGTCCGCTGGGCTAGCAAGGTAGCTCTACCGCTAAGTCCCGCCGTTACTGAGCCTAAACCGGCTACAACGGTTTACTGTCGTAGCCCGTTTACGCTGATCCCGGTCGAGCCAAGGCTCGGGCGGTGAGGGCTTTTCGCCCGATCAGCGGTTCAACCCGGCCATTCAGGGCCGCCACGTGCGGAGACGACGCTGGAACAAGTAAAGCGCACGTACGCGTCAACGCTCAAGGGCCAGTTCGGTCGAGCAATCTGAGCTGGAGGGTCCAGTGTCCGGTTGAATCGACGGTGACTTGCGTGTAGGTGAGTGCTGGGGCGGCGATCCTCCCGCCCCGCGCGGTGGAGTCCACCGCCAATCCCGTGCCGTTGAACAACAACCGGAAGCGCCCTGCGCTGTTGGTCCAGACCAGCGTGGCTCCGGGCTCAGGGACGGCGATCCTTCCGAGCACTCGCCGGCCGTTACCGGAAAATTGATGTTGCGTCTGGAGGCTCCCGGAGCTCAGGGCCGGACTGCCACCTGCGGCGCCCGAGCTTGCAACTCCCGAGTCTGGCCCGGCGACCGCCGTTGCTCTGACGCGGACGCGCTCAATCGTGCGCACGCGGGTGACCGTGCGCACTGAGGCGCCATCGACGGTCACCGTGCGCGTCCTGATTGGCAATGAGAGGGCGACAAAAACGCCCAGCGCCGCTCCCACGCCCCCCACCGCACAAATCGCCAGCACCCACGCGAGACGATTTCGCATCAGGGCCTCACCGCTCTCGACCGAAGAGCCTTCCGGTGCGGCCCTGCCCACGGGAATTGGCCGCGCAAGCGCCGCCTCGACGATCCATCCTCGTCAACGGGGCAGGTGGATCGGATGCACTGGCTTCGACCTCAGCGGTCGGGAGGTTGAGACGCCGCCTGGGGTCGGCGGGAACTGGAAGACGTTGAAGTTTCCGTACACGTCACCCTCAAATAGGAGCCCGTCGGCGATCGTCGGCGGCGCGAAGAAGTCGCCACTATTGGCATAGTCGACATTCCCTGTCGCTGCATTTACGACCCATAATCCCGCGGGTCCGGGGTAGTCAAAAGTAGGCGAGACAATCTCTCCGTTGGCCAACGCCAGTGCCGCCAGCGGCACGCCGGCCATGCCCCGTTCCCATACGTAATGGCCGGTGGCGGGATCGATGGCGCGTAGGGATCCTGCATACGACTGGCCGCCGATGGTCGTGTTTCCGCCGGCGTAATAGAGGTACGTGCCGTCAAACACTCCAGTGGAAACGGGACCCTGACCACACTCGGGGCACGCGCCACCGACTGAGATTTGATCGCTCCACACTGGGCCGGCGCCGAGGTTGTTACGGTCGAACGCGTAGAGATATCCGTTCTTGTTAGCCGCTGCTACAAGCTGCCGATTCTGCGAGTCAGTCAGGAGCGTGGGAGTTGTGCCCCAGTCGAAGTCTCCGCAGGTCGGATTGCAGTCGGGCACTTGCCAGTGCGCCTTGGGTGCGAGCGTCGTGGCGTCTAGCGCGACTATCGATCCGCTGTATGTCTGCGACGCGCTGGTCCCATTGCCCGTTGTCACAAATATCGTGTTCGTTGAAGGATCAACGACAGGCGTCGTCCAGATGCTCCCGCCTACTTCGCCGTCCGGCACCACCTTGAACACGGCATCGACCTGATGCGTGGACAAGTTGATGCTGAGCAGCTCACCCTGTATAAGCGGATCATCGCAAAGGCTGGCGGTACCGATGTATGCGTGACCGTTATAGATCACGGGGCTCGACCAGTTGTAGCTGCCGGCTGAGGTATCAGTGGGTACTGACCACAATACCGCGCCAGTATTTGGATTGAGTGCGTCGAAGTTTGTCGTGCCATCTCCGAGATACAGAACACCGCTCGCGGGATCGATCGCTGGTGCCGACGTAACGCCCGCCGTAGAAGGGCCAAGGGGTTGGTCGTAGCACGACGTACGCTGCCCTAGGTTCGTTGCCCACTTGAGGTTGCCAGACTCGTCGAAGGCGCGTTCATAACCATCCCACGAGCCGATGTACACCGTGCGATTCGCAACCACCGCCCTCGCCGCATAGGGCCATGAGTCGTATGTCGCGAACCACGGTTCAGTCAGCTGGCCAGACGTTGATTGGGGTGGTGTGTTGAAGGTCGCGTCCACCCCGCAAGAGGTATTGACCCCGGGCTCTTGGGCGCAGAGCGTGTAGTGGTAGGTCGTCACGGGCGCCAGGCCGCTGACTGGCGCCGAAACGGAGTGCCAGTTCTGGTCGCTGATCGTGATCGTCTGCTGCGGCGTCGTACCCCCATACGCAGTCGTGGTGCCATAGCGGAACCAGTAATGGATCGTCGCGTTATCGGAGCTGGAGACGCTGCCATTCAATGTCGCCGTGCCGGCCGTCACTTGCGTCGCGGTCGACGACACCGCCGAGGCACACCCCGACAACACCATGGCCGCCACCAGGGGTACCCAAATCTGGCTCGGACGCCGCGCTCGCCTAGAAACCAAGCTCCGTGTCCGGTTTACGAACCCGAGCGCGCGCGACTCGTCGAGATCGACCTCGGCTCTACATCCCACGCCAGCTCATGCCTTATCACTTCGTGCCCACTCGCCCGCCGCCGTGGCTCGCTATGCGCGTAAGCCCGACGGAACGCGCCCACTTTCGGCAGGACGCATCAACTGACCTTAACGAGTCGCGGCTACATAAGTCAATGGCCCTTCATACTTGGTAGAGCAACCGGCGTCCCACGTAACTCAATACACCACGTGATCAGCTAAGCGCTGGGCGAACGGTCAGGGTCGAGGAGCTAGGTAAGATCGCCGCCGAGGCACGCGAAGAGGTAGCTAGGGCCGACCGTGCCGCCGGGAAGGCCCGCGAACGCTACGAGCGAGCATTGGAGAACGACGACGAGGAGAGGGCCGACGCCGCCGAGGCAGCGGTCGTAGCAGCCAACCGGAAGGCCAAGGCAGCTAGGACGCGCCTGGACGCCGCTCTAGACGCTCTGAACGCCCCGGAGGAGGAAAGCGATGGGGACATTTTGACGCGCGTGTGGACAGCCCTGAGTGGTCAGTTGGCGGAAGCTGGAGAGGACGTTCGTGGCCTGAACGCGGCCCTGCGGGAATGGTTCGTTGCGTTTGACCTCCGGCAGATGAAGTACACGGGTATTCGGGTCGTCCCGGTCATGAGCGCGGCTGCGCTCGCGCGGATGATGAGCACGCCGCCTGCCTTCTCGGACGGCCAGATCAGCTCGATTGGGTATGGTCCAGAAGGAGAGGTCACGCACGTTTGGGGAGCGCACCTATGCAGTACCGGTTATTCGGCTGCACTGGAGTGAAGGTCTCGCCACTCTGCCTGGGCGCGATGATGTTCGGCGCCTGGGGCAACACCGACCACGAGGAGGGCATCGCGATCATCCACCGCGCGCTCGACGCGGGGATCAACTTCATCGACACCGCCGATGTGTACTCGCGCGGGGAATCCGAGGAGATCGTCGGCAACGCGCTGGCGGGCGGCCGGCGCGAGCACGTCGTGCTCGCCACCAAGGTGCACGGAACGATGGGCGATGACCCGAACGAGTTTGGCAATTCGCGTCGCTGGATCGTCAAGGAGGTGGAGAACAGCCTGAGGCGGCTGAAGACCGACTGGATCGACCTCTACCAGATTCATCGCCCTGAGCTCGACACCGACATCGACGAGACGCTCGGCGCGCTCAGCGATCTGGTGCACGCGGGCAAGGTCCGCTACATCGGCTCGTCGACCTTCCCGGCCGGCCAGATCGTCGAAGCCCAGTGGGTCGCGGAGCGCCGCGGCCGCGAGCGCTTCGTCTGCGAGCAGCCGCCGTATTCGATCCTCGTCCGGGAAATCGAGAAGGACGTGCTGCCGACCTGCCGGCGCTACCGGATGGGCGTGATTCCCTGGAGTCCGCTCGCCGGCGGCTGGCTCACGGGCCGCTTTCGCGTCGGTCAGGAGATTCCGCAATCGCACCGGGCCGAGCGGATCCCCGACCGCTACGACCTCTCGCTCCCCGGCAACCAGCGAAAGCTCGAGGCCGCGGACAAGCTCGCGCAGCTCGCCGAGGAGGCGGGGATGACGCTGATCGAGATGGCGCTGGCGTTCGTGATCCGCCACCCGGCGGTGACCGCCGCGATCATCGGGCCGCGGACGATGGACCAGCTCGAGTCGCAGCTGAGCGCGGCCGACGTCAAGCTGTCGGACGACCTGCTCGACCGGATCGACGAGATCGTCCCGCCCGGCGTGAACCTGAACCCGGCCGACTCCGGCTGGCAGAACCCGGCGCTCGCGCCGAGCGCGCGGCGGCGGTAGGCAGCTCAAACGCCGGTTCCGTCCGCGGCCCGGTTCATGCTGGCGACAGTGGCGACGGAGGGATGACCGTTGCAGGACGCTGACGCCAGTACGACCACCGATGTCAGGCGCCTCCAGGCACTCGTCTACGAGTTGCTCGATGCCCACGTCGACACGATGGTGCTGGCGAGTGGGGGGTCCGACAGGGAACTCTGGTCCGCGCATCTCGACTACCTGCGTGACCTGCAGCGGGTGGGGCGCGAGACGCTGGCGCGCGTCAGCAGCTAACGCGTCACGGCGCGGCCGGCACGAGGACCAGCGGGCGTTCGCCATCGAGCTCGCCAGTGTCAAAACCGCTCTCGGACATACGCTGGACGCGGGGCATCCGCTCGAGGAACGCGTCGGCCGTGTCCAGGAAGCTGATGCGTGGCGTGCGGTAGTGCATCGGTACGACCCACCGCGGCTGGATCCGTTCCACGATCGCCGCGGCCTGCGCGGCCCCGATCGTGGGCCCGTCGCCGACCGGAAGGAACACCAGGTCCGGTGAGCCCACCGCCGCCGCCTGCTCCTCACGCAGCTCGCGCTGACCGAAGTCGCCGAAGTGGGCGACCCTGATCCCGTCGAGGTCGAACACGAAGATCGTGTTCGGCCCTCGCTCGGTGCCGCCCGCCTCGTCGTGCTCCGACGCGATCGCGACCACCTCCCCGACCGGTGACTCGAGCCGCCCCGCCGTCGAGCGCAGCACCGGCGCGTCGCCGTCGAGAACCTCGACGGCGTTGTGGTCGAAGTGCTCGTGGGTGACGAGCACCAGGTCCGCGCTCACTCCGTCGATCGGCGGGTAGTCCCACTGGAACCCGCGCGCCGCTGCGCCCGACATGTCGCCGAACGGGTCGATGAATACGGTTGCCTGATCCCCGCGGAGCCGGAACGCCGACTGTCCGTACCAATCAACACGCACGCTGCACCCGCTCCTTCGTCGATTGCCGCATCGCTTCGAGCCTACTCGGGGCGATCACCTGGGCGCGGTCGAGCGGGAGTCGGTGGTCCGATCCCAGACGTGCGCCGAGCACCTGGTAGACGGTGATGTCCCCGTCCTCGAATCCCTGCGCCGCGACCAGGAGGTAGAGCCGCCAGGCGCGTTCGCGCTCCTTGCCGACCATCGCCACCACCTGCTCGCGCTGGGACTCGAGGTTCGCGAGCCAGCGCCGGAGCGTGAGCGGATAGTGCTCGCGGAGCGACTCGACGTCCCGGACCTCGAGTCCGGTCGCCTGCATCGCGGACTGGATCTCCATCACCGGATGCAGCTCCCCGTCCGGAAAGATGTAGCGGTTGATGAAGGTGTCCGGCCCGGGCTGCTCGGAGCCGAGCCGCGCGATCCCGTGGTTCAAAAACAGGCCCCCGGGCCGGAGCAGGCCGGCGACGGTCGCGGCGTAGCCGCCGAGCTCGGCGCGGCCGACGTGCTCGTACATCCCGACGCTCGCGACCTTGTCGAACGGGCCGTCCGAGATCTCCCGGTAGTCGGCGATCCGGATCTCCACGAGGTCCGAGAGGCCGTGCTCGCGAACCCGCTCGCGGGCCAGCCACGCCTGCTCCTCCGACAGGGTCACGCCGACGCCGCGCGTCCCGTAGCGAGACGCGGCGTAGAGCAGCAGCGAGCCCCAGCCGCAGCCGATGTCGAGCAGCCGTTCGCCGGGGGCCAGGCGGAGCTTTCGGCAGATCAGCTCGTGCTTTCGCTCCTGCGCCTCTTCGAGCGTTGTCCGCGGGGTCTCGAAGTACGCGCAGGAATAGGTCATGCTCGGCCCGAGCAGCAGCTCGTAGAAATCGTTGGAGACGTCGTAGTGGTGGCGGACCGCGGCGCGGTCGCGCCCCAGCGAGTGGCGCCTGCCGCGCGGCGCCGCCTCGATCGCCGGGACCGGCGTGGGTTGGACCAGCACCGATGGGGCCGCTCGCGCGGCTGCGGCCACCAGCTTCAACCGGTCGGCCGCCGACAGCGCGATCCCGCTGAGGCGGTGGCGGGCGGCGAGCACCGCGTTGAGGTCACCCTCGACGTCGAGGGCTCCCGTCACCCACGCCCGGGCCAGGCCCACCTGGTTAGGGGCCCGGAGCATGTAGGTGAGCGCCTTCGGGCTGCGGATCACGGTCACCGGCGTCGGCGACTCGCCCGCGAGCATGCTCCCGTCCCAGAATCTCAGCGTGAACGGCAGCGCTTGGAGGCGTCCGCCGGCGATGCCTCCGAGCGTGCCGCGAACCGCGGTCGCGACGTCGGAGTGATACATCGCCCGAAAATGTAGGTCACCAACCCCGCGGCGCCAAGGCCCGCGTGGATATTGTGACCGCCCTGTCAGCCACCCAAGGATCGCCACATGCCTGATCGCGCCGCCCTCGTCACCGGAGCCTCCCGCGGGATCGGACTCGCGCTCGCCGAGCTGCTCGGCGAGAGCGGCTACGGGCTGACGATCGCCGCCCGCAAGCCCGACACCCTCGAGCGGACGGCGCACGAGCTCCAGGCGAAGGGGTACGAGGTCGAGTACCTCGCCGCGAACATGGCCGATGAGGAGGCGATCCGCGAGGTGGTGTCGCTGCACCGCGAGCACTTCGGGCGCCTCGACGTGCTCGTCAACAACGCCGGCGTGGGTATCGGCGCAGCGGCTGCGGAGCACCAGACGAAGTTCGTCGACCTGCAGCTGGACGTGAACCTCCGCGCGATCGTCCTCTTCTACCGGGAGTGCCTGGACATGCTCCGAGCCGCGGGTGCGGAGCACAGGAGCGCGCTGGTCGTCAACCTGGCGTCGATCGCCGGCAAGTCGCCGCAGGCGTGGCTGTCGGTGTATGGGGCGACCAAGGCGGCGGTGATCGCCTACAGCCAGGCGATGAACAAGGAGCTGAACGGCGACGGGATCAAGTCGGTTGCGTTCTGCCCCGCCTTCGTCGACACCGACATGACCGATTACGTCAAGGACAACGTCCCGGCCGAGAAGATGATTCGTCCCACCGACATCGCCGAGGCGCTGCGCTTTCTGCTGCGGGTCTCGCCGGCCTGCGTCGTCCCGGAGATCATCTTCCAGCGCCCCGGCGAGATGGTGTAGCGAGGGCCCCGCGGGCGAAAGCGCCCGTGGCCGGCCGCGGCGTTAGGCTCCTGGGCGCCGCTGATCACCGAGCCACTGGGCCTGCCAGGGGGGTGCTAGGCGTGATCGGCGCACCTCGAACGAAACGCTGACGGACGGGGTTTGCGAGCCCGGGCGCGCTGGTATCGTGGCCCTGCAGGAGGGCAGTTGAGTGGAACCGAGTACGGACCTCAGGGGCACTGCGGCTTCGGAACCGGCGCACCGCGCGGGGGAGTTTCGCGACGCGGTCCAACGGCGCCAGGTCACGGTCATGTTCTGCGATCTGGTCGGCTCGACGCCACTGGCCGGGCGACTGGATCCCGAGGACTTCCTCGAGGTGCTCGCCCGCTACCAGGCGCTCGCCGTCGAGGCGATCGAGCGCTACAGCGGCTACCCGGCCCATTTTCCGGGCGACGGCGTCGTGGCGTGCTTCGGCTACCCCCGGGCGCACGAGGACGACGCCCAGCGCGCCGTCTACGCCGGACTGGCGATTCTCGAGGGGCTGAGCGACCTCAATGCCCAGCTGCGAACCCGCTTCGGCGCCGCGCTGGAGCTGCGGATCGGATGCCACACCGGCTTGGTCGTCGCCGGCGCGATGGAGGCCGGATCCAATCGCGACGAGTTCGCGATGGTCGGCGAGACGCCGCACATTGCCGCGCGGCTGCAGGGGGTCGCGGCGCCCGGCTCGCTGGTCGTCAGCGATGCCACGCAGGCGCTGATCGGCGGCTACTTCGAGACCGAGCCGCTCGGAGAGCGGACCCTCGCCGGCGTCTCCAGGCCGATATTCGTGCATCACGTGCTCCGCTCCACCGGGGTGGCGAATCGCCTCGACCCGATCGTTTCTGAACGCTTGACCCCACTGGTCGACCGCACGGTAGAGACCGAGATGCTGCTGGCTGCATGGCACGGAGTCCGGCAGGGGCGGGGCACGCTCGTTCAGGTCAGCGGCGAGCCGGGGATCGGCAAGAGCCGCCTCGTGCACGCGCTCACGGTGCGCCTGGGGGACGAGCTCGCCGTCGCCGAGCGCTGGCAGTGCTCGCGTCACCACCAGGGCACAGCGCTCTATCCGGTGATCCGGCTGCTCGAGAGCAGGTGCGAGCTCGAGCGTGGCGAGGGAGAGGAGGCGCAGCTGGAGAAGCTGGAGGTCGCTGTGCTCGGGGTCGGACTCGACCCCGACGAGGCCGTGCCGCTGCTGGGCGACCTGCTCGGACTGGCCGATGCTCGAGCCAAGCGCGACCGATCCGCCGACGCCCAGGAGGAGCGGGCCTCGCTGTTGCGCATGCTGCAATCGCTGCTGGTCGCCGACCCGGCCCGGCATCCGATGCTGCTGGTGATCGAGGACCTACAGTGGGCGGACCCGACGACCGTGGAGCTGCTCTGGCGGGTGGTCAACGAGCTTCCGAAGCTCCCGGTGCTATGCGTGGTCACCCATCGTCAGGAGTTCAGCTGGCCCTGGCGGCGCCAGCCGAGCACGCAGATCGAGCTGGGACCGCTCGCGCAAGAGCACGTGCGCGAGCTGGCGGGGACCGTCACCGACACCGCGCTCGACGAGGACGTCCTCGACCAGGTGTGCGCCGCGGCCGACGGGATCCCACTGTTCGTCGAGGAGATGCTGAAAATGCTCGCGCTCGCCGAGCCGGCCAAGGCCGGCGGCTTCGGCCCATCCGAGCCCACCGTCCCCGCGACACTCCACGGCCTTCTCGCCGAACGCCTCGACCGCCTGGCCACCCCTGGCGACGTGCTCGACGTCGCCGCGGTGCTCGGTCGTGAGTTCGATCGCGGGCTGCTCGAGGCGCTCGACCCGCTCGGCGGAGCCGATCTCGGCCCGGCGCTCAACACGCTCGCTGCGCAGGACGTCCTGCGCCAGATCGACGGCCCCCCGGCTCGGTGCGAGTTCAAGCACGCACTGCTGCACGACGCGGCCTACTCGCGGGTTCTGCGGCGTCGCCGCCAGGAGCTGCACGCCCGCGTGGCCAGCACGCTGGTGGGGCGCTTCCCCGAGCGCGCCGAGCGCGAGCCCGAGTTGGTGGCACATCACTGGTCCTGCGCGGCGGCTCCGGTTGAGGCGGCACGGTACTGGCGCGCGGCGGGAATCCGCGCGCTGGAGCGGGCGGCGTTCGTCGAGGCGTCGGAGCATTTCCGGCGAGGATTGGAGGCGCTCGATGAGGCCGAGCCGGGGGCCGACACCGAGGAGCAGCGGGCCGACTTCCTAACCTATCTGGGCGCCGCCCTCCAGGCGGGACACGGGTACGCGGCGGCCGGCGTCGCCGAGGCCTACGCCGGGGCGCGGGCGCGGTGGCAGGCGACCGGCGACGACCAGCTGTCGGTGGTGATTCGCGGGCAGTGGATGTTCCACCTCGTGGCCGGTGAGTACGACGCTGCCTACGAGCTCGCCGAGGAGATGCTGAGCCTCGCCGCCCAGCGTGCGGGCGACGCCGAGCTCGCGGAGGGTCACCTTTACGCCGGGATGGTCGACATGTACCGCGGGGAGATGCAACCGGCGCGTGAGCACCTCGAGCTGGCGATCTCCAGCTCCCGGCGACCTGAGCGCGTGGATCAGATCTACGAAGCGCTCGGGGGTTACGGCGCGGGCGCGCATGCGTACCTGGCCAGCGTGCTGTCAATCATGGGCCAGGAGCGTGAGTCGCGCGCGCACAGCGATCGCAGCCTCGAGCTGTCGGAGCGCGTCGATCGGCCCGTCACCCGTGCGCAGGTCTGGTTCATGCGGGCGATCCTGCACCTGAACCGCGCGGAGCTACCCCAGTTCGGAGAATGGGTCGAGAAGGTCCGTGCCTACAGCGTCGATCGCAACATCCGCTACTGGCGCACGCTCTCGTCCGCGTACTCGAACTGGGGCCGGGCGATGGCGGGGAATCGCGAGGACGGCATCGCGCGGCTGCAGGCGAGCATCGACTCTTACCTCGGTTCAGGCGCGCGCCTGGGGCTCGTGAACCTGTACGTGCTGCTCGCCAATCTGCAGCTCGCCACCGGCTCGCGGGACGCGGCGCTCGAGTCGATCGCACTCGCCGAGGAGCACATGGCGAGCAGCGGCGAGCGGCTCACCGAGGTCGAGTTGTTGCGCAGCAAGGCGCGGGCGCTGATGGCCGGCCCGCGGCCCGAGGTGGGGCCCGCGATCACCGAGCTGCGGCGGGCGGTCGATGTGGCCGAGCGCCAGGGCGCGCGGCTCCCGCAGCTGCGCTCGCTGGGGCAGCTCGTTACGCACCGGCGGCGCGCCGGTGAGGACGCCTCCGCCGAAGAGCGGCGGCTGGCGGCGCTGTGCGAGCAGTTCGCCCCCGACTCCCAACTGCCCGACGTGCTGCGGGCGCGGGGGATCCTCGACGTGGCCGGCGGTGGCGCGTGAGCAGCCCACCTCGGGTCACCGTCATCGGCGCCGGCATCGCGGGGTTGGCCGCGGCCCTGCGCCTGGCCCAACGGGGATACCCGGTGAGGGTGTACGAGCGCAGCGAGCGGCTCGGCGGCAACCTCAGCTCGCGACAGGCGGACGGCGCGCAGCTCGACATCTACCCCCACATGTACCTGAACTGGTACCACAACTTCTGGTCCCTGCTGGCCGACGCCACGGGCAACGAGCCCCGCTCTGGATTCGCCCCCTGCACGAAGGTCTGGCAGCTGCGCCGGGGCGAGCACCCGCGCTTCCGGGCCCTCGCCGACGCGTACTCGGCGTGGAACCTGCGGCACGTTATGGCGAACATCGTCTCCGGCGTCGCGCCGCCGGCGGACATGCTTGTGTACGGGTACGCAAACGTCGACCTGCTCGCTGAGCGTTTTCGCTCGACGGTCGAGGTCAACGAAGTGAGCGTGAGCGCGTTCCTGCGCTCGCGGCCGTATATGACCGAGCGAGCCGCTGCCGCCTACGACGACTTCATCACGATGGTGTGGTCGCTCCCGAGCTACTTCACCTCGGCGTCGGACTACCAGGAGTACCTCGGCTACTGCCTGGCCGACCCCACGCCGGCGTTCTGGCTGCCGCGGGGCTCGGCCGAGGAACGGGTGATCCGGCCGCTGCGGGACACGCTGAAGCGGGCGGGCGCTGAGATCGTGACCGGCGTTGAGGCGGTCGGCGTCTCGTGCCGCGATGGTCGAGCGCAGCGAGTGACGCTGCGGCGCGTTCGCTTCGACGAGGAGGAGGGCAAGTTCGTCCCCGGCGAGGAAGACAAATGGACCGAGGAGGTCGACGAGCTCGTGCTGGCGGTCACTGCGCCCGAGCTCTCGCGCCTGGTCAGGACCGGCGCGGGCGAAGATTCGCAGGGAGAGCAGATCGTCGAGTCCATGCCGCGGACCAGTCAGCTCTCGCGCCTAGAGGCGCTGCCGATCCCGATCCTGCACCTGTTCTTCAACCGCCGGCTTCCCCATGTGCCGGCCGAGCCGGTCGGCCTGTTCGATTGTCCGCTCGCGCTCGCGTTCACCGACATCTCGCAGACGTGGGCGGGAATGGGGGAGGAAACCGTGCTCGCGCTCTCTGCCTCGGATCCGAACGGGCTTCCCGGCACGGGGTGGGAGGAGGACGCGATGACGATGCTCCGCGAGCTGGCGGCCTACCTCGACTTCGATCCCGGCGGCGGCTGGGGCGCGGCGAAGTCGATCGATTGGGAGCGCACGAGGTACAACGCCAATACCGACGCGCAGCTGTTCGTCAACGAGATCGGCACCAACTCCTGGCGCCCGGGTGTGCGATGCGACGAGCTCCCGAATCTCTCATTCGTGGGCGACTTCTGTCACAGCTCGATTGGGATGACGACGATCGAATCGGCGGCCATTTCCGGGGTCGAGGCGGCGGCCGAGATCGTGGAGCGCAACCGGATCGGCGACCCGGTCGAGGTGCTGGAGCCGAAATCGCTGCCGGGCGGGCTCTACGCCTGGCTGCGCCTCGCATGGGCGCCGTACGTGACCGGCGCGAAGGCCTGGTCAAGCGGCGACGACGCGGCGCGGGCGCTGGGCGCTCGCCTGCGGGCGCTGCTCTGACGGCCTCAGCGGCGCGAGAGCTCGCGAACCTGCTCGACCAGGGCCAGCGCCGGCCCCGGGTCCGAGGCGAACTGCCGGGCCTCCGCGCGCGCGGAGTCGGCGATCCCCTCGAGCCGCGCCTCGGCCTCGTCGAGCTGGGCGCGGTAGGCCTCGGCCAGCACCGCCAGCCGGCCCTCGTCGCCGTCCTCACGAACGAACAGCTCGCGGACGGCGGGGTCGCGGATCGCCAGGGCCGCAGGCAGCGTGAGGATCCCGTCGCGGATGTCCTCCTCGCCACCGCCGCCCAGGGCCTGCAAGCCGCGTAGATCGCCCACGTCATCGCACCCGTGGTAGAGGACGCCGAGCAGGTGGCCGTAGCGGCGCAGCCGCTCGGAGCCCGCTCCGAGCACCGCGCACAGCTCGAACATCGAGCCGGTGTCCTCGCCGGCGATCCGCTGCCAGTCGGCGACCCCCAGCGGCTGGCGGCGCAGCCGCCACTGCAGGCACTCGGCTGCCCCGAGCCGGCGCAGCAGCTCGGCTAGGTGCACAACTGCGAACTGATTCTGTGCGCAGGCGGCGAACGCGTCCGCGACCAGGTAGCCGCCCGCCATCAGCGCCGGCAGGGTTCCGAAGCGGCGCTGAAGGGTGGCGACGCCGCGGCGATCCGGCGAGCCGTCGAGCACGTCGTCGACGACCAGCGTCATGTTGTGGAGCAGCTCGACCGCGAACGCCAGCTCGACCGTCTCGTCCGTGACGGGCTCGCCGACGGCGCGTCGGCAGGCGAACACGGTCAGCGGGCGGAAGTGCTTGGGGCGCCCTGTGAGCGCCCAGCGCAGCGGGTCGCGCAACTCGGGGTCGGCGCCTTCGAGCCAGCGCTCGAGCCGCTCGCGCAGCAGCGCGATCTCGTGCTCGGCACCGAGTGTGAATGCGACCTCGCCGCCGGCGGCGATCACGCCTTCACCCGGTGGCGGCGGTGTGGGGCGGCGTTGGGCGCCGCGGGCGTCGGGCGCCCACGCGCCCGGCCCGCCGCGGCGCCCTCGGGCCGAGTGGTGCGCTCGGCGAGCTCGATGCGGGCGCGGCGCGCCTCTCGCCATGCGATCTCGGCGGCATCGTCGAACAGCGTCAGCAAGTCGTCGCGGAATACGACCTGCGCCCTGGCTGCGCGCGTCCCCGTCGCGACCGTCGCTCGAGCGCCGAGCGCGACGAGCGAAGGCGCCCGGCGGAGCGCCAGCTCGGCCACCCCGAGGCCGGCCCGCGCCGAACATGCGGCTCCGACGAGCCCGGAGGTGACAAGCGTGTGCAGGGCGCCCACGACGCAGGCAAGCCTATCCCGCTAAGCGGGCGCAAAATCCCCTTTCGGGCTGGCCAGCCAGCCAGTAGGATCGCGCCGGGCGCGACGGCCCCTCCGAGGGCGGCGCCGTCGAGCAACCGAGGAGATGGAGGGCAGTGTGACTTCGACGAGCAGCGACCTCAACGACGTCGATCTGGACAACGTCCTTGTGGGGGAGCGGGAGCTGTGGCTCGATGGGCCGCCCCACGACCTGTTCCGGCGCCTGCGCTCCGAGTGCCCGGTGCATTGGACGGCGCGCGTCAGCGAGTACCCGAACGAGGCCGGCTTCTGGTCGGTCACGCGCGGCGAGGACATCCACGCGGTCAGCCGTGACTTCAGGACCTACTCCTCGGAGCTCGGCGGGATCACCGCGGTCACCGAGGGGTTCCCGCTCGAACTGCTCCAAGCGATGTTCATCGGCATGGACCCGCCGAAGCACGACCGCCTCAAGATGCTCTTTCAGACCGGGTTCACGCCCAAGCGAATCGCCGCGCACGAAGCGGCGATTCGCCGGATCGTGATTGACGTGCTCGACCGCCTCGAGGGGCGCGAGACCTCCGATCTGGTCACGGACGTCGCGCAACCCGTCGTCTCGCGGGTGATCGGCAGCTTCATGGGAATCCCGCCAGAGGACGACGCCGCGTGGGCGGCCCTGATGAACTCGGCGCTCGGCGCCGGCGACCCCGACCTCAACCCCGGCGGCGTCGACAGCGTCGCAGAGACGGACATCCCCGAGGTCTTCGAGCGCTGCCGCAAGTTGATCGCCGAGCGGCGCGAGAACCCCACCGACGATCTCACCTCGGTGCTCGTGCACGCGGAGGTCGAGGGCGAGCACCTCGAGGAGCACGAGATCGTCATGAACTTCTTCCTGCTGGTCGCCGCCGGCAACGACAGCACCAAGGCGACCTACTGCAGCGGCATGCGGGCCCTGATGGAGCACCCCGACCAGCGCCGGCTGCTGCTGGAGGACCCCTCGCTGATCCCCGGGGCGGTCGAGGAGTCGCTGCGGATGTTTCCCGCCTTCGCGCACTTCCGCCGCACGGCGACCTGCGACACCGAGCTGGCAGGGCAGAAGATCCGCAAGGGCGAGAAGGTCGTGCTGTGGTACGTGTCCTCCAACCGTGAGGAGTCGCGCTTCGAGGACCCCGACCGCTTCGACGTGACCCGCACCACCGAGCACCAGGCGTTCGGAGCCGGCGGCAGGCACTTCTGCCTCGGGACGGCGCTGGCACGGCTGGAGCTGCGGGTGCTGTTCGAGGAAACGCTCGCGCGCTATCCCGAGATGGAGCTCGCAGGGGACCCGGTCTACGCGGAGTCGGCGTTCATCAACCAGCTGAAGACGCTGCCCGTGAGGCTCACGCCGTAGCGCCCCACCGGGATCGCTTGCGCCAACGCAATAGTTGGCCGGGCGCACGATCTCGTGTAGAATGGTTGCTCTGTAAAGCGACGCTCGGAGCTATGCAGCCGACGACCACCGAGAACCAGAGCACGACCCCGGAACGAGACGCTCATCGTCTGCGAAACGGCGTCATCTGGACGGTGGTGCTGGCGGTGCTGCTGCTTGGGATCGGTCTTGCGGTCCCGGACCTTCGCGGGATTCTGAGGACCGCTTCGCACGCGTCGGTGTGGTGGCTGGTGCTCGGCGTAGCGCTGGAGGTCGGGTCGTGCCTCGGCTACGTGTTGGTCGTCCGGCACGTCCTGTACCGCGGCCCGCCCAGGGAGCTGCGGTGGCTGGCGTGGGCCGAGCAGGCGTTCGGCGCGGTCGTGCCGCTCGGCGGTGCCGGCGGGCTCGCGGTTGGCGCGTGGGCGATGCGCGCGTGGGGGGTCCCGTGGTCGCGGGTCGCCAACCGCTCGGCGGTGATCTTCCTGTTGACGAGCGCCGTCAACGCGGCGGTCTTGGGGATCGCGGGGCTGGGGGTGTGGCTGGGGCTGGGAACCCCGTCGAGCGTCCCCTACGGCCTGGTGCCCGGCGCGATTGCGATCGCCGGACTCGTTCTGTTCCTCTTGACGCCGCTGGTCAAGGCGCCCGAGCGCCCGCGCGGAGTCGGCGGGCGGGTGCAGATGACTCTGCACGGACTCGGGGTGTGGGTTCGTGACACCGAGGCGTCGGCCTTCCGGCTCGACTGGCGACTGCTCGGCGCGCCCGCATTCCTGTTGTGCGACATCGCGGTCCTGTGGGTGTGCCTGAAGGCGGTCGGGGTGACGCCGCCGATCTTCGGGATGATCGTGGCCTACCAGATCGGCTACCTCGCCGACCTGATCCCGATTCCGGGGGGGATCGGCGTGCTGGAGGGCGGCCTGCTCGGGACGCTGGTCCTCTTCCACCTGCCCGCGACGCAGACCGCGGCAGCGGTGATCATCTATCACGCGATCTCGCTGTGGGTCCCCACGATCGGAGGCACCGAGGGCTTCGTCAGGCTGCGGCGCTCGATCGCGGCGCGGGGTCCGCTGCTGGAGGCGGTGCCCGCAGCCGTGTCCCAGCCGGCTGCCCCGGAAGAGGCCGCCAGCAGCGCCGCGGCGTAGCCGCCGCGCCGCTGCTCTAGAGGATGCCGGCGAGCACGAGCGCGCCGATCACGATCAGGACGGCGGCGGTGATCGCGTTTCCCCAGCGGTCGAGCCACTCGCCGCGGACCTGGTAGCCGCCCGCCGCCGCGGACACCGTCAACGCGACGATCGTCGCGATCGTGACGACGGCGAAGACGGCCACCGAGCCGATCGCGGTTCCGGCCCCGACCGCGGTCGCTGCCAGGAATACGGGCAGGATCGTCAGGTCGGGTGATGCCGCGGCGCCGAACGGAACCATGATCGCGGTCATCGACCCCAGGCGCGAGCGGCCGGCGCGCGACTCGCGCGCGTGATCCCGGCGATGGTCGTGCGCGTGGCCGTGGTCATGGGCGTGGCCGCGCCGGCTCAGTTCGAAGACAGCGAACGCGACTCCGGTTCCGATCAGCAGCAGCCCGATGATCGTGTCCTGGGCGCTTGCCAGCTGCGAGCGAAACTGAAGGCCCACGGCCACGATCACGGCCCCCAGCACGATCGAGACGAGCACGTGCGCGACGGCGGCCAGGCCCGAGAGCCGAGCGACCTTGCGCAGCGGGTAGCGCTGGGTCCGGCCGACGACGGCGAGCGGGACCCAGTGGTCTGGCAGCACGGCGTGGCCGAACCCGACGCCGGCGGCCGCGGCGATCAGCCCTAGCGTGGCCCCGTTCACGGTCGCCCTCGACTCGGCCGGCGTGCCGGCGGCCGCCGCGGTGTGCAAGAAACGGTCTCAGATCCGCGTATCATATGAGCGTCAGTTCAATGAACGATCGTTCATGCTAGCAAGGAATCCAACGTGACCCACGGCGTCGACGGGCGGACTCGGAGTGGGCGGATGACGACCGAGGTCGCCGACAGGGTGGCCGACGTGATGCAGGCGTTAGCTACCCCGAGCCGCGTCCTGATCCTCGCGGAGCTGCACGGGGGGTCGCGCTCGGTGTCCGAGCTGATCGCGGCTGTCGGGATGCAGCAGTCGGCGGTCTCGCACCAGCTGAGGCTGCTGCGCGACATCGGGCTGGTGGTCGGCGAGCGGCGCGGACGAAGCGTCGTCTACTCGCTCTACGACGAGCACGTGGCATCGCTGATCGACCAGGCCGTCGGCCACGTGGAGCACCTGCAGCTGGGCGCACACGGTCGCCCTTCGCGCAGGGCGGCCTCCTGAGCGCCGACCGCGCGACCGCTGGCCATCTGCAGTATGCATGCACGGCGGCACATATGCTAATCTCTTCATGTCAGGGCGACACTGTCTCGAGCAGAGACACAAGGAGATAAGCGACACAACGATGGAAGCGAAACCTCGAAGTAAAAGCGTCTCCGCGTTCGCCTGCGGCAGCCTCCCGGCCTAGCGCCCGGGGCCTGCGCCCCGGGTGACCCGGAGGCAGGCCCGAACGGAGGTCGCGCCATGAACCTCAAGGCGCTACGACGCCCGGCCCATGCTGGGCGGACAACATCATCACCGTCACGCCGGATGCGCCGTGACTTCCGCGGCGTCCGTCCCGACGTCGGCGCCGGTCGGCTGACCGGTCGCTGGACGCTGGGCGTCGACGGACGCCCGGTCTACAGGTGGTCGCTCGAGCGACCGCCGCGATTCACGTCAACCGCAAGCGAGGAAGCGATGCCCGACCAGGACGAAGGTCGAAGTCCCAGACGCGCGCGCTCTCGCCTGACGGTCCTGGCCTCTACTTAGGTCCGTGACCTCCGGGTGGGTGGCGCGCCACCAGCCACCCTGAAACCAAACGGAGGTCACGATGAAGACGACAACTCTCGCCCCCCCGACGACGGCCGGCGACCTCGGGCGCCGGACGGTGCTCGACCACGCCCACGTAGGCGATATCCGCGGCGCGCTGGGGACCGTGCGCCACCACGAGACGCCGCCCCGCTCGCGGCGCCGGCGGCTGCTGGCGCTGCTGGCGATCATGGGACCGGGGCTGATTGTGATGGTCGGTGACAACGACGCCGGCGGCATCGCGACGTACGCGCAGGCCGGCCAGAACTACGGGCTGACGCTGCTGTGGACGCTGCTTTTGCTGATCCCGGTGCTGGTCGTCAACCAGGAGATGGTCGTGCGGCTTGGAGCCGTCACCGGTGTGGGCCACGCGCGGTTGATCATCGAGCGCTTCGGAAGGTTCTGGGGCGCGTTCTCGATCGGCGATCTGTTCGTCCTCAACTTTCTCACGATCGTGACCGAGTTCATCGGCGTGGGCCTGGCGCTCGGTTACTTCGGCGTCTCGAAGTACATCTCGGTGCCGATCGCCGCCGCGCTGCTGATCGCGATGACGACGAGCGGCAGCTTCCGCCGGTGGGAGCGGTTCATGTACGTGTTCGTGGTCACGAACTTCGTCGCGATCCCGCTCGCCATCCTCAGCCACCCGCACGTCGGTCAGGTCGTCTCGCACGCGCTGACCCCCGGCGTGGAGGGCGGCATCAACTCGACCTCGATGCTGTTGATCATCGCGATCGTCGGAACCACCGTCGCGCCCTGGCAGCTCTTCTTCCAGCAGTCGAACGTGATCGACAAGCGGATTACCCCGCGGTGGATCAACTACGAGCGCGTCGACACCGCGATCGGTTCGGTCGTGGTGATCCTCGGCGCCGCGGCGCTGGTCATCGCCGCCGCGTTCGCGTTCGGCGGGACGCGGCTGCACGGCCAGTTCGCCGACGCAGGAACGGTCGCGAGCGGGCTCGCGCACACGCTCGGCCCAGCGGCGGGAGCGCTGTTCGCGATCGCGCTGTTGAACGCGGCGATCATCGGTGCCGCCGCAGTCACGCTCGCGAGCTCGTACGCGTTCGGAGACGTGTTCGGCCGTCCGCACTCGCTGCACCACGGCATCGGCGAGGCGCGGCTATTTCACGGCAGCTACGCCGCGATGGTCACGCTGGCGGCGGCGATCGTGCTGATCCCCGGAGCACCGCTGGGCACGATCACGACCGCGGTGCAGGCACTCGCCGGGGTGCTGCTCCCGAGCGCGACCGTGTTCCTGCTGCTGCTCTGCAACGACAGGGCGGTGCTCGGACCGTGGACCAACGCGGGCTGGCTGAACGCGCTCGCGAGCGTGATCGTCGGCGTGCTCGTGGTTCTGTCCGCGATCCTGACCGCGACGACGCTGTTCCCGCACGTCAACGTCACGCTGCTGGCGGAGGTCCTGTTCGGAACGCTCGCGGCGGCGCTCGCCGGCGCCGGGATCTGGGTCGTCCGCGGTCGCCGGGCGATGCCGTTGGCCGGGGCGGCGGATGGCGCCCCGCGCGAGGGGTGGACGATGCCACCGCTCGAGCTGCTCGAGCGGCCCGCGTGGTCGCGCACTCGGACGGTCGGCTTGTACACGCTCCGCGGATATCTGCTCGTCGCTGCGCTGATGCTGGTCGTGAAGGCGATCGAGGTGAGCGTCGGACACTGATCGCGCGCGGACGGGGTGGGCGTCGGCGACGCCCGTCCCGTCCACATCCTGGTGCTCATGGCGGCGAGCACCGGTGCTTCGACGCCCACGTTTCCGGGTAGTAGCGGCGAACTTCAGGGAGGAGGAGGTTTGTCGACATGAGGATCCAGCTCCACAGCATTCACCCCCGAGGGGCCCGCCGCGCGCGGCGGATCACGACGCCACGCGGAGGGCGCCCGAGTCCGATCGAGCAGGCGCCCGCGCCCCGTGTCTGGTCGCTGCTGCTCCCGCTCGGCTACTCGCGCCGGCCCTAGCGCGAGGCCAATTCGAGGCCGAACTTCCCCCGCAGTCCCCGGCGGCCTTCGTCGGTCAGGTGCACCGCGCGGCTCGTTCGCGCGCGCGTACCCAGCCGAGCTCGAACATCCGCGTCGGTGAGCGCGGCGCCGAGCGCCCCGGCGAGGTGGTGGCGCTGCTCGCTCCAGTCGACGCAGTAGCGGATCAACGGCCGCGGCGCGCCCGCAGCGAGGCGAAGTCGATCCCGAACGCCGTCGAGCTCCTCGGCCGCCGCGCGGCGTGAGCCGGTAGTCGAGGTCGAACCCGGGCGCCGCCAGCCGGTCCGCGCGCGCCGTGCCAGGATCGAACACTCCTTCGCCGCCGCGATCAGGCCGCGCTCGAGCATCGCCTGCATCAGCGGGTCCCGAGCATTCCCGCGAGGTGGTCGTAGCACGTGCGCGCGAACCGGACCGCCTGCGCCTTGCTTCCCTGCTTAGCGAGCGCACGCTGCGCCGGCGGCGAGAGCCGGGCCAGCGCCTCGATCAGCTCGCCGACCTCCGGGCCGGCGACGCGGAAGTAGCGGTGGCGGCCGTGGCGCTCGACCTCGAGCATCCCGCCTTCCACGAGCTTGCCGAGGTGGGCGCTGGCGGTCGAGGCCGCGACCCCCGCCTCGTCGGCGAGCATCGTCGCCGGCAGCGCGCGGCCGTCGCCGAGCGCGAGCAGGATCCGCGCTCGGCCGGATCGGCGACCAGCGCGCCGATGCTTGGCGATGTCGGCGTCGCCTTGCACTACGACACATCCTAGGACGGGAACACTTCGATCCCGTTCGAAGCATTACCGGCCGAGATTCGCTGCGGCGGTGCGTCATCATGGAGGTAGATGAGCTTTCTGGAGGAAGCACGGATTTGGTGGCGTCGACATGGCGCCGGCGGCACACGGCGTGGGCCGCGTGCTGCGCGGTGGCGGTCGACAAGAAGCCGCCGCCGCTGATGGACCCGACCCGCGAGCGCGACACCGCACCGGATCCTGGCGCTGTTCAAGCCGTACCGGTCCGGCTGTGCGTCGGTGCTGGCGCTGATCGTGTTCGGCGCCGGGCTGAGCATGCTCCAGCCGTTCCTGCTCCGGGCAGTGCTCGATCAGGGGATCCTCCAGCACAACGAGCACGCTGCTGACCGTGCTCGTGCTGGCGATGATCGCGATCGCGATCGCGACCAGCGGCGCTGAGCGTCTGGCAGACGTACATCTCGAACGTCGTCGGGCAGCGCGTGATGCACGACCTGCGCGCCGCCGTCTACCGCCACCTGCAGCTGATGTCGCTGGCGTTCTTCACGCGCACGCGCACCGGCGAGGTGCAGTCGCGGATCGCCAACGACATCGGCGGGCTCGACAGCGTCGTCACGACGACCGCGACCACGATCGCGCAGAACGCGACCACGGTGATCGCGGCGCTCGTCGCGATGTGCCTGCTCGACTGGCGCCTGGCGGCGATCTCGCTCGTGTTCGTGCCGCTGTTCGTGTGGCTGACGCGGCGAGTCGGGAAGGTGCGGCGCAAGATCACGACCGAGCAGCAGCGCCGGCTCGCCGACCTGTAGCGCGCTCGTCGCCGAGTCGCTGTCGGTGTCGGGGATCATGCTCGGCAAGACGATGGGCCGCGGCGCGCGATCTCGCCGACCGCTTCACCGGCGAGTCGAAGGACATCGCCGACCTCGAGGTCCGCTCGCGGATGGCGGGCCGCTGGGTGATGTCGACGATCCAGATGACGTTCGCGATCCAGCCGGCGATCATCTACTGGCTCGCCGGGCAGAGCTTCATCGGGCACTCGATCTCGATCGGCACCGTGGTCGCGTTCACCACGCTGCAGACGCGGCTGCTGTTCCCGATCCAGTCCCTGCTCGGGGTCGGCGCCGACATCGAGGCCTCGCTGGCGCTGTTCGACCGGATCTTCGAGTACCTCGACCTGCCGGTCGACATCGTCGAGGCCGAGCACCCGGTCGAGCTGCGCCCCGACGAGCTGCTCGGCGAGGTCCGCTTCGAGGACGTGTCGTTCCGCTACGGCGGCCAACGGCGCAGCCGACGACGCGTGGACGCTGCGCGACATCGACCTGGTCGTGCCGGCGGGGACGCGGACGCGCGATCGTCGGCGAGACCGGCGCCGGCAAGACGACGCTCGGCTACCTGGTGGCGCGGCTGTACGAGCCGCAGGAGGGCCGGGTCACGATCGACGGCGTCGACGTCCGCGACGCGTCGCTCGCGTCGCTGGCGGCGACGGTCGGCGTCGTCTCGCAGGAGACCTACCTGTTCCACGCGAGCGTTCGCGAGAACCTCCGCTTCGCCCGCCCCGAGGCGACCGACGAGGAGATCGAGGACGCGGCGCGGACCGCGCGGATCCACGACCTGATCGCGTCGCTGCCCGACGGCTACGACACGATCGTCGGCGAGCGCGGCTACCGCTTCTCGGGCGGCGAGAAGCAGCGGATGGCGATCGCCCGGACGATCCTCCGCAACCCGCCCGTGCTGGTGCTCGACGAGGCGACGAGCTCGCTCGACACGCAGACCGAGGCCGCGGTCCAGGCCGAGCTCGAGCGGCTCGTCCGAGGGCCGCACGACGATCACGATCGCGCACCGCCTCTCGACCGTCCGCGACGCCGACCAGATCGTGGTGCTCGACCACGGCCGGATCGTCGAGCGCGGCACGCACGAGGAGCTGCTCGAGCGCGGCGGCCACTACGCGGCGCTGGTCGCGCGGGACGTCGCCGAGGAGCCGGTCTAGGGGACTTCAACGAGGCGGATCGCGACCGGCCCGACCTCGATCACGTCGTCGCTCGAGAGTTCGTCGCGACGATCCGGCGCCCGTTGACGAACGTGCCGTTGGCGCTGCGGTTGTCGAGCAGGCGGAGGTGGCGGCCGTGGCGGACGATGATCGCGTGGTCGCGGGAGATCCGGCGCTCGTCGAGGCTGATGTCCGCCCCCGCGCCGCGCCCGATGTGCGTGATGTCCATGTCGAGCGGCAGGAGCCGCCGGTCGTCGCCGTCATCGAACGCCAGGTACTGGCCGCGGAGCGCGAGCCGTGGCTCGATCGTCCGCTCGCGGTTGTGATGGTCGAGCAACCGGAGGGCGTCGAGCGCGAGCTCGCCGGCGTCCGGCTCGAGCCGCTCGGTGGGCGGGTCGTAGGTGGACGGTCCAACCGGAGCGGGTGCGGCGGGGCCGATCGGTAGGGGATGAGTCTGAGTCGTCATGAGCTCAGCGAACCACCGGTTCGCGAGCAAACCGTCAAAGGACGGTAAGAGCTCCCGAAGACCGCCTACGCGGGCGTTCAGGCGACTGGCTGGAGCAGCTGCGCGAGCTTCGCGGGGTGTCGTGCTCGCCAGCGGCGAGTACAGCACCAGCCGCTGCTCGCGGTGTCGTCCCGGGGCTGGAACACCGCGTGCTCGAACGACCAGCATGCCCGACGACCGGGTGCTGGAGCTCCTTGCGACCCTCGCCGCTGCCGGCGACCTCGTGTCGCTTCCACTGCTTGCAGAACTCGGGGCTCGAGGTGCGCAGCGCCGCGATCAGCTCCTCGAACGCGGGGTCCCCGATGTGGCGCGCGCTGTCGGCGCGGAACTTGGCGACCATCAGCCGCGCGCTCGTCGCCCAGTCGCGGGCACAGCTCCCGGCGCGCCGGGATCCATGAACATGCAGCCACACGTGGTTGCGCGCAGCGCGTCGGGACCGCGTCCGAGTCGCCGAACACGCGCTCGCACGCCTGGTTCCAGGCCAGGTAGTCCCAGCGGCGGCCCAGCACGTAGGCGGGGTTCGCGCCCGAGGTTCTCGACCAGCCGTCGCAGCGTCGGGCGACACGCGCTCGGCGGGCGACTTGCACGGCGGCGCCTCCTCGCCGCGGCCGAGCAGGATCAGGTGGGTCCGCTCGGCGGGCGTCAGCCGCAGCGCGCGCGCCAGCGCCTCGAGCACCTCGAGCGAGGCGCGCACGTCGCGCCCCTGCTCGAGCCACGTGTACCACGTGGTACCGACGCCGGCGAGCAGCGCGACCTCCTCGCGGCGGAGGCCCGGCGTGCGCCGGCGCCCCCGTTCGGCAGGCCCGACTTCGTCGGGCTGGATGCTCGCCCGCCTGGTGCGCAGGAAGTCGGCGAGCTCCGCGCGCCGCCGCTCGCCGTTGGCCGAGCGCTGCGGATCTCACATCCGAGCGCGCCGGCTGTCGTTCAAGTCTCTTGGGTGGGCCGTCTACTACCAGGATAAACCCCTCTCTTGTACCTGGATCAGCAATTGATCGCACAGTGCCCTCCGTGACCGCCACCGCGTCGCGTCGAAACCGCCTCCGCGCGCGTCCTCGAACGTGCTGCTGCTCGTCGTCTGCCTGGCCCAGTTCATGGTCATCCTCGACGTCGCGATCGTCAACGTCGCGCTGCCGTCGATGCGGCCGCGGCCTCCACTTCTCGACCACCGGCCTGCAATGGGTCGTCAACGCCTACACGCTCACGTTCGCCGGCTTCCTGATGCTGGGCGGGCGCTCGGCCGACCTGCTCGGCCGCCGGCGGGTGTTCCTCGTCGGGCACGGCGCTGTTCGCGCTGTGCTCGCTCGGTGTGCGCTCTGGCCGACTCGCGCGGCCTGCTGATCGCGCGCGCGCGCGCTCCAGGGCGTTCGGCGGCGCCGTCCTGTCGCCGGCGACGCTGTCGATCATCACCACCATCGTTCGCCGAGGGCCGCGAGCGCAACCGCGGCCTGGCGGCGTGGGGCGCGGTCGGCGGCCTTGGCGCCTCTTCCGGCGCGCTGCTCGGCGGCGTGCTCACGCAGGCGCTCGGGTGGCCGGCGATCTTCGCCGTCAACGTGCCGCTCGGACTCGTCGTGATCGCGCTCGGCCTCGCGCGCTGATCCCGGCGACGCTCCGCACCGAGGGGCCGCGCCACTTCGACGTCACCGGCGCCGTGCTGGTCACCGCCGGCCTGGTCAGCCTCACGCTACGGGATCGTCCGCACCGACACGCTCGGCTGGGGCTCGCCGGGCGTGCTCGCTGCCGCTGCTCGGCGGGGTGGCCCTGCTCGGCCGCGTTCGTGCTCGTCGAGGCGCGCGTTCGCGACGCGCGCCGCTGGTGCCGCTGTCGATCTTCCGGCATCGGGCACCTCCGCGCCGCCAACGCGTCGTCCTGCTGCTGTACGCCGCGCTGTTCCCGCGTGGTTCTTCCTGACGCTGTACCTGCAGCAGGTGCTCCACTACGACGCGATCGAGGCCGGGCTCGGGTTCCTGCCGATGACGCTGTCGATCTTCGCCGGCTCCACGCTCGGCGCCGCGGCTCGTCGCGCGCTTCGGCCCGCGCCGGTGATCACCGCGGGGATGCTGTTCTACCGCCGGTCGGCTTCGCTCCTCACCGGCGATCGCGCCCGGGCGGCAGTACGTCGACACGGTCCTGCTCGGCGCGCGTGCTCTCGGCGCTCGGGATGGGCTTCACGCTCGTCCCGGCGACGATCGTCGCGATGCAGGGCGTGCCGGGCGATCCAGAGCGGCGCTCGCCTCGGGGCTGCTGAACACCTCGCGGCTGGTCGGCGGCGCGCTCGGCCTGGCCGTGCTCTCGACGATCGCGGCCGCGCAGACCAAGCGGACTGCTGCACTCGACGACGCGGTCCGCGGCGCTGACCCACGGATTCGACGTCGCGATCGGGTCGGCGCGACCTTCTGCCTCGTGGGCGCCGCGATCGCCGCGCTGATGCTCCGCCGGCCGCCGCGGGCGAGGATCGCGGTCCAGCCCGAGCCGGCCGAGTCCGACCGGGCGGACCTGGTGGCCGCCTGATCGCCGTCGTCTCGCCGCTCGGCGTCGAGCCGGCTACACGTCGCTACCTCCGTGTCGGGGTCTGACCTCGGTCGACTACGTCCCGCGCCACCGAGAACGACCGCGAGAACCCCTAGACGATCGATACGCGCCTGCTGCCGATGTCGTAAACCGCCGCGACCACCCCGACTCGCCCGGCTGCGACGGCGGGCTTGACGATCGGTCCCGAGGTGGCGATTCGCGCCGCTTGCCACCTGGCGTTGGCCGCGATCGCCTGCGGCAACGTCCGCCGCTTGGGCTGCAGAGCCCTCACCGGCCCGACGATGGGCTGGATCACCGATCCGATTGCCCCAAACTTCCGCCGCGGGAAGCTCGCCTTCCCGTTCACAACCCCGATCGCGGCCTTTACCGCACCGCAGTTGCTGTGGCCGAGCACCATCACGAGCAGCACGCCGAGCTCCGCGACGGCATACTCGGTGCTCCCCAGCGTTCCCGGCTCGACGCTGTTTCCGGCGACTCGGGAAACGAAGATGTTTCCGTCCGCGACGTCGAACATCACCGGCGGCGAGACGCGCGAATCCGCGCACGCGATGATCGCCGCGAATGGCTTCTGGGTATCTGCGATCTGGTCGCCGAGTCGGTTGTAGTCGACCGACCTGATGTTGCCCGACACGTAGCGTCGGTTGCCCGCCCGCAGCGCCTGCAGCGCCTGGGTGGGAGTCTTCGGCCGCGGCGGTGGCGGGTTCGCGGATGCGTCCGGAATCTCGAGCACGCCGCCCGCCAGGCTAACCGCCCCGACGGCGCCGGCGCGTCAAGAGCCCCGACCGCGCCCGCGCGGTACCTCCGCCCGGTCCGTGCGGGGTCGTACCGACCCCGCTCTGCGGGCGTCAGCGGGTGGACCCGCCGGCCGTCTGCGCGCGTTCACCTAGGATCCCGGCGATGCCCTCGCGCAGCGCCGGGATCCTGCTTCACCGCCTGCGGGGCGACGACCTCGAGGTCCTGCTCGTCGCATCCGGGCGGCCCGTTCTGGTCCCGGCGCGACGCTCGGCGCGTGGTCGATCCCGAAGGGCGAGTACGGGCCAGACGAGGATCCGCTCGCGAGCGGCCCGTCGAGAGTTCGAGGAGGAGCTCGGCGCGGCGCCCCCGGACGGCCCCGCACAGGACCTGGGCGAGATCCGCCAGCGCGGCGGCAAGCTCGTCCGCGCCTGGGCGCTCGAGGGCGACCTCGACGCGAGCACGATCATCAGCAACACCTTCGAGCTCGAGTGGCCGCCGCGGTCCGGGAGGATGATCGAGGTCCCGGAGGTCGACCGGGCCGAGTGGTTCCCGCTCAACGGCCGCCCGGGAGAAGATCCACCCCGCGCAGGCCGAGCTGCTCGACCGTCTCGCCGCGGTCGTTGCGGGAGCCGAGCGATGAGCCCGTCAGAGGCGATCAGCCCGACCGCCCACTACACCGGCTACGTGTGGGCGCGCAACGGGCTCTCGCACCCGGCGCTTGCAGACGCTCGAGGGCCGGTTCTGTACGAGTCGCTGCGGCCCGGCGATGACCGCGAACGAGCTGCTCGGGCGCGGGACGCTCGAGGCCTACCTGCTCGCCCGCCACCGCGCGATCGACGCGCTGCTGGAGCGCGCGATCGACGAAGGCGGCGTCAGCCAGGTGATCGAGGTCGCGGCCGGCCTCTCGCCGCGAGGCTGGCGCTTCACCGAGCGCTACGGCGAGCGCCTGACCTACGTCGAGGCCGACCTCCCCGGCATGGCGGCGCGCAAGCGCCGAGCGCTCGAGCGGATCGGCTCGCTGAGCGAGCGCCACCGCATCGTGGTCCTCGACGCGCTGCGTGACGACGGCCCGGAGAGCCTCGCCGCGCTGACCGAGCGAACTCGACCCGACCAAGGGCCTGGCGATCATCACCGAGGGGCTGCTGGGCTACCTGGCGACGCGACGATGTGCGGGCCATCTGGCGGCGGTTCGCGGCTGCGCTCGGCCGCTTCGCCGGTGGGGCGCTACATCTCCGACATCCACCTCGCCTCCGTCGCGGATCTCCAGGTCAGGGCGTTCAGGGTGCTGCTCTCGGCGTTCGTCCGCGGGCGCGTTTACCTGCACTTCGACAGCGCGGAGGACGTCGTCGCGGCGCTGCTGGCCGCCGGCTTCGCGTAGGCCGAGGTCCGGCGGGCTGACGGAGATCGCGGGCGAGGTTCGCAGACCGCGCTAGCCGGCTGGCGCATATACTTGAGGCGTCAACCAGATGATCTCCGCGACCCTGTACAACGATCCGGCTTGCCCGTGGGCGTATTCCGAGAGCCCGGCGCTCCGGGTGATCGAGTGGCGCTACGGCGACCAGCTCGATTGGCGGCTGGTCCTGATCGGCCTGACCGAGGACGCCTCGCAGTACGAGGCGACCGCGGCTACACCCCGCTGCGCGGCGCGCTCGGGCAGGCACAGTTCCGCAGCCGCTACGGGATGCCGTTCTCGCCCGCGCCGAAGGCCGCGGCTGAGCGCCACCGCCCGCGCCTGCCGCGCGGTGATCGCGGCGCGGATCGACTACCCGGGCAGCGAGTGGCGCGTGTTCCGCGCGCTTCAGCTGGCGAACTTCACCACGCCGCTGCTGCTCGACGACGACGCGCAGCTGGCGGACGCCCTGCGTGACGTGCCCGGAATCGACGCCGACGCGGTCGTCGCGCGGATCGACGCCCAGGACGTGACCGAGGCCTACGAGCGCGACCGCGCCGAGACCCGCAGCGCGGCCGGCTCGGCCGCCGAGCTACAGGGCAAGACGCGGATCACCGACGGCCCCGTCCGCTTCACGGCGCCGTCGGTCGTCTTCTCCGAGAACGGCACGAGCCTCGTGGCCGGCGGCTTTCAGCCGGTCGAGGCCTACGACGTGCTCGTGGCCAACCTCGATCCGACGCTCCACCGCGAGCCCCCGCCCGAGACCCCCGAGCCGCTGCTCGACCGGTTCGCCGACGGGCTCACCACGCAGGAGGTCGCGGCGCTGATGACGAGCGGCAACGACCGTCCCGACCGAGCCGCCGCCGAGGCAGCGCTGCTGGAGCTCGTCGCGGCCGGGAAGGCCGTCCGCCGGCCCCTCGGCGACGACGCCCTCTGGCAGCGCGCGCGATGATTTGCGCTCCCAGCTGGTGTCGTAAGTGAGGCAACTGCGAAAGGAGTGGAAATGGGCCAGGAAGTCGTGCACTTCGAGGTCGTGGGGAAGGACGTCAACGCGCTGCGCAGCTACTACGGCGAGTTGTTCGGCTGGAAGTTCAGCGAGCCGATGGGCCCCACGGACTACAGCGTCCTCGAGGACCAGGAGGGAATCGGCGGCGGCGTCGGCGCCGGCCCCGAAGGCTATCCGGGGCACGTCACGTTCTACGTCCAGGTCCCGGACGTCGGCGAGGCGCTCGACAAGGCGGAGAGCCTTGGCGGGAGCAAGATGATGGGGCCCGACGAGGTGCCGGGCGTGGGGATCGTGATCGGGCTCTTCAGCGACCCCGAGGGTCACGTCATCGGCGTGATGTCGCAGGCCTCATAGCTCGAGCCTGACCGGCAGCGCCTCCAATCCGTAGATCCCCGACGGCGTCCCGAACTCAGGGGCGCCGTCGAGGCTTACGCGCTCCACCCGCTCGGCGAGGAACGCGACCGCCTCCTGCATCTCGGCGCGCGCCAGATTCGCACCGACGCAGTAGTGGATCCCCGCCCCGAACGTGAGCGCGCGGGCGCGAGGGCGGTCGGCGACGATGTCGAAGTCGTCCGGCTCGATCCCGTCACGGTTGGCGTGCCAGGCCGACACCAGCACGATCGACCCGGGGGCGAACGTGATCCCGCGGTACTCGACCTCGGCGGTGGTGATCCGCGCGGTGAACGGGGTGATCGGCTCGTACCGGAGCGCCTCGTCGACCGCCGCCAGCGCCAGCCCGCGGGGGTCGGCGCGGACGGCGTTCCACTGATCGGGGTGCTCGGCCAGTAGCCGGATCGCGTGGGCGAGCTGGCTCTGGCTCGTGTCCACGCCGCCGACGAGGATGTTGAGGATCAGGTTGCGCAGCTCGTCGTGGCCGAGGCGGTCGCCGGCGTCCTCGGCCTCGATCAGCGAGGTGATCAGGTCGTCCCCGGGCGCCTCGCGGCGGGCGGCGATCAGCTCGTCCTCGTACTCGTAGAACTCGGACACGGCCTGCTCGATCAGCTCGCGCTCGGTCATCAGGCTGCCCGCGTCGAACTGCCGCTGGATCCAGTTGGACCAGTGGTGGAGCCGCGGGGCGTCGCTCAGCGGGGCGCCCATCACCTCGGCGATCACGAGCGACGGATACGGCTTGGCGAACGCCGCGACGAAGTCGATCCGGCCGTCAGCGGGGACCTCCTCGAGCAGTTGCATGAGGAAGCGCCGCATCGCGGGGCGGTAGCGCTCGACCGCTCGCGGCGACAGGGCGGGGTTGACGAGCCTGCGCAGGCGGCCGTGATCAGACCCGTTGATGTTGATGATGTTCTTCACGATCTCCTCGTGCAGCGGGCCCGATCGAGATCTGAAACAGCTCGGCGATCGTGAGCCCCGGGAACACCGCGTCCTTGGTGCGCAGAAAGAACTCGCCGGCCTCACGGTCGAGCACCGTGAAGCCGAACGGGTTGGCCGCCAGCCATCCGTCGCGGCCCTGCACCTCGGCCATCGCGGCGCGGTAGCGCTCGCCGCGGAGCTCCGGGTCGGTGTGGTCGAACTGGGGAAGCTCGAGCTCGCTCGCGACCGCCACGCAATCGAGCTTATTCGATCGTAGTTCGCAACCAGGCCGCGATTCGCGGCACGTCCGAGGGGTCGATCGTGTGGGTCGCGTCCGACTCGCGGTAGTCGAGGTCGAATCCTGCATCGCCGAGGAGCTCGCGCGCCATCCGGGCGAACGAGACGTCGATCACGGGGTCGTGACGCCCGTGCGCGATCAGCAGCCGCGTGTCGGTTCGGGTCTTCAGGTCCGGCTCCCACCCCTCGACCGTCGGCACGAATCCGGACAGCGCCAGGATGCCGGCGGGCGCGGGGCGGTCTGCCCCGAGCCCGAGCGCATAGCCCATCACCGTGCCCATCGAGAATCCGCCGAGCACGGTCTTTGCGGGCTCGATCCCCGTGCGCTCCCACAGCTCGTCGTGGAGCTCGGCCAGCTGCCGATACGCGGCCGCGAACGTCTCCGGGTCGGGATAGCCCACCTCCGGGACGAGGTACCAGTGGTATCCGGGTGACCCCGGGAGCCGGAGCGGGCCGCGGGCGCTCACGACGTGCAGCCGGCGGTTCGGGTCGAACACGTCCGCGAGCGGCAGCAGATCCTGTTCGCTGGTCCCCCGGCCGTGGTGGAGCACCAACAGGCCGTGTGGCTCGGCGTGCGCTTGACGTTCGGCGTACACCAACGAGGCCATCGACCGGTGAGGCTACCCTGAGGGAGATGGCAGGTTCCGTGTTCCGCGTTGCTACAAGGTTTCCCCGTCGCGCGGCTGATCGCGCTCGGGGAACTGCTGCTGCTCGCCCGTGAGCACGTCACGCGACTCGATCCGCAGGAGCGGCGCAGGGTGCTCGAGCTGGTGCGGCGCGGGCGGGGGCGTCCGAGCAGGCTCAGCCGCCGCGAGCGCAACGAGCTGGCGGCGCTCGTCGCAAAGGCGGAGCCGCGGCTGTTCGCGCGCAACGCGGCGAGGAAACTCACCCCGTTCAGGCGCTGATGGCCCGGCGCCCTTGCGCCCGCCGTAATCGTCAGTCGGCGATCTTGATGTGGCCCGGCTGGGCGGCGACCCGCTCCAGCCACACGCGCACCGCCGGGTAGGGGTGCAGGTCGAAGCGCCCATCGGGCGCGACATGCGTGTAGGCGTACAGCGCGATGTCCGCGATCGTGTAGCGATCCGCCACCAGGAATTGGCGCTCGGCCAGGTGCCGATCCATCGCTTTCAGCGCCGCTTTGCCCCCGCGTAGCTTCTCCTCGAATTCGTCCGCTTCTGGGTTGATTCCGGCGAGCACCCAGAACCGCGCGACCGCGATGAACGGTTCGTGCGAGTACTGCTCGAACATCAGCCACTGGAGCACTTGCGCCCGCTCGAAACGTCCGTCTGGTACGTACTTCGTGGCGTCCCCGAGGTACCAGAGGATGGCGTTCGATTCGGCCAACGGGCGACCGTCGTCCAGCACCAAGACCGGCACCCTCAAGGCCGGATTCAGCCCGCCAAGGACTTCGGCGCGATTGGAGCGGTCAAACACATCGACCTCACGCAGCTCCAGTTTGAGACCCAGATGCGCGGCCAGCAGCCGAACCTTGTAACAGTTGCCCGAGACCGCGTTGTTGTACAGCTGCATCGGAGGGGATCCTACGATTTCGCGTTGGCCACCCCCGATCAGCGGGCCCAGGGACCCACACCACCGATCCGCTCTACCGTGATGTGCGTGATGTAGCCCGGGGGCGGCTCATCCATTCGAGGAAACCGGACCTCTGGTCCCAAATAGACGTGAGCCAGCTGCTGTAGCAAGTCCGCCGCCCCGCCCTCTGTGATCCGAGCGCGTCCGTGAACAACGAGGTACTCGGCGAGCCCGAGCTCGTTGCGGGTGCCCGCTTCGACCGACAGAGCGACCCTCGGGTCGCGACGCATGTTGCGGATTTTGCGGTGCTCGGGCAAGTGCCCGGCCACGATCTCGTCACCGTCTAAGCCAACCCAGACGATCGACACCTGAGGTCGGCCGTCGGGTTCGATCGTCACCAGGTGGGCCAGCCCCGGACCTTCAAGCACCGCGCGCGCGGAATCGGGAATCCTCATCAGGCCGAGAACGTACAGCACGCACGGAACGCCTCCGGGCAGCGGGCCCGGAGGCGTTACGGGTGTCATCAGCAAGCCGTCCGGGCCGTCACGCGGCTGCGGACGGGAACACGGTCGCCTGCATTTCTACTTCACGGCGGCTCGGGAGAACGCGCGGATCGAGATCGCCGTCAGCGCGGCCGCGAACAGCGACGACCACGGCGAGGCTGAGCCACGCCTCCGAGGTGGCGTTGCTCATGCCCCAGATGTCGTGCAGCCCGCGTGCCGCTCGGATCGATGAACCCGTAGCGCATCAGCGCCAGCGCGTGCGTGAGCGGCATCACCTTCGCGATCGTCGGTCAGGACGCCCGGCATCGCGCTGATCGGGAACAGCGCGCCCGCGAAGAAGAACGGCAGGATCGCGAGCACCGGGACGGCGCCGACGTAGTCCTCCTGCTTGGTCGATCGCGGCTCGCCAGCGTCTCGGCGAGCGCCGTACATGAACACGGTGAACAGCAGCGCGCGCGCCGAGCGAACCACGCGACGCCGGTCGGCGGTGATGTGGAACGCGCCGCCGCGCAGCGGCGGACAGCCCGACCAGCACGACGACCTGGAGGGCCGCGAGCACGAGCGCGACGATCAGGTTGCCGAGCACCAGGAAGGAGCGCGGGACCGGCGCGGCCAGCAGCTCGCGCTGGGCGCCGCTGTCGCGGTCGACGAGCACGCTCAGCCCGGCGAACATGCAGCTGAGCGGGATCGACCAGGCCGACGGCGCCGACGCCGACGAACGAGTGTAGTCGATGTGCGAGTGCAGGCCGCCGGTCGCCTTCTTCAGCGCCGGCGCGACGACCAGCGCGAGCAGCGCCGGCCCGAGCAGCGGCACCAGCGATCTGACGCGGCGTTGCTCGGCGGTGAGCGCCGCGCGGCGCCGGGCGAGCGTCAGCAGCGCGCTCGCCGAGCGGGTCGCGCGGCGTGGCGAGCGGAGGGTGGACTACGACTGGTTCTGCGACTGTGGTTGCCATCGTGTGATCTCCTTTTCGGTGGCGCTCAGGCGGCCTCGGCGAGCTGGGCTGCCGGTCAGCTTGCAGGTAGACGTCGTCGAGGGTCGGGACGCGGGTCGCGATCTCCGAGGCGCGCAGGCGCTCGGACTCGATCGCCGCGAGCGCCTCGGTGGCGGCGTGGCGGTGGAGCGGGACGGTGACCCGCGCGCCGACCGCGAACGCGTCGTCGCCGGCGATGCCGCGGCCCGCAGCACGCCGAGCGCCACGCTCGGGGTCGCCGTCGACGCGGAACTCGAGGATCTCGCTCGCCGAGCCCGGCGAGCAGCGCCTGCGGGCTGTCGAGCGCGACGATCGAGCCCTGGTGGATGATCGCGACGCGGTCGCACAGCCGCTGGGCCTCGTCGAGGTAGTGGGTCGTGAGGAGGATCGTCAGCTCCTCGCGCGCGCGCAGGCCCGCGATCACGTCGAGCAGCTCGTGGCGGATCCGCGGATCGAGCCCGACCGTCGGCTCGTCGAGGAACAGCACCTGCGGCGCCGAGCACCAGCGCCCGCGCGATCTCGAGCCGGCGGCGCTCGCCGCCGCTGTAGCTGCCGACCGGTCGGTCGAGCAGCTCGTGCAGCCCGAGCGCGTCGGCGAGCTCGGCGATCCGCCGCTCGGCCCGGGCCGGCGGGACGCCCCACAGCCGGGCGTGGAGCTCGAGGTTCGCGCGCCCGGTGAGCCGCGGTCGACGACCGCCTCCTGGAAGACGACGCTCGAGACGCTTCTGGCCAGCAGCGGCTGCTCGGCCACGTCGTAGCCGGCGAGCCGCGCGATGCCGCCGGTCGGGACGATCGTCGTCGTGAGCATCCCGATGGTCGTCGACTTGCCGGCGCCGTTGGGACCGAGCAGGCCGAACACCTCGCCCGGCGCGACCTCGAAGTCGATCCCCTTGACGGCCTCGACGCCGCCGGGATAGGTCTTGCGCAGGCCTTGCGCTTCGATTGCGTACATGTCGATTCCTTCCGGTCGTGTCGATATGCCGGCGGACCGGTCACATCCGGCCCATCCGCTTCGTCACTGATATGACGGATCCCGAAGAGAGGATGTGACCGATGGACGCACACGAGTGGCAGACACGAGCAGTTCGAGCAGAACCGCACGCATCTGCGCGCGGTCGCCTACCGGATGCTGGGCTCGATCGGCGAGGCCGACGACGCCGTCCAGGAGGCGTGGCTGCGGCTCAATCGCATCCGACACGAGCGCGGTCGAGAACATGCGAGGCTGGCTCACGACGGTCGTCAGCCGCGTTGCGCTCGACATGCTCCGCGCTCGCCGCGCTCGGCACGAAGAGCTGCTCGAGGGTCCCCTGGCGGAGCCGGTGATCACGATCCCTGACCCCAGCGACCCCGAGCAGCAGGCGCTGATGGCGGACTCCGTCGGACTCGCGTTGCTGGTCGTGCTCGAGACGCTCTCGCCGGCCGAGCGGCTGGCGTTCGTGCTTCACGACATGTTCGGAATGCCGTTTGAGGAGATCGCCCCGATCGTCGAGCGGAACCCGGCGGCGACGCGCCAGCTCGCGAGCCGCGCGCGGCGCCGAGTGCGCGGTGGCACTCCGGACCCCTCCGCGCACAGTCTCGCCGAGCAGCGGCGGGTGGTCGACGCGTTCCTCGCCGCCTCCCGGGGCGGGGACTTCGGCGCGCTCGTCGCGGTGCTCGATCCGGACGTGGTGTTCCGCGCCGACCGCCCCGCGGGCGTGCCGGTGGGCCCGACCGAGGTGACCGGCGCGGAGCAGGCCGCGCGGGTGATCCTCACCCGCGGCGCGCCGTTCGCGCGGTTCGCGCGGCCCGCGATCGTCAACGGCAAGGCGGGGCTGATCGTCGTGCGCGACGGCACCATCGTGTCCGTGCTGGAGTTCACGGTCTCGGGCGACCGCGTTTCGGCGCTCGACCTCGTCCTCGACCCGGCGAAGCTGGCGCGCGTGCGTATCTGAGGTTTTGCCGGTCACCGTCGCGCGCTACGGTCTCGCGACGGTGACGGTCACCGAGCCCCAGCGCGACGCCACTGCTCTCGAGCGGCCGGCTGCACTGCGCCCGCCGGTCGCCTACGTGCGGGCGATCGCGTTCGTGGTCGGGGTCCGCGAGCCTCGGCGCGGAGATCTCGGCGGCGCGGCTGCTGGCGCCGTACTTCGGCGCCTCGACGATCATCTGGGCCAACACGATCGCGACCGTGCTCGTCGCCCTTTCCGCCGGCTACGCGATCGGCGGCCGGCTTGCCGACCGCCGCGGCGACCTCCGAGGGCTGTGCGCGATCGTGCTCGTCGCCGGGCGCGCTCTTGGCCGCGGTCCCGTTCGCGGCCGATCCGTTCCTGCGGCTGTCGGTCAGGGCGCTGGGGGCGCTGTCGGTCGGCGGGTTCCTCGGCTCGCTCGTCGCGGTGCTCGCGCTCGTCGCCGTACCCGTGCTGCTGCTGGGAACGGTCGCTCCGTACGCGAACCGGCTCGCGCTCGGCCGGGTGACCGACACCGGCACGGTGACCGGCGGCCTCTACGCGATCTCGACCGCCGGATCGCTTGTCGGAACGTTCCTCTCGGCGCTCGTGCTGATCCCGCTGATCGGGACCCACCGGACGTTCCTGGTGTTCGCGCTTTCCCTGACGCTCGTCGCCGTCCCCGGTGCCTGGGGCGGCGGCGATTCCTGCTGGTCCCGCTCGCGGTCGCCGCGCTCCTGCTCGTGCCGCCGGCCGCGGTCGGCGCCGACGTCGCCGGGGCGCGGGTGATCTTCTCCACCGAGACGCAGTACCAGTATGCGCGGGTGCTCCAGTTCCGCAGCGGCGTCCGCTGGCTGCAGCTCAACGAGGGCGTCGCGGTCCACTCGCTGTACCGGCCCGGCAGCTATCTGACGGACGGCTACTGGGACGACTTTCTGGTGCTCCCGCTCGCGGGTGTCCGTGGGGTGCCGCGACGGATCGCGATCCTGGGCGACGCCGCCGGCACGGTGGCGCGTGCGTACGGCCATTACTACCCCGAGACGCATGTGGACGCGGTCGAGCTCGACGGAGAGCTGACCACGATCGGCAAGCGCTACTTCCACCTCGGTGGCCCCCGGCTGCATCTGTACACCGCCGACGCGCGCCCCTGGCTGGCGGCGAGCGGGGCCCACTACGACGCGATCTTCGTCGACGCCTACCGCCAGCCCTACATCCCCTTCTACCTGGTGACGCGCGAGTTCTTCCGCTCGGTTCGTTCGCACCTGCGCCCGGGTGGGGTGGTGATCGTCAACGTCGGGCACATTCCCGGCTCCGACGCGCTCGAGAAGGTCGTCTCCGCGACCCTCGGCGCGGTCTTCCCGCACGTCATGCGCGACCGGATATCGGCCGGCAACTCGTTGGTCGTCGCGAGCGCCGGCCCGCTCGCGGGGCAGCGCCTCGTCGCGGCCGCCGACGGGAACGCGCTCTCGCCCGAGCTCGACGGCCTCGCGGTGACGGTCGGCGGCCGGCTCGGTCCGGCGCTCCGGGGCGGCGCGGTGTACACGGACGACCGCGCCCCGGTCGAGTGGCTCACCGATCTCTCGATCCTGCGCTACGCCACGGGCACCCGCTAGGGGGTGGCGTTGAGCGCCGGCACCGGGCTCCTGACTTCGGCGGAAGAATTGGCCGAGCAGCTGGCGTCGGCGGCAGAGCGTCCCACCCTGTTCGACATCCGCTGGGCGCTCGCGGGTCCCCCCGGGCGCGACGAGTACGAGCGCGGCCACATCCCCGGCGCTGTGTTCGTCGATCTCGACACCGAGCTCGCCTCACCGCCCGGACCGGGTGGGCGCCATCCCCTTCCCGACGCGGACGCGTTCACCGCATCGATGCGAGCGGCGGGCGTCTCAGGCGAGCGCGCGGTGGTCGTCTACGACGCCGCGACGTCGATGGCCGCGGCCCGGGGCTGGTGGCTGCTTCGTTACTTCGGACAACCGGCGGTGTCGGTGCTCGACGGCGGGCTCGCCGCCTGGATCGCGGTCGGCCAGCCGATCTCGACGGAGGCGCCCGTCGTCGAGCCGGGCGACTTCGAGGCGCGCCCCGGGGCGATGCCGGTGCTGGATGCCGCGGGCGCTGCGGCGCTCGCGCGCCGCGGCGTGCTGCTCGACGCACGGGCTCCGGAGCGCTTCCGCGGCGAGCACGAGCCGGCCGATCCGGTTGCGGGTCACATCCCCGGCGCGCGTAACCTCCCGAGCGCGGGGAACGTCGGGGCCGACGGACGGTTCCTGGAGCCGGCGGCGCTGCGCGACGGCTTCGAACTGGCGGGCGCCGGACAGGGCGTCGAGATCGGCGCGTACTGCGGCTCGGGCGTGACCGCCGCCCACGAGGTGCTGGCGCTCGAGCTCGCCGGCTTTCACGCGGCGCTCTATCCCGGGTCGTGGAGCGAGTGGATCACCGACCCGCGGCGGCCCGTGGCGACGGGGGAGTAGGGGCACGGCTGCGGCGGCGGCCAGGGAGGGCGGCGGCCAGGGTGCGGCGGCGGCCATGGTGCGGCGGTCGCCCGGAGCGGCGGCCGCTCGGAGCGAAGGTTCAGCCGCGGACCTCAGCCGGTGCAACGCCGAACTTTGCTGCTGGAGGTGGCGTATGCGCACTTTAGGTAGCAAAGTACGACCACTGGCCGGCTCCCGGCTTCGGAAACCGGCCGCGGCCGGCTCCCGGCTTCTGAAACCGGCCGCGCGCGGCCGGCTTCCAACGCGGTGGATGCGGCGGTGACGGTGCGGTTGCTCAGCCGGCCCGGTGCCCCGACCCGTGCGCGTCCGTGCCCGCCTCGTGGGCGGTCAGGGACGGAGAGTCGCAGCGATGGAAGTCGCACACGTACGGACGGCCGTGGCCGTCGATATGGAAATGCACGTCGTCCCGCCTGGGAGTCGAGACGCCGCGGATTGCGCCCCAGATTGAGCGCGCGATGTCAGAAGCCATCGAGTCGATCCCTTCTAGTTCGCGGACGTTCAATACCTAGGGTAGCGGGGAATCTAAAGCTTGGATACAGCTTGGATGCAAGATGTGTTCAAATTGTGATTAGGATTCGCGACGATGGCCGTGGAGCTCGAGTCCAAGCCGGCGGGCCGACCCGGGTCCGCGGCTCGGCGGGTGTACGAATTCGTCAAGGAGCGGCTGCTCGACGGCACCTATTCCGGCGGAACGCTCCTCAGTGAGAACGAGCTCGCCAGGCAGCTCGAGCTCAGCCGGACGCCCGTCCGCCAGGCGTTCCTCCAGCTGGAGGCGGAGGAGCTGCTCGAGCTGTATCCCCGTCGCGGCGCGCTCGTGCGGCCGATCTCGCCGTCGGAGGCCGACGACGTGCTCGAGGCGCGGCTGCTGATCGAGGAGCACTGCGTTCGACGCGTCGCAGCCCGCGGCGTCGCGCTGGCGACCACGTTGAGCGAGTCGATCGCCGAGCAGGAGCGCGCGCTGGAGACGGGCGGCACGGGGTTCGCGGCCGCCGACCGCGAGTTTCACCGCGCGATCGTCGGCGCCAACGAGAATCCGATCCTGATCCGCCAGTACGACGCGCTGCGCGACCGGCTCCAGCGGATCTCGGCGACCGCCGTGGCCCGGGACCCGACCCGGACCGCGCCGTTCATCGCGGAGCACCGTGAGATCGCCGCCGCGATCGAGCGGCGCGACCCGGGGCGCGCCGCCGAGCTGATCGAGGCACATCTGCGCCGGGCCCACGAGCTGGCAAGGCGCCCGCCGGCGTGACCGCCGCCGTTGCCCGCGCCCGGCTTCGCTAGGCCACCGCGGCCGCGAGTCCGGGCGGCGCAACGGCCGGCGCGCGCTCAAGGACGACGCGCACGCCGTTACGAGGGGCGAGCGTGATTCCGCGGAAGCTGATCTGCTCGAGCTCGGGGTCCGCCGCTCGGAGGACGGTGCGCTCGAGCACCCGCCGCAGCACGATCCGCATCTCCATCAGGGCGAAGCTCGCGCCGAGGCAGCGACGCGTGCCGCCGCCGAACGGGATCCAGGTATAGGTGTCAGGCGCATCAGCCCCGAGGAAGCGCTCAGGGCGGAACTGCAACGGCTGCGGGTACAGATCGCCGCGGCGGTGGATCACGCGGATCGAGGGGTTGATCTCGATCCCCGGCGGGATCTCGTAGCCGCCGAGCCGGAAGGGGTCCCCGCGGACGACCCGCCCGACCCCGGGAATCACCGGGCGGATCCGCAGGGACTCCTTGACGACCGCGTCCAGGTACTCGTCATCGCCCTCCGAGGCGCGGGCGAGCACCGCCGGGGTGTGAAGCAGCAGGTCGAAGGTCCACGCCAGGCCGGTGGCGGTCGTCTCGTGCCCGGCGAGCAGCAGGGTCAGCAGCTCGTCGCGGACCTCGCGGTCGGCCAGGCGAGTACCGTGTTCGTCCTCGGCCAGGAGCAGTGCCGAGAACACGTCGCTGCGCTCCGCCAAATCCGGCTCGGCCCGGCGGCTCGCGATCTCCGCGTACAGCAGCTCGTCGACCGCCTTGCGCTGGGCTTCGAAACGCCTCATCGCTTTGGCGCGGCGTCCCGCGCCAAAGCGCTCGAGCAGCGACAGCAGCGCGAGCCCGCGAGGCCGCGCCACCGGGTCGATCATCGCCCGGAGCCTGCGGCTGAGCTCGTCTGCCGCGGGACCGGCCTCGTAGCCGAAGACCGCGCGGATGATGACCCGCAGCGTGATCGCCTGCATCCGGGAGAGCAGCGTGAACGGCTCACCGACCGGCCACGCCTCGATCTCCAGGTCGGTGGCCTCGCGCATCGCGTCGGTATAGGCCTGCATCCGCTGACCGTGAAACGGCGGGAGCATCAGCCGGCGATGGCGCAGGTGCTCGGCGCCGTCGAGCAGCAGCACCGAGCGCTCGCCGAGGATCGGCCCGAGCAGGGCGTTCGCCTCGCCGGCGTGAAGCCGCTCGCCCGGACCCTGGAACAGCTCCTTGACGAGCACCGGGTCGAACACCATCACAAAGCCGCTGTCGAACAGCGTGCCCATCGTGACCATGTCGCCGTAGCGACGTCGGCATGCCTCCAGAAAGCGGACTCCTCCGAACATGAAGCCCACGGTCTGGAGCACGCGCGGCAATCGCGGGCCGGGGGGGAGATCGGGATGGGGGACCGTCATAACGAACGAACCTGTCGTATAAAGCTAACGCCCCGCTTAGCCTTCCCTTAGCCCAGAAAGGACCCTTCGCCTAGCCCGACGGCGCACGCGGGCTATTCCGTGAGACTGGTATGGCCGTAAGGGACAGCTTTCTGATCTTCGGGAGTCCGCTGATCGGCGAGGAGGAGATCGCCGAGGTGGTGGAGTCGCTGCGCTCGGGGTGGGTCGGCACCGGGCCGAAGGTGCAGCGCTTCGAGCAGGCGCTCACCGCCTACATCGGTGCGCCTCAGTGCAGGTGCGTGGCCTCATGCACGGCTGCGTTGATTCTCTCGCTGGAGGTCCTCGGGATCGGCCCGGGCGATGAGGTGCTGGTCCCGGCGATGACGTTCGTCGCCTCGGCGAACGCCGTCGAGCACGCGGGCGCCACGCCCGTGCTCGTCGACTGCGTGGCGGGGACGGGCCTGATCGACCTCGACGCGGCGGAGCGCGCGATCACGCCCCGCACGAAGGCGATCATGCCGGTCCACATGGCGGGCAGGCCGGTCGACCTCGATCGGCTGGCGGAGCTGCGCGACCGGCACGGCGTGGCAGTGGTCGAGGACGCCGCCCACGCGATCGGCGCCGAGTGGCGGGGACGCAAGATCGGGTCACACGGAAACCTCGTGGCGTTCTCCTTCTACGTGACCAAGAACATCACGACGATCGAAGGCGGCGCGCTGGCGACCGACGATCCCGCGATTGCGGCCGAGGTGGAACGACTGGCGCTCCACGGCCTGAGCCTCGGGGCATGGCAGCGGTTCTCGGACGCCGGGTTTCGCCATTACGAGGTGGTGCGTCCGGGGTACAAGTACAACATGACGGACGTGCAGGCCGCCGTCGGGCTTCACCAACTCGACCGGCTCGATGGCTGGATTGAGCGCCGCGCCGAGCTATGGGAGCGATACGACGACCTGCTCGCCGGGCTCCCGCTCCAGACACCGCCACCGCCCGAGCCCGACACCCGGCACGCCCGGCACCTCTACCAGGTGCTGCTCGATGCCCGGGCGCCGCTCGGGCGCGACCAGCTGCTCGACGCGCTCGCCGAGCGCAAGATCGGGACCGGCGTGCACTACCGCGGCGTGCACCTGCATCCCTTCTATCGCGACAAGTACGGGCTGGCGCCGGAGGACTTCCCGGTGGCGAGCGCGATCTCGGATCACACCTTGAGCCTCCCGCTCAGCCCGAAGGTCACCGATGGCGACCAGGACGACGTCGTCGACGCGCTCAGAGAGTTGCTGGGCTGACGCCGTGACCACCTCCGAGTACCCAGCCGGCCGGATCGGTCGGCTCCGCACGAGGCGGCTGTGGTCGGCCGACTCCCTCCGCGCGATCTCGGCCGAGGCCTGGATCGTGTGCGCGGTGGTCGTGGCGGCAGCCGTGATCCGGTTCCTCGTGATCGACAACCAGAGCTACTGGGCGGACGAGGCGCTGACCGCATACGAGGCGCGGATCCCGTTCGGGGGAATGCTCAACGTGGTCCTCCACATCGAGACGACGCCACCGCTGTACTTCGTCCTGATCTGGGCGTGGGGGCACGCGTTCGGGACGGGAGAGGTGGCTCTGCGCATGGTCTCGACCCTCGCCGGGATCGCGGTGGTGCCGATCGCATACCTGTGCGGGAGGGAGCTCGCCTCGCGACGCGCTGGGGTCTTGGCAGCCGCGTTCGTCGCGTTCAACCCGTTTCTGATCTGGTACTCGCAGGAGGCCCGGGCGTACATGCTGCTGGTGGCGCTGTCAGGCGCCTCGTTCCTCTGGTTCCTGCGCGCGCGCCGCGACCCGAGCGCGCGCAACCTGGCGTGGTGGACGCTGTGGTCCTCGCTGGCACTGATGACCCACTTCTTCGCCGGCTTCCTAGTGGCGGCCGAAGCGGCGTGGCTGCTCTGGGTCAACCGCGCTCGGCTGGTCGTGGTGGCCGTCGCCGCGGTCGCCGCGGTCCAGGCGGCGATGCTCCCGTTCGCGGTGCTGGACACCTCCCACGGGCCGGGCTGGATCGCGGCGGAGCCGAGGGTCAACCGCGTCTCCCAGGCGATCTCCGAGTGGGGGCTCAGCATCCTCTACCGACGGACGCCGATCGCAATTGGTTTGGTCGGCGGAGCCGTGGTGTTGGGGCTGGTGGCGGCGCTCGCCGTATTTGGCGGGGACCGGCGTACGCGTTCGGCGGTCGGAGTCGCCGCCGCGATCGCGGCGTTCGTGTGGATCGCCCCGCTCGTGCTGGGGCTGCTCGGCTGGGATTACTTCCTGTCACGAAACGTGATGCCGGCCGTGGTGCCGGTGGCGGTGCTGATCGCCGCCGCTTGCGTCGCCCCCAGGCTGCGGCTGCTCGGGGGCGCGCTCGCCGTGGCGCTGCTCGCGATGTTCGCGATCGCCGCCGTCCGCGTGCAGAGCCATCCGTACCTGGAGCGTCCGAACTGGCGGGCAGTCGCGCACGCGCTCGGGCCGGCGACGGTCCCGCGGGCGATTCTCGCCGCCGACGGGACCACCGCCGATCCCCTGAAGATCTATCTGCCGGGCGTGCTCTGGTCGACGCCAAGCCACTACGCGGCCTGGGTCAAGGAGGTCGACGTCGTCGGCGCGACGAAGCGCCTGAGCGTGCTGCCCGAACACCCCACTGGTCAGGCGGCGTCGCACCGGTCTCGGCGCCGGCCACTGGTCGGCCGGCCGGTGCCGCGGTTCACCCCGCCGCCCGGGGCTCTGATACTGGCCCGTTTCCGCTTCCACAACTGGGTCCTCGGCCGGTTCGTCCTGCGTCATCCGGTCAGGCTGACGCTGAACCAGCTCCTGGCGCTGGCGCCACGGTTCTTCCACCGAGCGCCGGTCAAGCTGCTGGCGTTCTTCCAGCCGGCCCGCGGCTGAGCCGCGCTCCGGCTCCACCGCGCACTCCGCTGCCAGAGTTCTGACCACCCTTGCGCGGCACCGGTACGCTGGCCGGGCGGGCGGGGTTTAAGCCAACGGATGCCACCGAGGGGCGAACAGCAGCGGTTGGGTCGGGTCACGCAGTCAGCGGCCGACGCGCTTGCGGTGGCCGCCGCGCTCGCAGTGGCCGCCGCGCTCGCGTTCGCCGCCGCGCTGCTGGCTTCACCGATCGCGCGCGCGGCGCTCTCGACGCGCGACATCACGCCGTTTGCCCCGAGCAAGCTGATCGTGGGTGCAAGCTGGACGAGCCAGCGTTACGGGCCGCCGGCCAACCAGTGGGGAGACATCCTGCCGACGGTTTGGGCCGACGACGACGACCAGTACACGATGATCGACGACGGGGGGACGGACGTGCAGCTGCCCGGTGGGCTGTGGCGCCAGTCGCTCGCGCGGATCACCGGGCAGCCGCCCAAGATCCAGCTGCGGCACGTCGGCGATCCCAACGACCCGCCGCCGCACACGCTGACCCAGATCCACCGGGACGGCTCGCTGTGGTCGGGGCCGCTGGGGCCGTACTACTCGGCCGGCCTGCTGGCCGCCAACCACGTCTTCTACGCGACCCAGGAGCAGAACTGGAACTGGAACGCCAACGGTCCCTTCGCTGGGCTGGTGGGAGTCGCGTACTCGTTCGATCACGGTGCCCACTGGCGGTCGGCCAACCAGGCGTTCCCCGCGCCGCTGGGGAACTTGAGCTGGGTCATCCGGGGCCGGGGCGGGTACTTCCAGGATGGCTGGGCCTACGCGGTCGCCACCGAGCGCGAGTTCAACGCCAGCGGCATGATCATGGGCCGCAGCCGCCCGGACGTCGCGGACATGACGAGCCCCTCGTCGTGGCAATGGGTCTCGGGGTGGACGTCCCAGAACGGCGAGCTCTGGCCGGTTTACTCGAGCTCGCTGTCGAGCGCCGTCCCGGTGATGGCGTGGAACTCGCGGATCACCTATCCGCAGATGGCCTACGACTCGCCGATCCACAGGTACCTGCTGACGTTCACCTACTCGTACTCGTCCACGCCGCCGGCCGTCTGGCGCAATGGCGCCGATCTGGTGATCCTCGATGCGCCACACCCGTGGGGGCCGTTCTCGTTCGTGGCGCACGAGCCGTACTTCGGTCCGTCCAACGGCTACGGCGCCGGCTTCCCGGTCGCTTGGATCAGTCGCAACGGCCGTGATCTGTGGCTGAAGTGGGCCGCCAACTTCGACGGATGCGCGAAGGGCCTCGACTGCTCGGCCGGCTACGGCTTCAACTACCGCCGCCTCCACCTCAGGCTCGCCGGCGATAAAACGTGATCGAAACAATTCTCGGTCCTGACCGGGGAAAATGGTGCGCGATGGACGACGGGCCATCAGGCGCACCGGGGCAGGAACGGGTTCGACTCAGCGTCGTCGTTCCCGTGTACGGCTGCGCGGGATGCCTGGACGCGCTGTACGAGCGGCTGACCCGAAGCGTCGCCGAGGTCACCGACGAGTGGGAGCTGGTGTTCGTCGACGACCGCAGCGTCGACGGTGGGTGGGAGGTGCTGCGGCGACTCGGCCGCGCGGACGCGCGCGTCCGCGCGCTGCGCCTGAGCCGCAACTTCGGTCAGGACGCGGCGATCACCGCGGGGCTGGCGAGCTCGCGGGGGGACTGGGCCGTGGTGATGGACTGCGATCTTCAGGAGTCGCCCGAGGACATCCCACGGCTGTGGGCGGCAGCAGGCGAGGGATACGAGGTCGTGCGCACGGTCCGGCGCGGGTGGCGTCACCCCCCGCTGCGGCGGTGGACCAGCCGCATCTACCGGCGGCTGACGATGGAGAGCGGGACCCGCCCGGAGTACAGCAGCCTCTCCCTGATCTCCCGGCCGGTGATCGACGCGTTCCTGCGACTGCGTGACCGCGACCGCGAGTTCATGATCGCGCTCGACTGGCTCGGCTTCGACTCGACTGCGATCGAGATCGACCACCACGACCGACTGAACGGCGAGAGCGGCTACACGCCTCAGCGGCTGGTCCGGGTCGCGCTCGCCGGCATGTACTTCCGCAGCACGATGCTGCTCAGGCTGGTGGTGTTCGTCGGCTTCGCGGTGGCGCTCGCGGGAATCGTGCTGGCCGGCTTCGAGGTCGCCGATTACTTCATCGAGCCGGACAAGACCGTGCCCGGATACACCAGCCTGGCCGTCCTGCTGCTGGTGCTGGCCGGGTTCATCATCGTGAGCGTCGGCGTTGTCGGCCTGTACGTGGGGCGGATCTTCGAGCAGGTCAAGGACCGGCCCCTGTATCTGATCGATGCGGAGGCCGAGGGGCCCGGACCACGCGCCGAGCTGTTGGCCAGCGACCCCGACGCCGCTCGCGGCACGTCCACCTGATCCTCGCCGGCGACCACTGAGCGGCGGCCGGCGGTCACGGGTCAGCGGGCGCTGAGCACGTACACGCGCTCGCGTCCCCCAGGAATCGCGAACGTCTTCACGATCCGCTCGCCGTAGCGCTCCATCAGCTCGTCCAAGGTCTGCTCGGTGAAGCGACCCTCGCCGCCCCCGACGCCCGGATCGGCCGCACGGCGACCGATCAGTCCGAGCACCGGGTTGGCGCTCGAAGCGAGGTTGCGGACCGGCTCGGAGACGATCACCCGCTGTCGCGCCGCTTCGAGCATCCGGTCGATGATCCGCCCTGCGTGCGGGAGGAAGTGGTAGAGGCTCGCCTGCATCACCACGATCTCGGCTTCCGGCAGCGGCTCGTCCGACCGCGTCAGGTCGGCGACCCGCGCGTCGATCCCTCGGCGCGCCAGCGCGGCGACGAAGCGGTCGTTGACGTCTAGCGCGACGTAGCGCTGCACGCGACCCTCGAGGAACCGCGTGTAGAGCGTTCCCGGTCCGCAGCAGAGCTCGAGCACCGACGCGCCGTCGGGGATCTCCGCCGCGACCGCCCGCAGCCGGTCGCCGTAGTGCCGGCCATACAGCGCCCGCATCACGAGCTCGTACCCGAGCGCGCTGCGGTAGACGAGGCTGGCGCTCAAGTCTGCGCGGCGGCGCGCTGCGAGGCCGCGGCCTGCTCGTCCAGATCGCCGAGCGTCAGCGGATGGGCCGGAGGGCCGTCGATCACCCGCTCGATGGTCGTCTTCAGGTCCCGGTCGACGTGCACCAGCTCGCCCGATTGGAGCTCGCGCCAGCCGGCGTCGTCGTCCATCCGCTCGCTGGCGACGACCACCGAGCGGCGGCTGCCCAGGTCGCCCGAGTGGACGCGGATCGCGTGGCGAGCGCTGGCGTGCTCCAGGTTCCGATCGCCGCTCGGGCCACCCGCCGCCCGCTCCAGCACGTGGAGCTCGTGGACGTCGGGGTAGCGAAGCGCGTACACGTCGGACTCCGTGATCAGGACGCCGTTGATCGCGAACACCGGCAGGTTCTCCGCGATCCAGCGCGCGGCGCTCACGAACCCTTCGGCGACGTCGCCGGCGCGCTCGACCTCCCTGGTGATCAGCGCGAAGTAGCGCTCCGAGTCCGTCTGCCCCTGGACGAGCGACATCGCGTCGCCGAGCTCGCGCTCGAGCGCCGGCAGATCCTCGATCACGCCGTTGTGGGCGAACAGGCGGCCTTCCTGCTCGAACGGGTGCGTGTTCTCGAGCGTGACCGGGCTGCCGGAGGCGTGACGGACGTGAGCCACGAAGGTGCGGGAGGTGACCTCCCGCGCCTCCTTGGCGAACTCCTGGTCCTCATCCGCGGCCAGTGGCTGCTTGTCGACGATCGGTGCCCCGTTCTCGTCGTAGTAGCCGACCCCGGTGCCGTCGGGATTGCGGCGGCTCTGCTGGGCCAGCGAATCCGGCGCCTCGAGCAGCCAGAAGGTGGCCCGGACCCGCTCCCTGCCTCCGCTCATGCCGAACAGGCGACACATGTCGTCCGACGCTAGCGGAAAGGGAGGAGGCCGTGATGAGGGTAGATTTGCCGCAATGCCTGATCGCAGAGCAGTCGCATCCGCTTCGCGGACGCTCGCGCGCCGCGCGGCGCTCGAGTCGCGCTCGGCGGTTCATGCCTGGCGCGCCGGGATGCTGGCGCTCGACCGCCCCGACAAGGCGCTCGCGATCGGTCGCGCGACACAGCGGCTCGGCCAGCTCGGCGCCGCGATCACGATCGCCTCAATCCGCCACGACGAGCGGGTCGGGCTGATCGACGAGCTAGGCTCGCTGACGTTCTCCGAGCTCGACGGTCGCTCGAGCGCGCTCGCGGCGGCGCTTCACGCCCGCGGCGTCAGCGCCGGCGAATGCGTCGGGATCCTGTGCCGCAACCACCGCGGGTTCCTCGACGCCGCGTTTGCGACCGCGAAGCTCGGCGTGCGGACGCTCTATCTGAACACCGACTTCGGCGGCCCCCAGCTGCGCGACGTGTGCGACCGTGAGGGCGTGACGCTGCTGATCCATGACGAGGAGTACGAGCAGCTGATGGCGGAGATCCAGCCCCGCCACGGCCGGCTTCTGGGCTGGACCGACGATCCCGCCGGCGACCGGCACGATCGAGCAGCTGCTGCGCGAGCACGCGGGCCAGGTCCCGCCGCAGCCGCGCGAGCCCTCGTCGGTGGTGCTCCTGACGAGTGGGACGACCGGCACGCCGAAGGGCGCGCTCGCGCCACCAGGGCACCTCACTGCATCCGATCGGGGCGCTGCTGTCGAAGGTTCCGTACCGCTCGCGTGAGTCGAGCTACATCGCCGCGCCGATGTTCCACGCGCTCGGCTTCACCCAGATGGTGCTGGCGATCACGCTCGGCTGCACGACGATCGTCGAGCGGCGGTTCAAGCCCGACCGCGTGCTCGACGCGATCACTGAGCGCCGACCCGAAGTGCTCGTGGTGGTCCCGGTGATGCTCCAGCGGATCGTCTCGCTGCTGGAGGCCGAGCCGGGGCGATGGGACACGAGCTCGCTGCGGATCATCTTCTCGTCGGGCTCCGCCGCTGGGGGCCGAGCTCGTGCGGCGAACCCAGCGCGTCGATCGGCGACGTGCTCTACAACTTCTACGGCTCGACCGAGGTCGCGTGGGCAACGTTCGCGACACCCGAGGACCTCAGCGCGGCGCCCGGCACCGCCGGTCGCCCGCCGTACGGGACGATCGTCCGGCTATACGACGAGGAGGGGCGCCGCGTGCGCGGGCGCCGGCGCCAGCGGGCGGATCTTCGTCGGCAACGGCTACCAGTTCGACGGCTACACCGGCGGCGGCGGCAAGGAGATCATCGACGGGCTCATGAGCAGCGGCGACGTCGGGCACTTCGACTCCGCCGGCCGGCTGTTCGTCGACGGCCGTGACGACGACATGATCGTCTCCGGCGGCGAGAACATCTTTCCGGTCGAGGTCGAGGAGCTGCTGCTCTCCCACCCTGCCGTCGAGGAGGCCGCGGTGATCGGCGTCGAGGACCCTGAGTTCGGGCAGCGCCTCGCGGCGTTCGTGGTCCGCAAGCCCGGCGCCGAGCTCACCGACGAAGCCGTCCGGGAGCTCGTCAAGCGCAACCTCGCGCGCTACAAGGTCCCGCGCGACGTGAGCTTCCTGGATCAGCTCCCACGGAACCCGACCGGCAAGGTGCTCAAGCGGGAGCTACGCCTCCGGGCCGAGCCGCTGCATCTGTCAGAGTAATTTCAAGCTTGTCGCCTACCGTGATGTGCGGTAACACGGCAGCGAAACGGAGACGGACATGGTGAACAGATTCCTACGCACGGCTTCCACCCGGCGGCTGCTCGCGACGATCGCGGGAGTGGTGGTGGCGATCGGCGGCGGGACCGCGATCGCGATCGCGGCGCAGGGGAGCGGCCCGGTGCCGAAACCCAAGCGGCTCGCCAACGCGATCCACGACGCGATGACGGCGCCCCAGGTCCGGGGCATCAACGCGAGCATCAGCTTCACCAACAAGCTGATCAACGCATCCGAGCTACTGGGGACCGACCCGCTGCTTAGCGGCGGTCGGGGCCAGGTGTGGATCTCGAACACCGGGCAGCTGAGGCTCGAGCTGTATGGCGACAACGGCGACCCCGAGGTGATCGTCAACAAGACCAGCTGGCGGATCTCAGACCCCACGCTTCAGACGGTCTACGAAGGGACCCTCCCCGCGAGCTCCACCAAGGCCGACAAGTCGGGCAAGTCCGATGCGCTGCCGACGGTCGCGCAGATCCAGGCCGACCTCAACAAGCTGATGGGGCATATCAACGTGAGCGGCGCCGTCCCGACCGACACGGGCGGCCAGCCGACCTACACCGTGACCGTCTCGCCCAAGCACGCCGGCGGCCTTCTCGGTCAGGCCCAGCTCGCGTGGGACGCGATCAAGGGCGTGCCGCTGCGCTTCGCGGTCTACGCGCACGGTGACAACACCAACCCGGTGGTCGAAGTGGCGGCGACCGGCGTCTCCTACGGGCCGATCGACCCGAACACGTTCAATGTCCCGCTGCCAAGCGGCTACAAGGTTGTCACGGTCTCGACTCCCGCAGGCGCCGCGGCCGACCACGCGAACACCAAGCGGGAGCACGCCAAGAAGCACGCCCAGGTCACGGGCGTCAAGGCGGTCGCGAGCCAGGTGCCGTTCAAGCTGGTGGCGCCCGGCAAGCTCGTCGGCCTGCAGCGCCAGTCGGCCTCGCTGCTCGATTCGGGCGGCCGCCACGGCGCGCTCGTCACCTACGGCCAGGGCCTCGGCGGGATCGTGGTGATCGAGCAGGCGGCCGGCGCAACCGGCGCGCAGAAGTTCAACCTGACCAACGGGAACGGCGACCACGCCAAGGGGGTCAGCCTGCCGACCGTCTCGATCGACGGGGCGACCGGCCAGGAGCTCGACACCGCGCTCGGGACCGTCGTGCGGTTCACCCGCGGCGGCGTGACCTACACCGTGCTCGGTTCGGTGCCGCCCACCGCCGCCGACGCCGCGGCCCGGGCTCTATGAGCTGAGGCCGAGCCGCTCGAGGTCCGCGGGCTCGTCAAGCGCTATGGAACGCTGACGGCCGTCGCCGGCGTGGACGTGACCGTCCACGCCGGCGACGTGTACGGCTACCTCGGGCCCAACGGCGCCGGCAAGACGACCTCGCTGCGGATGATGCTCGGGCTGATCAGGCCGACCGAGGGGACCGTCAGGCTGTTCGGTCGCGACCCGCAGGCGACGGTGCACGCGCTCGACGGCGTCGCCGGCTTCGTCGAGGCGCCGACCTTCTATCCCTACCTGAGCGGCCGGCGCAACCTCGAGCTGCTGGCGGCGTTCGACGGTGACGGCGCCGCCGGGCGGATCGACCAGGCGCTCGAGGCGGTCGAGCTCTCGAACCGCGCAGGCGACCGGGTCGGCGGCTACTCGCACGGCATGCGCCAGCGCCTCGGGATCGCCGCGGCGCTGCTGCGCGACCCGAAGCTGCTGCTGCTCGACGAGCCCACCACCGGGCTCGACCCCGCCGGGATGCGCGACATGCGACTGCTGATCCAGCGCCTCGCCGACCAGGGGATCACGATCGTGCTCTCGAGCCACCTGCTGGCCGAGGTCGAGGAGGTCTGCAACCGGGTCGCGATCGTGCGCGCCGGCAAGATCGTCTACGAGGGCGAGATCGCCGATCTCAAGCGCGCCGCCGGGATGAGCTACCGGCTCGCGACCACCGACGACGAGCGGGCGCTGGCGGTGTGCCGCGCGCAGCCGGGGATCGGCGACGTCCGCCTCGAGAAGGGCCGGATCATGTTCACCGCCGACGACGCGCGCGGTCGCCGAGCTCTCGCAGGCGCTGGTCGAGGCGGGCGCGCTGATCAAGGCGCTGACGCCGCAGACGCGCGACGCTCGAGGACCTGTTCTTCTCGCTCACCGAGGACGCCGACGGCGCCGTCGCGCCCGACGAGGAGCCAGCGGAGGCGCTGGAGGGCGCGCGATGAGGCCCGGGCGTCGCGACCGTCTACCGCTGGGAGCTGACCAAGCTCCGCTACCAGAAGCGCACCTACCTCGGGCTCGGCGCCGCGGCGCTCGTCCCGATCCTGTTCGTGCTCGCGATCCACTTCCGCCACGACCGCCGGGGCGGCGACTTCGCGTTCTCCTCGTACCTGACCCGGAGCGGGCTGGCCGTCCCGCTGGTGATCCTGCTGTTCGGGGCGGTGTGGATGTTCCCGCTGATCACGGCGCTGGTGGCGGGCGACATCGTCGCCTCCGAGGACCACAACGGCACGCTGAAGACGGTCTTCACCCGCTCGCTCGAGCGCTGGCAGATCTTCGCCGGCAAGGCGCTCGCGGCGGCGACCTACGCGGTCGTCGCGATCATCGTCTCACGGGACGGTCGCCGTGGTCGCGGGCAGCATCCAGTCCGGCTTCAACTCGCTCCAGAGCCTGTCGGGGACGATCGTCTCGGCGCCGAAGGCGCTCGAGCTCGTGTACGTCGAGCCTGCTCGTGTACCTGATCCCGATCCTGACGATCGTCGCGATCGGGCTGCTGCTCTCGTCGATCACGCGCAACAGCGCCGCGGCCGTCGTCGGGACGCTGATGATCTCGCTGCTGTTCCAGCTGATCGGCATCCTCCCCGGGCCGAGCGCGATCCAGCCCTACCTGCTGAGCACGCAGTTCAACGCCTGGCAGGGCTTCCTGCGGACGCCGATCGACTGGACGCCGATCATCCGCGCCGCGTGGGTCTGCGCGCTGTACGGGATGCCGGCGCTGTTCGCGGCGTACCTGGTGTTCCTGCGGCGCGACGTCGCCGGTGGCTGAGTGCGCTGAACCCCGCGAGCGGGTGCTCGTGGTCGACGACGATCCGCCGCTGCGGCGGATGCTCGAGCGCACGCTGGCGGCGGAGGGATTCGAGGTCACGGTCGCGGCGGACGGCGGCGCCGCGCTGGTCGCGGCCGAGCGCTCCGCGCCGGACGTGATCGTGCTCGACGTGGCGATGCCGGGGCTCGACGGGCGTCGCGGTCTGCAGGCGGCTGCGAGCCAAGGGCCTCCCGACCCCGATCCTGATGCTGACCGCCCGCGACGCCGTGCCCGATCGGGTCGCGGGGCTCGAGGCGGGCGCCGACGACTACCTGGTCAAGCCGTTCGCGGTGCAGGAGCTGATCGCGCGGCTGCGCGCGCTGACCCGCCGAACGCGGCCAGCCGCGCTCCGTCCTCTCCTACGCTGACCTGGTGCTCGACGTCGCCGCACGGCAGCGCGACGCGCGCGGGCCGCCCGATCGAGCTGACCGGGCGCGAGTCCGACCTGCTCGAGCTGCTGCTGCGCGAGCCCGGCCGCGTGGTCACGCGCGACCAGCGCGATCGAGGAGATCTGGGACGGCGCCGCCGAGCCCAACGTGGTCGACCGCTACGTGACGCGGCTGCGCCGCAAGCTCGGCGAGCCGCCGCTGATCCGCACGATCAGGGGAGCCGGGTTCGCGCTGCGGGCCTGAGGCCCTGGCGCCGAGGGAGGGCGGTCGCCGTGAACCTGATCCGACGCTCGCTCCGGGCGCGGCTCGTGCTCGCCGCGGGCGGCGTCGATCGTCGCCGCGGTGGCGCTGTTCGGCGTCGCCGCGGTCCTGCTCGTCCGGCACGAGCTGCGCAGCTCGCTCGACAGCGCGCTGCGCGCAGCGCGCGCTCCAGGTCTCCGAGCTGGCGGTGTCTGCGCCCGCAGTCCTGACCGCCCCGGGCGCGCTCGAGAGCCCGGTCTCGGGCCGGCAGATCGTCGTCGAGGTGCTCGACTCGCGCGGGCGGATCGTCGCTCGCTCGCTGGCGCTGGGGGCGAACGTGCTGCCCGAGGATCCGCTCGCCCGGCGTGCGATCAGCGCCGGGCGCGACCGGATACGAGGACATCAAGATCGACGACAGCCCGTATCGGCTGTACGCGGCGCCGATCGCGCAGGGATCGGGCGCAGCGTCGGGCGGCGCCGTGCTGGTCGCCTCGCAGACCGACCGACATCGCAGCACACGATCGGGCACCTCGGCCTGATCGTCGCGCTGAGCGGTGCCGGGGCCGCGCTGATCGCGATGCTGGCGGCGATCGGCTCTGACCGGCGGGGGGCTTCGCCCGCTCAGGCGGCTGGCGGCCGCCGGCGAGGAGATCGAGCGCACCGCGGATCCGTCGCGGCGGCTCCCCGAGACCGGCAGCGGCGACGAGATCGGCGCAGCTGACCGGGGTGCTCAACCGGATGCTCGGCGCGCTCGAGCGCTCCCGCGAGAACGAGCGCCGGTTCCTCGCCGACGCCTCGCACGAGCTACGGACCCCCGTCACCTCGCTGCGCGGAAACGTCGAGTACATCGCGCGCCACGGGGCGAGCCCGGAGGTGATCGCCGACCTCGAGCGCGACGCCGCGCGGCTGGCCCGGCTGGTCGACGACCTGCTCGTGCTCGAGCGGGTCGGAGCCGTCGCCCAGGAGCCGCGTCCGGTCGAGCTCGACTCGGTGCTCGACACGGTGCTCGCCGGGTACGACGGCGGATGGCGCGGCTGCGACGCGGCGCGGTCGAGCCGGTCGCGGTCGACGGCGACTCCGAAGCGCTCGCCAGGGCGGTCGAGAACCTCGTCGAGAACGCGCTCGTGCACGGCCCTGACGGTGGGGCCGGTGACGGTCGAGCTCCGCCGTCACGGGCGCGTCGGCGGTGCTCAGCGTCAGCGACGAGGGACCCGGGCCGACGCCCGAGGAGCGCGAGCGAGTGTTCGAGCGGTTCTGGCGAGGCCCCGCGACCGCGGAGCGCCCCGGTTCCGGGCTGGGGCTCTCGATCGTGGCGGCGATCGTCGAGCGCCACCGGGGTCGTGTCGCGGTCGAGGGCTCTACCTTCTCGATCGAGCTCCCGGCGCGGCCGGCTCGAGCGACCCCCCGACGGGTAGGCGAATTCTCATACTTCGCTTACTGAAAGCTGATTGTCTTGGCAATCATTGCGACCATGGGCCGTAATGACAGAACAGCGGCGAGCGCGCGAGACTCCGGCGCTAGCGGCGCTGGCCCGCGACGCGGCGCTCGCCCGGATCAGCCGCACCCGGCGGTGGATGCTCGCCGGCGCGGCCGCGCTGACGGCCGGCGTTCGCCGCGCTCGCCTCGGTCGCTGCTGCCCGGGAAAGTCGCTCGGCGCAAAGACCGGGGTCAGCGGCGCCCGCCGCGAGCCTGGCCACGACAGGCTCGACCTCCGGGACGCCGCAGCTGCCCGCGCCGGCCGGCCCCGCCCAGCTCGGCCTCCAGGTCGCCGAACCAGGCGCCACAGGCGGCCCCGTCCGACTCGAGCCCGCAGGGTTCCGCTCCGCAGTTCGGCCCCCCAGCAGGCAGCGCCGCAGCCGGCGCCCGCGCCGGCGCCGTCCAGCGGGGGCGGCGCCGTCGTCTCGGGCGGCTCCTGAGCAAAGCCACGGAGGCCGAGATGACCGAGCAGCAGGTGAGCTTCCCGGCGCTCGGGAGCACCGCCACCGTCGTGGTGACCGATCCACGGGCGCTCGGCCCCGCGCGCTCGGCGGTCGAGCCGCGTCGTCGACGCGTTCGACCGCGCCTGCTCGCGGTTTCGCGACGACTCCGAGCTGGCCGCGGTCAACGCCGCGGCCGGCAGCGCGGTACGGGTGAGCGCGCTGCTGCTCGACGCCGTCGAGGCCGCGCTCCGCGCCGCTCGGCTGACCGACGGCGACGTCGATCCGACCGTCGGCGAGGCGCTCGTGGCGCTCGGCTACGACCGCGACTTCGAGGCCGTCCGCGCCGGAACCGCGATCGCGCCGGTGCGCGTCGCGGCGGTGCCGGGCTGGCGCACGGTCCAGGTCGACCGCGAAGTCGGGCACGGTTCGCGTTCCCGCGGGAGTGACGCTCGACCTCGGCGCGACCGCCAAGGCGCTGGCCTGCGATCGCGCCGCCGACGAGGCCGCGCGGGCGGCGGGTTGCGGCGTCCTGGTCTCGCTCGGCGGCGACATCGCGCTCGCCGGGGCCGGCGCCGGCCGACGGCTGGCGGGTGCGGGTGACCGACGATCACCGCGCCGACGCGTCGGCGCCCGGGCAGTGGATCTCGCTGCGATCGCGGCGGCCTCGCGACCTCCAGCACCGCCGTGCGCCGCTGGCGGACCGCCGCCGGACATGCCCACCACCTGGTCGACCCCGCGAACGGGGAACTCGGTCGCGAGCGTGTGGCGGACGGTGAGCGTGACCGCCGTCAATTGCCTTGACGCCAACATCGCCAGCACCGCGACGATCGTCCGCGGCGAGCGCGCGCTGCCGTGGCTTCAGTCGCTGGGGCTCCCGAGCAGGCTCGTCGCGGTGGACGGGACGGTCACGCACGTGGCCGGCTGGCCCGCCGAGGGCGAGGAGCTGCCGCTGCGCGGAGGTGAGCCGGGTTGACGCTCGACGCGGCGACGCTCGGCCCGAGCGCTTACTGGTACCTGACGCGGTCGACCGGGGCCGTCGCGCTGCTGCTGCTGACCGTCAGCGTGGTGCTCGGGATCCTCGGCTCGATCCGCTTCTCGGCCGCGCCGCGCTGGCCGCGGTTCGCGATCGACGCGCTGCACCGCGACACCTCGCTGCTCGTGATCGTCGCTGGTCGTCGCTGCACGTGATCACCAGCGTGCTCGACGGGTTCGCGCCGATCACCCTGCTCGACGGGGTGATCCCGTTCCTGTCGCCCTACCGCCCGCTGTGGCTCGGGCTCGGCACGCTGTCGTTCGACCTGCTGATCGCGCTGGTGGTGACCAGCCTGGTGCGCCGGCGGCTCGGCTACCGCTCCTGGCGGGCGGTGCACTGGCTCGCGTACGCCAGCTGGCCGGTCGCGGTGCTGCACGGGCTCGGCACCGGGAGCGACGTGAAGTCGTGGTGGATGCTGGTGCTGACGGTCGGCGTGCGTCGCGGCGGTGGTGATCGCGGCGCTCGTCCGGATCGCCGCGGGCGGCGGGCGCGACCTCGGGGATCCGCACCGGCGCGACCGCGCTGTCACGTCGCCACGCCGCTCGGGATCGCGATCTTCACGCTCGCCGGTCCGCTCGCAGAAGGGGTGGGCGGCGCGCGCGGGCACGCCGGCCGTCGCTGCTCGGCGCCCACCACGGCTCGCCGGCGCGCCCAGCCGGTCCGCGCTAGCGTGTGCGAAGGGGCCCGCTCGACCGGCCGTTCTCCGCGACGCTCTCCGGGAGCGCGTCGCCAGTCCGCGGCGTCGGGCGGAGCGATCGTCGACCTCAGCCTCCGCCTCGGCGGCGAGCGTCAGCGGGCAGATGCGGGTGCGCCTCGGCGGCGCGCCGCTGCCCGAGGGCGGGCTGTCGCTGACCGGCAGCCAGGTCGACCTGACCGCTCCGGGGATGCCCTCGGCGATGGTCGGGCGGGTCACCTCGCTGGTCGGGGACCGCTTCGACGCCGCAGGTGACCGACGCCTCGGGCTCCGTCGTCGTGCTCCACGCGCACGCTCGCGATCGACCAGAACAGCGGCGCGGTCACCGGCACGGTCACCGGCGCCCCGACGGGAGCGCGCTGATGACGAGCTGGCTCGAGGGACATCCCGGACTCCCGCGGCTGCTCGCGGGGCTGGACCCGAGCGGGGCGCCGATGACGCTCGCCGAGCACGCGCGCGTGCACGGCGAGCTCCCGCACCGCAGCCCGCTCGAGCTGATCGAGTCGATCGAGCGAAGCGGCCTGCGCGGCCGTGGCGGGGCCGACTTCCCGACCGCCCGCAAGCTCCGGGCGGTGGCGGGCGCGCAGGCGCGTCTCGGCGGTGATCGTCAACGGCTCCGAGACCGAGCCCGCCAGCGCCAAGGACCGGCTGCTGCTCTCGCGGATGCCCCACCTGGTGCTCGACGGCGCCGTGCTCGCGGCCGGCGCCGTGGGTGCACGCGAGGTGATCGTCAAGCTCGGGGAGCGCGCGGTCGACTCGCTGCAGGCGCTCGAGGGAGCGGTCTCGGTCCGCTCCGACCCCGTGCGCGATCGACTTCGTCGACCGCGCCGGAGGGATACGTCGCCGGCGAGGAGAGCGCCGTCGTCCACTACCTCAACGGCGGCCCCGAGCTGCCCGACGTTCGTGCCGCCGCGCCCGTTCGAGCGCGGCTACCGCGGTCGCCCCACGCTGATCCAGAACCCCGAGACGCTCGCGCAGATCGCGCTCGTCGCGCGCTTCGGCGAGCACTGGTATCGCGAGCTCGGCACGAGCGCCGATCCCGGCTCGGCGCTGGTCACGATCTCCGGCGCGGTCGCGGCGCCCGGGCGTCTACGAGCTCGCGTTCGGCACCCCGATGACCGATCTGATCGCGGCCGCGGGCGGCGCCACCGAGCCGCTGCGGGCGCTGCTCGTCGGCGGCTACTTCGGCACCTGGGTCGAGGCGTCGCAGGCGATGCGGCTGCGGCTCGCGCGTGAGGATCTGCGCTCGGTCGGGTGCTCGCTCGGGTCCGGCGTACTGATCGCGCTCGGCGAGAGCGCCTGCGGGCTGCACGAGAGCGCCCGCGTGATCGACTACCTGGCGGCACAGTCGGCCGGCCAGTGCGGCCCGTGCACGTTCGGCCTGCGGGCGATCGCCGACGCGATGGGCGCGCTGGCGGCGGGGACCGCCCGCGAGCGCGACCGTGACCGCGTGCTGCGATGGGCGTCCGAGGTCCGCGGGCGCGGCGCCTGCCACCACCCCGACGGCGCCGTGCGGTTCGTGGCCAGCGCGGTGTCGGTGTTCGCGCGAGGAGATCGAGTCGCACCGCCGCGAGCGCTGCGGCGCGGTCCCCGCGGGCCTGCCGCTGGGCGGGCACACGGTCAGGGAGGCCGCGGGCGCGCGACGGCGAGCGGTCAGGAGAAGCGCGCGATGAGCGCTCGGCTGCGCGTCAACCCGATCGCCTGCGAGGCGCACGGCCTGTGCGCGGAGCTGCTGCCCGAGCTGATCCGGCTCGACGATTGGGGCTACCCGATCATCGACGAGCCCGAGGTCCCGCCCGAGCTGCTGGGCCTCGCGATGCGCGCTGTCGACGCCTGTCCGACGCTGGCGCTGCTGCTCGAAGAGGGGGAGGGGGAACCGCGCTGACGGCCCCCCGACACCCTCCTCCGGGGTCCGGCGCCCCCTGGAACCTAACGCGGGCTTTACGAACCGCTAAAGAGAGCTTGGTCAAAATTCCCCCCGTGAATCTTCAGCTTGGGGGTGCGCCGACGGCTGCCCGCACCGCCGACACGAGAGTCGCTACGCAGTTACTGGACGTGGATCGCAGTGCTGAGCGCGATCGGCGGGTTCGTGATCTCGTGGATCATCATCCACCACGGGCGCTTCACCGTCGGCCAGATGCTCGACACCCCGATCTACGCGCACTACGCGGGGATGATGAAGCGCGGGCTGGTCCCCTATCGGGACTTCGCCGAGGTCTACCCGCCCCTGGCGCTCCCGGTGTTCCTGCTCCCCGGGCTGTTCGCCGGCACGTCGTTCGCCTCCTACACCCACATCTTCCAGCTGGAGATGCTCCTGTTCGGAATGGCCGCCGTCGGCCTCGCGGCGTGCCGTGCTCGTCGACCAGCGCCCGCAGCTGCGCCGGCTGATCGCGGGCGTCGCGCTCGGGGCGCTGATGCCCGTACTGATGGGATCGGTGATCCTCTCGCGGTACGACCTGTGGCCGACGCTGCTGACGATCGCGGCGGTCGCCGCGATCTGGCTCGGCAGCACCCGGACCGGCTTTGCGTTCCTGGGGCTCGGCTTCGCCGCGAAGGCGTTCCCGATCGTGATCCTCCCGATCGCGCTGATCTACGCGTGGCGCAACGAGGGCCGGCGGCGGGCGCTCGAGTCCCTCGGCGTGTTCCTGATCGCCGTGATCGCGTGGTTCCTGCCGTTCGTGATCGCGTCGCCGCACGGGGTGTGGGCGAGCATCGTCAACCAGTCCGGGCGCCCGCTCCAGATCGAGAGCCTCGGCGCGACGATCTGGCTGTTCGCCCACCAGGTCCTCGGCACGCACCTGCACGTCTATTTCACGCACGGGTCCGACAACCTCGACGGGCACCCGCCGATGCAGTTCGCCTCGGTGATGAGCATGCATTCAGGCGATCGCGATCGTCGGCGTGTGGGGCGTGTACGCGGCCGGCAAGGCGACCAAGGAGCGGTTGGTGGTGGCGAGCACCGCCGCGGTCTGCGCGTTCATCATCTTCGACCGCGTCCTCTCCCCGCAGTACCTGATCTGGCTGGTGCCGCTCGTGATGATCGTCCCCGGGCGTCGCGGACTCGCCGCGATCGGACTGCTTGCGCTCGCGATGGCGCTGACCCAGGTGTGGTTCCCGCAGAACTTCGTCGAGCTGAAGGAGTTCCTCCCGCTCGAGTCGTGGGCGGTGATCGCCCGTGACCTCGTGCTGCTCGCGCTGTTCGGGACGCTGGCCTGGCCCGACGTCGCGATCTGGCGGGTGGTCCGAAGCGCGCTCAGCCGGTCGACCACGATCTCGAAGCGGGCGCCGCTCCCGCGGTTCGACGAGGCCTGAGCTCGACTACGCGCCCGCGAGCCTGGCCGGCGGCCCGGGCTCGGCCGGGGCGGCGTCGTTCGCGGGCGCCAGCTGCAGCTGCCACCAGCCGACGTCGCGCCACTCGCCGAACTTCCAGCCGATCCGGCGGTAGACGCCGACCGGCTCGAAGCCGCAGGTCTCGTGCAGGGCGACGCTCGCGGCGTTGGGGAGCGTGATCCCGGCGCACGCGACCTGGATCCCCTGGCGCTCGAGCAACCCGAACAGCGCACCGTACAGCGCCCGCCCGATGCCTCGTCGGTGGTGCGCCGGGTCGAGATAGACGGCCACGTCCGCCGCCCAGCGATACGACGCCCGCGCCCGGTGCCGCGAGGCGTACGCGAATCCGACGGCCACGCCATCGACCTCCGCCACCAGCCACGGATGTGTGGCCGAGGTGCGGTTGATCCGCTCGGCGAACTCGCGCGCGTCCGGCACGATCTCCTCCAGCGAGATCACCGTGTCGCCGACGAACGGGCCGTAGATCGCGGCGCAGGCGCCGGCATCCCGGTCCGGGTCGGCGTCACGGATCAGGACATTGGCCACGAGCCGGGCGTCTCCCTGAATGCTGAAGGCGTGCCGCCGAGCGCGCGCGTAAGGGTGGCGGCAGCTTCGAGCAGGACCGGGAGCTGCCGCGTGGGATCGTCGAGGCGCCCCGCCGGCCCCTGTAATCCGAGGATCGCGGCGAGCCCTCCGTTCCGGTCGCCGACGGGCGCCGCGATCGCGTTGACGTCGAATTCGCGCTCGCCGTGAACCACCCCGTAGCCCTGCTCGCGGACCGCCCTGACCTCGGCCGCGAGCTCGGCGCGGTCGGTGATCGTGCTGCTGGTCAGCGGGACGAGATCGTGCTCGCGCGGTAGCGGACCGCCGCCGAACGCGAGCATCACCTTGCCGACCGCGGTCGCGTGCGAGATGCTCGGGCGACCGAGCCTCGCCATGCTGACGACGCTCGAGCGGGAGGGCACGGAGTCGACCGTGATCGCCTCGCGCTCGCCGGGAAGCGACAGCGTGGCCGTCTCGCCGGTCCGCTCCATCAGGTCGAGCAGAATCGGCCGCGCGAGCGGCTGCAGGTCAAGGCGGGAGAGGACCCGGTCGGCGAGCGTCACCAGTGCGAGTCCGAGCCGGTACGGACCGTGGCCGCTGCGCTGCACCATGCCGGCGGCCTCGAGCGTGGCGAGCAGCCGGGAGGCGGTGCTCGCGTTGACGCCGATCCGGCGTGCGAGCTCGTTTACTCCCAGGCCGTGCTCGCTGTCGCGGAGCTCTTCGAGCAACGCGAGCGCGCGCGACACCGATGTGACGGGACGCGGCCCACGGCGGGTGTCCGCGCGGCCGGCCCCGCCGTCGGCTCGAGTGCGCGGCGTTGGTTGCGTCATCGGCAACAGTATTGCGCAGGCCGCGGACCCGATCAGAGGCGGCGGCGCACGATTCGGAAGGACGTCCGGGCCCGAGCCTCACGCGCGCCGCAGCACGAGCGTCAGAACAGCCCGACCGTCCGTCCGTCCGCGTCGATGTCGACGTTGAGCGCCGCCGGCGTCTTGCCCAGGCCCGGCATCTGCTGGATGTCGCCGCACAGCGGGACCAGCCAGCCGGCGCCGGTGTACGCGCGGATGTCGCGGACCGGAAGCGTGAAGTCCTCGGGCGCTCCGAGCAGCGCGGGATCCGCGGAGAGCGACAGGTGCGTCTTCGCCATGCAGATCGGCAGCCGCCCCAGGCCGTCGGACTCGAACTTGCGGATGCGCTGTTCGGCTGCCGGATAGAAGAACACGTCCTTGGCCCCGTACACGCGCCGCGCGACCGTCTCGATCTTCGCCTCGATCGAGTCGTCGTCGTCGTACATGAAGCCGAACTCGTTCGGCTGCTCGCACGCGTCGACGACCGCCTCCGCGAGCGCCGCGGCGCCCGCGCCGCCGCGTTCGAAGCCCTCGTTGACCTCGGCCGCGAACGCGCCGGCCTCGAGCGCAAACCGCTGCACGAGCTCGACCTCCTCGTCGGTGTCGCCGGGGCGGCGGTTGACCGCGACCACGCACGGCAACCCGAACTCGCTCACGATCCCGAGGTGGCGGCGGAGGTTCGCGATGCCGCGCTCCAGACGCCGCGATCCCAGCTTCCCGGTCGACCCGCGGATCATCCTCGATTCCCCCGTGGTGCTTGATCGCGCGCACGGTGCAGACGAGCACGACGGCGCTCGGGCGGAGGTTCCCCACCCGGCAGACGATGTCGAAGAACTTCTCCATCCCCATGTCCGAGCCGAACCCCGACTCGGTCACCACGTAGTCGCCGAGCTTCAGGCCGATCAGGTCGGCGACGAGCGACGTGTTGCCGTGCGCGATGTTCGCGAACGGGCCGCAGTGCATCAGGCACGGCTGGCCCTCGAGCGTCTGGACCAGGTTCGGCTTGATCGCGTCCTTCAGCAGCACGGTCATCGCGCCCGCGGCGCCGAGATCCTCGGCGGTGACCGGCTTGGCGCCGTCGTACGAGTAGGCGACCGTGATCGCGCCGAGCCGGCGGCGCAGGTCGTGCAGGTCGCGCGCGACCGCGAGGATCGCCATCACCTCGGAGGCCGCGGTGATGTCGAACCCGGTCTCACGCGGGTAGCCGTTCGGACGTCCGCCGAGGCCGAGCACGATCTGACGCAGGGCGCGGTCGTTCATGTCGACGGCGCGGCGCCAGCCGATCCGCAGCGCGTCGATCTTGTGCGGGTTGCCGTGGAGGATCGAGGCGTCGAGCAGCGCCGCGAGCAGGTTGTTGGCCGCGCCGATCGCGTGGATGTCGCCGGTGAAATGGAGGTTGAGGTCCTCCATCGGGACGACCTGGGTCAGTCCGCCGCCCGCCGCGCCGCCCTTGATCCCGAACACCGGCCCGAGCGACGGCTCGCGCAGGCACAGCACGGGCGCTTGCCGATCACGCCGAGCCCCTGCGTCAGGCCGACCGCGTCGTCGTCTTGCCCTCGCCGGCCCTCGTCGGCGTCATCCCGGCTACGCAGATCAGCTTGCCGTCGGGTACCTCGGCGAGCCGGTCGATCACCGAGAGCGAGAGCTTCGCCTTGTAGCGGCCGTACGGCTCGACCTCGTCCGGCTCGAGTCCGGAGCGCTCCGCGATCTGCTCGATCGGTACTAGCTCGGCTTCTTGGGCGATCTCAAGGCTGCTCTTCATGTTGTCCCTCTCACCGGGTTGAGCCGGCGGCACTATAGACAAATAGGTACAACGACGCAAGGCCTGGTCGGTTGAGAGCTCGTGGAGCGACTCGAGCTGACTTGCCCGGCCGCAGGGCCGTGCTGTATAAGTGCGTCGCTGTACAAATTGATTCACGACGGGCGGTGAAAAGAGTTGTCCACGACCGAGTTGCATCGAACGGCGTTCGACGACGTGCAGCGCGACGCGGGCGCGACCTGGACGGACTGGGAGGGCTGGGCCTGGGCCGCGGACTTCGGCGATCCGGTCGCGGAGCATCAGGCGACCCGGACGGCGTGCAACGTCTGGGACGAGTCGCCGCTGCGAAAGTGGGATATGCGCGGCGGCGACGTGCTCGCGCTCGCCGACGCGCTGTTCACGAACGACATGGCCGCGCTCGAGGTCGGGCAGGTGCGCTATGGCGCGATCTGCGACGACGACGGGAAGATGATCATGGACGGAACGGTCTTCCACGTCGGCCCCGGGCACTGCTTCTCGATCACGAGCTATGACTCCGACCTCGACTGGTTCCGGAAGGTCGCGTCCGACAGGGACCTCGACGTGGAGCTGAAGGACGTGACGGCGGAGATGCCCCACCTCCAGGTCCAGGGGCCGCTCGTCGCGGGAGGTGCTCCGCCCGATCACGGAGGGCGCCGACGTCGACGCGCTGCGCTACTTCCGGTTCGTCACCGACGGTGTCACCGTCGGCGGCGTGCCCGTGTGGCTGTCGCGGACGGGGTACTCGGGCGAGCTTGGCTTCGAGCTCTACTGCCAGCCGGAGGACGCGACGGAGCTGTGGAACGCGGTCGTCCGAGCGGGCGCGCCGCACGGCCTGAAGCCGATCGGGCTGTCGGCGATCGAGACGCTGCGGATCGAATCCGGGCTCCTGTTTCCCGACATCGACTACTTCCCGCATCAGACCGACCCGTTTGAGGTCCGGCTCGACAACGTGATCAAGCTGGGCTCCGACAGCGACTTCGTGGGCCGCGAGGCGCTGGAGCGGATCGTCGCAGAGGGGACGCCGCGACTGCTCACGACGCTGCGGATCGACGGCGACGAGGTTCCCGAGTACGGTGCGGCGGTGACGGTCGACGGCGGCGAGGCTGGGATCGTTCGCAGCCCATGCACCAGCCCGACGTTCGGTGAGGTGATCGCGATGGCGTCGATCGACCGAGGGCTCGTCAAGGAGGGCCAGCGGGTCGACGTCGCGCTCGACGACGGCACGGTCGGCGCGACGGTCGCGCCGTTCCCGCTCTACGACACGACCAAGACGCGACCTCGGTCCTGAGCGTCGCGCCGCTCGATCAGCTCGAGCTTGGCCAGCAGCTTCTCCGCCATGCGGATCGATGCGGCATCGATCAGCCGCCCGTCCAGCGAAACCGCGCCCTTGCCCTCGCGCGCGGCGTCGCGCATCGCGGCGATGATCCGGTGGGTGCGCTCGATCAGGTGCTCCTGGGGGGTGAACACGTCGTTGGCGAGTGGGATCTGTGAAGGATGGATCGCCCACTTGCCCTCGTACCCCAGCACGGAGGCGCGCCGGGCCGAGGACAGGTATCCGGCAGAGTCGGTGAAGTCGCCGTAGGGACCATCGATCGGCCGCAGACCGTGCGCCCGGCACGTGACCGCGATCCGCGACAGCGGGTAGTGCCACTGGTCACCGAGGTCTGGGCCGACCGCGTAGTTGGGGTCGATTCCGCCGATCGAGGTGGTGTGGCTCTGGATCGAGGCGGCGTAGTCGGCGACGCCGAAGACCATCGCCTCCATTCGCTCTGGGCAGGCCCTGGCAATCTCGTCGACGTTGACCATCCCGATCGCGGTCTCGATCAGAACCGAGATCCCGATCCGGCGCTCCAGCCTCGTGGCCGCCTCGATCTGGGACAGCAGGGTCGCGACAAGATGCACGTCCCCCGCGCACGAGACCTTCGGGATCAGGATCGTGTCCACGTGCTCCCCGGCCTGCTCAACCACGTCGACGATGTCGCGGTAGCAGTAGTGCGTGTCGAGCCCGTTGATCCGGACCGACGTCGAGCATCGCGACCAGTCATGCTCGCGGAGCGCGTCGATCACATTCCGGCGTGCCGCGTCCTTTTCGTCCGATGCAACCGCATCCTCGAGGTCGAGCATCATGATGTCGGCGCCGAGCGCGGGCGCCTTCTCGAGCATGCGCACGTTGCTGCCCGGTACGGCGAGCTCTGAGCGGTGCAGTCGTGGCTCGGTCATACGCGGCAATAGAGCAGCGTCGCCCGGTTCTGGCAAGCGTCCTTAGATGAATTTTCATGCGTCTCAGGAGCGCTCGATACATAAAGAGATCTCGATGAATATCGCTGAATTCTTAGGTTGCACTCGAACAAGGACTGCGCCAAGCTGAGTCCGTGTCCGGATCGCCCCTCGTCCTCGATCAGCTCGACCCGCCGGCTCGCCTGCTCTGCGGGCCCGGGCCGACGAACCCCGACCCGCGTGTGCTCGACGCGATGCGGCGTCCGATGCTCGGCCATCTCGACCCGGACATGCACGAAATCCTGCTCGAGGTGGTGGAGCTACTGCGCCGCACGTGGCGCGCCTCTGAACAGACGCTGGTGCTGCCGCTGTCGGCTACCGGCACGTCCGCGATGGAGGCGGGGATCGTCAACCTGCTTGGACCCGGGGAGACGCTGGTCGTCGGTGAGTGCGGCTTCTTCGGCCGCCGGATCGCCGAGATCGCCAGGCGCCACCGGGCTGCGTGTCGTGGACGTCGAGGTCGACTGGGGAGAGGCGGTGCCGAACGAGCGGCTGCTTGCGGCGCTCGACGAGCACCCCGAGGCGAGCATGGTCGCGGTGGTCCATGCCGAGACCTCGACCGGGGTCGAGCACCCGCTCGAGCAGCTCGGCGCGAGCCTGGGAGACCGCGACGTGCTGCTGATGGCCGACTGCGTCACCTCGTTCGGCGGAATCGAGCTCGATTTCGAGCGGTTCGGGATCGACTACGCGTTCGCCTGCACCCAGAAATGCCTCGGCGCGCCGCCCGGGATGGCGCCCGTGGCGCTGTCCGAGCGCGCCCAGCGGCGGCTCGCGCACCGCACGCACACGGTGCCGTTCTCGCTCGACCTCGAGCTGCTGCGGCGCTACTGGGTGCAGCGTCCCGCCGCCTATCATCACACCGCGCCGATCCTCCACATCTACGCGCTGCACGAGGCGCTTCGCCAGATCCAGATCGAGGGGCTCGATGCGCGCTGGCGCCGCCATCTCTCGGCGGGCAGCTACCTCCAGCACGGGTTACGGGCGCTCGGCCTCGAGCTGCTGGCTGACCCATGGCGCCAGCTCGCGCCGCTGACGGCGGTGCGCGTACCGGAGGCCGTCGATCGGGTTTCGGTGCAGACGCGGCTGCTCCGTGAGCACGGGATCGAAGTCGGTGGCGGGCTGGGCCCGGACGCCCCGTCGATCTGGCGGATCGGGCTGATGGGACCGAACGCCACAGAGGACACGGCCGAGGCCGTGCTCGATGCGCTCGAGGCGGTGCTCGCCGGCGCGATGGAGCCAGCGGCCGCGTAGCGTCGCATGACCGTCGAGCGCGTTCGCGGCGCGGGACGCGACGTCAGCCTGTCAGCGCTCGACGCGCCGCCGGCGAGTGCACGAACCGGGTGAACTGCTCGACCGCCGCCGGCACCGGGCCGACGCCCGAGCGCGCCACATACCAGGAGCGCCGCGCGAGTCCACCGCGTACCCGGATCAATCCGAGCAGCCCGTGCTCGAGCTCGAGCTCAACCGCGACCCGCGCGATCAGCGCGACTCCGAGCCCGACCCGCGCGGCCTGCCGGATGGCCCCGTTCGAGCCGAGCGTCAGCAGCTCGGGGGCGAGCCCGCGCCCCACCAGATACTCCTCGCACATGATCCGCGTGCCCGAGCCCGGCTCACGGACGAGCCAGCGCCTGGAGCCGAGCTCCTCGATCGCGACCGAGCGGCGTCGTGCGAGCGGGTCCGAGGGATCGGTGATCAAAACGATCTCGTTGTCGGCGAACCGCTCGCCATGCAGGCCGGAGTCGTCGGGCACCCGGCCGGTGATCGCGACGTCGACCGCGTGGTCGACGAGCCGTGCGAACACCGTGTCGCGGTTGCCGACGTCGAGACTCACCTCAACCTCGGGGTGCTGCACGCGGAACGCCTGCAGCAGCAGCGGCGCCAGGTGCTCGCCCGCGGTCGTCACTGCGCTCACGCGCAGCGTCTGGGGCCCGGGCGCGGCGGCCTCGCGGGCGGCGCGGCGACCGCGCTCGAGCAGGCCGATCACGTGTGCGGCGTACGGCGCGTATGCACGCCCGGCGGCCGTCGGCGCGAGCGTACGCCCCGCGCGCTCCGTCAGCTGCACGCCGAGCTCGCGCTCCAGCGCCGAGACCGCCGCCGAGACCGATGGCTGGGTGACCACGAGCTCCTCGGCCGCAGCCGTCACCGATCCCCGCCTGGCGACGGCGAGAAAGGCAGCCAGCTGGGTTAGGGTAACCGCCATGTTCGGCGTCCGAACTATAGGAAAAGCGCGGAGTCGTCGCCAGACGTCCGGCCCGCCGGTGCACGGGCCGTCTTGCCGCCGGCGGTTTGATCCAGCCGGCCCCACATCAGGTGGTAGACGATCAGAACCTGCACCAGCGCGAGCGAGTCCGAGCGATGGAGGTCGGTGCCCACGGTGAGCTCGCCGAGCCGGCGGACGCGCAAATGGTTCGCGAAGCTCATCCGCGCCCACACGGTCTCCTCCAGCTCGGTCGCGTAGGCCGAGTCGATGTCCCCGGGGATCCGGAGCACGAGATCGTGTGCGCGGCGCACCACCGACGGGCCGGCGGGGGAGCCGGGCGGCGGGAACAGGCCGGCGATGTCCGGGTGCGGGAGGCCGTCGCGGAGCACCACGTCGGCGTCGAGGTGCGCCGGGTGGGCGCCTTGCCTGAAGCTCACGAGGATGTCCGCGTGCTCGCGCTGGGGCCGGATGAACCGATCCGCGTCGCGCTCGCGGCGGTCGAGCTCCGCGAGCACCTCATCGGTCGTGTAGTTGCGCCTCGTGCAATCGCGCTTGAGCTTCCACGCCCTTCGCAGCTCCTCGGGCGGATCGAGGAACACGCGCACGTCGTGGGCGGTGCGAAGCGTCTCCGTGTGGTAGCTGAGCAGCCCCTCGACGAAGAGGAATCGTGACGGGCGCACGTACACCGGCGGCCGCAGGGTCCCGTCACGATGGTCGTACACGGGCTTCAGCACCGGCTCGCCGCGGCGCAGGTGGAGCAGGTGCTGGGTCAAGATATCGAGGTGGTTGGAGTCGGGGTGAAGCGGAGTTACCCCGAGCTCGGCGCGCTGGCGCCTGTCGTAGCGGTGGTAGTCGTCGGCGTTGAGGCGCGCAGCGTGCTCCCTTCCGAGCACCCTGATCAAGCCGCGGGTAAGCGTCGTCTTGCCGGCGCCCGAGTCGCCGACCACCCCGAGCACGATCGGTCGCGCCATCGCCGCGCCTACGCCGCCGACGACGCCTTACGGGGCCGCCGCGCGGCCTCGACGAACCACTCGAACACGGCCTGAAAGCGCGGGTCGACGCGGGCCTCCTCCTGGAGCTCCCACTGCACGGCGAGCACGGGCCGGCCGGACAGCTCGACCGCTTCGGCCACGCCGTCGGCGCTCGCCGCGACGACCGCCAGGCCATCGCCGAGACGGTCGATCGCCTGATGGTGGAACGAGTTGACCTCGATCGTGGTCGTGCCGAGCGCCCGCGCGAGCACGCTGCCGGGCTCGATCGCGATCTGGTGACGGGGGTGGGGCGGCGGCGGCGCGCCGTCGAGCGACGCCGCCTCGACGAGCTTCCAGCTCGCCCATCCCGGATCGCTCGGGTGGCTCGGCGCGACCAGGCTCACGTCCTGGGCGAGCGTCCCTCCGAGCGCGACGTTCAGCACCTGGATGCCGCGGCACATCCCGAGGATCGGCAGCCCCCGCTCGAGCGCCGCCGCGACCAGCTCCAGCTCGAACGCGTCGCGCCGGGGCTCGGTCGCGGCGAGCAACGGGTGGCGGTCCTGGCCGTAGCGGCTCGGTTCGATGTCCCGGCCAGGGGCCAGCAGGATCCCGTCGAGCGCGTCGAGCGCCGGCGCGATCGCGTCCGGCAGCTGCGGCAGCGTCAGCGGGACGCCGCCGGCGGCGAGCAGCGGCCGCTGCACGCCGACGCCACCGTAATCGCCGAAGTCGTGCAGGCTCGCCGAGACGCCGATCAGCGGTCGGCGAGCCATCACGCCGGCGGCGGCGAGCGCGGGCGCTCCGCGACGAGCGCCTCCTCGACCAGCTCGGTCAGCTCGCGCAGCTCGATCTTGCTCGGCGTTGCCCGAGGTCTTGATCGCGTCCTCGTACATCGTCACGTCCTTCGGGCAGGCGACGACGAACAGCTCGACCCCGGGCAGCGCCGACCGCCTCGCGGATCCGGTTCTCCGACGGGTCGCTCGGCGCCGGGCGGGTCGGCGATCCAGATCCGGCCGCCGCCGGCGCCGCAGCAGAACGAGTTGTCGCGGTTGCGCGGCATCTCGATCAGCGTGCAGCCGAGCCGCTCGAGGATCCGACGCGGCGCGTCGTACTCGCCGTTCATCCGGCCGAGGTGGCAGGGGTCGTGGTAGGTGACGCGGTAGGACGAGCCGTCGGCCCGAGCTCGAGGCGGCCGCTCTCGATCAGCTCGAGCAGCAGGGTCGTGTGGTGGATCACCGTCCAGCTCGCCGCCGAGGTCGGGGTACTCGTTGCGCAGCGTGTTCAGCGAGTGCGGGTCGCTGGTCACGATCCGCTCGAACTCGCAGCTCCGCGAGCGTCGCGATGTTCTGCTCGGCGAGCATCTCGAACAGCCCCTCCTCGCCGACCCGGCGCACGTCGTTGCCCGAGTTGCGCTCGCCGTCGTAGAGGATCCCGAAGTCGACCCCGGCCGCGTGGAAGAGGCGCGCCAGCGAGCGCGTGACGCGCTGCGAGCGGGGGTCGAACGACGCGTAGTCGCCGACGAACCAGAGCACGTCGACCGGCTGGCTTGCGCGCGTCCGGGACCTCGAAGTCGAGCTCGGCGGTCCAGCGGCCGCGCTTGCGCCTGTTCTCGCCGAACGAGTTGCCGGACTTGTGGATCACCTCGAGCGTCGACTGGAGGTTCGGGTCGAGCTCGCCCTCCTCGACCAGCCGGCGGCGGAGCTGGTTGATGATCGGCGCCTGCTCGATCCCGACCGGGCAGATCTCGACGCAGGCGTTGCACTGCATGCACGACCAGACGGTCTCCACGCGGACGCCGTCCTCGCCGATCACCGGCTTCGTGAAGCCGTCCGCCGTCGGCGCGGCCGTCGAGCAGCTGACCGATCACGCCGCCGATGCCGGTCGGCCGCGATCGCGGCGTTGGCCTGCTCGCGCAGCTCGAGGATCACGTCGCGCGGCGACAGCGGCCGCCCGGTGGCGTTCGCGGGGCACGCCTCGTGGCAGCGCCCGCACTTCGTGCACGCGTCGAGCTGGAGCAGGTGCAGCGGGCTGAAGTCGGCGAGCGTCGCGTAGCCGGCCGGCTCGGCGGCGCGCTCGGGCGGGATCGGCCGCAGCCGCTTGCCGGCCAGCGGGTCGCGCAACGACGAGCGAGAAGAAGCTCGTCAGCATGTGCGCGGCCTTGGTGTAGGGGATGCTCGCGACGAACGTGATCGCGAGCAGCCCGTGGAACCACCACAGCCCGTGGCGGAGCCCGGCGAGCGTCGCGTGGCGGCAGGCCGGTCAGCGCCTGCGCGACGACCCAGCCGCCGAACTGGGTCGCCGCCGTAGCCCGGGTGCGTCCATCGCGATCCGCACTCCCTCGAGCAGGAAGCCGGTCAGCGCGATCACGAGCAGCGTCCCGACGAACACCCAGTCGCCGACCTCGTAGACGCGGCGGTCGAACTGCGGCTCGCCGGGCGCCCGGTCCGGACGCGCGTAGTCGAGCTTGGCCGGGCGGAGCACCGCGCGCCGCACCATCATCACGAGCACGCCCGCGATCAGCGCGGTGCCGAACACGTTCAGCATCTCCTTGTAGGCGAGATAGAACCCGCCGTGGAAGTAGTTCCAGCCGAACACGGGGTCGGTGAAGTCGGTGTCGAAGCCGAGGATCACCGTGCCCGCGAACAGCACGATGAAGCCGTAGAAGATCGCTCCGTGCGCCCAGCCGGCGGTCGCTGTCGCGGCGGGCGATCGTGACGTGCGCGAGCAGCTCGCGCAGGCCCCGTCCGCAGCAGCCGCGGCAGCTCGCGCGGCCGGCGGCAGCTGGTCGCCGTGCCCATGGCGGTACTTGACCAGCGGACGCGCGACGCCGTATGCGAAGACGAGCGACCGACGCCACGGCGAGCACGTACCAGACGACCTTCAGCCAGACCACGAAATGCCAGAACACCGGCCGCGTGGCCACCGACGCGAGCATCGCGACCGGCTAGCCCAGCGCCCGCTCGAGCTCGTCGGCGAGCTCGAACATGTCGACCACGGCGCCGTAGTGCGCGACGCCGAAGATCGGCGCCTCGGGATCGGTGTTGACCGCGATGATCGTCTCGGCGGTGCGCATCCCGGCGAGATGCTGCACCGCGCCGGAGATCCCCATCGCCAGATACACGCGCGGCTTGACGGTCTTGCCCGACTGGCCGACCTGGCGGGCGCTCGGGCATCCAGCCCGCATCGACCAGCGGCCGCGAGACGCTGAGCGTCGCGCCGAGCTCGCTCGGCCAGCTCCTCGAACCGCGCGATGTTGTCCTTGTCCTCGACGCCGCGGCCGATCGAGAGCAGGAACTCGGCCTTGGTGATGTCGACGTCGCCCTCCGGGACCTCGCGGTAGCCCAGGTGCTCGGTGCGGGCGGCGCCGCGACAGGTCGATCTCGACCGCGCGCGCGGCGCACGCCGCCGGAGCCCGGGCGCGCCGGCGCGAACGTCCCGGCGCGGAGCAGCAGCAGCGTGCATGTCCTTGCCCGGGAAGTCGTACTCGGCCACGAGCTTGTCGCCGTACGCGCCGCGGCGTGGCGACCGGTCCGCCGTCCCAGCCGAGCGCCGTCACGTCGCTCGCGAACCCGAGCCCCCGCGCGCGCGGCGACCGCGGGAGCGAACCCGAGCGCGTCGATCGAGTGCGCGGCGAGCACGAGCTGCCGGCCGCTCGCGCTCGATCAGCGCCTCGAGCGCGCGCTGCGCGACGTGCGCCTCGAACTGCTCGGCCGGCGAGCGTCACGGTCAGCACCTCGTCGACTCCCTCGCTGCCGAGCGCCGCCGCGTGCGCGCCGGCGTCGCGCGTCGATCGATCGCGACCGACACGCGGCCGCCCGGACGCTCCTTGACCGAGCGCGAGCGGCCGCTCGATCAGCTCGAAGCGAGACCTCGCGCAGCTCGCCGCGCCGCGCCTCCGCGACCACCAGGATCCCGGCCATCAGCCCGATCCGCTCCTTGACGATCGTCGGCGATCCTCGCCGCCACCTCGGCGGGCGAGCCGTCCAGCATCTCCGCCCCCTCGCCGCGGTCGGGCGGCGCGAGCGCGCGCCGGCGCGATCCCGGCCGCCGCGCGCGACCTGCTGCGGCGTCGAGCCCGACGTCCGCGAGCGACTGGACGGCCAGCGGCTTCTCGCGCGCCTGCTTGATCGCGCGCAGCGTCGCGTAGCGCGGCTCGTTGATCCCGGTCTGGATCGTCAGCAGCGCCGGCAGCGAGATCCGCAGCAGCTCGACGAGGCCGCCCTCGAGCTCGCGCTCCACCGTCGGCCGACGTCGCCGTCGTAGCTCGATCCGCTTGACCACCGCGACGTGCGGCATGTCGAGGTATCCGGCGAGCGCGATCCCGGTCGCGCCGTTGACGGCGTCGGAGGACTGCACGCCGCACAGCACGAGATCGGGCGACTCGCGCGCCACCGCGGCGGCCAGCACCCGCGCCACGGCCAGCGCGTCCGCGCCGGCGAGCTCGTCGTCCCAGATCCGCACGCCGCGGTCGGCCCCCTTGGCGAGCGCGCTGAGCAGCCCCTCCTCGGCCTCGTCGTCGCCGACGGTGATCGCGACGACCTCTCCCTCGCCGGCCGCATCGCGGAGCTGCAGCGCGGCCTCGAGCGAGAACGTGTCCCACTCGTTGAGCTCCCACTCGAGGCCGTCGGGGTCGACGCCGGAGCCGTCGTCGAGCAGCTCGAACTCGTCGTCGAGCGCCGCGACCTGCTTGACCGGCACGACGACCTTCATCGGCTATGGCCGACGACGACGTCCGGCGTGTTCAGCAGCTGCGCCCGGTAGTCGTCGTTCGAGACCTCGCCCCACAGCCGCCGCTCGCGGATGAACGGCAGCGGCATCGCCGGGTTGGGCGAGTCGATCTCCCGCGCGAGCCGGTGGCCGTCGAAGATCGAGTCGACGATCATCCGCGGCGCCGACGCGTCGCCGATCAGGAACACGTTCTCGATGCCCTCGGACTCGAGCCGTGCCTGGTCGGACTTCAGCTCGCGGTAGAGCTCGTCGTTGGAGAGCCGCTGCGTGCACAGCACGACGGTGTCGACCTCGAACACGCTCCTTGTGCGCCTCGTTCCAGATGTTGTAGGCGTGGCAGGCGCCCGGCTCGATCTTCTCGAGCATCGTGTACGGCCTGGATGTCGACGCCGAGCCGGTGGAGGTCGCGGTGCAGCATCGGCGCTTCGAGCGTGTACTCCATGTAGTCCGGCGATGTCGCCCATCTGCGTCAGCAGGTGCACCTCGTGGCCCTCGCCGGCGAGCTTCTGCGCGACCGAGGCGCCCATGAAGTAGCCCTCGTTCTCGAGCACGAGCACGCGCTTGCCGATCCGCTTCGGCTTCGCCGACGACCTGGTCGGGCGTCAGCTGCCAGTCGAGCGACGTGTCGGCGCCCTCGATCGGCGCGTGCGTCGCGGCGTTCAGCCCGTCGGTCGCGAAGTGGCAGCCGGTCGCGACGATCACGATCTCGGCGCCGTACTCGAGCACGTCCTCGGCGCTCAGGCGCGACTTCGTGTGCACCTCGACGTTCGCGCAGCTTGTCGAGCTGGATCTGGCGGTAGTTGACGATCCGCTTCCACTCGCCGAGGCCGCGGGCGCTGCCGCGGAACAGGTTCTCCTTGCCGTCGGAGTGGCCGAGCAGCGAGATCCAGTTGACGCAGCCGCCGATCTCCGGCTCGGCCTCGACGAGGTGCACGGCCGCCATCTCGCGCTTGCCGAGCACCATCGCGCACTCCATCCCGGCCGGGCCGGCGCCGACGACGAGCACGCCCTTCTCGCGGTTGGCCGCCGGGTGGAACTTCTCCGGGTGCCAGCCGCGGCGGTACTCCTCGCCGGCGGTCGCGTTCTGCGTGCAGACCAGCGGCGGGCCGCCGATCTCCCAGCGCGAGATGCACTGGTTGCAGCCGATGCACTCGCGGATGTCGTCGAGCCGGCCCTCCTCGATCTTCTTCGGCAGGAACGGGTCGGAGATCGACGGACGCGCGGCGCCGATGATGTCGAACTGGCCCGATGTTGATGATCGCGACCATCGTGTCGGGGTTGGTGATCGCGGCCGACGCCGACGACCGGCTTGTTGGTGTGGTCGCCGGCCTTGATCTGGCCGGTGAACGGCTTCTCGTGGTTCTCCTCGAAGAACCGCGACGGGCCGGCGTTCTGGCCCCACTCGGCGATGTCGCCGACGGTCAGGTCCCACAGGTCGACGAGGTCGTCGACGTACTCGACGAACCGGACGCCGTCCTCGCCGACCTGGATCCCAGCCGGACCCGTAGCAGCGTGTCGACCGCGAACCGCGAGGCGATCGCGCAGTCGTCGCCGACCGCCTCGCGCACCTTCTCCAGGCACTCGCGCCAGAAGCGCGCGCGGTTCTCGAACGAGCCGCCGTAGCCGTCGGTGCGCTTGTTGTAGAACGGCGAGAGGAACTGGAGCGGCAGGTAGGAGTGGGCGCCGTAGACGTAGACGATGTCGAAGCCGGCGTCGCGCGCGCGCAGCGCCGCGTCGACGTACATCTGCTGGACCGTCGGCGATGTCGTCCTCGTCCATGTAGCGCGGGATGGATGTTGATCTCGAACTCCGAGGGGATCTGCGACGGGCCGCGCGGCGTGGCGCGCGATCTCCATGCACGGCGCGTGCGGGCCGCCGTACCACATCTCGATCCCGGCGAGCGCGCCGAACTCGTGCAGCCGGTCGCACATCGCCGCGAGGTTGCGCACGTCGCCCTCGTCCCAGATGCGCGCGGAGACGCGGCTGGTGTCGTCGGACTCGGGGTGGATCGAGCAGTACTCGGTGCAGACCGCGGCCCAGCCGCCCTCGGCCTTCATCCCGCGGTTGTACGCCTGCATGCCCGGGCTTCTCCGAGCCGGCGCCGTTGCAGTGGGGCACCTGGTAGAAGCGGTTCTCGCAGCGTCTTCGGCCCGATCTGGATCGGCTCGAACAGGATGTCGTACTTCGGGTCACGCGCCACGGAGTCTCTCTCCTCAACTCGGCCGATCGAACAAATTCGTCCAGGCGGTGTGGTTCTACCGGTTTTGACGCGCCGATGTCCACAGCGGCGGAGGCGCAGAGCGGCCGACGTGAGACTCATGGCGGCAGAGCTCGGCCCCGCCCGGCTCACCCGTCCGGGGCGATCCAAACCAGGCAGCGGCGCAGCCCGGCGCACGCGGCGCGCCGCGAGCGCGAAACCGCAGCCGCGAGGTCCGCCGCAGGTCCGGACCGAACACGAGCAGCCCGGCGCCGCGCTCGCGGACCAGCTCGAGCAGCGCCGCGATCGGACGCGGACTGGAGATGCGCAAGAGCTCCGTCTTGATCCCGAGCTGGCGCGGCTCGTTCCGCTGTCGCCCGTGACGGCGTCCAGGTCCTCTTCGTGCGGGAGCGTGGCGTATTGGCGGGCAAGGATCAGCGTCGTCGGGTACGGCCGGCAGCGTGATCATGTTGGCGATGATCAACGGGGCACTGGCATCGCACGCGCTTTCGAGAGCCATCCGCTCCGCGCTCGGGTCAACGCGCACCGACAGAGTCCCGAGCACAACCGGTCGAGCCCGTGCACGCGCCGTGTCCGGTAGCGCATGGAGCACGTCACCATCGCGAAGACGGTCGAGTGTTCGCGGCATCGCGTCGGAGCGATTCTACGCCAGCCCGCTCGCCGCTCCAACGGGCGCTCTTGGCGATTTCAGGCGAACTCGAGCGGCGGCGGCCCCAGACGCACTCACCCGCGGATTGACCGACCTTGTACCAAATGGTATAACGACCGCAGATTACGCGCGACGGATCAGTGCGGAGGGCACGTCGGCGACTTGACTGAACACAGGAGAGGACTGGGCTATGGCCACAGCGGTAGTTGAGGAGCGCCAGCTTGTGAAGTCTCTTCGCTGGTGGGATGGGCTGGCGATCGCGATGTGCAATCCGGGCTTCCTGTTCGGGTCGCTGGGGTTCACGATGGGCGTCTTCGGCGTTCTGGGTGCGGTGATCATGTGGGGCGTCTCGGCGATCATCGGCTGGATCCTGACCTGGATCTACGTCGAGCCGGCGTCGATGTTCCCGAACATGTCGGGCGGGATCTCGCTCTACGCCAACGAGGCCTGGCGCAAGTACACGACCTTCGTCGGGCCGATCGCGACGTTCGGCTACTGGATCGGCTGGTCGGTCGTGCTCTCGATCTTCGGCAAGATCATCGGCGACCTGATCACGGCCCGCTGGTTCCCGACGTCGACGCCGTGGTTCAGCGATCGGCAACGTCCATTTCGGCCTCCCGCACTTCATCGCGATCGGCGTGATCTTCGCGGTGTGGCTGTTCAACGTCTTCGGCATCCGCCCGTTCAAGGGCCTCACGTACGTCACCGGCGGGCTGCTGACGATCGTGCTGATCGTCGTCATGTTCGTTCCCTACTTCACGGGCGACTGGCACTCGTCCAACGTCCACGCGACCTTCACCGGCCCGTGGGGCGGGTGGAAGCTGATCTTCGTCTGGCTCTTCATCCTCGGCTGGTCGTCGTGGGCGGCTGAGGTGTGCGCCACCTTCGCCCCCGAATACAAGACCAGGCGCGACACCACCGTCGCGCTGCGCACGTCGGCCATATACATCGTCGGCGTGTTCTGCCTGGTGCCGCTTGGTCTAGGCGGCGTTACGGGCGTTCCGCCGACCGCCACTCAGGAGGGGCAGTTCTACTCGAGCGCGCTCCAGACGATCGCGGGCAAAACGTTCGGGACCTTCCTCCTGATCTGCCTGATCGCCAGCCTGATCCTGTCGATGTCATCTTCGACGGCCGACGGCAGCCGGGCGCTGTACGGGATCTCGAAGGCGGGCCTGACGATCAAGGGGCTCGGCAAGCTCAACCGGTGGCACGTCCCCGGGAACGCGATGACGGTCGACCTCGTCGTCAACGTGCTGCTCGTGCTGTTCATCTCGAGCAACCTCGCGATCCTCTACATGAGCAACATCGGCTACATCCTCTGCCACTTCCTGGCGGTCAGCGGCTTCCTGCTGTTGCGCAAGGACCGTCCGAACTGGCCGCGGCCGATCAGGGTCGGACGGATCTGGACTCCGATCGCCGCGTTCATGGCCGTGTTCGTCGCTGTTCGTCCTGATCGTCGGCGCTGGGGCCCCGCATCTGAACGGCTATGGCACCTGGACCGACTTCGGATCGGCGTCGGTGTGCTCGTCGGATCGGTACTGCTGTTCATCTTCAGGCGCGTGGTCCAGGACGGCGAGCACATCCACCTCCGCGAGGAGACTCCGACGATGCCCACGGAGGCCGACGGCTTTGCGCCTGAGGAGACGAGAGCTGGCGTTGCAACCCCGGTTTGAGCGGGAGTAGGCTGGGCTCGGCGTTCTCGTCTGAACCGGCAAACGGCAAAAGGAGGAGGGGCATGAAAAAGATCGTTCTCGGCTACGACGACAGCGAGTCCGCGCAGCGCGCTCTCGAGCGCACGGCCCAGCTGGCCAAGGCGTTCGGCTCCGAGGTTCTGGTCACGAGCGTCGCGCCGGTCGAGATGAGCGTCGGCCGCTCCGGGGGACCGGTCGATCCTGCGGAGCCGGTCAGCAAGCACAGGGAGGAGCTGGCGCGCGCCCGGGAGTACCTCGAGGGCCAGGGTATCCAGGCCGAGTATCAGCCCGCGGTCGGTGAGCCTGCGGATACGATCGTCGACCTTGCTCAGGAGCGCAGCGCGGACCTGATCGTCGTCGGCACGCGGGAGCCGAATCTCTACCAGCGGCTGCTCGGTCAAAGCGTCAGCGATTCGGTCTCGCACAAGGCCCACGTCGACGTGCTGATCGTCCACTGACGCGAGCTGCGGCGAGCAACCGCCGATGGACGATCTGATCGTCACGACCTGCCTGCGCGACTGCCACGACGCCTACGGACAAGCAGTTCGGGGTAGCCTTTCTTCGTGCCCGTAAAGGCTAACGCCGGCGGTTTCGACGTCCTTGGTCTCGCGTTTCTCGCAGTCCTCTTTGTCGCTGTGTTCTTTCCGGTGCTTTTCGGCGGTTTCCTCGCTCGCCCTAAACCGCCGGATTCCGACTCCGATGAGGGACCCGGGAAAGGCCGGCCGCGCCCGCCGAGCCCACCATCCCTGCCGGGCTCGTCGCCAGGGGGGCTCCCATTGCCTGACGCCGAGCCCGCACACGTTCGGCTTCGCAGTCATGGTCGGCCCACGGAGGCTCGTCCGCCCCGTGAGCGGCGGCCGGCGCGCCACCCCGACCGCAGGCCCGTACGGACCAAGGTCACATAGACGGCGGGCGCGCGGCCTCAGTCAGGCTCGATCTCCCAGCTCGGCAGCTTGTCGATCGCGTCGAGGTAGCGTCCCTTCTGCCGCGGCCAGATGTACATCCGCCACGCGGTCGCGCAGATGGCCACCAAGAGCACCCCGCCCACGACCTTGCCGATCGCGATGAAGAAGATCACGCACGACAGTGCAAGCACGCACAGCCCGATCATGACCCATCGGAAGCGGAGCTGGATTCTGCGCACTGCAGCGTACTGCTCGATGGGGATCCGGTTGGTGTTCCAGCTTCGCCCACACTTCTCGCACTGCCACCGCTCGCCGTAGCCAAGCTCGCGGCGCTCCCCACACTCGCAGGTCAGCGTGATCGCCGGCCCGTTTCGCAGCTTGCGCGTCTCGCGATCGACCTCCGGTGCCCCCGGCGTCGGGCCGACGCTCGCTTCCTGTTTCATGCTTCCCGTGAATCTAGCGGGTGTCACCTACCGCCGGCCATGACTGCCGTGCTGGCCCCGAGCGAGAACAGCTCGTACAGCTATGTCATCTACGCGGCCGAGGGCTGCCCCACGATCGCGGGAATCATCCGCTCGGCCGCGAGCCGCAGCTGGTCGACGATCGGCGGGACGCCGGCGACCGACTGGCCGGAGAACAGCTCCACCAGCGGCGCGTCGGCGAGCGCCAGGACCACGTGGTTGATCCCAGCTGGGGAGGATGTCGCGCTTGATCTGCTCGGCGCACTCCTCGGGCGTTCCCGCCACCGACAGCTTCTCGGCGAGCTCGGGGCCGAACATGTTGATCGCCTTGGCGACGTCGCCGGCGGCGAAGGCGTCGAAGATCGGCTGCAGCTCGGCCTGGTCGATCCCGTGGCGGGCGAGCTGCTCGGGCGGCATCGACGGGATGTAGAACGCGACCAGGATCCGCGCGGCCTCCTTGGCGGCGGCCGAATCATCGGAGACGACCGAAACGATCCAGGCGCCGAGGTCGAGGTCCTGCCAGTTGCGTCCGCCGCGCTCCGCGCCGATCTTGACGTGGTCGATCACGTAGTCGTAGGCCTCGCGCGAGTAGGAGAGCGCGTGGTGCAGGCCGTCGGCGATCTCGCCGGCGACCTCGAACGACCGCGGGCCCTTCATCCCGCCCATCTTCAGCGGGATCCGCTCCTGCACCGGGCGCGCGGCCGTGAACAGCCCGGTGTACCGGAAGAAGTCGCCCTTCGAAGTCGATCTTGCCGTCGTCGAGGAACGTGCGCATCACGTGCATCGCCTCGCGCAGGCGCGATAGCGGCCTGCGCTTGGCCCAGTCGATGTGGTACTGCTCCATCATCACGAAGTTGCCGGTCGAGACGACCGCCTCGGCCCGCCCGTTCGAGAGCTCGTCGAGCGTCGCGAGCTGCTGGCAGATCAGCGTCGGCTCGCGCAGGAACACGTGCGTGACGTTGGGGCCGAAGCGGATGTTGCGCGTCTTGTCGGCCGCGGCCGCAGAACAGGCACCAAAGGTCCTTGTGCCAGGTCTCATCGACCGAGTAGCACGCGTAGTAGCCGAGCTCGTCGGCGACCTTGATCATCTCGATCGAGTCGGCCAGCGAGTAGTCGGGCAGCATGCAGTAGCTGAACCGCGTCGCCCCGTTTGCCCCAGTTGACATGCCATCGCTCCTTCTTGAGGTCGCTTCGAGCCTCTCCGTTGCGCGCCGCAGCGTCATTCTGCGCAGGCCAGACGACCCCGTCAAGCATCTTTTGGCGGGCTGCGCCGAGTTATGCTGCGCCCCTCAGGGGCCGGCATCTCACGCGACGAGGAGAGGTGATGAGGCGGATCAAGGCGATCGTCTACGGCGTCGGGGCGATGAACTCGATCGCGACGCGGATGATGCTCGAGAAGGGCGTCGACATCGTCGGCGCGCTCGCGCGCAGCCCCGAGAAGGTCGGCCGCGATCTCGGCGAGGTCGCGGGCCTCGGATTCCAGACCGGCGTGCTCGTCGAGGACGACCCGGATCGCGTTCTGTCAGAGCGCGCAGGCGGACATCGCGGTGATCGCCGTCGCGAGCTACATGTCCGACATGTACGAGCATCTGCGTCGGTGCGCCGAGCACGGCGTCAACGCGGTCACGATCGCCGAGGAGGCGCTGTATCCGTGGAACACCTCGCCGATGGCGACCGCGGAGCTCGACCGGCTCGCGCGCCGCACGGGCGTCACGCTCACCGGCACCGGCCACCAGGACGTCTACTGGGTCAACCTCGTCAGCATGCTGCTGGCACCGCCCACCGGATCGAGTCGGTGACCGGCCGCGCGAGCTGGAACGTCGACGACTACGGACCGGAGGTCGCCAAGGACCAGCGCGTGGACACGACCGTCGAGGACTTCGAGGCGTGGCTCGCAGAGGCCGACCGGCCGCCCAGCTTTGGTCGCAACACGCTGGGCGCGCTGGTTGAAGACCTCGGGCTGACGGTGAAGGCGCAGGAGAGCACGACGCGGCCCGAGATCGCCCAGCAGCCGGTTGCCTCCAAGAGCCTCGGCGTCACGGTCGAGGCCGGACGCGTGATCGGCTTCACCGACGTCGACACGGTCCGCACGCACCAGGGCATCACGCTCACGTTCGAGATGACCGGGACGGCTGTACCTGGAGGGCGAGGCCGACATCAACGACTGGACGGTCGCGCGGCGAGCCGGAGCTACGCCTCACCAACCCGGCGGTGCCGACGATGATGTCGACCTGCTGCCAGCTGGTCAACCGGATCCCGGACGTGATCAACGCGCCGCCCGGGTTCATCACGATCGAGAAGCTCCCGCGGCTCGCGTTACCGCACCTACCCGCTCGGCATGTACGTCGAGACGGCCGGTGCAGGCCGCGCCGCCGTGCAGCGGCGGCGTTGGACAAATTGGCATATGATCGCGCTGCTCCGCGGGGACGGATAGGAGAGGAGATCCGATGGCGGAAACGACGGCCTCCGACGAGGCCACCAATGGGGCCGAGACCCAGGCCACCAACGGGGCAGTCCGAGGCGCTGATCGAGGAGTGGCGCGACGTCGCGTACAACTGCTTCAGCTCCGGGCACAAGTTCTGCCGCGAGGTCTGCCCGGTGATGCAGGTCACGCGCGACGAGCGCCACACGCCGACCGCGTTCCACGCCAACGTCGTCGCGATGGAGAAGGGCCACCTGTCGATCGAGGACGTGGCCGAGGACTACGTCCACTGCACGATGTGCGGCGCCTGCGAGCTGCGCTGCCCGAACACGCTCTTCACCGGCGACTTCTACCGCTTCCGCCAGCGCACGATCGACGTCGTCAAGGCGATGCGCGCGCTCGCGGTCGAGCGCGGCATCCACCAGAAGAACTGGAAGCGCTGGGCCGAGCTGACCGACCGCTGGGGCAACGAGCCGGTGCTCGGATGGGCGCGAGAGACGTCCGGCGGCAAGGTGCGCGCGTGGGCGGCCGGGCTGGACATCCCCACCGGCGGCGAGACGGTCCTGTTCGCCGACTGCGAGGCGGCCTTCAAGCGGCCCGTCGGTGCCGCGCTCGGTGGCGCAGCTCCTGCGCGGCCGCGGGCGTCGAGTTCGGGCTGATGAGCCAGCAGTGGTGCTGCGGCGGCCCGATGTGGGAGACGGGCTACGTCGACATCGCGCACAAGATGGCCGAGCACAACATGCTCGACTGGCGCAAGACGAAGCACCAAGCGGATCGTCTGCCTCGACCCGCACGACTACATCACGATCATCGAGAACTACCCGGCGCTCGACCCGAACTTCGACGAGTTCGAGATCGTGCTCGCGGTCGACCTGATCGCCGAGCAGATCCGCGAGGGCAAGCTCGAGCTGACCACGCCGATCGAGCGCACCGTCACCTACCACGACCCGTGCCGGCTGAACAAGCGGATGGGCGTGTGGCAGTCGCCGCGCGAGATCCTGCGCGCGATTCCCGGGCTCGACGTTCGTCGACGTCGACCACGTCACGCAGTGGTCCTACTGCTCGGGCGCGGGCTCGAACCTGTGGGTCGAGAAGCCGGAGCTGACCGCCGAGATCAGCCGCCGGCGGATCGCGAAGGCGAAGGAGCTCGACGGCGTCGACATGCTCGTGTCCGCCTGCCCGTGGTCGGAGCGGCCGCTGACCGAGCAGGGCGAGGCCCAGGGGATCGAGGTCTTCGACATCTTCGAGCTCGTCGCCGAGGCGGCCGGATTCGAGGTCTGAGATGGCGATCGCGCTGCTCGACGGCGTCGTCGACGAGCTGACCGCGATCTGCGGACCCGATCACGTGTTCACCGGCGCGCTCCGCGGTGTTCAACCGCGCTCGCGTGCCGGCTCCGTTCCCGGTGCACAGATGGGAGGAGCACATCCCGCAGCGCGGTCGTGCTGCCGACCTCCGCGGAGCAGGTCTCCGAGGTGGTCAAGCTCGCCAACCGCCACGGGATCCCGGTGGTCCCGCGGGCCGGCGGGACCGGGCTGACCGACGGCGCCGTGCCGCTGCGCCACGGGATCCTGGTCGACATCAAGCTGATGAACCAGATCCTCGAGCTCGACCACGAGAACCGGACGGTCACCGTCGGCCCCGGGATCAACATGCTCAAGCTCAACGAGGAGCTGCGCAAGCACGGCTACATCTATCCCGACAACCCGGCGTCCTACCCGTGCTCGCTGGTCGGCGGGCGGATCGGCACGAGCGGCTGGTCGCTGATCGGCGCGCGCTACGGCCACACGCGCGACCTCGTGATCTCGTTCGAGATCGTGCTGCCCACCGGGGAGATCATCCGCGTCGGCGACGGCGGCGGCCAGAAGGTGCGCAAGTCCTCGAGCGGCTACCAGCTCAAGCACCTGTTCATGGGCCACCAGGGGACGCTCGGGATCGTCACCGAGGCGACGCTCGAGCTCGTCCCGCGACCGGAGGCCGAGTTCTCGATGTTCTTCGCCTACGGGGACTACATGGACGCGTGGCGGGCGACCGGCGAGCTCGCGCGCTCCGGCGTCGCGACGCTCGCCGGCGTCGTGCTGTTCGACGAGTGACAAGCTCGACTACCTGCGCCGCGACGACGAGGCGTACATCCCGCAGCCCGACTCGGTCAAGGGCGGTGATCGCGTGCGCGGCCTACGGAAACGCCGACGAGGTGCAGGGTCGGCGCCAAGCGCCTGCTGCGGATCGGCAAGGCGTCCGGCGGCACGCTACCTCGGCGACGAGATCTCGCAGGGCGACTGGGCGTCGCGCCACGACCGCTACGCGACCCCGCAGCACGGGCGCACGCGCGACGGGCAGGTCGCGCTGATGAGCTGGCACTGCGAGGACGCGTCGATCCCCTACCCGGAGCTCCCGGCGGTGCGCGAGAAGTGGCACGCGATCGCCCGCGCGCCTGCGCGAGCGCTTCGACATGTTCGACGACTGGGGGATGTTCGCCTACACCAACGGCGCGTTCAAGCCGTGGGGCGACTACCTGGCCGAGATCGACATCGGCATCTGGGAGATGAAGTGGGACGACGAGAGCTGGGCGGCGTGGGTCGACGCCAAGCGCGAGCTCGCGCGCGTCTCGATCGAGCACGGCGGCTCGATCTCCGCCTGCCACGGCTCCTGCCGGGAGGGCGAGGTCGACCTCGTCCCGCTCGAGCTCGGCGGCGGCTTCGAGGTGATGAAGACGATCAAGCGAGCGCTCGACCCGAACAACGTCATGAACCCCGGCAAGTACCTGCTCGACCAGGCCTACGAGGAGGAGTGAGGATGCTCGGCTTCAGGCTCTCAGCGCAGAAACCACCCGACGCCGCAGCGCGTGACCGACGTCGTCGTCAGCCGCTTCGAGCACGTCTTCGAGGTCGACCCGGCGCTGATGACCGAGCACGTCCACCAGCAGGAGATCCCGAACTGGGATTTCCGGCGGATCGTCGACAGCCGCTGGGAGCACCTCGCCTGGATGCACGATCACTTCGCCGACTCGGTGCTCTCGGGCGAGGAGCTGCTCGCGGAGATCGAAGCCGAGGGCTGAGGACCGCTAACGGAGCGGCACGAGTCCGCTCGGCGCAAGCCCAGCGAGGGCCCGGTCGATCGCCGCCGGCCGCCGCCCGTCGTCCTCGGCGCGCTCCTTGCGGGCGACCGCCGCTCGCACGACCCGCCCCCCGAGGTAGCGCCACGGCTCGCCTGGCAGACCGCCCGGGGGGCTGCGCACGAGGCCGCATCGGGACCACTCATCGTCGAGGCCGAGCGCCATCGAGCACAGGATCCGACCGCCGAGCACGGACGGACCGACGCCGTTGCCCGAGTAGCCCGCGCCGCAGACCAGATCGGGCCGCCCGAGGGTGAAGAAGAACGGCAGGCCGTCCACCGTCCTGTCGATCGGCCCGCTCCAGCTCGCCGCGATCGGGACGGCTCCCAAGCGAGAGGTACACGGTTCGCAGGCGCTCTGTGAGCTGCGGCTCGATCGGCGAGCGTCCGGAGAACGAGTCGCCGATTCGTGCGCCGTACGACGAGCCTGCCGCCGCCCTTGCCGAACGCGATCCGGCCGTCGCGAGTGGTCCGGTAGTAGTGGACCATCAGGCGGGAGTCGGAGATGCTCGCCCCGTCGGACCAGCCGATCAGCTCGAGCTCGGTCCGGGGATCGGGTCGGTGAGCACGATGTCGCTGGAGACGATCGACGAACGCGCGGGCCAGCTCCCGTAGCCGGGCCGGCCCACGCCCCCGTGGCGATCACGACGCGCTCGGCCGCGATGCGTGCCGTCCGGTGTGCGCACGACCAGCGGGTGCGGAGCGCTCGAGCGCGACCATCGGGGAGTGCTCGAACACCTCGACGCCGCGCTCGCGCGCCACCCGCAGCAGGCCGCGGGCGAGCAGCGCCGGCTGGACGGTCGCGGACGTTGGCTCGAACACGCCGGCGAGGTGCGAACCGGAGCCGGTCCGCGCGGCCAGCTCCTCGGGATCGACGGGCGCGAACGGCTCCGCGCCGTGGCGTCGCGATCGCCGTCGATCGTGCTCGTCCATGCGCCCACCTGCGCGCGCGTTCGTCGCCGTCCAGAACCAGCCGTCATGCCGGTAGTCGGCGTCGATCGCGTGCTCGTCGCAGAAGCGGCCGATCTCATCGACGGCGGCACAGGACGCGCGCGCGAGCCGAAGCGCCTCGGCGCTGCCACAGACGCGCTCGAGCCCGAGGAAGTGGTGCCAGAAGGTCATCGCGAAGCCACCGTTGCGGCCGCTCGCGCCACCGCCGCAGATGTCGGCTTCGATCAGCGATCACGTCCGCGGCAGGGCTCGAAGTTCCTTGATCCGCAGCGCGGTCCACAGCCCCGTGAAGCCGCCCCCGACGATGCACACGTCGGCGCGCCGAGCGCCGGCCGAGCGGCGCTCGCGTCCTCTGCCGGCGCCGCCTCGCGGAGCCACCAGCTTCGCGTGCGGCCGCCGTCGGCCGTCCCGCCCGCGGTCGCGGCGCTCAGTGGCGCCGGCGGCTCCCAGCCCTCGAGCACCGGCGGCGTCCAGTCGGTGCCGACCGTCGGCGAGCCCTCGACCCACGGGCCCAGCTGCGGGCTGGGGGAACTTGCAGTGGCGCTCCTTGAGCGCGATCCCGTACGAGTTGCCCGACTGCAGGTGCTTGATCAGCACCTTGCGCGCGATCTCGTCCTCGCGCCCGGCGGGGATCGGGAAGTAGATCTTGATGAACGAGTTCGAGTAGCGGTCGAACACCGCCGGCGTGCCGTCCTCCTCGAGCAGGGTCACGTCCTCGAGCCAGTTGATGTCCTCGCCCGGGCGTGGCGGCGATCAGGTCGACGTCCTCGACCAGCGAGATGTCCTCCTGGTAGGGGAAGCGCCGGCCGGCGAGGTACTCGGCGTCGATCCCGATGATCTTCTCGGGCTCGGCGGGCACGTGCCGCGGTCCGGCGCTCATGATTCGGCCGCCGTGCTCGTCTCGGGCTCGGCGGCCAGGTAGTCGATCGGGTTCTCGATGTGGCGCTCGAGCAGGCGCTTGATCTCGTCGAGCGCGCGCTCCTCGCTCTGCGCCGGGGATGTAGTCGGTGCCGGCGAGCGGCACCCGCGCCATCGCCGACGCCTCGACCGTCAGCGCGCACAGGTCCTCGGGCTCGAGGTTGTGGACGTCGGTCTTGCCGCACGCGCGCGCGAGCATCTGGCACTCGAGCGTCAGCGTGTGCAGGAAGTTGTAGACGCGGTTGGCGGCCTCGTCGACGACGAGCCGCTTGCGCAGCTCCGGGTCCTGCGTGGTGATCCCGACCGGGCAGCGGCCGGTGTGGCAGTGGTAGCACTGGCCGGCGGGCACGCCGACCGTGCCCTCGTAGTCGGTGACGCCGGGGATCTCCTTGTTGCAGTTGAGCGCCATCAGCGCCGAGTGTGCCGATCGCGACCGCGGTCGCGCCGAGCGCGAGGCACTTGGCGACGTCGCCGCCGTTGCGGATCCCGCCGGCGACGACGAGGTCGATCTCGTCGGCGAGGCCGACGTCCTCGAGCGCCCGGCGCGCCTCCGGGATCGCCGCCATCAGCGGGATCCCGGTCTCCTCGGTCGCGATGTGCGGGCCGGCGCCGGTGCCGCCCTCGGCGCCGTCGAGGTAGATGATGTCCGGGCCGCACTTGGCGGCCATCCGGACGTCGTCGTAGACGCGCGCGGCGCCGAGCTTGAGCTGGATCGGGATCTCGTAGTTGGTCGCCTCGCGGATCTCCTGGATCTTCAGCGACAGGTCGTCGGGGCCGAGCCAGTCGGGGTGCCGCGCCGGCGAGCGCTGGTCGATCCCGGCCGGCAGCGAGCGCATCTCGGCGACCTGCTCGGTCACCTTCTGGCCCATCAGGTGGCCGCCGAGCCCGACCTTGCAGCCCTGGCCGATGAAGAACTCGCACGCGTCGGCGAGCATCAGGTGGTGGGGGTTGAAGCCGTAGCGGCTCTGGATCAGCTGGTAGTACCACTTGGTCGAGAGGTCGCGCTCGGGCGGGATCATCCCGCCCTCGCCCGAGCAGGTCGCGGTGCCCGCCATCGACGCGCCCTTGGCGAGCGCCATCTTCGCCTCGAGCGACAGCGCGCCGAAGCTCATCCCGGTGATGTAGATCGGGATGTCGAGCTCGATCGGCTTCTTGGCGAAGCGCGCGCCGAGCACGGTCTTGCGTGTCGCACTTCTCGCGGTAGCCCTCGATCACGAACCGGGTCAGCGTCCCGGGCAGGAACATCAGCTCGTCCCAGTGCGGGATCTTCTTGAACATCGAGAACCCGCGCATCCGGTAGCGGCCGAGCTCGGACTTGACGTGGATGTCGTCGATCACCTCGGGGGTGAAGATCGCGGCTGTGGCCGAGCCGGTTGTGCGGCGATGGGGCGGTCTCGTCGGTCATCGAGTCGCCTCCTAGAGGACGAGCTTGCGCTCGGACGGCTCGAGGTTGTCGTAGTTGTAGAGCTTCTTGCCGCAGACGAACTTCTGGAACGCCGGCGGAGAGCCGAGGCCGTAGATCCCGAACTTGCGCTCGATCAGCTCGGTGTCGGCGTCGGTCCACTCGCCCGGCGACGCAGTCGATCCCGAGCGACTTCACCTTGCCGGCGACGTAGATCGTGCCGTCGTACATCGAGTCGCCGAGCCCGGGGCCGACGTCGCCGCAGATGATCTGGCGGCCGCGCTGCATCATGAAGCCGGTCATCGAGCCGGCGTTGCCGAGCGACGATGATCGTGCCGCCCTTCTGGTCGATCCCGGTGCGCGCGCCGACCTGGCCCTTGACGACGAGGTCGCCGCCGCGGACGCGCGGCGCCGCAGTCAGCGAGCCGGCGTTGCCGTCGATCACGACGACGCCGGACATCATGTTCTCGCACGCCGACCAGCCGACGCGGCCCTTGATGTGGACCTCGGGGCCGTCGATGATCCCGCACGCGAAGTAGCCGAGGCTGCCCTCGAACGTGATCCGGCAGCGGGTGAGGATGCCCGGCGCCGAGCGAGTGCTCGCGCGCCGGGGTTCAGCACGGTGACGTCCTTGACGCCCTGCTCGTAGAGCAGCCAGCGCAGCTCGAGGTTGATCCGCCGGGTCGTCAGCGCGCGCGCGTCGAAGCGTCGCGCGGTCGCCGTCGATCTCGCTGATCCGCGGGACCACCTCGTCGAGCTCGACGAGCCCGCGCGCGTCGTAGCGCGGCTGCGTCCGTCGCGCGATCACCGTGTCCATACCATCACCTCGCCCTCGTACGGATCGTAGGTCTCGATCTCGTGGTCGATCACGGCCCGGATCGCCATCTCCTCGGAGGCGAGCGCGACCATGTCGTCGCCCTCGTAGAGCACCAGCGGCTTCGCCGCGAGCTCGTCCTTGGCCATGCCGAGCGCGTCCTCGGAGACGCAGATGTAGGTGAACACGCCGTCGAGCTCCTCGAGGCTCTGGCGCATCGCGTCCTCGAGCGAGTCAGCCCTGGACTCGAGCTTCTGCGCCAGGTACACGGCGATGATCTCCGAGTCGCACTCGGACGCGAAGCGGTGGCCGGCGCGCTCGAGCCGGCGGCGCCACTGGTGGTAGTTGGTCAGCTGGCCGTTGTGGACGACGGCGACGTCGGAGAACGGGTACGCCCAGTACGGGTGGGCGTTGGAGATGTCGACGTCGGACTCGGTCGCCATCCGCACGTGGCCGATGCCGTGGCTGCCGAAGTAGTCGTCGAGGTGGTAGCCGGCCGCGACGGTCTTGGCGTCGCCGAGGTCCTTGATGATCTCGAGCGCGTGCCCGGCCGACAGCACCTCGGCGCCCGGCACCGACTCGACGTGGTCGGCGAGCCGCTTGAGCGTCGCCCGTCGTAGGCGAGCGTGGCCGCGAGCGTGTACTCGTTGATGTCCTCGATGCTGCGGATCTGACGGCCCCGGCGCCGCGAGCCGGTGCTCGACCTCGCGCCGGTGGCGGCGCAGCGTCGTCGGCGAACTCGAGGTCGCGCGGCGTGTTCGCGTCCGCGAGCTTGATCCGCAGCACGAGCTCCTGCGTCGGGCGAGTGGTACAGCGCGTAGCCGGTCGAGTCGGGCCCGCGGTGCTTCATCGACTGGAGCATGCTGCGTCATGTCGCGGCCGATCCGGTGGGCTCCGTTGCCGTTCGGTAGATGATCCCGGCGATCCCGCACATCGCTAGCGGCTCCGCGGCGGTCACGGCAGCACCTCGAGGTACTCGTCGCGCTCCCAGTCGGTGACCGCCGCCAGGTAGCGCTCCCACTCGTCGCGCTTGTAGTGGTCGAACACCTTGTACAGCCGGCCCGGGCATCGCGCCCTTGATCACCTCGTCCTTGGCGAGCGCCTCGAGCGCGTCGCCGAGGCTGTCGGGCACCTTCTCGATCTCGACGCCCTGCGGCCAGCAGGTCGTACGTGTTGCCCTGCTGCGGCGGGCCCGGGTCGAGCTCGCGCCGCACGCCGTCGAGGCCGGCCTGGAGCAGCGCCGCGATCGTCAGGTACGGGTTGCAGGACGAGTCGACGCCGCGGTACTCGAACCGCCCGCCGGTGGCGACGCGCACGGTCGTCGTGCGGTTCTGCCAGCCCCAGTTCTTGTAGATCGGCGCCCAGAAGCCCGGTGTCCCACATCCGGCAGTAGGAGTTGACGGTCGGGTTGCCGACGCACATCAGCGCGCGCGAAGTGCTCGAGCATGCCGCCGAGGAAGTGGCGCGCCAGCTCGCGACAGCTGCGCCGGCCCGTCGGGGTCGTGGAAGACGTTGTTGCCGTTCTCGTCGACGAGCGTGAAGTGGTGGTGGTGGCCGTTCGCCGACACGCCCGTGAACGGCTTCGGCATCCACGACGGCAGCACGCCGTGCTTGCGGCCGACGGCGGCGCACACCTGCCGGTAGGTGGTCAGGTTGTCGGCGGTCCGCAGCGGGCGGTCGAAGCGGAAGTTCAGCTCGAGCTGGCCGGGCGCGTCCTCGTGGTCGCCGTAGCTCATGTCGAGGCCGAGCGCCTGGCCCCAATCGACGACGTCGAGCAGCACCGGACGGAGCTCCTCGAACTGGTGGATGTGGTAGCAGTAGGGCTTGGTGACGCCCTCGGGCTCGGCGCCGTCCTCGGGCTGCTTGCAGCCACATCGTCTCGGGCTCGATCCCGATCAGGAACTGGTAGCCGAGCTCCTGCTCGAACTCGTGCGCGATCCGCTTGAGGTTCTGGCGCGGGTCGGCGTCGAGCAGCTCGCCGGTCTCGGTGTCGTAGCAGTCGCAGTACACGCGCGCGACGCGCTCGTCCCACGGCAGCACCGCGAACGTGTCGAGGTCGGCGACCGCCGCGAGCTCGGACTCCTCGGGCCCGAAGCCGATGTAGTTGCCGTGGCGGTCGGTGAACAGGTTCGCGGTCGCGCCGTAGACGAGCTGGTAGCCGCGCTCGGCGACCTGCGGGAAGAACGTCGAGACGACGCCCTTGCCCATCACGCGGCCGGTGACCGAGACCTGCTGGAAGAAGACGTACTTGATGCCCTGCTCCTCGATCTGGCGCGTGATCTCCTCGATCTTCTCGGCGCGCCCGGGGGCGTTGCGCGCCTCCTCGAGCGTCGCCGGCGGCGGCTCGATCCGATCGCTCGCGAGCACGGTCGCGACCGTTCCGCCGAACACCTGCTCGGGCGCGATCGTCGCTTCGCCGGTGGCGTCAACTGCCATTCGGATCTCCTCTCCTCGTTCGCCCTCGGCTAGTGAGTGAGCATGTGGGATCCCGCGAGTGCGTCCGAGCTCGCGAGCGTGAACCAATAGGTACAGACGGCCACTGCACGTCTTATACCATTTTGTTCAATCGGTGAGAAGGCGCGGGGCCGGGGTCGGGCCCGCCGGCCGGGCTACGTGCTCAGCCCGAGTCCGATCAGCCCGGCGATCACCAGCGCGACGCCGGACCACTGCGCCGCGCGTCGGGCGTTCGCGGAGCAGCGAGACCCCCATCAGGACGGGCACCAGCGCGTACGGCGCCGAAGCCGTCGCCACGACCGACGTAGCCGCGTGCCGGGCGCCGACGTTGAAGAACACGTAGCCGCCCGTGTCGAGAAGCGCCAGCAGCACGATGGCCGGCAGCACCTTGCGGGGGAGCAGGCGCGAGCGCAGCCCGCCGAGCGACGCCGGCCTGTGCCGAGCAGGAACAGCGTCGTCGCAGCCGCGCGCGAGGAAGATCGGCCCGAGCCAGCCGATGCGCTGGTGGTAGTAGGAGACGCCGAAGACGAACCCCCCGAGCAGCGCCATCGCCGCCAGCGCCAGCAGGAACCCGAGCGCCGAGCGCCGCTCGAGCCTCGTCCTGGCGATCTCGCGGACGTCCGCGGAGGCCACCATCGCGCCGGCGATCGTGATCGCGACCGCCGCGGTCTGGCCGGCCGACAGCACGCTCGCCGCTGATCAAGACGGCAAGCACGACGGTGACCGCCGCGTAGCCCGAGACGATCGGGCTGAGGACCGAGATCGGCCCGATCGCGAGCGCGCCGTAGAACGCCAGGTACGAGAGCCAGCCGACCGCGCCGAGCAGCACGAACACGGGCAGCTGATCGAGCTTCAGCGCGCGCCAGCGCGCCGGTCGCGAGCACCAGCACCGCCAGCGGAACCATCGCGACGAGGTGGAAGCCGAGGACGACGCGCAGCGGCGCCGACCGTTCGCGAAGCGACGCGCGGCGAAGTAGTCGGCGAGGCCCCAGCAGAGCGCGGCACCGAGCCCGAGCGCGATGCCCATCGATGGCCTAGGCGGGCAGGCGCCCGGCGCCGCTGTCGAGCGTGCTCCGGCTGGACCGGCGAGCCAGCCGCGCCCAGCTCGCGCCACGCCCGCGCGAGCTGAGCGGTCACGGTCGCCATCGCTCGGCGCCGCGCCGCTCCGAGCTGAGCCGGCTCGACGCCGCCGATCGCGCCGGTCACGAAGATCTCGTCCGCGCGCGCGAGCCGTCGCAGGTCGATCGGCTCGACGCGGACGTCGAGGCCGAGCTCGCGCGCGAGCTCGAGCACTCGCGCCCGCGTCACCCCGGGGAGTATCCGCCCGTCGGCCGGCGGCGTGGCGACGCAGCCTCGTCCTCGACGACGAACACGTTCGCGCGGGCCGCCTCGAGCACGAGGCCGTCCAGGTCGCACAGCAGTGGCTCGGCCTGCGTGTCGGCCGCCAACGCCGTCGAGCAGCCGCCGATCGATCCACTTGTGCGCGCCGAGGCCGCCGGGGACGGTCACCGCGCGCAGCCTCACCGGGATCCGCCGTCTGACGGGCGCGGTCAGCTCGACGTCGGTGCCGACGCCGCCGGCCTGCGGGCGGACGTTGACGCGCAGGCGGCCGCGATTCGAGCCGCGACGCCGCCGCCAGCAGCTCGTGCTCGAGGTCGGCGGGCAGGCGCGGCGTCGTACAGCGCCCGCAGGCTGGATCCGAGCCGGCTGCAGGTGGCGCTCGAGCCCGACCGGGCGGCCGTCGAGCACGAGCAGCGTCTCGAACACGCCCGGCGGCGGGGTCCGGGCGCGGGACCGGCTTGGGCCCGAGGCGCCGAGGCCGGGGGGGCGCGGCGCGCTGCGACGCGGCTGCGTGCTCGTCGACGACGGTCGCACCGATCGCGGCGAGCAGCGGCGCCGCCTTGGTCGCGCACTCGGCCGCCTCCGCGAGCGGTTCGGAGTCGGCGACGATGCCGCCGCCGACGCCGAGCCAGGCGTGCGTTCCGCGGAACTCGAACGTCCTGATCGCGACGCTCAGCTCGAGCCCGGCGACCGGGCTCGCGAACCCGATCGCGCCCGGTGTAGACGCCTCGCGCGCGTGCTCTCGAGCTCGGCGATCACGTTCATCGCCGCGACCTTCGGCGCCCCCGAGACCGATCCGGGCGGGAACGCCGCGCGGACGAGGGCGCCGTCGCCGACGCCGTCACGCAGCGACGCCGCTGACCTCGGAGACCAGGTGCCAGACGCCGGTGTGCGGGCGTGCCTCGCCGAGCGCGTCGACGCGGATCGAGCCGGGCACGCAGACGCGACCGAGGTCGTTGCGAACCAGGTCGACGATCATCACGTTCTCCGCCCGGTCCTTCTCGGAGCGCTCGAGCCGCGAGCCGCTCGGCGGCGGCCGAGGCGGGATCCGCAGGCCGCGGGCGCGTGCCCTTGATCGGAGCGCTCCGCACGCGCCGCCCGTGGCGCTCGAGGAACAGCTCTGGCGAGAGGCTCGCGACGGCGCCCGACGGATCGGACATGAACGCCGCGCGATCGGGTCGAAGGCGCGGCACAGCGCGCGCGAACAGGTCGAGCGGGTCGCCGCTCAGGCGCGACTCCAGGCGGGCGCAGATGTTCGCCTGGAACAGGTCGCCGGCGTGGATCCGCTCGCGGCACGCGCCGACGGCGAGCGCGTGGCCCGCCGCGGCCGGCTTCGCTCGCCACTGCTCCGCTGAAAACGGGCGCGGGTGCGGCGGGCTCGCGGCGCGCGCTTCGAGCACGCGCAGGCGCGTGCGCAGCGCCTCTGCGCGTGCGGGGGTCGAGAGCGCCTCGAACCACCACTGTCCGTCGCTGTCCAGGCGCAGCAGATGGTCGTAGAAGGCGAGCTGGAAGGGTCGCTGGCGGTGCGCCTGCGGCGGGCTCGCGCCGATCGGCTCGAGGCGCCGCCCGAGCTCGTAGCCGAGCCAGCCGAACCAGCCGCCGGCGACCGCTCCGGAGCTCGTCCTGAGCGGCGGCTGAGTCGTCGAGCAGCGCGAACGGGTCATCGTCGTCCGACGCCACCTCGACCGGCTCTGAGCCGATCAGCGCGCCGCCGCCGGCCCACCGGCCGAGCAGCGCGAACGGCCGGCTAGTCGTCGCGGACGAGCAGCGCGGCGCGCTCGGGCGCGAGCGTCCACGCGAGCGGAACCCGGACGACGCAGGGGCGGTGCTGGGGTGGACGACGGAGCTCATCGGGCGTGAATGAATTTGTACATCAGCGTCGCGCGCGCGGGCGCTTGACCGCTGTCCCGTCGCGGCGATAACCTCGCGTAGCGTATAAGGCAAAGGCATTGCGCTATTGGCAACAACAATCTGGGGTCGGAGCGGCCCCGAGTGAGCTCCCGGAGCCACGTTCCGGTGCTGGTGATCGGCGCCGGCGTCCACGGCCTCTCGACCGCCTGGCATCTCGCGCGAGCAGGGCGAGCGCGTGCTGGTCGTCGACAAGACCGGGCGTCGCGGCCGGCGCGTCGGGCATCGCCTGCGGCGTCGTGCGCAACAACTACTTCCAGCCGGCGATGTCCGACCTGATGGCGGCATGCGTGGAGGTCTGGGAATCCGACCCCGAGGCGTTCCACTACCACGGCAGTGGTTACATCGCGCTTGGTCCGCCCGTGCAGGAGGGCGACCTGATCGAGGTGCACGAGCGCCAGCAGCGGATCGGCTACCCCTCCGAGCTGTACCTCGGCGAGGAGGAGGTCACCGCCCACATGCGGTCGCTGTATCCGGACTGGCGGGCGCCCGGGATCACCGTGTGCCTGCACGAGCAGGCCGGCGGCTACGCGTTCAACCGCGAGTCGATGTTCGGCCTGGCCGACAAGGCCCGCGCCGCGGGCGCGGAGATCATCGAGGGCGTCGAGGTCACCGGCTTCGAGTTCGACGGCGCCGGGCGCCGTGACCTCGGTCGAGACGACGCGCCGGCACGATCGAGGTCGAGCAGGTCGTCGTCGCCGTGGGTCCGTGGATCGCGTCGCTGTGGGAGCTGCTCGGGCTCCCCGACCGTCTCGACGTGCGTCAGCCGGACGGAACGCAGGTGGAGGATCAGCCGATGTGGACCTACTGGTACCTCCAGGAGGGAGAGGTCGCTCGTCGATCCGGCGACGTTCGTGACCGCCGACGGACGCTCCTCGGCCGTGATTCACCTCGACTCCGACCAGCCGCTGCGCGACGACGACGGGCGCCTGATCACCGACGAGCCGTGGGGCGATCTACTTCAAGCCCGACCGCTCGAGCGTCCAGGGCGGCGCGGCGCCGCTCCGCCTCGGGAACACGTTCGAGGTCGACCCGTACCCCACGGGCACGGTCGAGCCCGGCTTCCCCGACATGTGGTGCGCGGCGCTGTCCCACTGCCTCGAACGGTTCGCCGGGACGCGCGCCGCTCTACCGCCAGGCGCGCTCGGGGGGAGCCGGGGCGTTCACCGTCGACAACTTCCCGGTGTTCGATTACATGCGCCCCAACGTCTACGTCGCCGCCGATTCGAACCACGGCTACAAGATGATCGCGGTGGGGCGGGAAATCGCCCGCGTGCTCCGGGGCGAGCATTCCTCGCTGCTGCACCCGTTCCGCTACGAGCGGTTTCGCAGCGGCGAGCTGCACCCCGTCTCGCACAGCCCCTATCCCTGGAGCTGAGCGGAGCGCGAGCGCGCGCGGGTCCGTCGGCGCCGTCCGCCCTCGACCGCGGTCTCCGACCGGCGTCGGCCCGCTCGCGTCGAGCGAGCGCATCACGTGCACGTCCAGCGCCCCGGGCGCGAACAGGTCGCGTGAGTAGGCGACCGGCTCGCCTCCCCCGGCGTAGATCACCTCCTCGAGCTCGAGCGCGGCCGTCGTGCGCCGGATCGCGAGCGCCTTTCCGACCTGCTCGCGCGGCGTCACCAGGCACGGAATCACGTGCGTGCGCGCGAACGCGACGGCGACGCCGAGCTCGATCAGCACGTCGAGCACCATCTGCCCTGCGCTCGAGCGCGCGCTCGCAGCCGCGCGAGGTCCGGCAGCTCGACCGACGGATGCGTGATGTCGAACATGACCGCCGCGGGGCTGCCGCTCGCCGAGCAGGATGCGGAAGATCGTCGTGACCGGCGTGCTCGGATCGAGGTCGAGCAGCTCGCCGACCTCACGACCGACCTCCCGCCGCTCGATCCGCAGCTTGGTCGCGGCGAGGGTAACGCCGCGGCGCTCGGCCAGCGACGAATACGGCTCGAGCCGCTCGAGCCGCTCGTCGAGCTGGCTCGGCACGGCGACGCGGCCGACGAACGTGCCGCTGCCCTGCCGGCGGACGATCTCGCCCGTGTCCTCGAGGCGCTGGAGGGCGGTGCGCAAGGTGCCCCGTGAAATCCCCAGCATCTTCGCGACCTCGTGCTCGGGCGGCAGCCGATCGCCGGTGCGATGGCGGCCCGGCGCGAGCCAGTTGCGCAGCGCCTGCTCGGCGCTGTCGACGAGCGAGGGTCCGTGAGTTCAGCGTCTCGGGCGCGCGCAGTCTCCATTGGTCGGGATTCTCTCACCGATACCGCGGGCCGCTCAATTCTCCGCGGCCCGCGTCCGCTGCGGCCAGTTCTCAGTGAATGGTACATTTGTACCACTATGGTGGTGGCGACTCCGAGCGGCGCTCGTCCCAGGGGCGCAGCGCGGCGAGAGGCGCTGCTCGACGCCGTCCTGCGGATCGTCGCGGAGGTCGGCGCGGACGCGGTCACCCACCGCCGCGTCGCGGAGGTTGCGGGTCTGCCGCTGGCGTCGACGACCTACTGGTTCGACTCCAAGGAGCACCTGCTGACGGCGGCGCTCGAGCGGGCCGCCGACCGCGATATCGCGCGGCTGCGCACGTTCCTCGAGCGACCCGCCGGGGGGCCTCGCCGACCCCCTCGGGCTCGCCGTCGACGCGATCCTCGAGCCCGTCCAGGAGATGGGTCCCGCCAGCCGCGGGTGGCTGCTCGCCACATACGCCCTGATGCTCGAGGCCGCGCGTCGCCCCTCGCTGCGCGCCATCACGAGGCGCTGGACCGACGCATACCTCGAGTCGCTCGGTCGACTCCTGGCGCTGGCCGGGTCGCGGGACCCGCGCATCGACGCCGCGCTTCTGTTGGCTGCCGCCGACGGGCTGCTGGTCGAGCAACTGGCGTCGGACGAGGACTCGGAGCTCGGTCCGTCGCTGCGCCGGCTGGCGTCCGCCCTAGTGAACCGGTGACCGGGCTCCGAGACCGGGTTCACCCCGTCCGCCGCGCCCGCGGCCCGGAGTCGGGGACGGTGATGCTGATTCGAACCCTGCTCGGGTTCGAGTCGGTGCTCTATTCGGTCGTCACGCCCGGTGCTGCCGCACTACGCCCATCAGTTCGCCGCCTCCAAGACCGCCATCGGCGTCCTCGCCGCCGCGTACCCGGCCGGGATGATCCCGGGTGCGCTGCTCGGCGGCTGGATTGCAACCCGAGCCGGCGTGCGCCGCACGACGGTGACCGGCCTGCTGCTGTTCACGGCCTCGATCGCGCCCTTCGGCTTCGCATCTACGATCACCGTGCTCGATGGCCTGCGGTTCGTGCAGGGGATCGCGTGCGGATGCATGTGGGGTGGCGGGTTGGCCTGGGTGATCGCGATCGCGCCCCGCGCGCGCCGCAACGAGGTACTCGGCTCGGTGTTCGCCTCGGCCATTTTCGGGACATTGATCGGGCCGATAGTCGGCACGGCCGCCGTCGCGGGCGGAACAGGCGTCGTGTTCGCGTGCGTCGGCGCCGTGTCGCTGGGGCTGACCGGATGGACCCTGCGCCATCCAGAGCCCCCGCCCGCAACGCTCGGGACGGGTGCGCCGCTGCGCCTGATGGCTCGAAACCCACGCCTGATCCTCGGGTTCTGGCTGATCGTGCTCGAGGCCTGCACGATCGGCGCGACAGGCACGCTGCTGCCGCTGCGCCTGTCGCGATTTGGCGCCTCGGGGGTGGCGATCGGCGTCACCTTCGTGCTCGCATCGCTGATGAGCGCGATCCTGACGCCCGCGATCGGACGGGTCGTCGATCGCCGCGGGATCGCGCTCCCGCTCGGTGCGGGTCTCGGTCTCACGGCGCTGCTGCTCGCGCTGCTTCCGCTGCCCCAGGCCGCGGTTCCGCTCGCGGCGCTCACGGTGATCACGCTTGGCGGTCCGCTCACGGCGTCGACGATCCCGGCGATGTCGCTGATGACGGATGCGATCGAACGGGTCGGGGCCGCGCTCGCATTCGGTTCGATGCTGCTAAACCTGGCGTGGGCGATCGGCGAGACGATCGGAGCTCCCGCCGCTGCCAGTCTCTCCAGGGCCACGAGCGACGCGGTGCCGCTCGCGCTGCTGGCGGCGGCGATGCTCCTGACCCTCGGCTTCCTGCTGGCGGTCCGAGCGCTGGGCGCCTACGCGCCACCGGCCGCGAGCGCCTCGGCCGGCGGCGCCTCCTCGGACCGGGCGATGCTGACGCCCGCAGGCGGCGCGAGTACGCGTAGCGCGTCGGGCGGCACCTGCACGCGCACCGGCGTCCCCTGGCGATAGTCCGCCGCGGCGCCGGTGTTGGCGATCGAGCCTGGATCGGCTCGCCGGTCGCAAGCCGCACGATCGACCTGGACGTGTCGCGCCGACGTAGACCGTTCGCTCGACCATGCCCGGCAGCGCAGTTGTCCGTCTCGCCCGCGTCGAACGGCAGCAGCGTCAGCGCGCTCCGGCCGGGCCACGATCTTCACCGCGCCGCGGGCGCCGACGTCGCCGCAGCCGCGCGCGCAGCGTGAACTCGCCGATCCGGACCGTGCAGCTCATGCTCGCCCCCGGAGCCGACCGTCGGCGTCCATCAGGTTCGAGACCCCGAGGAAGTCGGCGACGAACACGGTCGGCGGGTCTCTCGTAGACCTCGGCGCGGGGTCCCGATCTGCTCGATGCGGCCGGCGCTCATGACCGCGAGGCGGTCGCTCATGCTGAGCGCCTCCTCCTGGTCGTGGGTGACGAACACGAACGTGATCCCGACCTCCTCCTGGAGCGCCTTCAGCTCGACCCGCAGCTGCTTGCGGATCTTGGCGTCGAGCGCGCCCAGCGGCTCGTCGAGCAGCAGCACCGCGGGCCTGAGCACGAGCGCGCGCGCGAGCGCGACCCGCTGCTGCTGGCCGCCGGAGAGCTGGCTGCGGCCGGCGCGTCGCCGAGCCCGCGAGAGCTCGACCAGCTCGATCGCCTCGTGCACGCGGCGGCGCACCTCGGCCTTGCGCGACCCGGTGCCGACGCAGGCCGAAGGCGATGTTCCCGAACACGTCGAGGTGCGGGAACAGCGCGTAGTTCTGGAACACCGTGTGGACGTTGCGGCGGTGCGGCGGGACCGGGCCGACGTCGACGCCGTCGAGCAGGATCTGCGCCCGCCGTCGGCCGCTCGAAGCCGGCGATCATCCGCAGCGTCGTCGTCTTGCCGCAGCCCGACGGGCCGAGCAGCGAGAAGAACTCGCCCGCCTCGATCGTCGCGTCGATCGCGTCGACGGCGACGCTGTTCGTCGAAGCGCTTGGTCAGCCGCTGGCAGCTCGACCCTTCCGCCCGCCATCAGGCCGTCGCCTCGCAGTCCCCGTCAGCTCGCGCAGCGCCGACACCTCTCCGGCGCGCGCGGCGGGTGAGCACCGGTGTACACGAGGATAGGCGATCCCGATCGCCGAGCAGCGTGGTCACGACGAGGATCGTCGCAAGCGCGTTGAGCGCCGGCGTCGTCGTGCCGCCGCGTGCGTTGGCGTACAGGTACATCGGGATCGTCGTCGTCGCGGCGTTCGACGACATGTACTGGGTGACGACGAAGTCGTCGATCGAGAGCGCGAACACGATCAGCATGCTCGCCAGGATCGCGGGCAACAGCAGCGGCAGCAGCACCAGCCGCAGCGCGGCGAGCCGGGGTCGCCCCGAGGTCGCGCGCCGCCTCCTCGTACTGCGCGCCCGATCGACGCGAGGCGGCTCGCGGACGATCACGACGACATAGGAGAGCGAGAACGTGACCTGGCCGATCACCTGCGCCCTCGTGCCGAGGTGGACGAGGCTGAACGGCACGATCGACAGCTGCGTGAATACGAGCAGCAGCGAGACCGCCATCACGATCTCCGGGGTCACGAGCGGTACCAGCATCAGCCCGTTCGCCGCGCCGGAGCCGCGCCCGCGCCAGCGTGCCAGCCCGAGCGCGAGCAGCACGCCGAGCGGAGTCGCGATCACCATGTCGAGCGCGGCCAGCTCGAGGCTGTGCACGAGCGCGTTCGTGTAGTCGGGATCGTGGAAGATCGACAGGTTCGGGTCGCCCCACCACCATCGGGTCGAGAATCCCTGCCAGACGCTCCGCGACCGGCCGTTGTTGAACGAGAACAGCGATCGCGACCGCGACCGGGAACGAGCGCCCAGGCGATGTAGAGCCACGTCTCGAGCACGAGGAAGCGCGGCCTGCCCCAGGGGTTGCGGAGCCTCGCGCGAGCCGGCTCACGCGAACCTCCGCGCGTCACGCGCGGTCTGGTACGATGTAGTACGCCATCCCGACCGCCAGGATCGCCATCAGGACGAGCACGAGCGAGGCCCCGAGGTTCTTCTCCGGGCCGCCCTGGACGAACAGGTTGATCTCGTTGCCGAGCATGTTCGTGCGCGGCGAGGCCGAGATCAGGTCGTTGGTGTAGTAGTCGCCGAACATCGGCAGCACGACGAGCGCCGCGCCCGCGAGGATGCTCGGTCGGCTGAGCGGGAGCGTGACGTGCAGGAACGCCCGGAACGGGCGTCGCGCCGAGGTCGCGCGCGGCCTCGATCTGGCTGCGGTCGATCCGGTCGAGGCCCGCGAACACGGGCAGGATGAAGTACGGGATGTAGCCGTACACGAGCGCCAGGATCACCGAATAGGCGTTGCCGTTGAGCCAGTCGGGCGGATGCGCGATCCCGATCGCCTGGCAGCACCTGGTTGACGTAGCCGTCGGAGGACAGCAGGCCGATCCACGCGAGCATCCGCAGCAGGTAGCTGACCCAGAACGGGATCACGAGCAGCACGATCAGCAGTGTCTTCGTCCGCCGCGCGTGGCGCGCGACGTAGTAGGCGACCGGATAGCCGATCGCGAAGCAGAGCGCGAGCGAGACCGTCGACGTACACGAGCGTGTTGCGCACCGACGGCCAGTACTCGCCGCCGGGCAGCGCGCCCGAGAACGCCTTCGAGACGAAGCCGGGATTCCACGTGCGCCGGATTCCACGCCGGCACCGGCTGCAGCAGGAAATTGACCTGCCCGAACGCCATCGCGAAGCATCGCGTATGCGGGTACGACCACGAACAGCGCCAGCCAGGCGACGCCCGGGAGCGCGAACCCGCGCCAGTACCGGCCGCGAGTCACCACGCGCTCCGCCGGCTCACGCCGACTTGACCGCCGCCCACGCGTTCTCCCACAGCACCTCGCCCCGCTGGCTCAGCGGGCCCTGGACGAGCCCGTTCTTGAATTGCGCCTCGCGGATGATCGTCGTGTCGAGGTTGGGCGCGATCAGCCCTGCTGCGACGAGCGACTCCGGCGTCATCGCGTTGATCGGCTGCTGGTAGAAGTTGAAGTGTGAAGTTCTTGAACGCCTGCTTCGACGTCGAGCAGGTGGTTGAGGAAGAGGTGCGCGAGCACCGGGTTCTTCGCGCCGCGCAGGACCCCGAACGTGTCGTTGTCGATCGGGCCGCGCCCATCGGTCGGCCACCAGTAGCGGAAGATCGATGCCGGCGTGCCCTGCGGCGTGTAGCTCGGGACCGCGGCCATGTCGCCCGACCAGGCCTGATGCAGCCACAGCGAGCCGTCGGCGAGGTGCTGGTACTCGTTGGTGTCGAACTTGAGGTTGGCGCTCTTGACCAGCTGGATCAGCGCGTTCTTGGCGGCCGTTGAGCGTCCGCTGGATTCTCGGTGTTGATGTCGGTGACGCCGTTGTGGAGCAGACCCATGGTCAGGCCCTCGTGCTGGTCGTCGAGCAGCCCGACCTTGCCCGCGATCTTCGGGCCCTCCACCCACAGCGCCGACCACGGGTTGCGCAGAGCTTCGCCGGATCGAACCCGGGGAGCTTGTCGGTCCGCCAGCCGATGCCCGGTCGTGTAGATCGTGTACGGCACCGTGTAGCGGCTGCCGACGTCGTACCACGGGCTGTGCAGCGACGGCCAGACGTTCGCCTGAAGGTTCGGGATGTAGCTGAGGTTCAGCGGCTGGAGGAGCTTGCCGACGGCGAGCCGTTCGAGGAACACGAGCTCGGGGACGAACACGTCGAACTGCACCGCGCCGCTCGAGAGCTTCGCGACCGCCTCGTCGATCGTCGTGAACGTGCTGATCTGAACCTTGACGCCGTACTTCTTCTCGAACGCCTTGACGACGGTCGGGTTGATGTAGGCGATCCAGTTGTAGAACTGGAGCGGGCCCTTCTCCGGGACCAGCCCGGAGGCGATCGGCTTGTTGTCGGCGTAGATCGGCAGCGTCACCGGACGGTACGGGCGCGCCAGCGGCAGACCGCCGGGCCCCAGCGACGCCGCCGTGCTGCTCGCCGCCGCTCGGTGCCGTCGAGCCGCATGCCGCCAGCAGACCGGACGCCGAGAGGCCGGCGGCCGCGAGCGACGCCTGCTTGATGAACGTCCTGCGATCCGTGCCGGCACCGGCAGCGTCGGCCCAGTCGCTCGCTTCAAGGCTCATTTCTCGCTCCTCTCCTCCCAGCATTGATGATCGACCCGCTCGGGCGGAGCTCGCAGCCGAGCTCGTTCGATGCGAGCGCCAGGCAGCGCTCGCACCATGCGCTCAGGGGTGACGTCCGGCTGACCGAGTGTCACCTGGACGCCGAGGCCGTCCATCAGCCGCTGAGCGCCGAGCGCGAAGTCGTCGGGATCGGCGTCGCGGCTGAACTCGCCCGCGGCCTGGCCGTCGCGCACGATTTCGGCGATCAGCCCGCGCTCGCGAAGGTCGAGCCGGAAGTAGGTACTGCGAACGGTGGGGTCGCGGCGGGCGCGGACCCACATCTCCATCCACAGCGTGTAATCGCTGAGCCCGCCCGGGCCGAGGCTTGTGTCCTCGATCAGGTGAACGAGCTTGTCGCTCGCGCGCTTGTGCCGCGCCTGGCCCTCGGTGAGCCGATCGTAGAACTCGCGGTCGGTCTGATCGACCGCCTCCTCCAGCAGCCGGTCCTTTGACTCGAAGTAGTAGAGGATCGTCGGGGAGCTTGTTCCCGCCCGCTCGGCGATGTCGCCGATGCGGGTGTCGAAGAGCCCGCGTTCGTAGAGCACCTCCGCGGCCGCGGCGACGATCTGTGGCTTGCGCAGGTGGTCGACTTTGGGTCGAGGACTCATCAACCTCTCGCCGCCTCTCCAGTACAAATTCGTATACTGAACGGGCGATTCAGAAAACTACGCGTCGCCGGTGTCGGTGTCAAGCGTGGACGCTTAACGAGGTGTTAGCGAGATGATCGACGTGGCTGTCCTCGGAGCTGGGCTCGGCGGGTTGAGCGCGGCGCGCGACCTCGCCCGCGGCGGAGCGGAGGTGATCGTCCTCGAAGCCCGAGAGCGACCGGGCGGGCGCGTGGAGGCGGTGACGCTGCCGAGCGGGCGAATCGTGCAGGCCGGCGGCGAGGTCTTCGGTGACGGACACTGGGCCTATCGCGAGCTCGTCGCCGAGCTCGGCCTGACGATCGAGCCGAGCTACGTGGCGGATCCCGGCCAGATGAGCTGGGGCCTCGTCGAAGGCGTGTTCGTCGGCGACGAGCCACCATGGATGACCGGCGAGGAGCGTGCGGACGCCGAGCGGCTGGAGCGCGCGTTTGCGCGACTGACCGCCGGGGTCGATCCCGACGATCCGTGGGGCCACCCGGACGCCGCGACGCTCGACCGGACCAGCCTGGGCGCGTGGCTGCGCGACCAGCAGGCGCTTCCCGCGGTGCGCCGGCGTCACGACCTGGCGTCGCTGTCGCTCTCGTGCGACGCACCGGAGCGGACCTCGCTGCTGTCGGAGTTGCGCAAGCACGCCGCGCTCTCGGGCGATGGGTTCTACGACCTGTCGATCTGGGAGGGCCTGCGCGTGGCCGAGGGGTCTGGAGCGGTCGTGGAGCGGATGGCGAGTGAGCTCGGCCCTTCGCTTCGACTCGGAGCGGTCGCGCGGCGCGTCGATCTGAGCGACCGCGGCGTGCGCGTCCAACTTGACGACGGCGAGACCGTCTGCGCCGAGGCGGTCGTGTGCGCGATTCCCGCTGGTCCGCTGCGTGAGGTGGAGATCGAGGGACTCAGCGATGCGAGGCTGCGGTCACTGCGCTCGCAGCGCCACGCCCTGGCGGCGAAGGTGGTCGTAGCGTACGAGGAGCCGTTCTGGCGTGACAACGGTCAGAACGGCCTGGCGGAGACCGAGTGGCTGTTCGGCTCGACGTGGCCGCAGAGCGCGGGGGTGTTGTCGCTGCTCGTGCCACCCGAGCGCTTCGCCGCGTTTATCGCCGCCCCGCCCGACGTCCGCGCCGAGACCGTGCTCGACGGGCTCGCGGCGCTCTACGGCGAGCGCGCGCGAACGCCGACGACGATGCTCGAGCGCACGTGGGGGGCCGAGCCGTTCACGCGCGGCTACATCGCCAGCTGGGCCCCTGGAGACCTCAGCCGGGTCGGCCCGTTGCACGGGACCCATGAGCCGCCCTTCTACGTCGCCGGCTCGGACCACTGGGTCGCGGGATATATGGAAGGCGCCGTGCGCACAGGACGCGCAGCAGCACGCGCGGCGCTGAACGGAGGCTCCTAAGCCTCAGCGCGCTGGCCTGCGACCGGCAGCTCGGAGATCGATCGCGATTCGGCCCCACCCGGCGCCAGCCGGCGGTTGCCGGTGCGCGTGAGCGCGACTCCGGCCAGGCACAGCAGGCCTCCCGGGAGCGCCAGCGCCGGCGGGATCTCTCCCAGCAAGGCCCAGCCGAGCAGCACCGCAAGCGGCGGCACGAGGTAGGTCGTCGATCCCATCCGCCCGGCCGTGGTGCGAGCCAGGGCGTAGGCCCAGGTGACGAACCCGATCGCCGTCGGGGCCGCACCAAGGTAGATCGTCCAGGCGATTGCCGATCCGCTGGCATGGCCGAGCTGGTGCACCAGCGACGCGGCGTAGGGCAGGCAGCTCACCGCGCCGATCATGCACGCCAGCCACGTCACCGAGAGCGCGCTCGCGCCGTCCAGTGCGGGCTTCTGGGCGACCACGCCGCCCGCGTACGCCAGCGCCGCGATCAGACACAGCGCCGCGCCCCACGCCTCGCGCAGACCACGTTCTGAGGTGGCCACCCCGATCACCGCCGCGCCGGCGAACGAGACCAAGCACCCGACCAGGAGCCTCGGCGGAAAGCCCTCCCGCAGGATCAGCCCCGCCAAGATCGCGATCAGAATCGGTCCGATGTTCACGAGCGTCGCCGCGATCCCAGCGTCGACACGCCGCTCGGCCTCGTTGAGCACCACGTTGTAGAGGCCGAACCACAGGACCCCGCAAATCGCGACGCCGCGAAGCGCCCGCCGTCCGGGCAGCTGCTCGTGGCGGAGCAGGACAAACGTCCCCAGAACGGCACTTCCCACGACAAGCCGCCCGAGCGCCAGGGCACCGGGGGAGAGGGCGCGACCGGCCGACCGAATCCCAACGAACGCCGAGGCCCAGAGTGTCACCGTCACGAGCGCCGCACCGATCGCGGGCGCACGCGGGCGGTGCGCGTCGGTGAGTTGCGAGCTGGCGGGGGCCATTGCGAATCGAACGGCCGGGGCCGCCGGAACGTGAGATTAGGTCAACGCTCCGAGTCCGCGCCGATTCCCAGATCTTCGGCGAGTGCCGTCGCGACCTCCTTCCGCGCGCGCTCCAGCGGCACTCGGCCATCGCCGATCAGCGTCCTGATGCCGAAGCCGTCGATCAGCGCGAGCGCTCGGTCGGCGACGGCGTCGGGATCGCACGATTCGAACTCCCCGTCGCGCACCCCGGCGGCGATCTCGTTCGCGAACCAGGCGTGCAGCCGCCCATAGAGCTGTTCGGCGACGGGCCGCAGCTCTGGGTGACGGACCGCCCGCAACCACAGCTCGACCCATAGGACCCAGTCCTCCTTGAGCGCCTCCGTCGTCGGCAGGCATTGGTCGATCATCGATCGCAGGCGCTCCGCGTGGGACGCCGCGGGGAGCTCGCCACTCGCGATCCGGGCATCTCCGGCGTGCGTGTAGGAGTACTCGAGCGCCTCGGCGAGCAGCGCCTCGCGGGTTTCGAAGTGGTAGTGCACGAGCGGAGCGGAGACGCCGGCATCCATCGCGATCCGGGCGATCCGGACATCGTCGATTCCCTCGCGCGCGATCCGGCGCACGGCCGCGGCGAGGATTCGTTCGCGCGCGGTCGGCTTGCTCCCGGGGCTCGCGGCGGCGGCCCCCGCGCGCGCTCCGGCGGCGCTCATCGTGCCGCCAGGACCGGTGCGAGGTCAGCGCGCACGCGATCCGCGAACCACGCGACCGCGTCCTCGCGCCGCGACAGGGGGCCGCACTCGTAGCCGCGAGTCTGCAGTCCCTGCTGGACGTTGGCCACGAGGTCGATGTCCTCGTCGAGCACGAGCGTGTTCAGGCGCTGATTGATCCACTGCACGAGCCTCGTTCGCGGCGCCGCTGCCGGCGGCCCGGTAGTTGGCGAACACGTCGCGCGTTCGGCCGATGCCGTCCGGAAGCATCTGCCACGTGTTGACCTGGTCGGGGTACAGGTCGATCGTCGTGTTGGGATAGATGAACACGTAGCGCCAGACGTGCGCGGTCCGCGTCGCTCGAGCCCGGGCATCGGCCTGACAAGCTGGGTGTAGATGCCGCTCGAGCCGGTTGCTGCTCGGCCTGCTCCGCAGCGGCGCCTCGAACCACGACGTAGTGCTCGTGGCACTCGACGTCGTAGTGCTTGTAGTCCAGCAGCCGCATCAGGCCCGGGTGGGCGATCGGGATGTGGTAGCCCTCGAGGTAGTTGTCGGCGACCACCTTCCAGTTGGCGGGCTGCGTGCCGCCGGACGGCGCGAAGGATCGCAGCGAGGGGATCCGGTAGCGCTCGAGCCGCGCCGGGAGGTCGCCGACGAGCTCGGCCAGCGGCGTCGCGTCGCGATCGAGGTTGACGAACACCAGGCCGCACAGCTCCTCGACGCGGGCGGGAATCAGGCCGAGCGCCGACTTGTCCAGGCGCTCGCCGAACGCGAGCCCTTCGGGCACGCCGATCAGCGTGCCCGTCGAGGCGATAGGTCCAGCCGTGGTATCGGCAGCGGATCGCCGCCTTGCACTGACCCGACCCGCTCAGCAGCCGCGACCCTCGGTGACGGCAGACGTTGCGGTACGCGCGCAGCGCGTGCCGTCCTCGTCGCGCACGACGAGCACCGGCTGCGGAGCCCGCGCTCGCGGTCAGGTAGCTCCCCGGACGCGGGCAGCGAGGAGACGTGGCCCGGCGAGCTGCCAGGTCCGCTCGAAGATCAGCTCCTGCTCGGCCTCGAGCAGATCGCGGGTCGATGTACAGCCGCCGCGCGAGCGCGGTGCCGGCGAGCGGTTGGGCCGGAGGCGGTCCGGCGTGGCCGTCGGAGTGCCGTGGACGTCGTTGCCGCTCGCATATTTTCCCCATTCCTGACTTTGTGATCAGTTAGTGTAAGTGTCCGGCATGGTCAAGCGCTGTGTCGTGGCTGTCGGTCACGCCGGAGCCCGAACGCGAGCTTCCACAGGCGGTCGCGACGCTCGCCCTCGGCGGCAGCTCCGCCGCCGGCGGCGGTGGCCGCGCGAGCGAGCGCGGATCGAGCGCCTCGTGCTCCGCGGCAGTCAACGCGCGTGGCTGGCCTACCTGCACGGCGTCGTCGAGCTGATCGACGCCGGCGCCGGCGATCCCGACCCCGAGGTCGCGACGCGCCCGCTGCGCGCGCGATCGCGGTGATCGCAAACCACCACAACCTGCTGCTCGGGCTCCCCGGCCGCGGCGCGCGGCTGACCGCCGCCGACCGACCCGCTCGCGCGGCTTCAACCTGCAACTCACCAACCAGGAGGGCAACGCATGACACCACCGTCGTCTCTCCGAATCCGCCTGACGGACGCTCGATCCAGCGTCAGCTCGAGCTGCAGCAGCGAGCCCGCGCGTTCGTCGAGAACGTGCTGATGCCGCTCGAGCAGCGAAGCCGAGGAGCGCGGCGGGGCGCTGCCCGGAGGAGACGATCGAGGAGATCAAGCGGGAGGCGATCGCGGCCCGGCTGAACGGCGGGCGCTTTCCCGGAGCACGGGGGCCAGGGCTGGTCGATGCTCGAGTGGTTCCTGGTCAACGAGCAGTTCGGCCGGGTCACCAATGGCCTGCACTGGCACGTGCCGAGCGCCTACAACGTGCTCATGCAGGGCACCCCCGAGCAGATCGAGCGCTACCTCGTGCCCGCGCTGCGCGGCGAGGGCGGCGACGCGTACGCCGTCACCGAGGCCGAGGCAGGTTCGGACCCGGGCGGCATCGCGGCGACCGCGACGCGCCACCGATGGCGGCTGGCGGATCAACGGCGAGAAGTGGTTCGTGACCTCCGGCGACGTCGCGCGCGTGCTGATCGTGATGGCGAACGTCGTCGACGGATCGGACCGCCTGCCGACGCTGTTCCTGGTCGAGCCGGGAGCGCCGGGGGTCGAGTTCGTCGACGTCCCCCAAGTTCACGCACAACTACCCGCATGGCCACCCGACGATCCGCTTCACCGACGTCGAGGTCGCAGCCGACGCGGTGATCGGCGGCATCGGCAACGGCGAGGAGCTCCAGCGAGCGTGGTTCACCGAGGAGCGCCTCGGGATCGCCACCCACGGGCTCGGCGCGATGTGGCGGCTGCTCGACGAGACCACCGGCTGGGCGCTCTCGCGGACCCAGGGCGGGCAGCGGATCATGGACTACCAGGGCGTCTCGTTCCCGCTCGCCGATTCGGCGACCGATGCCGCGCTCGGCCGGCTGCTGGCGCTCCAGGTCGCGAGGCATGGTCGACGCGGGCGCCGATCCGAAGCTGATCCACGCGAAGGCCTCGATGGCGAAGCTGTTCGTCAGCGAGGCCGCCGGCCGGTGCGCCGACCGCGCCGTGCAGATCTTCGGCGGCCGCGGCTACATGCGTAGCAACGTCGCCGAGCGGTTCCTGCGCGAGCTGCGCGTCGACCGGATCTGGGAGGGCACGAGCGAGGTCCAGCGGCGTGATCATCGCCCGCGCGCTCGAGCGCCGCGGGGTCGAGGCGACGATCCATTGACGCGTCGACGAGCGAGGACGCCGACGCCGGGACCTCGGTCGCCTGCTGCGGCCGCAGTCGATCGCGGTGGTCGGGGCCACCGATCGGCCGGGGAGCTACGGCGCGCAGACGCTGCTGAATCTCGAGGCGATCGGCTATCCGCGGCGAGGTCTGGGGCGTCAACCCGAAGCGCACCGAGGTCCTCGGGCGGCCCTGCGTGCCGACCGTCGAGGACCTGCCCGACGGCCGGTCGACGCGGTCGTCGTCGCGATCCCGGCGGCGGCGGTCGCGAGCGTCATCGACCAGGCCGGCGCGCGTGGGCTGCGGCGGCGCGGTCGTGTTCAGCGCCGGGTTCGCCGAGATCGACGGAGGCGCGCGAGCTCCAGCGCGAGCTGGTCGCGGCGGCGCGGCGCCACGGGCTGCCGGTGTGCGGACCCAACTGCAACGGGATCGTCGCGATGCACCGGCGGGTCGCGCTGTGGGGCGACGCGCTTGTCGCCGCGCGAGCCGGGCGCGTCGCGCTCGTCTCGCAGAGCGGCAACGTCGCCGTCAACGCGCTCGCGACGCGGCGCGGGCTGCGGTTCCACACCGTGATCGCGAGCGGCAACCAGGCGGTCTCGTCGGCCGCCGACTACCTCGACTTCCTGGCCCGCGAGGACGGCGTGTCCGCGATCGCGCTGTACCTCGAGGACGACGGCGGACCGCGGCTGTGCGACGCGCTGGCGGCCTGCGCGGAGCGGGGCGTAGCCGGTCGTCGTGCTGAAGGTCGGCAGCTCGCCCGCCGGCGCGCGCGCCGCCGCGGCCCACAGCGCGGCGCTCGCCGGCGACCAGCGGATCTTCAAGAGCCTGGTCGAGGAAGCCGGAGCGCGTATGGGCAGAGGACGTACACGAGCTGCTCGAACTCGCAAAGACGCTCGCCGTCCCGGTCAAGCCCGCCAAGCCGTGGGCGAGCCGCGGGGCTCGCGATCATGACCTGCTCGGGCGGCGATTCGGCCCAGGGCGCCGACGAGAGCGCCCGGCTCGAGCTGGCCTGCCACCGCTCGCGCCGACGACACGCGCGCGCGCCTGCGGGAGCTGCTGCCGCCCGCCGCGACGGTCGCGAACCCGCTCGACTACACGGCGATGATCTGGGGCGACGCGGCGGCGCTCGCCGAGCTCGTGCACACCGTCGGCGAGGATCCCGCGATCGGCCAGGTGCTCGTCTTCTACGACCAGCTGCCCGGGATCGAAGGCGCGGCGGAGGAGTCGTGGCGCGCGGTGCGCGAGGGGATCATCGCCGGCGCCGCGCGAAGCCCCGCTCCGACGATGGTCTCCTCGACGCTACCGGAGCTGCTCGACGACGCGGCGGCGTGGCAGTTCGCGTGTGCCGGTGTCCCCGCCGCCGCGGGCCTGCGAACCGGCCTGCGGTGCGCCGCTGCGATGCGGCAGCCGGCGGGCGACCCGGCGCGGCTCTTAGCGATCGCCGCCACCGCCCGTGCCGCGGCAGCGAGCCTCCACGGGGAGGGGGAGTGGCTGGCCGAGCACGAGTCAAAGGAGCTCCTCCGAGCCGGCGGCGTGAGCGTGGTCGAGGGCCGACGCGGTCGCGGACGAGGACGGAGCCGTCCTCGCGCTCGCGGCGCTCGGCGGCTCGGTCGCGCTGAAGCTCAGCGCTCCCTGCGTGCAGCACAAGTCCGAGCTCGGCGGTGTCGAGCTCGGGCTCGAGTCCGAAGGCGCGATACGATCGGCATTCCGGCGACTGACGGCGCTGGCCGACGAGTACCGGGGCGTCGTGCTGGCCGAGCGGATGGCGGCGCCCGGCGTCGAGCTGCTCGTCGCGGCTCGGGCACGGCGCGGTCGTGCCGGCGCTCGTGCTCGGCCTGGGCGGGATCTGGACCGAGCTGCTCGACGACGTCGCGATCGTCCCGCTGCCCGCGGACGCCGCGCGGATCGAGCACGCGCTGCGATCGATGCGCGGGGCCCCGATGCTGCCTGGGGGCGCGCGGCAGCGCGGCGTCGACCTCGGCAGCACGTCGCGCGGCTGGCTCAGCGGACCGGCGAGCTGCTGCTGGAGGCGTCGCTTCGAGGAGATCGAGCTCAACCCCGTGCTCGTCTCAAACGTGGGCGCGGTCGCCGTCGACGCCGTCGTGCGGCGCCGAGCGCCGGCGACCGGATCAGTGCGCGCTCGAGTTCCGGCCGCCGCCGACGTGTTCACGCGCTGATCAGCGCCGCCCGCGCCCCGGCGCGCAGCCCCGACTCGATCGCGCCGTCGATGAACCCTGCCCAGCCGTTCGCGATATCCGCGCCGGCGAGGATCATCGCGGCCCTCGGGCTGCTGCATGGCCCGCGTGGTGGTGCTCGTACCAGCCGGGCCGGTGGATCGCCCAGGTGCCGCGGGAGAACGGGTCCGCCAGCCAGTCGTGCGCGGTCGGCGTCGATCACCTCGTAGCCCGGAAGGATCTCGTGGAGCTGACGCTGCACCCCCGCGAGGTCCGCGGCGTCGCAGCGCTCGGCATCGGGGCCGAAGCCGATCAGCAGCTGCGTTCCGTCGTCGCGCAGCGACTCGGTGGCGAGGTATCCGAACGGGTGACCGGGGCGGATCGAGTTCTGGAGCAGCGCGTCGCCGCGCGCGTGGATGAAGATCTTGATCCCGCGCGACGCCTGCCCGATGGCGATCGCTCGGCGCTTGGGCTCGCTCAGCTCCGGGATGAACTCGATCGCGCCGAGGGCGTTGATCGGAACCGCGACGATCACCGCCCGGGCGCGAAAGCAGGCCGCCGTCGCGTGTCTCGGCCTCCACCCGATCGCCATCGCCGCGTGACGGCCGCGACCTCCGTAACGAGGCGCCGCTCGAACGGCGCGGCGGCCGCGATCGCGTCGAGCAGCGCGCGCGTCCCTCCGACGATCGTCACCCGGCCGCCCGTGTACTGAGTCAGCGCGAGGCTGTAGCCCGACAGCGCGTGCCACCGCAGCACCGACACCGCCCCGGCCTCGATCGAGCGGAGCATGGGCGAGCGACTCGAGCTCGGCCCTCAGCACGCTCGCGCTCCTCGGCCGAGAGCCCGAGCTGCTCGAGCCGCTCGGCGATCGTCAGGCGGTCGAATCGCGCGAGCCGGTCGATCGCGCGACAGCGGATCGTGCGGGTTGGGCAGCGCCTCCCGCACGCCGTCGACGAACCGGTCCCAGCCGCGCTCGGCGATCGCGTCGCGCTCCTGATCGCTCCCGGACCGCCGCTCGGCCGTCGACGTACCACGCCGGCTACGTCGGCGTCGCTGGCTGAGCGCCACCTCCAGCCCGGCGCGCGTGATCTCCGACCAGGTGTGGGGCTGGTGCCAGTGAACCCAGGCGCCGCCGTACTCGATCGACGTGCCGGCCCAGTCAGCCGTCCACGTGCGGCCGCCGAGCCGATCGCGCGCCTCGAGCAGGACGACCGAGCGGCCGCGTAGCGCTGCTTCGCGCGCCGCCGTGACGCCGGCGAAGCCGCCGCCGATGACGATCACGTCGTACGTGCCGGCGCTCACGGAAGCTCGGCTTCGCCGCTGCGCTCGTGATGTGGCAGGCCGTCGTCGGGAACCTCGTAGTAGTCGCCGGCCTGCGAGACGTACCAGTGGCTCACGACCCGCAGGCCGATGGCAGCGTCGAGTGTGCCCGCGGCGATGCTGATCGTTGCGCGTCCCGGCGCATCCCAGAACAGGCTCGAGCCGCACTCGGCGCAAAACCCGCGCCGGGCGCTCGCATCGCTGCGCGGGCTGTCGATCCACCGCAGCCCGCGTTGCTCGAGCAGCACCAGCTCCTCCTTCGCCGCCGCGCTCGAGGCGGAGAAGTGGCCGTGCCACCGGCGGCACTCCTCGCAGTGGCAGATGAGGACGTCGCGAAGCGGGCCTCGCACCTCGTAGGCGACCGCACCGCAAAGGCAGCGACCGGTGTGCGCGCCATCCGGCGGGGGATGATGGCCTTCCGAGGGAGAGGGGTGTTGCGCCATTGGCAATAGTATTGCGCTGAGCGCGGGTCTTGTCTACGATCCAAGGCGACGTGTCGTTCGTGCTCACGTGTCCGAACTGCGGCGTCCGCGAGGTGGCCGACTTCGCGTTCGGCGGCGAGGTGAGCCGCGCGCCCGCGGACGCGCCGTCGTTCCGCGAGCTCAACGAGTACAACTACTTCCGCCGCAACGTCGCGGGCGTCCAGCGCGAGTGGTGGTATCACCGCTCCGGGCTGCCGCGCGTGGTTCCAGGCCGAGCGCGACACGCGCACGAACGAGGTGCTGCGCGTCGGGCTGCCGGGCGAGCTCGGCGACGGCGCTCCGACCGGGCCGCGCTCATGAGCCGGCTGCCGCACCAGCCCGGCGAGCGTGATCGACCGCACGCACGACGATCACGTTCACGTTCGACGGCAAGCAGGTCGCGGCGCTCGAGGGCGACACGATCGGCTCGGCGCTGTACGCCGCCGGCCGGCGCACGTTCTCGCGCAGCTTCAAGTACCACCGCCGCCGCGGGCTGCTGTGCTGCGCGGGCAACTGCCCGAACTGCCTCGTCGCGGTCGACGGCGCGCCCGGGGTGCGCGCGTGCACCGAGCCCGTGCGCGAGGGCGCTCGCGGTCGAGCACCTCAACGCGCAGCCCGAGCCTCGAGCTCGACGTGATGGCGCGCGACCGACGTGGTCGGCGGCCCGTTCACGCCGCCCGGCTTCTACTACAAGACGTTCATCCGGCCGCGGCGGCTGTGGCCGCTGTACGAGAAGGTCCTCCGCCACGCGGCCGGCCTCGGCCGGCTGCCCGAAGACGCAGGCCGAGCGGACGTGGCGCACCGAGTACCGCCGCCGCCACGCCGACGTGCTCGTCGTCGGCGGCGGCCATCGCCGGGCTGACGCGCCGCGATCGCCGCGGCCGAGCTCGGCGCCGACGTGGTGCTCGTCGACGACGGGCCCGAGCCGGGCGGGCGGCTGCTGTGGGAGGGCGGCCACGAGCTCGCCGCGCGCGCTCGCGGCGCGAGCGCGCGCGGCCGGCGTCGAGGTCCTGGCTCGCGCCTCGGCGCTCGGGCACTTCGACGGGCTCGTGCCGGTCTGGCAGGGCGACACGCTCCACCAGATCCGCGCGCGCCAGCACGTCTACGCGACCGGCGCGATCGAGCAGCCGCTCGTGTTCGCCGGCAACGACCTGCCCGGGCGTGATGCTGTCGAGCGGAGCGCGCCGGCTGGCCGCGCTGTACGGCGTCGCGCCCGGCGCGCGCGCGGTGATCGCGACGACCTCCGACCGCGGCCTCGCGGGCCGCGCTCGCGCTCCGCGACGGCGGGCGTCGACGATCGTCGCGGTCGCCGACCTGCGACCCGAGCGCGTCGCCGCCGCCGCGCGACTGAGCGCGCACGGGATCGAGGTGCTGCCCGGGTGGACGGTCGTCGACGGCGCGCGGCCGACGCGGCTGTCGAGGCGCGGCGCTCGGTCGCTGGCCGCCGCTCGGCGGCGGCGCCGGCGCAGCGGCGCGAGTTCGCACTGCGACCTGCGTGCTCGTCTCCGGCGGCGACGCGCCCGCGACCTCGCTGTCACCCAGGCCGGAGCGCGCGACGAGCTACGACGCGGCGCACGGGCACTTCGCGCTCGCCGAGCTGCCCGCCGGCGTGTAGGCGGCGGGCGAGGTCGCCGGCGAGGGCGGCGTCGCGCGGTCGCCGCATCGTCGGGCGAGCTCGCCGGGCTGCGAGGCCGCCGCACGCGCTCGGGCTCGGCGACGAGCGACATCGCCCGGCTGCAGCGCGACGCTCGCGCAGCGCTGGTCGACGCCGGCGTGCCGGACGCCGACGTCGCCGTGCCGCCGCCGGCTCGAGCGGCGCGGCACGCGGCAAGTGCGTTCGCGTGCCTGTGCGAGGACGTCACGCGCAAGGACATCCACCGCAGCGTCGAGGAGGGCTACGACTCGATCGAGCTGTGCAAGCGCTACACGACGGTCACGATGGGCCCGTGCCAGGGCCGCATGTGCCAGCTCGCCGTCGATCCGGCTGATGGCGCACGAGACCGGGCAGGCGCCTCGAGCAGGTCGGGACCACGACGGCGCGGCCGCCGTGGTCGGCGGTGCCGATGGGCAGCGCTCGCCGGACGGCCGTTCGAGCCGGCCAAGCGCTCGTCGATCCACGGCCGCCACCGCGAGCTCGGCGCGCAGCGATCCAGTGGGCCGGCGACTGGCGGCGGCGCCTACGACTACGGCGACCCCGAGGGTGAGGCGCTGCGCGGTCGCACCGAGCCGCCGGGCTGATCGACGTCTCGACGCTCGGCAAGCTGCTCGTCCGCGGGCCCGAGGCCGGCGAGTTCCTCGACCGGCTGTACCCCAACCGGTTCTCGAACCTGAAGCCCGGCCGGGTCCGCTACGGCGTGCTCACCTCCGACGCCGGGCCGGATCATGGACGACGGCACGATCTGCCGGCTCGACGAGCAGACGTTCTACGTGACCACGACCTCGAGCGGCGCCGGCGCGGTCGAGCAGTGGTTCTCGTGGTGGCTCGCCGACTGGCGGATGGACGTCCACCTCACCGACGTCACCCAGGCGCTCGTCGGCGGTCAACCTCGCCGGCCCGCGCGCGCGGGAGATCCTCGACCGAGCTGACCGAGCTCGACTGCTCGCCGGAGGCGTTCACGTACCTCGACGCGCGCCAGGGACGCGTCGCCGGCGTCCCGTGCCTGCTGCTGCGGATCGGGTTCGTCGGCGAGCTCGGCTACGAGATCCACTTCCCGCCGGCCTACGGCGAGCACCTGTGGGACGCGATCCTCGCGGCCGGCGAGCCGGAGCGGGATCCGCCCGTTCGGGCTCGAGCCGCAGCGGATCCTGCGCCTGCAGAAGCAGCACATCATCGTCGGCCAGGACACCGACTCGGAGTCGACGCCGTTCGGCGCCGCGATGCCGTGGGCGGTCAAGCTCGACAAGGACGAGGACTTCATCGGCAAGTGGGCGCTCGAGCGCGTCGCCGAGCAGCCCGCCGAGACCGCGCTGGTCGGGTTCACGCTCGACCGACGGCCGCGTCCCGACCGAGGGCGCGGTCGTGCTCGACGAGCGCGGCACGCCCGCCGGGCCAGGTGACGAGCGCGCGGCGCTCGCGCGCAGCTCGGGCAGGTGATCGGGATGGCGTGGGTGCCGACGGCGCTCGCGAGCGACGGCGCGAGCGATCACGATCGCCGACGACGGCGACGCGGCTGCCGGGGCCGGTCGTGACCGAGCCGTTCTACGACCCCGCAGGGCGAGCTGCTGCGCTCGTGACCGCCTCGCGTTCCTCACGCCCGACGCGACATCCGAGACGCGTCGTCGCGCGCACGCCGATGGAGCGGCTGGCGCTGGCGGCGGGCGCGCGGTTCGAGCGCCGCGACGGCTGGAACGTCGCGGTCGCGTACGGCGAGCCGGCGAGCGAGCGGGACCGGCTCGAGCGGACCGTCGCGCTTTGCCGATCGCTCGCATCTCGTCAAGCTCGAGCTGCACGGCGGAGCCGAGCGTGCTCGCCGAGGTGGTGCGCGTCGCCGATGGCGGAGTGGAGCTCGAGCGCGGTCTGGCCGCACGGGCGCAGGACGCGTGGTGGTGCCCGGTGACGCCCTCGCGAGTGCTGGTCCTCGGCGAGCCGGCGGCGGCGCCGAGCTCCGCGAGCCGTTCGCGCGCCGCGGCGATGCGGCGCGCGAATCGGATCGGCGGTCACCGTCGTCGACGTCACCTGCGGCCTCGCCGCGCTGGCGCTGGTCGGGCCCGGACGCGCGCGAGCTGCTCGCGCGCTTCTGCGCGATCGACGTGCGCCCGCGGTCACCCCGGTCGCCGGGCTTCCGCCCCGGCTCGGTCGCGCGCACGCCCGGCTATCGTCCTGCGCGAGGCCGAGCGAGCGGCTGCTGCGTGCTCGTCGGCTGGGCGCTCGGCGAGTACCTGTGGAGGTCGTCGCGGACGCGGCCCAGCATCTCGGCGGCGGCCCCGTCGGCGCCGATGCCGCTGGAGGAGGTGCGGATCGGTGCGTGACATCTTCCGGCCCGGGCGGATGTGGCGGCCGCGCGGGCGAGCTGCGCGACAGCTACGACGTCGTGATCGTCGGCGGCGGCTCGCACGGCCTCGCGACCGCGTACTACCTGCGGTCAGCTCGGCATCAAGAACGTCGCGGTGCTCGAGAAGGGCTACATCGGCTCGGGCGCCGCCGGCCGCAACACGACGATCCTGCGCTCCAACTACAAGACGCCGGAGGGCGCGCGCTTCTACGACGCCAGCGTCAAGCTGTACGAGCGCCTGTCGGCCGAGCTCGACTTCAACCTGCTGTTCTCGCAGTGCGGCCACCTGACGCTCGCCCACTCCGACCGCGCGATGTTCGTGATGGCCAACCGCGCCGAGGTCAACCGCCTGAACGGGATCGACTCGCGGCTGGTCGACGCCGCCGAGGTCAAGCGGCTGTGCCCGCCGCTGAACGTCTCGGACGGACGTCACCTATCCGATCATGGGCGCGCTCTATCACCCGCCCGGCGGGATCATCCGCCACGACGCGGTCGTGTGGGGCTACGCGCGCGGCGCCGACCGCGCCGGCGTCGAGATCCACCCGTACACCGAGGTCCAGGGGTTCGAGCGCGTCGAACGGGCGTGTCACGGCCGTGCGGACCAACCGCGGCACGGTCGCGCGCGGGCCAGGTCATCAGCGCGACCGCAGGCTGGAGCACGCTTGTCTGCGGCATGGCCGGCGTGCGGGCTGCCGATCACCACCCACATCCTGCAGGCGTGCGTGACCGAGCCGGTCAAGCCGCTGCTCGACGTCGTGATCGTCTCCTCGCAGATGCACGTCTACATCTCGCAGTCCGACCGCGGCGAGTTCGTGATGGGCTCCGAGATCGAGCCGTGGACGACCTACCGGATGCAGGGAACGCTCAACTTCCTCCAGGACCTGACCCGGCACACGCTCGAGCTGTTCCCGCAGCTCGAGCACGCGCGGCTGCTGCGCGCCTGGGCGGGGCTATGCGACCTCTCGCCCGACTACAGCCCGATCCTCGGGCAGCACCGAGGTCGAGAACTTCCACGTCAGCGCCGGCTGGGGCACCTACGGCTTCAAGGCCGCGCCGATCGTCGGCAAGACGCTCGCCGAGCTGGTCGCACACCGGGCCGCACGCCGGAGCTGATCGCGCCGTTCGCGCTCGAGCGCTTCTACGAGGACCGGCTCGTCTCCGAGCTGGCGGCCGCCGCCGTCAGCCACTGAGCGACAGGGAGTCATCGAGCTCGGCGCTGCGCATCGGGCTCCCGAAATGAGCGTGGCCCGCGACGTAGGTCTCGATCAGCGTCGCGTGACCCAGGCGTAGGCCTCGGGCTCGAGCGCGCTGTAGCGCCCGCCGTCGGGGCGGGTCCGCCCGACGAGGATCTCGTCCACTTCGGCGGCCGGCCGAAAGAGCGATGCTGTGATCGGCACGGCCGCGAGGGCTACGATGGCCCGCGATGACGATCCAATCGCTGTCGAGCGAGCAGCGCGCGTTCGTGGAGGCGATCCGCGACTTCGCCCGGCGCGAGTGCGGGACCCGCGAGCAGCGCGACGCGCTCACCGACGGCGGCCGCGAGGCCCACAACCAGCAGCTCTACGAGCGCATCGCCGGGCTCGGCTGGCTCGGGGTGACGATCCCCGAGGAGTACGGCGGCTCGCGGCGGCGGCGCCGTCGACATGTGCCTGATGCTCGAGGAGGTCACCCGCGGGATGATCCCGATCGGGTTCGTCGGCGTCAGCATGATCACCGCCGGCGCGGTCGGGCGGTTCGGCTCCGAGGAGCAGAAGCAGCGAGCTGCTGCGGCGGGATCGCGCGCGGGCGCCGTCGAGGCGATCGCGATGTCCGAGCCCGAGGCCGGCTCCGACGTCGGCGCGCTGTCCTGCCGCGCCGAGCGCGTCGACGGCAGCTACCTGATCAACGGCCAGAAGACGTGGATCACGGGCGCGCACGCGGCCGACCACATCCTGCTCGTGTGCCGGACCGAGCCGGACCGGCGACAAGCACGAGGGGCTCTCGATGATCTCCGTCCCTGCCGGACGCCGACGGGATCGAGATCCGCGGGATCGAGACGATGGGCGGTCGCGAGGTCAACGACGTCTTCTTCACCGACTGCCGGGTTCCGGCCGAGCGGCTGATCGGGGTAGAGGACCAGGGGTGGCGGCAGCTGATGGCCGGGCTCAACCACGAGCGGCTGATCATCGCGGCGCAGGCGCTCGGGATGGCGCAGCGCGCGTTCGACGACATGCTCGCGTACGTCAAGGAGCGCAGGCAGTTCGGCCGGCCGATCGGCTCCTTCCAGGCGCTCAAGCACCGGCTCGCCGACCTGGCGACCGAGCTCGAGGCGACCAGGCTGCTCGTCTACGACGTCGCCGCTGCGGTCGGACGCCAACCCGGGCGTGACGCTCCCACGCGAGGCCTCGATGGCGAAGCTGAAGGCGACCGAGCTCGCCAAGCAGCGTGACGCTCGAGGGGATGCAGATGATGGGCGGCTACGGCTACGCGGTCGAGTACGACATGGAGCGCCAGGTCCGGACCGCGCTGGTCACCACGATCTACGGCGGCACCAGCGAGATCCAGCGCGAGATCATCGCGCGGACGCTGGGGCTGTAGACAGCGCCGATCTTCAGCTCTATATTGCGCGCGTCTCGGCGACCAGAAAAGGGGTAGGGGAGTGCGTCTTCGAAATCCGCTTCATGGCTCAGCGCGCCGTCTCGGCGCCTCGGCAGCTCTGGCATTCGCGGCCTTGGTCGCAGCGGCGTCGTTTCCGGCAGGAGCGGCGGCCAGCACGCAGTCGGGCTCGCTTCGGTTCAAGGGATCGCCACACGCCAAGAGCGGCGGGAACCTGATCGACCACGGCGGACCGGTCCTCACCGGCTCGCATACACACGCGATCTTCTGGGGGCCGACCGGGGCGTGGTCCTCGGACGTGATGCCTGGGATCGACTCGTTGTTCAGCGGGTTCGGCGGCTCCAACTACCTCGGCATCGCGGCGCAGTACATGCGCGGGGCGACGATCGGTTCCACGTACGCGGGCTCCAAGACCGACGCTTCGACACCCCCGAAGAAGGTGAACGCGAGCACCCTCGGCGCGGAGGTGCAGAGGATGTACGGGAGCAACATCGACCCTTCCGGGATCTATTTCGTGTACACGAGCAACTTCCCCAGTGGGGGCAGCTTCTGCGCGTGGCACAGCCTCACCACCGTGAACGGGCAGAACATCGCGGTCGCGTACATGCCGAACACGACGGGCGTCGTCGGTTGCGATCCGGGCAACCCCTACGGCTTGACCGGATCCCAAGGGCTGAGGTCGCTCGCGAACGTGACCGCGCACGAATTCATGGAGTCCGTCACGGACCCCTACCCGGCACAGGCAAGCTACGGATGGATCGACCAGTCGGGGTCGGAGATCGGCGACAAGTGCGCATGGCAGTTCACCGGGCCCGTGACGCTCTCAAACGGCAGCCGCTGGCAGCTCCAGGAGGAGTGGAGCAACGACGCCAACGGCGCCGGAAGCCTCGGCGCCTGCGCGCAGGGTCAGTAGCGAAGCTCGGCGGCGAACGGGCGCCTCTCCACACCGCGCCGGTTCGCCGACGGCCGCTACGTCATCATCCCGCTGAACTGGCCGCCGGTGATGTTGAGGACCTGGCCGTGGACGAAGTTCGACCACGGCGAGCACAGGAAGAAGACGCCGCCGGCGGCCTCCTGCGGGCGTGCCCGGGCGGCCGAGCGGGATCAGCATCGGGGCCATCCCGCGGAGCTGGTCGGGGATCCCGAGCTGGACCTTCTCGCCGCCGATCTCCATCGTGTTGGACTCGTCCTTGGAGGCGGTCAGGCGCGTCTCGATGTAGCCGAACGCGACCGCGTTGACGTTGATCTTGAACTGGCCCCACTCCTTGGCGAGCGTCTTCGTCAGGCCGACGACGGCCGACTTGCCCGACGAGTAGTTGGCCTGGCCGGCGTTGCCCATCGTCCCCGAGATCGAGGACACGTTGACGATCTTGCGGAACACCTCGCGGCCCTCCTCGCGCTCCTTCTTGGCGGGCTCGCGCATGTGGGGGGCGACCGCGCGGCACATCCGGAACGGGCACGATCGAGTGGATGTCGAGCATCCGCTGGAACCACTCGTCGCTCATCTTGTGGATCGGCGCGTCGAGCGTGTAGCCGGCGTTGTTGATCGAGGATGTCGACCTTGCCCCACTCGTCGATCACCTTCTGGACGAGCTCGTCGGGCACGCCGGGCTTGGTCAGGTCGCCGGCGAACACGAGCGTGTCGCCCGGCGATCTCGGAGGCGGTCTGCTCGGCGACGTCGCCGTCGAGGTCGTTGATCAGGACCTTGGCGCCCTGCTCGGCGAGCAGCTCGGCGGTGGCGCGGCCGATCCCGCGCGCGGAGCCGGTGACGATCGCGACCTTGTCATCCAACACTGCCATCTTGGTTTCTGCCTTTCGTTCGCTTGCGAAGCGGGGATCATGCCAGGCGGACCTGTGACGGGTTGTGCATTAGAGTCGCGGCGGCCGATGAACGCGAGGGAGTGGATCGACGCCTACGCCGAGCGGCTCGGCACGACCGCCGCCGACGCCCGAGGAGTTCAGCGCTGTCCTCGACCTCGCCGGCGAGGCGGCGCACGCGTCCGAGCGGGTCGCGGCGCCCGTCGCGTGCTGGGTCGCGGCGAGGGCGGGCGTCGACCTCGAGCGAGGCGCTCGAGGCCGCGCGCGAGGTCGGCGACGATGGCTGAGCGCGCAGCACGACATCGTCCTGTTCGGCGCGACCGGCTTCACCGGCGGCGCTGACCGCGGAGTACCTCGCGCGCGCACGCCGGACGCCGGGACGCGCGTGGGCGCTCGCCGGGCGCAACCGGGAGAAGCTCGAGGCGGTGCGCGGCCGGCTCGGCGACGCCGCACTGCCGAGCTCCCGCTGATCGAGGCCGACGTCGAACGACGCGCGATCGATGCGGGCGCTGGCCGAGTCGACGCAAGGTCGTGATCACGACCGTCGGCCCGTACATCCACTACGGCGAGCCGCTCGTGGCGGCGTGCGCCGCGGCCGGGACCGACTACGTCGACCTCACCGGCGAGCCCGAGTTCGTCGACCTGATGTGGCTGCGCTACCACGCGCGAGGCGCGAGCGCACCGGCGCGCGGCTCGTCCACTCGTGCGGCTTTGACTCGATCCCGTACGACCTCGGCGCGCTGTTCACCGTCGAGCCAGCTGCCCGAGGGCGTCGCCGATCAAGCTCGAGGGATTCGTGCGCGCCGGCGGCAAGTCCTCCGGCGGGCACGTACCACTCGGCGGTCCACATCATGGGGCGGCTGCGGCAGGGCGCGCAGCGTCGCGCGCGAGCGGCGCGAGCGGGAGGCAGCGCCCGCACGGGGCGGCGGGTCCGGGGCGTCGCCGGCAGGCCGCCACACGACGACCCGGTCGCCGGCGGCTGGGTCGTTCCGTTCCCGACGATCGACCCGCAGACGGTGCTGCGCTCGGCGCGCGCGCTCGACCGCTACGGGCCCGACTTCACGCTACAGCCACTACCTCGTCGTCAAGCGCCTGCCGATGCTCGTCGGGCTCGGCGGCCGGCGCGGGCGCCGTGATCGCGCTGGCGCAGCTTCCGCCGACGCGCAACCTGCTGCTGAAGCTGAAGGACCCGGGCGAGGGCCCGTCGCCCGAGCAGCGCGCGAAGGCGCTGGTTCAAGGTCCGGTTGGTCGGGCGTCGGCGGACGGCAAGCGGGTCATCACCGAGGTCTCGCGGCGGCGACCCGGGCTACGGCGAGACCTCGAAGATGCTCGCCGAGTCGGCGCTCTGCCTGGCGCACGACGAGCTGCCCGAGACGCGCCGGCCAGCTGACGCCGGCGGTCGCGATGGGCGCACGCCGCTGATCGACCGGCTCGCAGCGCGCGGGGATCCGCTTCGAGGTGGTCGACAGGCCGGTGACGCGTCACGCCCGCAGCAGGCGATCGACGCCGCCAACGAGCGTGTTCGGCCGCCACCCCGGCTACCGCGCGCTGCACGCCAAGGGCACCCTGTGCAAGGCGACGTTCACCGCCGACGCCGGAGGCGGCGCGGCTGACCCGCGCCGCGCACATGCAGGGCGACCCGGTCCCGGCGACGGTCAGGGTCTCCAACGGCGGCGGGGACCCGGACGTGCCCGACTACGCAGCCCGACGTCCGCGGGCTCGCGGTCAAGCTCTACCTGCCGGACGGCTCGCGGACCGACATCGTCGCCCAGACCGTCGCCGCGGTTCCCGGTCCGCACGCCGGAGGCGTTCGTCGAGCTGCTGCGCGCGCAGCGCCCCGGGCCCGCGATGGCCTGGCGGATGCCGCTGTTCCTCGCGCGCCACCCGCGAGGCGCTGCGTGACGCTGCCCGGCGGCCTGCCGGCGCTCGCGCCGCTCGCGAGCTACGCGACCTGCACGTACTACGCGATCCACGCGTTCCGGTTCGTCGACGCCGACGGCGGCGCCGCGCTACGTCCGCTACACGCTCGTGCCCGAGGCGGGCGACGACGCGGCTCGTCGCCGCGCGAGGCCAGGCGCCGCGGGCGCGACTACCTCCAGGAGGACATCCGCGAGCGGCTCGCGCAGCGGCGCCGGTGCGGTTCACGCTCGAGCTCCAGATCGCCGAGCCCGGCGACCCGGTCGACGACCCGATCGGCGGTCTGGCCGGCGGAGCGCGAGCGCGTCAACGCCGGGACGCTCGAGCTGACCGCGCTCGAGACCGAGCGCGAGACGGGCGGCGACGTGCTCGTGTTCGACCCGACCCGGGTCACCGACGGGATCGAGCTGTCCGACGACCCGGTGCTGCGCTTCCGCCACCGTCGCCTACACGCGAGTCGGTCGCGCGCCGGATGGAGCTGATGGCCGCGCAAGTGGACCGCCGCCGACATCCCCGACCAGAGCGGTCGGCTCGCGGTCGTCACCGGCGCCAACAGCGGGCTCGGGTACTGGCCACCGCGCGCGAGCTCGCGCGGCGCCGGCGCGACGGTCGTGCTCGCGTGCCGGAACACCGCCAAGGGCGAGGAGGCCGCGGCCGAGATCCGGTCGGCCAGCGGTGCCGAGCGCCCGCGTGGCGGAGCTCGACCTCGCCGACCTCGGCTCGGTCCGCGCGTTCGCCGACGCGCTCGCCGCGAGCACGCGCGGCTCGACCTGCTGATCAACAACGCCGGCGTGATGGCGCCGCCGCGCCGGCTGACCAAGGACGGGTTCGAGAGCCAGTTCGGGACCAACCACCTCGGCCACTTCGCGCTCACCGGCCTGCTGCTCGGCGCGGCTGCTGGCCGCGCCCGCGCCGCGGGTCGTGACGGTGTCGAGCGACGCTGCACCGCCGCGGGCACGATCAACTTCGACGACCTCCAGGGCGAGCGCGGCTACAACCGCTGGCTCGCGTACGGCCAGTCGAAGCTCGCCAACCTGATGTTCTGCTTCGAGCTCCAGCGCCGGGCGACCGCGGCCGGGACGCGCGCTGAAGAGCATGGCGGCGCACCCGGGCTACGCGCGCGACCAACCTCCAGTTCGCCGGCCCGACCCGCTTCTACGAGCGGGTGGTCGATGGCGGTCAGCAACCGGCTCTTCGCCCAGAGCGCCGAGATGGGCGCGCTGCCGACGCTGTACGCCGCGACCGTCGCCGGACCTGCCCGGCGGCTCGTTCGTCGGGCCCGGACGGGCCGTGGAGCAGCGCGGCTACCCGCAGGTCGTCACCGCGCGCCGGCAAGGCCTACGACGAGGACGCCTGGCGGCGGCTGTGGGAGGTCTCCGAGGAGCTGACCGGCGTCCGCTACGAGTTCGCCGGCGGCTCGCCGCGGCGATTTGACGCGACCTCCGCACGCGACGGGGCCGCGGCGCTCGAGTGGGCCGCGCGATACCTCGAGCGGGTCGGCGAGCTGCCCGGTGCTCGCGCAGGTCAAGCCCGGCGAGATCGCGCGCGCGGCTGCCGGCGCAGCGCGCCGGACGAGCCCGAGCCGTTCGCGGCGGTGCTCCGCGACCTCGACGAGGTCCTGCTGCCCGGGCGTCACGCACTGGCAGCACCCGCGCTACTTCGCCTACTTCGCGACCAGCTCGTCCGAGCCGGCGATCCTCGCCGAGCTGCTCGCGGCGACGCTCAACTCGGTCGCGATCCTGTGGCGGACCGCGCCGGCCGTCGACCGAGCTCGAGGGCGTGGTGCTCGACTGGGCCGCCGAGCTGCTCGGGCTGCCCGACGGGCTGGCACGGGCACATCGAGGACACCGCGTCGACCTCGACGCTCGCGGCGCTGATCGCGGCCCGCGAGGCGACCGGCCGCGACCTGGTCGTGTGCTCCGAGCAGGCGCACTCGTCGGTCGAGAAGGCGGCGCGGATGCTCGGGATGCGGCTGCGCAAGGTGCCCTGCGACGACGAGTTCCGGATGCGGCGCCGAGGAGCTCGGCGACCTGTCCGAGGCCGCCGCCGTCGTGGCCACCGTCGGCACGACCGCGACCGACCGTCGGTCGATCCGGTGCCGGCGATCGCCGACGCGTGCGAGCCGGCTGGGGCGTGGCTGCACGTCGACGCCGCGTACGCCGGCGCGGCGATGGTGTGCCCCGAGCACCGGTGGGCGTTCGAGGGCGTCGAGCGGGCCGACTCGCTCGTCGTCAACGCGCACAAGTGGATGCTCACGCCGATGGACTGCTCGCTGCTCTGGTCGCGGCGGCCCGAGGACCTCCGGCGCGGCGTTCAGCCTCGTCCCCGAGTACCTGCGCACGCCCGACGCCGAGGACGCGCTGTCGCTGAGCGAGTACGGGCCGGCGCTCGGGCGGCGGTTCCGCGCGCTGAAGCTGTGGGCGGTGCTGCGCTGCCACGGGCGCAGCGGGCTGCAGGCGCACATCCGCCGCGGGGTCGAGCTGGCGTCGCTGTTCGAGCGCTGGGTGGCGGCGGAGCCGGGCTGGGAGCTGTGCGCGCCGCGCCCCTTCTCGGTCGTGTGCTTCCGGCTCGAGGGCGACGACGAGCGCAACCGCGAGCTGCTGGAGCGGGTCAACGCCTCCGGGGAGATCTTCATCTCCCACGCCGTGCTGAACGGGACGCTACGTGCTGCGGCTGGCCGTCGGACAGATGCGAACGACCGAGGAGGACGTCCGCCTGCGCATGGGACGTCCTCAGGCGGGAGGCATCGCGCGCTGTGATCTCGCGGGTCATGATCGTCGTCGGCGGCGCTGCTGCTGCTGCTGGCGCGATCGCGCGCGCCCGGTCGCATCGCCGATCGCCGATTCCGTCTGAACGTGCCGCCCGCCGCCGGCCGTTCATCGGCGCGCCCGCCATCGCGCACCCGATCCGCGGCATCCCGCCGATGCCGCAGAACCCGTTCATGGCCGCCAACGGCGACCTCGGAGATCCACGACGACGGCTGGCAGACCGACGTCAACCGCTGGGGCGGACCGCTGGGGCGCACGCCCCAGACGCATCTCGAGCGACCTGCAGCCGCGACTGCGGCTCGATCACGTTCGACCGCCAGGGCCGCGTGATCTCGATCTGCGTCGGCGTCTCGGGCCCCGAGCTCTACATGTTCGACCCGAACACGCTCGCGACGCTGGCGACGTTCATGCTGCCGCCCGCGCCAGAGCGTGCCCGAGCAACATCTTCCAGGACTTCACCGGCGGCGGCTACTTCTACCTCGACAACCAGGACCGCGTCGTCGTCGTCGACCACGACCCAGCACATCTACGTGATCGCCGAGACCCCGGGCTCGCCCGGGTTCACGCTGGTCCACGACTACGACCTGACCGGCGTGCTCACCTCCGAGCGAGAACATCACCTCGGCCCTGCCAGACTCGCACGGCCTGCTGTGGTTCGTCGCCGCGTACCGACGGCGTCGTCGGCACGCTCAACCTCGAGACCGGGCGACGATCCACGCGATCCGCTCGGGCAACGGCGCCAACGGCGAGATCGAGAACTCGTTCGCGACCGACCAGCACGGCGGCGTGTACATCGCCACCAACCGCAAGCTCTACCGGTTCGGCGCGGGCCCGGACGGCGTGCCGCAGGATCGTCTGGCAGGTCACCTATCCGAACAGCGGCGAGTCACAAGCCCGGCCAGGTCGACGACGGCACCGGCACGACGCCCACGGTGATGCCCGGCGGCTACGTCAACATCACCGACAACGCCGACCCGATGGACATCATGGTCTACCGGACCGCCGCCCACCCGACCGAGCTGGTGCGCCTCCACGGCCGTCGTCGCCGGGTCGCGCTGCCCCGGCAGGTCTGCAGGGTGCCGATCTTCTCCAAGGGCTCGAGCGCCGACGAGAACTCGATGATCTCGGCCGGCCGGATCGATGATCGCCGAGAACAACTACGGCTACACGGGCCCCGGCTCGCTACTCAGGACAGCGTGACCACGCCCGGGTTCGTCCGCGTCGACCTCAACCGAAGCGGCATCGGCTGCCACCGGGTCTGGCTGAACACGACCGATTCGGCGCCGACCGTCGTCTCGAAGTCGCGCTCGCCAACGGCCTCGTCTACACGTACACGACCGACACGAACGGCGACTGGTACTGGACCGCGCTCGACTTCCGCACCGGGAAGCTCGTCTACAAGGTCCTACGCCGGCAACGGGCTCGGCTACAACAACAACTACGCCGGGATCTCGATCAGCCCGAGCGGCACCGAGTACCTCGGGACGCTCGGCGGGATCATCGCGCTGCGCGACGGAGGCTAAGGCCGGTTAGTCGACGAAGCAGTACGAGTCGCTCGAGGCGTCTCCGCCCTGCAGTCGGGTCTGGTGCACCCGCAGGCCGCGAAAGTCGTCGGAGTGAGGGAAGAAGCTCGCATCAGTCTTCATGCCTCCGGCGTTCGGATCGGCGTCGACCTTCGCCATCCACGCGCCGACCCCATCCGGGTAGAAGACCTCGTCCCAGGCCGCGTACAGCGAGTTGGTGAAGTACACGCGCCGGCCGTCGCGGCTCACCTCCACCATCTGCGGCCCTCCGGACAGTCGTCGCTCTGGCGCCGCCGGGTGCGGGGTGCGCCCCACGATCCCGCCGAGGCGCACCGACCCCGTCTCGACCGGGTTGTTCGGATCGCTCACGTCGTATTGCTTGAGCTCTCCGGTTCCCCAGCAGGAGACGTACAGCCAGCGGTCATCGACGGACAGATCGATATCGCTGATCAGCGGGGGCACCGCGCCGAACGGCTTCAGCGCCGGCGGCAGCTCGGACTCCTCGGCCGGCTCGGCGGGGATCGTGATCACCTTCTTGGCGGCCCACTCCTCGCCGTCACGGTGCCACAGCCAGACCGAGGCGGAGAGGTCGGCGACGCTGATCACAACGCCCACGAAGCCCCACGTCTTCTGCGGGTTGTGTGCGGGCCGGAGCTCGAGCACCATCTGATGCTCGTCCCCCAGGTCGATCCGCTGGATCAGCCTTCCCTCGGAGAGGCTCCAGAAGTCGAGGTGGTGGCCGAAGCGCTTGCCCAGCAGGTCCTCGGGGTTCAGCCCGTCCTCGATCATCGACGGCGTCCCCCACTCGGAGGTGATCGCGACGTCGTCGCGCAGGTGCCACCAAACGTCGTAGGCGAGGAACTGGTCTCCGCGGTCCTTCTCCCACGGGCCGAGCACCTCGAACGTCTCGTGGTCGATCAGCGCGACCCCGCCGGGACCGTCGCCGCCGTTGGCGCCTCCGAGGTTGGACATGAAGATCGCGCCCGGCCCGCAATGCACCGTGTGGGGACGCGAGTATCCGGCCTTGGCGGCGAGCTCTTCGGGCTCGATGGTGCGCACCACCTTTGGCTGCCTCGGGTCGGGCTTGGTGTCGAGCACGTAGGTTCGCGAGGAGCGGATCCCCGGCACGATCAGGTAGCGACGCTCGAGCGACTCGTGGCTGTGGCCCTCGTGACAGAGCGCGCTGGAGCATGCGTTCCAGCCGAAGTGGTGCAGCTCGTTGCCGGCGGTTGGCAGCTCTGCCCAGCCGACGACCTCGCCGTAGCTCGCCGAGCCGTCATCGCAGTCCACGACCGCGATCGCGTCGCGCTTGACCCCCTCCGGGTCGAATGCGGCGACGTAGGCAAGCGCCTCGGGCGGCCCCGCGATCGCGTCCGCGGGCGAGCGATAGAAGGTGGGATCGGCTACGTCGTGCATCGAGCCTCCTCTGATCGGCGTCGAGTCGATTCTATGCTCGCCGCGCCTGTCGCTACGTGCCGCCGCCGGCGAAGTGATCCGCGTTGATCTTTGTGAAGTGCGTCCACTCCTCGGGGAGCTGGTCCTCGGCGAAGATTGCGTCCACGGGGCAGGCCTCGACACAGGCGTCGCAGTCAATGCACTCCTCGGGATCGATGAACAGCTGCCGGACGTCGGCAAAGCCCGGCTCGTCCTCCGTCGGATGAATGCAATCGACGGGGCATACCTCGACGCACGAGAGGTCCTTCAGGTCGATACACGGCTCAGCAATCACGTAGGTCATCAAAGAATCCTGCCGGTTACAGTTGGATCGAATGTCGGCGCGGCGTCGTCCGCGTCGCGACTCGACGCGATATTAGGTCACACCCACGAGGAGGGTCGGATAGGGCGGTTCCCAGGATCGTTTCTGGTGCTCCAGCACATCGCGTGTGAGCCGCCGGGGGCCTACGAGGACGAGTTGCGGGCCTGGGGGGCCGAGCTCCAACGAGTCCAACTAGGCGACGGCGAATCTCTTCCCGGCTGGCGAGACTTCGACGGGATCGTGGCGATGGGTGGCCCGATGGGCGCGTACGACGACCAGGCGTTGCCGTGGTTGCGAGCCGAGAAGCGACTGATTGCCGATGCCGTCCGTGCCGGTACTCCGTTCTGGGGGGTCTGCCTCGGCGCCCAGCTGCTCGCCGCGAGCCTCGGCGCGCACGTGCAGCCGGGTCGGAAGCCCGAGATCGGCATGCTCACCGTCAAGCTGACCGCGCAGGCAGCCAACGATCCGGTGTTCTCGATCCTGCCCGGCGAGTTCCCCGCGCTGCAATGGCACGGCGACACGTACGAGCTTCCGGCGGGCGCCGTCCAGCTGGCCTACTCCGACGCCTACAAGCAACAGGCGTTCGTGGTCAACCGCGCGTACGCGCTCCAGTTCCATCTCGAGGTCGACGCAAATCTCGCCGGCCAGTGGGCCGACGTCCCGGCCTATGCCTCGAGCCTCGAGGCCGTGCTGGGCGCCGGAGCGCTGCCGCGACTGGTCGGGCAGGTTGCCGCACGACAGTACGAGACGACCCGCCTGGCCAGGCGCCTGTTCGCGGCGTGGCTCGAGCACGTCGTCGGGCTGGCTGTGCCGGCGACGCCGGCGTCGTGAGCACCAGCCCGGTGTCGCGCCAAACGCCGAGACCCGCAACCCGGCCTACCCGTCAACGGTCGTCAGCCCGGGAATCCAGCTCGTGCCGGCGAGCGGCACGCGCGCCATCGCCGCCGCCTCGATCGTCAGCGCGACGAGGTCCTCGGGCTCGAGGTTGTGCACGTGCGACTTGCCGCACGCGCGGGCGAGCGTCTGGGTCTCGAGCGTCAGCGTCCGCAGGTAGTTGGCCAGCCGGCGCCCGCCGTCGACCGGGTCGAAGCGCGCCGCCAGCTCCTCGTCCTGGGTCGAGATCCCGGCCGGGTCGCAGCCCCGCCTGGTAGTCGTCGTAGTAGCCGGCCGCCGATCCGATCCTCGCGGTACTCGGCGTCGTGCTCCGGCGCGTTGTCGCCGAGCGCGATCAACGCCGCGACGCCGATCGAGACCGCGTCGGCGCCGAGCGCGAGCGCCTTGGCGACGTCGGCGCCGGTGCGGATCCCGCCGGAGACGATCAGCTGCACCTCGCGGTGCATGCCCGAGCTCCTGGAGCGACTCGACCGCCTGCGGGATCGCGGCCAGGATCGGGATCCCGACGTGCTCGATGAAGACCTCCTGGGTCGCGGCGGTGCCGCCCTGCATGCCGTCGAGCACGATCGCGTCGGCGCCGGCCTTGACCGCGAGCGCGACGTCGTAGTAGGTGCGCGTGGCGCCGACCTTGACGTAGATCGGGATCCGCCAGTCGGTGATCTCGCGCAGCTCCTCGATCTTGATCTCGAGGTCGTCGGGCCCGGTCCAGTCGGGGTGCCGGCACGCGCTGCGCTGGTCGATCCCCTTCGGCAGGTCGCGCATCTCGGCGACCCGGTCGGAGATCTTGTGGCCGAGCAGCATCCCGCCGCCGCCCGGCTTCGCGCCCTGGCCGACGACGACCTCGATCGCGTCGGCGCGGCGCAGGTCGTCGGGGTTCATCCCGTAGCGCGACGGCAGCAGCTGGTAGACGAGCGTCGCGCGAGTGCTCGCGCTCCTCGGGCGTCATCCCGCCGTCGCCGGTGGTCGTGCTGGTCCCGACCTCGGTGGCGCCGCGCCCGAGCGCCTCCTTGGCCGGCCCCGACAGCGCGCCGAAGCTCATGCCCGGCGATCGTGATCGGGATGTCCAGCCGGATCGGCTCGCGCGCGAACCGCGTCCCGATCACGACGTCGGTGGCGCACCGCTCGCGGTAGCCCTCGAGCGGGTAGCGCGAGACGCTCGCGCCGAGGAACAGCAGGTCGTCGAAGTGCGGCACGCGCCGCTTGGCGCCGAAGCCCTTGATGTCGTACATGCCCTCGCGCGCGGCGCGCTGGATCTCGGCGATCGCGTCGCGGTCGAACGTCGCCGACTCGCGCAGGCCCGGATGCCAGCCGTTCGTACCGGAAGCCGGCATCTCAGTAGCTCCCGAGGTTGTCGACGTGGAAGTTGTAGAGCCGGCGCGCCGAGCCGTAGCGGCGGAACGCGCTCGGATCGACGTCGTCGATCCCGGCGCGCTCGAGCAGCTCGCGCAGCTGCGCCAGATGCTCGTCGCCGCATCTCCTTCTCGACGCAGTCCGCGCCGAGGCCGGCGACCGAGCCGCGCACGTACAGCCGCGCCTCGTAGAGCGAGTCGCCGAGCGCCTCGCCGGCGTCGCCGCAGACCACGAGGCACCCCGTCTGGGCCATGAACGCGCTCATGTGGCCGACCGAGCCGCGGACGACGATGTCGGCGCCCTTCAGCGAGATCCCGCAGCGCGCCGAGGCGTCGCCGTGGATCACGAGCAGGCCGCCGCGGGCGGTCGCGCCGGCCGACTGGCTCGCGCTCCCCTCGACGATCACCGTCCCGGACATCATGTTCTCGGCGACGCCGACGCCGCAGTTGCCGCGCACGCGCACCGTCGCGAGCTTGTTCATGCCGGCGCAGTAGTAGCCGACGTGACCCTCGATCTCGACCTCGTGCGCGGCCGTCGAGCCCGACCGCGATCGCGTGCTGCCCGCCCGGGTTGCGCACGACCACGTGACTCGGCTGCGCCGCGGTCGAGCGTCGTGCAGGCGCTGGTTGAGCTCGCGCACGCTGTCGGCCGCCAGGTCGAACGGACGACCGCCTCGCGGGTGACCTCCGGCGTAGCCATCACGCCACCAGCGCCGTGCCCCAGCTGTAGACCCGCGCCGGGCTCGGGCTCCCAGATGACCGCGTCCTCGGCGCCCGGCAGCACCGCGATCGCCCGGTACTCGGACGCCATCGCCACCCAGTCGTCGGTCTCCGCCATCACCGCCGGCTTGCACGCGATCGGGTCGCGCAGCACCGCGAAGCCGTCGGCCGTGCCGACCGCGAACGTGTAGAAGCCGTCGAGGTCGTCGAGGCAGCCCTCGAGCGCCTGCTCGAGCTGACGCGCCCTCGCGCAGCCGCCAGGTCAGGTAGCCGGCCGCGACCTCGCTGTCGTTGTCGGTCTGGAACCGGATCCCCTCGCGCTGCGAGCATCCGGCGCAGGCGGTTGTGGTTCGAGAGCGAGCCGTTGTGGACGAGGCACAGATCGAGCCCGGTCGAGAACGGATGCGAGTGCTCGGTCGTGACGCGGCTCTCGGTCGCCATCCGCGTGTGGCCGAGCGCGTGGGTGCCGCCGATGCTCGTGCGAGCGCGAACCGCGCGACGAAGTCGCGTCGGCGGGCCCGCCTCCTTGTAGATCTCGATCGAGCGGCCGGCGCTCATCAGCGTCAGCTCCGGATGGTTCTCGGAGCAGCCACGCCTCCGCGTCCTCGGCCTCGGCGGCGATCACGAACACCGCGTGCGTGGCGCGCACGCTGCGGCCGCGAGGCACTCGCCGAACGCGCCTGCTCGAGCTCGGCGCCGAGCTCGTCCCACTCCGGGTCGGCGTCGGGCGAGTGCAGCGACACCTTGCACCACCCGGCCGGGGCCGGATCGCGGTAGAACGCGACGCCGGCGCTGTCCGGACCGCGGTCCGAGAGCTGCTCGAGCATCTCGCGCGAGGTGCACCCCGAGCTGCTCGTGCAGCGTGGCGGACTTCGTGTACAGACCTGCTATCCCACACATCGCGGATCAGCGTAGACCTCGGACACGACCGGCTCCAATGGCGCCCCACGCGCACACTTTCGCCCGCGAATGTGGTGGCTGGCGCTACTTCTTTACGCGGTCTTAGCGCCGCGGCGTGGCGCCCACGCGCCGAGCTGACCGCTGCGCTCCGCCGCACGACGCGTGAGCGCCTCGCGCAGCTCGGCGCGCGCGATCGGCGGCAGCTCGTCCGGGGTCGATCAGGTTGTCGGGCGGCACGCCCGGCGGCGATCAGCTCCGCGTGGTGCTCGAACCGGATGCCGGCAGATGACCGCGAACGCCTCGCGAGCGCGTCGGCGATCGCCCGGTCGAGCCCGCCGACGCTGGCCACCGCCTCGATCCGGTCGAGCGTCGGCGAGATCGTTACGCCGGTCGCGAGCGCGTGGAAGCGGACCAGATTGACCAGCGGGATGATCGCCCCTCGCTTGAGGTCCAGCCGGCCCGCGGGGTCGCCGTCGCGGCCGGTCGCGAGCTGGCCGCGGAAGCCGAGCGCCACCGGATAACCGCTCGCCGCTGCGCGCCATCAGCCGCATGAACTCGGGGTACCGCCGTGCGGCGCGGATCCGCTCGGTCAGCTCGGCGGCGACGGCCAGACCGCCCGCCGTCGGGCGGAAGTCGAACGCCGACGGTCGCGCGGATCAGGTGCGACTCGTCGGGCTCGCGCAGGCACTCGTCGAAGGTCCGCAGCCAGTCCGCCTTCGACATCCGCCACAGGCGCTTGCGGGCGAGCACGCCGTTGTTGTCGAGGCCGATCCCGCACCTGACCAGGCCGGCGTTGACGTCGGAGCCCAGCCGCTCGAAGTAGGCATCGACCGTCGGGCCGCCTCGTCCGGCGCGGGCGTCGGCGTAGGCGAGCGCGTTGTCCTGGTCGGAGGCGAGCGTGAACTCCCGCCGCGCCGCGCTCCCCAGGTCGAGCCACGCCCACGGCAACGGGCGCCGGTCCGTGCTCCAGATCGAGAAATCGATCAGCCGCGCGACCACCGCGTCGTGCTGGAGGCTGAGCACCCGCCCGAGGTCGCGGGGCGGCACGCCCGGCCCGCACGAGCAGCCGGAACAGCTGCGGAAGGCGCTCGACCGCGCGGACCAGCGCCGTCCTCGTCGGCAGCGCCCAGGATCGTGTGTCGCAGCGCGATCGGGCTGCGCGCGTCGAGGCCGAGCAGGTCGGCGGCGGACAGGATGCCGCACACGCGTCGCCGTCGACCACCGCCACGTGCTCGCGTCCCCGCGGCGAGCATGTCGACCGTCGCCTCGATCGCGAGCTGCCCGGCCGGCACCGTCGGCACCGGCGCGCGCGCGAGCTCGCGCACCGGCGCGTCGAGCGAGACGCCCGCTCGACGCCACCGCGCGCGCGGACCGTCGGCGTCGGTGACGATCCCGAGCCCTGGTCGCCGTCGAGCGCGGACGAGCAGCGCCGACACGCCGTCCTCGCCGAGCCGCGCCGCGGCCTCGCGGATCGTGCTCGTCGGGCTCGCAGAACACGGCCGGGCGCATGATCGCCGACACCGGCGTCGTGCCGACATCGGGCAGCCCGTGGACGGTGTGGCCCGGCGCGGGTCAGCCGCTTGCGCATCGACGTCGCCACGTACGCGGCGCCGGCCTCGGTCCCCAGGACGCGCCGCGCCCGGCCTCGGCGCTGAGCAGCGCGCAGCGTCGACGGCTCGCGCGCGCGTACCGTGAACGCCGGCGCCATCCCGGTCAGCAGCGACGGATGCCCGAAGCACTCGCCCGGCTCGAGCACCTGGATCACCTCGCCCTCGTGCACGAGGTCCATCGATCCGGTCAGGATCACCCACAGGCCGGGAGCCGGCAGGCCGTCCTCGACCAGCACGGCCTCGCCCGGCTCGTAGGCTGTGCTCCACGCGCGTCCGGCGGCGAGCGCGCGCAGCTCGTCCCGGATCGATCGCGTCGAACGGCGGGTGACGCGCGAGGAATGTGTCCAACTGCTCCATGTCGAGCCCGCGCAATTGTGTTCGCATCGCGCCTGGGACGTGCATCCGGCCGACGTGGCAGCCTAACCCGCGGCAGCTTCGATACGCGAGCATCTGGAGGGCATATGGCGGACGTCCGGCCGACGGAACACGACGAACTCGTCTACGAGGGCGGCGGGCTGCCGAAGACCGACGAACTGGTGGGGCGCGTTCGTCATCGGCCTGGCCGGGACGATCCTCGTCACCGGGATCGCGCCGGTGATGGTCACCTCGCTCGGCGCGGCGTCGATCCCGGTGATCTTCGTGATCACGTTCAGCGGCTATCTGCTGTGCCTGTTCCTGGCGGAGCTCTCGGCGATGATGCCCGACCGCTCGCGGCGGCTCGCCCGTCGTACGCCTACCCCGCGTACAAGGACAGCTGGCCGCGGTTCGCCGAGCACGTCAACGGCTTCACGGCGTGGGCGTACTGGCTCGGGCTGGTTCCCGGTCGCGCCGCTGAACATGATCCTCGCGTCGTTCTACATCGTCGACCGCTTCCAGCCTGCTCGACCGCCGGGTTCACGCCGATCCACACGCCGATCGCGTGGTGGACGCTCGGGATCTCGGTCGTCGGGCTCGCTGCTGCTGTTCGATCCCGGCCGTGATCGGGGCCTGCGGTTCGGCACGGTGTTCGCGACCGCGCTCGCGCTCCTGTCGATGATCCCGCTGACGTTCCTGGCGATCTCGTGGATCTTCAACCCCTCGGTCGTCGACTTCGGCCAGCTGTGCGCACTTCCAGCCACACCGACGGCAGCGGCTTCTTCGCCGCCGCTGTTCGGCCACGGCTGGCTCACGATGTACATCGCGTTCTCGTTCCTGTTGACGTGGAACGTGATCGCGATGGAGGCCGCCGCCTGCTACATCGGCGAGACGAAGAACCCCGACCGCGACGCGAAGATCGCGATGAACCTCGAGGGCGCCTACGGCCTCTTCATCTACACGCTGATCCCGATCGCGTTCGTGATCGTGCTCGGCACCAAGCGCGCTCGGCAACGCGGCGCTCGTCGACCCGAAGACGATCTTCGTCCACTTCGCCGTCGAAGGTGTTCGGCGCCGGCGCCGGCAGCAACCTCCTCGACTGGCTGATCGCGATCATGCTGATCCTTGCGCTGATCCTGTCGGCGCTGAACGCGATCACCGGCACGGCGCGCTCGCTGCACCAGATGTCGACCGACGGCCAGTTCCCGCGCTTCTTCCAGCACGTCAACCAGCACGGCGTCCCGGACCGCTCGATGATGTTCAACGTCGCCTGCTCGATCGTCGTCGTGTTCTTCGGCGGCGCGGTCGAGATCTACACGTTCTCGAACGTCGGCTACCTCGCCTCGTTCATCCCGGTGCTGATCGGCTACTACCTGCTGCGCAAGGACCGGCCCGAACGTGCGGCGGCCGTTCAAGCTGCCCGAGTGGATGAAGTACGTCGCGCTCGTGATCGCGGCGGTCTACGCGTTCATCTACTTCTACGGCGGCCCGGTGTACGCGACCTGCGCGTGCAACGCCGCCGGCCGCAAGACGCTGCCGTACTACTTCATCGGCTTCGCCGTGCTGCTGCCGTACCTGCCGCTCTACTGGTACCGCAAGTACGTCGAGGACAAGCGACGTGCGCCGGACGGCGCCGCCGACCGCGATGGCGGCGCCTGCCCGATCGCCGGGGCGTCCGAGGACCGTGAGCGCGGCGGCGCCGATGGCGCGCAGACAAGCTGAGCCGGACCGAGGGCCGTTCGAGCGGATCCTGCTCGCCTCCGAGGGCCGGCCGATCCCGGACGCCGCGATCGAGCGCGTGCGTCGAGCTGGCCGAGCGCGCTCGGACGCGAGCGTCCGCGTGTTCTCGATCGCGCGCGTTCACGGCGTCTCGTTCGGCTTGCAGACGCCCGGGCTGCTGCCGACCAAGACGCGAGTGGGACGAGCAGCGCGAGATCGTCGCGCAAGGCGATCAAGCGGCTGAAGCGCAAGGGAATCGAGGCCGACGGCCACGTCGTCGGCACGCGCAAGGCCACCAAGCGGATCTTCGAGGAGGCCGAGCTAGCAGGCTGCGACGCGATCGTGATGGCCGCCGACCCGGACCGCAACCGCGTCGTCGGCGACTTGCTCTGGTCGCAGGAGCCCCAGCGCGTCCGCCGGCGGGCGAAGGTCCCGGTGTTCCTGGTCGTCGACGAGCGGCTAGCGCCGCTAGCGCGAACCCGGGCGCCCGTGGAGCCGCGCGAGCTTGATCGCCAGCTCGAGCGACAGCAGGTCGTCCTCGTCGAGCTTCGAGCCCGGTCAGCTCCTCGATCCGCCCGAGCCGCTGGCGCAGCGTGTTCGGGTGGATGAACAGCGCGCGAGCGCTCTCGATCACGCTCCGCCGCTCGGCGAGGTAGCGCTCGAGGGTGTCGAGCAGCGCCGTGCGCCGCTTGCTGTCGTAGGCGATCAGCAGGTCGACCGCGGCTCGCATCCGGTCGTGCGGCGCGTCCTCGGCGGCGATGTGGACGAGGTACCGGTAGGCGCCGACCTGCGAGTAGGCGATCGCGCCGCCCGTCGCCGAGCAGCGCGCGGCCGATCAGTCGCGGCGTCGAGCGCCTCGCGGTAGGCGCGGCTCGCGTCGGCCGGGGCGTCGTGCAGCTCGCTGACGCCGATCGCGGCGCCGCGGCGTGCGGCCGAGCTCGCGGCAGGCTCGCAGCAGCTCCTCGATCCGCTGCGGGCGCCGCGTGCCGAGCGCCAGCACCGCCCGCACCGGACCCGGGCCGGCTTCGATCGCGGTGCGGGGCGCGAGCTCCGCGAGGCCGCGCCCGAGCGCCTCGGCCGCGGCGCGCCACTCGCCCGAGGCCTGCTCGCGCCCGCCCGCCGGCTCCGCGCACACGATCAGGTACGGCTCGGTCAGGTCGCAGCGCACCTCGGCGGCCTTGGCGGCGGCGAACGTCGGTCGCGCCGGCGGCGAGCGCTTCGAACAGGTCCTTGACGATGTTGGCCTTCGTCAGCCCCTCGATCAGCTCCGCGCGCTTGATCGCGATCGCCGCCAGGTGCGCGATCGCGCGCGCGATCTCGGTGTCCTCGTCGTTGAACGGACGGCCGCGGCGCGAGCGCCGGCGCACAGCAGCCCGATCCGCTCGCCGCCGGCGGACAGCGGCGTGACGAGCAGGTCGGCGACCTCGAGGTCCGGGCCACAGCGTCCGCGCCGGCGGGCCGCGACGCGCGCCCGTCGAGCGCCGCGAGCAGCAGCGCGGCCGCCGACAGCGCCGGCGGCGCGGCGCGCGCCTCGGGCGAGCGAGGCGAGCATCTGCAGGCCGCCGCCGTCGCGCGTCGAGGCGGTAGAGCTGGCAGACCTCGGCGCCGAGCAGCCGCCGCGTGCCGCGCGTGACCGCGCGCGCCGAGCTCGCCGGCGTCGGTCGGCGGCGGCGACCTCCTGCGCGAGCCCCGACAGGCTCGTCAGCGCGTCGACGCCGCCGGCGCTGCTGGTCGTAGAGCTGCGCGTTCTCGATCGCGCCGCGAGACCAGCGAGGCGATGTGGACGAGCAGCTTCAGCGTGTCCTCGGTGAACTCGTGCGGCGCCTCGGTGTGGAGCACGATCACGCCGATCGTCTCGCTCGCGCGCGAGACAGGATCGGGACCGCGACCATCGACTGGAAGCGCTCCTCCTCGAGCAGCGGGAAGTACTTCATCCGCGGGTCGTCCATCGCGCTTTCGCGGATGAACTCGGGCGTGCGATGGCGCGCCACCCAGCCGGTCAGCCCCTCGTCGAGCCGCATCTGCACCGTCGCCGACCGCGTCGGCGAACACCGGCGAGGCGGCCCGGATCGTCAGCCGACCGTCCTCGAGCAGGTAGATGAAGCAGGCGTGGCAGCCGGTCGCCTCGGTCGCAAGGTCGACGACGCCCTGCAGCATCGGGCGCGAGCTCGAGCGAGGACGAGACGAGCTTGATCACGCCGTACAGCGTCCGGTTCTCCTCGCGGAGCCCGTGAAGCGCCGCGGATCCGTCGAGTGCGTGCCGATCTGCGTCCGGACATGCCACGGCTGATGCACTCCTATGTGCGAGTGCACATGCTAGCCCCCGCTAACGGGTGCTCGGCAGCCATTGCCTGCGCAGCACCTCGGCGGATATACCTCGGGCGCATGACCACCGCAACCCCAGAACGCCGACGATGTCCGGCGGATCGTCAAGGACGAGCGGCATCGAGTTCCTGTTCGCGCAGTTCGTCGACATGCACGGCAAGCCGAGCGCCAAGCTCGTGCCCGCCCACCACCTCGACGACCTGCTCAGCGACGGCGCCGGCTTCGCCGGCTTCGCCGCCGGGCGACATCGGCCAGGGACCCGCACGACCCCGACCTGATCGCGATGCCCGGATCCGCGCAGCCTCACGATCCTGCCGTGGCAGCCGAACGTCGCCCGGTTCGCCTGCGACGTGACGGTCGAGGGCGAGGAGTGGCCGTTCTGCCCGCGCACGATCCTGCGCCACGCGCTCGAGCGCGCAGCGCCGATCGGGCTACGAGCTGAAGATCGGGCGCCGAGCTCGAGTACTTCCTGCGTCCGCCGCACGCGAGGACGGCGGGATCGAGATCGCCGACCCGCTCGACACGCTCGACCTGCCCTGCTACGACATGCGCGCGCTGACCCGCAACCTCGACTTCGTCTCGCAGGTCTCGAAGGCGGTCACCGAGCTCGGCTGGGACAACTACGCGACCGACCACGAGGACGCAAACGGCCAGTTCGAGCAGAACTTCCAGTTCGCCGACGCGCTCACGACGTGCGACCGCGCTGTGTTCTTTCGCTACATGGTCGAGTCGCTCGCCCAGCAGCGCGGGCTGATCGCGACGTTCATGCCCAAGCCGTTCGCCAACCTGACCGGGAACGGCTGCCATTTCCACGTCAGCCTGTGGCGAGGACGGCGAGAACCTGTTCGACCGCGACCCCGCCGAGGACCCGCGCGGGCTCGGGCCTGTCGGAGCTCGCGCTACCAGTTCATCGGCGGACTGAAGGCCAACGCGAAGGCGTACATCGCGGTCACCGCGCCGACCGTCAACTCGTACAAGCGGCTGATCGTCGGCGCGCCGACCAGCGGCGCGACGTGGGCGCCGGCGTACGTGAGCTACGGCTACAACAACCGCACGCAGATGCTCCGGATCCCGGACGCCGGGCCGGATCGAGGATCGGACCGTCGACGGCTCCTGCAACCCGTACCTGGCGGCGACGGCGATGCTCGCGGCGGGCCTCGACGGGATCGAGCGCGAGCTCGACCCCGGTGAGCCGAACTCGGCCAACCTGTACGAGATACAGCCAGGAGGAGCGCGACGCCGCAGGGCATCGAGCTGCTGCCCGGCCAACCTGCTCGACGCGACCCGCGAGCTCGAGCGCAACGAGCCGCTCCGCGCCGCGCTCGGCAAGACCCGCGACGGCGACTACGTCGACTACTTCGTGAAGGTCAAGCGGCGCGAGTGGCAGGCCGCGCACGAGCAGATCACGAAGTGGGAGCTCGATCGCTACCTGCAGCTGTTCTGAGCTCGGTCACACCGCGCCGAACCGCCGCGGGCCGAGCGGGCGATCGTCCACGCTCACGAGCGACCCGACCGTCTGCGGCTCGACAGTGTCCAAATGGCTGGCCAGGGCGACGAAGGCCGCCGCGGTCGTGAGCGCATCGCCGAGCGCGTGATGGGGCGACTCCGCCGGCAGTCCGAGCGCCTGCGCGAGCCGGCCGAGCGGGAGATGTTCGGGGCTGCGGCCGTCGCGCTCGAGTAGCCAGCGGCGCCCCAGCGCCTCCGTGTCCGCCGCCGCGGGCATCCGTAAGCGCCGCCGCGTGAGCAGGGGCCCCAGGAAGCTCCGCTCGACCACCGCAGTGTGGAACACCGGAACGCGCCCGGTTAGCGACTCGATCACGAGCTCGATGGCATCGTCGATCGGCGTGCCGTCCGACGAGGTCGGCCACTCGCAGCTTGTGCATCAACACGGCGGCCCGCTCGGACCGCCTCGATGTGCGGACGAGCGTGTAAACGGCGTCTCCGAGGAGGACGCGCCCGTCCTCGATCGGGATCGCGCCCACCGCGATGATCGCGTCCCTGCGCGGGTCGAGTCCGGTCAGCTCGAGGTCGAGTGCGCACCACTTCGCGTCGCGCCAGGGAGTCCCCGCGGCGGGTGGCGAGGCGTTTGCGAAGCCGGCCGCCGCCCCGTGGCGCGCGGGGCGAAGCCTCAACTGCGAAGCCTCTGCTGCACGCTGGCGACCGAACGGAAGACGTCGCGGAGGTGGTCGCGCATCAGTGGACTGATCTCGGCGATCTCGATGCGGTCGTCGGGTCGGGATCCCGACGCGAGCTGAGCCATGTGGTGGCCGATCCGCAACTCGAGCGCCAGCTCGAAGGCGTCGATCAGGGTTCGGGCGTCGCGGTCGCTCAGCACCCCCGCCGCGCCCGCCATCTGCAGCCGCTCGGGGGTCGATCCATCTACCGCGCCGGCGGCCGCCCCGGCCCAGCGCGCGAGCTCCACGATCGGGATCACCGCGGCGCGGCGGATGTCGAGCCGCTCCGTACGAGTACCGTCGAACTCGAGCACCGCATCGGCGTCGAACCCGGTCGGCGGAGCGTAGGCGAGCGCCCGTCGGGCGAGAGCCGCCAGGCTCCGCTCGCGGTCGTTCCCGTCCATCGACGGGAGTGGTTCTCGAGGTGTTCCCCACAGCGCGCGGCGCTCGACGAGCACGGTCAGCGCCAGCTCGTCATCCGCACCGATCCCGACCCACTCCTGTGGCGAACGCGCGACAACCTCGGCGGTGAGATTGCAGCGCCCCAGCGCGGAGCCGACGGCCTCGACCCACCCCGCCGGCGGAGCCTCGCTGCAGACGAGCGCGCCCCGTGGGACCGATGCCGGGGTCATCTCGCGGCGGGCCTCGCTTCCAACTGCGACCCAGACGACCCCGTCGGCCGGGAGCCGGCTTCCACGCGAGACGAGCTCGAGCGCACGGACGGTGATCGCGTCCACCAGCGCGGAAAGCACCCGGGCGACCTCGCGCGCCCGCAGATTGGACGCGTGAAGGTCTGTGACGATTCCGGGCAGCCGGGCGGCGACCGGAGCGAGCGCGTCGATGCTCTCCGCGCGCCCGATCGAGCGCCGGGCTCCGAACCACGAGCGAGGCTGTACCGCGAACAGGTCGGCGTCCTCGACGACGCCGACCAGCTCCCCGCGCTCGCTGACGACGGGCGCGTGGCGGATCCCCCGCTCGAGCATCTCGAATAGCACCTCGCCGCCGAGGAAATCGGGTGCCACCGCGAACGCCGCGCTGGTCATCACGGACGCCACGGGCGCGCTGATCGGCATACCACCGGCGACGATCTTTGTCCGGATGTCGCGATCGGTGACGATCCCGAAGCTGCCTCCGCGCAGGTCGACGACGGCAGCGTTCGCGCCGGCCTCGGTCATCCGCCGGGCGACCTCGCGGACCGTCGTCATCGGCTCACATAGGACGGTCGGCGAGCGAATCAGCCTCGCGACGGGCTGGTGGCCCGGCTCGTGCGTGCCGACGCTGAGCTCTCGGCTCCGGGCCCGGTCGAGCAGCGGTCGCGCGACGGCGACCGGTATCCGGTAACAGAGGGTGTCCTCCGCGGCCCTCGCCTCGAATCCAGGAGGAAGCCCGGCGAGCATCGCGGCGTGCCCGAAGGTGTCCCCGGGCCCCAGCAGGTCGAGCAGTCGCCCCCCGTGCGCGATGTCGACACCGCCGCTGTAGATCACGCGCAGGAACGTGACCGGTCCTCCATCCTCGCTCAGGATCACGTCGCCGGCCGAATAGAACTCGAGCTGCGTTTCGGCGACGAGCTGGCCGAGCTCCTGCGGAGCCAATCCTTCGAACGGCGGCCTCACGGCGAGGAACCGCGCGATCTCGCTCAGCCCCGCTTCCAGCGTGCTCCCCTTGCGGACCGGCGCGTTCTCATCCTCGAAACGTACCGCGAACAGGACCAGGAACTTCGGCCCGGCAGCGCGGGTTGCAAGTTGACTTCAAGGTGGAGGATCAATAACACTCCAGAAGTCTGCGGATACGGCTTCGGGAGAGCGCGAGATGAGACTACGTCGTCGGCAGGTCCTGTCGGGATTGCGCGTTGCGCTGGCATGCGCCGCGGTGGGCGGGGCGCTGCTCGCGTCCGCGAGCGCCGCGAGCGCCAGCCCGCGCCCGGGGTACAGCCTCGCGAACGTCGGGGCGTTCGGCGGCGAGCCGAGCATCACCGCCAACAGCCGTGGCGAGCTGTACGACACGACCCCGAGCGGGGGGACGATCATGTACAGGTCCACGAACGGCGGAACGAGCTGGACGCAGACCGCGACCGCCGACGCGTCAAGCGGCGATGACTGCGTGTTCACCGACCAGTCCGATTCGCTCTACCTGTGCAACCTGGCCGGCAGCCAGTCGACCGCTCCGTTGCAGGCCGACGTCTGGAAGTCGCTGAACGACGGGAGCTCCTGGATCTACGGCAACAACGACATCAACACGGCACCCGGCACGAACGTCTGCGGCACGAGCTGCAATCCGTTCGGCGTCGACCGCGACTGGGCCGACGCCTACATCCCGCCCGGAGGGACCACCAACACGGCCCGGGTCATGCTGATGTACCACGACTTCTACGGCCCCAGCCAGATCTGGGTGAACGTCTCGACCGACGGCGGCAAGACGTTCGGTCCCTCCGAGAACATCCTCGCGAACATGACGACGACCGCGGCCGACCAGGGCGCCGTCGCCGAGGCCGACTCCGCCTGCAACACGGTCCCCGCGGGGCTGAGCATCGAGAAGTCGGGTCCGCACCCGGGGCGGATCTATGCCGCCTGGATCGCGTCTGACCCGGAGAGCGCCGGGACCGGCTGCAACGTCACGATGGTCCAGTCGTTCCACAACCTGTTCGTCGCGTGGTCCGACGACGGAGGCGCCACGTGGACGCCGCAGCTCGCGTACGACGCGGGCGTCGGCCACGACACCTCGACGCCGTTCGTGTCGTTCACGCTCGACAACCGCGGCAACCCGTACTTCGGGTTCGCGACGCCCGGCCCGAGCGACAACCCGGCGGTGTGCGCCGCCGAGTCGACCGCCGGCACGGTGCAGTCCGATCCGGCGTGCGCCTACCACATGTGGGTGGTGTGGTCCTCCGATCAGGGCAGCACCTGGGACGGCGGCGGAGGGGCGCTGCCAGGAACCGCGGCGGCGGCATACGAGGTCGATCGGTCCACCGCTCCGCAGACCGACGTGTTCCCCGCGATCGCGGCCGGCAACCCGGGCAAGGTCGACGTGGCGTGGCTGCACACCAACGAGACCGAGCCGACCGATCCGCTCGGCAAGTTCGATCCGGGTGGCTGCGCGGGCCCAGGCGCGAGCGGAGCGGCGCCGTTCTACCCGCCCACCTGCAAGTGGAACCTGTGGGCGGGGCAGTCGCTCGACCTGACGGCGTCCCCCGCGAAGGCGGTGTGGACGAGTGGCGCGGTCACGACCACGCCGATGCATGTCGGCGACATCTGCAACCTCGGGATCTTCTGCGTCTCGCCGGCGTCAAACCGCAACCTGCTCGACTTCATCTCGGAGACCGTCAGCCCGACGACCGGGCTCGCGCACATCGCCTACGCCGACGACAACACCGTCAACAAGTTGCGGGTGGCGAACCAGGTATCGGGCCCGACCGTCCTCGGGAAACCCTGAACCTGACTACTTCAGCTCGGCGGAGGTCCGGCCCAGCAGCTGGCGGGCGATGATCAACAGCTGGATCTGCTGGGTGCCCTCGAAGATGTCGAGGATCTTGACGTCGCGAGCCCACTTCTCCAGCAGCTCGCCCTCGCCGTAGCCTGTTGCGCCCGCGAGCGCGACACAGCGCAGCGCCACGTCGGTCCCGACGCGGCCGGCCTTGGCCTTCGCCATCGAGGCCTGGACCGAGTTGGGCTTGCGGTTGTCCGCCATCCACGCAGCCCGCAGCGTCAGCAGCCGCGCGGCCTCCCAGTCCGACTCCATCGAGACGAACTCGGCCGCCGCCGCGCACTGCGCGTGCAGCGGCTTGTCGTAGTCGATCTCGACGCCGGCCTCGGCGAGCAGCTCGCGGGTGCGGTCCAGGCACGCCTTCGCGACGCCGATCGCCATCCCCGCGACCAGCGGGCGGGTGTTGTCGAACGTCTGCATCACGCCCGCGAAGCCACGCTTGGGGTCGATCTCGGGGCTCCCGAGCAGGTTCTCTCTGGGCACGCGGCAATCCTCGAGCACGAAGTTGGCCGTGTCCGACGCGCGGATCCCGAGCTTGTGCTCCAGGCGGTCGAGCTTCAGCCCCGGGTTGTCGCGCTCGACCACGAACGACCTGATCGCCGCCCGCCCCTGGCCCGGGTCGAGCGTCGCCCAGACCACGATCAGATCGGCGCGGTCGCCTGAGGTGACGAAGATCTTCTCGCCGTTTAGCACGTACTCGCCGGCCTCCTCGTCGAGCTTGGCGGTGGTCCTGATCGCCGCCGAGTCTGAGCCCGCCTCGGGCTCGGTGATCGCCATCGCGGCCCACTTGCCGCCGAAGCGCTTCAGCTGCTCCTCGTTGGCGACGGCGGCGATCGCCGCCTGCCCGAGCCCCTGACGGGGCATCGTCAGCAGCAGGCCGACGTCTCCCCAGCACAGCTCGATCAGACCTAGCAGGCTCGCCATGTTGGAGCCGTTGCGGTTGCCGTCCCTGGGCGGGGGGGAGGCCCCGTTGTCTGACGAGCCCGAGCCCACCGTGCCGGCGCCGGCGCCGCTGATCGCGCCGCCCTCGTTCATCCCGTCGATCGCGGCCGCGAGCAGGTCGAGCTCCTTCGGATACTCGTGCTCGGCGAGGTCGTACTTGCGGGAATTGGACCGAAAGATCTCGGTCGCCACCATGTGCGCCTGGCTCACGAGCTGATCGAATTTCTTGGGGACCTCGAGGTTGATCACGAGTGCTTCTCCCCGTGAACGGGCTCGCACCGAGAGCCGTCACGGGCGAGCGGATGGAAAGGACGCAGGACGCGACGCGCAGCAGCGCTGCGCGAGCGTCCGAGGACGAATCCAGACGCCGTCCGGGGCGGCTCGAATGCGAGGTTGTTTGCGGGGGTGAGCACTAGACCAGCAGCGCCCCTTCCATCAGCCCGGTGGCGCGCAGGTCGCGGTACCAGCGCTCCACGGGGTGCTCCTTGACGTAGCCGTGACCGCCGAGCATCTGGACGCCGTCCGACCCGATCGCCATGCCCCGTTCGGCGCACAGCCGTCGCGCCAGCGCCGCCTCACATGCGAAGGGCAGGCTCTGGTCGACGCGGCTGGCCGCGCGGTATGTCGCCAGGCGCATACCGTCGAGCTCGATCGCGATGTTCGACACGGTGAAGGCCACCGCCTGGCGGTTTGAGATCGGCTCGCCGAACGCCCGGCGCTCCTTGACGTAGCCGGTCACGTAGTCGAGCACCGCCTGGCCGGTCCCGACCGCCACCGCGCACCACCCGAGGCGTCCCAGCTGGACGCATTCCTCGTAGACCGCGGGGTCGGCGTCACCGAGCAGCGCGGTGGACGGCAGCTTCACGTCCTCGAAGATCAGGCGTCCCGTGCCGGCCGCCCGAACTCCCATGGCGGGCTCTGCCTCGACGCTGATCCCGGCGGTCTTCGACTCGACGATGAACAGCGCCGGGCCGTGGTCCTCCAGCTGAGCGGCCACGATGAACAGCTCACCGTCGCCCGCGCGGGGGACCAGCGACTTGGCCCCATTGAGGACGTATCCGCCATTCGCTTCAACCGCGCGTGTATCCATGACGAATGGGTCGAACAGCGGCCGTGGCTCGAGCATCGCCACGGCCGCGGCCGGGACATTCTCGGAGACGAACTCGGGCAGATAGGTTGACTGCTGGTCGCCGTCGCCCCACAGGCTGATCGCGGTCGAGACCCCGGCGGGTGCCAGGCATGCCACCGCGATCCCCATGTCGCCCTGGGCGAGCGCCTCGCTCATCAGCACCGATGTGACCGCCGAGCGCTGCTCGACTGCGCCGCCGAGCTCTTCCGGGACGCCGACCATCGACAGCCCGAGTTCGTTGGCCTGGCCGAGCAGCTCGGGCGGCGTCGCGCACGCGGCATCGGCGTCCTCGGCGACCGGCCTGAGCTTCGCCAGCGCGAACTCCCTGACCGAGTCACGCAACATCCGCTGCTCGTCGCTCGGCTCGAGGTCGAACAGCCCACCGCGACCCGCGCGTGGCTGGCGGGCCGGGCGGGAGAGCTTCTGCGCCGCGGCGAACGTGCGGCCGGCCCGCGCCGCGGTGCGCGCGGTGTTCTTCGAGGCGCCGTGGAGCAGCCTCGCGGTCTGATCGCGCAGGCCGACCCGATCGAGCAGGTCCGAGGCGGCGAGCCAGTTCAGCGCGCGGAGCCCAGCCGCCATCCCGCGTTCGGCAAGGTTCTGCTGAGACGCCATCGCGCTAAACGATAACGCGAAACGGTGTTACGTCGTTTGATGTCATCGTCGTGATAGGAGTTCTGCCCGCCGGCGGCGTCTCTTACGCCGCTCTTACGCCGCCGCCGTCATGCTTCGGCCGTGCGGGTCTTGATCGCCGAGGATGAGCTCCGGTTGGCTGCCGCGATCGCCCGTGGCCTGAGGCGCGAGGGGATCGCAGTGGACCTGGCGCCCGACGGCACCGACGCGCTCGTCAAGGCCCGGGTGGTTCGCTACGACGTGCTGGTGCTCGACCGTGACCTCCCCGGGGTCCACGGCGACGATGTCTGCCGGACGGTGCGCGACGAGCGCCCCGAGACGGGAATCCTGATGCTGACCGCCGCCGGGACGGTCGACGACCTCGTCAACGGCCTGTCGCTGGGAGCCGACGACTACCTCCCGAAGCCGTTCCGATTTGCCGAGCTGGTGGCGCGGATCCGGGCGCTCGCGCGCCGCTCGACCCCGAGCAGGCCACCCGTGCTGCGCCACGGAGACATCGAGCTCGATCCCGCGCGCCGCAGCGTCTTGCGGGCCGGGTCCGAGATCGCGCTCGCGCGCAAGGAGCTGTCGGTGCTGGAGGCGCTGATGGCCGCCGACGGCGCGACGGTGTCCGCGGAGGAGTTGCTCGAGCGGGTCTGGGACGATCAGATCGACCCGTTCACGAACGTCGTGCGGATGACGATCATGACCCTGCGCCGCAAGCTCGGCGATCCGCCGGTGATCGAGACGGTGATCGGCGTGGGCTACCGAATGTCGTGATGCGCTGGCCGGCGCCCACGATCCGGCTGCGCCTGACGCTGCTCTACGGCGTCGTCTTCCTGGTCACGGGGGCGGTGCTGCTGACGCTCGGCTACTTCCTCGTGCGCCACAACCTCGACGCGCGTGGGAACTTCCGCCAGGTGCTCTCGCACCTCGGCATCAAGTCGCCGCTGTCGGTGCCGCCGCCCGGCCGTCCGTTCGGGTTCCTGGGCTCGGCCACGGCGAGCGTAGCCGCGGCCTACCGGGCGCAGCTGCGCGCGCAGGCGCTTGACCAGCTGCTGGTCGAGTATGTGCTCGCGCTCGGCGTGATGACGGTCGTGTCGGTCGTCGCGGGGTGGCTGCTGGCTGGGCGCGCACTCAGGCCGCTGCGCCAGATCACCGCCACCGCCCGCCGCGTCTCGGGTGAGAACCTCGGCGAGCGAATCGCGCTGACCGGCCCCGCCGACGAGCTCCGGGAGCTGGCCGACACCTTCGACGGGATGCTGGTCCGGCTCGACAACGCGTTTCAGAGCCAGCGGCACTTCGTCGCCAACGCCTCCCACGAGCTCCGCACACCGCTGGCGATCATTCGGACCGAGGTCGAGGTCGCGCTCGCCGACCCCGACGCCCGCGAGTCCGAGCTGCGGGAGATGGGCGAGGCAGTGCGGGAGACGATCGACCGCTGCGAGCGGTTGCTCGAAAGCCTGCTGATGCTCGCGCGGAGCGAGGGCGCCACGCGTCACGAAGAGGACGTCGATCTCCGCTCGCTGGCTGGAGACTGCATCACGGACCTGCGGGCGCGGGCCGAGGAGCTCCAGCTGAGCGTCCGCGACGAGCTGCGTCCCGCGGCCACCCTCGGCGACACCGCGTTGCTCGAGCGGATGATCGCCAACTTGCTCGACAACGCGATCCGCCACAACGAGCGCGGCGGTTTCGTCGAGGTCCGGACCGGCGTCGCGGACGGACGGGCCGAGGTGACCGTCGTCAACGGAGGCCCGCTGATCGACTCGCAGGATGCGCGGGAGCTGACGGAGCCCTTCCGCAGGCTCGGGCGGAGCCGGGGCGGGTTCGGGCTGGGGCTGTCGATCGTCAACTCGGTCGTAGCGGCCCATGGCGGCCGGCTCACCCTCGCCGCTCGGTCCGATGGCGGCCTCGAGGTGCAGGTCAGCCTCCCCGCCAGCACGCCGCAGGGCGCGAACGTCCCTCCGAAGAGAACCCCAAGAGCGCTTACGAAGAGCTGACGGGTGGGTCGCTACAACGGTCGCGCCCCCAAAGATCCAGGAGCCACCCTTCATGAAGTTCGTTCCAGCTTTTCCGCTCGGTCGCCGGGCGATCCTGATCGGCCTGTGCGCGGTCGCGCTCACAGGCATCCTCAGCGCCTGCGGTTCCTCGAGCGCGACGAGCAGCAGCTCAGGCTCCACTAGCGGCGCGCAGTTCCAGGCCCGTCTGAACCTCGCCAAGTGCTTCCGCGGCCACGGGATCAACGTTCCGGACCCGTCCACCGGCGGTGGCCCGGCCGGTGGCGGGGGCGTATTCCGCACGCTGCGCAACTATCCACAGTCTCAGGTGCAGGCCGCAACCCAGGCCTGCCGTCAGTATTTCGCCGAGGCATTCCCACGGTTTAACCTGAGCCCCGCCCAACGCGCCCAGGTGCAGCAGCAGCTGGTCAGGTTCGCCGAGTGCATGCGCTCACACGGCGTCAACGTTCCCGATCCGACCTTCAACGGCAGCGGCGGGTTCGGCCTTGGGCGCGCGTTCGGCTCCGTGGATCGCAACAGTCCGGCGTTCCAATCCGCGCTGAAGGCGTGCCAGAGCCTGCGGCCCCGGTTTGGTCGCGGCGGCGGTGGGGGCGGTGGAGGCGGTGGCGCCGGTGGTGGCCGCTCTCGGCGCGTGCACCAGGTGCGTGACCGGCTGAGCGTGGCTTTTGCGCGGCGGCTCGCGCTGCCGTTGGCCGGGCTTGCGGTTGTCGCGACCGCGATCGGTGTGCTCGTCGCGACGCTGCCGGGCTCGAGCCGGGGCGCAAGCACGCCGGGGCAGGCTCGGGTTCCGCGACCGTCCAGCGGCGTGATCTGGTCGCGACCGACACCGAATCCGGCACCCTCGGCTACACCGGCCAGCAGACCGTCTACAACCGCGTCGCCGGCACCATCACGTGGCTGCCGGCGGCGGGGCAGGTGATCAAGCCGGGGCAGGCGCTGTACAAGGTCGACAACAGCCCGATCGTGCTGTTCAACGGCACGACTCCGGCGTACAGGGATCTGAGCTCAAGCGACACTGCCGGCCCTGACATCCTCGAGCTGAACCGCAACCTCGTCAATCTTGGGTTCGCCGACGGGCAGATCACCGTCAACAACACGTGGCAATCGGGGACGACCGACGCGATCGACCGCTGGCAGGCCTCGCTCGGCGAGACCCAGACCGGGACGATCACGCTCGGGCAGGTCGTGTTCCTCCCCGGACCGCAGCTGGTCGCGAGCGTCAGCACCGTGCTGGGCTCGAGCGGCGGCTCGAGCGGGGCGGGCGCCGGCGCTGGCTCGGGCGCCGCCGCGAGCACCCCCGTGGCGACCCCGCGCCCGCAGTTCGTGAGCCTGACGACGACGACGGCGACGACGACCTCGAGCACCCAAAGCCGACCTTCTGGCACCACGGCGGGCCACGGGCCCAACCGGTCCGAGCGGCTCGAGCGGCTCCTCGGACGCACAACTGAAGGCCCTGATCGCGCTGCTGCAGGCCGAGATCGCCGAGCTCAAGAGCGCCAAGGGGTCGGGTGCGGGCAGCAGTGGGCTGAAGTCGGCGACGCCGACCGCCTCCGCATCCGCATCGCGTGGCGGCGGCGGCTCCGCGGTGGGCGCCGGTTCCTCCGGGAGCTCCGGCTCGGGCTCCGGCGGCTCGGGCTCGGGCGGCGGCTCGGGCTCGGGCTCCGCATCTGGCGGCGGCAGCGCCGTCGCGATCATGCAGACGACCTCGACCCAGGAGGTCGTCACCGTCCAGCTCGACGCGACCAAGCAGAGCGAGGCGGTGATCGGGGAGCCGGTCACCGTCCAGCTTCCGGACGGCAGCACCATCAACGGCAAGATCACCGGGGTCAGTCCCGTCGCGCAGAGCAGCAGCTCCGGTTCCGGGTCGGGCGCCGGCGCTGCCTCGGGCGCCGCTGGGGGCGGCGGCTCTTCGCCGTCGGCCACGATCCCGGTCACGATCGCGCTGACGGGCCACACCCGCCTCAGCGGCCTCGACCAGGCGGCGGTGAGCGTCAACTTCGCCCAGCAGCGGGCCAACAACGTCCTGTCGGTGCCGGTCACGGCGCTGATCGCGACGCAGGGCGGGGGCTACGCGGTCCAGGAGGCGACGGCGCCGCACTCGCTGATCCCGGTGACCCCGGGCCTGTTCGCGGCCGGCTACGTCCAGATCTCGGGCGCCGGGATCTACCCCGGTCTGGCGGTTACGGACTCGCAGGGATGAGCGCGGCGCTACGGCTTCGCGACGTGGCCAAGGAGTATCCGGGCGGCGTACGCGCGCTCCGCAGTGTCAGCCTCGATGTCGAAGCGGGCGATCAGGTCGCTGTCGTGGGGCCGTCCGGCTCAGGCAAGACGACGATGCTGACCGTGCTGGGGACGCTCGAGCGCCCGAGCAGCGGCGCGGTCGAGGTGGCTGGGCGCGACGTGGTCAGGGCCTCGGATCTGGAGCTCGCCGGGCTGCGGGCGCACGAGATCGGGTTCGTGTTCCAGGGATTCCACCTGCAGGACTCGATGACCGCGCTCGACAACGTCGCCAACGGCATGCTTTACACGGGCGCGCCGGCCCAGCGCCGGCGCGAGGCCGCGCGCGCTGCGCTCGAACGGGTGGGCCTCGGACACAGGCTGACGCACCGCCCGCCGCAGCTCTCGGGCGGTGAGCGCCAGCGGGTGGCGATCGCGCGGGCGATCGCCAAGCGGCCGGTGATCGTGCTCGCCGACGAGCCGACCGGGAACCTCGACTCGAAGTCTGGCGAGGAGGTGATCGAGCTCCTGCACGGGCTCGCGAGCGACGGCGCCACGCTCGTGCTGATCACGCACGACGCACAGATCGCGGGAGGCTTCGCCCGCCGGGTTCAGATGCGCGACGGCGAGATCGTCGGAGACGAGCGCCGGTGAGCGTCGAATCGATTCGCTTCCCGCGCCGGCCGCCCCGGCGGCGCGCGCCGAAGCCGCCCCCCGCGGAGGCCGCACGGCTCCCGCCGCACGAGTTGCTGGCGGTTGCGCTCCAGGGCCTTCGGCACCCGCCGGCTGCGGGCCGCCCTGTCGGCGCTCGGGATCGCGATCGGGATCGGCGCGATGGTCGCGGTCGTCGGCGTCTCGGCCTCCAGCCAAGCCAACCTCCTGGCGACGATCGACAGCCTCGGCACGAACCTCCTCACCGTCGCGCCGGGAACCACGTTCCTTGGCGCCAACGAGGTGCTGCCCAGCACCGCGGTCGGGACGATCCTTCATCAGCCCGGGGTGCTGCGCGCCTCCGCGGTCTACCAGGTGTCGAGCGCGACGGTCCTGCGAACCCCGTACGTCCCCTCGGAGCAGACCGGCGGGATCGGCGTCGACGCGACCGATCCGGGACTGCTCGGCGCGGTCAGCGACCAGCTCGCGTCCGGGCAGTTCCTGAGCGCTCGCAACGAGAACTTCCCGACCGTGGTGCTCGGCGCACAGGCCGCCAGCATCCTCCAGATCCCCAGCGCGTCCGGGCACATCCAGCTGTACCTGGGGGGGACCTGGTTCACGGTCGTCGGGATCATGAAGCCGGTGATCCTCGACCCGAACCTCGACACCACCGTGTTCATCGGGCTGCCGGTCGCCGAGCGCCTATTCAATACCCAGCCGAACGCGTCCGAGATCTACGTCCGCGCCAACGTCAACGATGTGACGCCCGTCTCGAACCTGCTAGCGCCGGCGACCGATCCGCAGAACCCCGACGGTGTCCAGGTCAGCCGTCCTTCGGATGTGCTGGAGGCGCGGGCCGCGGCCAAGGGCCAGTTCACGACCCTGCTGCTCGGCCTCGGCGCGGTCGCCCTGCTGGTCGGCGCGATCGGGATCGCCAACATCATGGTGATCTCAGTGCTCGAGCGCCGGGGGGAGATCGGGCTGCGCCGGGCGCTCGGCGCGACCAAGCGCCACATCAGCATCCAGTTCCTATCGGAGTCGGCGCTGCTGGCGGCGCTCGGCGGCGTGGCCGGGCTGCTGTTGGGCGCGCTCGCGACGCTCGTCTACGCGCTCGCGCAGAACCAGCCTTGGGTGGTGCCGACGTACGCACTGATCGCCGCCCCCGCGGCGGGCTTTGCGATCGGCGCGGTCGCCGGCCTGTACCCCGCCGCGAAGGCGGCGCGACTGAGCCCGACCGAGGCGCTGCGCACGACATAAGACCGTTTACAGGGAGCTGACGCTTCGCTGCTTAAGCTGGCGTCAGCCAACAGGCTGCGACGATGTGCGCCTCGTCGCTGCGGGACTCCCTTGGCCCGCAACTTGAGGACCGGCGGCGGTTCGGGTTGAGACTCCCACCCGGATCGCCAGCCGGTCCTCGGTTAGGCCGCGGCGGCCTCGGCGAGCAGCGCGCGATGTGCGCGACGTCTGCTGCGCGCGAACGTCCACGCTCGCCCAGCCGCGTAGCAGCCGGCGCTGATCACGCCGACGAAGAACCCGACCGGCCAGTTCGTCCGATAGGAGACGGCGATCGCCGTCCACACGACGCCGAGCGCGATCGCGACCGACAGCGCGATCGCGACGTGCGGGCGGGCGGTGAAAGCGCGCGCCGCGGCGGGCGGTCCCACCATCAGGCTGAAGATCAGCGCGGTGCCGACGACTGGCACCGTCATCGTCGTCGCGAGCGCAACGATCACGAGAAAGCAGAGCTCGATCTGAAACGCGCTGATTCGCCGCGCGTGGCCGCCCTCGGGGAGGACGGAGGAGAGTAGCAGCGGGCGGTAGATCAGCGCCAGCGCCCCGAGGCAGGCCGCCGCGAGCCCGATCGTCGGCGCCAGCTCGTTGGTGCTGATCCCCAGGACCTCGCCGAACAGCAGCGAGTAGATCTCCGGCGCGTACTCGACGCTGAAGCTGAGGAACAGCGCTCCCAGCCCGAACATGAACACGAGCACCAGCGCGGTCGCGACGTCGTGGCGCCCCCGGCGGCCGAGCAGCCCGATTCCGAGCGCGCCGGCGATCGAGAACACGCCCAGCCCGATCAGCGCGTTGATCCCGATTAGGCTGGCCGCAGCCGCGCCCGCGAACGAGCCGTTGGGCACGGCGTGGGCGACGAACGCGGATCCGCGCAGCACGACGAAGAACCCGACCGTCCCGCCGATGATCGCCACGATCGTCCCGACGATCCAGGCGTTGACCATGAAGCCCGAGAACATCGTCAGTGCGCCGCCTTCCGCGCGCTCAGCGCGCGCGCGAGGACGTAGCCGATCAGCACGAGCGTGACGACGAAGAAGCTCACCGGCCAGCCGTGGTGGTACGGCGGCCAGTAATAGCTCTCGTACGCGAGCAGGATCCCGAGCCACATCGCGGCGACGCCGATCAGCCCGGCGGCGGCGATCGCGCGGCCGGGCCTGGTCGTCAGCTGGAGCGCCGTCGCGGCCGGCCCGATTAGCAGCGCGGTCGACAGGATCGCTCCGATTGTTACCGCCGACAGTGCAACCGCGACGGCCATCGCGAGCAGGTAGAGGCTCCCGATCAGCCGCACCGGCAGGCCCCGCGCGGCCGCGAGCTCCGGGCTCACCGAGCTCAGCAGCAGCGGGCGATAGAGCAGCGCGATGATCGCGGCCGTGACCCCCCCGAGCCCGATCACGAGCGGCAGCGTCGACGAGCTGAGCGCGAAGATCGAGCCGAACAGGATCGTGACCGTCGCCCCCGTGGTGCTGTGATAGGTCGTCCCGAGGTACAGGAACAGCGCGGCGAGCCCGAAGCCGGCGCCGAGCACGATCCCGGTGGCCAGGTCACGCCCGCGGGCGCGCTGGATTCCGATCAACTCCATCACGCCGGCCGCGGCGACCGCGACGCCGACGAATCCCCACAGCGGCGCGATCCCGGCGAGGTAGGCGCTCGAGCCCCCGGCGGCGCCGAGGTCCCCGAGCGCCTCGCCCGCGAACGCCTGCCCGCGGATCACGGTGAAGACGCCGACGCCCGCTGCGACGAGCGCGACCACGCCGCCGACGGCAACGGCGAGCTGCACCGATGAGCTCCCGAAGAAGCCCGGCTCGACGGCTCCGAGCAGCTCGTGCACCGGCGCCCTCAGACGATCTCGACGCCCGCGCCCTCGTCGTGCTCGAGCGTCGTGTGCTCGTCCTGGCCGGTCCCGGCGACGACGATCACCCGCCCGTGGACGCGCAGCACGTCGACGTGGTGGCCGTAGAGCCGGCTGAGCACGTCCGAGCGGACGACCTCGTCGACGGTGCCGCTCGCGGCGTGTCCTTCTGCGAGGTACACGATCCTGTCCATCACCGGGAGCAGCGGATTCATCTCGTGGGCGGAGATCAGCACCGCGATCCGCTGCTCACGCGCGATCCGTCCGAGCAGCGTCACGACCTCCTGCGCGCTCCGGAGGTCGAGGTTCGCGAGCGGCTCGTCGAGCAGAAGCAGCTTGGGCCGGCTGATCAGGGCGTGCGCGATCAGGATCCGCTGCTGCTCGCCGCCGGACAGCTGGCCCACCCGGGCGTCGGCGAAGCCGAGCGCGTCGACCGACTCGAAGCATCTCCTCGACGAGCTCGCGCTTGGCGCGTGAGGGCAACGGCAGCCCGAGCCGCCGGCCGTCGAGCCCGAGCGCCACCAGGTCGCGGCCGCGCAACGGCATGTCGGGGTCGAGCAGGAACTTCTGGGGGACGTAGCCGACGTCGCTCCTGGACCGCTCGCCGCCGTCGATTCTCACGCGACCACCGCTCACGTGCTGCAACCCCAGGATCACGCGGAACAGCGTCGTCTTGCCGGCGCCGTTGGCGCCGATCAGGCCGGTGAACTGGCCGGACCGGATCGTGAAGCCGACGTCGTCGAGCACGCTGCGGCCGGACAGCCGCACGGTCACGCCTTCGACGGCGAGCGCCTCGGGAGCCTCGACGATCGGTCTGGAGCGCTGCGGTCATCCCAGCCGCTCGGTCGAGGCTCCGCTTGCGACCGCCCGCTGCAGCGCGTTCACCTCGGCCAGCATCCATGACTGGTAGTTGTAGCCGGGGATCGGCATCGTCTCGTAGACGCCCGACGATCGGAACCCCGTGTTTCTTCGCGGAGTCCAGGAACGTCTTGGTCAGCGAGTCGGTCACCTGCTGGTTGTAGAGCAGCGCCTTGACGCGGCGCCCGGAGATCAGGTTGTTCTGGATCGTCACATCCTGTGGCGCGGGGTCGACCCCGTTCATCACGTCCGCCTGGAGGCCGAACGGCGTCATGATCGTCGCGTCCGCGGCCCGGAGCATGTAGTCGCCGACCGGCTCGGTGACCGCGACGGGCGTGTGCGGGTAGCGCGCGGCGAACCGCTTGAGGGCCTGATACCAAGGCCGCAGCGACGCGTCGAAGCGTTTCTCGTTCGCGGCGAAGTACGCGGCGTGGGAGGGCTGCAGGGCGTCGAGGTCCGCGACCAGCGCGTGCGCCACGGCCGGCATCGTGCCGCGGCCCGTACCAGAGGTGCGGGTTGGGGGTCGAGTCCGGGAGCCCGAGCAGGTTCTGCACGACGATCACCTTTCGCGCGGAGCTCGGCTGGGCGGACTCGATCTTGTTCATGTAGCTGTCGTAGCCGACACCGTTCTGGACGACGAGCTTCGCGGCGCCGACCGCCTGGGCGACGCTCGGGCTTGCCTCGAACGTGTGCGGGTCGGTGTTCGGGTTGCTCTCGATCGCGGTCACCGCCACGTACCTGCCCCCGATCTGGGAGATCACGTTGGCGTACTCGTTCTCGGCTCCGACCGCGGCGATCTGGCCCTTGCCCGCGGTCGCGACGGTAGTGCCACCGCAACCGGCGAGCGACACCGCGAGGCCAAGGGAGGCCAGGACCAGGGGAGTACAGGCGCTCAAGCGGCGGACGGGATTCATGGGCGGCCTCATCGAGAGTGGGACGGTCGGCAACTGAGTCGGTCGGCGACCGAGTCGGACGGTCGGCGACCGGCCAGTCCGCAGGACTCTACCATAGAGTGAGACTTATTCTCAATCTCAAGGAGACCGGAGGCGGAGTTATGCTTCTGAGCGTGGAAGCAGTTTCAGGGCCGCAGTGGGCCGATCACGCGCGGGAAGTCCTACAGCGCACGGGTCATCACAAGGGGGCGGCGCGCGACAAGCTGATCGAGCTGCTGTCGCGCCAGCGCTGCGCGCTGAGCGCGCTGGAGATCGAGGACGCGCTCAGAAGCCCGGGGGGCTGCGAGCAGCCGGTGGGCCGCGCGAGCGTCTACCGAGCGCTCGAGCTGCTGCACGACCACGAGCTGATCAAGCGCCTCGACCTGGGCGACGGGATCGCGCGGTACGAGCTCGCCGACCCGGCGGGCGAGCATCACCACCACCTGGTGTGCGAGAACTGTGGCCGGCTGGTCGCTTTCGACGACCCGGCGCTCGAGCGGGTGATCGACGAGGTCTCGCACCGTCTCGGGGTCCGCGTGGAGCACCATGAGGTGGTGCTCCGCGGCGCGTGCGAGGACTGCGACTAGAGGCCTGCTCACCAGGCGTCGATGTTCTGGCGCCGCTTGCCTGGCCGTTTCCACCATTCGCCCGTGCCGTCCGAGAACAGCGTGGCGATCCACCGGCGACTGTCGGCGGGGTCGATCACGTCGTCGATCTCCCCGTAGGCCGCCATGTTGATCCCCCGCCCCCGCTCGTAGGCCGCGGCGACGGTTGCCTCGAACGCGCGCTCGCGCTCGGCGGGGTCGTCGATCGCCTCGAGCTCGCGGCGCATACCGAGCCGCACCGCCCCCTCGAGTCCCATCCCGCCGAACTCCGAGGTCGGCCACCCGACGCAGAAGAGGCCCGCCTTGAAGCCGCCGCCGGCCATCGCCTGCGCTCCCAGGCCGTAGCCCTTGCGGAGCACGATCGTCCCGATCGGGACCGTCAGGTTCGCGCCGGTCACGAACATCCGCGCGAAGTGGCGCACGGTCGCGGTCCGCTCGGCCGCCGGGCCGACCATGAAGCCCGGCGTGTCGCACAGGAACACGATCGGAAGCTCGAACGCGTCGCACAGCTGCATGAACCGCGCGGCCTTGTCGGCGCCGTGCGCGTCGATCGCGCCCCCCAGGTGCGACGGGTCGTTGGCGATCACACCGAGGGGTTTGCCGTCCTGTCTTGCGAGCGCGGTGACGATCCCGAGGCCGAACCCGCGGCGTAGCTCGAACACGTCATCGAGGAGGGCGTCGATCACCTTGCGGACGTCGTAGATCCGCTTGCGGTTGGAGGGGATCAAGTTGCGCAGGATGTCCTGATCCGTCGGCTCGGCCGGGTCGACCGCGCCACGGAAGTAGCCGAGGTAGCGCTTCGTCGCGGCCACCGCCTGGGCGTCGTCCGCGACGCGCAGGTCGACCACGCCGTTTGCGTATTGCACGTCGATCGGTCCCACCTCATCGGGCTCGAACGCCCCGAGGCCGCCGCCCTCGATCATGGCCGGCCCTCCCATCCCGATGCTGGCGTCCTCGGTCGCGATCACCACGTCGCAGCAGCCGAGCAGCGCGGCGTTGCCGGCAAAGCAGTAGCCCGAGGCGATCCCGACCAGCGGGACGAGCCCGCTCAGCTGCGCGAACAGCGCGAACGCGCGGCAGTCGAGACCCGCGACGTGCGGCCAGTCGACGTCGCCGGGGCGCCCGCCGCCCCCCTCCGCGAACAGGACCAGCGGCAGCCGCCGTTTTTCTGCGATCTCGAACAGCCGGTCCTTCTTCAGGTGGTTGCGCATCCCCTGGGTGCCGGCGAGGACCGTGTAGTCGTAGGACATCACGACCGAGGCCCAGCCCTCGATCTCGCCGACGCCTGCGACCAGGCCGTCGGCCGGGGTCCGCCTGATCAGCTCGTCCTTGGAGCGCCGGGCCTCCTGGGCGGCAAAGATCAGCGGCCCGTACTCGACGAAGGTGTCCTCGTCGACGAGGTCGGCGAGGTTCTCCCGGGCCGTTCTCCGGCCCAGCTCGTGGCGCTTCGCGACCGCGTCGGGGCGGGCGTCGTCGAGGCCGATCTCGTGACGCTCGATCACGGCCTCGAGATCCTCTCGGCGCTCGTCGAGCTCGGCCCTGCCGTTGGGCCCCTGGGCCGCGGGGGCGCTGGCCCCGGCGTCCATCACCGCGAGCAGCTGGCCCTCGCTTACCGTCTCGCCGACGGCGACGGCGATTCGCCTGACGACGCCCGCCACCTCGGCGAGGATCTCGTGCTCCATCTTCATCGCCTCGAGCACGACCAGGGCCTCGCCCTGCCCCACGGGTTGATCGGCCTGGCGCGCGATCGCGATCACGGTCCCGGCGAACGGCGCTGTCACCCGCGTCTCGGACACGCACGGGATGATCTCGCAACCTGTGTGTCGGTAGGAGTTAGGCCCGATGGCCAAACCGCCGCCGGCGATCTCGGGCCGCCGGGCCGTTACGGGGGTCGGGGCCGGCGACCGATCATTCCGGAATGTCGGTGAGAGACAAACTGGTGGACCTGGCGTGGGCGCGCTGGCAGCTGAAGGAGAAGGCCGCGGCCGCGCCCAAGCCGCCGCCGAAGTCGGCTTAGTCGTATTGCGTTCCGTTCACTGGCGATCCGCTTGACGTCAGGCAGTTTGCCTCGCCGGAGAGCTCCCTCGCAGAGCGAATGCGGCGATCGAGTCAGCGATGTCTCGCGGGCCGGCAGCGCCATCGCACCGCACCGCTGCGGTTATCAGTTGGATGGCGTGTGAACTGCTCGGCCCCGAAGGCGGGCGGAGAGGCCCCACGCGGCGACTGCTGCCCACACCCCTTCGAGGAGCACGAACCCCCATTGATGGCTTAGTGCCGCGGCGGCGGAGAGGCCGATCCCACCAGTGAAGTTCAGCAGCAGGTATGGGTAGGAGGTGACGCGCCAGACACCGCGCTGAGAGAGCGCAAAGGCTATGAGCACGACCACCGCCGCGCTCCATTGCAGTGCCTCGGACATGAGATGGCTCCTATGCTCGGGTGTGCCGCTCTCAGTCCAGCACGAAACGGTCTCGGAGCGCGTCGGCCGGGGGTCGAGCGGTTGGCCATGCGTGCGCGGCTGCGCGTGACGTGCACGTCAGCAGCGGGGCGTCGGGCCGTCACCACGATGGTCGTGGCGGCACCGTCATCACGATGGTCGTGGCGGCACCCCCTCGCGCCAGGTCAGTTCGCTGAGGCGATCGCCGCGAGGATCTCCTCGGGCGAGGCGTTGTCGCCGGCGTCTTGCGCCATGTGCGACCAGACCACGTCGCCTCCGGGGGCGATCACCATCGCGCCACCGAGCTGGGCCGGGTGCCCCAGTGTCTTTCCCTGGCGCTGGCCGGTCTGCCTGGCTGTCACCAGGCCCTTGGCGACCACCTTCGGCCCCAGGAGCTCGCTGAAGGTCGCGACCTTCGCACCCGCGGCCTTGTAGCTGACGCGGTCCTTGTCCGCGAGCACCGGCAGCTCGATCTCCTGACGGCGGCGGAAGTGGGCAGCGTGGCGTGGCGTCAGCTGACCAATCAGCACGACGTTGACGCCGCCGGCCTCAAATTGATCCCCGCCGCGATCCAACTGGACCGCGTGCGCGCGGCAATAGAGTCAGCCGTAGTGGCGCAGCCACACGAGCGCCGCCGGGCGCTCGGACCACAGGTCACCGAGCCGAACCTCGTGTCCGTCCTGGTCGGGCAGGGTGATGTCAGCGAGAGCGTCCGCTCGCTTCGGCGGGTGCGTCTGCTGGCGAGTCGAAGCGGCCCCGAGCATCCTCGTGCTAAGGCTACTACGGGATACTGGTGCGGCGATGACCGCGGTGAAGCCAGAGGTCCTGTGGACGCCGTCGGGGGCGCGAGCCGAGAGCGCGACGATCACGCGGTTTGAGCGGTGGCTGGGCGAGACGCGCGGGCTGGAGTTCGACAGCTATAAGGAGCTGTGGCGGTGGTCGGTCGACGACCTCGAGGGGTTCTGGAGCGCGATCATCGAGTTCTTCGATGTGCGCTTCGCTTCGCCCCCGGGTGCCGTGCTCGGATCGACATCGATGCCCGGGGCGCGGTGGTTCCCGGGCGCGACAGTCAGCTACCCCGAGCACATCTTCCGCGGCCGCGATCCGGCCGCGGTGGCGATCCGCCACGCCTCGGAGCTGCGCGAGCTCGACGAGTGGACGTGGGGCCGGCTTCGCGATGAGACGGCCGCGATCGCGTCCGGCCTGCGCGCGCTGGGCGTCGGCCCCGGCGATCGCGTCGCGGCGTACATGCCGAATATCGCCGAGACGGTCGCGGCGCTGCTGGCGACGGCGTCGATCGGCGCGATCTGGTCGTCGGCCGCGCCGGAGTTCGGCGTCCGTAGCGTGATCGACCGTTTCTCTCAGATCGAGCCGAAGGTGCTGCTGGCGGTCGATGGGTATCGGTATGGCGGGCGGGACTTCGACAAACGCGCGGCCGTGGATCAGATCGCCGCGGCGATTCCGGGGCTCAAGCGGGTGGTCCAGTTCGGCTACCTGTCCGGAGGCGGCTGGCCCGATGATTTCCTGGCTTCAGGCCCATCGCTCCAGTTCACGTCGGTGGCGTTCGATCATCCGCTGTGGGTGCTCTACAGCTCCGGCACCACGGGGCTGCCGAAGCCGATCGTCCATGGCCAGGGCGGGATCCTCGTCGAGCAGATCAAGAAGGGTTTCCTGCATCTCGACGCCCAGGCCGATGACCGGATGTTCTGGTTCTCGACGACCGGGTGGATGATGTGGAACTTCCTCCTCGGCGTGCTTCTGACTGAAGCCTCGATCGTGCTGTTCGACGGAAACCCCGGCTATCCGGACCTTGGGACGCTGTGGGACCTGGCGGAGCAGACGGGGATGACGACCTTCGGGACGAGCGCGGCGTTCATCTCGTCGTGCATGAAGGCCGGCATCTCGCCGCGCAACGGACGGTCGCTGGATGCTTTGCGCGCCGTGGGGTCGACCGGCTCGCCGCTGTCGCCCGAGGGCTTCCGGTGGGTGTATGACGAGCTGGGCTCAGATACGTGGCTGTTCTCTACCTCCGGCGGCACCGACATGTGCACCGCCTTCGTGGGCGGCGTCCCCACGCTGCCGGTGTACCTGGGCGAGCTTCAGGCCCGCTGCCTGGGGTGCTCGGTTGAGGCCTGGGATCCTTCTGGGCGGCCCCTGGTCGATGAGGTGGGCGAGCTCGTCATCACCAAGCCAATGCCCTCGATGCCGCTGTTCCTGTGGGGCGACACCGACGGCTCGCGATACCGCGAAAGCTACTTCGAGATGTACCCCGGCATCTGGCGTCACGGCGACTGGATCAAGATCACCGATCGGGGGACGGCGATCATCTACGGCCGCTCGGATTCGACGATCAACCGGGGCGGCGTCCGGATGGGGACCAGCGAGATCTATCGGGCGGTGCTCTCTTTGGACGGGGTCGTGGACGCGTTGGTCGTCGACGTCCCGCGGCCCGGCACGGACGGATGGATGCCGCTGTTCGTGGTCTTGCGTGAGGGCGCGGTGTTGGATGACGCTTTGATTGCTGCGATCCGCCAGCGCGTGCGCGAGGACTGCTCGCCGCGCCACGTCCCCGACGAGGTGCTCGCGATTCCAGAGGTTCCGCGGACGCTATCGGGGAAGGTGCTGGAGGTGCCCGTGAAGCGGATCCTGACCGGGACGCCGCCCGATCAGGCGGCGTCCCGCGAGTCGCTCGCCAACCCTGCGGCGCTCGACTACTTCGTCGAGCTCGGGGGGGAAACGTCGTAACACGGGGCTCTTAACGAGCGTGATGAAAAAGGGCCCATGTTGGGCCTAAAGCCATCACGCTTCCGATGGCAGCCTCGCTCGACTCCCTCACTGCCGAACTTGCGAGCCGCCAGCACGGCTATGTGAAGCGCCGGCAGCTGCTCGAGATTGGCCTCGGCCCGCGAGCGATCAAGTACCGCATCCAGGTCGGCCGCCTGATTCCTGTCTACGCCGGCGTGTATGCCGTCGGCCACCTTCCGACGCTGCCGCGGGACCGAGCGTTCGGGGCGCTGTTGGCGTGCGGCCCGGGCGCCGTCCTGAGCCACGGCTCCGCGGCGACGCTCTGGGGCATCTTCCGCCGCTGGGAAACGCCGTTCGAGGTGACGGCCCGCTCCGCCCGCCGGCGACCAGGCATCCATGTGCACCGCGCCAAGCTGACCCGTGCCGATGTCACAACGCAGCTCGGCATTCGCGTCACCAGCCCCGCTCGCACGGTGCTCGACATCGCCCCGCGCGTCACCGACGCCACACTGACCCGAGCGGTCAACGAGCAGCGCCTCGCCAACCACCTGCGCATCGAGCCCCTCGCGGACCTTCTGCGTCGCTGCCCGCGCCACCCGGGGACCAAGCGCCTGATCCCGTTCGTCGAGACGGCCGACAACGCCACACGGTCGATGTTCGAGAGGAGCTATCGGGCCTTCGCCGAGCGCTTCGGGCTGCTGCAGCCGCTGGTCAACGTCTTCGTGGCCGGCCGGGAGGTCGATATCTACTTCGAAAAGGAGCGTGTGATCGTCGAGCTCGACGGCTACCAGTTTCACTCCAGCAAGGACCGCTTCCGGCGGGACCGTGCGAACGACGCCGAGGCGCTGGCGCTCGACATCCTGACCGTGCGGGTCACGATGGACCGCCTCGAGCGCACCCCGGAGAAGGAAGCTGAGCGCATGCACCAGATTCTGGAGCGTCGCCGTCGGCACTTCGCGTGAGGCGCCGCGCGGGGGCGAGGTGCCACGGGGCCAGGCGCGCGCGTGGGGGGCCGCGCGGATCGCCCCCGCCCGCCGGGGCCGGTTCTTACCTTCTTCTAACGCGCGGGTAGGAGGATCGATCCAATGTCCAGGAGGAAGGCGGTGGTCGGGGTGGTCACGCTCGCGGTTGCGGCGTTTGCGGGCGGCGCCTACGCGGCCACGGACGCGAACACGAATCCGCGGCAGGCGTTCCTCAATGACGTCGCCAAGCGGCTGAACGTCACTCCGCAGCAGCTGAGCGCGGCCCTCAAGGCCGCGTTGATGGATCGCCTCGACGCGGCGGTCAAGGCGGGGAGGATCACGCAGGCGCAGGCCAACCGCATCAAGCAGCGCCTCGAGAGCGGCGCGCCGATCCCGTTCCCGATCGGGCCGCGGCGCTTCGGGCCGGGGTTCGGAATGCGCGCCGCCGGGCCTGGCGGGACGTTCAGCGCCGCGGCTACGTACCTCGGGATCGGCGAGGCGCAGTTGTTGGGCGACCTGCGCCAGGGGCAGACGCTCGCGCAGATCGCCAGGGCGCGCGGGAAGTCGGTCTCCGGGCTGGAGCACGCGATGACCGCCGCGGTGAAGGCCCGGCTTGACCGGGCGGTGGCCGCCGGCCGCATCTCCAAGACTCAGGAGAACGCGCTGCTCAACCGGCTGTCCGCACGGATCGGGAGGCGTGTGAACCGGCCCTTGCTTCGGGGCCCGGCGTGGCCCGTGCCGCCTCCACCCGGTGGGCCGCCGGCGCCAGGATCGTCGCTTACGCCGCCTCCGGAGCCGCCGCCCGCGGCCTGAGGCGGCCTTCTTACCCGCCTCTCATCGAGCTTTTCAAGACTTCTCATTGCCTCCTGCTCTACTGGGTAATCCGACTTGAGAGCTAATACCCAGGAGATCCGCCCGAAATGAAACGTCATTCCCGCGTGTTACCGATCGTCGCCGGCGCGCTCGCTGGCGCCGCCGTGGCCGTGATCATCGCGACGAGCACGTCGAGCAGGACGACTGCGACCACCACCGTGATCCAGCCGGCGCGCGGTGCAACGCTTCCGACCTCGCTGACCTCCACGCGGGGCCTGACCGTCAACCAGATCTACCGCCAAGCAGGCCCCGGGGTGGTCGACATCACCGTTACCTCGCAGGCCAACAACGGTGGGTTCTTCGGCGGAAGCCAGCAGCAGCAGGGCGAGGGCGCGGGCGTCGTCTATGACACCAAGGGCGACATCCTCACCGATGAGCACGTCGTCGATGGCGCGACCTCGGTGACCGTCACATTCGAAGACGGCCACAAGGTCGGCGCGAAGGTGGTCGGGACGGACCCCTCGACCGACGTCGCAGTGATCCACGTCAGCGCGCCGGCATCAGAGCTTCACCCGATCGCGTTCGCGGATTCCTCGAGCGCCCAGGTCGGGGACCCAGTCGTGGCGATCGGGAGCCCATTCAGCCTTCCCGAGACGGTCACCCAGGGAATCGTCAGCGCGGTCGGCCGCAGCATCACCGCGCCCAACAACTACACGATCACCGGCGCGATCCAGACCGACGCCCCGATCAACCCCGGCAACTCGGGCGGGCCGCTGCTTGACGGCAACGGCCGCGTGCTCGGACTTGCCGACCAGATCGAGACCAACAACACCACCGTCAGCGGCCAGGGCTCGAGCTCCGGCGTCGGCTTCGCGGTCCCCTCGAACACCGTCTCCCGGATCGCCAACCTGATCATCTCCGGCAAGTCCGTCAAGCACGCGTTCGTCGGCGTCTTCCTGAACGGGAGCTCCACCGGCGGCGCGCAGATCACCTCCGTCCAGTCCGGATCGCCGGCAGCGACCGCGGGGCTTCAGCAGGGCGACCTTGTTACGGCGATCAACGGCAAGGCGATCACCTCGACCCAGCAGTTCATCGAGACGGTCGACACCTATAGCCCCGGCCAGACGATCACGCTGACGGTCAAGCGCGGCGGCAGCACGAGCGGCGTGAAGCTGACGCTCGGGACGCGGCCGGCGACTCAGCCGAACAGCGGCGGGTAGTCCGCAGCGACGCAACGCCCACTGATGGGGCGGGCGCTCAGGTTGTCGCAGCCGACCACTGCGCGAGCGCCCGCTCCATCAGTTCGCGGTGGACGGAGCGGGTATGGCCGGTGCGCCGGGTCCAGCGACCGTCCGGGCCCAGGGTCCAGGCGTTGGTGTCGTCGGCGAGGCATCGCTCGAGCGTGTCGTCGAGCTCGGCGCGGAGCTCGTCGTCGTCGATCGGCGCGAGCAGCTCCACGCGGGTGTCGAGGTTGCGCGGCATCAGATCGGCGGAACCGATGTAGTAGGCGCGCTCGTCGCCACGGTAGAACGCGTACACGCGCGAGTGCTCGAGGAACCGGCCGACCACCGAGACCACGTTGATCGTGTCGCTGATCCCCTCGATGCCCGGGATCAGGCAGCAGATCCCGCGAACGTTGAGGTCGATCGGGACGCCGGCCCGGGACGCCCGGTAGAGCGCCTGGATGCACCGGCGGTCGACGAGCGCGTTCATCTTCATCACGATCCGCGCGGGCTCGCCGGCCCGGTGGGCCGCGACCGTGCGGTCGATCTCCTCGATCAGCCCGGCGCGGAGCGAGCCGGGCGCGACGAGCACCTTGCGCTCACGTACGGGGTGCCCGTAGCCGGTCAGCGTGTTGAACAGGTTGGCGACCTCCTGCCCGATCTCCGTGTCGGTCGTGAACAGGCCAAAATCCTCGTACAGCCGAGCGTTCTTGGCGTGGAAGTTGCCCGTCCCGATCATCACATAGTTACGAACCCGGCGCCGCTCGCGCCGGACCACGAGGATCGCCTTGGCGTGGGTCTTCAGGCCGGGGATGCCGTGGACCACGTGGGCGCCCGCCTCTTCGAGCGCGCGCGACCACTGGATGTTCAGGCGCTCGTCGAAGCGCGCCTTGAGCTCCACCAGGCAGACCGCCTGCTTGCCCTTCTCCGCCGCTCGGATCAGCGACGGGACGAGCTCCGAGTCGTCCGAGGTCCGGTACACGGTCATCTTGATCGCGAGCACGTTCGGGTCCTCGACCGCCTGTTCGACGAACCGCTCGACGGTGCCGTGGAATGAGTGATAGGGGTAATGAACGAGCAGGTCTTCGGCGCGCATCGGAGCAAACACATCCGGCTTCTCGTCGTTGTCGGCGGGGGCCGTGCCGAACGCAGGCGGGACCAGCGGCGTCCACGGCGGGTAACGCAGCGCGGCGTGCCCCTCGACGCCCGCGATCTGCCACAGGTCGGAGAGATCGAGGAGGCCGTCGACGTCGTAGAGCTGGAGCTCGTCGACGTCGAGCCAGTCGATCAGGCGGGAGCGGAGCGCCGGATCCATGCTCGCGCTGACCTCGAGGCGGACCACCTCGCCGAAGCGGCGTCGCCGTAGCTCGTCCTCCACAGCCTGCAGCAGGTCGTCGGCCTCGTCGTTGATCTCGAAGTCCGCGTCGCGGGTGACACGGAAGAGGTCGTGGCTGATGATCTCCAGGCCTGGGAACAGCGCGTCGAGGTTCCTGGCGATGATGTCCTCGAGCGGGATGAACGTCTGCCGGGAGATCTCGACGAAGCGCGGAAGCACCTCCTTGGGCACCTTCACGCGCGCGTACGAGTCATGGTCGAGCTCGGGATCGCGCAGCCTGACGATCAGGCTCAGCGACAGGTTGGAGATGTACGGGAAGGGCCGCCCCGGTCCGATCGCCAGTGGGGTCAGGACGGGAAAGATCTGCTCGCGGAAGTGGCGCTGCAGCACGTCGTCCGGCGCGCCGGACTCCTCACAGTCGACGATGCGGATCCCGTTCCCGGCGAGCTCGGGCTGGATCACCTCCTTGAACTGCAGCGAGTGCCGGCGGTCGAGCGCGGTCACCATCTCGGCGATCCGTTCGAGCGTCTCGGTCGGGGAGAGACCGTCCGGCCCGCGGGCGTCGATCCGCGCGTCGACCTGGTCGTGGACGCCGGCCACGCGGATCATGAAGAACTCGTCCAGGTTGGTGACGAAGATCGCCAGGAACTTGACCCGCTCGAGCAGCGGGAGTGACTCGTCCTCGGCGAGCTCCAGCACGCGGTCGTTGAAATCGAGCCACGACAGCTCCCGGTTGGTGAACAGCCCCGGATCGTCGAACTCGCGGAGGTCGATCTCCTCCGCGGCGCCGTCCTGGGTGACACTCCTTACCTGAGCGGCGCTGGCACGGGCCTTCACGGCCGCCGCTGCCTCGTCCTGCCGGCTCGCCCGGAGCGGAGCGCGGGGGCTCATGGCCTGGCCCTCGTCATCGGGTCGCGACGGCGGCGTCGTCCGACGCGGCGATCGCTGTCAACTCCACCGGGCGCATCAGCGAGATCAACTCGCCCTTCGAGACCCCCGCAAGGCCGCCCTTCTTCATCCGCGACTGCGCGCCGGTCAGGTCGTGGAGCAGGATCGAAAATGATGGGTCGTGCCCGACGAGGAGGACGTCGCCGAGCCCGGCCGTGATCTCGCGCACGTCGAACGGCTCGCCCGCGAGTCGCTGCTCAATGCGGACCTCGACCCCGAGTGGCTCGCACGCGAGCTCGGCCGTCTGGACCGCGCGCCGCTTCGGGCTGGTCACGCAGACGTCGATGTGCTCACCCAGACGAGCGAGGGCAAGACCCGCCGCCTGCGCCTGGCCAACGCCCCGCTCGGTGAGCGGCCGTTCGTCATCGGGCATGCCATCCACCGCTTCGGCGTGTCGGAGCAACCAGAGCATGTGGACACTGTATCCCCGTGCGCCAGTTACCTCTGGAGCTCGTCGGAAATCGTCAGGCTAGCGGCGTCGCCCGGCGTCGCAGCTGCAGCGCGAACGGAGACGCTGGTGAGCCTCCGGGAGCGTCCCGATGATGCGCTCGACGTGGTCGAGGAGGTGCAACGCCCGCGGGGAGTCGCCCCAACGGTGCTCTGCCTCGGCCATCGCCAAGAGCGTCTCGACCACCTCGGCGTGACCGGCGCCTTCGCTCCAGCTCGGTGGTGTGGCGAGCGTGACCACGCCGCGGAGGGTAAGTGCCGGCGACCGCGCCGGTGTAGCGGTTTGGTGAAGGACGTTCCCGTCAGCCGATCAGCAGCCGGCGGCCGAAGACCCGCTCGAACGCTTCGCCGTCGCCATAGCGCTCGACGCTCCAGCGGGGCAGGACGAGGTTGTCGCCGTCGGCGTCGAGGTGAAGGTCGACACCGTCTCCGTTGGCGCGTAGCCGCACATGACGTACCGACTGATCACGTCCGCGCTCCAGGTGCTCGGCCAGACGCAGCAGCATCGAGCAGCGGGCGACGAGCTCCTCGTCTCCGGGTCGGGCGAGCGTCGCCATTTCCCCTAGCTTCGGTGCGCCCTTGCGGTGGTAGCGGCTGATCTGCGCGATCAGCGCGCGCTCGCGCGGGTCGAAGCCGGGCAGCTCGGCTGAGACGATCAAGTAGCGCGAGTGCTTGTGATGATCGTCATAGGAGATCGTCATCCCGACGTCGTGAAGCATCGATGCCGCCCACAGGAGATCACGCTCGCCCGGCTGCGGATCGATCAGAGCGCCCTCGACGAGCGAGTCGAACATCTGCAATGACAGCTCCGCGACGTGCTCGACGTGGTCGAGGTCCGACTCGTACTGGATCGCCAGGTTGCGGACCGCCGCCTCGCGGACGTTCGGGAACAGCGGCTCAGGCTGACCGGCGAGCAGCTCACGGTCGAAGAACACGCCCTCGCGCAGGCCCGCCTCAGTCGCCTCGATCCCATCGAAGCCCCCGACCTCGAGCACGCCCTCGATCGCCAGCGCGGCAGCGAGGATGATGTCGCCCCGGCCGGGCTTTATCCCAGGGACCTCACCGCGCTCGGCCGAGGGCACCGCGGCGAGCTCCTGGATCAGCTCGGCGAGCGTCTTGCGCGTCAACACGAACCCCTGGACGCCGAGGTCGTACGCCATCGGCGTGGCGCTCTGCGCCGCGGCCGCGAGGTTGCGGACGGCGCCGCCGAGCCCGACGAGCCGCTCCCCGGACGCGGCGAGCCACGGGACGGCCGCGAGCGCTTCGCGCACGAACTCCCGCACCCGCTCGAGGTCCTTCTTGCGGGCGAGGCCGGTACCCGGAAGCAGCTCCTCGGTGAGGCGCACCGCGCCGAGCTGCAGCGATTCGAGCGCGTCGGGATGCCGCCCCGAGACCTCGACCAGCTGCATGCTGCCACCACCGATCTCGAGAACCGCGCCGTCGGTCAGCGTGGTCGTGTTGACCGCGGCCACGTACCCGAGCCGCGCCTCCTCCTCGGCGGAGATGATCTCGATCGGAAGCTGGGTGGCCTCGCGCGCCGCGGCGACGAACTCCCTGCCGTTGCTGGCGTCTCGGATCGCGCTGGTGGCCACCGCGTGGACCTTGGTGGGAGGGATGCCAGCCGAAGCGCAGAAGCTCGCGAACACCCCGAGCGTCTCGAGCCCGCGCGCGATCGCCTCGTCGCCGAGGCGCCCCGTGGCTCCCATCCCGGCGCCGATCCGGACGGTCTCGTAAAGCTCGTCGGTGAGCTTCCACCACTTCTCGGGAACGAAGGTGAACTCCACCAGCCGCCAGGAGTTGGAGCCGAGGTCGATCACGGCGACCTGGCGGCCCTGCTGCTGTAGCCGCGCCGCGGCTCGGGTGGTTCGCCAGCTCACAGATGCATCATGCGCCGCGCGGCGGACGGCAGATCGTTAGGCGCGCGGCCTCGCGAGTTGATCGGGGTGAGCGGGGACGCGCCCGTTGCCGACCGCGATCTCATCCGACGGCGATCCGTACGCCTCGACGTCGCCGAGCAGATACCGAGTGATCGCGCATATCAGCAATATGGTCATGATCACCGCGCTCGAGGCACACCACTCGCAGATCGCGTGAATCGAGAACAGCTCCCGGTAGGTCAGGTAGGCGCTGAACCCGAAGCCGACCACGGTCAGGCCGAGGGTCGCGAGCCGCGTCTCCTCACGATCCCGGATCAGCAGCGTGCCGAGGATTCCGACGTACCCGATCAGCCCGAGCAGCGCCACGGGGATGCCGGCGAGCTTTGACCACTGCGAGGTCTGGACCTTGATGCACGACTGGCCGGCGGTGCAGGCGGGGTTGATCCCGGCGTAGTGGATGACCGTCAGGTACGTCGCGACGCCGAGGCCGACCACCGCCAGGACGAGCATTACGCGCCTGATGGTGCGGGTCATCCGCCCGGGCTAGCTGACCGAGTTGATGGCGGACTCGAGCTGGGTGTAACTCCCCGGTACGCCGACGATCGGATGCGCCTGGCCCTTGGGGCCCTGGATGGCGATCGTGGGCGTGCTGTTGAAGCCGGCGGCGGTTGCGGCCTGTCCGTCGGCGGCGACCTGCGATGTGTACGTCGAGCTCTGGCGGGCGGATTGCCACGCGCTGTAGTCGAGGCCGGGAACCTGTTGCGCGAGCCCCTGGAGGTAGCTCTGGTTCACATACGAGGTCGTCTCGTCGCCCTGCTCGTGGTAGAAGAGCTCGATGTAGTCCCAGGCCTTGTTCTGCGCGCCGGCGGCGTAGGCGGCGGACTGCTGCGGAACCCACCACGAGGCGTTGGGGCCGTTGCCCGTGGCGGTCTCGAGCGAGCGATAGACCAGCTTGACCTTCCCGGAGCGGACGTCGTTGGAGATCAGCTGGTTCTCGGAACTCAGGGCGAATGCCTTACAGACGGGGCACTCGAGGTCGCCGTACTCGGTGACCGTCACCTTGGCGGTCGGCGAGCCAAGCGTGACTCCAGACTGGGGGATCCCGGACAGCAGCGAGTTCACCGTCGAGGCCTGCTGCTTGGCGGCCGAGCTGGTCGGCGGCGGCGCCGAGCTGCCGCCGCCCGATGAGCTGACGACGATCGCCACCACGACCACCACGATGCCCGCGACGAGCACGCCGCCGAGCGTTTGCATCCGGCGAGTGCGACGCGCCTGCTCGGCGCGCGCGTGTTCCTCGGCCACGCGCCGGGCTCGCGCTTCTTCCTTTTGCTTGGTCCTTGAAGCCATTACTTACGCGGGCGCGCAGGCACGCCGACCGCGTGGAGGATAGAGGACGCATCGCAAGCTGGGGGCGGGTTCATAGGTGTTTATTAGGCGCAAGAGGTCCTGCAGCCGATCGGCCGCGATCACCGAGCCGCTTGCACCCACCGAGCGGGCTGCGCTGCACCCCTGGTATTTCCGCTATTTCCGTGTAAAGATGGTGTGAACCGATGGGGAAACCGGGGCCTTCTGTTGGGCGCTACCGCTACAGTGCGCGGCATATGTTGGCCGAGCGCAGCGACCAACCAGGTTCGCGACCCGCCGCCGCACAGCGGTTGCAGAGCCGGCTGCGCGTCGCAGTGATCGACCGCGACCCCGGCTTCATGCAGGTGCTCGCCAAGCGGCTGCACGCTCTCGGCTGGGACCACCGCACGCTCTCGAGTCCGGTGACTCCAGACGCCCTCGTCACGATGCGGTTGAACGCGCTCGTGCTGGACGTGTCGGTGGTCGGTCCCGACAGCTGGGACTACATGGAGCGGATCTGCAACCGCCTGCCCGGACTGGCCGTGATCGTGTGCACCGGTCCCTCGTCGGTGGCACAGCGGGTTCGCGGGCTGCGGCTCGGCGCGGACGCGTGGATTACCAAGCCGTGTCACCCCGAGGAGCTGATCTGTGTGATCGAGGCGGCGCTGCGCCGCCATCGGCGCGGCGAGCTCGCGGAGCTCGACGCTCCGATGACCGTGGGTGAGCTGACCGTCCGGCCTGACCTCCATCAGGCCTACGTCGGCGAGCACAACGTCGAGCTGACGGCTCGCGAGTTCGAGATCCTCCATCTCCTGTCGCAGTCGGATCGAGTCCTGCGACGCGAGGAGATCTACGAGCGCGTGTGGGGCTATGCGATGGCCCACGGCGATCGCTCGGTCGACGTTTTCGTTCGTAAGCTCCGCCAGAAGCTGCGGAGTGCCTCGCCGCGGTGGAACTACATCCACACCCACTTCGGCGTCGGCTACAGGTTCGCGCCCGAGCCCGATGACGGACTCCCTAGCGACGCGCCGGTTCTGCCGAACGAGCTCGACGACGAGCTCGATTCGGCGCTGGCCACCTGACCACGCTGCCGGCCACCAGCCGCCGAGCCGCCGAGGCGGCGCCGAGCACCTTGCGCGGGGCGCCGCAGCGTCGATCACAGCTTGTTCACATGCGCGTCACCGCTAGGTAACGCGGTCAGCGGACTGCGCGGGCACCATTTCCGGGCACGTGACGGCCACCGCGCAACCGCTCCCGATTCCCTCCCGTCCGGGCCAAGAAGTGATCGAGGTCGGTCCACTTCAGATCCTCCCGGACGAGCACATCGCGCGGGCGCGTGGGCGGGCTTTGATGCTCTCGATTCGAGAGCTTCACCTGCTGACGGAGCTGGCACGGCGCGCCGATCGGATCATGGCGCGTGAAGACCTGTTTCGCCTCGCCTGGGGCCGGGAAATGAGACCAGGCGATCGGTCGGTGGACGTGTATGTCCGCCGCTTGCGCGTGAAGCTGGAAAAGGCGATGCCTGGGTGGAGGTTTATCCACACCCACTTCGGCTTCGGCTACCGCTTGGCGCCCGAGCGTTCACAAGTTACTGACAGAGCTTTCACAAGTCAGTAACAACGGCGCGTCGGATTCGTCCGACACTCGCGCAACATCGAAACGAGAAGGAGAAGACATTGACCATACGTCGCATCAGCGCATTCGCGACCGTACTCGTCGTGGCGGCAGGGGTGGCTGCCTGCGGCTCGAGCAGTTCGAGCTCGAGCACCGCGTCCTCGGGCACCAGCAGCACGAGCAGCAGCGGGGCGCCGGCGACGATCAATGGCGCCGGCTCGACGCTCGCCGCCCCGATCTACCAGCAGTGGGGCTCGACGCTCAAGTCCCAGAATCTGACGGTGAACTACAACGGCGTCGGCTCGGGTGCCGGGGTCGTTGACCTTCAGACCGCGACGGTGAACTTCGCCGGCAGCGACCCGGCGCTCAAGTCGGCCGACACGGCGAAGATGAAGGGCCCGGTCCTGCAGTTCCCGGTCGCGTTCGGCGCGATCACCGTCTCGTACAACCTCTCGGGCGTCAAGACTGGGTTGAAGCTGGACGGCACGACGGTCGCCAACATCTTCCTCGGGAAGATCAAGACGTGGAACGACTCCGCGATCAAGGCGCTGAACCCCGGTATCAGCCTTCCGAACACGCCGATCACCGTCGTCCATCGCTCGGACTCGTCCGGCACCACCAGTGGCTTCACGAAGTGGCTCGCGGCCGTAGATCCGACGTGGAAGTCGCAGGTCGGCACGGGTAAGGACGTCAAGTGGCCGACCGGCACGGGCGCCGCGAAGAACTCCGGCGTCGCCGCCGCGGTGAAGCAGACGGCGGGAGCGGTCGGTTACGTCGAGCAGGCGTACGCGCTCGAGAACGGGTTCACGTACGCGGCGATCAAGAACTCGGCCGGCACCTACATTCTGCCGACGATCTCGAACACCTCGGCCGCGGCGAACGGGATCACGGTCCCGGCGGACCTCGGGATATCGACGATCAACTCGCCAAACGCGCAGGCGTACCCGATCGTCTCGCAGACGTTCATCGATACGTATACGGATCCGTGCAAGTCGGGCGGCGCGAGCTCAACGACGGCCTCCGGCCTCAAGCGGTTCCTGACCTACGCGTTCGGCGCGGGCCAGAGCACGCTCGGCTCGGGCTCCAGCCAGCTGCCGTACGCGCCGCTGCCCTCGTCGCTCGTTGCGAAGGACAACACGCAGCTCGCGACGATGGTCTGCAACGGCTCGCCGATCTCGTAAGGATCAGGAGTTGGAAGCAGCCACCACCGTCACCGGCGATCGCTCGGTACTCGAGCGGTCGCCGGGCGGGCGGCTTCCCGACCAAATCCTGAAGTGGGGCCTGACGGCCTTGGCGACCGCGATCCTGATCCTGATCGCGTATTTCTTCATCCGCCTGATCGGTCAGTCGCGCCTGGCGTTCAGCCACTTCGGGCTGAGCTTCATCTTCGGCAACGACTGGGACGTCGCTCACAACATCTATCGCGGCGCCGCGCTCGTCGTCGGAACGCTGATCACGTCGGCGATCGCGCTCCTGATCGGGGTTCCGGTCGCGGTGGCAGCGGCGGTGTTCACGATCGAGCTGTGCCCCCGGCGGCTGCGGGGGCCTCTGGCGATCCTTGTCGACCTGCTCGCCGCCGTCCCGTCGGTCGTCTACGGGCTGTGGGGCGTCTTCGTCCTCTGCCCGAAGCTGCTCCCGGCCGAGAAGTGGTTCGCGAGCACCTTCTCGTTCATTCCGTGGATCGGTGGCGGCACGCCGACCCTCTACAACTACTTCATCGCCGGATTGATCCTCGCGATCATGATCCTGCCGATCGTCGCCGCCATATCCAGAGAGGTGATCGCGACCGTCCCGGCCGAGAACAAGGAGGCGGCGCTGGCACTGGGGGCTACCCGCTGGGAGATGATCCGGCTGGCGGTGCTGCCGTACTCGCGTCCGGGCATCACCGGCGGGGCGATGCTCGGCCTCGGCCGCGCGCTCGGCGAGACGATCGCGGTCGTGCTCGTGATCGGAAACGCCCCGACCATCGGGCAGCACCTGTTCAGCCAGGGCTATTCGCTCGCGGCGGTGATCGCGAACGAGTTCAACGAGGCCGCCAACCAGCCCCTGCACAGCTCCGCGCTGTTCGCCGCCGGGCTGGTGCTGTTCGTCCTGACGCTGATCGTGAACATCATCGCGCGGTGGTTCGTCTCGCGCGGCGGGCACGGGACCCGGGGAACGGGCGCCACCGGAATGACGATCGCCTCTGGTCCAGCGAGCGAGAACGCATGAGCCCAACCGCCATCCCACCGATCTCGGCCCGCCGCCGCCGCACCGACAAGCTGATGCGCGGGACGCTGGGGCTAGGCACGGTGATCGCATTGGTGCCGCTGGTCCTGATCGTCTACTACCTGCTCCACAAGGGGCTCAGCAGCTGGACCAGTGGCGGCTTCTTCACGACCGATCCGAACGGGAACTTCTTCGGCAATCCGGGCGGGATCCGCAGCGCGATCTTCGGCTCGCTGGAGATCGTCGGGCTCGCTTCGGCGATCGCGATTCCGTTCGGGATCGGGGTGGCGCTGTACCTGACCGAGTACGGAAAGGAGACGAGGTACGCGAGCCTGATCAGGTACTTCGTGGACGTCATGACCGGTGTGCCCTCGATCATGTTCGGGCTGTTCATCTACATCGTGCTGGTCGTCTCAAAGGTCGGCGGTGTGGGGTTCACGGCCTGGAAGGGCGCAATTGCGATCTCGCTGCTGATGCTGCCGATCGTGATCCGCTCGGCCGAGGTCGTGCTGCTGCTCGTTCCTTCGAGCCTGCGTGAGGCGGCCCTGGCGCTCGGCGCGCCGCGGTGGCAGGTGATCAAGCGCGTGGTGCTCCCGACCGCGGCTCCCGGGCTCGTCACCGGGGCGCTGCTGTCGGTCGCCCGCGGCATGGGCGAGACGGCCCCGCTGCTGTTCACGGTCTCGGTCGCGTTCGGTCTGACCGGAAACCTCAACGCGCAGATGAACACGCTGCCGCTCCAGATCTTCGGCGACATCACGTCTCCCAGGAACGCGGTCGTCAGCCGCGCATGGGGAGCGGCGCTCACGCTCGTTACCCTCGTCTTGATCCTCAACGTGGTCGCGCGAGCGATCGCCCGAAGGAGCCGCATGGCATGATCCCGCCAGAGACCAGGAGCACGCAGTCACGAGAAATGTCGAGCGCCGGGGGTCCATCGGAACAGGAGAAGACCGCGGCTGACGGCGCGACACGCCCGGTTACCGCAGCCCAGGGACACTCGATCCGGATCAAGGGTCTGAACGCCTATTACGGCGAGCTCCACGTCATCAAGGGCCTTGAGATCGAGTTTCCGGCGAACCAGGCCACCGCGCTGATCGGACCCTCCGGCTCCGGAAAGTCGACGGTCGTGCGGTGCATCAACCGCATGCACGAGGAGATCCGTGGAGCGCGCGCCGACGGCAGCGTGAAGCTGGACGAGACTGAGCTATACGCTCCCGGAGTCGACGTCACCGCCGTCCGCAGACTGGTCGGGATGGTGTTCCAGAAGCCGAATCCGTTCCCGACGATGTCGATCTTCGACAACGTCGCCGCCGGCCTGCGGCTGACCGGGACCCGCCCCGGCGACCTTCGCGATCGCGTCCACGGATCGCTGCGATCCGTGGGCCTCTGGGACGAGGTCAAAGACCGGCTGAACGAGGCCGGCATCAGTCTTTCGGGAGGACAGCAGCAGCGGCTTTGCATCGCGCGCGCGATCGCCGTCGAACCGGAGGTGGTGCTGATGGACGAGCCGGCCTCGGCGCTCGATCCGGCCTCGACGCTGAAGATCGAGGAGCTGGTCGACGAGCTCAAGTCCCGTTACACGATCGTGATCGTGACCCACAACATGCAACAGGCCGCCCGGGTCGCGGATACGACCGCGTTCCTGCTCGAGGGCGAGCTGATTGAGCACGGCCCGACGACGGAGATCTTCACCAAGCCCAGGGACGAGCGGACCGAGCGCTACGTCACCGGGAAGTTCGGGTAGGCATCGGCGATGGAGGAGGTTCGCCACCAATTTCGCGAGGACCTCAAGGGCCTCGAGGAGCAGACGCTCGGCGGGCTCGACATGGTCACCCAGCAGCTCGACCGGGCGCTCGAGTCGATCAGCTACCAGGACGTCGAGCTGGCGGGGATGGTCGTCGCCGACGACGACCGCATCGACGGCCGCTATCTGGAAGTGCACCAGGGGATCCTCTCGCTGCTCGCCCGCCAGGCACCGGTCGCGGGCGACCTACGGATCGTCGCGGCGTTGCTTCACATCCTGCGCTGTATCGAGCGGATGGGCGACCAGTGCGTGAACATCGCCAAGCTGGTGCCGCTGTCGGGCTACGAGTCGCCCAAGGACAAGGACATCCTCGACGCGATCGAGCGAATGGGCGTGCTGGCGCGCGCGCAGGTGGCGGAGGCCAAGGAGTCCTTCGCGACGCGCAACGCCGACATGGCTCGTGACCTGCTCCGCCAGGACTCTGAGGTCAACCGCCTGAACCGCGCGATCTTCCGCCGCGCGGTCGAGGTCGGGGACAACCTCGAGATGCGCGAGTGGGCGATGTTCATGATCCTCGTGGCGCGATGCCTCGAGCGGATCGGTGACAACACGGTCGACATCGCCGAACAGGTCGTGTTCGTGGTCACCGGCCTGTTTCGCGAGTTCGCGGACGCCTCGACTCCGTCCGAGACTGCCCCGGCGCCCTGAGCGCCTTTCGGCCCGCCGGTGCGGGCCGCTCACTATCCTGGCCTGACCGTGGCGTCGCAGAAGTCCAAGCGCCGGTCGCGCAAACGCCGCAGCCCGGGGACCGCGCCCCGTCCTCGTCCGGTCGCCGCGCCTCGTCAGGAGCTGAGGGCCGAGCGCCCGGTCGCCGCGGATCGAGACCGCCGCCGCCAGGACAGCATGCTCGGGACCTACGGAGAGCGTCCGCCGAACCTATTCGGAGGGGTCCCGGTGTCCGAAGTCGCGATCTTCTTCGGCGGGCTCGGCGCGCTCGTCGGTTTCGCATCCGGTGCGACGGCGGCACTCGTCGTGGGGATCGTCGTGTGCGCGCTCGGAGTCGTCGAGTTCACCGCCCGCGAGCACTTCTCCGGATACCGCTCCCACACCACGCTGCTGGCGGCGATCCCCGCGGTAGGGGTCGGGGTTGCGCTGATCGCGCTGGTCGGCGGATCGCTCGCGCGCGCCACCCTGCTGCTCGTGGTTATACCGGTGTTCGGGGCCCTATTCTGGCTGCTGCGCAACCGGTTCCGGAGTGCGCGCCAGGCTCGGGTCGTCAGGCCACCCGCCCCCTGACGCCGGGCTCACCGGGAGCCGCATCGTGAACAGCGCGCCGCCATCGGGCGCGTTCGCGGCGCTGACCGAGCCGCCGTGCTGCTCGGCGACCTGACGGACGATCGCCAGGCCGAGCCCGCTGCCCTGCGTTCCCCGCGAGCCGGCGCCGCGATAGAAGCGGTCGAACACGTAGGGGAGGTCGGCCTCGTGGACGCCCGCGCCGTGGTCGCGCACGCGCACCCCGTCGCGAGACACCTCCACCTCGACCGTCCCTCCCGGGGGCGAGTGCCGTGCGGCGTTGTCGAGCAGGTTGTTGACCGCTCGGGAGAGGCGGTCGGGCACGCCGTCCATGAGCACGGGCTCGAGCGCGGCCTCGAACCTGACTCCCGGGAAGTTGCGCTGTGCCCGCTCCACCGAATCGGAGACGATGTGATCCAGACGCACGTCCTCGGCCGAATCCAGCGGCAGGTCGCCACGCGCGAGCTCGATCAGGTCCCCGACGAGCCCGCTCAGCTCCTCCGTCTGCTCGACGACGTCGGCGAGCATCCGCCGGCGCTCGTCCGCACTCAAGTCTTCGTGCTCGAGCAGCAGCTCGATGTTGGTGCGCAGGCTCGTGACCGGTGTCCGGAGCTCGTGGGACGCGTCCGCGACGAGCTGGCGCTGGGCGCGAACCGACTCGTCGAGGGCTTCGCGGGAGGCCTCGAGCCGCTCGAGCATCGCGTTGAAGCGAGTCGCGAGCTGCCCGACCTCGTCGTCCGCGTGGACGTGGATCCGGGCGCTCAGATCCTCGGTCTCCGAGATGTGCTGCGCGGTGTCTGCCACCTCCGCCAGCGGGGACAGGACCCGGTTGGCGGCGAGACGTCCGAGTGCCGCCGCGAGCGCGATGCCGCCGAGGATCACCAGCAACAGGATCACGCGCAGCACCGCGAGCACGTGGTCGATCGCTCCGAGGGGGCGCGCGAGCTGAACGGCCACCGATTGGCCGGCGATCGGGAACGGAACCTGAAAGGTGAGCTCCCGCAGATGGCTGGACCCGACGGTGACGTCGGTCATGTATTCCCGGGCGCCTGCAACCACCGACAGCACGTGAGGGTTGACCGGCAGCGAGAGGTCGCCGACGATCGGGTGAGTTGTCCCGTCCGCGAGGACGACCTGCGCGTACGGCGCCGGCCCGCCGGCGCTCGCCGAGATGCCGGGGAGCGGTCGCTCGAGCCCGAAGCCGCGCTCGACGGCCACGGCCTGAGCGCGCAGCGCGCTATCGACCTGTCCACGGAGCTGCTCTCGGACGACGAAGTAGGAGACGATCGCCGCTAGTACTACCGCGATGCCGACGGCGGCCCCCGCTGCCATCCCGACTCTCCGGCGCAGGTTCACAGGCCGCCTCAGTCGCGCAAGATGTAGCCCACGCCTCTGACTGTATGCAGCACGCGCGACTCGCCGCCGGCTTCGGTCTTTCTGCGCAGGTAGCCCATGTACACCCCGAGCGCGTTCGAGGTCGGGCCGAAGTCGTAGCCCCAGACGTGCTCGAAGATCTGCGAGCGGGTCAGCACCTGGCGGGGGTGGCGGAGGAACAGCTCGAGCAGCAGGAACTCGGTCCGGGTCAGCTCGATCAGGCGATCGCCGCGTCGGACCTCGTGGGCGACGGGGTCAAGCGACAGGTCGCCGAAGCGGAGCGCTTCGCCGTCGGGGCCCTCTCCGGAGCGCCGGAGCAGGGCGCGGAGCCGCGCCTGGAGCTCGCGCAGCGCGAACGGCTTGACGAGGTAGTCGTCGGCGCCGACGTCGAGCCCGGTGACACGGTCGTCGATCGCGTCCCGCGCGGTCAGCATCAGGATCGGGGTACGGTCGCCGGCCCGGCGCATCCGGCGGGCGACCTCGAGCCCGTCAACGCCAGGCATCATCACGTCGAGCACAACCGCGTCGGCCGGGGCAGTGGCGAGGGCGTCGAGCGCCTCCTGGCCGTCGGCCGCCAGCTCGACGTCGTAGTTGTCGAGCGTGAGTGCACGCTCGAGCGCCCGCCGCACGGCGGGCTCGTCATCTACCACAAGGACGCGCGCCATTGCCGGGGAATGATGGCGCTTGCACGTAAAAGTTGGCGAAGAGGGGGCGGCGGTGTTGGGGGGCGGCCCTGACGAGGCTCAACGACTACTTGCCTCGTCAGCACCGCCCCCCAACACCGCCTTGAGCGATCATGAGGCGGGATGCCGCGGCAGAAGCTCACCGAGTACGAGCGTAAGCGCGACTTCGGGGCGACGCCGGAGCCGTCCGAGAAGGCGAAGCGCGCGCGACGGACGGGCAAGGCGCCGCGGTTCGTGGTCCAGCAGCACCACGCCACACGGCTTCACTGGGACCTGCGGCTGGAGCACGACGGCGCGCTCGCGTCGTGGGCGATCCCCAACGGGATCCCGCAGGACCCGTCGGAGAACCGGCTGGCGGTGAGAACCGAGGACCACCCGCTCGAGTACCTCGACTTCCACGGGGACATCCCCAGGGGGCAGTACGGCGCGGGCACGATGACGATCTGGGACTCAGGCACCTACGAGCTGCACAAGTGGGAGCCCAAGAAGGTCGAGGTGACGTTCCACGGCGAGCGGCTGCGCGGGCGCTACGGGCTGTTCCCGATCGGACGAGACGACGCGGAGAACGACTGGATGATCCATCGGATGGACCCCCCCGAGGATCCGGGCCGGGAGCCGATGCCCGAGCGGATCCTGCCGATGCTCGCGCGCACCGGAGGCCTCCCTCGCGACCAGGACCGCTGGGCATTTGAGATCAAGTGGGACGGAGTCCGCGCGATCGCCTACATCCAGCCGGGCCGCCTGCGGCTCGAGAGCCGGAACCTCAACGAGATCACCGGCGGTTATCCGGAGATCCGCGGGATCCTCGACCAAACGGGGATGCACGAGCTCGTGCTCGACGGCGAGATCGTAGCGTTCGACGATCAGGGCAGGCCGAGCTTCGAGCGTCTTCAGCGGCGGATGCACGTCAGATCGCCCTCGGGCGTGCGGCGCCTAGCGGCGAGCGTCCCCGTGGTGTATGCGATCTTCGACCTGCTGTACCTCGACGGGCGCTCGCTGATGGAGCTCCCATATTCCGAGCGGCGCTCGTGCCTGGAGCGGCTGGAGCTGGGCGGCCCGGCGTGGCGGGTGCCCGCGGCGCGCGAGGGCGAGGGCTCACGGCTGCTCGAGGCGACCCGCGAGCAGGGGCTCGAGGGGATCGTCGCCAAGCGGCTCGACTCACGGTACGAACCCGGTAGGCGACCGGGGACGTGGATCAAGACCAAGAACACGCTGCGCCAGGAGCTCGTGATCGGCGGGTGGCTGCCGGGCGAGGGACGACGGACGGATCGGATCGGCGCGCTGCTGATGGGGTGCTTGCGCGGCGGCGAGTTCGTATACGCCGGCCGCGTTGGGACCGGTTTCACAGACGCCACGCTCGACGACCTGCGAGCCCGGCTCGAGCCGCTGCGGCGCAGGAGCTCGCCGTTCACGACCGGGGCGAAGCTCCCGCGCGAGGCGCAGTTCGTCGAGCCGCGGCTGGTGGCAGAGATCGAGTTCCGCGAGTGGACCGGCGAAGGTGTGATGCGGGCACCCTCGTACAAGGGCCTCCGCGAGGACAAATCGCCGAGCGAGGTGGTGTGCGAGCCCACAGCGGCCGAGGCCGCGGGGAGCAGCTCCTCCCAGGCGGCGGAGGACAACTCGCCCGAGGCGCTGTTCGAGAACGTCGAGCGGCTCCCGGAGGGCGCCGTCGTGGTGACCGTCGACGGCCGCGAGCTGCGGATCACCAACTGGGACAAGGTCCTGTTTCCGCACGCCGGCTTCACGAAGGGCGACCTGGTCGCCTACTACACGCGGATCGCCCCGACGCTGCTGCCGCACCTCCACGATCGCCCGCTCACGCTCAAGCGCTACCCGAACGGGGTCGAGGCGCCCTACTTCTATGAGAAGCAGTCGCCGTCGCACCGCCCGGAGTGGGTGGAGACGGTGCGGATCGGCGACGTCGAGTACACGCTCGCGCAGGACCGCCCGACGCTCGTGTGGCTCGCCAACCTCGCCGACATCGAGCTTCACACCTCGCTGGCGCTCGCCGATTCCCCTGAGCAGCCGACGATGCTCGTGTTCGACCTCGACCCTGGCGCCCCGGCAGGGCTCGTTGAGTGCTGCGAGGTCGGGCTCGTGCTGAACGGCCTGTTCAGCCAGCTGGGACTCGAGAGCTTCGCCAAGACTTCCGGCTCAAAGGGCCTCCAGGTGTACGTCCCGCTCAACCTCCCCACCACCTATGACCGGACCAAGCCGCTGGCGAAGCGGATCGCGGAGCTGCTCGAGCAGCGGATGCCCGAGCTCGTCGTCTCACGGATGACCAAGCGGCTGCGCCCGGGCAAGGTGCTGGTCGACTGGAGTCAGAACGACGCGCACAAGACCACCGTCAACGTCTACTCGGTGCGCGCCCGCGAGCGCCCCACCGTGTCGACGCCTGTGAGCTGGGAAGAGGTCGCGGCCTGCCGTGAGCAGCGCGACGAGCAGCCGCTGACGTTCGAGGTCGACGAGGTGCTGGCGCGCGTCGGGCGCCTGGGGGACATTTTCGCGCCGGTGCTCAGCCTCAAGCACGAGCTGCCCGCTCTCAGCTAGCGGCGCCGCGCGAAAACGAACAACACGCGGGCACCCAACCTCCGTAAGCTATTCCTGCTGCGAGCATGGCGACGATTGATCCGATCACCCTGCGAAACCGGCTGCTGGTGGCGACCGCCATGTGGAAGGAGACGACCGGCGAGCCGCTACCTCGGCTTGCGCCCGGGGATCCCGCCGACCAGATCGAGACGTTCGAGCTCCAGCTCGTCAATCGCCTGTGGGAGAGCGCGACCGCCGAGAACGCGCGGGAGATCGCGGACCGGACCTGGGACCTGGTGCACGACCGGGACGACAAGGACGCGGTCAAGCGCCGCGTCGTTGAGTGCCACGAGGCCCTGGCGCGGATGACCCGGCTGGGCGACTGAGCGCGGGCGACGCCCACTAGGCGACGGCCGGCGGCACCGGCTCGGTGCGGGCGAGCGGGTTGCGCGGCAGGCCGGCGGCGTCGTAGGCGTCGGTCTGGTCGAGCGTCTCGTGCTCGAGCAGCGCCGAGACGAGCGAGTCGAGGTTGTCACGGTGCGCGCGGAGCACGTCGCCGACCTCGTTGTGCGCCGACTCGACGATCCGCCTGACCTCCTCGTCGACCATGCGCTGGGTCGACTCCGAGGTCTCCTGAACCCCCGGGAACAGGGGGCCCCCGCCGTCGATCGGGATCACCGCGATCGGCCCGATCGCGCGGCTCATCCCCCAGCGTCCCACCATCCGCCGCGCGATCTGCGTCAAGTGCTGGATGTCGGACTCGGCGCCGGTCGTGATGTTGCCGAACACGATCTCCTCGGCGGCGCGGCCGCCGAGCGCGACCTGGATCTGGGCCAGCAGGTACTGCTCGTCGAAGTTGAAGCGGTCGTCGTCGGGAGCCGAGAACGTCACCCCCAGTGCCTGCCCGCGGGGGATGATCGAGACCTTGCGGACGGGGTCGGCGCCGGGCGTCAGCATCCCGACGATCGCGTGCCCGGCTTCGTGGTAGGCGGTCCTCCGGCGGTCGTCCTCGGTCAGCATCACCTTGCGTTCGGCGCCGAGCACGATCCGCTCGAGCGCGTCGGTGAAGTCCTGGTTATTGACGCGCTCGTGCTCGCGACGGGCCGCCAGCAGCGCCGCCTCATTGACGAGGTTCGCGAGGTCGGCGCCGACCATCCCCGGGGTGGAGGCCGCGATCCCCGCGAGGTCGACCTCCGGAGCCAGCGGCACCGACCGGGTGTGAACCCGCAGGATTGCCTCCCGGCCCGCCCGATCAGGCGGCGAGACGACGACGCGGCGGTCGAACCGCCCCGGGCGCAGCAACGCGGGGTCGAGAATCTCGGGCCGGTTGGTGGCGCCGAGCACGATCACCCCGGTGCGGGGGTCGAACCCGTCCATCTCGGTGAGGATCTGGTTGAGCGTCTGCTCGCGCTCGTCGTGGCCGCCGGAGATGTTGGCGGCGCCCGAGGCGCGTGAGCGCCCCACCGCGTCGAGCTCGTCGATGAAGATGATCGCCGGGGCCGCCGCCTTCGCCTGGGCGAACAGGTCACGCGCGCGCGAGGCGCCGACGCCGACGATCATCTCGACGAACTCCGACGCCGACATCTGGAAGAACGGCACCCCGGCCTCGCCGGCGACGGCCCGCGCGAGCAGCGTCTTGCCGGTCCCCGGCGCGCCGCTCAGCAGGACGCCGCGGGGGATCTTGCCGCCGAGGCGCACGTACTTGTCCGGGTTCTTGAGGAAGTCGACGATCTCCGTGAGCTCCTCCTTGGCCTCGTCGATCCCGGCCACGTCGGCGAACGTCACCGTCTGGTCCTCGCCCTCGACTCGCCGCGCCCGCGCGCGCCCGAAGCTCATCAGCCCGCCGGCACCGCCCGCGCCGGCGGCGCGACGCATCAGGAACACGAACAGCGCCACGAGCAGGATCGTCGGCCCGAACCCGAACAGCAGCTCGCTCAGCAGTGACGGGTTCGTCTGGGCCGGGTGGGCGTTGATCGTCACGTGCTCGGTCTCGAGCTCCTGCTGGAGCTGGTTGCCGTTGGCAAAGGACGGGATCTGCGTTGAGAACAGCGTCGTCGCCTGCGACTTGCTCCCGGACGGGTAGCTGATGGCCTTACGGAAGGTGCCCTGGATGGAGTCGCCGGTGGAGGAGATCTGGCTGACGTTGCCGCCCTGCACCTGCTCCAGGAACGTCGGGCTGTAGGGGATCTGGACGCGAGCGGCCGGCTGCAGCGCCTGCGAGGAGATCCACAGGTTGAGCGCGAGCAGCGCGGCGACCAGCACGATCACCATCCAGCGTGCGCTCGGGCCTTGGCGCGGGCCCTTGCCGGCCGGGCTGCCACCGCGCCCGTCGGGTGCGGGCGTCACGCGCCACCCCGGGAGCGAACGGCCCGGACGCCCGGTGTCGCCCCGGGTGTCGGTGTCCCGCCCCGGGGCCTCGCGGCGGTTTCCGTCGCGCTGGGTGGCGTCGCGTCGCGACGCTTGCGGCCGCGAACGTTCGTCAGCCATCAGCTGATTGTGGCAGGCGGTCGGGCCGCGGCAAGGGTGATTCCGGGCGGCGCAACGGGCCGAGGGATAGCACGCTCAGGCCGCCTCGATTCGGCTGCGGAAGCCCTCGGCGCCCTCGACGCTTGCGCCCGCGGCGGAGGCCCGATCGGCCAGCCACCGGTCAGAGGTGACGACGCGTATGGCGGCGGGCTCGGGATCGGCTCGCAACAGCCGGATGATCTCGTCATCGGCGGCGTCGGGCTTGGGCTTCGGTGCATGGCGAACCTCGATCACGCTCGAGCGGATCGGCGGAGAGGGAGGACGCTCGAACACGACCGTGACGTGCTCACCGCCGGCCGCCGCCCACCGCTCCAGCATGTCCACGAGCCGCAGCATCGCCGCGTCACGGTCCTTCCACCACGCGTCGGGCCTCGACCCGATCACGTTCATCCCGTCCACCAGCCATCGCATCCAAAGAAGGCTATTGCGCTAGTCGTCGACTCCCGGCGCACGGCGGCCCCGCTTGCGCTCGGACTGGCGGCGTTTGCGTTCGAGGCGGCGCCGCACCGCCGCCTGGCTCGGCCTGGTCGCGTGCCGTGGCCGCGGTGGCTCGAGCGCCGCGCTCAGGCGTCGCTGAAGCCGCGCGAGCGCCAGCTCGCGGTTGCGGATCTGGCTGCGGGCGTCCTGCGCGACCGCCGTCACGCGCGGGCCGCAACGAGCGATCACGCGCTGCTTCTGATCATCGGTCAGCGCCTCGGAAGCGGCGACGTCGAACACCGCCTCCACGCGTGAGGCGGTGACGTTGGCGTGCTGGCCGCCGGGCCCCGAGGACCGGGAGGTGCGGAGCGTCACCTCCCGCAGCGGCAGCTCGACGCCGCGGCCCAGCGACATCGGGTCATCAATTTGCGCCATAACTCATGAATGTCTTGTAATCGCGGTGGCTTTTGCGTCCGTTTCCGCCTGGCCCCGTGGTACGGTGCCGACCGTTAGGGCCGTCAAGCGCGGCGACAAGCAAGTGCAGGCCACGGGGTATAAAGCAGGTCGTCCTCCGGGGTAGCAGCACATCACCAAGGAGGAAGGCTCGATGCCGACGGGAATCGTCAAGTGGTTCAACGACGAGAAGGGATTTGGCTTCATCGCCTCGGACGGGGGCGGCCGCGACCTCTTCGTGCATCACACCAACATCAACTCGGACGGTTACCGGTCGCTGGCGGAGGGCAGCCGCGTCTCCTATGAGGAGGAGGAGGGTCCCAAGGGCCCCAAGGCGGTCAACGTCGAGAAGCTGTAAGGGGGCCTTCGCACACTGTAAGGGGGCCTTCGCACACGCGCCGCCGATTTCCGCCGCCGGCGAGCGCGCGGCGCAAAGCCGCCGGAGGACCGACCCACCTACAATTCGTAAGCGGGTGTGGCGCACTAAGGCCTGGAGGCCATGAGCAAGGTAATCGAAGAGCGCGAGCGGGTCGTGATCCGATTCGCGGGGGATTCGGGCGACGGTATGCAGCTCGCAGGGAGCCGCTTCACCGACGCCACCGCGGTGCTCGGCAACGACCTCGCGACGCTCCCCAACTTCCCCGCCGAGATCCGCGCGCCGGCGGGCACCCTCGCGGGCGTCTCCGCCTTCCAGATCCACTTCGCCTCGCGAGAGATCCTCACCCCCGGCGACGCGCCCAACGTGCTCGTGGCGATGAACCCGGCCGCGCTCAAGGCCAACCTCGAGGAGATAGACCGCGGCGCGACGATCATCGTCAACGAGGACGCGTTCTCGAAGCGCAACCTCGAGAAGGCCGGGTACGACTCACACCCGCTCGAGGACGGTTCGCTCAGCGCCTACCGCGTGCACCGGGTCCCGATGACGACCCTGACCACACGTGCCGTCGAGGCGATCGAGGACGCCTCCACGCGCGATGCGGGTCGCGCCAAGAACTTCTTCGCGCTGGGGCTGCTCTCCTGGCTCTACGGTCGTCCCACCGACGTCACGGAGCGTTGGATTGCGCAGAAGTTCGGTGGCAAGGAGGCCGTGCTGGAGGCGAACCTGGCGGCGTTCAACGCCGGCTGGTCGTTCGGCGAGACGACCGAGCTGCTCGACGTCCAGTACCTGGTCAAGCCCGCCACCGACGTCCCCCCGGGCACCTACCGCAACGTCAACGGCACGACCGCGCTGTCGCTGGGGCTGGTCGCTGCGAGCGTGCGAAGCCGGTTGCCGTTGCTGCTCGCGAGCTACCCGATCACCCCCGCCTCGGAGCTCCTGCACGAGCTCAGCCGTCATGCTCGCTTCGGCGTCTCGACGATCCAGGCCGAGGACGAGATCGCGGCGGCCGGGATGGCCCTCGGCGCCGCGTTCGGCGGCCGTCTCGGGGTGACCGCGACGAGCGGTCCGGGAATGGATCTCAAGGCCGAGACGATCGGACTCGCCGTGGCGCTCGAGCTGCCGATGATCGTCGTCGACGTCCAGCGCGCCGGTCCGTCGACGGGGATGCCGACCAAGACCGAGCAGTCAGACCTGCTGATGGCGCTCTACGGCCGCCACGGCGAGTCGCCGCTGCCGGTGCTCGCCCCGAGCACCCCGGCCGGGTGCTTCGAGGTGGGGTTCGAGGCCGTCCAGCTGGCGATCCGCTACCGCACGCCGGTCATCATCCTGTCGGACACCTTCCTCGCCTCCTCCTCGGAGCCGTGGCTGATCCCGTCGGTCGCAGAGCTCGAGGAGATCGACCCGGCCTTCGCGACCGCGCCGGGCGACGACGAGGAGCCGTTCATGCCCTACGCCCGCGACGAGCGACTCGCGCGGCCCTGGGCGATCCCCGGGACGCCCGGGCTGCAGCACCGGATCGGCGGCCTGGAGAAGGCCGACCGCAGCGGGAACATCTCCTACGACGGCGCCAACCACGCGCGGATGACGGAGCTCCGGGCGGCGAAGATCGCCGGGATCGCACGCGAGCTTGCGCCGCTCGAGCTCGACACCGAGCCGGGGGCGGAGCTGCTCGTGCTCGGATGGGGCTCCAGCGAGGGGGCGATCCGCGCCGGCGTCAGGAGGGCGCGACTGGCCGGTCACAAGGTCGCGTGCGCTCAGCTGCGCCACCTCAACCCGCTGCCCGGCGAGCTCGGAGAGGTGCTTGCCTCGTTTGACCGGGTGCTGGTCCCCGAGATGAACTCGGGCCAGCTGGCGAACGTCCTGCGCGCCAGGTACCTGGTCGACGTGGAGTCCTACTGCAAGGTCCAGGGGCAGCCGCTGTTCTCGAACGAGATCGAAATGGCGATCGCGGAGCGCCAGCCGTGAGCGCGACCAACGGACACTCCGGCAACGGCGGGGCTCCCGAGGCCCTCACCAAGGCCGACTTCCAGTCAGACCAGGAGACGCGCTGGTGCCCGGGCTGCGGCGACTACGCCGTGCTGGCGGCGGTCCAGCAGTTCATGCCCGAGCTCGGGATCCCGCCGGAACGAATCGTGTTCATCACCGGGATCGGCTGCGCGGGGCGGTTCGCGTACTACATGGACACCTACGGCATGCACGGGATCCACGGCCGCGCACCGGCGCTGGCGACGGGTCTCGCCGCCACCCGCGAGGACCTCTCGATCTGGGTCGTCACCGGCGACGGCGACTCCCTGTCGATCGGCGGCAACCACCTGATCCACGCGCTGCGCCGCAACGTCCCGGTCAAGATCCTGCTGTTCAACAACCAGATCTACGGGCTCACCAAGGGCCAGGCCTCGCCGACCTCGGAGCTCGGCAAGATCACCAAGTCGACTCCGTTCGGCGTCGCCGACCAGCCGTTCAATCCGGTCGCGCTGGCGCTCGGCGCCGAGGCGACGTTCGTCGCCCGAACGATCGACCGCGACCGTCACCATCTCCAGGAGGTCCTCCGCGCGGCCGCCCAGCACGAGGGTGCGGCGCTGGTCGAGATCTACCAGAACTGTCCGGTATTCAACGACGGCGCGTTCGCGGCGCTGACCGAGAAGGACGTCAAGGACCTCAACCAGATCCGGCTGGAGGCGGGGCAGCCGATTCGCTTCGGCGCGGAGGGTGGACGCGGGGTCGCTCGCGGGCGGGACGGGGGCCTCGAGATCGTCGATGCGGCCGACATCGGCGAGGACGCGCTGATCGTCCACGACCCGACCCGGCCGGATCCGGGGCTCGCGTTCTCGCTCGCGAGGCTCGCCGAGGACCCCACCGGCCCCACTCCGATCGGGATCTTCCGCTCGGTGCAGCACCCCGTCTACGGGCGCTCGGGAGGGGTCGCGCCCGAGCCCGCCTCGGACGACCAGCTGGACGAGTTGCTCCACTCGGGCGACACCTGGACCGTGGCCTAAGGGCCAGCGGGGGCGGACGCAGGGCCGCGGTCCGCCCGGCCCGGCCGGACTTTGCTGAATTAGTTGCGCATAGGTCAACTCCGCCAGCAAAGCTCGGCCGCTTACTACGCTGAAGGGGATGCGAGTCCCTGACCTAGAGCTGCTGTGGTGGGAGGGCTGTCCGTCGACCGAGCGGGCGCTCGCCGACCTGCAAGAGGCGCTCGCGGCGGTGGGCCTGGCGAATGCCGAGGTGCGGATGCGTGAGGTCACGACCGACCAGGAGGCCGCGCAGGCGCGCTTCGTCGGCTCGCCGACGATCCTGATCGACGGGGCCGACCTCGTCCCCGCGGCTGACGATGAGCCGATCGGCCTCAGCTGCCGCATCTACCGCCGTCGCGACGGCAGGATCTCGCCGGTTCCCGATCCCGACGATTTGCGCGAGGCGTTGCTGCGAGCCGCCGAGCGCGTGGAGGTCACCCGATGACGCTTTCGGTGGGAGAGACCGCTCCCGACTTCGAGCTGCCCGATACGGCGGGCGCCAGCTGGTCCCTGTCGGACGGCGATGGCGCCCGGGCGACAGTTGTCGTGTTCACGTGCAACCACTGCCCGTACGCGCTCGCATGGCACGACCGGATCGCCGACGCCGCACGCGACTACGCGGACCGGGGCGTGCGCTTCCTGGCGATCAACCCCAACGACGCCGGGCGCTACCCCGGCGACTCGCTGGAGGCGATGAAGCAGCGCGTTGGCCGCGAGGACTGGCCAATGCCCTACCTGCGCGACGAGAGCCAGGAGGTCGCGCACGCGTACGGTGCGAAGACGACCCCCGACCTGTTCGTGGTCGACTCAGGCGGGCGGCTTCGCTATCGCGGGGCGCCCGACGGCGACTACGACGACCCGGCGCGTCGCGCCGAGTGGCTGCGGGCCGCGCTGGACGCGGTCCTGGCCGGCGAGGAGCCGGCCGAGCCGGAAACCCGGCCGGTCGGCTGCTCGATCAAGTGGAAGCGATAGTCGGCGACGCCGGGCAGTCGCCTCCCTCGCCGCGCGACTAGTGCTCTGCGACGAAGCCGCCCTCAGGCTCCAAGGGCAGCCCGGTAGCGTCCCAGTCCAGCAGCCCCCCGCTCATGTTGTGGGCGTCGAAGCCGGCTCCGCGGAAGGCCTCGGTCGCCATCGCCGAGCGGGCGCCGCTGCGGCAGTAGAACACCACCGGGCGAGCGGGGTCGATCGTCTCGGCTTGGGCAACGAGGTCGCCCAGGGGGACGTGCCGGGCCCCGGCGATCCGGCCGCCCTCATATTCGACCGCCTCGCGAACGTCGACCAGCTGGATTTCGCCGCCGTCGAGTAGCTCGCTGACCTCCCGGGGCGTGTAGTCGGTCGTCATAGCGTCGAGCGTAACGACATCCGGCGGGGTGTTGCGACATCCGTCGGGCTGTTTCGGTACTGTGCCGCGCCACAACAACCCAGCCTAATCCCGGGCGTCACGGCGTTCGAGAGCGGGGGACCCAAGGGAGCCGCTCGGCTCCATGGGGCGAATCGCCTGAGTTCCAGGCGTAGCGCGATCTCTTTCAGCGCGAGCCCGACAGCTAACCCCGCAGGCGCGAGAAAGAGAAGGGGTTACCCGTTGTCCCACGTCGTTCCAGCCCGCGCGGCGCGTTGCGCGGTAACTGCCGTCACAGCGGCGACGCTTGCCTTCGCGGCCCCGGCACTCGCAGACTCGAACCCCTCGGGCAGCGGCGCCCCCTCCGGCGGAGGGTCGTTCACCGGAGGCGGCGACTCGAACGGCGGCGGCTCGCAGGGCGGCGGCGGCGCGGGTGGCGGTTGCCACAGCGGCGGCGACTCCAGGCACCTCGGCGACCGCGTCCTGTGTCAGGGGATGCACGGCCACGACGTCCGCGTGCTGCAGGCATACCTCTCATACGCGGGATTCGCCACCCCGGTCGACGGCGCCTTCGGCTCGGGTACCAGGAAGAACGTGATCGCCTTCGAGCGCTCACGCGGGATGACTCCCAACGGAGTGGTGACCGTGGCCGTCGAGCAGGCCCTACGGCAGGTGGTCGGCGCGGTGCAGGCGAGCCCGCCGACCGGGACCACGCGGATCAACCCGGACGGGACGGCCACCGCGCCCGCGGGCGCGCCGGCGGCCGTCCAGGCGGTGGTGAACTCCGCCAACCAGATCCTCAACACCTCCTACTGCGTCGGCGGGGGCCACGGCTCCTGGAAATCGAGCTGCTACGACTGCTCGGGCTCGGTCAGCTTCGCGCTGCACGGGGCCGGGCTGCTCGGCTCCCCGGAGGACTCGACGGGGCTCGAGTCCTACGGCGCTCCGGGCCCGGGCCGCTGGATCACGATCTATGCGAACGCCGGGCACACCTGGATCGTGGTCGCAGGGCGCGCCTTCGACACGGCCGACTTCGGCGGCCCGAACATCCCTTCCGGCACCGGGCCGCGCTGGCGGTCCAACCCCACCGGCAACCTCGGCGACGGCGGTGGCTACGTCGAGCGCCATCCGGCGGGTCTCTAAAGCTGCGCCGCCCCCGGCGCATTCCCCCGGGCCCGGTAGGGCGGGCCCGGGGGGTCATGTCGTCCCGGCGCCGCGGGTGCCCCGCCGTCCCGACGCCGCCTGGATCCGCCGGGCTCAGACGTCGCGGTACCGCGCGTCGGCCTTCGCGATCGGGCGCACCCTGCTGCCGGCCGAGACCACCTGCGGGTACAGGTAGGCGCAGACGTGTCGCACGCCCGTGATGTTCCCGGCCGTCCAGCGGTCGCGGCGGGTGAACGGCGAGCCGTGCTCCTTGCCCCGGTAGTCGAGGCTGAGGTCCGAAGCGGGCAGCGTGTGCTCGGCCTGGGCCGTCGATTTACACGCCGCCGGCGTGTACTGGAGAAACTCCCAGAGGTAGGCCGTCCCACGGATCTCGCGCTGTTGGAAGCTCCCGAGCACCGTGATCGTGTAGTTGTGACCCTGACGGACGTTCGTCGGCGAGACGGTGACCTTGAGCGAGGCGCCGGCCGCGTTCGCCGAGCTGCTCGCTGCTAGGAGCAGGGTCAGCGCGGAGCCTGCCAGCAGCAAGCAGCGGCGTATCGAACGTGCGGTGTTACCTGCCCTGATCATCGATCGTGCACCCGGCGTGTGTCCGAGGCGCCGGCCGCGCCCGGAGCGATGCTACAGATTCCCGCGGCGGGTGACTCAAACGGGCCGGATCGCTGTCGTAGCATCCTCAGTGCATGTCCGCGCTCGCCGAGCTGTACACGATCCCCCAGGAGTATCTGGATTTCCGCGAAACGATCCGCCAGATCGCGCGCGAGCGGATTGCGCCCCGCGCCGCGGAGATCGACGAGCGCGCCGAGTATCCCCACGATCTTCGCGAGCTGCTGGCCGAGCAGGACGTGCTCGCGCTGCCGTTCGAGACCGAGTACGGGGGCACCGGCACCGGGGCGCTGATGCTGAACATGGCGATCGAGGAGATCGCCAAGGCGTGCGCGTCGACCGCGCTGATCGTGATGGTCCAGGAGCTCGGGACGCTCCCGATCCAGCTGTTCGGCTCCGAGGAGCTCAAGCAGCGGTTCCTGCCGCGTTGCGCCAGCGGCGAGTGGTCGCCGGCGTTTGCGCTGTCGGAGCCCGAGGCGGGGTCTGACCCGGGCGGAATGCGCACCCGCGCCGTGAAGGTCGGCGAGGAGTGGGTGATCGACGGCACGAAGAACTGGATCACGAATCTAGGGATCGCCGACTTCTACGTGGTGTTCGCCGTCACCGACCGGGAGGCGGGTCATCCCCGAGGTATCACGGCGTTCGTCGTCGAGGCCAACCGGCCCGGCTTCAGCGTCGGCAAGCTCGAGCACAAGCTGGGGATCCGCGGCTCACCCACCGGGCAGCCGATCTTCGAGGGCGTGCGGGTCCCCGACGAGAACGTGATCGGGGAACCTGGCCAGGGGTTCAAGGTCGCGATGGCGACGCTCGACCGCTCCCGGCTGGGTGTCGCGGCGCAGGCACTCGGGATCGCCCAGGGCGCCACCGACTACGCCGTCGCCTACGCGCGTGAGCGGCGACAGTTCGGCCAGCCGATCAACTCGTTCCAGGCGATCCAGTTCAAGCTCGCGGACATGGAGACGCAGTGCGCGGCCGCCCGCGAGCTGCTCTGTCAGGCATGCGCGAAGATCGATCGCGGCGACCCCGACGTCGGTAAATATTCGGCGATGGCGAAGCTGTTCTGCTCGGACGTCGCGATGGCGGTCACCGTCGAGGCGGTTCAGGTGCTCGGCGGCTACGGCTATGTCAAGGAGTATCCGGTCGAGCGGATGATGCGCGACGCGAAGATCACCCAGATCTACGAGGGCACCAACGAGATCCAACGCCTCGTGATCGCCCGGAGCCTGCGCTAGCGATGAACGTCAGACCGCCGACGCCGCGCCGGATCCTGATCGCAGCGCTGGCAGCCTTGACGGTGGGGCTCGGGGCGGTCAGCCTGCTCGCCGGGTTCAGCCAGTCACCCGCGGTGCGCGTACTCCAGGGGTTGGCCGTGTTCGGCGCGGGGGCGGTGATCATCGGCGGCGCCGTGGTGCTGGTGATGCTCCGTCTCGCTGGCTGGCGCGACCCGATCTCCGACGCGGAGTTCGACGCGATCGTCGAGCGGGCCGAGCGGCTTGCGGCCGAGGAGTCGTGGGGCGACAGCGTCGAGGATCAGTACGACGAGGACGAGGAGCTCATCGACCCTTACAACGAGGAGGACTTCAACGCCCTGGTCCGCGCGGCGATCGACGACCTGCCGCTGGATTTCCACCGCGCTCTGGAACACGTGGCCGTGGTCGTCTCCGAATCGGGTCGCCGTCGCCGGGCCTACGGCCTGTATGAGGGCGGCACCGTCGCACGCGACTACTTCCACGACCGGATCGTGATCTTCCGCGACACGCTGCTGCGCGACTTCGGTCACGACCCCGAGCTGCTGAAGGCGCAGGTGACGAGAACCGTGCGCCACGAGCTCGCCCACCACCTCGGGTGGGACGAGAAGGGCGTGCGAGGGCTGGGGCTATAACCCGGGAGGGAGGGCCGCCGCGATGATGATCGTGATGACGCCGCAGGCGACGGCGGACGAGATCGACGCGGTCAAGGCGAGGCTCGAATCGATCGGTCACCTGCACGTGCTCGTCATGCCCGGGGAGCTGACGACCGCGATCGGGGCGATCGGCGACCCCGAGGGCGTGGCGGAGCTGGGGATCGGGGGAATGCCCGGCGTCGACCGCGTGGTGCCGATCTCCCGGCCCTACAAGCTGGCGTCCTCCGAGCTCGCCCACAACGAGCCGACCGTCCTGCGGATCGACGGCCGGACCGTCGGCGGCGGCGAGACGTTCTGCCTGATCGCGGGACCGTGCACGGTCGAGTCGCGCGAGCAGACGCTGTCGGTCGCCCGGGCCGTCGCGGAGGCCGGCGCATCGATGCTCCGGGGCGGGGCGTTCAAGCCGCGGACCTCGCCGTTCGCGTTCAAGGGCCTGGGCGTCGACGGGCTGGAGATCCTGGCCGAGGCGCACGCCCAGACCGGGCTCCCGATCGTCACCGAGCTGCTCGACACCCAGCACGCCGACGCGGTCGGCGAGGTCGCCGACGTGATCCAGATCGGCGCTCGCAACATGCAGAATTACGCGCTGCTCGAGGTCGCGGGCAAGCTGGGCAAGCCGGTGCTGATCAAGCGCGGGCTGTCCTCGACCGTGGAGGAGCTCCTGATGGCCGCCGACTACGTCCTGAAGGAGGGCAACGAGGCGGTGATCCTCTGCGAGCGAGGAATCCGGACATTCGAAACGGCGACACGCTTCACACTCGATCTCCTCGCGGTCCCGTGGCTGAAGCTGCACACGCATCTGCCGGTGATCGTCGACCCGAGCCACGCCGCCGGGGACCGGAGGCTGGTGGCGCCGCTCTCACGCGCCGCCGCCGCGGCGGGTGCCGACGGACTCCTGGTGGAGGTTGCGCCGGACCCTGAGACGGCGCTGTGCGACGGTCCGCAGCAGCTCGCGACCGATGATTTCGCCGCCTACGTCAGCGAGGTGGCGGCGCACGCGGCCCTCACGGGCAAGCGGCTGGCGTAGCTCCCGGGCGGCGGCGACGCCGTACCATCCCCCGCTGCCGCCAAGTGGTCCCCGCCGAGAAACAGGAGTCCAGATGTCAGAAGCAGTGATCGTCGACGCCATTCGCACCCCCATCGGGCGTGCGATCAAGGGGTCGCTGAAGACCGTCCGCGCCGACGATCTAGCCGCAACCCCGCTCCGGGCGCTGATCGAACGAAACCCAGAGGTCAATTTCTCGGAGACCGTCGACGTGATGATGGGCTCGGCCTCGGGAATCGGCGAGCAGGGCTACAACGTCGGTCGCAACGCGCTGTTGCTCGCCGGGGTGGACCACCACGTGCCGGGGTGCACCGTCAACCGCTTCTGCGCCTCGTCGCTCCAGACCATCCGGATGGCGTTCCACGCCATCAAGGCCGGCGAGGGCGACCAGTACATCGCCGCGGGAATCGAGGCGGTCTCCCGCGCCGGGCTGGGCGCGGGAATGATGGACGAGGCCAAGCACCCGAAGCTGAGCGGCTCGAACGGCTCACTGTATGACGTCTACATCCCGATGGGGATGACCGCCGAGAACGTCGCGGATCGCTGCCACGTCACCCGTGAGCAGCAGGACGAGTGGGCGGTGATCTCGCAGAACCGCGCGGTCGAGGCGCGCGACTCGGGCCACTTCGACAAGGAGATCGTGCCGGTGACGGTCGCGGCCCACACTGACACCGACAAGGAGGGCAACGAGATCGAAGTGCCCGAGGCCGTCGTGGCCAAGGACGACGGCCCGCGTCCCGGCACCACCATGGAGGTGCTGGCGCAGCTGAAGCCGGCGTTCAGGGAGGGCGGGACGGTGACCGCAGGGAACTCCTGCCCGCTGAACGATGGCGCCGCCGCGGTGCTGGTGATGTCCGAGGAGAAGGCAAAGAGCCTGGGGCTGAAGCCCAAGGCGAGGATCATCGCCTCGACCGTCGCGGCGATCCGCCCGGAGATCATGGGCCTTGGCCCGATCCCCGCGATCCAGGCGCTGCTCAAGGAGACGGGGATGTCGATCGACGACGTCGACATCGTCGAGATCAACGAGGCATTCGCCGCGCAGATCGTCCCCTGCAAGGAGGACCTGGGGATCTCCGACGAAAAGCTCAATCCGTTCGGTGGCGCGATCGCGCTCGGCCATCCGTTCGGGATGACCGGCGCGCGGATCATGACGACGCTGCTCAACGGCCTGGAGGCGCTCGACGGGACCTACGGGATCGAGTCGATGTGCGTCGCCGGCGGGATGGGCCAGGCGATGATGGTCGAGCGGCTGTCCTGAGCCGCCCGGGCCCGCGGCACACCGGCCTCAGGAGGGTGACAGCTCGAGGATTGGCCCGGGTTGGCCCACGTGGAAGCCCTGGGCGAAGTCGACGCCGTGCTCGCGCAGCAGCCGGATCGTCTCTTCGTCGGTGACCGACTCGGCCACCGTCTTGATCCCGAGCCCCTGGGCGACGCCGACGATCGCGGTGACCATGTGGGCGTCGATCTCGCTCCGCGGGAGGTTCTGGATGAACTCCCCGTCCATCTTGATGTAGCTCACCGGCAGGTGCTTGAGGTAGTAGAACGACCCGAAGCCGGTGCCGAAGTCGTCGAGCGCCACGCTCGCGCCGAGCTCGTTGAGCCCCGTGGCGAACGCCAGGGCCTCGGGCATGTTGGCGATCGCGGCCGTCTCCGTGATCTCAAAGATCAGTCGCGCGGGGTCGACCGAAGCCGTCTCGAGCTCGTGCGCGATCAGGGCCAGCAGCCCCGGATCGCCGACCACAGACTCGCCCGAGAGGTTCACGCCCAGTGGCGGCAGCGTGTGGTCGCCGGCGTCGGCGATCATCCGTATCGCCCGCCGCACAACCCACCGGTCGACGGCGTGGATCAGGCCGTAGCGCTCGGCGGCCGGTAGGAAGGCGCCCGGCGGGATCAGGTCGCCGTGCTCCCCTCGCATCCGCAGCAGCAGCTCACCGTGGCTGATCTGGCCGGTCGCGAGGTCGAGGATCGGCTGCATGTGCAGCACGAAGCCCTCCTCACGCCCGAGCGCCTCGCGAATCCGCTCGGCCCAGGTCAGCTTGGCCGTGGCTCGTGCCCGGCGCCCCTCGCTGGCGGTGTAGACCACGACCCGGTCACGACCCTGTGCCTTGGCCGCGTACATCGCCAGGTCGGCGCCCGTCAGCAGCTCGCCCGCGGTCGCGTCGTCTGACTCGAATACCGCTACGCCGATGCTGGCCGTGACGCGCAGCGGCTTGCCGCCGAAGACCGCTCCCGAGTTGTGGATCGTCGCCAGCAGGTCCTGGGCAGCTGCCCGCGCCGCGTCGACCTCGACGGCCGGCAGCAGCACCGCGAACTCGTCCCCGCCCAGCCTGGCCACGACGTCGCTCGTGCGAAACCGCCGCTTCAGGAGGCTCGCCACCTCGACCAGGACGGCGTCGCCGGCGGCGTGCCCGGCGGAATCGTTGATCGACTTGAAGTTGTCGACGTCGACGCTCAGGACGGCGCCGTGCGAGTGATAGCGCCCGGTGCGAGCCAGCTCACGCTTCAGTTCCTCCTCGAAGCGGCGGCGGTTGTAGAGGCCGGTCAGCTGGTCGTGATCGGCGAGGTGGCGCAGGCGCTCCTCGTAGCGGTTGCGCTCGGTGATGTCACGCGCGATGACCGCCGCCGAGACGATCCGGCCGTCGACGTCGCGGACCGGCGAGATGGTCAGAGAGACCGCCAGCTTCGTTCCGTCCTTGCGAACGCGCTCGGTCTCGAAGTCGTCGAGCGAATCACCCCGAAACACCTGCTCGAGGATCTCGCGATGCTCTCCGTCCCGCGAGTCTGGCTCGATCAGCGCGGTGGGCCGCCCGATCGCCTCCTCGGCCGTGTAGCCGTAGAGCCGCTCGGCGCCCCGATTCCAGCTCGTGATCGTGCCGTCCGGCGCCTTGGTTACGATCGCCTCGTCGGATGAGTCGACGACAAAGCTGAGCAGGTCCCTGGCCGAGCGCTCGCGGGCCTCGTCGGTCACATCCTGGATCAACCCGATCAGCCGCGCGGGCTTCCCGTCGACGCCGGCGGCGACCTTTCCGCGCACACGGACGACGCGCTCGGCGCCGTCGAACCGCCGCACCCGAACCTCGAAGGTGAACGGTCGCCCGTCCCGATACGACGCCGCCAGCGACTGCTCGATCAGCCCGCGGTCCTCGGGGTGGGCCCGTTCGAGCAGGACGTCGTCTCCTAACTCGAGCTCCGGGGGCGCGGCGAACAGATGGCGAAAGCCCAGCGAGTACGTCGCCGGTGACCTGCCCTTCAGCGAGCGCTCGAAGCTGCCCGCCCGCGCCGCCTGCTCGGCCTCGTAGGGCAGGGCTTCGCTGGGCGCTAGACGCCGGAGCGATCGTTCCTTGACTTCCCTGCCTGCACAGCCATCGAGCGGCATGACCGCCTCCCGCGTGAAATTGTACGTGCGGTTAACGCACGGAGCGGGGATTCGTTGCAGGTTTCTGTGCAGCCCGGTTACTTAGGCGCCATCCGGAGCGCGCCGTCGAGCCGGATCGTCTCGCCGTTGAGCATCTCGTTCTCGACGATCTGGGCGGCGAGCTGGGCGAACTCCTCGGGGCGCCCAAGCCGCGGCGGGAAGGGGATCGCCTGCGCGAGCGCCTGTCGGTTCTCCTCCGGGAGGCCGGCCAGGAGCGGCGTGTCGAACGTCCCCGGGGCGATCGTGCAGACTCGGATCCCGGCGACCGCGAGGTCCCGGGCGGCGGGCAGCGTCATCCCGACGATCCCGCCCTTCGACGCCGAGTAGGCGATCTGGCCGATCTGGCCGTCGAACGCGGCGATCGAGGCGGTGTTGATGCACACGCCGCGCTCGCCGGAGGGAAGCGGCTCCTGCGCGAGCATCGCCGCGCCGGCCAGCCGGAGCACGTTGAAGGTGCCGATCAGGTTCACGCGAATCACGGTCTCGAACGGCTCGAGCGAGTGGGGGCCGCGCCGGGAGGCGACGCGCTCGGCCCAGCCGATCCCCGCGCAGCAGACGCTGATTCGCAGACCGCCGGGGCGCGCCGCCGCGGCGGCAACCGCCTCCCGCACCTGGTCGGGATCGGTGACGTCGGTTCGCACGAACTGTGCACGCTCACCGAGCTCGCCGACGAGCTCGGCGCCGCGCTCCTGGTTTACGTCCGCGACCACGACCTCGGCGCCGCCGGCGTGTAGACGCCGCGCGACCGCCTCTCCGAGCCCTGAGGCGCCGCCGGCGACCAGCGCGCCGCTGCCGTCGATCAGCATCGGCGGAACCCTAGTGGTCACCACCGCGAGGCGAGCGTGACCGCGAACAGGCCGTCCGGATCGGTGTACCAGCTCCGGAGCTCGAGCCGGGCGGCGCGGAAGTCGGCCTCGATCCGCCTCCGGGTGAACTTTGCGCTGATCTCGGTGCGGAGCTCCTCGCCGGCGGCGAAGTCCACCCGCAGCCCGATTCCCGCGATCAGCACGCTGTGTGCACGGCGCGCGCGCAGCCGCATCTCGATCCACTCGTTGCGGCGATCGAAAAACGCGACGTGGTCGAACGCGTCGGGCCGGAAGTCGGCGCCGAGCTCGCGATTGATCACGCGCAGCACGTTGCGGTTGAACTCCGCGGTGACCCCGCCTGGGTCGTCGTAGGCAGCCTCGATCACGGCCGGGTCCTTGAGCAGGTCGGTGCCAAGCAGCAGCCGGTCATCGGGCCCGAGCAGCCTCCCGATCTCCCTCAGCAGCCGACGCCGCGTCCCGGGCGGGAAGTTCCCGATCGTGCCGCCGAGCAGCGCGACGATCCGCGGCCCGTCGGCGTCCGGGACGCTGTCCAGGTGTCGCTCGAAGTCGCCGATCACGCCTTCGACCTGGAGCCCGTCGTATTCCGCGACCAGCTCCCGCGCGGCGCTCTCGAGCGCGTTCTCGGAAACGTCGAGCGGCACGTACCGGCGCAGCGTGCCAGCCTGCTCCATCGCGTCCAGCAGGATCCGCGCCTTCTCGGCCGAGCCCGATCCAAGCTCGACGAGCTCCGCGGCCCCGGTCTCCTCGACGATCGCCGCCGCGTTCTGCTCGAGGATCCGGCGCTCGGTTCGGGTCGGGTAATACTCGGGCAGCCCGCAGATCTCGTCGAACAGCTCTGACCCGCGGGCGTCGTAGAAGTGCTTCGGCGGGAGCTCCTTGAACGGCTTGGTGAGGCCATCCAGGACGTCGTCGGCGAGTACCCGCTCCTCGGCGTCCGAGACGCACGAGTGGATCGTGATCGCGTCGGTGTCCAGGACCTGTCTCACTGCGCCACCCTGATCCCGGAGAAGATCTGTCGGCGCTGGGGGTAGTCCCAGTTGCGGAACGTCGGCGTCGCGACCCTGGCTCGCGTGGCCCACGAGCCGCCGCGCAGCACCTTGTAGCCGGCGCCGAAGAACGGCTCGGAGTACTCGCGATAGGGGTGGGCCCGGAACCCCGGGTACCTGTCGAACTCGTCGGCGGTCCACTCCCAGACGTCGCCGACCATCCCCAGGCAGCCGACCGGGGACGCGCCCGCAGGATACGCCCCCGCCGGAGCCGGTCCGCACGCCAGCTGGTCCACGTTGGCATGGACGCCCGGAATCGGCGGATCGTTCCCCCAGGGATAGGGACGCGCCGCACCCTGCTCCTGGTCCCAGGTCGCCGCCTTCTCCCACTCCGCTTCGGTGGGGAGGCGGACCCCGTGCGAACGGGCGAAGGCGTCGGCCTCGAACCAGGAAACGTGGACGACCGGCCGGCGGGGGTGGAGCGGCTCGAGTTTGCCGAGCCGCCATTCACCCGCGTGGTCGGCCGTCCAGCATCCAGGTCGCGTGATGTCGTACTCCTCCTTCCACGCCCAGCCCTCGTCTGACCACCACTCGCGGCGTTCGTAGCCGCCCCCTTCCACGAAGTGCAGATAGCTGGCGTTGGTGATGGGGTAACGGGCGATCTGGAAGGCGCGCACGTCGGTTCGGTGGCGGGAGCGCTCGTTGTCGTAGGCGAAGCTTGTCCAGGCCGGGGTCGTGGGCTCGTGTGCGGCCCGCGCTCCGATCGTGCACTCGCCACCCGGGACGTCGAGCAACTCGAGGCCGGTGGGGTGCCCGTCCGGCCCGTCGGGAACGGGCTGATGCTCGGGAGGCTCCCAGTCGGCCAGCCGTGCCAGCTGGAGCGTCTGCAGCATCGTCTCGTTGTGCTGCTGCTCGTGGCGGAGCACCAGTTCGTGCAGGACGCCGTCTCCGATCCCCCGTTCATCGATCAGCTCGAGCGTGCGCGTGCGGACCAGCTCGAGATACGCGCGCGCCTCGGCGGTCCTCAGGAACGGCAAGTCGCCACGCCGTGCGCGTGGCGTCTCCATCGCGTCGTAAACGTCGACCAGATCGGCGCGGAGCATCGGCTCGCGCCCGAAGCGGTGAACGAGCCAGAGGTCCTCGAACGCGGCGATGTGCCCGAGGTCCCAGACGAGCGGGCTCATCAGCGTCGAGTGGACCCGCTCGAGGTCCTCGTCCGAGACCGGGCCCACCAGCGCGAGCGTCCGCTCCCGGGCTTCGCCGAGCGCTTCGATCGCTTCGGGGGCGTTGGTCTCGGCCGGTGCGCTCGGGCCGGTCATATGAGCCATTGTCTCATCCTCGCCTGCTCGGCCAGAGAAACATCCTGTGAACGGTCACCCGGGCGGCCACGTGATCGCGTATCGGAGGTACAGGGCGCCGGTGTGCTCGAGCGCCCAGACCAGCTCGAGTGGGACGAGCTCCATCAGCTCCGGTCCGGTCGAGATGCTCGGCGATTCGCCGCCGCCGGTCAGCTTGGGGGCGAGCGTCAGGAAGAGCTCGTCGACGAGCCGCTCGTGCAGCAGCGCCCCGAACACGGTCGGGCCCCCCTCGCAAAGCAGCAGGCCGATCCCCAGATCGACCCGCAGCCGGCGCAGGGCGGTGGTGAAGGTCACCATGCCCGGATCGAGCTGGACGAGCTGGACCTGACCGGCGCACGTCGAGAGGTCGATCTCCACCGGGCTGAAGACGACGATCCGCGCCTCGGGCTCGGAGAACAGCGGAGCCTCGAGCGGGAGCTCGCCGCTGCGGGTGACCAGGCAGGCCAGCGGCTCGGGGTCACGGCCCGCCTCGACGCGCCGGCGCCGGCGCTCCGGATCGGGGATCACCCGGCCGTAGTGCTCGGCACGCACCGTCCCGGTACCGACCAGCACGGCGTCCGCGAGCTCGCGTAGCTGGTGAAAGTGCGCGCGGTCGGCCGCGTTGCTGAGCGCGCCCGAGCGGCCGCTGAACGCCGCTCTGCCGTCGGCGCTGGAGACGAAGTTGGCGATCGTGAACGGGCGGTCTTCGCGGGCGCGCTCCCCGCCCTGGAGGGACGAGAGAAGGTCGGCGATCTCGACCGAGCCAGGCTGCGGAATCAGCTGACGGAAGTCCACCTCCGGGGCGAACCTAGCAGTTCCGACGCACTGCGCCGGCGCCCCGGCCAAACTCCGCCCCGCCCGGGCAAAGTGGCTACGCTGGCGCTCGAAGTGGTGGACCTCAAGGCCCTTGATCGCGGCGAGCTGATCGCCACCTCCGGCGGCGCGCTTCTTGCAATCTCGCTCCTCCTGCCGTGGTATTCGCTGGGGAACGGGTTTGCGCGGCTCAACAGCTGCCACGGGCCGGGCACCTCGTGCAGCGGTTGGCATGCGCTCTCGGCGATGCGCTTTGTGCTGCTTGCGGCGGCGCTCGCGCCGGCTGTGCTCGCCTGGATCGTCGCCCGCGGTCACGTGCTCGCCTGGCCGCGCGGCGAAGTGACCGCGATGGTCGCGCTGCTCGCGCTCGTGCTGATCCTGTTCCTGGGGGTGATCGACAGGCCCGGGTCGCCGAGTGAGGAGATCAGCATCGACTTCGGGTGGTGGGTCGCGCTCTTGGGCGGGCTGCTGATCGTCGCCGGGTCGCTGTGGCGCTCGCGGGAGAGCGCCCCGCGACGCAAGCCGCCCGGGGTGCTGTGAGCGGCCCACCGGAAGAGAATCGGCCGGACCGCAACCTCGCCCTGGAGCTGGTGCGGGTCACCGAGGCCGCGGCGCTGGCCGCGGCACGGATGGTCGGCCGCGGGGACAAGGAGGGCGCAGATCAGGCCGCCGTCGACGCGATGCGCAACGTGCTCGACACGGTCTCGATGGACGGCGTCGTGGTGATCGGCGAGGGGGAGAAGGACGAGGCGCCGATGCTCTACAACGGCGAGCAGATCGGCGACGGGACCGCCCCCCAGGTCGACGTCGCGGTCGATCCGCTGGAGGGGACGCGACTGACCGCGCTGGGGATGCCCAATGCAATCGCCGTGATCGCCCTGGCCGAGCGCGGGGCGATGTTCGACCCGGGGCCGATCGTGTACATGGAGAAGATCGCGGGGGGCCCCGAGATCGCCGACCTGCTCGACCTCGACCGCCCCCTACCCGAGACGCTGAAGCTGGTCGCGCGGCGCAAGGGGATCGACATCCGTGACGTCATGGTGGTGATGCTCGACCGCGAGCGCCATCACGACGCGATGCGGCAGGTCCGCGACGCGGGTGCACGGGTGCGGCTGATCACCGACGGCGACGTCGCCGCCTCGATGCTGGCGGTCAGCGACAACTCGCCGGTCGCACTGCTGTGGGGGATCGGGGGCACGCCGGAAGGGGTAATCTCGGCCGCCGCGATCAAGTGCATCGGCGGACAGCTGCTCGGTCGCCTGTGGCCGCGAACGAAGAGGAGCGCCAGGCCGCGGTCGACGCCGGATATGACCTGACGCGCATCCTCACCGCCAATGAGCTGGTGCGCGGCGAGGACGTGTTCTTTTCTGCCACCGGCGTGACCGACGGTGACGTGCTCCAGGGAGTCCGCTACCAGGGCGACCGCGGCGCGACGACCGAGTCGCTGGTGATGCGCTCCCGCTCAGGGACCGTGCGTCGGATCTCCGCGCGCCACGACCGCGCCAAGCTGCGCGCGTTGACCGGCGTGCGCTACGGCTGACCGTTCCTGAACCGCCCGACCTTCGAGGTCGCCAGGTCCAGGTTTGCGAGCGAGCGCAGGAACGCGTGCGTAACCAGGATGTGGATCGCGTTCTGCGTGACCTCGTAGACGGGGGTGCTGAAGCCGGCCGCGATCGCGGGATAGAAGTTGGCGACCTCCAGCTCGATCCGGACGCGGGCCCGGCCTTCCTCCTCACAGTGCTCGAGGCGGCGGACGTCGAGCGCCAGGTAGCCGCAGCCCCGGCCCGAGCGCGCGACGAGCAGCCCGTCGCGAATCCGCCACACGACCTTCCCGTGGCCGCTCTCGACCAGGTACTCGGGCCCGCCGAAGCGAAGCAGCGTCAGCGGCCGCACCAGGAGCATCACGGAGCGCTCATCGGCGGCGTATCTGACGCGGATCAGCCCGAGCGTGACGCGGGTCAGAAAGCGCCAGTAGGTACGCGCCAGGTTCTCCAGGTTCTCCGGTGTCCAGAGCCGGTCGAGCTCGGCTCGGTCGAGCGTCAGCTCCGCCGCCTGCACCGAGCGGACCGCGCCGTCCCGTGCGATCACGGTCGAGCGCGGCGGCGAGATGATCGCCGCCCTGGCGGGCCTGCGCCGGCGTGCGCGTTCGCGGACCGCGACGGCCGCAAGAAGCGCCGCCAGGAGCGCGTAGAGGAGCTGGGACACTCGGGGGATTCTCGCGCGTCACGGTGTGATGCGCGTAAGCCGGGGGCGTGGCGAGCCGAGCGTGGGCCGTCAGGCTGGAGGGGGCGTCAGCGCCACCGTCGCTCCCGCCTCCAGCTCGCCCTCGCCGGGTGGGATCAGCGCCAGTGCGTCGGCACCCAGCAGCGAGGTGAGCGCGTGGGAATCCTGTGCGCCGTTCGGTACCGCGACGATGGTTCCGTCGCGCCGCTCCAGCCGGACCCTGATCGCCTGCTCGCGCCGGGGGTTTCGGCGAACGGCCGTCCCGAGGATCGCGTTCCCGATGCTCGCCGCTACGGTGGCGGCGCCCTGAAGGGCCGCGAGCGCGGGCGCCGCGAACAGCGAGAACGTGACCGCCGCAGACACCGGATTGCCCGGCAGCCCGAAGACGAGCTTCTGACCGAGAGTCCCGAACCAGGTCGGCTTTCCCGGCTGCAGCGCGACCCCCCAGAAGACCTCTTCGACGCCGAGCTTGGCGAGCGCCGGCTTGACGTGATCGTGCGGACCGACCGACACGCCGCCGGAGACGATCACGACGTCGGCGGCGCGAAGCGATGACTCGAGGCCGGCCTCCGTGGCCGCGCGGTCATCGGCCAGCAGCGCCGCGGGCGCGGTCAGCGCGCCGGCGTGGGCTGCCAGCGCGACGAGCATCGGGCCGTTGGAGTTGTGGATCTGGCCTGGTTCGAGCGCGCTGCCGGGCTCGCGCAGCTCGTCGCCGGTGCAAAGCACGCGCACCGCGGGGCGCCGGACCACGGACAGCTCGCCCGCGCCCGCGGCGATCGCGGCCGCGAGCTCACCCGGCCCCAGCCTGGTGCCGGCCGCCAGCACGGGTGCGCCCGCGCGCATCACCTCGCCGGCGGGGCGGATGTGGGCGCCCCGTGCCACGGCGGCGCCCGTCACGATCGCCCCGTCGCGGGCCTCGACCTGCTCCTGGGGCACCACGGCGGTCGCCCCCGGGGGGACCGCCGCTCCGGTCGAAATCCGGATGGCCTCGCCCTCCGCGAGGTGATGGTCACTCGGGGCGCCCGCGCGCGACTCGGTGACGACGTTCAGCGTGCGCCCGGCGGGACCGGCGTCCACCGCGTAGCCGTCCATCGCGGAGGAGTCGAACGGCGGGACGTCACCGCTCGCCCTCAGCTCCGTTGCGAGCACGCGATCGAGCGCCTCGGTGACGGGGATCCGCTGGTGCCCGAGCGGGTGAACCGCGGCGAGCACCCGCAGACGGGCCTCGGTGATCGGGATCAGCTCGGCTGCCACCACCGACATTGTCGCGGGCCGATCGCAGCGACGACCGCGACGGCTGGTACAAGGCTCCGATGCGTCCCAGCCCACCACGCATTCGACCGGCGAGGCCGGTCGCGGACGCGCCCGTCGCAGAGCTGCTGGAGCGCGCCGAGGATCTGGCCAAGTGCTGGCTGCTGGCGCTCGTCGAGCAGGAGCCGCTTGACCGGGCTCCCTCGATCGCGGGCGCCGGGCTGGCAAACGCCGGTCCAGCGGTCTGCGCGGCGCTCACGCGCGCCCTCGGCTCCGACCTCGAGCTTCGCCGGATCGCACCCGGGGGTGAGCTCGAAGAGCTGGTCTCGCGGACCGGCGAGCTCGCTGGAGCGGGGACGGCCGAGGCGGTGTCCCGCGCCGTTGATGCGCTTCACGCGGTGCTATGGAGCGCCGTGCTCGGCGCGCTCCGCGACCCCGATGCGTCGCTGGTGGCCGCGCTCGCCGAGCGGCTGAGGGCCGTCTGCGAGCTGGCCCGCGGTGCCGCGCTGCGCCGGCTTGCGGGGTCGCAACGCCCGGGGCTGGCAGATGCGCTCGCCGAGGCGGTTGCCCGGTCGCGGTGCGACGGCACCGCTCTGTCGCTGCTCCTGGTCGAGTTCGAAGACGCCGCCCGAATGCTGGCGATCGAGCCGGCGGCGGACGCCGCGATGATGCTCGAGCGACTGGCCGCGGCCGTCCGCGGCGCAGTCCGTCCCGGCGATCCGGTGATCGACGAGGAGGGCGGCCGCTTGTGGGTGCTCGCCCAGGGCGCTGATCGTGACAGCGCCCGGACGCTCGGAGCGGCCATCGCGAGCGCGGTCAGTGACGGCGGCTCCTGGCGCGGCGCGCCGCTGCGGGCGCGCATCGGCGCCGCAACGCTCGACGAGGACGGTCCGGACGCTCCGAGCCTGATCGAGGCCGCCGAGGAGGCGAGCTTTGCCGCGGGGGCCGCGGGGATCGAGGTGGCGCGGGCTGCGAAGCGCGAGGAGCCGGCCTAAGCCAACGGGTGCGCGCTAACCGCTACGCGGGAGCGAGACCGCGCCGATGCTCGCGGTCCCCGTCATGCCGAGTACCTGCCCGGTCGCCATCGTCAGGTCCCAGTTGGCGCCGTTGGCATATGGGCCGCGATCGATCACCGGGACGATCAGCATGCGGCCTTGGTAGTAGATCGCGACCGGCGTGCCGCACGGCAGCCAGCGGTGCGCGACGCCGATCGTGCTCCGGCGCAGCACCGTCCCGCAGGCCGTGCGACGCCCGTAGAAGCCGGGACCGTAGAGCGTCGCCGTCGCGGGCAGGTAGACCGTCACGTCGACGCTCGGCAGACCGGGGGATGCGCTCGCGGTGCCTGCCTGCCCGATCACCGCACGCAGCGCGAAGCGCCCGATGTGGTTGGTTCGCCAGAGGGCGTCGAACGAGCCGTCCGAGGCGACGGTGGCCTGCGCCGTCGGCTGCCAGGTCCAGTTCGTCTTCGCGCCGCGACGCTCGATCTCGACCGTCTTGCCCGCCGCGCTCGAGGGAGCGCTGCCCCTGATCGTCAGTCCGTTGCTCAAGAGCGCCGAGGCCGTCGTGGCGATCGTGACCCCATTGCCGCTGGCGGTAACGGTCTCGTCGGCGGGCTGGGCTGTCTCGGCGGGGCCGGCGCCACCGCCGGCGCCCCCGCCCGACGAGCCGGGGCCCATGCCGCTCCCTCCCGAGGCTCCCCAAGCCAGCGCCGGTACGGCCAGCGCGGCCGCGCAGGCACAGAGCAGCCCAAGGAGTTGTGGTTTGACGCGACGGGTCAAGTTTCGTTCTGCTGGGGACGATCCGCCTACGGGGTGAGCTGACGGGCTCGCGCTTTGTCTGGCGCTACGGCCCGTTACGGGGCCGATTCGCCCCTGCGGACCTGGGTCCGCAAGTGGTTCCCCCGCCGACCGTCCGCGGACGGACGGTCGCTCGGCGTGGATGGCGCGGCAGTATACGAAATCCGGGACGCGGCTCGAGCCGCTCACCGTCGTGGGGGCGTGCGGCTACGGTCGCGGCAGCCGGCCGACCGCGCGCGCGTAGCGCGCGGGCGCCCAGGGAGATCCCGATCTCGGCCAGCTCCGCCGCGGCCTGGACCGCGGTCCTGGCGACCGGCACACCGCCAGCCCTCGCGGGCCGTGCGGAGCGCTCGGCCTGCCCGCGCGCCGGCGTCTTGGCTCGGCGGGCGGGGGCCTTGGCGCGCTGGGTCGCGGGCTTGGCGCGCGAGCTCGTCGCCTTTGCGCGCGGGTTCGTGGGCTTGGCGCGTGAGTTCGTTGCCGTCGCGAGCGACGGTGCGGCTCCGGCACCGGTTCTTGTGCTCTTGACGCGCGCAACCGCCGGCTCCGAGCGCGGGCTCGCGGCGCTCTCAGGCGATGACACGGAGGGAGTGCGGGCCGGCCGCTTCTCGCTCCGGCGGTGCGGCCGCGTCCGCGGGAGCGCACCGAGAAGGTCGGTGGGGTGTTCGTCACTCATGCGATGCAGAATCCGGAAGTTGCGTCAAGCCTGAAACGGATTGCAGCGTTCTACGTAAAGTCTCGTAGAAGAATGTCGAAACACGCCTGACCAGCGCATCCGTGCCGGTCTAAGCGCGTTGAGCTTCAGAATGTATAGCACTATACTGCCCAGTTGAATGGCGGGCGTGCGCCCTCGCGGCTGCGCTCGCCGTGTTGATCCTCCGCGCCGGCATCCCCTCACACGCCGACGCGCACGACCTGGAAACGGGATGAGATGTCAGTAGCGGAACTTCAAGAACTCGAAGAGATCAAGGGCCTTGTGAACCGCGGACAGCAGCTCGGCGTCCTGACGTATGCCGAGATCGCCGGCGCGGTCTCCGAGCTGGACCTCGACGAGGCTGACGTCGAGGAGCTGCACGGCTTCCTCGAGCGGGCGGAGATCGAGCTCGTCGAAGAGCTCGACCCCGCGATTGCCGCGGCCGACCTGGAGCGCGCTCCCGACAAGCGCGGCCGGCGTAAGGCGCGGACGGCTCTGGACCTCAAGCCGGACATGACCACCGATTCCCTTCAGCTGTTCCTGAAGGACATCGGCAAGGTGCGTCTACTCACGGCGCAGGAGGAGGTCGACCTCGCAAAGCGGATTGAGCGCGGTGACCTCGACGCCAAGCAGAAGATGGTCGAGTCCAACCTCCGGCTTGTCGTCTCGATCGCCAAGAACTACCGCAACCAGGGCCTGCCGTTCCTCGACTTGATCCAGGAGGGGACGCTCGGCCTGGTACGCGCGGCGGAGAAGTTCGACTACCGCAAGGGCTTCAAGTTCTCCACTTACGCGACCTGGTGGATCCGCCAGGCGATCGCTCGTGCGCTGGCCGACAAGGCGCGCACGATCCGGATCCCGGTCCACGTGGTCGAGAAGCTCAACAAGATCGGTCGCGCCGAGCGCAAGCTCGTGACCGAGCTCGGGCGCGAGCCGACGGCCGAGGAGATCGCCGAGGTCACCGGGATCGAGCCCGACGAGGTCGAGTCGATCAAACGCTCCGCCCAGGCGCCCGTCTCGCTGGAGAAGCCGGTCGGCGACGAGGAGGAGTCCGAGTTCGGGCAGTTCATCGCCGACGAGCGGGCCGAGTCCCCCTACGAGCGGGCGGCCGAGATCCTCACCAAGGAGGCGCTCCGCGAGGCGCTGGAGAACCTCAGCTACCGCGAGCGCCGCGTGCTCGAGCTGCGCTACGGCCTCGGCGGCGAGCACCCGCGCACGCTGGACGAGGTCGGCCGGACCTTCAACGTCACGCGCGAGCGGATTCGCCAGATCGAGAACCAGTCGCTCAAGAAGCTTCAGTCGCTGGCCGAAGCGCAGAAGCTTCGCGACGTAGCGTAGGCGCGGCCGCGGCCTATGCGCCGCGTCCAGTTGCATCCCTCGCCCTCAAGGCATCCGTGGCACGCGCCGATGAGACCTCGGGATGTTCGAGCTCCATGAGGCGCTTCAGTTCGTCGTACGCGGCGAGGGGTCCGACCTTCATCTGAAGGTCGGCTCCCGTCCGCTAGCGCGGATCCATGGCCTCCTCCAGCAGCTCCAGCAGTGGGAGCCGCTGGTCGGCGAGGACACCGAGCGCGTCGTGCGTGAGATGCTCGCGCCGCACCCCGAGAAGCTCGCCGAATTCCAAGCCGACAACGAGGTCGACTTCTCGTACGCCGTCGAGGGCCTGGCCCGCTTCCGGGTCAACGCCTTCCGCCAGCGCGGTTCGGTCTCGGTGGTCGCGCGCGTGATCCCGTTCGCGGTGCGGACGGTGGTCGAGTTGGGCCTCCCGGGGGTGATCTCGGAGCTCGCCGACGAGGAGCGCGGGCTGATCCTGCTGACTGGGACCACCGGATCTGGCAAGTCGACGACGCTCGCGGCGATCATCGACCACATCAACGAGACCAAGTCGCGACACATCGTCACGATCGAGGACCCGATCGAGTACCTCCACAAAGACCGCAACTCGATCATCAACCAGCGCGAGGTCGGGATGGACACCGCCTCCTTCGGCCGTGCCATGCGCCGCGTCCTGCGCCAGGACCCGGACGTGATCCTGATCGGGGAGATGCGTGACGAGGAGACGGTCCGCACCGCGCTGTCCGCGGCCGAGACGGGCCACCTCGTCCTCTCCACGGTCCACACGCTCGACGCGCCCGAGAGCGTGAACCGGATCATCGACTTCTTCCCGCTGCACGAGCAGAACCAGGCGCGCGCGATGCTGGCCGGCACGCTCAAGGGCGTCGTCTCGCAGCGGCTCGTACCGACCCCCGACGGCAACGGCCGGGTGTGCGTCTGCGAGGTCCTGCGGATGACCGGGCGCGCCCGCGACATGATCATGGACCCCGATCAGACCGGACAGCTGCGCGAAGTGATCGCGGAGGGCGAGTACTACGGGATGCAGACCTTCGACCAGGCGCTCCTGCGCCACTACCAGGCCGGCCGGGTCTCGCTGGAGGATGCGCTCCGCGTCGCCTCCAGCCCGCACGACTTCAAGCTGCTGATCGCGGCGGACGGACGGACGGCTACGACGATGGGAGACCTCGACGAAGCCAACCGCTCCGAAGGCTCCGCCGGACCGGACACGCTGCGCAGGCCCTCCCCTCCTCCGGTCCCGGGCGCGGGCAACGGGCACGTCTCGGCCGCGCCTCCGGGCGTCGGCGTATAGCCCGGCCACGCCGACAGCCGTCCCCTCGGCGCCCGGGCGCTCTGGTAATTTGCCTGCGGGACGGGGTGGCGATCCCATGACCGGAGACAGATGAGCGAATCGATCGTTGTCGGTACCGACGGATCAGAGACGGCGGAGCGGGCGGTCAGCGAGGCGATCCGGATGGCCAAGGCGCTCGGCGCCGAGCTTCACGTGGTGACGGCGTACAAGCCGATCCGAGGAGCAAAGATCGTCGGGGCACCAGAGGGTGCGGCGAAGGTCTGGGCTCCGCTGCCCGATCACAACGCCCAGACGATCGTCGACGAAGCTGCCTCCGCCGCGCGGATAGCCGGGGTCAAGGTGGAGTCGCACATGCTCGAGAAAGACCCAGGTGACGCGCTCCTGGACGTGGCGGGCGAGGTCAAGGCGAGCCTGCTCGTCGTCGGCAGCCAGGGCATGTCCGGCGCCAGGCGGGTGCTCGGCAGCGTGCCCAACAAGGTTTCGCACGCGGCCCGTTGCAACGTGCTGATCGTCTCGACGGACAGTCCACCCGGCGGATAACCCGAATCGCCTCGGCCCGCACGCTTCAGTTGGTGAAGCATTGCGCTAGAATTGGGGTTCTGATGGCTTCCAGTGATACGTGTCCCGTCTGTGCAACGGCTGAGATCGTGTGCGGCAAGTGGACCCTGCTGGTGATCCGCGACCTGGCCGAAGGCCGCTCGCGGTTCTGCGAGCTCGAGCGCTCGCTGCAGGGGATCAGCCCGCGGACGCTGTCGCTGCGCCTGCGCGCCCTCGAGGAGGAGGGCATCGTCAAGCGCCAGACGTTCCCCGAGGTCCCGCCGCGCGTCGAGTACGCGCTCACCGACAAGGGCCGCGCGCTCGTCCCGCTGATCGAGGACATGCGCACCTACGGCCGCGCAGTGGCTCGGCTGCGACGCCCGACGCCGAGGCCGAGCCGGACGAGCCGATCGAGCGCGAAGCCGGCGATCGCCGCCGCCTGAGCGCACGGCATGCGGATCTCCGTCGCGGCCGACGAGCTGACCGGCGTCGCGACCGAGCTTCCCGAGCAGCTTCGCCGCCGCGGCCACGAGCCGATCCTCCACGGCGCCTACGCCGAGGGCGAGCGGCCCGACTGGGCGTGGGCGAGCGAGGCTGGCGGCGCGCGACGTCGCCGACGGCCGCGCCGAGCAGGCGATCGTCGCCTGCTGGACGGGAACCGGCGCGTCGATCGCCGCCAACAAGGTGCCGGGCGTCCGCGCGGCGCTGTGCGCCGACGCCGCCACCGCGGAAGGCGCGCGGCGTTGGAACGACGCCAACGTGCTGGCGCTGAGCCTGCGGCTGACCTCGCATGCCGAGCTCGAGGAGATCCTCGACGCGTGGTTCGCCGGGAGCTCCAGCGGCGAGCACGACGACGTCGAGAACGTCGCCCACCTGGCGGAGATCGAAGCGGCCCGGGATTCGGTCAGGTCCGGGTGACGACGAACGTCCCGCTGCCGATCAGCCGCCCGTAGCGCGCCGCCGCCAGCCGACCGTAGCCGGGCCACACGTACCACCGGTAGCGCCCGGGCTTAAGCCGATAGCGGCGACCATCGAACCGCCAGGTGCGACGCGAGTTGGAGCCGCGCGTGTATGGCCACGTGCTCAGGACCTTGCCTCCCCGATACAGCTGGACGTTGTAGTAGCTCGCGCCGTGCACCGGCGTCCAGCTCAGCAGAGGAGCTGCCGTGAGTCGCGCACCCGACCGGGGTGAGAGCAGCCGGGGCCCGGGAGTGACCGCGACTGTGCGGACGCTCTTGTTGCCAGCCTGATCCACCGCGGTGATCCTGTACGTGTAGCGGACACCGTTGCGGACCCGCGTGTCGTCGTAACTCCCGGCGTCGCCCTGGTAGACCTTTGAGGCCCGGGCCTTGCTCGCGCCGGGTGTGCGGATCACATTGACTGACGCGAGCGGCGCCACATCTGCGGTCGCCTGCCAGTTCAGAACGACGCTGCGGTCCGCCGGGTTCGTGCTCACAGCGAGCGATGGGGGCGTGTCGTCGTACTGCAGGGCGAAGCTTGCGTCGGCAATCTTGCCCGCGTTATCGGTGCAAGTGCCCGTGACTGACGCGCTGGCGGAGCTGGGGCCGGAGTATGTGGTCGATGTGCACGACGCGATTCCGGAGAAGGAGCTCCCTTGGAACGCGACGCTGACCGGATGGTTGTACCAACCGTTGGAGTCAGGTGCCCGGGTGGGGACGCCGGAGGCAGTGGGGGAGGAGAGCTCGATGTGCATCGCGTAGCCCTGGGTAGTGGTGGTCTGCTGTTGAGGCCAGCTAAAGGTGCACGTCACTGTGTCGTTGAAATCGGTGTCGTAGTAGTTCACGGGACAATTGCCTGTTGCACCGATCATCGGATTGGGGGCCCAGCTCAACTCGACAGGGCTCGTGTACCACGCCGGTTGGCAGGGCTGTGCGCCCCCTTGGTCGGTCATACATATGGGCGTGATCGAGTTTGCCCATGCCCCCGACGCCCCAATTGCGCAGATCCCCGCCGCGACCGCGAACGCGGCCGCCGCAACCCGGAACCTCACCTCAACCACTCCTCCTTGCCCAGCCGCGCAAGCAGTCTCAACATTGCCGCGCTTGCGATCGCCAGCATCCCCAGCGCGAGCCCGCTGAAGAGCAGCAGCCACCCGTCATGGTTTGAAACGACCGCCCGCAGGCCCGTCACGCTGGCCAGGTGCGACAGCACGCCGCGGATCGGCGCGAGCATCGGCGCGACCGTGTCGGGCACGAGCCGAATTTCTCGGCGCCCCCGCGCTCGCGAACGATGCGCGCCAGGGCGCGACCGGCGCACCGGCACCGCGGTCGGCGTCTGGATCGTCAGCGTCCCCGCTCTCGTCGGCTTCGGGCCGGCGACCTGAGACCGCCCGACCGCCAAGGCGCCTCCGACCTGCTCGACCACGCTCCCCGCGGTGGACGACTGACTGAGGTGCGGCGCAACCGCGGCCGCCTGGGGGGCGGGATCGGGAGCCGGAGCATTGGCCGACGCTGCCGCGGACGAGGGCGACGACGCCCCGGACGTCGGCGCCGGATCGGGGGCTGCGCCAGACCCAGCGGCGCGAGCCGCCCCGGCCGCAAACAAGGCAAGCAGGACGATAAGGGCTGCCAGGCACGGTCCGAAACCGGCTCGTTTCCGGCCCTGTGGCTGACTCCAATCGACGGACGGATCAGATCCCTGGATCCGAGCCCCCGCCGCCCTCAGGTTCCCATGCTCTGATTGCACGCCCAACGGCCACTTCCTGTGTTCATGCCCTGGTCCGCGGGACCATACGCTTCAAAGTCCTGCTGATCAACAGGTTTTGACTCCGCTTGGAGAGACGCTGGCCGGCCGAAACCGGCCAGCGACTCGTTGTCTTTGCTTACTCGATCGTGATGAACCTCACTGGCTTTGGTCGGATGACTGGTCGGTGTCGTTCTTGTTGCGTGCCTTCGACGTCGCGGTCGAGTTGTTGTTCTGGTCGACCGCTCCGTTGATGACGTCGCTCAGAGTCGACGCCGGCGCGTTGACGTTCGTCGGGTCGGTCTGGTCCGAGGTCGCCTCGGAGTGAGCGTCCTGCCAGTTCTGCGCCTCCTGGCCTGCTGCTTGGATTCCCAGCAACCAGGGCAACCCGCCGCCGGTTTGGCTTTGGGTCGATGACTGGTCGGTGTCGTTCTTGTTACTGGCCTTCGACGTCGCCGTCGAGTTGTTGTTCTGGTCGACCGGACCGTTGGTGACGTTGCTCAGAGTCGACACCGGCGCGTTGACGTTCGTCGGGTCGGACTGCGTCGAGCTCGCGCTCGAGTCCGCCGTCTGGACGCTCTGCGCCAGCTGGCCTGCTGCTTGGATTCCCAGCAACCAGGGCAACCCGCCGCCAGTTTGGCTTTGGGTCGATGACTGGTCGGTGTCGTTCTTGTTGCTCGCCTTCGACGTCGCCGTCGAGTTGTTGTTCTGGTCGACCGGACCGTTGGTGACGTTGCTCAGGATCGACACCGGCGCGTTGATGTTCGTCGGGTCGGTCTGGTCCGAGCTCGCCTGGGAGTGGGCGTCCTGCCAGTTCTGCGCCTCCTGGCCGGCTGCTTGGGTCCCCAGGTAGCCACTCCCGCCGCCGGTTTGGCTTTGGGTGGACGTCTGGTCGGTGTCGTTCTTGTTGCTGGCCTTCGACGTCGCCGTCGAGTTGTTGTTCTGGTCGACCGGACCGTTGGTGACGTTGCTCAGGATCGACACCGGCGCGTTGATGTTCGTCGGGTCGGTCTGGTCGGAGCTCGCCTGGGAGTGGGCGTCCTGCCAGTTCTGCGCCTCCTGGCCGGCTGCTTGGGTCCCCAGGTAGCCACTCCCGCCGCCGGTTTGGCTTTGGGTGGACGTCTGGTCGGTGTCGTTTTTGTTGCTGGCCTTTGACGTGGCGGTCGAGTTGTTGTTCTGCGTGACCGCCCCGTTGGTGACGGTGCTCAGCACCGAGACCGGGACATTGATGTTGGTTGGGTGGGTCTGCGTCGAGCTTGCGCTCGAGGTCGCAGCTTGATCGTTACTCGCGGCCTGGCCGGCTGTCTGGGTACCGGAATAGCCGGTTGGGTCTTGGGTCGATGACTGGTCGGTGTTGTTCTTGTTTACGGCCGTCGACGTGGCGGTCGAGTTGTTGCCTTGGGTGACCGCCCCGTTGGTGACGTTGCTCAGAATCGACACCGGCGCGTTGATGTTCGTCGGGTGGTTCTGCGTCGAGCTTGCGCTCGAAGTCGCAGACTGGCTGTTACTCGCCGCCTGGCCAGCCGTCTGACTGGCGGGCGGCCCGTTAGCCGCCGCCTGTCCCGCTCCGAGCAGGAGCGCGGCCAGGGTGACGGGTAACGCGAAGAGCCCTTTTCTCATGAGAACTCCTTCGAGTTGACTTGGCCGGGCACAGCGGCCCGGCTTGGGTAGGTCGGGAGTTCTCCGAGCTAGCCAGGGTGCTCGAGTCGCGAGGCTCGAGGCCTCTCCCGCCTTGGCCGCCGCGGGCGCACGCGTCGGCCGAGGGGTGCGATCGAGATCAAGAAACCGGAAAGCGCAACGAGCCCGGCGAGGAGGCCGTTCGGCGCGGAGCCGGCGGCCGCGACGGCCGCGGCGGGGCCGCCGATCAGCGGTCCGGGCATCTGCAGCGGCACGGCTGGCGCGTCGCGCGGGACGCGCGTCCTAGCTCGCGCGAGGCGGTGAACTGGCCGCGCGTCGCGACCGGCCGCTCGGAGGCTCGGGCCGAATGCGCTCACAATCACCGGGCCCGGACGCAACGGGGTGGCCGTCGTCGGCGGCAGCCGGCGTCTGGTCCGTGCCGAATCGTGCCGACGGAGGCGTGCTGGTGCCTGGGATTGCTGCCCCGGGGGGTCGACCGGGCGCTGCGCCGCTGGGTCGCCCGCGATGTTCGCGGGCGGGCCGATGCCTGAGGCCGCCGTGGCGGTCGGACAGGTTGGGCTCCAGTTCCAGGTCCAGTTCCAGCCGCTTCCCGCCGTGCCGGCGTCCTTAGCCGCCGCCACCGGCCGCCCAGGCGCGCCGCACCAGTTCCAGGTCCACTTCCAGTTGCTCGGCGGCGTGAACCCGCTGGAAGCCGTGGACCCCGAGGGTGTCCCAGGCGTACCCGATGTCGCACCGCTTACGGGCGCCACGTCAGTAACGCTGATTCCGCCGGTGGGACCGTTCGTCTGCACGGTCGCGCCGTCATCGCCCGGGCTGAGCACCCGGACGATCACGACCTCGTTGCTGGAGGTGCCGGTGGCCGGCGGCGTCGGCGGCGTGCTGGTGCCCGTCGGGGGGGCCGCCGCTGCCGGCACGGGCGACGACGACCCCTCCGGCGCGCGCTCGCGACGGGCGCAACGCCACCGGTGGGGGCAACCGGGGGCGCCGCAGCTCCAGGGAGCGCAGCGTTTCGGTTGGAAGAAATCGGCGGCGGCACAACGGGCGGGACTCCGCCGCCCGGCGAAGCCGTCGCCGTCGGCGGAACAGCCGCCATTGGCTGAGGTCCCCTCGCCGGCGCCCCGGGCGCTCCGACCAGCGACTGCGGCACAGCAGATCCCGCCTGCGGTACATGGGCCGCCGCATTGGGTGCGGTGGCCGCCAGATCCACGCCGGGCGCTGGCACCGGGGGACAGGGACCGAGACATCGTTGGGCGCCGCGGCGATCGCGCTCGCGGGCAGCGCGAGCACAAGAAGCGCCAGAAGCGCCATGGCTCTGACTTGCCCGCCCGCACGTCGCCGAAGTTTCACCACAACCAATTCCCCATTGGTAATGTCCCCATCAGGCTCTGAAGCGATCCGCCGAGAAATCCTGCGGATGCTTGGTATCTCGCCGGTGATATCGCGCAGAGGGCACTCGGACGAGGGGGAATAGGGTCGTGAGCTCGACTTCCATCGACCCGGAGAACGCGGGACGGGAGCAGCTGATCGAGTCTCACCTTCCGCTGGTCCGCGCGGTGGCGCGCCGCTATGCGGGCCGTGGCGAAGCCCTCGATGACCTGATCCAGGTGGGCTCGATCGGACTGATCAAGGCGAGCGATCGATTCGATCCGAGCCGCGGGGTGGCGTTTGCGACATTCGCGACACACCTCATCGAGGGAGAGATCCGCCGGCACCTCCGCGACAAAGCCTCTGCAGTACGGATCCCCCGCGCGCTACAGAGCATGGGCGGCGAGCTGCGACGCAGGGGCGGGGAGCTCGAGGCCCGGCTCGGACGCTCGCCCACCGTCGGCGAGCTCGCTTCGGCGCTCGCGGCCGACGAGGGCGAAGTGCGGCGGGCGCTGGATGCCGCCCGAGCACGCGGCTCGATCGCCGCGGAAGCAGGCGACGGGACCGCCGAGCTGGCGGACGAAACCGAACCGCTCGCCACCAGCGAGAACCGAATGTTGCTGGCGCGCACCGTTCACGTGCTCGACGAACGCGAACGCCAGATCGTGTTCCTGCGCTTCCACGCGGACATGACAGAGCGACAGATCGCCCACGAAGTCGGCGTCTCCCAGGCGCACGTCTCGAGGCTGCTCGAGAGCGCTCTGACGAAGCTGCGCGAGGAGCTTGCCACGGCGAGCCGGGCTGATATCACGCATGATCCTGTGATATCGGCCGAAAAATCGCCCGTAAATGGCGCAAATCCGCCGGGACGGGGGCCGGAGGACACTAGAATCGCCGCCGTGGGCGAGTCGCAGGAGAACCCCACGCTCGCGCGCTATCTGGACCTTCCGTACCACTTTGCGGTGCGGCGTGAGCACCAGGGGAAGCGATCGTGGTGGAGCGCCACCGTCGAAGAGCTCCCGGGATGCGGGGCACGCGGGTCCACACCGGACGACGCGCTCGCCGAGCTGGACACCGCGATGAAGGCGTGGTTGACCACCGCGCTCGCCGAGAACCGGGAGATCCCCATGCCGAGCCGTGAGGCGTCCAAGGCCAAGGCGGGATCCACTCACAGCGGGCGGCTGCTCGTTCGGATGCCCAGCACGCTGCACGAGCAGCTTGCTCTGGCGGCCGAGCGCGAGCAGGTCAGCCTCAACCGTCTCGTGACCGACACGCTGGCCGCATCGGTTGCCGTCGAGGCGACAGCCGAACCCCCCCGGCACTCGCAACCCGATCCGGCGCTGACGCTCGAGCCTCCACGGGGGCGGGATGGCTCCCCCCGCGCACTGCGGCTGGCGCTGGCCACGAACCTCGTCGTGGTCGTCGTGGCCGGCCTAGTCGCGCTCGCGCTGCTCGTACTCGCGCTCGAGCGCGGAATCTGACGGCGCTGCAACTCGCCGTTCGCCGTGGAGGATCGCTCCGCGCCAAGGCGAAACGGCCGACGTGCGCGACCGCGCCCTCCACTCGATCCTCGAGGCGTTCACCGCCGACGCCGCCGGCCAGCTGTCCGCCGAGACCGCGGACGGCGCCGAGATCCCGTTCGAGATCGTCGGCACCGAAGGGCGTCCGGGGCCGCGTACCGCTGTACTGCTACCGCTCGCTGACCGACCAGTTCATCGACGAGCGGCTCGGGCTCCTGTCGGCGCTCCCGACCTACGCGCCCGCGGCCCGGGCGCTGGCCGGGCTCGACCGGGTGGCCGCCTACCTGAGCCAGCGCGGCGAGCCGCGGCTGCCGGGCGGACCCGCGCGAGCGCGCCGATGCCGCGCTGCGATCGTTCCTGCGGGCCGTGTTCGCCGAGCGAAGCGAGTTCGGGTTCGACCCGGTGCGGTTCGAGCTTGCCTACGGCGAGCTCGAGCGAGCGCTGTACGACGGACAGAGCGTGACCGTCGTGATCGCGCCGCTGCTCGGGATCGCGCTCGACCACGCCACGCCCGAGCTGGCGCTCGGCGACGGGCTCTCGCTCGTCCGCGGCGACGCGCCTCGAGGACGCGCCCGCCGAGGCCGTGTGGGGCGACACCGGCGAGCCGCACGTGCTGGCGATGCTGACGATCGCGCTCGAGCAATCGCGCCAGCCGCCGGTGTCGGTCGCCCGGGCGCGCTTCCGCCGCCTGCTGACCGCGCTGAGGCTGTTCGAGCGCGGTGGCTACGCGCTCGGCCCGCTCGCGTGGACGCGGACCGACACCGGGCCTGGCGCCCGGTCCCGCTCGGCGGCAGCGGGCGGCCCCGGCTGCTGACGCTGATCCGCGCCGAGCAGGAGGACGAGCTGCGGGCGTTCTGCAACCTGATCGCGCGGCGGCACGCCCAGCGGCGGCGAGCTCGCCTGGGCGCTGGCCCGGTTCGAGATGGGGTGCGAGCGGCTTGCCCCGTTCGAGGCGCTGACCGACTACCTGCTGGCGCTGCGGGCGCTGCTCGAGCCCGAGGGCCCGACCAGCGGCCGGCTCGCCACGCGGCTCGCGGCGATCTGCGCCCGACCGCAGGAGCGGGCGCGCGTTCGCCGAGCGCACCGCGCGCGCGATCTCGCTCGAGCGCGCCGTGATCGCCGGGATCGCGCCGCCGGAGGCGGGCGCCGACGCGCTCGTCGACGAGCTCTGCGAGCACCTGCGAGCGCTGCTGCGCGACGCGCTCTGCGGCCATCTCGAGCCGGACCTCGTCGGCGCTCGCCGACGACCTGCTGGCCGAGCGCCGTCACCGCCCGCTAGCGCGCTCGGCTCGGCGGCCGCGCGAGCGGTCTCCCCGCAGCCGCTAGCCTTCGTGGTGGACCGCTCCCTACTCGGTCCCTGCGGGGACCGGGAGTGTCATGCCCACCAGGCACGACATGTAAGTCCTGGGGCTCGTAAGTAGTCAGGGGGAGCGCGACCACAGAGTCGAGCGGGCGTTGCCCGCTCGTTCTGTGTCTGCTCCGGGGCTTATGCCTGGCGCCGTGACGTGGCCACGAGCGCGGCTCCAGTAGAGGCGCCGAACGTGCACCCGTCGTGCCTGAACACCCCCGGCTTGAGCGACGACGGGTTCGAGGAGCTGTGCCACCTGGTCACCGAGCAAGACCCCGACATCGCGCTGTGCGGCAAGGACGTGACCGGATATCCGTGGAACCCGCCGTGGCCGCTGTGCGAGGCCTGCCTGGCGGTCTCGCGAGGGGAGATGAATTGAACGAGGCGCCACCTGACCTGCGTGGTCGAGATCCCGAAGGGCAGCCGCAACAAGTACGAGTGGGACTCCGATGCTCGGTGGGATCAAGCTCGATCGGTTCATCTCGGCCTCCGTCGTCTATCCCACCGACTACGGCTACGTGCCCGACACGCTCGCCCCCGACGGAGATCCGCTCGACGTGCTCGTGTGCGTCTCCGAGCCGACGTTCCCGGGCTGCATCGTGCCCGCCAAGGTGATCGGGCTGTTCAAGATGGCCGACGAGAAGGGTGACGACGACCACGTGCTGTGCGTCCCGCGCAGCGACCCGGGTTGGAACGAGCTCGAGGACCTCGACGACCTGCCGCGGCAGCTGCGCGCGGAGATCGGCCACTTCTTCGACGGTCTACAAGGACCTCGACACGGACCGCCATTCCGAGGTCAGGGGCTGGGGGGGCCGCGCGGCGGCGCTTCGGGCGATCGCCGAGGCGCGCGAGCGGTTCGTCGAGGCGGGTGGCGTGCCGCGCTCCTGAGCGCGATCGCGGGCCGTCAGTCGCCCGCCGTAGGCGTCCTCGCGAGTCCGAGCGGCCCCGCGGTGTCGAGCAGTCCATGGGAGCCGGGGACCAGCTCGGAGGTCACGAGGCCGTCGCGGGTGGGTGGCAGCGTCGACGATCGGCCACCAGCGGTCGACCCGTGTCAACCTTGGGCGCATGTTCCACCTCGAGCTCCGCCAGTTCCCGCACCAGACCCGTGAGTTCAACCTGACGCGCGAGGAGCTCGAAGCGCGGGTCGTGGCCCCCTGGGTCCGGGGCGAGGCGGTCGAGCTCGCAGAGCGGCGATGGGCGCCCGACCGCAGCCAAGCTCGTGATCTACGAGGGCCGTGCGCTCGCCACCGACGAGATCGGGATGGGGCGGGGTGGTCGAACGTGACCCGCAGCGGCGAGGACGTCACCGCGCGCGTGCTCGACGAGGCCCGCGCGGCGGCGCAGTCCCCGCCGGCGCTCGAGGCGCTCAAGCGCGAGCTCCTCGCTCGCTCGGTCGAGGGCCCCATCGGGATGGCCCAGGTGATCGCGCTCGCCGGCGAGCTCGAGCCCGAGCCTGCCTCCCGGGCAGCGGCTCGAGCTGGCGGGACGCGCGATCTGGGACCTGCTTCAGAAGGACCGACTGCGGCTCTCCCGCCCCGCCGGCTAGGCTGAACCGGCTCCACGTTCTAGGCCACCAGATCGGCGATCAGCTGCTCACGGTCGGCGGCGCTGGCGAACAGGTAGCGGTGCATCCGCAGCAGCCCCTCGAGATCGTGGACGTCGTCGTCGAGCTGGGGCACCAGCAGCAGCGGCTCGCCCGCGAGCGCGTCGGCCAGCCGCTTGACGTTGCGGTCGTCGCGGGCGCGCCAGCACGTGGTAGTCGCGGAAGTTGGCGGCGACCTTCGCCGCCAGCTCGCGGCCGAGGGTCCGGCGCAGCGCCGGGCGGACGTCCTCGGGCTCGCTCCCCGCGAACAGGTCGTGGTGGACCCGGTTGACGACCACGCCGGCGAACGGCAGCCCACCGTGCTCGAGCGTGCGGTGAAACCAGATCGCCTCCTCGATCGGCTCGCGCTCGGCCGAGGTCACCAGCAGGAACGCAGTCGTGGGGGCCCGCAGCAGCCGTTCGACCTGCTCGGCGCGCTCGCTGAAGTCGCTCGTCATGTCGCCGAGCAGCTGGAAGAACGTCCCGAGGTCGGCGAGCAGGTCGACGCCCGTCACGCGGCGCAGCGCCCCGAGCAGCGGCGTGGCGCCGCGGCCGAGCACGCGCATCCCGATCTCCGGTCGGGTCGCACCAGCGCCTTGAGCGTGCTGCCCTCCAGGAACGAGTTCAGCCGCTGAGGCGCCTCGAGGAAGTCGAGCGCGTTGCGCGACGGCGGCGTGTCCAGCACGAGCAGATCGAACTCGTGCTCCCGATCGAGGTCGTAGAGCTTGGCGATCGCGGTGAACTCCTGCGAGCCGGAGACGGCGGTCGAGAGCTCCCGATAGACGCGGTTGGCCTTGATCTCCTCGGCCCGCGCCGGGTCGGGGGCGACGCGCTCGATCAGCTCGTCGAAGGTCCGCTTGGAGTCGAGCATCATCGCCCACAGCTCGCCGCGGATCTCGAGCCCGTCGAGCTGCGAGCCGCTCGGGCTCGACGCGGTGGGGCTCGTTCGGCAGCTCCTCGACCCCGAGCGCGTTGGCCAGCCGCTTGGCCGGGTCGATCGTCACCACCGCGACCTTGGCGCCCTGCGGCCGCCATCCCCAGCGCGACCGCCGCCGAGGTCGTCGTCTTTCCGACTCCGCCCGAGCCGGCGCACACGCAGATCCGCTTGCCGTCCAGAAGCTCGGCGATGCTCACCGCACACCGCCGTCGAGCCGCTCGGCGAGCGCATCGGCCAGCAGGTCGACCTCGCGCGGCGCCGAGCTGCTCGGCGAACACGTACGGAAGCTCGGCGAGGCGCCCGTTGACGCCCGCCTGCAGGCGCGCGGACTGCTCGCGCTGGGTCTCGGCACGGGCGTGCTCGGCGAGCGCCGCGCGCAGCGCCGAGCGCGAGAGCTGCGAGCGGCTGCGCTCCAGCGCGCCGCCCAGCGCTTCGACCTCGCCGCTCCTCGAAGCGCATCGGGTAGAGGCCGTTGAGCGACCACCAGGTCGACCGCCAGCTGCTCGTCCTCGAGCGTCTCGCACAGCGACAGCGTCTCGTTCACCGGGATCTCCTCGGGGGTCGCGACCGCCACCACGCCGGTGAAGCTGCGGTCGGCGATCGTGTCGGCGATCGTCCGTCCCTGGTGCGCGATCGGCCCGACGCGGGCTATTTCCGCGAACGTCCGCGGCGTCCGCAGCAGGCCGACGCCGTGGCCGGTCGCCGGCGCATCGACGATCACGAGGTCATACGGGGCCGCGCCATGTGTGCGGCGCTCGAGCTGCGCGAGCTCCCACACCTTCCCGATGCTGAGCAGCTCGCGCATCCCCGGGGTCGCCATCGCGAACGCCTGAAACAGCCGGCTGGAGCCGAGCGCGTGGCCGAGCGCGCCCGACCTTGACCCGCAGGTACTCGTCCATCGCGTGCTCGGGATCGATCGAGATCGTGAACAGCCCGGCCGCAGCTGCACCTCCTCGAACTGTCTCCCGATGCACCCGAACAGCCGCTGCACCCGCTCCTGGCTGGAGAGCTCGGCGATCACGGTTCGCAGCCCCTGGCGCGCGCCGAGCACGCCGAGCGCCGCGGCGACCGTCGACTTGCCGACACCGCCCTTGCCGGTGACGAAGATCAGCCGCTTGTCGAGCAGCGCGGGCACGGGGGCGCAGGGTAGCTGGGCGCTGGTGGCGGAGGAATCCGCGGATGACGTGCGAATACAGGCGCGTATGAGTCCCCCGAGTCATCGGAGCCTGCCGTGACGAGCACCTGCAAGGTGATTGCCTTCGCCAATCAGAAGGGTGGCGTCGCCAAGACCACGACCACGCTCAACCTAGCCGTGGCCTTCGCCGAGGAGGGCCACCGCGTGCTGTGCTGCGACATGGACCCGCAGGGCAACCTGACGATGTCCCAGGGCATCGATCCGGACACGCTCGAGAAGTCGATGTACGACGTGCTCGTTCATCAGATCTCGATTCGCGAGGTGGTTCGCAAGCGGGAGGTCGACATCGCCTGCGCATCGATCGACCTCGCCGGAGCGGAGATAGCGATGTCGACGATGATCGGCCGCGAGCGCTCGCTGCAGAAGGCGCTAAAGGGGGTCGAGGACGACTACGACTTCGTGTTCATCGACACGCCGCCGAGCCTCGGGCTGCTGACGATCAACGCGCTCACGGCGGCGCACAAGGTAATCGTCCCCGTGCAATGCGAATATCTGTCGATGCGCGGCCTGATCCAGCTCCAGAACACGCTCGCGATGATTCGGGAGAACCTGAATCCGGACGTCGACATCGAGGGCATCTTGCCCACGATGATGGATACTCGTACGCTCCACGCCAAGGAGGCGATCGAGCTGCTCGAGGAGAACTTCGGCGATCGTGTGTTTGCGTCGCGCATCCGGAAGACCATCCGTTTCGCCGAGGCCCCCGTGAAAGGCATGTCGGTGTTGAAATACGATCCGGACGGAACCGCCGCTAACGCCTATAGGCAGCTCGCCAAGGAGGTCCTCTCACATGCCAACCGGTAAGCGCGCGAGCATGCGGGAGGGGCCACTGGCGGCCCTGTTCCGAAAGACCACGGACGACCCCGCGACCGGGCAGGAGCGCGCCCCGGAGCCGGAGCGACCGCCGGAGCCTGACGCACCGGCGTCATCGCAGCCCACGGCCGAGGTCACAGAGGAGCGCCGCATCCCCTCGCCGCAGGAGCGCTTGCGTCAGGCGTTCTCCTCCGACATTCCCGAGAGCCTGCTCGAGCGCCCCGGGCCGGTGGCGCCGCCGGCACCCGAGCCCGACCCGTACGCGCGTCCGGGACGTGTGGCCGAAAGCTTCGCGCCCGCGGCCGCCCGTCGGCTCGGCGGTGATCCGGGTTGTCGGCGTCGGCGGCGCCGGCGTAAACGCCGTCAACCGGATGGTCGAGGCCGAGGTCGAGGGCGTCGAGTTCCTGGCGATCAACACCGACCTCCAGTCGCTTCAGCTGTCGGCTGCGCATGAGACGCTCCACATTGGCGACTCAGTCACGCGCGGGCTCGGCTCCGGCTCGGATCCTGAGCTCGGACGCCGCGCGGCGCACGAGGAGCACGACCGGATCAAGGCGATGCTGCGCGGATCCGACCTGGTGTTCATCGCCGCCGGCGCGGGCGGCGGGACGGGCACGGGGGCGGCGCCGATCGTCGCCCACATCGCTCGCGAGCTGGGTGCTCTGACCGTTGGGATCGTCACCCGCCCGTTCGGGTTCGAGGGCTCACGCCGCCGCGACCAGGCTGAGGCGGGGATCAATGCCCTGGCCGACGAAGTCGACACGCTGATCGTGGTCCCGAATGGCCGGCTGCTGGCGGTGCTCGACCGCAACACCTCGATGCTCGACGCATTCCGCGTCGCCGACGACGTCCTGCGGCAAGGGGTCCAGGGCATCTCCGACCTTGTCACGCTCCCGGGGCTCATCAACCTGGACTTCGCCGACGTGCGAACGATCATGTCCGACGCCGGCAACGCGCTGCTTGGGATCGGCATGGGCACCGGCGAGCGCCGCGCGATCGACGCCGCCGAGCACGCCGTCGCCTCGCCGCTGCTCGAGACCAGCATGGAGGGTGCCCGCTCGATCCTGCTGTCGATCACCGGCGGGTCGAACCTTTCGCTGTGGGAGGTCAACGAGGCCGCCAAGGCGGTCGCCGAGGCGGCTCACCCCGACGCCAACATCATCTTCGGCGCGATGCTGGACGAGAAGCTCAACGATGAGGTCTGGGTGACCGTCGTCGCAACCGGCTACGGCGAGCGCCGCAGCGCCCGGCGCGACCCCGAGCGGTCGGGCGCGCGCGAGGAGGACGGGCCGCGGGCCACGCTTCGCGAGCCCGGGGGCGAGCCGCGGGTCAGCCGCGTCCGCGAGCGTCCGCTGCGTCCGGCGATCGATCTAGACGTCCCGGAATTCATCCCGCGCCGCTGACGGCCGGGTAGCGGCGCCTGGCGGCGTCGTCGGTCGCTTGCGTGCAGAGCACGCGGCGCTCCTTGCCTCCTTGCCATGCTTGCTCCCGACCGTCAGTGGAGCACCTCATGACGCAGCGGAACTCGCAGCTCGGCGTGATCGCCGCCGGTCATCGGCTGACGGCCGAGGCCGGGGCCGACGTCCTGCGCGGAGGTGGCAACGCGGTCGACGCCGCGATCGGCGCGATGCTCGCATCATTCGCGTGCGAGCCGCTGCTGACGGCCCTCGGGGCGGGCGGCTACATGCTGGTCGTCGCCCCCGAGCGGGATCCCGTGCTGCTCGACTTCTTCGTCGAGGCACCCGGGCGAGGCGCCGAGCCGGCCGCGCGGGCCGAGCTGATTCCGATCTCGGTGTCGTTCGGCGACGCGATCCAGGTCTTCAACATCGGCGCCGCCTCGGTCGGCACCTACGGAACCCCGCTCGGGATCTGCGAGGCATCCGAGCGGTTCGGACGGGTCCCGCTGGCGGACCTCGCCGCCCCGGCGGCGCGGCTCGCGCGCGACGGCGTCGAGGTGACCGCCGAGCAGGGCTACCTGTTCGAGATCCTCGCCGACATCGTCACCTCCACGGCCGAGGGCGCGGCGCTGTTCGCCCCCGGCGGGGGCGTGCTCCGCCCCGGCGACACCGTCCGCCAGCCGGAGCTGGGCGACGCACTCGAGCGGCTGGCGTCCGAGGGCCCGTCGCCCTTCTATTCCGGTGACATCGGCGCCGCGATCGTCGAGTGGGTCGGATCTCGGGGCGGGATGCTGACCGCCGAGGACCTCGGGGCTTACGCCGTCATCGACCGCCGGCCGGTCCAGGTCGGCTACCGGGGCAGGGCGGTTCTGACCAACCCGCCGCCGTCGGCCGGTGGGATCCTGATCGCACGTTCGTTGGGGTGGCTCGACGCCGAGCCGGCGCCGCCGGGGCTCGAGCAGATCGTCGGCGTGATGGAGCGGACGCAGAACGAGCGCACCCCCGAGTTTCTCGCTGCGCTCGACGACCCGGGGTTCGTCGAGCGCTTCCTGAAATCCCAGGGCCGCGCGGAGGGACCGCTCGGATCCACCACCCACATCGCGGTGCTCGATCGGGACGGCTGGGCCTGCTCCGTGACCTGCTCAAACGGCTCCTGCTCGGGCGTGATCGTCCCCGGCACGGGGGTCCACCTGAACAACATGCTCGGCGAGCAGGACCTCAACCCGCTGGGCTTCCACCGCCACCCGCCCGGCCGCCGGCTGCCGAGCATGATGGCCCCGACGGCGGTGCTGCGCGACGGGGTCGCCGAGCTGGTGCTCGGGAGCGCCGGGTCAAACCGGATCCGCTCCGCGATCCTCCAGACGATCGTTCGCGTGATCGACCTCGAACAGCGGGCCGGGGACGCCGTCCAAGCCCCTCGAATCCACTTCGAGGACGGCGTCGTTTATGCCGAACCCGGGATCGACACCGCCCCCGTGGAGCGCGCAGGCCGCGCAATCGCCCGGTTCCGTGACCGCAACCTGTTCTTCGGCGGCGTCCAGGCGGTCGAGCGCGGCAGGGACGGTCGCTTTTGGGGCGGGGGTGACCCCAGGCGGGGGGGAGCGGCGATTACTGTGGCTGGATGAAGTGCGGGCTCGCCGTCCTGGGTCTCGTGATGGTGCTCGCCGGCTGTGGGTTGAACGTACAGGCACCCGACCTGTTCCTGCTCACGCGCGTGGGCCAAAGCGGGAGGCTGACGCTGCTCGTCAACGACGGCGGCACGATCCGCTGCAACGGGCGACCGGCTCATCGGCTTTCTGACCCACTCCTGCTAGAGGCACGCGACCTGGCGAACCTGCTCGACGGCGACGCCAACGCGAAGCTCCGGATCGCCGCGCCTCCCAATAGCGTCTACCGCTACAGGATCAGCCTCCAGGGCGGCACGATCTCCTTCCCGGACACGGCGGCCGCCAGCGGCAAGTTCCCCGCGCTCGCTCAGGCTGAGCTGTTCACCGTCCGAGCCGCACAGCAGGCCTGCGGGCTCAGCGGCTGACAGCTGCATCGGCGCTTAGGTCCGGATTACCCCAGAGACGCTAGGGTGCCGCCCCGTGCTTGCCATCGCCAGCAGCCTGATAACCACGTTCCAGGCGATCGTTCTCGGAGTCCTCCAGGGCGTTTCCGAGCTTTTCCCGATCTCGAGCCTCGGGCACACCGTGCTGTTCCCGCACCTGTTCGGATGGACCAACATCGTGAGGTGGCAGTCCCAGCCCGAGTCGCCCTGGCTGGCGTTCATCGTGATGCTCCACGTGGGCAGCGCCGTCGGGCTGCTGATCTACTTCTGGCGCGATTGGGTCGTGCTCGTCCGGGCATTCTTCGCTTACGCTGCGGCGGATGTTCAGGCTGCGGAGATGGGCGGTCGACGGTCCCGCCGAACGGCTCGCGTGGCTGATCGTGTCGCGTCGATCCCGGTGGGGATCCTGGGCATCGCGCTCGAGCACACCGCTCGCGTCGCCACCGCCAAGCCGGAGGTCGCGGCGATCTTCCTGGTCGTCAACGGCTTCATCCTGCTGCGGCGCCGAGCGTCTGCGCCGACGCTCCGAGGTGCGCGCGCTGGCCCGCCGCGAGGGAATGAAGGCCGACGGCGGACGGCGACTCGACACGCTCGAGTACCGCGAGGCGGCGGTGATCGGAATCGGCCGAGTCGAGCGCGCTGATCGCCGGCATCAGCCGTGACGGCGTGGTGATGGCGGCCGGTCTGGCGCGCGGGCTCGACAACGAGGACGCCGCCCGCTACGGCTTCCTGCTGGCGACCCCGATCATCCTCGCCGCGGGCGTCTACAAGATCCCGCGACCTGACCGGTGCCAACGGCAACGGCGATCCGCGGCCCCGCGGTGATCGCCGCGGTCGCCGCCGCGATCACCGCCGTGATCACGGTCCACTTCCTGACGCGCTACTTCAAGCGCGGCAACCTGAACCCGTTCGGGATCTACTGCGTGGTGTTCGGCGCGGCGATGGTCGTCTACAACGCGTAGCCCCTGCGCTCCGCGACGGCTCGCCGAAGCGGACCTTGCCGTTCGAGCGCGCGCGCTCCTGCGCCCGGTCGATCAGGTCGAGGCGCTTGGTCGCGGCCTGGAACAGTCGCGTGACCAGCCGCAGGCGCGCGTTCTCGGAGCGCAGGTCGAGCAGGCCCTGCTTGGCGTCGGGGCCGAAGTCCACGGTCGCGGCCATCGCGTAGGCGTCCATCTCGGCGAGCTCGCCCGCGTCCGGGTCGTTGTCGGTGGCGCGACGGACGAGCTCGGCGTATGCCTCGTGCGCGCCGCCCTAAGCTCGGGGTCGAGCGGCTCCTCGCGGTCGTCGAGGAACTCGACGACCCCCGCCGGATACGCGAGCTCGCCCTGGCGCTCGACCACCCGGAAGGCCCGCGTGCCGCGCGTCAGCAGGTTCATCCGCCCGTCCTCCATCCGCTCGAGCACCCGCTCGATCGTGCACGCGCAGCCGATTTCGCGTAGCCCGTCGTCCGAGAGCCACACGATCCCGAACTCGCTGTCGTCGCGCAGGCACTCGTTCATCATCGTCTTGTAGCGCTCCTCGAAGATGTGCAGCGGGACGAGCTCGCCGGGGAGCGCGACGATCCCCAGCGGGAACAGCGGAAAGTTGCGAGAGAGCCGTTCGGGCATCCCTCGAGGAGTCTATGACCGGCGCCCTCGCGCTCCGCCGGGCCGCGGCGGCTACGCCGGCTTGCGGGCGGCTAACAGCAGGTTGTAGAACACCGCCGCAGGCAGCAGCGGCTCGAGCACACGCTCGTCGAGGCGCTGGAGCACCAGGTACCCGTGGAACGCGTACTGGCGCCAGAGCATCGGCACCTGGGCGGGGTCGGCGCTCGCCTCGAGCGCTCGGTTGAACCAGCCGAACCAGTTCGCGACGAGCTCCTCGCCGCGAACCTTCACATCGGTGAATCCGGCGCGCTTCGCGCAGCCCACTCAGGTCGGCGGGCGCGAATGCATGGATGTCGACGCACCGCTCGAGTCCGTGGTCGTGCGCGTCGTCCCCGTGGGCCTCATCGGCGGGGGGCGCTGGGTCGGCGCGCAGCAGCGCGCGCCACGCGGGCGCGAGCGCATTGGCTCCGCGCTTTGGAACCGACGCCAGCCGGTCCCCGGTGCGCGAGGGCTCGCCCGCGAACACGATCATCCCTCCGGGGCCCGAGCACCCGGTGGAACTCATCGAACGCTGCGTGGAGGTCGGGTAGGTGGTGAAGCACCGCGTGCCCGAGGATCGAGGTCGAAGCTCTGGTCCGCGAACGGCAGCGACTCGGCCTCCGCGCGCGCGGTCCTGACGCTCAGGCCCAAGCCGCTGCGCGTTGTCGGCCAGCGCTGCCCAGCATCCCCGGCGAGATGTCGGTGCAGGTGGCCTCCTCGACGACGCCCCCCTGGAGCAGATTGAGGGTGAAGTAGCCCGTGCCGGCCCCGATCTCCAGCGAGCGCGCGAAGCCGCGGTCAAGCTCTGAGCCCAGCACCTTGCGGAGCTTCCCGAGCACCTGGGTCTGCCCGACCTCGCCGAAGTCGATACCCCACTTGGAGTCATAGCTCGCGGCCGCCACATCGTGGTAGCGGGTGTTGACATCCCTGATCTCGTCCGCGTTACGAAGTGCCTCCATGGCGGGCGGCAGATTACCGCTGTCGCGCCTGACATGGACGCGTACGTACAGCGGAATCAGCCACCCGGCGTGCCCGCGCTCGAGCTGACCGGGGAGCGCACGCTACCCGACGTCCCAGCCGAGAACTATTGGTTCCGGCGGCACCTGGCCGTGTACGAGTGGATCGGCGCGCGCGTCGCCGGCCTACGGGTGCTCGACATGGCCTGCGGCGAGGGCTATGGCTCCGAGGTGCTCTCGCGATCGGCGCACCGCGTGGTCGGCGTCGACGCCAATCCCGAGGCCTACGAGCACGCCCGGCTCCGCTACCGGCGCCAGAACCTCTCGTTTGAGCGGGGGATGGTCGAGAACCACGGCCATCCGTCGTCGTTTGACGCGGTCGTGTTCCTGCAGACGATCGAGCACGTCCAGGACCCCGAGGCGGTGCTCGGACACTTCCGGGCGCTGCTGGTGCCGGGAGGCCTGGCGTATGTCTCGACGCCGAACGTGCTGACGCTCGCGCCGCCGGGCGAGAGCCGGTCGGGCAATCCGTGGCACGTCAAGGAGTACCGAGCGGAGGATTTCCAGGGCCTCTGCGCCTCGGTCTTCGGTCAGGTCGAACTGCTTGGCCTGTTCCACGCTCGCAAGCTGCGCCTCCACGAGCTGGGGCTGAGGCTCGGGTGGGACCGGGTCCACGCCCGTCTCGGGATCACCAAGCCGTTCTATGACCGGTTCACGCCGGCCATCTCAGCGAGCGACTTCGTGCTGCGCCCGGACGGGCTGGACGGGGCGCTGGACTTCCTGGCGGTCTGCCGGCCGTAGGCCCTGAGCGGACCACGGCGTATCGCGCGGCCGTCAGGTGCGAGCCCAGCCCACCGTCGACCGACGTCGTTACGGGCACTTGCGCCGCGCTCGCATCGTTGCTTACAAATGGACAAATTTGACTTTTACATCGCCGGCAAGCGAAACTGGCGCTGGGAGGCGGGTCAATCGGATGGGACCGCCACCGAACTTTCAGATACACGAGAGCCGCATCAACGGCGTCGTTCGGCTGAGCTTGACCGGCGAGCTCGACTTTGCGGCTACCCCACTGCTGGACGACCGGCTGACTCGACTGCGCGTCTCGAAGTCCCCGGTCAGCCTCGACCTCTCGCAGCTCGAGTTCGTGGACAGCACGGGCCTGCGCCTGCTCATCCGAGCGGCCGCCGATGCACGCACAAAGCACTGGCAGCTGCGGATCGAACCGGACATCGCGCCCCCTGTGCTGCGCCTGTTCAGACTCGTGCATCTCGATAGGTTCCTCATGGCTGAGGAACCTCAGGTCCCTTGAGCTGACGGCTCACGCGGGACGTCGCGTCCGGCGACGTGGGCGCATCCGCGGAAGCGCTTCGCCGCGATCGGGTTTTGAGTGCGATCGATTCGAGCCCATCGGGCGGTCTCATCGCCGTGACCGGGATCCGCAAAGCCCTGATCGGGATCTCACGAACCGCGCGCCGCCGGCGTTTTGTCCACATGAACCGACTTCGCTATCACTCTCTTCCCAGCCCCCTCGGTCCGCTTCTGCTCCTCGCGAATGATGCCGATCGGCTCTGCGGGCTATACCTGCCAGACCACAAGGGCGCCCCCTGCGCCGGGACGGGCCGGCACGACGTAGGCGGCGTCATCCAGCGCGCCGCCCTACAGCTCGAGGAGTACTTCAGTGGGGTCCGCAGGGCATTTGACCTGCCACTCGCGACCCGCGGCACCCCTCTCCAGGAGCGGGTCTGGGCGGCGCTGTGTTCCGTGCCCTACGGTCGGACCACGACTTACGGCGCGATCGCCGCCGAGCTAGGCATGGGGCCCGGCGCGGCCCGCGCCGTTGGCACCGCTAACGCTCGCAACCCGCTATCGATCATCGTGCCATGTCACCGCGTGGTGGGGGCCCGCGGTTCCCTGACCGGATACGCGGGCGGCCTTGAGGCAAAGCGCCGCCTGCTGAGCCACGAGGCCCGGATCGCGGGAGGCGCCCTCGATCTCGACGACGACGCCTGCTGGAGAATGGTCGAGCGACGCGACCCCGCCGCCGAGGGGCGCTTCATCGTCGGCGTCCGGACCACGGGCGTGTACTGCCGCCCGACCTGTGCGGGGCGTCCGCTCCGGGCGAACGTCATGTACTTCCGCGATGGGAACCACGCCCGTTCGTACGGGCTGCGGGCCTGCCTACGCTGCGCGCCCGACGCTACCGAAGCCGTCGCGCTCAGGGCGGCGTGACGCGGGCGAGCGAGCGGACGCCAGGTACTCCACGCTCTCGCGTTGAACGCTTCGGCGGAAGCGCCTCGTCTCGGTCTGAGTAGCCGTAAGGTGGCCTCGATGAGCGAGGTCGAGCATTTCGATTTCTCGTTTGACCCGAGCTATCGCCGGGCCGCGCGGATCTTCGGCATCACGCCTTCAACGGCGTGGGTCGAGGTCAGTGACGAGCGCCTCGATGCTCGGTTCGGGCCGTGGCGTGTCTCGACGGCGCGAAGCAACGTCGTCGACGCCGCAATCACCGGGCCCTATGCGTTCTGGAAGACGGCCGGTCCCGCGCGGCTGGCGATCACTGACCGTGGTCTTACGTTCGCCACCACCGGTGCCCAAGGCGTCCTGATCACGTTTGCGACCGCCGTCCGCGGTCTCGATCCGCTCGGGGTGCTCCGACATCCCGAGCTGACCGTCACCGTGCGCGAGACCAGTCGTCTTGCGGCCTTGCTCAACGAGCGCCGAACGTAGAGCGCGACCCGAAGTCGGCGCCCCCACCAAAAGACGACAGCCGGCCAACTGCAGTAAATGGGTCAACGCGGGAGGCGCGTCAAGGCCGTCAAACGGGGGCACGGGGGTGACGAGTGCCGTACACATCGGCGCGGGCGCCGAGGAGCTCGATAGTTCGCTCGTAACTCTCGCCGAGACGCTCTGCGACCCGGATCGACAAATGGTTCTCCGGGCGGATCAAGCTGATCACCTGCTCGGTGCCGAGCACTTCAAAGGCGTAATCGATTGCCGCGCGGCCAGCCTCGGTCGCAAAGCCCTGGCCCCAGTGCGGCCGCGCAAGCAACCAGCCCACTTCAAGCCCCGGCCACCCCTCCGGCTCCCAGAGACCAGCTCGTCCCACGAGCTCGCTGGTGGCACGGTCCACCAACGCCCACTGACCGTATCCGCGTAGCTGCCAATGACCGAGGTGCACGGCCATCGACCTCCACGCCGCCGCGCGATCGAGGGGCCTGCCGTCCTCGAGGTACCGCATCACCTCAGGGTCGGCGTACATCGCGGCGTAGGCATCCAGATCACCGGGCTGAAGTCCGCGCAGAAGCAGCCGCTCGGTTCTGAGCTCCGGAATCACCGTCCCGAGCTTATGCAATCGCGGCCCATAGCTCGGCGAGGCCTCGGCGATATCGTGGCGCGTACTGATGCACTCGTCCAGCGAGCTGCGTAGCGACGCGTTCGCGATCACGCTCGATGATCGGCCCGCGAGCATCGAACAGGTGCTTCCCGGTTTCGGCGAGCGCGATCGGTTCGGTGTGGTCGTGCGCCATCCGTGCGGCGCGGTTGGCGCCAGCACGTTGTTGCTTGCCGCCATCACGGCGTTCTACGACCTGCAGCGGTCACGTGGTGGCGAGTTCTTCATCTATCCCGATTACTTTCTGTTTCACGTCGGCGGGCCGCTTGGCGATCACTCGATGCTCGACGTCTTCCCCGCGCATAAGGAAGTCGTCGTGCCTGACGAGCCGGAAGCAGTGCTCGAGGCGATCAATGACCGCGCGGTCACGTGGCTGATGGTCGAGGACCGCGAGCCCTCGCCCGCGGATCTGCGCCGCGAAACGATGGCGAGTGCGCGCAGCCGGATCAGAGGAGCATTCGCCTACTCGCCTTACGGCCGCGTCGTCGACGGCGACCTGCGCGTCGCCGGTAACGAGGTGACCGAGTCCTACGTCCGTGCCGTGCTTGACCCCGATGAGCTGATCGCGTCGATCGGCGACCCGGATGACCCGTACGCTGCGGCAGTCGCTCGTCGAGCGCTCGAGGTGCCCGCGGAGGTGCGCGCCCGCCTGCGGGCAGGGCGGGACAGCCTGCACGAACGGGGGCGCCCGGTCGAGACCTACCGTCGCTTGACGGTGGGCCAAGCGCTCGAATCACTCGGACCCGCCCCGCACGCAGCCGAGGCGGCGGCGGCCGCCGCCTGATCAGGCCGAAGCGGCGGTTTAGCGCACGCACGGTCAGGACCGGAAGCAGCGAGTGCCGGATACCGTTTCGCCCGTGAAGCCGCGCGGCGAACTAGCGCTTGTGCTGCACACGCACATGCCGTACGTGGAGGGCGGTGCGCCTTGGCCCCCGCCAGATAAGTCGTCGTTCTTGCGAAACCCCGAGGGGTTCGGGACGTGGCCGTTCGGAGAGGAGTGGCTATGGGAGGCGATCGCGACCTCCTACGTGCCGCTGCTCGACGTGCTCGGGCGGGCTCCGATCACGCTGTCGGTCACGCCGGTGCTGTGCGACCAGCTCGAGGCCCCCGGCGCGATGGAGCGCTGCGTGCGCTTCCTCGCGGAGGTGAGGCCCGAATCGCACAGGCTCGACGTCGAGACATTCCGCAACGACGGGCAGGAAGCGCTCGCCGCCGAGCTCGAGCGCTCGGCGGCCGAGTACGAGGCGGTCGCCGGGCGGCTGCGCGAGCTGCCCGGCGGGCTCTTGGCGGAGCTCGGATCGCACGCGAGCTGGACCTCGGCGGCAACGCACGCCGTGCTGCCGATGCTCGCCACCGACACGGGCATCGACCTCCAAGTGCAGACAGGGATCGCGTCGCACAGGCGGCGGTTCGGGGGATGGGAAGGCGGCTTCTGGCTGCCTGAGTGCGGTTACGCGCCGTGGCTCGGCGAGATGCTCGAGGAGGCGGGCGTGCGCGCGACGTGCGTCGAGCTGACGGGGCTGTTCGGGCTCGGTGATCCGCGCCATCTGCAGCCGCTCGTCAGCGAGGCGGGTCCGGTGCTCTGGCCCGTCGACCGCCAGACGATGTCGCTGGTCTGGCACGAGCGCGGATATCCCGCGGCCGCGGCGTACCGCGACTACCACGCCCACACACCCCATCACCACCGCGTCTGGAGCAATGACGGGCGGTCGTACGACCCAGTGGCCGCCGACGCACTCGTGCGGGAGCATGCGCGCGACTTCGTGGCGCGCGCAGTGCAGCGTGTCCGTGACGGCGGCGTCTGTGTCTGTGCCCTCGACACCGAACTGTTCGGGCACTGGTGGTACGAGGGCGTCGGCTGGCTTTCGGCTGTGATGGACGAAGCCGTACGGCAAGGCCTGTCGCTGACGACGCTCGACGACGCGCTCGAACGCCACGAGCCCGCGCCCGCGCCGCCCCGGATCGGGGCCGTGAGCTGGGGCGACGGAGGTGACCTGCGCACGTGGAGCGCCCCGGCGGTCGGCGACCTCGCCTGGCTCGCGCGCAGGGCGGAGCTTCGCGCGGTCGCGCTGGGCCGTCGGCCGTGCGGCCGCGCGCTCCGCGAGCTGCTCGCGCTGCAATCGAGCGACTGGGCGTTCCTGGCGACACGCCGGCTGTGCGGCGACTACCCGCGTCAGCGGGCCCAGTCGCACGCGGAGGCGTTCGCGCGGGCGATGGAGCCGTCCTGCGAGCTGGGTGCCGAGCTGCGCAACCTCGCACCCGAGCTCGCCGGCTGGATGGGGTAGGTCAGCTCACGCAGTCACGCCACTCGTTGGCGCGCCGGAGCAGCGGCACTGCGAGCCAGGAAAAGGCGGAGCCGCTACTCCCAGCGAAACGTGCGCGGCGCCTCGCGCGTCCGGATCAGGCGCGCTGGGACGCCGCCGACGACGGCGTTCTCGGGCACATCCGCGGTCACGACCGAGTTGGTCCCGATCACCGAGTTGTGCCCCACGTGAACGCCTCGCAGCAGGCACGCCCCGTAGCCGATCCAGACGTTGTGTCCGACGTCGACGTCGCGCTTGTAGATCCCCTGCACGCGGATTGGGCGCTCGACTTCGACCATTCCGTGGTCGAAGTCGATCATCATCACTCGGTCGGCGATGATGCACTCGCGGCCGATCGAGACGTGCTGGTAGGCGGAGATCGTGCACTCCTGGCCGAGCACCGACTTCGCCCCGATCGAGATCTCGCCCTCGTGCGCGCGGATCTTGCAGCGGTGCCCGATCCAGGACCAGCGCCCGAGCGTCACGGTCGCGCCGCGTCCGATCTCGAACTTCACCCCGGGGCATACGAAGCACAGGCCGTCCGTCCGCAGCCGGCCTCGCCAGCGGACCTTGAGCCAAAGCCAGCGCACAGCGAGCAGCGTGTAGCCCGGCCGTAGCATCCTGTGCCGGCGCGCGAACCGCAGGAACGTGAGCGGCCCGCCGTGGAGCGGAGGCGGACCGGCGCGGACGAACTTCGGCACCGATACCGGCGCGCGTGTCTCCTTAATCGGCGTGGTGGTGGCCGACGTCACGCCGGGATCGTAAGGGTCAGCCGTCGTCGATGAGGCCCTGAAGCGGACCGAGCAGACGACGCGCGCGGCCGGAGACGCCGGGAAGCAGCAGCAGCCGGTGCGTCGGGCGCTGGCCGGAGCGCCGGCGCGCAAGCTGCTCCTCGGCGATCGGGCGCCAGCGCTCGTCCACCACCCGGGCCGGGTCGGTGTCGGCGATCGTCGAACGGTCAACTTGGAGGTGCTCGGCCCACAGGCGCACGCGGGTCTCCCGGGCGAGCTCGGCGTCGTCGGTTACGACGTTCATCTCGGTGTCATTGAACAGCGAATGGTCGTTGAGGTTCGCAGAGCCGACCGTCAGCCAGCGATCGTCCACGATCCCGACCTTCGCGTGGACATACAGCGGGTCGTCGCGTCCCTCTGACAAGGAGCGGATCGTCACCGCGAGCAGGCGGCCTGCATCACCGTCGGCATCGACGAGTGCTGCCAGCTGCCCGAGCGTGTCGTCGCTGCCGTTGTTGGGCTTCGCGGGCAGCAGCAGCACGATCCTGAAGTCAGGCGTCGGCGGCCGCCGCAGCTTGTCGGCGAGGATCGGGACGATCTCGGGCGACCACAGGAACTGGTTCTCGAGGTAGATCAGCCGCTGCGCCGAGCGAAGCGCCCGCACGTAGCTATCGAGGATGCTGAACTCGCCGCAGGGTAGGCGCCTGTACATCCCGTCGGCGACGGTTCGGACGACCTGCACGGTCTGATCGCCGGCGGGTGGTGGCGGTGGCGCCGACGCCGGCGACTCGCCGGTCAGCTCCTCCCAGCGCAGCGCGAAGTGCTCATTTACATCGGCCACCGCCGGACCGCGCAGCGCGCTGGCGACGTCGTGCCAGCCGAGGCGTCGCCGGCTTGGGTGCGTCGAGGTATCGAAGCGGTCACCGCCCGAATCCGTGAGATCGATCCCCCCGACGAACGCGAGCTCGCCGTCGATCACGATCGTCTTCTCGTGATGGCAGTGGAACGGATGCTCACGGGGGTCGCGCTCGCAGCGGATCCGCGTTCCGCGAACGAGGTTGCCCACCTCCTCTCGAACCTCCGCGCGGCTGGGGTGAAAGACCGGGATCGGGGCTCCCGCCCAGACGAGCACCCGGACGTCGACTCGTTCCGCCAGCTCCGCCAACAGCCGCCCGAGCACGACCGGCTCCTCGCCCCGGACAAGCTCGAATGCCGCCGTGAGGCTCCAGCCCGTCATGTGGATGAACTCACGCGCCTCGCTCATCGCCCGAGCCATCTCCGGCAGCGCCCGCGCGCCGTCGATCAAGACATCGAGCTTGCACCCGTCGCGCGGTGGCGTGCCCGCCGCGGGCCCAGCGCTCGGACGCCGGCGGATTCAGCGCCACATCCCAGCCCAGGCGATGAAGTCGGCGCCGATGCTTGGCGCGCACCACCGCGTCCACACCGTCGCCGAGCAGTGCGTCGAGTCGCGATCCCAGCGGGGTACCCATGGCATGATGATCGCCGATGGCAGCCGACGACCAGTCGCTGGCGGAGCGCCTGCTCGCCGGCGACAAGCGCGCTCTCGCTCGCGCGATCACGCTCGTCGAGAACGACGATCCGCGGGGCTGGGCGCTCGTCCGCGAGGTCTATCCGCGGACCGGACAGGCCTCGGTCCTCGGCTTCACGGGTCCTCCCGGAGTCGGCAAGTCGACGCTGCTGGGGGCGTTCACCAAGCTCGAGCGTGAGCGTGAGAAGACCGTCGCGGTCCTTTCGATCGACCCCTCGTCTCCGTTCACCCAAGGTGCGCTGCTCGGCGACCGCATCCGCCTGTCGGACCACTTCCTCGACCCCGGCGTGTTCATCCGCTCGATGGCCAACCGCGGCGCGCTCGGGGGCCTCAGCGAGGCGGCGCTTCAGGCCGCGTTGCTGATGGACGCATCCGGGCGGGACGTTGTGCTGCTCGAGACCGTCGGAGTCGGTCAGGCGGAGGTCGACATCATCGACCACGCCGACACTGTCGTCTTGGTGCTGATGCCCGGTTCGGGCGACTCGATCCAGGCGCTCAAGGCCGGCGTGATGGAGATCCCCGATGTGATCGTCGTCAACAAGGCCGACCACCCGCTCACCGACACGATGATCAGGGAGATCAGGGGGGTCCTGGCGCTCGGGCCGCGCGAGGGCTGGGAGGTCCCGATCGTTCGGACCGAAGCCGTGCGGGGCACCGGGCTCGAGGAGCTGGCGGACAAACTCGAGGAGCACCGCGAGTACATCGAGGCCGAGGGGACGCTGATGGAGCGCCGCCGCCGCAACCTGATGAACGAGGTCCTGGCGATCGCCACCTACCGGATGCGCCGCGAGCTCGAGGCATCGGTGCGGGAGGATCCAGAGGTCAAGGAGCTGCTGGACCGGGTGGTCTCGCGGGAGCTCGACCCGGCAAGCGCGGCGGGCACGATCCTCGAGCGCTCAAGCGCCGAGCTGACGCGCGATCACTAGCTCCTGAACCTCGTCGGTGCCCTCGCCGATCGTCAGTACCTTGGCGTCGCGATAGAAGCGGGCGACGGGGTACTCCTCGATGTACCCGTAGCCGCCGTGGATCTGGACCGCCTCGTCGGCGGCGTGCACGGCCAGGCGCCCGCTCTTCAGCTTCGCCTGCGCCGCGGTCAGCGTGAAATCGCGATTGGCGTCCTTGAGGAACGCCGCCTTGTAGACGAGGAGCCTGGCGGCGTCGATCTCGGCCGAGAGGTCGGCGAGCTTGGCCTGGATCGTCTGGAACTTGGAGATCGGGCGACCGAACGCGCGGCGCTCCCGGGCGTAGGCGAGCGCCTGGTCGAGCGCGCCCTGGGCGAGCCCGACCCCCATCGCGGCGACCCCGATCCGGCCGATGTCGAGGACCCGCAGGAACTGGCGCAGCCCTGCGCCGCGTCGCCCGACCAGGTTTTCGGCCGGCACCCGGCAATCGGCGAACGTCAGCGGTCGGGTGTCGGAGGCGTTCCACCCGATCTTCCGGTAGGGCTCGCCGGGCTCGTAGCCGGGGGTGCCGTTGGGGACCAGGATGTTGGAGATCTCACGCCGACCGTCCTCGCGGCCGTTCCAGCGCCCGGTCACGGCAGTGATCACCACCACCCCCGAGATGTCGGTGCCGGCGTTCGTGATGAACTGCTTGGACCCGTTGACCACCCACTCGCCGTCGTCGAGCACCGCGCGGGTGTGGGTGTTTCCGGCGTCCGAGCCGGCCTCGGGCTCGGTCAGGCCGAACGCCGCGAGCCGGTCGCCGGCGCACAGCTGCGGCAGCCACTCCTGCTTCTGATCCTCTGACCCGAACAAATAGATCGGTTGCGTCCCCAACGACGTGTGGGCGCAGAGCGTGATTGCGACCGACGAGTCGACCCGCGCGAGCTCTTCCACCACGAGTGCATAAGACAGCGAGTCGCTGCCTGCGCCCCCGTACTCCTCCGGGAACGGGATTCCCATCAGGTCGAGCTCGCCCAGGCGACGCACGAGCTCGTACGGAAACGCCTTGGTACGGTCGAGCTCTTCGGCGACGGGTCCGATCTCCTGATCGGCGAAGTCGCGCACCGTCGAGCGGAGCAGGCGCTGATCATCCGTGAGGTCGAAGTCCATCCAGGGATTGTCACCCCTAGGATCCTCGGATGACCGACGTCACTCCAACGGTCGAGCTCGGAACGCTGGTCGAAGGAGGCCTCGCTCCGGCGATCTTTGCGATTGTCGACCGCGGCGTCAGGGGCCGGCCCGATCTGGCCGTCGATCTCGATGCCGAGGTCGAGCTCAACCTCGGCGACGTGTATCCGGCGGTGCGGGTCCTGTTCGGGAATCCCACGGTGATCGTGGAGGACGGTCCGGCCGCCGAGCCGGACCTTCGGATCAGCGGCGAGCTGCCAGATCTGGTCAGCCTGATGGTTGCTCCGCTGGTCGGTGGTTTGCCCAACCCAATCGATCGGCGCGGCCGTGCGGCGCTCGGAATGCTCGCCATGCGCCGGGTCCGCGTAGAGGGAAAAATGGCCCTGCTTCGCCGGTTCCTTGGCGTGATCGGCGTTTGAAGCGAGCGCAGGCAGGGGTCATCGCCGGGTCGTAGGACGACTACGATTCGAGCCACGCCCCGCTCTCGAAACCGGGGAGCCGTACCCCGAAACCGAACATTGGGAGACCCGATCAGATGCCCAAGACCGTGATCCTGTCTGCCGCCCGCACGCCGATCGGGAAGCTCGGCGGAGGGTTGGCGAGCGTCGATGCAACCGAGCTCGGCGGCACCGCGATCAAGGCCGCCCTGGAGCGCGCGGAGGTCTCCCCGGACCAGGTCCAGCACGTGGTCATGGGCCAGGTCCTTCAGGCCGGGCAGGGCCAGATCCCCTCGCGTCAGGCCCAGATCAAGGCCGAGATCCCCAAGGAAGTCTCCTCAGAGACGATCAACAAGGTGTGCGCGTCGGGTATCCGCGCGGCCTGCCTGCTGGACAACGCGATTCGCGCCGGTGACCTGGACGTCGGAGTGGGCGGCGGGATGGAATCGATGTCGAAGGCGCCGTACATGCTCAAGGAGGCGCGCTTCGGGTTCCGGATGGGCGACGCCACGGCGATCGACGCGATGATCAACGATGGGCTCACCAATCCGTTCTCCGGAAAGCAGATGTTCGTGGAGGCCACCGAGGTCGGCGACGAGCTCGAGATGACCCGGGCCGATATGGATCGGTGGGCCCTGCGGTCCCACCAGCGGGCGATCGCGGCAACGGACGAAGGCCGGCTCCCTGAGGAGATCGTTCCGGTCACGATCAAGTCGAAGAAGGGGGAGACCGTCGTCGAGATCGACGAGGGACCGCGGCGCGACACCTCGCTCGAGAGGCTCGCGGCGCTGCCTGGCCTCGTTGGGAAGGACGGCTCGCATACCGCCGGCAACTCCCCGGGCGTCAACGACGGCGCCGGCGCGCTCGTGCTCGCCAGCGAGGACTGGGCTCGGGGCAACGGCCGCCACGCGCTGGCCACGATCGTCGCCCACGCCCAGGTGGCGGATGACTTCGCCTACCTGGCCCGAACGCCAGCCAACGCCGCCAAGAAGGCGCTCGAGAAGGCAGGCCTCAACGTCGACGAGATCGATCTATGGGAGATCAACGAGGCGTTCGCCTCGGTGGCTCTCAACTCGATGCGCACGCTCGGCCTCGACGAGGAGAAGGTGAATGTCAACGGTGGCGCGGTCGCTCTCGGTCATCCCATCGGGGCGTCGGGCGCGCGGATCCTCGGCTCGCTCGTGCTCGAGCTCCGCCGGCGTGGCGGCGGGCTCGGCTGCGCGGCGATCTGCTCCGGCGGGGGCCAGGGCGATGCGGTGATCGTCGAAGTGAATGGCGGCTGACGGAGACCGCGCGGCCCCTGCGGCCGCATTCTTCGACCTCGACCGCACGCTGATGGAGGGCTCTTCGGCCTTCCAGTTCGGGCGTGCCGCCTACAAGGCCGGGCTGATGAGCCGCCGGCGGTTGATCGCCGACGGATGGGCAAACGTCCGCTTCCGCCTGCAGGGTGCGACAGACCAAACGACGCACGCCCTGCGCGATCGGATCTCGGACTCGCTGACTGGGACTCGAGTCCGAGATCTTCAGCGGCTGGGTCCGGACGTGCTCGCTCGGATCCTGCCGCGCATCTACCCGCGGATGCTCGCGCTGGCGTACGAGCACCAAGACGCAGGCCGCCGTGTCTACATCTTCACCGCAGCCTCCCAGGAGTTGGCGGAGATGCTCGCCCACGTGCTCACCTTCGACGGCGGCATCGGCTCACAGTTCTCGGCCGCCAAGGACGGCGTGTATACCGGCGAGCCGACCGGCCTGTTCATCTACGGTGCCGACAAAGCCCGCGCCATCAGGCGCCTGGCCGAACGCGAGGGGATCGACTTGAGTCAGTCCTACGCGTATTCGGATTCCGCGTCCGACCTGCCAATGCTGCGAGCTGTGGGCCACCCGGTCGTCGTCAACCCGGACAAGGAGCTGCTGGCTGAGGCACGAGAGAACGGCTGGCAGGTGCTGCGATTCGACCGGCTCAGCCGGAGGCTGAAGACGGCTGTGGGACTGCTTGGCGCCGCCGCCGCCGGGGGAGTCGGGAGCGCAGTACTGGCTGGGCGGGGACGGCAGCTACGCGGCAGCGTGCGCACGCGCATCGGGCGTCGGCCCGCCCGGCGGGGCATGCTCGCGTCGCGGTCCTGACGTCGCGCTACGAGACGCTCACACGGTCGCTCCTTCGATGACGATGTGGGGAGCCGAGGACGGCCCCCCACATCGTCTGTCTCTTCAAGCGTTGCTACGGAACAGCGAAGAAGAAACCCTCGTTGGTCGTTGTGTTGGCCAGGGTCGTGCTCGCACTTACGGAGAACGTCCGCACTTCAATCTGCGGTGCGGTGCAGCTGTAGAAAGAGCTCGGCTCGACGAACTCGACGTGCGTGATGCTTGACGTATTCGTCGAGTCAGTTGAGTAATCGGGAGTTACCACCGCACCGGTAGTGGCCGGGCTGATGTTCGCCGCCAACGTGATGCAGTAGATGCCCGCCGTCGGGTTTGTGACAGACACGACGCCAGCGCTCCTAGTGAGCGTCCCGGTAGTCGAGACCAACCCGTACGCCCGCGCGGTACCGGCAACTCCCTGATTACCTTGGATTCCCTGATTGCCCTGCGGGCCCTGGGAGCCGGCGGCTCCGGTGGCCCCCTTCGGTCCGGGCGGCCCGACCTGGTTCCACGTGAGCTTCTGGTCGCCCTTCTTGCACCGGCCGGTGTAAAGGGCGTGGCTGTCCTTGTGGGCACAGGCGGTGATCGTGCCGCCGCCACTGGCGACCGCGTACCCGCCGCCGGCGACCAGCAGAACAGCGACGCCGACCGCAGCAGCAGTCGTCGCTCGGGATGCAAACAACGTTCTCATGGTGCCTCCTTGCTTTGCCGTGCAGACGCAGCGAAACGCCCCGCGCCTTTCGTCATGACGCCCGGCTCGGCTTCGATTGGTAACCCTCCAAAAAAACGGTAATTGGCGCCCAGGACGGAACCGCTGAGCCGGGGGGCGCGGGACGAGCCAAGCGGGGTCGAGTGTTCGGCGTCCGCGGATTACACGGAGCCGGCGCTGTCCGCCCCTACACTTCGCCCTGTGGCGATCGACCCGCGACTAACGGATCCCGACCGCTGGCAGCGGGAGAAGTTCGCGCGCACCCCCGAGCGCAACGCGCCCTTCTCCACGATCTCCGGCGAGCCGGTCAAGCCGCTCTACACCGAGCGCGATCTGCCGGCCGACCTCGACGAGGCGATCGGTCTCCCGGGCGAGTATCCCTACACCCGCGGGGTGTACCCGTCGATGTACCGGGGACGGCTGTGGACGATGCGCCAGTTCGCGGGGTTCGGCACCGCGAAGGAGACAAACGCGCGCTTCCGCTACCTGCTCGATCATGGGCAGACCGGACTTTCGACGGCGTTCGACATGCCGTCGTTGATGGGGCACGACTCGGACCATCCCCGCTCGCTCGGGGAGGTCGGGCGCGAGGGGGTCGCGATCGACTCGATCGAGGACATGGAGACCCTGTTCGAGGGGATCCCGCTCGACCAGGTGAGCGTGTCGATGACGATCAACGCGCCCGCGGCGATCATGCTCGCCTTCTACGTCGTCGCTGCTGAGCGGCGCGGGATCGGACCCGACCAGCTGGCCGGCACGATCCAGACCGACATCCTGAAGGAGTACATCGCGCAGAAGGAGTGGTGCTTCCCGGTCGATCCGGCGATGCGGTTGGTGACCGACATGGTCGAGTGGTGCTCTGGGAGCATGCCGCGCTGGCATCCGATCTCGATCTCCGGCTACCACATCCGGGAGGCCGGCTCGACCGCCGATCAGGAGCTCGCGTTCACGCTCAAGGACGGTCTCACCTACGTCGAGCACGCGGTCGCGCGCGGGCTCGACGTGGACGATTTCGCCCCGCGGCTGAGCTTCTTCTTTAACGCGCACATCGACTTCTTCGAGGAGATCGCCAAGTACCGCGCGGCGCGTCGGATCTGGGCACGGGAGCTGCGCGATACCTTCGAGGCGCGCGACGAACGCTCGCTGCTGATGCGGTTTCACACGCAGACCGCGGGCGTCTCCCTGACCGCGCAGCAGCCGCTGAACAATGTCGTGCGCACGGCGATCGAGGCGCTCGCGGGCGTGCTGGGCGGTACGCAGTCGCTGCACACCAACAGCTTCGACGAGGCGCTCGCGCTCCCAACCGAGCAGGCGGTCAGGGTCGCGCTGCGGACCCAACAGATCATCGCGGAGGAGACCGGGGTGGCGAACACGATCGACCCGCTCGCCGGCTCCTACTTCGTGGAAGCGCTGACCGACCGGATGGAGGAGAAGGCGTACGCGTATTTCGCCAAGATCGACGAGCTCGGCGGGATGGTGGAGGCGATCAAGACCGGTTATCCCATGCGCGAAATCGCGGATGCCGCCTTCCGCTACCAGCAGGAGGTCGAGGCCAGCGTCCGCAAGGTCGTCGGAGTCAATGCCTACACCGAGGGAGATGACCCCGGGACACCCATCCTCCGAATCGATCCCGCCTTCGAGCCCGACCAAGTCGAACGCGTCCGGGCATTGCGTGAGCACCGCGACCAGGCGCGCGTCGAGGCCACGCTCGAGCGCCTTCAGCGGGCCGCACGCGACCCCGATGAGAACTTGATGCCCTACCTGCTGGACGCGACCCGTGCACACGCAACCGAGGGCGAAATCGTCGAGACCCTGCAGGTCGTGTTCGGCACGTACCGCGAGGCACCAGCGTTCTAGCCAGCGGCGTCGTGCACGCCCAGAACATTTAGAATCCCGCGCCCGCAGCAGCGTGCGCATCCCGCGGCTGCGAGTCTCACCATGTCCTCCTCGACCGAGAGAAAGATTCGCGTCGTCGTCGCGAAGCCGGGCCTCGATGGCCACGATCGTGGCGCGAAGATCATTGCCCGAGCGCTCCGCGACGCTGGAATGGAGGTCATCTACACCGGCCTGCACCAGACACCCGAGCAGATCGTCGAGACGGTGATCCAGGAAGATGCCGACGCTGTTGGCCTCTCGATCCTGTCCGGTGCCCACATGACGCTCGTTCCCCGGATAATCGAGCTGCTCAAGGAGCAGGGGGCCGACGACGTGGTCCTCACTGCCGGGGGGACGATTCCCTCAGACGATGTGGAGCAGCTCAAGGCGCTCGGCGTCGCCGAGGTCTTCACCCCCGGCGCATCGACGCAGCAGGCCGTCGAGTTCATTCGCGATGCCGTGCGGCGTCGCCAGTGAGGGGGGCTGGTTTGGCCCGAGTAGTCGGCAACTCTGAGCACCACCGGTAGCCGCGACCACACACACGGAGACTGATTGACTCGTCAGTCAACGGGTATATTTCCCGCCATTCGAAGCAATAGGAGGACCACTTGAAGATTTGCGTCCTGGTCAAAGAGGTCCCGGACGCCGCCGTCGAGAAGCGAATCGATCCCTCGACGGGGCGGTTGGATCGCTCAGGAGAGAAGAACCTCAACCCCTACGACACGCACGCGATCGAGGCCGCGATGCAGATCCGCGAGGGCGGCGCGGTCGAGGTGGACGAGATCGTCGCGGTGACGATGGGGCCCGAGTCGTCGGTGCGGGCGCTGCACAAGGCGGTATCGCTCGGCGCCGACCGCTCGATCCAGCTCACTGACGACGCGCTCGTCGGGTCCGACGTGGCGGCCACGGGCTACGCGCTGGCGAAGACGCTCGAGAAGGAGTCCCCCGATCTCGTGCTGCTCGGCCAGCAGTCGGACGACGGCGAGTGCTACACGATCGGCGCGGTCGTCGCCGATCACCTGAAGATGCCGTCGCTGACGCAGGTGATCAAGATGGACGTACAGAATGGTGGCCCGCCCGCCCTGCGCTGCGAGCGCCAGGCCGAGTACGGCTACGACACGGTCCAGGTGTCGCTGCCGGCGGTGATCTCCGTTGGCGACGCGATCAACGAGCCCCGTTACCCCTCGCTTAAGGCGATCATGGGCGCGCGCAAGAAGCCGCTCGAGACCGTCGCGACGGGCGACGTGGGGATCGAGGCCTCCAAGGTCGGCGAGGAGGGCTCGCAGGTCAAATGCGGCGACTTCCACGACCCCGAGGCAAAGCCGGCGGGACAGATCATCGAGGACGAGGACACAGACGAGACGGTCGAGAAGATCGTCGCCTGGCTCGAGGAAAGGAAGCTGATCTAGATGGCCGACATCCTGACCTACGTCCTTCACTACGAGGGCGAGTTCAACAAGAACTCGCTCGGCGCCGTGTCCGAGGCGGCGGCCCGGGCCAAGGAGATCGGCGGCGAGGCCCACGCGCTCGTGCTGGGCGGAGATGACCTGACCGACGAGCTGTGCCAGTCGCTCGGCGCCTACGGCGCGACAAAGGCCTTCCGCGCAAGGGGACCGGAGGGGCTCGCTCAGCCGGTGGTCGACGCAATGGCCAAGGTGATCGAGGAGCAGGGTCATGGCTATGCGCTGTTCGGAGGCGGTCTGCTGGGGTTCGAGATCGGCGCGGGACTGGCGGCGCGGACGGGCGGCGGCGTGACGATGGAGGTCATCAACGTCCGCGCCGAGGACGGGAAGCTCGTCGCCGAGCGCCCGATCCTGCAGGACTCGAAGATCTCGGTCTCCCGCTACAGGGGCCTAGGGATCATCATCGGCCGGATCAACGCGTTCGAGACGCGCGCGGTCGACGGCGGATCCGCCGAGGTCATCGACGTCGACGTCGATTATTCGCCCTGGTCAAACCAGGCGGAGATGGTCCAGCGCGGCGAGCAGCGCGGCGCGGACGTCGACATCGAGGGCGCCGACATCCTCGTTGCCGGGGGCCGCGGGCTCGGGAAGCCCGAGGGGTTCGAGCTGGCCGAGGCGCTGGCGCAGGCGTTCGGCGGCAACTCCGCGGTGGCAGCGACCCGCGCGGTGGTCGACGCCGGCTGGTACCCCTACGCGGCGCAGATCGGCCAGACGGGCAAGACCGTGTCGCCGAAGCTGTACCTGGCCGCCGGCATCTCGGGCGCGATCCAGCACAAGGTCGGGATGCAGTCCTCGGAGAACATCGTCGCGATCAACAAAGACGCCAACGCGCCGATCTTCGAGTTCTCCGACCTCGGGATCGTGGGCGACCTGAACAAGATCCTGCCCAAGCTGACCGAGGCGATCAAGGCGAAGAAGGGCGGCTGACCAGCATGGCGTCACGAAACGGAGGCGTCGCCCCGAGCGAGTACCCGCCGCCGGTCGATCCGGTCAAGGAGTTCGTCAAGCGCGAGCTCGACCCCGAGGACGAGCGGATCGACGTCGGCGTCGTCATCGTCGGCGGCGGACCGGCCGGGCTGGCGTGCGCCAACCGGCTGCTCCAGTTGCTGGCGGACGCCCCCGAGGTGATGGAGCGTCTCGGCGAGGTGCCGGTCGCGGTGATCGAGAAGGGCAAGGCCTGCGGCGCGCACAACCTGAGCGGCGCGATGATGCGCCCCTCCGGCCTGAGGGAGCTGTTCCCCGATCTGCAGCCCTCGGAGTGGCCGACGTACGGCACCGTCGACAAGGACAGCGTCTACTGGATGCTGTCCGACGGCGCGGCGCTGCCGCTCAAGCCGACGCCGCCTCCGTTTCGTAACCACGGCAACTACATGGTCAGCGTCGCGGAGCTGTCGCGGTGGATGGCGGGCAAGGCCGAGGAGGCCGGCGCCTACATCCTGACCGAGACCAGCGCTCAGCAGCTGTTGGTCGAGGACGGGGTCGTACGGGGCGTCCGCTCCGGCGACAAGGGCCGCGGCAAGGATGGCGAGGAGCTTGGCAACTTCGAGCCCGGCTCGGACGTGACCGCGAAGGCCACGGTGCTCGCGGAGGGCACCTGGGGCCACCTGACCGGCCCGGCGATCAAGGAGTTCAATCTCGCCCACGGCCGAGAGCCGCAGGTCTGGGCGCTCGGGGTAAAGGAGGTCTGGGAGGTCCCCAAGCCGCTTGACCGCGTGATCCACACGCTCGGCTGGCCGCTTCGCTACGGCGCCAAGTGGAACGAGTTCGGCGGCTCCTGGATCTACCCGATGGGCGAGGACAAGGTCTCGATCGGGTTCGTCGCGGGCCTCGATTACACCGACGCCACGCTCTCGGTCCACGACGTGCTCCAGCAGTTCAAGACCTCCAAGCTGGTCCGGGGGATCCTCGAGGGCGGCAAGCGCCTCACGTGGGGAGCGAAGGCGATTCCGGAGGGCGGCTACTGGGCGATGCCCAAACCGTCGGCGCCCGGGATGGTGATCTGCGGCGACAGCGCGGGGATGGTCAACGTTCCGATCCTGAAGGGGATCCACTACGCGATCCACTCCGGGATCTATGCGGCGGAGGCGATCTTCGAGCGGCTGAAGGGCGGCGGTGCCGACTTCTCGGCCTACGACAAGCGTGTCGAGGACTCCGTGATCGGCAGGGACCTCTACAAGTCGCGCAACATGAAGCAGCCGTTCAGCAAGGGCTTCTTCGTGGGCGGCGCGATCACCAACGCGATGGTGGTCACGGGCGGCCGCTTCCCCAACGGGCGGTGGCCCAACCACCGCGACGCCGAGGCACCGATGACGATCGGAGACAAGAAGGACGGCTATCCGAAGCCGGACGGCAAGTACACCTTCGACAAGCTCTCCTCGGTGTATGTCACCGGGAACGCGACCCGCGACGATGCCCCCAACCACATCCGCGTGCAGAGGCAGGTGCCCCGTGAGATCGCGGAGTCATGGGTATGGATGTGCCCGGCCGGCGTTTACGAGCTCCCCGACGACGCCCCCCAGGAGGGCATGGTCGACGTGATCGTCAACTACACAAACTGCGTGCAGTGCGGCGCAATCACGGCCAAGGGCGGCCGGCTGACCCCGCCCGAGGGCGGCGACGGGCCGCTCTATACGACGACCTGATCGCATGCCGGGTCCCGGCTCGCATCGGGGACTCCTCGCCGTGGCCGCGATCGGTGTCGCCGTGTTGGCGCTCGCCATCAGCGGTTGCGGAGGCTCGCAGCACCGTCCGCCCCCCGTCTCGTCCGCCCCGGCCACCACCGCGCCGCCGCCCCCGCCCAAGCCGCCCCCGGCGCCGACCGACACGGCGTGGCCGCTGTACGGCTTCAACCTCGCCCGCACCCGCGCCTTCCCCGGCGGCAACAAGCTCGACCCCCCGTTCCGCGTCGGGTGGAGGTTCAACGACGGGGCGCTGCTCGAGTTTCCGCCCGTGATCTACCACAACACGCTGTATTTCGAGGACGAGCACGGCTCGGCCAAGGCGGTGAAGACGACCAACGGCAAGGTCCTCTGGGAGCGCAAGGTGGGGACGCTCGCCGCCGCTTCCCCCGCGCTCGACATCAGGCACAAGCTCGTGTTCTTCACGCTGCTCTCGACCACTCCCGGCGCCACCGTCCCAGGTAACGGGGCCGTCGTGGCGTTGTCCATGAAGACCGGCAAGACCGTCTGGTCGCACGCGCTGCCCGGTGGAAGCGAATCCTCCCCGCTGGTGCACGGCCTCAGCGTCTTCCTGGGCGATTCGGGCGGCACGGTCTACTCCTTCAGGACCTATGACGGGCACGTCAACTGGACCTTCGGGGCGAGCGGCTCGGTTAAGGGCGGCCCCGCATTCGCCCACGGCACGCTCTATTTCGGCGACTACGGAGGCCACGTTTACGCCGTGAACGCCGCCAACGGCGGGGAGGTGTGGTCGGCCGGCGTCTCTGGCACGGTGTACTCGACCCCGGCGGTGGCGTTCGGACGGGTTTACGTGGGCACGACCGGGGGCGCCGTGGATGCGCTCTGGGCGACCTCCGGCTCGCAGGCCTGGAGCGACTCGACCGGCAACTACGTCTACTCCTCCCCGGCCGTCGCCGACGTGCCTGGACTCGGGCCGACGGTCTACGTCGGGTCTTACGACGGTACGTTCCGCGCCTACGACGCCGACAGCGGCGGCGTCCGCTGGACCCACTCGGCGGGGGGACGGATCGACGGTTCGGCGACGGTCCTGGGGAACGTCGTCTACTACTCGTCGCTCGGGACCAACACGACCGAAGGGCTCGACCTTCACACCGGCAGTCAGGTGTTCTCGTACCCAGACGGCGAATTCACCCCGGTGATCACCGATGGCAAGGCGGTGTTCCTGATCGGCTTCGGGACGATCTATCAGATGCTGCCCAAGCGCTGAGGCCGCCGCACGCGGGATGAAACTTCCGAGCGCCGCGGTTGTTAGATCGGTATGAGGCGCGCGCTGCTGATCTGCCTGATCGGCGCCACGGCCGCCGGCTGGGCGTCGGCTGCTGCGGGCGCCGCCAACGCGCCGCGGGCGTCGCTCGTGGACCCGATCTGCCGTCAGTCCTCGAATCCGCTCAACCGCGTCGTCGCGATCACCGCCGTGATCCGGCCGCTCGCCGGGACCGAGCGGATGGAGGTTCAGTTCAACCTGCTCGAGAGGCCCCGCGGAGCGGGCGCGTACTCCGAGGTGCGCGGCGGCGACCTCGGCAAGTGGCTGTCGCCGTCCGACCCGACGCTCGGGCAGCGTCCCGCTGACGTCTGGAAGCAGCAGAAGCCCGTCATCAACCTCGCCGGACCGGCCGTCTACCGCTTCCACGTCGGGTTCCGGTGGATCGGCGCGCAGGGGCACCTGCTGGGGCGTCAGTACCGCTGGGCCGGGCCGTGTGAGCAGGGATGAGCGCTCCCCGAACGTCCGCCGAGCAGCGCTGGACCGCGGCTAAACTAGATAGCAATGAAGACCGAAATCCATCCTGAGTACGTCGATGCCCACGTCCGCTGCACATGCGGCAACGAGTTCATGACGCGTTCGACGAAGCCCGAGATTCATGTCGAGATCTGCTCGGCCTGCCATCCGTTCTACACCGGCAAGCAGAAGCTGGTCGACACCGGTGGTCGGGTCGAGCGCTTCCAGCGGCGCGTCGCCAAGGGCCGGCGTCCCCGCACCCCTACGAGCGCTTAGCTCATAACGCCCATGGGCGCGCGCGGCGACGAACCGAAGCTCGTTGCGTCGCGCGACGCGCCCGTCGGCGGCCAGGCGGTGCTGGAGGGCGTGATGATGCGCGGCATCTCCACGTGGGCCGTCGCGGTCCGGAAACCCAGCGGCGCGATCGACGTGCAGTCATTCCCGCTCGTCTCCTGGATCAAGCGCCATCGCGTGTATCGGTGGCCCGTGATCCGCGGGGTCGTCGCCCTCGTCGAATCGCTGTCGATCGGACTACGGGCGCTTAGCATCTCTGCCAACGCGCAGCTTCCGGACGACCAACAGGGGATGCCGAGCGGAGTCTGGTTTGGCACCGTCGTCGTGGCGTTGTGCTTCGCCATCGGGCTGTTCTTCGTGGTTCCGGTCAGCCTCACGAGCCTCGTCAAGCATCAGCTGGGATCCTCGGTCGCGTTCTGGGCGGTGGAGGGCGTGCTGCGGACGGCGATCTTCCTCGGCTACCTGCTGCTGCTCTCCCGGATCAGAGACCTCAAGCGCGTCTTCCAATACCACGGCGCCGAGCACAAGGTGATCTCCTGCTACGAGGCCGACGACGAGCTGGTCCCCCAGCGGGCCAAGCTGTACTCGCGGCTTCACCCGCGGTGCGGGACCAGCTTTCTGCTGGTGGTGATGATCGTCGCGATCTTCGTCTTCGCGCCGATCGGTCTGCCCGCGTGGTGGCTGCTCGTGCTCACCCGGATCGTGGGCGTCCCAGTGATTGCGGGGCTTTCGTTCGAGCTGATCAAATGGGCGGGTCGCAATCGCCAGCGGCGCTGGGTCCAGGTGATCATGTACCCCGGGCTCCAGTTGCAGCGGCTGACCACGAGCGAGCCGGACCTCGAGCAGCTCGCGGTCGCCGTGGCGTCGCTGAAGGCGGTGCTGGCCGTGGAGGGCAGCGCGCAAGCCGCCGGCGAGGACCTGGTCGGGCTCGAAGTGGTGGCCTAGGGCCGATAGCCTTGCCCGCCGTGGATAGCGAGCGAGGCCTGAGGGTGGTGATCATCGGCGCCGGGTTCGGTGGGATCGGGGCCGCGATCGAGCTGCGCCGGCACGGCTTCGAAGACGTCGTGATCCTGGAGCGCGCGCCCCGGCTCGGAGGGACGTGGTTGGCCAACACGTATCCGGGCTGCACCTGCGACGTTCCGAGCCACCTGTACTCGTTCTCGTTCGCGCAGCGGCGCGACTGGTCACGGTTGTGCTCGCCGCAGCCCGAGATCCTCGAGTACCTCGAGGGCGTGGCCCGTGACCATGGCGTCGACCGGCTCGTCGTCCCGGACACCGAGGTCAAGTCGTGTGCGTGGGACGATCAGGCGCGGCGCTGGGCCTTGAGCAGCGCCGACGGGCGCAGCTGGGAGGCGGACGCGGTGATCGTTGCCACGGGCCAGCTCCATGAGCCCGCGATGCCGTCGCTCGAGGGCCGGGACGAGTTCGCCGGTCACGCCTTCCACTCCGCCCGCTGGGATCACGATTACGACCTGCGCGGCAAACGCATCGCGGTGATCGGCTCCGGTGCGAGCGCGATTCAGTTCGTTCCATCGGTGGCCGAGCAGGCGGCGCGGCTGCACGTCTTCCAGCGAACGGGCAACTGGTTCATGGCGCGAAACAACCACGGCTATCCCGACTGGTTCCGGACGCTGATCGAGCGCGTGCCCGGCGTGCAGCGGCTGCGAAGGCGGTTCATCTACCTCTACACGGAGTCGCTCACGCTGATGATCCGCCACCCCCGCACCTGGGGCCGGATCGGCCGGCTGCTGTCGTCGGCGTTCATGCGCTCGCAGCTGCGCGACCCGGCCGTGCGGCGCAAGGTATGGCCCGACTACACCTTCGGCTGCAAGCGGATCCTGTTCAGCTCGGAGTTCCTGCCCGCGCTCCAGCGGCCCAACGTCGAGGTCGTCACGGATCGGATCGCCGCGCTCACGCCGCGCGGGGTGCGCACCGCCGACGGCGCCGAGCGCGAGGTCGACTGCATCATCTACGCGACCGGGTTTAGGACCACCGAGTTCATGTTCCCGATGGAGATCACCGGGAGCGGCGGGCGAACGCTCCGAGATGAGTGGGCCGGCGGCCCGCACGCCCACCTGGGGATGGCGGTGCCGGGCTTCCCGTCGCTGTTCGTGATGTACGGACCCAACACCAACACCTCGGGCGGCTCGATCATCGTCTACCTGGAGGCGCAGGCCCGCTACATCAGGCAGGCGCTCGAGCGCGTGCGGGACCGTGGCGCCGCCGCGATCGAGGTGCGCCCCGAGGTAGAGGCCGCCAGCGACCGCGAGCTCCAGTTGCGCTTCGCCGGCACGGCTTGGCTCGACTGCAACTCCTGGTACCGCGACCGCGCCGGCAGGATCGTGACCAACTGGCCCGGGTACATGCGCGAGTACGAACAACGGGTGCGGGCGCTCGACCCCGCCGAATACGAGCTGGTTCCGCTGCCGGAGCGAGAGTCGGTCCCCGCGTAGGCGGGCCTAAACTCGGAGGCGATGATCGACGACCTCGTCTCCCAGATCGAGACTCGCTTCGGCGAGCTCCAGGATGAGCTCTCGGACCCCGCGGTGATCGGGGACCGGGAGCGGTTTCGCGCCGCCAGCAGGTCCTACAGCGAGCTCGAGCCGGCCGCCAAGCTCGCGGCCGACTACCGGCGCGCCGCCGACGACCTGGAGGGCGCGCGCGAGCTGCTCGCCGAGGACGGCGAAGATCCGGAGCTCCGGGCGCTGCTCGAGTCCTCGCGCAAGCGGATGGAGGACCTGGAGGACGAGATCCGCGTGGCGATGGTGGAGCGCGATCCGAACGACGACAAGAACGTGATCGTCGAGATCCGGCCGGGGACGGGGGGAGACGAGGCGGCGCTGTGGGCGGGGGATCTGTTCCGGATGCTCACCCGCTACGCCGAGCGCCGCGGGTTCCAGGTCGAGCCGCTCTCGATCGGCGACGGGTCCTACACGTTCGCGGTCAAGGGCGACGGGGCCTACTCGGTGTTCAAGTTCGAGGGCGGCACCCACCGCGTCCAGCGCGTCCCCGAGACCGAGTCCCAGGGCCGGATCCATACCTCGACCGCTACCGTGGCGGTACTGCCCGAAGCCGACGACGTGGAGGTCCAGATCGACCCGAACGACCTCCAGGTCGACGTCTACAGGAGCTCGGGGCCGGGCGGGCAGTCGGTCAACACGACCGACTCGGCGGTGCGGATCACGCACAAGCCGACCGGGATCGTCGTTTCGATGCAGGATGAGAAGTCCCAGCTCCAGAACCGGGAGCGCGCGATGCGCGTGCTCCGCGCCCGGCTGTACGAGCGCGCGCTGGCCGAGCAGCAGGCGGAGCAGGCCGCCTCGCGCCAAGCGCAGGTCGGCACCGGCGAGCGCGCCGAGAAGATCCGCACCTACAACTTCCCCGAGAGGCGCGTCACCGACCACCGCATCGGGTTGCGCTCGCACGACCTCGACGGGGTCCTGATGGGCGAGCTCGACGAGTTCACCGACGCGCTCCAGGACGACGAGAAGCGCCGCCGGCTGGAGGAGCGGGCGGTTGCCTGAGGCGGCCGTCGCGCCGACGATCCGCGAGGCGCTCGCCGGCGCGACCGGTGTGCTGGAGGAGGCGGGGTGCGAGACTCCGCGGCTCGACGCCGAGCTCCTGTTGGCGGAGGTGCTGGAGGTGGGGCGCGCGCGGCTCGTGCTCGACGCGGAGCTCCCACTCGATGTGCCAGCGGCGAAGCGGTTCACGGCGCTGGTCTCCCGCCGCGCGGCGCGCGAGCCCGTCGCGTACATCCTGGCGCGCAAGGAGTTCCGCCACCTCACGCTCGCGGTCGACCCGCGGGTGCTGATCCCGCGCCCGGAGACCGAGCTGCTCGTCGAGGTCGGCCTGGGGCTGCCCGCGGGAGCGCGCGTCGTCGACGTCGGCACCGGGAGCGGCGCCGTCGCGCTGGCGCTGAAGGACGAGCGGCCCGACCTGTCGCTCACCGCCACGGACGTCAGCGACGCCGCGCTGGCGGTCGCGCGGGCCAACGCCGAGCGACTGGGGCTCGATGTGAGCTTCGTCCGGGCGGATCTGCTCGAGGGGGTCAAGGGGCCGTTTGACGCGGTCCTCGCGAACCTGCCGTATGTGGAGACGGGGGCGGAGCTGGCGCCCGAGATCGCCCGCCATGAGCCCGCCTCGGCGCTTGACGGGGGCGCGGATGGGCTAGATGTGATCCGCCGGCTGGTCACGATGCTCGAGGGGATTCCGGTCGCGGCGCTGGAGATCGGGGCCGATCAGGCCGTGAGCGTGCGCGGTCTCCTCGAACGTGCCGGGTTTGGCTCGGTAGCGGTCCTGCGGGATCTGGCCGGGCACGAGCGGGTCGTACTCGCGCGGCGGTGAGCGACGCCGAGGCGTTCGAGCGGTGCATGGCGGTGGGCGGGGTCGCCGTGTTCCCCGCCGACACCGTCTACGGGCTGGCCTGTGATCCGAGCAACCGGGTGGCGGTGGAGCGCCTGTACCGGTTCAAGCGGCGGCGGCTCGACAAGCCCTCGGCGGTGATGTTCTTCAACCTCGATGTCGCGCTGGAGGCGATGCCCGAACTCGGCGAGCGGACCCGTGACGCGATGCGCCGGCTGCTACCGGGGGCGGTCAGCCTGCTCTTGCCCAATCCTGCGCAGCGGTTCCCGCTGGCGTGCGGAGACGACCCGGGGACGCTGGGGCTGCGGGTCCCGCGCGTGGATCGGCTGGCCGGGGTCCGCTGGCCGGTGCTTCAGTCGAGCGCCAACCTGGCGGGTGGGGCCGACCCGCGCCGGCTCGAGGACGTCCCCGAGGCGATCCGCCGGGTGGCGGACCTGGTGCTCGACGGCGGCGAGCTCCCGGGGACGGCGTCGACCGTGATCGACCTCCGGCACTACGAGAAGGACGGGTCGTGGCTGGTGATCCGGCCCGGGGCGGTGGGGGAGGAGGAGCTGTTCGACGCACTTGGTGGTCAATTCCACTTCCATCCGGCGACCTACGAGCGGGAGATTCGCTCCGACGTGCCGTCGTACGACCGGCTTCAGCGCGAGCTGGTCGAGGCGAGCGGCTCGGGTGCCCGGCGGATCCTCGAGCTGGGGACGGGGACCGGGGTCACGGCGGCGCTTCTGCTCGAGCGCCATCCTGATGCGTCGCTCACCGGGATCGACGCGAGCCCGAAGATGCTGGGCGCCGCTCGGCAGGCGCTGCCGGCCGAGCGGGTGGAGCTCCGCGTGGCCAGGCTCGAGGAGGAGCTGCCTCCGGGGCCCTTTGACCTGGTCGCAAGCGCCCTCGCCGTGCACCACCTCGACGCCGCCGACAAGGCGGACCTCTTCCGGCGGGTGCGCTCGGCGCTCGCTCCGGGCGGGCGGTTCGCGCTCGCCGACGTCGTGGTCCCCACGGACCCGGGGAGCGCCGGGGTTCCGCTGACACCCGGATTCGACAAGCCCAGCCCGGTGGCCGAACAGCTGCGGTGGCTGCGCGCTGCCGGCTTCGAGGCGACCGTGGTGTGGGACGCCGCCGACCTCGCCGTGGTCCTCGCGACGACCTGAGCCCCGGGGGTTGGCCGAGAAACGGTCGCCATGCGTCCGTTTTTCGGCCACCCTCGACGCGTCGTGGTGGCAGCCACCCCCGGTGGTATCGTCGGCCACAGATGACCCCCGAGCTTCCGACCGACTTCTTCAACCGCCCGCTCGCCGAGGTCGATCCCCAGATCGCCGACGTGCTGGCGCGGGAGCTCGACCGGCAGCAACGGACGCTCGAGATGATCGCCTCGGAGAACTTCGTGCCGCTGGCGGTGCTCGAGGCCCAGGGCTCGGTCCTCACCAACAAGTACGCGGAGGGCTACCCCGGGCGGCGCTACTACGGCGGCTGCGAGTTCATCGACATCGCCGAGCAACTCGCAATCGACCGGGCGCGGGCGCTGTTCGGCGCCGAGCACGCCAACGTCCAGCCGCACTCGGGGGCCCAGGCGAACGAGGCCGCCTATCAGGCGCTGCTGCAGCCCGGCGACACGCTGATGGGGCTCGAGCTGGCCCACGGCGGCCACCTCACGCACGGGATGAAGATCAACTTCTCCGGGAAGCTCTACGACATCGTCCCGTACCACGTCGACGCCGAGACCAGTCTGATCGACATGGACGAGGTCGAGCAGCTCGCCCGGGAGCGCCGCCCGAAGGCGATCCTCGCGGGGTGGTCGGCGTATCCGCGGTTCCTCGACTTCGAGCGGTTCCGCGCGATCGCCGACGGCGTCGGGGCCTACCTGATCGTCGACATGGCCCACTTCGCGGGGCTCGTGGCGGCGGGCCTGCACCCCAGCCCGATCCCGTACGCCGACGTGGTCACGACCACGATCCACAAGACGATCGGCGGCGGCCGCGGCGGGATGATCCTCTCGACCGAGGAGCTCGCCAAGAAGATCGACTCCGCCGTCTTCCCGGGCCAGCAAGGGGGTCCGCTCGAGCACATAATCGCCGGCAAGGCGACCGCGCTGCTGATCGCCAGCTCGGAGGCGTTCCGCGAGCGCCAGGTGCGCACGGTGGAGGGCGCCAAGGCGCTGGCCGCCGAGCTGCTCGGCGCCGGCGACGGGGTGAATGTGCTGACGGGCGGCACCGATGTCCACCTCGTGCTGTGCGACCTGCGCGAGTCAGAGCTCGACGGCAAGCAGGCCGAGGACCGGCTCGCGGCGGTCGGGATCACCGTCAACCGCAACGCGGTCCCGTTCGACCCGCGGCCGCCGGCCGTCTCAAGCGGGCTGCGGATCGGGACCCCGGCGCTCGCGACCCGCGGCCTCCAGAACGAGGACTTCGTCGAGGTCGGGCGGATCATCGCCGAGGCGCTGACCACCGAGTCGTTCGACGAGCGCCAGCCAGAGCTGGCCGAGCGCGCGGCCCAGGTCGCCGAGCGCTACCCGCTGTACGCGCGGCTCGGCGCCGCGGCCGTGGCGTAGCGCCGCCATCGGGCGCCCCGAGCTCGCTGCCGGCCAGCATTGCTGCCGCATGTGGCAGATAGACACATTTGCCAGCAGAGTTGCGCCTCCGGCTGAAGCTGAGCGGCCACCCCAGCGCCCGCAGTCCTTGCCGGATGCGATCCTTCGCAGCGCATGTATCTCGACGCCGTGCTCGCCTTCGTGGTGGCGATGGTCGTCGCCACGGTGCTCACGCCCGTCGCGGCGAGATTCGCGCGACGGATCGGTGCCGTCTCAATGCCGAGCGAGCGCGGGCTCTCGCAGCGCGTGACGCCGCTGCTGGGAGGACTGGCGATCCTCGCCGGCGTGGTCCTCGCGAGCGCAGTCTGGCTGCCAGCGACGATCAGGCTCCCGCACGTCGCCCACGCGCTGCGCGGCTCGAGCGAGACCGTCCACACGTGGACGATGATCGCGGGTGCGTGCCTGATCGCGCTCGTGGGCGCGATCGACGACTGGCGTCCCCTGCCGCCGCTGCTCAAGCTGCTCGGGCAGATCGGCGCGGCAGTGATCGCGGTCGAGGCGGGAGCCGTCGTGACCGACGTGACCCTCCCGTTCGTCGGGGCGCTGCAGTTCCCCAACGAGGGCGGAGTGATCACTGTGATCTGGCTGGTGGGGTTGATGAACGTGGTCAACTTCTCCGATGGGGTCGACGGCCTCGCCGCTGGCCTGTGTGCGATCGACGGGATCGCGTTCTCGGTGATCGCGTTCGACCTGGGGATCAACAGCGCCGCGATCCTGGCGGCGCTGACCGCCGGGGCCGCGCTCGGCTTCCTGGTCCACAACTTCCCGCCCGCGTCGGTGTTCATGGGCGACTCAGGGGCGAACCTGCTCGGCTACCTGCTCGGCGTGGTCGCGGTGCTGGGGTCGCTGAAGACGAACGTGGTAATCGCGCTCGCGGTCCCGCTGGTGATCCTCGCCGTGCCGTTCCTGGACACCGGGTTCGTCGTCGCCAAGCGGCTCAAGTACCGCCGCAAGCCGTGGTCCGCCGATGCCAACCACTTCCATCACCGGATGTCGAGGATCGGCTTCAGCCAGCGCAAGACGGTCGCATATCTGTACGGGTGGACGCTGATGCTCGCGGGCGTGGCGATCGCGCTGCGCTTCGTGCCGTATTCGGATCATCACGGCCATTACCGCGCCGGCTGGCTGTCGCTGATGATCGTGATCGGGCTGATCGCGATTGCAGCGAGCGTGTACCTCGTGTACGTGCTGGAGATCCTCAAGTTCCGCCGGTCCCGGGTGCGCGAGCTCCGAAGCACCGACCCGGACACCAGCGAGCACGAGATCGACGAGCGCGTGCGGCAGGAGTTCGAGACCGGTGAGTTCGAGAGGGTCAACGGAGGCCCGCGCGAGCGTCAAGTCGACCAGCGGGAACAGCGGCGCTGAGCGGACTTACGACAGGCGAGCGCCTGCTGCTCGGCGCGACCGCGATCGTGACCGCGCTCGCAGGCGTCGCCCGGTACGCACACGGCGTGTCCGCCGAGGTCGCGTTCGCGCTGGCCACGGTCGCGCTCGCCGGGATCGCGTGGGTCGTCTCATTCGCCGTCGAGCAGGTGGGCCGCAGGTCCGGGGCGGCGACGACCGGCCTGTTACAGGCGACGGTCGCCAACCTGCCGGAGTTCTTCGTCGTGATCTTCGCGCTGAACGCGGGGCAGGTGATCGTCGCCGAGACGGCGATCATCGGCTCGATCCTCGTCAATGCCCTGCTCGTCCTCGGGCTCGTGATCGTCGCCGGCTCGGCCCGTGCGCGCGACGGCGTGATGAGGTTCAACCCCCGACTGCCCAACGACACCGCGACGCTGCTGCTCGTCTCGACGTTCATCTTCGTCCTCATTGCTCTGAGCGATTCATCGCACGATCCCGTCACCCATCACGTGAAGACGATCTCGATCGTGGGGGCCGTGGCAATCCTGCTGGTATACGGAGCGTGGCTGCGCCAATACCTGCAGTCAGATGCCAGTGCGCCCCAGGACAAGACCGAGGAGGCGCGTCTGTCGGTGACGACGAGCGTCGGTCTGCTGGTCGTCGCCGGAACGGCCGCCGCGTTCGTCTCGGACTGGTTCATCCACGCGCTTCAGCCAACGATCCACACGCTCCACATCTCTAAGGCGTTCGCTGGGCTCGTGATCGTCGCGATCGCCGGCAACGCCGTCGAGAACGTCGCCGGGATCGTGCTCGCCACCAAGGGGCGCTCCGAGTTAGCGATCTCGGTCGTGAAGAACTCAGTCGCCCAGATCGCCGCCTTCCTCTACCCGGTACTGGTGCTCGTCTCGCTGTTGACCGCCACGACGCTGACGTTCTCGATTGCGCCGGTCTACGCGGGTGCGCTGTTCGGGACCGCGGTGATCGTCTGGCAGATCACCGGTGACGGGGAAGCGACGGCGTTCGAGGGCGCCGCGCTCGTCGCGGCGTTCGTGATCCTGGCGACGGTGGCGGCGTTCGAGTCATAGCGGCCGGCGTGGAAGCAGGACGGTCAGTCCTGCGCTATCCTGACGTTTACGTAAGAATTCAATTCCGCGAGTGCAAGGAACGGACCGCTGGCTGCGACGGACACTGTGACAGAACCCTCCCGACGGATCGGCGTCAGCGCCGGTCACGACTCCTACAAGTGGTGGGCGCTGTCGTGTACGAGCCTCGGGATGCTGCTCGCGACGATCAATTCCGGCACGCTGATCATCGCGCTGCCGGACCTCGAGCGGAGCCTCCACACGAGCCTGCTGGAGCTGGTGTGGGTGATCCTCGTCTACATGATCGCCTCGACGGTGCTCGTGCTGAGCGCCGGGCGCCTGTCCGATCAGTTCGGCCGCAAGAAGGCGTTCATCGGCGGATTCGTGGTGTTCGGGCTCGCCTCGCTCGGCGCGGGCTTCGCGGCCAACGGCACACAGCTGATCCTGTGGCGGATCCTCCAGGGAATCGGCGGCTCGTTCCTATTCGCCAACGCGGCGGCGATCGTCACCGACGCGTTCCCCCGTGAGCAGCTGGGCCTCGCGATGGGGACGAACACGATGGTCGCCGCTGTCGGACTCGTGATCGGGCCGGTGCTGGGTGGCGCGCTGGTCTTGCTCAACTGGACCTGGGTGTTCTGGTTCAACGTCCCGCTGGCGCTGGTTGGAAGCCTCTGGGCTTGGGCGATCCTGCGCGAGCTGACCGGCCGTGACGAGGTGACGACGTTCGACTTCGCCGGTACGGCCACGTTCCTGGTCGGTCTGACCGGGCTCGTCCTGGGGCTCTCCAAGGGCGGAATCTCCGGCTGGAACAACCCGCTCGTGATCGGCGGGCTGATCGCCGCGGCCGTACTGCTGCCGGCGTTCGTCGTGATCGAACGCCACCACCGGGCGCCGATGCTCGACCTCACGATCTTCAAGAACCGCCTGTTCGCAGCCGCATCGGCCGCCGCGTTCATCAATGGGCTCTCGCGGTTCGCGCTCCTGTTCCTGTTCGTCTTCTACTTCCAGGGGGTCCAGGGCAACTCGCCGCTGCTGGCGGGGATCAAGCTCGCCCCGATGGCGGTGGGCATGCTGATCTCCTCACCATTGGCAGGGATCTGGGCCGATCGCCGGGGCTCCCGCGGGCTGGCGGTGATGGGCATGCTCGTCGGCGCGCTGGGGCTCGCGCTGATGACGACGCTCGAGCGCGACTCGAGCTACTGGGCCAGCGGCACCTACCTGTTCCTGGTCGGCGTAGGGAGCGGAATGTTCAATTCGCCCAACACTGCCGCGATGATGGGGACCGTCGCGCCGCACCGCCGCGGAATCGCGGCAGGCGCGCGAGTGCTCGTTCAGAACACGGGCGCCGTGATCTCGATCGCGTTCGTGCTCGCGGTCGTCACCTCGGCCGTGCCGAAGACGGTTCTGTGGGGGGTCTTCTCCGGCCTCGCAAAGCACATCTCGACCGCCCAGCTCGACCCGTTCATCGCCAACATGCACACGGCGCTGTGGTGCCTGGCCGCCGTCTCCGTGCTGGGAGCGTTCGTGGCCGCTGCTCGGCCGCGCCATAGCGCCGAAAGCGTCGAGGAGGAGACCGAGGCCGCCGCGGTGAAGGTCGCCGCATGACCGCGACCGCCGAGAAGCTAAGGATCGGCGAGGTCGCCGAGCTGACCGGGACCACGCCGCGAACGATCCGCTACTACGAGGAGATCGGGCTGCTGCCTGAAGCCGGCGAGCGCGAGCAGGGCAAGCACCGCTGGTACTCGCAGGCCGACGTCGAACGGGTCCGCGAGATCATCCGGCTGCGCGACCTGCTGGGCCTCTCGCTCGAGCAGCTCTCCCAGCTCCTGGAGGCGGAGACCGCGCGCGCCGAGATCAGGCAGGAGTATCGCCAGTCGGAGGACCCGCAAACGCGGCGCCGGCTGCTGGGCGAGGCCCGCGGGCACATCACGACCCAGCTGGAGCTCGTCAAGCGCCGCCGCCGGGAGCTCGAGGAGCTCGAGCGCGAGCTCTCCGACAAACGCCGGCAAGTCGACACGAAGCTCGGCGAGCTCGGCTAGCGCGCGCCCCGCGCAGTCGCGCTTCTCAGGGCGTGAACTCCGACGCGAACGCCGGGAACCTCGAGCCCGCGACCGCGTGGCGGAGCGCGCGTGAGGACTGCGGGAAACGGAACAGCCGGAAGGGTCCGTCCGTGCGCACCCCCATGTTGTAGATCATCATCCGCACCCGCGGATGGGCCGCCCCCCAGCCGAACAGGGCATCGATGAACCCGGGGTCGTCGGAGGTCTCGCCGACTGCGTACTCGCCGAACACGAACGGGAATCCGGGGTAGGCGTTGTAAAAGGCGTTCAGGCCCGCGAAGTTGGGCGCGAACGAGTAGAAGTCGGTCCCGACCCAGTCGACCCAGGCGCGCCCGGGCCAGTAGTTGCCGGGCTGGTTGCCGGCGACGTCCGGGTCTCCCGGGGCGACCTGCGGCACCCACAGCATCGCCACCCTGGCCTGCGGGAGGTCGTGACGGGCGTGAAGCGGCGGTAGCCCCAGGCGGTGAAGGACGGCGTCGATGTGCGCGAGGCTGCCGCCGCGCATGATCAACGTGACCCGCCGCCAGGCCTGCTTGTACTCGCCGCTTGAATGCGCGGCCCCACGCCAGGACCCGTTCGCGTTGAACGCCGAGAAGGCGTTCCAGTAGCCGTCCATCTCGGCCATCAGCCGGACGTAGGTCACAAGGCCGCTCGCTGCGAGCGAGTTCTGAAGCGAGATCAGCCAGGCGTCACCCTGCCCGCTTGCGATCCCCGCGGGGGTGATCTGCTCCTGCGCCCCGGATTGCGTGCTGATCATGATCATCAGCCGGGCCCGGGCGCCCATTGCATCGGCGGCGATGCCCGGGACGTACTGACCCCAGGCGAGGAACTCCTCGTAGACGGCCGGGTGCTTGCCGGTGGCCGCCTCGTAGGCCTGGATCGGCTGACCCGCGACCCCCTGGAAGACCTTGCCGGGCGGGGGCAGGAACGCGCTCGCGGCGGCGCTGCCGACGCCGGCGCAGAGCAGGAATAGCGCCGCCAGCGCCGTAACCACAGCGCAGGAGCGCGGTACCCTCACCAGCGACATCGGTCCGCAGCGCCTCATACCCATGTTTTCGGCCGCGACGCGCGGGAAGCTTAGACCGATAGTCGATCCAGGTTCGTGACGCTCTCCATGTCCCGTTTCTCACGCCGCCTGCCCGCGGTGGCCGCCCTCGCTGCGGCCTTCGTCGGAGTGGTCAACATCGCCTCGGCGCTGACGCCGAACATCCGCTGGCGTGGTCACCTCCTGCTTGAGTTCGAGCCGGTCGAGGCGATGCGCCTGTTCCATGCGCTGGCGCTCCCGACCGGGGCCGCGCTGCTGCTGGTGGCGCCGTACCTGCTCAAGCGCCGGCGGCGGGCCTGGCGTGCAGCGGTCGTGCTGATGCTCGCGCTCGGGGCATTCGACCTGCTCAAGGGTCTCGACGTGGAGGAGATGCTCGTCACGTGGGCCGCGGCGGCGATCCTGCTTGGCGGCCGCGATGCGTTCCGCGTCCGCCACGATCCCGTCACGCTTCGCTCGGCGATCTGGCGCGTGCCGGTGCTCGGCCTCCTGGGGTTGTGCCTTGCGGCGGTTGCGATCGCGGCGTCGCCGGGTCACCCGTCGGTCGGCGCGATCCTCCGTGAGACGGGCGACCTGCTTCGCTGGCAGCCCGGTCCGGTCCACTTTGCGCGCCACGCGGCGCTTCATACCCACTTCGCGTGGATCCCGCTGACGGTCCACCTGATCGAGCTCGGCACGCTGATCGCGATCGCGTACGTGATCTTCCGCCCGCTGGCGGCGCCGCGGTCGCTCCCCGACCCGGCCGCTCGCGGCCTCGCCGCCAAGCTCGTCCGTGCCCACGGCACCGACACGCTCTCGTTCTTCAAGCTCCGCTCGGACAAGCAGTACTACTTCTCCGAGGACGGCTCCGCGTTCGTCGGTTACAGGATCGAGAACGGCGTGCTGCTGCTGTCCGGTGACCCGGTCGGCCCGCCGGCTGCGATCGGGCCGCTGCTCGCCGAGCTGCGGGCGTTCGCCGACGCTCGCGGCCTGAAGCTCGGCGCCGTGGGCGCCAGCGAGCGACTGCGCCCCCGCTACGAGCAGCTCGGCCTGCGAACGCTGTATCTGGGTGACGAGGCGATTATGGAGCTCGAGCGCTTCTCGCTGGAGGGCCGGCCGATACGCAAGGTCCGCCAGTCGGTCACGCGGCTGACCAAGGCCGGCTACGAGGCCGAGCTCCGCGAGGTTTCAGAGCTTGAGCCCGCCACGATCGCCGAGGTCGAGCGAGTGCTCGAGCTGGGCCGCCAAGGGGCCCCCGAGCGCGGCTTCTCGATGGCGATGGACTCGGTTGCCGGCCGGCAGTGCGCGGACACCCTGGTCCTGCTGGCGCGAGACGCGGACGGGGCGATCCGCGGCGTCCTTCACTTCGTCCCCGTGTACGGGCGTGACGCCGTCTCGCTCTCCTTCATGCGCCGTGACCCAGCCACACCCAACGGCCTGACCGAATTCCTGGTCGCCCGTGGCGCCGAACTGCTACGCGACCGGGGACTGCGCGAGCTGTCGCTCAACTTCGCGACGTTTGCGAAGTGGATGCACAGCCCTGCGCGGCGGCACGAGCGGGTGCTCGGCAGGTTGGTGGCACTCGGCAATCCGTTCTTCCAGATCGAGAGCCTGTACCGCTTCAACGCAAAGTTCTTTCCCCGCTGGGAGCCCCGCTACCTGGTCTACGAAGGGGCGCTGGGACTGCCCCGCGCGAGCCTCGCCGCGGCCTGGGCGGAGGGGCAGCTCCCGAAGCCGCGGCTGCGCCCCCGGGGAACCCCAATCGGCGCGCGATAAACACCGCGAACCGGTACTGTTGGCGCCGCAGCCTCGTGACGCTGCCTGCCGTTGCGCCGGAGCCGCAGCCCGAGTGCAGGCCGCGTTGCACCGCTCGCGTTCGCTTCCGTGCAGCTACCCTTGCGGCGGTCCTAGCAGCCCCATCCTTGATCAGCAGTTACCGAAGAGATGCCCTTACGCCGTCCTCCGCTTTTCGGGATGGACGTTGCCAGCCGAATCTATGTCCTCGATAAGCGCTTCCATGACGCCTGAGCCGCTTCTGCTGCGGTATTTCGACGTCGTGTTGGTCGTGGTCGCGGCGCCGATCATGATCGCGATCGGCGTCTCGGCGACCGGCTACGCGATCGGCGGCGGGGTGTGGATCGCGCTGCGCGCAGCGGGCGAGGCCCTCGAACGCAACAAGGCGCTCCACGCGAATCCGCGGACCGACATCAGCACCCGGCTCGGGTTCATGCTCTCACGGCTGTTTCTGCTCGCGATCGCGATCATCATCGCGCGCTCGCAGGGAGGGCGGGACGCTGGTCTGACCGCGCTTGTCGTCGTCGTCGTCGCGTTCACCGTGCAACTCGCCATCTCGGCGACCACCCGGATTGGGGGCAAGGCGTGAGCGTCGGGCGCCTCAACAACCTCTCCACCAAGCAGATCCTCTGGATACTGGCCGGCATCTGGCTGGGCGGGACGATCATCCTGGTCGCCGCCCTCGGCTTCGGCCACAGGAACAACAGCTTCCAGATCCAGAACGAGTTCAAGCTGATCAATTGGACGCACTGGGGGATCTTCAGCATCAACCGCGCGGTCGTCTACCTGCTCTTGGCGTCGATTCTCACGACCGGGACGATGCTGTGGATCTCCCGGCGGATGCAGGCGCGGCCCAACAAGGTGCAGACCGCCGTCGAGGTCCTCTTCTCGCTGCTGCGCGACAACATCACCCGCGGAAACATGCCCGACTCGATGGCGCGCACGTGGTTCCCGTTCCTCGGCGCGCTGTTCCTGTTCCTGTGGTGGTCGAACATCATCGGCTACCTGCCGCTCCCGACCAACAGCGCGCAGAAGTTCAATCTGTTCGGGGCGCACATCCCCTCGTTCGCGCTGTACGCCGCTACCGCGAACATCTCGGTGCCGCTGGTCCTGGCGATCGTCGTGTTCGTGATCTTCAACGTCGTAGGGATCCAAAAGCAAGGCCCGATCGGGTACATCAAGAGCCTGGTCCCGAGCGGCGTGCACGGTGGGATCCTGCTGCTGATCTTCCCGCTCGAGGTCATCTCCACGTTCACGCGGCTGATCTCGCTGACGGTCCGGCTCTTCGCCAACATCCTCGCCGGCCACCTGATCATCCTGTTCATGGCCGGAGGCCTGGCGGTGATCCTCGGCCTGTCGTTCCTCGGCTGGGCGCTCCTGCCTGTCGCGGTTCTGGTTTACCTGTTCGAGCTGGGCCTGATCGCCACGCTTCAAGCCTTCATCTTCGCGACGCTCGCAGCGATCTACATCGCCGGCGCCGTCACTCACCACTAGCCAAAAGGAGCTGAGTTCAAGTGTTGTCACATGTCCTTTCTCTGGCCGCCGCCGCATCGGGGATTACCAAGGGCTTCGGGATCGCGGTCGGTGGAGGCCTCGGTGCCGTCGGCGCCGGCGTCGGCATCGGGATCATCTTCGGGAAGGTGATCGAGGCGGTGACCCGTCAGCCGGAGATGCGCGATGAGATCACGAGCATCCAGTGGCTCGGATTCGCGCTGACCGAAGCCGTCTTCTTCTACGGCCTCGTTGCGGGTCTCCTCTCCTACGTCCTCACATAGATGATGCCGGCCGCCATCCTCATGCCCGTCGCCTCGAGCGGCTCCTTCCTGATCACACCCAACGTCGGACTGATGGTCTGGACGCTCGTGCTGTTCGGGGTCTCGCTGTTCATCCTGCGCAAGGTCGCATTCCCTCGTATCTCCGCGGCACTCGACCGCCGGCAGCACGCGATCGAGGAGGCGATCGATACCGCCGATCAGATGCGACGCCAGGCCGACGAGCTGCTGGCCGAGTACCGCGCGCGGCTGGCCGAGGCGCGCGAGCAGGCCCAGGAGATCATCGAGCGTGCCCGCAAGGCCGCCGACACCCACGAGCGCGAGTCCGAGGCGGACGCCAAGGCGCGTCGCGAGCAACTGCTGGAGCAGACCCGCCGCGACATCGAGGCGGAGACCCGCCGGGCGATTCAGGAGATCCGAGCGGAGGTCGCCGACCTGACGGTGATGGCCACCGAGCGGGTCACGCGCAAGGTCCTCACCGAAGACGACCAGCGCCGGCTGGTCGAGGAGACGCTCGCGGAGCTGGACTTCAGCGCGCTGGCCGCCGGAGGCCAGGGATGAGCTCGGTCCTGGGCGGGAGGGAGGCCCATTGGAGGAAGTAGCCGAGGTCTACGCGCGCGCGCTGTTCGAGGCCGCCAAGGACCGTGACACGCTCGACCAGGTCCACGAGCAGCTCGGCCAGTTCGCCGACGCGCTGAGGAACAGCCGTGACCTGACGCAGTTCTTCTTCTCTCCCTACTTCTCCGTGGATGAGAAGAAGGACGCGCTTCACCGCGCCGTAGACGGGGCGGACGCGATCTTCATGAACTTCCTGGAGGCACTGCTCGAGCGCCACCGGATGCCGGTGATCTTCCGAATCCAGGCGCGATTCGAGCAGCTCTGGGAGGAGGAGCACAGGCTGCTGCCGGTCGAGGTCACTAGTGCCGTGGCGCTCGACGAGCGGACCGTGAGCGGTATCGGCGAGTCGATCGGCAAGCAGCTCGGCCGCACGATCGAGCTCTCGAGCAGCGTCGACCCGGAGATCATCGGGGGCGTGGTGCTTCGCGTGGGCAATTTCGTGCTCGACGCCTCGATCAGGAACCGTCTGGAAAAACTTCGACAGCAAGTCGCGCGGGCGTAGCTACCCTCGCGCCAAGGAGCAACTCAAGTGGAGATCAAGCCTGACGAGATCACCTCGATCCTGCGCAGCCGGATCGAGGGCCTGGACACCGAGAGCGCCGACTTGACCGAGGTCGGCACGGTGCTGTCGGTCGCCGACGGCATCTGCCGAATCCACGGACTCGAGAACTGCATGTCGTTCGAGATGCTCGAGCTGCCGCACGACGTCACCGCGCTCGCGCTGAACCTCGAGTCCGACAACGTCGGCGCCGTCCTGTTCGGCGAGTGGGAGCTGATCGAGGAGGGGGACCCGGTCAAGCGGACAAAGCGCCTGCTCGACATCCCGGTCGGGGACGAGCTGAAGGGCCGGATCGTCAATCCGCTCGGTAGCCCGCTCGACGGCAAGGGCGAGATCAGCACCACCGAGACCCGGCCGGCCGAGCACAAGGCCCCCGGCGTCGTGCTGCGCCAGCCGGTGAAGGAGCCGATGCTCACCGGCCTGAAGGCAATCGACTCGATGATCCCGATCGGCCGCGGCCAGCGCGAGCTGATCATTGGCGACCGCCAGACCGGGAAGACCGCGATCGCGATCGACACGATCATCAACAACAAGGACAGCGACCTGACCTGCGTGTACGTCGCGATCGGCCAGCGGAAGTCCTCCGTCGTGTCGCTCGCGCAGACGCTCGAGGACTACGGCGCCCTGGAGAACACGATCATCGTCATGGCGGCCGCCGACGAGTCCGCCCCGATCAAGTACCTGGCGCCGTACGCGGGCTGCGCGATGGCGGAGTACTTCCTCTACAACGGCAAGCCGGCGCTCGTCATCTACGACGACCTGACCAAGCACGCCTACGCCTACCGGCAGATGTCGCTGCTGCTGCGGCGTCCGCCCGGTCGCGAGGCCTACCCGGGCGACGTCTTCTACCTGCACTCGCGGCTGCTCGAGCGCGCGGTGAAGCTGGCCGACGACATCGTCGACCCTGCCACCGGCGAGAAGCAGCCGGGGGGCGGGTCGCTGACCGCGCTGCCGGTCATCGAGACGCAGGCGGGAGACGTATCGGCGTACATCCCCACCAACGTCATCTCGATCACCGACGGCCAGATCTACCTCCAGGGGGAGCTGTTCCGCTCCGGTGTGAGGCCCGCGATCAACGTCGGGATCTCGGTCTCCCGGGTGGGTGGCAATGCCCAGATCACGTCGATGCGCAAGGTCGCCGGGCGGCTCAAGCTCGACCTCTCGCAGTACCGGGAGCTCGAGGCATTCGCCCAGTTCGGGTCCGAGCTCGACCAGGAGACGCAGCGGACGCTCGCCCGGGGCGAGCGGCTCGTGCGGACCCTCAATCAGGGCGAGCGCAAGCCGTTGCCGATCGAGGACCAGGTGGTCCAGATCTACGCGGCGACCAACGGCTATCTGGACCGGATCACGGTCGACAAGGTCGAGCGGTTCCTCGTCGACCTGGTCGAATACGTGCGCGGGAATGAGCCCGAGGTGATGAAGACGATCGCCGGCGGCGACTGGAGCGATGACACCGTCGCAACGGTCGACGGGGCGGTGAAGCAGTTCGCCGAGGATTTCGGCTACGACCTCGATGAGGAAGGCCACCCGCTCGAGGAGGAAGTCCCGGTCGAGCAACGGGCCGAGGCCGCTTAGCGGGCGATGCCAGCCTCGCAGCGGGACGTCCGCAACCGCATCGGTGCGGTCAAGAACATCCAGAAGATCACGCGCGCGCTTGAAACAGTGGCGTCTGCACGGCTCCGGCGCGCCGAGCAGCGGATCGAGGCACTGCGGCCGTACGCCGACGCGATCCGACAGATGACCCGGCAAGCCGCCGAGGCGGCCGGGTCTCTGCCGCGGCTCCCGATCCTGGCCGAGCACGAGGACGTGCGTGCTGTCGGGCTGCTGTTGATCGCCGGCGACCGCGGGCTGGCGGGGGCATTCAACTCGAACATCGTCCGAGCGGGTGTCGCCGCCGGTCGCGAGCTCGAGGGGACGGGGCACGAGCTCGTTTACTTCGCGTCCGGGCGCCGCCCCGCGTCGTCGCTCACGTTCCGCGGGCTCGAGCCGGCGGAGAGGTTCGTCGGCTTTAGCGACCGCCCCTCCTACGCCGACGCTCGCCGGATCGCGGAGCGGCTGGTCTCGGGCTATGTGGATGGCGAGCTGGACCGGGTAGACATCTTCTACAACCGCTACATCTCGCCGCTCACCCAGCGGGTCACCCGTGAGACCCTGCTGCCGCTTCAGCAGGCGACGCTGCTGGGAGAGGACGACGAGGAGGGCGAGGATTTGAATGAGCAGCATGGTCCGCGCGCGCTGGTCGACTACGAGCCCGATCCCGAGCAGATCCTGGGTCGTTTGGTCCCGGACTACGTCGAGGTCTCGATCTACCGCGCGTTGCTCGAGTCGACCGCCTCCGAGCACGGCGCGAGGATGACCGCGATGCGCAACGCTTCGCAGAACGCCACAACCCTGATCGACGACCTCACGCTCGAGATGAACCGGGCCCGCCAGGCGGAGATCACGCAGGAGATCCTGGAAGTGGTAGCCGGGGCCGAGGGGCTCACCGGTTAGTCCCTAGACTGGAGAGAAATGTCAGTTACCGAAGAACGCACCAAGGCGGGCGGCGCCGAGAAGCCCGAGACAGAGAACATCGGTCGGATCGAGGAGATCCAGGGGGTCGTGATCGAGGCAGTGTTCCCCGAGAGGCTGCCCGAGATCTACCACGCCATCAAGGTCCGCCGGCCCGATATCGCCCGCGCCGAGGAGGACGTCGACATCGCCGCGGCCCATGACGAGTTCTTGATCTGCGAGGTCCAGCAGCATCTGGGCGACGATCGCGTCCGCGCCGTCGCGATGGACTCGACCGACGGCCTCTCACGCGGAACCGAGGTGATCGACACCGGTGAGCCGATCACCGTGCCCGTGGGCCGGGTCACGCTGGGGCGGATCTTCAACCTGCTCGGTGAACCGATCGACCTCGGCGACCCGCTGCCCGAGGACACTCCGCGCTGGCCGATCCACCGGCCCGCCCCGAGCGTCGAGGACCTGACGCCGACTCAGGAGATGTTCGAGACGGGCATCAAGGTGGTCGACCTGCTCGCGCCGTACGCGAAGGGCGGCAAGGTCGGTCTGTTCGGCGGTGCCGGCGTCGGCAAGACCGTGATCATCCAGGAGCTGATCCGCAACCTGGCCGAGGAGCATGAGGGTCTTTCCGCCTTCTGCGGCGTCGGCGAGCGCTCACGCGAGGGCAACGACCTGTGGCTCGAGATGAAGGAGTCGGGCGTGCTCGAGAAGACGATGCTCGTCTTCGGGCAGATGAACGAGCCACCCGGCGCACGCATGCGCGTGGCGCTGTCCGGCCTGACGATGGCCGAGTACCTGCGTGACAACGAGGGGCAGGACGTGCTGCTGTTCATCGACAACATCTTCCGCTTCGTTCAGGCCGGCTCCGAGGTCTCTGCGCTGCTCGGTCGGATGCCGTCGCAGGTGGGCTACCAGCCGACGCTCGAGTCCGAGATGGGGGAGCTCCAGGAGCGGATCACCTCGACGAAGAAGGGGTCCGTGACCTCCATCCAGGCGATCTACGTGCCCGCCGACGACCTTACGGATCCCGCGCCGGCGTCGGTGTTCGCGCACCTCAACGCCACGACCACGCTGTCGCGGTCGATCGCCGAGCAGGGGATCTATCCCGCCGTCGACCCGCTCGACTCGACCTCGACGATCCTCAAGGAGGACATCCTGGGGGAGGAGCACGTTCGCGTGGCCAACGAGGTCAAGCAGGTGCTCCAGCGCTACCGCGAGCTCCAAGACATCATCGCGATCCTCGGGATCGACGAGCTCTCCGATGAGGACCGCCTGACGGTCAACCGGGCCCGCAAGATCCAACGCTTCCTGTCGCAACCGTTCTTCGTGGCCGAGCAGTTCACGGGCACGCCGGGCGTGTACGTGAAGGTCGAGGACACGATCCGCGGCTTCGACGAGATCCTCCAGGGCAAGCACGACGACCTCTCCGAGAGCGCGTTCTTCATGAAGGGCACGATCGAGGACGTGGTCCGGGACGCCGGCAAGGAGCGCAAGGAGGACGCCCAGGACGAGCAGGCGGCGCAGGACGAGGATCGCGAGGCGGACGACGAGGAGGCGGAGCGCGACGCCGAGGCGGAGGCCACCGGCCGCGACGACTCCGAGTCGGGCAACCAGGACGCCCACGACCAAAGCTGATGGCCCACGAGAAGTTCAGGACCGAGGTCCTGACGCCCGAGGGCAAGGTGTTCGACGACGAGGTCGAGCAGGTCTCGACCCGTACGGCGGTCGGCTCGATCGGCGTGCTCGCTCACCACGAGCCGGTTCTGGCGATACTCGATCCCACCGAGCTCCGGCTGTATACGAGCGAGACCGACGTCGTGCGCTTTGCGCAGGCCGAGGGATACATGCAGTTCGCCGACAACCGGCTGTTGCTGCTGGTCGAGGAAGCGCATCCGCCCGACGAGCTCGACGTTTCCCAGCTGCGGGACCGTCTCCAGGAGTCCGAGCGCCGGCTCTCAGAAGCCGGCGACGACACGGAGAAGCGGCGCACGGCGGAGCGCGACGTTGACCGCTGGCAGCGGTTCCTCGAGATAGCCGAAAGCGCTTAGGGGACTCACCGCCCTCCGGAAGCACCTGCGCTGCGCGCGAGTGCCTCCGGACGGCGGTCGAGCCCCTACTCGTGACCTATTCTCGTCAGTGTGCTTGACGAACGGATCCTCGCTGAACGGCTGATCCGGTACGACACTTCGCGGGGCGAGGAGCTGGTGGCGGCCGCAGGATTTGTGCGCGGGTGGCTCGAATCCCGTGCTATCGAAGTGCAGAATCTGGAGCATCGCGGCCTGCCGGTGCTGGTCGCCGAGGTCGGGTCAAGCGCGGATGACGCCCCGTGCGTGGTTCTGCACGGCCATCTCGACGTCGTGCCGGGGCATCCTGAGCAATTCGAGCCCAGGATCGAGGGGGATCGGTTGATCGGCCGGGGCTCGTATGACATGAAGGGCGGGCTGGCCGGGATGATGTGCGCGCTCAAGGACCTCGAGCAGCAGGAGCGCGTCCGGGTGCGGCTGGTTTGCGTGCCAGACGAGGAGTCAGAGGAGCTCGACGTTCGCTCGACCGACGCGGTCGTGCGCGGAGGGTTCGGCGGGGACTTCGCGATCACCGGCGAGCCGACCAACATGCACATCGGTGTCGAGGCGAAGGGGGTGCTCGCGATGCGGATCGAGGTCCGCGGGCGCGCTGCACACAGCTCGACGCCGTGGCTCGGCGACAACGCGGTGCTGAAGGCGATCGACGTGTTCCGCGCGATCGAGTCACTGCCGTTCTCACGCGAGTCCTCGGAGCTGTTCGACCGGCCGTCGATCAACCTCGGCCGGATCCAGGGCGGGGACGCGGTCAACAAGGTCCCCGACCAGTGCCAGATGGCGGTCGACATCCGCTACCTGCCGGGCCAGGACCCCGAGGAGATCCTGGCGCAGATCCGCGCGATCCCCGACATTCAGGTGAGCCGCACGTTCATTCATCCGACGGTCTCCGTCTCACGAACGGACCCGTACGTGCGGGCGCTGCGAGAGGCCGTCACCCGCGCGATCCACGGGGAGGCGCTGAGCCTCGGGCGCGATGGCGCCTCCGACGCCGCGGCGTTCTTGTCGGCCGGCATTCCGGCCGTCGAGTTCGGCCCCGAGGGCGGCGGCCACCACGGTCCCGAGGAGTGGGTCTCGGTCTCCTCGCTGGCGCGCTACCGCCGAGCGCTCTGCGACTTCGTCCAGGCGCTGCCGATGCGGCTCGGCGAGGAGGCGGCAAGCGACCAGGGCCTCCGCGCGATCGAGGGCGGACTGGCGTGAGCGTGATGCCGCGCTCGCGCCGCGGTTCGCTGTGGCGGTTCGCCGCCGGCGCGGTGATCGTGATCCTGTTCACCGCGACGACCACCGCGGTGGCGGGGCTGCTCCAGTTCAAGCAGGCCGCGCAGGACCTGTCGGCCAACCCGGCGATCAAGCACGCCCAGGTCACGATCGCCAACCCCGGAGCACCACAGACGCTGCTGTTGATCGGGTCCGATCACCGCGCCGGGGAGCCGTTCCGCGCCTCCAACACGGACACGATGCTGCTGGTGCGGATCGACCCGAACTCGACGACGATCAACCTCCTATCGCTGCCACGCGACCTCCGCGTCGACATACCGGGCTATGGGGTCGCCAAGCTCAACGCGGCCTACTCCCTGGGTGGCCCCAACCTGTTGCTGAAGACGATCAGGGCCAACAGCTTCCCGTCCCTGCATGTCAATCACATGATCGACGTGAACTTCAAGGGGTTCTCCGACCTGGTCGACGCGATCGGTTGCGTGTACACGGACGTCGACCGCCGCTACTACAACAACACCGCCACCGACAACTACTCCTCGATCGACATCCGGCCCGGCTACCAGCGGCTGTGCGGCAACAATCAGTCGATCTCCGGCGCCCTTTCGTTCGTGCGCTTCCGGCACCTCGACACGGACATCGTCCGAAACGCTCGCCAGCAGGACTTCCTGCGCTGGGCCAAGGACGGCTACAGCCAGTCGACGCTGATCACAGAGCACGACAAGCTGCTGCGGATCTTCGGTCAGAACACCCAGACCGATGCCGATCTCCACAGTCCCGACGGAGTGGAGAACCTGTTCACACTGGTCGCCTTCTCGGCAGGCCACACGATCAAGAGCATCCCGTTCCCGGCGATCCTCCTGCCGTGCGGTCCGGTCGCGCCGGGCGCCTCGAGCGCGCTTCAGCAGACGCCCTGCTACGTGGCGGCCGACCCCGGCGCCGAGCAGCACGCGTACGCGGAGTTCATCGCTCCGACCGTCGCGCCGCCGACGCCCCGGGCCGGTTCGGCAGGCGGCGCCACCGGTGCCACGGGCGCCGGCGGACCGCAGGCGGCGAGCTCGGCCCCGGGCCTGATCGGCGATCTCGGCGACGGCAAGGCGCAGGCGGCGGCGCTCGGACACCTGGGCATGCCGATCTACGTCCCGGGTAAGATCGTGGCCGGATCGCAGTACTGCACCGCGGGCAGTCGCGCATGCCCCGTCGAGGAGGGTCAGGCACCGGCCGAGATCGGGATCTCGAGCGGATACCCGCGCGGCTACATGATCCACGACCAGAGTGGCCAGCCCCACGTCGCCTACCGGATGACGCTCGTTATCAACTCGCTCCAGGGCGAGTACTACGGCATCCAGGGGATGACCTGGCGGAGCCCGCCGATCCTCGGCCACCCGACCGCGACCCGATTCGTGGCCGGCAAGCAGCTGCTGCTGTACGCCAACGGCGGCAAGCTGAGCGTCGTCGCCTGGCGCACCTCGCAGGGTGTCTACTGGGTCTCCAACACCCTGACCGACAGCATCGGCAACGGTCAGATGGTCGCGATCGCGGGATCACTCAAGCCGGCCCCCTGACCGACAGTTCCGAACGCTACCCTCCGGCACCCATGTCAGCGCAGCGCGAACCGATCGCGGTGATCGGCACCGGGTACGTGGGCCTTGTCACGGCGGCGGGCTTCGCCGAGCTGGGCAGCGAGGTGTGGTGCGTGGACATCGACAACGTCAAGATCGCACGGCTGGAACAGGGCGAGATCCCGATCTACGAGCCCGGCCTGCAGGAGTGCGTCGCGCGTAACCGCGAGCGGCTCCATTTCTCCACCGAGCTCGGTCCCGCCCTAGAGCACGCTCGGTTGCTGTTTGTGGCGGTGGGGACGCCGCCGACGTACTCGGGCGACGCCGACCTTTCGGCCGTTCATGCGGTGGTCGGGTCGATGCCACACTCCGACCGCCACGCCCTGGTGATGAAGTCGACGGTGCCGGCGGGCACCGGCGACGCGATCAAGCGGATCTTCGCCGAGCAGGGCAAGAACGGGTTTGCGTACGTGTCCTGCCCGGAGTTCCTCAAGGAGGGCTCGGCGCTGGACGACTTCCTGAAGCCCGACCGGGTCGTGATCGGCGACGACGGCGACTGGGCGGGTGATGCCGTCGTTGAGCTGTACGCCCCGCTCGACGCGCCGCTGGTGCGCACCGACGTCCGGAGCGCCGAGATGATCAAGCTCGCAGCCAACGCGTTCCTGGCCACCAAGATCTCGTTCATCAACGAGATCGCCAACGTCTGCGAGGAGACGGGCGCCGACGTGCTCGAGGTCGCCCGCGGGATGGGACTCGACCACCGGATCGGCCAGCATTTCCTGAAGCCGGGGATCGGGTACGGCGGCTCGTGCCTCGCCCCGGACGAGACGGTGCTCGTCCGGCATCGGGGCTGGACGCGACTGGTGACGTTCGAGCAGCTCTGGGAGCGAATCGCCGCCGAGGAGGAGGAGCTCGAGGACGGGTTGCTGGAGCCCGCGCGGCTTGAGGTCCTCGCGTGGGCCCCGGGTACCGAGCGGCCCGTCTTCCTGCCGGTGATGTGCCTGACGCGGCGCCCGCACGAGGGCGAGCTCGTCGAGGTCAAGACCAAGATGGGACGCCGGGTGCGGTGCACGCCTGACCACGGGTGGATCGTGAGCGACGGACGCGGCGGGGAGGCCACATTCAAGCTGGCCGAGGATCTGACCGAGTCGGACTGGGTGCCGCTCGCTCTTGGGCGGGGCGAGGAATGGGAGCCGACACGGGTGTACTCGCTGATGGCGGCCGCGGAGGTGGCAGAGATCGCGCCCGAGAAGCTCATCATTCGTCCAAAGCGCCAGCACATCGACGAGCTGGTGCGGCGGCCGATCGAGGAGCGCCGGATGGTGTTTGCGCGTTCGGGCTCTGTCGCGGCGCGGACTGGCGAGGTTCGCCGGACCGGAATGCTGCGGCTCGACGAGGCGGTCTTCGGCGACGTCCCGCTCAACGGGTCGACGATGAGCACGACCAGGAACGGAAATCAGCCGCGGAGCGAGCTGCAACTGGATGAGCGCTTCTGGCGCGTCGTCGGGCTCTACCTCGCCGAGGGCTGCGCCTCGATGGGTCCGAACAAATGGACGCTGAAGTGGCACTTCCATCCAACCCGCGAAGAGCATCTCGTCGACGAGATCGCCGCGTACTGGATCAGTCACAACGTGCGCGCTCTGCCAGGTCGCACGGCCACTTCGCGGACCGTGACTCTCTCCTCACGATTGATCGCGACGTGGTTCATCCAGGTACTCGGACTCGGCCGGAACTCCTACGAGCAGCGGCTTCCGGATCTGATCTGGGAGCAGCCCGACTCCGCGAAGTGGGCGCTCCTGTCAGGCCTCTTCGAGGGTGACGGTTCCTGGTCGCTGATCAACGGCGGTCCGAGCGTGGTCATCGAGTTCGGGACCATCAGCGACGCGCTGGCCGACGGTGTGCTGCGCCTACTGGCTGAGCTGGGCATCGTCGCGTCGCAGCGAATCGGCCGGACGCGCAAGTCCACGAAGGACACTCACTGGGTCAGGATCGCCGGAGCGGAGCAGGTCGAGCGGGCGATTGAGCTCGTGCCGAAGCGCGACCGGCCGGGGGTGCTTGCAACCATCGCCCGTCAGCAGAAGCGAATCGCGCCCACGGGTTATCGCCGGTTCGGCGATGGGATGGCCTCGGTTCGGGTGACCTCGACCAAGCGTCAGCCGTTCTGCGGCCATGTCTATTCGCTCGAAGTCCCATACGCCCACACCGTTGCTACATCGACGCACCTGGTTTCGGGAAATTGCTTTCCAAAAGATGTCTCGGCGCTCAAGCAGCTCGCCGGCAACTCGGGCTACCACTTCCAGCTGCTGACCGCTGTGATCGAGGTCAACGAGCTCCAGAAGCGGCGTGTGATCGGCAAACTCCAGAAGCACCTGGGGTCGCTTGTCGGCAAGCGTGTCGCGCTACTGGGGCTGGCGTTCAAGCCGAACACCGATGATATGCGCGAGGCGTCGTCACTCGTGCTCGCCGCACGGCTTCAGGCCGACGGCGCGAACGTCCGGGCGTACGACCCGGTCGCCGAGGGCGAGGCGAGCAAGCTGATGGTCGGGGTCGAGTTCGCGGACTCAGCGCTCGACGCGCTCGAGGCCGCCGACGCGGCCGTGATCGTGACGGAGTGGCCGGAGTTCTCGGACCTCGATTGGAAGGCCGTCGGGGAGCGGATGGCCGGCCGCCTGGTCGTCGACGGGCGCAACTGCATAGACCCGGCGGCCGTCGCCGCCGCCGGGCTGGCCTACGAGGGCATTGGCCGAGCAAGCGGCAAGTGAGCGGAGCGGGCGCGTGCCAGAGCGTCTCGACGGTATTCCGCGTATCTTCCCGAGCGTGGAGCTGCGCATGGGTGAGGAACGGTCTTGACCGCTGCCGCGACTCTCGACCGGGACGCGATCGCCGCCGTCGATGAGGGCCGCCAACTCGAGGACATCCTGGCCCTCCCGGACCACCTCCGCGACGCGCTGTGGCGAGTCGAGGCGGCCAACCTCGAGCCACACGACGCCACCGGGGGCCTGATCGTCGCGGGCATGGGTGGATCCGCGATCGGTGGTTCGCTGGCCCGCGCCGCGCTCGGCGACCGGGCGCTGCGGCCGATCGTGATCACCCGCGGATACGGGCTCCCGCCATGGACCGCCCCCGACAGCACGGTGCTTTGCTCGAGCTACTCGGGCAACACCGAGGAGACGCTCGCCGCGTACGAGGCCGCCGGTGCCGTCGGCGCCCACCGGATCGTCGCGACGACCGGCGGCAAGCTCGCCGACGCGGCGCGCAGCGACGGCGTGCCCGTGATCCCGCTCCCCGGCGGGTTTCAGCCGCGCGCTGCGGTCGGATACTCGCTGGTCGTCGCGCTCGAGGTGGCCGGGCTGGCGGGCGCCGGCGAGCGACTTCACTCCGAGATCGACATCGCCGCCGCGCGGACCGAGGAGCTGGTGGTGAACTGGGGCCCCGGAGGCCCGCAGGACAGCTTCCCGAAGGACCTGGCGCGCGGGCTGCACGGGACCGTCCCGCAGATCGCCGGCTCGGGCCTCACCTCGCCGATCGCCTACCGCTGGAAATGTCAGTTCAACGAGAACGCGAAGCTGCCGGCGTTCTCCAGCGAGCTTCCGGAGCTCGACCACAACGAGATCGTCGGCTGGCAGTCGGCGAGCGAGTTCGGTCGCTTCAGCGCCGTGTTCCTGGATGACTCCGACCTGCACCCGCGGATCCGCCAGCGGATCGAGCTGACGCGAGGACTGATCGCGGCCGAGGGCGCCGCCACGTTCCGGGTCGAGAGCGTCGGGGGGTCTGCCACCGAACGGCTCCTGTCACTGGTGCTGCTGGGCGATCTGGTCTCGCTGTATCTCGCCGTGCTCCGAGGCGTGGATCCGCGCCCGGTGGCCGTCATCGAGCGGCTCAAGAGCGCTCTGGCGGGGGGCTAGCGCCCTCGCGCGCGGCGAGCTCGATCCCGCGCTGCTCGTAGAGCCGCCGGTCGGCGGCCTCCAGGAGCTGCTCGACGGTGTCCCCGTCAGTCGGGAACGCCGCGGCGCCGATCGTCACGTCCCAGTCCGTGGTCAAGCCGAGGGCGGCCCGGTGAGCCGGGATCTGCGCGCGGACGCGGTCGCTCATCGCGGAGGCGCCCTCGGCCGTTTGTTCGACAAGCAGGACCGCGAGCTCGTCCCCGCCGATGCGGCCGACGATGTCGTCCGACCGAGCCGATTCGCGCAGCATCAGCGCGACCTGCTTCAGGAGCCGGTCGCCGGCGAGGTGACCCTCGGTGTCGTTGACCGCCTTCAGGCCCCGTACGTCGACGAACGCGAGCGCCATCGGGTGTTCGTAGCGGCGGGCGCGACTGAGTTCGCGTTCGGCGGCCTCCAAGAAGCCGCCCCGGTTGAGTACGCCGGTCAGCGAATCGAGCAGCGCGGCGGCGGTCACGGCGGCCACCTCGCTGGCTCTCAGGCGGGCCCGGCGGCCCGAGAGGATCGCGGCGCCACCGCCGGCGGCGGCCAGTCCGAGCGCCGCGGCGAGTGCGATCCAGACGCCGACCGGGATCACCTTGATGAAGTGTTCGATCACGGTCGCGGCGGGGGTGGCGATAAGCGGCAGCAGGCCGTGTGCGTGGTGGGGGTGGGTCGCGCTGCGGTGCGACGCGGGGCGCGTTGTCCCCGCGGTCGTGGCGGTCGCGCCGATCCCGGCGGTGCCCGGAGCGAGCGTCGCGGTAATCGGGGGCGCCCCGGCGGCCCCTCCGGTCCCGCCGACCCGCCCGCCGGGCGTGCTGTGCCGCGTCGGCGGGATGGGGTGGTCGCGAAGACCGAGTGACGGCGAGGTGGTGGAAGATGGCGTCGGAGTGACCGTGGGTGTGGGTGTGGGCGCGGGGGGAGCCGGGGTCGGGGTCGCCACCGGTGCGGGCGCCACGACGGGCGTCGGGGTCGGCGATGAAGTGGTAGTGGTGAGTGTGGACCGGGTTACCGGCGCGGGCGCGGTGCTCGTGGCCTCAGCCACGCTCGCCGTCGCGGTCGCGGACGCGGAGTCGCTTGCGCTGCTGAAGCGGTGATGGCCGTGGCCGGAACCGGAGTCCCCGCCGCGGCCGTCACCGTTGCCCTGGCCGTCTCCCTTGCCCTGGCCATCTCGATTTCCATTGCCGTTGCCCTGACTGTCGCCATTCAGCGTGCCCGTGGCGTTGATCTGGGCGGCGCCCTGGCTGGGAGCGAAGCTGGCGCCGTTGCTCTGGCCGCCTCCGTCCCCTTGGCCTTGGTCACCTTGGTTGCCGTCACCCTGGTTGCCGTGACCCTGGTTGCCGTCACCCTGGTTGCCGTCACCCTGGTTGCCGTCACCCTGGTTGCCGTGACCCTGGTTGCCCCAATCGCCACTGCCGCCGCCCGCACCGCTGTCCTGCGGCACGACGTTCGATGCGTTCTGTGCCTGGGCGGATCCGTTGCCGTCGCCAGCGCCATTGTGGTGATCGCCGCCACCGGAGTCCTGCCCTGAACCAGAACCCGAATTTTGGCCCTGGCCAGCGCCGCCGCCTTGTCCCTGGTCCCCCGATCCCTGACCGTGGTTGTCCTGGGACCCGGAGCCCGGCCCACCCTGCGAGCCCGGCCCCGATTGTCCCTGGCCAGACTGCTGCTGGAACGACTGATCGCCACCGTGCCCGAGCGCGGTCGAAGCGCCAAAACTCGCCGCCATGAGGGTCATCGTTAGCGCGGCACTGCAGATGATCTGGCTGCGCCTAATGGGCGTAGACCTTCCTCAAACGATCGGGTCGGATGCCGGGGCCGTTTTCGACCTGGAGATCCCCTACGCCCTCATCATCGGCTGAACTAGATCCGGGGTTTAGCGCTTTGTTCATTTTCGGACGAATGTCCTAGGGTCCGCGACGGGTTTCAGCGTCCGCGGCGGTCCTCCTTCAAACCTTGACACGCTCGTGGTAACGTTGCACGCCGATGCGGGGCCTGACGATCAACGAGGCGGCGCGAACGACCGGTTGGTCGGCGCGGATGCTGCGGTACGTCGAGCGCACGGGCCTGGTGAGCCCCGAGCGCTCGGCATCCGGCTACCGGCTGTATGGCCCGGCGGAGCTGCAGCGCTTGCGGACGCTCAAAGAACTGCTGCTGAGCTTCGACATCGGGCTCTCGGACGTAGCGTTCGCGGCGCGGATGGCCGCGAGCGCAGAGCTTCGCCAGGCCGTGCAGGCGTGGCTTGAAGCCCAGCCCCGCCGGCCCGAGCACGTCACCGCTGAGGGCTGGCTTCGGTTCGAGCAGGAAAAGCACGAGAGGCTGCTGGCCGCTGCCTGACGATCGCCCGGGGCAGCGTTCGACCACGACTTTGGAGGAAGCATGAGCACCACCGCCGACACGAGGGCCACGGCCGATTTCAAGGTCGCGGATCTCGGCTTGCACGAATTCGGCCGCAACGAGATCCGGCTGGCGGAGCACGAGATGCCGGGCCTGATGGCGATGCGTCGGGAGTTCGCGGAAAGCCGTCCGCTCGCCGGCGCGCGGATCACCGGCTCGCTGCACATGACGGTGCAGACCGCCGTGCTGATCGAGACGCTGGTGGCGCTCGGCGCCGAGGTCCGGTGGTGCTCGTGCAACATCTTCTCGACCCAGGACCACGCCGCCGCGGCGGTCGTCGTCGGGTCCGATGGCGAGCCCGAGAATCCGCGCGGCGTGCCGGTCTACGCGTGGAAGGGCGAGACGCTCGAGGAGTACTGGTGGTGCGCCGAGCAGGCGCTGCTATGGCCGGACGGCCAGGGCCCCAACATGCTCCTCGACGACGGCGGCGACGCCACGCTGCTGGTCCACAAGGGCGCCGAGTTCGAGCGTGCCGGGGCCGTCCCCGACGCTGAGAGCGCCGACTCCGAGGAGTTCAAGATCATCCTCGAGCTCCTCCGGCGCTCGCTCGACCAGGACAACCAGCGGTGGACGACGATCGGCGCGGGCATCAAGGGCGTGACCGAGGAGACCACGACAGGGGTGCATCGGCTCTACCAGTTCGCCGAGGCGGGGCAGCTCCTGTTCCCCGCGATCAACGTCAACGACTCCGTCACGAAGTCGAAGTTCGACAACAAGTACGGCTGCCGGCACTCGTTGATCGACGGCATCAACCGGGCGGCCGACGTCCTGATCGGCGGCAAGCTCGCCGTCGTCTGTGGGTACGGCGACGTCGGCAAGGGCTGTTGCGAGTCGCTGCGCGGGCAGCGCGCGCGGGTCGTCGTCACCGAGATCGATCCGATCTGCGCGCTTCAGGCGGCCATGGACGGCTACCAGGTGCTGCGGCTCCAGGACGTCCTCGAGACCGGCGACATCTTCATCACCGCGACCGGCAACCGGGATGTGATCACAGCCGAGCACATGAGCCGCATGAAGCACCAGGCGATCGTCGGGAACATCGGCCACTTCGACAACGAGATCGACATGGCGGGGCTGGCGCGGACCCCCGGGATCCGGCGCACCCGGATCAAGCCGCAGGTGGACGAGTGGGTGTTCCCCGACGGCCACTCGGTGATCGTCCTCTCGGAGGGGCGCCTGCTGAACCTCGGCAACGCGACCGGGCATCCCAGCTTCGTGATGTCGAACTCGTTCACCAACCAGGTGATCGCGCAGATCGAGCTCTACGGCCATACCGAGATCTACGAGAAGCGGGTGTACACGCTCCCCAAGCACCTCGACGAGAAGGTCGCCCGGCTCCACCTCGACGCACTCGGCGCGAAGCTCACGGCGCTCACCCCGCCCCAGGCCGCCTACATCGGCGTGCCGCCCGAGGGGCCGTACAAGCCCGATCACTACCGCTACTAGGCGCGGCCGAGGAGGATCCCGGCCGATGGCCCGCGCGACCCTCCCGCCGCACGACGTCGCCGACCTGGCGCTGGCCGAAGAGGGATCGGCGCGGATCGCGTGGGCGGGCGGGCAGATGCCCGTGCTCGAGCGGATCGGAGAGCGCTTCACGCTCCAGCGCCCACTCGATGGCATCAGGATCGCGCTCTGCCTTCACGTCACGGCCGAGACGGCCAACCTGGTCCTGACCCTCGCGGCCGGCGGGGCCAAAACCGCGCTCTGCTCGGCGAACCCACTCTCGGTCCAGGACGACGTGGCCGCGGCGCTCGTCTCCCGGCACGGCGTCGAGGTGCGGGCGCGCCACGGTGAGGATCTCGGCGAGTACTCAACCCACGTTCGGGCCACCCTCTCCGGCGCGCCGCAGATCACGATCGACGACGGGGCGGATCTGATGATCGGCGCGCACGAGGCAGGCCCCAGGATCCTCGAGCGGTTGATCGGGGGGACCGAGGAGACGACCACGGGGCTCGTCCGGCTCCGCCGGCTCGAGCACGACGGCAAGCTGGCGTGCCCGGTGCTGGCGGTCAACGAGGCCCGCACCGAGCGAGCGCTCAACGACCGCCACGGCACCGGCCAGTCCGCGCTTGACGGGATCATCCGCGCGAGCCACGTGCTGCTTGCCGGGCACACCGTCGTGGTGATCGGCTACGGGTGGGCCGGTCAGGGCATCGCCGAGCGCGCGCGCGGCGCGGGTGCGGCGGTGATCGTCTGCGAAATCGACCCGCTCCGGGCGCTGGAGGCACGGATGGCGGGATACGAGGTCATGCCGGCGCTGGACGCGGCAGCGCGCGGCGACGTGTTTGTCACGGTCACCGGCTCGCGCCGTGTGCTGCGGAGCGAGCACTTCAGGCGGATGAAGGACGGCGCGGTGCTCGCAAACGCCGGGCACTTCGACGTCGAGCTCGACCTGGACGAACTGCGCGCACTGGCGATCGGCGGCGTGCGCGAGGTGAGGCCGCTGATCGAGCAGTTCGTGCTCGACGACGGCCGCCGCCTGAACCTCCTCGCAAACGGCCGGGTCGTGAACCTGGCCGCCGCCGAAGGCCATCCCGCCGCCGTCATGGACGTGTCGTTCGCGCTTCAGGCGCTGTGCGTGGAGGAGCTGGTCCGAGATCGCGACGCCCTGACGCCGGGCGTCTGGCAGGTCCCCGAGTCGATCGACCGGGAGGTGGGGCGGCTGAAGCTCGCGGCGCTCGGGGTGAAGATCGACGAGCCGACCCCGGAACAGGAGCACTACCGAGAGTCCTGGGCGTAGGCGGCGGACAGCGGGCCTGGCTCTGGTGCTCGCGCTCTGAGAGGATCTCCACATGCCCGCCCCGAGAAGCACCGCCCGTGCGCAGCGTGGTGGTATCGACTTGGGCGGCACGAAGATCGAGGCGATCGTCGTCGACGCCCGCAACAACGTCGCCGGCGCGGCGCGCAGGCCGACGCCGACCGAGGGTGGCCCGGAGGATGTCGCGGGGGCGATGATCGAGGCGATGAAGGAGGCCTCCGATGACGCCGGAGTCGAGTCCATCCGAGCTGCACGGGGTGGGGGTCGGATCGCCCGGCCTGGTGGACGAGCAGACCGGCACGGTCACGAGCGCCCGGAACCTCCCCGGCTGGGACGGCAAGTTCGAGCTTGGGTCAAAGCTCTCCGCCGAGCTCGGCACGCGGGTGTTCGTCGGAAACGACGTCCAGGTCGCGACTGAGGCGGAGTTCCACCTTGGCGCAGGCCGCCCCTACAAGTCGCTGCTCGGCGTGTTCTGGGGCACCGGCGTCGGCGGTGGCATCATCCTGAACGGGAAGCCGTGGCTGGGGCGCGGCGGCGCCGGCGAGATCGGCCACATGGTCGTGGTGATCGACGGGGCGCGATGCCCCTGTGGACGGAAGGGCTGTGTGGAGGCGTACGCCGGTCGTGCGGCGATGGAGGCGCGGGCGCGCCGGCGCGCCGAGAAGGGCAGGCAAACCGACCTGTTCCACCTGATGGAAGGAGCGCGGTCGCACTCGGCTGACCAGCTCGATCTGGGCGCATGCCGTGGAACGCGGCGACAGGCTCGCCATGCAGATCATCGACGAGGCTGTGGTCGCGCTCGGCGCTGGAATCGCATCGGCGATCAACCTGCTCGACGTGGGGGCCGTGATCATCGGCGGCGGCCTCGGGGTCCGCTTTGGCGAGCCCTACGCGACGCGGATCGCCGTCGCGATGCAGCCGCATCTCTTCCACGACGAGCACCCGCCGGACGTCAAGGTCGCCGCGCTGGGTGATCTCGGCGGCGCGATCGGCGCCGCGTTGCTGGCGCGAAACGCCCGTTGAGCGGCGTCCGTCGACGCGTGTTGTGAGCGCGGCAACGTTCACGTAGACACAACTTGGACGGCTGGCGGCGCAGCCGGAGTCTGGCAACATGCCCGCCGCGGGGGACTCGACGCGACAGAGGAGAGAGGGCGTTCTGAGCAGGTCTGCTGGTTCAGGGATGGTGGCGCGGGTCGCTGCGGCTGGTGCGCTCGTCCTCGCCGTGGCGATCGTGGCGGTGTTGCTCCTCTCCAGCGGCTCGTCGTACACGCTGCGCGCGAACTTCCAGGACGCCGGCGGCCTCGTCACCGGCGACCAGGTGCTGATGGGTCCGGCCAACGTCGGCACTGTGAACTCGATCGCGCTGACGCCCAACGGCCTGGCCCAGGTGACGATGAGTCTCGGCTCGAGCGCGTCGCCGGTACCCCAGGGCACGATCGCGCGCGTCTATGAGAACTCGCTGTCCGGCATCGCGAACAAGTACGTCGTGCTCGAGCCGGGACCGAAGAGCGCCGCCCCGATCCCGAGCGGAGGGTTGATACCCGAGTCCGACACCCGTTCGTTCGTGTCGCTCGATCAGGTGTTCGACACGCTCGACCCGCTCACCCGACTGGGGCTTCGAAACTACATCCGTGGGTCCGCCGCGAGCATCCAGGGCAAGGCCCTCCAGGCCAATCAGACGCTCCTGTACTTCGCGCCGGCGCTCTCGAGCACGAGCGACGTGACGGCCCAGCTTTCGCAGGACGAGCCCACGTTTGACGCGCTCCTCGTTCAGGGCGCGCAGGCGATGCAGCTGCTGGCATCCCGCAGCCAGCAGCTCACGCAGCTGATCGCCAACGGCAACGCCGCGACCGGGGCGATCGCCAGCCAGAGCCAGGCGCTCGAAAAGGCGCTGTCGCTGTTCCCCGGTGCGCTGGCCAGGTCGACCACGACGTTCCAGGGGCTCAACTCGACGCTCGACGCGCTCGATCCGCTGGTCGCCGCGGCCAAGCCTGGGGTCCGACGGCTGGAGCCGTTCAGTGCGGGCCTTCGCAAGCTCGTGTTCGCCTCGATCCCGACCATCGGCCAGCTCAATGCACTGATCAACAACCCGGCCGGAACCGGCGACCTCACGACGCTGCTGCGCTCCACCCCCTCGCTCACGCGGATCGCCCAGCCGGCCTTCCGTCATCTGATTCAGATGATGAACGACTCTCAGCCCCAGCTCGACTACCTGCGCGAGTACGCGCCGGACGTCGTCGCGGCGCTCACCAACATCGGCCAGACGGGCGCCTACTACGACGCAAACGGCCACTACGTCCGCACCCAGCCGATCTTCAACGCGTTCACGGTCAGCGGTTTCAACGCGCTCACGCCCCAGCCGCCGTCGAACAGGTACGACGGCCTCCAGGTCGTGCATGGCCGCTGCCCCGGCAGCGCCGTACAACCGACCGCGGACGGGTCGGCGCCGTGGGCCGTTCCCGGCTGCAACCCGACCGCGACCCTGCCCGGCCCATGAGGAGGATCGCGCTGATCGCGGCGGGGCTGGCAGTGGCGATCGCCGCGGTGCTCGTCGTCAGCGGTGCGTCCGGCGGCGGTGCGGACCCCTACCAGATCCGCGCGATCTTCGATGACGCGGCGTTCGCGGTCCAGGGCGAGGACGTCAGGATCGCCGGCGCGCCGGTGGGGACGATCTCCTCGCTCGAGGTCACCGACTACAGCGGCCGGGGCTCCTCTGCGTCATGCAAGCAAACAGGGACCGGCTGCAAGGCGGCGGTCACGTTCCAGATCAACAACTCGGCCTTCACCCCGTTCCACGCCGACGCGACCTGCGCGATCCGCCCACAGTCGCTGATCGGCGAGAAGTACGTCGACTGCACACCCGGTACGGCGGGCGCTCCGCCGCTCGAGCGTCTCGACAGCGGCCCAGGAGCCGGCTCCTACCTGCTGCCCGTGACCCGCACCAGCTCCCCGGTCGACACCGACCTCGTCCAGAACATTTACCGCGAGCCGGTGCGTCAGCAGCTCGCGATCATTATCAACGAGCTCGGCACGGGCCTGGCGGCGCGCGGCTCGGATCTCAACGCGGTCATCCACCGCGCAAACCCAGCGCTCGGCTACACCGACCAGGTGCTGCAGATCCTCGCGCGGCAGAACCGGCAGCTCGCACAGCTCGCGCACGACTCGGACACGGTGCTAACGCCGCTGGCCCGAGACCGTGAGGCGATCAAGCAGTTCGTCATCCAGGCGAACACGACCTCCGTCGCGAGCGCCGCCCGGGCGACCGACATCGCGCGCTCGTTCCATCTGCTGCCCTCGTTCCTGCGGCAGCTGAAACCGTTGATGGTCGATCTCGCGGGGCTCGCGGACCAGGCCACGCCGGTCTTGAACTCGCTCAGTCAGGCCGGGCCGGCGCTGGCGCAGCAGTACGAGGCGCTCGTCGCCGTTTGCCAGCGTGGCCCGGCAGTCGCTGATCTCGCTGGGTGCCGCCGCGGTCAAGCAGCAGCCCGCGTTGATCGCGACGATCCCACTCGCCCAACGCTTGCTGAGGCTCGGAAACGCCGGAGTGCCGAGCTTCACCTCGCTCGACAAGCTGACCTCGAGCCTCGACAAGACGGGGGCGATCGAGCAGCTGATGAGCCTGCTCTTCTACGGGACGACGGCCGCGAACGGATTTGACAGCGCCGGCCATTACATCCGGACCGAGGCGCTCGTCGGAGGCTGCACCGGGTATGCGAAGGTCACGGTCGCCGGGTGCTCGGCCAACTTCACGCACCAGACGGCCGCGGCTGACCTCGCCTCTACGCCGCCCTCGGCGAGCAGCGCGAAACTGGTCAAGGTGGTCCGCGACGCGCGGGCGTCGGGGATCCAGTCGTCGACCGCGGGCGCGCTGAGCGGACTGCTCCACTACCTGACCGGGAGTGCCCAGTGATCGACCGCCGGCGCGACCGCGGGGTGTTCACCAGCCCGGTTCTGATCGGCGCCGTAACCGTGCTGGTCGCGATCGTCGCGGTGTTCCTGGCCTACAACGCCAACAACGGCCTGCCCTTCGTACCGCGCTACACGCTGCACGTCGATGTCCGGGACGCGACGGAGCTGACCCAGAATGCCGAGGTGCACATGGCGGGCGGATCCCTGGTCGGCCACGTGACGAGCATCAACCCAACGCGCACCGCTTCAGGTCAGCCGATCGCCGTGCTCAACCTCGCGCTCAACAAGAGCATCGAGCCGCTGCCGGCGGATTCGACCTGGGACATCCGCCTCAAGGGCACGATCGGGCTCAAGTACCTCCAGGTCACGCCGGGTACCTCGCCGCAAGCGCTACCAGACGGCGCCACCGTGCCCGTATCACAGACGAGCGCCGAGGTCGATCTCGATCAGGTGCTCTCGATCTACGACGCTCGCACCCGTGCAGGAGTGGTCGCCTCGACGGTCGGCTACGGCGAGGGGTTCGCCGGCCGCGGCGCGGACCTCAACGACGCGATCCACGCGTTCCTGCCGCTCGTCACCCACCTCGGCCCGGTGGCGCAGAACCTCGCGTCGCCTCGAACCGACTTCGGTGGCTTCTTCCGTGGACTCGAGCGGTTCTCCGCGGCCGTCGCGCCCGTCGCCCCGCAGCAGGCGGATCTGTATGTCAATCTCGCGACCACCTTCCGCGCGCTCGCGAGCATCGCGGTGCCGTTCCTGCAGAACTGGATCTCGGAGACCCCGCCGACGCTGCAGACGGTGATCACCCAGGCGCCGACGATAGATCCGTTCGTCAAGGACACCGCCGCACTGTTCGCCGAGCTCAAGCCCGGCTTCGAGACGCTGCCGCAAAGCGCGCCGGTGCTCGCCCAGACGTTCGAGATCGGGCTGCACACGCTGCCGCCGACCTACACCGGGCCGCAGTCCCTGAACGCGCAGCTGACGAGCCTCGCCCTGCACCTGGCGGCCTACGGCGAGAACCCAACCGTTCAGCAGGGGCTCGACCGGCTGACGCTCACGGCATCCAGCCTTCAATCGCCGCTCGCGTTCCTCACGCCCGTGCAAGCCACGTGCAACTACGTCACGCTGTTCCTGCGGAACACGGCGAGCCTCCTGTCCGACCCGGTCGCGACCGGGACCCGGCTGCGCTTCAACACCGTCGCGATCGACGACATCCCCGGCGTGGAGTCCGTTCCCTCGCAGCGCGTCTTCACCACGCCGGATCCCAACTTGGGGGACGCGCACGGGCCGTTGCACGTCGACCCGTATCCGAACACCGCCTCCCCGGGCCAGACGCTCGAGTGCTCGGCCGGAAACGAGCCGTACTCCGCGCTGAGCGCGACAATCGGCAACCCGCCCGGCAACGTCGGGATCAAGACCGAGATCACGAAGCGGAGCGGCGGATGAGACGTCGGTCCCGCGTCTCCAACTTCGCCGCCGGCGCGATCGGGGCGCTGGTGATCCTCTTCATCTGCTACCTGGTGTTCGGGGGCTCGCTGCCGTTCTCGGGGTCGCAGTACGTGCTCAAGGCGGAGTTCACCTCCCAGACGCAGCTGCACATCCCGTCCGAAGTACGGACCGCCGGTGTCAAGGTCGGCGAAGTGGTCTCGGTCACGCAGAGGGCCGGGCAGACGGGCGTCGTGACGATGAACATCGATCCGAGCGGGTTGCCGGTCCACGCGGACGCCACGGTCAACATCCGCCCCCGGATCTTCCTCGAGGGGAACTTCTACGTCGACCTCAAGCCCGGGAGCCCGAACGCCCCGGTCCTCGCGTCGGGCTCGACGCTTCCCGCGCCGCAGACCGCCGGCCCGGTCCAGCTCGACCGGGTGCTGGCGGCGCTCAACTCCGACGCGCGGGCGAACCTCCAGACGCTCCTGCAGGGCATCGGCGGGGCGCTCAACGCGCCGCCGACCCCGGCGCAGGACGCGACGCAGGACCCGATCGTCCGGGGGCTCACCGGTGGGCAGGCGCTGAACGTTTCGCTGAGCTACTCGGTCGACGCGTTCCGGGCCTCGGCGATGGTCAACCAGGCGCTTCTCGGGATCCAGCCGAACGACCTCGCCGGTGTCGTCAAGGGCAACGAGCAGGTGTTGCGGGGACTCGCGGACAGCGGAGCCCAGCTCCCGAGCCTCGTCAGCACGTTCAACGCGACGATGGCGGCGCTCGCCTCGCGACAGCGATTCCTGGCGGAGACGATCGCGGCGCTGCCGCCCTGGCTTGAGGCGACCGACAGCGCGCTCGGGCCGATCCAGGCGTCGTTTGCGCCCACCAAACAGCTCGCCGCCGCGCTGATCCCGGGCGTCAATCAGCTCGATCCCGACGATCGGCGTGGCTCTTCCATGGCTCGCCCAGTCAACCGCGCTCGTCTCGCCCGCCGAGCTCGGAGGGTTGCTGAAGTACCTCACGCCGGCCGTCCAGAACACCTCGAGCTCGCTGTCCGCGACGAAGACGCTGCTGAGCGCCGGCGACCAGTTCGCGCAGTGCTTCAGCCACAACATTATCCCGGCCGGCAACGAGGTGATCCAGGACCCGCCGGCCGGCAGCACGGGGATTCAGGTCTATCGCGAGTTCTTCCAGAGCGCGGTCGGACTCGCCGGGGCCGCGCAGAACTTCGACGGCAACGGTCGCTACACGCGTGCCTCGGCCGGCGGCGGCTCGATCCAGTTCCAGACGAGCTTCATCCCCAACTTCGGCCCGCTGTTCGGAAACGCGGTCCTGCAGCCGCTCGGAACACGGCCCGCCTGGCCCGGGCAGGCGCCGCCCGTGAGGCGCGATGTTGCCTGCGCCAAGAACGCGGTGCCCGACCTCAATCGCGTGACGACTGGATCGGCGCCGTGAAACGCGCGATCTCCATCCACCGCCGGGACTTCATCGCGATCATCGCGCTGGTCGTCGCGGCGATCGTGGTGACCGGCTACATCTTCGCCCACCAGCCGGCATTCACTGGCGTCTTCGGGCTGTTCGGCAAGAACTACTACACGGTCAAGGCCGAGTTCGCCTCGGCCTCAGCGGTCACGTCGGGGCAGGGACAGACCGTCGATATCGCCGGCGTGGAGGTCGGGCAGATCGGCGGCGTGAAGGTTCAGGACGGGCGCGCGGTCGTGACGATGAACATCTTCAAGAAGTACGCGCCGATCTACCGCGACGCAACCGTGCTGCTGCGGCCCCGCACCCCGCTGAAGGACATGTACCTCGAGCTCGACCCGGGGACCAAGAGCGCCGGCGCAGTGCCGAACGGCGGCACCCTGGGCGCGGGTGCTACGAACCCGACGGTCGACTTCAGCGACATCCTTTCTGCGCTTGACAGCGACACGCGCAACTACCTGCTGCTGCTGCTGGCGAGCGGCGCCCAGGCGTTCAAGGACCCCGGCAACCCCGGGCCGCTCCCCAGCCGGGCGGCGGTCGACGATCTGCGCGGCGTATTCAAGCGGTTCGCCCCACTGAATCGGGACACCGCAACGTTCACGAGGCTGCTTGCGGCGCGCACCGCGAACATCCGCAGAGCGATCCACGGGCTCCAGCAGGTGACGACCTCGCTCGGAAGCGTCCAGGGCCAGCTCACCTCCCTGATCGACTCCTCGAACACGAACTTCCAGGCGATCTCCTCGCAGGCGTCCCAGCTGCAGGACGCGCTGACGCTGCTCCCGAGCACGCTCCAGCAGTCGGCCGTCACGTTCAACAAGCTGCGCGCGTTCGGCGAGGCGTCCACGTCCTCGGCCACGCGTCTGCTGCCGTCGGCGCGCGCGCTCGCGCCGGCATTGATCGCGACGAGGCCACTGTTCCGCGACACGACCCCGGTAATCGAGAACCAGCTGCGGCCTTTCGCCAGCTGCACCTCCGGTCCGCAAACGCCCTGCGGACTCGCCAAGATCCTCGAGCCCGCGGCGGCGCAACTGGCGAAAGCGACGCCGCCGCTGGCGAGGTCGGTCGGCGTGCTGAACGCGCTCTTCAACTCGCTGGCCTACCAGCCCGGTGGAAACGATGCAGGGTTATCTGTTCTGGGGCTCGTGGCTGAGCCACATCGCAGCGAGCCTCACCAGCCAGCAGGACGCGCAGGGCCCGATCCTGAGAGGGACGTTCATGGCGTCGTGCTCTGAACTGCACCTCTTCGAGGTGACCCTCGCACAGTCGACGCCGGCGATCGGCAACCTCCTCGCGCTCCTGAACGCGCCGAACTGGGCGACCACTCCCGTGGTCAAGAACGGAGCCTGCACGATCGGATGAACAAGCAAGCGCCCAGCCCAGCCAGGATTTTCACGATGCTTGCGTTCGCGGGCTCGTGCGTCGGTCTGCTGGTGTTCCTATGGATTTCCTTCGGCGGCGCTACTCCGTTCGCTCCCGCAGGGTTATAGGTTGAATGCTGAGTTCAATCAGGCGATCGCGCTTGCCCCGCAGTCGGACGTGCGGATCTCAGGCGTGAGCGTGGGCAAGGTCGTCAACGTTGACCTCGATCGACGGACCGGGCTTGCGAGGGCGGTGCTGGAGATCGACTCCCGGTTCGCGCCGCGGCCGACTGATACGCGGGCGATCCTCCGCGCCAAGACGCTCCTGGGGGAGACCTACATCGAGCTGAGCCCCGGCTCCCAGCACGGATCAAAGCTTCCCGACGGGGGAACCATCCCGCAAACCCAGATCGCACCCACCGTTCAACTCGACCAGATCCTCTCGACGTTCGATCCGGCGACCCGACGCGCGTTCTCGACCTGGATGCAGCAGCAGGGGATCGCGCTCACCGGCCGCGGCGAGGATCTGAACGCGGCGATCGCCGAGCTCTTCCCGTTCGCGACGAACGTGGACAGGGTGCTGGCCGTGCTCAACAACCAGAGCGTCGCCACGAGCACGCTGCTGCGCGACACCGGCATCGTGTTCTCCTCGCTGAGCGCCTCGCCGACACAGCTCCAAGGCTTCATCCGGAACTCGAATGCGACCTTTGCCGCCACCGCAGCGCAGGACGTCGCGCTCGCCGCCACGATCAGGGCGTTCCCCGCCTACCTGATCCAGACTCGGTCGACGGTCAACCGCCTAACCCGGTTCGCCCAGACGACCAAGCCGCTGATCGACGAGCTCCGCCCGGCAGCGGTGCAGCTGAGCCCGGCGCTGCAAGGGACGGCGACGCTCGCACCGGAGCTTCGCAGCCTGATGGTCGATCTCGGCCCGCTGACGAGCGCCGCGAGGACAGGCATCCCGGCGCTCGAGAACTTCCTGGACGCCAGCGTCCCGTGGCTCGCCCGGGCGAAGCCGTACCTCGGTGGGCTTGTACCGGTGATCGACTACGTGAACGTCTACCGCCGCGAGATCGCCGCGTTCTTCGGCAACAGCACCGCGACCACCCAGGCGACGGGGCTGAACGCGACCGCGACCAAGGCCCTTCACTACCTCCGGATCTCCAACCCGATCAACCCCGAGGTGCTGACCCCGTACCAGAACCGGCTCGACAGCAACCGCGGCAACCCGTACATGGCGCCCGGGGGCTACAACCAACTGGTGAGCGGGCTCTCGGTGTTCGGTGGCGGTCTCTGCACGAGCAATCCGCAGCCCACGATCGGCCCGAACGTCGACGCCACGACGGCCGTCGATTCTCCAGAACGCTTACTACACCCGAACCCTGGGGGTCCGCCGTGCAAGGCGCAGCCGCAACTCGGTCGCCTCACGACGGGACAGCTGCAGGATTTCCCCCACCTCTAATCCGCTTCCATGAGCAGCATGGCCGGCTCTGCTCCAGAAAACCATCGTCGAAACCCCAAAAGGAGAGTCATTTGCGACGACTAGTCATCATCGGGACGGCCGCGGCCGTTCTCGTTGGCGCTACCGCGGCGTACGCGGCGTTCAACAGCTACACCGGGAGCAACGTGTCGTTCTCGCCCCACGGGGCGGGGAGCGCCAAGCATCCCAAGACGGTCAACATGACAGAGGTGCTCAAGGCAAGCGCGCCGTCCGGTGACCGTGCGGCCCCGCTGACCCGTATCACGCTGAAGGTCTGGGGCGTGAAGACGAACGGCGGAAAGTTCCCGACCTGTACCGACACCCAGATCGAGGCCGATAAGACGAAGTTCGAGAAGGCCTGCCCCGCCAAGTCAGCGATCGCTGCGGGCCCCGTGCACTCGCTCCTTGGTCCGGGGACTGACCCGTCGACAGCCAAGGGCACGGTGTGTAACCCGTTCCTCAAGGTGTTCAACGGCGGTGCGAGGACGCAGGTGTTCTTCTTCACGACTGCCCCTGACGCCGCGCCCCAGTACACATGTGCCGGCCTTCCGACCGGTGCGACCGCGCCGTACGACGGCCACATCTCGTACTCGGGCAAGTGGTGGGTCCTCGACGTTCCCCTGCCGCCCTCCGTCTCCAACAAGGTGGCGAATCAGCCGGGCCTGTACGGTTCATTGATCACCGAGGCGCTGTTCCCGATCAAGGCCTCGGCGGGCTACATGCAGTCGATCGGGTGCATGGGCCACAAGCGCCCGTTCTCGATCACGTTCACCGCTCAGGACTACAACAGCAGCAGCTCCGAGACGCAGACCGTCAAGGGCAACGCTTCCTGCTGATTTAGTGCGTCGACCGGTCCGGCGCCGTCGTGAGGGCATCCGTTCTCCCGGCGGCGCCGGTCGGCCGTCCTTCGAGGGGCCGCGGTGCTCCGTCGACAAATCGCGGATTCGGGACTAGGCTGAAGGTCTTAAACATCCACTCCGCCCCGCAAGGAGGTCGGTCGATGCGCATCGACGTCAAAGGCCGCAACCTGCCCGTCTCCGATGAGCTTCGCGAGCACGTCGCCAAGCGCTTTCGGAAGGTCGAGCGGCAGGTCTCGGAGCTGGCCGAGCTCGAGGTGGAGGTGTTCGAGGAGCGCAACCCCGCGATCGCCGACTCCCAGGTCGCCGAGGCGACGCTGCACCTGAAGGGCGCGGTCGCTGCGTCGCCCGCGACGCCTCGCCGGACATCGTCCACTCGATCAACCTCGTCAGCGACGAGCTCTGCCGCCAGGTCAAGCGCCACCGCGACAAGCGGCGCAAGCGGCGCGAGGCCCGGCGGCAGCGGCCGCGGCCGCCCAGAACGGGCCCGCGCCGGTGCTCGACGGAGAGGTCGTGCTGGAGGGCGGCGAAGTGGTCCTGGATGCTCAGGTGGAGCCGCTCCCGCCGGACGTCTCCTCGGCCGCTTAGACGGCCCAGACCGGCCCCCGACCCATTGCTACGCTAGCCCCATGTCCTTCCTGGACCGCGCGCTTCGCATGGGCGAGGCCAAGAAGTTCAAGTCTTACGAGCAGCGGGTCGGGCGGATCAACCTCTTCGAGGAGGAGCTGGAGCTCGACACCGACGCCGAGCTGAGCGAGGCGGCCGACGAGCTGCGCGAGCGCGCCCGCAACGGCGAGAGCCTCGACGACCTGCTGTACGAGTGCTTCGCGCTCGTCCGCGAGGCCGGCAAGCGCTCGCTGGGGATGCGCCACTTCGACGTCCAGCTGATCGGCGGGATGGTGCTCCACGACGGCTCGATCGCCGAGATGAAGACCGGCGAGGGCAAGACGCTCACCGCGACCCTGCCGGTCGTGCTCAACTCGCTCGGCGGCCGCGGCGTCCACCTCGTCACCGTCAACGACTACCTGGCCCGGCGCGACGCGATGTGGATGAAGCCGATCTACGACCTGCTCGGCGTGTCCGTCGGGGTGCTGCAGAACATGCAGCCCTACGAGGAGAAGCGCGACGCCTACGCCGCCGACGTCACCTACGGCACGAACTCCGAGTTCGGCTTCGACTACCTGCGCGACAACATGGCCACCTCGCTGGAGGAGAAGGTCCAGCACGGCGGGCGCCCGAAGCCCGAGGAGGGCAAGTCGCCCGTACCACACCTACGCGATCGTCGACGAGGTCGACAACATCCTGATCGACGAGGCGCGGACGCCGCTGATCATCTCCGGCGCGCCCGAGCAGGCCGCCGACCTGTACGTGAAGTTCGCCGCGCCTGGCGCCGCCAGATGGAGCCCGGCAAGACGCCCGAGGGCATGGACCCGCGCTCGAAGAAGGAGTTCGTCGCCGACTTCGACTACGAGTTCGACGAGAAGCACAAGACGGTCTCGGTCACCGAGCGGGCGTCGCCAAGGCCGAGCGGTTCCTCGGGATCGACCACCTGTACCGGGCCGAGAACGGTCCACCTCGTCAACCACCTGATCCAGTCGCTGAAGGCCGAGTCGCTGTACAAGCGCGACGTCGACTACGCGGTGATCGACGGCGAGGTCAAGATCGTCGACGAGTTCACCGGCCGGATCCTCGAGGGCCGGCGCTGGTCCGAGGGCCTGCACCAGGCGATCGAGGCCAAGGAGGGCGTCCGGATCCAGGAGGAGAACCAGACGCTCGCGACGATCACGCTCCAGAACTACTTCCGGATGTACGACAAGCTCGCGGGCATGACCGGTACGGCGCTGACCGAGGCGACCGAGTTCATGAAGATCTACGAGCTGCCGGTCGTCGCAGATCCCGACCAACCGCCCGATGGTCCGCGCGGACCACAACGACCAGGTCTACAAGACCAAGGACGGCAAGTGGTCGGCCGTCGCCAGGGAGATCGAGGACCGCCACAAGCGCCGGCCAGCCGGTGCTCGTCGGGACGATCTCGGTCGAGGTCTCCGAGCTGCTGTCCGAGCAGCTGAAGCGCAAGGGGATCCAGCACACCGTGCTGAACGCCAAGCCCGAGCACGCCGAGCGCGAGGGCGAGACGATCGCCGAGGCCGGCGCGCCCGGCGCCGTCACGATCGCGACCAACATGGCCGGCCGCGGCGTCGACATCAAGCTCGGCGGCAACGCCGAGCACCTGACGCAGCTCGAGCTCGCGAAGCTCGGGCTGCAGCCCGGCGACCCCGACTACGACGCAGCACTACGAGAAGGTCTTCCCGGAGATCGAGCGCGCGCGTCGAGGAGGCGCGCGAGCAGGTGCTCGAGGCCGGCGGGCTGTTCATCCTCGGCACCGAGCGCCACGAGTCGCGCCGGATCGACAACCAGCTGCGCGGCCGCTCGGGCCGCCAGGGCGACCCCGGCGAGTCGCGCTTCTTCCTCTCGCGCCCAGGACGACCTCGTGCGGCTGTTCGCCGGCGAGCGGATCTACAAGATCCTCGACCGCCTCGGCAGCGACCGACGACGAGGGCAACGAGGAGCCGATCGAGGCCGGGATGCTCTCCAAGCAGATCGAGAAGGCGCAGAGCAAGGTCGAGGAGCAGCACTTCCTGATGCGCAAGCACACGCTCGAGTACGACGACGTGCTCAACCAGCAGCGCGAGGTGATCTACAACTACCGCGACGAGATCCTCGAGGGCCGCGACATGAGCGACGCCGCGCGCGAGGAGGTCGGCGAGCCTGATCGAGCGGCTGGTCGAGGAGTACACCGCCGGCGACTTCGTCGAGGACTGGGACGTCGAGGGCCTGCTGCGGCGGGTGCAGGAGATCCTGCCCGCCTCGGAGCAGATCGACGAGATCGATCCCCACGCCGCCGACCGCGAGGAGCTGATCGACGTGCTCCAGGAGGAGGCGGAAGCGCAGTACGACGCGCCGCGAGCAGGAGCTCGGCGACGAGCTGATGCGCGCGCTCGAGCGCTTCCTGCTGCTCCAGATCATCGACCAGCGCTGGCGGGAGCACCTCTACGACATGGACTACCTGCGCGAGGGCATCCACCTGCGCGGGTTCGCCCAGATCGAGCCGCTGGTGGCGTACAAGAACGAGGCGTTCGAGCTGTTCCGCGACCTGATGAACAGCATCTGGGCCGACTTCGCGCAGATGATCTTCCACGTCGAGGTCACGCCCGATGGACGAGAACGGGCAGCCGATCCAGGCGCCCCCGCCGCAGCGGCGCCCGAGCGCCGCCGCGAGCTCGCCGACCGGCGGCGGCCGCGTCACCTACTCGGGCGGCGGCGGCCGGCGCAGGGCGCGCTGGCGATGGCCGCCGCGGCCGGCGGACGTCGCCCAGGCGGTCGAAGGCAACGGCGGCGAGCCCGAGCTGATGCCGCACGTCGAGCAGCGGCGCGTCGACGAGACCGAGCAGCTCGGACGCAACGACCCGTGCTGGTGCGGAGTCGGCAAGAAGTTCAAGAAGTGCCACGGGGCTTAGCCGGCGTAAACGTGGGTTCGGCGTGCCGACTGCGCGCCTTCCACCGGTGGTCCGGGCTGCTCGGTGCGCGAGGCACGCCGGACCGGCATCGACGCCCGCTTTCGTCGTGGTGTCCTGGGAGATAAGCCCCGCTATGCGGTTGTTATCGCCCACTTACCCGCTCCGCATGCGATGAGGTTTGCGACCGCTCGAGGTCTTAGTTTGCAGAAAGCAAACGGGGCCGCACAAGGAGCAGCTCATGTCCGCCGCAACCGAGATCGCAATCCGAGAGCTGGATCACCGCAGCAATGACGGCATCGACGTGAGGCTGCTCTGGGGCCCTGAATCGGAATGCGTCTGGATCGACGTCCGGGACGAGCGGTTGGGCGGTTCGTTCACGCTGGAGGTCGAGCCAGGCGAGGCGCTGGCGGCGTTCCGGCATCCATATGCGTACGCCGTGACGCGGGGAGCTGAAACCGCGCTCGCGGCGTGACGCGGGCTAGTGCGACGACGCGAGGTCGCCGAGCACCTGGGCGCGGTCATCGCGGCCCAGCGCGTCGACGAACACCACCGCCACGCCGATCCCGAAGACCAGGAACTCGATCAGGCACATCGTCGCGCCCGCCAGCCGCTGGTCGGTGACGGCGCTCATCCCGTAGGCGTGCGGGCCGAAAGCGTAAAGTGGGTAGAGGCTCGTCCCAAGCCACGTGAGCGGCAGGCAGACCGCCGCGCTGGCGACCCGTGAGAAGCCCAGATAGGCGAGCCGGACCATCCCGGGCTCACGCCGATCGCTGGGCAGCGGGGTGATGATCAGCCACCACAGGGCCATTCCGGTGTAGAACAGCGTCAGGTGCTCGATTGCATGCAGCACGGAGTGCTGGGCGGTGTAGTCGAACACCGAGGGGATCGCCCAGATCCAGGTCGCGGCCGCCCACGCGGGGAGCGCCACCCACGGCTTCGTGGCAATGCCCCAGAAGCGCCCGAGCAGGCCACGGTGGGCGAGCTGCCGAAGCGCCGCGCGCGGCATCCCAAGCGGCAGCACCGGCGCCCGGAGGCCGAGGATCAGCAGCGGCGGCGCGAGGTCAGCGAGCATCACGTGCTGGACCATGTGCGCCCACAGCAGCCAGTGGTCTCCGACCACGTCGAGCGGCGAGCTCAGCGCGACGAACAGCACCGCCAGCCCCGACCAGTAGAAGAGCCAGTGGCCCGCGCCGACCGGCTTGCCCGTGACGCGCCGCACCCGTCGGAGCATCGATGCGTACCAGGTTCCAGCGGCGAGCAAGACGACCCATAGCAGCGGGTCGAAGCTCCAGGAACCCCAGCCGGGCGCGGTCACCTGCGGCAGGGTATCCCAAATGGCGGTGATTAGATTCCGTCTGATGGAGGGGTCTCCAGAGCTCCGCATCTCCGATCAGCAGCGCGAGCGCGCCGCCGAGCAGCTGCGCGATCATTTCGCCGCGGGGCGGTTGAGTGAGGACGAGTTCAGCGACCGGGTGCAGGCGGTCTACAGCGCCCGGACCGAGCCCGAGCTGCGCCGGCTGCTGATGGACCTGCCGCGGCTGCCCGCCAGTCCGCAGCAGGTGAAGGCGGAGCTGGTGGCGCGGCGCAGCCAGCTCCAGCGAAGGCTGCTCCAGGAGGCTGGAGGCGGGCTGGCCCTGTTCGTGGTGTGCGTCGTCATCTGGGCCGCTTCGGGGACCCACCACGGCATGTTCTGGCCGATCTGGGTCGCGCTCGTGGTGCTGATCCCGCTGCTGCGCAACGGCTGGCGACTCTACGGACCGTATCCGGAGCTCGACCGCGTCGAGCGCGAGCTGGAGCGGCGCTCGCGACGAGGCGGCGATCGGCGCCGCCGCGGGCTCTGAGCGAGGACCGCGCCGCTACCCTGCTTGACGTGCCGCACGTGGTGCGGCTCGATCACGAACTTGATCCGCTGCTCACCCGGCTGGCGATAGGGGTACTCGTCCTGGCCGATGTACTTCTTCGCGAGCTGGTCGATGTGCTCGTCGGCGCCATCGGTCGAGCCGGTCGCGGTGCCCCGGATCTCGACGAAGTTGTAGGGGTTGCCCGACTCCGATACGAGCACGGTCGCGCGGGGATCGCGCTCCAGGTTCGTCGGCCACAGCCGGCCGACCGCGCTGTTGACGGCTACCTTGTCGCCTTCGACGCTGATCCAGACCACCGTTGAGTGGATCATGCCGTCGTGGTTGAGCGTCGAGATGACCGCGTAGTTGGGCTGTGTCAGCAGCTCCTGGACCTGTGGATCGGTGAGGGATGCCATGCCCGAACTCTATACGCCGCACGCGGACACTCCCGATCGCGCTGCTAGGGTCTGAATCGATGGCCAGCGTCCATTCAGAGCCAGCTCTCACAGCGCGTTGCCGCCGATCCGGGAGCAGCTGAAGCTGCTCTCGGACTATCTTTGACGCTCGCCGTGCTAACCGAGCGCGTCCAGGCGCTCGAGAACCAGATGGGGGAGCCTGGCTTCTGGGAGGACCAGGAGCGGGCCGCGCAGGTCGGGGCCGAGCACGCGCGCGCGAGCAAGCGGCTGTCGCTGTACCGCGAGCTGGAGCGCGACGTCGAGGACCTCGAGCCGCTGGCGGAGTTGGCCGAGGAGGATCCCGAGATCGCGCGCGAGCTCGAGGAACAGATCCGCGCGGTCCAGGAACGCCTCGAAGCGCTCGAGGAGCAGCGCCTCTTCTCCGGGCGCTACGACGCCGGCGACGCGCTTGTAACTATCAACGCCGGCGCAGGCGGGACCGACGCCCAGGACTGGGCCGAGATGCTGCTGCGGATGGAGATGCGCTGGGCAGAGAAGCGCGGGTTCCAGGTGGAGCTGCTGGAGGTCTCGCCGGGGGAGGAGGCGGGGATTAAGTCGGCGACGTTCCTGGTCAAGGGCGAGAACGCCTACGGCCTGTACGGAAGCGAGAAAGGCGTCCACCGGCTCGTCAGGCTGTCGCCGTTCGACGCGGCCCATCGACGCCAGACCAGCTTCGCCGGGGTGGAGGTCTCCCCGGTCGTCGACGCGATCGACGAGGTAGAGATCGACGACGACGACCTCCAGATCGACACCTACCGCGCCAGTGGCGCGGGCGGCCAGCACGTCAACAAGACCGACTCCGCGGTGCGAATCACGCACAAGCCGACCGGGATCGTGGTCCAGTGCCAGAACGAGCGCTCCCAGTCATCGAACAAGGCCGAGGCGATGACGATGCTTCGCTCCAAGCTGCTGGAGCTCGAGGAGCGCAAGCGCCGCCAGGAGATTGCGCGTGAGAAAGGCGACGCGCAGGACGTCAACTTCGGGTCCCAGATCCGGTCCTACGTCCTGCACCCGTACTCGATGGTCAAGGACCACCGGACCGGGTACGAGGTCGGGGACGTCGCGCGGGTGCTGGACGGCGACCTCGACGGGTTCGCGCGCGCCTACCTGCACCAGGTCGCCAAGTGACCGAGCTCGACGAGCCGATCATCGGCAGCATGACCGACGTCCCGTCCATCGATGGCGTGCCGCCAGCCGCCCAGCCGACCGCCCCGTACCTTGAGGCGATCACCGGGTACGGGTTCAGGGGCTCGACCCGCTTCCACATCCCCGGCCACAAGGGCGGCGAGGGCGCCGACCCGGGGATGCGGACCGCGTTTGGCGACAGGGCGCTGCTGCTCGACATCCCGCAGGACATCGAGGGGATCGACGTGGGACCGTCCCCGACCCCGTACGAGTGCGCCGAATGGCTCGCGGCCGAGGCGTACGGCGTCGAGCGTGCCTGGTTTCTGACCAATGGCGCGACCCAGGGCAACCACGCGCTATGTCTGGCGCTTGCCCCGCCCCGGGCGCGCGTGGTGCTGCAGCGCAATTCCCACGCAAGCATGGTCGACGGGTTGATCCTGAGCGGCGGGATCCCGAGCTGGGTCGCGCCGGAGTACGACCCGGAGCTCGGAATGGCGCACGGGGTCACCCCGGAGTGCCTGGAGGAGGCGCTCATCCGCACCCCCGAGGCCCGCGCGGTGTTCATCGTCTCTCCCACCTATTACGGGATGGCCGCCGACGTGGAAGGCTGTGCGCAGGTCTCCCACGCGGCCGGCGCCGCGCTGATCGTCGACAACGCGTGGGGCTCGCACTTCGGCTTTCACCCGCGGCTGCCGGCCTCCCCGATCGCGCTCGGCGCTGACGCGATGCTCGCCTCGACCCACAAGATCGTCGGCAGCCTCACCCAGTCGGCGATGCTGATGGTCGCCCCGACCGGGCGGATCGACATCGGCGCGGTCGCCCGGGCAGTGCGGTTGGTCCGCTCCACCAGCCCCAGCTCGCTGCTGATGGCCTCGCTCGACGCCGCCCGCCGCCAGCTGGCGGTCCACGGCGAAGCGTTGCTCGACCGCACGATCCGCGCCTCCGAGAACGCCCGCGCGGCGATCGACGCGGTCGAAGGTTGCTCGGTCGTCGGCGAAGGACTGGTCGGCCGGCCCGGGATCGCCGGCTGGGACCCCCTGCGGATCGTCGTGGACGTCCGGGGCACAGGCTGCACCGGGTACGAGCTCGCCGCTGCGCTGCGCGCCTCGTTCGACATCTACGTCGAGCTCGCGACCCACGCGACGCTCGTGCTGGTGCTGGGGCTCGGGCAGACGGTCGATCCGCTGGAGCGGCTCGCCCACGACTTCGCCGAGACCGTCCGCAAGATCTCGCGGCCCGGCGAGGCTCCGGTGGTCGCGAGGCCGCCGAGCGCGCTCGAGCACGAGACGGCGATCCCACCCCGGGACGCGTTCCTGGGAGAGGGGGAGGCCGTGCCCGTAGATCAGGCGATCGGGCGGATCTCGGCGGAGAGCATCGCCGGCTACCCGCCCGGCGTGCCCGCACTGCTGCCCGGCGAGCGTGTCACCGCCGAGGTCATCGCGTACCTGCGTGAGCTCACCTCAGCCGGAGCCCGCCTGCACGGCGCAGCCGACCCCAGCTTCGAGACCGTCCGCGTCCTCGTCGAACCGGTCTGATCAGGTCAGCACTTCGTCGCTGAGGTCCCCCGCCACGGAGTCCCCCAGGCTCCGCAGGATGCCCCTGGCGATAAGGGGGTCGCGCTTCACCCGCCGGGGGTGCCGCTGCCCCGGGAGTTCGTCCCGGAGCAGCTGCTTCCCGTCGAGGCTAGAACGCGCCGGTGCCGGCAGGACCGCCCTGGGTCGGTGGGCTCGCGCTCACGCACTGGCCGCTGCGCTTCCCGCCGACCTTGTTGGGCTCAGCGGCGCGCGGATAGATCGAGCCCATCGGCCCTGTGTCCACGCTGTCCCACACCGGCTGCGTGCCCGGGGGGCCGCCCGGATGGCCGTTGCCCGTGCACGAAAGGTTCTTGCCGATGTGGCTGGAAAGAACCTCAATCGCATCCGGATCCGCCATCAGGTTGTTGGACAGGCTGAGGCTGCCGTGGATCTTGACCCGCGCTATTCCGAGCCAGCACGACTTCATGGCGCTGATCGTGAGGTTGCCCCCGATCGTGGTGTCCTCGTAGTCGCTGTAGACCGGGGACATGATCTTCGCGAACACCCCGCTGTTGGGCGGCGCGCAGCTCACCCCGCCGCCGCCGCCGCTCTCCTTGACGCTGCCGCCGATCGTGCTGTTGTGCACGATCACGGCGAGCGGCGAATTCTCGATGATGTTGCCGGTGACCGTTTCATGACCCTTGAGCGTCGGGTGCTTCATGTTGGTCTCATCGAGGCATGGGAATCCGGAGCCGTCGGGATTGACCTTGCAACCCAAGATCACGGCGGCACCCTGGTCGACGACGAGATTGCCGGTGACCGTGAGGCTCGAGTGATGGAGCCCGTACGCCGCCCCGAGCACCGAGCCCTTGGTTACCGTCAGCGTCCCGATCACGTGTGCCGTTCCGGTTTTCACGGCACAGGCGCCCTTGACGAACACGCCGTTCGGGTAAGTGCCCTTTAGCTTCCCGGCCGAGCCCAGCTTCCCGGAGCACACATACGGCCCCGCGGCTGGGGCCACGGCGGCGCCTGCGCCCATGATTGCGAGCACGAGTCCGGCCGCCGCCGCTAACGGCAAGCCACGTCTAAGCATCATCCGTTCCACCCCTCAGTAGGTTGATTTGCCCTCGACGCTCCGGCCCAGCGTCACTTGCGCACGCTATCAGTCCGATCACGGCGTGGGCAACCGTTCGCCGGGGCCTGGGCCCGTATTCTCGCCTCGGCATGGACCGGCAGATCGATGTCGACATAGTCGCTCGGGCGCTTGCCGAGGACGTCGGCGCCGGCGACGTAACGACGGCCGCGACCGTGCTCGAGGGGGCGCGAGCGCGCGCGCTGATCACGCAGAAGGCGCCCGGCGTGGTGTACGGGCTCGACGTCGCCGAGGAGGTGTTCCGGTCGCTCGATGCGGGCGCCTCGTTCGAGCGGCTGACCCAGGAGGGGCGCTGGCGTGAGGGCGGGCCTGTGCTCGCGGTCGAAGGCTCGGCGCGCGCGATCCTGACCGGCGAACGGACCGCGCTCAACTTTCTCCAACGCCTCTCGGGGGTCGCGACGATGGCCGCGCGTGCGGCGCGCGCCGTCGAGGGCACCGGCGCCCAGATCCTCGACACGCGCAAGACCACACCCGGTCTGCGCGCGCTCGAGAAGGCGGCCGTGGCGGCCGGGGGCGCAACCAACCATCGCGCCGGACTGTATGACGCGATCCTGATCAAGGAGAACCACGCGGCGCTGGCGGGAGGCGTAGGCGAGGCCGTGAGACGTGCGCGCGAGGCGGCACCGCAGTTACCGGTGGAGGTCGAGGCCCGCACGCTCGGGGAGGTCGACGAGGCGCTCGGGGCCGGAGCGCACCGGATCCTGCTCGACAACATGACCACGGCGGAGCTGGGCTCCGCCGTGCAGCGGGTGGGCGGGCGTGCCGAGCTTGAGGCCAGCGGCGGGGTCACGCTCGAGACGCTCGGGGAGATCGCGAGCACCGGCGTACAATTCATCTCAGTGGGCGCGCTTACCCACAGCGCCCCCGCACTGGACCTCTCCCTTCTCCTCGAACCGCTGCCATGAACCTGCCGATGCTCGGTGCTACTGACGCACCATTGATGCTCGAGAACATCCCCGCGCTCCAGGACGAGGTGCGGGCGCTGGCGCGCGCGCGCGACGCCGTGATCCTGGCGCACAACTATCAGCTGCCGGAAATCCAGGACGTCGCCGACTATGTCGGCGACTCGCTCGGGCTCTCTCAGCGCGCCGCGGAGACCGACTCGGAGATGATCGTCTTTTGCGGCGTGCACTTCATGGCCGAAACCGCCTCGATCCTGTGCCCCGACAAGCAGGTGCTGATTCCCGACCCCGATGCCGGCTGCTCGCTGGCCGACTCGATCACGGCGGAGCAGCTGCGGGAGTGGAAGGGGCGCCACCCAGAGGCGATCGTCGTGATGTACGTCAACACCACCGCCGAGGTCAAGGCAGAGACCGATTACTGCTGCACGTCGGCCAACGCGGTACAGGTCGTCGAACACATCCTCCGCGAGCACGGCGAGGACACCGAGATCCTGTTCGGTCCGGACATGTTCCTCGGCGCCTACGTCGAGAAGACGCTCGGGCGGTCCATGCACGTGTGGGACGGCGAGTGCCACGTGCACGCGGGGATCAGGCCCGACGACATTCGGGAGGTCCGCGCGGCGCACCCCGCAGCTGACTTCCTGATCCACCCCGAGTGCGGGTGCTCGACGAGCGTGATGGAGTACGTCGCGGCCGGCGACGTAGACGCCGATGGCGTGCATATGCTCTCGACGGGCGGGATGCTCCGCTACGCGGCCGAGCATCACGGCGGCGCCGCGATCGTCGCGACCGAGACCGGGATGCTGCACCCACTGCGCCAAGCGGCGCCGGACACAGAATTCATCGCCGCAAACGAGGCCGCGCACTGCCGCTTCATGAAGATGATCACGCTGCCGAAGCTGCGCGACTCGCTGCGCGACGCCGTGCACGAAGTCAAGGTCCCGCCGGAGATCGCCGATCGCGCGCGGATCCCGATCGAGCGGATGGTGGCGATCGGCTGACGCGGCCGAGGGCGGGTCAGACCCCGCTGAGGTCGAGCCCCTGCTCGACCGCTTCGCGAACCGACCGGAGCGTTTCCCGCTTGCGCTCGAACTCGGCGGGGGTGTAGCAGTGGACATCGGCGGGGGCGCCCATCTCCAGCGCGTCCCACAGCGCACCCGCCTGATACACCCGCTCGAGCCACGGCATTCCGCTGTAGGCCGAGGAGACCAGGATCAAGACGTATTCCGCGCCGCGCTCGCGCTGCGCCGGCGCGCCGCGCTCGTCGGCGACCCGCGCTCCGCCCAGCATCGCCTGCTCGATCGGCCAGCGGTCGCCGAGCCGGTCGAGGTACCTGCGCAGCTCGCGGCGGTTCAAAGCCGTGGCCAGGTCCACGATGCGATTGTCGCGCGCTCGGCGGTCGGAGCGCAACGTCTTCACGGCGTCAGTAGCGGGCGATCGCCGCGATCATCTTGCTGATCAGCGAGAACGCTTCGGTGTTGCCGGGGCCGTCCACGAACGCCGCGAACGCGAGCGTGTCGCCGCCGCGGCTCCTGCAGTAGCCGGCGAGGTTGGAGACGTAGTTGAGCGTCCCTGTCTTGGCGAGGCAGCGGCCCTGGGCGGCGGTGTGGACGCCGATCCCCTGAACCGTCCCGGTCCTTCCGACGACCGGCAGCGAGGCGCGCAGAACCCTTCCGGTAGGTGTCCCCCACACCGAGCGCAGCAGGTCCACGACCTCGAGCGGCGAGGAGCGGTCCCGCCGGGAGAGCCCGGAGCCGTCGACGATCTTGGGATGGAGGCCGCGCTGTGCGATCGCGCCCGTGATCACCGCCGCCCCCGCCGCGGTGCTCCCGCCGGCGCCGAAGCGGACCCCGAGCTGCTTGGTCAGCATCTCGGCGAAGAAGTCGTCCGAGGGGACGTCGGTCAGCTTCAAGAGCACCGTCGCCGGGGGCGAGCTGACGGAAGCGAGCTCGTCGGCGTTCTGCGGCGTAGTGGCGGTGAACTTCGCGGCCTGCGAGCGGATCCCCGCACCGCGCATCGTCAGCATCAGCTCGTGGGCGGCGAACGCGCCGGGGCTCAGGTGGTGTAGCGCTGCTCCGTGGTCGTAGGTGAGCCCCGCCAGCTGCCCGCCCATGTCGGGCACGTCGGCCGCGAACCCGCTCGCCGGCCCGCCGCGTTTGGCATCGAACAGCGAGGGGTCGCCGATCACGCGGCCGGTGACCCGGCGGATCCCACGCGCGTGTAGCTGTCCGGCCAGCTGGGCGGCGGTCGGGCCGTAGCCGTCCTCCCAGACCCTGTTGAAAGCGCCATCGCCGAACGTGGGGTCACCGTCGCCGCGGAGGTAGAGGTCGCCGTGCCAGACGCCGCCGGGCCCGAGGTGTCCGACGCCGAGCACAGAGGTCCGAAGGCGGGCGCCCGCACCGAGCCTGTCGAGCACCGCGACCGAGGTGTAGAGCTTCTCCACCGAAGCGGGTGGCCGCTGGACGGAGCCGCGGAGCGAGAACAGCTGGCGGTTCGCCGTGATGTCGTAGACGAGCGCGCCGCTGTCGGAGCCGGCTGCCCTCAGCTGGCGGGTGAGCGCCGCTCGGAGCGAGGTGAGCGCGGGGGTGACCGGCACCGACGCGCTCGGAGCGTGAGGGGTCGAAGCGGTCGTGCTCGCGGCCGCCGCGGTGACCGACGCCAGCCGCTTCGCCGCGCCTCCGCGCCCGGAGGAGCCGCAGCCCCCGATCGCCAGGGTGACCGGCGCGGATCCCGCCAGCGCCGCGATCATCGCCAGCCCCCTCGCCCTCCCGCGCGGGCTCAAGCCGACGTGAAGTCCTCCACCGTGTTCGGGCCGACGCACGCCAGCGAGAGCTGATCCTCGATCGTCGCCGCGACCTCGACCACCTCGTCGAACGTGACCTCGTCGAGCAGCGTGATCGCGCGGTCCGGATCCACGTCCTCGTCGTACACGATCCGCTGCTGCGCGGCATACCGCGCGACCGCGCCGGTGTTCTCGAACGCGATCGTGCGCGCGCCCGCAGCGAAGGCGCGCGCCCGCTCCACCTCGCCCTCGGTCGGGCCCTGCTCACGCAGCTCGGTGACGATCTCCCGCATCCGCTTATAAGCCGTGACGGACTTGCTCGACTCGAGCCCGGCCGAGAGCTGGAGCACGGGGACGTCGGCGTACGCATGCGCCGCCGAGTTGACCGAGTACGCAAGGCCCCGCTGCTCGCGGATCTCGTCGAACAGGCGTGATGCCATCGAGCCGCCCAGCAGCGTCGAGTAGATCGTCAGCGCGGCGCGCCGCCGCGGGTCGGAGATCTCGACCTTTGGGCGGTACGACATCCGCAGGTGGGACTGGTTTGAGTCACGCTCCTGGACAAGCACGCGAGGCTCCAGCGGAGGTGCGGGCTCGAACGGCCCGGGAATCGGGGGCGCCGGGAAGCGCTTGAACAGCTCCTCGACCTCGCCGTTGAGGCCGCCGAGGTTCCCGACGAGGAAGGCGCCGCCGCGAGCGGGCGCCCACCGCCGGGTCCGGAACGCGACGACCGACTCCCGCGTGAACTCGTCGCGGATGTGCTCGGCGGTGCCGAGCACGGGGCGCCCCAGCGGATGGTCGCCGAAGGCCGCCTGATCGATCAGGTGCTCGGCGAGCACCGCCGGCTGATCGTTGGCCCGGGCGATCTCCTGGACGACGACGCCGCGCTCGCGGTCGAGCTCCTTCGCGTCGATCCGGGGACGGCCGACGAAGTCGGTCAGCAGGTCGGCGGCCTCGAGCGCGCGCTCCGCGCGCGAGGTGATGTGAAACGCGACCAGGTCGTGGCTGGTGTAGGCGTTCAGCACCGCGCCGATCGCCTCGGCCGCCTGGTTGACGTCACGATAGGTGGGGAACTTATCGCCGCCCTTGAACACCAGGTGCTCGAGGAAATGGGCCATCCCGTTCTCCTCGGGGCGCTCGGTTCGGGCGCCGGCATCGAACGCGATCAGGATCGTTACGGCGCGCGTTCCCTCGACTGGGATCCGGAACAGCGGCATTCCCGTGTCGAGCGTGGTCTCGGTGAGGTCAGCCACGACTGCAACGGTAGCGGGAGGTGCAAACCTGCTTGCAAGCGGACCTCGGCGGAGCGTGCCGCCAGGGCTCTCGGTAGGCTGCGCGCACCGATGGCCATATCTTCAGCTCGACACAGACTCCGCGGCCAGGCCGCCGTCACGAACGCCGACCCGCATCCCAGGCCGCAATCCAGGCCCCCCTCGGGGAGCCAGCCGATCATCGAGTTTCGGGATGTCTCGAAGCGCTACTCCGGCGGAGACGTAGGGCTCGAACACGCGACGTTCGCGATCGACCGCTCGGCGTTCGTGTTTCTCGTCGGCGCCACCGGCTCGGGCAAGTCGACGGTGATGCGGCTCCTGATCAAGGAGGTCGAGCAGACCGACGGGACGATCCGCGTCGCGGGCCATGACCTCGCGCGGATCTCCCGCAAGCGGATCCCGTTCTATCGCCGCAACATCGGGGTCGTGTTCCAGGACTTCAAGCTGCTGCCGAACCGGACCGTGTACGAGAACGTCGCCTACGCACTTCAGGTCACCGGCGGCTCGCGCCGTGAGATCCGCGACAAGGTGCCAGACATCCTGCGCCTGACCGGTCTCTCGACAAAGCTCCACAACTACCCCGACCAGCTCTCCGGCGGTGAGCAGCAGCGTGTCTCGATCGCGCGAGCGTTCGTGAATCATCCGCCGATGCTGCTGGCCGACGAGCCGACGGGGAACCTCGATCCGGAGACCAGCATCGACATCATGCGGCTGCTCTACCGGATCAACCGCACCGGGACGACCGTGCTGGTCGCGACCCACGACCAGGCGATGGTCGACAAGATGCGCCGCCGCGTTCTGGAGTTGTCGCACGGGCGGATCGTCCGCGACGAGGCCACGGGCCTCTACACGCGCGATGAGACCACTCGCGAGTTCGCGCAGCGGATGCGCTCACCCTCGACCCGCCCGCCCGGAGTCGACCTCGACTCGAAGGTCGAGCCGGAGCGACCGGTCCGCGACGAGGGGCGGTAAGCCGTGCAAGTCACGTTCTTCTTGCGCGAGGCCATGCGCGCGATGCGCCGCAACGCGGCCCCGAGCTTCGCGGCGCTGGCGACGGTGCTCGTGACGATGCTCGTCGTTGGCGTATTCATTCCGGCGGTCGAGGTCACCAACAGCGCGGCGAACACCGTTCGCAGCCGCTTGATCGTCGACGTCTATATGAAGAACGGCGCGACCGCATCCGACGATGCGCGGGTCGCCCAGGAGCTGCGGCGGGTAACCGGCGTCAAGACGGTCCAGTTCGAGTCCAAGGCGCAGGCCTACGCACAGCAGTCGCGCCAGGACCCGGCCGCTTACCAGCTGCTCGGGACCAACCCGCTGCCCGACACCTTCCACGTGATTCCCGCCAACCCATCCGACGTGTTGGCGATCCACGCGGCGCTCACCCCTGGCGGCGGCGTGATCGACCAATCAATCCAGAGCGTCTCCAACAAGAAGGGCTACACGAAGAAGGCGCTCGAGCTGACCTCGGCGGTCAAGTGGGGCGGTCTGGCGTTCGCGGCCCTGCTGACGATCGCGTCGATCCTGCTGATCGCCAACACGATCCGCCTGTCGCTGTATGCCCGGCGCCGCGAGGTGGAGGTGATGAAGCTGGTCGGCGCGACCGACTGGTTCATCCGCTGGCCGTTCGTGATCGAGGGCGTGATCGTCGGCGCCGCTGGGGGGGTGCTGGCGATCGTGGTGCTCGGGATCACGAAGGTCGCCCTGCTCGACCCCCTGTTCTCGGGTTGGTCACTCGTCAGCCAGATCCGCACGATCGCGTTCCCGGCGCTGATCGCGGTCCTGCTCGCGGCGAGCGTGATGGTCTCCGCGGTCGGCTCCGGGCTTTCGCTGCGCCGGTTCCTGAGAGTCTGAGCGCCCGCACGTCCACTTCCGGCGGGCGGGAGGGGGCGGACGCCCGGCTACTCTCCGGATGATGCTTTCGCGGCGCTCGCAACGCCCCCGGACAGCCGCGCTCGTAGCGGCCGGACTCATCGTGCTGATCGTCGGCATCTGGCTCGGTGGCCACCCGGGGTGGATCCCGTCTTCGATTAGGAGCGCGTTCGTCGACGACTCGAGCGGGCAGATCGTCAACGAGGAGCTTGGCCTCCTCTCACGCGACTACTACCGGCCGATCAACCGCAGCCAGCTGCTCGGAAAGGGGCTCGAGGGGATGGTGGCGAGTCTCAACGACCCCTACTCGCACTATTACGACCCGTCCGCGTACAAGTCGTTCTTGGATCAGACCAACCCGCACGTGAGCATCGGGATCGACGTGCTCCCCGACCCCCGCGGTCTGCGCGTGATCGACGTGTACCCCGGATATCCGGCCGCGCGTGCAGGGCTCCAGCACGGTGACGTGATCATCAAGGTGGGAGCAACCTCGCTCACGGGCCGTTCGAGCGGCTTCGGCACCCAGCTGATCAGGGGCACCGCAGGGACGAGTGTCGTACTGACGATCATGCGCGGCCACCAGACGAAGACCATGACCATCACCCGCGTCAACAAGGTCGTGCCGGTGGCCAGCTCCCAGCTCGTGACCTACCGCGGCACTAAGATCGGCCTGGTCACGCTGACCGCGTTCACCGACGGATCCGGAGCGCAGCTGCGCACCGATGTCGAGAACGTGCTCCACCACGGTGCGAGAGCGCTGATCCTCGACCTGCGCAACAACGGCGGGGGACTGCTCGAGGAGGCCGTCAACGTCGCCAGCATCTTCATCCCCGACGGGACGATCGTTTCGACCGCCGGCCGTAACCAGCCCCGACAGGTTTACCTCGCCAAGGGCGGGGCGATCCCGACCAGCATCCCCATGGTGGTCTTGGTCAATCGCGACACTGCCTCCTCGGCGGAGATTGTGACCGGCGCGCTGAGGGACCGCGGTCGTGCCCAGGTCGTAGGGACAAGGACATACGGGAAGGGCGTCTTTCAGGAGATTGAGCCGATGTCCAACGGAGGGGCACTCGACATCACGGTCGGCGAGTACTTCACGCCCAACGGCCAGAACCTCGGGGCAGGGGGAGGGTCGGCCACCTCGAGCGAGGTGCAGCAGGGAGCCGGAATCAAGCCGAACATCTACGCGGCCGACACCAGCCCGAATGCGCCCGTCGACCACCAGCTCCAGGTGGCCGAGCGCGTGGTCGCGGCCGAAGTCCGGTGAGTCCGGCCGCGACCCGACCTCCCGCGGCTGCGCGCCCGGCCGGCGCTCCGCGCGTGGCTGTGATCGAGCGGCGCGGCAAGTTCCTCGTCGCCGAGCCGTTCTTCGAGTCGGGCCCGAGGCTGGCGATCTCACGCGACCGCGGCGTGACCGTCGGCGACCTCGTCGTGGTCCGCGCGGGCACCGGTCGCAACGGCCGGCGCGGCGGACGCGCCACGGTCGCTCGCCGGATCGGCCGCCCCGACGTCGCGCGGGACGTGATCGAGGCGCTGATGGTCGACCGGGGGCTGCGGCGCTCGTTCGACTCCGCCGTCGAGCGCGAGGCCCGCGAGGCCGCCGCCTCCTGGTCCGCGGACGACGCAATCGCCGCGGGTGGGCGACTCGACCTGCGCACGATGCCGACGTTCACGATCGATCCGGCGAGCGCGCGCGACTTCGACGATGCGATCTCGGCGCAGCGCGAGGGAGACGAGGCGTGGCGGATCTGGGTTCACATCGCGGACGTGTCCGCGTTCATGGCTCCCAGGGATCTGGTCGACCGCGAGGCCTACCGCCGCGGCACCAGCGTTTACGTACCCGGCTCGGTCGAGCCGATGCTGCCCGAGGCGCTGTCGAATGACGCGTGCTCGCTCGTGCCCGGCCAGGACCGGCTGGCAGTTACGGTCGAGATGCTCGTCGAGCGCGACCGCGTCCTCAGCAGCGCCTTTCACCGCTCGGTAATCCGCTCGGACGAGCGGCTCGACTACGACCGGGTCGATCGCATCTTCGCCGGCGCCGAACGCGCCTCCGAGCCCTGGGCCGAGCCGCTTGCGACGGCGCGGGCGGCGGCGGCGGGGCTCGAGGCGCGGCGCGCCGCACGGGCGGCGATCACGCTCGAGTCCTCAGAGCCAGAGTTCTTCTTCGACGCTGAGGGGAACGTGACCGGCGCCGAGGAGGTCGCCCAGACCGAGGCCCACCGGTTGATCGAGCACCTGATGATCGCCGCCAACGAGCAGGTCGCGGGACTGCTGGAGGCGCGCCAGGTCCCGACTCTGTACCGCGTGCACGAGCGGCCTGACGGCGCCGCCGCCGAGCGCCTGGTGGCGCAGCTCGCCTCGCTCGGGGTCCCGACTCCGCCGGTCCCACGCGGGGCGATCACGCCCCAACAGGCGGCCGAGATCATCGGCGAGGCCTCGCAGCTGGTCGAACGGTGGGTCAGCGCGCGTGGCCACGGTCGCCGCGCCCTCACCAGCCTCGTCCTGCGCTCGCTCAAGCAGGCCTACTACGACCACCGCAACCTCGGACATGCGGGGCTCCAGTCACCGCGGTACTGCCATTTCACCTCGCCGATCCGGCGCTACCCGGACCTGATCTGCCACCGCGCGCTGCTATCCGCTGTGGCCGGAGACATGCCGGCGCCGGAAGCGTCGTTCGTCGCTGCCGCGGGGCCGGTGACCTCGGCGCGTGAGCGCGAGGCGATGACGATCGAGCGAACGGCAGACGACATCGCGCTCTGCTTCCTGCTCCAGCGCGAGCTGGCCGCTTCCGGCGGGGAGACCGAGTTCGACGGAGAGGTCGTGGGCCTGGTGGGCTCCGGCGCGTTCGTCGCCTTTGGTCCCGAGCTGACGTTCGAGGGGATGCTTCCGGTCAGACGGATGCGCGGAGACTGGTGGGAGCTGAACGAGGAGGGGACGATGCTCATCGGGGCCCGTTCCGGAAGCGCGGTGCGGCTCGGCGATCCCGTGCGCGTCCGCGTGGGCGGCGTCGACGCGCCGCACGGGCGGGTCGACCTGCTCCCAGCGTGGGAGGAGGGCTGACGGCGTGGCCAAGGGACGCAAGCGCAAGGCCGCGCCCGGCGACGTCGCCACCAACCGTCAGGCGTCGTTTCGGTACAACCTGCTCGAGCGCTTCGAGGCGGGAATCATCCTGACCGGAACCGAGGTGAAGTCGCTGCGCGAGGGGGGCGTGCAGCTGAAGGACTCCTACGCGGTCCTGCGCGACGGGGAGGTGTGGCTGATCGGCATGTACATCGCGCCGTACGGCCCCGCTTCGCGTGAGAACCACGACCCCGAGCGACCGCGCAAGCTCCTCCTGCACCGCGGCGAGATCGACCGACTGGTCGGCCGCACTCGCGAGAAGGGGCTGACCCTCGTGCCGACGCGCGTCTACTTCTCGGACCCTGGGTCACGCGCGAAGGTCGAGATCGCGCTGGCGCGTGGCAAGGACGTCTACGACAAACGCGAGACGATCCGCAAACGCGACACGGCGCGCGAGGTCCAGCGCGAGCTACGCGAAGCGCGGCGATAGTCGGGGAACAATGCGTAGCCGCGGCCGAAGGGGGGTAGAGCCGAGTCAATGACTATTGGGGCAGCAATTGTGCTGATAGCGATCGGCGCCGTCCTGAAGTGGGCGGTGACCGCGCACGTCAACGGGTTTGACATCCAGACCGCCGGCACCGTCGTGCTGGTCGTAGGGATCGTCGGGCTGGTGCTCGCGATCATCTACACGTTCATGCCGCGGCGCGATCGCTATCCGTATGACGACCGCGCGGTTCCGCGCCGTCCGCCGTACGATCCGCCGGCCGTCTGAACGAGCCACGAGCGGCTACGCCACGAGCGGCTCGCGTGAAGCGAGACGCTAGGAGCTGCCCGCTTCACGGCGGCGGGTAGAGTGGATCGGGAGCTATGACGATCGGGGCCGCAATTCTGCTGATCGCGGTCGGAGCCATCCTCAAGTGGGCGGTGACGGCGCACGTGAGCGGCTTCGACATCCAGACGGCTGGGACCATCGTTTTCATAGTCGGCCTCGTGGCGCTCGCGCTGGCCATTCTCTACACCTTCTGGCCGGGGCGTTCCGCGGCGCACCCGTACGACGGCCCGGCTCGACGCGGCCCGCCTCCCGTCTAAGCGGCGACCCGAAGGCTCCTAGGCAAAAGTCCGCGTCAGCGTGGTCGCGTGCATGCCGACGACCAGCAAAGCGATCAGGCTGAGGTACACGGCCGCGACCAGCACGCGGTCGACTGGCTTGACCTTGTAGTACGCCCGCTGCTGCTCGCCGCCCGCCTTCCGGAGCTGCCAGCGCTTGTACGTCTCGTACCAGGCAAACAGAAGGATCAGCAGGATGATCGGGTTCGGGAAGAGGATCGCGAGTGGGATCATCGCGGCGAAGCCGACGAACCACATCCACGGCGCCATCGCGGCCATCGCCCGGCCGCCGTCGAGCGGGATGACCGGCAGCAGGTTGAAGAGGTTGAGGAAGAAGCCGGTGAACGCGAGCGCCCTGCCAGATGTCGTTCCCGGTCGCCTTCCAGATCACGATGCAGAGCGGCGGAGCCGATGCTCCCGAGGATCGGGCCCGCAAGGCCCACACGCGCCTCGGCGAGGGCGTTCTTGCCGAGCGAACGCGCGCTGATCACGGCGCCGAGGAACGGGATGAACATCGGGGCGCTGGCCTTCATGCCCTCACGGCGAAGCTGGATCACGTGGCCCATCTCATGGACGAAGATCAGCACCACGAAGCCGGCCGCGAACGGCCATCCGAACACGAAGCTGTAGGCCGCGACCGAGACGAGCATCGTCCCCGCGGTCGTGAGCAGCTTCAGCTTCGGGAGAAGCAGCAGGATCGCCTTGAACTTCGCGAGGAACGCGACGATCGCCGCCAGCACCGGCCCGAGGCGCCGTTTGAACCAGGACGGCTGCTTGCGCCGCGCGGCCGGCGGCGCGAGCTCACGCCAGGTCTCGTCGCGCTCCGGGGCCGCCGGCGCAGGGTGAGGCGCCTGCACAGGCGCCGGCCACCAACCAGGGTTCGATTCCATTGCTCTTTAAGTTTGACAGCGAGTTGGATGGTTTCGCGGGGCTTACGAGGTTCTTCAGGTGAGGGGAGGGTGGCCGGACTGGCCGTCTACACCAGCGAAACAGCCGGGCGGGCTGGACAAGCGGGGAGGGGAGCTGCGGGTGCACCGCAGCGGCGCCCTGGTCCGCTGGCTGTTCGACAACCGTCCGGTCGACGCGCGAATCCGCACACGGCGTGCCGATATAATCGAGTGCGCACATAACCCCCGGGGACGACTGGCTTCGACGTGGTCGGATCGTGGGGGTGGTTGCGAGTCGAGGTCCCGGGAGGCCTCGTAAAACACCCGGGAACACAATAAGTGCGGACACGCACACTTACGACCTCGGTTACGCGGCTGCTTAGCAGCTAGCCGACCGACTGTCATCTCGGCCTCCGCTCGCCTGCGGCGGAGTGTCCGGGATCAACTAGCAGGCTCACTCGGTGAGGATCGCTCCGGCCGATCCGAGGACATCTTTTGGAGCTGGCCCTCGACAACCCCGCCGGCGTGGCGAGTCGAGGGTGAGATCAGAGCGCCGGACTACACTCGTAGACGCCACCTCTTACGCGACCGCGGACGCGGGTTCAATTCCCGCCGTCTCCACCTTTGCAAAGAATTCGAACCGCCCTCCGCACCGTCGGGGGGCGTTTCGATTAAGGCGAGGGCATCGAGGGTCGTGACGGCTCGATAGAAGGGGCGGCCGATGTCCGGCGTGACCAGCTCCATGCGGATCGGCCCAAGGATGTTCCGAAGCACCTGAGCCGACTTGGCCGTTCGAAGTTCGAGTACCTCCTGGAGATTGGTAAGGCGGTCCTTGATCCACTCGACGGGTGGCGTTCGGAAGACCTTCTCGCGGCTGCGGCGGAGACCGTCAACCTCGGCGGAGAGCGTTTCGACCCGCCGTTCGGTCTCGACCAGTGCCTTCGCGAGCGCCTGACTGCCGCGGCCCTCGCCGATGAAGTCGAGGAAGTTGGCCATCCGCCGCTGCTCCGCTGAAAGCTCGGCCTCTTTCAGCTTCAGCGTGTCCGGAAGATCTGAGCGGAGCTTGGCGATCTCCTCCTCGACGCGCTGCAGGACGTACGCAATCTGCTTCGGCTCCGAGATCTGCTCCTGGACCGCCTCGAGGATCACCTTCTCGGCCAGCGTCCGCCGAACGAGCGTCTTGTTCTCGCATGCGCCCTTGGTAGCAGCGAGACAGCCGTAGTAGCCGCCGCCCTTGCCGCTTACCTGGGCGATCGTGCCGCCGCAGCAGCCGCAGACCATGCCGCCGGCGAGCAGGTGGGTGGGGAAGTGCTTCTGGCGGCTGCCCTGGACCTCCGAGAACCCGCGCTTCCCACTTCCGCCCGGCCAGGTGCGATGCATCTGCTTGCGACGCTCCCGGACCGTCTCCCACAGCTGCTGCCGGGATGATCCGTAGCTCCTCGTCCTCACGGACGATCCACTCCGACTCGGGTTTGTCGAAGCGCCGCCGGCGGCCGGTCTTGGGATCCCGCCGGCTCTCGGTCCGGTTCCAGATCCAGCGGCCGGCGTACTTCTCGTTGTCCAGCATTCGGCTGATCGTCGCTGGCGACCATCCCTTCGCCGCTCGGATAGCTCCGGGGACGTTCTCCTCGTTGAACGTCTTGACGATCTTCGTCAGCGGCGTGCCGTCGGCGTAGGCCGTGAAGATCCGGAGGATGATCGCGGCCTCCTTCGGCTCGATCTCCATCTTGTAGCCCTCGGGGCGCGGACGGCCCTTCTTGTCCATCCGCATCTCGCCGACCGGCACGGAGCGGTAGCCGAACGTCTTCTCGCCCACGAAGAACCCGCGCTCTTTCTGGCCGATCTGCCCTCGGAGCGTCTTCTTCTTCAGGTCACGGAGCTGGAGCTCGTTGAAGATCCCGCGAACCTGGATGGCCAGCGTCGACTCCTCGTCGGTGCTGTCGAGACCGTCCGCGACAGAGATCACCCGGATGCCCTCGAAGTGCAGCTCGGCGATGATCGAGAGCATCAGATGGTTGTCGCGCGCGAGGCGCGAGAGGTCATCTACCAGCACCACTTGGAACTCGCCAGCGCGGGCGGCCGTCATAAGCACAGCCAGGGCAGGGCGATCGGACCGCGCGCCTGACTGCGCCTGGTCCGCATAGATGTGCTCATCGGAGATGGCCAGCGACTGGACCTTTGCCAGCTTCCGGCACGCGGAGACCTGGTCGTCGATGCTCTCCGGCCGCTGGTTCTCCGAGCTGTAGCGGGCGTAGATGGCTGCAGTCATCGCTCTCTCCTCCGGGCTTCGGTTGCCGTCTCGGTCTGCCGTCTGCCTGGGCTGCTGCCTCCATCAGACGGACGTATTCCTCGGCAAGCTCGGCGGCGATGTGATCCAGCAGAGCGCGGACGTTCGGGTCGAGCGCTGCTTCGCATGCCTGCCTTTGATCAACTGCCTTTGGTCTCCCGCGCCAACATGATGATAGACATTGTCTATCATTCAGCATCGGACGGAAAGGCTCAGTCGATCGGGAGGTCTCTTGCGATCGCCGTGATGCTGATCTCGAGCCGCACGAACCGGCTTGGCTCGGGTCCTCCTAGCGCGCTCGACGCAGCCGACCGCACGGCGTCGATCTGTCCGGTGAAGCCGCTCCCATTGCCAGACAGCTGGTCGAGCGGGATCCCACCGAACAGCTTCGGTTTCTGATCCGGCATCCCGAGCGAGAAGTAGATCGTCTGGCCGTCGCTGATGATCACTCGGAGGTCGGGCGCCCGTTTGTCGCGAAGGCTCTCGGTCAGCGACGAGTGGGGGAGATCTCTACTGAGTCGTTCCCCGAACGCGCGGAGCACGTGAACAACAGCGCCTGCGGTCGCGACGGGAAGCATCATCTCCCGTAACCGGAGCGCAACCGCGAGCTCCAGGACGTTGTCCGCGGAGAAGACGCGACTGGAGCCTCTGCCGGTTGCATCGTGGACATCCGGGACCACGACGCCCTTCTCGCAAAGGTGGATCAACCGATGCTGCGGAACGCCGAGCCGGCGCGCCGCATCGGACAGGCTGAACGTCTTCTCCTCGGCCATGATAGACAGAGTCTATCTTCGGTCGCGGCTAAAGCTTCCCGGGAACTCAAAATCTGTTCCACCGATTGGTCTCGTCCTGGAGGTCAAAGACTCCTCGGCGGGATGCGGGCTTGGATGCCCGCATTCCGACGAGGAGTACCCGCGACGAAAGACATCCGCGGACGGCGTGAGCGGTTGTCGCGACGCGACCGGCCCCGCAGGGGCCGGCAACCGAGCCGGATGAGCCTCTCGACACCGCACCAGGCATCCAGGGCCACCGTTCCGACCGCGCCGACGCACGCCGTGCGTGTGGAAGCGATCGTGCGGGCGAGACGCGCTGTCCGCGCATTCCGGGGCTCTCCGCGGCAGCTCCGCGATGCTCCTCCGACCACGGATGCAGGTCTGGGCGATCACCTCGTCAACCGGTCACGCGCCCGCCTCATACGGCAGCCTCGGCCCGCCGGAGTCAGCGAACGAACCGGCGCGGGCAAAGCAGCGTCAATCCGACTCTTTATCTGCATGCGCGTGCTTGGGATGCGATCGCGGTACCCGGACCTGAACCAGCGCTAACGGCTCGGCAGCGATGCGGCTCGCTCGCCATCGCCGTGATGCTCACCGGATCGGTCGGATTCGTCAAGCGGTCGGCGGCTGCCCCGCGGTGGTCATCGTGTCTCGTCGGTAAATGTCGATCTACGGCCAAGGGCTCATCCCGCGCCGGCGGAGAGGACGAGGTCTTCCTGCTGAGGGCCTCCCCAGAACTCCGGGCCGAGGACGTTGTCTGAATGCTCGTGAATGCCGCGCCGAAGCCCAGCGGTCACTGGCCACGGACGTGTGAAGATGCGGATTGCCGCGACCTCGCCGGCGTGGTTGAGGGTGAAGATCTCGACGAGCTGCAGCACGTTGCCCTCTACGATCTCGTCCATCACGGCCGCAAAGCCGGGTTGGCCCTCGACTTCGAGCACGGCGCGGAACTTCGGGTCACGAAAAGTCTGAGCCGCTGCCTCGAGGATCCGCGCGATGACGGCCTTCCCCGTCGGCTCGCCGGTGAGGACGGGCGAGACGAGCATGACGTCGTCAGCGAGGGGCGGGATAACCGGCGGATCGGTCCAAGACGTTCCCGGCCCTTCGGGCGGGGAGGTGCCGATTTCTGGATCTGCGAGGGTCGGGTCGACCTCAGCCAGCCGTTCTCGAACCAGTGCCATGTACGGCCACGGCCGCCCGTACATGTGGATGGTGGCGATCAGTCCGGCAGTGTCGTGGGTCACCAAGGCCGCGACCTGTGCGGTCTGCCCATCAACGGTGGCCGTGAACGTGGCGCCTTCAAGCTCTTCTCCGTTGAGGCGAAGGTCCGCGTCGGTCAGGCCGAACATGTCCGCATAGGCGCCGAGCGCCGCGACGACCGCGTCGCGACCGGTGATCCGTGATGACGTGAGGGGAGTGGCGAGGGAAACATCCTCTGTGAGGGCCCGCGGGTCTTGTCCCAACAGGGCTGTAATCAACGAGTCGGACATTGCGTTCTCCTTGAGTCGTGGTGCAGAGTGTCAGGCCAGGTGCCGGGCTTTCTTACGCCGTGACTGCTGGGCGGTCGTCATGGGACGAGAGCATCGCCGTGAGGAAACTGTCGACGTCGCGGGCGAACTCGACGTGGTGCTGGAACAGGAACCCGTGGGCCGAATCGGGGTAGATCTTGACCCGGGCCTGTGGGATCAGACCGGCCAGCAGATAGGAGTAGTGCGGCAGGATCATCGGGTCGCTGTCGCCGTTGGCCACGAACACCGGCATCTCGAGGCAGCTGAGCCGCTGCAGCAGCCCGTGCTCGGGGATCCCCCATGTGCAGACTGCGTCGTACTGCGCCTGTCGGGTCGCCCACGAGGTCACGGCGTCCCTGTCCTGCGTCCGGGCCGACATGCGCTTGAGGTTGTCCCGGCCCGCCTGTGTGCCCGCCGCCGATCGAGTGAAGAAGACCTCGAGATATTGCTCGGGCTTGGTCTGCTGGTTACCGACAGCACCGATGACCTTGGGCGCCCAGCCATGCATGCCAGCGGCGCCCTGCGGGGCTGAGGACGCGAGGATCAGTCGCCGCACGAGGGCCGGCCTAGTCAGGGCGATCTGCTGGGCGACGAAGCTGCCGATCGAAAAGCCCAAAAGATCGACCGGCGCCAGGTCGAGAGCGTCGATGAATGCGATCGCGTCGGACGCCATTTGCTCAATCGTGTCGGGCGTCGATCCAGTCGAGCCGCCCACCCCGGTGTTGTCGAACGCCATGACGCGCCTATTCGTCGCGAGCGCGTCGATGAGCGCCGGATTCCAGTTGTCGAGGTTGCCTCGGAAGCGCTGCAGGAGGACGAGCGGAACATCCACGGTGTTTGGGGGACTGGTATCGCGGTACGCGTAGTCGATGCCGTTGGCGGCGCTGACCTGCAAGTTCGGCAGTTCGGAGTATGTGCTGGTTTGCTCCGATGGATTGGCTGTGATCGTGCCGCTCATCGTGTTGCCGTGACCTCGTGCAGCGCTTCCGCCGCGGCGTGCCCGAGGAAGTACTGCGCGTAAGGAGTGCCGGCGAAGTGCTCCCCCATGAGCTGGGACCAGAGCAGCACCGAGCCGAGCGGCCGGTGGTTGACCACGATCCGAGCGGTCTGGCCGGCCTCGTTGAAGCGCACCACCACCACGCTGCCGATCGGTTCACCCTTAACCACCGACGTGTAGTCCTCGACGAACCCGTTGTCTCCGTAAGGGCCGACAAAGTTGAACTCCTGATACTCGTACAGCGTCCGCGCGAAGCCGAGAATCGCCCGGATCGCGTCGGGGCCCTCAGCGATGCCGGTCAGCACCGAGCCCTCGATCGTCACGTCGTCCGCGAGGTTGTCCAGCCAGTCTGGCCGGTAGTCCCGGCGATGCATGCTCGCGTCGCCACTGCCCAGATATGTCGCGGATTGTGTGCTGTGGTCTGGGGTTGAGGTCGTCATCTGTTCCGGTCCCTTTCTGCGCCAGGGGTGGTTACGCGAGTTGGGAGGGTCGGTCGTTGGTCAGCGTGCGCTCAGGACCGGGCCGGTAGGGGGGCCAGGCGTCGACGGCGCCGGGCGAGCAGCCAGGCCTGGACGATGAATTCCGCCCCGCCGCCGGCCGCGTAGATCGCGAGCAACTCCAGCCTCGGATTCACGCCGGTCGAGACCAAGACGCAGGCGATCCCGGCCAACGCGGACCCGGCGCTCGAGAGCAGCAGCGGCCATTGGTTGCCGAGCTGTGCCCGGCGGCGGCGCAGAAGGACGAGCTGCGCCACGCCGGTGACGATCGCCCACACGCCGAAGACGGCGAGGACGTTCGCGACGCTCCGGGTCGCGGCGACGCCGAGCGCGACGGCGGCGACGGTGCTGACTGCCGCGTCTCCGAGGAGTATCTGCCGAGCCGATCCGCGTTGATTCCGCGCGTCGATCACAGACGCGACCACGTCGATCAGCGGATAGAGGACGAGCAGGACCCCGGCGCCGACCGTCACGGCAGTCGTCAGCGAGTGCGCTACCGTCGCGAAGACGGCGGCCCAGGCGATGGCGACGAAGCCACGGGTGAGGAAGAGGGACATCTTGCTCCTGGTTACTGCGGTGGTGCTCATGTTGACCTCCGTGGGTTCGATCACGTCGTCCAGCATCGGTGGCGGCGAGCCATTGCCGACGACGTCGGACGTGCGGCTCTGCGCCGAGTTCACGATTGCGTCCACGCTCTCTCTTGAAGTGGCGTCGGCTGCTTTGGTGCTCATGGGTGTCTCCTGAGGTTGCGTTGCTGGTTCGGGGTTGCGTCGGTCCGTGGAGCCGGTCGTCACATTGCTACTGAGGCCCGGCAGCGGTGGCGTCAGCCCAGAACGAGCAGTGGTGTGTGTCCGCGAAGCCGGCTTCGAGCTGTGGCTGCGGCGGTATTAGCGACATCACTTGTTCGCCGTCGCCGAACGATGGCCAGGGCAGCGCCGGCGTCGACGGGTCGCCGCTGGCCGCGAAGCTCGTCCAGGCTGCGCGCATGTTCGCGGCGAGCGCCTGCTGGTCGGGGGTGAACCCGCCCGGGAGCGGCGTATTCGGCTGGTCGAAGATGTACTGGATCTCGGATGAGTGCGTTGCCGCCGGAATCGCCGCGAACCGTTCGGGCGCGTTGGCGTCGTCGAACTCGTAGCCGAACGTCGGCGCGTAGGCAGAGGTCCAGCGATCGACTTGCAGTGCCGGGCACGCGAAGTTCGCATCCGACACCACGAAGCTCATCGCCACATTCGCGTTCGGATACGCGGCGAGCGGGTATCGGGCCGCGATCGCCCCGGCGCGCTCGGCGGACACGCCCAGGACGGCGGCGATGTCGGACTGGTAGTTGTCCGCGCCGATCGGTTCGTAGGGAATCTGTACGAACGATCCGCCGCTGACGGCCACGTGCTTGCCCGCGACGAATATCAGCTCCTCGATCTGGTTGATGCCGTTGAGGACAGGCACATGCGCGAACTGTCCGTCGGCGAGCGCTGTCCCGATCGATTGCGTAAGGATCCTGCCGTCGATCACGCCCGGGATCGCGTCGTGCGGGAAGCTGCTCAGGAGTGCCGAAACTGGCAGCCGTCGCAGACACTCCGCGGTCTGGTCCGGGCAGCCCGCCTGAGCGGCGAACGCCTCGCCAGCGACCTCGGCGTCGGCGAGGGGCACCTGGTTCAGCCCGAACGCGCCGCTCTGCACGATCGCCCGCTGGAACAGCCCATGCGAGCGCTGCGAGACCAGCAGGGCGAGCACCGATAGCCCGCCGGCCGACTGGCCCGCGATCGTGACGTTGTGCGGATCGCCGCCGAACTGAGCGATGTTGTCGCGGACCCACCGCAACGCGGCGATCTGGTCCATCAGCCCGTAGTTTCCTGTCGGGCCGCCGGGACGGTGGGCGAGGGCGGGATGCGCGAGGAACCCGAGCGCACCGAGCCTGTAATTGATCGTGACCACGACGGCGCCGTCCGCGGCAAGTTTCGAGCCGTCGTAGTTCCGGGCCCCGTCCCCGGTGAGGCCGCCGCCGTGAATCCAGACCAGCACCGGCCGGCCAGCCTCGGGGCGCAGCGTCGGGGTGTACACGTTCAGGTACAGACAGTCCTCTGATTGCGGCCCCGGTGGAACGGACAGGTTCACCGGCTGCGGGCAGCTCGGAGCGAACTGAGTCGCGTCGCGAACGCCTCGCCAGGGAGCGGGGCGATGCGGGCGACGCCAGCGCAGGTACGCGATCGGGGGAGCTGCGTATGGGAGCCCGAGGAACTGATAGTCGCCTGACACCGCGGCACCGCGAACGACGCCATTGTCCGTGCGCACAAGAGGGGTGGTCGCGGAGCTGGCGGTGGCGGTCGCGGCGTCGACCACGCCAGCGCCGGTGACTGCGATCGTTAGCGCGGCGAGCCGGGCGCAGCAGCGGGTGGCAGCTGGCCAGACGCGGCGCGAGCTGGGGTACGTCATCTCGACACTCCTTCGGTGGGGCCGAAGTCACTGACTCGATTGCCTCCACGCCCGTTGCTCCCGATACGGAGGCGGTCGGTAGCGGAGGACAGCGTGCGGCGGTAGCGGCCCGTGAACATGACCCGGTCAGTCTGTTCACGGGGCCACCGGTCCGCCATGCGTCCTGGCCATACATCTCGATCCGACTCTCCCCACGGGGGGGTGGGGTCACCCCTACAGCGTGGCTCGGATGCGGGTCGAAAAGGCGTCGCGGGTCGCGCCCCCGACATAGGCGAGATCCCCGTCGCCGCGCTCAAGCTTCAGCGAGCCGATGCGAACGCTCACGACTTCGGTGGACAGGCCGCTGCGCGCTGGTGAAGCGACTCCGGATGAGTCCGGCGGGACTCGCGGAGGTAGCGCACGACGGCAAGCACGCGTCGGTGCTCGGTCGCCGCGGGCTCAATCTCAAGCTTGCGGAAGATCGCGGTCACGTGCTTCTCCACGGCCGCCTCTGAGACGAACAGCGCCTCGGCGATGCCGCGATTGGACTTTCCCTCGGCCATCTCCCTGAGCACCTCGCGATCCCGCGGGCTCAGCTCGTCCAACGGCCCCGAAGCCTGCCGGCGTCCTAGCATGCGAGCGACGATCTCCTGGTCCAACGCGGTGCCGCCATCGGCGACGCGACAGACTGCGTCAATGAACACGGACACGTCGCCCACTCGCTCCTTGAGCAGATAGCCAACGCCCTCGGGGTGGTCGCCGATCAGGCTGACGGCATACGACTCCTCGAAGAACTGCGAGAGCACCACGACGCCGGTCTCCGGCCTCGTGCGGCGGAGTTCGAGCGCCGCGCGCAGGCCGTCGTCCGAGTTCCCGGGTGGCATCTGGATATCGACGACCGCGACGTCCGGCCGATGGGCCTGCGCCCGTCGCAGAAAGTCGCCCGCGTTTCCGGCCCGCGCCACAACCTCGAGCCCAGCCCGCTCGAGGATTCCCGCGATGCCCTCGCGCAACAGGACATCGTCCTCGCCGATAACCACGCGGATCGCCATGGCCGCACCTACTCCGCCTGCGGTCGCCCAGTCAGCAGCGCGCCAAGCCGGCCATCCGGGAGGTCGTGCTTCGCGATGAACGCAGCCGCACCGACCGCTCGCGCACTCGTCTCAGTCACCGCTTCCCCGTCGCTCGAAGTGAGAACTATCCGCGGCCCCCAGGGCAGCGCTGCCAGCTCGGCAGCGAGCGTGATGCCGCTCCCATCAGGCAGCACAACGTCCACCAACGCCGCCTGCGGTCGAAGCTTCCTCGCGGTCGCAGCGGCCCCCTGCACGGTGTCCGCCTCGCCGACAACGCAAAACCCCATACCCTCGAGGATGTGGACGGCCAGCGTCCGAAACGCGGCGTCGTCATCGACCACAAGCACGGAAATCGGCACTGCCGTGATCGTCCCAGGCGACGACGGGCGAAGGGTAGGGCTAGCCCGAAATCGATCTCGGCGGGTCACGAGCGTCACCGGACGGCTTTCGTCCGACCTCCAATCCGGGCTGCAACGCTCCCGCCTCCGAGAGCGGAAACCTCGCCTGGACGTGCGTGCCCCGGTCGGCCGGGCTGTCGATCGTGAGCTGTCCCCCGAACGCAGCAACACGGTCTGACATCCCAACCAGCCCGTGACCCGTGGGATCGGCGCCACCAGCCCCGTCATCCCTAATGTCAACCTTCAGCACGTTGTCATCCACCGTTGCCGTCACGCGGGCGTGAGAGGCGCCCGAGTGTTTCATGACATTGGTCAGGGCCTCCGCGATCATGAAGTAGGCGCTCGCCTCGATCTCGGCAGGAAGCCGCGCGGACGGGAGATTCACTTCGACGGGCAGGTCGACCCTCTCGACGAAGGCGTCGACCCCGGCCCGGAGCCCGCCATGTGTCAGAGCTGCAGGAAGAATCCCGTGAGCGAGCTCACGCAGTTCCGCCATGCCACGCTCCGTCTGCTGCAGCCCCTCGCCGACAAGTCTCTCCGCCGTGCCGTCACCCTCATTGAACGCAGACTGAGCCAACTTCAGCGTCACGATCGCGTGCACCAGCCGCTGCTGAGCGCCGTCGTGGAGGTCACGCCCGAGTTTGCGCCGCTCCCGATCGCTCGCTTGGCTGATTCTCGCCCGCGAGTCAGCCAGCTCGCGCAGCGACTTCTTCCACGCGGTGTCAAGGTTGGCGTTCTCAAGCGCCAGGAGCGCGACCGCTCCGGCCGCCTGGAGCAGCTCTGGATCTTCCGCGAGCTGCTCATCGTGGACGATCGCTGCCGCCGGGTGCCCATCCTGCTTGACCTCGGTCAGGGCTTGACCGGCGCCGGGGGAACCAAGGCCGTGCCGTCTGCGGCTGTCCACGCGAGTGTGCTCGGGTGCCAGAACCCGAGCCTCAACGAGGGGTCCCCGAGCGGCTCACGCAGCATTTGCTCGAGATCGCGCAGCGACGGATGCAGCAACGAGTTGCGGACGAGCCGCCGCAGGACGCCGCCGGCATACAGCTCGGCAGCGATGAGCGCAAACAGAAAGCCGTACCAGAGCAAGGAGCGAGCTCCCGCGAATATCCACTGGATCGCGTCCTGCACCGGTTTCCCAGTCTCCGTAAGCCCATTCGGGGTGACGAGAAAAATCGCCCGGTAGATGGCTTGCGTCAGCACGAACACAAGCGCGATTGGTCCGCCGATCGCCGTCGCTCGCCGCCGCGGCGGCGTGCCGGTGAGGAAGCGCCAAACGATCAGACATGCAGTAGCGACCGGAATCACGACCAGCATGACTCCTTGAACGTCCAAGAGCTGTGGCATCCACGACGGCACTGACCAAATTGCCAACCCGTTCGGTGGACAGCTCGCACGGCAACCCGAGATCGAGAAATACGGACCGAGGTGAGGCGACGCCAAGGCCAGCAGTGGGGCCGGCAGCAGCAAAGTAACTGCGACGAGAGTGATAAGCAGCCGCTCGGCGCGTCCGTCAAGGCGTCCGCTCGGAAACGCGAGAATGACGAGGGACGTCATCACATAGATCGGGGCCTCGGCCTGCAGCCCAACGCCGAACAGCGCGGGCACGGTCGACGACTCGAGGATGTAGACGACCCCCACGAGCCCCAGGGCGATCAGCAGCAGCCCGAGGCGATTGTCAGGGCGCCGGTGGCGCCAGTACAGCCCCACGCCGACAGGGCCAATAATGAAATCTGCCTTTTGAACCGCGAGCCACGCCGGGTAGGAAAGGAAGCTCGCTCGGAGCGTGATCCACAGGGCGGCGACCGCGGCCGCGAGGGCAATTCCCGCTACCCCCCACTCCCATCGCCAGGAACGCAGCAAGCGCCGAGACGAGCGCCGCGCCAGCGGTTCGAGCGGCGCCCGATCGGGTCGAGCAGCCGCCGCGCCCGCTGGTTCGGTCGCCGCTGCGTCCATCACAACAGCGACTAGGTTTCGTCGACCCTCAGCGGAGGCCCCTGGCCCCCGGAGCCAGAAAGGATCCTCATCTCAACGGCAGATGCTCCCACGTCGCCTGGTCCTGCGCAACAGGCCGTGAAGCCGCCGATTCTCCCGGGTGTAGACACCGCTGAACGTCAGATGCGCCGGGACGAGCTGGAGCCCTCGTCGGGCTAGCAGGGAGCAACGCGCGGCATACCCTGGAGACACAATTGCGGGACTGGACCGGCATGCGGGCCCTGGTCCTGATTGTCGCCAGAAGCAAGGTGCCGCTTCGCTTAGCAGGAGCGCTACCCGCCGTGGGTCGGTGATCTGGCTTCTCCCTGATACGAACTGGCCAGGGACGAGGCGGCACTGTCCCAGGTCGCGCAGCCGTGGTGCCTGCCCTGATTAGGGCTGTTGCGGGGCTCGTCCGGCCGGTTTGCCGGCCCCTCCGGGGCCGGTCGCGGCGCGACAACCCAATCGCTCCGACGACGGCTCTTGTCGCGGGTACTCCTCGTCGGAATGCGGGCATCCAAGCCCGCATCCCGCCGAGGAGTCTTTGATCTCCAGGAGCAGAGCGCTCGCTCGAACCGGGACATGCTCTCTCGGGGCCTCCTCCGGTCGCGCCGTTAGACGGGCGCGCTCGTGATCGAGTCACCTCCTGGCAGCTTTCGGGCCCGCGGAAGGGACCATCTCGCCGACGGTGCTCAATAGCATAGCTAAAGATGCTGTGCTAACATGCACTCCTATTACTAATTGGCTTAGGAGGAACGTCGAAGATGGCAGAAGACGTGGAGTTGCAGGCGATGAAGGCCGTTGTGGACGCGTTGACGCCCCTTGAAGACTCTGCAAGAACGAGAGTGATTGAGTGGACGGCTAATCGCTTCGACGTTGCTATCTCGCCGAGCAGGAGACGCCCAGGAAGTTTCAGCGGGTCGCATGGACCTCACGGACATGAAAGTGAGAACGACGGCGAGGGAGGCGAATCCGTAGAGTTCGTCGACCTTTTTGACCGCGCGGGGCCGTCATCCGAGCCAGAGAGAGCTCTCGTCGCAGGGTACTGGTTCCAGGTGTCCCGGGGACGCGGGGACTTCCAAGGACAGGAGGTCAACAACGCTCTTAAGGACGTGGGCCACGGAATTGGAAACATTACAGTTGCTTTCAACAATCTCCAGGGGCGAACGCCCGCATTGGTCCGCCAAGTTGCGAAGAGCGGCCGGACCAAGCAGGCGAGGAAGCGGTACAAGCTGACGACCGCCGGTGTGTCAGCCGTTCAGGCGATGCTGGGGGACAACGGAGCAGAGGAGTGAGCGGATTCGGCGCGAGGCCCGCGGAGGGAAACCGAACTGATTCTGCGAGCAGGCCGGACGGAGCCCGATGAGCGACTCCGTCGGGGCACGGATTCAGGGGCTCGGGCTCGGCGAGCAGTTCCTTGCGCTGGCCCGACTTGCGCGATCGCGCGGCGGGACACCCGACTTTACTGTTGGCGGGGTCGGCGATCTCTTCCACGAGCTCTCATTGCCCGCGCCCGCCAGACCCCATAACGTAGCCGCCGCGCTTGAACGTAAGGGATTGGTCCGCCGCGGAAGGGGGCGTGGCATCTGGCGCATCACTCCGAAGGGCCGCACCGAATCAGAGCGCGTCGTAAGCGGGATCGACCTCGCGGCGCTTGTAGCGGAGGCCGCGGCGGCTGGGACCCGACTCGGCGGCGCTGCCCACCCGGTCATACTGCCCGAGCTCGGCGCGCCGCCAGAACTCGTCCCGATATTGCGCGGGTTCCTCAGCCAGCATGAGTTCGACCGAAACGTCTTTGGCATGACCCGCTTTCCGACCGAAGGGTCTAACGAGCCGCCCGACCCTGTTAAGGGCGCGCTAGACCTCGCTCGTCGTGCGTGCGAGGCGCACGGACTGGAGTTCCACTTAGCAAGCGATCGGCAATTGCATGACGATCTCTGGACTAACGTCGCCGCTCACATGTGGGCAAGCCGTTATGGACTGGCGTTCTTCGAGGACCTCGCCGAGCCGGCACGAGGACTGAACTACAACCTGACCACGGAAGTCGGCGCCATGCTCATGACCGGCCGACGCTGCTGCCTGCTGAAGGACCCATCGATCGCATCACTGCCGACGGACCTGGTGGGCAGGATCCGCAAAGACGTAAGCCTCAGGGATCCGGGGGCTGTTGAAAGTGCGATTCATGCTTGGATCCGCGCCGACCTTGGACTCGGGCCGTGTCCGGTATGCACTCGGTAGCGTGACGCAGCACGGAGCCCGCTCAGGCCGTTGAGTGGGGCGAAACTGCTGCAAGAGCCTCGGTGCGGCTATGCCTCGAATGTGCGGCCAACCTGCGCGGCTTTGGCCACCGTCTTGTCGCTAACCCCCAGCGCCCGTGCGATCGCCTTGTCGCTCATCCCGAGCTGTCGCAGGTGCGCCGCCTTCTCAGCGATCTTCAGGTAGGCCGGCACCTCAGCCCGATCAACGATCACCGCCTCGACCGGGATCGCGGCCGCGGTTCGAATTCTTTGCGTCCGCGTCCACCTTTCACCGAAAAGCCCTGCTAACGCCGGGCTTGGCTTTTCGATTTGCACGTGGGGAACGATTTTTCGGCCGGTTCGTCCTCGTCTGCGAACACGTCGGCGGCGCACGGGCGAGCTGGTCGATATCCCAGTCGGTGTAGATGTCGACGGTCGTCTGGATCGAGGAGTGGCCGAGAAGCTTCTGTACGGCCTTGAGATTCCCGGTGGCATCGAGGAACCGCTGGCGCTCGTCGATCACGGCTCGATCGAAGACTTTGCGTTTGCCCCCGACATCGACCCCGACACGGCGTCCGTCCCGCTTGCCAGCAGCGCCCGTAAGTAGGAGGCTGTGACGGTGAGCGGTCTGAAGGTTGTCGGTCTCGGAGGCTCGCTTCGAGAGGCTTCCCGGAGTCGAGCGGCGCTTGCGGTTGCCCTCGAAGGCGCGGCGGCGGCCGGGGCGACGGTTGAGCTGCTCGATCTGCGGGAGCTCGGGCTCCCGATGTACAGCCCCGAGCTGGAGGCCGACCCGCCGGCTGTGGTGCGGACGCTGATCGACACCTGTTACGGGGCGGACGGGATGCTGTGGAGCAGCCCCATGTACAACGGGTCGGTATCCGGCTCGTTCAAGAACGCGATCGACTGGCTGCACATGCTTGGCTCCCGCGAGCCCCCGTACCTCCACGACGAGGTCATCGGCTTGATCAGCGCCGCGGGCGGGACGCAGGGACTTCAGGTCGTCAACACGATGGAGTTCTCAGTGCGCTCGCTACGAGGCTGGGCCGTGCCCTACGTGGTCCCGGTGCCCCAGGCCGCACGGGTCTTCGCCGAGTCCGGCGCGGTTCAAGACGAGCTGGTCGAGCAGCAGCTGCGGCTGCTCGGTGAGGAGGTGGTGCGTGTCGCCGAGCGCTTCGCCGGAGATCCGGCGCTGCACCGGCAGGGCGAGTGTGACGACGCGGCCGAGCGCGTGGTGACAGCTGGTCAGTTGTCCGGTTGAAGGTGGGCCGGGTCGCGCGGGCACGGCGCAACGTGTCTGACTCCAGGTCCGAAGGAGCGCTGTGATCGGCGGGGTCGTTGTCCGCATCATCAAACTGCCCTCGACACATGAGGGCGATCGTCCGCCTGCGAATGCCAGCCCGCGCGCTGCGACGGTCGCAAGTGCCTTGATCAGGCGCCGGCTAGCTTCTCCAGCTCCTCGAACGCCTCGGCATCGAGCAGCGCCCTGCACGCCGCTTCGCAGGCGCGACACACTCTGGCGCAGACTGCGCAATGACGATGATGCTCGTGCCGGGCGCACTCCTCGGCGCACAGCGCGCACTCGCGCACGCAGGCTTGCAGCAACCGGTGAACGACGAGATGGTCCGACTGGGCGGGCCGGGAGAGGATCCGCGCCACGAGGTCGCACACATCGGCGCAATTCACGCAGAGCGCGATGCACGCGCGCATCTCCGCCACGTCGGGTTCGACGAGATCTGAGTCCGCGCACGACGTGCACGATTGGAGGCAGTTCAGGCAAGCGTCGATCGCCGCCGCGACCTCAGCGATTCCGAGCGGTACTCCGGTCGGCGAGGCTTCCAACATCTCGCGCGTGTCCGTCATGCGACTAATCCGGCGCCCGGTTGACAAAGTGGCCGCGCACTTGCTCTCACCAGCTCCAGTAAAGCGCAGCCGCGGCGCGGCGCAAGCGGCCGTAGGTCCGGATCGATCCCTATTTCCCATCCCAGCGGGATCGCCCCCATGCCATCAGTCTTGAGGTGCCGGAGCCGGAGCCCGTTGACGATCCCGCGGACCTGGATGGCGAGGGTCGAGTCCTCATCGTCGCTCTCGAGTCCGTCGGCGACAGAGATCACTCGGACGCCATCGAAGTGGAGCTCAGCGATGATCGGCAGCATCCGGCGCTAGGTGGTACCGGTCGAAGTCGGCCGGCCAGGGCAGCGGGAACAGGTGCCGGTAGGGCCGCGCGTCCGCGATCACGTTGGCGAACGATGGCCGGTGCGCCAGCGCCCGGTAGTAGCGCGTCAGCTGCGGGTGCGTGCTCTCGCTCCACGGATGAATCGCCAGTGCGTAGAACAGGCCCGGCGCGGCGGCGCAGTCGGCGATCGTGAACGTGTCGCCGGCCAGGAACTCGTGCTGGGTGAGCTGCGTCTCGAGCATGCCGTAAACCATGTCGAGCCGGCCGTGCGCGTGTGCGACCGCGCGCTCGTCGAAGCGCTCCTCGATCGTGTCGAAGACGATCGCCTGGACGGCGTCGGAGATGTACTGGTCGGAGAGTCGGTCCCACTTGCGGGCTTCCAGCGACGGCACCAGCTGTGCGCCGGCGACGTGCTCGATGATGATCGAGGTCTCGCCGATGATCTGGTCGCCGTCGCGTAGCACCGGGATCGACGCCGGCGGCCACAGCTCAGCCAGCTCCGTGCGGTCGAAGTCACGCTGCTCCTCGAGGACGTCGTAGGCCACGCCCTGCTCGTTGAGCGCGACCAGGACCTTCTGGCAGTACAGCGCGAACGGGTGCTCGTAGAGCGTGAGCATCGGTCAGTCCTCCTTTCCGCCGCTGTAATGGCGCCGCCCCGCACCGGAATCCCGTACCGCCGTCCGAGGAGCTCGACTCCGGCGTCGGGGTAACGTCAGCGACCCAGACGATCCTCGACGCCCGCGCGAAGCGATGGAGCTCGCGATCTCGATGATTTACCGGCGAGGTGTCGTCACCGATCAGCGAGCGTTGCTGCGCCACGCGGTTGCCGATTTGCGCGGCGTGGATGGTGCCGGGGCGTTGCTGTTCAATGCGCGCTTCGCGCGCCGCTCTGCGGCTTCACGCTTGAGGTCGGCCTGTCGATTCGAAACCGCCGCGATCTGCGCTGCGCGGCGCTGGGCGGAACTGGGCCACTGCTTCGGCGGTTGCACCGATACGGTCACGTTTTGCTTGGCTGCCATGGGCTATCTCCTTGTGCGATCTAGTCATGCGAGTCGATCAGGTAGGCGTAGCGGGTGTCCCTCGGACCGTGTGGATCTGCTTTGGTCCGGGGGCCATCCGGTCGTCGTCCGTTCAGGCGTCGTCGGGCGGAAATCGCCTGCGAGAGGCGCAGCGTTCCACGATCCCTACTTAACTCGCCTCGCCCACGCGCCGTCCAATTGTGTTCTGTCCGCGTCATGGTCTTGGAGCCTTCTCGTCCCTCTGTCGAGTCCGCGAAGGAGGAGGGTTAGAGCCCCCTGCGCGGTCAATCAGATCGAGACGCGTCCACCGAGCCGGTGGGGTAACGCCCTTAGGAGTACGGCGCCGGCCCCGCAGTCAAAACCAGTGGCCCACGCCTCTCGCCTTGTAGCGCGGGTTGCGCCGTCGGTGGCATTCGGGCCTGGGGTGAGAATCCTGGCCGCAGGGCCAGCTCCCTTACGACTGTACTCCGATTTCAGGCGATGTGGGCAGTGAGCTCAAGTTGCCCGCCTGGTCAGAATCAAGGTCGCGATGACCGTCACGTTTGCCGCCCCGGAGCCCGCCGGTAGAACTGGATCAGTTTCGAGAAGCCTCGGTCACCGAGCCGCACTAACGTGACCGCCATGTGCATCACCACCCACGCAGCGTTTCTCCCGCGCGACGACCCGGACGCATCCCTGGGCCCCGATCGCGACACCCTCGGCTTCGAGGTCCGCAATCGCATCCCATATGGCGGGATGCGCGGGATAGCGGCTGGCCGCTCCGACCAGCCGGGCGCCTCCATCGTCGTGGAGCCGCCCGCTTCCCCACAAGGACACAAGACCGTGCTGTATCCCGATTCCGACCTGGCGACGTCAAACGAGGTGCTTCGCAATGGCTGAGAGGAAAGCTGCAAAGAAGGGCACGCAGCAGTCCGCCAAGAGCGCGACCGGCAACGCGTCCAAGGGATTCACGGACGAGGAACGAGCCGCGATGAAGGAGCGCGCCCAAGAGCTGAAGGCGGCCGCGCGCCGCGGCCCACGCGCGGGCAAGGCGGACGGGGAAAGCGACGTGCTCGCGAAGATCGCCGAGATGCCGGAACCGGATCGCGCCATGGCCGAGCGGCTCCATGCCATCATCAAAGCCAGCGCGCCAGCCCTCTCGCCGAGAACCTGGTACGGGATGCCCGCGTACGCCAAGGACGGCAATGTCGTCTGCTTCTTCCAAAGCGCGCAGAAGTTCAAGACGAGGTACGCGACGTTCGGCTTCAGCGACAAGGCGAACCTCGACGAAGGCGCCATGTGGCCGACCGCCTTCGCGCTGAAGGAGTTGACCGCCGACGACGAGGCAAGGATCGGCGCGCTCGTGAAGAAAGCGGTGAGCTGAGGACCGAGCCCGCCGCCGGGTACGCGGAGCTCCACATGGTCGCCGACGGCCGCTCGAACGGGATCGCAGCTCCCGTTTCAGCACCCCAGGTAGCAGGTCCGGCAGGCCCTGTGGATGACCACAGAGCCCGCCTAGCCGTACTCAGGCCGCGCGGCCGTAGGCAATCGGCCGGCTCGGGTCCCCGCTCCACTCGTTGAACGAGCCGTCATAGACGCCATCGCAGTGCACGCCAATCCGCTCGAGCGACATGAACGCCACTGTCGCTGAGACGCCGCTGCCACATGTAGCGATCAACTCAGCTGGGTGGCCGCGCCGGGTCGATACCCGCATCGCGGGCAAGCCTGGCGATCGCCGCCGGGCCGCCCACAGACCTGTAGCGCCGTCCACGAGCTCCTGATAGGGGAGGCACCGCGCGCCTGGGATGTGGCCGGTGTTCGGCACGCCCTCCTCGCCAAGAAACAAATGGCGCGGGCGTGCATCGACGAGCGCCGCGCCGTCGCGACACGCCTGCTCGACTTCGTCGAGCGTGCGCCTGCAGTCGCGGCCGCGCGCGCGGGGTGAAGCGCGCCGCGGGCGCCTCGCGGTGTCCGCTGGTGACTGGACGGCCTTCCTCGCGCCACGTGGTCCATCCTCCGTCGAGCACTCGCGAGTCCGCCCCGTAGAGGCGGAATGCCCACGCGACGCGAGCGGCGAAGATCCCGTAATAGTCGTCGTACGTGACGATCAGATCTCCATCGCCGATCCCGAGCTCGCCCGCGCGCCGCGCGAACTGCTCAGGCGCGGCGACCTGCACCGGCACTGGATCGGTGGTGTCGACGAAGTCACGCTCCCAGTCCACAAACACGGCGCCGGGGATATGCGCTTGGGCGTACTCGGCTCGCTTGGCGTGGGGCAAGGACGAGCTTGGGTGGCGGCCGCGGACGTCGAGCACCCGCAGCGCGTGAGCCGTCGAGATTGCTCGCGAGCCACTCTGAGTTGACGAGCGGGCCGGCCGGCACGGCGCTGATGGGATGTGTTGACGGCATTGCTGCTCCTCTCCTGTAGCTGGCGCGCCGCCTGGGTCGCACCTGGCTACGCCTCTTCGGCCATGGCCTTCAGGTCGTCCCGAGTCACCTTTCCGACGAGCTCGGGATGATCGGAGCGCATGTGCTCCTCGATCGCAGCGGCTGCCTCGTCGACGGTCTCGCCGCGTCCGAGAAACCCGCACTGACATCGAATTACCTTCGCCATGACAACTCCCTTGGTTACGCGGCCAACGCTACGACCGCCGCCTTGCAGAATCCTGCGATTCTCCTTGCAGCAAAGTTGGCGGACAAGGCACCCACCAGAATCCAGCTCTGCGGCCGGCTTGCCGTCGAGCTCGCCGGTCGGGAGCTGACCGGATCCCTGCCGGGCGGTCAGGCACGCGTGCTCTTCACTTTCCTGGTCATGAACCGCGCGCTTGGGGCGCGGCGGGACGAGCTGATCGAAGCGCTGTGGCCGTGGCGTGCGCCCGCCGGGGCCGACGCTTCTTTGAGCGCGCTGCTCTCACGACTGCGCGCGGTACTCGGCAGCGATGTGCTGCCGGGAGGCGCTGAGGTCCGCATACGGTTACCGCGGGACGCCTGGGTCGATTTTGAGGCCGCGCAGGAGGCGATCCACCGCGCTGAGTCGGCGGTTGCGCAGCACGACTGGCCGCGTGGTTGGGGTCCGTCGCTGATCGCTCTGTTCACGGCCCGGCGCGGTTTCTTGGCCGGAGAAGACCTTCCGTGGGCCGAGCAGTACCGCCGGCGGCTGGAGGAGATCCGGTGCTCGGCGCTCGAGTGTTACGCGGCAGTCGCACTCGGGGTCGGCGGTAGCGAGCTAGCACCCGGCGAGCGCGTGGCGCGCGAGCTTGTCGCTCTGGAGCCCTTCCGCGAACGCGCGCACGCTCTGCTCATGGAGATCCTCGTTGCGCGTGGTAACGCCGCCGAGGCACTACGCGTATATGACGATCTGCGCCAGCGCCTGCGGGACGAGCTCGGCGCGACCCCAGCGCCCGAGCTGCGCGCGCTCCAAGAGCGGCTGCTACGCCGCTGAATGGGTGTCGTGCCCCAGTTGGGCCCTGGCTCTGGGATTGCAACGTGGGCCTAACTTGAGTTGGAATGGCGTGGGCGCGTGCGGCGCGCCCGGAGCGAGTCAGCGCGTGAGTTGCTTCAGGCTCACGTGCGGGGGTCTCCGTTAACCGGCCGCGTCGGCTTGGCGAGCGCCGGTAGGGCGCCGCCCGCGAGGCGGACTAGGACGTTGGCCACGTGTTCGCGTGGCTCGTGCGGGTGCTCGAGCCACCAGTTCGCGACCGACTCGCCCGCGCCGACGAACGCATGGGCGAGCATCTCGCTGCTCTCGTCGCCGTCCGGACCGGCGGCGCCGAGGAGCAGGCGATGCACGATCGCGGCGATCCGCGCCCGGAGCTCGGCGACCTCCGCCGCCAGCGGGCCGCCCTGACTGACTGCCTCGCGGTAGAGCAGGGCCCATCCGGGACGGTGCTCATCGACGTACCGGAGGAACGCCAGCGTCCCCTCCCAGAGTCGCTCCGCCGATGGCGCCGCGGGGTCGGTGGCGTCGCGCATCGCCGCCAGCAACGCGCTGCCCTGCTGGCGCACATAGGCGACGTACAGGCCCTCTTTGGAGCCGAAATAGTGGTAGAGCATCGGCTTGGAGATTCCCGCGTGCTTGGCGATCTCGTCCATCGAGACGGCGTGAAACCCGCGCGCGGCAAACGACCGCCCGGCCACTTCGAGCATCTGTCGCTCGCGCTCGTGGCGCGCCATGCGTGCTGCGCAGTCGGGGAGGGCGGTGCGGCGCGTTGCAAGGGCTCGGTGTTACGCATGGGTTACTCGCGGGTAAGTTACTCGAGGGTAAGCAACTATGCAATCGAGGGATGGATCTGGACATGAGCCTACGCGTTCGTCGATCAGATGATGGAGCAGAACAAGTCGGGTGAGCTGCGCTCGCCGGTCTCGCAGACGTTCGAGATGAACCTCGTCGAGTTCGGCCGCGGCGAGGCGGTCTACGAGATGGACGCGAGCGAGCGGCTCGCGAATCCGCTCGGAGTGATCCAGGGCGGCGTCGCCACGGCGCTGGCGGACGCCGCGATGGCCGCCGCGACGACGACGGTGCTCGACCGACGAGGAGATCCAGAAGAGCGCGATCACGACGATCGACATCTTCGCCCGGTTCATCCGCCCGGTGAACGCGAACAAGATCGAGCGGCTGCGGGCCGAGGCGAAGGTCGTGCGCGCCGGCGGACGGCTGGTGTGGACCGAGGCCGACGTGCTCGCCGACGGCGAGGTGGTCGGCAAGTTCGCCTCGACCGGGATCCGCGTCGCCTTTGACCCGCACGCCTACATCGCCGAGCAGGGGAGCGTCGAATGAGTGAGCCAGGCCCGGAGGTGATGGCCCGCTTCGTCGGCTCGGAGAACGTCGAGCGCGGGCGCGAGTACCTCGAGCAGCTCGATCCCGAGCTGCACCGCTACATCCTCGACTTCGTCTACGGCGAGGTCTACGCCGGCGACGTGCTCGACCCGAAGACGCGCGCGCTGTGCACGGTGGCGATGCTCGCGACGCTCGGCCAGCAGCTGCAGCTCGGCGTCTACGTCCAGTCTGCCCGGCGACAGGGCGCGAGCGAGGAGGAGATCCGCGAAGTGCTGCGGCAGGTCGCGGTCTACGCGGGCTTCCCGAACGCGTGGAACGCGCTCGCGACGATGAGGGCCGCGCTCGAGCGCTTCGACGAGCCGAAGAGGAGGGCGACGCGATGAGCTTCACGCTCGAGCTGACCGACGAGCAGCGGGCGCTGCGCGAGAAGACGCACGAGTTCGCGCGCGAGGTGATTCGCCCTGCCGCGGCCGAGTACGACCGCGCCCAGGAGCTGCCCTGGCCGATCCTGCAGGAGGCCGCGCGCCAGGGCCTGTACAAGTGGGAGCTGTACGCCGAGCTGTCGACCGATCCGACCGGTCTGTCGCTTCCGATCCTGATGGAGGAGCTGTTCTGGGGGTGCGCCGGGATCGGGCTGTCGATCGTGATGCCCGCGCTGGCGCTGGCGGCGATCCGCCAGGCCGCGACCGACGAGCAGCTCGTCCGGTGGGCGCCGGAGTGCTTCGGGACGCCGGACGACATCAAGCTCGCCGCGCTGGCTGTGACCGAGCCGAGCGGTGGCAGCGATATCCGCTCGATCCAGACCCGCGCCCGCAAGGACGGCGGCGGACTGGGTGATCGACGGCCAGAAGGTGTTCATCGGCAACGGCGGGATCGCTGACGTGCACGTCGTCGTGGCGACCGTCGACCCAGAGGCCGGCCACCGTGGCCAGGGCGTGTTCATCGTGCCGAAGGGAACCCCGGGCCTCGAGATGCTGCGCAAGCTCGACAAGCTCGGCTGCCGCGCCTCGCACACGGGGGAAATCGTGTTCGAGGACTGCCGCGTACCCGGCAGAGCAGCTGCTGGGCGGCGAACAGCGTCTGGAGGAACGGATCGCCAAGGGACGCGAGGCCGAGCAGGGCTCGCCCCCGCCCGCATCGACCGCCGAGGAGGGGGGCACCGAGCGGGCCGTCCAGCGCCGCAGCTCGGCGGCGCTCGGGGCGTTTGAGCGAACGCGGCCGATGGTCGCCGCGCAGGCGATCGGGATCGCGCGAGCGGCGCTCGAGTTCGCCCGCGACTACGCGGTCTCCCGCGAGGCGTTCGGTCAGCCGATCATCGAGAACCAGGGCATCTCGTTCCCCCTCGCGGACCTGGCCGCCGACATCGACGCCGCCCGCCTGCTGACGTGGCGGGCGGCGTGGATGGCCGCACAGCGCCATCCGTTCGAAAACGCCGAGGGGTCGATGAGCAAGCTCAAGGCCTCGGAGGTCGCGGTCAGGGCCTGCGAGCAGGCGATCCAGACGCTCGGCGGGTGGGGCTACATCAAGGACTTCCCCGTCGAGAAGTGGTACCGCGACGCCAAGCTCTACACGATCTTCGAGGGCACGAGCGAGATCCAGCGGCTGGTGATCGGGCGCGCGCTGCGGGCCGCCGCCAACACCGAGCCGCTCGACCAGCGGATGGCGGCACCGCGCTGAGGCTGGGCGTGGGCGCCCGGTCCAGCGAGTGCGGTCAGCCCGGCGGGCCGCCGATAGCGGGCGGGGTCACGCCGAAGGTGATTCGGTAGTCGCATCCCCCGGCGCAGGTGAACACGCTCGTCGCGTCGTCGCCCGACCACGAGTAGGCGTACGGCTCGGCCCGCTTGAACACTCGCGCGTAGTCGATCGGCCACGTCTTCGCGGGCGAACACCCGTGCGCGTACGGGCCGCTGCAGCAGTAGCGGTCGGTGTGGAACCGTGCGCACGGTGAGATGCAGGCGACGAGCCGGCCGCCGCGGTGGACCTGCAGCGCCGTCGGGCATTTCACGGTGGAGGTGCAGCCGTGGCCCTCCTCGCAGCCGTTGGGGGAGATCCGGTTCCTGGTCCGGCCGTGGGCGGTGGTGATGTACATCGGCAGGTTGGAGCCATCGACCATCGAGACGTCGTAGAAGTCGAGGTGGTCGTAGGAGTCCATGTCGTATTCGGCCAGCGTCGCCGGGATCTGACCCCATCCCCGGCACTGGTACCGCCCGTCGCAATCGCCGGTCAGGCAGTGGCCGTGGCCAGCGGCGTCGAAGCGACACCCGGTTCGACCCCACAGCCGCGCGTTCCACCGATCCGGGACCGTGATCGAGACGGAGCTGCCGGCGGGCAGCGTCCAGCCGGTCGTGCCGGAGACCGCTCCCGGCCACGCGGCCGGCCAGATCGTCTCCCGGGTGCGGTTGACGAGCGTGAGCGTGCGGCTGCGCGCCACTGCCAATCTCGTCATCGGACCGCGCGCGGCGGCGGTCGTCACCGCGGTCAGCGCCACGAGCAGAACAACGGTGCACCGGGTCCGCGCCACGCGCGGAGCATACGAGGACGAGCTCTCGATCACGACGTAAGGCTCTGGGGTGGGCACGTTCCACCCCTAGGGGGGCTGTCCAGGGGATGCCGCTCCCGCAACGATCAACGCGTTCGGAAACGTTGACTGCGACCAAGCACTGGAGCGAGCAGATGAACACACACCTCAACTATCTCCTGGCGGCCCAGAGGTCCGGCGAGCTCAGACGCGCTGCGGAGCAGGCGCGGCTCGCGCGGGATGCGCGCGTGACCGACTCAAGCGCCGCCCGAGCGGCGACGAACGCCCGCACCATCGTTGGGCTGCGGCATCGAGGCGCCAAGAGCCTCCGGCTTCGCATTCGCCGGGCGTGATCCTCGCGCCCGGCGAAACGAGGCCCTGGCTCAATCGGCGACGGTCGCCGTCGCGACTAAGCCCAGGACGACCTCGACCAGCAGGTCGATGTCCTCCGCAGTGGTCCGCCAGTTGACCACCGCGGGACGTAGGGCAACCTTGCCCGCGTACGTCGTGGTGCCCGCGTAGACGCGGCCGTCCGCACGCAGGCTGTCACCGAGCCGTTGGTTGAGCGCGTTGAGCTCCCCCTCGGGGGCGCCTGGAGGGCGTGCCCTGAAGCAGACGATGTTGAGCGGGACCTCGGCGAGCCGCTCCAGCTCCGGCGCGGCGTCCACCCGCTCGGCGAGACGACCCGCCAATGCGACGTGGCGTTCGACCATCTGGCGGTAGCCGCGGCGCCCGTACGCGCGCAACGTCGCCCAGACGGCCAGGGCGCGGGCGCGGCGGGAGTTCTCGGGCGAGATGAAGCCGAAATTCGGGTGCGGATCCTTGCTCGAGGGCAGATACGGCGCCCCCACGTTCAGCGCCCGCGGCAGACGCTCGACCTCGCGAACGAACGCGAACCCGCAGTCATAGGGGACGTTCAGCCACTTGTGGCCGTCGGAGATCACCGAGTCGGCGCGCTCGATGCCCTCCGTCAGCTGGCGAGTCGCGGGTGCGAGCCGCGCGAAGAGGCCAAATGCGCCGTCCACGTGCAGCCACGCCCTGTGGCGATCGGCGAGCTCGGCCAGCTCCGCGATCGGGTCGAAGTCACCGGCGTTGACCTCGCCCGCGTTGGCGATCACGATTGCGGGCCCCGGGTGGCGGGCGAGCTCGCGCTCGACGGCCGCCAGGTCGACGTGGCCCACGTCGTCCCTTGCCAGCAGGCGGATGTTGCCGCGACCCAGCCCGAGCATCCCAATCGCCTGCGTAGCGCTCGGATGCAGGTATCCACCGGAGATGATCAGCGGTACCGGGAGGGTCGCGAGACCATCCGCCTCGACGTCGACACCGAGCCGCTCACCCCACCAGTTGCGCGCCGCCGCCAAGGCGACGAAATTCGCCATCGTGGCTCCCGTCGTGAGCACGCCACCAAAGCCCTCGGGCAGCTCAAACAGCTGGCGCAGCCAGTCGACCGCCACCTGCTCCAGGCGGTTGGCGAACGGCGAGGAGGCCCACGCATAAGCAACCTGGTCGTAAGCCGAAGTGAGCCAGTCGGCTCCGAGCGCGGCCGGCGTTCCGCCGCCCATCACGAAGTGAAAGAACCGCGGCCCGCTCGAACGCATCGCCGCCTCTCGGGCGCGGGCCGCAAGCTCGGCCAACGCCTCCAGCGCCCCGTCTCCGTCCTCGGGCATGGGATCGCGCCAGCGCTCGATCGCGGCCTCCGCGTCAGGTGGGACGACGGGATCGTGACTCAACCCCTGGAGGTACCTGCGCGCTTCGGTCGCCGCGAGCTCGAGTGCCGCATCGAGGTGGTCGCGATCAAGGAGCGGATCCGGCACGTCGTGATCATCTCAGAGCCGCGGCCCTCCAGGAACCCGCGAGCGCCGAGGGTTGACGGCCGCGCCGGCGTGATACCTCAGCGGTTCGGGCGGACCGGCAGGGCGTAAGCGTCATCGGGCTCGAGCCGTACGGCGGCGGGCGTCGCAAGAGGAAAGGCGATCCAGACGTCGGCGCCCCCGGTCGCAGCATTTCTGGCGTTCGCCTCCCCGCCGTGAGCCTCGGCGATCGTGCGGACGATCGCCAATCCGAGGCCGGTGCCGTCCTCGCTGCGGCCGGCGTCGGCTCGAGTGAAGCGCTCCCAAGCCCGGGGAAGGAAGGTTTCAGGGAACCCGGGGCCGTCGTCGGTCACGTGCAACTCGACGAATGCACCACGGTGACGCGCGACCAGCCCCACCGAAGCGCTCGCGTGGCGTAGGGCGTTCGCGAGCAGGTTGTCGAGAGCCCGGGCCGAGCGCTCACGATCGGCTAGCGCGTAAAGGCCGTGCGAGCTCTGGACCCACACGTGCTTGCCGGACGCCTCGGGGTGGCGGCGTGCTCGATCCGCGGCCTGCTGCAGGAGCTCGGCTGCCGAAAGCGGGCGTGCGGCGAGCGCCAGCTGCTGGTGGTCGGCGCGTGCGAGGAGCAGCAGGTCGTCGGCCAGCTGGCTCAGCCGATCGGTTTCCTCGATCGCGGAGCGGACGGCGCTTTGCAGCGCCGCCCCGACCGGACGTTCGCGGCCGATCAGCTCGAGCTCGGCGCGCAACATGGTCAACGGGGTGCGGAGCTCGTGACTGGCGTCGGAAACGAGCGTTCGCTCTCGCTCGACGGAACGATGGATCCGGGTGAGCATCTCGTTCAGCGTCCGTCCCAGCCGTCCGAGCTCGTCGTTGCCGCCGGCCGAGGGCAGACGCCGGTCCGGGTCGTCCGCGGAGATCGTCGCGGCACCGCGGCGCATCTCCTCGACCGGCTGCAACGCGGCGCCGGTGAGCAGATACCCCGCAAGCGACGCCAGAACCAGGGCAACGGGTCCGCCGACGATGAGTACGCCACCCAGGTCGCGCAAAGCAAGGTTACGCGGCTCGAGGGACTGCCCGACGATCAGCACGAGCTTCTGGTCTTGGGCACGGGCCGGTTCGGCAAGCAGTCGGAGGGGCTGGTTGCCGAGGAGGCGCCGGTCGGTCATCACGATCCTGCCGCCGCGGGCCGCGTGGATGGCCGTCGCTCCGAGTAACGGGGTCGCGGGCAGGCCGGGTGTGCGGTCGACGACACGCCTGGCGCTGTTGATCAGCTCAGCGAGTCCGGCGCCGCCGGCATGTCGCCAGACGGTGCGCGAATCCGCGAGCCCCGTGTCCGACTGCTGTGCAAGCGCCGCAACGTCTGCCGCGCGGGCGCGCAGCGCGCGGTCGATTCCCTGATCGAGATTTGACGCCTGCCGCTGGTAGACGAACACTCCGACCGCGGCTAGCACAGCGGCCATCACGGCGGCAAAGGCGGCCGTCAACCGCCACCGCACGGCAACGCGGTTCACGGGGCGCCGTTCTTGCGCAGGCGGTAGCCGCTTCCCCGGACGGTCTCGATGCTGTCCGCTCCGAAGGGGCGATCGATCCGGGCGCGCAACGCCCGCACGTGCTGGTCGACGACGTTTGAGCGGTTCTCGTAATCACCGTCCCAGGCGCTCTCCAGCAGCTCGAAACGTGACAGCACGACGCCGGGCTGGCGCATGAATGCCTCGAGCAACGAGAAGCACTTGGTCGACAGCTCGATCGGATGGCCGTCGCGAGCGACCTCGCGCGTGGCTGGGTCGAGCTCCAGTCCGCCCACCTCGAGCACCGCCGGTCGGCTTACAGGAGTGCGGCGGGCGAGCGCTCGGAGCCTCGCCATCAGCTCTGCCAGTTGGAACGGCTTGGTCAGGTAGTCGTCGGCGCCGCCGTCCAAGCCGGCCACCCGATCCACCAGGTCCCCGCGAGCAGTGAGCATCAGCACGGGAACCCACACTCCGCGTGCCCGCAACCGCCGGCAGGTCTCGATCCCGTCGATGCCCGGCAGCATCACGTCGAGAACGATCACGTCGTAGCGGGTCGCTCCCGCCATCCACAGCGCATCCTCCCCGCGCACGGCGACGTCGGCCGCGAGCCCTTCGTGTCGTAGCGCCCGGCGGAGAAGCCCGGCCAGCTTGAGCTTGTCTTCGACGACAAGTACCCGCATCAGATCAGCGTGTCGTCACGACCTGAACGGCTCCTGACCGCGGCGCGGTCCGGCGCGGACGCAGGCGCGTGCCGGGCGACTCACAACGATGCGAGCCGCCCGGCGCGCGCCGGTCGTGCCCCCCGGGTCGCGGTTGGGCTACTCGTTCCCCTGGAATTGGTGGTCCGCGCTCGCGTTCCCCGGCTCGTCCGCGTGCCCGCCTGGCCCGTCGTTGGCGGTTGCGGATTCCGGACCAGGATCGGTCTCGGGGTTCTCGCCGGCCGCTGGATCGGCGCTCGAGGCGTGGGCCTTGTCGGTCGTCTTCTGGTCACCCGACTGGACGTTGTCCGGGTCGGTCTTGCTGACGCGCTCGTGTGCCGCCCCTGGAGCGCTCTGCGCCTGTGCGAACGCAGCCCCGCCGAGCGCCAGGGCCGCGAGCGCGGCGACTGTGATGGTCATCTTGCGGATGCGCCTGGTCATCGCTTCCTTTCGTCGTGGTTGCCAAGCGCTTCGCAGCTTCCCGAGGCGACGTGTAAAGACGATGAAGTCGCGTCGGCGGCCGGCGCGGAGATTGATACGACTCCGTCCTTGGAATTGTTCCAGGCTCGTGCTAGCGTCGCCGCTGCTTGTCGTTCGACTCGGACACCCTCCCGGACCAGCTTCGCGCCCGCGGACTACGGGTCACCGCGTCTCGTGTCGCGGTCTACCGCTCGGTGGCGGAGCTTGGGGGTCACCCTGACGTCGAGGAGATCGCCGGGCATGCGCGCGGCCTGATCGGCACGCTCTCGACGCAGGCCGTGTACGACACGCTCCATACGCTGACGCGCGCCGGCTTGGTCCGGCGCATCGAGCCGGCCGGCAGCCCGGCACGTTTCGAGACCCGTGTCGCTGACAACCACCATCACGTGGTCTGCCGGAGGTGCGGCGTCGCGCACGACATCGACTGCTTGGTCGGCGATCCGCCGTGCATCGTCCCGACGGATGCAGGGGGATTCGTCGTCGACGAGGCCGAGGTGACCTTCTGGGGCGTGTGCCCCGACTGTCAGTCCCGCGAGGAGACTTCGATCCCTGCCGTTTCAATCCAGGAAAGAGAGGCCCGATGACCAACGATCCGCGCAACCCTGCGAACGGCGGCGAGGCCAAGCCACCGGCCACGACCACCGACTCGGGGATCCCCGGCCCCAGCGATGAATACTCGCTCACCGTCGGTCCGGGCGGCCCCACCGTCCTGCACGACCACTACGTGGTTCAGAAGGTGCAGCACTTCAACCGCGAGCGGGTTCCCGAGCGCGTCGTGCACGCCAAGGGCGGCGGCGCCCACGGCTTCTTTGAAGTGACCGAGGACGTGACGCAATTCACGAAGGCGAACTTCCTCTCGGAGGTGGGCAAGCGCACGCCGCTGTTCGTTCGGTTCTCTCATGTCGCCGGCGAGCAGGGTTATCCGGACACGGTGCGTGACCCGCGCGGGTTCGCGGTGAAGTTCTATACCGACGAGGGCAACTTCGACCTCGTCGGCAACAACACGCCCGTGTTCTTCGCGCGGGACGCTTCCAAATTCCAAGACTTCATCCACTCTCAGAAGCGGCTGCCCGACACGGGGCTGCGCTCTAACGAGATGCAGTGGGACTTCTGGACGCTCTCGCCGGAGAGCGCCCACCAGGTGACGATCCTGATGTCCGACCGCGGCATTCCGCGCAGCTGGCGGCAGATGAACGGCTACAGCAGCCACGCGTTCTCGTGGGTCAACGCGGGCGGTGAGCGCTTCTGGGTCAAGTACCACCTGAAGACGGTCCAGGGGATTGGGACCTTCACCCAGGCGGAGGCGGACGCGCTGGCCGGGAACGATCCGGACTTTCACCGCCGCGACCTCTGGGAGGCGATCGCCCGCGGCGACGCTCCCGAGTGGCGCTTGGAAATGCAGGTGATGCCGTTCGAAGAGGCGGCCGACTACCGCTTCAACCCGTTCGACCTCACCAAGGTGTGGCCGCACTCCGACTACCCGCCGATCCAGGTGGGTCGCCTGGTGCTCGACCGCAACCCTGTGAACTTCTTCGCCGAGGTCGAGCAGGCCGGATTCTCGCCCGCGAACCTGGTGCCCGGCACGGGCCTCAGCCCGGACAAGATGCTGATGGGCCGGATCTTCTCCTACCACGACACGCATCTGCACCGCATCGGGGCCAACTACGAGCAGCTTCCGATCAACGCGCCGAAGGTCGAAGTGCACTCCTACAACAAGGAGGGCGCGATGACCTATAGGCACGCCGGGAACCAGCCGGTCTATGCGCCCAACAGCTTCGGCGGCCCCCAGGCCGACCCGGGGCGCGGCGCCGACCTCACGTGGATGGTCGGTGGCGGCGAGCTCGGACGCTACGCCTACGACAAGCACGCCGAGGACGATGACTTCGGCCAGCCCGGGACCCTGTACCGCGAGGTCATGAGCGACACCGACCGCGAGCACCTGGTGAGCAACATCGTCGGCCACGCGAGCGACCAGGTGAGCGAGCAGATGCAGCTGCGGGTGATCGCATACTGGACGAGCGTCGATCCCGAGGTGGGCGCTCGCGTCGCGGCCGGGCTCGGACACGGCAACGGCAGCGGCGCCGACGGACCCGCGCTCGCGGAAGCCCGCGAGCTCGTCGCGGCGCGGGCAAACCGCGCCTGACGGCCTCGGGGTTCACCAGCGCCAGACGGCCTGAGCCGACCCTCAGGCCGTCAGGCCGCCTGGCGGCAGGTCAGGTTGCCGAGTAGGTGACGGTCAGCGACACCGCTTCGAACGGCGGGACGAAGCAGGTGCGCACGCGCTTGACCCCTTTGAGCTTGCGCTTGCCGTTCACCACCTTGAACACCGGCCGAGTCGGCTCGCCGCAGAACTGGTTCGGGCCGAATGGGCCATAGAACCCAAACGCGTAGTACGGTTCTTCGGGTTGACCTGGACGAACGGCGGGTGTCAGCCCTGCGAGCGTCCGGCGCGCCGCACGGAGAGTCCCAGCAGGGCCGCGACCGCTACCGGTGGGATCCACCACGCGGCGACATCCGCGCCCGCGACGATCGCGGTGACGCCCAGGGCTACCACGACCCCCGCCGCGATCCGCCAGTCGTCGCCAACGACGAAGTCCCAGAGAAACCGGAAGAACCCCTCGACCCGACTCATGCCCGAGCCGTCGCCTGATTCGGGACCGTGGCGCCGGCGACCGTGGCTCGCCGTCGCAGACCGAGCACGAGAGCGATCGAGAAGGCCAGTACGGCGGGGATGATCGCCAGCAACGCTGCGTCGCCTCCGGGCCAAGTGGCACCGGCGCCCTCGGCGCCCCAGAACACGCCGAATGACGTGAGCATCACTCCGACGGCGAACTTCATCGTGTTCTCGGGCACCCGCGCGAGCGGTGCATGAACCGCAAGCCCAGCGACCACGACTGCCAGCACGGCGACGCCCGCAGCAGCGGCTGCGAGGCCCACGTTGTGCTGGTTGGCGCCAAACGTGAGCACGATGAAGACCACCTCCAGGCCCTCGAGCAGCACGCCCTTGAACGCGATCGTGAACGAGTAGGCGTCGAGCCGTTCGCGGTCAACGACGCCGGCCGCACGAGCTGCCGCGAGCTCCTTCTCGTATGACTCGCGTTCGTCGTGCAGCGCCTTCAGCCCAGAGGCGCGCAGGATCGCCTTGCGCAACCACTGCAACCCGAAGACCAACAGCAGCGCACCGACCGCGACCCGCAGGGCATTGATCGGCAGCGCGGTCAGGGCGGGCCCGAGCGCCGCGGTCAGCGCGGCGAGCACGACTGCCGCGGCCCCGACCCCGATCATGGCCGAGCGCCAGCTGCGCGAGTACCCGGCGGCGAGCACGATCGTCAGCGCCTCGACGGCCTCCACGGCGCAGGCCAAGAACACCGAGATCGCGAGGCCGAGCTCGGTGCCGCTCACGTTCTCGGCTCCAAGCTCGGGGCGTCCACCCGACTCAGGATAGAGGCGGCCGCGCCAGGAATCGCTCGATCGCGGCGTGTGTCTCGCGCGGTCGCTCGAGCTGGGGCACGTGGCCGCAGTCGAGCTTGACGTGGGTGGCCGCGGGAAGCGCCTGTCGGACGTGGTTGGCGAACGCGATCGGCACGACCGTGTCGCGCACGCCCCAGACGAACAGCGCCTCCACCTCGAGCGAGGGGAGCCGCGTCCAGAAGCCGTCCGGTCCGCGCGGCTCCTCCAGATAGATGTTCCGCGCGGCCGCGTAGAACGCGGCGCGACCGCTCGGGGTCAAGTACGCGCGCAGGAACTCGTCGATCCCGGCGGAGGTCCACTCCGCTTCCGAACCGGGGATCAAGTTGCGAACGATCGTCTCGACGAGGGGGCGGGGGGCGGGCTGGATCGCCCCCAGCTGGGTCGGCACCCAGCGCAGGAACGGCGCCCACGGTCGGGGTCTCAGCCACGCCAGCGACGGCGCCAGCAGCACAAGCCGCTGGAGCCGCTCGGGCCAGCGCAGGCCGAGCTCGATTCCGATCCGGCCACCCATGCTGTTGCCGATCACGTGCGCGCGATCGAGCTCCAGCGCGTCGAGCAGCGAGACGATCGTGTCGGCGAAGAACGGCGCGTCGTAGGCGCCGCGGAGCGGCTTGTCGGAGTCACCGAACCCGGGCAGGTCGACCGCGATCGTGCGGTAGTTGGGCACCAGCGCGCCGACCGTCGGCAAGAACGACGCCTTCGTCGCCCCGAGCCCGTGGAGCATGATCACCGGCTCGCCGGTCCCCGCCTCCGCCACCGAGAGCGTGAGCCGAGCCGTTTGCACCCTGCGGATCCGCAGGCGCTCGGGCCCCCCAGGAGGAGCCGTGGCCGCCAGGAATCCGACGCCCAGGTGAAGATCCCGGCGGACACGGAGCCGGCCCGCCCGGAACGCGGCCATCCCGCCCCGCAAATCGCCGGCGATCGCCTCCCAGGTCTCGCGGTCGGCCTCGAGCTCGGCGTCGATCCGGCCATCAGGCGGAACGATCCGCGCCTGCCCGTCCTCGATCACCACGTCACGCGGCTGCTCGCCGGCGCCCTCGATCCGCAGCCGCGCGTGAGGGCGGCCGACATCAAAAAGCGAGGGGTCGAAGCGCGCTACGAGCTGCTCGAGGGGGGAGGTCTCGCGCCCCGTGTCCAAGGACGTCACAGGCCCTTCATACCCGCTTGCGGCGCCGACTCACAAGCGCGATTGCGCACAAGACCGCCAGTACCGGGCCCGCCCGGCGCCCCAGCTCGGCCAGGTCGGCTCGCTCCACGACCATCGTCGTCTCCCATTGGCCGAGCCTTCCGGTCACCTCGAGCTGGCCGTCGCGGACCGCGACCCGCTCGACCCGGTAGTCGTAATCCCCGAGGGGTGAGCGGATCTTCACTCTGTGGTGGTGTAGCTCTCCGCTGCGCCCGGTGCGAAGCGGGAGAAGATCGACGCCAGGAGCCGGATCTCCTCGTCGTTCAGCTGCGCGAAGAACCGCTGCTGCACCGACGCGAAGTGACTGCTCTGGGCTCGGCGGACGAGCTCCAGGCCGGAGTCGGTCAGGTGGCCTTCGACCGCGCGGGCGTCGGTCGGAACGCACCGGCGCTCGACCAGGCCGCGAGTCTCCAGGGCATCCATGATCCGGGAGATACGGCTGAGGCTTAGCCCGCACGCGGACGCCAGCGCCGAGAGCCTGAGGCTGTGGCCTTCGGCCGCGGCCAGGCGCCCCAGCACCTCGAGCGCGCTGAGCGTGAGGCCGTGCTCGGACTCCAGCTCAGCGTCGAGCGCGCGGGTCAGTTGCTTGTGTGCCTCGAGCAGCCCGATCCACGCGTCGGCATGGACGTCGGACCACCTCGCCAGCCCGTCCTCGCCGAGGACGTAGGCGCATGTGGATGGTGCTTGCTTGGCTTCCGTTGACATATGCTTGCTCTAGCAATTGTAGCCGCGAGAAAGGACCAAATCGGATGGAGCCTGAGCAGATCATCGCGGAGGTGCAGGACGGCATCCTCACGATCACTCTGAACCGGCCGGACCGGATGAACGCCTGGACGGAGACGATGGCGCGCGAGCTGATGGAGGCTTTCGACCGGGCCGACGCCGACGATGAGGTCAGGGCGGTGATCGTCACGGGCGCGGGACGCGCGTTCTGCGCGGGGGCCGATCTGGAGCGCGGAGGAGAGACGTTCGACCGGCGCGCGCGTGGCGGCGGCCCGGCGGTCCATCGCGACAACGGCGGGCAGCTCACGCTCCGGATCTTCCAGTCCACCAAACCGGTGATCGCCGCGGTAAACGGCGCGGCCGTCGGCGTGGGGGTCACGATGACGCTGCCGATGGATATCCGGCTCGCCGCCGATGGGGCGAAATTCGGCTTTGTTTTCGCACGCCGCGGGATCGTCCCCGAGGCCGCCTCGAGCTGGTTTTTGCCCCGCGTCGTGGGGATCAGCCAGGCGATGGAGTGGGTCAGCACCGGACGCGTGTTCTCGGCCCAAGAGGCGCTCGAGGGGCGTCTGGTGAGGAGCGTTCACCCAAAGGAGGAACTGCTGGAAGCGGCGCGGACGATCGCGAGGGAGATCGGCGAGAACACCGCGCCGGTATCGGTCGCGCTCGCACGGCAGATGATGTGGCGGATGCTCGGCGCCCCACACCCCATGGCCGCGCATCAGGTCGATTCCCGCGCGATGTTTCTGCGCGGGCAATCCGCCGATGTCGTGGAGGGCGTGACCTCGTTCCTGGAGAAGCGCCCGGCGAAGTTCACAGACAAGGTCAGCGAGGGGCTTCCGGACGTGTTCCCCGAGTGGGTGGAACCGGCCTTCAAGTAGCCGCTGGAGGCGGGCTATACTAATGCTTGCCAGCAAGCAAGTATTTCCCAGCGAAAGCCCGCCATCCCAAGCACCGCTCCAGCACTCGACATCGAAACCGCGGCGCGTCTGCGCACCGCGATCGGCCGGCTCTCTCGCCAGCTGCGCACGACCGCGGCGGGGCGGGCGGCGGGGCTCACCCCAACCGGCATCTCGGTACTCCTGAACGCGGACCGCAACGGACCGATGCGGCTATCGGAGCTGTCGTCCTCGGAGGGCGTCAACCCGACGATGCTGTCTCGGGTCGTCGCGGGAATGGTGCAGGGCGGGTTGCTCGAGCGCTCAAGCGATGAGGGCGATCGGCGCGCCGCATGGGTGTCGGTGACCGCCGGGGGCCACAAGCTCGCCGAGCGGATGCGGCGCGAACGAACCGACGCAGTCAACGCGGCGCTACGCGGTCTGAGCGATGATGACTGGCGGCTGATCGAGCAGGCCCTGCCGGCGCTCGAGGCGCTCGGGCAGGAGCTGAAGGGACGCCGGCCTTGACGCGCGTAGTGCGCGCGAGTCGCACCACCTTCGCCGCTCTCTCGGTCCCCAACTATCGCCGCTATTACGCCGGCCAGGCGATCTCGCTGACCGGCACCTGGATGCAGATGACGGCGCAGGCATGGCTCGTGCTTACGCTGACCCACTCGAGCACCGCGCTCGGGCTCGTGATCGCGCTCCAGACGCTGCCGGTGCTGCTGCTGGCGCCCTACGGCGGGGTGATCGCCGACCGCGTCGACAAGCGCAGGATGATGATCGCTCTGCAGAGCGCGATGGGCGTCCAGGCGCTGGCGCTCGGTTTGCTCACCGTGACCGGCGTGGTGCGAGTCTGGGAGATCGGTCTCCTGGCCGTGATCCTCGGGCTCAACAATGCGTTCGAGAACCCGTCCCGCCAGTCGTTCATGCTCGAGCTCGTCGGTCCCGAGCACCTCCGTAACGCGGTCAGCCTCAACTCCGTGCTCGTCAACGTGGCTCGCGCGATCGGTCCCGCCGCCGCGGGGATCCTGATCGCGACCGTCGGCGACGGCGTCTCGTTCCTCGTGAACGCGGCGAGCTTCGTGGCAGTCGTGGCGTCGCTGCTGACGATGGACCTGTCGGCGCTGCGGCCGAGTCCGCCGGCGCCGCGAGCCCGCGGCCAGCTGCGCGAGGGGTTCCGGTACGTCCGCAGTACCCCCGAACTGGCGGTGCCACTGCTGATGATGGCAGCGGCCGGCTGCCTTACCTACGAGTTCCAGGTCTCGTTGCCCGTGATGGCCAGCCGCGGCCTGCACGTGGGGGCGACAGGGTTCGGGTTCATGACGGGGGCGATGGGCGTCGGCGCGGTGATCGGCGGGCTGCTTGTGGCGGCGCGCGGGAAGACCGGCCTGCGGCCGTTGGTGGCGGCGGCTTGGGTGTTCGGCGTCGCGGTCGCTCTGGCGGCGCTGGCGCCGAGCCTTCCGCTCGAGCTGGGTGCGCTCGGCCTGGCGGGCGCCGCGAGCATCTCGTTCATGTCGACCGGCAACTCGACCCTCCAGCTGAATGCGGCGCCGTCGATGCGCGGCAGGGTGATGGCGCTCTGGTTTGTCGCCTTCCAGGGCTCGACGCCGATCGGCGGACCGATCATCGGCTGGGCGATGGCCGTGCTGGGTGCTCGCGCGGGACTGGGGATCGGAGCGGTGACCTGCATCGCGGTCGCGGTCGCTGGGATGGCCGCGCTGCGGCGCGTGCGGGGCGGCGGACTGAGGCCTGCGCTGCGCTCGCGCCGGGGCGACCCGGCGAGCGCCGTCCCCAGATCGGCGAACACGTAGCGCGGGATCGCGGCGCTGCCGGGTCGGAGAGCGGTCGCTCCCGGCGTGACTCGGCCACGCTCGTGATCCGCGCCCGCCGAGCCGCTGCCTTCACACGCTCGCACCGGAGGAGTAAGGTCGCTCGTGGGCCCACGGGGACCACTTTCGCCGCGAGGATTCGGAGGATGAGGGATGAGCACACTCGTTTCGATTCGGGTTCGGGTCAACGGCTCCGAGCACGAACTCGAGGTGGCGCCGCGCCTGCTGCTCGTGCACGCGCTCCGCGACAACCTCGGCTTGACCGGCACCCACGTCGGGTGTGACACGTCCAACTGCGGCGCCTGCACCGTTCACCTCGACGGCCGCGCCGTGAAGTCCTGCACGGTGCTTGCCGTGCAGGCCGACGGTGCCGAGGTCACCACGATCGAGGGGATGGCTCGCGACGGTGAGCTGCACCCGCTCCAGGAGGCGTTCTGGAACGACCACGGCCTCCAGTGCGGCTACTGCACGCCCGGGATGATCATGGCCGCCGCCGGGCTGCTGGCGGACAACCCCAACCCGACCGAGGAGGAGGTCCGACACGGGCTCGAGGGCAACCTCTGCCGCTGTACCGGATACCACAACATCGTGAGGGCGGTGCTGGACGCCGCCAACGTCAAGGGCGCGACGATCTCCCAAGGCGCGTCCAAGCAGCCGGAGGTGACGGCGTGAGCGCGACCGCGACAAACTCGGCCAAGTACGTGGGGCAGGCGCTTCGCCGCAAGGAAGACCCCCGGATGATCACCGGCCGAGGGCGCTACATCGACGACATCTCGGTGCCCGGGACGCTCTGGATCGCCTTCGTCCGCTCGCCCGAGGCGCACGCACGGATCACCTCGATCGACACCTCCGCCGCGATGGAGCGCGACGACGTCGTGGCGGTGTTCACCGGCGAGGATCTCGCCGGCGACTTCGCCGGCCCGTTGCCGATGGTCTGGAGCCCTCCGGGCGTGGAGATCAAGACACCCGAGAACTGGCCGCTGAAGCGCGGCGAGGTCAAGTGCGTCGGGGACCCGGTGGCGGTCGTCGTCGGCACCGACCGGTACTCCGTCACAGACGCCGCCGAGCAGGTCGTCGTCGAGTACGACCCGCTGCCGGTGGTAGTAGACCCGGAGAAGGCGCTCGAGGAGGGCTCAGCGCTGGTATGGGAGCAGTTCGGCACCAACAGGACCCACGAGTTCAAGGTCGCCGGCGGCGACATCGAGGCCGCGCTCTCTGAGGCGGACGTGGTCATCGAGCAGCGGCTCGTCAACCACCGCACCGCGGGTGCCGCGATCGAGCCCCGGGGCCTGCTCGCCGACCCTCACGGCGACAACTTCACCGTCTATTCCTCGACCCAGATACCGCACATCGCGCGGTTCGTGCTCTCGCTCGTGGTAGGCGTACCCGAGGACAAGCTGCGGATCGTCGCGCCCGACGTCGGCGGCGGCTTCGGCTCCAAGCTCCAGGTGTACGGGGAGGAAGCGCTCGCGCTGGCGCTCGCCAGGCGACTGGGGCGCCCGGTGAAGTGGATCGAGTCGCGCTCGGAGAACATGATCGCCGCGCACCATGGGCGCGATCAGATCAACTACGTCACGCTCGCCGCCAAGCGCGACGGCACGCTGACGGGCTGCCGGGTGCGGATCATCGCCGACCTCGGCGCCTACCAGCTGCTGCTCACGCCGTTCATCCCCGAGCTCGGCTTCCCGGTGATGGGTGGCTGCTACAAGATCCCAGCGATCGACCTGGCGTTCGAGGGAGTCTTCACGAACAAGTTCTGCACCGACGCGATCCGCGGCGCGGGGCGGCCCGAGGCGACCTACTGGATCGAGCTGGCGATGGACAAGCTCGCGGCCGAGCTCGGCATGGATCCGCTCGAGCTGCGCCGCAAGAACTTCATCCGCAAGGACGAGTTCCCCTACACCACCCCGCTGGGGATCACGTATGACTCCGGCAACTACGACGGAACGCTCGACCGGCTGCTCGAGCGGTTCGACCTCGACGCATTCAGGCGCGAGCAGGGCGAGCTGCGCGAGCGCGGGATCTACCGCGGTGTCGGGTTCTCGACCTGGGTGGAGGTATGCGGGCTGGCGCCCTCCCGGGCCGTCGGCCCCCAGGGGGTCGGACTCCAAGCGGCGTTCTGGGAGTCCGCGATGGTTCGCGTGCACCCCACCGGTACGGCGACGGTGTTCACCGGGACCTCCCCGCACGGGCAGGGCCTCGACACGAGCTTTGCGCAGATCGCAGCCGATCGGCTCGGAATCGATCCCCAGCAGGTCGAAGTGATCCACGGCGACACCGACCAGGGGCCCTGGGGGTGGGACACCTACGGATCGCGGTCGCTCGCCGTCGGCGGCGAGGCCGTCGCCCGCGCCGCGGAGAAGGTCCAGGAGAAGGCCAAGCGGATTTGCGCCGCGCTCCTGGAGGCCGCCCCGGAGGACGTCGAGCTGGTCGACGGCAAGTACCAGATCCGCGGGTCGCCGGACAAGTTCAAGACGCTCGCGGAAATCTCCGGTGCCGCTCACATCCCCCCACAGGAGCTCCCCACCGATATCGAGCTGGGGCTCGAGGAGACGCACATCTACGACCCGGAGAACTTCGTCTTCCCGTTCGGCGCGCACGCGTGCGTGGTCGACGTCGACGCCGAGACCGGCAAGGTCGAGGTCGTGCGCTACGTCGCGGTTGACGACTGCGGCCCGGCGATCAACCCGATGCTGATCGACGGGCAGATCCACGGCGGGATCACCCACGCGATCGGGCAGGCGCTGTACGAGCAGATCGTCTACGACGCTGACGGACAGCTGGTCACCGGCACCTTCGTGGACTACGCGCTCCCGACGGCCGCCGAGCTGCCGAGCTTCGAGACCGACCGTACCGAGACCCCGTCGCCGGTCAATTCGCTCGGCGTCAAGGGCATCGGCGAGGCCGGCACGATCGCCGCCACACCGGCCGTGACCGCGGCGGTGCTCGATGCGCTGGCGCCGCTCGGGGTGCAGTGGATAGACATGCCGCTCACGCCCAGACGGGTGTGGGAAGCGATCGAGAGCCAGGGAGGTGTCCCAGCATGATCCCCGCCGAGTTCGACTACGTCGCGCCCGACACCCTCGATGGCGCGATCAAGGCGCTCTCCGACGGTGGGGAGGACGCCAAGCTACTCGCCGGCGGCCACTCGCTGCTGCCGCTGATGAAGCTCCGGCTGGCGGTCCCGTCCCTGCTGGTCGACCTGCGAAGGATCCCCGGCCTGCGCGGGATCGAACGCCAGGACGGGAGCTGGAGGATCGGCGCGCTCACGCCCCACGCCGAACTCGAGCACTCGCCGCAGCTGGGTGTTCTCTCGCGGGCCGCGGGGACGATCGCCGACCCGCAGGTTCGCAACCGGGGCACGATCGGCGGATCGCTCGCCCACGGCGACCCCGCCTCGGATCTCCCGGCGATCCTCCTGATCGGCGAAGGGTCGGTCACGCTCAAGGGCGCCGGGGGGCAGCGCTCGCTCGCAGCCGCCGACCTCTTCCACGACTACATGGAGACCGCCGTCGCGCCCGACGAGGTGATGACCGAGGTTCACGTCCCCGCGCTCGATGGCTGGGGCTTCGGCTACGAGAAGTTCAACCGCCGCAGCGAGGACTGGGCGATGGTGGCGGTGAGCGCGGTCGTGAAGGAGAGCGACGGGGTCTGTGAAGACGTGCGGATCGGGCTCACCAACATGGGCTCCGTGCCGCTGCGAGCGGGCGCCGCCGAGCAGGCGTTGCGCGGACAGCCGCTGACCCGCGAGAACATCGCCGCGGCCGCGGACCACGCCCCCGAGGGCACCGACCCGCCCGCCGACCTCAACGCCAGCGCCGACTACAAACGGCACCTCGCACGGGTGCTCTGCCGACGGGCGCTGGAAGAGGCCGCCGGGTTGGCATGATTGATCGGTGACATTTGAACAGCTCCAGTCGGTAGACGGGGCAAGCAGCGCGCTCGCCGGTGAGGGCTACCTCGCGGACCGGCCGCTGGCGCTAGCTGTCCACCTCGCGGTCGTTCTCGAGCAGCCGCTGCTGGTCGAGGGAGAGGCGGGCGTCGGCAAGACGGAGGTGGCGCGCGCGCTGGCGGCGTCAACCGGCGCGCGCTTGATCCGGCTGCAGTGCCACGAGGGCATCGACCTGCATCACGCTGTCTACGACTGGGACTATCCGCGCCAGCTCTTGGCGCTCCGGGCGGCCGAGGGAGGGGTCGACGAGGGCGAGCTGTTCTCACGCCGTTTCCTGCTCCGACGCCCGCTGCTCGACGCGCTCGAGAACGATGGTCCGGTGGTGCTGCTGATCGACGAGATCGACCGCGCGGACGACGAGTTCGAGGCGTTCCTGCTCGAGTTCCTATCCGATTTCGCGGTAACGATCCCGGAGCTCGGGACGGTCACGGCGCGTCAGCGCCCCGTGGTGGTGCTGACCTCGAACCGGACCCGCGAACTGCACGACGCGCTCAAGCGCCGGTGCCTCTACCACTGGATCGACTACCCGACGCCCGAGCGTGAGCGCGCGATCGTCCACGCGCGGATTCCGGGCGTCCCCGAAGCAATCGCCGCCAGGGTCGTGGCCGCGGTGGGCCGGCTGCGCGAGCACGGCGATCTCTACAAGCTGCCGGGAGTCGGTGAGACGCTGGTGTGGGCCCGGGCGCTGCTGGCGCTCGGCGAGGACGCCGATCTCGACGAGACGCTGGGCGCCGCGCTGAAGGTCCACGAGGACGTGGTGCGGGTGCGGGAACGACGGGTGCTCGAAGGTGTCTGACGCGGTAACCCAACGACTCGGGTCGCTAGCCGCGGCGCTCCGCGCCCAGGGCTCGAGGGTCGGGGTCGGCGACTTGCTCGCGGCGCACCGCGCGCTGGCGGCGATCGACCCGAGCTCACGCGAGGACTCACGGCTGGCGCTCCGAACCGTCCTCTGCTCGAGCCGCGCGGACCTCGGCCGATTCGACCTCGCCTTCACCGCGGTGTTCGGCGACGGGCGGCCACCGGCGGAGCCGGGTCCGCTCGACGAACTGGGCACGATCGAGCGGGCCGCGCTCCCCCACGCCGCGATCCCGGCATCGGAGCCGCCCCCGCCTCAGGCGGCAGAGGAGTCGCTCGCGGTGCCGGCCGCATGGAGCGACGTTGAGCTGCTGCGGGAGAAGGACTTCGCCCGGTACACCGACGCGGAGATGGCGCTGGCGCGGGAGCTGATCGCGCGGCTGGCGCGGCGCGGGCCGACGCGGATCTCCCGCCGTACGCGCTCGGTGAGCCGGCGGCGCGGACACCAACCTGATCTTCGGCGTGTGTTGCGAGCTTCGCTACGCACCGGCGGCGAGCCGGTCCATCGCCACTGGCGGGCTCCCACCCGGCGACCGCGGCCGGTGGTGCTGGTGTGTGACGTGTCGGGCTCGATGACGCCCTACGCGCGGATGCTGCTGCAGTACCTGCACGCCTCGGTAGCGGCGCGTCGGCGGGTCGAGGCGTTCGTGTTCGGGACGAGGTTGACGAGGATCACCAACGAGCTCGGCGGCCGCGACCACGACCGCGCGCTGGAGCGGGCCGCCGCGGCCGTGTCCGATTTCTCGGGCGGCACGCGCATCGGCGCGGCGCTCGCCGAGCTCAACCGGACCCACGGCCGGCGGGTGGGCCGCGGGGCAGTGATCGTCGTGCTTTCGGACGGCTGGGATCGCGGCGACCCGGACGTGCTCGAGGCCGAGATGGTACGGCTGCGGAGAAGCGCCCACCGGCTGGTGTGGCTGAACCCGCTGGCCGCCCACCCAGACTTCGAACCGCTGACTCGCGGGATGCGCGCGGCGATTCCGCACACCGACGCGCTCCTGGCCGGCAACTCGCTGGCTTCGCTCGAGGAGCTCGCCACGACCTTGGAGGAGATCTGAGATGAAGGACGTTCTGCCTGAGATCACCAAGTGGGAAGCGCGGGGCGACCGAATCGCGCTGGCGACGGTCGTCGGCGTTCAGCGCTCGGCCCCCCGGGCGCCGGGGGCGAAGATGGCCGTCAACGAGAACGGGGAGATAGCCGGCGGGGTGTCGGGGGGATGCGTCGAGGGGGCGGTGGTGGAGATCGCCGAGCAGGTGATGGCCGGGGCGGGGCCGCAGCTCGTGCACTTCGGTATCGCGGACTCCGATGCGTGGGACGTGGGCCTGCCGTGCGGCGGGGAGATCGACGTGTGGGTGCAGGTGCACGAGCCCGGCACCCGATTCGAGGAGCTGGCGCGGGAAGGCGGACGCGGGGCCGAGGTGACGCTGCTGGAGGGCGCGCGGCCGGGCCAGAAGCTGCTGATCGAGGCCGATGGAGCTCGCTCTGGCTCGCTCGGGGCCCCCGAGATCGACGACGAGGCGACCCGTGCCGCCGCCGAGCTCCTGTGGACCGACACCTCCGAGCGCCGCGGGCCGCTGTTCATCGACGTCGTGGGGCCCGCGCCCCGCCTGATCCTGTTCGGCGCCGTCGACATCGCAGCGCCGCTCTGCACGCTTGCGCGTGCCACCGGATGGCGCGCGTACGTAATCGACCCGCGAGCGAGGTTCGCGACGCGTGAGCGGTTCCCGGACGCGGAGGAGGTGGTGGCGGCGTGGCCAGAGGAGGCGTTTGCCCGGATCGGCGGCATCGACCCCGCGACCTCGATCGTGGTGCTCACGCACGACCCCAAGCTCGACGACGCGGCGCTCACGATCGCGCTGCGTTCGCCCGCGGGGTTCGTCGGGGCGATGGGGTCGCGTCGCGCTCAGGCGTCGCGTCGGGAGCGGCTGTTGGCGGCGGGGATGGGAGAGGACGAGCTGGCGCGGCTGTCGGCGCCGGTTGGTTTGAACCTCGGCGCGATCGGCCGCGAGGAGACCGCCCTCTCGATCCTCTCGGAGGTCGTGGCGGCGCGTCACGGTCGCGACGGCGGGCGTCTGGCGACCGAGGCGGGACGGATCCACCAGGTCCCCGCGTGATCTGCGGATTGATCCTCGCCGCGGGGGAGGGGAGTCGATTCGGTCCCGAGCCGAAGCTGCTCGCCGAGCTCCGCGGCCGGCCCCTACTCGAGCACGCGATCCGCGCCCAGTCCGCGGTTCCGGCACTCGAACGAATCGTCGTCGTGCTCGGCGCGAACGCCGACACGCTGCTGCGGCGGGTGGACTTCCTGGATTCGGAGCCGATCGTGTGCGAAGACTGGGGTGAAGGCCAGGCAGCCTCGCTGCGCCGCGGCGTCGAAGAGCTGGCCGGAGCCGAGAAGGTGATCGTCACGCTCGGCGACGAGCCGCTGATCACGCCCCAGGTCGTCGCGCGGTTCGTCGACGAGCGGGCACCGGCCCGCGCTACCTATGATGGCCGTCCTGGCCACCCCGTGGCGCTCGCGCGCAAACAGCTGGCCGCTGTGAGGACGCTGACGGGCGACCGCGGAGCCCGGGATCTGCTCGTCGGGGCCCGCATGATCGAGTGCGGAAGGCTCTGTTCGGGCCGTGACGTCGACACCCCTGAAGACCTGGAGAGACTTCGGAATGAAGCTAGAGCAGTCGTTTGAGGTAGCCGCCCCGCTCGATCGGGTTTGGGAGGCGCTGATCGACGTGGAGCAAGTCGCGCCAAGCCTGCCCGGCGCAGCGATCACCGGTCGCAACGACGACGGCTCCTACAACGGCACGTTCACGATCAAGATCGGCCCCACCACGGCGGCGTACGCGGGCAAGCTCGAGATGGAGAGCGCGGACGAGGCGACCCATACCGCGACGCTGCAAGCCCAGGGGACCGACAAGCGGGGGCAGGGCGGCGCGAAGGCGACGATCGTCTCGAGGCTCTCTCCCGCCGCGGACGGGGCGACCCGCGTGGAGGTCGACACCGACTACCACATCACGGGGCGCCTGGCTCGGTTCGGGCGCGGGGGGATGATCGAGGACATCTCCGAGCGGCTGCTGCGCGAGTTCGCGAGCCGGCTGCAGTCGTCGCTGGCAGGGACGGAGCCGGCAGCGCAGTCCGCCGACGAGTACGGCGGTGGGTCCGCGGCAGGGGAAGCCGCGACCCCCCCGACCGACGCGGGGGACACGGAGCCGCCCCCCACCGAGGGGCAGGCCGCCGAGCCGCCGACGGTCGAGGAGCCGGGCGTGGCAGCGCCGCCGCCCCCAGCGCCCCCTCCACCCGCCAGCGAGCCGGTCCAGGGGCTCTCGCTGGTCGCCTCGGCTGTGGCAGGCCGCGTCAAGCGAGATCCACGGCCGTTGCTGCTGGCGGCGCTCGCCCTGTTCCTGTTCCTGCGTCTCCTCCGGCGCCGACGCTAGCGCCGGCGCGGCTGCTCCGAGAGCCGATCGCGGCCGGGGGGAGCCCGCTGGACGGCGACCAGGCCGCTATATCACCGGAAGCTGCTCTCCTGGCGACGGAAGGAGCCGTCGGCGGCACCTCGCAATACCATCGCCGCAATGAACGCGATGCTCACGGTCGAGGGGTCCGGCGAGGGCGGGCCGCTCGTCCTGATCGACGGACTCGCGACGACGCGCGCGATCGGGACGATGTGAACACGCAGGCCCACAAGGCCGCGCGGTTCCTCGAGCTGCACAGGCCCGGCGAGCCGCTGCTCCTGCCGAACGCGTGGGATGCGGGGTCGGCGCGCGTGCTCACGTCGCTGGGGTTCGGAGCATTGGCGACCACGAGCAGCGGTCACGCCGCGACGCTGGGCCTGACCGACGGGTCGGTGACCCGCGACGAGGCGCTGGCGCATGCCGCCGAGCTCGTCGCGGCGACCGAGTTACCGGTATCAGCCGACCTCGAGAACGGATTTGCCCACGAGCCCACAGGCGTCGCCGAGACGGTCGGCCTGGCGCGCGACGCGGGCTTGGCAGGTTGCTCAATCGAGGACTTCAGCGGCGATTCCAAGGACCCCATCTACGCCCTCGAATTCGCCGCCGAGCGGATCGCCGCCGCCGCCCGATCGGCACACGACGGGCCGGTAGCCCTGGTCCTGACCGCGCGCGCGGAGAACTACGTGCACGGTCGTTTCGACCTGGACGACACGATCGCGCGGCTGCTGGCCTACCAGGACGCCGGAGCGGACGTGTTGTACGCGCCGGGGCTGGCCGGCGCCGAGGACATCGGGCGGTTAGTGAGCGCTGTAGGCCGTCCGGTGAACGTGCTCGTCCGGTCAGCGGCGCCCACAGTTCCGCAGCTCGCCGAGCTCGGCGTCAGCCGGATATCCGTTGGCGGGGCGTTCGCGTTCGCGGCGCTCGGCGCACTTGCCGAGGCCGCGCGCGAGCTGCGCGAGCGCGGAACCTACGGGTTCCTTGAGCGTTCCGGCGTGGGGGCGCGGATCGCCGGGGAAGCGTTCAGACGGAGAGCTCGGCCTTAGCGACGCCGATGGCGGAGGGAGTCAGCCTGGGCAGCTGGGGAATCGAGAAGAGCGCCTGCGTGCGGTAGTCGACCCTCCCCAGCTCGCTGCACTCGGTTCCGCACTGATCGCAGACGAGGACGAGTCTCAGCTGACCGGTTTCCCGGAGGTACCGAGCCCCACCGCTACGCGTTCCGGTGTGATCGCACATCATGCCCCTTTTTGGACGTCATGCCCATTTGCAGAATTAACGCTTTGGCATGCCAAAAAAGTCCGCGTGGCGCCGTCCGGGCAGGGCGCGAGAGGCTCCCGGTGATCAGTTGAAGAGGCTGTTGATCAGCTGATCTCCGATGCCGATGCCGGCGCCTGCCTCGATCGCGCGGCCGAACCCGCCGCCGAGCAGGCCGCCGAACATCCCTCCATGGCCGCCGCCCATCATCCCGCCCCCCATTTGTTGCTGCGGCATCTGCTGCGGCATCTGCTGGGCCTGTTGCTGAAGCTGCTGGTTGGCGCCGTCGATGAAGCTGTGGATCGCCTGCAGGAGCGCGTTCACCTGGAGCTGCTCGTCCTTGATGTCGAGTGCGATCTGCTTGAGGTCGAGCAGCCACTCCTTGGCGTTCTCGTCGCCGCCCTGCGCAGCCGTCTGGAGCTTCTCGGCGAGGGTCTGGACCGACTTCGCGACGTCCTGGAACTCGGTCTGGAGCTGGCCGTAGGCCTGATCAATGGTTGAGGTATCCATGCGGCGGATGGTCGCAGGTCCTGGGGTCGGCACCCTCCCAGGGGGCTAACCGCGGCCGAGCGACGACGCGTACAGCCGGTCCAGCAGCGACTCCATCGCCGGCGAGGTGACCTGGTTTCCCGGGCAACAGGTCGGCCCGTTGACGGCGCTGATCCCGATTTCGATGTGGGGACCGGTAGAGATCCCGACGATCCCGCACCCGACCTCGGAGATCGGCTGCCCGGCCTGGACAACCGATCCGACCGGCACGAGATCGGGTGCCGCGTGGCCGTAGTAGATGTAGCGGCCGTTGAGCGGCCCCCCAGCGACGCGCAGCACGGGGGCATACGGACCGAATCCTGAGATTCCCTCCTGCACGATCACGCCGTTGGTGACCGCCACTTCCACCGCCGACGGGCCGCAGGCGGCACCGACGGTCGAGATGTCGACGCCCTGGTCCGGTGACCAGGTGCTCGGCGGCTCGACCACCCCCAACGGCTCGATCGGGAACACGAAGCCCTGGCCGGCGCTCAGCGAGTTCAGCTCCTGAGCGACCTTCTCCTCCTCCTTGAGCAAGCGCCTGACCTCAGCCAGGGACGGGGCGTGGGCGTTGGGGTCTCCGAGCGGCGTGCCCCCGGCGCCGGCGTAGGACTGCGCCGCGGCGCCGGCCGACGGCTGCACCGCCTGGGGATGGGACTGCAGCCCCAGCGCCGCAGCGCCGTTGCCGTTAGCTCCGCCCGGCGCGGTGTTCGAGCCGCAACCTCCGAGGCATACGACAGCGGCGATCACGCCGGCGCAGCTCAGCAATCGCATGCCGGCAGTTCAGCATAGAGTCAGGCGGCAGCGCGCAGGCTGACGATCGGCGGGCGCTCCACCGGGTCGCCCGGGAGCGGATTCGCGCTCCCGTCGGCGGGGGAGATGAAGCCGGTGGGAAGCGGCCCCCGCAGCCTTCCCTCACGCTCGAGTCGAGAGGCGACCGCGTGCAACACCGAGTAGGCCATCGGCCCCAGGTCGCGAAGTGGCTGGTGGGCGTTCTGACGGACCTCCAGGTCGACCTGCGCGATCGCGTCCAGCCCCACCTCACGGTACGCGTCGATCAACAGCGCGATGTCAACGCCGTACCCGGTGACGAACGGCAGCCGCTCGAGCAGCTCGCGCCGCGCCGCGAGCTCGCCGGCGAGCGGCTGCGAGATCGCCGCGAGTTCGGGATAGAAGAGCTTCAGCAGCGGCCGAGCGGTCAGCTCCGTCACGCGGCCGCCGCCGTCCGCGAACACCGTGTCTCCGATGCGGAACGGCCGCCGGTAGAACCCCTTGACCATCGAGATTCCGTGACCCACGATCAGTGGGCCGAGCAGGCCACACGCGAAATGTGGCCCGAAGCGCTCGGAATCGGCATCCAAGAAGCAGATCAGCTCGCCCCGCAGCACCGGCAGGGCGCGCCACATCGCGTCTCCTTTGCCGAGCACGGGCCCGAGCTCGGGCATCAGCTCGTGCTGATCGTGCACCTCGGCCCCAAGCCGGCGGGCGATCTCGCCGGTTCCGTCGGTCGAGTTGTCGAGGACCGCGATCTGGTCGACCACGCCGCGCTCGCGCAGCGGCAGGAGCTGCTCGAGGATCGGGCCGATCGTGCGCGCCTCGTCGCGAGCCGGGAGGCAGATCGAGACCGTCGTGTTGCGCTCGGCCCCGAGTCGCTCGGCCGGAAACTGGTCATGAACGAAGGTGTTGCTGCCGTGCCAGGCCCGCGCCCGTAGGGACATCGTCACAGAGGATGACAGCACGGGTCTTCGGCTCAGCGGCGGAGGCGTCGTCATGGCTCTCCGGTCTGCAACCGCCTGACGGTCCGGCTGGCCCAGGCGGCGTCGCCGAAGCGCTCCAGCGTCGCCGCGGCGGCTCGGTCGTTGTCGTAGGAGACCCGTCGCAGCTCGACGGCTCCGCTCTTGCTCACGAGGGCATAGGCGGCGCGGACGTCGCCGTCCATCGGGATCCCGACGCTGCCGGGATTGACGAGCCGAGTGCCGTCGGGACGCGCACGCTCGAACTGAAGATGCGTATGGCCGAAGAACACGCGCCGCTCCTCGACGTGGGCGAGCAGCTCGTCTTCTTCGTCCGTCGGCTCCGGCATGAACGACCGCATATCGGAGATCGGGGAGGCGTGGCAGTAGCGGGTGTCCCCGTCGACGAGCTGCTCGTCGAGCGCGCCGAGCTCGGCCACGACTCCAGGGGCCATCGCCCCTCGGCACGCGGCGATCGCATCCTGGACCAGCTCGTCGCCCGGCGCCTGGTCGGGATACGCGGTCCAGCGGTCGACGTTGCCGCGGATCCAGCGAGCGTCGGGTAGGGCGTGGAGCGCCTGGACCGTCTCTGCCGGGAACGGGCCGAACAGCGCGTAGTCGCCGCCGAGCACGAACCGTTCGGCTCCCGCCCCGGTGGCGTCCGATAGCACCGCCTCGAGCGCCGAGAGATTCCCATGTACGTCATAGAGCACCGCGAGCGGGGGCACGGTGGGTTCATATCACGGTGCGGCCGTACACTCAGAGGCGTGGAGCTGCAGGAGGTCAGCTACGCGCGCAACGGGGAGGTGAGCATCGCGTACCAGGTGCTGGGGGACGGGCCGCCCGACCTCGTGTTCGTCGGCGGCTTCGTGTCACACCTGGAGATCGCGTGGGAAGCCGCGCCGGTCAGGCGCTTCTTCGAGCGGCTCGCGTCGTTCGCGCGTGTGGTCGTCTGGGATAAGCGTGAGCAGGGCCTGTCTGACCGGCTCGGCCAGCCGCCGACCCTCGAGCAGGGGATGGACGACCTGGCCGCCGTGATGGACGCTGCCGGGTCGGAGCGCGCGGCGTTATTCGGGATCTCCGAAGGAGGTCCGATGGCGGCCCTGTTCGCGGCGAGCTTCCCCGAGCGCGTCAGCCACCTGGTGCTGTACGGAACGTACGCGCGCATGACCCGTTCCGAGGACCACCCGGCCGGCATAGAACGGGAGCGGCTCGAGCGGTGGATCGAGGCGATGAGAGGCGGCTGGGGCGGACCCGCGGGGCTCGAGCTGTTCGCACCAAGCGTCGCGAACGACGAGGAGATGGTCAGGTGGTGGACCCACCTGCTGCGTTCCGGGACGAGCCCGCGTGCCGTGGGGGATCTAATGCAGATGTACCTCGACATCGACGTCCGCCCCGCGCTCGCGGCGATCACGGCGCCGACGCTGCTGTTGCACCGCGGGGGCGACCGGCTGATCCCGCCCCAGCAAGGCCGCGCGCTCGCCGCGCTGATGCCCGAGGCGCGCTATCTCGAGCTCGACGGCGTCGACCACGTCGCCTTCGTCGGCGACAGCGACGCGATCCTCGACGAGGTCGAGGAGTTCGTCACGGGCGCGCGGCACGAGCGCCAGCCGGAGCGGATGCTGGCGACGGTGGTGTTCACCGACATCGTTCGGTCGACGGAGCGTGCCGCGGTCGCCGGGGACCGTGACTGGCGGCGTCTGCTCGAGCGCCACGACGAGCTCGTGCGCGCCGAGCTCGCGCGCTACCGGGGGCGTGAGGTCAAGCACACCGGCGACGGCTTCCTCGCCGCCTTCGACGGGCCAGGCCGCGCGGTCCAGTGCGCAGCCGCGATCACCGAGCGTGTCCGACCGCTCGGAATCGAGGTCCGCGCGGGCGTGCACGCCGGTGAGTGTGAGCTGCGCGGAGACGACCTTGCCGGGATGGCGGTGCACATCGGCGCGCGCGTGGGCGCCTGCGCGGAGTCGGGGGAGGTACTCGTCTCAGGCACGGTCAGGGATCTGGTCGTCGGATCGGATCTCCGCTTCGAGGAGCGTGGCGTCCGGGAGCTGAAGGGCGTCCCGGGCGAGTGGCGTCTTTACGCCCTGGCCGGCCGCGGCTGACCCTCTGGCGCGCCGAGAAGGTGAACCTCCGTCAGGGTCTATCGTCGGGTGCTGACGATGCGCGCTAGGTCCCCCATGCCCGGGTCCGCCGCAGGAAGTCGCGGTCGACTCGGCTCCTCGCTGAGGCGTGGCGGGCGCCCGCCTCGCGAGCCGCTGCCTCCGGGGGCGTGGCGAAGGCTCGCGGCGTGCACGGCAGCGGCGGCGCTCCTGCAACTGGACGGCACGCTGATCACCGTCGCGCTCCCGTCGGTCGCACACAGCCTGCACGTGTCAAACAGCTCGACGGCCGTGGTTCTGAGCGCCTACTTCCTTGCTTATGCGCTCGCGCTGGCGCCCGGCGGCTCTCTGGTCGACCGGTTCGACGCCCGGAGGGTGGCCCTGTGGGGTCTCGGCCTATTCGCGCTCGGCGCCGCTGTGGGCGCTGTCGCGCCGACGATCCAGGTGCTGGTGGCGAGCCGCGTGGTCCAAGGAATCGGGGCAGGACTCGTCAGCCCAGCCGCCTTGGCCGGTGCGGTCAGCGGGTTCCCACCCGAGCGGCGCGGCAGCGCGCTCGGGATCTGGGGGGCGAGCGCGGGGGTCTCGAACTTGCTTGGACCTGTAATGGGCGGGGTTCTGACGGTCGCGTTCGGCTGGCGCGCAAACTGGTGGGCGCTGGTGCCGCTGACGCTGCTCGCCGGGGTCGGGATAGTGCGCGCGGTGCCCGCGACCCTGCACGGCGAGGAGACCAGCCACCCGGCCCTCAACGGCACGGTTGTCGCCGCCTCTTCGGTGGCGGCCCTCACGTTCGCGGTCATGATCGGCTGCTTCTACCTGGCCGAGCAGTACCTGCAACGGGCCGCCGGGTTCTCCGCGCTGGGGGCCTCGGCCGTGCTCGTAATCGTGGCGCTTCTGGTCGGCGCCGCCGCTCCGGTCGCGGGGCGGCTCGTCGACGAGTACGGGGAGCGGCTGCCCGCCGTGGCCGGCTTCGTGGTGGCCGGAGTGGGGCTCTTGGTGCTGGGGATCCCGGGTGTGCCGCTGCACAGCCCCGTCACGATCCTCCCGCTGATCCCGGTCGGCCTCGGGCTCGGTCTGCTGTTCGTGCCGACGTCGCGCGCCGCCCTCAACGCGACCCCACTGGCATCCCATGGCAGGACCTCCGCGCTGTTGTCGATTGGGCGTCTGCTGGGCGCGGCTGTGGGCGCGGGATTCGCGGGTATCGCGTTGGCGGCCGGTGTGACCAGCTCCACCGTCCACACTTCCCTCTTGGTCGCCTGCGCTGCGTGTCTGATCCTGGGGATACCCGCGGCGACCCGCCTCGGTCCCGGGGCACCTGCGGCGAGCCTGATCTCTGAGGGGTAGGAGCACCCAGTAGAGTCCGCCGCGGGGTTGCTCTCCTTGCGCCGCGCCTGCATCGACATCGGCTCGAACACGACGCGGCTGCTGGTCGCGGACTGCGGCCCGGACGCGGTCGCGCAGGTCCATCAGGAGCGCGTGTTCACGCACATCGGCGGCGGCCGGCTGCCGGACGGCAGCATCGCCGCCAAGAAGATCGCCGAGGTCGCCGACGTCGTCGCGGCGCAGCTCCGCACCGCTAGCGAGCTGGGCTCGGTCGACGTCCGTGCGGTCGCGACCGCGGCGATCAGGGGCTCGAGCAACGCTGCCGAACTCGCCGCCGCGGTTCGCGAAGCGAGCGGGCTGGAGGTGCGCATCCTGACCTGGGAGGAGGAGGCACGGCTGGCGTTCGTCGGCGCCGCCCGTAGCTTCGGCCACGTGCCCGACGGCGAGCTGGGGGTCGTCGACGTGGGCGGCGGCTCTTCCGAGCTGGTCGTCGGAAACGTCCCTGACAAGGTGTCCTGGTCGGCGTCGTTTGCGCTCGGCTCGGGCGATCTGGCGCGCGGCTATTTCCGCTCCGATCCGCCCTCGGCCTCAGAGCTGGCGGCGGCCTCCGGCAAGATCCGGGCGACTCTCGGCGAGCTCGAGGTCCCGCGCCCGGTCGAGGCGGTGGCGGTCGGCGGGAGCGCCGCCTCGCTCAGCCTGATGGCGGGGATGACACTCGACGGGGACGCGTTCGCGCGTGCGCTGGGAGAGCTCGTCGCATCGCCGTCGCGGGAAGTCGCGGACCGCTTCGGCCTGGACGCCGACCGCGTTCGGCTGCTGCCCGCCGGGTTGCTGATCCTCCAGGCCGCCTCGGAGGCGTTCGGCTCCCCGCTGAAGGTCGCCGGCGGTGGCCTGCGCGAGGGCGTGCTGATGGAGGCCTCGTTTGGCTGAGCCAGAGCCGCCTCCGCTCGCGGTGCCCGAGCCGGCCATCCCGCCGCGCGAGGCGATCGCCGCCATGCGCGTCCGCGCGCCGACGCGTGGAAACCAGCGGCTCGAGCAGTTGCTGGCGGCCGTCAACGACGACCCTCAGGTCAAGGCGTGGTGGCATGTCTCCGCGATCAACGCCACGCGTCGCCTGGGGATGTCCGACCACTCCTGGGTCCATATCCAGATCGTGCTCAACATCGGGCTGCGTCTGGGACGTCTGCTGTTCCGCCGCGGAGTCACCCCAAGCATGACCGTCGATTACGGGATGAGCGAGCGCCACGCGGAGGTCGTGATCGCCGCGGGCTGCATGTTCCACTGCGTCGGGATGTCGATCGATCGCGAGGACCACGAGCGCTTCAGCCTGTTCCTGACGGCGGACAAGCTTGGCGAGCTGCTCGCCGGCATCTATGAGGATCCCGAACGGACGATCGTCGTCTCCGAGACGCTGCACGCGATCAATGGCCATCGCCGCAAGGGGGCGCCGCGAACCGTCGAGGCGGGGATCGTGCGCGTCGCCGACGCGCTGGACATGGCCCGTGGCCGCTCGCGCGTGCCGTTCGAATCCGGGCATCAGAACATCCACTCTCTGTCGGCCTACGCGATCGAGGAGGTCAAGATCCTCCCGGGCCGTGACCGAGCGGTGAGGGTCGAGATCGCGATGTCCAACAGTGCGGGGATCTTCCAGGTCGACGAGCTGCTCGCGACGAAGCTCCGCGGCTCGGGCCTGGAGCAGCACATCGAGGTGATCGCCCGGATCGAGGCCGAGCAGGAACAGCGACTGATCCCGGTGTTCAGGATCTAGCTGGCGCTGCCGGCACCGCTACCAGCCGCCGCGCCAGTCGGCGCTGACGGCGCGGCGCCGGGCGGCGGCCATCCGTGCGTGCTTACGCTTGTCAAGCCGCCACTGGATCAGCGAGAGCACGGTGATCACCAGCGGGAAGAACCCGATCACGATGTACATCGCGTAGGTGATCGTCTTGTCGCTGGTCTCGCCGTACCAGCCCTCACCGCCGTAGGCGCGAGCGAGCGCGTCGGGCGCGAGCGAAAGCAGCGTGACCGCGAAGACGCACAGCGCGGTGGCGATCCGGGCGCGACGCATGACCAGGGCGAAATCTACCGCACGCTAAGCGGCCCGGACGCCCTCGGGCGTACGCAGAGCCTCGAGCGCCTGGAGCAGCGCCGGGTTGTAGCGGTCAGCGCGGCTGACGATCTCCATGTGCATGATCGGCGCCTCGAACACCGGGCCACCGGCCGCCGCCGCCAGCTCACGCTGCTTGTACACGGGCACGGCCTCGTCGCGGGTCGTGATTACGACCGCGACCTGCGGGCTCACCGAGCCGAGCCACGGGCGCGAGTCGAAGCGGCCGAGCTCGCGCCCCGCCTCGGCCAGGTCTCGGGCGGAGTGGCGCAGCAGCTCGGACTGGAGCCAGACCGTCTGCTGACTCTCCGGCAGACCTATGCGCCGCAGACCCCAGCGCCAGACGCGCCGCGGCGCGAGCGAAAGACTGAGACCGAATACCCCCATCGCCCGCCAGTAACGCTGCGTTTGTGGGTCCTGCCAGTGCTGGGCGGTCCCGCTGAGAACCATCCCCGCGACCACGTCGGGGTGATCACGGGCGATTAACTGAGCGATCGCTCCGCCCATCGAATAGCCCGACGACGAGCGCGGGCGCGACGCCCGAGAACGCGAAGCGCGCCGGCGGCGTCGGCGGCACAATCTGACAGGCGGAAGGGAGTCAGCGGCCGCAGGCCGCGGCCATGCCCGCGGTGGTCGATCGCCAGCACTCGATAGCCGGCGTCGATCAGGCCGGCGTAGGCGCCGCACCAGTTCAGGTCGGCGGTCGCGATCCAGCCGTGCAGCAGCATCACCGCCGGGCCGTCACCGCCCGTGTCGCGGAGGAACATCTCCCCGCGGCCGGGGACCAGCACCGTGCGAGCGGGCGGCATCTCGAACGGGGGCTCTGGGGGCCACGGAGCGGAGGCCATCGATCGGCATGCTACCCGCGGAGGCGGGGCCTCAGGCTCCTACCATCGGGCTGGAAATGGCCGTGGTGATCGCATCGGATCTTGGAAAGGACGTCGCGGGCGAGCCGCTGTTGCGCGGAATCTCGTTCAAGCTGGAGCGGCGCGACCGGATGACGCTGTCGGGGCGTAACGGCGCGGGAAGACGACGCTGCTGCGGATGTTGGCGGGGGACGCGTCGATCGATCAGGGCGAGCTGGTGCTGGCGAAGGGCGCGAAGATCGCGCTTCACGACCAGCGGCCGCCGCGCGAACGCAACATGTCGCTGCGCGAATACGTGCTCTCGGGAGCGCGCGAGCTCGTGGCGATCGAGGGGGAGCTGTCCGCGCTCGAGCACGCGATGGCGGACGGCGCGTACGACGCGGCGACCCTTGCACGGTACGCCGAGGCCCAGGCGCGGCTCGAGCACGCGGGCGGCTATGGCTGGCGCGAGCGCGTGCTGGCCACGCTGCGCGGCCTCGGCTTTCGCGACGACGCGGACCTGGGCAGGCCGTTGCACACGTTCTCCGGAGGGGAGCTGACTCGGGCCTCGCTGGGGCGGGCGCTGGCGGGTGCGCCTGACCTGCTGCTGCTCGACGAGCCCACCAATCATCTCGACATCGAGTCGCTTGAATGGCTCGAGCAGCACCTGATCACACTTGACGCCGCGGTCGTTCTGGTCGCCCACGACCGCTGGTTCCTCGAAGCGGTCGGGACGTCGGTGCTGGAGCTGGAGGCCGGTCGCGCCAGGTTCTTCCCCGGTCCCTGGCACGCCTGGCGCCGCGAGCGCGCCGCGCGCGAGCTGGCGCTGGGTCGCGCGATCGAGCGCCAGCAGGCCGAGATCGACCGCCTGGAGCGGTTCGTCACACGGTTTCGAGCCGGTACGCGCGCGCGGCAGGCACAGTCGCGCGCCAAGCGGCTGGCGAAGATCGATCGGATCGACCGGGACCCCGGCGACGGGGCGGCGCTCGAGTTTGCGTTCAAGCCACCGGAGCGGTCCGGACGCGTCGTGTTCGAGTTGCTCGACGGGCGCATCACGGTCGGTGACCGGGTCCTACTCGACGGCGCCGAGCTATGGCTCGAGCGCGGCGAGCACGTCTCGCTGGTCGGCCCCAACGGCGCCGGCAAGACGACGCTGATCGAGACGCTGGCGGGCTTCCGCGAGCTGGGGGAGCGGGCGGCGGACGGCGCGCCACTGGTCTGCGGCAAGCTCCGCACCGGGCACAACGTGAAGGTTGGCTTCCTCTCCCAGCACGCCGACGGAACGTCATTGGGTACCGCGCGCACGGTGCTCGAGGCGACGCAGCGCGGCACCGGTCTCACGCCCGGAAAGGCCCGCGCGCTACTGGGTCGGTTCCTGTTCTCCGGCGAAGAGGCGGAGAAGCCGCTCGACGTGCTCTCGGGCGGCGAGCGCCGCCGCCTGTCGCTGGCAATCCTGATTGGCGCCGAGCGCCCGCCGAACGTGCTGATCCTCGACGAGCCGACCAATCACCTCGACCTCGAGAGCCGCGAGGCCCTCGAGCGCGCGCTGGGTGAATTCGAGGGCGCGCTGATCCTCGTCTCGCACGACCGGGCGCTGCTCGACGCCGTCGGCACCCGGACCGTGGCGTTCGAGGATCAGTCGCTGCGCAGCTACGTGGGCGGGTGGCCCGAATACCTGCGGGTGCGGGAGGAGCGGGCGCGCGAGGAAGTCGCCGCGAAGCCGGCGAAGGTCGCGCAGAGGCGGCCGCCCCGAGCCAGGAGCACCGCGCCCCCGAAGGCGGACGCTCGCGATCAGCAGCGCCTCGAGCAGCAGATCGAGGCCGCCGAAGCGGCGCTCAAGGCAGTTGAGGACGAGCTCGGCGACCCGGCCGCGTGGTCAGGCGTCGAAGCCAGCGCGCGTTCAGCCGCGCGCCACGAGCAGGCAAGACGCACGGTCGAGGAGCTCTACGAGCGGCTCGCTCGGATCGCGGGCTAGGCTAGCCGCCCGGAGCAGGGCCGGCGGTCTTGAATCCGAACCCGGCTCCGGTTGACGCGCACGCCCTCTGGGCCGCCTGGAAGCTCGGCGAGCGCGGGTCGATCCCGCTCGAGGGCCCAAAAGCGATCCGGACCCCGCCGTTTGATCCGAACGTCGGATCGGGGAAGTTGGTGACCCCGTGCGTGCGCATGCACTGAGAGAACCGGAGCATCGCCTGCTTGCGGCTGGCCGACAGCGGCGGCGGGTGGCCGCCGTTGGGTAGCTTCGACCGGCAGCTCTGCATCGCGGACTGGAACGCGGGCGAGCTGACCGCGACGCCGTTGACGCTCAGTGACGCGCCCGAGCCTGCCTTCTGGCTCAGCTGGATCTGCAGACCCCCGCCCGAGCCGTTGCTGGGGTCGGGGAAATTGGGAACGCCGTGGGCGCGCATGCACTGCGCGAACGCGAGCCCGCCCGCGGCCTTATTGCCGGCCGCGGACTGGCTCGGCGATGACGAGCCACACGCTCCGAGCCCGACGCCGGCTCCGACCACGGCGACAAGGTAACCAAGTGATCTAGCTGAACGCATGACCGCATGTCTACGAAACCCGCCATAACACCACGGGAACAAGTCTTGTTCGGTTTCCGCCGGGGGGGTTGCGGCTCCGCTAGCCGCGCCGATCCCGGCGCGGGCGGCGTGATGACCGGTAGCGCCGATCCCGAGCGGGGCGCCCGGTGCGACGCCCCTGCGACCACTGTCGCCCGCTATGGCCGGTGCGGCGACCGCCACCCCGCACGCGCGCTGCACAAGGCAGCCCTGAGCGGAAGTGAGGGACTCCGGACACGCTCGCTGTCCGGCCGCGCACGCTACAGCTGCCACCCCGCAGATGGAGCGACTGATCTTGTCGCTGTGGGGTCGATGTCGGGCTTTGATGTGGGGGGTCCGATGTGGGGGTTTGATGTGGGGGTTTGATGTGGGGGTTTGATGAGGTACCCCATGGGGTGGTAATCTTGCCCCAGTGCTGGGGGAGCGGGAAGGCTGCAAGCCAGGCCCGGTAGCGCCCCCAACGGGTAGGAACTGCGCCCACGGCACGACGACCGCTCTCCCAGCACCCCCCTGGGCGCCACCAGGATCGATCTCGATCGTCTGGCTGCGGGTTCCGGGTGTGCTGGAATCCCCAATGGGCACGGGTGCGGAAACCGACACCACGGGAAGGCCCGCTGTTACCGCCCCGTAACCGCGGTCCCGCGATCCTGATTCGCCACACTGTCAGAGGGCGGAATGCGAGTGCTCGTGGTCGAGGATCAGCAGGAGCTCGCGGAGACGGTTGCGACCGGTCTGCGCCGCGAGGGTATGGCCGTCGACGTCGCGCTTGACGGAGCCGCGGCGCTTCAGCACGTCGCGGTTCACGGCTACGACGTGGTGGTGCTCGACCGTGACCTCCCAGGGGTCCACGGAGACCGTGTCTGCGCGGCGCTCGTCGAAGAGGGCAACCGCGCCCGGGTGCTGATGCTGACCGCATCAGCCGGCATCGAGGATCGCGTCGTCGGCCTCAGTCTGGGGGCGGATGATTACTTGCCCAAGCCGTTTGCGTTCGCCGAGCTGGTGGCGCGGATCCGCGCGCTCGCCCGCCGGGCGCAACCAGCGCTCCCGCCGGTGATGCGGAGCGGTGACTTGACGCTCGACCCCGCGCGGCGGGTTGTCGATCGCGCCGGGCGCCGGCTCGAGCTGAGCACCAAGGAGCTGACCGTGCTCGAGCTGCTGCTCGCCGCACAGGGGGCCGTGGTCTCCCCGGAAGAGCTGCTCGCGCGGGGATGGGACGAGGCCGCCGACCCGTTCAGCAACGTCGTCAAGGTGACGATCAGCCGGCTGCGTCGCAAGCTGGGAGAGCCTCAGCTGATTGAGACCGTGCCCGGCGCGGGGTACAGGATCTGATGTCTGCGGTGGCTTTGCGCCCGCTGCGGCAGGTGGTGGCCGCGTTGGACGCTGCGCCTGCGACTGACATTGCTCTATGGGGCCGTATTCCTGGTCGCCGGGGCCGTGCTGCTCGTGATCACCTACGAGCTCGTCTCCAATAGCGCGCCAGTCGCATCCCAGACCCGGTTCGTGGTCTCACGGACCGTGACCGGCGCGCCGCCCCCAGGGCTGCCGCCGGGCGCCGCGTTCCTGGCCAGCGGTACGGCGCCGAACAAGGTTGGCGCCGGTGCGGTCCAGGCTTACGCCGGGCAGGTGACCGAGAGCTTCCGGCGGCTGAATGCGGCGCAGGGCAAGCAGCTCAAAAGCCTCGCGACGAGGGCGCAGGTGGCGCTGCGCGCCCAGCAATCCGCACAGCGCGGCGCGCTGCTTGACGCGATCCGGAATCGCGCTGGGGATCATGGCGATCCTCTCGATCGGTCTCGGGTGGCTGATGGCCGGCCGGGCCCTGCGACCCGTGCGGACGATGAGCTCCCGAGCGCGCGGGATCTCGGAACGCAACCTGCATGAGCGCCTGGCGCTCGAGGGCCCCGACGACGAGCTCAAGGAGCTGGGCGACACGTTCGACGAGCTGCTCGGCCGGCTCGAGTCGGCATTTGAATCCCAGCGCCAGTTCGTCGCCAACGCATCGCACGAACTTCGAACCCCGATCACGCTGGAGCGGGCGCTCGTGGAGGTGGCGCTGTCCGACCCCGCGGCGACGACCGATTCGCTGCGCGGTACGTGCGAGCGGGTGCTGGCCGCCAGCGAGCGCCAGGAGCGGCTGATCGAGGCGCTGCTAACGCTGGCACGCAGCCAGCGCGGGCTCGAGTCACGCCAGGAGATCGACCTCAGCGCCGTGGCCGGGGAGGCGCTCCTGAGCGTGCAGCCGAGTGGCACCCGCGTCGAGTCCGACCTGGGTTCCGCGATCAGCATCGGCGACCCTGCGCTCGTCGAGCGCCTGATCGCCAACCTGATCGACAACGCGCTGCGCTACAACCTCCCGCACGCCGGATGGGTCAGCGTGTGGACCGGCGTTCGGAGCGGCCTCCCGACGGTCCGGGTGAGGAACAGCGGTCCGCGCGTCTCGAGCGATGAGGCGCTGATCTGACCGAGCCGTTCCGCCGTCTGGGCGGCACCCGCACTCGATGCGCGCGGATCCGGTCTCGGCCTCTCGATCGTCGGCGGCGATCGCGCGTGCCCACGGGGCAGCGCTGACGACCACTCCGCAACCCGAGGGAGGCCTCGACGTCGAGGTCAGCTTCCCCGCGCTCGCGGTCCAGGCCGAGAGCGGCGTACCCTTAAGTGCAGATGTCGCTCGCCACAGCTAGGAACATCGCAATCGTGCTCGTCATCGCGGCCCTGGTCGCCGTTGATCCCGGGCGGGGGCAGGGGCGCGACGGTCGCGCTCCAGGCGGTGTCGCTGGCGTTCCTGGCGACGCTCGGCTGGTTCGCGTCAGTCAGTTATCGCCAGCACCGCGCGACGCTTTACGGGCTTGGCGATCGGCGGCGGGCGATCCTTTATGTGGCTATCGGGGTCGCCGCCGTGACGCTGACTGGAACGACCAAGCTGTGGTCGACGCCCGCCGGTTCGGTGGCGTGGCTGCTCCTGATGGGGGGCGCCATCTACGCGGTGTTCGCGATCTTCTGGTCGGCCCGTAAGTACTAGATCGGCCGTCTCCAAGCCGAGCCAGAGATGACGCGCCCGCGCGCCCCGCGTCCAGGCGCTTGCGGATTGGGCCGTGTTGGGCGGCGCCGCGTCGTCCTGTTTGCGTCGCTGTTCCTGACCTGGAGTCACCAGCTCCCCAAGTCAGTGCTGTCGGTGGCCGGGCAGCTCGCCCGCGCTCCGGGGCGTGCCCGCGACCCGACGGCTGGCAGGTCTACTCGCGTCGCCGACGTGCTGCTCGCGCTGCTGGCGGCGGCGCTGGTGTCGGTCGCGCTGGTCGGGCGCTCCCCGGCGGCTCGGCTCGTCGTGCTGGCGGCGGGTGCGATCGCGCTGGCGTTCGTCGTGCACGCGCTCGGCACGCCGCCGACCAACGGGGTGCTGGTCCTGAACCCGGTCGCCGACCTCGCCGCAGTACCTGCACCCGGCCGCGACGGCGGGGGGGGCGAGACGGTGGCGCTGGTGGCGCTGGCGCTCGCCATAGTCGGGACCCTGGTCGGGCTCGTGACGAGTAGGGAGCCGGAGAGGCCGTACGCGGCGGCATATCCTCAGAGATGTGTCCCTGACCCCAGCCGATAGGCGCCGCGAGCTCCCCGACGAGCCCGGCGTGTACCTGTTCCGCGACGCCCGCGGGAAGGTGCTGTACGTCGGCAAGGCGAAGTCGATCCGCAAGCGCGTCGCCTCGCACTTCTCCAACCCCAGCACTCGCGGCGGGCACGGGCCTCGTCGACCAGATCGACCAGATCGAGGCGCTGGTGGTGCACACCGACGCCGAGGCGCTGCTCGTGGAGCAGAACTTCATCAAGCAGTACAAGCCGCGCTTCAACATCCGCCTGCGCGACGACAAGTCGTACCCGTACATCGCGATCAGCCTCGACGAGGACTTCCCGCGGGTGTACTTCACGCGCGAGCGCCACCGGCGCGACCGCGCCTACTTCGGCCCGTACAGCAACGCCAAGCGGGTGCGCTCGACGCTCGAGGTGCTCGGCAAGGTGTTCATGTTCCGCTCCTGCGAGGGCCCGAAGCCCGGGCGGCGCAGCGGCTCGCCGTGCCTCGACTACTACATCAAGCGCTGCGAGGCCCCGTGCGTCGGCTATGTCAGCAAGGAGGATTACCGCCGCGGGATCGACGGCGTGATCGACTTCCTGTCCGGCCGCTACCGCGAGATCGAGCGCGAGCTCGAGGCGTCGATGCGCGAGGCGGCCGACGAGCAGCGCTTCGAGGACGCCGCCCGGGAGCGCAACCGGCTGCGCGCCGTGCGCTCGCTGCTCGAGCGCCAGCGGGTCGCGCACGAGACCGGAACGCTCGACGCGATCGCGGTGGCGGTCCACGAGGACGAGGCCAACGCGCAGGTCTTCCAGGTCCGCGACGGCGTCCTGTCGGACCGACAGAGCTTCTACCTCGACAACGAGGCGCGGCGGCGATGTTGCCGACGTCGCCGAGGCGTTCATCCTCCAGTACTACGCCAGCGCGATGATGGTGCCGCCGCTGCTGATCGTCCAGCGGGAGCTCGGTCCGGCCCGGCGCTGGCTGCAGGCGCTGTCCGAGCGCCGCGGCGGCCCGGTCGAGATCCGCGCCGCCGAGCGCGGCGACAAGCGGCGGATCCTGGAGCTGGCCGAGCGCAACGCCCGGCTCGCGCTCGACCAGGAGCGGCTGCGCTCCGAGCGCCGCCGCCAGCAGCGCGTCGAGGCGCTCGACGGCCTCCAGGGCGCGCTCGGCCTCGACACGATCCCGCTGCGGATCGAGTGCTTCGACATCTCGACGCTGATGGGGACCAACACGGTCGCCTCGATGGTCGTGTTCGAGGGCGGCGCGCCGAAGAAGTCCGACTACCGGCGGTTCAAGATCGCGTCCTCGAGCAACGGCGATGGCGAGTCGGTGCCCGACGACTTCGCCGCGATGGAGGAGGTACTCGGCCGGCGGATGGCGCGGTGGGAGCAGCAGCGCGAGGTCTCCCCGCACGACAAGGCGTACGACCCCAGCTTCGCCGCGCTGCCGAACCTGATCGTGATCGACGGCGGCAAGGGCCAGCTGTCGGCCGGGCTGCGCGCGCTCGCAGGGGTTCCGCGAGCGCGGCGTGGTCGTCGTCTCGCTGGCCAAGCGGATCGAGGAGGTGTTCATCCCGGGCCGCCGCGACCCGCTTCGGCTCGCCCACGACACGCCCGAGCTGCAGCTGCTCCAGCGGGTCCGCGACGAGGCTCACCGGTTCGCGATCACCCACCACCGGATCAGGCGCGACAGGGCGATGACCGCCTCGATCCTCGACGAGCTCCCGGGCGTCGGGCCGGCGCGCAAGCGCGCGCTGCTCACGCACTTCGGCTCGCCCGAGGCGATCCTGGCGGCCTCACGCGAGGAGCTCGAGGCGGTGCCGGGACTGCCCGGGCAAGCTCGCCGGCCGGGTCTACCGGGAGCTGCACAAGACGGGGGTTTAGGTCCCGTGCATGCGGCGGAGGTCCGCGATGACCTCCTTCCGGTTGGCGGGTCAACTGCTCCTCGGAGTAGCGGACCGGGAGGTAGTCGGCGGCGCGGAGCGCCAGCTCCTTGCGGCGGTCGCGCTTGACCTGGGCGGGACTGCGGTGGTTCCAGTAACCGTCGAGCTCGACCGCGATCCGGCGCTCCCGCCAGAGCGCGTCGACCTCCCAGCCAGCGACCCGAACGTTCACTTCCGGTAGCAGGATCTTCCCCTTCTCGCAGATCTCGAGGAAGAGGATCTCGAGTCCGCTCTTGGTGAGGGCCAGCCGCGGCTGGTGCTCGGTCAGCGCGCTGCGGAGCCGGGTCGTCCCCGGACGGCCCGGCCCGAGCTCCGCTTCGATCGTCCGGACGTCGAGGATCCCGGCGTAGTCCGCCTTGGCGAGGGCGCGGCGGACGGTGCGCAGCGGCTCGCTGGCGGCGAGGTCAAGGAGGATCTGGGGCACGCTGGTCGTGGGCAGGCGGTTGTGAAGCACGCGGTCGCAGGTGCGTCGCCCGTGGACGGTGATCCCTGGCACGGAGCGGCACTGACGCGGCGTGCTGATGTGGATCTGGCGCGGTTGCTCGTCCAGCAGCCCTCGCCACCACGCGGCTGTGGTGTGGCTCAGCATCGCCCCCGGGCCGGCGTAGAGCAACGCCTCGGCGAGGTCGGCGGCCGTCTCGCCCGCAGAATGGCCAACGGCGTAAACGCGCGGGAGGCGGCGATGGAGGTAACCCTGGGCAAGCCACCGCGCAACCGCCCTGCTGTCGGCGCCCAAGTCATTCAGCTGCGCCCGGGTCACCCGACCCCACTGCCGCGCGGCCACGTCCGCAAGCCGAGCTTTGCTGCCATATGTGTCCATACGTCACATCTGCCAGCATCGTTCGAGCACCCGGGTAGGGTCGCGCGGCTGCGCATCACGAAACAAGGCGCGGGCGTCACAAAATTGCACCGTTTCGGTGACGCGCCGACGCCCCGCTCGCCCGGCGCCGCTACGCCCCCCCTCGCCGCGCTGGCCGGGTTAAGGGGCGCCCGAAGGGACGGGTTCTAGGGGGCTCGCCGAAAGGACGGGGTCAAGGGGGGGTCCGCCGCGCCGCGCCGCGCCGCCGCGCCGCCGCGCCGCGCCGCGCCGCGCCGCCGCGCCAGGTCTAAGGTGGCCCGCCGACCCCGCCAGTGCCGGGAGCGGGCGAGAGCATCGCGGCGCTGGCGGGCGGGACCGTCACGGTGTAGGTGCCGAGCACCGGGAACAGCGGCTCCGTCCGAGGCGACCCCGGGAGAACGCCGGTGGTGGTTTCGTCGCCGAGCGTCTGGCCCCCGAGCGTGACCCCTCGGGTTGCGGAGGCGCTCGGGGCCTGCAGGCGCTCGAGCTCAGCCGCGCCCGACATCCCCGAGACCTGGAGCTGCACCTGGTAGGAGTTGTCGGGGTCCTTGTTGATCACCACCACGCGCGTCTCGGAGTTGGGCGCGCGAGTGGCCCAGACCTTCAGCGGGCCGCTCGGGTTGACGTTCACCGGCAGGAGCTGCGCGCCCGGGGGGAACGCCTGGGCGAACATCAGCATTCCGTAGTACTCGGGGTGCACGAACGCCTCCCAGCGGCCGCGCACGTACTTGAACGTGAAGAGCTCGTACGCGGCTCGCGGCAGCGAGTGGATGTTGACGCCGTCGACGCCGACGCTCTGGAGGTTGAACAGCGTGTCCAGCACCCACAGCGCCGAGGCGAAGGTCGCGCTCACACCCTTCTTCCCGAGACAGCTCGCGTATGAGGCCGAGTTCATCTCGTCGAGACGGAACCGCACGCCCTGGCTGTGCGTCTGGGAGACGTACGGGGCGATCGCCTGCGCGAGCCCGCTGGAGGAGCGGTCGTTGAGCAGGTTCGCGGTCGACGCGTAGCTGGGGGAGGTCTGGTCGCCCAGGCATCCGTGCAGCGGATAACGGTGGATCGTGAGCATCTTGAGCCCGGGCTCGGCATTGAGGAAGGTCGCCAGTCCGCTGAGCCAGGTGAGCTCCGCGAACGCCGGGCCGGTGACCGGCGTGCCCGCCCCCAGCGCTGCGCGCCACTGCGTGAACTGGGCGATGTAGTCGCTGAGCCCGTAGCTGTGGTCGCGTGCGTAGAACATCTGCCCGCGCCGGTCGCGGTACCACGGGAAGATCGAATACAGGTCGGGCTCGTTGCCGATCTCCAGCGCTTGGATGTAGCGCCGGCCGATTCCGCCGAGCAGCGCGCGAGCCTCGGCCGCGGCGATCGCCGGCCGGCCGCCCGCCAGGTTGACGCCCAAGATCAGCTTTGCGCGTAGCGCACCTGCCAGCGCCCTGGTCGTCCTCAGCCACCCTTCGGTCAATCGGTAGTTCACGCCGGTGGGAGCGGCCACCCCGCGCTGCGGCCACCATGTGGTGTCGGCGCTGTTGCCGCCAATCCGCAGCACCGGGGTCTGTCCCGGCGTTAGCCCCCGCAACAGGTTGATCAGTACCGGGTTGACGGCCCGGGGATCGCGCCCTGTGTAGAAGTGAAGCGCCGAGAACTCGAGCGATACGCCGAGGAAACCCGGAGCCAGCGGCTGCCCCGCAGGCGTCGAGCCGACGCTCGCAGAGACCGTCTGGGGGGTCGGTTGCGCCCCGGCCGTGACCGAGTCGAAGTCGCCGAGCACCACGACCGTCAGCGCCAGCAGAGCGGCCGTAAGCGCAGCGAGCATGCCGTTCCGAAGGGGATGGCGCCGCACTCGGGCATGGTGTCACACAGACCGATCACGGGCAGGCGCCTGTCGGCGTGTCAAGCTAGTGCTATGGCGGCAGAGGCTGAACGGCTCACGGAAAGCGGGGCGGATCCCGAGTCCGAGGCGCCGGGCTCGGCGCTGACCGACCTGGTGATCATCACCGGGTTCTCCGGGGCGGGGAAGTCGACGGCGATGGCGGTGTTCGAGGACGAGGGCTACTTCTGCGTCGACAACCTGCCCTCCGAGATGATCCGCTCGCTGGTCGAGCTGTTCGTGCACGAGGGATCGAAGGTGGCGCGCGCGGCCGTCGTCTCGGACGTGCGCGGAGGGAGCTACTTCGAGGGGCTCGCGGCGATGCTCGACGATCTCCGCGCCACGGGCGTCAAGCACCGGGTGCTGTTCCTGGAGGCCGACGAGCAGGCGCTGCTGACCCGCTACAAGGAGACCCGCCGGCGGCATCCGCTGGCGCCGACGGGCAGCGTCGCCGACGGGATCGCGCGTGAGCGCGAGGCGCTCGCGCCGCTGCGCGGCCGCGCCGACGTCGTGATCGACACCAGCGGGCTGACCGTGGCGATGCTGCGGCGCAAGCTCGCCGATGAGCTGCTTCCGACCCGCACGCCGGGCCGGCTCGCGGTCACGTTCGAGAGCTTCGGCTTCAAGTACGGACCCGCGCGGGACCCCGATCTGCTGCTGGACGTGCGCTTCCTGCCAAACCCGCACTACGAGCGCGGCCTGCGGCCGCTGACCGGCGCCGACCGCCGGATCGTGGAGTTCATCAACCGCGACGGCGAGCTCGACACCTTCTACGACCGGCTGCACCCGCTGCTCGACTACCTGCTGCCGCAATATCTCGCCGAGGGCAAGGCGCACCTGGTGGTCGCGATCGGGTGCACCGGTGGCCGGCACCGCTCGGTCGCGATCGCCGACCACCTGGCGGAGCGCTACGGCGCCCGCCAAGGAGTACCTGGTCGAGGTCATGCACCGCGACGTCGAGCGGCCGATCTGATGATCGACCACGTCGGCTTCGAGGTCTCCGACCTCGGCCGCTCGGCGCGCTTCTACGACGCCGTGTTCGGCGCGCTCGGCGCGCGGCGGATGCTCGAGTCCGAGCGCGCCATCGCCTACGGGATCAACGCCCCGATCGTCTGGATCGTGATGCGCGGGCGGGGTCCCGGGCCGGACTACGGGCACCTGGCGCTGCAAGCGACCGGCAAGGCCGCGGTCGACGCCGCCTACGCGGCGGGGCTCGGCCGCCGGCGGCTCCGACGACGGGCCGCCAGGCCAGCGGTCCGCAGTACGGACCGCGCTACTACGCCGCATACCTCCTCGACCCTGATCGCCTCAGGGTCGAGGTGGTCTCACGTAGATAACGTTTAGCCTAGAGGCGCCGAACCGGCCTCGCCGCCGGTCGGCATTTTCGTCTTTTCAGCCGTCACAGAAGGTGAGTCACACGCGCATGCCGGTACGGGTCGGGATCAACGGCTTCGGGCGGATCGGGCGCAACGTGTTCCGCGCCGCGTACGAGCGCGGCGCCGACATCGAGTGGCTCGCGGTCAACGACCTCGTCGACCCGCAGACGATCGCGCACCTGCTCAAGTACGACTCCAACTACGGGCCGTTCCCCGGCACGATCGAGGCGACCGACACGGGCTTCCGCGTCGACGGCAAGGAGCTCCGGGTGCTCGCCGAGCGCGACCCGGCGGCGCTGCCATGGGGCGACCTCGGCGCCGACGTCGTGATCGAGTCGACCGGGCTGTTCACCGACCGCGAGAACGCCGCCAAGCACCTCTCGGCCGGCGCCAAGAAGGTCGTGATCTCCGCGCCGGCGACCGACCCCGACGTGACCGTCGCGCTCGGCGTCAACTTCGACGAGGCCTACGACCCCGCCCAGCATCAGATCATCTCGAACGCCTCGTGCACGACCAACTGCCTGGCGCCGATCGCGAAGGTGCTGAACGACACGGTCGGGATCAAGCACGGGCTGATGACCACGATCCACGCGTACACCGCCGACCAGCGGCTCCAGGACATGCCGCACCGCGACCTGCGCCGCGCGCGCGCCGCCGCGGTCAACCTGATCCCGGCGTCGACCGGCGCCGCCAAGGCGATCGGAGCGGTGATCCCGGCGCTCAACGGCAAGCTCCACGGGTTCGCGGTCCGGGCGCCCGTTCCCACGGGCAGCGTCGTCGATCTGACTGTCGAGGCCGAGCGCGAGACGAGCGTCGAGGAGGTCAACGCGGCGCTCAAGGCGGCCGCCGAGAGCGGGCCGCTCCAAGGGCTGCTCGCGTACACCGAGGACCCGATCGTCTCCACCGACATCATCAAGAACCCTGCCTCCTCGATCCTCGACTCGCAGCTGACCGCGGTGATGGACGGGACGATGGTCAAGCTCGTCTCCTGGTACGACAACGAGTGGGGCTACTCCAACCGGATCGTGGAGCTGGTTCAGAGGCTGCTTTGAGGACGCTCGCTGACCTCGGCGACCTCGCGGGCAAGCGGGTGCTCGTCAGGGTCGACTTCAACGTGCCGCTGAAGGACGGGGAGGTCGCCGACGACACGCGGATCCGGGCGGCGCTGCCGACGCTGCACGAGCTGCTCGGCCGCGGCGCGAGCCTCGTCGTCGTCTCGCACCTGGGGCGCCCGGAGGACCGCGAGCCCGAGTTCTCGATGCGGCCCGCCGCCGACCGGCTGGCCGAGCTGAGCGGCGCCGACGTGACGCTCGCGCCGGGGGTCGTCGGCGAGGAGGTCGGCGCGTTCGCCCGGAACCTCAACCCGGGCCAGATCCTGGTGCTCGAGAACGTCCGCTACGAGCCCGGCGAGACCCGCAACGACCCGGAGCTGGCGGCCGCGCTCGCGGAGCTCGGCGACGTCTACGTAAACGACGCGTTCGGCGCCGCGCACCGCGCCCACGCCTCGACCGAGGGGGTCGCGCGGCTGATGCCCGAGCGCGCCGCCGGACTGCTGCTCGAGCGCGAGGTGAGCACGCTGACCGAAGCTGCTCGAGGATCCCGCGCGACCGCTCGTGGCGGTGCTCGGCGGCGCCAAGGTGTCGGACAAGATCGCGGTGATCGACCGCTTCCGCGAGGTCGCCGACGCGATCCTGATCGGCGGCGCGATGTGCTTCCCGTTCCTCGCCGCGCAGGGCCACGCGGTCGGCGCCTCGCTGTGCGCGCCGGAGGACGTCGAGCTCGCCCGGCGCACGCTCGCGACGGCCGCGCAGGCGCGCGCGCGGATCGAGCTGCCGGTCGACCTGGTGGTCGCCGATCGGCTCGCGGCCGAGGCGCAGCCGCAGACGCTCGACGGCGTCGAGGTTCCCGAGGGGATGATGGGCCTCGACATCGGCCCGCAGACCGCGGAGGCGTACGCGCGGGAGATCGCGGCGCGCCGGGACCGTGTTCTGGAACGGCCCGATGGGCGCGTTCGAGCTCGAGCCGTTCGCCGCCGGGACGCGCGCGATCGCCGAGGCGGTCGCGCAGGCGCCGGGCACCACGGTGGTCGGCGGCGGCGACTCGGCCGCGGCGCTCGTGCAGTTCGGGCTCGCCGACCAGGTCACCCACCTGTCGACCGGCGGCGGCGCGGCGCTCGAGCTGATCGAGGGCAAGCAGCTGCCCGGGCGTCGAGGCGCTGCGATGAGCTTCCCGAGCGGGTCCGGCAGCCCGCGTTCCGCTGATCGCCGGCAACTGGAAGATGCACAAGACCGTCGCCGAGGCCGAGGCGTTCGTCGCGGGCGCTGCTGCCGCGGGTCTCGAGCGTCGACCGGCGTCGACGTCGCGATCTGCCCGCCGTTCCCCGCGCTCGGCCCGATGGTCGACTCGACCCGCGGCTCGCGCGTCGCAGGTGTACGCGCAGAACATGCACTACGAGCCGCAGGGGCCGTTCACCGGCGAGGTGTCGCCGCCGATGCTCACCGAGCTCGGCGTCGAGGGGGTGATCCTCGGCCACTCCGAGCGCCGCGAGCTGTTCGGCGAGACCGACCGCGCGCTCGCAGCTCAAGGTGCCGGCGGCGCTGGACGCAGGGCTCGTCCCGATCCTGTGCGTGGGCGAGACCGAGGAGGAGCGCGAGGCCGGCGACACCGAGCGCAAGCTCCGCCACCAGGTCCAGGAGGACCTCCAGCGGGTCGAGACCGAGCGGCTGGGGGACGTGGTGATCGCCTACGAGCCGATCTGGGCGATCGGCACCGGCCGGGTCGCCACGCCGGAGCAGGCGCAGGACGCGATCGCGTTCATCCGCGCGCTCGTCGCCGACCGCTCCCCCGAGCAGGCGGAGCGCACTCCGCGTGCTGTACGGCGGCAGCGTCAACCCCGACAGCTGCGCCGGCGCTGCTGGCGCTGCCCGACGTCGACGGCGCGCTCGTCGGCGGCGCGAGCCTCGACGCCGACTCGTTCGCGGCGATCGTCGCCGCGGCCGCCTGATGGCGCCCGTCCGCCGGGCCCCGGCGCGGCTTCCCGCTGCACCAGCGCGTCGCGCTGGTCGTCCTCGACGGCTGGGGGCTCGCGCCCGACGGCCCCGGCAACGCCGTCTCGCTCGCCACGACGCCGGTGTTCGACGAGCTGTGGGCGACCTATCCGCACACCGCAGCTGACCGCCGGCGGGCGCGCGGTCGGGCTGCCGGAGGGCCAGATGGGCAACTCGGAGGTCGGGCACCTGAACCTCGGGCGCGGGCGCGGTCGTGATGCAGGACCTGACGCGGATCGACCTGGCGGTCGAGAGCGGCGAGCTCGCCGACAACGAGGTGCTGCGCGACGCGTTCGGCGCGGCGCCGCGCGTGCACCTGATCGGGCTCGTGTCCGACGGCGGCGTGCACTCCGGCTTCGGCGCACCTGCGGGCGCTGATCGAGCTGGGCGCCGTCGCTCGGGGTCCCCGACCTCGTGCTGCACGCGTTCACCGACGGGCGCGACACGCTCCCCACGTCGGGCGCCGGCTATCTGGAGACGGTCGAGCGATGGATGGCCGACGCCGGCGCGCGGGCGGATCGGCTCGGTCGTCGGCCGCTACTTCGCGATGGACCGCGACCGGCGCTGGGAGCGGATCCAGCGCGCCTACGACCTGCTGGTCCACGGGCGCGCCGAGCAGCGCGGCGCCCTCGGGCGCGGCCGCCGCGCGCGAGGCCTACGAGCGCGGCGAGACCGACGAGTTCATCGCGCCGGTGCTGGTCGGGGAGGAGGCGCGGATCCGGCCCGGCGACTCGGTGATCGCGTTCAACTTCCGCCCCGACCGGATGCGCGAGATCACGCGCGCGCTCGCCGAGCCCGGCTTCGACGAGATCGACCGCGGCGGCGCCCCGCCGGTCGAGCGCTACGCGACGATGACCGAGTACGAGGAGGGCTGGACCTATCCGGTCGCGTTCGCGCCCGAGCACCCGGCGACGACGCTGCCGGCGGTGCTCGCGTCGCACGGGGTGCGCCAGCTGCACGTCGCCGAGACCGAGAAGTACGCGCACGTCACGTACTTCTTCAACGGCGGCGACGAGCAGCCGTGCGACGGCGAGCGCCGCGAGCTGGTCGCCCTCGCCGCGCGACGTCCCGACCTACGACCACAAGCCCGAGATGAGCGCGCCGGAGGCCGCGGCGGCGTTCGTCGAGGCGTGGCGCAGCCGACACGCCCGGCTTCGGGATCATCAACTTCGCCAACGCCGACATGGTCGGGCACACGGGCGTGATCCCGGCGGCCGTCCGGGCGGTCGAGACCGTCGACCGGTGCCTCGGCGAGGTCGTCGACGCGGTCCACGCGTCCGGCGGCGTGTGCGTCGTCACCGCCGACCACGGCAACGCCGACAACATGCTCGAGCCCGACGGCAGCCCCAACACCGCGCACTCGCTGAACCCGGTGCCGCTGATCGTCACCGTCCCGGGTCTGACGCTGCGCGAGGGCGGGATCCTCGCCGACGTCGCGCCGACGGTGCTGGCGATCGCTCGGGATCCCGCAGCCGGCCGCAGATGACCGGGCGCTCGCTGATCGAGGATAGCGGCGGTGCGTCGTGGGCGTCCCGGCGGGCGGGCCGGCCCCAGACTTCGGCGTCCGGAGCGCGGAGTTGCCCCATGCGCTCCCGGCGAGGTCAGATGTTCGGTGCTGCCGCGCTAAACTTGACAGTAAGCCACTTAGATTTCATAATGTGGCAACCAACGAGTTTTTAGACCTCAAGGAGGTTTGCAGATGGCACTCATTCGATGGGAGCCGGTTCGCGAGCTGAGCACGATTCAGAACGAGATGAACCGACTCTTCAACACGTTTTTCGACGCGCCGGCGCCAGCGGCAACGGCAGCACGCAGACGCGCCGCTGGATTCCGGCAATGGACCTCGTCGAGACCGACGATGACCTCGTGCTCCGCGCCGACCTGCCGGGGCTGAGCGAGGGCGACGTCAACATCGAGGTCGAGGACAACGTGCTCACGATCTCGGGCCAGCGCAAGGCCGAGCACGAGGAGCGCAAGGAGGGCTACTACCGCGTCGAGCGCGCGTACGGCAGCTTCAGTCGCTCGCTGACGCTCCCCGAGGGCGTCGACCCCGAGCGGGTCCGCGCGAACTTCGACCGCGGCGTACTCGAGGTGAGGATCCCGAAGCCCGAGCAGCGCAAGCCGCGCAAGGTCACGATCTCCGCCGGCGGCGAGACCGCCAAGACGATCGAGGGCTCAGAGACGCCGGAGCCGGCGGCGTCGTAGCGGGACCGGGCGGCGGCACCCACCGGTCGCCCGTCGTTCCTCTGGCGAGCGGGCCCGGTCCGCCGGACGGCGGCCCGGGCCTTCGTTCACCACAGCTCGCCGTCGCGCCAATCGCAGGCCAGCGCCTCCGACAGGTCGAGCGCGACGCTCCCCTCGAGGACGTACACCGAGTCGTCCTCGCCCGCGGTTCGCACCCGCCCATGGGGGCTGAGCGCCCAGTCTGTCCCCGCCACCGGCCGCCACCCGCGGGCGGTGTAGAACGCCGCCCCCGCGTCGCTCGCGCCGAGCGCGCCGAGCTCGTACGCACCCCTGATCACCCGCTCGATCTCGGCCATCATCGCCCCGCCGAATCCGAGCCGGCGCCGATCGGCGCGCACTGCGACGCCCTCGACGTAGCCCGTGCGGAGCGCGCGTTCGCGGTAGATCAGCCGTCGCTGGACCACCGACGCGTGACCGACCAGCCGACCCCGCTCCCAGGCGAGGGCGTGCATCCCGCCGAGCGCGTGCTCCCAGTCCTGGTCGGTCATCTCCGCGCCGAAAACCTCGTAGAGCAGGGCCCGGGCGGCCTCCAGCGCCGAGAGGTCGAGCTCGGAGGTGTGGGCCACCTGCAGCTCGATCGCCCTCGCCCCATCGGCCGATCGTCCCACGAGTCCGGCGTGTCACGATCTCGACCGTGTTCACGGTCCACTCCCGGTCGTCCGACTCGCTCGCGCGGAGCGGGACGCTCGAGCTCGCACACGGCGAGGTGCGCACGCCGGCGTTCGTCCCACTCGCGACGAAGGGCACGGTTAAACGCTCGAGCCGCGGGAGGTCGCCGCGCTGGGCTACGACCTGATCCTCGGCAACACCTTCCACCTGTTCCTCTCGCCGGGGCCGGAGCTGGTCGCTCGGTTCGGTGGCCTTCACGAGTTCATGCGCTGGGAGAAGCCGATCATCACCGACTCCGGCGGGTTTCAGGTCTTCTCGATGGGCCACGGTGGCGTCGCGGATGAGATCAAGGGACGCGGCCGCCGGCCCGACTCGGGGCGCGAGGGAGCGATCCTGGCGATCGACGAGGACGGCGTCACGTTCCGCTCCTACGTCGACGGCAGCGAGCGCTTCATCGGCCCGGAGACCTCGATGTCCGTGCAGGCCGCACTCGGATCGGACATCGCGCTGGTGCTCGACGAGTGCACCCCGTTCCACGTCTCCCGTGACTACACGGCGAGCTCGATGGAGCGCACGCACCGCTGGCTCGATCGCTGCCTGCGCTGGCACGCCGAGCACGGCATGGACTCCCAGGCGGTCTACGGGATCGTCCAGGGCGGGGTCGAGCACGACCTGCGGATCGAGTCCTCGGCGGCGGTCGCTGCAAGCCGATGCGACGGCATCGCGATCGGAGGTTCGCTCGGCCAGGACGAAGCGCAGATGCGCGAGGTCGTGGCGTGGACCACGGCGGAGCTCGAGCGTCGCGCGCCCGATCGCCCCCGCCACCTGCTCGGGATCGGCGACATCGAGGGCCTGATCGGCGGCGTCGAACTGGGGATCGACACGTTCGACTGCGCGCTGCCCACGCGGCTCGGACGCCACGGAGTCGCGCTTGTCCCGAGCCCCGCGACCCGGTGGCGACTGGACCTGGCGAAGGGTCAGTGGCGCGACTCGGCCGACCCGATCCTCGACGGCTGCCCGTGCCCTGCGTGCGCCGGCGGCTTCACCCGCGCGTACCTCCACTACCTGGTGCGCGCGGGCGAGCTCACCGCGCTGCGCCTGGTCACGCTGCACAACCTCTCGTATCTCGCCCGGCTGATGGACGACCTGCGCAACGCGATCGACAACGACCGGCTCCGCGAGATCGCGGGAGCCCTGCGCGCCGGGGAGGCCCCGGGGAGGCTCGCGGCGTAAGGCCTACTTCGTGTACTGGCCGATCAGGCTCTGGACCTGATTGATCGCGTCGTTTGCGTCCTTCGCAACCGTGGTCCGCAGCTGCACGACCGTGTTCGAGGTGTTGGTCGAGATCACCACCGCGATGACCACGGCGGCGACGAACAGCAGCAGGATTGTGAGCGCGATCGCGAACCGCCGTCCCGCCTGTCCCGAGCGGGCGCGCTCGGCGGGGCGGGCGGGCGCGGGCGGCGCGTAGTCGGCGGGCGTGTACGGACGGGGCTCGAGACGTCGCGCCTGCCGGGCCTGCGTCGGAGGGGCGACCGGCGCGGCGCGGCGGGCCGCCCGGGTGGCTGCCGTGGGGCCGTCGCCCGAGAGCACGCGGGTTGCCCTCGTACCCGTGGCCCCGACTCGCGCAACGCCGGGCGCCTCGATTCCGTGGGCTCCGCTGCGGAGCGCCTCGGCGAACACCATCGTGTCGGCGGGACGGTCCTCCTGATCGAGCGCCAGCGCCATCGCGACGGATCGCGCCAGCTCGCGGGGCACCTGAGGGTTGAGGTCGTCGAGTGGTGTCGGGGCCTCGCGCTGCTGCTTGAGCGTCAGTTCCGACAGCGAGCTGGCCTCGTACGGGAGCCGGCCCGAGAGCAGCTGGTAGGCGACCACGCCCAGCGAGTAGATGTCCGCACGGGGGCCGGCCTCCTCGCCGCGCGCCTGCTCAGGCGCCAGGTACGCGGCTGTCCCCAGCACCGAGCCGACTTGCGTGATGCTCGACTGCCCGACCGCGCGCGCGATCCCGAAGTCGGCGAGTTTCACGACCTCGGCATCGGAGACGAGCAGGTTGCCCGGTTTCACGTCGCGGTGCACGACGCCGTGGCGGTGGGCGTAGTCGAGCCCGCGGCAGGCCTGAGAGATGATCTCGACCGATTCGTCAACCTCGAGGTGCCCGCGATCGCGCAGCAGCTCGGCGCACGAGTGCCCGGGGACGTGCTCCATCACGATGAAGTGCTGGTGCTGACGCTCGTCGAAGCCGAAGTCGAACACCTGGACGATGTTCGGATGCACGAGGCGCGCGGCGGACAGCGCCTCGCGGCGAAAGCGCGATACGAAAGTGGGGTCGTCCGCGAGGTGCTCGGCGAGCAGCTTGAGCGCCACGTAGCGCTCCAGCCGTTGGTCGAACGCCAGGTGCACCGTCGACATGCCGCCCACTCCCAGGCGTCCCTCGATCTGGTACCGCCCTGCGATTGTCTGACCGTCAGCCGTTGCCATTGCCGTTCCCATTGCCGTTGTCCGCGCCGGGCAGTCCTCCGCCGCCGCCGGAGCCACCGCTGAGACCGCCGCCCCCGCTCGCGGGCCCAGTTGTAGTACCCGGGGTGGTCGGGGTGGTTGCAGGCGTGGTGGTCGTCGCGGTCGTGGCAGTGGTGGGGGTCGTGCGCGTGGTGGTCGGGCTGGTGGCCGGGGTCCTCACCGTGGCGGTCGTCGGTGTCGTCGGGGTGGTGGCGGTGCTGGTCGTGCGGCAGTCGGTCGTCGCCAGCTCGCTGACCGTCGCGGCGCCCTGGCTGAGGTCCTGGCGGAGGTTCGAGCTGATTGTCGACGGGAGGTTCGAGACCGCGTTCACGAGGCCGCGGCTGGCGTTTCCGGCCTGTCCGCAATCGCCCGCGGCGACCGCATTGGAGATCTGGTTGAGCTGGTTGCTGAGCGTGCCGGCCTGCCCGCCTGAGAGCAGGCCGGCGCCACCGCCGCAGGCGGCGATGATCAAAGACGTGGCGAAGCCGAGCCCGCCGGCAACAAGTGCGCGGGGCAAGTAGCGCATCCGCGGCCTGACTTTACTGGCCATAGGCGAGACGCTCCGCGAGGGAGTCCGGTAGGCGGGCGGCTCGGATCGCGGCGGCGGCGCCCTCGATGTCGTAATCGGTCCGCCGGTACGCCGCGCCCAGCCCGTCCAGGTCGAGCTCAAGCCATGCCGCCCGCGGGTCTCCGTCGCGCGGCTGCCCCACGCTGCCGGGGTTGATCAGCCACTCGCCCGACGCGAGGTCGAGCTCCTCGTCGGCGGCTCGGGTCTCACCGCTCGCCGCCTCGGCGGGCTCTCGTGAGAACGAGAGCGCTACGTGCGAGTGGCCGATCAGACAGATCCGGTGCGCCTGCGCGTCGAGGCATAGCTCGGCCTGAAGCGAGGACAGCACGTACTCCCAAACCGGGTCGCGGGGGCTCGCGTGGTACATCCCGACCTGCTCGTCGAGGTTCATCGGCTCGAGCGCGTCGAGATACTCCCTCGTCTCCGCGGTGATCGTCTCCTGGGTCCAGCGGGCCGCCAGGGCCGCCCCGCGGGAGAACTGCTCGAGCGGCAGGTCCCCGCGGACGCCGAGATCGTGGTTCCCCGCCAGGCAGATTGCCGCGTGCCGTCGGGCCAGCTCCACGCACGCGTCGGGGTCGGCACCGTAGCCGACGAGATCGCCGAGGCACCACATCTCCTCGCACTCGGAGGCCTCGATTGCGTCGAGCACCGCCTCGAAGGCGTGTCGGTTTCCGTGGATGTCAGAGACGATCGCCACCCGCATGACGTGGCTACAGTCTCCCTGGTGAGGCGGCTAGCACGCGTACGTATCGCCGGGCCCGTGCTCGGGGCGCTCGCCGCTGCGGAGGCGGGGGTGCGCCTGCTCGCTCCTCGGGAGGCTCCGATCGAGCCCGCGCAAGTCCACGCTAAAGACTATTTCACCGATCAAGAGATCAAGCGTGGTGCTCGGTTCGCGCGGCCCCAGCTGGCGATCGGCATCGCCCGGACGGCGGTCGAGCTGGGAGCGCTGGCAACGCTCGTCGGCCGCTCCCGCCGCCGAGGTGTGTCTCGCCGGCGAGCTCCGGGCCCGGCGAGATCTGCCGTCGCCAATGGAGCGCTGGCGAGCGCGACCCTGGCGGTGGGGTCGACGCTCCTGCCGCTCCCGCTGACAGCGCTCGCGCGGCGCCGAGCGATCGCCGTGGGCCTGGTGACGCAATCGTGGCGGGGGTGGGCTGTCGATCTCCTCAAGTCGACCGCGATCGAGGCGACCCTGGCGGCGGGCGCCGGTGGAGCCGCGGTGTCCCTGACGCGCCGATATCCGCGCGACTGGTGGTTACCCGCGGCGGCCGGCTCGGTCGGGCTCGGCGCGTTACTCGGCGTGCTGGCGCCGGTCCTGCTCGACCCGGTCTTCAACGACTTCACCCCGCTCCCTGAAGGGGAGACTCGGTCGGACGTGCTCGAGCTGGCGCGGACCGCCGGGGTCGAGGTGGGGGAGGTGTTTTCGGTTGACGCGAGCCGCCGGACGACCGGCGCCAACGCCTACGTCACCGGGTTCGGGCCGACCAAACGCATCGTGCTGTTCGACACGCTGCTCGACCGCTACAGCCGCGACGAGGTCCGCGTCGTTGTGGCGCACGAGCTCGCCCACGTGCGCAACCGCGACGTCCCGCGCAGCGTGGCTTACGCCGCGATCGTCGCGCCCGCCGCCGCGCTGGCCGTCCAGCGCCTCAGCTGGCGGCTGTCGCCGGAACGTGGCACCGCCCGGGCGCTCCCGGCGATGGCGCTTGGCGCCGCGCTCGTCGCCGCGCCGACTGGGCTGATCGGCAACCGGCTCTCGCGGGCGCTTGAGCGCCGAGCCGACGCCTACTCGCTCGAGCTGTCGGGCTCGCCGGAAGCGTTCATCTCGTTCGAGCGGACGATCGCGCTTCAGAACGTGGCCGACCTGCGGCCGCCCCGCTGGGTCGGCTCGCTGCTCGCGACCCACCCGCCGACGCTCGAGCGGATCGGCGCGGCAGTCGCGTTCGCCCGCGCGGCCTAGCCGCCGGTTTGGTCTTCTTCCCCGGGCTGCTCGCCGGGGGCGTCGAACTCGGGCAGGTTCTTGATCCCCTCGCGGGTCTCCCACTTGGAGTAGTTGTCCTGCATCGCGTCGATCAGCTCGCGCATGAACTTGGGGGAGAGGTTGATCCGGGAGACAACGACCCCGGGAATCTCCTCGTCCTCGACCTCGTGATCCACCCGGGCGAAGGTGATCGTGAACTCATAGTCGGAGTGGCTGACGTTCGCGAAATTCGCGTACGAGCCGGCCATGATCTCCGGTGAGAAGTGGATGTTGATCCGGCGTTCGTTGCGATCCGCATCGTCCATAGACTCGTAGTATCCCAGCCGTGCGGATCATCGTCGTCGCGGTCGGCCGGCTGCGTCCGCCCTTCGCCGACGACGTCCAGCACTACCAGAAGCTGCTGGCCCGCCACGCTCGGCTCGAGCTGGTCGAGGTCCGGGAGGACGAGCAGGTGGCTCGGCGGCTCCCGGAGCGCGGATTCGTGTCCCTCCTCGACCGGGGCGGTGATGAGCTCGACTCCGTTGGCTTCAGCCGGTTCCTTGAGGCGCGCCGGCAGAGCGGGATGGACCTGTGCTTCGTGGTGGGCGGCCCATACGGCCTCGAGCTCGGACACGTCGAGCACCGGCTCTCGCTGGGGAAGATCACGCTCCCGCACCAGCTGGCACGAGTCGTGCTGCTCGAGCAGCTCTACCGCGCGCACAAGATCCTCGCGGGCGAGCCGTACCACTACTGACCCAGCCCACCGACGGGTCAGGCCCAGCCCGCGCGGCGTCGTTACCCTCCAAATTCGCCATGACTCAGCCGGACGGCCCGCTACACGAGCTCGACGCGCGCGTGCGCGAGGCCGCCGCTGCTATCCGCGGCGCCGCCGGGGAGGCGACGATCCCGCTGCGGGTGGAGCGCTCTCGGCGCGAGGGGCAGGGCGACTACTCGACCAACGCCGCGATGCTCCTGGCGCCCGCCCTGGACACCGCACCGCGCGTCGTCGCCGAGCGGATCGGGGCCGAGCTGACCCAGTCGCTGGGCGCCGATCTGGAGCGAGTCGAGGTGGCGGGACCGGGGTTCCTCAATCTGTTCCTCTCAGACGCCTGGCACCGTCAGGCGCTCGCCTCGATCCTCGCCGCCGGCGAGCGCTTCGGCGCCGGTGGCGCCGAGCAGGCCGAAAGGATCCTGATCGAGTTCGTCTCCGCGAATCCCACCGGCCCGCTGGTCGCCGCCAGCGGCCGCCACGCCGCCTACGGCGACGCGCTCGCTCGGATCCTCGAGCACCATGGTCACGAGGTCTGGCGTGAGTACTACTTCAATGACGCCGGCAACCAGATCCGCCTGCTGGGCGAATCGGTGCGGGCCCGCGCGCGCGGTGAGCAGATTCCCGAGGGCGGCTACGCGGGCGACTACGTCGCCGACCTGGCCGTCGCGATCCCGGGCGCGGCCGACCGCCCGGTCGAAGAGGTGGCGGCCGAGGCGGTGGCGCTGCTGCTGGCGCAGATCAAGGCCACGCTCGAGCGCTACGGCGTGCGCTACGACGCCTTCTTCAGCGAGCGCAGCCTGCACGAGGGCTCGCCCAGCGCGGTCGAGCGGGTGCTCGCGACGCTCGAGGGGTCCGGCCTGGTGTACCGCTCCGAGGGTGCCCTCTGGCTGCGGACCACAAGCTTTGGCGACGACAAGGATCGGGTGGTAATTCGCTCGAACGGCGAAACGACCTACCTCGCGGCCGACATCGCCTACCTCGAACAAAAGCGCGAGCGGGGATTCGACCGCCAGCTGATGCCGGTCGGCTCCGACCACCACGCCTACGTCCGCGAGCTGAAGGCGGCGATGGCCGCGCTCGGCGGCGACCCAGACACGGTCGAGGTCCCGATCCTGCAGTTTGTGCATCTTGTGCACGAAGGCGAGGTGCTGGCGATGTCCAAGCGTCGCGGGGACTTCGTGACGCTCGATGACCTCCTCGACGCGATCGGGGTCGACGCGACGCGCTTCTTCATGCTGCGGAGCTCGCAGGACAGGACAATCGAGCTCGATCTGGAGCTGGCGCGAAAGCAGTCGGCCGAGAACCCGGTCTACTACGTCCAGTACGCGCACGCACGGATCGCGTCGATGCTGCGGCGGGTGGGGGTGGGGCGGGTTGAGGAGGCGCTGGCCCCCGGCGCGGACTGGGACGCCGGGGCGCTCGAGCCGCCCGAGCGCAACCTGATCAAGAAGTTGGCCTCGTTCCCGGAGGAGATCGCCGAAGCCGCGGGGCGGCGCGCGCCGCACCGCATCACCCAGTACTCGCTAGAGCTCGCCCGGGACTTCACCGCCTTCTACGAGGCATGTCGCGTGGTCGGGGCGACCCCCGAGGCCGTCGAGTCGTTCCGGATCGCGCTGTCGGTCGCGGCGCAGCGGACGATCGCGTTGTCGCTGTGGCTCCTGGGGGTCAGTGCGCCCGACTCGATGTAGCGCTCAGCCCGGGTAGCGGCTGAGCTCTTCCTCCAGGCGTTGCTCGTCCGCGGGAGCGAGAGCCGGCTGCGCCGCGGCTGGGCGTGATGCCGCGACCGCCCGGGAGCGGCGGCGCCATCGCGGCAGCGTGATCGCGAGCGTCACGAGCCCGAGCAGCACGATCGCCGGCGGAAGCACGTAGACGGTGAGGTTGAAGCCGTGGGCGGGGGGGCGGCCGAGGACGGATGGCCCGTACTGGGCGACGAGCGCCCGCTCGATCTGGGCCTTGGTGTACCCCTGCGCGACCAGCGTGCGGATGTAGTTGCGCTCGGCGATCGCCTGCGGCGACTGCGCGACCGCGAGCGGCTCGTGGCAGGAGACGCACATCACGTCGTTCCAGATGGCGGTCAGCGAGGTGCGGGGCGTGGCGGCGACGCCGGCGGCCGGCATCGCTCCTGCGACGAGCATGGTCACCGCGAACGCGAGAACTCGGCTGCGCCGGCGGGTCACGATCGCTGAGCCAGGATCGGTGCGACCGCCCGCTCCAGCCAGGTGCCCGCCAGCTGGTATCGGCGGAGCGCGGCGATCCGCCCGTTGCGGTCGATCACGAACGTCTCAGGGACGCCATTCGTGCCGAACGAGCGCACGAAGTTCCCGCTGACGTCGCGCACCACCGGATAAGTGATGTGCTCCTGGCGGACGAACGCCTCGGAATCGCTGGAGTTGTCGAGGTACGTGACGCCCAGGATCGTCCCGCCGTGCTTGAGCAGCGTTCGCTGCTCCTGGTCGAGGATCGGGGCCTCGGCCCGGCACGGCCCGCACCACGAGGCGAACACGTTCAGCACCACGACCTTCCCGCGCAGGTCCGCGAGGCTCTCCTTCCCGGAGGAGCCGAGGATCGGCAGCGCGGCACCCGCATTCGGCGCGGCCGGCCGGACCCCGCGCGCGACCGATGCGTCGATCGATGTATTGGTGCTCTGGGAACTCACCCCGAACGCCAGCAGCGCGAGCAGCGCCACGGCTGCTGCGACCACGACACCGGGGAGGAGGAAGCGGCGCATACGGCTCACGAAGGGTAATACCCGGGGGTTGCGCGTCTGTTAGCTCGAGCGGCCTCTGCGATGATGCTCCGAGAGGAGAGACGATGTCCACCACGGTGACGCCCGCGGCCCGCGGCCGTAACCCGTTCGACACGATGGGTGTGCGCCGCGGCGACGACGGCATCGCGCGGTACGCGGGGCGACCGGCGTCACTGGTTGAGATGCTGCGGGCGACCGTTGACCGCAATCCCGACGGCACGGCGATCGCGGAGGTTGGGGGCGAGACCCTCAACCACGCCGAGCTGTGGGACCGCGCAGCGCGCGTGGCCGGAGGGCTCGGTGAAGCGGGTGTTGACCGGAACGGCGACCGCGCCGGCAAGCTGCGCCCCCCAGAACGCCAAAACCCTGGCGTCTCGCCACGGGCGAGCGCCGCGGGCCTAAAATCGCCCCCACGCGGACGTAGCTCAGTTGGTAGAGCGTCGGCTTCCCAAGCCGAAGGTCGCGGGTTCGAGACCCGTCGTCCGCTTGGAGGAAGGGCCTGGAAATCGCTACTTTCTGATTTCTGGAGAGGGCCAGCGTCGGTAGCTGGCAACTGTCGCGGGCAACCTTGTAGCTCAGCCGCCCGCTCCTCAGTGGTGGCCAAGTCCAGTGTCCGCGCGCCGTCCTACCGTGCGGCGGTGGCGAGGCTCGAGGAAACCACCTATGAGGCTGGGCGGTCCGCGCTGGCCGACCAAGAGTCGCTCGTCGGCGGTATCCGCCAGCGGACAGGAACGCTACTTGCTGCGCATGCGCTCGTTGCGTCCTTCCTCGGCGCCACGGCTGTCCATGTGCGGGGCTTACACACTTTTGGGTGGCTGGCGATCGCAGCCTTGCTCGCGGGTCTGGTCATCGCTGCCATCCTGCTCGCGCCATGGCGGCTGAAGTTCGCCGTCGACGCCCGTGAGCTGTACGACGAGTTCTACGAGCAGGCGGCTGCCGAGGCGGACGCGAACACACTTGGTCGGCTCGTGTCGATTGGCTACGGCTACCAAACCGTACGCGAGGAGAATGCCCGCAAGGTGCGGCTGATGTCGTGGTTATCGGGTGCGCTGGGCGCGCTCATGGTCGTTCAGACGCTCGCGTGGCTAGCGGCGCTGGCAGTACACTGACTGCAATGGCACCGAAGCCGCTGCCACCTGAGGAGATCCAGCCCGGTACGACGACCATCTTCATCGAAGAGGGTCGTGGCGGGGCTTCGCCCCCGCCTGCGCCGCGCCCCAGCGGTCAGGGTAAGTAAGCGGAGGCCGAACAGCAGTTAGGTGCCGAGTCACACGCCTCGGCCGCATGGCGGCTCCAGCGGCGACGGTCGTAGCGGAGGGGGCGTTTGTGCTCGCCGAGTGGCGTCCGCCGCGCGCTCTAGCGTGCGTCTCTTATGCCCGCCTCCTTCATCGCGACGCTCGTGGAGGGAGAGGCGGTTCTTCGCTTCCCCTACGACGATCGCCTGCGGTTGTTGTTGCGCGCGATTCCGGGCCGGCGCTGGGATCCCGAGGGCCGGGTGTGGCGGGTGCCGCTCGACCCCGATCGCGCGCATGCGCTGACGGCCCTGCTCGAGAGCGGTGCCCTATCCGCTCGAGGTCTCGCGATGCGCTCGGTCGGGCGCTCGAGCGCCGTCGCGCCAAGCGCTCGCCGAGCGAGCTGCTGGTCGATCTCGCCCGGCCCGATCAGGACTGGTGGTTCAGCTTCGCGACCGACCGGCGCGCCGGACCTGGTCGAGGCGCTGCTCGAGCATCCCGACGCCTACCGCGTGCCCGCGATCGAGCGCGGGCTGCTGCCGCTCGATCAGCGCGCCGCGCAGATCCTGCGCTCCTGCTCGGAGCGCGACTCGCGGCTGCGCCTCACCGACGACGCGCGCCACGCGCTGACCGAGATCGCGCGCGGGCCGGCTCCGCGCCCGCGAGCCGCCGGCGGAGTCGCTCGCCTACGACGTCGAGCTGCGCCGCGACCGCCGAGGCCGCAACTGGATCCTGATCGCCGTCCGAGCACGCGCCGCTCGCTCGGGCGCTGGCCGACGCGAGCGGGCTCCAGCTGCTCGACGGCCCGGCCGGGTCGGTGGCGCTCGCCGCGGCCCAGGCGAACGCCGTCGCGATCGCCGAGCTGCTCGCGCAAGCTCGACCTGCGGTCGGTCGATCCGTACGTCGAGCGCTGGCTCGAGCGCACCACGACCTGGCGGGGGACGATCGAGGTCGACGGCCCGCGCGAGGCGCCGGTGTTCCTGCTGCTCGGCGACAACGAGCGCCTGCCGACGGCGCTGCGCGATCGCGCGACGCGCCTGCCGAGGCGGCGCGAGCCTGCCGCTGACGCTCGAGTCGTGGCGCGTGATCGACGCGCAGCCGCTGCAAGGCTGGATCAGCCACGCCGCCAAGCGGTGCGTGGCGGCGCTCGAGGCCGGGCGGCCGGCGCCGCCCGCCGTGCTCGAGCTGTCCGCGGTCCACGAGCAGCCGACGTTCGTGCTCGCGCCGGGGCACGACCTCGGGATGCTCGACGAGTTCGCGCGACTGCCGGGCGTCGCGGCCGGGCGTCCGACGCGGCGCGAGCACGAGCACGACCAGCTTGCCCGCGATCAGTCGCCGATCCGTTCTGGGTGCCCGAGCTCGACCAGTTCATCGCCGAGCACGAACCGTGGGTGGCGCCCGACGCGCTGGCCCGCCTGCAGGAGATCCGCGAGGAGCACGCGCACGCCGCCGGGCTCGTCGCGCTGTCCGCGGCGACCGACGCCGCGCTCGACGGTCCCCGGACTCGGCGGCGAGCTGAAGCCGTTCCAGCGCGCCGGCGTCGCAGTACCTGCTCGAGCAGCGGCGGTCGTTCCTCGCCGACGAGCAGGGACTCGGCAAGACGATCGAGGCGCTGGCGACGATCGAGGCCGACGGCGCCTACCCGGCGATCGTCGTCTGCCCGGCGAGCCTGAAGCTCAACTGGATGCGGGAGATCGAGCGCTGGCTGCCGGCGCGCTCGGCGCAGATGCTCGACGGCAACCGCGGAGCGCGTCGCGGCCGCGGACGTCACCGTCGTCAACTACGACATCGTCGCCGGCCGGCTCGAGGCGCTCACCGCGCTGGCGCCGCGCGCGGTCGTGCTCGACGAGTCGCACTACTGCAAGAACCCGCGGGCGCAAGCGCACGCAGGCCGCCCAGCGGCTGTGCGCCGCCGTGCCGCGCGAAGGCCTCGTGCTGGCGCTGACCGGGACGCCGGTGATGAACCGCCCGCCGGAGCTGATCTCCCAGCTGCGGATCCTCGGGCGCCTTGGCGACTTCGGGTCGGGCGCGCAGTTCGGCCAGCGGTTCCGCGGCCCCGATGCGCACCAGCGCCTGCACTGGCATCTGCGGGCGCGATGCTTCGCGCGGCGGCTGAAGGCCGACGTGCTGCCGCAGCTGCCGGCGAAGACGCGCGCGGTGGTGCCGGTCGCGCTCGACAACGAGCCCGAGTACCGCCTCGCCGAGGAGGACGTGATCGCCTGGCTGCGCAGCCAGCCGCTCGACCTGCGCGAGCTCGACGCCAAGGTCGCGGCGGCGCTGCGCGCCGAGCGGCTCGTGCGGCTGAACGCGCTGAAGCTGCTGGCCGCGCGCGGCAAGCTCCACGCCGCGCTGCACTGGATCCACGACTTCCTGTCCTCCGGCGAGCGGCTGGTCGTGTTCGCCCGCCACCGCGAGATCCAGCGCGCGGTGCTCGAGCGGTTCCCGGACGCGCTCCACGTGCTCGGCGAGGACAGCCAGCGCGCCCGCGATCGACGCGGTGCGCGCGTTCCAGGCCACGGACGCCGCCGACAACCAGCTGATCGTCTGCTCGATCGAGGTCGCCGGCCAGGGGATCACGCTCACGCGCTCCTCGAACGTCGCCTTCCTCGAGCTCGACTGGACGCCGGCCAAGCACGACCAGGCGGAGGACCGCTGCCACCGGATCGGACAGCAGGACGCGGTCAACGCGACCTATCTGCTCGCGGCGGACACGATCGACGAGACGATCGCGACCCTGCTCGAGCGCAAGCGCGCCGTGATCGGCGCCGTCACCGACGGGCGCGAGGAGGACGAGCGCGGGGTCGTCGACGCGCTCGTCGCAGAGCTGCGCGGCGAGCCGTACCGGCACCTGCGGGCGGTCGCGTAAGCGCTCCGTGTCCCGGTCAACCAGTCGGGTGCTTTGATCGTCGAGCGGATAGAGGCCGAATTGCCACACCCACTCGATTCCGTGAGCGTCCGTGCTCAGAGCGAGCGCGCGAGGCGGTTGCAGAACCCTTAGAGGCGTGCAGGTACTCGATCTTCATGGCGAAACCTCCTTTGGCGGGCGAACCGAATCGCCACACCACAATGAAACCCCTACCGAGAGATCAGTTCATCACGGCAAACCCGCCACCACCCAGCACGTTCCTACCTACCGCGCATTGGGGGCACTGAGAGCGAGCATCGCGTGGCCGCGCCGCCGCAGGAAAGCGACTCGGGACGCGCCCCGCCGTCGCTGTCGGTTGTAGCGGCGGCAGCGCTCCTTCGCCCGCGGCTTGGAAGGCTGTCGAACGCAGATCGTCTTTCGACCGCGTGCGCTGCCGGGTGGGTGGGCTTGCGGGCACCACCCACCCGGAGAGATGTCCGTCTGGCGCTAGCGCCCTAGCTGCCGTAGTTGGCAGGCACCACGGCGACGCCGCCGTACCGGACCCGGTTCTTCGGCGGCGCGATCACCGAGAACGACTCGCTGCCCGGCGTGGTCGCCGCCAGCTCGTCGGTGACCTTCACGACCTCGTTCGGGTCGGCGCCGGCATCGCCGCTGCCGCTGACCGTCGAGGTGGTGGCGTAGATCGTGACGGTGCCGTCGCCGTTGACCTGGCCGGAGATGTTGCGCAGGCCGCCGGTCGCCGGCGCCCACGGCTCGCCGCTACCGTCGGGGAGGTTGTTGTCGCCCGTCGGGTAGCCCGGGACCGTGTACGGCTGGCCCAGGTTCAGACCCGCCTGGATCGTGTAGTCGTAATTCCACTTACCGTTCGCGAACGACCACTTCTCCAGACCGGCGTTCGCGTCCGAGGACGCGCCGGCGTACGGGCTCCCGGTGCCGGGGACCCCGGGACCCTCGTCCGCGACGTACACGGTCTGCGGGTTCCCGGCGGCGTCCGGGTTCGTGAACCAGATCCCGAACGGGAAGATGTTCGGGGCGCTCGACCCCTTCGCCGACAGGTTGTTGAACCCCTTGAGGACGCACATGTTGTACGGCGCACCGCTCAGCGTCGGCAGCGTCGCGCCCGGCTGCGGCAGGCCGATGCCGTCCGGGGTCGAGCACGCCTTGCCGGTCGTGTCGATGAAGTACACCGAGTTGGTTCCGTTGCTGCCGGAACCCTTGGTGTAGTAGACGACGTTGTTGAAGACCGTCAGCCCGCGGAAGTTCGTGTCCTTGCCGAACTTGTCCTTGCTGCTGAAGGTGAAGTTCCCCAGCCGGGTGAACGGCGAGCCCTGGCCCTGATCGGCCTGCGAGTCGAACGACTCGGCGACGGCCTGCGCCCCGCCCGAGAGGGTGATCGGGTTCGCGGTCGTCGTGGTGCCGCTGTTGGAGTTGCCGGCGGCGTAGAACGTGTTCGTGGCGTTGTTCAGGAGCACCGCGCGCCCGTTGTCGCCGCTGAACGAGTTCGAGTCCGTAAACGTCCAGTTGCCGTTCGCGTCGAGGTCACCGAAGACCCGGTTGAACGGGCCGGTCTGATCGGGGCTTGTCGGGTCGGGCACCAGCGGCGTCTGGGAGTTCGACGCGTCGAGCGTGTTCGGCGCGGCGTTGTACGCCGAGAAGCTCAGGTCCTGGCCGTCGGTCGAGAAGTTGATCGCCAGCTCGGATTTCGACGAGAAGCTGGTGTCCACCTGGTCGGTCGGGACCTTCGTCTGGCTCAGCAGGTCGCCGAACGGATCGACGTCAAGCAGGTCGATCGGGGTGGCGACGGAGAAGTTACCGTCGGCGTTGACATCGTTGTTGAACGCTTCGGGGTAGCGCCCGTCGGTGACCGCCGGCGAACCGGAGGGCAGGTTCTGGCCGACCTGGACCAGCGGATCGCCTTGAGCGGGGTAGGTGGTGTCCGCGATCACGACGCTACCCGGCACGAACGGGTGGGTCGGGAACGCCTTTGCGCTCCCAGCCGGGGCGAGCTGCGAGCGCCGCGGTGGCGGTCGCAGTCGCCAGCAGCGCAGTTCCGAGGACGGCGAGGCGCGCGGATGCACGCCGGTTTGACAGCTTGTGTGCCATCTGGATCGTCTCTCCTTAAGTGGTTTCGGTCCCGGTCCGTCGTAGGCCCCAGCGGCGCCAGGCGAACCCAGCTTATGGACGGCCACGGCGGGCGAGGTCACCAGCGCGTGAACCAGATGCCGCCAGGTCGTGAACGATTTCCACCCCTCGGTCCTGGTGGAACCGCGCGGCGTGTTCAGCGGGGCATCCGGCCCCGCGCTGCCGACCCTTCGCGCGTTCAGCCCCAGCGATCAGATTCTGGTCGGAACCGACTTTCCCTACGCGCCCCAACATCATCGCCCCGTTCACAGCGGAGGAGCTGACCGCCGCGGTAACAAACCCCTAAGGCCGGATAAGCGACGAGATCGCCGGATAAGCGACGAGATCGTCACAAAGCCGTGACAGATATCTGCGCGAGCACGGATGCCGGTCTCAACCCTGTGGCGGGGTTGAACCTGCTTGTCGCGCCGATTGGAGGGACGCTCGCTTGGTCAGCGTCCCCCTCCCCGGACTGGGGGTGATGGTGGCACCGGCGGCGGGGCTGTCAAGGTCGCGCTGCGCGCTCTCTTTCCCTCGCTTCGCCCAGTGACAGCCCCGCCGCCGATGCGTTTTGGCTGTGAGGTCCGGGGAGGGGGAGGGGTGGTCGGTGACGAGGGAAGACCAGGACAGCTGGCGCGACGCATGGATTCAGATGCGCTCCGACTACCGCTCGGTCCAGGCGGGGCGGCACCGCCGAGGTGGCGCTCCGCCCTCAACTGTGGGAATGGTCCAACCGCGCCGCCTCCGCCTCGGGCACCGTCTCCACGTTGAGCCGGTCGTCACGCAGGTCGACCCGCACGCGCTGGCCGGGCTCGATCTCGCCAGCGAGCAGCCGTTCCGAGAGCTCGTCCTCCAACAGCCGCTGGATGGCTCTCCGCAGCGGGCGCGCCCCGTACTGTGGGTCGAAGCCGGCGTTCGCGAGGTACTGGACCGCTTCGTCCGACACCTCTAGTTCCACGCCCTGGGCACGCATTCGCCGCGCGACCCGGCCGAGCAGCAGCCGCGTGATCTGCATGAGCTGATCTCGGTCAAGCGAGCGGAACACGATGATCTCGTCGATCCGGTTAAGAAGCTCGGGCCTGAAGCTCTGCCGCAGCATCTCCATCAGCTCGTCCTTCAGCTCCTCGAACGACTCGTTGCGCCGCGCGTGCGCCTGGATGCGGTCGGCCCCCAGGTTCGAGGTCATGATCACGACCGTGTGCCGGAAGTCGACGGTGCGGCCCTGGCCGTCCGTGAGGCGTCCGTCATCGAGCAGCTGCAGGAGGATGTTGAAGACGTCGGCATGCGCCTTCTCGATCTCGTCGAGCAGCAGCACCGAGTAGGGACGGCGGCGCACGGTCTCGGTGAGCTGACCGGCATCCTCGTAGCCGACGTAGCCCGGCGGCGCGCCGACCAGGCGCGACACGGTGTGGCGCTCCTGGAACTCGCTCATGTCGAACCGGACCATCGCGTCCTCGTCGCCGAACAGCGTTTCGGCGAGCGCCCGTGCGAGCTCGGTCTTGCCGACGCCGGTTGGCCCGAGGAATAGGAACGAGCCGACCGGCCGGTTCGGATCGCCGAGCCCGGCGCGCGCGCGCCGGACCGCGCGGGCGACCGCCTCGACGGCCTCGTCCTGCCCGACCACGCGCTCGTGGATCTGCGCCTCGAGGCCGAGCAGCCGCTCGCGCTCCTCCTGGGTCAGCTGTGAGACCGGGATCCCGGTCCGGCGCGACACGACCTCGGCGACGTCGTCGGCGAGCACCTCGGCGGCACGCTCGCGTCCGCCGGAGCGGCTCTCGTCCAGCTCCTCACGTAGCTCCTCGATCTGAGCCTTCAGCGTGTTCGCCCGCTCGTAGTCCTCCGCCGCGACGGCCTGATCGCGCTCACGCTCGTTGCGCGCCATGTTCTCCTCGAGCGCGCGGCGGTCCGCCGGCTTGGTCTTCGCGCGGAGACGCACCCGCGCCGCGGCCTGGTCGATCAGGTCGATCGCCTTGTCCGGAAGGAAGCGGTCCGTGATGTAGCGGTCCGACAGCTCCGCCGCCGCCACCAGGGCCTCCGGGCTGATCCGGACGCGGTGGTACGCCTCGTAGCGGTCGCGCAGTCCGCTCAGGATCTCGATCGTCTCCTCGACCGACGGCTCGTCGATCAGCACGGGCTGGAAGCGGCGCTCGAGCGCGGCGTCCTTCTCGATGTGGCGCCGGTACTCGTCGACTGTCGTGGCGCCGATCACGCGAAGGTCGCCGCGTGCTAGCGCCGGCTTCAACATGTTGGAAGCGTCCATGGAGCCTTCGGCCGCCCCCGCTCCCACGACCGTGTGGAGCTCGTCGATGAACAGGACGAGGTCGTCGCCGTGGTCGGTCACCTCATCGATCACCGACTTGAGGCGGTCCTCGAACTCGCCGCGGTACTTCGTGCCCGCGACCATGCCAGCCAGGTCGAGAACCACCAGCCGCTTGCCCGCGAGCGTCTCAGGCACCTCATCGTTGACGATCCGCTGGGCGATGCCCTCCGCGATCGCCGTCTTTCCCACGCCGGGGTCGCCGATCAGCACGGGGTTGTTCTTCGTGCGCCGGGAGAGGATCTCGATCGTCTCCTCGATCTCGTCGGCGCGCCCGATCACCGGATCCAGCTTGCCCTGCCGGGCCGCTTCGGTGAGGTCGCGGCTGTACTTATCGAGCGTCTTCGTCTGGCTAGCCGGCCTCCCGCCCTCGTCAGTATGCGTGACGCCGCGGATCACGGCTCCGCGGAGCGCCGTGTGCGACAGGCCAAAGCGCGCCAGCAGACGCCCGGCGTCCGACTCCGTGTCCCGCGCCAGCGCCAGCAGCACGTGCTCGGGTCCGAGATACGACGAGTTCAGCTCACGCATCTCGTCGTACGCCCGGAGCAACGCGGCCTTGGCCTCGGGCGAGAGCGACGGCGCCACGTCCGTCCGTCCCCCGCGCTCCGCCTCGTCTTCGATCTGCGCCGCGATCGCGGCGGGATCACCGTCGGCGTGGCGGACGATCTGCGCGACGAGGTCGTCCTGCATCGCCGCCCACAGCAGGTGCTCGGTGTCGAGATCGAGGGAGCCCCAGTCGAGCGCCAGCTGCGCTGCGCGCTGTAGAAGCTCGCGCGTCGCATCCGAGAAGAACTGCGTGATGTCGACCTGCTCGACTGGCCGGCGCGCGACTGGCGCGGAGGTTCGCGCGCCGGTAGGGCTCGTGGCCCCCTCGATGCCGAATGGCCGGTCGAAGAACTCCGAGAAGAACTCGTCGAACAGGCTACTCCGGCGGCGCCGAAAGTCGCCGAAAGGATCGTTCGTCGCCATGTCAGACCTCCTGGCGCGCGCGTTTGGTGCCGTGAATCGGCTTATCCTGTACGACCTACGCCACAAAGTCCTGTCCGGTGGACTCGCCGACCAACGAACCGTCGGGCAGCGCGCGCGCCACGAACACTGCCTCGGCCACCGCGTCACTGGTTCGCCGAACCCCGGTCACCGCGAGGCGCTCCTCGCGGCGGAACTTGTGCTTCACCCAGGCCGTACACCGGCGCCCGGGGATGTACGTCGAGCTGAGCCGCTTGGCCACGACGCCCTCAAGACCGAGCTCCTCGACACGCGCCACGAAATCCTCACTCCGCTCGACCACCACGCTCGCCGGCGTCCGCCACGCAACCGGCGAGCGCGAGCTCCTCGAGCAGCGCCCGGCGCTCCGAATAGGGCATCGGGGCCGCTGGTAGTCCCGTTCAGGACTGGTGGTGACGGTAGGCGTAGGTCGCCTCGCGGACGGCCGTGTCGCTCTCGAGCGCTCCGCCGAACGCACCGCCGACAGTGCCCAGCGCGCCAGCGAGCAGCGCCAGGCGCAGGTAGTCCGCAAAGTCCGAGCGATGACCGATCTGCGCCGAGATCAGCGACGGCTCGAGCATCAGCTCGGCCGCGGCAAGCGCTATCAGGCATGCGCCCGCGTAGAGCGCAAGGATGCCGAAGCTGACGGTGATCAGCGTGACGATGTTGAACAGGATCGCCTGCTCCCGCACGCGGCTGCGGGTAGCGCGCTCCCACAATCCGTGCACGAAGATCAACGTCGCGGTTGCGCTCGCGATCGCCGCGAGGCATACCCCCGCCATGCGCGGCGCGGCAAGCCCGGAGGCGATGCGCCACACGTCGGCTGTGACGATCGCGAACGTCGCGACACCAAGCGCGCCGACCATCGCGCGGGACAGGCGCGTGGTCAACCGCCACGGATGGTTGGCGCGCACCATCCCGGCGAGCAGCCGCAGGTTCCCGGTCAAGACGCGATGCGTCAGTGCGAAGCCCTCCAGCGAGTCAGGCCCTCCGAGCTCGCTCACCGGCACGATCACGCGGCGTTGAACGAGGCGCCGGCTGCCGGACTTGCGTTCGCCACCGGCGGCCCTGTCACCCGCGATCACGCCCACCGCCTCTGCCACAGATTCGACCAAGTGCCGGGCGTGCCGCGGCCCGAGCGCAGGCAGCGAGACCAGGGCCGCACCGTGGGTGGGGCTCGAGTGCATCAGCAGCGGGCGGCGTGAGATCCGGAGCGGAAGCTCCGTGACGTGCACAACCAGGTCCCAGTTCTCGTCCAGCAGCCGCGAGCGCGCGGCATCGACGAGCTCAGCGAGCTCAGCCGGGGGCGGTAGCAGCGATTCGCGAACCGCTGTGATCTTCCAGTTGACCCCCGGGTAGCGCCCCGCGAGCACGCGCTCGAGATCGCGGACGGAGCTTCTCGACGTCCTCGGCGTCGAGCGCCGGCGTCACGACGAGGCCGAGGTGGATCTCGTCGTCGTTCTTTTCCCTTCCGCGTCCAACCGCGACGGCAATCTCGCCGTCGGCCGCGACGTTCGTAGAAGCAGCGGGATCAGGGGGGTCCATCCGCTGCAACTCACTCTACGACCTTCCCGCTGATCAACCGTGCGATGAACCTGTCATCCGCGAGTAGAGAACCCGACGTAGCATCTTGTGGTCCGCGTGCGTCGCAGGTGGCACGGCCGCTGACGTCTGCTTTGCTCATGGTCGCGGGTTCGAGACCCGTCGTCCGCTTGACCCAGGGATCGATCACCAAGCGCGGCTCGTGTCGCCGCGCGATCGAAACAGCGCGGAACTAGGATGTATTTCGTGTCTTGCGGCGTTAGGTTTGGTGCACCTGCGCTGCTTGATCAGCGGCGCCGACCATGGGGTTGATGGGCTGGGTCTGCCGCGCATCCCGGCGGTCGCGCCGCATGATTGTCTGGCGCTGTAGCACTCTGTGATACGCGTCGCGGATGATCAGCTCGCACGGCCGCCGGTGCGTTGCGCACCGGTATGCCACGCGCCTAGCCTCCTCCAGGGTCGCGCACGTGACCCGTTCGCGTCGGTCAGGTAGCGCGACCTCCCAATCTCCGCGGACGCCGATATCGACGCGCACCGTTGTCGGATTCACGGCTCACCTCCCCGGTGAGCCGCATTGAGCAGGTGTAAGCACTCCCGGCGCGCCCATCACCTAGTCATCACCAACTGCTGGGACGATGCATCGCCGCAGCGCCCGCGGCTGCTCAGCCCAAGCCCACAGCCACAAGACGCTTTTGAGCTCCTCGGAGATCGGCTGGTCGGCGATGAAGTCCTCGATCTCGCCGAAGCTTCGGCCCTCGATGAGCATCCCATCAACGGCATCCTCAGCTCGAGTAATCGTTAGCATAGGCGCCTCCTTCCAACAACTATGTTGGTTAACAACCCTCGGCGCCTGCCGACAGTTTCCTGCAAATAGCTCGGTCGTCAACCAGCTCTTTCCGCAAACTGCGAATCTTTCTCGCGGGTGCTGGCCGCCGGAACTGGCGCTAGAGCGAGCGGACGCGAGAGGTAACCGACGATCACCTCGCGCGCGCCGTCAAGCAGAGCCTCGCTCCGCGAGGCCAGCATGATTCCTTCCACTGATACCTGGCGTTCCCCAACCTCAGCCATCGTGTCCGGCGGTGAAGGCGGGTATGACGCCGACCAGGTTGCCTTCGGAGTCCTTGAACCAAGCCCCCTCGCCTCCACCCGGCATCCGAGCAATGCCGCCCTCGGTCCGCGTCTCTGGGGTGTCGTACTCCTCAAACTCCACGCCGCGACCCCTCATCTCCTCGACGGCAGCGCGCACGTCGGTCACCTGGATGACGGCCTGCGTGAACTCCCCCGACGACCTGGCCTGCGCCGGGATAGACGAAGAGCTGGTTAGTGCCGTCTCCAACGGTTAGGCCCGCCTGGCCATCGCTCGCCTCGAGTAAGCGGGACTGGAGGGCCCGGAGTCCCACCTTCTCAATGTAGAAGTTTCTGGCTCGGTCCAGGTCCTGAGCCGGCAGCGCCGCAGTGATTCCAGACGTCTTCATGAACATCCCTCCTATGCAGCTCACCGCTCACCCGTCGGCGCAGTATCGGTTCGGGGCGGCTTCCGGTTGGTCCGCGCGAGCTTAGGGAAAGCCCTGCTCTTACGATCGTTCGCAGGCGACCTTAGGACGCGGTCGCCTCCGTCTGATCGAGGATGGCTGGCTTGAGCACCTCTTCGCACCACTGGCGGAAGCTCGTCGGCGTCGAGTTCTCGGGCGTCCGCGGGACGGCGTTGTCGAGGCCTTCGTTCTTTGCCCAGGCCATGTCGGTCATGCCCTGAGCCATCGCCTCGGACATCCCGAACTCCGACGAACCTGTCCTTGTAGGCCTCGAACGTGGTCTGCTGGAAGCGGACCTCCTTGCCGACGACCTCCGAGATGATCTCGGCCATGTCGTTGAAGGACAGGTCCTCGGGGCCGAGTAGTGGAACCTCTTCGACGCCGCTCCAGCTCTTGTCGAGCAGCAGTCGCGACGCCGTGGCAGCGGTGTCCCGGGTGGCGACGGCTGGCAGCTTGCGGTCGCCCGCAATCGGCGAGAAGAACATGCCCTGGTTCTTGATGGCCTCGGCCTGGCGGACGATGTTGTCCATGAAGGACGGATTTGTGAGCGCCCGGTAGTCGACTCCGGTGCTAGCGATCAGGTCGTCCATCGCCAGCGAGCCGGCGACGTAGCCGGCGCGCGACGCCCACGGGGTGCCGCGGCCGAGCGCGGAGATGCCGACGACGCGACCGACGCCGTGCTTCTTGAACGCCTCGGCGGCGGGCCGGGTGAAGCCGACGAAGGCGGCTTCAACCGAAGGCGCTCGCGGGTCCGGCGGCGCCAGCCAGAAGACGGCGTCGGCGCCGGCGAACGCCTCGTCGACGACCGCCGCATCGCCGTGTGAGCCCTCGATGACGTCAACGCGGTCGCGCTCATCGGCCGTGAGGGCCGACGGGTCGCGCGCGATGACGCGGAGTTGCTCGTCGCTGTCGACCAGGTTCTCGAGAACCTGGTGGCCGATGAGGCCGCTGGGAGTGGTGATGAGAATCATCGCTCCTCCTTCTGTCGTGGTATAGCGATGATACACCTTGAGCTATACCTACGCTATAGGAAGTTGCTAACCTCACGCCATGACCGTCAAACACCGCATCCTCGAAGCCGCCTCCGAGCTGCTCGCGCGCTCCGCCGACGCCGATATCTCGACGCGCGCCGCCTGCGAGGCCGCCGGCGTGACAGCGCCGACGCTCTACCACCACTTCGGCGACAAGGAGGGGCTGCTCGCCGCCGTTGTCGACTTCGGCTGGGCTGCCTTCCTCGAGTCGAAGCGCACCGTCGCCGCAGTCGTGCATGCGCACATCGCCGACGACATCCGCGCCGGCTGGGACAACCACATCCAGTTCGCCCGCGAGAACCCGAACTCCTACAAGCTGATGTGGTCGCCGGCGATCTCCGCCAACAGCGCCGCGTTCCGCGAAGCGTTCCAGATGCTGTACGACCGCTTGGAGCTCGGCGCCAGCCGGGGGCAGCTGCGCATGTCAGTGGAGACGGGCGCGCGCATGATCATGTCCGCGACCACCGGGGCCGCGCTTTCCTTGATCTCGCAGCCGGACCTATTCGGCGACCCCACCTTCGCAACCCAACTCCGCGAGGCGGTGATCGCCGCGGTCACGGTTGCCGGCGACAGGCCGACCGGCAAGCGCCGGGCACGTGACGCCGGCGCACCGACGATCGCAACTGCAGCGGCAACGCTCCAGAGCAAGCTCGCCGTCGAAGACACGCCGCTCACCGCACCGGAGCGGGCGCTGATGGGGCAGTGGCTCACAACCCTGGCCGACGCACCCACGGCCGCACCCGCAACGCCGCGGCGCCGACCGCAACGCAACAGAAAAGAGGGCTCGCAATGACCACGACGCATGCGGGCCACCCAATCCGGCCGCGGCAATGCGCCAAAACTCAGCCACGGTCCGAGCCGGAGGGACCTCCTCTGCCGCCGTACGGTGCTCAGAACTTCCAGAACGGCTTACGGACGAGCTCCGGGTCCGGCGGATTGTCCTTCAGGTACTGCACTCGCATTCCGCAACTTCGCTCGGTTCGGTGAAGCGTCCCGTTGCAGTCTGCGCGGCCTCCGCCTGCACGACGGCCGAGGAGGCGCCTCCCTCAGCCTGAGCGACGGTCGCGGCGACGCCGTGGTCGCCGAGCCAGAGCGCGGTCGAAACGGGCCCGGGGCTGACCGCATTTACGCGCACGCCCTTGGGTCCGACGCCGCCAGCTCAAGCAGCACCTGCTCCGGGCAACCCCACACGCCGACACCGCGGCTCGGCGGATCTGAGCGTCGAACACGGGCCGGCCGTGGTTCCCAGGCAGAACACGAAGTTGGTGGCCGGGTCTTGACGACGCCGCCCGCGATCGCCGAGACTGACGCCGGGATCGGAGCTGTGATTGTCGCGTGATCGTGTTCGGTCACCGCCACCTGGTTTCCGGAGGGGATCCATGCGCTCTCGGTCTCGTTCTCTGGTCGCGCTGCTCGCGGGGCTGCTAGCGCTGGCGGTCGGCGGGGTAGCCCTCGCGGCTGGGTCGTCTCACCAGGTCGTTCGCGGCGGGCGGTCGGTTCTGTCCGCGGCCGAGGTCCGCCGGCTGTCCGCCGGCGCAACGCACCATTCGATCATCATCATCAGAAACCAGTTGTCGAACCTGCCAGCCCGAGCACGCACCGCTCGAGCGCGAGCGAGCGCAATCATGGCCTCTCAGGCGGGCGTTCGGGCTGAGCTGGCGCAGGTCCACGCCCCGCACGTCCACAGCTTCCAGATCATCAACGCGATCGCGGCCACGATCTCCGCCGCTGAGATCAAGCGGCTACGGGCAAATCCGTCGGTCCTAGCCGTGGTCCCCGACGCCTTCCATCCCAGCCCGTCGCTGAGCGCCGGCCCCGGCCCGGCGCTGGCCGTCGGGGGAGGGAAACAGAACCACTCGATTCAGTCCCCCAGTACGCAGCAGATCTGTCCGAGCAATCCGTCGAAGCCCCTGATCGAGCCCGAGGCGCGTGAGGTGATGAACGTGTCCGCCGCTGAGCAGATCGCGGACGGGACGGGGGTCAAGGTCGGGATCATCGCCGACGGCATCGACCCGAACAACCCGGACCTCATCCGCGCGAACGGCCAGCACGTCGTGTTCGACTATCAGGACTTCAGCGGCTTCGGGCCGAACGCACCTACGGACGGCCGGGAGGCGTTCCTGGACGCTGGGACGATCGCCTCGCAAGGCGACCAGACCTATGACCTGTCCGGCTTCGTCAACCCGGCGCACCCGCTGCCTGCGGGGTGCAACATCAAGATCGAGGGCATCGCGCCCGGCGCCAGCCTGGCCGTCTTGAACGTGGCGGGGAGCAATCCCGGGTTCTTCAACTCGCAGATCATCCAGGCGATCCAGTGGGCCGTGATGAACGACCACGTCAACGTGCTGAACGAGTCGTTCGGCGGCAACCCGGTGCCCGACACGCAGAACGACCCGGTTGCCCTGGCGGACAGGCAGCCGTGTCCGCCGGCGTGACGGTGGTGGCGAGCAGCGGCGACGCGGGCCCGTTCAACAACATCGGCGCTCCGGCCACCACTCGTGGAGTGATCGCGGTCGGCGGGACGACGACCTATCGGGTCTACCGCCAGACCACGCGGTACGGCACGCAGCTTTCGCCGGGCGGCTGGGAGGACAACAACATCACCGCGCTGAGCTCCGATGGCATCACCCAGTTCAACCCGCACACGGTCGACGTGGTCGCCCCATGCGACCGTGGTTGGTCGCTGTGCAGCAGCAACACGTCGGAGTTCCAGGGCTGCGCTGACATCGACCACGGTTCCAATCCGCCGCCAATCTGGGCGGCTGGCGGCACGAGCGCGTCGGCGCCAGAGACCTCGGGCACCGCGGCGCTGGTGATCGAGGCGTATGCCAACACCCATGGGGGGGCGATGCCGTCCCCGGCGCTGGTCAAGCAGATCATCGTCAGCACCGCCAGCGACCTGGACGCACCCGCCGACCATCAGGGCGCCGGGCTGGTCAACACTCTCAAGGCGGTGCAGCTCGCCGAGTCCATCGGCACGGCCAGCCCTCATGGCAGCACCCTGCTGGTGAGCCAGCCCGCGCTGAACGCCACCGTGAACGCGGGCCAGACCGCCGCGTTCAGCGTCGGCGTAACCAACGAGGGCAGCGGGTCCCAGACGGTCACCCCGACCGTCTCGGGCCGCCCGACAACGGTCTCAGCCGACACCGGCACCGTCAACCTGAGTTCCTCGAGCCCGACGTACATCGACGGCGAGGGGAACACCGATTACTACGCCAAGCGGACCTTCAGGGTCCCGTCCGGGGCCGACAACCTGAACGGCAACATCACCTGGAACGACGAGCAGATCGGTGGCGTCGCGTTCGAGACCCTGTTCGACCCGGCGGGCAACGTCGCCGCGTACTCGCTGATCGGCACCGACCAGAGCGGGTTTGGGCACGTTGAGGTGCACAACCCCATGCCTGGCACTTGGACGGCGGTGATCTTCACCGTCAGCAACGCCCATTACTTCGGCCCGGTTCAGTTCTCCTACTCGACCGAGGTGTTCCACTCGGCGGGCTCGGTCTCGCCGTCTTCTCTGACGCTCGCGCCGGGACAGTCGGGCACGTTCCAGGTGAGCGTCACCGCCGGCCAGGCCGGGGACGAGGCGCTCAAGCTGCACCTCGGCACCGGCAGCAGCGCCGACGGGAGCATCCCGATCGTGCTGCGCGCATTGGTCCCGCTGACCTCGGCCCGTGGCGCCTTCAGCGGCACGCTGACCGGCGGAGGCTCGACCTTCAACGCCGGCCAGTCGTTCACATACCAGTTCAACGTACCGTCGGGGCAGCCATCGCTGAACCTCGGGGTCCAGCTGGCTGACAACAGCTACAACCTGCAAGGGTTCCTCATCGATCCGAACGGCGAGCCGCTGGATGCACAGTCGAATGCGCAGTTCAACGCCAGCGACGCCTTCCAGGGGTATGGCAAAACCATGCAGTTCTTCCGCCGGACGCCGGCCGCGGGACTCTGGACCCTGGTCCTGCTCGATGCGGGCCCAGGCGACGGAGCTCACCTGTCCGAGCCGTTCAAACGGATCGATCTCGTTCACCGCGCCGAAGGTGAGTAGCAGCGCGATACCCAACTCCCCGAAGACGATGCTGCGAGCCGGGCACCCGGCCACGGCGACCGTCACGATCACCAATACCGGAAATATCAGGAAGGACTTCTTCGCTGATGCACGGCTGAATAACCAGGCCTCGCAGGAGCTGCTCGGCTCTGACGTGAACAACGTGAGCCTGCCGCTGTCGGTGTCCGCCCAGCCAAACTGGCTGCTCCCGCCAGACACCAGCACGCTCGACGTGGCCGCCCAGGGCACGGTGCCGATCACGATGGACGTCTCCTGGGCCTTTGGAGACCCCGACGTGCTCGGCACCTCGTCCGGCAACAAGCGGCCGCGTCCCTGTCGGCACCCGAGCTCGCGCCCGGGTTCTTCTTCGGCCTCCCCGACGCCACCGGCCCGTTCACAACCCGTACCTCCGGGACTGTGAACCTGGCGGCGGTCGCGAACACCAACCCGTTCGACTCGGCGGTGTCCGCGAGCAGCGGCGACGTCTGGGCGCAGAGCGTGAACCCGACCGCGTCCTACACGCCACTGAGCCTCGGGCCTGGCCAGACCGGCACGATCACGGTCACCTTCACCCCGAACGCGCGCCCTGGCACGGTGGTCCAGGGGTTCCTCGGCGTTGACACCTTCAATCTGATCACGCTCACCGGTGACGAGCTGATCAACATCCCGTACACCTACAAGGTCGTCGGCTAAACGCCGCCGCAAAGCTCAGGGACGCCGGCTGGCACGTCCATCACGGGCGGGCCAGCCACGGCCCTGCCGCGCTGAAACGACGAGGTAACCAAGAGCGGCGCCGCCGGGGGTTACGTACGCCGCGGTAGATCACGATCGCTCGTTCGAGCTCTAGTGGGCGAACGTAACCGGATAGCTGCCGAGGGCCGAGCGCCCCGCCCACGCGCGGCGCCTGCAGAGCCGGGGCGACGGCGGGGATGCCGTGTTGCGTGGCGAGCAGGTGACCAAACCGATCAGGAATCGAGAAGCGCGGTCATCAAGCCGCAGCTAGCCTGACCGCCATGGACATCACCACCGCGAATTCAGGAGTGAGCATGACCGAGTCTTCCACCCAGGGAATCAAGACCGTGCTGCATCCCGTGTCCGACCTGTCGAGGGCCAAGCCGGTGTATGCCGCCCTGCTCGGCGTACCGCCGACGACCGACTCGTCCTACTACGTCGGCTTCGAGGCCGCGGGCCAACAAATCGGGCTGGTGCCGGGCGGTGGACCGCAGGGCATGACCTCACCGGTGGCCTACTGGCACGTGCCGGACATTGAGGCGAAGCTGGCCGAGGTGACAACCGCGGGTGCCACCGTGAGCGAACCCGCGCACGACGTCGGCGGCGGCCGCCTCGTGGCCACCTTCATCGACCCCGACGGCAATGTGCTCGGGCTGATTGAGGACCGGTGAGTGCCGATCCAGACTCCGGCGCGGAGACGCTGCGGCGGCCCCATGGACGCACGATGAGCATGGCCACAAGGACGGACACGCGGTCGCGTGCGGCGCAGGTTGCCGACCGCCACGATCTGATCCGCGTGCACGGCGCGCGCGTGAACAACCTCAAGGACCTCAGCATCGAGATCCCGAAGCGACGACTGACCGTGTTCACCGGTGTCTCCGGCTCGGGCAAGAGCTCGCTGGTTTTCGACACGATCGCCGCGGAGTCGCAGCGGCTGATCAACGAGACCTACAGCGCCTTCGTGCAGGGCTTCATGCCGACGCTCGCGCGGCCCGAGGTCGACGTACTCGAAGGGCTGACGACCGCGATCATCGTCGACCAGCAGCGGATGGGTGCCGACCCGCGCTCCACGGTCGGCACCGCGACCGACGCCAACGCGATGCTGCGCATCCTCTTCAGCCGACTGGGGCGGCCGCACATCGGCTCGCCCAGCGCGTTTGCCTTCAACGTCGCCTCGGTCCGAGCGAGAGGTGCGATCACGATCGAGCGCGGTGCCAGCAAGACCGTGAAGGCGACCTTCACCCGCACCGGCGGCATGTGTCCGCGCTGCGAAGGCCGAGGCACGATCTCCGATCTCGACCTCGCCCAGCTCTTCGACGACTCCAAGTCGCTCAACGAGGGCGCTATCACCGTCCCGGGCTATCAGGCGGGCGGGTGGAACTTTCGCCTCTACGGTGCGTCGGGCTTCTACGACCCGGACAAGCCAATCCGCAAGTACACCAAGAAGGAGCTGCACGACTTCCTCCACCGCGAGCCGATCAGGATGAAGATCGCCGGGATCAACATGACCTATGAGGGGCTGATTCCGCGGATCCAGAAGTCGATCCTCTCCAAGGACAAGGAGGCGATGCAGCCCCATATCCGGGCGTTCGTGGACAGGGCGGTCACGTTCACGACCTGTCCCGAGTGCGGCGGCAGCCGGCTCAGCGAGGCAGCCCGGTCCTCGAAAATCAAGGGGATCAACATCGCCGAGGCGTGCGCGATGCAGATCACCGACTTGGCCGAGTGGGTGGACGGCCTCGACGAGCCGTCCGTGGCGCCGCTGCTCGCGACGCTGCAGCAGACCCTTGAGTCGTTCGTGGAGATCGGACTCGGCTACCTTTCGCTCGACCGGCCGGCGGGCACGCTGTCGGGCGGCGAGGCGCAGCGCGTCAAGATGATCCGCCAGCTCGGCTCCTCGCTCACCGACGTCACCTACGTCTTCGACGAGCCGACCGTCGGGCTGCACCCTCATGACGTGCAGCGGATGAACGACCTGCTGCTGCGGCTTCGGGACAAGGGCAACACGGTGCTGGTCGTGGAGCACGAGCCGGAGATGATCGCGATCGCCGACCACGTCGTCGACCTCGGCCCCGGCGCCGGTACGGCGGGCGGCACCGTCTGCTTCGAGGGCACCGTCGACGAGCTGCGGGCTGGCAGCACCATCACGGGCCGGCATCTCGACGACCGGGCCGCGCTGAAGGAGGCGGTGCGCACGCCCAGCGGCACGCTCGAGATCCGCGGCGCGACGGCGCACAACCTGCGCGACGTCGACGTCGACATCCCGCTCGGGGTCCTGGTCGTCATCACCGGCGTCGCCGGCTCCGGCAAGAGCTCGCTAGTGCACGGGTCGATCCCCGCCGGCGCGGGTGTGGTGTCGATCGACCAGGGCGCGATTCGCGGATCGCGACGGAGCAACCCGGCGACGTACTCCGGACTGCTGGACCCGATCCGCAAGGCGTTCGCGAAGGCCAACGGCGTGCAGCCGGCACTGTTCAGCGCCAACTCCGAGGGCGCCTGCCCCAACTGCAACGGCGCCGGCGTCATCTACACCGACCTGGCGATGATGGCCGGCGTGGCAACCACCTGCGAGGAGTGCGAGGGGAAGCGGTTCGAGACATCGGTGCTGGACCACCGCCTCGGCGGCCGCGACATCAGCGAGGTGCTCGCGATGTCGGTGACCGAGGCCGAGGAGTTCTTCGGCGACGGGGAGGCACGCACGCCGGCCGCACACGCCATCCTCGGCCGGCTCGCCGACGTTGGGCTCGGCTACCTCAGGCTCGGTCAACCGCTCACCACGCTGTCCGGCGGAGAGCGGCAGCGGCTCAAGCTGGCCACCCACATGGCCGAGAAGGGCGGCCTCTACGTCCTGGACGAGCCGACCACCGGCCTCCACCTAGCGGACGTCGAGCAGCTGCTCGGCCTGCTCGACCGGCTCGTCGATTCCGGCAAGTCGGTCATCGTCATCGAGCACCACCAAGCGGTCATGGCACACGCGGACTGGATCATCGACCTCGGCCCCGGCGCCGGCCATCACGGCGGCCGGCTCGTCTTCGAGGGGACACCCGCCGACCTCGTCGCCGCCCGCTCCACCCTCACCGGCGAGCACCTAGCGGTCTACGTCGGCACATGACTGAGGCCCCGCGGACACCGTGAGACGAGTTCTCTCATCTGTTTCGACTCGTCCCACCTAACCGGCAACGGACGTGCTCGAAAGGACCGAGTAGGCATTCATCCTGCTCTCCACACAGTCGTATCTGGCACGATTTCGCACGTGACCGGCAGACCCGCCGCGACGCAGCGCCTGCGCGACCTCGCGCTGCTTCGCCGCGTTCGCGACCGGATCGACCGCGAGTACGCGCAGCCGCTGGACGTGGAGGCGCTTGCCCGCGACGCGCACATGTCGGCCGGGCACTTCAGCCGCGAGTTCAAGCTCGCCTACGGCGAGTCGCCGTACGGCTACCTGATGACGCGGCGTATCGAGCGCGCGATGGCGTTGCTGCGTCGTGGTGACCTCAATGTCACCGAAGTCTGTTTCGCGGTCGGCTGCTCGTCGCTCGGCACCTTCAGCACTCGCTTCACGGAGCTGGTCGGGATGCCGCCCAGCACCTATCGCCGCGACGAGGCGCGAGCGACGGCGGGGATGCCGTCGTGCGTGGCAAAACAGGTGACCAAACCGATCAGGAATCGAGAAGCGCCCGCCACCGTGTCGCAGCTAGGGTGACCGCCATGGACATCACCCTTCACTCGAGCTTCCTCCCGCATGACGACCCGGACGCATCCTTGGCCTTCTATCGCGACACCCTCGGCTTCGAGGTCCGCAACGAGGTCGCCTACGGCGGGATGCGCTGGATCACGGTCGGCCCCGCCGACCACCCCGGCACGTCCATCGTCCTCTATCCGCCGGCCGCCACCCCTGGGATCACCGACGACGAGCGGCGCACCATCGCCGAGATGATGGCCAAGGGCACCTACGCGACCATCCTGATGGCCACCAAGGATCTCGACGGTACGTTTGAGCAAGTGCAGGCCGACGCCGAGGTCGTTCAGGAGCCGACCGACCAGCCGTACGGGGTTCGCGACTGCGCGGTCCGCGATCCCGCGGGCAACCTGATCCGCATTCAGGAACTGCGCTGAGCCGACCGCGATCGCAGGCATAACCAGCGCCGACGGCGCCATGGGGCGTTGAGACGAGCGGGCGTCGGCAGCGATCACCGTCGCGCTGTCCGAACTACGGATGCGGCGAGAGAATTGACATGTGAGCGAACCGACTGCTACGCGGATCCGCGCCGAGGGTGAGGTGTCCGACCCCTCGCTTCGCGAGGACGTGCGCTCGCGAGCGCTACGACTCGGTCTGCTTGGTTGGGTCCGACTGGTCGAGGACGGCACCCTCTGTGCGCATGCAGAGGGGGAGCGGGGCGCGATCGAGGAGCTGGCCTCTGCTGTGCGTTCGATGCCGGTGGTCGACTCCGTATCAGAGTCGCCCGTCCCGGTCGAGGGACACGAGCAGTTCGCGATACGCGGCGTGCCGGCAGGGGTCTTTGTCGTCGAAGAGCACCACGCGACTGCTCACCATTTTGATCTCGGCCTCGAGATTGACGGGGTGATGCATTCCTGGGCGGTGCCGAAGGGTCCGTCGCTGGACCCGACGGTCAAACGCTTCGCGGTGGAAGTCGAGACCCACGCCTCGGCCCATGACGGCTTTGAGGGACGAGCGGGAAGTGAGGCGGTGATCATTTGGGATCGTGGCCACTACGAACAAGGCGGCCGCGTGCCCTGGCCGGAGGCGCTCGAGCGTGGCCATGCAGTGTTTGTGCTTCATGGCGAGAAGCTCCGCGGTGGTTTCGCCTTGCAGCGGACCGGTGGTGGCGCGAAGCCGCAATGGCTGCTGATTAAGCGCCGCGACCAGTTCGCCAGGCCCGGCTCAGACATCGTCGTGGAGCGCCCGGAGTCGGTCCGGAGCGGTCTGACGATGGCCGAGCTGCTCGACACCTACTAGTTGCCAGGGGTGGGCGTCGCCATCATGGATCGCGACAATGACAGCGTGGACCGTGATCCGCTCGAGATCAACCGCGCCTGGTGGGACGGAGCCGCAGCGATCCACGGCGACGACCCGATCTACGACACCGAGGCGCTGATCGCCGGCTCCGATCGGCTCGGCGAAGAGGAGCAGGCGGCACTTGCCGCCTCGGTCGGTAGTGTCGATGGGCTGGATGTGATCCACGTGCAGTGCCACATCGGCTTCGACACGATCTCGCTGGCGCGGCGGGGCGCGCGGATCACGGGCCTTGACTTCTCGCCAGTGGCGCTGGAGAAGGCCGAGGAGCTGGCGAGACGCGCGGGCGTCGAGGCCACTTGGGTGCAAGCTGAGGCTGACCGCATCCCCGCCGACCTGCACGGGCGGTTCGACCTCGCCTACGCCACGATCGGCGCGATCTACTGGATCGAAGACATCGCCGCATGGATGTGCTCGATGGCGGCGACGTTGCGTCCGGGCGGGCGCCTTGTGCTCGTAGAGATCCATCCGCTGCTCACGATGGTCGCCGAGCACCAGCCATTCTCGCTCGACTTCCCCTACGCCTTCGACGGACCGCACCGCTTTAACGAGCCCGGCACCTATGCGGACCCCCGGGCCGAGCTTCCGTCGAGCGAGACCGTCAACTTCGCTCACAGCCTCGGTGAAACAGTCACGGCGGCGGTCCAAGCGGGCTTGCGGATCGATTCGCTCACCGAGCACGTGGAGGCAAGCAAGTCGCCTCGCCCGCCCGCGGTTCCACGCGAGGCCGACGGCCGCTACCGGCTCCGCCTCGACGGACAGCCTCTCCCAATCCTGTTCACGCTGTTGGCGACCAAGCCTCACGGATGACGCCGAAACAGCTTCGCGATCACTGCCTTTCTTTTACCGGGGCTGAGGAGACCTTTCCGTTCGGGCCCGAGACCTCGGTGTTCAAGGTCGCCGGCAAGATCTTCGCGCTCTCCGCTCTGGACGACGTTCCCCTTCGCGTCAGCCTCAAATGTGAACCGCTGGTCGCCGAGCAGCTGCGTGCGGCACACCCGTCTGTGCTCCCCGGTTATCACCTGAACAAGCGACATTGGAACACCGTGATCGTCGACGGCGCTATCCCCGAGCGGATGATGAGCGACATAATCGAGGACTCCTACGATCTCGTTGTGAGCAAGCTTCCGTTGTCCCGTCGCCGCGCTCTGGGCTGGGAACTGGACCACGGAATTCTCGCCCATTAGCGCGCCGCTGCTTTCGCCAGTCAGACGCTTCGGCTCGAGCTCGCGTTCGGGTGGTCGGGGCGGCTAAGACGATGCTGCGGCGGGCCGGCTTCCACAGCGAGGCCAACGAGACCGCGGTCGTGTTGCTCCGCACCCCGACTCGCGTTTCCGGGCGATGAGTGCCTCTTCGGCTGGGCCGAAGTACGCTCGGTTTATGAAGGGCGATCGCGTGGAAGTTGTCGTGGCCGCTGACGATGGTTCTCGGACGTACGAGATCGTCGCCAGCCGGGCCGGACGCAGAGTCGAGATCACGACGGGTCGGGGCATTGTCGAGGTCGTTGAGGTGACGCGCACGGGCGAACCCGTTCGCACCGCTAGGTTTATGGCCAGCCGCGTCGTTGCGCTCGTCGAGCACCCTGCCAGCGAGGCCCGCGGAAGGCCAGAGCGCGCCGACGACGCGGTGTAGGTCAGGACCGGCACCCCGTCGTGGGGCCAGCGGTCGGGGGAGAGCCCGCGTAGCCGGAGGCTCAGGCATGAGTATCTTTACTTAAGTATTTACTTGTGTTATGCTGGTTAGGTAAACAAGTAAGGAGTCCCGAATGGATTCAAGCGAAAACCCAACGACAACCAACTACCAGCAGGTCACAGTCGATGTCCCCGAGGACCGAGTGGCTGAGTTCCACGCATTCTTCGGCCGGTTTCTCGCCGGCCGGCGCGGCCGAGGCCGCAGAGGCGGATACGGCAGGCAGCACAGGGGCGGGCACGGGCGCCGGTGCGCCGAGCGCCGCGACGCCGCCGAGCGTGCAGCGACCGAGCAGGCGGCCGGGATCAGCGAGGTCTGATGGCCGACAAGCAGGTCACAGTCGCCGTCCCAGAGGAGCGCGTGCCCGAGTTCTACTCGTGGTTCGCGTCCTTCTTGGCGGCCGAGCCTGGGACCCCACCCCCGTCTCGGGGACGTGGCGGCCGCGGCCCGCGCGGGTGGCGTCGTCAAGGTGAGACGCGTGCCTGGTCGGCAGACGATGCCGACCAGGCCGCCTGGCTCTACGGCAAGCTCGCGCCGCCCGCGCGCGAGCTCTTCGACCTACTCGCCGACGCGCCGGGCACGCGCTTCGGCGGTGAGATCATCGCCAAACGACTCGGGCTCGAGAAGGGTGCCCACGGCGTCGCCGGCATTCTGGCCTGGCCCGGGCGCTACAGCCGCCATCTGGGCCGCGTCCTTCCGATCGCAACCGACGGCCGCGCCGACGGCGGCACCGACTACTACATGGACCCTGGCGTCGCCGCGCTGTTCGCTGGCGCCCGTACCCGACCGAGCAGTCGTGGGGTCGGTGGGCACCACCGGCGCGCGTCGCGATAACAAGCCCCTGTCGACGCTCGCCGGCAGAGCGGGAGCCTCGTGGGGTGATCGAGGGCTGCGGCTGGCATCTCCATCCAGGCTGTGCCCGTTGAGGCGCGGTCTGGCGCGGGTCTTCAGCGCTAGCCGAGTCGTGTGGCAGCAGCGGCGCCGAGCTTGGTGTCAGCTAGTCGCTCTGGGAGGGTGCGCAGGCGTTCGAGTGATTCGGCGCTAAACACGAAGCGCACGTGGCGAGATGCGATTGCGTCTCCCCAGCCAGTCATGCCGGTGGCGGCGATGGCGGACTGCTCGAGGAGCAGACGCGACGCCTCTTCGGGCGCGAAGCCGAGTGCCGCCACGTCGAGGAGCAACGACCAGCCGCCGGCCGGTCGAATGAATGGCCAGCCTGGAAGCCCTTCGAGGATGCAGTCGCGGCGCTTCTGGAGCTCCTCGACACACTCCTGCACGTGCTCTTGGCGGCCGCGCAGGACAGCGGTGGCGGCCGCTCGCGCGATCGCCGTCGGCATCGTGGTGTTGTAGATGTGTACCCACCCGACGTCGTCGAGGCTAGTCGCCGGACCGCAGACCCATCCGACTCGCCAGCCAATCATGCGGTGCTCCTTGGACATCGACCCGACGACGATCGTGCGCTCGGCCATCCCCTCGAAATGAAGGGGGTGAACGAGTGGCCGTCCGTCGAAGAGCAGCCGCTCCATCGCCGCGTCGTAGATCAAGGCGAGCTCGCGCTCTCGGCAGATGCCGCAGACGAGCTCCCAATCGGCCTCGTCCAGCCGACCGCCCGACGGCATCGACGGGCTCATCAGCAGCAGCGCGGTCGTCCGTTCGCCAATCGCTGCGACCAGCGCGTCGCGATCCAGCCGCCATTCGGCGCCCTCGTCTCGAAACGGGACAAAGCGGGGAACGCCGCCCGCAAGCCGGACGCGGTTCACGATGCCGGCGTATGTCGGATCGGTGACGATCACCTCGTCGCCGGGATCGACGAGGGCTAGGACGACGTCCAGCAGCCCCTCCATCCCGCCGCACGTGATTACGATCTCGCGCTCGGGGTCGTAACCGTGCCCGCTCCGCGCCGCCGTGAATTCTGAGACCGCCCGGCGCAACCCGACGTCGCCGGTGAACGGCAGCCAGCTGTTCGCCTCTGGGGTGTCGAGGCCGGTCACCGTTTCCGGGACTGCCTCCGGCGGCAGCGGCAGGTCCGTGTCGAGGTTCTCCAAGCGAAGCACCGGCCGGCCTGCAGGCGGTGTCGTCTCGGCGGCCGCGGCCACGCGGTCAATGCCGAAGCCGCGTACTGGCTCCATCCTCCGCGCGCGCTTGATCACGGCGCCGATCCTATCCGCGGTCGTGCGCGCGGTTCCGAGCCGGACGAGGAGCGATGACGGAGCGGTACATAGACGCACTGGTTTCGGAGCTCGGCGCCGCGGCCTGCAGCGAGGTCGGCTGGCTGCCGCCCGGGCGCCGCGCCCCACCGCGGGGTCGCAGGCTGAAACCGCCGAGCGTTCGGGATGACTACAGGGGCCTTGTCCGCCAGTAGTCCGTATCGCCGTCCGGATCTCCGTTGCCGCCGGTGCCGGGGATCCGCGCGTGAGACCGGATGTAGGCAGCGCCGTAGGGAAAGAGAACCCAGGCCCACGCAAGAGCGAGGAGGTAACCAACCGCGCTGGACAGAGAAATCAGGGCGACGGACACCACCACACCCAACGGCAGCAACCAAGGCAGCATCCATGCCCTCATGAGCCGAGACTACACCCCTCTCTCTGGCTAATGCGAAACGCCTTTCTCCTCGGCCGGGAACACCTCGGGCGGCCGCGACCTCGGGCATCTAGGAGCACCGCCGAGTTCCTGGCTTGGGCGGACAGCGGGCCCGGCGACGTGGGGGTGTCAAGCTCCGAGCGCGAGCCGGGTAGCGTTGGCCCTGTGAGTTACGTCGAGCGCCTCGAGGGCTCGCCATTGGTGGCCTGCACCTGGGAGCAGGTCGCGACGACTCGGCACGAGCAGCACATCGTGCCGGATGCCTGCGTGGATCTGATCTGGTCGGGCAGCCGGCTAACCGTCGCCGGGCCTGATACCCGGCCTCGCGTCGTGATGGTCGAGCCGGGCTCGCGGTTTGTCGGGGCGCGGTTGCGGCCGGGCGCGGCCGGCGCCGTCCTGGGACTGCCGGCGTCGGAGCTGTGCGATCTCTCGCCGGACGCCGCCGAGGTTCTGGGGCGCGACGTCGTCGCCGCGCTACTCACAGAGCTGGCCGCGGACCCGGACCCACAAGCGCGGCTGCTGCAAGCCGTTCAGCTGCGGGGAGTGGAGCTCGATCCGCTCGTGCGCGCCGCGGTCGTCGCATTGGGACGCCCGCGCGCACGCGTTGGATCCGTCGCCGACGAGCTCGGCGTCAGCGCGCGCCAGCTGCACCGTCGCGTCAACGGCGCGGTCGGGTACGGGCCGAAGATGCTGACGCGGGTACTGCGTTTCCGGCGGCTGCAGGCGCTCCCGCCCGCGCCGCTGGTCGAGCTGGCGCTTGAGGCCGGATACGCCGATCAGGCCCACATGACCGCCGAGGTGACTCGCCTCGCGGGCGTCTCGCCTGTCCGATTTCTCAAAGACCGCACCCCCACTGCCGCGTAGCGTGGGGGCATGTCAATCGATCACCGCGCCGCCGAGAACTTCATCTGGTCAGCAGCCCGCCTGCTCGACCGCCACCGCTACACGATGCTGTTCGCCGATGGGCCGGCCGACCCAGTCGTTGAGGCGTTGCGCGGCTACCGCAACCCCGACGGCGGCTTCGGCCACGCGCTCGAGCCCGACCTACGCTGCCCGGGCAGCCAGCCGGCGCCGACGCTCTACGCGCTCGAGATCCTCAACGAGGCCGGCGCGGCGGACGGCGGGCTCGCCCGCGATGCGCGCGGCTTCATCGCGTCGATCGCGTCCCGAGACGGCGGCATCCCGTCCGTGGTGCCCGGCTTCGAGGGCTACCCGCACGCGTCGTGGTTCCAGCCTGGGCCCGGATCGGTTCTGACGCTCGGCCTGGCCGCGGCCCTCCACGCCGGCGGCGTGACGGACGATGCGTGGCTCGACCTCGCCACCGAGTGGTGCTGGCGGTCGATCGAGACAACCGAGCAGCCAGGGGGGTACTGGCTGAAGTTCGCCTGCGGATTCCTCGATGCGGTTCCCGACGAGCAGCGCGCTGGCGCGGCGATCACGTCGCTCTCCGAACGCGTCGACACCTCCGCGGTCGCCCCCGCCGGCGGCGTCGAGGGAGAGGCGCTGCGCCCGCTCGATCTCTCTCCCCGCCCAGGCAGCCGGTCACGGCGGCTGGTGCGCGAGGATCAGATCGAGACTCACCTCGACGCCGTCGAGGCCGAGCAGCAGCAGGACGGCGGCTGGGTGTTCGACTGGCTGGCCTGGTCGCCGGCGCAGACGACCGACTGGCGCGGCAACGTCACGATCCGCGCCTTGACCTGGCTGCGTGAGAACGGACGACTCTGACGCCCCGCAGACGTACCCCGGGCATCGGAGCCCTCCCGTGACTGCGGGGGTCGAGAGGATGGGTCGAGGCGATTGGTTCCCGCGGCGTGACATCACCATGACTTGACATGACGTCACACTGATGTCACGATGACATCATGCAAATCGACGGATACGCCCAGGCGATCTCCGAGGACATCGCGCGGGTCGCGGCGGTCGGTGACGAGTCGACGGCCCGAGCTGCTGATCTTCTAGCGGTCGCGCTCGAGTCATCGCTCGCCCGTCGCCTCCAGGAGGCGCTCGCAGAGGCGGCGCTCGAGCTCTCCGCGCAGCTCGACCAGGGCCACGTCGAGCTCCGTGTCGCCGGCGGCGACTTGGAGCTCGTCCACATCGACGATGTGGAGCCCGCGCCCGCCGAAGCGGCCGACGAGGTCTTCACGGCCAGGATCACCCTGCGCCTGCCGGAGAGCCTGAAGTCCCGGCTCGAGGCGACCGCGGCGAGCAACGGCGTGTCCGTCAACACATGGCTCGTCCAAGCACTTAACCGCGCGCTCGAGCCGCGTCCTTCCACCGGCGGCAGCCGCCGCCTCACCGGCTACGGCCGCAGCTGAAAGGAGCCCTGAACGATGGCCGAGCAACACTTCCCCACACCGCGGCCAGTCCGACTCGAGGTCAAGGTCCCCTCCGCGCAGATAGACGTCGCGACGGTCGACGGCACCGAGTCGACGATGGACCTCGAAGGCTCGCAAAAGGTCGTCGAGACGATGAAAGTCGAACTCATCGGAGACCGGCTGGTTGTCGAGCCGCGGCGAAAGCCGTTTACCCGCGTGTGGGGTCGGTTCGACAGATCGCTCCACGTGCGCGCCCGGATCCCGCACCGCAGTCGCGTCGCGATAACGATTGCCGCGGGGGAGGCCACGCTCGACGGTACCTTCGGCGGGCTCGAGACCAGATCCGCCTCCGGCGACATCCGTGCAACGGGAGAGATCCGCGGGAACGCCGACGCTAAGACCGTGAGCGGAGACGTGCGGCTCGCCCGCGTTTTTGGCGACCTGAGCGTGCAGTCGGTCTCGGGGGACGTCGCCGCCGAGTCGGTCGAGGGCTCGGTGTCGGTGAAGTCAGTCTCGGGCGAGGTGCGGGTTGACTCGCTGCGGGAGGGCAATGTGAACGTGCAGAGCGTCTCCGGCGACATCGGGCTCGGCATCGCGACCGGCACAAGCATCGACGTGGACGCAGCCTCGGCGTCCGGCAAGCTCAGCTCAGAGGTCCCGCTCTCGGGCATTCCCGGCGACGATGACGGCCCGACGGTCGTCGTCCGAGGCAACACCGTCAGCGGTGACTTTCGCGTGTTCCGGGCCGCCTGAGCTGAGCGCAGATTGCGTGCCACACTTCAACCAACGCGCCGGGCCATGTCCATAAGAGGAGGTTTCGTGCCATCAGTTTCGTCTCCGCGAATCGCCGTCGTGGCGTTAGCCGTGAGCGCGGCACTGCTCGGGTCGAGCAGCGTCGCCGTATCCGGTGCGTCGCGCATGGCCTCGGCGGCGGCCACGCCCCCGAAGACCGTCACCGCGGTCCGGATCACCCGAAGGCCGGGCACGCTTGCGCCCGGTACCAAGGTGAGCTCTGCGAGTCTCTTCGGACAGCGGGTGTTCACCGACGCCAAGCACGGATTCGCGCTCGCGTCTCCCAGCGACGCGGATTACGCGGTGGCGACGGCCGATGGCGGAAAAACGTGGAGGACCGACGGACCGGCGCTACACCTGCACGCCGCGCAGGCACCACTCGCGGTGGTGTACATCGGGGCGGTCAATCGCAAGACGGTGTTCGCGTGGGGTGGTGGGCAGGTGATCGACACCACGCGCGATGGCGGCAAGAACTGGTACAGCGCATTGTTCACCGCCGGCGGCCCGCTCGCGGTCGTGCCTGAGCTCGGCGGGCACCTGCTGGCATTTGTCGGGTCGTTCAGCGGGACCCCCGCGTGGGAGTACGTCTCCAAGGACGGCGGGCGGACTTGGCATTACCAGACCACCGTCGGCCGATAGCCGTAGCTAAGACAACGAGCAAGCTCGCCGGCATCGTCACCGCAGCGGTTCTGATCGCATCGTGTGGTACGTCGGACGGGGTCTCCGGCACCCGCCCAGCCTCGCTCGCTGGGACGAGCAAACCGACCCGAACGGTGCTCGTGCTAACCCAGACGCTCGGCTTCCACCACGCGTCGATCCCGTCGGCGATTGATGCCCTCCGGCGCGTGGCGGCCCGTGACGGCCGCTACCGCGTCGTGTTCCTGGCGACTGCGTCGAGCCTCACGCCGAGCGCGTTAAAGCACGCCGCCGCGGTCGTGTTCCTGCTGACGACCGGCGAGCTTCCGCTCAGCCCCTCGGGGAAGCGTGCACTTGTCGCGTTCGTGGACGATGGGGGCGGACTCGTCGGCTTTCACTCCGCGACGGACACCTTTCACCACTGGCCGGGTTACATCCGGCTGATCGGCGCCGAGTTCAGCTACCACCCACTGCCGAGCACCGAGCGGCTCATCGTCGAAGATCGCGGCACTCCGGCTACTCGGGCCCTCCCGGCGAGCTTCACGATCCACGAGGAGTTCTACGTCTTCAAGCGCGATCCACGTCCCCGGGTGCACGTCCTGGTGCGGCTTGACACGCATAGCGGCGGCCCCGACCGTCCGCTCGTGTGGTGCCGACGCAGCGGCCGCGGTCGCGTGTTCTACGACGCCCTGGGCCACTTCTTGCAAACGTGGAGCGACGCTCGCCAGGTGGCGCTGGTGTCGGGTGGGATCGCGTGGGCGGCGGGTCTGGTCGGCGCGCCGACCTGCTGAGTCGGGCGCGCCTCGCGCTCCGCTCACGGTCCGGCGCTTGACCTGCCGCGCCGCCCTAGAGTTCCCGCGGTCATGCGGGGATTTAGCGCGTTTGCGAGGGGCCGGATCAGGGCCGTGGGCCGGCCACGCGCCGTCTGCGCCGCCGCCGCGGCCGCGACGGTCACCTTGTTGCTCACCGCCGCGCCCGGTGCACGTGCAGCGAACGCCCAGCTGCTGGTCGGAGTCGGCAGAGCCGACATCACGCCCGTGACGAACGTGTTCAAGGGAGGCTGGTCGTGCACGTGTGCGGAGGCGATCGGTCAGCAGGAGCGTCTGTATGCGCGCGCGATCGTGATCGAGGAGGGCGGCCAGAAGGTCGCGCTCGTGACCGAGGACCTGTTCGCGTTGAGCGCCGGGATGATTCGCGACGCCGCCACGTTGCTTGCGGGCCTCGGATTCTCGGAGGCGAACATCATCGACTCCGCGACCCACACGCACAGCTCGCAGTCGGGTTATATGAACTTCTCGAGCTACAACTCGATCCTGCCGAGCAACAGCAACCCGACGCTATCCCGCATCACCAACTCGGCGCCGGACCCGGTGATGTACAGCTTCATGACCCGGCAGCTGGCGCTCGCGATCCACCGCGCATACGACGATCTCCGGCCGGGAGCGATCGGTTGGGGCCAAACCGAGCTGCTGGGGATCACCCAGAATCGCAGCCTCGGCGCGCACCTCGCTGACTACGGATTGAGCGAGGGGCCGAACGGTGGGAGCGCGAGTCAGGACCCCGGCGGCTACCCCGACACGATCGACCCGACGGTCAACGTCCTGCGGATCGACCAGTACCGGCGGATCGGGCGGACGCGCCGCCGCATGCCGGTCGGGATCTACTCGACGTTCGCCAACCACGGCACGGTCGACCACGAGAACTTCTGGCACTACAGCGGGGACCACCAGGGCGCGGCTGAGCGGGTGGTCGAGGCCACGATTCGCAGTGCCGGGCACGTGCCCGCCTCGCAGGACGTTGTCAACGCGTTCGCGAACGGCGACGCCGGGGACATGACCTCCGGGATCCAGTACAACGGGCCGGCCGATGCCGAGTACATCGGGCGTCGCGAGGCGGCGGCAATGCTCGCGGCGTGGCGCCAGGCCGGTCACGCGATGACCAGTCGGCCCGCGTTCGCGCTGCGCTTCACGAGGGTCTGCATGTGCGGGCAGCAGACCAGCGGCGGGCCGATCGACTCGACTCCGTGGATCGGTCAGGCCGCCGGCGCGGGCTCGGAGGAGGGGCGCACGATCTTCTATTACGACGGGTTGGCGCAGGAGGGCGACAAGTTGCCATTCGACGTCGGTCCGCCGGGCGACAAGATCACAGTGCTCGACGAGAAGGGGAGCGTGCCGCAGGCGGTGCCATTCACGGCACTGAGGCTGGGGGACGGACTGATCACGACGATCGCCGGCGAGCCAACGGTCGGAACCGGCCGGCTGATCCGTTCAGCGGTCCAGGCGGCCGTCGGAGGCGCGGGCATCAGGCGGGTGGTGATCGTCGGCTACGCCGGCGATTACCTCAGCTACTTCACGACTCCGCCTGAGTACGAGCAGCAGGCCTACGAGGGAGGCTTCACGCTCTACGGGGAGTACTCGTCGCTGGTGCTGCGGGACACGCTGGTCGATCTCGCCAAGCGGCTCGTCGACAACCAGCCGGCTCCGGGTCCGTACCCGTATGACCCCAACGACGGGGTGCACATGACCGATGCGAGCTACGGCGCCGGAGCGGCGAGCGCCACCGCAGCCGCGCAGCCGGGCGCGGCGGTCCGCCTCGGTCACCCGGCGTTCGCGTGGGACGGTGGGGCCAACGGGATCGATCGTCCCGTCGACCGCGCGTTCGTCACGGTCCAGCGGCCGGCAGGCCGGCGCTGGTCTCGTGTCGCGGACGACCTCGGGATGCAGATCCTGTGGTCCTCGGACTCCAATGGCCATTACCTGGACGCGCTGGGAGGTCCCGCTCACGGCCGCGCCCGGTAAGTACCGGTTCGTGATCACGGCCAAGCGGTACGCCGTCGCCTCGCGCGCCTTCCGGGTCAGGGCCGGTGCGCTGCTGACCCCACAGATCTCGGGCGACGCGGTTCAGCTCACCTACCCGCAGCCCTTCCTGCTGAACGACTGGACATTCCGGCCCCGGGCAGCCGCCGGCGGCAGCATCACGTTCCTGGTCGACGGCCGCCGCCATGTCGAGCGCGAGCGCGTCGCGGCCGCCTTCCCGATTCCACGGGGCGCTCACGTGACGATCGCCGCCCACGAAGCTCGCGACCGCTATGGAAACGTCAACCCGAGGTCCGTCCGGATCCGCTGACGTGCAGATCGCGATCGTCACTGGAGCGGACTCCGCGGCCCCTCGCGGCGGCGCGAACAGTGCACGGAGGTCTCTTTGCGCGCCCCACGCGCGGCGTCTACGGGAGCTTCTCGGCCAGGATGTCGACTTGTTCGATGGTGGGCGCCTGCGCCAGGAGCTCGGGCGCCTGCTGCATCAACGCCGCGGCGACCTGGCCCGCGAGGTGCGCGTCTCTCCCCGACTCACCGGGGAACGTGTCGAAGATCGCGAACCGCGTCGGCCCGAGGCGCGCGGCGAACCACGCCGTGGTCTCGGGCTCTTCCCGCACGAGCGGTAGCGCTCCCGCCAGGAAGCTCGCCAGGTCGTCCTCGCTTCCGGCTTTCGCCTCAAGTGAGACGAGCAGACCGACTGTGTCCATGGGGCATCTCCTTCTCGTTGTTGGGGTGTCGTGATGGTCCCGGCCGTTTCAAAGCGGTCGACGTGTTCGGTGCGCTCCGGGCCCGCAGCTCACGCGCGATCAAGACCAGCATTGCTAGCAGCATGGCCGGCGCGAGCGTGAGGCTCACAAGCTCTCCGAGGGCGATTCCCGAGACCACGATCGCGCCAACCATGTCGCCGGCGAGCGCGATCGCGACGGGCAGCAGGGCGAGGCCGGAGAGCAGCGCAAGCCCGCCGATGATCTCGAGGCTCCCGACCGCGTACGAGAACGCGCTCGGAGAGGGCAGACCGTAAAGCGTGAACGAACGCACGTCGCGCGCGTGGTTTACGAACTCGTCCGCGCCGAAGACGACAAAGACCGCGCCGGGCGCGATCCGCGTCCCGACCGTGCAGGCAAGCCGGGTCGCGGACGCGCGTGACAGCGAGGCGCTCATTACGTGCTGTGACCCGACCGGCTCCGATTGGGTTCAGCGAGGCCGAGCGCGAGCGCTATGCGGCCTGTCGCTCGACCTCGGGCTCCGCGGGCAAGTAGGCGACCGACCCGCTCTCCGCAACTGCGGCTCGGCGTCGCGGGCGCAGCACGAGGAGACCCAGGACGATGCCGGCCGCGATGCTCGCGGCGCCGATCGCGAACGCCAGGTGGTAGCCGCCGATCAGTGAGCTGGCGAGCGTGTGACCCCGGGCTTCGAGCGCCTTTGAGTGGTTGGTCGCGATCGTGCCGAGCACGGCGAGGCCGAGCGCTCCGGCGACCTGTTGTGAGACGTTGGTGATGCCGGAGCCCAGTCCGGCGTCGGCCGCCGGCACGTCGGCCATCGCGATCGTCAGCAGCGGCATGAACGCGTTGCCGATCCCCAGGCCGATCGAGAAGTACGCGAAGAAGATCGTGGGGAAGAAGCTCGTGTGCGCCCCGCGCGGTGGTAAGCAGCGCAAGTCCGACGATCGCCGTCACCATGCCGGCGACGAGCACGCGCATCGGGCCGAAGCGGGCGACCAGGCGCGCGGTGATGCCCAGAGCGACAGGATGGCCGACGGTCACCGTCCAGGGAAGGAACGCGATGCCGGTCTGCAGCGCGCTGTAGTGGAGCACGTGCTCGAGGTAGAGCGTCCCGAGGAAGAAGGTCGAGTACATCCCCGTGACGAGGAACCCCCGCACGGCGCTCGCGCCGACCAGTCCGGGCAGCCGGAGGATGCGCAGGGGCATGATCGGGTTCTCGATCCGCGCCTCGAGGGCGAGGAACGCGACCATCAGCGCGACCGCGAGCAGCGCCGAAGCCGAGCACCCGCGTGGAGCCCCAGCCGTAGCTGGTGGCCTGCACGATCGCGTAGACGGCGGTCATCAGCGACGCGGTGACGAGGATCGAGCCGAGCCAGTCGACGCCGTCGCCAAGCCCGCGGCCCTCGTCCTTGGGGATCAGGGCCCTGCCGAGGATCATCGCGGCGATCCCGATCGGCAGGTTGACGAAGAAGATCCAGTGCCAGCTCAGCGCCTGGGTCAGTGCGCCGCCGGCCAGCAGGCCGAGCGATCCGCCGGACACCGAGACGAACACGTAGGCGCTCATCGCCCGCGCCCGGTCGGCTGCCTCGGGGAACTCGGTGACGATGATCGCGAGGATCACCGAGGCCTGCAGCGCGCCGCCGACGCCCTGCAGGAAGCGGGCGCGATCAGCGAGCCCTGAGCTGGGCGCCAGAGCCGCATAGCGCCGAGGCGGCGGTGAACACGACGCACGCCGGCAGGAACACGCGCCTGCGTCCCGAGCAGGTCCCCGAGCCGGCCGGCGAGCAGCAGGAGGCTTCCGAACGTGACGAGGAAGGCGTTGACCACCCAGGTGAGGTTGCCCTGGGTGAAGTGGAGGTCGCGCTGGATCGACGGCTAGCGCGACGTTCACGATCGTGATGTCGAGCACGATCATCAGCTGCGCGAGGCAGACGACCGCAAGGACCCATCCAGCGGCGGCGGTCGGTGGTCGGGGCGGGCGAGGAGGCGGTGTTCATGTCGTGGATCCCAACTGGTTGACGGCTGACACGGGCGGTGCTAAAGTGGAGCCCGCCTCCGGAAGAAGTGGAGGCACCCTCCGGTACTATACGGAGGCCCCCTCCGGTTGTCAAGCGAATTGCCCGGGAACGTCCACGATGAGCACCACCGACGCCGTTGATCAGCTCACTGCGTCGCGCCCCAAGCGTGCGGACGCGCGGCGCAACTACGACAAGGTGATCGCGGCCGCGCGCGATGCATTCGCGGAAGGGGGGACCTCGACGTCGCTCGAGGAGATCGCGCGGCGCGCGCAGGTGGGGATCGGGACGCTGTATCGCCACTTCCCCAACCGGCAGGCGCTGCTCGAGGCGGTCTACGTCGACGAGGTCGAGGGCGCTGTGCCGGTCCGCCGAGCGACCTCTCCGAGCTGCCGCCGTGGGAGGCGCTGGTCGGCTGGCTGCACCGGCTTCGTCGAGTACCTCGCCACCAAGCAGGCGCTGGCCCATGAGCTGCTCAACTACGTCGATCGCGACGCACCCGCTCTTTCGCAGCTGTCGCGGGGCCCTGTGGGCCGCCGGCGAGCCGCTGCTGCAGCGCGCGCAGGAGGCCCGCGTCGTGCGCGCCGACACCGACCTCGAGCGAGATCATCCAGATGGTCGGGGGGATCGCGAAGATCCCGGCCAGCGACCCCGGGCAGATCGACCACATCCTCGACATCGCGCTCGACGGACTGCGCTACCGGGCGCCGGGCGCGTAGATCCGTCCGAGCTCCTATCGCCCCTCGCACGCGAACCCTTCGGCCCCGCGCGCTATGCGTCGCGCTCGGAACGATTAGAGCAGCGCTCGGACGCTTCCTGCCAAGCTCGTCCAAGCGCGATGACGGACAACGGCACTGCGTTTAACCAATTGGACAAAACGGCGCCTCCGGCGGCGGCGCTTCGGCAGGCGGCCGCCTGATCGTGGTCGCTCTCATGCTGCTCGTGCTGTTGGCGATCGCGCTCGCCCGTCGCAGCCCCAACGTGCACGCCCCGGCTACCGCGCGCCGCGGCACAACGATCCACGTCACCGCCGCCGACCTGAGGCTCGGGGACTATTCGTTCACGCTCTACGCCCGCGACCTATCCGGCGGTGGCCGCTTCTGCGAAGCCCGCATCGCCGGCACCGACTACCCACTCAGCGCGATCGACTTCAGCGCCAGGCTCCCCCCGCGCCTGCCGTGCTACTCCGCCGCCGGAGCCACCGCGGCCTCCACCCCGGTGACCGCGGGCCGTTATGGGCTCGTCATCTCTGTCCCGCAAGGCACGGGCTTCAACTCCCACCTCTCCTACATCAGCCGCTCGCTTCGGATCACATGACGTCGAGCGCCTGCGTCGGCCCGCTTCGGCCCTGAGCCTCAGGCAGCCGTCGACCGATCGCGCTGGAGCGCCTCGAGGCCGCCGCGCAGGAACTCGATCACCTCGTCGAGGATCGCGAGCGCCTCCTCGTGGGGTATCGGCTCGCCTGAGCCCTGCTGGAGACGGTCGCGAACTGCGCTGAACGCTGCGGTCACCGAGGCGGCGATCAGCCGGGGGCGGATGTCGTCCGGACCGATGTCGCCCAAGTCCCGGGCGATCGATTGGGTCACCAGCTCCTCCATCGCCGCCGAGCGGGCGCGTTCGCCGAGCCGTAGTCGCCTCGTTCGCGCCGATGATTCGCTTCCGAAGCCTGGTCTGCTCGTCGGATTCGTCGAAGGACGACACGAACTCGCGTAGCGCGTCGACCGTCGTTGCCCCGGCGGGCCGCTGCTCGAGCGTCTCCTTGAGCCGCTCGAACACCACGGGCTCCTCGCAGAAGAGGATGTCCTCCTTGCTCTGGAAGTAGGCGAAGATCGTGCGCGGGGAGACGTCGGCCGCCTCGGCGATCTCGGCCAGCGTCGTGCTGGTCGTAACCGCGCTCGGCGAACAGCTCCAGCGCGACCTGGGCGATCTTCTCGCGCGTCTGCTGCTTCTTGCGTTCCCTCAGCCCGGCCTGGCGAGGCTTGCTTCGGGTGAGTCCATTTAGCGCGAGTTTACCAAAGAAATCTTCACAGCGGGAAATTTTGCAATGAGTGTTGACTTTGCCCCTACAGCTTCATGTATAAATGCACGGCTTGCAGATTTGCCAACTACTGAAAGTCGGGGCACCAGATGCTGAAATCGCTCGCTGGACCATGGCCCACCGCCGGATCGTCGTGGTCACCTGGATCGTTGCCGCGGTCGGGATCTTCGCGGTCTCGAGCTCGGTCGGAAAGAAGAACGCCAGCAACTTCACGCTTCCGGGCACCGGCTCGCAGCAGGCCGCTCGACCTGCTGAAGAGCCGCTTCCCGGCACAGGCAGGCGACGCCGACCAGATCGTGTTCCACGCGCGAACCGGCACGCTCCAGAACGCCGCCGACCGAGCGACGATCGGCACCACGCTCGCGCGCGTTGCTCGTCTCCCGCACGTTACGAGCGTCGTCAGCCCCTACGCCGCCGGCGCGCACAGCATCTCGCGTGACGGCACGATCGCGTTCGCCACCGTGAACTTCGACAAGCGCGCCGATGGCGTTCCAAAGGCCGCGGTCAACAGGGTCATCACGGCTGCGGAGTCCGCGCGCTCGTCGACGCTTGCAGGTGGAGCTCGGCGGCCAGGCGATCGAACAGTCCCAGCAGACGTCGCTCGGGTTCGCGACGATTGTGGGGATCGCCGCGGCGATCGCCATCCTGCTGATCAGCTTTGGGTCCTTCAGCGCGATGGGTCTTCCGATCGCGACGGCGTTGCTCGGTCTCGGCGCCGGTATGGACGTGATCACGCTCGCCAGCCACATCGTGGCGATGCCGGACTTCGCGTCGGAGCTGGCGTTGATGATCGGCCTGGGTGTCGGCGTCGATTACGCGCTGTTCATCGTCACGCGCTTCCGCGAGAACTACCGCAGGAACGGAGGAGACGTGCCGCAAGCGGTCGAGGCGGCGATGAACACCTCGGGTCGTGCGGTTGTGTTCGCCGGCGCGACGGTCGTGATCGCCCTGCTGGGGATGTTCGCGCTCGGCGTCAGCATGCTCAACGGCGCGGCGGTCGCGGCGGCCATCGGTGTGGTCCTGGTCCTGAGCGCGTCGCTGACGCTGCTGCCGGCGTTGCTCGGCTTCGCCGGGCGCCGGATCGGTGAGGTCCGCGGAGGCGCTCGGGCCGAGGAGCGGCCACCGAGAAGCCGGGCTTCTGGATGCGGTGGGTCCGCCAGGTCCAGCGACGTCCGGCGGTGGTCGCGGTCGCCGCGACCGCGCTGATGCTCGCCATTGCCGCGCCCGCGCTCGGCCTCCGGCTCGCCTCCAGCGACGCCGGCAACGATCCGACCAGCAACACGACCCGCCAGGCCTACGACCTCCTCGCGAAGGGCTTCGGCCCGGGCTTCAACGGGCCGCTGCAGGTGGCCGTGGCGCTGCCCAAGGCGCACGACCCGGCGGCGCTCACGCGGCTCACCGATGCCGTGCGCGCGACCCCCGGGGTTGCGTCGGTGGCCGCCCCACGCGTCAACCCGCAAGGCACCGCCGCCGCGATCGTGGCCTACCCCGCCACGGCACCGCAGAGCGCGCAGACCTCGAGCCTTGTCACGCACCTACGCGACAGCGTGATCCCGCCCGTGGAGAAGGGCACCGGGGCGCGCGTGTACGTGGGCGGCGCGACCGCGTCCCAGGTTGACTTCTCGCACGTCCTATCGAGCAAGTTGCCGCTTTTCATCGGAGTCGTGATCGCGGTTGCGGCGCTGCTGCTGGTGCTCGTCTTCCGATCGCTGGTGATCCCCGTCCAGGCCGCGCTGATGAACCTGCTCTCGATCGGAGCCTCGCTCGGCATCGTGCAGGCGGTGTTCGAACGCGGCTGGCTCGCCGGCCTGTTCGGAGCCCAGAAAGGGCCGATCGACGCCTTCATCCCAGTGCTCGCGTTCGCGATCGTGTTCGGGCTGTCGATGGACTACGAGGTCTTCCTCGTCTCGCGAATCCACGAAGAGTGGACCGCCCGCCGGGACGCCAGCGCCGCGATCAGCGAAGGCCTCGCTCGCACCGGGCGCGTGATCACGGCCGCCGCTGCTGTGATGGTTGCGGTGTTCGGGGCATTCGCGATCAGCGGCAATCGGGTACTCGAGATGTTCGGGCTCGCGATGGCGAGCGCGGTGTTCCTCGACGCTGTCGTGGTGAGGATGCTGCTGCTGCCGGCCGTGCTCCAGCTGCTCGGCCCGACCACCTGGGCGCTGCCGCGTTGGCTGGAGCGGCGCCTACCCCGCGTGGCGATCGAGGCCGAGCCGGCCGCGAGGCCGCTGCCGAAGCTCGAGCCGGCATACGAGGCCGGGTCATGACCGACGAACGGACACTCGACCGTCTGATCGCCCACCTCCGAGGACAGGTCGCGGAGCTGCGCCGGCTCGAACGAGAAGGAGGGGAGCCCGGGGACGTCGCGGAGCGCAGGCGCCTGGTCCTTCGTCTCCAGGATCAGCTCGCCTACGTCGTCCACGAGCTCCTGAACCCCCGGCACCCGTCGCCGGTCTAAGCGGAGTAACCGCGAGGAGTAAGATTGATAGCTCAACTACGCGAGACGGAGCGCAACGATGGTCACCTCCAGCGACACCACACTCGAACGGTCTCTAGCCGACGGACTGCACCGGCGCTACACGGCCTGGCGCCGCGAGTCGGACGCGGTGCAACGGGCGTACGAGGCCTGGCTCGACTCCGAAGGCCCGAAGCGGGAGCTGATCTACGCGGCATACCTCGCCGCGCTCGACCAGGAGCAGCTCGCCGCGGACAGCTACCGGGACGAGCTCGCGTGGGTCGAACGGATCTCAGGGTGATGCGGTCATGAACGCCCTGGCGCTATCGATCAGGCCGATCGACCACGGCTGGGCGGTGAGGCTGAGCAACGGCCGGGAGCTCGCTCGGTTCCGCGGGCCCTGGGCCAGGTGGCGCGCGTTGCGTTACCTCGCTCGGGTGGCCGCGGGACTGTAGGCCGCATCACTTCTTCAGCGTGGTCACCGGCGCGCGGAGGACTGGCGTGGGTCACCCCAGGGGCGGAGCCATCGCCGCTGAAGTGATGCTTGGCTAGGCGATGAGCTCTGAGGCGAGCGCGGTCCACGGATCGCGCGGGACCCCACTCCCACCGACAGGCTGAAGGCACACGTGGTCGGCGCCCGCGTCCAGGTGCCGTCTGGCGACTGCGCCGATTTCCGCTGCGCTTCCGTGAGGGATGACCGCCTCGATCAGACGGTCAGAGCCGCCTTGCTGCAAGTCCGCTTCGGAGAAGCCGAAGCGGAGCAGGTTGCTCGCGTAGTTGCGCAGCGCGAGGTAGTACTGGGCGTACTCGCGCGCCGTGGCCCGGGCGCGCTCGGGGTCGCGGTCGACCACGCACGCCAGCTCGACCGCGACCAGCGCCGCGTCGCCCATCCGCTCGCGGGCGAACCGCGTGTGGTCCACCGGGACGAAGTACGAAAGGGTGCCGAGCGACCGCTCGGCCGCGAGGTCGAGCATCTTCGGCCCAAGCGCGGCGAGGCAACGAGCCTCACGCGGCACCGGCGGGTCGGTGGCGTCGAGGGCGTCGAGAAATGCGCGCATCGTCGCCAGCGGCCGCGAGTAGTCGCTCGTCGCCTCCGGGTGGCCGATCCCGATCCCGATCAGCACCCGGTCGGGAAACGCCGACCCGAGCTCCGTGTAGTCGGCGGCCAGCTGTTGGGGCTGGTACCGCCATACGTTGGCGATCGCGGTAGCGGCGACGAGCCGTTCGGTCGGTTCGAGCAGCGGGTTCAGGTCGGGGGCGTGGGGCGAGCCGCCCAGCCAGAACGTCCCGAAGCCGAGATCCTCAACGAGCGTGGCCGCCTGTCCCGCGTTTTCACGGCCAAGCGCGCGGTACGTCGCCCAGACTCCGAACTCTCCCAACCGCATCCCCGAAGCGTTACAGATGCGGCGCTACGTACGACCTGGAAGCGCCTACCGATCGCCGGCCCGCGCCAGGACGCAGACGTCGCCGGGCGAGGCCCTGAGCCCTACGACCGACCCTGGCTCGAGCGCCGGGCGACCGTTGAGGTTCGTGGAGGCGCGGACCGTGAAACGCGTCATCCGGACGACGAGCCCGCCACGGTCCGGCCGGACGGCGAGCACCGTGTCGGTGAGCGCGGTGGTCCGGGGATCGGCCAGCTCGAGCGCCCAGGGATGGATCGCGATCTGAACATCGCCCTCGGCCACGGTGGCGGAGCGCAACTCGCCGCCGCCCGCGAGCTTGACGAGCGATCCCCTCGCCGAGGGACGCGCGGTGCCATCGAGGACGTTGGCGCCGGTGAGCGCCGCCACCAGGGCGCTGGCAGGACGGCGGACGAGCTCGGCGGGCGCCGCGAGTTGCAGGAGCTCGCCGTGGTCGAGCACCCCCACGCGGTCGGCCAGGACGGTCGCTTCGTCGAACGCGTGGGTCACGAGCAGCGTGGGGAGCCCGAGGTCGGAGAGGATCTCGGCGAGCTCATCGCGGACCCGCTCGCGGGTAATCGCGTCGAGCGCGCCAAACGGCTCGTCGAGCAGCAGCACCCGCGGTTCGCGTGCGAGTGCGCGCGCCAGCGCGACGCGCTGGCGCTCCCCGCCCGAAAGCTGCGCCGGCCACGTCGACGCGAGGTGCGCGATGCCGAGCCGCTCGAGCAGGTCCGGCCGATCGCGCCGGCTCGCAAACCGCACATTGCCGGCGACGCTCAGATGCGGGAACAGCCCGTAGTCCTGGGGCAGATATCCGACGCGACGCCGCTCTGGGCTGAGGTCGATCCGGGCTTCGGTATCGAGCCAGACCTCGTCGCCGTGGGCGATTCGGCCTCGTTGTGGGTGATCGAGACCGGCGATGCTCCGGAGCAGCGAGGTCTTGCCCGCGCCGGAGGGCCCGACGAGTGCGACCGTCTCGGCGCCGAGCGTCAGCTTGGCGCGAAGATCGAACGATCGCCGCGCGAGGGTGATATCCGCGAGGAGGTCCATGAGCCCACGAGCAGCTTGACAGCGAGCAGGATCGCAGCGCTGACGATGATCAGCAGGACGCCGATCGCGATCGCCTGATCGAGGTTCGCGTCAAACAGCGAGTAGACGGCCAGCGGCAACGTCTGCGTGGTGCCTTGGAAGCTCCCCGCGAACAGGATCGTGGCGCCAAACTCACCGACCCCGCGCGCGAACGCGAGCGCCGCCGCCGCCCCCAGGCCTCCCGCCGCGAGCGGGACCGCGACCCGCAGCATCCGGCGCGCGGGGTGCGCTCCCAGGGTACTCGCGACGTCGATCAGCGTCGGGTCGAGCGCCTCGAACGCGGCGATCGCCCCGCGTAGGTAGAACGGGCTCGCCACGAACAGGATCGCCAGTACGACCGCCGCCTGCGTGAACGCGAGATCGATCCCGAGCGCGCTCAGCGTGTGCCCGAGCAGCCCGAGGCGCCCGAACGCGACGAGCAGCCCCAGCCCGGCGACCGCCGGCGGCAGCACCAGCGGAAGCTCGACGATCGTGATCACGGCGCTCCGCCCGCGGAAGCGCGACCGACCGAGGACGTAGGCGAAGGGCGTGCCGAGCACGATCGTGATCGCGAACGCGATCGCATTTGTCTTTAGCGAGACGAGGATCGCATCGGTAGCGACCTTCGTCCCGAACCCGTTGATCAGGTCATGTATCGGTTGAAAGGTGACGAGCGCGACGATCGGCAAGAGCAGGAACGCCAGGACCACCGCGATCACCGCGGCCACCCCTAGCGGAAGCAGCGCCCGCCCCACCGACGGCCACGACAACCGCACCCGAGTCACGGCCTACCAAAGCCGGCCGCGCTGAGCTTCGCCTGACCCGCGGCCGAAAGCACGCTCGCCACGAAGGCCCTGGCCGCGGCTTGGTGCGCGCCGGACTTGACGACTGCGATGAAGTCCTCCGTCCCGGGCTTCGCCTTTGCCGGGAGGTGGATGACGGTCACCTTTCCCTCGGCGGCCTTGGCGTCGGTGACGTAGACGAAGCCGGCGTCCGCCTGCCCGAGCGCGACGTCGGCGACGGTCTGGGTTACGTCCGTCGTCTGGCTGACGACGTTCTTCATCGCCGCCGCCGTGATCCCGAGGTTCTTGAACGCGGTGCGGGCGTAATCACCACACGGGACCGTCGCATTGCAGATCACGAGCTTTACACCCGGCTTGGTGATGTCATTCACCGAACTGATGTGGGCCGGGTTGCCATTGGGCACGATCAGCACCAGTGTGTTGGTGGCGAACTCGACCGGTTTATCGACCAGCCCCTTGGCATAGAGCTGCGCGGGCTGCTTGGGGCTCGCTGCCGCGAACACATCGGCTGGAGCGCCCTGCTCGATGTCGGTCTCCAGGGCGCCCGAGCCGCCGAACGTGTACTCCGCGTTCGGGTCGATCTGCGGAAACACCCTCGTGAGCGATGCAGCGGCAAGCACCGTCGGCTTGTCCCCGGGGCTGCTCGCGGTGGTGCCGCCCGTCGTGGTGGTCGCGGCTGGGTGTGAGCTGCTCGTCGAGGAGCTGCTGCTGCCGCATCCTGCGACCAACACCGCGCCGGCGATGGCGAGGATCAGGTTCCGAGGTGCCAGAATACCGGCAGCCTACCGAGATCATGGAATTAACGACGGCATCTTCCTCGCTTCGCCGGCGCCGGCTCGAGTGCGGCCTCACGCAGGCCGAGCTCGCCGCGCGAGCAGGGGTCAGCCGACAGCTCGTGGCCGCGGTCGAAGCGGGCCAGAACGCGCCGGCGGTCGACGCCGCGCTGAGACTTGCCCGGGCGCTTGCCGTCGGCGTCGAGGAGCTGTTCGCGCCCGAGCCAGCGCCTGTCGTCGCGGCTCTGGGCGGTCGGCTGCGGCAGGGCGTGCCGGTGAGGGTGGGGGGAGTCGGAGGCCAGCTCGTGGTCTCCGAGCCGGCAGACCACGGCACGGCGGGCGCCGCGTGGGCGATTGCTGACGGCATCGTGAAGGCGGGCAGCCTGCAGCTCTTTCCAGGGGCGGCTCCCGCGGGCGTTGTGATCGCGGGGTGCGATCCGGCCGTCGGGGTGGCCGAGGCAATGCTCCACGGCCTGGGCCCGCAAAGCTTGCTGGCCATCTCGACCGCGACTGGCACCGCGCTGCGTGCGCTCAAGGCGGGACGCGTCCATGCCGCGGTCGTGCACGGCCCGGAAGGCCAGCTCCCGCAGCCGCCGGTTCCGGTCATCCGGTTGCACCTCGCGCGCTGGCAGGTCGGGCTTGGCGTCCCACGCAGGCTCGGGCGCCGCTCGCTGGAGGAGGTCCTGGGGGGTGAGACGCCGATCGCGCAGCGCGACCCCGAGGCGGCAAGCCAGCAGGCGCTCGAACGCGCCGTCAAGAGGTTCGGCCTCTCCGCACGACCACGCGGCCGCCGCGCCAGAGGGCACATCGATGCGGCGAGGATCGCCGCGACCGTCGACTGCGCGGCGCTCACGACGGAGGCGGCCGCCAAGGCGTTCGACCTCGAGTTCCTTGCGCTCGAGGGGCACACCGTGCAAGTCTGGCTTGCCCAGAGGTGGCTTGACCACCCTGGCGCCGGCGCGCTCGGCGACCTCCTGGCGGGCGCCGGGTTCAGACACCGGGTCGCCCAGTTTCGAGGCTACGATCTGGCGGACTGCGGGACACGCGTGAAGGAGGACAGATGAAGCTCAGCGCACGCAACCAGCTACGGGGGACCGTGAGCAGCATCCGCAAGGGTGAGGCGATCGCAAATGTCGTCGTCGACGTGGCCGGTCAGCGGCTCGTCGCATCGATCACCGTCGAGGCGGTCGACGAGCTTGGCCTCGCCGAGGGCAGCGACGTCACGGCGGTCATCAAGGCGTCGGACGTGATCATCGCGACCGAGGGTTAGCAACCCGACGTTCCGCGCGCCGCGCTATCCGCTCCGCGCCTGGCCAACCGCGCCTCGTCTCATCAGAAGCCGGCTATACGAAGCGCTTGATGAAGGCCAGCGCGGTGTCGGCAACCTCCCGCCATCCGCTATCGATCGTGAGCGAGTGGCCGCGGTTTGGAACCTCGACGATCTCCGTGACGCCCGGGTTATGCCGCTGCCTCTTGAACGAGGCGTTGGTGATGGCGGGTGGGACGGTGTGATCCTTGGCGCCCGAGATCAGCAGCAGCGGTCCGCGCCCAGGATTCGTGGTGTCGACGTGGGCCTCGGTGCGCGGGTTGAGGTTCGCGGCCGCCGCCTGGAACAGCGGCGCTCCCGGCCCCGGGACGTTGAACGTGTCATACAGCCGCCTGGCCTCATCGTCGCTCAGCGCGTTGGCCCAGCCGTATCGGAACTGATCGAACGTGAGCGTGACCGCCCGCCCTCGGTTGGCCGGGTTGCCGAGCGCCGGCAGCGCAGACCGCAGCGAGGAGATGGGGAGGGGGAGCACGCCCCTGAACGGAGCCGGGTCGACCGCGACCGTCGCCGCCGACAGCCCGCGGCCGGCGGTGATCTGCGCCAGCAAGCCGCCGAACGAGTGGCCGATCACGGCGGGCTTCGTCGTCAGCAGCCCGATCACTTCGGCGACGTGGCCGGCCACCTGCCCGATCGTCTTATTGGCGAACACCTGTGGGTTGGCCCGGGCCTCCTCGACCGTCTCCGGGTCATCGGGCCACGACGGCGCCACTGTCGCGTAGCCAGCCTGGTCGAACTCCTCACGCCACGGGTTCCAGCTGCTTGGCAACAGCCACAGACCGTGGATGAAGACGACCGGCGTTCGGGCCGAGGCGTTCGCGGCGTCGATCTCTCGGGTCTCGCGCTCCGTGATCATCGCCATCGCAATCACCCCAAATCGGTCGGGTCAGCCAAGTTGATGCGGCGCGCTCCGCCCCCGGCCAACACACAGCGAGCATAGCCTTTGAGCGAGGGCGGTAGGCTCCGTGCCATGGATCCCGAACGCGCCCGTCAGCTGCTCTCGCGTGAGCGCGATCGCGTCGAACAGGCGCTCGCTGGGCTCGCAGGTGAGGGTGCGCTCGAGGGCTCCGACCGTGTTGAGCCCGGCGACCTCGACTCCGAAGACCTCTACCAGGACGAGTACAACGAGGGCCGTACAGACGATCTACGCAGGGAGCTTGCGGCCATCGAGCGTGCCGAGGCGCGCCTTGAGGACGGCACGTATGGCCTCTCAGTCGAGAGCGGCGAGCCGATTCCGGACGATCGGCTCGAGGCGCTGCCTACGGCCGAGCGGACGATCGAGGAGCAGGAGCGCTTCGGAGGCTAGTCGGCGACCAGGGCGTCGGTGAGCGCATCGATGCCCGCGAGTCGCCCCGCAAGCTCGTCGCTGAGGCCGTAGCGCGCAGCGAGCTCGGCCGGCGGCACGTAGCTCACCTTGGTCTGATCGCCGTCGGCCCAGATCAGCGCTTTGAGCGGCAGGTCGAGCGCCGCCAGCGGCGCGGACTGCATCACCGGTGTGCCGGCCTGGGGGCTGCCGAAAATGACGAGCTTCGTCTCGCGCAGCTCGAGACCCGCGGCGCGCGCCTCGCCGCTGTGGTCGACGACGATGAAGAGCTTCATTCCCTTCGCCCGGATGAGCTCGGAGAGGCGAGCCACTGTCTCGGGTACGGAGCGCGGGCTGAGCTTGGTGGTCATGTCGTCGACTCCTTGTCAGTCGGGGTCCCATCCGAAATACACCTCCGCCCGCCTGATCTTGTCACCGTCGAACGTGAGTACCTCGGTGTTGCGAAACCGACTGCCGTCGGTTCGCGTTGCCTCGTAGGTCACGATCACCTCGTCTCCGTGCCTCGCACCAGCCGCTTGAACTCGAACCCTGGACCAGCACGGCATTCGGCCAGCAGCGCTCGAAGTACCGCGATCGCGGTCGATTCCGATGTCTGCGGGGCTGAAGAAGCTGAAGTCCGCGCTCAGGCAAGCTCGGCCAGCGGGCGGTTGTTCGTCTCGTACGCGCGGTAGCAGTCACGGGCCACCTGTAAGCGCCTCTGGCGGCATCACATCTCCCTCTCGTTGTGGGTTGCGGGGAGACCGCGCGATGCTGCCGAAATCATGGCCCGCCGCGTCTGGCTTCGATGGAGCGGATGGAGCTTGTGGAGTTCGCACGCATCACGAGCGGCAGCTGGCCGAGCTCGAGGGCGACGAAGCTGATCCGTGGGATGCCGGGAGCTCGGCCTGCGGTTCCGGCCGAAGGACAGGCACGCCGTCGCTGCGCGACGACCAGGGCCGCCTGGTCGCGGCGGCGGGCCTCGTTGTGGTTGAGGTCGAGGTTTCCGATGAGCGCTTCCCCGTCGTCGGTCTTGGCGGCGTGATCGTCAACAGACACCATCGAGGCCGCGGCCACGCCGGTGCGGTGGTGACGGCCGCGATAGCGCGTGCCGAAGGCTCGGGCCCGAATTCGTGCTGCTCTTCTGCCACCCCGACCGGATCGGCCTGTACCGCAAGTTCGGGTTTGTGGAGGTAAAGCCCCCCGGTCACCGTCGAGCAGGCGACGGACCCGTCCACACGACGATGCGGACGATGTGGCGGGCACTGCGACCAGGAGCCCGTGGCCGGGTGGCAGCGTCGCGATCCGGAGCCTTCCGTTCTGAGCTACGGGAGCGGCGGGACGAGCGAGTCGGGGGCGCTCGGGTTCGAGGAGCCGGTCGAATCGGTGCCGGTGAGAACAGCAGCTGCGGGCCGTGGGTGGCGATGTCGCCCCGGTAGTAACGGACGTCGCCCTGAGGCCCGAAGCTTGGGTCCGGGGCCGGATCCGCTCGCTCGGCGGGCTTGCTCGAGTCGAAGGTCGCGGTCCCCGGGATGTTGTTAGGGCCTCCGTCGAGATGGTGGTTCCAGCAGCGTCGCTGATCAGCCCGCGCGCCGTCGTACGTCTGGCCGTCCGGGAAGATCGGGCGCCAGAGCTACTCGGGCTAGCCGCCGAGGCGGTCGCGGTCGAGCATCCCCTTGTCGAGCACGTTGTCGACGTCGAGCCGGACGGCGCGCATCACGCCGCCGAGCATCGCGTAGTAGCCGGCGACGATCAGCAGCTCGATCAGCGGCGAGCGCCCGATCTCCGCCTCGACCTCGGTGACGAGCTCCGCCGGTGGAGCTGGTCCTTCATGACGTGCTCCGACCAGGCGCAGGGAGATGAGCTCGCGCCGATCGAACGCACCGTCGCTGATTTCGCCGTCCGCGATCGCGCGGATCTTCTGCTCATCGATCCCGATCAGCCGGGCTATCTCCTGGTGCTGGACCCATTCGTATTCGGTAGCGGTGAGGTGGGCGACGTGGAAGATCGCCAGCTCGCGCAGCAGCGGGTCGAGGTCGCCCTTGGCCAAGATCGCCTCGCCGAGGCGGAGCGTCGGGCCGATCACCGCCGGCGCGTTGGCGAGCATCCTGAAGAGGTTGATCCGCGGCTCCGGGAGGCGCTCGACCACGGCCTCTGACCCGCTCATCGACGTGAATCCTCGTCGGCGTATGGAATCAGCGCCACGGCGGCGACCATACAGTGTGGCGGCCCGCGAACAAGGAGCGAATCGATGAGCGACGAGGATCAGGCTTCCGGCGACGGCAGCTGGGATCGCCGAGGGCGCATCACGATTGCGCGGGCGCCGAGTGCTGGTGGTCGGAGGCGGAAGCCAAGCGGCAAGCGATCCCGACGCACCGCCCGGAAACGGCCAGGCGATCTCGGTGCTTGCGGCCAGGGAGGGGGCGGCGGTGGCTGTCGTCGACGTCGTCCCTGAGGCAGCCGAGCGAAACGGCCCGCCTGATCGAACAGGCCGGCGGCGGCGCGAGCGTCGTGATCGCGGATGTCGGCGACCCCCAGCAATGCGAGCGGCTGGTCGACGAAGCGGCATCAGCGCTCGGCGGGATCGACGCGATCGCCCTGAACGTCGGGATCGCCGGCGGGCTGCGGCTCGAGGGGACGACGCCGAGATCTGGGATCAGGTGCATGGCCGTCAATCTGCGGGCGCATTTCCTGATCGCCCGGCGCTCGCTGCCGATGCTGCCAGCCGGGTGGGAGCATCGTGTTCATCGGATCTGTCGCAGGCCTGCGACCGGGCAGCCAGATCCCCTCTTACGACGCCTCGAAGGCCGCGCTGCTGGGCTCTGCCGGCACGTCGCGCTGGAGGGAGGCAGGCGCGGCGTGCGCGCGAACGTGCTGGCGCCGGGGCTGATCGACACGCCGCTGGGGAGGCTCGCGTCGAAGGCGCGCCCGGGGCGAGAGCGGGCTCCGATCCCGCTCGGTCGGCACGGCACCGCCTGGGAGGTCGCGCACGCCGCGATCTTCCTGCTCTCCGACGAGGCCAGCTACATCACTGGCCAGGTGTTCGTGGTCGACGGCGGGCTCGCGATGGGTGGGCTGTAGCCGCCTCGTCCTGAGAAAGCCTCGCGTCCCGCTTGACATGTGACCAAATGGTCACGTATAGTTCTCCGCCATGGACGACGTGTTCAGGGCGCTTGCGGACCCGACTCGCCGGAGTCTGCTCGACGAGCTCTTCCGTGAGGACGGGCAGACGCTGAGCGCGCTCGAGCAGCGGCTCCCGATGACTCGCTTCGGCGTGATGAAGCACCTGCGGGTGCTCGAGGAGGCCGGTCTCGTCGTAACCCGCAAGCGCGGACGCGAGAAGCTGCACTACCTGAACCCCGTCCCGATCCGGCTGGTCCACGACCGCTGGGTGAGCAAGTACGCCGAGCCCTGGGGCCGCTCCGGGCTCGGCCTCTCAGCGACGATCAAGTCACACGATCTGGAGGGAACAGCGACGATGGCAGCAAGCAGTGTTCGAGATCTACATCAAGACAACCCCGGAGCGGCTGTGGGAGGCGATCACCGATGCCGAGCACCGGACGCAAGTACAACTTCGGCGTCGGCGTGCGGTCGGACTGGACGCCCGGCTCAGACGTACGACGGCAGCCACCCCGGGCGCCGGAGCCGATCGCTGCCGGCGAGAACCTCGAGGTCGATCCGCCCCGACGGCTGGTGCAGACCTTCAACGCGCTATGGGGCGAGGACGTACGGGCCGAGGGCACCTCCCGTGTGACCTGGGAGATCGAGCAGGTCGGGACTCGTGCCGGCTCACCGTGACGCACGATCAGCTGCGGGAGGAAGCCAACGACCAGCTCTACGGCGGCTGGCCGATGATCCTGTCGGGGCTGAAGACGTTGCTCGAGACCGGGGACAGCTCACGACCCCGGGCTCCCTGCTGTACGCCGAGTCCGGTTTCGCGACCTCGTGATCTTCAGCGGAAGCCGCTCCCGGCCAGAGCGGCTTCCGAAACCCCCTACGGCTGGGGAACGATGCGGATGTAGGGCTTCGGCGCCTTGTAGTCGCCGAAGATCTCCTTGGCCTCGTCGTCTGAGACCGAGCCGGCGATGATCACGTCCTCGCCCGGCTGCCAGTTGACCGGGGTCGCGACCCGGTTCCTGGCGGTCAGCTGGAGTGAGTCGATCACCCGCAGGACCTCGTCGAAGTTGCGTCCGGTCGTCATCGGATAGATCAGGATCAGCTTGATCTTCTTGTCGGGGCCGATTACGAACACGTTGCGGACGGTCTGGTTGTCGGCCGGCGTGCGCGCCAGCGGATCGCCCTCAGTGGTGGCCGGGAGCATGTCGTAGAGCTTTGAGACCCTGAAATCGCTGTCGGCGATGATCGGGTAGTTGGGCGCGGTGCCCTGGGTCTCCTCGATGTCCTTGGCCCACTCGGTGTGCCGGCCGGTCGGATCGACCGAGAGCCCGATGATCTTGACTCCGCGGCGGTCGAACTCGGGCTTGATCTTGGCCATGTAGCCGAGCTCGGTGGTGCACACCGGCGTGAAGTCCTTGGGGTGCGAGAAGAGCACGCCCCAGCTGTCCCCGAGCCAGTCGTGGAAGCTGATTCTGCCCTCGGTTGTCTCGGCCTCGAAGTCCGGCGCGGTGTCGCCAATCTGGAGACTCATGGGATTCCTCCTGTGCCGCTGAGCGCGGCTGCGATTAGAAAAGCTTGCTCACGATTATATGTCGATCCGATTTCATGGTTTTTGTCCGGCAGCCGATTTCGCGCGGGGCGGCTGCGGGTACCGGCCTATATAGCCTCCGGGCGGCCCACGAGGCGACCTGGGGGCAGGGCCACGAGGCCATCGTTTGCGCTAACAATGTTGATGGCGCGACTATTGACTCCGCAAGGAATGCCGCTATACTGTTTGCTCTAGCAAGCAATATCCCCCCAGTTTCCCTAGGAGGCAACGTAGATGAGCACCATTGAAACGCAGGTCTTTCCGGCCGGCACGTGGACCGTAGACAAGGTCCACTCGGACATCGGCTTCGCGGTCGATTATCTGGCCGGCACGTTTACCGGCAGCTTCTCGGACTTCGACGCGGAGGTCCGCGACGGTGAGCTGCGCGGCAGCGCGAAGGTCGCAAGCGTCCAGGTGAAGGACCCGAACCTCGAGGCGCACCTCCAGGCGCCCGACTTCTTCGACGCCGAGCGCTATCCCGAGATCACGTTCGAGTCCAAGGACATTCGCCGCGACGGTGATCGGCTGACAATCGACGGCGAGGTCACGCTCAAGGGCCACACCGAGCCCGTCGAGATCGCCGGCGTGATCAGCGACGCGATCGACGATCCGTACGGCGGTCAGCGCTTCGGACTCAAGCTCGAGGCCAAGATCGACCGGACCAAGTTCGGCGTCAACTGGAACAACCCGCTGCCCAGCGGCGAGCCGGCCCTCTCCAACGAGGTCACGCTGATCGCCGACGTGCAGCTGTCGAAGCAGGCCTAACGACATGAAGGTCCTCGGTATCAGCGGCAGCCTTCGCCGCGACTCCCACAACAAGAAGCTGCTGGGCATCGCCGGCGAGATGTTCGAAGGCGACGGCGTTGAGTTTGAGATCTATCAAGACCTCAAACAGGTTCCGCCCTATGACGAGGACGATGACCGTGATCCGACCCCGGCACCCGCCGCGCAATTGCGCGCGGCGGTCGCCGGGGCGGACGCGGTGTTCTTCTCGACCCCGGAGTACAACTCCTCGGTCCCGGGCCAGCTGAAGAACGCGATCGACTGGCTCTCCCGGCCGGTCGCGAGCAACGCGCTCCGCGGCAAGCCGGTCGCCGTGATTGGCGCCAGTACCGGCATGTTCGGGGCGGTGTGGGCGCAAGCCGAGCTGCGCAAGACGCTGGCGGCGTCAGGAGCGCGCGTCGTCGATGGCGAGGTTGCCGTCGGGCACGCGCACACGCGGTTCGATGAGGACGGCCGGCTCAACGATCCTGAGATCGCCGAGCAGGTCCAATCCGTCGTCGAGACGCTGATCGCCGAAGCAGATCCGTCGCGCGAGCCCGTCGCGGCCTAGCGGCGCCCCGAGCTGGGCGGCGCGGGCGCTCCGCGTGTGTCTAGGCGGCAGCCACCGAGGTTGGGAGCTGGCTCGCGATCCAGCGCTCGAGATCGGGGCCGCTTTCGAAGGTTGCGATCACCGCATAGCGCGTGTGCGTTCCGTGGTGATAGCCGCCGTGGTAGAGCGCCTGCGAGTCGACCACCACCTGGGCGTGCTGCGGGAGCGGGATCTGTACCTCGGATCCCCTGTCGAACTCCTCCTGGCGCACGACGAGTCGGCTCGACACGTCGTCGGTCAGCTCGTGCCACACGCGGACGGCCCAGCCGTTTGACTCGGGGTTGTTCTGGTTGTTGTGATCGAGGTGGAGCCCCCAGCGGCATTCGCGCAGGGAGTTGGGGGTCATCCGCAACAGCTGCACCTTGCCGAAGCGCGCCCCGACGGACTCCAGCCACTTGATCACGGTCGGGCACTTCTCGGCATTTGGCGTCCACTCCCGATCGAGGTCGGTCTTGCCGTACTTGCCGAACGCCCCGAGCTCGATCTGCCCCGTGGCCGATGTGATCGGAGCGAAGAACGTGCTCGGGTCGGTGGGGTAGTTCGTGTAACTGAGCGACTCGTACTCGGCCGCTGGGATCTCTGGCCCGCGGTACGGCTCCAGCGCCAGCCACCCGCCGTTGGCCTCCAGCTGCGGCATCCGGTAGTGCCCCGTGCCGCGGCGTGGCATCTCCTGAGGGGGCCGCACACCGGTGGTGCGAAGCACTCGCTTCACGACCTCGTTCTTCATCGCGTCGGTGATCGTCGACATCGACCGTCCTTTCGACATTCCTGGGGCGCCCGCATGCTAACGGGTGGCGTCGTGCCCACGGGGTCGCGTTGAAGGTAGGGTGCACGCAACTGTCAAGCCGATTCGAAGGAGAAGCTATGCCGCAGCCCAGGAGCGGGGGGTCGGGGTCAAGAGGGTCAAGCTCGAGGAGCGGGTCGCGCAGCACCCGCGCCAGCAGCGGGTCGCGCAGCGCGCGCGCCGGCAGCAGTCGTGCGAGCACCGCCAAGTCGAGCCGTTCTGCTTCCGGCAGTAAGTCGAGCCGTTCTGCTCCCGGCAGCCGGTCCAGCGCGAGCAGCCGTGCCCGCAGCACGTCGAGTCGTTCACGCTCGACAAGCGGCAGCGGCCGTACGCACTCCGCGGGCGCGGGCACTGCCGACGCACGGGTCGAGGCCGTCGCGCAGCGGCTCCGCAAGCTCAACGAGCGGATCATCGAAGCCGGCAGGGAGGCGGGCGAGACGACGTTGTCCAGCTATGAGAAGGCGCTCAAGACGATCGCCAGCTCGCTCGAGCGCGGTCCGGGCTCGAGTGACGTGGAATGGGTCTCGAACCTGGCCACCGCGCAGGCTAAGTTCCTCCGGGACGTCACATCCGCCTGGACTGCAGCCGCCAGGAAGATGCTCAAGTAAGCGGTTACCAGGCCTGAGTGCTACCGCAGTGCGGGCAGCCGACCGACGTCGAGACGAGTGCGTCGAACGCGAACCCGCAGCTGCACGTGTAGAGCGCGCGGTCCTGAGACTGGCCGCCCTGGCGGCGGCTGCGTGGCAGCTCGCGGGCCGGCTCGTCCGGCCCTCCCGCGCTGCCACCCATGTGCCTGCTGTCGCGGTTGCCCCGAGCTCTGCGCGGTCCGAGCAGCCTGCTGGTCGAAGACTTTGAGCGAACTCGCATGTTCGTTTGTCAGTAACGGTTCCGGCAGGGATTTGTTTCGTCCCGAGCCGGACAATTCCTCGTCTTTAACGCGGCGCTAATCGAAACCGCCTGTTCGGAGCGGCGATCCGCCCGCTTTTTCGCTGAGCTCGGTTCGGCGGCCGGCGGCCGGACCCTGTTCGTGTGGGAAAATCCCGTCCGGATGGACCCCAGCCGCAAGCGCGTCATTCGCCTGACCGTCGCCCTGACCGCCGCCCTGCTGCTGGCCTCGGCGCTGATCTACGTCAGCTTCAGCGCGGGCCGCGACGAAGTGACGGCCTCGCAGCTCCTTCGCGACGCACAGCCTGGCCGCTCCTACATCCTCGCGGGCACGGTGCTCACCGGGTCGGTACGCCACGAGGGCAGCGCGCTGTTGTTCCGGATCCGCGACCCCAAGCTCGCGCTCTCGGTTCCGGTGCGCTACACCGGCATCGTGCCCGACCCGTTCGCGGCCGGGCGCGCGGTGATGGTCACGGTTCAGGAGCGGGCCGCGAACCCCACGTTCGTCGGCCAGGAGAACTCGCTGACCACCAAGTGCCCGTCCAAGTACCAGGCGCAAGCCCAGTCGTGACCGGTCGGCGCCAACTCACGATCGCCTCGGGGGGTTGCTGATGGCGCCCGTCGGCCGCACGCTGCTGGTGCTCGGGCTGCTCGTGGCCGTGTACGGCATCGCCGCGTCGATCTACGGAGCTCGCGCGGGCAAAGGCGAGTGGGTCGACTCGGGCCGGCGGTCGGTGTACGCGCTCGCAGGGCTGATGACGATCGCATGGGTGATCGTCGAGGCGGCCTTCGTCCGCAACGACTTCTCGTTCAACGTCGTCGCGCAGCACTCCTCAACGACAACGCCGCTGTTCTACAAGCTCGCCGCGCCGTGGTCCTCACAGGAGGGGTCGCTGCTGCTGTGGGTGTGGCTGTTGTCGCTGTGGTCGAGCCTCGTGCTGTTCCTGACCCGCCGCCGGCTCCGCGACATCGCTCCCTACGCAACCGCCGTGCTGCTCGGGTTCTCGGTCTTCTTCGCATCGCTGGCGGCGTTCTGGGCCAACCCATTCTCGACCACCGCCAATCCGCCGGCCGAGGGTGCCGGCCTCGACCCGCTGCTGCTGCACCCCAGCATGATGATCCACCCGCCGATGCTCTACTCGGGATACACGCTGCTGGCGATCCCCTTCGCGTTTGCGATCGGCGCGCTGATCACGGGGAGGCTCAACTCCGAGTGGATCTCCGTCTCTCGCCGATTCGCGCTGGCCGCGTGGCTGTTTTTGGGGATCGGGATCGTGCTCGGCGCGCGCTGGTCCTACACCGAGCTCGGGTGGGGCGGCTACTGGGCCTGGGATCCGGTTGAGAACGCCGCGCTGATGCCGTGGCTCTGCACGACCGCGTTCATCCACTCGATCATGATCCAGGAGAAGCGCGGGATGCTGAAGGTCTGGAACGTTTCGCTGGTCCTTGCCAGTGGCATCCTCGCCGTGCTCGGCACGTTCCTCGTGCGCTCCGGGATCCTCGACTCGATCCACGCATTCGGCGCGTCCACGCTCGGCATCCCGTTCGTGTTGCTGCTGACCCTGATGATCGCCTCCGCGATCGGGCTGGTGCTGTGGCGCCGAGAGCAGCTGCGCTCGGAGTCCCGGCTGGACTCGCTGCTGTCCCGCGAGGCGGTCTTCCTGTTTCAGAACCTGCTGCTGGTGGCGATGGTGTTCGTGATCTTCTGGGTCACGTTCTTCCCGCTCATCTCCGAAGCCGTGACGGGCACCAAGGTCTCGGTCGGGCCGCCCGCGTTCCGCCCCTTCATCGTCCCGCTGGCGCTGGTGCTGGTGGCGCTCGCCGGGATCGGGCCGCTGATCGCCTGGCGGCGGGTGACCGTCGCCAACCTGCGGCGGAACTTCGTCGTCCCGGTGCTGGCCGGGGTGGTGACCGCGGTCGTCCTGGTCCTCACCGCCGGCGTCGCGGCACGGCCGTTCGCGCTGGCGATGTTCGCGTTCGGCGCCTTCGTGCTCGCCAGCGTCGCGCAGGAGCTGTGGCGCGGCGTGGGCGCGCGGCGCGCGATGACGCACGAGCCGCCGCCACTCGCGCTGCTTCGGCTGATCCGCCGCAACCGGCGTCGCTACGGCGGCTACACCGTGCACGCGGGCCTGGCCGTGCTGCTGATCGGAGTGGCGGCGTCGTCGTCGTTCCAGCACTCCCGAGACGTCGTTCTGGCTCCCGGTCAGCACGCATCGGTTGACGGCTACCGGATCGACTACGTGCGGCCGACGGTTGCGGTGGCCGCCCAGAAGCTGTCCTTCGGCGCGGTGCTCAAGGTCTCCAAGGGCGGCAAGCCCGTGACGAGGCTGACGACGACGCGCGGCTTCTACCCCTCGCAGGATCCGACCCAGGGCCTTGTCGGGCGCTTCTTCAATGGCGAGGCCGACAGCAACGTGGGGCTGCGGGCAGGGCTCACCAAGGACATCTGGACGGTCGTCAATCCCGACCTGACCCCGCTGCGGTCCTACATCACCCAGGCCAACGCACTGTTCGCAAGCGCGCTCACGAAGACGATGAAGACCGTGCCGGGGCTGGCCGCCGGACAACAGCAGGCGGCCCTCAACGAGCTCTGGGCGCTTCGCGACCAGGCGATCACAGGGATCGCCAATCGCTACGTGACGCATCCCTGGCCGGTCGAGTTCCTGTTGATCGTCGACCCGCTGGTGACGTGGATCTGGCTCGGGGCGATCATCATCGCGACCGGCGGGCTGATCGCGCTGTGGCCGATACCGTCGCTGGCCGCGCCGCCGGGTGACCGTCACCGCTCGGTCCCGCGCGTCCGCACCGGCGGTCACCGCGGCACGTCCGAGCCGGCGGTCACCGCGGCACGCGAGCCGGCGGTCACTGCGGCGCGTGAGCCGGCGTGAGGCAGCGATGACGTTTGCGAGCTTCGTCCTGGTACTGGCGGCCCTGTTCGTGGTCGTGCTGTTCGTGTCGCGGCCGTTGCGGGTCGCGCGGAGCACCGACTCGCCCGCTCAAGGCGACCTCGCGGATCTGGAGGCCGCGCGGGAGGCCAAGTTCCGCGAGATCCGCGACGCCGAGCTCGATCACCGCACCGGCAAGCTGTCGGATGCCGACTACGAGGCGCTCGACGGCGCGCTGCGTGCCGAGGCCATCGAGATCCTGCACTCGATCGATACCATCAGCAAGCGATGACGACGCTACTCGGGATCCTCCAGGTCTTCATCTGCGTGGTGCTGGTGTTCCTGTGCTGATGCACTCGGGCAAGGACGCCGGCCTCTCGGGTGCGTTCGGCGTCGGCACGGGCGCGGGTCCGTTCGGCGGCGGCTCGCTGGTCGAGCGCAACCTGAATCGCTGGACGGTCGGGTTCGCGATCGCGTTCGTCGTCAACACGATCATCCTGATCAAGATCTCCTAGGGCGGGCGGCGAGGGTGCCGGTCTGGCTGCCGGCGGCCAGGGTGCCGGTTTGGCGTGCCGGCGGCCAGGGTGCCGGTTTGGCGTGCCGGCGCGTCCGCTCAGCTCGACGCTCAGCTCGACGCTCAGCTCGACGCGCTCGTTACTCGCCGTGAGGCGCGCCGGGGCGCCCCATGACCACCACTCGTGGCATTCCGGAGGCTGGCCGAAAACCGGACCCATAGTCACCGTCCTTCGGCCAGCCTCCCCGCATTCCGAAGCCTGGCCGAAAACCGGACGCATAGCGACCATCCTTCGGCCAGCCTCCCCACGGCCCCGAGGGGTGGCCGAAAACCGGACGCATAGCGACCGTTTCTCGGCCAGCCTCCCCACGCCCCCGGAGGTTGGCCGAAGGTCAGCCTGCGGCGTCGGCGGCGGCGACCGGGGTCACGTTCTGAGCGCATTCGCCGCTCGCGGGTACGCGCGCGCTCGAACGCCTCCACACCGTTAGCCGGCGTGAGGCCCACTCCGCGACGCCGGGCGGGAGGCGGCCGTCGGTCGAGAGCCATGATCCCGCGAGGATCAGGAGCAGGCCGGCGACCGCGCCGGCGCCCGGGCGCTCGCCCAGCAGCGCCACGCCGAGCGCCACCGCGATCACCGGATTCACGTAGGTGATGACGGTCGCGCGGCTGGTGCCTGCCTCACGAATCAGGACCATGAAGATCACGAACGCGAGCGCGGTGCAGAGCAGCCCGAGGACGACGACGGAGGCGATGGCGCCCGCGCCGGGAACCCTGTGGGGCGGGTCGAGCACCACCAAGGGAAGCAGCAGCACGGATGCGATCGCGAGGCTCGAGCCGATCGTGGCGCGCGGGTCGAGATCCGCCAGCCGGTGCTTGATCACCATCGGCGCGATCGCGTAGCCGACCGCGGAGACCAGGATCGCGCCGGTCCCCAGCAGCTCCTTGCCGTGGCCGGCGACGTCGATCCCGACCAGCGCCACCACCCCGCCGAAGCCGAGCAGCAGGCCGAGCGCGCGGACCGCCGTCGGCCTCTCGGAATGGTCGAAGCGGATCGCCAGAACCGCCCCGATCAGCGGCACCGACGCGACAATGATCGCCGCCAGTGACGAGGACACGTGCTCCTCGCCGGCCGCGATCAGCGGGAAAGGGATCGTCACCTCCGCGACCGCGTACGCGAGCAGCCACCGCCCCCGGCCGCGCACGCTGCGGAGCGTCCCCGCACGCCACGCCAGCGCCAGCAGCAGCGCCGCCGCAAGCGCCACGCGCGTCCAGGCGAGCGTCCCGGGAGGGACGCCGTTGCGCACCGCGATCCGGATCAGGAGGTAAGGGACGCCCCAGATCAAGGACATTGCGGTGAACGCAAGCCACGCCCGACGACTCATGTAGCTGAGTCTTGCACGGGGCGGAAAACTCATCGGTCCAGGCGGAGAACTCACCGGTCCAGCAGGACCGTGGCGCTCAGTACGCCGCCTGGTAGAGCGCCCGCAGCTCGTCGAGGTCCGCCGCCGGCGGCGTCATCGCGAGCTCGGGTCGCTTCGAAGCCTGCTCGGCGCAGAGCTCCAGTTGCTCCTCGGTGACTCCGGCGTCGCGCAGCCGCTCGACGCCGCCGAGCTCGCGCACGAGCGCCGCCAGGATCGTGGGCTCGTGGCCGAGCGCCTCCTCGAGCCGCGCGGTCCACTGGGGCGCGCGGCTGGCGAGCGCAGGGGCGGTGAGCGGCAGCATGATCGTGTTCGCGGCGCCGTGGCCGACGCCGGCGAACCGTGCCAGCGTCTGGGAGACGATGTGGTGCAACCCGTAGCCGGTCGACCCGATCACGTACCCGGCGAGCAGCGCGCCGAGCGCGAGCGCGTCGCGCGCCTCCCCGCCGGGCTCTCCCGACGCGAACCCCTCCTCGATCAGTCGCGAAGCCGCCAGCGCCGCTAGCGCCGCAACCGGGTTGCTGAGCGGGGTCGCCGGACCCTCAAACGCGTGTCCCAGTGCGTTGCCGGCACTCTGCGCGAGCCGCGCAAGCGGCGCCGATGCGGACAGCGCCGGGTCGTTGATCACGATCGCCGGGCGCACCCGAGGCGTGTCCGGAGGGACGCTGTGGGAATGCCGGTGAATGCGAGTCATCTCGGCGCCCGACAGCGTGGTCGGGATCGCCGCGACGCGCCGCGGCGGATCCGCCGCCGCGAGCGCCTTGGCGACGTCGATCACCCGTCCGCCGCCGAGCGCCACGAGCAGGTCTCCCTCGACCCGCGCCCGCAACTCGCCGGCGATCTCGTCGACGCGTCCCGCGGGGACTTCGTGGACGGCGCTCGCGCCCTGCGCCAGCTCGTCGGCCGCGATCAGGGCGCGACGCGTTGTGAGCAGCGCGTATCCCCGTTCCAGCAGCTCTCCGGTACCCGCAACCGTGCCGCGCCCGAACACGATCAGCCGCTCGCCATCCTGCCAGCGAAACGGGGCGACCGGAACCGGCTCGGCGCTCACCCGGCTAGAGCTCGCCCCGCTCGCCGAGCTGGTCGACCAGCCGCAGCAGGTCGAGTGGGCTGAACGGCTTGCCCAGGAAGAGGTCGGCGCCCGCCTGTTCGGCGCGACTCTCGACGCCGTTGCCCTCGGCGGCGGTCAGCATCACGATCGTAGCCCCGCTGGTGGCTGCATCCTGACGAAGCCGCCGACAGACCTCGATCCCGTTCAGTGCCGGCATGTCGACGTCGAGGAACACCAGCGCCGGCCGCTCGCGGCGCGCCACCTCCACAGCTTCGAGCCCGTCCGCGGCCTCGTGCAGTTCGAGCTGGGAGACGTCCTCGAGCGTGGTCGCAATCAGCTTGCGGATGAACTCATCGTCGTCAACGATCAAAACGCTGCGGTTCACGGTCGGCGCCTCCCGTCGCCGCGCCGCATCAGCCAATCTGTGCGGCTATCTGTTCGAAGGTCTGGTCCTCGATCGAATTGAACACTTCGATCACGCTCGGGTCGAAGTGGGTTCCCACCTCCGCCTCGATCATCTCACGTGCGTCGCGAAGCGGCGACGCGGGCCGGTACGGGCGCTCCGTGGTGAGCGCGTCGAGCACGTCGGCAACCGCGAACACACGCGCCGCCAGTGGGATCTCCTCACCGGCGAGCCGGTCGGGGTAGCCGCGTCCGTCCCAGCGCTCGTGGTGAGAGCGGACCACCGCGACGGCCTCGTCCATGAACTCGATCCCGCTCACGATCTGCGAGCCGATCACCGGGTGCTGCTCCATCAACGCGCGTTCCTCGTCGGTGAGCGGCCCCGGCTTGTAGAGGATCGCGTCGGGGATCGCGACCTTGCCGACATCGTGTAACAGGAACCCGAACTCCAGCTCGGGCCGCTCGGTCAGCCGAAGCCCCAGCGAGTAGGCGATCTCGAGGCCGTAGGCCGCGACCCGCTCGGCGTGCTTGCCCGTGTACGCGTCGCGCGCCTCGACGGCGTTCGAGAGCGCGCGCACCGTTTCGGTGTAGGAGCGGCGCAGTTCCTGGGCGCGAGCCCGCTCCTGCTTGAAGGTCTCACGCAGGTCCGCGGCATAGCGCTCGAGCTGACGTTCCTTGGCGGCGGCCTCTCGGTCGCGCTCGGACAGCTCGGCCCGCAAGCGCTCGATCTCCTGGATCAGCTCGGTCTCGCTCTGGACCGACATCGCGGTCAGCGTACTCCGCTTGCGCGCTCCCCGCGCAAAGCGGCGAGCACGGCGGCCGCCGCTTCCTCGACCGGAACTACCTCGATCCCGAGCCGCGCGATCCCCGCAGGAGTCGGATCGCGGCCATCCGAGAACAGAATCGCGGCGCGTCGCAGGCGCCGCCCGCGCAGGTCGATCGCCTGCAAGACGGCTTGCGGATTGCGTATCCCGACGTCGACGAGCGCGACCTCGAAGCGCCGCTCGGCACACGCACGGCCGCCGCCGCGCCGGTCAGCTCCCACTGGTGCTCGATCCCCAGCTCGTCGAGCGCGGGCTCGAGCACGGGCGCATCTCCTCACGCCCGACGACCAGCACCCGCGAGCGCCCCGCCTGCACCGCGGCGCCCAGCACGTGCGCGCAGCTCGTCGGCGTCGATCGGCTTCGAGACGACCCACTCGCCCGCGAGCTCGCTGCGGCCGGAGAACACCGAGACGAACACGACGGCGGTGGCGCGCAGCTCGGGGTCTGCCCGGATCGCCTGCGAGCACCTCGAAGCCGTCCATCCCGGGCATCAGCATGTCGAGCGTGATCGCGTCGAAGTAGCCAGCTCGCAGCATCGACAGCGCCTCCGCGCCGCTGACGCGCGATCTCGGCGTGGACGCCGAGCGGGGCGAGCTGGCCGGCGATCAGCTCGGCGATCTCGCGCTCGTCGTCGACGACCAGCACACGGCGCCCGCGTGATCGCCGCCAGCGAGCGCGCCAGATCCTCGGCTCCGGCACCGCCGCCGGCAACAGCACGCGGAAGGTGATCCCTCGTCCGGGCTCGCTCTCGACTTCGATCCTGCCCGTCGTGCAGCTCGACCAGCGACTTGACGATCGACAGCCCGAGCCCCGTTCCGGGGCTGGTCGAGCCTCCCTCCCGCGCGCGGTAGAAGCGTTCGAACACGCGCTCGGCCTGCTCCGGGGTCATGCCGACGCCATGTCCTGCGACGACGATCTGGACCCACGCCCGCTCGGCCTCCACGCGAACCTGGATGCTGCCGCCCTCATCCGTGTACAGATGCGCGTTGGTGAGCAGGTTTGCCGCGATCTGGCGCACCCGCGCGGCGTCGGCGAGCGCGAGCGGGAGCGTCGGGGCGACATACACGCTGAGGCGCTGGTGCTTCTGCGCGATCCGCGGGCCCATCAGCTCGGCGATCTCGCGGACCGCCTCGCCGACGTCGATCGGGCGACGTATGATCTCGACGCGATCCGCCTCGATCCGGGCCACGTCGAGCAGGTCACTGACGAGCTCGGTCAGCCGGTCGGTCGACTTGAGGATGATCTCGACGAACTCGCGCTGGCGCTCGGACATGTCTCCGGTGAGCTCTGGAGCAGCTCGACGAATCCCTTGATCGAGGTGAGCGGGCTCCGCAGCTCGTGCGAAGCGGTCGCCACGAACTCGCTCTTGGCCCGCTCGAGCCGGGCGCGCTCGGTGATGTCCCGCACGGTCCATACGACGCCGTCGGACTCGCGGCCGAGCCGCGCCGCCGTGACCGCAAGGGTGCGGCCGCCGTGCTCGATCAGCGGCTCGCCCTCGAGCGTCGCATCGAGCGGCGGCAGGGGGCTGTGCTCGGAGTCGACATGGTCACCGACGGCGAGCTCCGGCACGAGCTCGAAGGCGCGCGGATTGACCGCCGCGATTTTGCCGGAGCCCGGCTCGGTCACGATCAGGCCGTCGCCGAGGCTCTCGATTGTCACCGACAGGCGGCGTCGCTCCGCCTCGATCCGCCGCTGGGCCCCCGCCAGGTCCGCGCCCATCGCGTTGAAGGTGGTACCGAGACCGCGGAGCTCACGCGGGCCGGAGGGCCGAACTCGCGTCGAAAGCTCGCCCCCCGCGAGCCGTCTCGTCGCCTCGATGAGCTCGTCGAGGGGACGGCGCATCGCGCCCACGAGCGCCGACACCAGCGCGAGCGCGCCGACGAGCGCGAGAACCCCCGCGATCGCAACGAGCACGAGCGCGCGGCGCGAGTCGCTGCCCGCGCGGCTGCGGGCGGCCGACTGACGAGCGAGCTGGCGAGCCTGCACCCGAGCGGCCAGCGAGGCGGTCGCCGGGCCTGCGCCCGTCGCGATCTCGGAACCGATCAGCTGCTCGCTGACGGGGTCCCCGCGCGCGAGCGAGCGCGCCCGCGCGGCGGCGTCGGAGTACGCCGCGCCGGCTTGAAGCCGAGCCTGAGCCGCCGTCGGGCCGCGGACCTCGCGCCGCACCGCCTGCTGCGCAATCGCCGCGGTCTCGAGGTTGGCCGCGGCGACCGCGAGTGCGGAGCTGGAGGCGAGCACGCGCTCGTACCGCTGGCGGGCGTTGTAGAGGCTCGAGATCCCCAGCGCCGCGAGCACCGCCAGTGCGACGGTCAGACCCACCAGCGCAAGGCGGAGCGAGCGAGCGATCGATAGGCGCGGCATCCCAAAACGTAGCTATAACATGCCGGCATGATCCTGGTGCGGGCCTGGCGGCGCCGGCTGGTGGGCGGAGTGGGCGTGGCGCTCGTCGTTCCCACGACGCTCCTGGCGGCGCTGGCCGTGCTGACGCTGGCCGGCGGCTTCGCCGGGCTGGGCGCCCTCGGCCAAGCCTTCTCAGGGCCCTCCCTCGAGGCTGCGAAAGGCCCAGCGGCGCCCGGCGCGCCGCCCCGGCGAGCGATTTCCAGCGCCGTGCTGGCCGCGCTCACGTCGCCGGCGCCACCCGCATCCACGGCGTCGGTCGCCCGTGGCGGAAAAAGCCGCGGTAGCCCGGGCGGGCGGCCGCGATCGCCGACGCCCGTCACTCGGGGCGGCGGGGGAGCGGTCGGGCCGGTGGGAGGCCAACCGCAGCTCGGTGCACAGCCGCCGACGCCGACATCGCGTCCCACACTGACCGACGATCTGGTCGGAGCGGTTGCGTCGGCGACGAGCCAGCTGCCGGCACCGGTCGGGGCGGCGAGCACCGGCGCGCTTCGGTCGGCGGGCGCGGCCGTCGACCAGATCCTTCCCGTCCCGGCGCCGGGACCGCCGCAGCTCCCGTGAGGAGGTTGCTCGCGGTGGTCGGCGTCGCCGCCGCCGCATCGATCGCCCTCGTCGCGTGCGGGGGGCACGCGGCGGTCGCCGTGACAGCACCCGTCCCGGGCGCCACGGCCGCCGATGTCCGGGGCGCCGATTGGCCGGAGTTCGGGTACGACCCGCAGCGCAGCGGCGTCGGGCCGGCCCATACGGGCATCGCCCCGGGAGACCTGGGGAGCCTTCAGACCCGCGTGGTTCATGTCGACGGGACGGTCGACTCCTCGGCTGTCGAGCTGAATGCGGTGCCGGTCGGCGGCCGCGTCCGTGACGTGGTCGTGGTTACGACGACGTACGGCAAGACGATTGCGATCGATCCGGGGACCGGCCGGAAGCTGTGGGAGTTCACCCCCCGCGACATCGGCTCCTATGAGCGCAGCCCGCAGGTGACGACGGCCTCGCCGGCCGTCGATCCTGGCCGCCGGTACGTTTACGCCGCCAGCGCCGACGGCTTCATCCACAAGCTTGCGATCTCGACCGGGAGGCAGGCTTGGGCGACGCGGGTGACCTACGACCCGACCCGGGAGAAGATCGCCTCGGCACTGAACATCACCGGTAACCGCGTGGTGGTCACGACCGGCGGCTACTACGGCGACGCACCGCCCTATCAAGGCCACGTCGTGACGATCGACGGCGGCAGCGGGCGGATCCTCCGCGTCTGGAACTCACTCTGCTCCAACCGCCATCGCCTGATCGACCCACCGGACTCCTGCCCGGCCAGCGACTCGGCGATCTGGGCCCGCGCCGGCGCCGTGATCGAGCCTGGCACCGGCAGGATCCTCGTCGCGACCGGCAACGGGCCGTTCAACGGATCGACCAACTGGGGCGACAGCGTGCTCGAGCTAACCCCCGACGCCGGCCGGCTCCTGCACAACTGGACCCCGACGGACCAGGCTTCGCTCAACGCCAACGACACCGACCTGGGCAGCACCGCCCCGGCGCTGCTCCCGGAACTGAGCGGCTACCGGCTGGCCGTGCAGGGGGGCAAGGACAGCAAGCTGCACCTGCTGAACCTCAACCGCCTGGACGGCACCCGCGGCGGAGCCGGCCCGCGGCTCGGCGGGGAGCTCGAGGATATCGGCTCGCCTGGAGGGTCTGAGGTGTACAGCGCCCCCGCGGTGTGGTCGCACGGAGGCCGCCCATACGTTTTCGTCGCAGACGACTCGGGCACCGCCGCGTTCACCGTGCGCGTCAGCGGCCTCCCGCGGCTGATCGGCCTCTGGAGCAACGGCAACGGCGGTACCAGCCCGGTGCTGGCTGGCGGCCTGCTGTACGTCTACGACGAGCAGGGCGGCTCGCTCAACGTCTATCAGCCGACAAGCGGGCGCCTCCTGCGCTCACTTCCCGCGGCCGGCGGCCACTGGAACAGTCCGATCGTCGCTGGCGGCCGGATCGTCCTGCCGGTCGGCAACTACATGGACCACGCGACGAGCGGCGAGATCTTCATCTACCACCTGCCCGGCCGCTAGCAGGGGCGCGCTCAGCGGGCCTCAGCCGACCGCGAGCGCCTGTGACAGAAGGTTGCTGGTCATCCGCACCACCCGTGGGTCGGGCCGCCTCGGCGCCTCGGGGGAGGCGCTCGGGACCGGCTCGAGCCCGAGCTCCCAGCCGAGCGTGCCGGTGTTGAATACGAGCGCCCCCGAGCGGGCACGGTAGAGCGTCGTCTGCCCGAGGTTCTGTCCCCGCCCCGGCTGGGGTTCGCCCGACGCGGCGGGCATGCAGATCGCCGTCCCCGCGCCGACCACCTCCGTTCCGGGCGGGCTCTGCGGGGTTGGGACGTCGAGCTCGTAGCCGAGGATCCCCGGGATCCGGCTGGCGGGCGTCATTCCCGTGCCGGCGAACAGCCAGGCCGGCTGCATGCCGGGAGCGGGGGCCCATGAGAAGTATCGATACGTCGGAGTCCCTGGAACATTGAGGCGCGGGGTGATGCAACCGACGTACGCCGAGCCGGTCAGCGACGCGCCGCCGGCCGGGAAGGGTCCGGTCGGCTCGGCGCGGTTTGGGTCAAGCGACGCGTGCTCCTTGTAGGAGACGATCGAGTGGTCGGACTGGCCACGCTCGCTCGCGACTGCCGACGCGGGCGCGTAGCGCACCCTCCATGCGAGCGTGTCGGATCCGAGGAACAGCAGGTCCTCGCCCGCGTCACGCGCGCGCGCGAATGCGTCGGCCTGGCGTTGGGACCAGTACTCGGAGTGGCCGAAGTCGATCACCGCACGGTGCCCCAGCACCTGACCCGGGTACTCGTCGACCGACTCGCTGGTGGTGTATGAGACCGGATAGCCGTAACGCTCGAGGAACCACACCATCGCGACGTCCCGGTCGAAGAACTGACCGGCGCCCGTAGCGCTGTCGTACGGGCGGTCGTACGACACGTCGATCCCCTGCGTCGTGCCCGTGACCCCGACGCGATCGGCGCCACCGACGTACAGGCTGTCGCCGCCCCAAGCGTTGTAAGCCTCATACGTCGACGTCGGCAGCTGCGCGAGCAGCGGTTGCGGAGCCGAGGCCAGGACCACGAACAGGCAGTCGCTCTGCGCGGTCCCTGCCGCCAGCTTGGCGACGTACACGCCGCTCGGCAGTCCGGGCGGGATCGTAAAGCTGAGCGTCGGGTGCCAATCACACTCGGTCAGGCCGGTGGCGAAGCGGTGCGTGCACGGCGGCTGCAGGTTGGAGCGGAGCGGGTCCGAGTCGAGCACCTCGCGCCCGCCGGCGCCCCCGTACCAGCCGATCCTGAAGACGCGGATGCGGACCGTCCGTGAGCCGGGCGCGTTCACGTACACCCGCTCCACTTGCCCGGGGCTGACCGCGGGCGCCGAGACATATCCGGCCACGTCACCGCTCCGCAGCCCCCCGACCTCGCCGGCGGGACCGGGCAACCGCCACGCGTGGGTGCCGGGGTTCCGGTTCTCGGCGGCGACCGACGGCTGCGGCCCCGGGGTCGAGATCAGCCAGTGGTAGGGGCCTATCACCGCAGACGGCGCGCTCGACTGTCTATGCGGGCCGGAGCGGTGCCGGTGCGTGGAGCCACATCCGCCGATCGCGCCGATCAGCAACAGCGCGACGAGCGGGCGAGCGATCCTCGCGCACATGGCCGCGCAGGGTACTCGGCGGCTGATACGCTCGCGCGCGGCCGGCCGGGGCAAGCCGAACCGAGGAGAGAGGGACCAGAGGATGAGGACGTTCGACGAAGGGCTTACCCGACGCCAAGCGCTGCGCGACATCGGGGCTGCGGGCCTAGGACTGGCTGCCGCCGGCGCCGGGATCGACGCGCTGCTCGCCGGCGCCGCGAGCGCCGCACCCAAACAGGGCACGCTCAAGGACATCGAGCACGTCGTGATCCTGATTCAGGAGAACCGCTCGTTCGATCACTACTTCGGGACGCTCTCGGGCGTCCGCGGATTCGGCGACAAACACGGGCGGAGCGCGTTCTTCCAGCGTGGACTGAATGGCAAGACGCTGCACCCGTTTCACCTCCAGAGCGGGTGCCTTCCCGACCTTACCCACGACTGGGGCCCTCAGCACCTGTCGTGGAACGGGGGCAGGATGAACCACTTCCTGATGCAACATGAGGAGGTCGACGTTCCGTCGAAGTACGGCTCCCCCGACGGAACCGGGGTCGAGACGATGGGTTACTACACGCGCCTCGACCTGCCGTTCTACTACGCGCTGGCCGATGCATTCACGATCTGCGACGGTTACTACTGCTCGGTGATCGGGCCCACCTATCCCAACCGGTTGATGTCGATCAGCGGCACGATCGACCCGGACGGCACTCACGGCGGGCCGCTCGTCGAGACGCTGGGGGCCTCTAACTTCGCCTCGTATCTGCGTCGCTTCACGTGGACGACGATGATGGAGCGCCTCCAAGCCCACGGGGTGACCTGGAAGGTCTACAACGGGACGGGCGGCGGGATCGTCGACAACATGCTGCTGTTCTTCAAGGCGTTCGCGCCCGGATCGGCGCTGTACGAGCTGGGCATTCAGCCGACGTTCCCCAACGACTTCCTCTCTGACATCGCCGCCGGCCGGCTCCCGCAGGTCTCGTGGCTGCTAACCGACCCCAGCGAGACGGAGCATCCGGGCTCTTCGACGCCGGCCGCCGGTGAGACCGTAGGCCGGCAGGTGATCGAGGCGCTGATCGCGAAACCCGATGTCTGGAAGAAGACCGCCCTGTTCATTACGTGGGACGAGAACGGCGGCTTCTTCGACCACGTAGCGCCCCCAACTCCACCGAAGGGGACCAAGGGGGAGTACCTCACCGTGGCCAACTTGCCGCAGGAGTCGGCGGGGATCCGCGGACCGATCGGGCTCGGCTTTCGCGTCCCGATGCTCGTGATCTCACCGTTCTCACGGGGCGGACTCGTCTGCTCGGAGGTGCTCGACCACACCTCGACCCTGCGCTTCCTGGAGACGCGTTTCGGCGTCGAGGTCCCGAATCTGTCGAGTTGGCGGCGCAGCGTGACCGGCGATATGACGAGCGCGTTCAACCTCGCCGCGAAGCCGAACTTCGCGCGGCCCGCGCTCCCGCGGGCCACCGCCGGCGCGTGCTCGAAGTTCGAACCGCCGAAGTCGACGGTCGGACCCTTCCCGAAGCAGGAACCGGGAACGCGGAACCGGCCCAGCGGGCTCCGTTAGGTCATCGCGCGACACTGAACGCGTGTCCGTGCAGCAAGCAGCCAGCGATGCGCTCACCGCGGCGCTGCGCCGCGAGGGGCACAGCCGCACGTTCCCGCGCGGTCAAGCGCTGTTCGTCGAGGGCGACCGCCCCGAGCGGGTGTTCATAGTCGAGCGAGGGAGGGTGCTGATCACCTGCACGAGTCCGAGCGGCAAGGAGACCGTGCTCGCGCTGTGCGGCCCGGGCGACGTGCTCGGGGAGGTGTCGGTGTTCGACGGCGGCCCGCGCTCGGGGACCGCGATCACGTTAGAGGAGGTCGAGGCGGTGGTCGCGTCGGCATCGGTCCTTATCCGTGCGAGCCGGGACATCGAGACCGCGCACGAGCTGATCCGGATCCTCGCCTCCCGGCTGCGGGAGGCGGACCGCCGGCGGCTGGAGTTTTCGTCTCTTGACACGCTCGGACGGGTCGCTTGGCGGCTGGTCGAGCTGAGCGAGCGCTTCGGGCGGCGGACGCCGGACGGGATCGAGGTCGACCTACCGATCTCCCAAGATCAGCTGGCCAGCTGGTGCGCGGCCTCGCGCGAGGCGACAGTCAAAGCATTGGCGGCGCTTCGGGCGCTCGGCGCGATCAGCACCAGCCGCAGGCACGTGCTGATCAGCGATCCCGGGGTCCTGCGAACGCACGCGCAGGGGTTTGAGTAGCGCCGCACGGCTCCCCGGACGCGCCCTTGCAACTGGGTAAAAAGACCCATTCGCGCTGGGTAGAACGACGTAGAGGGCGCGGCGGCGCGCTGAGACAGTTCCGAGCGTAAGCCCTAGCCGTAGAAAGAGCGGACCGGGGGAGAGCGGCCTCAACCGGCCCCACGCAAGGAGTCAGGATGTACTCGATGCTCAACGCACAAATGATCCAGGCCCGTCACGTGGACCGCACCCGCGAGGCGCTTCTGGCGACACACCGCCAGGAGCTTCGTGAGCTTCGGGCTCAGACTCCGCGTCGCCGCTGGCAGCTGAGGCGCCTCGCCGGTATGACCGCTGGCCTGCTCTCGTCGGTGGTGCGGGCGACGCGGCGGCCGACGCCCAGCTCGGTTTAGGGCGGCGCTGCACAGCCGGCGGGTGTGGCACAGCATGTGAATTTGGGGGCACTAGGGGCCGGAGGCTCGCCGCTCTGGGGGCAGGGCGGCGAGCCGTCGTCTGGGGGCTGTGCCCACTACGGTGGCTCGCCGAAGCCGAACAGCCGCCGCGCGATGTTGCGCAGCTGCATCTCCTCGGAGCCCTCGGTGATCCGGTACCGGCGGTGGTGGCGGTAGATGTGCTCAAACGGCAACGCGCGCGTGTAGCCCATTCCGCCGTGGACCTGGATGGCGCGGTCCGCCGCCTCGCACGCGAGCCGGTTGGCGCGCAGGTTGCACATCGAGATCCGGTCGCTCACCGCCGACCCCCCGAGCTCGTCCATCGCGGCGGCGGTAGAGCGCACCAGCTCGCGCACGAGCGCGCAGTCGGTGTGCAGTTCGGCGAGCGGGAACTGGATCGCCTGGTTGATCGACAGCGGCCTTCCGAAGGCGATCCTCCCGCGCGCGTACTCGACGCTCCGGTCGACGCAGAACTGCGCCGCGCCGAGGCTCGACGCCGCCTGGCGGATCCTGTTCTCGTGCACGAAAAGCATCGCCGCGGCGAGCCCCTCGCCCTCCGCGCCAACGATCGCCGACGCCGGAACCCGAACGTCGCGCAGCGCGACCTCGGAGTGGTCGGTTGGCATGTTGAAGGTCCAGTGGTGGTAGCGGACCTCGAAGCCGGGTGAGTCGGTCGGGACCAGGAACGCGGTGATCCCCCGTGCATCGCCCGGCTCGCCCGATGTGCGCGCGAACACGAGGTCGTACTGCGCCACATGCATCCCCGTGTTGAAGCGCTTGGCGCCGTTGATCACCCAGTCGTCGCCTTCGCGGATCGCCGTGGTCTCGAGCCAGGTGGCGTCGCTGCCGTGGCCGGGCTCGGTGAGGCCAAAGCCGCAAACGATCTCGTGGCGCACGAGCGGCTCGACCAGCTGGCGTTGCTGGGCGGAGCCGAGCGCGTCGAGCACAAGCACGATCGGGAAGTTGCCGACGCACGCGCTCTCGGACTGGAGATCCGAATGCAGGCCGATCGGCTTGTTCGCCAGGTGCTCGCGGATCACTGCCATCTCCAGGTTCGTGCCGTCCGAGCCGCCCAGCCCGGACGGCAACGCGAACCGATAGAGCCCCGCGGCGTCGGCGCGGCGCATCATCTCCACGAGCAGCTGCTCCCACTGGCGGGCCGGAGCGCCGCCGCGCTGCAGGTCCGTACGCGCAAATTCGCGGCGGTGATCGAAGAACTGCGGATGCTCGGCCTGGAGCGGCGCCAGCTCGCGGTCGATGAAGTCGTCGATTCGCTCCAGGAGGCTGTGCAGGTCGGCTCGCTCGTCCATTGTGACGCGACCCTATCCAGCCTCGCCCCCGTCCCGCTGTACAACGCCAAGATCCGATTGTTGGCCAACGGGCCAATGCCCCGGGTCGTGCCCTTCCGGAGGATGCCTGCCGGCGTGAGCAAGCTGATCATCTCCTACGACGGCACCGCGAACGACGATGATGCGCTCGCGCTCGGCAAGCAGCTCGCGCGGACCGGCGCCTCGATTGGGCTCGCGTATGTCCGCCACTCACGTGAGTTTGACCCGGCTCGAGAAGCGCTCGCCCAGCACGACGCCGAGCGCCGCCTGGAGCAGGGCGCCGCGTGGCTCGGCGTCCCCGACATCACTCGGCACGTCGTGATCAGCGCCTCCACATGGGAGGGGCTGGCCAGCCTCCCCGAGCAGGAGGGCGCGTCCGCGATCGTGTTCGGGTCGGATTACCGCACCACTCCGGGCCACGTCGAGCCTGGCACCACGGCCCAGCACATGCTCGACGGTGGCTCGGTGGCGGTGGCGATCGCCGCGGCCGGCCTGCGGACCCAGCCGGACCGAGAGATCAGGTTGATCGCCGTTCCGCTCGCGGGTCCGGCCAACGATGTGGCGCGGCAAACAGCCGCGGCACTCGCGGCGAAGCTCGGCGCAACCGTCGTCGAGCCGCGCACCGAGCCGGTCGACCTGATCGTCGTCGGCTCCCAGCCGGATGCGCCGCCCGGCCGGGTCGTGCTCGGCGGCGATGTCCGCGCGGAGCTGGGCAACGCTCGCAGCTCGGTGCTCGTGCTGCCGGCCGGCACGCCCCTCGAGCTCTGAGGATCGAGCGTTGGCCCAGCCCACGTACCGAGCCGGCCGCGGAGTTCGAGAACGCGCGCGGAGCTCGAGCGCATGTGCAGGTCGCAACTTTTTCCTCATAGGACTCTCATACGGCTTCCTCATGGCGTTGCCACCACGCGGGTAGAGCATCGGTGTCGTTCCAGTCAACGACATGAACGGAGACAGATATGCCTACGGTGATGGTGGTCCTCAATATGGTGTTTGTCGTCGGTGTGCTCGCGGTGATCGTCGGGATGCATCTCGCCGCGATCGCGACCCAGCATCGTGACCATGGCGTGCTTGCGTCTGGCCCCGTCTTCCGGCGCCGGATCTGGTCGCGGACTGGGCGCCCGCATGCTGGGCCCGTGCGCCCGTGGATCGCGCGTCGTGGTCAGGTTTGGCCCGCGGCTTAGGCTCGAGTAACCCGGAGGTCTTTGCGACGCTCGGGTTGATGAAGCAGAGCTTGTTGTGCGGACGGCCCCACCAGCTGGTGGGGCCGTCCGCGCGTCTGCTCAGGCGCTTGTCTGAGCGCCTTGACGGGCAGTGACCGACGGGCTATAAGTCCGGGCGCTCGTGAGGCGAGGGATCGGGGTCGGCGTGTCAAACGGCGATGGAAGGGTCTGCCGCCCGCATTGAGAGGAGAAGTGTCGTCCCATCATGAGCACTAGCGCTCGCGCTCCGCAGGGGGACCAGTACGCCGCGCCGTGGACCATCTGGGGGCTGATCGCCGGCCACCGCGTGGCCGCGCTGGCCGCGGCGACCGCGTGCGCGGTGCTGGTGGCGATGATCGCGGTGGCGGTCCTCGGCGCGAAGGCCGGCGCCGTCACCGATGCCACCACGTGCTCGCAGTGGGGTTCGGCCAACGTGGACCGGCAGAACACCTACGCCAGGCTGTACGTCACGGAGCACGGTCCGGTATCTCCGCGCTGGGGACCTCCCCCGGCGGGTGTGATCAACGCCATCAACGCCGGCTGCTACCAGGCCTTCGGCGAGGGCGTCGAGGATTCGGCGACCGTAGTTCAGGCCATCTCGCGGACCTTCTGAGGCGCCCGGCGCACCAGCACACCGGGCAGCACAAGCGAGAAGACGGAGCCATGGGCTGTGCTCCGGACCCTGCAGCTTCCGCCGTGCCGCTTGGCGATCGCGTCGACGATTGCGAGTCCGAGTCCCACCCCTCCTGCCGCCCGCGTCCGCGCGGCATCGGCGCGGCCGAAGCGGTCGAAGATTCGCTCCAGCGCCTCGTCCGCGATCCCCGACCCCTCGTCCTCGACCTCGATCAGGATCCGGCCCGAGGTGTCACTGCGTGCACGCAGCTCGATGGAGTCGTGCTCGCACGTGTACTTGACCGCGTTCTCGAGCAGCGCGTCCAGCGCGGTGCGAAGGCGATCGCGATCGACCAACAGCCGCACGGGCTCCAACGGCCCCAGCCGCCACGCTCGGGGTGCCACGTCCGACCAGCGCATGAAGATGTCCTCGAGAAAATGCTCGAGCTCGATCTCCTCGACGCACAGGAAGTCCGGCTGATCGGCGGCCGCCAGCAACAGGAGGCGCTCGATGATCGCGTTGATGCGGGCGAGCTCATCGAGCGCGATATCGATCTCGGCGTTCTGCCTCCCCCGGACGCGGGCCGTCTCCAGGTGGCCGGTGGCGATCGTCACGGGCGTGCGCAGCTCGTGCGAGGCGTCGTGGATGAACCGCTCCTGGCGCTCGAGCAGCGAACGCCGCTCCTCCGCCCTCGTCTCGGCGATTCGCATGCGCGTCCACCCGCCGGCGCGCGTGCCAGACCGTGGCCAGGAACATCGCCGCCGTCAGCGGAACGATCAACAGGCTGTCCCATGAGTGGACCCCGCGGATTGCCTGGACGAGCATCGGCGTGCCGGTCACCGCGATCACGCACGCGAGCACGACGAGCGTCGCGAGCGGTGGCCACAGGCGGAGGCCGTAGACGATCGTGAAGCTGATCCATACGAAGAAGAACGGCACCGTCCGCAGCTGCGGAACGACGAGCATCGCGACGCAGTTGGCGACGACAAACGCCAGCCACAGGAGCTCGACGCGGTAGCGGCGCAACAGCGGCGCCGGCTCAGGCAGCCGCGCGGTAACCAGCGTTGCGCACCGTCTCGATTGGGGTATCCGGACCAAGCCGTCTGCGAAGCCTCCGCACGCAGACGTCGACGACGTTCGACCGCGGATCGAAGTCGTAGCCCCACACCTCGGCGAGCAGGCGTTCCCGGCTCACCACCTCGCCCACGTGGCGCATCAGGAAATGCAGCACGTGGAACTCACGATCCGAGAGGTCGGCGACCTTCGCACCGACCCGCGCCTGCCTGCTCGCCAGGTCAAGAATTAGCTCGCCGACGCTGGATCGTCGCACCGTCGTCGGGCACGCGCGCCCGCCGGATATGTACTCGCGCGCGCGCGAGTAGCTCATCGAGCGAGAACGGCTTGGCCACGTAATCCACCGCGCCCAGCTCGAACCCGCGCAGCTTCGTCGACAGGTCTCCCCGCGCCGAAAGGATGAGCACCGGGAGATCCGAACGCAGCGCGTGCAGCTCGCGAAGCACGTCGAGGCCGTCACGACCCGGGAGCAAGAGGTCGAGAATCACGAGCACGTAGCTGCCACTGAGCGCCAGTGCCAGCCCGTTCTCTCCATCCTCGACGACGTCGACCGGGAACCCCTCAGCTTCGAATGCTCGGGCTAGGAATGCACGGATTCGCGGCTCGTCCTCGACGATCAGTATGCGCATCTCTCCCCTACAAACCCATTCACGGCCTATAGATCACGGCACCTTATCCCGCCGAAGATGACTTGTAAATGACAGGAGGATGACATTGCCGTCATCTCGCTTTGGGGGCCTCCGGGGCAGAGATATAACAACGCCTAGCGAGACGGATGAGCTCATACCTAATTCATGCTCTGGGGGTGACCGCGGTTCGGCGCGCACGAGGCGAGCCGTGAGCGGAACCGCCAAGCGCGCTCTCGGGGCCACGATCGTGGCCGTGGTCGTATGTGCCGCGATCGGCCTCTACATCGGGCTCTACCTCGTCAACGTGCCCGGCTCCGTCGCCTCGACGCAGACCGCGGCTGGCGCGCAGCTGAACCTCGCGACGGTGGCGACGGCCGAGGCCAGCGACCCACATAACACGTGGGTCTCCTACTACGCGGTAGACGCCAATTCGGGCAACTGGCGTCACGACACCACCTTCGTCTTGCCGGCGAACACGCTCGTCCACGTGACGATCTATCAGTACGACACCGCGACCGGGCTGCGCAACACATATTTCTCGCAGCCGAGCGGGACGGTCGGGCCGACGCTGATCGACGGCAAGCCGATCCAGGCGGTGGATCCCGCCACACCCGGCCACACCTTCGCGATCCCCCAGATCGGCCTTTCGATCCCGCTCCCAGGCGCTCCGAGCAACGCCAAGAATCTTTGCACTCAGGCCCCCTGCTCGCTGAGTCAGGCGCATCACACGGTCAGCTTCGTGTTCCGTACTCCGGGCAAGGGCCTGTACCGCTGGCAATGCTTCGTGCCGTGCGGAGCGGGCTTCATCCAGGGCAACGGCGGGCCCATGCAGACAGTGGGCTACATGGGCGGCTTCATCAAGGTCGTATGAGCGGGTCGGCGCGGGCCTGAACATGGAGAGCACGACCACGCCCGGAACGTCGCGGTGCTCTGGCTGGTCGCCAGCCTGATCGCGACGCCGATCATCGTGTTCATCGTCGGCCCCGGGCTTCCGCCTGGAAACGGAACGGTCGAGTCCCACGGACAGGTCGTCGACAACACGGTGCTACTGGCCCTGGCCACGCCGGTCGCGCTCGGCGTGCTGGTTTACATGGCCTATGCGCTATGGGCATTCCGCGAGCGCAACCCCGAGGTCGTGACGGACGGCGCCCCGATCCGGGGCAACTCGAGCATGCAGTTCTGGTGGCTGATCGTCACCACGGTGCTCGTGCTGTTCCTCGCCGGGTACGGGACCGTCAGGCTGCTGGCCGATGGCTCCGGGGGCGGCCAGGGACCCAACCCGATCGCGGTGCCCGCGGCGCCCGCGGGCACCGCGGTACTCCCGGTGCAGGTGATCGCCCAGCAGTGGCAGTTCACCTACCGCTGGCCAACCTACGGGGGGGTCGAGACCCGAGCAATCGAGCTGCCCACGAACACGCTGATCAGGCTCAACGTGACGTCGCTCGACGTGATCCACTCGTTCTGGGCTTATGAGCTTGGTGTCAAGGCAGACGCCAACCCGGGCGAGAACAACGTCGCCTACGTGACCACGAAGGCACCGCTGACGTTCCACGTCCGATGCGCGGAGCTGTGTGGGCTGTGGCACGGCTACATGTTCAATCCCGGGCACGTGGTGCCGAAGGCGCAGTTCGCCTTGTGGATCGCCCAGCAGCAGCAGCAGTACGCGCCGGCGACCAAAAACCTGCCGCCGTACTCGAAGACGTACTTCCCACCACCCTTGAGGAGAGGCGGATGAGCGCGATCGCAGTCTCTGCCCCTGCCCCCCGTACCGGCTGGCGGCAGTTCATGGGGTTCAACGTGCTGACCGGGATCGCGCTGGGGATCGGCGGCTGGTTCCTCGGCTACTTCATCGGCAATCACATCCACGGCGGCGGGCTGACGTACTACTCGACCGAGGCGGGCCAGAACGACGTCTCGATCCTGCTCGGCTACTTCCTCGGCGTGGTCGGATTCCTCGTCGGCCTCGGGTTTGCGAACTACCCGCTGCAAGCGGATGCTGGGCGCTCCGCCGAGCCTGGCCGAGCGGGAGTCCGAGGAGCACGGGCTGCTGCGCTACTTCAGCCTCGCGACCGACCACAAGGTCGTCGCGAAGCAGTACATGGTGGGGATCGGGCTGTTCTTCTTCGTCGGCGGGCTGAACGCGATGCTGATCCGGACCGAGCTGCTTCAGCCCAACGTGCACGTGTTCGGCGCCAACCAGTACCTCACGCTCGTCGGCATGCACGGCTCGATGATGATGGGGATCATGACCTCGGGGATCCTGGGGCCGTTTGCCAACTGGGTCGTGCCGTTGATGATCGGCTCGCGGCGGATGGCGTTCCCGCGGATCGAGTCGTTCACCTTCTGGCTGCTGATGGCCGGCGCGGTGATCCTGGTCACGACGATCTTCTTCGGCGGCTTCCAGACGGGTTGGACCGGCTACCAGCCGCTCGGCTCGCAGGGAACCGCCGGCTACGACGCGTACATCGGGTTCTTCGCGCTGGTCGGCCTGTCGATGACCCTGTTCGGCTTCAACCTGATCGCGACGATCATCACCATGCGCGCGCCTGGGATGACCTGGACGCGACTGCCGATCTTTGTGTGGGCGGCGCTCGCGACCGCCGCTCTGATGCTGCTGGCGGCGCCGATGCTGATCGCCGCGCTGCTTGATGGGCGCGATGGACAGGACGGTCCAGACGGCGTTCTACATCCCCGGCGCAGGCGGGAGCTCGTACCTGTTCCAGAACCTGTTCTGGGTGTTCGGCCATCCCGAGGTGTACATCCTGGCGCTGCCTGGCTTGGGATCCTGCTCGAGGTGATGCCGGTGTTCAGCCGCAAGCCGCTGTGGGGCTACCGGCTGGCCGTCGCCGGGATGCTCGGCATCGCGTTCCTGAGCTTCTTCGTCTGGCAGCACCATCTGTTCGTCTCGGGCATCAACGCCGACCTGCGGCCGTTCTACATGCTCTCGACCGAGCTGATCTCGCTCCCGACCGGGATTCATCTTCCTGTGCGCGTTGGGGACGCTGTGGCGCGGGCGAATACGGTTCACCGTGCCGATGCTGTTCGCCCTGGCATGGATCTTCAACTTCCTGTGGGGCGGGATCTCCGGCGTCTTCAACTCGGACGTCCCCAGCGACGTGACCACGCACGGCAGCTTCTTCGTGATGGCCCACTTCCACTACACGATCATGGGCGGGCTGGTCTTCGCCTTCTTCGCCGGGATCTACTACTGGGTGCCGAAGATGTACGGCTTCAACCTCAACGAGCGCCTGGGGAAGATCCACTTCTGGACGTTGTTCATCGCGTTCAATTCGACGTTCGCGCCGCTGTTCGGGCTGGGCTTCTTGGGCATGCCGCGGCGGGTCGTCACGTACGCGGCCGGCCTCCAAGGGCTCAACGAATGGGCGTCGGTGTCGGCGTATGTGATCGGCCTCTCGATGCTGCTGTTCCTGTTCAACGTGGTGTGGTCGCTGTTGATCAAGCGGGAGCCGGCGCCGGTCAACCCGTGGCACTCCAAATCGGCCGAGTGGCAGCTCCCCACGCCGGTGCCCGTGCATGACTTCGACCGGATTCCGGTGTTCGACGAAGATCCGTACCCGTACGGAGTCGAGCCCACCCCGAAGCCGGCGTTCGCGCCGGCCGGGGGAGCGACTTAGGTCATGGAAGCCTCAGCACCTGCCCACGTCACCGTCGAGGCGGAACCGCCGCAGTGGCAGCCGCGCGCGATTTGGGTCGGAGGCCGGCTGCTGTGCGGCTCGATCTCGTTCTTCTTCGCCTCGTTCGTGTTCGCGTTCTTCTACCTGCAGGCGCTCGACGTCAACCACAACTGGAAGATCGGACCGGTTCACCCGGCGAAAGGGCTCGGGATATCGATCATGGCCCTGTTCGTGATTGGCGCGGTGATCTACCGGCTGGCGGCCAAGCGGCCCGAGGTCGACGAGCTGGCCGGGGGCATGATCGCGATCCTGTTCACGCTGGCCGCGGTCGCCCTGCAGTTCTTCGAGTACACGAAGCTCGACTTCGGCGCGGCCAGCGGGGGCTACGCCGCCGTGTTCTTCGGCTGGACGTCGCTGTACGCGATCGTGGCGCTGCTCGGGATCTACTGGGTCGAGACCCAGGTGGCCAGTCTGTAGCGGGTGCGCCGGGAGGGCGAGCGCGAGATCGAGGTGCCAGCGGGTGAGGCGGTCCTGCTGCGCGCCGGGATCGAGGCCTCCTCCTTCTACTGGGCCTACTTCGCGGCGATCGCGTTCCTGGCCTGGATCATCCTCTACTACGCCTCCTGAGCATGACCTGGACCACCTGGTCCCTCGATCCGTCGCTCGTCTACGTCGGGCTGGCAGCCTGGCTGTACGTGCTGGGCAGCCGCGGGCGGTGGCGGCCGGAGCCGCTGCAGGCCGCGTCGTTCTTCGCCGCCCTGCTGACGATCGTGATCGCGCTCGACTCGCCGATCGACGTCTACGCCGACAAGCTGTTCTGGGTCCACATGCTCCAGCACATCCTGCTGCTGACCGTCGCGCCGCCGCTGTTCCTGCTCGGTCGCCCGTGGCCGCGGATGTGGCGCGCGCTGCCGCTGGGCCACGGACGCAGATCGCCCGGACGGTCGCCCAGGCACGCTGGGCCTCGCCGGTTCGAGCGCTGGCGCGTCCGCTCCCGGCCTGGATCCTGTTCAACGCCACGCTGCTCGCTTGGCACATCCCCGTCGCCTACGACGCGACCCTCACCTCTGGCGCGGTGCACGCCGTCGAGCACGCGATGTTCTTCTTCACGGGCCTGCTGTTCTGGGCACGGGTGATCGACCCCGGCCCGCTGCGGCCCCGGCTCGTGTGGCCGATGCGGATCGCGTACACCGCCGGCGCGATGGTCGTGGGCTGGGCGCTGGCGATCGCGCTGGTGATCGTGCCGCACCCGATCTACGGCTACTACGCGGCGCTGGCGGCACGCCCCGGCGGGATCAGCGCGTTGACCGACCAGCAGATCGCGGCCGGTGTAATGTGGGTGCCAGGGTCGCTCGCGTACACAATCACGTTCATAATTGGCTTCTACAAGTGGCTTGAGCCGGATCGCTCGGCGCGCCAAGCGTCGACGGCGTTCACCACCTGAGAAAGAGAGAACGAATCAGTGATCCCCATCGCCACCTTCCTCGCCGGGTCGCTGCTCTCGATCCTGCTACCGACCCTCCTGCTGATCGCGCTCACGGTCTGGTACGTGAGGTTTCTCGGCCGGGCCGGCGAGCCGGCCGACACTTCGGACCTCGGCCGCAGCGGGGCGGAGGCCAGCGGCAGGGGTGGGACCGCCGCTCCGGGCGAGGGGGCTGGCCCGGCCGCCACCGCGCAGTCGCCGGGCGGGGAGTGATCGGGCCAGGCGGCGGCGCAGCGCGGCGGCGCACTGAGCCGCGCAGGCGGTGCCAGGGCGGGTCATGGCTGGTGCCAGGGCGCACCGCGGCCTCAAACGCGCGCGTGCGTGAGGCTGCGCTCAGCTACCGCGCGGTCTGGCCGGTTCGACGCGTTCCGCCGGCTCGTCCGCGTGGTGGTAGCGCGCTCCCCGCATGAGCGAGGCGGCGGCCGCGACCAGGCAGGCGGCGACGGCGAACGCCAATGCCTCGCGGAGGCCCGATTGGAACGGCGAGGAGATCAGGTGCGGGAAGAACGAGCGTCCGGCCACGACCGCCTGGGTGTGCGCGCTGAGCGTCGCCATCGTATGTCCGCCCAGTAGGTGCTCGACCGGGTTGTAGCCGAGGAAGGCGGCGAACAGAATCGAGATCGGCGGCAGGTGCGCCACTCGAGCGGCCGCCGGCGCGGGCACACCGTGCGCCGTCAGCCCGCTCGTGAGCGCGTGCGGGAGGGTCGCCGAGAGGCCGGCGACCATCAGGCTGAAGAAGATCCCGATCGATACCACCTGGGCCGAGTTCTGGAAGGTCTGGTTCATGCCGCCGCCGGCGCCGCGGTCCCCCCGCGGGAGGCTGTTCATGACCGCCGCCCGGTTGGGCGACGCGAACATCCCCATCGAGATTCCGTTGAACACCAGGACGGCCGCGAACACGGGGTAGGAGAAGTCGATCGGCAACAGCAGCAGGAGCAGGAAGCTGAGCGCCGCGCCCAGCATTCCGCCGGTCGCGAACGGGCGCGCGCCGAAGCGGTCCGAGAGATAACCCGAGGTGGGCCCAGCGATGAGCATTCCGGCCGTCAGCGGCAGCATGTAGATGCCGGCGTAAAGCGGAGTGTCGGAGAAGTTGAACCCGTGCAGGGGCAGCCAGATGCCCTGGAGCCAGATGATCAGCATGAACATCAGGCCACCGCGGGCGACCGCGGACAGGAATGTCGACAGCGTCCCGAACGTAAACGCGCGGATCCGGAACAGCGGCAGGCGGAACATCGGGTCGCGAACCCGGCGTTCGATCCTTACGAAGGCCACGAGCGAGGTGACGCCTCCCGCCAGCAGCGCCAGCACGCGGGGGCTGCTCCAACCGGTGCTGTGGCTGCCGTAGGGCCGGATCCCGTAGGTGACCGCCACCATCAGCAGCACCAGGCCGACCGCGAACGTGAGGTTGCCCCACCAGTCGATCGGCCGGCGCCTGGGTTCCGAACGCTCCTCGAGCTTCACATACGCCCACACGGTCCCGAACAAGCCGACCGGGACCGAGATCAGGAACACCAGCCGCCAGTTGATCGGCGCTAGCAGACCGCCGAGCACCAGCCCGACGAACATCCCGCTGACCCCGACGATGTTGTTGATCCCGAGCGCCATCCCGCGCTGGTTGATCGGGAACGCGTCGGTGAGGATCGCGGCCGAGTTGGCCATCAGGCACGCGCCGCCAACACCCTGCAGAAGCCGGAAGCCGATCAGGTAGGTCGCTCCCGCGCGGCCGGTCAGCCAGTCGACGGCCAGGATCAGCGAGGCGACCGTATAGATGACGAACCCTAGGTTGTAGATCCGCACCCGCCCGAACATGTCGCCAAGGCGTCCGAGGCTGACGATCAGGACGCTCCCGACGACCATGTAGCCGAGGATCATCCACAGCAGGTAGAGGCTGTTGGCCGGGACCAAGGGGTCCAGGTGGATCCCCCGGAAGATCGCCGGCATCGCGATGATCGTGATCGACACGTCGAGCGTGGCGAGCAGGATCGCGAGCGTCGTGTTGGACAGCGCGATCCACTTGTAGCCGTCCCTCGACGCCGTTTTGCGATCCACCTCCACGAACCCGGTATTCTACAGGTAACCTGTTCAGTTTGCCTGTCGTTATGGCTGACACCAAGACCCCACCGGACACGGCGCTGCTCGCCAGCGAGCTGCGAGTCGTGCTCGGGCAGCTGCTGCGCCGTGTGCGCGTCGAGAACCGCTTTTCCCTCTCGCACGGAACCGTTCTCGGCCGGCTCGACCGCGAGGGCCCGCGGACCGTCAGCGAACTCGCGACCGCTGAGCGGATCCGGCCACAGTCAATGGCGCAGACCGTCGGCGAACTCGAAGCCGATGGTCTCGTCAGCCGTCGCGCGGATCCCGGCGATGGCCGCCGGGCGCTGGTCGAGCTCACCGAGCAGGGCCTGGCGGTGCTGCAGGCAGACCGCCGGCAGCGTGAGGGATGGCTGGCGCTGGCGATCGCGGAGCAGTTCTCGTCCCACGAGCAGGACGTCCTCCACGAGGCGCTGCCGCTGATGCGTCGACTGGCCGACGCCTGAGCGGGGTGATTCTCACACGACGGGCTTATACCCCCAAGCGAAACTGGGGGCATGACAGCCATCGGCGCACCGAGCGAGGCGAGCGAGGATTTCGCGTGCTTCGGCTCGAGCTGCACAGTGCATGTCGCAGGGGAGGGACCCCTGGGTGCCGCTCCCGAGGCGTCGGCGGCGATTAAGCGCAGACTGCTCGCATGGCACTCGCAGTTCTCGCGCTTTGAAGCCTCCAGTGAGCTCGCGCTCCTGAACGCGGACAGGCGGACCACGGTGCCGGTCAGCCCGTTGATGGCGCGCTTGGCGGAGTCGGCGGCGGCGGTGGGGTCGGTGACCGGCGGTCTCGTTGACGCGACACTCGTCGACGAGCTTCAGGCAGCCGGCTACGCGGAGCACTTCGACGGCGCCTCGGTGCCGCTGGCGATGGCACTCGCGCTGGCGCCGCCTCGGCGCCCGGCGCGTCCGAGCGCGCGGGCGGGGTGGCGGGAGCTGACCGTCGACCGGGCTGCCGGTACGGTCACGCGCCCGCCGGGGCTGAAGCTCGACAGCGGTGGCATCGCCAAGGGCCTGTTCGGCGATGTGCTCGCGCTCGAGCTCGCGGACTACGCGAGCTTTGCGATCGACTGCGGCGGCGACATCCGGTTCGGCGGAGCCGCCGGCTCGGACCGGCAGGTTGAGGTCGCCGGGCCGTTCGACGAGAGGATCCTTCACCGGTTTGCGAGGCGCGAGGGGGCGGTCGCGACCAGCGGCATCGGACGGCGCAGCTGGCTGCGCGCCGACGGCGCCCCCGGCCACCACCTGCTCGACCCGGGACGCGGTGAGCCGGCCTTCACCGGCATCGTCCAGGCGACCGCATTGGCGCCCACCGGCGTGCTCGCGGAGGCGCTCTCCAAGGCGGCGTTGCTGGCCGGTCCCGACGCGGCCGACGGCTGGCTCACCCGTGGTGGTGTGATCGTCTACGACGACGGCTCGCACCGGGTCATCGAGCCGGCTCTTACGAACCTCTGAGGCAACCCCTACCGGCCTCTCACGGGTCCGGGCGATGCTGTGAGCATGTCAACTGAAGCCGTCGATCCGAAGGCACTCGCAAGCGCCAAGCTCCAGGAGCGCCGCCGGCATGTCCGCCGGCTGCGGCGCACGGTGGTGGCGATCGCCGTCGTGTTGTTTGTGACGCTGTGGGGCGTGATCTTCGTGAGGCTCGTGACCGGACACGACCCGGTGCTCACGGCGAACGCGAAGAGCGCGGCCGTGACGAGCAGCTCGAATACGGCCTCGACCGGAACCGGGAGCTCGTCGACGAGCTCGGGCTCCGGAACTACAGGCACCACCAGCTCAGGCACCGCCAGCTCGGGCACGACGAGCGTGACCACGCGGTCGTCGTGAGCGCAGCCGTCTCAGGGGTTCAGGCGCAGGTGTCGGAGCGGTCCAACGAACCACACGAGCGCGAACACCGTCAGTACCGCGACGGCCGTGACGATCGACGCCACCCCTCCGAACAGGTAATCCGTGACGAGCGCGACCGCGCTCGTCATCGCGACGGCCAGCACGGACATGCCGGCGATCGTCAGCCGGTTGGCGGCTCTTACGAGATACGCCTTCCGGCCCTGCTGGAAGGCGAGCCGGTGCATCACCGTGGGCGCGATCAGCAGGATCGACGCGAGCGTTGTGAGCAGCAGCGTCGCGAAGTAAAGCGCGCGCTCGAACGAGCTGGTGGTGCCGAAGCGCTGGTTGAACGGGGCCACCAGGAGGAACGCGAACAGGACCTGGACGCCAGGCAGCGCGACCCGCAGCTCGCCCATCAACTCGAGCAGGTTGCGGTCGTAGCGCTCGAGCTCGGTCTCGTTACGCCCGTTGGTGCTCGAGTATGAGCTCTGCGTATCTGGAGCGATCCGTTGTATGGGGGAGTTATTCCCCGTCCAGGCGGGCAATACTCGGAAGCGCGAGCAAGATTCGATGGCCGTCGAACAATGCTATAATTCGATGTGTATCGAACCAAGCCTATGTACCGGAGACAGACACTGAATAGCTTTGAAACCGATCGCCCCGGCGCCGCTCGGGCCCGCGGCGATCACGAAACGACAACTAACGAAACCCCGCGCAAGCGCCGGTCAGGCGCGACGGCGGGAAACGCGCGCCAGGCCCGGCGCCGCTTGGCTCACGGCGCGCCGGCCGCTCAGGCCCGAGGCACGGCCGATGCGGTCGGCGGCTCGGCGACGCCCGAGGCGCTGGACCTGTTCTTGCGCCGTGCACGCCAGTACCCGCTCCTGACAGCGGCCGAGGAGATCGAGCTCGCCAAGAAGATCGAGCGCGGTGATCTCGAGGCGAAGGAGCGCATGATCAACTCCAACCTCAGGCTCGTCGTGTCGCAGGCACGCCGCTACCAGGGTCACGGCCTGGAGATGGGCGATCTCGTCCAGGAGGGGATGCTCGGGCTGATCCGTGCGGTCGAGAAGTTCGACTGGCGGCGCGGCTTCAAGTTCTCCACCTACGGGACGTTGTGGATCCGCCAGGCGATCCAGCGCGGGCTCCAGAATCACGGGCGGACGATCAGGGTGCCGGTTCACGTCGCCCAGCGTCAGGTCAAGGTCCGCAAGCTGGAGAGCGAGCTCAGCACGAAGCTCGGCCGCGAGCCGACCGACGAGGAGATCGCGGCGGTTGCCGAGCTCCCCGTCGAAGAGGTCGCGGAGCTGCGTGAGCTCAACCGGGCGATGACTAGCCTCGATCAGCCCGTCGGCGACGACGGCGAGACCGCACTCGGCGAGCTACTGGCGAGCGATCGCCCAGAGCCGCTGGAGGAGGTCGCCGACGCCGACCGCGACAATCGCGTCAACGCGCTTGTCGAGAGCCTTCCCGAGGACGAGCGCAACGTGATCCGGCTTCGCTTCGGACTCACCGGCGACGAGCCGCGGACTCCGAGGCAGACCGCGATGGAGCTCGGAACGACCACCGAGCGGGTCCGCAAGCTCGAAGAGCGTGGCCTGGAGCGTCTTGCGGGACGCCCCGAGCTCGAAGGGCTTCGGCTGGCAGCGTAAGCTCGCGCTCCCGACCTGGGAGCGACGAGCATGAGCGACTACGAGACGATTCTGTATTCGGCCACCGGGCCGGTTGGGACGATCACTCTCAACCGGCCCGAGCGGCTGAACACGATCGTCCCTCCGATGCCAGACGAGGTGGAGCACGCGGTCGCCGCCGCGAGCCGTGATCCGGCGGTGAAGGTGATCGTGCTTCGAGGCGCCGGGCGTGCCTTCTGCGCGGGGTACGACTTCGGCGACGGCTTTCACCACTGGGACGAGGGGATCACCACGGACGGCGCCTGGGACCCCGGTAAGGACTTCGTCGGTGCCACCGCGCAGCAATTCGCGCCGACGCAGAAGCTGATGAGCGTGTGGCGCTGCCCCAAGCCGGTGATCGCACAGGTCCACGGCTGGTGCGTGGGGGGCGGGAGCGACTTCGCGCTGTGCGCCGACCTCGTGATCGCCAGCGAGGACGCCGTAATCGGAACCCCCTACAGCCGGATCTGGGGCTGCTACCTGTCGGGAATGTGGATCTGCCGGCTCGGGCTCGCGAAGGCCAAGGAGCACGCGCTCACCGGCCGGCCACTGACCGGTCGCCAGGCCGCCGAGATCGAGCTGATCAATCAGGCGGTCGAGTTCGATCGCCTTGAGCAGACCGTCGCCGAGCGCGCCGCGGAGCTGGCGCGGATACCGGCCGCGCAGCTGGCCGCGATGAAGTTGATCGTGAACCATGCCTATGAGCACATGGGGATCGCTTCGACGCAGACGCTCGGGCCGATCCTCGACGGGCTGATGCGCAACACCCCCGACGCGCTTGGCTTCATCGCGACGGCAGAGAGCGAGGGGGTACGCGCCGCCGTGGAGCGCCGCGACGGGCCATTCGGCGACTACAGCCAGGCGCCGCCGGAGCTTCGCCCGGACTCGAGTAATGTGATCGAGCCATGAGGTGGCGTGTGGTCATCGGAACCGGGATCGCGGTTGCGGCCATCGCGACCGCGGCGAGCGTCGCTTCGGTACCAGCTGCCTACTGCTCGCTCCCCTCCGGCCCCGCCAATCCGTCCTGGGCATTTCACGCCGGCGCCCCGATCCAGGCCGCCAGCGGAACCTACGCCCACGGGCACGGGATAGTCTCCGGCGGCCACGCGAGTGGCGAGATCTGCCAGGTCGACCGCAGCGCCGGATCGCCGGACCGGCAGATCATCCTGTCGGTGACCCACGGCGCGGTGGTCCCTCAGCACGCGGTCACGATCAACGGTGTGCTCGGCAACCGGATGTCGCTGCCGGTCCGGGTGTCAAGCAGCACCGACCCCCGCTGCCACGTCGGGACCCGCGGGACCGTCACGCTCTTCTCGAGCTACAACGGCGTCCACAAGGACAGCGCCGATTTCGCCTTCCCCAGCGCCTGTCGCGATCACGACCACCACTACAGCGGCCCCCGCGTGGTGGCGCTGGTCCCAGCCTGATCGCTTGGAGATCCCGCAGCACTTCGAGCAGCTCGAGCCGAGTCCGTTCGGGGAACGCGTAGGTCCCCTGTACATCAACACGCGTGACGCGGTCCCGGTGCTTGCGGTCGCCGTACAGGAACACCACACCAATCGCGGCGGCCGCGTCCACGGCGGTCTTCTGGCGACGCTCGCCGACATCGCCCTCAGCCGCGCCGTCAGGGCGCAGCTTCCGCCCGGCTCGACGATGTGGACCGCCGATTTGCACGTCGCTTTCCTTCAGGGAACCGGTCAGGGCGAGTGGATTGAGGCCATCCCGACCGTCGACCGGATCGGGCGCTCGCTGGTCCACGCCAGCTGTGTCCTCAGGGTCGGCGAGCAGGAGCTTGCGAAGGTGCTGGCGACGTTCGCGGTCAGGGTTCCGGGGCTGGACTAGCTCCCCGCCCCAGTGAGCTCGTCGACCCGCCCGCGGTAGTTCCACAGCAGTCGCCCCTCGTCGAACGTCAACAGACGCCAGCGCTCGCGCTCCGGCTCCCACACGAAGATGCTCACGTCGACGATGCTGCGGACGCGCTCCAGCGCGCGGACGGCGTCCCGCGCGTCGGCGTCTTCGGCCAGCATCTCCCGGGTCATCACGTCGACGACCTTGAACCGGTAGGGCGGCTGTTGTTCGGGCTCGTCGGGTCGTGGCTCGAGCTTGCGGAACACGAAGCCGGGCACGGAATCGGATGATCCGGGCTTTCGGAGAACCCGCTCAAGGGGAACCATGTTGGCGCCGGTTCCCTTGGTTTCGGTATCCAGAATCCAGACGCTGCCGGGGTCTTTTTCATCTTCTTTAGGCACTTACTTAAGGTTAGCCGCGCGTGAAGCGGCAATCACCCCGTCATCCGCTCCGTCGAGCCCGGCGAGGACTGGAGCTGGTGCCACGTGGACGAGCTGATGTTCCGGCTGGTCGCGGACTGACGCGGGTCACCGCGCCGAGCTGATCGCATGCTGCGGCAGGCGGACCTCGATCGGCTCGGCGAGCGGTTGGCAGATCGACGCGGGCGCGGCCTCGCGCCTGAGCGTCGAGCGCAACTGGACGAACGCGATGCTCCCGAGCATCCCCGGGATCCACAGCTGCAGCGCTCTGTACGCGAGCACGGCGGCCGCCGTGTACGAGACCGGGACCTGGTAGACCGCAAACGCGCCGATCAGGCCGCCCTCGATTCCGCCGATCCCGCCCGGGATCGGGATCAGGCCGCCGAGCTGGCCGATCAGGTAGGCGAACACCAGCACGCCGACACCGGGCGAGCGGCCGAACGCCGCGAAGCTTGCGCCGAGCGTGCGATATCGAATGCCATGTAGCCGAACGAGCCGACGAGCACCCCGACCGGGCGGTGGCGGAGCAGTCACAGCGTGTCACCCGCGCCGTAGCCGAGCGCATCGAGCGTTTCCCGGAGCCAGCGGCGGACGCGCCCGGCGTGGTCTGGAAGCGGCTTGCGGCGTGCAACCCAGCGCCGGTAGAACGTGGCGTCGCCACCGTGATCGCGATCGCGACGACGGCGGCGATCCCCCACCCGTAGGTGAACCACGGCACCGATCGCCGGGGAAGATCCCGACCGCGAACCCCGCCGCAAACAGCGCCACAGTGGCCACGTTCGCCAGGCTCGTGAGAAAGAAGAACGCGACCGTCCGCCGCGCAATGTGCTCTCCCGACATTCCGCCACGGCTGAGCGCCCACGCCCCCAGCGCCAGCCCGCCGGCCCCGCCCGCCGGCAGTAGCGAGTTCGCAGCTTGCTCGGCCATCCCGATCTGGTAGCTCAGACGCCACGACATCCGCGCGCAGAACACCGCGCGGAACATCACTACGTACGACAGCGTCGAGAGCACCTCGAACCCGGTGGCGGCGACGAGCCACGGCGCCGACGCGTGATTGAGCCGCTGGCGCAACGGGCCGAGCCCGGGGGTCAGCCACACCACCACAGCCGATCAGCACCACCAGCCCGGCGAGCTGAAGCAGACGCTTACGAAGATGGCGCGAGCTCAGCTGCTCGGGCATCTGCTCCTCGGCGACGTGCGACTGCTGCTGCGCGACCTGCGACATCGAGGCAATGCTCCCACCCGGCTCCGCGGGTGGGAAGGTTAGGCGGCCTGAATCTTGCTCTGCGGCCGGCCCTCTCGCCGCTGCGACCTCGGCACGCACCATCGGGGCGACCTCGGTGCCGAACAGCTCGATCGAGCGCATCACGTCCCGGTGCGCGACCGCACCAACGCTCATCTGGCCGACGTAGCGCTGGTTGGCGAACAGCTCGTGCTCGAACAGGATCTTCTCGGCGACCTGCTCAGGAGTTCCCGACCGCCAGCGCACCGCGGGGCGAGCGCAGCGCCTCGTACTCGGGGCGGCCGGACGGCGGCCACCCCCGCTCGCGACCGATGCGGTTCATCATCGCCAGATAGGAAGCGCGCGAACGCCGCGTCGGCGTCACCGACGGTCCCGGCCGACGAACGCGTGCGTGTTGATCGCAAGCGATATCGCGTCTTCGGGTCATGGCCGGCGGCGCGCAGCGCCTCGCGGTAGAGCTCGACGAGCGGCACGAACCGCTCGGGCTGCCCGCCGATGATCGCGAGCGTCATCGGCAGCCCCAGTGCGCCGGCGCGAATGACCGACTGCGGGGTCCCGCCGACCGCGACCCACACCGGGAGCGGGTCCTGTACCGACCGCGGCCACACGGTCACGCCGGAGAGCGGCGCCCGCAGGCGGCCCGACCAGGTCACCGGCTCGGAGTCGCGGATCTTCAGCAGCAGCTCGAGCTTCTCGGCGAACAGCTCGTCGTAGTCGTCCAGGTCATAGCCGAACAGGGAAAACGACTCGATGAACGAGCCCCGCCCGGCCATGATCTCGGCGCGACCGCCGGACAGAAGGTCGACCTCGGCGAACTGCTGAAAGACGCGCACCGGATCATCCGAGCTCAGCACCGTGACCGCGCTCGAGAGCCTGATCCGCTCGGTGCGGACGGCGATCGCCGCGAGCACCACGGCGGGCGAGGACACGAGAAAGTCAGGGCGGTGGTGCTCGCCGATCGCGAATACGTCGAGTCCGAGCTGATCGGCCAGCTCGGCCTCCTCGAGCAGCTCGCGCATGCGCTGCTCGGGGCTGACGCCGGACGAAAGATCCGCAAATGTTGCGAGTCCAAGTTCCATACCGGGAGCATAGCAGAATAGTTGTCTGCGCAACTATTGACGTGACGACTAGCTTTGCAACTGCCCGGGCCGCAGCTCGCAGGGCGCAGCGGATGGCAGACACCGCAGAAACAACCACCGACGTCGAAGCGGCGACAGACACCACCGACACGGGTCCCCCGCTGTCGGGGCGTACCGCCTGGGCGCGAAACCTCGAGGAGCCACTCCGCTCGTTCCTGCGCACCGAGACGGGCGGCGCCGCGATGCTGCTGGCCGCCGCGCTCACCGCGCTCGTCTGGGTCAACATCGACGCAGGGTCCTATCACCGCGTATGGGGCACCGTGCTGAGCATCCGGATCGGGAGCGCGGGCATCTCGCAGGACCTGAAGCTCTGGGTCAACAACGGCCTGATGACGTTCTTCTTCCTGGTCGTCGGGCTGGAGGCGCGGCAGGGAATTCGATCTCGGCGACCTGCGCGACCGCCGGCGGCTGGCGCTGCCCGCTGCAGCCGCGCTCGGCGGGATGATCGTCCCGATCGCGATCTACCTCGCGTTCAACGCCGGACGCAGCTCCGCGCACGGATGGGGCACGGCGATGTCGACCGACACCGCTTTCGCGCTGGGGATGCTGGCACTGGTCGGACGCCGCTTCCCGCAGAGCCTGCGCGCGTTCATCCTCACCGTCGCGGTCGCCGACGACCTGGCGTCGTTCGTCGTGATCGCGACCGCCTACAGCAGCTCGATCAAGATCGCCGCGCTGCTCATCGGGCTCGGAGCGCTGGCTGTCGTGTACCTGGCCCGGTCGCGGAGCGTCCGCAACGGGGTCGTGTACTTCGGGCTCGGATTGGTCGCGTGGGTCGCCTTCTTGAAATCGGGCGTCGACCCGGTGATTGTCGGGGTCGCAGCCGGACTCTTGTCGATCGCCTACCCGGCGGCGCGGTCCGACCTGGAGCATGCCACGGACCTGTTCCGGTTGTTCCGCGAACAGCCCACCTCCGACCTGGCGTACAGCGTCCGCGAGGGGGTGCGCACAGCGATCTCCCCCAACGAGCGCCTCCAGCAGCTCTACCACCCGATCTCGAGTTATGTGATCGTGCCGCTGTTCGCGCTCGCCAACGCGGGCATCGTGATCAGCGGCTCCTTCCTGGCACGTGCGTATTCCTCCCCGATCACGCTGGGGATCATCGTCGGCTACATCGTCGGCAAGCCGATCGGGATCAGCGGCGGCACGTTCCTGGTGACGAAGCTGAGCGGCGGCCGCATCAGACCCCCGGTCGGATGGGCCTCGGTGCTCGGCGGCGGCGCGATCGCGGGGATCGGGTTCACGGTGTCGCTGCTGATCGCATCACTGGCCTTCACCGGGGTGAGGCTCGAGGAGGCGACGCTGGGCGTACTGACGGCCGCGCTCGGCGCGTCGGTCTTGCACCGCATTGGTGTTCCGGCTGACCTCGATCCTCCCCCGCCCGGTGCGGCTCCGAGCGTTGGTCGGGACCGCGGAGACCCTGGTCGACCTCGCCATGCCGGTCGACCCGGACCGCGACCACATCCGCGGCCCGATCGACGCCCCCATCACGCTGGTCGAGTACGGAGACTTCCAGTGCCCCTACTGCGGACAGGCGGAGGCAGTGATCCGCGAGCTGCTGGCCGGCTTCGGCGACCTGCGCTATGTGTGGCGCCACCTGCCGCTGAACGACGTGCATCCCCAAGCCCAGATCGCCGCCGAGGCCAGCGAGGCGGCCGCCGACCAGGACCGCTTCTGGGAGATGTACGACATGATGCTCGCCCACCAGGAGGAGCTCGGGGTGCGCGACCTCGTGCGCTACGCGGAGGAGCTCGCGCTCGACGTCGACCGCTTCCGCGAACACCTCCGCAAGCGCAAGGGCGCCGGCCGGATCGCCGAGGACGTCGAGTCGGCCGACATGAGCGACGTCTCGGGGACGCCGACGTTCTTCATCAATGGGCGGCGCCACTACGGCGTCTACGACGTCGCCACGCTTTCCGCCGAGGTCAAGGCCGCGCGTGCGCGGACGCTGGTGATGGGTTGAGCCGGACCGGAGCTACTGCCAGTAGCGCTCGACGGTGTCCGCCTCGCGGACGTGGGCCTCGTCTGGGTCCTGGCCGGCGTCGCGCCGGGCCCGCCGCTGGCGCAGCAGGTCCCAGCAGCGGTCCAGCTCGATCGAGACCTGTTCCAGCCGGGCGCGATCCTGCTCGAGCGCGTCGTCGCTCTTCGCGTCGGCCTGCTCGCGTGAGGTCAGCTGGTGCTCCTCGGCGACCAGCTGCTCGATGCGGTTCAGAAGCGATTCGTCGCTCATGCCCAAACCCTAGCGCGGCGGCTTCGGCCCCGGGAGGAGTGCGGCTCAAACGCACTCGTCCCCGCCGTCAGCCATCATGGGAGCATGCCTGACTCTCCTGGTCCCCGCAGCGTCAAGATCGGCTCCGACGAGCGAACCGGCTGGTCGTCGGAGCGGCCGCGTCGAGATGGCGCGCCGCCACGGCCGCCCGATCCGTCGGTGCGCTCGCGCGTCTTACGTCCGTCGGATCGGCTTCGGTACGCGCCCGGCAGCCTCCTGTTGATCGTCGGGGCCGCTGCGGCCGAGCCGGATCGATTCGCCGAGCAGGTCGTCGATGAGCGGAGCAGCGTCCTGTCGCTCGAGAAGGTCCGCGCCTTGCTGGCCGGGAAAATCGCTGATGACGAGATCGAGGCCAAGGCCCGCGAGCTGCTGGACGCCGCCGTGCAGAAGCGGCTCCAGGCCGGCCAGACCGTTGTCGTTCCGATCCATGGCTTCGATCCCGGCGAGCGTGAGCGGTACGTCCGGCTCGCCCACGGGCAGCGGCGGCCGCGACACCTCATCCTGCTCGAGGCTCCGCGCGCCCAGATTCAAGACGACGAGCGTCCGGGGCTCGACGAGCTCCGGCGTGCGCTGGACGCGAACGAGCTCGGTAAAGAAGGATTCGCCACCGTCCTACGTCTGGGCGGCAACGCGCTGGGCGACCTCAAGCGGATCGTCTTCCAGGCGCCGTCGCGCGACGACTGACGCGGCTCTCCGATGACGACCCCCAGCTGGGGAGCTCGGTCCCCGGTCAAACGACCGGCTCCGATGAGCCAGCGACTGAGACGGGAATCGACCCCGAGGCCGGTGACAAAGCGGACGCGACCTCCGATGGCCGACCCGAATCGCCCGATGGCGCTGAGCCCGATCTGAAGGACGCCGCGAGCGGCCCGCGTCAGTCGGACCTCGACTCGGCCGCGTAGACGGCCGCGTAGTCCTCCCACGTGTCGACATCGCGCGGGATCGGGCCGTCGATGGCGACGTCGACGATCTCGTCAGCGTGACGATCAAGAAGCTTCCAGACTCCCTTGTCGCCGTGCAGCGCCGCGAGCTCCGGGAACACGCTGCGCGCGAACGCCAGTGGATGACCGCGGCCGTCGGAGTACGCGCACGCGGCTATCGGGGCGCCGCCCAAGCCGGCGAGCACCGCGGCGACCGACGACGCGCTGACTCCCGGCTGATCGCCGAGCATCAAAACGAGCGCTTCGGTGACCGGATCCACCGCCCGCAGCGCGGCCGAGATCGACGACGAGCAGCCCTCCCCGAACCCCGGATTCTCGACCACCTGGACGCCGTCGAAGTCGACCGCTTGCCGCACCTCGTCTGCGCGACCGCCGACCACGCACAGCAGCTGGTCAAACTCGCAGTGCCGCGCGGTTCCCAGTACGTGACCAAGCAATGACGTAGAGCCGTAGCGAAGGAGCTGCTTCGGGCGGCCGAGCCGCGTCGACCCGCCGGCCGCCAGGACGAGCCCGGTGACGAACCCGCTAGCCCGTCGCTCCATGCCCTGCGTGCTGCGTGCCGTACGCGTCCCGGCACCCGTCGCCGCAGAAGTACACGCGCCCGCTCTCGAGCTCCAGCGACGGGGTCGAATCTGTCACCGCGACCTCCATCCCGCAGACGGGATCGACACTCGAGGCTGCCGCCGCCCGCGGGTGTGCGCGACGGTCTGCGATCAGCTCGGCGAGGATCGAGATCGCGATCTCCTCAGGCGTGTGCGCACCGATCCGCAAGCCGGCGGGCGTGTGCAGCTGCGCTCGGAGCGCATCAGGTACTTCGAGCTGCGAGCGCACCGACGCTCCGCGGGTTGCGCTGGCGACCAGAGCGACGTAGGGGACCCCGGCTACCAAAGCCTCCGCGAGCACGCGCTCCTCGCCGCTGCCGTGCGAGGCCACGACGACCGCGGCATCCTCGCTGGCCGGACGCGCGTCGTCGGCTGCAGGTCTGACCACGTTGTATCCGCCCGCGAGGCCCAGCTTCTCGAGCGCGCGCGAGATCGGCGAAGAGCCGATGATCACGATCCGCGGAGCCGGCAGCTGCGGATCGAGGAAGATCTCGAGTGCGCCGCCGCTCAGGCAGGGGTTGTGCTCGACGACGGCGCCCGCCCCCGACGCATCGGTGTCGGTTCCGCCGTCGCCCGGCACCAGGCGCAGCAGCACCGGTTCGCCTGTCTCCAGCGCGCGCAGGGAGTACAGCCGAACCGAAGACTCGGCACAGACACCGCCGACGAACCCATCGATCGTCCCGTCGGCGAGCACGACCGCCGTGTCACCCGGCCGCACGCTTGTCGGGCGCCTCGCGCCCACGACCGTCGCGACCACGAACGGCGTGCGGCCCTCCACCAGTCCTCTTACCCGTTCAGCAAGTTCGCCTTTGATCATCGTGGCCTTCTGGCCGGAGTGACGGGGACTTCAGCCGAGATGTTAACCGTGTGGCAGCGCCCGCAGCGAACGCGCACGCGCCGTGTCATGTATTCGGGATCCATCCCGGCTGCGAGTACGTTGCCGCACCTAACGCACACGTAGTCGTAGGCGCCGTTCCCGCGGAAAACGGGCCGGTCTGGATCCGTCTGCACGGCGGTCCCCCCGTCGATCGGGACTTCGCCCTCGCGGACCTCCCGCATCGTCCGTCGCTCCATCCGCCGGCTGCTCAGATCGTCGCGAGCTTGGAGGTGAAGTTCTGGATCAGGCCGTCGAGGACGCTGTACACGACGCCCTCACCCATTGACGCCGCCTTGCCCGTGATCTGCGCGGCGGTGTGGAGCGTCCCGCCGCCGTCGGAGAGCGCGATCACGACGTCCGCGTTGGCGTAACCCTGGCCGCCCGCCTCCTTGGACTTGACCTGCATCACCGCGCGGTGTGTGGCCTCGTCCTGCTCGGTGATGGTCACGGTGCCGGTGAAGGTCATCGACATCGCACCCATCTTGACCTTGATCTCGGCCCTCGCGCTCTCGGGGCTGGTGCGCTCGATCACGCGCCCCCCCTCGACGGCGGGGATCAGCCGGTCCAGGTCGAGGACCGACGTCCAGGTCTCGTCGATCGGCCTGGACGTCGAGAAGCTGTGGTCGAGTTCAACCATGTGACTCTCCTAGGTTAGGTTAGGGTCCGCGGTTGCAATGTCGATCCCGCCGGGCAAGTACGAACTGGGGCCGGAGAACGCGAACCTGATCGTCCGCACGAGCCGCACCGGCGGGGCGGCGAAGGCGGGGCACGATCTGACGCTCGAGGTGACCTCCTGGAACGGCACGCTCGAGCTAGGCGGGGAGCCGAGCGACAGCTCGGTCTCGCTGCGAGCCGACGGGTCGTCGCTCCGTGTGCGTGAGGGCCGCGGAGGGATAAAGAAGCTCGACGACGACGACAAGGACAACATCCAGCAGACGATCGACGACGAGGTCCTCAAGTCAAGTGCGATCGAGTTCCACTCAAGCGCCGTGGAAGGGGACCCCGAAAGCGGCCGCCTACGAGTCCGCGGTGAGCTGGAGTTCGCCGGGCGCACCAACCCGATCGAGTTCCACCTCGATATCGGGGAAGGCGGCCACCTCACCGGCTCGGTGACCGTGAAGCAGAGCGACTGGGGGATCAAACCGTACTCGGCGCTGTTCGGGGCGCTGAAGGTCGCCGACGAGGTCGGGGTCACGGTCGACGCGACGCTCGGGGGTTAGTCACGGTAGACGGTCTGGGCGTCGAGGCCGCCCTCGACGCCGGGCGGGAGCGCACCAGTTCCGTGCGCGTAGAGCGCGATGTCGGCAATCGTCTTCACGTCCGTCGAGTCGCCGTCGCGCATGAACGCGCCGTTGTCCCACCTGAGGCTCTCTGGTGGCGCATCGAGCGCGACCCCGGCGAGCAGCTTCGCTTTGTCGAGAATCTTTGCGGTCGCGCTCTCGATCGCCGCCGGCGTTCCGCCGGAGGGGGCGGTGTTGTACCCGTGTCCCTCTCCGAAGCGGTCCGCGTCGGCGGGGACGACCTTCACGTCGAGCGGCGGAACCCCGAGCTGATCGGCGACGAGCTGCGCGTACTGCGCCTCGTTGCCATCCGCCTCGGTCGTCAGGCTGAGCACCATCTTGCCCGTCGGATGGACGCGCAGGAAGACCGCTCGGTATGCCTCGTCAGCCACGGATGAACCTCCTCACTGTTGTCGTTCGCCCTGCTCCGCCTCGCGTTCGAGCCGCCGGCGCTCCTGGTGTGCCGTCAGGGCGTTGTGCGCCTCAAGGTCGCAGAAGGCCGGCTGTGGCCCGCCGAGCGGGTGCGGCGGGACCGCCGGGCGGTCGCAACCCGGATAGATGCAGATCTTGGAGGGCGCCTCGCTCACGGGTCCCAGCCCGGCGTCGTGTTGCCCCTGCTCGGGCCGTAGCCGCTCGGCATCGCCATCGAGCTCCCGCCGACAGGCGTGGCGCTCGCCCACGGCTCCTGGTCCTCGTCGGCCTCCGGGGAGAATTCGACGCGGCGGCGGCCGTGCTCGGCGATCGCGCCGACGACCTCGTCCATCGCCGCGAGGCTGTGACCGCTCACCAAGGCGTCGATGTACGGGAGCGCCGCGGCCATTCCCCCGGCGCGTGGGGCGAACTCGGCAGCCGCGGCGCGCGGGTTGACCCACACGATCCTGTACGCCAAGCGCCGCAATCGTCCCATCTCCCGCGAAACGAGTGACGGGTCGCCGCGTTCCCAGCCGTCGGAGATGATCACGATCACGGCCCCGCGCGCGAGCCCGCGGCGCCCGTGGCGGTCGTTGAACGCCTTCAGCGCGTCGCCGATCCTGGTCCCGCTCGACCAGTCGGGAGCGGCGGCCGCGGCACTGCGGATCGCGCGCTCGGGATTTCGTGAGCCAAGCGCCCGGGTCAGGCGCGTCAGGCGTGTCGCGAACACGAATGCTTCGGCGTCCGCGCCGCTTCCGGCCGCGCACGTCAAGAACTGCAGGTACGCGCGCGCGTAGGGCTCCATCGAGCCCGAGATGTCGCACAGCATCACGATCCGGCGCCGCACCACGCGCCGGCGCCGGCGGCGCAAGCGGATCGGGTCACCGCCGGTGCGCAGGCTTCCGCGGAGCGTGCGCCGCAGGTCGATCCGCTCGCCGTGGCGGTAGCGCTGGGCACGGCGGGTGCGCCGCAGCGGGGCGGCGACCTGGAGGCGCGCCATCAGCTGGTAGAGCTGGGCCAGCTCACCGGAGGAGAGCTCGTCGAACCGCTTCTCGCGGAGCACCTCCTCCTCGCTCGGCGCGAGCGCCAGCGGAACCTCCCTGGAATCGGTGTCCGCGCCCGGCTCGTCATCGCTCGAGGCGCTGGGTGAACCCGACGGCTCCGGACCAGGAGCCGCGCCCGAGCGATCGCTCGTCGGCCGATCGTCGGGTGCTACCGGAACGGTCTCGACCTCGTCCGAGGCCGGCCGCGAATCCTCGCGGCCACCCCGCGTCCCGAAAACCGACCCGAATACCGCATCGAACGCCGTGACCTGGGCGGGGTCGGACACGAACACTGCCCGCGCGGTCCAGTACAGGCGCCGCCGAGCGATCGGCCGGGCCAGCGTCAGCGCCCGTGTGAACAAAGCCGTCTTCTCGACCCCTACCGGCAGGGCCGCCTCGTGCAGTCGCCGGCTGAAGGCGCTCGCCACCGCCGGGAGGTCGAGCTCGATCGTCTCGACCGTGAACGCCGCCGGGTCAGTCTCGGCCGGCAACCAGCTGCTCCAGGCCTTGCGCGCGGACCACTTCCTGGTCCTCGCGGTACTTCAGAACCGAGCCGAGGGTCCGCTCGATCGCCGCCACGGCGAGCTCCTGGACTCCGAGCTCGCTCAGAGCCGCGAGCCAGTCGATCGCCTCCGCGATCCCCGGCGGCTTCTGTACATCACTGTCACGCATCCGGGCGACGGCGCCGGCGACCTGAACCGCGAGTCGCTCCGACGCGCCGCGGACGCGCCGCCGGACGATCTCCACCTCCCGTTGGGGGCTCGGGTACTCGATCCACTGATACAGGCACCGTCGCTTGACCGCGTCGTGCAGGTCACGAGTCCGGTTCGAGGTCAGCACGATGATCGGCGGGTGGGTGGCGCGGACCGTCCCGAGTTCGGGGATCGTGACCGCCGCCTCGCCCAAGAGCTCGAGCAGGAACGCTTCGAAGTCGTCATCGGCGCGGTCGATCTCGTCGATCAGCAGCACCGCCGGTCGCGGACCCGGGTGCTCGAGCGCGCGCAGCAGCGGGCGGCGGATCAGGTAGTCGGGGCCGAACAGGTCCTCCTCTCGGAGCCTCTCGCCGCTCGCCTCCGCCAGCCTGATCGAGAGCAGCTGCCTCGGATAGTTCCACTCGTAGAGGGCTTCAGCTGCATCTATCCCCTCGTAACACTGCAGGCGGACCAGGGGCGTGTCCAGCACGAGTGCCAGCGCCTTGGCCGCCTCGGTCTTGCCGACACCGGCCTCGCCCTCCAGCAGCAGCGGCCGGGGGAGACGCAGCGACAGGAAGATCGAGGTCGCGAGGCCTTCGTCGACGAGGTAGTCGACGCTTCCCAGCCGCTGGGCGAGCGTCTCGACATCGGGGACGAGATGACGGATCTCATCCTCCGCCGCGCCCGTGACGAAGGTCATTGCGGGGGCTCGGGCCGCCCCTGCATCGCTGCCCACACGCGCGCCGGGGTGCACGGCATGTCGAGATGGGTGACGCCGTGGGACTCGTGCAGCGCGTCGATCACGGCGTTGACGATCGCCGGTGGCGACCCGACGTTGGGCGACTCGCCAACGCCCTTGGCGCCGAGCGGGTGGTGCGGGCACGGAGTCACCGTCTCGCCGAGCTCGAAGTCGGGGCACTCGAGCGCCGTCGGGATCAGGTAGTCCATGAACGAGGAGTTCAGGCAGTTGCCCTCCTGATCGAAACTGATCACCTCCATCAGCGCGATCCCAATCCCCTCCGCGAGCCCGCCGTGGATCTGGCCGTCGACGATCATCGGGTTGATCCGCACGCCGCAGTCGTCGACCGCGATGAACCGGCGCACCTTGACAGCCGCCGTCTCCGGGTCGACGTCGACGACCGCGATGTACGCGCCATAGGGGTAAGTCAGGTTCGGTGGGTCGTAGATGACCTGTGCATCGAGGCCGCCCTCCATCCCCTCGGGCATCGGCGCCCCGCTGTACGCGTATGCGGCGATCTGCTCGATCGGGGCAGCCTTGCTGGGGTCGCCCTTGACGTACCACCGGCCCTTCTCCCACGCGAGGTCCTCGGGCCTCGTCTCGAGCATCGTCGAAGCGATCAGCCGGGCGCGATCGCGCACCTTGCGGGAGACCACCGACACCGCCGCGCCCGACACCGGCGTGGAGCGGCTCCCGTAGGTGCCGAGGCCGAACGGCGTGCGGTCGGTATCGCCGTGACGGACCTGGACGTCCTCGGGGGGATCCCGAGCTCCTCCGCGACGATCTGGGCGAACGTCGTCTCGTGGCCCTGGCCCTGGGTCTGCGCGCTGATCGAGACGACTGCCTTGCCCGAGGGGTGCACGCGCAGGTCGGCACCGTCGTTCATCGCGAGCCCGAGGATGTCCATGTGCTTGCGCGGCCCCGCGCCGACGCCCTCGGTGAAGAACGAGATGCCGATCCCCATCAGCTCACCGCGGGCGCGCTTCTCGGCCTGCTCGCGCCGGAGACCCTCGTAGTCGGCCATGTCCATCGCGACGCGCATCGTCTTCTCGTAGTCGCCCGAGTCATACGTCCACCCCGTCGTCGTCTCATACGGGAACTGCTCGGGCCGGATGAAGCTCTTCATCCGGAGCTCGATCGGATCGACGCCCATCTCCAACGCGAGCGCCCCGACCATCCGCTCCATCAGATACACGGCCTCGGTCACTCGGAACGAGCAGCGGTAGGCGACGCCGCCCGGGGCCTTGTTCGTGTACACGGCCTTGACCTGCACGTGCGAGGCCTGGAGGTCATACGAGCCGCAGCAGATGTGGAAGAACCCGGCCGGAAACTTGGTTGGCTGCGCGGTCGAGTCAAACGCGCCGTGGTCCGCGATCACGTCGGCGCGCAGCCCGGTGATCTTCCCGTCCTTGGCGCACAGCTCGGCGTGCATCACGTAGTCGCGCGCAAAGCCCGTCGACATCAGGTTCTCGGAGCGGTCTTCGATCCACTTGACCGGGACTCCGGCGACAATCGAGCCGGCGATCGCGCACACGTAGCCCGGGTAGATCGGCACCTTGTTGCCAAACCCGCCGCCGATGTCGTTGCAGCGGATCCGGATCATGTGCTCGGCGAGCCCGGCGACGTGCGCGTAGATCGTGCGGTGCGCGTTCGGCGCCTGATTGCCGTTGTAGATGTCGAGCTGCCCGGTGTCTGGATTGAAATCGGCGATGATCCCGCACGTCTCGAGCGGCGCCGGGTGGCAGCGCGGGTAGATGATGTCGCGCACCACGACGCTGTCGGCCTCAGCGAAGACCCGGTCGGTCGCGTCCCCGTCGCCCGCCTCCCACAGGGGGCTGGCGAGGTTGTCCTGCTGGCCCTCCTTGTCGTCGCGGATCAGTGGCGCGTCGGCGTCGAGCGCCTTGCGCGCGTTGACGATCGCGGGGAGCGGGTCGTACTCGACGTCGATCAGCGCCAGCGCGTCGCGCGCGGAATACTCGTCGGTCGCGATCACGAACGCGACCTCCTGGCCCTGGAAGCGGACCTTGTCGCCCGCGAGCACCGCCTGCGTGTCGTAGGAGATCGTCGGCATCCACGCGAGCCCGAGCGTCTCGAGATCCTTGGCCGTGATCACGGCAGCGACGTTGGGGTGCTCGAGCGCCTTGGAGGTATCGATCGAGACGATCCGGGCGTGGGCGTAGGGGCTGCGCAGGATCGCGCCGTGCACCATCCCGGGCAGACGGATGTCGTCGAGGTAAGTGCCCTTCCCGCGGATGAAACGGGCGTCTTCCTTGCGCTTCAGGCGGCCGAAGCCGATCGGACGCTCCGTGCCAGGGCTCGGGAGGTTCTCGGTGAGGGCCATGCTCAGACCTCCTGCCGCGTGGCGGCTTCGTGCTCGGCGGCCCAGCGGACCGCGGCGACGATGTTCTTGTATCCCGTGCAGCGGCAGATCGCGCCGGAGATCGCGACCCGGATCTCCTCCTCGCTGGGGTTGGGGTTCTCGTCCAGCAGCGCCCGCGCGGTCATCATCATCCCGGGGGTACAGAACCCGCAGTGCAGCGCGTGGAGCTCGTGGAAGCCCATCTGCACCGGGTCGAGCCGGCCGCCTCGCTCGAGGGACTCGACGGTCCGGATCTCGTGTCCTTCGGCCATCGCCGCGAGGATCGTGCACGCCTTGACCGGCTTGCCGTCCATCAGGACGACGCAGGCGCCGCAGTTGGACGTATCGCAGCCCCAATGGGTGCCGGTCAGGCCGGGCGTCTCGCGGATGTAGTGGACGAGCAGCTGGCGCGGTTCGACGTCGCGCGCGACCGGTTCGCCGTTGATCGAGATGTTCAGTTGCATGTTCGCGTTCAGGCCTCCTGGTGCAGGGCGCGCGCCGTCGCCCGGCGCAGCGCACGCTTGGTGAGCACGCCGGCGAGGTGGCGCTTGTAGTCGACCGGTCCGCGTCCATCGGGTACGGGCGAGCAGTCCTCCGAGGCCATCTCGCCGGCCTGCGCGAACAACTCCTCCGACGGCGGGGAGCCTCGCAGGAGGTCCTCGGCGCGCGTGACGTGGATCGTCGTGGGCCCGACTGCGCTGAGGGCGATGCCGACCTCGGCGAACGTCCCGCCGTCGATCCAGACGGCGGCCGATGCTGCCGCGATCGCCCAGTCCCCGGCACGCCGCTCGACCTTCTCATGCGCACTTCCGCCACCCGTCCTCAAGGGCAGACGCACCTCCGTCAGGATTTCGCTCGTCGCCGACCGCGGTCATGTACGGACCGACGTGGAACTTGTCCATCGGGACGACGCGCTCGCCGTTCGGCCCACGGATCACCGTCTTTGCCTTGACCGCCGAGCAGACCGCGCTCAGGTCCTCGGCCGCGTCCGCCTGGCAGAGCGAACCGCCGATCGTGCCGCGATTGCGCACGACGGGATCGGCGATCACGCGCTCGGCGTCGCGAAACACGGGGTAGTGCTCGGCGAGCAGCCCGGACTCGAGCAACTCGGCGTGGCGCGTGAGCGCCCCGATCCTTATTTCATTGCCTTCCTCGCGGATGTAAGAGAGCTCGTCGAGATCGTTGATGTCGATCAGGTGCTCGGGGTTGGCGAGCCGCAGCTTCATCATCGGCAGGAGGCTGTGGCCGCCGGCGATTATCCGCGCCTCTGATCCGAGCCGCTGCAGCGCTGCGATCGCGCCGTCGACGCTGGTCGCGCGCTCGTACTCAAACGGCGCCGGAGTCTGCACCATTGTTCCCTTCGGGGTATTGCACCGGCGAACCGGTGCCGATGATCGGCGAGCGGGGTAGCGGCTCGGGCACCGACGGGCGGCCCCCTGGGTACAGGGCCCTCGCCACGCGGCTGCCGTAGGCGGGGTTGCGGAGCGCCGGCCCGGCGGGGCTCGCGACGGCGATCGGCGCTTCTCGCCCCAGCCGCGCGAGCGTCAGCGTGCCGCGCGTGTAGACCTCGCGAGATGCGCGGCGCCCTGGTCGTGGCGCTGTCCGGGAATTCTCGGAAGCCCTGCGCGGCCGCGCCGGGGTAGAGCCCTTCGACGAGGCCGAGCGCATCCGCCATCCCGGCCTTCTTGACGAGCAGGCCCTCGAGCAGATCGACGCCCGCGTCGAGGTTCTTGTTGATGCTGGTCACCACGTCGTTCACCGGGGCGCTCTTCTCGATGATCCCAACGACTCCTGAGATCGCGCCGTCGAGACCCCTCGTGATCTTCTGGAGCTCGAGGATCGTCGATCACGAGGTAGTACACGAGCGTCGCGATGATCAGCACCACCGCCACGATCATCACCACACCAGCTGCTGGCATCGCTCCCCCAATCAGGCGTCGTCGAGGATCACGTCGAGCGAGCCGCCGTACTTGGCGGCCGTCGCGATCGTGTTACTTACCTGTTCCTGGGTGGTCGCCAGGAGCGCTGCCGAGTCGAGGTCCCTGGACCCGGCCTGCGCCGTCGCGTCGATCTGCTCGACGCTGGGCGTGATGCTCCGGGCGGCGTTCAGCACGCCGCGGAGGAGGTATCCGACGACGGGCAGCAGCACGACCAGCAGGACGGCATCGCCGATCCATTCGAGCGTCATTGCGGTCTCCTCTCGGCGACGATTGCCGCCTTCGAGGCGATCCCCGGGAGCGCGCTCAGGATCACGTCGAACTGGGCGTTGATGGCCTTGACAGCGGGTTCGAGCGGGCGCAGATGCTCTGACTCTACGCCCGCGAGAGCTCCGGCCAGCGCCGCCAGTCCGGTCGAGATCGCCTCGAGGTCGCGGCGGACCTTGATCAGAGCCGCGGCGAGGACGGAAACCACGACCACGGCGAGCACGACGCTGAGGATGATGAGGGTCGTCTCGCTCATGCGCCACCGAATCCGTCGGTGAGCGCGTTCATGTAGCCGTCCTGGACCACGGCCTCCTCGACGATCAGTCCCAGTACCGGCGCGGTGGCCTCGAGCTGAGGGATGTTTGCGGTGTTGCCGGCGACCTTGCCCGCGACCTCGAGCAGCCGCCCGACCGACTTCTTGATGTCGTCCGTGGCCCTCACGAGGACGACGAGCAATGCCGCGACGATCAGCGCCGCGACGACGCCGATGATCAGTGCGATACCCCAGGCGCCGCGGTTGGTGAGCGCGAACGCGATCATTTCCCGACCGCCACCTTTCGCAGTGCGCGCGCGGAGTGGAGGATCCTGATTCCAGAGTCATTGATCCGGCCCACGCCGGTGAGCTCGGTCGTCTGCTCGCGCACCCGCTCGACACCGTCGACCGCGGTGCGAGCCTGCTTGGCGATCCGCTGGGCGAGCATGACGATCGTGATCACGATCGCGGCCGCGACAAGGACCACGACGACCCCAAGCGCGAGTCCGATGTACCAGCCGGTCGAAGCGCCGATCAAAACGGGCAAGTCACACCCTCCTCATTCGGTTTGCGGCGCATGGCCCGGGAAGTAGGCTTGCGCACTCCCTCGTCGACATTCTTTCGCCGCCGCAGCGCGGTGGCAACCCAAGTTTCGGGATGGCTAATCGCAACGACTACCGAGCTCAGGAGGTCACCAATGATCGTGATGTTCACCGCCCGCCGTCTAAAGCCGGGCGCGTGGGAGCAGTTCCGTGAGGCGTGGGACCCGGGCGACGACCCGCCGCCTGGCTTCCAGCGCGCCTATCACGCCCGCAACATCCGTGACGAGGACGAGATCATCTCGTTCGGGCTGTTCGACATGGGGATCGACGACTACCGCCGCTGGCGCGAGGAGGCCGACGCCCAGGAGAACAAGCGGGTCGATCACATGTCGGCGTTCGTCGCAAACGAGTATGTCTCGGGCGTGTACGAGGTGATCGACGAGCTCACCCCGTAGGCGCGCCGCCTAGGCGTAGCTGACTGCGAGTGGCGGGGCGGGGTCCGCTGCCCGGACCCCGTCCTCGTGCACGATCAGCACCGGGACCGGGCTGTGGTGAAGGACGTAGTGGCTGACGCTGCCGAGCAGTGCCGAGCGGACCGCTCCGCGACCGCGCGATCCCATCACGATGAGGTCGTGATGCCTGGCCTTGGCCTGCCCGATCAGGGCACAGCGGATTGGCTCTTCGGTGACGATCGTGGTGACCGGGACATCGCACGGGACTCGCTCGCGTGCCCGGCGAATGACCGACTGCGCTTCGGCCTGGGCGCCGCGGATGGCGTCCGGCAGAGCAGCCGTGCTGAGCGCGAACGCCGCCGGGGGCAGTGGGACGATTCCCGTCATCAGGGTCAGCCGGCTGCGCTCGGCGTCGGCGAGATCGATCGCCTGGGTCAGGGCAAGGTCTGAGTGAGTCGAACCATCGACCGCAACGAGGATGTTGTGAAACATCGCGTTCCTCCAGTCACATCGGGAAGGACTGGGCCTCAACCGAGGTCTTATGAGCAGTTTCCCCTTCCGGGAAAACTGTATCGCAAGACAATATAGTTTGTCAATATGATATCCGCCCAGCAGATGAGCCGTGATGAGCAGGCCATGCACGTCGCCAGCCAGCTTGTGCCGCGAGCGGCGCTGCTGACGCGGCTGCTGGCCCGGCACCTTCACGGCAATCTCTCGCGGCCCGAAATCAGCCTCCTGAACACGCTCCGGGGGGGTCCACGGCGGATCACCGAGCTGGCCGAGCTCGAGGGCGTCGCACAACCGACCATGACCCAGCTCGTCAAACGTCTGGAGCGCCAGGGGCTCGTCGACCGCGCCCGCCAACCCGACGATGGCCGCGTGGTCGTCGTTTCGGCTACCGAGGAGGGGGTCGTCGCGTTCGACGGCTACCGGACTCAGGCCACGATCGCGCTCAGCAGGTACCTTGACCGCATGTCCGACGAGGAGATCGAAGCGCTGGCCACGGCAACCGAGACCCTCGCGGAGCTCGCTCGCCTGCTGCAGCGCGGCGGCGGAGCTTGAGCGCCGTCGGAGCCGGTACGCTGCCCGGCAACCCGCGGATGCCGGGCGAGTGGGAGCCGCACGAGCTCACGATCATGGGCTGGCCGTGCCGGCGGGAGCTGTGGGGCGAGACGATCTCTCGCGCGCGCGCCGAGTACGCCGAGGTCGCCAACGCGATCGCGGCGTTCGAGCCGGTGCTGATGATCGCCAATCCCGGGGCCGACGCGGCCGAGGCGCGGGCGGCCTGCGGGGCGGGCGTCGAGATCGCCGAGCTGCCGCTCGATGACTCGTGGCTTCGCGACTGCGGGCCGATCTACGTCGGTGATCCCGACGGCCGCCGTTATGCCGTCCACTTCCGCTTTAACGCGTGGGGCGAAAAATTCCACCCCTACGATCACGACGCGGCGGTCGGCGCGCTCGTGGCGCAGCGGCTCGGCGACCCCGTCGTCGAGGCCCCGATCGTGCTCGAGGGGGGCTCGATCCTGAGCGACGGCGCGGGGACGATCCTCACGACCGAGCAGTGCCTGCTGAACCCGAACCGCAACCCGGAGCTGGACCGCGACCAGATCGCGCAGGTGCTGCGGCACTACCTCGGAGCCGAGCGCGTCGTGTGGCTCGGCGAGGGGCTGGTCGAGGACCGCGACACCGACGGCCATGTCGACCTGATCGCTGCGTTCATCGGCGCGGATCGGGTCCTGCTGCAAACCGTCGATGAGGGCAACCCCAACCACGAGCGCTGCGCGGAGAACCTGCGACGCCTCGGCGAGGCCGGGATCGAGGTCGTCGAGTTGCCGTTCCTGCCCTACACGGAGGTCGAGGGCGAGCGGGTCGCCGCGAGCTATCTGAACCTGTACATCTGCAACGGCGCGGTGATCGTCCCTGCGAGCGGCGCCGCGACCGACGAGCAGGCGCTTGCGATCATCCACGAGACGTACTCCGATCGAGAGCTCGTCGCTGTTCCCGGCGCGGTCCTCGCGTACGGTGGGGGCGGGCCCCATTGCATCACCCAGCAGGTCCCAGCCCGCACCGATCCGCCGGATGCCTGAACCGCCGACACTCGTGACCGCGTATCCGCCTCCGCCCTCGCCGGCGCGGACCCGCCCGCCGTCGCGGGCGCCGCTGCGCGTGGGTGCCGTCCAGGAGCGCTGGCACGCGGACCCCCAGGAGCACCTCGCGGCGCTCGCCGCGGGGATCCGGATCGCGGCGGGGGAGGGAGCCAGGATCGTGTGCCTGCAGGAGCTGACGCTCTCGCCGTACTTTGCGATCACCCCGGACGGCCCTGGGGGCGCCGGGGTCGAGCCTGAGCAGCTCGACTCCGGGCCGACCGCGAGCTTCGCCCGGGAGCTGGCCGCCGAGACCGGCGCGTACGTGCACGCGTCGCTGTACGAGCGCGCCGACGGATCGGACGGGCTCGGCTACAACACAGCGATCCTCATCGCGCCGAACGGCCGGCTCGTGTCCCGCACCCGCAAGCTCCATATCCCGGTGACGGCGGGGTACTACGAGGACCACTACTTCCGGCCCGGACCCGCGGACGAGGACCCGTTCCCGGTCGTGAGCCTTCCGCCAGAGGTCGCCGACGCGCGGCTTGGGCTGCCGACCTGCTGGGATCAGTGGTTTCCGGAGCTCGCCCGCGCGTACTCGCTGGCGGGGGCCGAGGTGCTGATCTATCCGACCGCGATCGGCTCGGAGCCTGACCACCCCGGCTTCGACACCGAGCCACTCTGGCAGCAGGTGATCGTCGCGGAGGGCATCGCCAACGGGACCTTCATGGTTGCGGTGAACCGGATTGGGACCGAGGGCCCGATCACCTTCTACGGCTCGAGCTTCATCTCCGATCCCTACGGGCGAGTGCTCGTGCAGGCGCCCCGCGACGAACCCGCGGTGCTCGTCGCCGACCTCGACCTCGACCAGCGCGAGGATTGGCTCGAACTTTTCCCGTTGCTGCGCACGCGCCGCCCCGACACCTACGGCAGCCTGACCAAGCCGTAGGCTGCGTCAGCGCGCGTGGCCGTGGGCGTGTTGCGGCGGTCGGTGCGCTTCGGCCATCGGCGTGTTCATCATCCGGAGCATCGCGAGCCCTCCGCCCTTGCGGAAGTAGCGGACCAGGAGCAGCGCGGCGAGCGCCAGAGAGATGATGTTCAGGACCGTGGTGTAGTCAAAGCTCACCGATGCCTGGATCACCTTCGCGTGGCGGGGCCCGGTCGGCTCGAGCCCGAGCGCCTTGAACAGCAGGTCGACGATCAGGCCGCTCGCGGCCATCGCCGCGTAGAAGGTCACGAACAGGAACGCGGTGACCCGGCGGCCGTAGTACTTCCGGTAGATGTTGAGGATCGGCAGGATGATCAGGTCGGCGAAGATGAACGCCACGACGCCGCCGAAGCTGATCCCACCGTTCCACAGCACGGCCGCCAGGGGGACGTTCCCGATCGAGCACACGAACGAGAGCATCGCCACGAGCGGGCCGATCAGCGGTCCCCAGAGCGTCGATAGCGCCCCGTGGTGCTGGAGGAAGAGTCCCCGCCAGAACGAGTTGGGTACCCACGCCGCGAGCGCGCCGGCGATCAGCAGCCCGGCGAACAGATCCATCCAGACCGCCGCCCAGTCCATCACGAAGTAGTTGCTGATCGAGGTGAGGCCCCGCGGGGAGCGCAGCCGGCGCCAGATCGATCCCTGGCCCGTGAAGCTCATGTCCATCTCCGCGTGGCCCTCCATCCGCCCGAGCGCGCCGCGCTCGGCGTGATCGCGGGCCTGCGCCACTAGCCCCGGCGTAAGGAAACGCCGGAAGAGCAGCGCCATCAGGACGATCATCACGGGACCGCCGACGAATTCTGCTGCGGTGAACTGCCAACCGATCAGGACGGCCAGGATGGCGCCCAGCTCCACTACAAGGTTGGTCGAGGCGAACTGGAAGGCCATTGCCGCGGTGAAGTTCGCACCTCGGCGAAACAGCGACCGGGCGAGCGCGACGGAGGCGTACGAGCACGATGAGGAGGCGGCTCCGAGGCCCGTGGCGATGGCGAGCGTCCGGGCAGAGTCGTCCGGTAGCAGCCGGCGCATCTCCTGCTTGCTGACGACGGCCTGCACCGCGCCGGACAGCGCGAGGCCGAGGATCAGCGCCCACAGGACCTCCCATGTCATTCCAAACGCGAAGCTGAGAGCGTCGCTGACGGCGTCCACTCGAGCTACCCGCGGCGCAGCAGGCGGCCCACGGCGGCCATCATCTCGCTCGTGCGGGCCTCTGGTGTCCCGCCGGCGGCGCCGCCGACGACGCAGTGGCGCGCGTGGTCGTCGAGCAGGCCGAGTGCGACCTTGTCAAGCGCCGCCTGGATCGCGCTGATCTGGGTGAGCACGTCGATGCAGTAGCGGTCCTCATCGACCATTCCCTGAACGCCGCGGACCTGGCCCTCGATCCGCCTCAGCCGGGCCTGAAGCTGGTCCTTGGTGGCGGTGTAGCCGCGGGTGGGGCGATCTGTGGTGTGGGAGGGGGGCGGCGGCTGGGAGGGGGGCGCAGGTTGGGAGGGGGGCGCAGGTTGGGAGGGGGGCGGCGGCTGGGAGGGTGTGCTTGGCATGCCGCTAAATGATACCCCCCGGGGGTATTCATGGCTCGAACCTGCCCGGTGGAATCGAACGATGGCGATTCGGTTGAGGTATGAGCAACTGCGGCGCCATCGTTCGCGCCGCGGCTCGGTTGCGAGCCACATGAGCAACTGCGGCGCCATCGTTCGTGCCGCGGCTCGGTTGCGAGCCACTCGACCGCGGACGTCGGTTGCGAGCGACGCCTCGGCGCCGGCCGCGCCTACGTCGCGGCGGGCTTCTCCTGGTGGCCGCCGAACTCTTTGCGCTGCGCCGAGAGCACGCGGTCGGCGAAGTCGCCGAGGCCGCGGGAGCTGAAGCGCGAGAACAGGGCGGTGGTCAGGACGGGTGTCGGGACGCCCTCCTCGATCGCCGCCAGCGAGGTCCAACGGCCCTCGCCGGAATCCGACACTCGGCCTGAGAACTCCTTGAGGTCCGGAGAGCGCACCAGCGCGAGCGCCGTGAGGTCGAGCAGCCAGGAGCTGATCACCGAGCCGCGGCGCCATACCTCGGCGACATCGGTGGTGTCGATGTCGTACTGGTAGTACTCCGGATGCTCGAGCGGGGCGGTCTCGGCGTCCGTGTCCTGCTGGCGCTTGCCGGCGTTTGCGTCGTTCAGGATGTTGAGCCCCTCGGCGTAGGCGCCCATAAGCCCGTACTCGATCCCGTTGTGGACCATCTTCACGAAGTGCCCGGCGCCGTTTGGCCCGCAGTGCAAGAAGCCCTGCTCGGCGGGGCTCGGGGGCCCTTCGCGCCCCGGTGTGCGGGGTGCGGCGCCGACCCCTGGAGCGAGTGAGGCAAACAGCGGGTAGAGCCGCTCGACGACGTCCTTTTCGCCGCCGATCATCAGGCAGAACCCGCGGTCGAACCCAAACACCCCGCCGCTGGTACCGCAATCGACGTGGTGGACCCCCTGCTCGCGGAGCATCGCCGCGTGGCGGATGTCGTCGTGGTAGTGGGTGTTCCCGCCGTCGATGATCACATCGCCGCGTTCCAGCACCCCCGCGAGGTCGCGGATCGTCTGCTCGGTGATCGTGCCGGCCGGCACCATCACCCAGGTGTTCCGGGGCTTCTCGAGCTTGGCGGCGAACTCCTCCAGCGAGCGGGCCCCGTCCATCCCGTCCGGCTCGAGCGCGGAGACCGCGTCGGCGTTCACGTCATAGCCGACGCAGCGATGCCCGTCCCGCATCAGGCGGCGCACGATCCCCGCTCCCATCCGCCCCAATCCGACCATGCCCAGCTGCATAGGTTTGTCAGTCGCCATGTGCTCGCTCCTGGAGGTCTCGAAGGCTGGTGCTACACGCACCGTATCCTCTACGCGAATGCTGGGGCTACCGGAGGGCATCAAGGCCTGCCTGTTCGACCTCGACGGGGTGCTGACGCAGACCGCGAAGGTTCACGCCGCCGCGTGGAAGACGATGTTCGACGAGTTCCTGCGCACCTGGGCCGGGCGCCACGGCCTGGAGTTTGTCCCGTTCGATCCCGTCTCCGACTACGACGAGTACGTTGACGGCAAGCCGCGCTACGAGGGCGTGAAGTCCTTTCTCAGCTCACGCGGGATCGAGCTTCCCCAGGGGACCCCGGACGACCCGCCCTCCGCCGAGACGACCGACGGCCTCGGCAACCGCAAGAACGAGATCGTGCTGAAGCTGATCCGCGAGCACGGGGTCGAGCCATATGAAGGTTCGGTTCGGTACGTGCGCGCGGTGATCGAGGCGGGGTTGGGTCGCGCAGTCGTCTCCTCGAGCACGAACACTCGCGACGTGCTCCGAGCAGCAGGGATCGCCGACCTGTTCGACGTCGTCATCGACGGCGTGGTCGCTGAACGGGAGCACCTCAGGGGCAAGCCGGCTCCCGACACTTACGTCGCCGGGGCGCGGGCCGTCGGCGTCGAGCCACGTGAGGCGGCGGTCTTCGAGGACGCGCTGGCGGGCGTCGAGGCGGGGCAGGCGGGGAACTTCGGCTTCGTGGTCGGAGTCGACCGGGTGGGCCAGGCGGAGGCGCTGAAAACGCACGGCGCCGACGTGGTCGTGAGTGACCTCGCCGAGCTCCTGGACGCACCGTGATCGATCACCCCGCCTTCACGGCGGAGCCGTGGGCAGTGCGCGAAACCGCGCTCGACCTCGACCGGCTCGCGCAGACGGAGTCCGTGTTCGCGCTCGCCAACGGCCACCTCGGGTTGCGCGGGAATCTCGACGAGGGCGAGCCGTTCGGAGTGCCGGGCACCTACCTGGCCGGGTTCTTCGAGACCAGGCCGCTGCCCTACGCGGAGGCCGGGTACGGCTACCCCGAGGACGGGCAGACGGTCGTCAACGTCACCAACGGAAAGCTCATCCGGCTGTTGCTCGAGGACGAGCCGTTCGATGTGCGCTACGGCGAGCTGCGCAGCCACGAGCGGGTGCTCGACCTGCGTGCCGGCGTGCTCCGCCGGACCGCCGAGTGGGTGTCGCCGACCGGGCGCGTAGTGCGCGTCTCCTCGACCCGGATCGTCTGCTTCACGCAGCGGGCGGTGGCGGCGATCATGTACGAGGTCGAGCCGCTTGATGGGCCCGCGCCGGTCGTGGTGCAGTCAGAGCTCGTCGCCGACGAGCCCTTGCCGCCGATCCAGAAGGACCCGCGCGCCGCCGCGGCGCTGGCCGAGCCGTTGCGCTCCGAGTTCTTCGGCGGCGACACAGACGCGGCGCTGCTCGTGCACTCGACGAAGGCCAGCGGTCTGCTCGTCGGAGCCGCGATGGAGCATAGGATCGACGGTCCGCCGGACACCGAGGTGGAGGGGGAGGTGTACGCGGACATGGCGAGGACGACGATCACTGCGACGGTCGCACCCGGCGCGCCCCTACGGCTGGTCAAGTTCCTCGCCTACGGCTGGTCGAGCCAGCGGACGGTCGCCGCGATCCGCGACCAGGTGGCTGCCGCCCGGTCCGGCGCGGTCCACACGGGCTGGGACGGCCTCCTTGCCGATCAGCGCGTGTATCTGGACCGGTACTGGGATGCGGCCGACATCGAGCTGGAGGGCGACGCCGAGCTCCAGCAGGCGGTCCGCTTCGCCGCGTTTCACACCGTCCAGGCCGGGGCGCGGGGCGAGCAGCGACCGATCCCGGCCAAGGGCCTCACCGGCCCCGGCTACGACGGTCACACCTTCTGGGACACCGAGGCATTCGTCCTGCCGATCCTCACGTACAGCCGGCCGCGAGCCGTCTCGGATGCGCTCCGATGGCGACACTCGACGCTCGACCTGGCACGGGAGCGCGCGCGCTCGCTCGGGCTGCGGGGAGCGGCGTTTCCGTGGCGGACGATCGACGGTCGCGAATGCTCGAGTTACTGGCCGGCGGGGACCGCCGCGTTTCACATCAACGCGGCGATCGCGAACGCGACCGACCGGTACCAGCTGATCACCGAAGACGAGGCGTTCGCGCGCGAGGCCGGGGTCGAGCTACTCGTCGAGACCGCGCGGCTGTGGCGCTCGGTCGGGCACCACGACGCCACCGGGCAGTTTCGGATCGACGGCGTCACCGGGCCCGACGAGTACAGCGCGATCGCCGACAACAACGTCTACACGAATCTGATGGCGCAACGCAACCTACTGGCCGCGGCCGACGGGATCGAGCGCTACCCGGAGCTGGCGGCGACCGCTCGGCGTCGATGACGAGGAAACCGCCAGCTGGCGCGATGCCGCCAACGCGATGTTCATTCCCTACGACGACGCGCTCGGCGTGACCCCGCAGGCGGAGGGATTCACCGAGCATGAGGTGTGGGACTTCGACTCGACGCCGCCCGAGGACTACCCGCTGCTGCTGCACTACCCGTACTTCGATCTGTACCGCAAGCAGGTCGTCAAGCAGGCGGACCTGGTGATGGCGCTGTTCTATGCGGGGGAATCTTTCACGGCGGAGCAGAAGGCCAGGGACTTCGCCTACTACGAGCGGCTGACGGTCCGCGACTCGTCACTGTCAGCGTGCATTCAGTCAGTCGTCGCCGCCGAGGTCGGTCACGTCGAGCTCGCCTACGACTACTTCGCGGAGGCCGCGCTGCTGGACCTCGACGACCTCGAGCACAACACCCGCGATGGCGTCCACATCGCTTCGCTCGCCGGCGCCTCAATTGCCGCGTTGGCGGGATTCGGTGGGCTGCGCGACCGCATGGGCGCCATCAGTTTCATGCCGCGCCTGCCGGAGGCACTGACTCGGGTGGCTTTCAGCATCCGCTGCCGCAAGCAGACCAAGCTCAAAGTCGAGGTCGTGCGAACGCATACGACCTACACCCTCTTGAACGGCACCCCGCTCGAGCTCACGCATCACGGCGAGGCGGTCACGGTCACCTCCGAGCACCCGGTGCGGTGCCCGAATCCCAGGACCCCGGCGCTCGAGCGCCCCACCCAGCCCCCCGGCAGGGAGCCGGTGCGGCGGCGGGTGCCCTCGCGACGAGGGTGAGGCCGTGGCCCTCGACGAGCGGCGGTAGGCTCCGGGCGAGCCGACCAACGCGGAGGAGAAGATGGGCGAAAAGCCGACGTTGTACGTGTGCCATGGCGATGAAGGCGGCCCGCGGATGCACCCCTGCCGGCGAGTGCAGGAGGCGATGCACAAAGCCGGGATCGAGTACGACAAGGTGATCGCGGGGCACGGGAGCCCGTGGCCGTTTCTGCGCAAAGGCTCGCGTGACGAGCTCGAGGAAGCGACCGGAGACACGAAGCTGCCGGCGATGAAGCTCCCGGACGGCACGGTGCTGAAGCACTGCCGCCCGATCCTCGGCTGGGTCAAGCAGCACGGGCGAGGCGTGACGCACCACAGCTAGCCTAGATGTCAGCCACCGGCGTAGCCGCCCCCGCAGCGCCCGCGCGCGCGAGCGTGCGGGTGATCTTCGGCGGGCTGATGCTGGTGCTGCTGCTGGCGGCGCTCGACCAGACGATCGTCGCGACGGCGCTGCCGACGATCGTCTCGGACCTCGGCGGGCTCGACCCACCTGGCGTGGGTCACGAGCGCGTTCCTGCTCGCCCAGACCGTGGTCACGCCGATCTACGGCAAGCTCGGCGACCTCTACGGCCGCAAGCGCGTCCTCCAGAGCGCGATCGTGCTGTTCCTGGTCGGCTCGGCGCTGTGCGGCCAGGCGCACTCGATGACCGAGCTGATCGCGTTCCGAGCGGTCCAGGGACTCGGCGCCGGCGGGCTGATCGTGCTCGTCCAGGCGGTGATCGGCGACGTCGTCTCGCCCCGGGAGCGCGGCCGCTACCAGGGGCTGTTCGGCGCGGTGTTCGGGATCGCCAGCGTCGGCGGGCCGCTGATCGGCGGCTTCATCGTGCAGTCCGTCTCGTGGCGCTGGATCTTCTACGTCAACCTGCCGATCGGTCTGGTGGCGCTGGCCGTGATCAGCGCGACGCTTCCGGCGCAGCGCGCCGGTGAGCCGGCCGTCGATCGATTACCTCGGGGCATCGCTGCTCGCCGCGGCGCTCAGCGCGATCGTGCTGGTCACCAGCCTCGGCGGCACGAGCTGGGCGTGGGGCTCGGGCCAGGTGATCGTCGTCGGGGGCGCTGGGCATCGTGCTGCTCGCCGCCTTCCTGTTCGCCGAGCGCCGCGCACGCGATCCGATCGTGCCGCTCTCGCTGCTGCGCAACCGCGTGTTCGCCGTCGGCGGCTCGCTGTCGCTGATCGTCGGCTTCGCGCTGTTCGGCTCGGTCACGTTCCTGCCGCTGTACTTCCAGACGGTCGACGCCGCCTCGCCGACCGGCTCCGGCCTGCGGCTGATACCGCTGATCGTCGGGCTGTTGACCATGTCGATCCTCTCCGGGCAGCTGATCACGCGCCGGGGTCGATACAAGATCTTCCCGATCATCGGCACGGCGTTGATGACCGTCGGGCTGCTGCTGCTCACACGTCTCGGCATCGGCACCAGCACCGTCAGCGCATCGCTATACCTGCTCGTGCTCGGGCTCGGGCTCGGCTCGACGATGCAGGTGCTGGTGCTGGCCGTGCAGAACGCGGTCGACTTCTCGATTCTCGGCGCGGCGACCTCCGGCGGTGACGCTGGCGCGCGGGATCGGCGGATCGCTGGGAACGGCCGTGTTCGGGACGATCTTCTCGACCCAGCTGCGGAGCGCACCTGCGCGGTGCGGTGAGCGGTCCGCTGGCGAGCCAGGTGGCTGGCGGAGGGCGGCTCACGGGAGCGCAGGTGCTGCGGCTGCCGCCGGCGGCGCGCATGGCCTATCAGAACGCGTACGTGCATTCGCTGCGCCCCGTGTTCTACGCGGCAGCGGGGGTCGCTGCGTGCGGCTTCCTGCTCAGCCTGCTGCTCCCCGAGCAGCCGCTGCGCGACTCGGCCGCGACGAGCACCGGGCTCGAGGACGGGCTCGCGGCGCCGCGCTCGCCGGACTCGCTGGCCGAGATCGAGCGCGCGCTGACGAAGGTGACCACCCGTGACGAGCGGATCCGGTTTCGCCAGCGGATTGCCGAGCGCGCCGGAGTGGAGATCAGCCCAGGGGCGATCTGGGCCCTGGTTCGGATCGAGGAGCACGGGGCCACCAAGGCGCGGGCGATGGCGGAGCAGGACGGGGTCGAACCGTCACGAGTCTCGGCGGTGGTCGAGGAGCTCCACGCAAGGGGCCTGATCGCAGGAGAGGACGGCGGCGGCGAGCTAACCGCGGCAGGCCGTGACCACACCGAGCGCATCCTCGCCGCGCGCCGCGAGTTGCTGGTGGAGGCGCTCGCCGACGACAACGCCGATCGCAGTCCCGAGCTCGAGGCGTTGCTTCGCCGCCTGGCCCGCGAGCTGAGCGGAGAGCCTCCCGCGGCCGCCACGGCCGCGGCGTAGAGCTAGCCGACTGGGAGGAGGACGCCTTCAGGCCGGCGCGACCGCCTCAGGCCTTCGGCGGAAGGCTCCTGGCGAAGTCGGTGCCTCGGCGCACCCATGTCTGCAGCTCCGCCTTGTTGCTGACGCCCTCGGGTGAGACGAGGATCCAGCCCTTCATCGGCCGTTTGCCCATATGTGAGAGGCGCGTGTGAGGGCGGGAAAGAGCGTCGTCGGTCGCATCCGGCCCCACCCGGACCATCAGCTCACCGCCGCTCCACAGCCCCACGGACATGTTCCCGCGCAGCAGAAAGGCGAGTCCTCCGAACATCTCCTTCTCGGTGATGGCCTCCTCGTCGGCGAGCAGCTCGCGGACCCGGTTAGCGAGATCTTCGTCGTAGGCCATCGGTGGCTCGGCTTCAGTGTGTCAGTTCCACGGCAGTGCCGCGCGCGTCTCCCAGTAGGCGACGGGGTCCTCGCGAAGGCCTTCGAGATGCTCCAGCAGCCCCGGGTCCACCTCGAGCCGGGCGGCCGTCAGGTTGCTGTCGAGCTCGTCGACGGTGACGGCACCGCTGAGGACGACGTCCGCCCAGGGCTGCGCCAGCACCGCCGCGAGCGCGAGCGCATCAGGCGTCGTTTCCGCCCGCCCGGCGGCGCCCTTGAGCTCGGCGATCCCACCACGCAAGGTCAGCCGCCCGTTCGCGAGCGCTTCCTTGACGATCACGCCGAGGCCCGCGTCATGCGCGGCCGCGAGCGCAGGGCCGGCGGTGCGCTCGAGCACGTTCCAGGTCGCCTGGAGCGCGTCGAACCCGCCAACCTCGAGCGCGCGCTCGATCGTTTCGGCCTGTCGGGGGCCAGTCACCGACAGACCTATCGACAGCCCCCCGGCCCGCAGGCGCGTCAGCTCGTCGAGCACCGCGCGGTCGTTGAGTACGCCGCTGTCGAGCGTGGCGGAGTGGATCTGGTACAGACGAAGGGTGGATCCGAGCAGCTCGGTGCTCTCTGTGTACTGGCGGCGGAGGGTCTCGACCGACAGGTCCTTCACCTCGTGCACGGGCGCGTCGACGCGCCAGCCCGCTGTGTAGGTGTAGCCCCACTTCGAGCCGACGACAAGGTCATCGGATCCAAGCCCGCGCTCGCGCAGCCAGCTCGCGAGAAACGCCTCGGCCTTGCCGTATGAGCGCGCCGCGTCGAAATAGCGCACGCCGGCGGCGAAGGCGAGGTCGAGCACAGCGTGGGCCAAGCGCTGCATCGACGCCTCGTCGGTATGACCCTCGAGGTCCGCCGCGTGGCCGAGGTTGATATAGCCCGGCCTGCCGAGGGCGGCGAGCCCGAGGCCGATTCGAGAGACCGCCAGATTCGTGCTGCCGAGCGTTGTCATCCCGATCATGAGCGTACGGTTTGTCCCGAGTGCGATTGATGCCAGACGCGAGCGCCAACCGGATGATGGGGGTGATCGAGCGGATGCGCGTGCCGCCCGGCTCTAAGGTCAACCTCGCCAGCGACCACGACCCCGGCTACAAGGCCGGCTGGTTGAAGAAGACGGACGGCGCCGAGTACCTGCAGCTGAGCCGCGAGCTCGTCGCCGAGTACGAGGACCGGCTCGCGGCCCAGCGGACCTATGGCGTGGTCGTGGTACTGCAGGGGATCGACGCCGCCGGGAAGGACGGGACGATCCGGCACGTGATGAGCGGCGTCAACCCGCAGCACGTGACGGTCCACAGCTTCAAGGTTCCCACCGAAGAGGAGCTCGACCACGACTACCTGTGGCGCTCGGTGAAGCATCTGCCGGCCCGCGGCCAGATCGGGGTCTTCAACCGGTCGCATTACGAGGAGGTGCTCGTCGTCCGCGTGCACCCGGAGCAGCTCGACGCTGAGCGCCTCCCGCTGGCTGCGCGGCGTCCCGGCATCTGGCGCCGTCGCTATCGGGAGATCAATGATTGGGAGCGGTACCTCGTCGAGAACGGATTCAGATTCGTGAAGCTGTTTCTCAACATCAGCCGTGAGGAACAGCGCCGGCGCTTCCTGAAGCGGATCGAGCGGCCCGACAAGAACTGGAAGTTCTCCGCGAGCGATATCGCCGAACGGGCGCGCTGGGAGGACTACCAGCGGGCGTTCTCCGAGATGCTGAGTAACACCAGCACCAAATGGGCGCCATGGTGGGTGATCCCCTCCGATCACAAGTGGTTCTCGAGGATCTCGGTTGCGGCGGTGCTTGCGAACACGCTGATCGAGATCGATCCGCACTACCCGACGGTCAGCGAGGAGCAGCGGCGTGCGCTCGAGGCGGCCGGCGCCGAACTCGAGGCCGAGGCCCCTTCCTAGGCCCACCAGGGACGGCGCCGGATCTCCGCGATCCGCGTCGCCGCCTCGACAAGCTCGGCCGAGCGCTCGCTCAGGTGCTCAAGGTGCTCGCACAGCCAGATTGCGTACGGCGAGGTGGATGCCGAGTCGACCGTGTCGCGGGCGGAGAATGTGGGCGCCGCGAGCGTCGCGACTCGGCTCCCATTCGGCCTTCCCACGAGCTCGGCGAGCTGCTCGTACCACACCGCGAGCGTGTTCGTGCGGCGGCTGAGGACCGGGCCCTCCGGGCCAATCCCCGGGTCGGTTGGAAGATCGGCCACCGACCACGCGGTAAGGCGGAGGCGAAGGGACCCACCGATCAGCCGCCACAGTTCGTATGTAGCCAGGTGCCTGGTTCCCTGCTCGGCCATGAGCCCGCGCAGCGCGTCGTCGAGACGATCGGCGGCGATCCCCGAGGTGACCGCGGCGTCTGGCTCGGTGGCTCTTGCTCCGATCGCCCGGTCCACGGCCTGGGACAGGTAAGAGGCCCCCGAGCGGAAGACATCCGCGAGGTCGTCGCCGACGAGTGCACTGACGCCGCGCGGCCACAGCAGCGTCCCGGCCAGGACACTCACCGCACACCCGAGCGCAACGTCTTCGATCCTGACGACGCCGACCCGCCACCCAACCGGCACGAGCAGGTTGAACAGCACCGCCACCGTGACGGTGAAGGCCGCCTGGCCCACGGCGAACGGCGCCGTGCCGGGGGCGTAGCCCGCGACCAGCACGGCGATCGGAAGCGCGACCCACAGGGCGGTGGAGTCGCTGCCGATCGCCAGCAGGAGCGCTCCACCGATCACGAATCCGATCGCGGTTCCGGCCAGCGCTCGCAGCGCGGTCGATCCCGTCGACGCGGCGTTCGTGCGCAGCACCGACAGCGTCCCGAGCACCACCCAGAAACCATGCTGGACACTGACCAGATCGGCGACTGCCACCGACGCCGCCAGCGCCAACGAGCCCCGGAGACTGTTGACAAACCAGATCGAGCGTAGGCTCGCGTGGGTCATGGCAGCCGACGCGATGCTCGACAGTCGGCGTGCCGTGCGTGTCGCGGTCGCGGATCCGCTGATCAGTCGCCAACGCTCCGAGGCCAGCCAGTCCGGGGTCGCCGCTCGCGTCGCGACGAGCGTCTCGGCCGCGAGCGCCATCACGGTGACGGCGATTGCATTGGCATGGAACGAGACCTGGGCCGCCTCGCGAAAGCTGCCCAGCGCCGGCTCCAGCCCTCGCAACCGCGTGAGGCTGTCCTCTCTCGCCCTCTGCAGCCGGGTCAGGTCGGGGCGCGCGCGGCGGCCGGAGAACGACGCCGCGACGGAACGCAGCACGGCGGCGGCATCACCGAAGAGAGCGCGGTCTTTCGCCGCTGCTCGACTCAGATCGCGTCGCTCGTTGACCGTGTCCACAACCAGTGACCCGCACCACTCGAGCAGCTCGACCGAATGGGCGAACGCCTGATCGGAGGCCGCCAGCCCCGTTGGCCGAAACGGCGCGCCGTTGAATCGCGTGATCAGCTGGTGCTTGTCCCGCAGCATCGCCGCCTGCTGTTCGTCGGTGACGCCGCCGTCCAGCGCCGAGTCGAGCTCGTCGGCGAGCGACGTCGCCAGCGTCGAGGCCGCGGCGCGGAGCTGATCGTCTCCCCCGCGGGGAGACAGCGCCAGCACCGCCGCGGTGCCGGCGACGGAGGCGAGCCACCACCCGGCGAGGCGGTCAGGGACCGTCGAGATCGTTCCGGGTGATGCGACCGGGAGCACGTAGGCGAGCAGTGCCGCGGTTGCGCCGGAGGCGGCGTTCGGGCCGAGGATGCCGGCGAAGAAGACAGTGAATGCCACGGGCACGGTCGCGATCGCGGCGAGCGCGGCCGGTGAGTGGACGGCCGTGCCGATCGTGAGCAGGACGCTCCCGGCGAGAGCCAGCGAAAGGTGCGCCAGCAGCTTGTCGCGCCGGGTGCCTGCAAACGAGGCGAGCACCAGCGTGGCGAACCCGCCGAACGCCGCGAACGTGGCCATCTGCAGGTTCCCGATCACCTTGTCGGTAAACGCGAACAGCCCCGCGACCACCACCGTGGCGCGGACGGCCCGCATCGCGGCTGCGGCGGACCAGACGGGAATCCATCCCTTGACCCGCGGCATCGCCGCAGCGGGCTTCAGCCGGTGGATCTGGAGACCGAGAACCGTGGCGGGACTGTAACCGCCCGAGGTGGGCTTCGCCTAGACCCGCCCGGGCCGGATCAGCCGCGGCCGGGCGAACCCCGGCGGCGGGACCGCCGATGTGATCCGCCGCGCCGGCGCGCCGGGCGGGGCGGTGGTCCCGCTCGGTGCTCGCCCCCCGTTACTACGAGGCCGTGGTCGAGTCCCAGCTTCGCCGCCATCCGGATGACATCGCTGTGCTCGTGCGGTGCGACTAGCGTCACACCGACGCCCTGGGCGCCGGCACGGCCGGTCCGGCCGATCCGGTGCACGTAGCTCTCGCTGTCGAAGGGCGGGTCGAAGTTGATCACGTGCGAGATTCCGCTGATGTCAATCCCGCGCGCGGCGACATCGGTGGCGACCAGTGTGTCGACGTCTCCGGACTCGAAGCGCCGAAGCGCCTGCTCGCGCTGGCGCTGGGACTTATTGCCGTGCATCGCCGCCGCTTCGAGCCCGTGACTACGGAGGCGTTTGACGAGCCGGTCGGCCCCGTGCTTGGTTCGGACGAAGACGAGCGTCAGCTCACGCTCGCGGCGGAGCTCCTCGACCAGAGCCTCAAGCCGGTGGAGATGCTCGACCGCGACGAACCGGTGCTCGACATCGGCGCTCGCGCGGCGCTGTGCGGGTCCACGTTCGTACACGGCGGCGTCGCGGGTGTACTCGCGCGCGATGACTCCGGCCTCGCCGTCGAGGGTCGCCGAGAAGAAGAGTGTCTGGCGACCGACGGGGCACTGCGACACGATCCGGTCGACCGCGGGACGGAAGCCCATATCGAGCATCCGGTCGGCCTCGTCGAGTACCAAGATCGTGATCGCGTCGAGCGTGAACGCGCCCCTCGCGAGCAGGTCCTCGAGCCGCCCCGGAGTCGCGACGAGTAAGTGCGAACGCGCAGCGTCCCTCGCCTGCTTGACGAGCCCGACGCCTCCGTAGACGGCCGTGGCCCTCAGGGCGCGGGCGTGCGCGATGTCCCGGATGTCCTCGACGATCTGTGTCGCGAGTTCGCGCGTGGGTGCCAGGACCAACGCGGACGGGCGTCGACCATCGGCCTTGATGCGCTCCACCATCGGGATCCCGAAGGCGAGCGTCTTGCCTGATCCGGTGGGAGATTTCGCGAGCACGTCGCGACCGGCGAGGACCTCGGCGATCACGTCGCTCTGAATCGCGAACGGGTGTGTGATCCCCTGCGAGGAGAGGGAGCTGATGACGGCGCGCGAAACGCCGAGATCAGTGAACGACTGATTTGACATGAACTGCTCCTTGGCGGCTGTGGGTGCCGCGGACGATTCGGGAGGCTATGGCTGACCCGAACCGCTGACTGCGGGACCCAAGCGAGCTGCCTCGCGGCCGAGTGCGTCGACCGCTCCGATGAACGTAGCAGGTCGCCTCGACTGTCGAACGCCGCTACAGACCGCGGTTACGAGCGTCGTCGCTCAGCGCCTTGGCCAGCGCGGCCGGCTGGATCTCAGCCTCGAGCGCCGCGATCCGGTTGCCGACGCGCGTCAACTCGCGATGCACCGAGTCCTGGAGGCCCTGCACGAGCTGCTCGAGTTGCGTGACCCGGGCCTGGAGCGCCTGCAGCTCGGCGCGCTCGGGGTCTGCGGGCGGTCGGCCGGTGTCGCCCGAGGGGCTCGCTGCGCGCCGGAGCACCCGGATCCGGGCGATCAGCCCTTCGCGTTCGCGGATGCTCATCGCTTGCCGAATCGCCGCGGCGGAGCGGTGCGCGGCGGGTAGCGACGGCGCTCCTCGTCCGTCATCTGGCGGATTTGAAGGGAACCGCTCTCGACCTGCTCGCGCACCACCGCCAGCTTCTCAGCACGCTTCTGCTCGGCTCGCTCGCGCGTCGTCTTCACACGATCCCCTCCTTCGTCGCCGGCGCGCCGCATGTAGTCGAAGAGAGATTCGCTGCGTCGGCGGGGAGAACCTCACGGATGGCGGTACGTCGTCCGCAATCTGAACATAGCACCCCGAAATCGAGGTGTCACCGCGTCTGACGGTGCACGGCAACCCGCCGTGCGTGCCGTCAGCGATTACTCTGCGGCTCCGCTCGGCGGATCGTCGGGGCCGCCGGGGAGGAAATCGCCGATACGCGCGGACGCGGCATCGCCAAACGGCGCTGACGGAGCCTCGGCGTCGCGCTTGCGCGCGTCCTTCCTGGCTTGCTTTTCGACTCGTCGCTCCCGTAGCTTCGCCTCACGGGCGAGCTTCGCAAACGTGGTCTTCTTCTTGCCGCGTGAGGCCATTGTTGTCCTCGCTCTGCGTTTTGACGACGAGCATCATCCCGCCATCCGATCGGGCATGAGACCAACTTCTCCCTGCCACCCCCGCAGAGCGCCTGAGACTTTCGCTCAGGCGCGCCGCGGCGATGCGAACCGGCGGCTAGATCGGCTGGACGTTCGCCGCGGCCGGGCCCTTGGGACCCTGCTCGGCTTCGTAGCTGACCCGTGCGCCCTCGGCTAGCGACTTGAAGCCGCTGCCCTGGATCGCACTGTGGTGAACGAACAAGTCCTTGCCAGAGTCATCAGGCGTGATGAACCCGTAGCCCTTGTCGTCACTGAACCATTTAACGGTACCTGTGGCCATGCATTCCCTCCCGGGAGATCGTGTGCTGCGAAACGCGGGAGGTGCAAGAGCAACTACTACGAACGCTGGCACTACTTCACCGGGCGATGCCCGGCACGAAGGCATAAGTTTAGCCGCCCCGGGGCAGATAGGCGGGTTCCTGCACAAAAAGCCGAGTCAGGGGTAATGCCGGGCCCTGTTGCGTGGGTCGATAAAGGGGCGTAAGCTCGACGGTGAGCTGACCCCGCGGGCAGTCCTTCAGCCTCGAGCCCGCACTCCACCAAAGCGCCGTTGCGCCGAGGCGTGGGACCTGAGGCCAACGATCGAGACTCGCGGGGCCAGCCGCAGGTCGGCCCCGAAAGGGGAGAGTATGTCGCTGCCGGAGGACTCGGGGAGAGCGTCTCCGAAGACCGAGGTGACCGTCCTCGGTGGCGGTTGCTACCGGGTCGGCGGCGACCCGAAGGAGGTCGAGCGTCGGATCCTCGACGCCGCTCGGGGCTCGATCATGGAGCTTGCCTGGTTCGTCGAGGCCGAGACCGGAGAGCGCATCGGCATCAACCCCGAGTGCGTGGTGGCCCTGCGCGCGATCGATTCTTAGCTGGAGGCCGGAGCCGCGACCAACCGTGATGCCGTCAGCCGGCTCTCACCGTGAGCAGCGCGGCGCTCGCCGGCCCGAGGTCGACGACGTAGCGGCGCTGCACCGGCTGCACCGTCGCGGTCCTGACGGTTCCCGACAGTTGACCCGTTGGGCTCGCGCTTCCGAACGTCTGCCCAGCGAGGGTCACGCCGCTGGTGGCCCGAAGCCCGGGAGCGAGCAGGCGCTCCACCGTGGCCGGACGCGCGGGGTTCGGCGCGCGGACGGCGAGCGTCAGACGGCGATCGGCCGAGTCGTTGATGAGAATGATCCGGAGCGTCCCGCCGGGCCCAACCGTGGCCCACGTTCGCAGCGCCGGGTTCGCTCCGTGCGAGGTGGTTAGCAGCCGCGCACCAGGGGGTGCGGCTCGAGTGAAAAGGAGCAGGCCGTAGTAGATCGGCTTTACCTGGGCCCGCCAGCGGCCCCCGAGACGGGTGAAGGCGAACGGCTCGTACAGAGCCCCCGCCAAGGTGTGGACGTTGACGCCGTCGACGCCCGCCTCGGCGAGGTGAAAGAGCGTGTCCACCGCCCATAGGGCAGACGCGAACACGTCGCTGATGCCGCGGGACCCCTTGCAGCTGACGCTGTTGAGCTCGTCGACGCGGAGCTTGAGGCCGCGGCCGTGCGCGATCGCCACGGCACTTCGAAGGCTCGTGGCCGCACCGCTCGCCGCGACCGGGGAGAGCAGGTTGGCGATCGTCGGGTACATCGGCGAGCTGCTCGGCGTCGTGCACCGACGCAGGGGGTAGGCGTGAAACGTCGCCACTCGGACTCGCGGGTTGGCGAGCAGGAACTCGGCGAGCCCCGACCTCCACAGCGGCGCTCCGGACGCCGGACCGAGGAGCGCCACGTTTCTTGGCAGCAGCGAGCTGATCGCGCCGTAGTCCCCGACGTACGAATCGAAGTCGTAGCCCAGCGGGCGGCCGGGGACGCCGACCCCATCCGCTCCGGTGTACCAACCGACCGATCCGTAGACCTCGGGCTCGTTCCCGAGCTCGAAGCCCGCGACCTCGGTGCGCCCGAGCCGGTGGAGCAGGGCACGCGCTTCGCTGCCTGCGATCCTCGCGCTGTCGGCCTCGAGGTTGATACCGAGGATCAGGTGGGCCCGCAGCGCGAGTGCCGTGGCACGCGCGGCCGCAAGCCACCGAGGGGTCAGCACGTACCTGATTCCCGGTGGCTTGGCCACTCCCTTCGTGGGCCACCAGGTCCAGTCGGTGGTGTCGCCGCCAAAGCGGATCACCGGGGACGCGCCCGGGCTGAGCGCCCGGACCAGCCGGATGAACGTGGGGTTGGGGGAGGCCGGATCCGACCCCGAATAGGCGAGCAACGACGAATACTCGATCGAGAATCCGAGGAACCCGCCCGGGATCGCTGTTCCGGCCGCTGCCGTCCGAACGTCCACCGCGACCGCGTCCCTCGGCACCGCCGCCGGAACGTCACCCGGGTCGCCCAACGCGATGATCACCCCCGCCGACGCAAGCCCCAGCACCGCGGCGACGAGTGCGCCGATGCGCAGGCGGTACCAGTCGCGGGCAGGCAGCCTCACAGCGGGGCGCGCACGCCCAACGCCGCGCCGATGGGCTCTGGCGCGGGCCTCGTAAATGGCGCCCGCTTCGTCGCGGAGATTACGCACACCTCTGCGACCACGCGTGCGGTCCTCAGCCCTACGAATCCGGCATCACGCACAATCGACTCCCACGCGGCTGGGACCAGCGGTTTCTCCTGGAAGCGGAACACGAAGCGATAGCTGTTCTTGACGATTCGCCACCACCCCGCGGGCCCCCGTCGGGCGAGGTCGCGGAGCTTCTGGCGGATGATCTGGCGGTCTGCGGGATCGACACCACGTCCGAACATCATGTCTCCGATCACGAGCCGGCCGCCGGGGCGCAGCCACGCGAAGCTGCGCTCGACCACCCGGCGCTTGTCGGCGTCCCGGAGATGATGCAGCGCGTAGTTCGAGACGACAAGGTCGACGCTGGCCGGATCGAGATCGAGCGTCTCGATCGGGTGGGCGAGTGCCTGGACGTTGGTGACGCCTTCCTTGCTTGCCCGTGCGGCCAGGATCGCGATCGCGTGCGCGTCGATGTCGACCGCGAGGATGTGCGAGCACCGGGGGGCCAGCGGAAAGGTGACCTGCCCCGTGCCGCAGCCCAGGTCCACCGCCACGGCGCCCTCCACGTCGGCGCACGAGGCCACCACGGCGTCGACGACTTTGCTCAACTGGCTGGACCCTTCCTGGTCCCAGCGCTCGGCGCGGTGTCGCCACAGGATCCTCGACATCCCGATCGCGAGGGCCCTCGCCGGTGAGCGTCTGGTCGGAATCGAGAAGACCGACAGGGGTAGGTTCGGCCGCGACCGAGCTGAGTTTGTGTCGTTCTCGATCTCGCTCATCTTCACCTTTGCCTACCCGGAGTTGCGGCGTAAGCGGCCGAGATCCTGGGGCGCGCCCGTAAGCTCATGCTTCCGGCTTCGTGAGAGTTCGCTTTTGCAAGCCGCTCTCAGCGGCGGCGCGGGCTCTCAGAGCACGGCTTGGAGCGCCTGCTTGACCGGGATATCACCGGCGTTTACGTAGACGAGCAGATGCGTGGCGCGGGGCTCACGCAGGACTGCGTCGAGCAGCGCCGCGACGTCGTCGCGGGGGACTTCACCCCGGAACGGCTCGCGGTCGATTTGCAGGCGGTCGGTTGCCGGGCTCGTCGGTCAACCGGCCGGGCCTGACGATCGTCCATTCGCGGTCGCTCGCCTGTAGCGCCGCGTCGGCCTCAGCCTTTGCTCGCAGGTACGCGCCGAAGACGTCGTCGCCACGCGGCGGATTCTCGGCGCCGATGGAGCTGATCATCAGGTACCGGGGCACATCCGCCTGGTTGGCGGCGTCGAGCAGCTTGACGGCGCCGTCGCGGTCCATCGTCAGCTTGCGCTGTGCCCCGCTGCCGGATCCGGCCCCGGCGGCGAATACGACGGCGGATGCGCCGGCGATGGCCGACGCGATCTCCTGCACACTCGCGTGTTCGAGATCGCAGAGCACCGGCTGTCCGCCGTGGGCACGGACGTCGTCGGCGTGGTCCGGGTTACGGATCAGGCCGGCGACGTCCTCGCCGCGAGCGCTGAGGCGCTGCGTCAAACGCAGCGCGATCTTCCCGTGACCTCCGGCGATCGCGACCATCACATCAGCCTACGACTACCGGAGGGGCGGTGCGATACGGCCGTCGGAATGTCGCGCCGGCCTGAGCGGGCTCACGCGTCATCGCCCAGCCCCCCAGCAGCCTCTTCAAAGACGACGAGATCCGCCGGGTCCGCTGGCAACCAGCCGGCACTAACGCGAGCCGGGTTGGCGGCCCCTGATGTGTGGGTATTCAAGAGGTGGAAGGGGTGGAAGGCATCGGCATGACGTCGACTCCAGCGGTGGGCAGCGTGTCCTGACTTTCGAGGTTTCTTCGAACCCGGAGGTTTGTCGTGCCCACGACCCCGATGTCTTCAAATTCGACGGGAGGACCAGTCAATGCGCACGGTCGCTGACAGCCACACAGCACTTGATCCGTGGACGATCGATGCGACTCGAGCGCTACGTGCACTGGCGCGAGGAGTGCATCGAGGTCCGGAAGACCAATCAACGGTGGCTTGACTGCGCCCTCGGGCGTGGGCTTGCGTATGCCGAGTACATCGCGGCAATGGACCGCGAAGAGCAGGCCGCACGCGCTTACCGATCAGACCGAGCGCGAACGCGCGTTGAGAACGATCAGCCCCAAGCAGAGCCGAGTGGGTATGTCGTGGGGGCTGTCACGCAGAACCGCGTGATCCCGCAGCGCCCACCCCGGCGCTGCGGAATCTGGCGGTTTTGCCCGTCAGACCACGCCGCCGCCTGGAGCGCCCCCCTCCCGCGGCCGACGGTCCCCCGGTCTCGTCCCTGGACAAAATCTCTTGCCCCCCGATCCAGGTCACTCGCGACGACCGGTGGCTAGCTCGGCCCAGACTCGATTGCCGCGGTCGCGCTCGAACCCCCAGCGGCGAGCGAGTTGATTCACGATTCGCAGTCCCTGCCCGCTCGCCCCCAACGCATTTGTTGCTCGCAGGCGTGGGGTGTCGTCGGACAATCCCGGATCGTGCACCGAGATCGACACATCCCCTCGAGTGAGAACCGTTCGGACCTGGATCGTGTCCGCTGGCGAGCCGCCCGAGTGCACGACGGCGTTAGTGACGAGTTCGCTGGCGACCAGGATGGCGTCCTCGCGCGCCGCGCCAAGCTCCCTGATTTGGCTGAGTGCCGCTCGGACCAGGGCGGGAGCTTCGCTCCCGCACCCAACCTCCAGCACCAAGAGCTCGCGCTCAGACACTTCCGAGGCACCGCTGGCAAGGACCTGAACAAGCTCGGCCTCCACTGTCACCACCGCTTTCCGCGATTGATCCGACACGGAAAGGGGATCAGCTGCACGAACCGTGAAGCGAGCGTCAAGGCCTTGCTCCACCCGGGTGCGACGGCTTCGGTGGGCGCGTCGGCAAATGGTCGCGTCCTGGACCAGACCAACCGTCGGGTCCTGGACCCAGACCAACCCGGCTGGTCGAGCGCTTGAGTGAGGCTATGCATGGCAGGGCTCCTGACGCGCTTAAGTCGGCGATGACCGTTCGGTCTCGCGCACGCCGGCCGAGTCTTGGAGCCGGAAACAGCGTTGCCCGCCGGAGGTCGAAGCGAGCTGTGGCGATATTAACACGCTCGCCAAACCGGTGGTGACGATCGCGTGGCCGCGCGGGATTTAGAATTGGCTCGTGGAGCCGCTCACGGACGGCACCGACCATCTCCGTGTATTGATCGCGAACGAGCGCAAGGACCGACTCGCGCTCGTCGCCCCGGTCGTCGTCGCGCTGGGGCACGAGGTGATCGCGCGTGAGATCGAGGTCGAGGACGTAGGCGCGGTGACCGCCCGAGAGCGGCCCGACGTCGCGCTCGTCGGGCTCGGCGAGAGCTCGGAGCACGCGCTCGAGCTGATCGACAAGATCGTCCGCGAGGCCGCCTGCCCGGTGATCGTGCTGCTGCACGCCCCCGATCCCGCGTTCCTGATGGAGGCGTCCAAGCGAGGCGTGTTTGCGCACATCTCGGACGACGACATCGGGGACTGGCAGGGGTCGATCGATATCGTGCTGCGCCGGTTCGCGGAATACCACGACCTCCAGGGGGCATTCGGACGCCGCGCGCTGATCGAGCGAGCCAAGGGCATCCTGATGGAACGCCACTCGATCGACGAGCACGACGCGTTCGAGAAACTCCGCGAGCGCTCACGGATCGACAACCGCAAGCTCATCGACCTCGCCGCCGCCGTAGTCGACGGCCACCGCCTACTCCCCAGGCAACCGGCCGCTCCTCAAGAGCCGTGACCTCGCCCCGAGCGCGCAGCCAGGTTCGCGCTCGTGGACGGCGATCAGCTACCCGGATGCTCCGGTTAACGTCGAGACGCCCGCTTGGGGGAGCTGCGGAGGAGCGCGTCAGTCGCCGCGACCGCACCTTCACGGAGTCGCCGTTCGAGCGCGGCGCGTGTCAGCCGAGGGCGGTTGGACCGCTCAAGGACTCGCAGGCGCCGACGCCGCCTACCCGTCGGGGCGGTCGGAGCTCATAGAACCAGGTTTGAGCGGCCCTGCAAGGCGAGCCGGAGATGAGTCGTCCACGACCAGATCGTGCGCACGAGCGCCGGCCGCTGGGCGACCTCGGCGACGAGCATCCCTTAGACCTGGCCCTCGCTGACGACATCGCCGCCCGGGTTGTATCGGGTTACGCTGCCCTCGGCCGTCACGTAGCGGGCGAGGAAGCGCGCGGCGGCGCTCGCCGATGAAGACGGGCGGTCGCTGCCGCCACGGGCCGACATGCTCACCGAGAGCGCGAGCATGACGAGAAGCGCTCGGCGGACCCGCACGTCACTACGGCGTCGTGGTCGAGGTGGTCGGCGTGGTGGTGGAGCTGGTCGGCGTGGTGGTCGGCGTCGTGGAAGCGCCGCTCGTGGTCGTCGTAGTCGTAGTCGTAGTCGTAGTCGTCGTCGTCGGGGTAGTCGTCGTCGTAGTCGTCGGGGTAGTCGTCGTGGTGGTCGTCGTCGGCGGGGACGTGCTGCTCAAGGTCGTCGTCGACCCGCTCGATTGGCTCGACTTGTGCCGTCCGGAGGCTGACTTGCTCGTCGAACCCGGATGCCCCGACGGGCTCGGCGGCGCTGTCGACCCGTAGTTCACGGAATGGCCCTGCGCCGGGCCGACGAGCTCCGGTGCAACGATGTTCGCCGGGCCTGGTGCGAACAGCCCCAAGGCGAGTGCAACGCTTCCCCCGGCGAGCCCGAGGCCGCCTGCCGCGTAGGTCAGCCGGCGCGCCCCGTAGCGGAGGTGCTCGGTGCGCCGGCGCGCTCTCAGCGCCGGCAGCAACGCAGCACGCTGCGCGCTCAAGCTGTTGTACGGCGCGGCGAGGAAGCTCACGGTCGGCCAGACGAGCAGGCCGGCAAGCAGTGGCCCCCCGGAGCTGGACGTTCGCGACAGTGCGCCGGCGATCGCCGCGAGGCCGAGCACGCCGAACAGGCACTCGGCCCAATTCGCCTTGAGCGCGTCGCTCCACGCGTTGTCGCCATGCGTCTTCGGAGTTCGGAGGAAGGCTGCCTCCTTGGCGAATAGCGCCTGTACCGAGGCGATGGCGACGGTGAGACTCGTCGACTGCCAGATGAGGAAGGCCCCAAGTGCCTCTCGCCACGAGGCGCCTGTACCCCGGCGTAGGAGCGCCACGGCGCGCAACAGACCCAGCACGACGAGGAGCGGGATCGCCGCGAGCAGGAACGCGGTGAGCTTGCGGAACACCAGCCCGCCGCTGAAGACGATGTTCCCGGCGCCCACGAGCAGAAACGCAAAGAACAGCAGCGCGAGCAGGTCGCCGTACCACTGGACTGCGCCACACAGGTACGCCCAGCGCTGGCCCAGGCTGAGGCGATTCTCAGCGGTCTCGTCACGGGGCAGCATCGACCGCCAGTGGCGGCGCAGGATCTGGATGCCGCCGAAACACCAGCGGAACCGCTGGCCCTTGAGCGCCTCGAATGTGAGCGGCATGATGCCCTTGCCGAACGAGGGATCCACGTGTAAGCCGGACCACCCGGCTCGCAGCAACCGCAACGACAGTTCGGCGTCCTCGGTGATGCACCACTCGTCCCATCCGCCGACCGCCTCGAGTGCGTGTCGGCGAATCAGCCCCATCGTGCCGGCGAAGATCGCGCCATCGCGCTCGTTGCGCGACGGCTGTGAGATCGCGAAGAAGTACCTGTACGAGTAGTAGAGACGGCGATAGAAAGGGGCGCCTTGCCAGTCGCGGTAATCCTGGGGCGCCTGGATGAAGCCGACCTTCTCGTCCGCAAACAGCGGGGCGCATCGCCGGAGAAACTGGGGCTCGATTTGGTAGTCGGAGTCGATCACGCCGATCAGCTCACACGACTCGGGGACCATGCGCTTGAGGGCATAGTTGAGCGCGCCCGACTTGTAACCCGGCCAATCGCTCAGGTGGACGAATTTCACGTCGTGCTCTCGACACCAGGCCTCGACCGGGCGCCAGAGCCCTTCGTCGTCGGTGTTGTCGTCCAGAACCTGGATCTCGTAGTTCGGATAGTCGAGGGAACGCAGCGAGGTCAGCGTCTCGATGACCATCTCTGGCGGCTCGTTGTAACAGGGGACCTGGAGGCAGACCAATGGATACGGACCGTCAGGCATCTCGGCGAGCTCCTGAGTCCCGACCCGGCGCACCCAGCTGGCGCGGCCAAGCGTGTCGCAGAGCTCCCACAGATAGGCGCAACCGAGGCCCGCGGCGACCACCTCGAGTAGCCAGAGCAGCATCCCCCCGGTGGTACCGGCGATGCCCAGGTTGCTGGCGAATGTCCACGAGGCCATGAATACGAGGTAGACGACGAACACATACGTGGTGCTCGCCCAGCAAAGATGGGCGCGGGCGCCCCAGCGGCGGGTGACCGGCAACCACAGGAGGCTCGCTAGTCCAAGCCCGACCGCCGCCGCCTCGATGTTGTGCGCGGTGACGCCGATCAGGGCGAGGATCGAGGCTACGGCGGCGATCAGGAGCGCGGTCCAGACCAACGCCAGCGTCAGGCGCCCGACCCACCTCCAGCGCTCCTCGGCGCGCCGCGTACGCCCGGTCGCCGGCAGGAACAAGGCCGCCGTAGGGATCGGCGCTGCGAACAAGCCAGCGAGAAGCAGAGCAGAGAGCATGAGCTTGGATACGCGAGCAAGCCCCCCAACGTCTTGCCGCGTTCTACCTCGCTACCCCACGCAAGCTGCTCCCACGCGCGCACCCGTCGAGAGGCCGACGCCCACGTGACATGGCTAGCTGGTCCGCATCAACGACACGCCCGGCCAAACAAAACCCCCCGCTACGAGGCCCTCCTCATGCGCCCGAGAGGACTCGAACCTCCACGGACCATTCAGTCCACAAGGCCCTCAACCTTGCGCGTCTACCAATTCCGCCACAGGCGCGTGGGGTGGGCAGTATAGCCCCGCGGCGCGGCCCGTTCGAGCCGGGATCGCGGGCGTTCCGCGGCCGGCGGCGGCCAGATTGGCCCCGCTCTGGGGCGGGTTGTGTCCGTCCGTGGGCCGCGCTACTGTTTCGAACACGTGTTCGACGTACGACGACTGCCGGGCCAACTAGCAAGGAGCGGACGATGGACCTGACCAAGCGTCAACAAGAGATCTTCGACTTCATCAAGCGCTATTCGGCCAAGTACGGATATCCGCCGACCGTGCGCGACATCGGCAAGGCGGTGGGGCTCGCCTCGTCGTCCACGGTCCACGCGCACCTCGCGAACCTCGAGCGGATCGGGCTGCTCCGCCGTGACCCGTCGAAGCCTCGCGCGATCGAGCTCCTGGACCGCGCGGCCGCCGGGGTGCGCAGCCTCGTCAAGCCGGGACTCCCGCTCGTCGGTCAAGTCGCCGCCGGTCAGCCCGTGCTGGCCGAGGAGAACATCGAGGATTACGTCCAGACGCCCTCCTACGCCGGCGGCGAGGACGGCGAGTATCTGCTCCGGGTTCGCGGCGAGTCGATGCAGAACGTCGGCATTCTCGACGGCGACCTCGTGGTCGTGAAGCCGCAGCAGGTCGCCGACGACGGCGAGATCGTCGTCGCGCTCGTCGGTGAGGAGGCGACCGTCAAGCGCTTCTTCCAGGAGTCCGACCACATCCGGCTGCAGCCCGAGAACGATTCCATGGAGCCGATCCGCAGCCGCGACGTCCGTGTGATGGGCAAGGTGGTCGGGCTGATGAGGAGCATGTCGTAGTGAGCACGCTTGCCGTGGCACCGACCCTGCTTGACCGGGTGGGCGGCGAGCCAACGCTGGACGACCTGATCGCCGGCGTATGGGAGGGGCTCGCGGCCCATCAGACGGCGGAGTGCCCGGTCTGCCGCGGCGAGATGGATCCGGAGTACTCTCCAGATGCGCGGGCGATCGGCGGGCGCTGCGGCGTCTGCGGTACGACGCTCAGATAGCCCTGCCGCGCGCGTCCACGCGGCGCCCGCTCCGCCGCTATCCTGGACCTTGCAGGCTGAACAGTCGCGGAGGTGAGAAACCTTCGAGGAAAGTCCGGACATCACAGGGCAAGGTGGTCGGTAACGCCGACCCGGGGAAACCCGCGGGAAAGTGCCACAGAAATGACACCGCCTAAGCCTGGGGCCGCTGCAGAGCTCCAGGCCGGTAAGGGTGAAATGGTGCGGTAAGAGCGCACCGGCGCCGTGGTGACACGGCGGCCAAGGCAAACCCCACCTGATGCTAGGCCAAGTAGGACCGTTCGTAGGTGGCCCGCCAAGGTTCGGGTAGGCCGCGCAGATGGATGACTGTTCCAGACAAAATCCGGCTTACAGGCCTGCTACGGGAAGCCCCGCTTCGGCGGGGCTTTCTATTGCGCCCGGTGGCCGATTGATAGCGTCGCGCGAGTGGCCGCGCCCGACGTCAGACACCCCGTTTTCGCGCGGTTCTTCGACCGGTTGAGCAGGTCGATGGAGGGGGAGCTCGGCCCGCGGCGCGACGAGTTGCTTGCGGGCCTCTCGGGTCGGGTGCTCGAGGTCGGCGCCGGCAACGGGATCAACTTCGGCCACTACCCCAGGTCCGTGACAGAAGTGGTGGCGCTGGAGCCCGAGCCGTACCTGCGAACCAAGGCCGAGCGCGCGGCCGCGGACTCACCGGTCAGGGTGACCGTCAGCGCGGGAATGGCCGAGGAGCTCGCATTCCCGGACGCCGGCTTCGACGGCGCCGTCGCCTGCCTCGTGCTCTGCACCGTGCGCGATCAGGAAGGGGCGCTCGCGGAGCTGCGGCGGGTGCTCAAGCCCGGTAGCGAGCTGCGGTTCCTCGAGCACGTGCGCTCCACGAATCCTCGCAAGGCGCGCACGCAGGCCGCGTTCGACCGGTCCGGGATCTGGCCGTGGATCGGCGGCGGATGCCACTGCGGCCGCGACACCGCGGCGGCGGTTCGGGGCGCGGGCTTCCAGGTCGAGCGTGTGCGGAGCGTCGACCTCGGCCCGTCGTGGGCTCTGACCAACCCCCACGTGCTGGGCGTGGCGACCCGTTCGCCCGAGTATCCGTAGCGCGGCCTGAACGGGGAATCGCCTCCTCAGCTTCTCCGGCCACGCGCTCGGCGATCGCTGAGGCGACCTGTGGAGGGGCCACTACCCGGGTAGCGGCCCGCCGGCCAGCGCCACCACCACGCCTACCAGACCGGCCCCGACGAGCGTCGAGACGACCCCTCGACGGGCCACGAGGAGCGCGACCGCGGCCACGGCGAGCACCACGAACTGCCAGGTCTCGACCAGCGCGCCGGTCAGCGGGATCGCCGCGCCGAGGATCGCCCCGATCGCGGCGGGGCCGGCGCCGCCGAGGAAGGCCTGCGCGCGGCGATCGCTCCGCAGCCGATCGAAGTGGCCCCCAGCCGCCAGCACGAATAGGAACGACGGCGCGAACGCGATCGCGGCCGCGAGCACCCCGCCCCCCAGCCCGTGGGCTGCGTACCCGACGGCCGCGACGGTCGCCACGACCGGACCCGGCGTCACCTGGCCGAGCGCCACCGCGTTGAGGAAGCCGGTCGCCGTCATCCAGTGGTAGGTGTGGACAGCGTCGTGCTGCATCAGCGGCACGATTACGAACCCACCCCCGAACGACAGCGCCCCGACCTTGAACGCGACCCAAGCGAGTGCCCCGATCCCGCCGACGCTGACGACCCCGACTGGAATGAGCGGGACCCACCCCGCGGGCCTGGTGCGCGCACCGCTCGCCGCGGACAGCGCGAGCTCGACCAGCCCGCACCCGACGAGTACGAGCGCCAGCCACGGCCCGATCAGCGCCGCGCTGGCGCCGCCGAGCAGCGCGTAGAGCAGCCATCGCAGCCGACGAGCCGGGCGTTTGCCCGCGCGCCGCCAGCTGGGGCGCGCCAGCCCGATCCCCGCGCTCACCGCCACCGCGGCGACCGCCGAGCCCGCCCCGGCACCGGCGCCCCGCACCCAGGTGGGGGGCGAGCGCGATAGGAACAGCGCCGACAGCGCAAGCATCAACACGACCGCCGGCGCGATGAACCCGAGGCCGCCGACGATCGCCCCCCGCACTCCGCCCACGCGCCTCGCGAGATAGATCGCCAGCTGGGTGGAGGCGGGACCGGGGAGGAGGTTGCACGCGGCGATCGCGTCCTCGAGCTCACGCGGCTCGAGCCAACGCTCGCGGTCGACCACGAGTCGCCGCAGCAGCTCGATATGAGCGGGCGGGCCGCCGAAGCCGGTCAGCCCGATCCGGGTCCATTCGCGCGCGATCGTCGAAAGCGGAACGTGTGCGGCGCGGCGCTCAGCCATCGGCCAGCCGTCGCCGCCGTCCGACTCCGGACCCGGCAGCGACCGCCTGGAGCGCGGCGCCGTCCAGCCGGTGCATCAGCCAGTCGTCGAGTCGCTTGGCATCGAGCCCGCGGTAGAAGTCGAGCGCCGGCGCGTTCCAGTCGAGCGCGGCCCATTCGAGTCGAGCGCAACCGCGCTCGACGGCGATCGCTGCGACCTCGGCCAGGAGTGCGCGGCCGACTCCGGCGCGGCGGTGCTGGGGTGGCACGTAGAGGTCCTCGAGCCAGATCCCCGGACGGCATTCCCAGGTCGAGAAGCTTCCGTGAAACAGTGCGAAGCCGGCCGGCTCCCCGTCGAGCTCGGCGATCAGCGCCTCGGCCGAGGGCTCCGCACCGAACAAAGCCTCCCCTAACAGCACGGGCGTGCCGGTGACCTGCTCCGGCGCCCGTTCGTATTCGGCCAGCTCGACGATCAGCGAGAAGATCAGCTCGACGTCCGCCGGCTGGGCGGCGCGGATCTGAAGCGCGGCGGTCACGGCGACGCGAAGATACCGGCGGTGGCGGCCGGTCGCGCGGTGGGCGAAGATGTACGAGGCCGATGTCCCCGTCCCTTCCATCGCTGCTCACGCGCCCCGTCGGTCGACTCGGCGCCGTGGCCCAGAACGCCCTCGAGGTCGCGCGCTTCGGCGGTCTCGCCACAGACGAGCAAGCATCGCCGTTCGAGGTCGTCGCCGAGGAACGGGTCTACAAGCTGCGCCACTATTACCCCGCCCGGACTCGGTCGCGGCCGCCCGTGGTGCTGGTTCCTCCGATGATGCTCGCGGCCGAGGTCTACGACGTCGCTCCCAACTCCAGCGCCGTGACGATCCTGGACGAGCACGGCGTCGATCCCTGGGTGGTCGATTTCGGGATCCCCGAGCGGGAGGCTGGAGGGCTCGAGCGGACGCTCGCCGACCACGTGCTCGCGATCTCCGAGGCCGTCGACGTCGTCCGGGCGGCGACGGGGCGCGACGTCCATCTCGGCGGCTATTCGCAGGGCGGGATGTTCTGCTACCAGGTGGCCGCCTATCGCCGCAGCGCCGGGCTGAGCTCGGTGATCACGTTCGGGAGCCCCGTCGACACGCGTCACGGGATGCCCTTCGGAATCCCGGAGCAATTCGCCTCCGAGCTCGCGGAGCTGCTTGCCGACGCGTTCCGCGGCTGGGCGCTCCCGGCGTGGGCGAGCCGCACCGGATTTCGCCTCCTCGACCCCGTCAAGTCGCTGCGCAACCAGGTCGACTTCATCCTCCAGCTCCACGACCGTGAGGCGCTCCTCCCACGTGAGCGCCAGCGCAGGTTCCTCGAGGCGGACGGTTGGGTCGCGTGGCCGGGGCCCGCCCTGGCCGACTTCCTGCGCCAGTTCATCGCCCACAACCGGATGCTCGAGGGCGGGTTCGTGATCGAGGACCGGTTGGTGACGCTGGCTGACATCACCTGCCCGGTGCTCTCGGTCGTCGGGACGGTCGACCAGATCGCCCCGGCCGCGGGTGTGCGCGCCGTCGTCCAAGCCGCACCGCGCGCCGAGGTCTATGAGCTAACCCTCGACGCGGGGCACTTCGGGCTGGTGGTGGGCTCCGCGGCCGGCGCGCGCACCTGGCCGGTGGTCGCGGCGTGGGTGCGGTGGAGGGACGGTGACGGCGAGCGTCCGCAGGAGATCGGGCCGCCTCCGGAGCAGACCTCGCTCGAGCTGGCCCATCAGGTGCGAAGCCGAGTCGGCTATGGACTCGAGCTCGCCGGCGGGGTCGGCGCGGGAATCGCCCGCTCGGTGGTCTGGGCGACGAACCGCGCTGCTCGCAGCGCCCGGGAGCTCACACGCGAGGCGGCGGGCCAGCTCCCGCGGCTGGCTCGCCTCGAGCAGCTCCAGGCCGAGACGAGGATCTCGCTCGGCCTGCTGGTCGAGGAGCGACGCCGCCGCGCTCCCGAAGAGGTCTTCTTCCTATACGAGGACCGCGCGTATACCGCCGCGGACTTCAATGAGCGGATCGACAACGTCGTCCGCGGGCTGATCGAGGTCGGTGTTCGCCAGGGGGAGCGCGTCGGGGTGCTGATGGGGTCGCGCCCGAGCGCGGTCGCGCTGGCGATCGCGATCAGCCGGCTCGGCGGGGTCTCGGTGATGTTGCGCCCCGATGCCGACGTCGCGCGCGAGGCCGAGTTGGGGCAGGTCGAGCGGATCGTTGCCGACCCGGAGCGAGCCCCGCTCGCGGCGGAGACCGGCGTCGCGGAAACCTACGTTCTCGGCGGGGGGGGCGGCCCGCGGTACCTCGGGCCGCTCGTCACCGACATGGAGCAGATCGACCCCGGGGCGGTGAAGCTCCCGGGGTGGTATCGCCCCAATCCGGGCAAGGCATCGGACATCGCGTTCATCGTCTTCACCGGCGAGGGCGAGAGGACGCGAATGAGCCGCATCACCAATCGGCGGTGGGCGATGTCGGCATTCGGCACGGCATCATCGGCGGCGCTCTCGCCCGCCGACACGGTGTACAGCGTGACTCCTCCATATCACCCCTCCGGGCTGATGACGAGCATCGGCGGCGCGATCGCGGGCGGCGCGAGGCTGGCGATGGCTCGAAGCTTCGACCCCGCGACTTTCTGGGAGGAGGTGAGGCGCTACGGCGTGACGGTGGCCTCCTACACGTGGACGCTTCTGCGCGACGTAGTCGAGGCCCCGCCGCAGCCGGGGGAGCGCTACCACCCGGTGCGCCTGTTCATCGGCTCGGGCATGCCGCGCGGGCTGTGGCGGCGGGTCGAGGAGCGGTTCGCTCCCGCGCGCGTGCTCGAGTTCTACGCCTCGACCGAGGCGGGGGCGATCCTCGTGAATCTCCGCGATGTGAAGCGAGGCGCGATGGGGCGACCGCTGCCGGGGAGCGCCGAGGTGCGGATCGCCGAATACGACCTCGCGGCGGGGGGCCTCGTGGTGGGCAGGGGAGGGTTCGCGCGAGAGTGCGCGGTCGATGAGGTCGGGATGCTCCTCGCGCGGGTGCGTCCCAGCGAGCCACTCAGCGTGGTGCCGCTGCGTGGGGTGTTCGGGCCGGAGGATGCGTGGGTCGCCACCGGCGACCTGTTCAGGCGCGACGCCGACGGCGACTACTGGCGACTCGACGGGGTGGGTGAAGTGATCCGGAGTGCCCAGGGCCCGGTGTTCACCACACCGATCAAGGATGCGCTCGGGAACCTTCCCGCGGTTGACCTCGTTGTTGCCTATGGGGTGCGGCCGCCCGGCGCCCAGAGCGAACTGGCGGTGGCGGCTCTTACGCTTCGCGCCGGCCACGACCTGAGGGCGCGTGATCTGTCGAACGCCGTGGCGCCCCTGGAGCGTGAGCAGCGCCCGCTGCTCGTCCGGGTGGTCGATCAGATCCCGGTCACGACCTGGTTCCGGCCGCTGACCGGTCCCCTGCGTGCCGACGAGATCCCGGAGCCACACGAGCACCCGAAGGCCTGGTACCTGGACGCCTCCGGCGAGCAGTACCGTCCGCTCACCGCCGCGGCCCGCAGGCGCCTCGTGGGGAGCGCGACCCGCGCGAACGGCGCCGGCGCGAGGGGCGCTACGCCGGCAGCGTCTCGCCCGAGTAGAGCTTGACCACCTTCACCGCGCCCGCGGGTGCGGCGTTGATGCATAGCTCACAGAGCACGCACTCGTCGAGGTTCTCGTCGACGATCCGCAGCGTCCCTTCCTCGTTCTGGGCGAAGATGTCCACCGGACAGACGCCGGTCAGCTTGGCGGCGAGCTCGGGGTTTCGGGCGAGCGATTCGTCGACTTCGACGTTTATGAATAGGGCGCTCACACCGCCGCCCCGATCCGTTCCTTGATCAGCTCGGGGATCTGCGAGATCTCCTCGGCGACGACGATTCCAGCTTCCGCGAGCCGCGCGATCTTCTCGGTCGCCGTGTCCTCCTTGCCCTCGACGATCGTCCCGGCGTGGCCGAAGCTCATGCCGGGCATCTCGTCCATGAATCGGCCGGCCATGAATGCCACGATCGGCAGCCGCGAGCTGTGGTCGGTGACCCACGCGGCAAGCTGGGCCTCCATCCGGCCGCCCGGCTCGGTGTAGATCACGATCGCCTCGGTCTGGGAATCGGCCTCGAACAACGGCATCAGCTCTGCGTAGCTCGAGCCGATGATCGCGTCGCCGCCGATCGAGACGGCAGTCGACTGGCCGAGCCCGGCGGCAGTCAGCGTGGAGGACATCTCGGTTGTCATCCCCCCGCTCCGCGAGATCACGCCGACCGCGCCAGGGGCGTAGGACTTGGCCGCGTCCTTCGCCGGGCCGCCGATCCCGCCCATCTTGATCACGTCCGGGACGATGATCCCGAGGCAGTTTGGCCCGATGATCCGGGCTTCGCGCTCGGTGGCGAGCTCGACCATCTCGGCGACGTCGCGCCGGGGAATCCGTTCGGTCACGATCACGACGAGCTTGACGTCGTTCTCGAGCGCCTCGAACACCGCGTCCTTGGTGAAGGCGGGGGGGACCGTCACGACCGAGCCGTAGATCGGGCTGCCGTGGTACTCGACCGCCTGGGCGACCGTGTCGAACACCGGCACCCCGTGGACATCGCGACCGAGCCGTCCCGGGGTGACCCCACCGACGATCTTGGCGCCCTTGCCGTAGTCCAGGCACTCCTTTGTCAAATTGACGGCCTCGCGCCCGGTTATGCCCTGGACGATGAAGGTGGTGTTCTCGTCGATCAGGATGCTCATGCGACCGCCGCCCCCTGGATCTTCTCGACCGCGCGGCGCGCCGCCTCGTGCAGCGAGACGCGGCGGTCGGCATATTCGACGCCGTACCGGTCGAGGATCTTGAAGCCCTCCTCCTCCCAGGCTCCGGGGATCCGGAAGATCGCGATCTTCTCGGCGGGGTCGTGCCCGAGCTCGATGCACGCCTTGATCACTCCCCTCGCGACGATGTCCACACGGGTGTTGGAGACGATCGACATCATCACGGCGATCTTGTCGACCCCCGGCTTGGAGAGCACCAGCTTGGTCAGCCCGGAGGCCTTGCTGACCGACGGGTTGCCGCCGATCTCGCAGTAGTTGGCGGGCCGGCCGCCCTGGGCGCGGACCGCATCGAACAGCGTCAGCGACCCGCCGCCGGCACCGATCACGAGCCCGAGGTTGCCATCGAACTCTGTGACATTGCCCGCGACGCCGCGGTGATCCTGGGCGTCCACCTGCTCGCCCGCGAGCTCGAACGGGGTCGGTTCACGGGCCTGACGGGTCTCCTCGTCGCCGACACCGAGCTCGTGCAGGAGGGGCTTCTGCCGGGGCCGCGCCTCGTTCTCCATGTCCATATGCGCGTCGAGCGCAAGGAATGAGCCGTCCTCGAGCTCCCCAAGCGGGTTGATCTCCGCGAGCGTCATGTCGTAATCGAGGAACAGGCGGGCGAGCCGGGCGAGGATCGGGGTCAGGCGGTTGAGCGCGGAGCCCGAGACACCGAGCGAGGCGATTAGCTGCTTTGCCTGCCAGTCGGCGAACGGTCTGATCGTTGAGAAGTGGGCCCGGGCAACGTGGTCGGGGTGCGTCTCCGCGACTTCCTCGATGTCGATTCCGCCCATGTCGGAGAACAGCATCACCGGCCGCTTGCGGATCCCGTCCCAGACGACACCGGCGTAGTACTCGTGCTTGACGGCCGCCCGAGAGTCGACCAGCACGCCGCGCGGCAGGTGGCCGTTGATCTCCAGGTCGAGCACCTGCTGGGCGTGGCCTTCGGCGTCCTGAGGGGTATCGGCGAACTGGACGCCGCCGGCCTTCATGCGCCCGCCGGTCAGCACCTGTGACTTGATCACCACCGGGCCTCCGATCTCCTCGGCGACCCGCTTGGCGTCCTCGGGCGTCTTGACGAAGCCGTGTTTGGTGACCGGGATCCCGGCCTTGGCGACGATCGCCCGCGACTCGTATTCGAAGAATCGCATTGACGGCGCGGGAGCGTACCGGAGCCTGGAGCGCTGCCGCATCGCCGGGAAGCTGGACTAAATCACTCGACATTGTGTTATAACCCTGAGCTCCTGAATTAACACCACAAACTTGATCGACCTTGAAGGTTTTCCGAGAGGAGCACATGAGACGAGCACGAAGGTTCCGCCGCGGCTGGCTGGTTGCCGCGATCGCCGTCCCCGCGGCCGCGCTGGCCGGGTGCGGCGGCTCGTCCGATACCACTACGAGCACGGGCGCTACCGCCGCGTCGGCGAACGCGTCGGCGGGCGGGTCCAGCACGCAGCTGGCGCTGGTCGCGTACTCGACGCCGAAGAAGGCATACGACGCGCTCACCTCCGCCTTCCAGCAGACCGCGCAGGGCAAGGGAGTCTCGTTCTCCCAGTCGTTCGGCGCCTCCGGCGCGCAAAGCCGCGCCGTCGCCTCCGGTCAGCCCGCGGACGTGGTCGCGTTCTCGACCACGCCCGACATCACCCGCCTGGTGAAGGCGGGGATGGTCTCCAAGGGCTGGGACGCGAACGCCGCCAAGGGGATCGTCAGCGATTCCGTGGTCGTGCTCGTCGTGCGCAAGGGCAACCCCAAGCACATCACCGGCTGGGACGACCTGGTCAAGCCGGGCGTCGACGTGGTCACGCCGAATCCCTCGACCTCGGGCAGCGCGCGCTGGAACGTCCTTGCCGCTTACGGCGCGCAGCTGAAGGAGGGCAAGACCCCGGCTCAGGCGCTCTCCTATGTCAAAACGCTGTTGACGAAGAACGTCAGCGTCCAGCCGTCGAGCGCCAGCGCGGCGCTCCAGACGTTCACCGGGGGCAAGGGCGACGTGCTGCTTGATTACGAGAGCGACGCGATCGCCGCCGTGAAGGCGGGCGACCCGGTGCAGTACTTCGTCCCGAATCAGACGATCCTGATCCAGACACCGATCGCGGTCACCTCGAACAGCTCCCACTCCGCTCAGGCGCAGGCGTTCGTCAACTGGCTGTGGTCGCCGGCCGCGCAGACGATCTGGGCACAGAAGGGCTATCGCCCGGTGCTCAGCTCCGTCGCAAAGCAGTTCTCGAGCAAGTTCCCGACGCCGCCGCAGTTGTTCACGATCAAGACGCTCGGTGGCTGGACACAGGTCAACAAGACCTTCTTCGGGTCCTCGGGCGGGTTGATCACAAAGATCGAACAGGCCGCGGGGGTGCCGACTGTCTCCAGCTGACGCAGTAGCCGCCCGCTCTGCGCTAGCGCCCGCCCGCGCCGCCAGGCGGCGGGGCGGGCGTAGCGCTGGGCTGGGTCTCGGGCTCGCCACGCTCTACATGAGCGTGATCGTCCTGATCCCGCTAGCGGCGGTCGCGCTCAAGGCGTTCGCGCAGGGCCCGAGCAGCCTGTGGCATTCGATCTCGAACAGCGTCGCGCTGACCGCGCTCGGCGTGACCCTCGGCTCCTCGCTCGTCGTCGCCGCGATCGGGGCCGTGATGGGCACCGTGATCGCGTGGGTGCTGGTCCGTGACCAGTTCCCCGGCAAGCGGTTCGTCAACGCGCTGATCGACCTCCCGTTCGCGCTGCCCACGATCGTGGCCGGGCTGACGCTGATCGCGCTGTACGGGCCGCAGAGCCCGGTCGGCATCCATCTGGCGTACACGCGCGGCGCTGTGCTCCTGGCGCTGCTGTTCGTGACGCTCCCGTTCGTCGTCAGGTCGGTGCAGCCGGTCCTGATCGAGCTCGACCGTGAGGTGGAGGAGGCGGCCGCCTCGCTCGGCGCCTCGAACGCGACCACCTTCAGGCGGATCGTCCTGCCCGCCCTGCGCCCGGCGATCCTGTCGGGCGCCTCGCTGGCCTTCGCGCGGGCGGTCGGCGAGTTCGGCGCGCTGGTGCTGCTGGCCGGCAAGGTCCAGATCGCGAGCATCGTGATCTACGCCGACATCGAGAGCGGCGACCCGCAGTCGGCGGCGTCGCTGTCGGTCGTGCTGCTGCTGGTGTCGCTGCTCGTGCTGGTGGGACTGCGCAGGTTCGGAGCCCGCGGTGCTCGTTAGCCGGCGGGCGAGGCTGTCGCTGCGCGCGGTCGCGCTCCTGTATCTGGGGCTGCTGCTGTTGCTGCCGGTCGGGGTGGTGTTCGCCAAGACGTTCGAGCACGGGTTCGGGACCGCCTGGGGATGGATCACGACCCCGGCGGCGATCAGCGCGTTCTGGTTGTCGGTCCTGATCGCGGCGATCGCGGTTCCGCTGAACACGATCTTCGGAGTCGGATGCGCGCTCGTGCTGGTCCGTAGCCGCGCGCGGGGAAGGGCGATCCTCGACGCGCTCATCGACCTCCCGTTCGTTGTCTCTCCCGTGATCGTCGGGCTCGCGCTTGTGCTGGTCTACGGCACGACCGGCTGGTTCGGCACCTGGTTCGTCCGGCACGGGATCCCGATCATCTACGCGCCGGCCGGGATGGTGATCGCCACCGTATTCGTATCGCTGCCGTTCGTCGTCCGGGAGGTCGCGCCGGTCCTGGTCGAGGTCGGCGACGAGCAGGAGCAGGCCGCGGCTACGCTCGGCGCCTCGTCGTGGCAGACGTTCTGGCGGGTGACGCTGCCCTCGATCCGTTGGGGCGTCGCCTACGGCGTGGTGCTCACGACCGCCCGCGCTCTCGGCGAGATCGGCGCCGTCGCCGTCGTCTCCTCGAACGTCGCCGGCTCGACGCTGACATTGCCGCTGCTGGTGCAGCAGCGACTGACCACCTCGTTCGGTTCCCAGGCGCTGACCGGCGGGTACGCGGCCGGCGCCGAGCTGGCCGTGATGTCCCTGATCGTGCTGTTGGGGATGACTCTGCTGACCCCGAGGAGGCGGGAGGCTCGATGAGGATCGAAATTCAGGCCGTATCCAAGGCGTTCGGGGAGTTCCAGGCGCTCGACGCGGTCACGCTCGAGGTGCCCGAAGGCTCGCTGACAGCGCTGCTCGGCCCGAGCGGTTCCGGAAAGTCGACGCTGCTGCGGATCGTCGCCGGCCTCGAGACGCCGGACGTCGGCGCGGTGCTGATCGACGGCGGGGATGTGACGGCCGCGTGCCCGCAGGAGCGCGGGATCGGGTTCGTGTTCCAGCACTACGCGGCGTTCACGCACATGAGCGTGCGTGAGAACGTCGCGTTCGGCCTGCGGATCCGCAGGCGCCCCCGCGACGAGGTTCGCGAGCGCGTCGACGAGCTGCTGGCGCTGGTCGGGCTGACGAAGTGGTCTGAGCAGCGCCCGGACCAGCTCTCCGGCGGCCAACGCCAGCGGATGGCGCTCGCCCGGGCGCTGGCGGTCGAGCCACGGGTGCTGCTGCTCGACGAGCCGTTCGGTGCGCTCGACGCGAACGTGCGCGCCGAGCTGCGCCGCTGGCTGCGGCGCCTGCACGACGAGCGAGGAGTGACCACGGTGCTGGTCACGCACGACCAGGAGGAGGCGATGGAGGTCGCCGACACGATCGCGGTGATGAACGCCGGGCGGATCGAGCAGGTCGGCTCGCCGCGCGAGGTCTACGACAAGCCTGCCACCGAGTTCGTGATGTCGTTCCTCGGTCCGGCGGTGCGGATCGACGGCCGGCTGGTGCGACCGCACGACGTCAGGGTCTCGCTCGAGCCAGGCGAAGGCGCGGTCGAGGCTTTGATCAGACGGGTCGTGCACCTCGGCTTCGAGGTGCGGATCGAGCTGGAGCTGCCGGACGGCGAGTCGGCGAGGGCGCAGCTGACCCGCTCCCAGACCGAGGAGCTCGAACTGGCGCGCGGCGACATCGTCTACGTGCGGCCGCCGGCGGCGGAGCCGCAGCCGGCCAGAGCGCCATCGGTCAGCGCGTGACCCACGCCTCGGGGTCCTCGGCGAGCTTGTCGACCTTCGCCGGAAGCCGTCCGGCGGCGACGTCCGCGAGCGTCACCTGCTCGACGACCGCCCGAAGGTTCGCCCGGACCGCGATCCAGACCCGCGGGAGCGCGGTCGCGGCGCCGCCGTAGGAGGTGTCCTCGGGCGGGCCGCCGCGGACGCTCGCGAGTGGTCCCTCTACCGCGCGCATCACGTCGGCGACGGTGATCTGGTCGGCGGGCTTGGCCAGCCGAAAGCCGCCCTCGGCGCCGCGCTGGCTGCGGACGATCCCGGCGTGCCGAAGCTCGCCGAGGATGTTCTCCAGGAAGTTGAGCGGGATCCCCTGGGCGGTCGCGATCCGCTCCGCCTTGACCGGCTTCTCGTCGGAAGCGGCGGCCAGCTCAACCGCGGCCCTGACCGCGTAGTCAGCCTTCGCCGAGATCCGCACTCCGCCGCCCTTAGGCCGCAGCGGGCTCGAAGCCGTACGCCTCGGCGAGCTCTGGGTCCTTGTGGGCGAGCATCTCGGCGAGCGTGACCATCACCTTGCACTGCTTCCAGGTCGCGTCGTCCTGCATCTTGCCGTCGATCATGTGGACGCCGCGCCCGTCGGGGATCGCCTCCAGCACCTTCTTGGCGAACAGCGACCTCCTCCGGGTCGGGGCTGAAGACCTTCTTGGCGATCTCGATCTGCACCGGGTGCAGCGACCAGGCGCCCGACGCACCCGAGCAGGAACGCGGCGCGGAACTGCGTCTCGCAGCCCTCGACGTCGCGGATGTCGCCGTACGGCCCGTAGAACGGGAGGATCCCCGCCGACGTGCAGGCGTCGACCATCCGCGCGATCGAGTAGTGCCACGGGTCCTGCTGCGCGGTGGCCCGCGGCTCCTCCGGATCGTGCGGGATCGGGGTCCTCGATCACCCGGTAGCCGGGGTGGCCGCCGCCCACTCGGGTCGTCTTCATCCGCCGCGAGGCGGCCAGGTCGGCGGGGCCGAAGCTCATCCCCTGCATCCGCGGGCTGGCGGTCGCGATCTCCTCGAGGTTGACCACGCCGAGCCCGGTCTCGAGGATCGCGTGGATCAGGATCGGCCGCTCGAGCCCGGCCTTGCGCCTCGAGCTGCGCGAGCAGCCGGTCGACGTAGTGGATGTCCCACGGCCCCTCGACCTTGGGGATCATCATCACCTCGAGCTTGTCGCCGATCTCGGTCACGAGCGTCGGTGATGTCGTCGAGCACCCACGGCGACTCGAGGCTGTTGACCCGCGTCCACAGCTGCGGTCTCGCCGAGCTCCATCTCCTTGCCGACGCGGACCAGCCCCTCGCGCGCCGCCTCCTTGCGGTCGACCGGCACCGCGTCCTCGAGGTTGCCGAGCAGGATGTCGACGGTCGGCGCGATGTCGGGCACCTTGGCGACCATCTTCTCGTTCGAGAAGTCGAGGAAGTGGATCATCCGGCTGGGCTTGAACGGGATCTCGAGCACCGGCGTCGGGGCGCCGATCGCCAGGGGCTTTGCGAAGTCACGGGGGTTTCGCATGGCACAACGTTAGTTGGGTCGGCTTTCGGGGCGGCGCATGCGCCCGAACGCTAGCGGGGCGCTCGGCGATCCGCTCGCCATGTGCGCGGCGCCCGTCCAGCAGCGAACCTCGGGCAGCGCCGACCGCGTCATGCCGCATGCGGCATCCTTCCTGAGCATCCGTCCAGAGAGCGATGACGGACCAAGTCGAAACCGACCAGGCCGCGCGCGAGGCCTCGGGCGCCCATCCGTACGGCCGCTACCTCGAGGAGTTCGAGGTCGGGGCGGTGTACAAGCACTGGCCCGCCAAGACCGTCACCGAGGCCGACGACCACCTGTTCTGCCTGCTGACGATGAACCACCACCCGCTGCACATCAACGACGTCTACGCGAGCGCAGTCCCAGCAGGGACGCAACGTCGTCGTCGGGCCCGCTCGTGTACTCGCTGGCGCTCGGGATGAGCGTCTCCGACGTCAGCGGCAAGGCGATCGCCAACCTGGCGACCGAGGAGCTCAGCCACCCCGCGCCGGTGTTCCACGGCGACACGCTGTTCTGCCGAGTCAGAGGTGCTCGAGGTCAAGCCCTCGCAGTCAAAGCCCGACCGCGGCACGGTCAAGGTCCACACCCGGGTGCTCAACCAGGACGGGGTGCTGGTGGCCGAGTTCAAGCGCGTCGTGCTGGTTCCGCGCAAGGAGCCCGGGCGCAGCCGCTGCCGAGCCGCCGAGGCTAACGTCGAGTAGCGCGCCCGTGCAGGCGCGATCGGCGTCGATCGCAGCTCGACCGGCTGGCGTCATCCGCTCGCCATCCCGGGTAGGCTTGCCAGCGCCACCGAGACGATTAGGAGTTGCTGAAACCACATGGCCCATACCGCCCCGAAGCACCAAGCCGAGCACCAACCACGCCGGCCTCCAGGCGTGGGTGGAGGAGGTCGCCGCGCTGACCCAGCCCGACGACGATCCACTGGTGCGACGGCTCGGACGGAGGAGTACGACCAGCTCGCCCAGACGCTGATCGACGCCGGGCACGTTCGAGACGCTCTCGGACGCCAAGCGGCCGAATTCGTACCTGGCGCTGTCGGATCCCGCCGACGTGGCGCGGGTCGAGGACCGCACGTTCATCTGCTCAGAGCGCGAGGAGCCGATGCCGGGCCGACCAACAACTGGCGCGATCCCGGACGAGATGCGCGAGACGCTGACGGACCTGTTCAGCGGCTCGATGCGCGGCCGGACGATGTACGTGGTGCCGTTCTCGATGGGGCCGCTCGGCTCGCCGATCTCCTACATCGGCGTCCAGCTGACCGACTCGCCGTACGTCGCGCGCGTCGATGCGGATCATGACCCGGATGGGCCAGGACGCGCTCGACGTGCTCGGCGAGGACGGCGACTTCGTGCCCTGCCTGCACTCGGTCGGGGCGCCGCTCGCCGACGGCGCACGAGGACGTGCCGTGGCCGTGCAACGCCGACAACAAGTACATCGTCCACTTCCCGGAGACGCGCGAGATCTGGTCGTTCGGCTCGGGCTACGGCGGCAACGCGCTGCTCGGCAAGAAGTGCTTCGCGCTGCGGATCGCCTCGGTGATGGCGCGCGACGAGGGCTGGCTCGCCGAGCACATGCTGATCCTCAAGCTCACCTCGCCCGGAGGGCGAGTGCAAGTACATCGCCGGCGCGTTCCCGAGCGCCTGCGGCAAGACCAACCTGTCGATGATGATCCCGACGCTCCCGGGCTGGAAGGTCGAGACGATCGGCGACGACATCGCGTGGATGAAGTTCGGCTAGGACGGCCGGCTGTACGCGGTCAACCCCGAGGCCGGCTTCTTCGGCGTCGCGCCCGGGCACGAGCGAGCAGACCAACCCCAACGCGCTCGAAGATGCTCGCGCACGACACGGTGTTCACCAACTGCGCCCAGACCGACGACGGCGACATCTGGTGGGAGGGGATGACCGCGCGAGCCGCCGGCGCACCTGATCGACTGGCGCGGCAACGACTGGACCCCGGAGTCCGAGACGCCCGCCGCCCACCCGAACGCTCGCTTCACGGTCGCGATCGCCCAGTGCCCGTCGATCGCGCCCGAGTGGGACGACCCCGCGGGCGTGCCGATCGACGCGATGCTGTTCGGCGGCCGCCGCGCCGACCGTCGTGCCGCTCGTGCTACGAGGCGCGCGACTGGGAGCACGGCGTGTTCCTCGGCTCGATCATGTCCTCGGAGAAGACCGCCGCGGCCGGCCGGCAACGTCGGCGAGCTGCGCTTCGACCCGATGGCGATGCTGCCGTTCTGCGGCTACAACATGGCCGACTACTTCGGCCACTGGCTCGAGATCGGCCGGCGCGAGGGCGCCAAGCTGCCGCAGGATCTTCTACGTCAACTGGTTCCGCAAGGACGACGACGGCAAGTTCCTGTGGCCCGGCTTCGGCGAGAACTCCCGCGTGCTGGCGTGGATCTTCCGCCGCTGCGAGGGCAAGGCCGAGGCGGTCGAGACCGCCGATCGGGCTGGTGCCGCCGCTCGGCGAGGGCGGGATCGACACCGACCGGGCTCGACATCACCGACGAGGCGATGGCGCAAGCTGCTCGAGGTCGACCCCGAGGCGTGGATAGCAGCAGCTGCCGCAGATGCACGAGCACTACGCGAGGTTCGGCGACCAGCTGCCCGCGAGCTGCGCGCCCAGCTCGAGGCAGCTCGAGCGGCGCCTGACGGCTGCGGCTCGTGATCAGACTCTTCGTCGGCGCCACGTACGCTGACGGGCGTGGCGCTCGCCGTTCATCCCGTCCGACGCCGGCCTGCTCGCGCTCCAGGCCGGCGTCGTCGCGGCGCCGCGCCCGGCGCCCCGAGGTCGCCGTGGCTCGAGCGGCTGCGCGGGCCCGGCGTGGGCGCTCGTCCCGATCGGCTCGATCGTCGTCGTCATGTTCGCGATCCGGTACGTCTCGGACACCGCCACCGGGCTGACCTACCTGGCGCTGGTCGCGGTCCCGCCGCTGGCCGCGGTCGCGCTCGGCTGGGCGATCGCGCGGGGGCCGGACACGCCGGCCGCGTCGTCGGCGCGTCGTCGGCGCCGCGGCGCTGTTCGCGACTCGCCTGGGCGGCACGCACGTCGCTGGCCGGCGAGGCCGCCGCGGCGCTCCTGTCGGCGCTCAGCTGCGTGACGCTCGGCGTGCTGCTCGTCGGCGGTCACGCCCGCCCGGCTGGCTGAAGCTCGGGATCGTCGCGATGGCGGCCGCCGACGTCTGGCTGGTCGTCTCCGACCTGCTCCAGGCGCCGAACGCGGCGCTCGTCGCCGCCCACCCGGCCGGCGGGCCTGCCGCAGCTCCAGAGCGAGCTCTTCGGGACGGTGTCGATGGGCTACGGCGACCTGTTCGTCGCCGCGCTGCTCGGCGCGGTGCTGGCGTCGCGACCGGCGCCGGCAGCTGGCAGGCCGCGCTGCTGACGCTCGCGTTCGCGGCCGTCTTCGACCTGCTGTTCCTCGTCGTCAACGAGCTGCCGCGACCGTCCCGGTCGCGCTGGCGCTGATCGTGCTCGAGGGCTGGCGAGCTGGCGCCGAGCGCCGGCTCAGTGCTGCCCGTCGTCGCCGGTCGCTGCGGGCGGACGCGATTCCTCGGCAAGCGAGGTGATCGTCAGCGTGCCGCGCGCGGCCTCCTCGAGCACCTCGGTCGCCTCCTCGGCCGAGCGGGCGTAGAGCTCGACCAGCAGGTGGACGACGATCCGGTCGTCGTCGTGCTTGTGGAAGCGGACGTGGGTGAAGAACTCGCGCGTCCCGTGGTCGCCGAAGGCGGCGTAGGAGAGCGCGTCGCCGGCCTCGGGGCCCGAGCACGTCTCGACGTCGTCGGCGTCGACCGTGACCGTGCACGAGGCGACCCACGGCGTGCCGGCGATCATCCGCTCCCAGCGGTCCTCGATCGGCTCGACGCGGCCGTTGTGGAAGCCGAGGTGGGGCTGGTCGTGCATGCACTCGAGGCACTGGACGACCGCCTCCTGCATCTCGTCGACGACCTCGCCGCGCTCGCCGCTCTCGGGATCGATCCGGTGGATCCCCTCGTAGTGGACCTGGACCTCGAGGTTCTGCGACCAGCAGCGGTAGCAGCGCAGCCAGCTCTTGACCGACGTTGAGCCCTCCATCGCACTTGATTCTACGATGGCCGCCGTGAGCGACCACAGCGAGGCGGGCTGAGCAGCTCCGATCGGCCGGTCGGCGTGATCCTGGCCGGCGGGCCCGGGCGCGCGGATCGGCGGGCGCCAAGGCGATCGTCGAGCTCGCACGGGCGGCCGCTGATCTCCTACCCGCTCGAGGCGCTGCGGCGGGCGCTGGGCAACGTCGCGATCGTCGCGAAGATCGGACACCGAGCTTCCCGAGCCTGTCCGGGGTGACGGTGTGGATCGAGCCCGAGGAGCCGCGCCATCCGCTGGTCGGGATCGTCCACGCGCTGGGGCTCGCCGGACGGGCGGCCGGTGCTGGTGTGCGCGCGCCGATCTGCCGTTCGTCACCGCGCAGCTGATCGTGCGGCGATCGTGCGCGCCGATCCCGGCGGCGCGCCGGCGGTGGTCGCGTGCGCGCGAGGGCGAGCTTCAGCCGCTGCTCGGCTGCTACCAGCCGGCGGCGCTCGAGCCGCTGGCGGCGCGCTGGGCGGCGAGCTCGACGTCCCGCTGCGCGACGCCGTCGCGGCGCTCGGCCCGCGGCTGCTCGAGGTCGAGGACCCCGAGCGAGCTGTTCAACGTCAACACGCCCGACGACCTGCTCCAGGCCGTCGGCGATGCTCGACCGGCGCCCGCGCCCGGATCGACGGGGCGCCGATAGCCGAACGTGAAGTCGTAGGCGCTGACGCCGGGCGGGAGCTCGACCGTCAGCGCGTGCTGCTCGGCCTGGGGAGCGAGACGAGCGAGTAGAGCCGCTGGCCGGTGACGGTCACGACGCCGTGTGGACGTCGGCGCCGGCGTGCGCGGCCGGGATCGGGTGGCCGTCGAGCAGCACGCGGACCTGGCCGCGGGACGTTGCCGGCCGAGGTCATCACGAGGTAGACGTGCGCGGCCTGGAAGCCGGCCTGCGATCGCCGCGCCCGGACGCGACGGGCGTGATCGACTGCGAGCCGACGTTCCAGCCCCGTGCAGCGCGAACTCGTTCAGCGCGAGCGTGCCGACGCCCGGGTAGAAGTGGACCCCGGGCTCGAGCGGCTGCGCGAAGCCCTGCGCGCGCTGCGGAGTCCAGGTACGTCTCGGGCGTCGCCGAGCCCGGCCGAGGGCATGATCGCGTGGCGCGGTCATCGGCGGCGGCAGGTCGTGGACGCCCGGCGTCGTAGAGCAGCTGCGCGGACGGCCGCCTCGCTCTGCTTGTAGTCGCCCTCGCCGAACTGCGTGTGGCGGACGTTGCCCGCTGGGCGTCGATCAGGTACTCGGCCGGCCAGTACTGGTTCTGGTAGGCGTTCCAGGTGCCGTACTGGTTGTCCTGGACGACCGGGTAGCGGATCCCGTCGGAGCGGATCGCCTGCCGGACGTTGCCCGCCTCCTGCTCGAAGGTGAACTCGGGCGTCTCGACGCCGACGATCTCGAGGCCGTACGGGTGGTAGGTGGCGTACAGGCCCTTCAGGAACGGCAGCGTGCGGATGCAGTTGATGCACGTGTAGGTCCAGAAGTCGACCAGCACGACGTGGCCGCGCAGCCCGGCGAGCGTCAGCGGGCCGGCCGCCGGGGGTGTTGAACCAGCGCTGGGTGTCGGTGAAGTCGGGCGCGGCGCCGAGGTCCGGCAGCGCCGGGGTCTTGCACGCCCGGGATCGCGACACCGGCGCTCGGCGGCATCGGGCGTCGTCGACGCCTCCTGCTGGCGCACGGCGAACCGCGACGGCGGGCGCAGCGACGCGAGCCGGTTCTGGACGGCGCTCGAGTTCTCGAGCGACCGCGTCGGATCGACGAGGAACGCCGGGCAGGCTCGCGTCCTTGGCGAGCGCCTCCTCGAAGCGGACGTCGAGGTTGGTCGCCATCAGCGACCCCGGTCGCGAGCAGCACGACGCCGAGCGCGCGCTCGACGACGTGGCCCGCGGGCCGACGCGGCGGATCGCGCTCGATCACCGCGCGGCCGCCGAGCGCGTAGAGCAGCAGCACGGCGGCTCAGCCCGACCGCGTACGAGATCGCGACCGCGACGACCCGCGCCGACGGCGCCGCTCGAGGCGCTGACCGACGTCACCGCGGCGAGGATCGGCCCGGCGCACGGCGCGCACACGAACCCGAGCGCGCCGCCGACGCCGAGGCCCGACCAGAAGCCCGTTGCCGCGCGGCGCGGGGCCGAACCGGGCCGAGCCGCGACAGCGGCGCCTGCGACCCGCGCGGCCAGGCCCGGGATCAGCAGCACGACGCCGAACGCGATCAGCACGACGATCGCGAGCGTCGCGGGCGGCGCCGCTGCGCGAGGCCGACGCCCTTGACGAGCTGCGCCAGCGCGACGATCGCGATCGTGAACGTGATCGCGAGCCCGAGCACGATCCCGAGCGGCCGCCGCCGGCCGCCGACCGCGCTCGCCGACAGCAGCGCCGGCAGGACCGGCAGGACGCACGGCGTGATCGCGGTGCCGGCGCCGGCGATCAGCGCGAACAGCATCAGCAGCAGCATCTGCCCCTACATGATGCTGCACCGGAGATGTTGCGCGGCCGATTAGACTTGCGCGGAGAGCGGCGGTTGCTAGCCGCCGATCGCGGACATCGTCCGCGCCGGCTGGATGAAGCCGGGCTCGCCGACGTGGTGCTTGAGCTCCTTGCGCCAGACGGCGTCGCGGATGATCTGCTCGAGCTCGTCGTCGTCGGCGCCCGTCGCGCATCGGCGCCGCGCAGGTCGGTCTCGTTCAGCGAGAACAGGCAGGTGCGCAGGCGGCCGTCGGCGGTCAGGCGGATCGCGGTTGCAGTCGCCGCAGAACGGCTCGGAGACCGGGTTGATGAACCCGATGCGTGCCGTGGCCGTCGGCGAACCGGTAGACGCGCGCGGTCGCGCTGCGGCTCGCGCGGCTCGGGCTCGAGCGGGTAGACGGCGTCGATCGCGGCGCGGATCTCCTCGCCGGTCAGCACCTGGTCCGGCGGTCCAGGCGTGGTCGGCGTCGAGCGGCATGAACTCGATGAAGCGGACCTCGTACGGGGTGCGCCGCGCGAACTCGGCGAACGGGAGCACCTCCTCCTCGGTGAACCCGCGGATCGCGACCGCGTTGATCTTGATCGGGTGGGCCTCCGGGAAGCTGCGCCAGGCGCTCGAGCCCGCGCAGCACCTGGGGGAGCGCGTCGCGGCGGGTCAGCTCGAAGAAGCGGTCGCGCTGGAGCGAGTCGACCGAGACGTTGAAGCGGTCGATGCCCGGCGCGGACGAGCGCCTCGGCGTCGCGCTCGAGCAGGAAGCCGTTGGTGGTCACCGACAGCTCGTGCGACGTCCTCGATCTCGCTCGAGCATCGCGCGCGAGCCGCGGGAACTCGCGGCGGACGAGCGGCTCGCCGCCGGTCAGGCGGACGTCGTGCACGCCCATCGCGCCGAGCAGCGCGACCAGCCGCGCGATCTCCTCGAAGCGCAGGATCTCGTCGCGCTCGAGCCACGGCAGCCCCTCGGCCGGCATGCAGTACTGGCAGCGGAAGTTGCAGCGGTCGGTGACCGACACGCGCAGGTCGCCGATCAGCCGGCCGTGGCCGTCGTGCAGAGGCTCGAGCTGTCATGAGCCTAGCAAGCGCTACTCGCCTTGGCGCTGCTATCGCGGGGCTCTCCGGCGCGCTGCCAGCAGCCCGAACGCGACCATGTCCTGCTGGCCGTCCTTGCCGCGCATGTAGGAGCGCAGGACCGCCTCGCGCGTGAAGCCGGAGCGCTCGGCGACCCGCTGCGAGGCGACGTTCCCGGTCGCGGCCAGCAGGTCGATCCGCTCGAGTCCGAGCGCGCTGAAGCCCCACGTCGCAGATCAGCCCGACGGCGCGGGTGGCGTGCCCCTCGCCGCGCGCGTCGGCGCGCGAGCCAGTAGCCGACCTCGGCCGCGGCGGTGCTCCCAGGCGAAGCGCATCAGCGAGATCGAGCCGAGCAGCCGGTCGTCGGGCTGGCGGCCACGATCGCGAACGGCGCGGTCGTCCCGGCGAGCACGGCGTCGTAGCGCTGAGCAGGTAGGCGCGGGCGTCGGCCTCGCTGTAGTTGGTCGGGAACCCGCGTCCAGCGCGAGATCTCGGGGTCCTGGCAGGCGCTCGACCAGCGCCGGCGAGGTCGCGAGTCCCGCCACGGGCGCAGCGCGGTCGGCCCGTCGACCAGCGGCTCGCCCGGGAGGACGATCCGGCGTCACGCGGCGCCTACCGCGCGCCCGGCGCTCGAGCGCGCGCGAGCAGCGCCGGGACGTCGAGGCCCGGGTCCTGCTCGCTCAGCCACCGCTCGGCCTCGCGCCGCCCGCCGAGCGCCCGCAGCCCGCGCTCGCCGTGCTCGGCGACGAAGTCGGCGAGCGCGTGCATCCGGCGGGCGCGCAGCCGCCGGCGCGCGGCAGATCGAGCGCCGCCCGGTGCGCGTCGAGCGCGTCGACGAGCTCGTCGATGCCCGAGCCGGCGGGGCGACCGAGGAGACCGCGACGCACCGCGGTGTCCGGCGCGCCGAGCGACGCGCAGCGCCGCCCGCAGGTCGGCGACCGCGCGGGTCGCGACCCGGCCGAGGTCGGCCTTGGTCACGACGAGCACGTCCGGCACCTCCATGATCCCCGCCTTCAGGAACTGGAGCACGTCGCCCGAGGCCGGGCTGGACGACGACCGCGACCGTGTCGGCGACGTCGGCGACCTCGGTCTCCGACTGGCCGACGCCGACGGTCTCGATCACGACCACGTCGAACGCGGCCGCGAGCGCCGCGGCGGCCGCGCGGGTCGCCGGGGCGAGGCCGCCGAGGCGGTCGCCGGCGGCGGTCGAGCGGATGAACACGCTCGCGGTCGGTCGGGTCGACCTCGATCCGGGCGCGGTCGCCGAGCAGCGCGCCGCCCGAGCGCCGCGAGGTCGGATCGACCGCCAGCACCGCGACCGACCGCTCGCGCGCGCGCCACTCGGCGACCAGCCGCGAGAGCAGCGAGGACTTGCCGACGCCGGGCGGTCCGGTGACGCCGACGATGTGGCCGGGCGCCTCGCCGCCGAGCGCGGCCGGGGAGACCGCGGCGAGCAGCGCCGCGGCCTGCTCGCGCGCGTCGCGGCGCGCGGCTCTCGAGCAGGTTCAGCACGGCCGGAGCGCGCGGTCAGATCGCGCTCGCGCAGGCGCGCGCCGAGCTCGCGCCGTCCGCCGCCGCGCGCGCGGTCAAGCGGCGGCGGCGGTGTCGACGCCGTTGCGCTCGGCCGACCAGCGCGACGATGTCGCGCATCATCCGGTTGAGGTCCCAGTCCTTGGGCGTGTAGACGGCGGCGACGCCCGCCTCGCGCAGCGCCTCGGCGTCGGCCTCGGGGATGATCCCGCCGACCACGACCGGGCACGTCGCCGGCGCCCGCCTCGCGCAGCGCCTCGAGCACCGCCGGGATCAGCTCGCGGTGCGAGCCCGACAGGATCGAGAGCCCGATCGACGTGGACGCCCTCCTGGGCGGCCGAGGTGGCGATCTGCGACGGGGTCAGCCGGATCCCCTCGTAGACGACGTCCATCCCGGCGTCGCGGGCCCGGACCGCGATCTGCTCGGCGCCGTTGGAGTGGCCGTCGAGGCCGGGCTTGCCGACCAGGAACTTGAGCCGGCGCCCGAGCGCCTCGCTGACGCGCTCGACCTCCTCGCGGAGCTCGGCGACCTCCTCGCTCGAGACCGCGGCGGCCTCGCCGACGCCGGTCGGCGCGCGGTACTCGCCGAACACGTCGCGCAGCGTCTGCGCCCACTCGCCGGTCGTCGCGCCGGCGCGGGCGGCGGCGATCGTCGCGGGCATGATGTTCTCGTGCTCCGTCGCGGGCGACGCGGGCGAGCTCGGCCAGCGCCTCGTCGACCGCGGCCTGGTCGCGCTCGGCGCGCCAGCGCTCGACGCGCCGCGCGCTGCTCGGCCTCGACCTCCGGGTCGACGACGCAGGATCCCGCCGTCGGCGTCGGCGGTCAGCGGCGAGGGCTCGGTCGAGGTGAAGCGGTTCATCCCGACGACGGTCAGCTCGCCGGACTCGATCCGCCGCCAGCGCTCGCGGTGGGACTCGACCAGCGAGGCCTTCATGTAGTCGACCGCCTCGACCGCGCCGCCGAGCTCGGCGACCCGCGTCGCATCTCCTCGCGGGCGCCCGTCGACCAGCTCGGCGACGAGCCCGTCCATCACCTTCGAGCCCTCGAAGATGTCCGGGTACTCGAGCAGGTCGGTCTCGTAGGCGAGGATCTGCTGGAGCCGCAGCGACCACTGCTGGTCCCACGGCCGCGGCAGGCCGAGCGCCTCGTTCCAGGCGGGCAGCTGGATCGCGCGGGCGCGGGCGTTGCGGCCGAGCGTCACCGCCAGCGCCTCGAGCGCGATCCGGTAGACGTTGTTCTCCGGCTGGGCCTCGGTCAGCCCGAGCGAGTTGACCTGGACGCCGTAGCGGAAGCGGCGGTGCTTCTCGTCCTCGACGCCGTAGCGCTCGCGGCCGAGCTCGTCCCACAGCTCGCGCCATCGCGCGGAGCTTGGCGTGCTCCTCGATGAACCGCACGCCGGCGTTGACGAAGAACGAGATCCGCCCGAACACGCTCGCCCATCAGCTCCTGGGACTCGCCGGCCACGCGCTCGCGGACGGCGTCGAGCACCGCGATCGCGTTGCTCATCGCGTAGGCGATCTCCTGGACCGGCGTCGCGCCCGCCTCCTGGAGGTGGTAGGAGCAGATGTTGATCGGGTTCCACTTGGGGACGTGCTCGACCGTGTAGGCGATCGTGTCGGCGATCAGCCGCATGCTCGGGCCCGGCGGGAACGCGTACGTGCCGCGGCTCAGGTACTCCTTGAGGATGTCGTTCTGGGTCGTGCCCTGGAGCTGCTCCTCGGCGACGCCCTGCTCCTCGGCGGCGACGATGTACAGCGCCAGCAGCCAGGCGGCGGTGGCGTTGATCGTCATCGAGGTGTTCATCTGGTCGAGCGGGATCCCGTCGAGCAGCGTCGCGCATGTCGCCCTTGTGGGCGATCGAGACGCCGACCTTGCCGACCTCGCCGCGCGCGAGCTCGTGGTCGGGGTCGTAGCCGGTCTGGGTGGGCAGGTCGAACGCGATCGAGAGGCCGGTCTGGCCCTTCTCGAGGTTGCGGCGGTAGAGCTCGTTGGAGCGCTTGGCGTCGGAGTGGCCGGCGTAGGTGCGCATCATCCACGGCCGGTCGCGCTCCGGCAGTCGGGGCGAGGGCGTCTCCGGCATGGGGCCATTGTATGGACGTGATCGCGATGCACCGCCCATCGCGCAGCGGGCAGATGGGTTCGCCCGCGGGCGCGCTCGGGTAACGTGAAGCCATGCCCGATCGAAAGCACCGCCTCCACCGAGCACGCGCTCATCCAGGAGATCACCGCGCCGCTCGCGACGCTGCCCGACGACCCGGTTCCCGCCGTGGCCGACGTCGACTTCCCGATCGCCCTGCGCGGGCTACGACCGCCTCGCGGTCGACGCCTACGTGCAGCAGACCAGCCAGCTCGTCGCCGAGCTGCAGGCGACGCGCTCGCCCGAGGCCGCGGTGCGCCGCGCGCTCGAGCGGGTCGGCGAGGAGGTCTCGGGCATCCTCCAGCGCGCCCACGACACCGCCGCGCAGATCACCGCCCAGTCGCGCAGCGAGGCCGAGGACCGGCTCGAGGCGGCGCGCGCAGGAGGCGGCCGAGATCACCGCCGGCGCCGAGCGCGCGGCTCAAGCGAGCTCGACGCCGAGACCGACCGGATCTGGGCCGAGCGCCACCGGATCGTCGAGGACGCCCGGGAGCTGGCGCAGCAGCTGCTGGCGCTCGCCGAGTCGGCGGCCGAGCGCTTCCCGGCGGCCGAGGAGCTCGGAGGCAGACGGCCGAGCGGCGAGCGGCCCGCGACCGAGCTGTTCGACGAGGAGCAGGCCGCGACGACTCGGCAGCGAGTCGAGGATCGCGCGGACGCCGGCGACGAGCCGCCGGCGACGGAGCCGTTCGACGGACGACGAGCTCGAGCCCGCGAGGCAGCCGGATGACCTCGACGTCGACCGCGGTCGATGCCGCCGCTGAGCGACCCCGACGACGATCAGCAGCTCCTAGCCGCCACGGCGCACGCGATCGATGCGCCTGATCGACGTCATGCACCTCGGTCGCGAGCGCGTGATCGGCTGCTGGCAGGTCGGACGACGTGCTGGTCGATCCCGGGCCCGAGCTCGTGCCTGCCGACGCTGCTCGAGGCGCTCGGCGAGCGAGCGGCCGCGGGCGCTGCTGCTGACCCACATCCACCTCGACCACGCCGGGCGCGAGCGGCTCGCTGGTCGAGCGCTGGCCGGACCTCGAGGTCTACGTGCACGAGCGCGGCGCGCCGCACATGGTCGACCCGTCGCGGCTGCTCGAGAGCGCGCGCCGGCTGTACGGCGACGACATGGACCGGCTGTGGGGCGAGATGGTCCCGGTGCCCGAGCGCAACCTCCGGGTGCTGCACGGCGGCGAGCGCGCTGTTCGACGGGGCGTTCGAGGTCGCCTACACGCCCGGCCACGCCTCCCATCACGTCTCCTACCTGCACGACGGCACCGCGTTCGTCGGCGACGTCGGCGGCGTGCGGATCACGCCGGGCTCGCTGACGATCCCGCCGACGCCGCCGCCCGACATCGACGTCGAGGCGTGGCACGAGTCGATCGAGCGGATCCGCGGCGTGGGCGCCGCGAGCGGCTGGCGATCACGCACTTCGGCGCCTATCGAGGACGTCGACGCCCAGCTCGGCGAGCTCTCGCGCGCGGCTCGACGACTGGGCCGAGCGCGTCCGCGAGCAGGATCGGGACGCGTTCATCGCCGGCGATCGAGGCCGAGATCGCGGCCGCGCGCGAGCCCGGGACGCCGCCGGCGTACACCCAGGCGGCGCCGCCCGAGCAGCTCTACGCGGGGCTCGAGCGGTACTGGCGAAAGCGCGCCGAGGCCGTGTCCGCGGGCTGACGGCGCCGCCGGTATCCTGAGCGCGGATGGCGCAGACGGTCGAGCTGCCCCGGGTGGGCGGACCCGGGCACCGGGTCGGGCGGGCCGTGGCGGGTGATCGTCCTCAACGACGACTTCAACACGTTCGACCACGTCGCCGAGACGCTCGCGCGGGTGATCCCCGGCGTGACGCTCGCCGACGGCTACCGGTTCGCCGACCGGATCCACAACACCGGCCAGGCGATCGTCTGGAGCGGCCCGCGCGAGGACGCCGAGCAGTACTGGGAGCGGCTCGACGCCGCCGGCCTGACGATGGCGCCGCTGGAGTCGGGTTAGGCCCGGTCGGCGCTGGATCATGACCCGCCTCGCGGGCGGGGGAAGTCGCGTCAGGCGCCGGAGCCGGAGAGGCTTGGCGTCGGGCCGGTCGGCGCGGCTCGCCGCGCTTCGGCTCGCCGGCGAGCGTCTTCGCCCGCTGGCGCTCGGGGCTGACCCGGACGACGTTCCAGACCAGCCCGAGCTTCTCGAGCAGCGCAGATCACGCAGGCCGGTCGGGTCGGTCGATCCGCTCCCACCAGCGCAGCCCGTGGAACGCCGAGGTCGGGAACGCGTGGTGGTTGTGGTGCCACGCCTCGCCCATCGAGAGCGGCGCCAGCCAGAAGACGTTGCGCGACTCGTCCTCGATGTCGAAGCGCTTGCGGCCGAAGAAGTGGCAGATCGAGTTGATCGACCAGGTCACGTGGTGCAGCAGGAACACGCGCACGAAGCCGCCCCACAGCAGCGCGGTCAGCGCGGCGCCGAGGCCGCCGCCGACGATCCAGCCGAGCGCGAACGGGATCGCGAAGCTGAGCGCGACCCACAGCGAGAACAGCTTGTCGATCACGCGCAGCGCCCGGTCCTTGACCAGGTCGGGCGCGAACCGCTCGCGGTCGGCGGTGCCGACCGTCTCGAACAGCCAGCCGATGTGGGCGTGCCACAGGCCCTTGACCGCCGCCCCAGAAGCCGGGGCCGCTGAGGTGCGGCGAGTGCGGATCGCCCTCCTGGTCGGTGAACGCGTGGTGCTTGCGGTGGTCGGCGACCCAGGTGATGACCGACCCCTCGACCGCCATCGAGCCGAGCACCGCGATCACGCGCGCGGAACGCGCGCGAGGACTCGAACGCGCGGTGGGTGAACATCCGGTGGTAGCCGAGCGTGACGCCGAGGCAGGTGATCACGTAGCATGCCGACCAGCAGCCCCAGCTCGAGCGGGCCGATCGCGCGGTTCCACAGCAGCACGATCGCGGCGACCAGCGCCGACGAGCGGAAGCGGGACGCCGATCAGGTTGACGATCTTGTGGGCGCGCGTCATCGCACGCGAAGCATACGTCCGCGCGGTCGCGGGCGCGTTATCAGCGTGCGACCTGCGGCGCGGGCCGGGCTCGGGCTCAGGCGCGGGCTCGAGCGGGACCTCCGGGCCGAGCGCGCCGGCGGCGAGCTCCTCGTGCCAGACGTAGGTGATCGGGATCTGGTAGCGGCCCGAGTTGCGGCGGCGGAACTCGATCATCTCCGGGCCCGTCCCAGTAGCGGTACCAGTCCTGCTTGGACTCGAACCACGCCATCTGGCGTGATCTTGTAGCGGTCGTCGTCGCGAGCGGTGGACCGCGTACTGGGTGGCGCCGTAGCGCAGCGCGAGCGGCGCGACCCCCGACGACCTCGGCGGCGAACGCGTCCTGCCGCAGCACGGTCGCGTACCACTGGACGTGGACCACGCCGGCCATCCGCTACGCCCCGACCTCGGCGTGGATCGCGCCCGGGCCCGTCGGCCGTCTTGCCCTGGCCCTCCTCGGTCGCGCCGACGAGGATCGCGATCTTGCCGAGGTGCTTGTTGTCGCAGCATCAGCTGGTGGGCCTCGGGCACGCCCTCGAAGCCCATCGTCCGCCACAGCACCGGGCGGATCTTGCCCTGCTCGATCAGCTCGTTGGCCTTCGTGCACTCCTACGCGTTGGCGAAGTGCGAGCCGATGATCTGCTTCTGGCGCATCCACAGGTAGCGGACGTCGAAGTCGAGGTTGTAGCCGGTCGTGCCGGCGCAGATCACGACCTTGCCGAACGGCCTGACGGCGAACACCGAGGTCGGGAACGTCGCCTTGCCGACGTGCTCGAAGACGATGTCCGGGCGGCTCGCCGAGGATCTCCTTGACCGCCTTGGCGAAGCGCCGCGACTCCTCGAAGCGGGCCTTCTCCTCCTCGGGCGTCTCGCCGCCCCGGCGCATCATCCCGGCGTACTCGTTGCGGTTGATGTAGCCGGTCGCGCCGAGCTGCATCGATCAGCTTGCCCTTCTCCTCGGAGGAGACGACGCCGACGCACTCGGCGCCCGGTCGGCTGCGCACAGCTGCGTCGCGAACACGCCGAGCCCGCCGGCCGCGCCCCAGATCAGCACGCGGTGGCCGGCCTGGAGCTTGCACCGGTCGATCAGCATCCGGTAGGCGGTGAAGTACGTCGAGGCCGTAGGAGGCCGCCTCCTCCCAGGTCAGGTTCTGGGGGCGTGGGCAGCAGCTGCTGGGCCTGGACCTTGCTGAACTGGGCGAACGAGCCCCAGGTCGTCTCGTAGCCCCAGATCTGCTGCGACGGCGCGGCCAGCGGGTCGAGCCCGTGGACCTCGGGGTCCTCGTAGGAGGCCTGGTTGCAGTGGATCACGACCTCGTCGCCGGGCTTCCAGCGGGTCACGCCCTCGCCGACCTTCCACACGATCCCGGAGGCGTCGGAGCCGCCGATGTGGTGGCCCCACTGGGGATGGTCGCCGTAGCGGGAACACCGACACCGGCTTGCCCTGCGCCGCCCACACGTTGTTGAAGTTGACGCCGGCCGCCATCACGCGCACGATCACCTCGAACGCGCCGGGCTCGGGGACCTCGATCTCCTCGAGCTGGAAGGCGTCCATCGGCTCGCCCTCGCGCTCCTGGCGGATCACCCACGCGGCCATCGTCGCCGGCAGCTCGCCGGGCTCGGTCTCGACGTGTGCGACTTGGCTCAGATCGACGGCCACTGGCGTTGCACCTTCCTGGACGTCGGCACGGGTTGCGGAGCCGGATCGTACCCGGGCAGGCACCGCGGCGCGCTTTCGGAGCGCCGCGCTGGGCCTGCCCGTGCCGGCGCTCAGGCGGCGAGCTCGGGAGCCGCGGCCGCCTCGCCGGAGACCTGGGGCTCCGCCGGCTGCGGGAGTCACCGCGGCCGGCTTGCGCTGGATCAGCACGGCGCGCTAGCACGGCGGCGCCGGCGCGCGACGGTCGCGCTGACCGTGAGCCCGTGCCGAGCGCCGAGACGAACGCGTCGTTGGTCGCGGTCGACGATCTGAGGCGAGACGTGCGCGCCCGAGACGCTGCCGCCTGCGCCGAGCGCGTTGGCGATCGCGGCGCGGTCGCGGCCGGCGACAGGTGGGGGAGGCTCGAGTCGAGTCTGCGCGCGACCGATCGCCGCGACGAGCGCGCCCATCACCGCGACGCCGAACGTGCCGCCGACCATCCGGCTCATCGACAGCGTGCCCGAGGCGACGCCGGCCTTCGTCCGGTCGACCGCGTTCATCGCCGCGGTGCTCATCGGCGACATCACGAGGCCCATGCCGATGCCCATCAGGATGAAGCCGGGCAGCAGCAGCCCGTAGCCGGTGTGGACGTGATCCGCGACTGGATGAACAGCGCCGCCGGCGACGATCACCAGGCCGAGCGTCATCAGCGGCCGCGGCCCGATCCGGTCGGTCAGGCGGCCCGCGACCGGCCCGGCGACGATGATCAGGATCGTCGAGGGCAGGAACCGCAGCCCGTCTGAAGCGGCGAGTAGTGGAGGATGTTCTGCATGTACAGCGTGAGGAAGAAGAACTGCGCGAACATCGCGAACGAGACGAAGAACGCGACCAGGTTCGAGCCCAGGAACGAGCGCGACCGGAAGAAGCTGAAGTCGACCATCGGCGCCCGCGACGCGCAGCTCGATCCGCGACGAACGCGACCAGCCCGATCGCCGCGAGCGCGAACAGGCCGACGATCACGCGGGCCGATCCCCAGTGCCAGCTGTTGCCCTCGACGAGCGCGAGCACCAGCGCGGTGAGGCCGACCGTGAGCGCGACGATCCCGGCGTAGTCGACGGTCCGGTCGACCGTCTCGTCGCGGCTACTCGCGCGTCGCGAACAGCGTCACCGCGACCGCGATCGACGGCGATCGGCGGGTTGATGAAGAAGATCGCGCGCCAGCTGACCGTACTCGGTCAGGAAGCCGCCGAGCACCGGCCCGATCGCGAGCGCCAGCGCGCTGACGCCCGCCCAGGTGCCGATCGCCATCCCGCGCTGCTCGGGCGGGAACGCCTGGGTGATGATCGACAGCGTCGCCGGCATCATGAACGCCGCGCCGATCCCCTGGACCGCCCGGAACGCGACGAGGATCGTGTCGTTCGGCGCGAACCCGATCGCCAGGCTCGAGAGCCCGAACACGACCACGCCGAACAGGAACATCCGTCCGCCGGCCGAAGATGTCGCCGAGCCGGCCGCCGGTGACCATGAGCACCGCGAGCGTCAGCGTGTAGGCGTTGACCGTCCACTCGAGCGCCGACAGCGAGGCGTGCAGGTCGCGCTGGATCGACGGCAGCGCGACGTTCACGACCGTGTTGTCGAGCATCATCATGAACAGCGCGAAGCACATCGCGCCGAGCGTCCACCAGCGGCTGTTCTCCTCGGTGATCAGGCGGTGGCGGTGGGCGAGGATCCGCGTCGGTCATCGAGGTCCTCCGGGCGGCAGGCGGCGACCTCGGGGCGCGCCAGCAGCTCGCCCAGCGCGCTGGGCGAGCGCGCGCCGCTCGGCCGGCGCTCAAGCCCTGCGACGAACTGCTCGAGGCCGCTGAGGCGCGCGGCGTTGAGGCGGCGGATCACCGCGCGGCCCGGCGTCGGTGATGCTGACCCGCTTCATCCGCCGGTCCTCGACGTCCTCGTGGCGCTCGACGAAGCCGCGCCGGACGAGGTCGTCGACCATCCGGCTGGCGGCGGGAAGCGAGACGTGCACGAGCTCGGCGGCCTCCTTCAGGCGTCAGCTCGTGCGGTCGCGTCCTCGAGGTGGTGCAGCAGCTTGATCTGGCGTGAGCGACAGCTCGAGCGCCCCGACCGCCTCGAACAGGTCCGCGTTGCAGTTCTTGTGCAGGTAGACGACGAGCGCGTAGAGGTCGGCGGCCAAGCGCCTTGTCGGGCGCCGCAGCGCCGGTGCTCGAGCGCATCGGTAGTAGTTGCTTGCACGCATGCAAGTATCTGCACAGTGCCGGTGTGCGATGCTGCCAGCGGCGCTCAGGGCTGGCAGGAGCGTGGCTGCTCGCGTTGGGCGCGGTGGCTGACCGACGTGCAGGACGGCGGCCTGGATCCCGACCGGGGTCGCGGCCGAGGCCTCGGTCGAGGCGCTCGGGGAGTGCCGACGGTGTAGTCGCCGGGCGAGTTGAGGTTGACCGTCACCTGGGCGGTCCCCTGGGGGTTGATCGGGCCGGTGTCGGCGAGCGGCTGGGCAGCCGTGGCGCCCGCGGGCAGCACGCTCAGCGACTCGGCGTTGCTCGCCTGGTTGGTGACGATGAACTCGACCGGGCCGGCGCCGACCGAGGCCGGCGAGACCGAGACCCGCTGGTCGTTGATGTAGACGGTCAGGTTGACGGGTACGGGCGGCCGCGGCTGGTTGGCGAAGTGCGACCCGCCGCCACAGCCTGCGACAGCGCCAGGCCGCGACGACGAGCATCCCAACGGTGGTCCCTCGCATCGTGAACGTGCCACTCCTCACTCCGAGGAGCATGGAACCCTAATGCGACCGCGGAGGCGCTAGGCGCGCCGCCGAGGATCAGGTGGAGTTCTGCCGGTGAGCGGTCTCTGCGCCGGCGCTCGCAGCCTGCGCAGCTCCCGCTGGAGCTCGTCCCACGACTCGGTCTCGACGCGCTCGTACTCCTCGCCGCTCAGCTCACGCAGCTGCTCGCTGTAGGCCTTCCACGCTCGACGCTCTCCGTCGTCGAGCTCGCGGAGCTTCTCGGCGTCATGGGCGATCGCGGTCACGCTCACGACTCCTTCCGTAGCTTCCATGTGCGGCGATGCTACCCCGCCGGACCGGTCGCCGAGACATCGCGCTGGACGTCAGCGGCTGCAACGCCGCTTTGCATGCCGTCCGGCGCGCGGGCGTATCACGCGTGACTTGGAACTGCTCGAGCAGCCGATCGCGACCGCCGAGTTCCTCGTCGTCGACACCGAGACCAACGGGCTCGGCGGCGACGCCTGCGAGCTGACCGAGGTCGGCGCGGTGCTCGTCGGCGGCGGCGAGCTCCACGACCGCTGGAGCTCGCTGGTGCGCACGAGCGTGCCGCTGCGGCGCGGCATCCAGCGCTTCACCGGCATCACGCAGGCGATGGTCGACGACGCGCCCGCCGCTCGAGGAGGTGCTGCCGCCGTTCGCGCGAGCAGCTGCGCGGCCGGCGTGCTGGTCGCGCACAACGCGCCGTTCGACCGGCGGGTGCTGCGCCAGGCGTTCGAGCGGATCGGGCTCGAGTGGCCGGACCCGCCGGTGCTGTGCACGGCGGCGCTCGCGCGCGACGCTGCTGCCGCTCCAGCGCGAGCGCCGGCTGGGCGCGCTCGCCGACGCGCTCGGGATCGAGGTCGCAGGTCGCGCACCGGGCGCTGCCGGACGCCGAGACGTGCGCGCGCGTGCTGTGCGCGCTGTTCCCGCGGCTGTGCGCGAACGCGGCGACGGTCGCGCGACGCGCTCGCGCTGCTGAGCCCGCGCCGGCCGCGCGCGCGCGCGCCGAGCGCCCGGCGCCGCCGCGGCCGCCTCGGGCAGCGCCCGCAGCTCGACTTCGCGGAGCTGCCCCGGCGACCCGGGCGTGTACCTGTTCCGCGACGACGCGCGGCCGGACGCTGTACGTCGGCAAGTCGGTCTCGATCCGCAGCCGCGCGCGGGCCCACTTCGCGCCCGTCGACGCGCGCCGGCCGACTGGAGCCGCGCACGCGTCGGTCGTCGACTACCGCCCGACGCACTCGGAGCTCGGCGCGCTGGTGCTCGAGAACCGCCTGATCAAGCAGCTCGCGCCCCCGGGCAACATCCGCCTGGCCCAGCCCGACGACCGGCTCGTCTACATCCGCTGCCGGCTCGACATCCCGTTCCCGATCCTCGAGGTCTCGCCGCGAGCCGGCGGCCGGGCCACGCGGTCACGATCGGGCCGCTGCGCGGGCGCAAGCTCGCGCGCGAGCTGGTCGAGCAGCTCGACTCGCTGTTCGGGCTGCGCCACTGCGGCCGCCGGCTCCCGCGGCGCGAGCACCCCTCCGCGTACGGCCAGATGGGGCGCTGCCTGTCGCCGTGCCTCGGCGACCTCGACCCGAACCTCTACCGCCGCCGGCTCGACGAGGCGCTGGGGCTGTTCCTCGGCGACGGCGGCCGCGAGCGCTGCTCGACGCACGTCGAGCGCCAGATGCGCGCGGCGGCCGCGCGAGCAGCGGTACGAGCGCGCGGCGTGGCTGCGCCGGCGGCTGCGGCGGCTGCGCGCGATCCTCGAGCGGCTCGGCGGCGTGCTCGAGGCGACCCACGCCCGGCCGCGGCTGCGTGCTGGCGCGCGCACCCGGCCGATCCGGCCGAGCGGCGACGCGTTCTGGCTGGTCGGCGGGCGGCTGGTCGACTGGGGCGCCGCTGCCGGCGGACCTCGACGAGCTCGCGCGAGCGGACGGCGGCGGCGCTCGCGGCGCGGCGGCCGCGCCGGCGAGCTCGGCGCGCACGTGCCGCCCGACGAGGTCGACGAGGTGCGGATCGTCGCGACCTACCTGGCCTCGCACCCCGAGACTGCCGCAGCTGGCGCTCGACCCCGCGCCGACGCCGGAGGCGCTGCGAGCGCTTCGTCGCGAGCCGGCGTCAGCGCGAACGGGAGCTCGACGACGCTCGCGCTGAGCGCCGCTCGCCGACCGTCGACGGTCGAGCCCGGGCTCGGCCTCGCGCCGCACCAGCGCCAGCGCGATCGGCCCGAAGCCGGGGCGAGTCGGCGACGCTCGCCGAGCCGTCCGACCTCGCGGTCGCCGAGCCGCAGCCGGCGCCCGGTCCGGACGGCGCCGGACAGCCGCAGCCCGCGCAGATGGCGGTTCGGCTTGCCGCGGTAGTGCAGCCGCGCGACCGTCTCCTGGCCCGACGTAGCAGCCCTTCGTGAACGACACCGCGCGCTCGTTCAGCCCCGCCTCCTGCGGGATCACGCCGTCGTCGAGGTCGATGCCGTAGCGCGGGCGGCCGTGCTCGACCCGCAGGCACTCGGCCGTCGCCTCGGACACCGCGACCGCGCCGGCCGCCATCAGCGCCGCGCGCAGCGCCTCGGTCTGCGCCGCGTCGCACAGCAGGTCGACCCCGACGTCGGTCCGGATCGCACGCGACCGGGACGCCGCCGACCTCCAGCGCGACGTGCGCGTGCTCGGCGCCGGCGAGCGTCGGCGGCGCCGCGACACGGCGTCCGCGCTCGGGGCCGATCAGCGACAGCAGCCCCCGCTCGAGCGTGCGCTTGTGCAGCTGCGACGTCGAACCCGATGCTGAACCGGCGGATCATGTTGAACAGCCCCTGCAGCGCGACCCGCTCGGTGTCGAGCAGCAGCTCGTCGCCGGTATCGAGGATCCGCAGGTCGCCGAGCATCTTGCCCTTCGGGGTGAGGAAGGCGGCGTAGCAGCCGGTCCCGGGCGACAGCGACTCGACGTCGTTGGTGACCTGGCCCTGGAGGAACTCCTTGGCGTCCGCCGCCGGTGAGCGCGAGCTTGCCGCGCTCGGAGCGGTCGAGCAGCGCCGCAGCGCCTCGGTGATCGCGCGGTACTCGGGGGTCAGCGAGCGATCGATGCCAACGCCATCCGACAGCCAGGAATATGACGCGGTAATCTCGCCGAGCGCAGTCGCCGGATACGCCGTTCGACGAAATTCAAATTTTGGGCTACCATAACTTCTATGAAGGCGGGACACGAATCAGCGGAATCCGAGCCGCTCTGGAGCCCGAGCGGTGCGTCCTCGGCGATCGAGGACTACGCCAAGGCGATCTACGCGCTCGAGCGGCGCGGCGAGCGAGCCGGTCACGCACCAATGCGCTCGCCGAGCGGCTCGGCGTGACGCCCGGCGTCGGCGTCCGGGATGGTCAAGCGGCTCGGGCGAGCTCGGCCTGGTCGAGCACCAGCCCGTACCACGGGCGTGTCGCTGACCGACGACGGCCGGCGCGTCGCGCTCGAGGTGATGCGCCACCACCGGCTGCTCGAGCTGTATCTGGTCGAGAGCCTCGGAGTTCCGTGGGATCGCGTCCACGAGGAGGCCGAGGTGCTCGAGCACGTCCTCTCCGAGGAGCTCGAGGAGCTGATCGCGGCCAAGCTCGGCGACCCGACGCACGATCCGCACGGCGACCCGATCCCGACCCGCGAGCTGACGATCGAGGAGGGCGCCACCGACAGCCTCCAGACGCTCGAGCCCGGCGACCGCGGCACGTTCGCGCGGGTCTCGGACTCCGATCCGGAGATGCTGCGGTTCCTCGCCGAGCGCGGGATCGCGCCCGGCGACGAGCTCGAGGTGATCGACAAGCAGCCGTTCGACGGGCCGCTGTTCGTGCGCTTCGGCGACGACGTCCACGTGCTCGGCGGGTCGCTCGCGCAGGCGATGCGGGTGGAGGTCGAGCCGGTGACGCCGCCGCCTCCGATCGGCGCCCCGCGCTCGAGGGCGCGGCGGCCGAAGGCGCCTCGATCGCGCTCCGCGACGGACGTCGCTGTCCCGAGCCCGCTCGAGCGCTGCTCGCGCCGCGGGCGGCTGCGCGCGACGCTGGCGATGCTCGGCCCGGCGTTCGTCGCCTCGATCGCGTACGTCGATCCCGGCAACTTCGCGACCAACGTCCAGGGCGGCGCGCAAGTACGGCTACCTGCTGCTGTGGGTCGTGCTCGCTGGCGAACCTGATGGCGATGCTGATCCAGTACCTGTCGGCGAAGCTCGGGATCGTCACCGACCGCAACTACCCGAGGTCGTGCGCGAGCGCTTTCCGCGCGCGTTCAGCTGGGGGATGTGGGTGCAGGCCGAGATCATGGCGATGTCGACCGACATCGCCGAGTTCCTCGGCGCGGCGCTCGGGCTGAACCTGCTGTTCGGCGTGCCGCTGCTTCCCGCCGGCTTGATCACCGGCGTGATCGCGTTCGCGATCCTCGAGCTCCAGACCCACGGGTTCCGGCGCTTCGAGCTGGCGATCACGGCGCTGCTGGCGATCATCTTCGCCGGGCTTCCTGTACGAGACGCTGCGGATCGGGCCCTCCGCCCACGGCTCGCTGCGCGGCCTGCTGCCCGGCCTCGAGCGGCACCGGCTCGCTCTACCTCGCGGTCGGGATCATCGGCGCGACCGTGATGCCGCACGTGATCTACCTGCACTCGGCGCTCACCAACGGGCGGATGCCGGTCCGCGACGACCGCGAGCGGGCGCGGGTGCTGCGGTTCGAGCGCCTCGACGTGATCATCGCGCTCGGCCTGGCCGGGATCGTCAACATGGCGATGCTCGCGGTCGCCGCCAAGCTGTTCCACACCCCGGCGCTTTCGGGCCTGAGCACGATCCAGGAGGCCCACACCGAGTTCGGCCACCTCGTCGGCGGCGGCGCCGCGCTGGCGTTCGCGGTCGCGCTGCTGGCCTCGGGAGCGTCCTCCTCGAGCGTCGGCACCTACGCCGGCCAGGTGGTGATGGCCGGGTTCATCAACGTCCGGATCCCGCTGCTGGTGCGGCGCGCGATCACGATGGTTCCGGCGCTGGTCGTGCTGGCGGTCGGGATGAACCCGACCAGCGCGCTCGTGCTCAGCCAGGTCGTGCTGTCGTTCGGGATCCCGCTCGCGCTGGTGCCGCTGGTGATGCTCACCTGCCGGCGCGACGTGATGGGCGTTCACGTCAACCGCGGCGTGACCACGATCGTCGCGTGGGGCTGCGCCGCGTTGATCACCGCGCTCAACGTGTTCCTGCTGTACCAGCAGCTCTTCGCGTAGCCTTGCTCGCCGATGGCGCTCGCCGACACCTTCCAGCAGATCGTCGACTCGCTCCCCGACGACTGGACCGACCTCGAGCTCGACCTGCGGATCTTCGACGAGCGCCGCTACATCGACGCCGCGGTGCTGCTCGTCACGTGCAACGCCCAGCCGTACTCGAAGCACGACTGGCACTGGCGGCTGCTGGTCGCGCACCGCTTCGGCCACGCCGCCGCGGCGCCGGCCGTGCACGCGGCGCTGAAGCTGCTCGACGACGCCGAAATCGACGGGCGAGCTGGCGGTGCGCGAGGTTCGCACCGGCCGGGTCGAGATCGTGCAGGAGCTGATGTGGGGCCGGACCGAGTCGGTGCGCCAGGAGTTCAAGCGGCTCCGCGCGCAGTAGCGGTGCCGCGTGGCGCGGATCGTCGCGTTCGTCCCCGATCTGCTGTTCGGCTCGAACGTAGTCGGCGCGCTCGCGGCGGCGGGCACGACGGTTGCTCGTCGAGCGACGAGGACGCGCTCGCGCGCGAGCTGCCCGGAGCGGAGCTGCTGGTCGTCGACCTGACCGCCGATCCCGACGAGCGGATCGAGCAGGCGCGCCGGCTTCGCGAGCCCGGCGTGCCGATCGCTCGCGTTCTACTCGCACGTCGAGGCCGACGTCCGCGACCGCGCCGAGGCCGCCGGCTTCGACCTCGTCGTGCCGCGCTCGCGGATGGCGCGCGAGGGCGCGGCGCTCGTGGAGCGGCTGCTAGCCGCCGATTGACGCCGCCCCGACGAGCGCTCGGGTCGAACATCGTCGCGACGTCGGGCCGCCTGGATGACGATCCCGAACCTCGCCTCCCACCGCGCCCAGCGCCGAAGCGTCGCCGGGTCGAGCTCGCCGACGCGCCCGTCGGGTGCCCGGAACGCCGGCAGCAGCGCGGTCAGCTCGGCGCTGACGAGCGACGGATCGAGCCCGGGGACCGACGCGCTCGAGGTCGGTCGCGGCGTGCGGCGGGATGCGCGAGCGTGAAGCGGTAGCCGCGCGACGAGCGCCGCACCACGTCCCGTGCGAGCCCGGGGTCGCGCGCCAGGCTCGAGCGGGTCGCGCACAGCACCAGCTCCGGGTACGGCGGCGCGCCGTAGTCGTCGACCCGGAAGATGTGAAAGCCCGGGCGACGGCGCTGGAGCGTCACGCCCTCGTCGTTCCAGAACGCGGTCGCGGCCGCGACCGGCCGGCCAGCAGGTCGGCGACCGCGTTGAAGCCGATCGTGATCGTCTGCAGCGTGCGCGGGTCGCCGCCTGCCCCGGCGACGATCGAGTCGAGCACCGCGGTGTCGCTGGGACGCCGGTGACGCCGACGGCTTGCCCTCGAGCTGCGCGGGCTCGCGATCCGCGGCGCCGCGATCACCGCGGCCAGCGGACGCTCGACGATCGCCATGATCCCGACGATCGTCGCTCGCCGCGCTCGCGCGCGATCGCGAGGTCGTGGATGTCGAGGATCGCGAAGTTGACCCGGCCGGTCTCGAGCAGCTTGATCGAGTCGGTCGAGGCCGACGGCGCGATCACGTGGAGGCTGACGCCCGCGGCGCGGTCGTAGTGGTGCGCGATGCGCGGCGTAGATCCCGGCGTGGACGGCGTTCGGGGTGAAGTCGAGCACCAGCGAGGCGTTGGCGCGCACGGCCGCCCGCCGAGCCCGCATGCAGCCGCGAGCAGCGCCGAGCGCCGGCACAGCGACCGCAGCAGCGTGCGCGATCCGGCGCCGCATCCGGGGCCGCAGGATAGGCGTCCGTAGAATCCGCCGGGCGCATGCGCCGCCGGGTCACGTTCAGCCGCAACCTCACGCTGTCGCTCTCGCGGACGTGCCGCTGCTACTGCAAGTACTGCGCGTTCGCGACCCACAAGCCGCACCTGTACGCGCCCGACGAGGTGCGAGGCGCTGCTCGACCAGGCGGTCTCGCCGCCACCACGTCAAGGAGCTGCTGGTGCTGACGGGCGAGAAGCCCGAGGTCAACGCCGAGGTCGCCGCGCGGCTGCGCGAGCTACGGCTTCGAGGACTTCACCGTCCTACGTGGTGTGGGCGTGCGAGCGGGCGCTCGAGCGCGGGCTGCTGCCGCACACGAACCTCGGGCGTGCTCGACCGCGACGACCTGGCGCGGCTGCGCGAGGTGACCGCCTCGCAGGGGCTGATGCTCGAGTCGGTGTCCGAGCGCCTGATGGAGACCGTGCACGCGGGCTCGCCGACCAAGCACCCGGCGCGGCGGATCGAGACGATCGCGGCCGCCGGCGAGCTGCGGATCCCGTTCACGAGCGGGATCCTCGTCGGGATCGGCGAGACCGAGGAGGAGCGGGTCGCGTCGCTCGAGGCAGCTCGCCGAGCTGCACGAGCGCCACGGCCACATCCAGGAGGTGATCCTCCAGAACTTCGTCCCGCACCAGAGCTACTACGGCCGCGAGCCGGCGCAGATCGCCGACGACGGCGACGCGCGAGTACTGGCGGACGGGCGTCTGGGACGGGCCCGCAGCTGCGACGCGCCGGAGTGGGCGTGCGAGGTCACGATCGAGGACATGAAGCGGCTGGTCGCCGAGGCGCGGCGGCTGCTGCCCGACGTCGGGATCCAGGTCCCGCCGAACCTGTCCGACTGGTGGGTCGAGCTGGTCGCGCGCCGGCGCGACCGACCTCGGCGGGCTCAGCGCGAACGGCGACCACATCTCGCCCGAGCACCCGTTCCCGTCGCCGACCGAGCGTGCGCAAGCGGCTGCGGGCCGACGGGCGTGGCGCTGACCGAGCGGCTGTGCGTGTATCCGGAGTACATCGATCCGGAGTGGATCTCGCGGCCGGTGATGGACGTGATCAAGACGCAGCTACTGGTCGTTCATCCCGCGCCGCGGGTCGGGCCGGCGGGCCGAGCGTCGACGATCGCCGACGACGTCGCGCCGCGGGCGGTCGCGCGCGGCGCGCGAGGGCTCGCGCTGACGCCGGAGGAGCTGACGGCGCTGTTCTCCGAGCGCCGTCCCGAGGTGATCGAGGAGATGCGCGCTGCGCGGCCGACGAGCTGCGCGCCGAGCTCGCCGGCGAGACGGTCACGTTCGTCGTCAACCGCAACATCAACGTCTCGAACATCTGCGTCGTCGGCTGCGCGTTCTGCGGCTTCGGGCAGTCGCGCCGGTCGCCCGACGCCTACGAGCACTCCGAGGAGGAGTTCGCGCGGCGGGTGCACGAGGCGGTCGAGTTCGGCGCCACCGAGATCTGCATGCAGTCCGGGATCCATCCCGACTGGGGGCTCGAGGACTACGAGAAGTGGCTGCGGCTGGCCAAGCAGATCGCGCCGCAGATCCACCTGCACGCGTACTCGCCGATGGAGGTCGCGCACATGTGCGACGTCAGCGGGCTGGCGCCGCGGGCGGTGTTCGAGCGGCTGCGCGAGGCGGGGCTCGACTCGACGCCGGGGACCGCGGCCGAGGTCCTCCACGACGGCGTGCGCGAGCGGATCTCGCCGAACAAGCTGCCGGTCGCGCGCTGGGTCGAGATCATCGAGGCCTCGCACGCCGAGGGGATCCGCTCGACCGTGACCGTGATGTTCGGGCACATCGAGGAGCCGTGGGAGCTCGCCGAGCACATGCGCGTCGTCCGCGAGCTGCAGGAGCGGACCGGCGGGTTCACCGAGTTCGTGCCGCTGTCGTTCATCCCGTTCCACACGCTGCTCGGGCGCACCCACGGGGTCGAGGAGATCTCCCGCGAGGAGAACCTCAAGCACACCGCGGCGTTCCGGCTGGCGCTCGGCAAGACCGTCGCCAACCTCCAGGCCAGCTGGGTCAAGATGGGCCTCGACGCCGCCACCGAGTCGCTGCGCTGGGGCGTCAACGACCTCGGCGGCACGCTGATGGAGGAGTCGATCAGCCGGATGGCCGGCAGCTACCACGGCGTCAAGCTCGAGCCGGCCGACCTGATCGCCGCCGCCCACCGGGCCGGCCGGCCGGCGGCCGAGCGGACCACGCTGTACGAGATCCGGCGGCGCTACGAGCTCGAGCCGGCCGATGCCGCGTGAGCGGTCATGGCGCATCGCTGACCGCTCGCCGTCGCTGTTCGCCGGGGTCGAGCCGCTCGAGGTGTTCGTCGAGCTGCTCGCCGACATCGACGTGCAGACGTCGTCGACCGAGTTCTACGACCGCATCTGCGAGGCGATCTGCCGGCTGACGACGATGCGGCGGGCGGCGATCTTCATGGCCGACGCCGACCGCGGCGCGGTGCGCGCGGTCGGCTCGCACGGGACCTCGTTCGCGCAGCTGTCGGCGCTGCGGCCGACGCTCGTCAACACGCCGATCGCGCAGCGCGCGCTGCTCGAGGACAAGGTGGTCGTGATCTCCGAGCGGATCGAGGAGGAGGTCCCGCCCGAGTACGCCGAGCTGCTGGGGATCACGACGCTCGTGTGCACGCCGCTGAGCGCCGCGGGGCGCGCGTACGGGGTGATCTGCGCCGACCGCGGCGGCGGCCGGTTCGAGCTCTCCGACGGCGAGCGCCACCTGCTGTGGACGCTCGGCAAGACCGCCGCGCTGGTCGCCGCCGCGCGCAACGTCACCCGCCAGCAGGAGCGCACGCGGCGGCTGTCCGACCGGCTCGAGCTGGCGCGCGAGATCCACGAGCGCGTGCTCCAGCGCCTGTTCGGCGTGTCGCTGGCGCTGAGCGCCGAGCAGCCGCTCGACAAGGCGCAGCGCGAGCGCTGCCTGGTCGAGATGCAGGAGGCGCTCGGCGACCTGCGCCGCGCGCTCGAGCGGCCGCTCGCGCCGCTCCCGCCGGAGACCGGCACGACGCTCGCGGCCGAGCTCGAGCGGGTCAGGCGCTCGCCGGGGATGGTGGTCGACGTCGACTGGCGCGGCGACTTCACGGTCCCCGCCGACCTCGAGCCGCTGGCGCAGTCGGTGCTGGCCGAGGCGCTGCGCAACATCGCCAAGCACGCCAAGCCCACGCGCGTCGAGGTGCTCGGTCGACGCGCGACGAGGACACGTTCACGCTCGAGGTCCGCAACGACGGGACCGAGGCGGCGGTGCCGGTCCAGGCGCGGCGGCGGCGGGATGGGGCTGCGGCTGGCGGCGTTCGAGGCGCTCCAGCACGGGGGAGTCGTGGAGTCCGGGCCGACCGGCCCAGACTCGTGGGAGGTGCGGCTGGTGGTCGCGCTCGGCCAGGAGGACGGTGCGTGAAGACCGCGAGCTCGGGCAGCGGACCCCGAGCGCGGCCGCGCAGGCGCGGCGGCTGCGGGTGCTCGTCGTCGACGACCACGACGTCGTCCACTGGGGCTTCCGCGTGCTGCTCGACCGAGCAGCCGTGGGTCGAGCGCTGCCTGGCGGCGCGAACCGGCGCCGAGGCGCTCGAGCTGACCCGCAGCTTCGAGCCCGACGTGGCGCTGGTCGACCTGTTCCTCGCCGGTGAGTCGGGTGCCGAGCTGTGCGCGGTCGATCCGCGCCGCCTCGCCGACGACGCGCGTGCTGCTGATCTCGGGCGCGGGACGGATGTCGCCGGCCGCCGCGCGCGCGGCCGGCGCGTCGGGGTTCATCTCCAAGGATTCGCCCGCGCGCGAGGTCGTCGCCGCGGTCAGGACGGTCGGGTTCGGGATGACGATGTTCGCGCCCAAGGCCGAGCAGCCCGAGCCGCTGCTGACCGAGCGCGAGCGCGAGGTGCTCGACCTGATCGCGGCCGGCTCGACCAACCGCGAGATCGCCGAGCAGCTGTACCTGTCCCCGCACACGGTCAAGGAGCACACGAGCGCGCTGTACCGCAAGCTGGGCGCGCGCAACCGCGCCGAGGCGGTGCAGCGGGCGCAGCGGATCGGGCTGCTGGGTTAGGCGGCGCTCAGCGGCGGCGCATGACGCGCTCGACGACCGGGCAGCTTGACCGCGTGGGGGATGTAGCGGCTGGCGAGCATTGCCGCTCGCATCGGCAGGCCGGGGACAACGACCCGGCGCCCTGAGGCGATGCCATCGACGCCGGCCCGCGCTACGTCACGCGCGGACGGACGCCCTGGGCTGGGAAACGCCTTCTCGAACGACACCCCGCCGGCCACCTGCCAGCCCGCCTGATCCCAGAACTCCGTGTCGACCGGTCCGGGGCAGAGCGCCGTGACGGCCACGCCGCGCCCGGCGACCTCCTGATGGATCGCCTCAGAGAAGGTGAGCACGTAGGCCTTCGCGGCCGAGTAGCCCGCGGCGTAAGGCAGGGGCTGCATCGCGGCCGTCGAGGCGACGTTCAGGATCGCGCCGCGGCGGCGCTTGACCATCGCCGGCAGGAACGCCGAGGTGAGCGCGACGACGGCCTCGACGAGCACCCGCACCTGCTCCAGCTCACGCGCCGGGTCGGACTCGTAGAACGGTCCGCCGGTGGCGAAGCCCGCGTTGTTGACGAGGATCTCGACCTCCAGTCCGAGCTCGCGTGATCCGGCCCTGGATCCGTGACCGCGAGGCCGGCTTTGACGAGGTCGACTGGCGATCGTCTCGGCGCGGACTCCGTACTCGCCGTGGAGCTCCTCCGCGAGCGCGTCGAGCCGGTCCTTGCGCCGCGCCACGAGCACCAGCCGTGTCCGCGCCGCGCGAGCTCGCGCGCGATCTCGGCACCGATCCCGGCCGAGGCGCCGGTGACGAGCGCGGTCGATCTCGCGGTTGGCTTGGGGAGGCTCATGACCGGCCGAAGCCTACCCTCCCCCCGATCGGGGGGAAGTCGGTTCACCGCCTGTACCCGCGCGCGCGCGCGTGACGTAGATGGGTTCGAATGGCGCGCACGGCGATCCTGTTTCCCGGCCAGGGCAGTCAGGCCCCCGGCATGCGCGACGCGGTCGCGCGCGTCCGCCCGGACCTGCTCGCGCTCGCCGAGGAGGTGGTCGGCGAGGACCCGTTCCCGCGCGCCGACGAGGGACGCAGTTCGCCCAGCCCGCGATCTTCTGCGCGAGCCTGGCGGGCTGGGCGCGCTCGGCAGGCCCGGATGGGCGACTTCATGGCCGGGCACTCGCTCGGCGAGCTCGGCGCGCTGGTCGCCGCCGGGTGCCTGGTCGAGCGCGACGGTCTCGAGCTCGTGGCGCTTCGCGGGAAGCTGATGCAGGAGGCGGGGGAGCGGGCCGGCGACGGCGGCATGCTCGCGCTGCTCGGAGCGGGCGCCGCGGATCACGCCGGCGAGCTCGCCGAGGCCCACGGCCTGGCGGTCGCCAACGACAACTCCCCCCAGCAGATCGTCCTCTCGGGCGCGCGCAGCGCGCTGCCCGCGGCGGCCGAGGCCGCCGCAGCGCTCGGGCTGCGCGCGATGCAGCTCCCGGTGACGGGCGCGTTTCACTCGCCGATGATGGAGAGTGCCGTGCCGGAGTTTGTCGCGGCGCTCGAGCGGGTGGAGTTCGCCGAGCCGCGGGTCACCGTCCTCTCCGCGGTGACCGCGCAGCCGTTCGACGACATCCGCGCGCGCCTGGCCGACGGACTGACGATGCCGGTCCGCTGGCGCGAGACGATGCTCGAGCTGCACCGGCTCGGTGCCGAGCGGTTCGTCGAGGTCGGCCCCGGGCGGGTCCTCACCGGGCTCGCGAAGCGAACGCTTCGAGACGTGGAGCTGATCAATGCTTGAGTCGACCGACGTCGCCCGCCGCGCCGGGTCCGTGCCGTGGCCGAGACGATGCCGGCGCCACATCGTCGAGGGCCGCGTTTCACTCGGTCGCGATCGAGGTGCCGCCGGTGCGGCTGACGAGCGCCGAGCTGGCCGAGCGGCTCGGCATCAGCGAGGAGTGGATCGTCTCGCGGACCGGGATCCATCGAGCGGCCGGTCGCGGGACCCGACGAGCGGCTGTCGGACTACGCCGCGCGCGCAGGCGCGGCGGCGCTCGAGCGCGCCGGGTGTCGACGGCTCCGAGCTCGATCTGGTGCTCGTCGCGACGCTCACCGCAGACGAGGTCACCCCGAACGCGGCGCCGCTCGTGGCGCACGCGCTCGGCGCCGATCGGGCCGGGGCGTTCGACGTCGGCTGCGGCGTGCACCGGGTTCCTGTCGGCCGTCGCGACCGGAGCCGCCGCAGATCGAGAGCGGGCGCGCGCGTTGGGTGCTGGTCGTCGGAGCCGACTTCATCACCCGGGTGCTCGACTGGGAGGACCGCAAGAGCGCGCCGCTGTTCGGCGACGCCGCCGGCGCGGCGGTGCTCGGCCCGGCCGACGGCGGCACGGCGTGATCGGCCCGATCGTGCTCGGCGCCGACGGCTCGAACGGCGAGACGATCTTCATCCCCAACCCCGACCGCAAGCTCCGGATGGACGGCCCGGAGGTCTACAAGCACGCGGTCGCGCGGATGGCGGAGTCGACGCTGGCGGCGCTCGACCGCGCCGGGATGACGATCGACGACATCGACCTGTTCGTCTACCACCAGGCCAACGCCCGGATCACGCGCGCGCTCGGCGAGCGCTCTGGGTGTCGAGCCCGAGCGGGTCGTCGACTGCATCGCGCACTACGGCAACTCGTCGGCGGCGACGCTGCCGCTGGCGCTCGCGTTCGCCGAGCGCGACGGCCGGCTGAAGCCCGGCGCGCGGGTCGTGCTCGGCGCGTTCGGCGGCGGTTTCACCTGGGGCGGTGGCGTGATCGAGTGGGGTGGCCGCGGCGATGCCTGAGCGCGAGGGCTGTGCGCTCGTGACCGGCGCCTCCCGCGGGATCGGCGCCGCGATCGCGCGCGCACTGGCGCGCGACGGATGGCCGGTCGGGGTCAACTACCGCACCGACCGCGACGCGTGCCGAGGCGCGTCGTCGCCGAGATCGAGCGCGAAGGCGGACGGGCGGTCGCGCTGGCCGCCGACGTCGTCGACCGGCGCGCGCCCGACGAGCTGTTCGGGGCGCTCGAGGCGCACTACGGCGCGCCGGTGCTTGCGCTCGTGAACAACGCCGGTGTGACGCGTGACGATCTCGTTCCGTCGCTCGGCGACGAGGAATGGTCGTCGGTGATCGAGACCGATCTGAACGCGGCGTTTCGACTCACCCGCCGCGCGCTCGTCCCGATGATGCGCGCTCGCACCGGCCGGATCGTCAACATCTCGTCGGTCGTCGGGCTGCGCGCCAACCCCGGCCAGTCCAACTACGCCGCCGCCAAGGCGGGCCTGATCGCGCTGACCAAGACCGCGGCCGTCGAGGTCGCGCGGCGCGGGGTGACGGTCAACGCCGTCGCGCCCGGGTGGATCGACACCGACATGACCGCCGAGGTCTCGAAGGACCTGCTCGCGGCGGTCCCCGCACGCCGTGCGGGCACGCCCGAGGAGGTCGCGGCGTGCGTACGCTTCCTAGCCTCCGACGAGGCCAGCTACGTCACCGGGGCGGTGCTCACGGTCGACGGAGGGCTGGCGGCATGACTTCGCAGACCTACTACGACACAGGAGTACCCAAATGCCAGCAGTAACCACAGAGCAGGTCGAGGCGCGCGTGATCGAGGCGCTCGCGAGCTTCGGTCCCGACGCCGACCAGATCACCCGCTCCTCGACGTTCGAGGAGCTCGACATCGACTCGCTCGACCTCGTCGAGCTCGCCCAGATCGTCGAGGACGAGTACGGCGTCGTGCTCAAGGGCGAGGACATGAAGGGCCTTCAGACGGTCGGCGACGCGATCGACCTGATCGTCAGCAAGGCGGACGTCTAGGCGCGTCGGGCGCTGCTGACCGGAGCGCGACCGGATTCAGCGAGTCGATGAAGCGCAGAGTCGTCATCACCGGAATCGGCGCGGTCACGCCGCTCGGCGTCGGCGCGCAGCCCTGCACGAGCGCTGGGCCGCCGGCACCTGTCGGCATCGTCGACGGCGACGGGGCGTGCAGCGATTTCGAGCCGAGCGAGTTCCTGTCGGTCAAGGAGGCCCGCCGGCTGGACCGCTTCTCGCAGCTCGCGCTGGTGGCGGCCGGTGAGGCGCTCGCGCAGGCCGGATGGGATGGCGAGCCGCCCTACGACCCGCTGCGAGCCGGCTGCGTGATCGCGACCGGAATCGGCGGCGCAGGCCACCATCGAGGCCCAGCTAGACGTGATGCGCGAGCGCGGCGCGAAGATGGTCTCGCCGCTCGGCATCCCGCAGTACATGCCGAACGCGGCCGCGGCCGCCGTGTCGATGAAGTACCGCCTCCAGGGACAGGCGTACGGCGTCGTCTCGGCCTGCTCGGGCGGCGCGCACGCGATCGGCTCGGCGCTGCGGATGATCCAGTACGGCGACGCCGACGCGGCCGTGGCCGGCGGCTCCGAGGCGGCGCTGACCCCGTTCGCGTTTGCGTGCTTCAACTCGATGCAGGCACTTTCGCCGACCGGGATCTCGCGCCCGTTCGACGCCCGCCGCGACGGGTTCGTGATGGGCGAGGGGGCCGGCGTGCTGGTGCTCGAGGAGGCCGAGGCCGCGAAGGCCCGCGGCGCGACCGATCCTCGGAGAAGTGGCCGGCTACGGCTCGACCTCCGACGCCTACCACCTGACCGCGCCGGAGCCGACCGGCACGCCGGCCGCGCGCGCGATCGAGCTCGCGCTGGCCGACGCCGACGCTGACCGCCGGCCGACGTCAGCTACGTCAACGCCCACGGCACCTCGACGCAGCTGAACGACGCGGCCGAGACGGCGGCGCTCAAGCGCGCGTTGGGCAGAGCAGGCCAAGAAGATCCCGATCTCCTCGACCAAGTCCGCGATCGGCCACCTGCTCGGCGCCGCCGGCGCGGTCGAGGCGGTCGCGACGCTCGAGACGCTGCGCACCAGGGTCATCCCGCCGACGCTCGGCTACGAGGTCCCCGATCCCGAGCTCGACCTCGACTACGTCCCCGGCGAGGCGCGGCCGCTGATCCTCTCGAACGGCCACGCGCCGGCCGCGATCTCGAACTCGTTCGCGTTCGGCGGCCACAACGTCGCGCTGGTGCTGCGCGGAGCGCAGTGATGGCGGTCGAGACGCTCAGCGCCACGCCCCCGGCGCCGAGCAGCGCGCGCGGCTGACGCCGCTCGAGCGGCTCGAGGCGCTGTGCGACCCCGGCACGCTCCAGGTGCTGCGCTCCCGCGTGGTCTCGTCCCGGCTGGGCGAGCGCGCCAGCCGGGCGACGGCGTGGTCGGCGGCACGGGCACGGTCGACGGCCGGCCGATCGCGTGCTACGCGCAGGACGGGACGTTCTTCGGCGGCTCGCTCGGCGAGCGCCACGCCGACACGGTCGTGCGCGTGCTGCAGATCGCCGGCCGCTCGCGGATCCCGGTGGTCGCGTTCGTCGAGTCGGGCGGCGCGCGGATGCAGGAGGGCACCGCGGCGCTCGCCGGCTACGGCCGGATCTTCCGCGAGACGGTCGCGCTGACCGGCGTCGTCCCGCAGATCTCGGTCGTCTCCGGCGCCTCGGCCGGCGGCGGCGCCTACTCACCCGCGCTGACCGACCTGATCCTGATGACCGAGGACGCCGCGATGTTCCTGACCGGCCCCGGCGTGGTGCGCGAGGCGCTCGGCGAGGAGGTCGACGCGGCGGCGCTCGGCGGACCGCGCGTGCACGACCGCAACGGCGTCTGCCACATGGTCGTGCCCGACGAGGCGCACGCCGCCGCCCGCGTCCGCGAGCTGCTCGCCTACCTGCCGTCCTCGGCGGGCGAGGACGCGCCGCGCGCCGCGCCGCGCGAGCCAGAGCTGCCCGACCCCGGCGCGCTCGTGCCGGCCGAGCCGCGCCGCGCCTACGACATCCGCGAGCCGCTGCGCGCGATCGTCGACGAGGGCTCGATGACTGAGCTGTGCCCGCGGTGGGCGCGGAACATCGTCACCGCGCTCGCGCGGATCGAGGGCCAGCCGGTCGCGATCGTCGCCAACCAGCCCCACCACCTGGGCGGCGTGCTCGACGCCGAGGCCTCGGAGAAGGCCGCCCGGTTCATCGGCTTCTGCGACTCGTTCGGGCTGCCGCTGCTCGCGATCGTCGACACGCCCGGGTTCATGCCGGGCACCCGCCAGGAGCAGGCCGGGGTGATCCGTCACGGCGCGTCGCTGGTGCGCGCGTTCGCCTCGGCGCGCGTGCCGAAGCTGACGGTCGTGCTGCGCAAGTCCTACGGCGGCGCGTACATCACGATGAACTCGCGCGACCTCGGCGCCGACCTGGTGCTCGCGTGGCCGGACGCCGAGCTGGGGATCATGAGCGCCCGGGCGGCGGTGGGGATCGTCCACCGCCGCGAGCTGCGGGTTGCGCGCGACCCGGTCGCCGAGCGCGACCGCCTGGCCGACGCCTACGCGCAGGAGCACCTGCTGGCCGAGGCGGCGGCGGCCGCCGGGTTCGTCGACGAGCTCGTTGAGCCCGCCGGACACCCGCGAGCGGCTCGCGGGGGCGCTCCGCTCGCTCGCAAGGAGTCCGGCCGTGATCCTGGCCGGCAAGCGGCTGCTGATCACCGGCGTCATCACCAAGGACTCGATCGCCTTCCACGCCGCCGAGCAGGCCCAGCGCGAGGGCGCCTCGGTGCTGCTGACGAGCTTCGGCCGGGTGCGGCGGATGACCGAGCGCGCCGCGCAGCGGCTGCCCGAGCCGGTCGACGTGCTCGAGCTCGACGTCAACAGCGAGGCCGACCTGGACGCGGTCGCTGACGACGCTAGCGCGAGCGCTGGGGCGGGGTCGACGGTGTGCTGCACGCGATCGCCTTCGCGCCCGAGGACGCGATCGGCGGCCGCTTCATGAGCACTCCGGCGGCGAGCGCCACGCAGGCGTTCCAGACGAGCGCGTTCTCGCTGAAGGCGCTGGCGGCCGCGCTCGCGCCGCTGATGCCGAGCGGCGGGAGCATCGTCGGACTCGACTTCGACGCCGCGGTGGCGTGGCCGATCTACGACTGGATGGGCGTCGCGAAGGCCGCGCTCGAGTCCGTTTCCCGGTACCTCGCGCGTGACCTCGGGCCGGCCGGGATCCGCGTGAACCTGGTCTCGGCCGGCCCGCTCGGGACCGTCGCCGCCCGCGGGATCCCCGGCTTCGAGGGGCTCGCGCGGCTGTGGCCCACGCAGGCGCCGCTCGGCTGGGACATCGAGGATCCCTCGCCGGTCGCGAGCGCGATCTGCTTCCTGCTGTCCGACTACGCGCGCGCGATCACCGGCGAGATCCTCCACGTCGACGGCGGCTTTCACGCGGTCGGGGCGCCGGGAGCCGTAGGCGACTGGACGTGCCTGAGCGGCGACGGCTGCTCGAGTCCGATACGCCTGGACGCTGATGCGACGCCCACCCGTGGAGCGCTGGCTCTCATCCGAGCGCAACGTCCGCATCTGCGCGATGCTGGGCGCGGTCGCGATCGCGTTCTCGAGCATCCTCGTGCGGCTCAGCCACGCGTCGCCCTCGACCGCCGCGATCTTCCGCTGCGCGTACGCGCTGCCGGTGCTCGGGCTGATCGCCTGGCGGGAGGACCGCCGGCTCGGTCGCCGCTCGTGGGCCGACCGGCGCTGGGCGGTCGCGTCGGGCGTGTTCTTCGCGGCCGACCTGATCATGTGGCACCACTCGATCGGCGACATCGGCGCCGGGCTCGCGACCGTGCTCGCGAACATCCAGGTCGTGCTCGTGCCGCTCGTCGCCTGGGCGGTGCTGTCCGAGCGGCCGGGCCGGCAGGTGCTCGCGGCGCTGCCGCTCGCGCTACTCGGCGTGGTGCTGATCTCGGGCGTGCTCGAGCACGGCGCGTACGGACACAACCCGACGCGCGGCACGATCTTCGGGCTCGGCGCCGGCGTCGCCTACGTCGGCTTCCTGCTGCTGCTGCGCCACGGCGGCGCCGACCTGCGCCGCCCGGCCGGCCCGCTGTTCGACGCGACCGCGGTCGCGACGGTGCTGACTGTGATCGCGGGCTCGATCATCGGCGACGCGCGCCTTGTTCCCGTGCTGGCCCGGCGCCGGCTGGCTGATCACGCTCGCGCTGACCTCCCAGGTGCTCGGCTGGCTGCTGATCACCAGCTCGCTGCCGCGGCTGCCCGCGGCGCTCACCTCGCTGCTTTTGACGATCCAGCCGGTCGGCTCGGTCGCGCTGGCGGCGCTGATCTTCGGCGAGTCGCCGACCGTCGTGCAGCTGCTCGGCGTCGTCCTCGTGCTGGTGGCGCTGCTGGCCGCGACGTATCGGGCGCGCGGCCGGGTCGCCGCGGCGAGGCGCTTGGGCTACGCGATCGCGGGTGCGTCGGGGAGCCGCTCGAGTGCGGCCTCCATATCGGCCTCAGAGAACTCCGGGTCCTCGAGCCGCCCGGCGAGGAAGGCGTCGTAGGCAGATAAGTCGAAGTGGCCGTGCCCCGAGAGGCCGAACAGGATCACCCGCGGCTCGCCCGCCTCGCGTGCCGCCTCCGCCTCGTCGAGCACGGCGCGGATCGCGTGCGCGGGCTCGGGGCCAGGGATGATCCCCTCGCTGCGGGCGAAGCGGACGGCGGCCGCGAACACGTCGTTCTGGCCGTAGGCGCGTGCCTCGACGAGCCCGGCGCGGACCAGCCCGCAAAGCATCGGCGCGTCGCCGTGGTAGCGCAGCCCGCCGGCGTGAACCGGGGGCGGCACGAAGTCGTGGCCGAGCGTGAACATCGGCATCAGCGGCGTCAGCCCGGCGGTGTCGCCGAAGTCGTAGCGGTAGACGCCGCGCGTAAGCGTCGGGCAGGCTGCCGGCTCGGCCGCCAGGAACCGCATCTTCGACGTTGCCGCGCAGCACCTCGCGGACGTATGGGAAGCTCAGGCCCGCGAAGTTGGAGCCGCCGCCGACGCACCCGATCACGACGTCGGGCTCCTCGCCCGCGAGCTCCATCTGCGCGATCGCCTCCTGCCCGATCACGGTCTGGTGCAGGCAGACGTGGTTCAGCACCGAGCCGAGCGAGTAGTTGGTGTCATCGCGACCGGCCGCGACCTCGACCGCCTCGGAGATCGCGATCCCAAGTGAGCCCGTGGGGTGCCCGCGCGTTGGCGCGCCCCGCCTCGGTCAAGCTCCGACGGGGAGCGGTGGACCGTCGCGCCCCACGTCTCCATCATCGAGCGCCGGTAAGGCTTCTGGTCATAGCTCGAGCCGACCATGAACACCTCGCACTCGATCCCGAACAGCGAGCACGCGAACGCGAGCGCCGACCCCCACTGGCCCGCGCCAGTCTCGGTCGAGAGCCGGCGAATGCCCGCCTGTGCGTTCTCGTAGGCCTGCGCGACCGCGGTGTTCGGCTTGTGGGACCCGGCGGGCGAGACGCCTTCGTACTTGTAATAGATGTGCGCCGGGGTATCGAGCTCACGCTCGAGGCGGCGGGCCCGGAACAGCGGGCTCGGGCGCCACTGCTTGTAGACCTCACGCACCGGCTCGGGGATCTCGATCTCTGGTTCGGGCGAGACCTCCTGCATGATCAGCGCCATCGGGAAGATCGGGGCCAGGTCATCGGGACCCAGCCGGCTGGAGCGTCCCGGGATGCAGCGGCGGCAGCGGATCGCCGGGAAGGTCGGGGAGCAGGTTGATCCAGTGGGACGGGATCTCGCTCTCGGCTAGCAGGTACTTGACGGTCTCCGTCGCTCATGGCTGCGGAACCTACCTGAAAAGGTCCTGCCCCTCAGGGCGAATCACGGCCTTGGCGCCGGGGCCGTCGGCCTCGGTCACGTGCCGGCCGGCGCCACGGACCAGCACTACCGGCTGCGAGCGGTCCTTGGCGCGCGCCAGGTCGGCGGTCGCCGCGAGCTGGTCGGCGACGGCGATCATCGTCGCCTTCAGCTCCCGTCCGTTGGCATCGGGGCGCCCGCGCCAGTCCTCGACCGGAGTGATCCCTGCGCAGCCGATCGCCACGTCGCACTGGCCGATCCGCCACGCGCGGCCGAACGAGTCCGTGATCACCACCGCCGGGTGGGCGCCGGTCAGCTCGCGGATCCGCGCGCGCAATCGGCGCGCAGAGGCGTCAGGGTCGGTCGGGAGCAGGACGAGCGCGTCCTCGCCCGGGACGTTCGAGGCGTCGACGCCCGCGTTGGCGCAGACGAAGCCGTGATGGGTGACGCAGATCAGGACGCCGCTGCGGGCGCGGATCACCTCGCTCGACTCGTCGAGGATCACCTGCACGTGCCTGGGGTCCTTGTCGACCTGCTGCGCAAGCTCGACGGGCGCGATCGGTGGGCTCTACGTCAGAGAGCCGCCGCACCCGGCCCTCGGCCTTCGACACGACCTTGTGTGCGATCACGAGGACGTCGCCGTCGGACAGCGGCTCATGCGGCGGGAGCGCGTCCGCGATCAGGGTCGCGAGGTCGTCGCCGTGGGCGACCTCCGGCAGCCCCTGGAGTGCGGTTGCGCTCAGCACCGTGACAGCAGCTCGTGCGTCCGGCGCGCGTGCTCGGAGGTGGCGGCGAGCGCGGCCAGGTCCTCCGGCGTGTCGATGTCGAGCGCCAGCGACGGTACCTCGACGACCTCGGCGTGGATTCCGGCTGCGCGCGCGTGCGCTGCGTGACGCGCGCAGCTGCCCGGCCCGAACGATGGCGCGAGCGCGTCGGGCGGCGTCAGCAGCAGCGCGTTCGTGCCGGTGCCGTGACGGTCAGGGACGATCAGCACGCGAGGGCGCCGTCGACCGGCCGCGTGAGCAGACGCCTCGAGCTCGTCGGGGTCGAGCGCGGGGCAGTCCCCGGGCACCAGCAGCGCGCGGTCGAAGCCCGCGTCGAGCGCCGCCCCGATTCCGAGCCCGGCCGCGATGTTGTGCCCCTGCTCGTGGTCGTTCAGCACGAGGGCGCCGTGGTCGCGGGCGATCTCGCCGGGGGCCCTCGCCGGCGGTAACGACCAGCACGCGTTCGATCGCCTCGGTCGCGTCGAGCGCGTCGAGCACGTCGCGCGAACATCGCCTCGACCAGCGATTGGCGGAGCTCCGGGTCGAGGTCGCCCCGGAGGCGCTGCTTTGCCCGTCCGAAGCTCTTGACCGGGAGGATCGCGAGCGTGCGCATTGGGGCGCGAACGCTATCCGAGCGCGAGCGCGAACCGGAGCGTCTCGTGCGGCGACCCGGGCCCGCGCCGCGGGCGTGTCCATCAGCACGTCGGTCTCGAGCGTCGGGCAGCTCGCCGGCGCGCTCGTCCGCGACCAGACCGTCGAGCATGCCCTCGTAGACGGCCACGATCCCGGTCGCTGTTGAGCGGCTGCCCGGTCCACGCCATGAACGGCTCGGTCGGGCCCTTGACGACCGTGCCGCCGCACCAGCGGGCTGACCGCGACGACCGGTGCCGCGCGCGTCGACCAGCGCTCGCCGGAGCCCGTCGATCGCGAGGATCGGCCCGATCGAGATCACCGGATTGGACGGCCCGATCACGATCGCGCGGGCGCTCGCGATCGCGTCGACTCCTCGGGGGTCGCCGGCGCCGCGCTTCGCCCCGCGGAAATCGACGCCCTCGACGGGGCCCTTCGCCCCGGCCCCTGATCAGGAACTCCTGCAGCGGCCACCACCGGCCCTTGGCCATCACCCGGGTGCGGACGGGGTTGTCGCTCATCGGCAGCACCCGAGCGCCGACGCCGAGCGCGGCCGCGATCGCCGCGTGCGCGTCAGTGAGCCGTTCGCCCTCGCGCCAGCGCGCGCGCCCGCTCGATCCCGATCGCGAGGTCCCGGTCGCCGAGGTTGAACCACACCTCGACCCCGAGCGTCGCGGAGCCCCTCCATCGTGTTGAACGTGTCGCCGGCCAGCCCCCAGCCGCGTTCGTCGATCAGGTCCGCCAGCCAGAACGTCACCAGGTCGGGGTCCGGTGAGACGTAGGCGCCGTAGATCTCGATGTCGTCGCCTGTGTTGGCGATGACCACGAGGTCGTCGGGGCCGACCACGTCGAGCATCCCGCGCGCCAGCTTGGCGCCGCCGGTGCCGCCGGCGAGGACGACGACCGGGCCGCTCACAGGCCCGTGATCTTGATCCCGGCCCTGACCTTGTTGCGGACGTTGATCGAGATGATCAGCGAGGTCAGCTGCTCGACGATCCGCGCCATCTCGAGCGGCCCGCAGTCGACCGGCCGCAGTCCGTCGATCCGCTCGACCAGCTCGGCCACCCGCGCCTTGTCCTCGCGGCTGTCGCCGCAGATCAAGACGTCCTCGTCGAGCGGTGGTCGAGCTCCGATGAGCAGGCTGGCGCTGACGGTGTGAAAGGCAGACACGACACGGACGCCGTCGGGCGCCAGCTCGCGCGCCTGCTGAGCGGCCGAGCCCTGCCACACGCCGAGCGTGCGGGTCGCCTTGCCGCCGAACGCCGCGGCGAGCGGGACCGTCGCGTCGACCAGCAGCTGGCCGTCTGTCAACGAGCTGGTGGAGGTTCGCGATGTTCTCGACCTGATTGCGGAACGGGACGCTGAGGATCACGATTTCGGCCTCACGCGCTGCTGCCTCGTTCTGGAGCCCGGTGAAGGAGCCGTCGGCCACCCGCTCAGCGGCCCGGCCGGCGGCCTCCTCGGCGCGCGCCTGCGTCGCGCGAGCCGATCACGATGGGCACCCCGGCCCTGCCGAGCCGTAGCGCGAGCCCGAAGCCGAGCGCGCCTGTACCGCCGACGATGGACACTGGCGACGGCACGGGCGGGCAGTGTATGGTTCCGCGCCCGATGGCGGATTCGCTCGAGGTAGGGATCGAGAGCGTCGCGGAATTCGAGGTGGACGGGGCGCTTCTGACCGACGTCGGCGGGACGCTCGCCCTCGAGGTTCTCTCGACGCCGGCGATGGTGATGATGATGGAGCGGACCGCCTCGACGATGGTCCATCCGCTGCTCGGGCCGGGCAAGGCGACGGTCGGGTTCGAGGTCTGCGTCAAGCACGTCGCCGGCGCACCGAAGGGCGTGCGCTGCACCGCGCGAGTGCGGCTGGAGGAGATCGTCGACGGGCGCAAGCTGCGCTTCGCGGTCCAGGTGGTGGGCAGCGATGGTCGGACGATCGGGGTCGGGACCCACGAGCGGCGCGTGATCGATGTCGATGGCAGCGGCGTGACGACCGCGCGGCGACGGCAGCTCTGGTTCGGGCCACCGCTGGCCGCGCTGTTGGTCGCCTCGCGCGGCACATTCGCCGCGGCGGCGTCCACCGCAGCCGGGAGCCCTGGGCCCTCGCGGCCGTTGCAGGTGGTCGCGACCTCGCTGATCCAGGACGGCCAGCAGCTCCTCTGGCGGGTAGAGCTCGACGGATCCCTTTTCGCCGGCGGGGTTCGCCCGTGACGGGCGCTCACTCTGCCTGCTGATCGAGCGCGCTCGCGACCGGCCGCCCCACCGGGCAGGCTTGCTTGGCCGGCCCCGGCCACGGTTCGACGGCGCCCCGCTCTCACCTACCTGGCCGGTCGCCTGAATCGGGCAACGGGCGGGTGATCGACGCAACGATCACGCGGAGCAGTTCCGACGAACTTTCCGCCGAGTTCCTTCCGTCGGCGGTTGGAGCGACCTATCGGCCGTTGCGCTGGCAGGTGGTCAGCAGCCTGATCGGCGCCGGCTGCGCCCTCGTCGACGCCGGGTCAGCGAGCTGCTTAGCGGAATATCCGCCCAAGCCGGCGCTCCTGCAGCTTCATCAGCCGCAGTCGGCGGGCTGTCGTGCCCGCCGGGTCCTCGCTTGTCTATCAGAGGATCGTCGCATCGACGCGAGGTCGCGCTCACGTTCGACGACGGCCCCTGGAACCGAGCCGCCGCCGGCGGCGTTCCTCAACGTGCTCGAGCGAGAGCATGTCCCGGCGACGTTCTTCGAGATCGGCGGCCAGATCTCGACTACGACCCTGACGGCGCCTCGAGCGACGGATGCTCGCCGACGGGGACATGATCGGTGACCACACCTGGAGCCACCCCGACGTCACCACGTTGCCGGCGAGCGAGCAGCGTCAGCAGCTGCTGAGCTACCGCCGACGCGATCCGCCAGGCCACGCGACGGGTTCACGCCCGTGCCTTTGGCGCCCGCCCTACGGCGCGATCAGCCCCGCGTTGGTCTCGCTCGCCCGCTCGCTCGGCTTCGCTGACGATCATGTGGGACGTCGACCCGCGCGGACTGGGCCACGCCGGGGATGGGCGCGATCTACGACGACGTCGTCACCGCCGCGCACGACGGCGCGATCGTGCTCCAGCACTTCGGCGGCGGCCCCCGCTACCAGACCTTCGCCGCGCTGCCGCAGGAGATCGACACGCTGCGGAGCGAGGGCTACCGCTTCGTGACGGTCGCGGAGATGCTCGGCTCCGCCTCGTCTATCGCTGAGCCGGCCGCTCATAGAATCGACGTTATGAGCGAACTGCCCGAGCGAGTGCGGATTCGTGAGGTCGGCCCGCGCGACGGCTTTCAGAACGAGCCCGAGGTGATCCCCACCGCGGACAAGCTGCGGCTGATCGAGATGCTCGGGCGGACCGGGCTTCGCGCGGCTCGAGGTGACGAGCTTCGTCCGGCCCGACGTGATCCCGCAGCTGGCCGACGCAGAGCAGGTGCTCGAGCGGTGCAGCTTGCCGGCGAGCGTCTCGGTCAGCGTGCTGATCCCGAACGAGCGGGGGCTCGAGCGCGCGCTCGCGCACCGCGATCGCTTCCAGGAGGTCAACGGCTTTCTGTCCTCGTCGGAGACCCACAACCGCAAGAACGTCGGCCGCTCGATCGAGGAGTCGCTCGCTGGGCTGAGGCGGATGTTCGCCCGCGCTCGCGTGGAAGGGCTGCGCTGCGAGGGCGTGATCTCGACCTCGTTCGGCTGCCCGTACGAGGGTCACGTTCCGCTCGAGCGAGTGCTGGTGATCGCGCGCGAGCTGGTCGAGGCGGGCTGCGAGGAGATCGGCTTCGGCGACACCACCGGGATGGCCAACCCGGTCCAGGTTCGCGAGTTCTTCGCGGCCGCGTTCGAGATCGCTCCCAGGAGTCGAGCTGACCGCGCATTTCCACAACACGCGCGGCCAGGGGCTCGCCAACGTGCTCGCGGCGCTCGAGTCGGGCGTCGAGAGCTTCGAGTCCTCGTTCGGGGAGCTCGGGGGCTGTCCGGTGCCGCCCGGCGCGACCGGCAACATCGCGACCGAGGACCTGGTCTCGATGCTGCACGAGATGGGGATCCAGACGGGAGTCGACCTCGGCGCGCTCGTCGAGGCCTCTCGCGCGGCGCAGGAGCTGCTGGGGCGCCCGCTCGGTAGCCACGTGCTCTCCGCCGGACCCGTGCAGTGGGGCTGACGCAGTGACCGACGTCGATCACACCGATGCGCTGAACGAGGCCGTCCGTCGTGCCGAGGGCGGCGGCCCCGAGCGCCACCGCGAGAAGGCCGCCGAGCAGGGCAAGCTTCCGGTCCGCGACCGGGTTGCTCGGCTGCTCGACCAGGGCTCGTTCAGCGAGGAGGGCCTGCTCGCGAACTGGGAGCAGGACGGCCTCGGTGCCGACGGCGTCGTCACGGGCACTCGGGACGATCGCCGGCCGGCCGGTCGCCGTGATGGCGAACGACCCGACCGTCAAGGCCGGGTCGTGGGGCCCGAAGACGGTCGAGAAGATCCTCCGGATCCAGGAGCGGGCGCTGTCGCTGCGGACTCCGCTCGTATACCTCGTCGACTCCGCCGGGGCGCGGATCAACGAGCAGGTGCAGATGTTCCCGGGGCGCGGCACGCCGGGCGGATCTTTTTCAACCAGGTGCGGCTGTCCGGCGTCGTGCCGCAGGTCTGCGTGCTGTTCGGCCCGAGCGCCGCCGGCGGCGCCTACATCCCGGCGTTCTGCGACGTCGTGGTGATGCGCGACGGCAACGCGTCGATGTACCTCGGGTCGCCGCGGATGGCCGAGATGGTGATCGGCGAGAAGGTCACGCTCGAGGAGATGGGCGGCGCCCGCATGCACACCTCCCGCAGCGGCGTCGGACACGTGCTCGTCGAGGACGACGCGGAGGGGATCGAGTTCGCCAAGCGCTACCTGAGCTACTTCCCTAGCTCGTTCGCCGAGGACCCTCCGAGTGCGCCGCCGGCGCCGCCCGCTTCCGATCGCCGCGATCCGCGAGCTGATCCCGGCCGACGAGAACAAGCCGTTCGACATGCACGAGCTGCTCGACGCGCTGGTCGACGGCGGCTCGTTCCTCGAGATCCACGCGCGCTGGGCGCGCGAGGTGATCGTCGGCTACGCGCGCCTCGACGGCCGCGTCGTCGGGATCGTCGCCAACCAGCCGAAGGTCAAGGGCGGGGTGCTGTTCGTCGACTCGGCCGACAAGTGCGCGCGGTTCATCTGGACGTGCAACGCGTTCAACATCCCGCTGCTCTTCCTGGCCGACGTGCCGGGGTTCATGATCGGGACGCAGGTGGAGCGCGAGGGCATCATCCGGCACGGCGCGAAGATGATCAGCGCGGTCTCCGAGGCGAACGTCCCGAAGCTCTCGGTGATCGTCCGCAAGGCGTACGGTGCCGGGCTGTACGCGATGGCCGGCCCGGCGTTCGACCCCGACTGCTGCCTCGCGCTGCCGAGCGCGTCGATCGCCGTGATGGGCCCGCAGGCGGCGATCAATGCGGTCTACTACAACCAGCTCCAGGCGATCGAGGACCCCGCAGAGCGGGCTGCGCGCACCGAGGAGCTGCGCACCGAGTACGCCGAGGACATCGACATCCTCCACCTCGGCTCAGAGCTGGTGGTCGACGCGATCATCCAGCCCGAGGGGCTGCGCGGGTGAGCTGATCCGCCGGTTCGCGCTCGCCGCGGGGAAGGATCGCCAGTGGCCGGACAAGCGAAATCCGGTCACGCCGGTGTAGCGCTCGGCTGCCCCTGAGCGTCGCCAACCGCCGCGTCGATCCCGTCGACCAGCAACAGCCCGAACTGAACGGCCGCATCGATTGCGTTCGCGTCGACCGCGGACGCTGAGTCGTCGCGGTGGTGCGACCGCGGGGCGAAGCCCGCGGTCGTCGAGGCAGCCGATCGCGATCGCGGGCAGCCGCGCTCGGCGTGCCGGAAACGCCGGCGCCGCCCCGCGAGCGCCATGCGGGGCGATCCCGAGGTGAGGCTCCTCGGCGGCGATCCGCGCCGCGAGCTCGCGTAGCGGACGCGCGTACCGCAGCGGCACCAGCGCCCCGTCGCTGCGCCACCAGCGGGGTCTCCCGCCCGCGCACGGCCGCGACGCCGAGCACGACCGTGTTCGCCGCGCTCTGCTCCGCTCGGTGGGCGCGCAGGTAGCGGCGCAAGCCGAGCTGTTCGCCGTCGCCGGCGCCGGTGAGCACGAGCTCGACGGCCAGATGGGCCGGGGGCGCCGCGCCGAGCGCGCGGGCGAGCTCGACCGCCACCGCGACCCCGCTCCCGTTGTCGCCCGCCGCCGGCGACCAGTCGGCGGTGGCGAGCTCGAGCAGCAATGCGAACCCCAGCACGAGCGCGACGGTTGGCGGGAGCTGGATCGCGCCGATTGCCTGCGATTTGTGGCCCTCCAACCGCAGGAACGCGACGGCGAGCAGCCACAGGATCGCGATCACAAGCCACCCGAGCCAGCCCGGGGTGAGGCCGCGGACCGAACGCCGCAGCGAGCTCGACGCCCGTCGGAAAGCGTCGCGGTAGGCGAGCCCGACGCGCCCGGCGTCGTAGTTGGCGGTGAGGATCAGGCGCGTGTTCGCGCCGGGCGCGGGCGGCGCGACCGCGATCACGTTCTGGCTTGCGCGCTCGGGGGTCAGGCGGCGGCCGGGGGAGACCCCGGTGATCGCGTCCACCAGCACGAATGCCAACGCCGCCACGAGCATGGCGCCGCCCGCAATCGGCGACGGGACCGACACCAGGCTCCCGGCGATCGCGAGCGCGACGTGCCATGCGTTCGCGAGCGCCCAGTTTGGGCGCGACCAGAACGGCTCGACGATAACCTCGCCGCCGGCGGCCGACAGCTCGGTCGCGAGCCAGCGGGCGGCGCGTCGCTCGCTGTCGGTGCCGGCTCCTCTGCCTTCGAAAGCGGCGAGGCCTGAGACGGTCTTGGTCAGCGCGCATCGAGCGGATGATCGCAGCGTCGTGGGAGCACGGGCAGGCAGCATCAGCTAGAACGCGTGCGTGGTCGCAGCCGACGAGCAAGAACTGCTGGCCGTCGCCCGTGAGGCGGCTGCGGCGGCCGCGCACGAGCTGACGAGCCGCTTCGGCCGGGCCGCGCGCGGCGTTCGGGCGAAGTCGACCCCCACCGATCTGGCCTCCGACGCCGACATCGCGGCGGAGACCGCGATCCGGGAGGTGCTGGCGCCGTCAACGGCCGAATGACGCGATCCTGGGGGAGGAAGAGGGGGAGACCGGGGAGGGCGAGTTGCGGTGGCTCGTGGATCCGCTCGACGGAACCGTCAACTTCCTGTTCGGGATCCCCTCGTTCGCTGTCAGCATTGCGTGCGAGGACCGCTATGGCTCGGTGGCGGGCGTGGTGCTCGACCCGATGCGGGATGAGTGCTTTGCCGCGACACGCTCAGGCGAAGCGACGCTGAACGGCGATGCGATCCAGGCGTCGAATCGCTCAGAGCTTGCGACGGCGATGGTCGCGACCGGGTTCGGCTACGACGCGGCGATGCGCGCGCGCCAGACGGTGGTCGTCCGCCGAGTGCTGCCGCGCGTCCGCGACATCCGCCGGTTCGGCGCCGCCGCGCTGGATCTGGCGTGGTGCGCGGCGGGCCGCTGGGACGCCTACTACGAGCGGGGCGTCCACGCCTGGGACATCGGCGCCGGGGCCCTGATCTGCGCGCGTGCGGGGCTCGCGACGCGCGATCTGCCGGCCGCCGGCGAGGACCCATATGGTCTCGTCGTGGCGCCGGCGGCGATTATCGACGAGCTGTTCGAGCTGGTCTCTGGGAACTAAACTCGCGGCCGCGCGGCGGTGGCGGAATCGGTAGACGCTGTGGCCTCAAAAGCCATTGTCCTTCGGGACGTGTGGGTTCGAGTCCCACCCGCCGTATGTGAACGTGGGGTGCAGCTACGCGGCGGCGGGCTGCGGCGGGGAGGGGCCCGAGGGTCGGTAACCGCGTCGCCGGGCCTCTTCGATCGGGACCTCGACCTCGACGTTCCAGCCCTGCGAGAAGCCGATCATCGCGAAGAAGATCAGGAGCACCTGGACGGGGGCGATCAGGAGCGTGAAGAGACCGAGGGTGTCGGGCGAGAGGCCGTAGCCACCGAACAGCGACTGCGCTCCCGCGAAACCGGCGTTGTTGCGGTCGAACCAGCTCGTGCCGGAGGCGCCGGTGCCCGCGATCACGACCATGAGCAGCAGCAGGATCGAGAGCGCCGCGGTGATCGGCAGCAGCCCGCGCGCCCAGCGCGTGGCGATGTAGTAGGCCATGATCACGTACGCCAGACACCACACGAAGTTGACCGGCTTCATCCCCTGGAGCTTCGACCACCCGCCGATCGTCACGATCAGCATCAGCGCCACGGAGATCAGCATGATCAGGATGATGATCGCCTTCGTGGTCTTGTTCGCCGCCTTCTCCCGGTTGGGATAGACGACCGCGTACCCCGGGGTGATCGTCCGGTGCAGCGACACGTGGCGGAACATACAAGTTCGGTGGGCGGTGTGCAGCAGTTCCCGCCTTACAATCGGCCTTCGTCGCGGGCGTGGCGGAACTGGTCTACGCGCCGGCTTTAGGTGCCGGTGGGCGAAAGCCCGTGGGGGTTCGAGTCCCTCCGCCCGCATCGTGTTTCGACCTCCGGCCTCAGGTCTTCTCGCCCACGAGCTGCTCGAGGACCGCGACGCCATCCCGGTGCGACACGGTCAGGTTGCGATGGTTGGACTGCGTTACGCGGATCGCGAGTAGTTCGCAGTGTTCGATGAAGATGCGCCTGATGTCTGCGGAGAGGTTGCTGAAGAAATAGCGGACGTACGAGTACTTGGCGATGCGGCCGCTCGGGAGCTTCGTACGAAACCGGTTGATGACCCGACATCCGTCGGAATGGATCAGCCCCCGGATGAGCGAACCCGGCTGAGCGTGCGTGAGTTCCAGCTGCCAGTCCGCGAGCGTGATCGGGCGGGGGTGCTTGCGCCCTCGGCCATGCTGGGGGAACGCTCGGCCAATCGCCGGGTGGCAGATCATGGGACGTCTGACGCTCCAGTCGACGATGGAAACCTGACCGCGCGCCTCTCCGGAAAGACCGCGACCATTGCCGATTGGATCTCCTCCATAACGTTTTCGTACTGCTGATCGCAGACGATGCGTAGAGCCCACGCGTTTGGAGGGCGGTGGGTCACGTGGCCGTCGCCCAGGTAGCAGCCAAGCAGGTAGCAGTGGACGGCCGGATCGGAAACCCCCCAATCTGTCCGAGTGACGCTTGCCAGGCCCGGGCGAGGTGGGCTATCTCTTCCACGCCAGCGAAGAACCGTCGCTCTTGGAACGCCGCTGAGAGCGGCGACCTCATAGTCACTCAGACCCAGCGAGAGAAGTTCTTTGACCCGCATGAATTCGGCTTCCGTCCGACGCATGCAGGAACATATGTTCGCGCGCTTGTCGGACGGAAAGGTGACGCTGGCGGGTACCATCGTTGGCGCCCTAGGGGAGTAAGCTAGTGGTCCACGCGCGCGGTCTCCAAAACCGTGAACCCGGGTTCGAATCCCGGCTCCCCTGCTTGAAATCCCACACCGTCTACCGCACGTTCCGCACCGAGCAGCGGCGGGAGTTCGTGCGGATCACCGAGGACGTCGCGGAGGCGGTTCGCGAGTCCGGGATCGCCGAAGGGATGGTGCTTGTGGCCGCGATGCACATCACCGCGGCGGTGTGGATCAACGATGACGAGCCTGGGATTCAGGCTGATGCGCTCGAGTGGCTCGACAAGCTCGCGCCGCCGAGCTGGAAGGAGCCGGCGAACGAGGTCGCGCGCGAGCTACTGCCCGATCCCGGGCGACTACCGTCATCACCGGGGCGGCGAGGACAACGGCGACGCGCATCTGAAGAACCTGCTCGTCCACCACCAGGTGATCGTTCCGGTCACCGACGGACAGCTCGACCTCGGTCCGTGGCAGCAGATCTTCTACTGCGAGTTCGACGGCCAGCGCTCGAAGCGGCTCGTGATCAAGGTGATGGGGGAGTAGAAGGTGGAGGCCTCGCGGGTGTTCGCCGACGGGGCGCTCGACGGGCGAGTGGCGCTTGTAACAGGCGGCGGCACGAACCTCGGCAAGGCGGCGGCCGCGGAGCTCGCACGATGCGGGGCGTCCGTAGTGATCGCTGGCCGTCGGCAAGACGTGCTCGAGGAGGCCTCGACCGAGATCGGTGAGCGCTGCATCGTGGGTCTGCGGCGACATCCGCGACCGCGATGGCGCGGAGCAGATCATCCGGGCGGTGCTCGAGCGACACGGCCGCCTCGACTTCCTGCTCAACAACGCCGGCGGCCAATACTTCGTCCCCGCAGAGGCGATCGCGAGCAGGGGATGGCGCGCGGTGCAGCGGCTGAACGTGGGGGGCACGCTCGCGATGTGTAGGGCGGCACACGAGTTGGCGATGCGCCCCGCCGGATCCGGGACGATCGTCAACGTCACCGTGTCCCCGCATCAAGGGATTCCCGGCGATGGCCCACAGCGGCGCAGCGCGGGCTGCGGTCGAGGCCTTCACCCGCGAGCTCGTCGAGCAGCTGGTCGCCCGACGGCGTGACGGTGACGGCGATCGCGCTCGGCCGCTTCGCGACCGAGTCGTTGCGCAAGTACCCCGCCGAGCTATGGCAGAAGGCCGCCGCCTCGGTTCCGCTTCAGCGACTCGGGACCCTCGAGGAGTACGGATGGCTGGTCGCCCTGCTCGCCTCGCCGCTTGGCGCGGCGTTCTCAGGGTCGATTATCACGCTCGACGGAGCCCTCGACAATTGGCCGGGTCGATGGCCGCCGCCCGACCTGACGCGTGATGGCGAGGTGCCGACCGAGGAGCGGCGACCCGTCGCGTGAAACGGGAACCGGGGTACGATCAGGGGCGCGTCGCGGGCGAGGTGTTAACGGTTGCACTAGAGCCTTCCAAGCTCTCGGAACGGGTTCGACTCCCGTCGCCCGCTCTGCGGTTGGGCGTAGAATCGCCGGCACCACGGGGAGTGGCGCAGTCTGGTAGCGCACCCGGCTGGGGGCCGGGCGGTCGCAGGTTCAAATCCTGTCTCCCCGATGGAGCAAAGGCCCCGCGGCGGATCCGCGGGGTTTTTGTGTGCCGACAGGAAGCCGCCGGTCTCCTGCACCTCCACGTTCCCCCGCCCTCCTGCACCTCCAGGTTCCGCCGGCTGGAAGAATCGAGGCGTGAGCGACGCTCAGACCCCGTTCCTGCGGCAGCTCTCCCGCGAAGACGCGGACGCGCTGCTGGACCGGGTGCGACGTAGGACGATCAAGCGCGGCACGGAGATCCTCCGGGAGGGGGCGGCTGGGGAAGAGGTGATGCTCGTGCTGAGCGGGCGCGTCAAGCTCGTGGCCATCGGCGCAGATCGTCGCGAGGTTGTGCTGGCGCTACGGGGGCCGGGAGAGCTGATCGGTGAGATGGCGGCGTTCGGGGCGGGACGTCGGACGGCCTCGGGGGTCGCGATCGATGACGTTGAAGCGGGGTTCCTTCACGCGCACGAGCTGACCGAGTTCCTCAGCAGCCACCCGGACGTGGCAATCGTGATGATCCGCATGCTGGTCCGCCGTCTCGCTGAGGCGACTCGTGACGTCGTGGACCTCGCGACACGCGACAGCCTCGGGCGGGTGGCAAAACGTTTGGTGGAGCTGTCGGGCGGGCACGGCGTCGCGATCGCAGGCGGCACGAAGATCGAGCTGTCACTGAGTCAGGATGAACTAGCTCGGTGGACCGGCGCCACGCGCGAGACCGTCTCCCGCGCGCTACGCCTGATGCGCCAGCTCGGCTGGGTGGCGACCGATCACAAGACGATCACGGTGCTCGACATCGGGGCGCTGCGGGAACGCTCCGGAGCGGGCACCTAACTCAAGGGGCCGCCGCGAGATAACCGCTGCTCCGGACGGATCCCCCATGTCCGCCCGGAGCTGGCCGTTCCGGTGCGATCGGAACGACACTTGCGGTTTGGAGCCGTCTCTGCCCCCCGTCGCTGGGTTCAGAGCCGGGCTCCGACTTAGCCCCCTTCGTCGTGCAGCCGTTGAGGGTTCGGCTGCGGCATTAGCGTCCTCATGCTGTGGCGAAGCCTATGTGCCGCCAACGGGTCAAAAGTGCGACTTTTGTCACAACTCGCACTAGACGCACTGCTAACTCACGTTGAACGTCCGCCGCTCCCCCGGCGTGAGGGGTCGTGAGCTCTCCCTCGCGGCGAGCGCAGATAGGCGCTTCGGGTTCTCACAGATGGCGCACGTGTCCCACAGCCGCAAGACGTTGCTGGTGTCCTCGACCGCCAGGTACTGGCTGTCGGGAGAGAAGACGAGCGCCTCGATCGGATTGACCAGCGTGTGATGGCGGATGAGCCGCAACGTCCGAGCGTCGTATACGTCGAGCGTCCCATCCTGACGACCGATCGCGTAGAAGCGGCCGTCCGGGGAGATTGCGAGGACATTGCCCTCCGCCTGGGCGCCGGGAACTTCAGCGACCTGCCCCGAGGCGACATTGACGCGCAGGAACGCCCCTCCCAGCACCGCCACCAGGACGTAGCGACCGTCAGGCGACAGGCGCGCGCCTGACCCTGCGGCCCGGTCCGGTAGTTCGACCGTCCGACTGATTCGCCCGCTTCGAAGATCCCAGACAGCGACGTGGATGCAGCCATCGACGATCGCCATCAGCCGGTCGTCCCGCGTGAACGAAGGCGTGGTGGCGGCGCATCCGTCGCTGCTCTGCGCGGTTTGAAGATCCCGGACATGGCCGGACCTTGGGTCGATGCTCCGAGCGAACAGCCGATCGCCGTCAACGTACGCGGCGACGATGCTCCCGTCGGGAGCCACGCCCTGCGCGTCGAGGCGCGGCACCGTCACCGCCGCGACGCGCCGGCCGGTGCGGCCTTGGATCTCGACGATCCGGGGGCTCGCCGAGTGCGCGTCCAGGTACGTGAGCCAGCCAAGCCCCGGGGAGGCCGCGAAGCATGCGGCGTTACACGTGTTAAAGACACTGTCGGCGGGGAACCCCGGGAATCTGCGAGCCACGCGCGAGGTGCTCAGGTCAACGACCTCGCCCTGGTCCCCAACGAGCACCAGATTCCTGCCATCCGGGGTGAAGTCGACGGCCGGATCAGGGGGCGCCTCGAGCCGGAGTTGCTCACTTCCGCGCGCGGACCACGTCCGGAACACACCGTCGAGCGAGACGGTCACGAGCGAGCTGTTTCCCTGAGGAAACGCCAGATCGCCGGCGGCGATGCTCGCACTGCTCGCGTCCCGGACCACGAGGCGGCCCGTCGCGGCGTCCAGCACGTCGGCCGCCCCGGTGTTGTACCCGACCGCGAGCAGCCGCCCGTCCGGCGAGGCCTGGACGGGACTGGCCGTCGCGCCGAGGGGCCCGCGAGCGACCCACCGCACCCTTCTCGATCGCGCGTCCACCGCCCAGGTGGTGGCGATCTGGCTGTTGTTGTTCGCGTTTATATCCGCCCCTGTGATGAACCACGTCCTGCGGTCGGGCGACACCCGCAAGAAGTTCACGGCGGCGAGGTGCGGTGGGGCGGCCAGAGAAACGGTCTGCCGGGTTCCCCGAGCCACGTCGAGAATCGTGAGTCCAGGGAACAGGTTGCCGTGCCCTTGAGTCTGCCCGGTGGAGGCGACGAGCAGACGCTCGGGCGACGCCGACATCATGCCGTTGACGACGTTCACGCTGGGATCGCCGGCGGCGATCACCCGGACGCTGCCTCGGCGCAGGTCGACGATTCCGACCCGGTACTTATCTGCGATGGCGAGAAAGTGTCCGGGCTCCCCGGCCACCTGCTCGATCGGGAAGGGTGCCGTGAAGATTCGGCGAAAGTGTCCGGAGCTGACGTTAACCGACACGAGGTTCCGCCCCGTCGCGACGATCAGCGATCGGCCAGACGGACTCAGGATCATGTCGGTCGAGCTGGGACCGATTCGCACGCGCCTGGTGATGCGTTTCCGCCACAGGTCCGCAAAGACGACGTAGCCGTCGCATGTGTTATCCGCCGCGGTCCGGCCGCGATCGAATAGGAATAGGAAGTTCGCCTCCTGGCAGCCCTGCACTCCAAACGACGGGAGCTGCGACCGCAGCGTGTTCGCGTCCAGCGCCTCCGAGGTGGCGAGCTCGGCGGCGGGGGTGGGTGCAGCCCTCAGCGCCGCTCGCGCCAGAAGCAGGGCGCGCTCGGGGTCACGCGTGAGCTGGCTTTCGGCCGCCGCGGCGAGAGCTTGGGATCGGGCGGATGCCTCCGCGAGGACGGCCTGATGACGACTCGTAAGCGCGAAGACGAGCAGCGCGATGGCCGCCACAAGCAGGATGGCGCTTCCCCCCAGTGCACGCCGGAGTCGCCGGTTGGCCTTCAGCTGGCTGCGCTGCGTCCGAGCGGCTTCGTCGACGCTGACGTTCAGGAAGTCCCGTTCGGCGGTGTTAAGCAGGTCGCTGTTTGCTCTCGCCCACTCAACCGCGGCGTCCAAGCGGGTGCCGCGGTAGAGATCGGCTGACTCGCGACCTCCTGCTTCCCAGAGGCGGGCGGCATCGCTGAGTCGCCGATGCAGGCGAATTCCCTGACGGTCCTCGTCGAGCCACCGCCGCAGCGTCGGCCAGCGGCGTATGAGGACCTCGTGCGCGACCTCGGCGGTGCCCCGGTCGAGGATCACGAGGCGGGCTTCGGCCAGCCGCTCGAGCAGGAACCTGACCGCATCAGCCGAGGCGTCTTCGGGCACGAGCTCGTCGATGCGAACGCGGCGCCGGGTTTCCTCCACCTCGTCGCCGATCTCGGTGAGCCGCAAGAAGATGTTTCGCAGCAAGGGTCGGTCAGACGCCCGAATTCCGTTTGCGACCGCGTCGGCGGTCTGGGCAACCGCCGAGCTGACGCCACCGCTCTCGTGGTACGCCTCGACGGTCAGCGTTCTTCCGTTGCGCCGCTCCCACGTCTCACGAAGGGCGTGGGACATCAGCGGCAGGGCGCCCGGTTCCCCCGCGACGTCGCGCAACACCAGCTCGACAAGACCGGGCTCGAGTCGCAACCCCGTCAGCCGGGCCGGCTCGGCGATCGCCCGGCGGAGCTCCTCGTCACGCATTGGGCCAAGCAGCACCTGGTTGTCGGCGACGGCGCCCGCGAGCTCCGCGTACGCGCTCATCTCACCGTAGAAGTCGGCCCTTACCCCGATTACCACCGGTCCTCGGCGGGACAGCAGCGCGGCCACGAACTGCGTCCTGCGATCGCTATCGCGGCACTGTGTGTACAGCTCCTCGAACTGGTCAACGACGAGGAGCTCGGTCTCGTCGTCTCCGAGCTCGAGCGGAGGTTCGACACCCGGTGTGATCAGTCGAACCCGTCGCGCGGCGGCGACTTCGTTCGCCTCAACCGCCGCGACCACGCCGGCTCGGAGCAGCGACGACTTGCCGCTTCCCGAGGCGCCGACCACGGCGAGGAGCCGTCCCGCGGCGATGCGCCGCAGAACTTCTGACACAACGTCCTCGCGGCCGAAGAACAGTTGACGATCGTGCGCCTCGAACGCGAGCAGGCCGCGGTACGGGCATTCGGCCGCCCTCGGCGCGGTGGCGAGACCGGGACCCGTCAGCGCCTTGATCGACGCTGGCTTGCGGATGCCCTTGAGGAGATGGGGTCCGAGGTCGACGATCGAATATCCGGCGGGCAGATCGGCGCTGACCAGGCTCGCTGTCAGCTCCGAGAGCAGAACCTCGCCCGCGTCGCCGGCACCCCGTACTCGCGCGGCGAGGTTGGGTGTCGTGCCGAAGTAGACGCCACCCCGCCGCTCGGCCTCGCCGGTGTGCAACCCCACGCGCGCGCGAATCGGAGCTCCATCGGGCCACGGCTCATCCGCGAGCGCGCGTGTCAGCTCGATCGCCGCCCTCACCGCCTGAATCGGGGACTCGAACACCGAGGCGGTCGAATCCCCTTCGCCCATCGACTTGAGAAACCGGCCGTGGTGCGCCTCCACAACGCCGGCGATCAGCTCATCGTGCCGGACGAGCGCCTCCGCCATCGCCTCGGGCTGGCTCTCCCATAACCGGGTCGAGCCTTCGATGTCCGTCACGCAGAAGGTCATCACTCCGCTGGGCAATGTCGAGGCCCAACCCGAGCCGAGCCGCTCGATGAGGTCGACCGGCGTGGCCGGTCGGCGCACCGGGTCGGAGGCGAGCCCCGCCCTGATCGTCGAGTCCAGCCGGGCGGCCTGCGCGGGTTCGAGGCCACGCCACGCCGGCGGCGCAGTCCGCGGCGATGCGCCCGTGAGCAGTGTGACCGCGGCCGCGGTGAGCGCGAACACGTCGGTCGCGGGGGAAGGCGGGAATCCCCCCTCCAGCTCCGGGGCTCGGAACTCCGAAGGACCGATTCGCTGCCTGTCTGCGTGGAGCGAGAGGCCGAAGTCGACCAGCTTCACCCGGCCGCCGCGGGTCAGGATCATGTTCGCCGGCTTGACGTCGCCGTGGACGATCGACGGACTTTGTGTGTGGAGGAAGCTCAGCGCGTCGGCCACCTCGGCCAGGTAGGCGAGGACGCTCGACAGCGGAAGCCCGGGCGTCCCCTGGTCTCGAACCAGTCTCCCCAGGTCCGTTCCCTCGACCCAATCCATGGCCATGACGTACTGGTCCCCTTCGAGGAACGCCTCCCGCACGCGCGGCAGCGATGGGTGCGGCGCAAGCCGCACAAGGGAGTCGCCGAGCCTCGCAAAGCTCTCGCGGGTCTGGGGGCCCGCCACGGGCGTCAGCTTCAGAGCCACCGCGCGTGCGCGTCGTCGATCGAGCGCCTTGAGGACACGCGGTTGCTCCGCATCGCCGGGAGCGTCGAGCAGCTCGTAGCGGCCGCCAAGGAACGTGACCTGGCTGTAGGCCACGTCAGAGGTGCCCGCGCGGGCGTCTATCGCTCAGGCGTCGGTGCCTGCACGAGGCTGCTTGCGTCCACGACGGCGTGCGCCGATGCCCCATCCCTTGAACCCCTTTATGCGGATGTACCGGCCTGCGTCCTCCATTGTCAGCGGGCACAGTCTCGCTGGTTACCAGGCCGATTGCCAAATCGACCGCCCCGAGCGCACCGGCGCAGATGGTCGCCACAGCGATGCGCTCGGAGGTATCTCAGCTGGTTCGGCCGCGCGACGTGTTGGAGAGCTGAGTGCCGGCGGGCCAGACGAAGGGATCGGGGGTCTTGGGAGATAAGCCCCGCTATGCGGTTGTTATCGCCCAGGACGCCCTCCCAGCAGGCGCCGGACGAATGTGTACGGCGTGCGCTGAGTACCTGAGACCTTCCTCATGGTCCACGGGGAACGTGCCGATTCCGACCCCATGGGCGCGTCGGTGCCGCCACCTGGATTTGTCGATGCGACGCATCCGCAGCCGCCTCCGTCGCCGGCTGCGTCGCGAAAGTGGCGGCGCGTCGCGGCAGCTGTCGCGGTGCCCGCGGCAGGTGGCGTTCTGGCGTTCGTCCTGCTCGGATCGACGAGCTCGCAGCTGACTGATCCGATCGCCCAGGCGGCGGCATTCTCATCGAGCGCGTCGGGATATCGGATCAGGATGGCGATGGAGATGACCTCGTCGGAGCTCGCCTCGCCACTCACGCTGAGCGGAACCGGCATCGTCGACCTCCGCGATCGTTCGACCGCGATGTCGCTGGCGATCGACCTGGGCGACGATCCTCAGGCAATCCAGGTGCTCGGAAGCAACACGCTCCGTTTGCAGATGGTTACGAACGGGGGCGTCCTGTACTTGAAGCTACAGGGCGCGGCGACCGCGTCTCTACCGACGTCCGGAAAACAATGGCTCGAGCTCGATGTGGGGAAGCTCAAGAGCTTCCCGGGCTTTTCGTCGCTCGGAACGAGCCCGAGCATGCAGGACCCGAGCCACATGCTGCAGACGCTCGAGTCCGAATCGAGCAACACCGTCAATGAAGGCAAGCAATACGTCGACGGTTCAGATACGACGCACTACCGCGCGTACCTGAACCTCGGCCAACTCGCGGGGAATCTCTCCCCATCGCAGCAGGCCGCCGCACAGGAGGCGATCTCAATCCTGGAGCAGGCGACGAAGTCGCAGGAGCTGCCTGTAGATGTCTGGGTCGACGCGCACGGCTTCGTCCGGCGGATGGTCATGACGGTCGACCTCGCGCTCCCCAACGGCGGGTCGATGCAGGAGACCGTGACCGCCGATTTCAGCGACTACGGCGCTCAGCCGAGGCCCGCCCCGCCACCGTCCGACGAGGTCCAGGACATCGGCGCCCTCCTGCACATCGGCGGCTAGCGCGAAAAGGTGAGGGGGCAGCCGGCGCGGCGCACTCCGGCGGGCAGTGAGCCGCGCTGCTCGCTAGCCGAGAGCCGCCGTGATCAGCTCTTCGAGTCGTATGTGCTGAGTTCCGTTCTCATCGAAGTTCTCGGCGGCGAGCCAGCGCTCGAAGCCGGTGCGGATCGCCGGCCATTCGTCGTCGGTGATCGAGTACCAGGCGGTGTCGCGATTGTGGCCCTTGACCACCATGTGCTTTCGAAACACGCCCTCGAAGGTGAACCCGAAGCGGTCGGCAGCGCGGCGCGAGGAGGCGTTCAACGCGTTGCACTTCCATTCGAGCCGCCGATAGCCGAGGTCGTCGAACGCGTGACGGGCGAGCAGGAAGATCGTCTCGGTGGCAGCGGTCGTGCGCCGGAGCGTTGAGCCGAACCAGATGTGGCCGATCTCGATCACGCCGAACTCGGGTGTGATCCGCAGGTACGAGGCCATCCCCGCCGGGCGCTGCACCGGCAGCGGCACCACGGCAAAGTAGAGCGGGTCCTCGCAGGTCTGCGCCCACGCGAGCATCCGCCGCAGGTGGTCCGGACTCTGATAGGGCCCGTCGGGGAGATACGTCCAGACGGCGGGGTCTCCGGTGGGAGGATGGGATTCGGCATACAGGGGCTCGGCGTCCTCATCAGCGTTGAGGGGGCGCAGGAGAACATGTTCGCCCCGGAGCGTCTCGCGCCCGGGGCGTGAAACCGGTCTGAAGTCGACCTGGTCGCCGACTGGCTGCTTGGTGGGCATGACGATCCAACCCTATGCTGAGCGTGATGCTGGATGCGGAGGTAATGCTGCGGCGTGCCCGGCGCCCGCTGGTGATCGGGATGGGCGGCGGCGGAGACGTGGTCGGGGCGCTCGCCACCGCTGAATCGGTCCGGGTCTACGACGGGGCAAGGCCCGTGGTGGGCGGCCTGGCGTGGGAGCGACGCCCGATCGACCCGGTTCCAGGGCCGCGCCGGATAGAGGAGATCGAAGGGGCCGAGCAGCTCGCTCGGGCGGTCCTTCTGGCCGGGCCCGCCACCCGGGTACGGGGCCGGGGTGTGCTCTTTGCGGAGTCGCGGATGGCGGGGTTCCTGAGCGAGCCGACGATCCTGATCGACGTCACCGCCGGACCGGCGACGATCGCCGAGAGTCTCGCCGAGGCCGGGTCCGGCCTGGGCACCGACCTGACGGTGTTCATCGACGTCGGCGGTGACGTGCTGGCGCACGGCGACGAGCCCGGCCTGCGGAGCCCGCTGTGCGACGCGATGATGCTGGCGGCCGCAGCACACCTGGAGCGCGCCGGGCACCCCGTGCTCGCGGGACTGTTCGGGACCGGCTGCGACGCCGAGCTGACCCCCGCCGAGGTCCTGGCGCGGCTCGCCGAGGTGGCCGCGGCCGGGGGCCTCGCCGGCGCGCGCGGATTGACCGAGCCGGTGGCCGAGCGGCTCGAGCAGGCCATTGCGGTGGTACCGACGGAGGCCAGCGCGCAGGCGGTCCGGGCGTTCCGTGGCGTTTCGGGGCCGGTGCCGATCCGGGGCGGCGCGCGCACGATAGAGCTGAGCTCCGTGGCCTCGCTCACGTTCTACCTCGATGTGGAGGCGACGATCCGCGCAGTCGGCCGGCTCGCGGGCGCTGTCGACGGCGCGAGGAACCTCGAGGAGGCCAATGACGCGCTCCACGCGATCGGTGTAAGCACGGAGCTCGACCTGGAGCGCGCGGCCCAGGCCACGTCGCTCTGAGCCGGCGACCCAAAGCGGGTATACGGACAGAATGTTCACCCTGGATCGAGGCGCCAGAACGCTGGCCGCGCGCTACCGGCTGGAAGGGGTGATCGGGCGCGGCGGGATGAGCACCGTCTACCGCGCGACCGACGTGGTCCTGGGGCGGATCGTCGCGATCAAGGTACTGCTGCCCGAGTTGGCCGACGAGGATCCCACGTACGTGGAGCGGTTCCAGCGCGAGGCTCGCGCCGCCGCGGCGCTGGCCAACTCGTCGGTGGTGACCGTGTATGACACGGGCGTCGACGACGGGGCCCGGTTCATCGTCATGGAGTACGTCACCGGGCGGAGTCTCTCGGCGATTCTCGGCGCCGGAAGTCCACTGCCGGTGGGCGAGGCGGTGCGGGTGGCCGAACGGGTCGCGGCGGCGCTGGCTGCGGCGCACGCCGCCGGCATCCTCCACCGTGACATCAAGCCCGCCAACGTGATGGTCGCCGACGACGGGACGGTCAAGGTCCTCGACTTCGGGATCGCCCGGAAGCTCGACTCGACCACTCTGACCCAGGCCGCGTCGGTGATCGGCACGGCCGCCTACATGTCTCCCGAGCGCGCCCTCGGGAAGACGGGCGACGCGCGCTCTGACATCTATTCGCTGGGATGCCTCCTCTACGCGATGCTCACCGGAGCGGCGCCGTTTGGTGGCGAGGTAGCGGCGGTGATCCTGCATCAGCAGATCAACGCCGAGCCGCGCGCGCCGAGCGAGCTGCGCGCCGCCGTCCCCGCGGCCCTCGACCTCCTGGTCCTCGCGATGCTCGCCAAGCCGCCGACGGAACGGCCGCAGACCGTCGCGGAGGTGCGCGACCGGCTCGCGGCGCTGTCGCCCTCGGGACGCCTGCGGGCGGGGCCGGCTGTGCCCCGACCCGCACCGGCGGCCACGGCGGCCACGGCGGCCCCGGCCGCACCGGCCGCCACGGCGCGCTTCGACCGTACCGCCGCCACCCGGCTACTTGCAGCGCCAGGACGCTGGGGGCACCGGCGCCGCGCGGTCGTTATGGCAATCGCCACCGGAGCCCTGGCGCTCGCCACGATCGCAATCGCCTCCGCCGGCGGCTCCCCGGGCCATCCCGCCTCGACCGCCCGCCACACCGCCGCCGGGACGACGCCGGCCCAGGCTCACGCGCCGACCACTGTCGCGCAACCGCGCGCCACAACGACTACCTCCACGCCCGCGCAGTCGCCGCCTCCGGCAACGCCCGCGAGCCGGAACGGCGGCCCACCTGGCCACGGGAAGGGCGCGCCCGCGGACCACGGCGGGAAGCCGGGCAAGCCGAACAAGCACGGCCCCGGCGGCCATTGACGGACGTACGACGCGGCCGCCGAACGGGGCGGCGCCGGCGCCGACGGTGGCGGTCAGCGCCGGTAACCGGTGATGAGCTCCCGACCGCGCCGACGCCACGGCGGCTCGACATCGAAGGTACGACGGATCCGCCGCTCACGCAGGTATCTCACGGCCGGGCCATGGGCGATCCTGGCCGTCCTGGCGTAGAGCTTCGCCACCGCGTTGGCCTCCGTGAACGGCATGTACTTGTCGGGGAACCCGGGCATCGTGCAGGCCATGCAGATCCCGCCCACGTTGGGGCAGCCGCCGATGCCGTTCACCCATCCGCGAACCGGGACGTTGCACTTGACCACAGTTCCCTTGCAGCCGAGCTTGACCAGGCACCGGCCGTCGCCGTGCCCATCTGAGAACTGGCCCTGCTCGGCCATACCGGCGCGGTCGCAGCCCTCATGGACGGTGCGGCCGAAGATCCGCGTGGGTCGGCCCTGCTCATCGAGGTCGGGCTCCGGGCCGATTCCGGCGAGGTAGAGCACCAGGCACAGCAGCGTCTCGGTGATGTTGTCCGGCTGCACGGGGCAGCCGGGGAGATTGATCACCGGAAGGCGTCGCCGCGAGGTCCAGGCGGCGCCGAGGTAGTCCGCGCAGGCCCATCGCCCCGGTGGGGTTGTTTCGCATCGCCGGGATCCCGCCGTAAGCGGCGCAGGTCCCGACCGCCAGCACGGCTGACGCGTGCGGCGCGAGCCGGTCGATCCAGGTGGTGGTCAGGATCGGCTGGAGGGTCTCCGGATCGGTGCCGAGTCCCGCCCAGTGACCATCTCCGTTGATCTCCTCGTTGGGCACCGAGCCCTCCAGCACGAGGATGAACGGCTCGAGGTTCCCGTCGGCGGCGAGCCGCCACGCCGACATGAAGTCGTCGCCTGTCTCAAACGCGAACATCGGGTTGTAGAGGATCACCGGCGGCATCCCCGGCAGGCACCCGCGCAACAGGTCTTCGATGCTGGGGTTGGTCGCGGCGGTGAGCGCGATCGAGTCTCCGTCGCATCCGAGGCCGCTGGTCATCCACAGGACGCTGACGGGCTCGCGGTCGGAGGCGGGTGGGGGAAATGGAGAGGGCGAGGCCGACCCTTCAGGCGATCCGCTGGTGGGGATCAGGCGAGCGCGGACGTCCCCGCGGGCGTGTTGTCACGTGCGCTGGACGCTCGATCAGCGACTCCACATGCGATTCGAGGCTCCCGTGAAGATGCCAGTCGCCCGGGGTGCCGGTCACGAGCCCGGCGTCGCCCAGTCGCGCCAGTGCGTGCGAGATCGAAGGCCGCTCGGCGGAGACGAGCTGGCCGAGAAGCCGGTGGGTGAGCGGCAGCGTCAGCCGCAGGCCGGCGGGCTCGACCCGCCCCCAGCGCGCCGCCAGGTGCCAGAGCAGCAGATCGAGTCGGACCTCGAGCCGGGGTTGGGCGGTGATCGCGCGGAGTGCGTCGACGTCCGAGATTCGACGGGCCGCCCGGCGCAGCAGCGCCTGACCGATCTGCGGCCAAGGCCTCACCCGGTCGGTGAACTCGGCGTCCAGCAGCGCGAGCCGCAGCGGCGAGAGCACGCGCCAGCAGCTGATCGGCTCGAGCAGCTCTTCGCTGCGGTAGATCGGTGGCTCGAGCACGTCGCCCGCGCCGAGCAACTCGGTCGCGGTCCGGTCTCCGACGCGCATGTCGAACGCCACGAGACCGTCGAGGACGAGGAGGCCCAATCCACCGCGAGCCGTCTCGAACCAGTCCGTCAGCTGGTGCTCGCCGACGTCCGCCTCGAGGACCTTCGCGGTCGCGAGCTGGCGCGCGCTGACGCGTGCGCGGACGTCGAACTCTTCGGCGAGATCGTCGTCGACGTCGAGCAGGTACGCGTACAGCGACGTCGAGCCCTGCTGGCGCGGCGCAGTGCGAGGCGCCCGTGGCCAGCGCAGGGGGACCGGCTCAAAAGCCTCGTGATCCTCTGCGGTCATACCGTGCCCTTCCGATCGCAGGCCGCCTCTCACCGGTCGTTCCGAGAGGGGCAGTCTACGGTCCAGGTCCGCCGATTTCACCTGTAATTGCGCTTACGGGGACCGCACGTAACCCCGATTACCACCCCCCCATACGGCCTTCACGCGGTGATAGAAGGGGGGCGTGTGCTTGGCGATCCCGGGCCAGGTCATCGAGATCGTCGATGACGTGAACAGGTTGGCCAAGGTCGACGTTGCAGGGGTTCGTCGGAGCGTCAACATCGGGTTGCTCGACTCCGATGGCGTCGGCGTGGGTCCGGGTGACTGGGTGCTGATCCACGTCGGGTTCGCGATCTCGCAGGTCGACGAGGAGGAGGCGCGGGCGACGCGCGACCTGCTGGTCCGCATGGGCGCCGACTACGAGCAGGAGCTCGAGGAGCTGAAGGCGAGCGTGATCGAATGACCGTCGCACCGGCGTCGGGAGCCGTCTGCGGTTCCCAGCACTGCATCACGTGCGGCGACGACGGCGAGCCGATGATTGTGGTCAGGATCGACCGCGAGCGCGGGCTCGCGCTCTGCGACCGCGAGGAGGGTGGGCGCGCGAGCGTGGAGACCGCCCTGGTCGAGCCGGTCGCTCTCGGGGACCGGTTGCTCGTCCACGCGGGCACGGCGATCGGCCGTCTCGACGGCCTCGACGCGCAGGGTTCCAGATGAAGTTCGTCGACGAGTTCCGCGACGCCGAGCTGGGCCGCGCGCTCGCCGGGGAGATCCTGTCGCTGGTCGAGCCGGGCCGCCACTACAAGGTGATGGAGGTGTGCGGCGGCCACACCCACTCGATCTACAAGTACGGAGTCGACGACCTGCTGCCCGCCAACGTCGAGCTGGTACACGGCCCCGGCTGTCCGGTGTGCGTGATCCCGATGGGACGGGTCGACGACGGGATCGCGATCGCCCACGAACCGGGCGTGATCTTCACGTGCTTCGGCGACATGATGCGGGTGCCCGGCTCGCGAGGGAGCCTGCTGGAGGCCAAGGCCGCCGGAGCGGACGTGCGGATGGTCTACTCGCCGCTCGACGCGCTCCGGATCGCCAAGCAGAACCCCGACCGGGAGGTCGTGTTCTTCGCGATCGGGTTCGAGACGACCGCGCCGTCGACCGCGCTCACGCTGAAGCGGGCTCGAGCGGAGGGGGTGGCCAACTTCTCGTGCATGTGCAGCCACGTGACGATCGTGCCGCCGCTGCGTGCCCTGCTCGAGTCGCCGGATCTTCGGCTCGACGGGTTCGTCGGACCGGGGCATGTCTCGACGGTCGTGGGCGCGCGGCCGTTCGAATTCATCCCCGCCGACTACGGCAAGCCGGTTGTGATCTCGGGCTTCGAGCCGCTCGACATCCTGCAGGGAATCGCGATGATCCTCCGGCAGCTTGCGGAGGGCCGCTGCGAGGTCGAGAACCAGTACACACGGGTGGTCCCGTACGACGGCAATCTCCGGGCGCTCGAGGTCATGTCCGAGGTCTTCGAGCTCCGCCCGCACTTCGAGTGGCGCGGCCTCGGGTTCATCTCGCACAGCGGCCTGAAGCTCTCCGACGCGTATGCCGAGCTCGACGCCGAGCTGCGCTTCAGCGTGCCCGGCGTCCGGGTGGCCGACCCAAAGGCGTGCCAGTGCGGCGAGGTGCTCAAGGGCGTGATCAAGCCGTGGGAATGCAAGGTCTTCGGGACCGCCTGCACCCCGGAGCGGCCAATCGGGACGTGCATGGTCTCGTCCGAGGGAGCGTGCGCCGCCTACTACAACTTCGGTCGCTTCGCGCGTGAACGGGAGGTGGTGTGATGGCCGAGCAGGCGGTCTCCGAGCGCGAGCAGAAGATCCTGGGGATCATCGAGACCGCCCGCGGCAAGCAGCGGAAGTTCCGCGACGAGCAGATCACCATGGCGCACGGCGCCGGCGGCAAGGCGACCCAGGGCCTGATCGAGGGACTGCTGGCGCCCGCGTTCGAGTCCGAAGCGCTCAACGAGATGGCCGATGCCGGCGCGCTGGAGGTCGACGGAGTCGGGCTCGCGTTGACGACCGACTCCTACGTCGTCAAGCCGCTGCGGTTCCCGGGCGCCTCGATCGGTGAGCTGGCTGTCAATGGCACCCTCAACGATCTCAGTGTCTCGGGGGCGCGGCCGCTGGCCCTGAGCCTGTCGCTGATCCTCGAAGAGGGACTGGGGGCCGACGAGTTGCGGGCCGAGGTCGCCGCGATCGCCGAGGCGGCGCGGGCCGCGGGCGTGCAGATCATCGCCGGCGACACCAAGGTGGTGGAGCGCGGCCACGCCGACGGCATGTACGTGTGCACGACCGGTATCGGCGTCCGCGATCCGCGCGCGAGCCTGTCTCCCGCGGCGCTCACACCGGGGGACCGGATCCTCCTGTCCGGCAGTGTCGGCGAGCACGGCACAGCGATCATGCTCGCGCGCAACGAGTTTGAGCTGGACGCCCTGATCGAATCCGACACCCGTTCCCTATGGCCGGTGGTCGACGCATTGCTGGACGCCGCGGGACCGCAGCTGCGCTGTATGCGAGACGCGACTCGAGGGGGCGTGGCGTCGGTCCTCAACGAGCTCGCGCGTGCCTCCTCGGTTGCGATGATCGTGCGCGAGGGCGACGTTCCCGTGCTCCCCGAGGTCGCGGGAGCGGCGGAGATCCTGGGGATCGACCCGATGTACGTTGCGAACGAGGGCAAGGTGGTCGCGTTCGTTGCGGCGGAGGCCGCCGAGCGCGCGCTTGCGGCGATCCGCAGCGTCCCCGGCTGCGAGGCCGCGGCCGAGATCGGAGAGGTGCGGACGGAGCCGCCCGGGATGGTGCTGGTGCAGACGAGCTTTGGCGGCAGGCGGGTGATGGATCAGCTGGTCGGCGACCCGCTGCCGCGAATCTGTTGAGTGCAAAAAAGGAGACCGGATGGCAACGATCGAGAGTCCATACGCAGCGCAGAAGCAGACGGAGGCCGTCACCGCGCATGTCCTGTGGATGACCACCGGGCTCAGCTGCGAGGGCGACTCGGTGGCGATGACCTCGGCGACCAACCCCAGCCTCGAGGACATCGTCCTCCAGGCGATCCCGGGGATGCCGAAGGTGGTCGTCCACAACCAGGTCGTCGACTACAAGGTCGGTCAGGAGTACGCCCAGGCGTGGTTCGACGCCGAGAACGGGCAGCTCGACCCGTTCGTGCTCGTGATCGAGGGCTCGCTCGGCAACGAGGAGATCAATGGCGACGGTTATTGGACCGGCTTCGGGGTCAACCCCTCCACGGGGCAGCCGATCACGATGAACGAGTGGATGGACCGGCTGGCGCCGAAGGCCGCCGCGGTCGTCGCGGTAGGGACCTGCGCCACGTACGGAGGGATCCCGGCGATGAAGAACAACCCGACCGGGGCGATGGGCGTGCCCGACTACCTCGGCTGGAACTGGAAGTCAAAGGCCGGCCTGCCGATCGTCTGCATCCCGGGGTGCCCGGCGCAGCCGGACAACATGACCGAGACGCTGCTGTATCTCGCGTTGCACCTGGCGGGGCTCGCGCCCGCCCCGGAGCTCGACGAGGCGCTGCGTCCGAAGTGGCTGTTCGGAAGGACCGTGCGTGAGAGCTGCAACCGCGCCGGGTTCTCGGAAGAGGGGGACTTCGCGACCGAGTACGGCTCCGACCACCGCTGCCTGGTCAAGCTCGGGTGCAAGGGGCCGGTCGTCAAGTGCAACGTCCCCGTCCGCGGGTGGGTCAACGGGGTCGGTGGCTGCCCGAATGTAGGCGGCATCTGCATGGCGTGCACGATGCCCGGCTTCCCCGACAAGTACATGCCGTTCATGGATGAGGACCCGTGGGGGTCGGCCGCCCAAAGGATCATCCAATACACGTACGGACCGATCGTGCGCTACATGCGCCAACGCCACATCAAGAACAAGTACGACGTCGAGCCCGAATGGCGCCGCCGTGGGCCAACGCTGTCGACCGGCTACCAGCCGCGGTGGTGAATCGTGCCCTGGCTTTCGGCGACCCCACCTTCCGACGATTGCGGCGAGCGCGCAGAGTGAGGAGACACTGACATGGCAACTGAAACGCCAACCGAGAAGCAGGTCATGGTCAAGGAGATGTCGTGGGATCCGATCACGCGGATCGTCGGCAGCCTCGGAATCCACACCGAGATCGACTTCTCCAACCAGCAGGTGCTCAAGTGCTACAGCACCTCGATGATCTTCCGCGGGTTCGACATCTTCATGAAGGGGATCGACCCGCGCGACGCTCACTTCATCACCAGCCGGATCTGCGGGATCTGCGGTGACAACCATTGCACCTGCTCGTGCCTGAACCAGAACATGGCCTACGGGGTGAAGCCGCCAAAGCTCGGCGACCTGGCGTTCAACCTCGCCGAGACCGCGGACTACATCTTCGACCACGCGATCTTCAACGACTGCATGGCGAACGTGGACTTCTGCGAGCAGATGGTCAAGGAGACCAACCCGTCGCTCTTGGCCAAGGCCGAGAACACGCCCGCGCCGGGCCACGACATCCACGGCTTCAAGACGATCGCGGACATCATGCGGGCGCTGAACCCGTTCACCGGCGAGTTCTATCTGGAGACGCTCCACGTCGCGCGGTACACGCGGGAGATGTACTGCCTGTTCGGCGGGCGGCACACCCACCCCTCGACGATCATGCCAGGGGGCTGCAGCGCCGACATCACGCACCAGACGTGCACCGACTACTACGTGCGGCTGATGCGCTATTTCGACTACGTCAAGCGCAGCGTCCCGATGCACGACGACCTGTACGACTTCTTCCTGCAGGAGCTGCCGGGGTACGACATGGTCGGTTTCCGGGAGACGAACCTCGTCAACTGGGGCTCGTTCGACGACCCCGACTACGTCGACTACGACTACCGCAACATGACGGAGTGGGGTCGCAAGCGCTACATCACACCCGGCGTCGCGATCGGCGGCGAGCTGATCTCGACCGACCTCGTCGAGATCAACCTGATGATCAGGATCCTGCTGGGCTCCTCGTACTTCGACTCGTGGGAAAACGAGCCAACGTTCGTGACCCAGGACCCGCTTGGCAACCCGGTCGACAAGAACCATCCGTGGAACAAGGTCACGCTCCCGCGACCGCAGAAGCGCGACTTCACCGACAAGTACACGTGGGTCGTCTCCCCGCGGATCTACGACAAGCGCACGGAAACGCATGTCTGTTGTGACACCGGTGGCGGCCCGTTCGCCCGGCAGTGGTGCACGGCCAAGGCCGGCCTGGTCGACTTCGGCTACGCGAAGGCGACGGGTAATTCCATCCAGATGGTGTTGCCGCGGTCGCCGAACATGCCCGAGATGGAGCTCGAGTGGCACGTTCCGGAGAAGTCAAACGCGATCGAGCGCGACCGCGCGCGCACGTATCACCAGGCGTACAGCGCGCTGATCGCGCTGCACTGTCTCGAGCGCGCGATGAAGGAGGTGCAGGCGGGACGGACCAAGAGCTGGAATAACTTCAAGGTTCCCGAAAGCGCGATCAGCTGCGGGTTCCACGAAGCGGCCCGCGGGGTCCTCTCGCACCACATGGTGATCCGCGACGGCAAGATCGCCAACTACCAGCCGTACCCGCCGACGCCGTGGAACGCCAGCCCGCGCGACGTCTACGGGACGCCGGGGCCTTACGAGGACGCGGTCCAGAACACCCCGATCTTCGAGGAGAACGGACCGGACAAGTTCAAGGGCGTCGACATCATGCGCGCCGTCAGGTCGTTCGACCCGTGCCTGCCGTGCGGCGTACACATGTACACCGGCGGCGGCAGCGTGCGCAAGGTGATGCACACCCCGACGGCGATGGCGTGAGCCATGGACACGGCTGCGGCGCGGGTGACGGAGGGACCTGAGCAGCTCGTCGAGCGCGTCCAGGAGCTGCAAGGCCGGCTCGAGTCGAGCGCGGACGGCCCAACCCGCGAGCTCGCGGAGGAGCTCGTCTCGGCAATCGTGCAGATGTACGGCGCCGGGCTCGAGCGGATCCTCGGCCGGCTCCTGGCAGGCGGCGAGGAGGGCGAGCGGCTCGCCGCATCGCTGGTCGACGACGAGCTCGTGGCGATGCTGTTGCTGATCCACGACCTGCACCCGGTCCCGCTGGAGGACCGGGTCAGGGGTGCGCTCGACTCGGTACGGCCGTACATGGAGTCGCACGGCGGCAATGTAGAGCTGCTGTCCCTGGAAGCCGGCGTGGCGCGCATCCATCTGCGGGGCAGCTGCTCTGACTGCTCGGCCTCGTCGGTGACGCTCGAGCTGGCGATCAAGCAGGCGCTAGAGGAAGCGGCGCCCGATCTCGAGGGGCTCGAGGTCGAAGGGGTGGCGCCCCAGACGAGCGCCGGCCCAGGCCTGCCGATGGTCACCGGCTCGATCGGTAACGGCTCGGCGCCGACGGGGATGGAGCTGCCCGTCGTGGTGTCGACGCCGCCCGCTCCGCCGTCGTGGTTCGAGCTCGAATCGCTCGGGGAGCCGGGCGACGGGACGATGGTGGCGGTGCCGGTCGCGGGTCAGCAGCTCGTGATCGCCAACGTCGACGGCACGCTGCTCGCCTACCGCGACATGTGCGCGCAGTGCGGCGGCGAGCTGCACGGGGGCGAGCTCGTCGGCGGCGCGCTGTCATGTCCGAGCTGCCGGCGCTCGTACTTCCTGCCCCGGGCGGGACGCTCGATGGACGACGATCATCTGCAGCTCGAGCCGGTCCCGCTGTTGCGCGAGCAGGGCCGTGTCAAGGTGGCGCTGGCGCCATGAACGTCAATGGCAACGGGGCCGGCCGACCCGAGCGCCGACTGGTCGCCGAGGCCGTCGCCGCGCGCAAACGCGCGCAGCTGGTGTCGGGGCTGCGCGGCCTGGCTGCGGCGCCCTCGCCGGCGGCACTCGCAAGCCGGGTGGCGCCCGCACCCGACGGAGAGAGCTGTGATCTCTGCGGTGTCGGGATCGCCGCGGATCATCGCCACCTGCTGCACCTCGGCGAGCGCCGGATCGTGTGCGCGTGCGAGGCCTGCTGGGCGATGCGCTCGGGCGAGGGCGACTACCGTCCGACCGGCTCGCGCACCGTGTGGCTGCCGGACCTGGACCTGCCCGATGACCTGTGGGCGAGTTTCCAGATCCCGATCGGGCTGGCGTTCTTCATGAGCTCGACGGTCACCGCGTGCGTCGTCGCGATGTACCCGAGCCCCGCCGGGGCGACTGAGAGCGAGCTGCACTTCGAAACGTGGGCGCGAATGGTGGAGCTGAACCCCGTGTTGGCCGATATGGAGCCGGACATCGAGGGCCTCATCGTCAACCGGCTGAGCGATCCGCCGACCTACGCGGTCGCCCCGATCGACCGCTGCTACGCGCTGACCGGTGCGATCAAGGCGACGTGGGAGGGAATCTCGGGTGGGACGGGCGTGGACCGGGCGGTGACGCGCTTCTTCGAGGAGCTGCGGGCGCAGGCGGTGGCGGCGTGAGCTTCGCCCCCGTCGATCGGCCGGCCGGGGCCTCGCTCGCCGTGCCTGACCTTGAGTTCGCGGTGCTGGGCGCACGCCAGGTCCGCTACGCCGCCGCGCCGATGCTAGTCCTGGATCTCGAGGTGAGCGAGCCGAGCGGGCGGCAGGTGTACATGATCGCGCTGACGATTCAGCTGATGATCGAGCCCGCCCGCCGGCGCTACGACGACGCCACCCGAGCGAGGTTGCTGGAGCTGTTCGGTCCGCCCGAGCGCTGGGCCGTGACCACGCGGAGCCTCGTGTGGTCCCAGCTCGACGTGGTCGTGCCGGCGTTCACGGGGTCGACCGTGGTCGCCGTGCCACTCGCCTGCAGCTACGACCTCGAGCTGGCGGCGACCAAGTATCTGTACTCGCTCCCCGAGGGCGAGGCTCCGCTCGCATTGCACTTCAACGGGATGATCTATTACCCAGGGGAAGACGGAGGTCTGCAGATGGTGCTGGTCCCGTGGACGAAGTCGATCGATTTCCGGATGCCGGTGTCGGTCTGGAGGGAGACCGTCGAGCACTACTACCCGGGCACGGCGTGGCTAGCGCTACGGGCGCAGACGCTCCAGGAGCTCCAGCGGGAGAAGCTCGAGCGCGGCCTCGCGACGCTCGATGCGTGCGTCGAGGCACTGCTTCAGGAGGGGCGCCGTGACTGACGGCCTCGAGCAGCTCGTCGACTCGCTCCTGTATGAGGGCTACGCGCTCTACCCATACACCCCGGGCGCGACCAAGAACGCGACCCCGACCCCGTTCGGGATCGTCTACCCGCCCGCGTACGCGCAGGAGCTCGACAGCACGTTCGCGCACCTCGAGCTCCGGTGCGTGCTGCAGGCCCCGCCCGACGCCGTGCTGAGCGCCGAGGTGCGCTTCCTCGCGCGCGTCGGGAGCGCGGCACCACGCCGACGCCCACCGCGTGCCGCTGGCCGGCGCGATGGCCGGATCGCTGGCCGCAGCACCGGCGAGCCGCGACATGTCGCTGAGGTGCGACGGTGCTCCGCCGCTCGTGGTCGCGCTCGAGCTCGTCGCCGAGCCGCTCGGCGACGGCGAGTACGAGGTCGTCCTCAGGGTCGAGAACCGGACCGTCGTTCGCAGCGGGCTCGACCGCGCCAGCGCGCTGGCGAGGTCGCTGCTATCGACCCATCCGATCGTCCGGGTCGCCGGCGGGCGGTTCGTCTCGGCGCTCGAGCGTCCCTGCGGGAGCGTCAACACCTTCCCGGTGCTCGCGAGCGCCGCCGACGACGCCGTGTCGGCGCGGCGATCGTGCTGCCCGATCACCCGCAGATCGCGCCCGAGAGCCGCGGGAGCCTGTTCGACTCGACGGAAATAGAAGAAGCGCTGCTGCTGCACGTGCAGGTCGCTGAGCGACGGCGAGCGCGAGGAGATCGAGCGCCAGGACCCGGCCGTGCGCGAGATGATCTCCCGCGCCGACTCGGCGACGCCCGAGGAGATCATCGCGCTGCACGGTCGGGTGACGCTGCGCGACCCGGAGAGGGTCCGCGATCCGCAGACCGACGAGCCGCCGGTCGAGCCGCCCGGACTGGCCGATCCGCGGGCCGGCGAGGAGCTGGCCCAGGTCGACGGGGTCACTTTCCAGAGAGGCGGCAGGGTCGTGATCCGCCCCGCGCCGCGACGCGGACCTCCACGCCCGGATGCTCGACGGGCGCACGGCGACGATCGAGCGGATCTTCACCGACTACGACGGCAAGACCCACCTCGGGGTGACGATCGACGACGACCCTGGTCAAGAGCTGATGCGCGAGACGGGTCGGTACCTGTTCTTCTTCGCGCACGAGGTGGAGGTGAGCGAGTGATGGGCGAGATGATCGGCAAGATCCTGGTCGCCGGAGTGGGCAACGCGTGGCTGCGCGACGACGGCTTCGGCGGCGAGGTCGCCAGACGGCTCGAGCAGCGCGAGCTCCCCGACGGCGTCGTCGTGATGGACGCCGGCACCGGAGGCCTCGACCTGGCGTACGAGGTGATGCGCGGCTACGACGCGCTCGTGATCCTCGACGTCTCAGAGCAGGGCGGCGAGCCCGGGACGCTGTACGTGATGGAGCCCGACGAGGACGAGGTCCAGGGCGGGATCGAGGACGGCGAGGTGATCAACCCCCACGGGATGGACCCGCAGACCGTGCTGCGGTTCGTCAAGTCGATCGGAGCATGGCCCGGCCGGGTGGTGGTGATCGCCTGCGAGCCGGCCGACATCGGGGACATGGGATGGGGCCTGTCCGATCAGGTCAAGGAGGCGGTCGACCGCGCCGTGGAGCTGGTCGTCGAGACGGTCGCCGAACTGCGTTCGGGAGCCGCCGCGCAGCCGGGGGATTAAGCCGCGCGATGCACGAACTGGCCCTCTCGAGCGCGATCGTCAACACCGTCGCCAAGCACGCCGAAGGGCGGCGCGTGACCACCGTCAACCTGCGCGTCGGGCGCCTCCGTCAGGTGATCCCCGAGACGCTCGACTTCTACTTCGAGTTCGTCGCGCGGGACACGGTCTGCGAGGGCGCCCGGCTGACCCAGGAGGTGATCGACGCGCGGCTGCGGCTGCAGGCCGTGCGCGTTCGAGTGGGAGATCGAGATCCCCGCGTTCCGCTGCCCGAAGTGCGGCGGCAGCGACGTCGAGATCGCGAGCGGGAACGAGTTCGAGGTCGAGTCAATCGAGGTCGAGGAGGTCGAATGCATCGCACAAAGGTGACCGTGGTCGAGGAGGCGCTGGACGCCAACAACACGATCGCGACCGCCAACCGAGCCGACTTCGACCGCGCCGGCGTCACCGTGATCAACTTCATGAGCGCTCCCGGCGCCGGCAAGACGACGCTGCTCGAGTGGGTCGTCGCCGACCTTCCTGGCGTCCGCGCCGGGGTGCTCGAGGGCGACGTCCAGGGATCGATGGACGCCGACCGGCTCGCCGGGCCTCACGTCCCGTCACCCAGCTGAACACCGATCCGAGCTTCGGCGGCGAATGTCACCTTGACGCGAACATGGTCCGCTCGGCGATCCCGTCTCTGCCGCTCGACGACCTCGACCTGCTGATCGTCGAGAACGTCGGCAATTTGGTCTGCCCCGCCGAATTCAAAATCGGTGAGGACGCGCGGGTGATGGTGTGCTCGGTCACCGAGGGCGAGGACAAGCCGCTCAAGTACCCGCTGATGTTCCGCACCTGCGAGCTCGTGCTGGTCAACAAGATCGACCTGCTGCCCCACCTGGAGTTCGATCTCGATCGGCTGCTCTACAACCTCGACCAGGTCCATCCCGATGTCGAGCGGATGCTCCTCAGTGCCCGCACGGGCGAGGGGATCGGCGCCTGGCGCGATTGGCTGGTCGGCGCCGCGCAAAGGGGGCGGCAGGAGGCGCTTGCGTGACCGAGGCGCTCGCCCGCACCGCCTCCGGGCAGCTCGAGCAGCTGCTCCGCGAGCGCACGGTGTCCAACGAGCGTTTCTTCGCGGCCGAGGCCGAAAGGCTCGCGCGGCTGTGCCACAAGATGGCCGAGCGGTTTGCGCGTGGCGGCAGGCTGGTGGCGTTCGGCCGCTCTCCCGCCGCACGCTCCGACGCGCGGCACGTGGCGGTCGAGTTCGTCCACCCGGTGATCGTGGGCAAGCGGGCGCTGCCGGCGATCGGGCTGGCGGCGGAGGGGGGCGACCTCGCGGCGCAGGCCGACCTCATCCTGCGACCCGAGGACATCGCGATCGCGTTCGGGGTCGACGAGGCGGATGGGGAGGCGGCCCGCGCGCTGGCGGTCGCCGCGTGCGCGCGGCTGCCTGACGATCGCGTTTGCCCCCGCCGGGGCCGAATGGGACCTCGAGCCGCTGAGCGCCGACCCCTACGTCCGCCAGGAGCTCGTCGAGACCCTCTACCACGTGCTGTGGGAGCTGGTGCACGTGTTCTTCGAGCACCGTGGGCTGCTCGAGGGTCGCGACCAGCGCCGGCTGCACGACGCCGGCGCCTCGAGCTTCCTGTATCCGTTCCTGGCCGAGCAGCGAGGACGCGCTGGCCCCGGTGCTCGAGGACGTCCGCCGGTCCGCGCTGATGAAGTCCGAGGAGGTCGGCGCGCTACGCGCCCAGACGCTGACCGACAACCACGACGTGCTGATCGAAGCGGCCGAGCGGATCCGGGCGAGCTTCGAGCGCGGAGGGCAGCTGCTGGCGCTCGGAAACGGCGGCTCGGCCACGGACGCGATGGACGTCGTCGCCGATTTCAGCTCGCCCGAACGGGGGATCCCCAGGACGGCGATCGACTTGACTCAGGACAGCGGGATCATCACCGCGATCGCCAACGACGTCGGCCCCGAGCTGATCTTCGCGCCGCCAGGTGATCGCCTACGGTCGCGCCGGCGACGTGCTGCTGGCGCTATCGACTTCGGGCAACTCACGCAACGTGATCGAGGCGCTGGCCGAGGCCCGCCGGCGTGAGCTCGTGACCATCGCGCTGGTCGGCTACGACGGCGGGCGGGTGGCAGGCGAATCGCTCGCCGACCATGTCGTGGTGACCCGCTCGGAGCACATTCCGAGGATCCAGGAGGCGCAGGCCAGCGCCTACCACGTCCTCAGGCAGCTGGTCGGATGAGCGTTGCCGCCCCGATCCAGGACGCGTGTGCGCATGCGGGTCGAGGGCACGGTCCAGGGCGTCGGCTTCCGGCCCTACGTCGTACCGCCTCGCCGAGGAGCTGTCGCTCGGCGGGTTCGTGCTCAACGACTCGCACGGCGTCGTGATCGAGGTCGAGGGCGGGGAGCGCGCAGTGCGGCGGCTGCTGGCGAGGCTCGAGCCTGAGGCGCCGCCGCTGGCCGTCCTCGAGCGGGTGAGCACCGAGCCGCTGCCTGCAGACCGGCGAGCGGGGCTTCCGGATCCGGGAGAGCCCTCGCGGCGGGGTCCGCCGATGCCCCGGTCACGGTCGACACCGCGACCTGTGAGGACTGCCTGCGCGAGCTGTTCGACCCCAGCGACCGCCGTTACCGCTACCCGTTCACAACTGCACCAACTGCGGCCCGCGGTTCACGATCGTCACAGGGCGTCCCGTACGACCGGCCGCTGACGACGATGGCGGCTTCCGCATGTGCCCGCGCTGCCAGGCCGAGTACGACGATCCGGCCGATCGCCGCTTCCACGCACAGCCGAACGCGTGCCCGGAGTGCGGGCCGGCGCTGACGCTGATCGACCCCGCGCGGGACCCCGGTCCAGCTGGGCGGCGCGCTTGACGTGATCGAGGCCGCGGCGCGGGTGCTCCTCGCCGGTTCGCTCATCGCGATCAAGGGGATCGGCGGCTTCCACCTGGCCTGCCGTGCAGACGACGAGCGTGCCGTCTCGAAGCTGCGCGCGCGCAAGCACCGGGAGGACAAGCCGTTTGCGCTGATGGTCGCCTCGGTCGAGGCCGCCGAGGAGCTCGTGTTGTTCGGCGCACTGGAGCGAGCGCTCTTGCGCTCCCCCCAGCGACCGATCGTGCTCGCGCCCCGCCGCTCGGACGCCGGCGTCGCCTCGGCCGTCGCGCCGTACTCGCCCGAGCTGGGCGTGATGCTGCCCTACTCACCGCTGCATCACCTGCTGCTCGGCGACTTCGCCGATGCGGGCGGAGCCGGCCTCGTCATGACCAGCGGCAACGTCTCAGACGAGCCGATCGCCTTCCGCGACGAGGAGGCGGTGCCGCGGCTCCGGGCGATCGCCGACCTGTTCCTCCTGCACGACCGGCCGATCGAGACCCGGACCGATGATTCCGTGGTGCGTGTCGTCACCGCGCCGAGGCCTCGGACCACCACGCTCCGGCGCTCGCGCGGGTATGTGCCCGCGAGCCTCACGCTGCCGGCCGGCGGGAGTGTCCGGCCGCTGCTGGCGTGCGGAGCCCAGCTGAAGAACACCTTCTGCGTGGCCAAGGGCGAGCGCGCGTGGGTCGGCCACCACGTCGGCGACCTCTCCAACTACGAGACGCTGCGCTCGTTCACGGACGGGATCGAGCACTTTCAGGGGCTGTTCGCCGTCACGCCGGAGATGATCGCCCACGACCTGCATCCCGAATACCTCTCGACCAAGTACGCGCTCGAGCGCGACCACGTCGAGCTGCTCGGCGTTCAGCACCACCACGCCCACCTCGCCGCGTGCCTCGCCGAGCACGGCGAGCCCGGCGCCGCGATCGGCGCAATCTTCGACGGCTCCGGGTACGGGACCGATGGCACTATGTGGGGCGGCGAGCTGCTGTTCGGCGACGCCACGGGCTTCGACCGAACGGGGACGCTCTGGCCGGTCGGGCTGCCGGGGGGCGAGCGAGCGATCCGCGAGCCCTGGCGGATGGCGTGCGCGTGGCTGACGGCGGCCGCCGATGACGAAGAGGTGGCCCTCCCACCGGCGCTCGAAGACGCCGTGGACCGGCGGATCTGGGGCCACATCGCGCGCCTCTCGCGGAGCCCGTACGCGCCGCTCACCAGCAGCATGGGACGCCTGTTCGACGCCGTCGCGGCGCTCTGCGGGATCTGCCCGCACGTCAGCTACGAGGGCCAGGCGGCGATCGAGCTCGAGTCGGCCTGCGACCGCGGCGAGCGTGGGTCCTACGAGATCGAGCTGGTAGATCGCGACGGCCTCACGATCCTCGACCCGCGCGCGACGATCACCGCCGTGGCTGCCGACGCCGCCGCGGGCACGCCGGCGGGGGCGATCTCGAGCCGCTTCCATCGCGCCGTCGCCCGCGCCACCGTGCGGGCCTGTGTGCGGGCGGCGTCGCGCCAGGGAACCGAGTTGGTGGTCCTCTCCGGCGGCGTCTTCCAAAACCGGAGGCTGCTGGAGTCCGCGGCGCACGGACTCCGGCAGGCTGGGCTGCGGGTGCTCGTCCCCGAGCGCCTCCCTGCCAACGACGGCGGAATCTCCTACGGCCAGGCGGCGGTCGCTGCGGCGCGGTTCGCGGAGCGCTGAGCGATGGCCGACCCGCTCGTCGAGATCCTCGCTCAGACGGTCTACATCGACGGCGCCAACGTGCCCTTCGGCGAGCTGTCGCTGAACCAGGTCCGCGCTCGCGCCGACGAACTCCGGGCCGCCACCGGCTGGGGGCCGACCGCACGAGTTGGAGCGGTGGCGCTCGCCTGGCGCGAGTTGGCGGCCGCGATGCAGCAGGCCCAGGCGGGGCAGGTCGGCGAGCTCCCGGGCGACACGCTGACGGCCCTCGCGCCGCGGCTCTGGGTGGTGATGCCCGCGTGAGCGCATTCACCCGCGACTCGAGGCCCAGAGCCTCGCTCGACGCGGGCCAGTGGCGGGCGGTAGCCGGGATGGCGGGCGCGGTGATCGGGCTCCACGCGCTCGGCTTCTTTCTCCTGCTCGGGCTGGTCGCGCCGCACCATTATCCGGTCGCGCGCGCCGGCGCGTTCCTCGTCGGCACCGGGCTGACCGCGTACACGCTCGGGCTGCGGCACGCCTTCGACGCCGACCACATCTCGGCGATCGACAACACGACCCGGAAGCTGATGGGGGAGGGCAAGCGGCCATTGACCGTCGGGCTTCTGGTTCTCGCTCGGCCACTCGACGGTGGTGTTCGTGCTGGCGTTCCTGTTCGCGCTGGGAATCCGGTCGCTCGGCGGCCAGGTGCGCAACGGCGGCTCGGCGCTGCACAGCATCACCGGCTTGGTCGGGACGGGCGTCTCCGCGGGCTTCCTTTACCTGATCGCGGCGCTCAACATCGCGGTCCTGCTGGGGATCATCAGGGGGATCGGACGAGCTGCGAGCCGACCAGTGACGGCGAGGCCGAGCTCGAGTCAAAGCTTCGGGTCGGCGGCCCGATGAACCGCGCTGTTCGGTCGCCTCACGCGGACGATCAGCTCGCCCTGGCAGATGTACCCGGTTGGGATCCTGTTCGGGCTGGGGTTCGACACGGCGACCGAGGTCGCGCTGCTCTTCCTCGCGGCCGGCGCCGCGGGCGCGGGCCTGCCGTTCTACGCAATCCTGTGCCTCCCGATCCTGTTCGCAGCGGGCATGTCGCTGCTCGATGCGCTGGACGGCTCGTTCATGACCTTCGCGTACGGCTGGGCGTTCGCCAGGCCGGCCCGAAAGCTCTTCTACAACCTCGTGATCACGGGCCTTTCGGTCGCGACCGCGCTGGTGATCGGGACGATCGAGCTGGGAGGTCTGCTCGCCCAGCGGCTGGGGGCCCGCGGAGGCTTCTGGGGCTGGGTCGAGGGCGTGAACATCAACACGCTCGGGGTGATCGTCGTAGCGATGTTCGTCACGACGTGGGCGATCGCACTCGCCGCGTGGCGACTCGCGCGCGTCGAGGAGCGCTGGGGCTCGGCGCGCGCGCTGCGCTGATCAGCGGCCCGACAAGGCCCGCGCCACCGCGTCCGCCACCTCGCGCGCGCCGGCGCGCCCCAGCACGAGGCTGTAGTGGTTGACGTCGGGCACCGCGATCACCTCGCGCCGCTCCGGCGCGGCCGGCCGCCCACGCGCTGCGCGAGCGGGAGCGGCTGCATCGGGTCGGGACCGTCCTGCAGTCCGCGGGGGGCGCACAGCAGCGTCGCCGGGACCGTCAGCGCCGGCGCGTCCTCGCCCGACTCGAACAGGTCGGCGGCGTCGCCGCGCACCGCCTCCTCGACGACCGCCGAGCGCAACCGCGGCGGCTCGCCGATCAGGTCGTGATCGGCGTACGCGGCCAGATCCGCGTCCTCGACGTCGCTGCTCGCGAGCGCCGGGTGCGCGCGCCACCACTCGGCGGTACTCCTCGAGGCTCGGGAAGCGCATCCGCAGCCGGGCCAGCGCGGGGCCGAGGAACGCGTCGAGGAACGCCTGGGGGTCGGCGCCCTCGGTTCCCGGGATGCGGCAGCCCGCCGTCGACCAGCACCACCGCGCGCACCCGATCGGGATGCTCGGCGGCGAGCCGCGCCGCGATGTAGGCGCCGAGCGAGTGGCCCGCGACGACGCCGCCGATCGAGCCCGAGCGCGTCGAGCACCGCGAGCATGTCGCGCGCGTGTGCCGACAGCCCGTATGGCCCGGGCAGACCGTTGCTTTCGCCGCGCCCGCGGAGGTCGACCGCAACGAGCGCGCCCCGCTCGCCGAGCGCGCGGCGAAACCGCCACCCAGCTGGCGTGGCTCGAAGTGATCCCGTGAATCGCGAGCACCGGCTCGGCGACGCCGCGGTGCGACCCAAGCCGGAACGCGGCCAGCGTGCCGCCCTCGACCGGGACCTCAAGCCTGGTCGACAACGCGCTCCTCCTCCTCGAGCGCCTGGAGCTGCCCGAGTCCGACCTCCGCGGCCGGCGTGCCGCCACCGTCCAGGGGCGCGCCCGCACAACCCACAGCACGCCGGCGGCGAGCAGCAGCTCCGCACAGCGTCCAGCCGAGCGCGGTGACGCCGACGCCGACGTACTTCAGCCCGGAGGCGAAGATCACGAACGCGATCACCGGCCGGACGTAGCGGTCCGGGAACGCTCGACGACAGCAGCGAGCCGACGAGCACCGCCGGGACGCTGCCGATGATCAGCGAGGCGGTCACGCCGAACTCGACGTGACCGAACAGCAGCGCGCCGAGCGCAGCCGCCAGCGTCAGCGGCACCGCCTGGGTGAGGTCGGTGCCGACCAGCTGGTTGGCGCCGATCGTCGGGTAGAGGAACAGCAGCAGCACGATCATCAGCGACCCCGAGCCGACCGAGGTCATCCCGACGATCAGCCCGCCGATCGACCCCGATCGCGACCGTCGCGCGGCGGCCTGACCGTAGCTCGCCGATCGCGCCGCTGCGCGGCAGCCCGTCGCGACGGTCGAGCACGAACCGCATCGCCATCGCGGACGCGCCCACCAGCAGCGCCGCTCCGAGCGCGATCTCGATGTTGTGTCTGCGGCGGCCTTGCTGTTGCCCAGCAGGCGCAGCAGGTACGCGCCGAGGAACGCCGCCGGCACCGAGCCGATCACCATCCAGCGGACGAGCTTCAGGTTCACGGTGCCGGCGCGGATGTGCACCGCCGCGCCGAACGGCCGCATCACCACGCGCCGCGACCAGGTCGCTCGAGATCGCGCTGCCGGGGCTTGACGCCGAACAGCAGGATCAGCATCGGCGTCATCAGCGCCCCGCCGCCGGCGCCGGTCATCCCGACGAGCAGGCCGACGACCGCGCTGCCCGAGGACGATGTAGGGGTCGATGTGCAGGGCTGCTCAGGATCTCGACGCCAAGCGCGAAGGCTCGCGCTGGCGCGACCCGCCGGTCGCGTCGACGTCGAGCAGCTCCACCGGCGCCTCCCCGAACAGCATCCACGAATCGCCGTGGGACCTGACCAGCCCTCGCCTGGCCAGATCGGACAGCGCGCTGGTCACCGTCGGCCGGCGCGCGGCGACGAGGTCGGCGAGCAGCGCGTGGGTGAGCCGCAGCGGCAGCACGGTGCCGTCGCTGCGGACCCGGCCCCAGCGCCCGGCGAGGTGCCAGAGCAGCATCTGCAGCCGCACGTCGACCCGCGCCTGGTGCACGATCGCCATGTTGACCGCGAGGTTGCGGGAGCGCTGCATCGCGCGCGCGACGATCGCCGGCGCGAGCTCGGGATATCGTGGCGAGCTGCTGGACGAACTCCTCGTCGAGCACCGCGAGCCGTGCCGGCTCGGGCACCGCCCATCCGCGTCTCGAGCGGCAGCATCGGCGAGTCGAACTCCCCCTGCGAGGGTCGCAGCAGGTCGCCCTCGCCGAGCAGCTCGGCGCCGAAGCGCCCGTCGATCCCGACCCGGCGGATCAGCAGCCCCTCGAGCACCAGCAGCCCGATCGCCGCCGGCGAGCCATGCGCCCGCGTGCCGGGGAGCGTCCCGGCGGGCAGGTGGATCTCCGGCGCCGTGCACTCCTCGATCGCCTGCTGGCGACGCCGGCCGGGATCGCCTCGGCGAGCTCGGGGTCCTCGCGAAGGACGTAGCAAAGCCGAGCGGCACCTGGACGGGAGCCTCGCGCTCACAGCACGTCAACGGTACCGGCCGCCGCTCAGGCGGCCACCGCGCCCGCGTCATACCCGATCTTGGCGGCGAGCTCCTCGAGCGCCTCGATCACCGCCGCGGGGCGCTCGAGCGGCGCCATGTGGCCCGGTCTCGCGGGAGCATGATCAGCCGCTCGAGCTGCGGGCAGCTTCTCGGCGATCCGGCGGGCGTGGGACGGCGGCGTCAGGCGGTCGCTGCTCGCCGGCGATCACGTCGTCGGCACGGTCAGCCGCGGGAGCGCGTCGTGCAGGTCGAGCTCCGAGAGCGCGATCCCGACGCTCGCGCGCACGTCCGGCGGGCAGCGCGATCAGCATCCGCTCGTAGAACGCGACCTGAGCGGGCGTGGCGTCCGGGCCGAACGCGACGTAGCGGATCGCGGCGGCGGTCAGCGGCGTCGAGAAGCGCGGCAGCGGCGCCCGGCTGCCCGAGGAACCCGTGCACCGCGATCGTCTTGTTGAGCGCCTGCGCGATGCTCGGGCACCGGCACGAGCAGCTGCTCGGCGATCAGATCGCCGACGCCCGGTGTTGATCAGCGCCGCGGCGCCGACCCGCCGCTCGACCTCGTGGTGCTCGGCCCACGCGGCGATCGCCATCGCGCCGAGCGAGTGGCCGGCGACGATCGCGCGCTGCGCCGTCGGGCACGCACGCCTCGAGCACCGCCTCGAGGTCCTCGCCGAATCGCTCGATCGAGTAGTCGCCGTCGACCGCCGGCTCGCTGTCGCCGTGGCCGCGCAGGTCGTAGGCGACGACCCGCAGTCCCCGCTCGGACAGCGCGCGGATCTCGTAGGTCCAGTACTCAGGTTCTCGGTCCAGCCGTGCGCGAGCACGACGGTCGGAGCCGTCCTCGGGCCCGAACGCCTCGGCGTGCAGCACGGTCCCGTCGGCCGAGGTGATGCTCAGCGGGCCGCCCCTCGGCGGGTGCGGCGAGCGCCGCCCGCTCGGGATCGCGCGGCGATCCGGTGCATGAACCGGCGCTGCAGCGCGACCCCGGCCGCGACGCGCCGGCGCCGCCCGCGATCGAGCCCCACAGCAAGCGGTTCGCGGCGGCGGTCGTCAAGCGTGCGAAACCCTACAACTGCGTAGCATTTCTGGACGCGGCCGATGCATAGGATTCGCCGCCGATGCGGATCGGCCTGCTCACCGGCGGCGGCGACTGTCCTGGCCTGAACGCGGTCATCCGCGCGGTCGTGCGCAAGGCGATCGACGCGTACGGCGATCAGGTGGTCGGCTTCCGCGACGGCTGGCGCGGGCGTGCTGGAGGACAACTTCGACGAGCTGACGATCGAGTCGACCCGCGGGATCCTGCCGCGCGGCGGCACGATCCTCGGCAGCTCGCGGACCAACCCGTACAAGCGCGAGGACGGCGTCGAGCGGGTCCGCGGACGCGCTCGCGACTCCACGACCTCGACGGCCTGATCGCGATCGGCGGCGAGGACACGCTCGGCGTCGCCAACCGGCTGCAGGCGGACGGGGTCAACGTGATCGGCGTGCCGAAGACGATCGACAACGACCTCGGCGGGACCGACGTCACGTTCGGGTTCGACACCGCGCTGCAGATCGCGACCGACGCGATCGACCGCCTGCACACGACCGCCGAGAGCCACAACCGGATCCTGGTCGTCGAGGTGATGGGCCGCACGGCCGGGTGGATCGCGCTGCACTCCGGGCGTCGCCGGCGGCGCCGACGTGATCCTGATCCCGGAGATCCCGTTCGACATCGACGAGGTCTGCCGGCTGATCCAGCCGCCGCCACGAGCGCGGGCGCTACTTCTCGATCGTCGTCGCCGCCGAGGGCGCGGCGCCGAAGGAGGGGACGATGGAGGTGGCGCGGGAGAACTCGTTCGACGAGTTCGGGCATCCCCGGCTCGGCGGGATCGGCTACGCGCTCGAGCGCGAGATCGAGGAGCGCACCGGCTACGAGACCCGCGCCACCGTGCTCGGGCACGTCCAGCGCGGCGGCACCCCGACCGCGTTCGACCGGGTGCTCGCGACGCGGCTCGGGCTGGCGGCGATCGACGCCGCCCACGACGGCGCCTGGGGGATGATGGCGGCGCTGCGGTCGACCGCGATCGAGCTGGTGGCGCTCGCCGACGCGGTCGCCGAGGTCCGCCGCGTCCCGGTCGAGGAATACGAGCGGTTCGGGGTGCTGTTCGGATGAGCGTTCGACAAGCCGCTGCCCGGCGTTTCGGCACGGCGCTGATCTGACTATGCTGAGTTCAGTGGCACTTCCGCTCAGCAACCTCTTCAGCGCAGTGACCGCGACTGACTCCGCCACCGCGCTCGACGAGCTGTGCGTCGACACGATCCGCACGCTGTCGATGGACGCGGTGCAGAAGGCCAACTCCGGCCACCCCGGCACCCCGATGGCGCTGGCGCCGCTGGCCTACGTGCTCTACACGCGGGTGATGCGCCACAACCCGTCGCATCCCGAGTGGATCGACCGCGACCGGTTCATCCTCTCGGCGGGCCACGCCTCGATGCTCCTGTACTCGATCGCTGTACCTGACCGGCTATCCGACTGACGCTCGAGGACATCAAGCACTTCCGCCAGGTCGGCTCGCCGACCGCCGGTCACCCCGAGCGCAACGTACAGTCCCGGGATCGAGGCCACGACCGGGCCGCTCGGGCAGGGGATCTCGATGGCGGTCGGGTTGGCGCTCGCCGAGCGGATGCTCGCCGCGCGCTTCAACCGCGCACGGCCACGAGATCGTCGACCACCACACGTTCGTGATCGCCTCCGACGGCGACATCCAGGAGGGCGTCAGCTCGCGAGGCCTCCTCGCTCGCCGGACATCTCGGGCTCGGGCGGCTGATCGCCTTCTACGACGACAACCAGATCTCAGCTCGCGGGCCGACCCCGAGCTCGCGTTCTCCGAGGACGTCGGCGAGCGCTACGAGGCCTACGGCTGGCACGTCCAGAACCTCGGCGAGGACATCGTCGCTCGATCGTCTCGAGGAGGCGACTGCGCGACGGCGATGGCGGTCGAGGACCGGCCCTCGCTGATCATCGTCCGCTCCCACATCGGCTACGGCAGCCCGCACAAGCAGGACACCGCCGGCAGCGCACGGCTCGCCGCTCGGCGAGGACGAGGTTCGGCTCACGAAGGAGGCGTACGGGCTGGGATCCCGACAAGCACTTCTACGTGCCCGAGGAGGCGCTCGCGCACTTCCGCCGGGCTGTCGAGCGCGGTCGAGGAGCTCGAGGCCGAGTGGCAGCAGCGCTTCGACGCCTACCGCCAGGCGCTCCCCGAGAAGGCGGCCGTGCTGGAGATGATCGACGCCATGCGGATGCCCGACGGGTGGGACCGCGATCCGCCGCGCTTTGACCCCGACGCGGATCCGATCGCGACCCGCAAGGCCTCCGAGAAGGCGATCCAGTGGGCGGCGAAGGCGATCCCGCAGCTGGTCGGCGGGTCGGCCGACCTGGCGACCTCGACGCAACACCGACATCGCTCGACGGGGGCGACGTCGAGAAGGGCTCCTACGAGCGGGCGCAACCTCCGCTTCGGCGTCCGCGAGCACGCGATGGGGGCGATCGTCAACGGTCTCGGCGCTCCACGGCTTCCGCGCCTTCGGGGCGACGTTCCTGACGTTCTCCGACTACATGCGCGGCGCGGTGCGCCTGTCGGCGCTGATGGGGCTGCCGTCGATCTGGGTCTACACGCACGACTCGATCGGCCTCGGCGAGGACGGCCCAACGCATCAGCCGATCGAGCAGCTGGCGGGGCTGCGGGCGATGCCACGCCTGAACGTTGATCCGGCCCGGCCGACGCGAACGAGACGGCGCTCGCCTGGCGGTTCGCGCTGCGCAGCCTCGATGGCGCCGACCGCGTTCGCGCTCTCGCGCCAGAACCTGCCGATCCTCGACCCGGCCGCGATCCCGGACGACGCGATCGAGCGCGGCGCGTACGTGCTGCGCGACGCCGACGGCGGCGACCCCGAGCTGATCCTGATCGGGACCGGCTCCGAGGTCTCACTCTGCCTGGAGGCCGCCGACGCTGCTCGACGGGATCCGCGTGCGGGTCGTGAGCATGCCCTGCATGGACACGTTCGCCGACGCAGACGCGGGCGTACCGCGAGCGGGTGCTGCCCCCGCCGTGCCGGGCGCGGATCGCGGTCGAGGCGGCGAGCCCGTTCGGATGGGACCGCTGGATCGGCCCCGACGGAGCATTCGTGGGGATGCAGACCTTCGGCGAGTCCGGGCCCGCCAAGCAGGTGTACGAGCACTTCGGGATCACGGCCGAGCGCGTCGCGTCGCTCTCCCGGGAGCTTCTCCAACGAGTGAATGGAGTTCGAACATGAGCAGCACGACGACACAGGTGAACCCACGACTCGAGGCCCTGACCAAGGCGGGCGTCAGCGTTTGGCTCGACCAGATCCGCCGCTCGCTGATCGAGAGCGGAGAGCTGGCGCGGATGGTCGCGGAGGACAGTCGCTGCGGGGGATGACCGTCGAACCCCTCGATCTTCGAGAAGGCGATCCTCGGCTCGCAGCGACTACGACGAGGACCTCGCGGAGCTGGCTCGCGAGAAGGGCTCGAGCGCCAGGGAGATCTACGACCGGATCGCGGTCAAGGACGTGCAGATGGCCGCCGACGTGCTCGCCGGCGTCCATCGCGAGACCCACGGGCGCGACGGCTTCGTGTCGCTCGAGGTCGCGCCCGATCTGGCGCTTCGACACCGAGCGGCACGCTCGAGAGGCGCACGCATCTACTGGCAGCGCGCTCGACCGCCCCAACGTGATGATCAAGATCCCCGGCACGCCGGAGGGCGTGCCCGGCGATCGAGCAGGCGATCTACGAGGGCATCAACGTCAACGTCACGCTGCTGTTCGCGGTCGAGGCATACGAGCGCGGTCGCCGAGGCCTACCTCCGCGGGCTGGAGCGCCGGCACGCGGAGGGCTCGTCGCTCGACGTTCACTCGGTCGCGTCGTTCTTCGTCTCGCGCGTCGACACGAACGTCGACAAGAAGCTCGAGCAGCTGGGGCGCACCGACCTCGCAGGGCACGGCCGCGGTGGCGAACGCACGCGCGCGCGTACCGCCGCTTCCAGGAGATCTTCTCCGGCCCGCGCTGGGAGGCGCTGCGCCACGCCGGCGCACGCCGTGCAGCGACCGCTGTGGGCCTCGACCGGGACCAAGAACCCCGCCTACCCCGACACGAAGTACGTCGACGGGCTGGTCGGCCCGCACACCGTCAACACGATGCCGCTGGCCACGCTGCAGGCGTTCGCCGACCACGGCCACGTCACCGGGCCCGACGGCGGAGCAGCGACCCCACGCGAGGACCTCGAGGCGCTCGCCGAGGCCGGGATCGACATGAGCCAGGTCACCGACGAGCTGCTGGTCGACGGCGTCGAGCAGTTCGAGGACGCGATGAACCGTCTGCTCGCCGGAATCGAGGAGCAGGCGCGCGCCGGTGATCACCGGCGCCGCCGAGCACGATCCAGGGCGAGCTCCCCGCCGAGCTCCAGGAGCCGGTCGCCGAGCGCGTCCAGCGCGCGGTCCGCGAGAACGTCGCGCAGCGCATCTGGCGGCGCGACCCATCGCTGTGGGGCGGCCCCGGCGTCCCCGAGATCGAGGACCGGCTCGGCTGGCTGACCGTCTCCGAGACGATGCTCGAGCACGCGCCCGAGCTGCACGAGTTCGCCGAGCAGGTGCCGCGCGGACGGATTCACCGACGCGGTCCTGCTCGGGATGGGCGGTTCGTCGCTCGGCCCCGAGGTGATCCGGCGCTCGTTCGGCGAGCTCCCGGACGGCCTGCGCCTCCAGGTGCTCGACTCGACCCACCCCGACGTGGTGCGCGGCGGTCCAGGAGTCGGTCGACCTCGAGAAGACGCTGTTCATCGTCTCCTCGAAGTCCGGCGGGACGATCGAGACGCTGTCGCACTACCGGCACTTCAAGACGCTCGCGCGGGCCCGAGCAGTTCGTGGTCGTGACCGATCCTGGCAGCCCGCTGGAGCAGCTCGCAGCGGACGACGGGCTGCGGCGGTCCTTCCTCAACCCGCCCGACATCGGCGGTCGCTACTCGGTGCTCTCGTATTTCGGGCTGGTCCCGGCCGCGCTGATGGGGGTCGAACATCGAGGCGCTGCTGCACCGCGGCCAGGTCGGCCGAGCAGAACTGCGCGCACTACGACTCGACGCGAGTCGCAACTCCGGGGCTGTGGCTCGGCGCGGCGATCGGCGAGCTGGCGCGTCGCGGACGCGACAAGCTGACGTTCTTCGTCTCGCGAGCCGATCGAGAGCTTCGGCCTGTGGGCCGAGCAGCTGGTGGCCGAGTCGACCGGCAAGCACGGGCGCGGGATCCTGCCGGTCGCCGACGAGCCGCTCGGGCGACCCGGACGTCTACGGCGCCGACCGCGTGTTCGCCTACCTGCGCAACGCCGATGACGCCCGACGAGCGGCTCGACAGCGCGATCGACGAGCTGGCCGGCGCCGGGCACCCGACGATCACGCTCGCGACGCACGGCGCCGGCGGACCTCGGACGGATCTTCTTCCTGTCCGAGTTCGCGGTCGCGGTCGCCGGGTGGGCGCTCGAGATCAACCCGTTCGACCAGCCCAACGTGCAGGAGGCCAAGGACAACGACCAACGCGGGTGCTCGACTCGGGCTCGGTGCCGACGTTCGAGTCCGCCGACGACGCCGCGCTGCGCGCGCTGCTGGCCGACGCCAACCCGCCCCACTACGTGGCGATCCTGGGCTACCTGCCTCCCTCCGACGAGCTCGACGCGGCGGTCGCCGAGCTGCGGATCGCGATCCGGGCAGCGACCGGCGCGGCGGTGACCTTCGGCTACGGGCCGCGGTTCCAGCACTCGACCGGCCAGCTGCACAAGGGCGGCCCGCCGACCGGGCGGTTCCTGCAGCTCGTCAACGACCCGCAGACGCGACGTCGAGATCCCGGGCGCAGCGCTACTCGTTCGGCACGCTGATCGCCGCCCAGGCGGCGGGCGACCTCGCAGACGCTCCGTCGCCACGGGCTGCCGGCCGAGCGGGTCAAGCTCGAGGGCGATCCCGCCGCCGCCGTCCGGGCGCTGACCGAGCGGATCAGCGCGCTCCTGCGAGCGAGTTAGCGTGGAGCCCGGGTGCAGATGACACCGCCGTCGCGGATCAGACCGCCGCCGAGAACCCGCTGGTCGAGGGGCTCGAGCGGCTGCCCGGTCCACCCGACCGCGCTGGTGATCTTCGGCGCCACCGGCGACCTCGCCCACCGCAAGCTGCTGCCGGCGCTCTACAACCTCGCCCACGAGGGAGCGCTGCCGGAGCGCTTCGAGCTGGTCGGCGTCGCCCGCCGCGATCACGCGCGACGAGGAGTTCCGCGAGATCGCGCGGCGAGTCGATCGAGCGCTTCTCGCGGCGCAAGCCGGATCCCGAACGTGCTCGACGGGCTGCTCGAAGACCTGCGCTACGTCTCCGGGAGCGTTCGACGACGACGCGCGTCTACGCGCGAGCTCGACGGCGCCCTGCGCGAGTTCGACGAGCGCGCCGGCCACCCGCTGAACCGCGTCTTCTACCTGTCGACCGCGCCCGAGTTCTTCCCGGTGATCGCCGGCAAGCTCGGCGGCGCCGGGCTCGAGCCAGGCCGAGGACGCCGAGACGCGGATCGTGATCGAGAAGCCGTTCGGCTACGACCTCGCCTCGGCCCGGGAGCTGAACGCCGAGCTGCTGCGAGGTGTTCGACGAGTCGCAGATCTTCCGGATCGACCACTACCTCGGCAAGGAGACGGTCCAGAACCTGATGGCGCTCCGGTTCGCGAACACGCTGTTCGAGCCCGTCTGGAACCGCAACTTCATCGACCACGTCCAGATCACCGCCGCCGAGGACATCGGGATCGAGGGGCGCGCCGGCTACTACGACCACGCCGGCGCGCTGCGCGACCTGGTCCAGAACCACATGCTGCAGCTGCTGTCGCTGCTGACGATGGAGCCGCCGATCGTCGTTCGAGGCCAACCGCGTGCGCGACGAGAAGGTCAAGGTGCTCGAGGCGATCGTCCCGCCCGCGCGTCGAAGAGGTCCCGTCGATGGCGGTCCGCGCGCCAGTACGGCGCCGGGCGTCGTCGGCGGCAAGCGCGTGCCCGGGCTACCGCGAGGAGGAGGGCGTCCCGCCGCGACTCGCGCACCGAGACCTACGCGGCGCTGCGGCTGCACGTGTCCAACTGGCGCTGGGCCGGGCGTTCCGTTCTACCTGCGGACCGGCAAGCGCCTGGCGCGCAAGGTGACCGAGATCGCGGTCACGCTCGAAGCCGGTCCCGCACGTGGCGTTCCAGAGCACGGGCTCGGTCGGGGTCCAGCCGAACCAGATCATCCTCACGGTCCAGCCCGACGAGGGCGTGTCGGTCGTCGATCGGCGCGAAGATCCCCGGCGCGCGGATGCGGATCCGCCCGGTGAACATGGAGTTCCGCTACGGAACCTCGTTCCTGTCGGAGTCGCCCGAGGCGTACGAGCGGCTGATCCTCGACGCGATGCGCGGCGACGCGACGCTGTTCACGCGCAACGACGAGATCGAGGCGCTGTGGGGGATCATCGATCCGATCCTGACCGCCTGGCACGAGGACACCACCTCGCCGATTCCGCAGTACCCGGCTGGGTCCGCAGGGCCCGAGGAGGCGAATCGCCTGCTCGAGGGAGGGCGCAAGTGGCGGCGGCTGTGAGCGACCGGCACGGAGCCGTCGCTTGAGCGAAGACGTCTGGGCAGCACGGGACACGACCCCGGACGCGATCGAGGCCGCGCTGCGCGAGCTGCTGCGCAAGCGCCACGCCGCCAACCGCGCGCTCGCGCCGGCGCGGGTCCTCAACCTCGTCGTGGTCGTCGACCGCGAGTGGAAGGGCGAGATCGCCAACCGGCTCGAGCGGGTCGGGCGCTACCACGCCTCGCGCACGATCCTGTGCGCGGTCGAGGAGGGCCGCGAGACGCTCGACGCGCGTCGCGGTGATGAGCTACGACGAGTCGCCCGGCGGCGAGACTCATCGGCGATGCACGAGACGCGTCGAGATCGACCTCGGTCCCGAGCACCTGCGCGCGGCTGGACACGATCGTCGACCCGGTGCTGGTGTCCGAGCTGCCGACGTGCTGTGGGTCGCCGCACGGCCACGACGAGGCGGTCGAGCGCGCTGCTGCCGATGATCGACGTGATCCTGCTCGACTCCGACGACGCACGAGCCGACCGACGGCGCTTGACGCGCGCCGCCGAGCTGCTGCGCTCGCGTGTACGTCGTCGACCTGGCGTGGCTGCGCACGACCCCTTGGCGCGAGCGGCTGGCGGCCAGCTTCGACCCGCCCTGGCGACTGCCCGGCGCTGCGCGCGACTGGACGAGGTCTGCGTCCGCCACCAGCCCCAGCTCGGGTGCGAGCGCGGCGCTCCTGACCGGCTGGCTCGCGTCGCGGCTTGACTGGACGATCGGCCGCTTCAGTCGCGCAACGGCGACGGGCGGCGCGGCACCGCGACGCCCCGCGTCGGGCGAGCCCGCGATCGAGCTGAAGCTGGCGCCGTTCGACCAGGAGGCGCCCGGGCTGGCCGGGGTCACCGTCGGCTGGCGAGCCGGCTGCTCGCTGTCGCTCGACCGCGCCCCCGGTGGGCTGCAGGCGCACGAGAGGTCGGTCGGACGGGCGACGAGCGGAGCTGGCTGGTGCTCGGCGCGTCGCGCGGCGAGGGCGGGATCCTCGGCGAGGGCGTCCGGCAGGCGCTGCTGCGCGACCCGACCTACGGTCCCGCGCTCGAAGCGGCGCGGAGGTTGTGCGGATGAGCCTCGAGATCGAGGTGCTCGAGGATCCGGCGCGCGCGTGCGCGGCGATGCTGCTGAGCGCGGTGCTGCATGGCGGCGACGTCGTGCTGACCGGCGGCTCGACGCCGCGCGCGGCCTACGAGGAGCTGGCGCGCGCGGTCCGCGCGCTGGGCCGCGATCTCGGCGACACGACCCTGTGGTTCAGCGACGAGCGCTGCGTCCCGCCCTCGGACGACCGCTCTCAACTACCGGCTGGTCAAGCAGTCGCTGCTCGACCCGCTCGACGATCTGCCGCGCGCCCGCGGTCAAGCGGATGCAGGGCGAGCTCGGGCCCGAGAAGGGCGCCGACGCGTACGAGCGCGACGCTGCGCGACGCCGGCGACGCCGCGAGTTCGACCTGGTGCTGCTCGGGCTCGGGCCCGACGGGCACTGCGCGTCGCTGTTCCCCGACCAGCCGTCGCTGGCCGAGCGCTCGCGGCTGGTGGTCGGCGTCGAGGAGGCCGGGCTCGAGCCGTTCGTGCCGCGGGTAACGCTGACGCTGCCGGCGCTCGCCAGCGCTCGGCAGATCGTGTTCCTCGTCACGGGCGAGTCGAAGGCCGACGCGGTCGCGGCCGCGTTCGGGCCCGAGCGCCAAGCCCGACCCGCACGTGCCCGCGTCGATGCTCGTGCCGCTCGCGGACGAGCTCACGGTGCTCCTCGACCCGGCGGCGGCGGCGCGCCTGTGAGCCCGTCGGTCGTCGGCGTCGACCTCGGCGGCACCAAGGTGGCGGTCGCGTCGCTGTCGGGCCGGCGAGCTCGGCGAGTCGGTGATGCGGCCGACCGAGCTGTCCGATTCCGGCGCGCTGATCGACCAGCTCGTCGCGATGGTGGGCGAGGCCAGCGGAGACGAGCTCGACGGCGTCGGCGTCGGCGTCCCGTCGGTCGTCGAGTTCGAGACCGGCCGCGTCGTCTCGTCGGTCAACGTCCCGCTGGCCGACGTGCCGCTGCGGCAGGTGCTCGGCGAACGGCTCGGCGTGCCGGTGTTCGTCGACAACGACGCCACCGTCGCGGCGCTCGCCGAAGCCCACGACGAGGAGCTGCGGCTGGTCGCGCGCAACCTCGTGATGCTGACGATCGGGACCGGCGTCGGCGGCGGGCTCGTGCTCGGCGGGCGGATCTACCGCGGCTCGACCGGCGGCGCCGGCGAGCTCGGCCACACGATCGTCGGGCTCGACCTCGACGGGGACGACCCGGTCGCCGACGCCCGACGGGTTCCCGCAGCCGGGATCGCTCGAGTCCGTGGCCGCCGGGCCACGCGCTCGACCGGCTCGCGGCGCGAGGCCGGCGAGCTCGTACCCGGACTCCGCGCTCGGGCGGCTCGAGGCGCGCGGGCGAAGCCGGTGCCGGTGGCCGACGCCGTCGAGCGCCGCGCACCGACGGCGACCCGGTCGCCGCGCGGATCGTCGAGGTCTGGGCCGAGCGGGTCGGCATCGGGGTCGCCAACGCGATCAACACGTTCGACCCCGACGAGGTCGTGATCGGCGGCGGCGCCGCGCTTGCCGGCGACCTGCTGCTCGAGCCCGGCGACCCGCGTCGCGCGCGAGTACGTCCTCCCGGGCTCGCCGATCACGTCGACGATCCGGCTCGCCCGGCACGGCGTGCGCGCCGGCGTGCTCGGCGCGGCGCTGCTCGCCGTCCACGAGCTCGAGCACACGGCCGAGCCATCGACAACGGAGGTTTCCTGATGATCGTTGCCTGTGGTTTCGACCACGCGGGGTTCCCGTTTCGCGATCGCCTGCTGGGCGTGATCGAGGCCGCGGGTCACGAGATCCTCGACTTCGGGACCGACTCGACAGAGCCGGTCGACTACCCGGACAAGGCGCTGGAGGTTGGGCGCGCGATCGTCTCGGGCGTCGCCGAGCGCGGGATCCTGGTGTGCGGCTCGGGCGCCGGCGTGTCGGTCGCGGCGTGCAAGATCCGCGGGATCTACGCGCCACGGTCCACGACACCTACACCGCGCACCAGGCCGTCGAGCACGACGGCGTCAACGTGCTGTGCCTCGGGGCGCGAGTGATCGGGCCCGAGCTGGCGGCCGAGATCATTCCGCCGTTCCTCGCCGCGACCGTGTCGATGGAGGAGCGCCACGTGCGGCGGCGCGGGAAGATCGAGCGAGATCGAGCGCACCGGAGGGGTGTAGCCGCCGGTGGCGGCCGCGGCCGGCGTGCCGGTGGTCGAGCGTCACGGAGATCGTCGTGGTCCGCCACGGCGAGACCGAGTGGAGCCTGCCAGCGGCCGGCACACGAGCCACACCGACCTGCCGCTGACCGAGCGGGGGCGCGAGCGCGCGCGGGCGCTGGCAGCAGGTGCTCGCCGGATGGACGTTCTCGCTCGTGCTCTGCAGCCCGCTGCGGCGGGCGCGCGAGACCTGCGAGCTGGCGGGGTTCGGCGACGTCGCCGAGATCTGCGACGACCTCCACGAGTGGGACTACGGCGAGTACGAGGGGCTGACGACGCCCGAGATCCGCGAGCGCGACCCGAACTGGAGCCTGTGGCGCGACGGCTGCCCGGGAGGGGAGACGCCCGACGCAGGTCGGCGCGCGGGCGGACCGGGTGCTCGAGCGCCTGCGCGGCGCCGGCGGCGACGCGGCGGCGTTCGCCCACGGCCACATCCTGCGGGTGGTGACGGCGCGCTGGCTCGGGATGGAGGTGGCCGGCCGGGGCGCGGTTTGCGCTCGGCGCCGGCGTCCGATCGGGGTGCTCGGATTCGAGCGAGAGACGGAGGTTCTGAGCCGCTGGAACGCATGACGAATGTCATGGCTGGTTTCGGCCGCCCGACACTTACGCGGCGCGCCGTCGCACCCGTACGCTGCGCGTGCATGACAACGATTGACTCATCTTCCCGGGAGCTTGCGATCGAAGTGCGCGACCTGCGCAAGTCCTACGGCTCCGTTCGAGGCGGTGCGCGGGGTCAGCTTCGAGGTCGCGCGCGGCGAGGTGTTCTGCCTGCTCGGCCCGAACGGCGCCGGCAAGACGAGCGTCGTCGAGATCCTCGAGGGCTACCGGACCGCGCAGCGGCGGCGAGGCGCGCGTGCTCGGGATCGATCCGGCCGACGGCCAGCGCGAGCTCCACGAGCGGGTCGGGATCGTGCTGCAGCAGTGCGGTGTGCAGACCGACCTGACGGTCGCCGAGCTGATCGAGATGTACGGCCGCTACTACGCGCGCCGCCGCCCGGTCGACGAGCTGATCGAGCTGGTCGACCTGGGCGAGAAGCGCGACGTCCGCGCCAAGGAGCTGTCGGGCGGGCAGCTGCGCCGGCTCGACCTGGCGCTCGCGCTGGTCGGCGACCCGGAGCTGGTGTTCCTCGACGAGCCGACGACCGGCTTCGACCCCGCGGCGCGCCGCGGCGCGTGGTCGACGGTCCGCTCGCTGTGCGACCTCGGCAAGACGTCTTCCTGACCACCCATTACATGGACGAGGCGCAGTCCCTCGCCGACCGGGTCGCGGTCATGAACGCCGGCGAGATCATCGCCAGCGGCCGGCCCGAGGAGCTCGGCGGCCGCGACCTGCGGCCGGCCGAGATCCGCTTCAGGCTGCCGAGCGACTGGTCGCTCGGCGACCTGCCCGACGTTCCGCGGCGAGCGCTCGATCGACGGCGACCGCGTGCTCGTGGTGACCCGCGAGCCGGTGCTCGCGGCGCAGCGGATCACCAGCTGGGCGATCGAGCGCGGCGTCGAGCTCGGGCACTTCTCGGTCAACCAGCCGACGCTCGAGGACATCTACCTGGAGCTGACGGGCTCCGCTGCCCGCGCGCAGACGTCAAGCGAGGAGGTGACCGGCATGAGCTCCGTCGCTCGACGCCCATCGCTGAGGCGCGATCTCGGCCTCGTCGTCTGGCAGATCCGCTACGAGCAGCGCGCGTACTGGCGCAACCGCGGCCGCGGGATCTTCACGTTCGTGTTCCCGCTGATGTTCCTGGTGATCTTCGCGAGCCTCAACAAGGGAGCGCACCTGCACGCGCTCGGCGGGACTGCCGTACGACGACTTCTTCGTGCCGGGGATCCTCGCCTACGCGATCATCGGCGACGACGTACGTGAACATGGCGATCAGCACCGCGATCCTCCGTGACGAAGGGATTCTCAAGCGGATGCAGGGCACGCCGCTGCCGCGCTGGGCCTACGTCGCGGCGCGGATCGGCTCGACCGTGCTGATCGTCGCCGCGATCACGGTCGTGACGCTCGCGCTCGGGCGCGCTCGCCTACGGCGTCCACATCCGCGCCTCGACGCTGCCCGGCCTGATCGCGACGCTCGTGCTCGGGACCGCGGCGTTCACGACGCTCGGGATCGGGATCACCCGGTTCATCTCGAACGCCGAGGCCGCGCCGGTGATCGTCAACCTGACGGTGCTGCCGCTGACGTTCATCTCGGGCATCTGGTTCCCGACCACCGCGATGCCGAAGGCGCTGAACGACGATCGCCAAGCTTCTTCCCGATCAAGCCGCTGGCCAACGGGCTCCAGTACGCGTTCAACCCGCACACGACGGGCGCCGGCTTCAACGCCACCGACCTGCGGTCGCTGGCGATCTGGACGGCGATCGGGATCTATCTGATGGTCCGGTTCCTGCGCCAGCCGCAGGGTGAGGTGGCGATGACGGAGCGACGAAGCGCGCGCTGCGGCGGCAGGCCGACTGCCGGAGCGCGGCGGCTCGCGGCCTGTGGTTCGACGGCCGCCCGCGCGGCATCGCGAAGTACACGGGCGCGTTCATCTGGCTCGCGTTCATCCTCTTCCCGGCTGGTCAACGCGTTCGCCAAGCACGGCACCGCGCTCGGCCACGGGCTGACGATCGTCGGGGCGCGTCGGCGTTCGTCGCGCGTCTACATCGCGCTCGTGCTGCTCTGGCGCCAGCGCACGCCGACCGGCGTGCTGCCGGCGCTGTTCGTCGCTGCTGGTCGCGATCGCGACCGCGCTGACGCTCAGCGACGGCGGCGGCTGGGGATTCCTGTTCACGTACTGCGCCGCCTGCGCCGGGCCTGATCTCGCGCCCGCGTTCGGAGTTCGCGGGCGTGCTCGCGTGCGCGGTGCTCGCCGGCGTGACGTCGGCGATCGGCGGCGCCAACGGGGGACAGGTCGATCGGCTGGGTCGCGAGCAGCGCCGGCATCGGGATGCTGATCCTGGTGATGCGCGATCTGCGGGTCCGCAACGACCAGCTCAGCGAGGCCCGGGCCGAGCTGGCGCGGCTGGCGGTCGCCGAGGAGCGCGAGCGGTTCGCCCGCGATCTGCACGACCTGCTCGGCCACAGCCTGTCGGTGATCGCGCTGAAGGCCGAGCTGGCCGGCCGGCTGCTGCCCGACCGCGCCGAGCGAGGCGGCGCGCGAGGTCGCCGAGCTCGAGAACGTCGCGCGCGAGGCGCTGAGCGAGGTCCGCGACGCGGTCAGCGGCTACCGCCAGCCGACGCTCGACGGCGAGCTCGCGGGCGCGCGGATGGCGCTGTCCGCGGCCGGGATCCGCGCCGACGTCGTGCGCGCGCCGACGCGACGCTCGACCCGACGGTCGAGGCGGTGCTGGCCTGGGCCGTGCGCGAGGGCGCGACCAACGTGATCCGCCACAGCGGCGCGAGTCACTGCACGCTGACGGTCAGCGCGGGCCTCGCCGACGCCGGCGTCGAGGTGGTCGACGACGGCGTCGGCGCGGCGCGGCTCGGTCAACGGCGACACGGGCGGCAACGGGCTCGACGGGGCTCGCCGAGCGCGCCCGGCAGCTCGGCGGGCGGGTCGAGGCGGGCGTGCGTCCCGGGCGGCGGCTACCGGCTCGCGGTGCACGGTGCCGGCTGCCGCCGATCGTGATCCGCGTCCTGATCGCCGAGGACCAGGCGATGGTGCGCGGCGCGCTCGCGAGCCTGCTCGGGCTCGAGCCCGACATCGAGGTCGTCGCCCAGGTCTCGCGCGGCGACGAGGTCGTGGCCGCGGCGCTCGACGCCGCGTCCGGACGTGGCGCTGCTCGACATCGAGATGCCGGGCGCGACCGGGCTCGAGGCGGCGGCGGAGCTCCGGCCGCGAGCTGCCCGACTGCCGGGTGCTGATCCTGACCACGTTCGGGCGGCCCGGCTACCTGCGCCGCGCGATGGAGGGCGGCGCGGCCGGCTTCCTGCTCAAGGACGCGCCCGCCGCGAGCTCGCGAGCGCGATCCGCCGCGCCGCCGCCGGCGAGCGCGTCGTCGACCCCGGCCTCGCCGCGGCGGCGCTCAGCGAGGGCGAGAGCCCGCTGACCCCGCGCGAGCACGAGGTGCTCGCGGCTCGCGCGAGCACGCGACGGTCGCCGACATCGCCGGCGCGCTCTATCTATCGCCCGGGACGGTCCGCAACCACCTCTCGTCGGTGATGCAGAAGCTCGACGCGCGCAACCGGGCGGAGGCCGTGCGGGTGGCGGAGGAGAAGGGCTGGCTGTGAGGGCGGTCTCGCCGGCGCCTCTGACCGCTGGCGGCGGCCCATCGCTTCGGCCCGATGAACTGTCGAGTGTCGCCACGTCTCCCTTGCGCGAGACGTAGCTCGTTCGTTTCCCGGCCCTGGTCGATGCAGCGATCAGATCGCAGGCGTCGCAGAAGATGCCGCGGATGTCGCTCGAGACCTGCGTGAATCTGTATCGAGGGCAGACCCAGTTGCAGCGGCCGGTTTTATAAAGCGGTAGCCATCCGAATGGATCAGGCCGCGAAGCAGCTGCTCCGGCCATCGCTCGACCTAGCGGCCTCTGCCAGTCGGTGAGCTCAATCGTCCGTTCGTGCTTCTGCCCGGGACCGTGTTGTGGAACGAGGCGCGGCCAGCTCTTCCAGTAGGAGTTGACATCGACGCACTTCTCTCTGCATCGCTGGGTGATCGATGCCCTTCGGCCACTGATGGTGTCCATCGCCTGAGCCGCCGAGTTACACGATCCCCGGATACTTCGTATCGAGGGTGATGCGCAGTCGGAAGACGCCCCTGGGGAATGGCGAAATGTGGCCGTCACCCAAGTAGAGCCCTGAGAAGGTAGACGTAGGTGTCTTCGACACCGGCGATGTCGTGGAGGCCTCCGCAGACGTTGCAGCTACCTGGCCTATGAGTACCGCGGCGGGGTGGAGAGTGCATCCCACGCTGGCGCCACCACGTTTACAAAGGTCGAACACATGCTCACAGACAGCCCGGACGGAAGCGCCCTCTCTCCCAGGGTCGCGCGATCAACGCACGCCGACCGGCGTCGCGACGAGCGTCCGCGAGCCCTGCCTCACGACGAGCGTGTAGTGCCCGGTCTTGGGCGCCCGGCCGCGGACGCGGACGATCACGCGGTGCTCCGGGTAGCCGACACTTGCCACGAACTGGTGCGCCACGCGGTGCCGGCCCTGGAACAGCTCGACCTCCAGCCCGGTCATCGTCCCGCGATCGGTCTGGAGCTCGACCACGAGCCCGCGCTTAGCCGTCGGTTGACCCGTGCCGACGGATCGGAGAGCTTCTGCGCGGGCAGCGGCGCCGGAACCTTGCCCGGTCCGGTCTTCGAGCAGGCGAGCCGCGCGCGCGTCGTTGCCGGCCGGGACAAGGGGCGGCAGCTCGGGGAAGGTCGGCTGCCCGGCCGGCAGCGCCTGCAGGTCGAGGAAGTCGGTCAGGTCGTTGGCGTTCGCGTCGCGGTAGGTCATCGCCTGCGAGATTCCACTTGCGCTCGAGGAACGCGAGGATCGAGGTGTGGTCGTAGACCACGCTGGCTGACGTAGTCGCGCTTCACGTACGGGCCGACCACGATCGACGGGACGCGGAAGCCGTAGCGGGCGAAGCCGTCGTACGTCGACTCGCCGGGCTGGACCGTCGGCGGGATCGAGTCGGGGGCGAGCGCGACCGGCGGCGGGACGTGGTCGTAGTAGCCGCCGTGCTCGTCGTAGGTGAGGATGAACAGCGTCTTTCGCCACAGCGGCGAGCTGCGCAGGGCGTCGACCACCTGCCCGAGGAAGCCCTCGCCGACCGCGATGTTCTGCGGGTTCTCCTGCGACTGGGTGCCGAAGTCGGGGTCGAGCAGGCTGAACTGGGGCAGCGTGCCGGCCTTGGCGTCGGTGAAGAACTGCGACGATCGGCTTGGCGTTCGTCTCCGAATAGGCGCGCGTCGTTGTCCGGGTAGAGCTCCATCGTCGCGCCGGTCGGGAAAGCTCGCGTTGTAGTCGGCCCAGCGTGATGCCCGCGTTGCTCATGCGCTGGAAGATCGTTCCGTTGGCGGGCGCGCCGAGCGTGGCGTTGGGGACGATGTTGCCCGGGCCGGTGCCGATGTCGTCGGTCATCCCGCTCGAGGTCGCGGCGATCAGATAGCGGCGCTGGGGGTCGGTCTGCGCCAGGCAGCTGCAGAACCAGCGGTCGCCGATCGGGAACGTGCTCGCCAGCGCGTAGGTGAGCGGTAGGTCGTCCCGGGTCCAGTAGCCCATCGCCACCGCGCCGACGATCTGCGAGGTGAACGAGTCGATCGTCGTGCGCACGAAGCCGTCGTTGGCGCCGTTGTTGAACTGGTTGTGGCTCGCCGTCCACTCCTGGCTCGGGACGCCGTCGAACTGGCAGGTCGTCGGCATCCGGAACGCGCGCTGAAGGCGGCCGTCCGGGTACGGGTTGGTGGCCGTCGGGGAGTCCGTCCTGGGCCAGCGCGAAGCCGTCGCCGCGGGGGCGCTGGCCCGGCTCGCGCCCGAGCATCCCGAAGAGGTTGTCGTAGGAGTGGTTCTCCAGCATCAGCACGACGACGTGCTCGATCTCGGGGATCGTGTCGGTGCCGACCGCGAGGCTCGGGTTGGGCAGCGAGTCGGGCAGCCGCATCCGGGCGCGGCCGAGCACGCGGAGCGCCTCGAGCTGCGAGCCTGTGTGGCTGAGTGAGGTCGTGGGCGGGCCGCCACCAGGCGCGACGTCGTCTCGACTCAGCCGCCCGGCGAGCGTGCCGGCCGCGACCGTTCGCCGCGCCCTCGACGAGGAAGGTGCGGCGGGTCAGGCCAGCGTGGTGTCCGTTGGAGGGATCGGGCTCTGGCAAGGCGGCGCTCCCGCGTCGGCGGCGAAGCTACCATCAGGCGGAGGGCCGGGGCGCCTGTTCTTGTGAATATCTGGGCTTCGCTTCGCCACGCTACGCTTGCCATCGCGGGTCTCCCTCGCCGCTATCGTCTAGGGGACTAGGACGCCGCCCTCTCACGGCGGAAACCCGGGTTCGAATCCCGGTAGCGGTACTCAAAAGTCCTGCAAATGGACGGGTTTGGGTTGAGGATTCGTCGCCGCCGCGATGGGGCGGAGATGTAGGTTCGTATCCGGGCGAGCGGACAACCTTCCTGCAAACGGGTTGGTTTTCGGAGCCGGGCTCGTATGGCCAAGCAGTCCGAAGCCGCGGCTCGGGCAGGCTTGCAATCGCCTGTGTCTATGGGATGCGCCGCATTCCGGTCGGGCCACGTCGCGGCATTTGAGACGGTTAACGAACTGGAGTCGAACTTAACGAACATCCGTGTGCGTCCGGTAACGACCGGACGACTTGACAGACCGGCGTTGTACTGCCATCGTAAGTACATGGCTAGCGTGAAAGCTGAGCGGCTTCAGATCCGCGTTGATCCTGCGGACAAGGCTCTGTTGGAGCGGGCGGCGGCTGCCGCACACCTGAACGTGTCGGCGTTCGTAGTCCAGGCGGCTGCCGCTAGGGCCGAGCAGGTGCTGGCGGAGCGTCCGAGTGTTCGCCTCTCGCCCGAGGCCGCCGTTGCCTTCAGTGAAGCTCTCGAGCAGCCGGCCGGAGTGAACGAGCGGCTGGCGCGGGCGCTGCGTCGCAGGCGCAAGTTCGCGTGGCTTGACTGAGCTTCGCCGCCCGCGGCTGCTCGATCTGGGGCGCGATGATCGCAACCAGTTAGATAGCGGCGAGCGGGTCCTGGATGAGTGGCTTCGCCGCTACGCCGGTCAGAGCCGCCGCCGGGACGCAGCCGCGACCTGGGTGATCACCGACGCCGATCAGGTCGTGGTGGCCTACGCAAGCATCGCGATGACCGCGATCGATCGCTCAGCCGCTCCGCGCGAGCTGGCAAAGCACGCACCGGATCCGGTCCCGGCGCTGCTGCTCGGTCGGTTGGCGGTGGACCGCAGGTACAGCAACCTGGGCGTGGGAACGGCGCTGGTCGCTCACGTACTCGCAACCGCGGTCGAGCTCAACCAGAAGGCGGCCTGCCGCGCCGTCGTCGTGACCGCCCTGACCACGGGCGCGCGTAGCTGGTGGCAGCGACTCGGCTTTCACCCATTCGATCCGGCCGACCCCGAGCAGCTCGACCTATACCTACTAACGTCCGAAATCGAAGCGACGCTCACCGGGCTTCGCAGGCGACGCTGAGGTGCGTCACCGCATGAGCAGACCCCGTGCGATTCGTCGCTCGGTGAGAAAGTTCTGCATCCGCGGCTTGCATCAGTGACCACCGGGGGCGAGCTCGGCCGTGCTGCTCGTCCGAAGCGGGCACGTGATCAGCGTCGCCGCCGGCTACTGCTCGCCGAGGCAAGGCAGGCGCCGCGGCCCCGTAATTGGCGAGATGCGAGACACGACCGGCCCACGAAATGAGACCTGCCTTCGTGTTCCCGCGGGTACCAGGGCCGGGGCCGACCTCGTGACCCTGTCGTCCGACACGGGTAGCGCGACGCCGCCGGCCCGGCGGCGCGTTTCCGTCAGACTTGGCATGGAGCAACATCGCGACTTTTCGGCAGACGACGCCCGCCGAATCGGCGAGCAGATCGGAATCGACTGGGACAGCTCGCTGTTCGACGTCGAGCAGTTCGGAATGGGGCTGAAGGTGGAGCTCGAGCACGGTCGCCGTGATCCCGCGACCAACGTCAGCGATGACGACGAGCGCACGACCGGCAAGATCGCGCGGGCCCACCTGAACGAGTTTCCCGATTACTACACCCGGCTGGCGCAGATGGAGGCCGATGCGGAGCGCTACTGGTCGGAGCGGGAGCGAGGGTTGTCTGAGTAGGCCGGGTGCTCCCCGCCCCTTGCATTCAGAGTTGCCCGCGGACCGCTCCCCGCGGGTATTGCTTACTGTGGATATTCATGTAGTAACCGCGAGGGTGAGCCCAGATCCGCCCGCTCAGGGCCGGACTGACCGCAACGCATCCCTGATGATGAAGGCGCGGACCCGGTGAAAGCGCGATGACGCTCGTTCGCGTGCGTCCGCCCGTTGCGGCTTCGACATGCGCCGAGGTGGCATCGGTGAACCCGTGCAGGTGGGCGAATCGCCAGCAGACCAGCGATTTGCCGTGGAATGCGATGATCGCCGCGCCGATTCCGTTCATCGCGCCGCGAGGCGTCTCGGTCACCCCTGTCAACTGCACGCGATAGACCTGCGTCGGACGCGAGCCCGAACCAGGTACGGCCGCCCCGTGAGTTGCTGCGCCGCTGCCGGATCCGCTGCCCACGCAACCTGCCAAACCGACGAGTACTGCTGGTGCAACGAGAAGCTTCGAGCGCATCCGGGCAGCGAGTCTCGGCGAGGCATCTTAACTTTCGATCAGCCACCGATGAGATGACCTTCACTTAGGTTGCTCACGCGGGGCCGTCTATGCGGCCGCGCGGCTGATCTCGCCTGCGTGGACGGGCGCATTCTCGTTTCCGATCGAGCTGGACCGCGGGGACGTCCGCTGAGGCGTTGCCTTGCGGGCTTGTTTCGCGTCACCTCTGAGCACGCGCAGCACGAGCAGGTATGCGATCGGCACGGCAGGTATGAACACGATCGCCCGGAGCCACAGCCGCTGCGCGTCGGAGCCCGCGCCGAGCGTGTGCGCGGCGCAAAGGAGCCATGAGACGAAGATCAGCGTGTGGAGTCGGCGCCATCGCCGAGCTCCGATCCGCCGGCGCAGGTAGAAGCTTGGGCCGAGCAGCAGCGCCATGTAGCCGCCGATGATCCCGATACCGGTGAACTGCGGCCGGTAGCCGAGCGCGAACGGCATGGTGATCCCGTCCCAGCCGGGTTTGAGCCACTGGTCGCCCAGCAGCGAGAGCCCGTGCGCACCGATCGCGAGCAGCGCGGTCAGCGCGACGTGCTCGTGGAGCTTCGCGACGGCGCGCTTGGCTCCCGGCCGGCGCAGCACCCTGGTGGCCATCGCCAGGCCCATGATCACCGACAGCGAGATCAGCACCAGCGCGACGATCCCGGATGCCCGACTGACGAGCCACCACAGGAAGGAGATGGGCTCCGCCTGACTCCTCATGCGGTCGCACCGAGGGTGGCTCCGCGGCAGGGGGCGCCGATCGATCGGGCCGATCGGCTCGACGTCGCCGTCGTCGTGGACGATCAGGCCGCCGTGCTCTGCCAGGACTTCGCGCGCGCGCCTTGGGTCCGAGCAGCAGCGCCATCTTCGACAGCGTCTCGGCCTCGAGCGCCGTGGCGCCGATGGCGGTCGCGCCGACCAGCCCGGTCCAGGCCGGCCTGCCTGTGCTGGGGTCGAGAAGGTGGTGGGCGAAGCTGCCGTCGGGATTGCGCCAGATCCGGACGTTCAGGCCGGAGGTCGCGACGCCGCCGCGGGTCGAGGCGGACGGCGCCGACCGACTCGCCGCTGAGCGGATGCTCGACCTCGATCTCGTACGGCTCGAGCTGAGCGCCGACTCCGCCGACTGCGATGTCGCCGCCGCAGTCGACGACGAACCGCGTGTACGCGCCGAGCCGATACGCGACCGCGTCCGCGCACAGGCCCTTGCCGGTGCCGCCGGTGTCGATCATCACGCCCGGCGGACGGTCGATCAGCCCGGTCTCGTCGTCGACGGAGACCCTGCGCCAGCGTCGCGCGCGGGTCCGGCCGCGCGGGGCGCCGCGGCGGCGCCGCCGCGAGTGCCTGCTCGAGCGAGGCCGGCGAGACGCCGTCGAGCGAGCTGGCATAGCCGCTTCGCTCGAGCGCCCGCACGAGCGTCGGGTCGACGAGCCCGCGGCTGCGATCCGCGGCCCACAGACCAGCGCTCACGGCCGCACGCAGCAGCGTCGAACTGGCGACACGCGGATACGGGTCCTGGTTGAGCGCGAGAGCTCGCTGTCTGGGCAGAAAGCGCGACAGCCGTCGAGCGAACTCGAGCACGAACGCGCGCTCGCGATCGGCCGCCTCGAGCGGCGGCAGCGCGCGTGGATCAAGCGGGCGGCCGATCAGCAGCCGAACGTCGCTGCCCATCGCCTCGAAGGTGTAGTCGAGCTCAGCGGTCATTGCTCCTCGTTTCCGGCGGTCAGTGGGACGAGGTCCGGGTGGTCGGGGCCGCGAGCGGGAGGGATCCGGACCCCGAGCTCGATACCGACTGCGAGACCGAGGTGCCGGATCCGGAGCCACGGATCGTCTCGACGACCGTCGTCTGGTAGACGCGGCGGACCACGAGCACCGGCCGCGCCGTCGCCGCCGACGGCGAGGCGCGCAACTGCCACGCCAACAAGGCCAACACGACAAGGAAGGCCGCCAGGCTGAACAGGATCACCGAAGCCGGTCGGGTCCCGCTCGAGCGGTGCGGCTGCGTCGCTCGGCGGCGGGCCGCGCGGCGCCCGATCCCGTCGAGGCGCTTCAGTTGTCACCGCCGGAGCTTCCATCCCCGCCGTCGCCGCCGTCGTCCCACCGCTCGCGCTCGTTCGGGTGGTGACAGGCTTGCCCGAAGAGCCGCCCGAGGAGGACCGGACCGCGCTGCTCGTGCGGGTTGTGACCGGATGTCCCGACGATCCTGAGCCGCCGCGTAGATCCGCTGTGAGCGCGCGCTGGTGCGCGTCGTGACTGGTGCCGCTGCCAGGGGATGCGGCGACCGGATGCGAGCCGCTCGCGCGCGTGCTGACCGCGCCGCCGGCGACCGCTGCCGACCCGGCCGCGTGCGAACGGCTGGCGCTCGTTCTGGGAGCTGCGCCGATGCCGTGCGGAGGCCGGAGCGCCACCGCCTGCGGCCCCGACCGTCCTGCAGCTGGACCGTCGCTCGTGCTTGACGATGTGGATCGTGCGCCGGATCACGACGGTGCGAACCTCGACCGCGGGGTTGCGCGCGGCGACGGTTGACGCTGTGCTTCGAGGGACGGACGTAGTGCAAACACGGCCAGCGCCGCCGGCGGCGAGCGCCGTCGTCGCCGCTGCGATCCGGCTGTATCTCCTGCGCATGCTCGAGCCTCCAGTGTCGTGGAACCGGCGCCACTCTGCCGCGGTCCAGGTGATCGCCGCGCCAACCGACGGCAAAGCTTTGGCAAAGATCGCCGGCTTCCTTGAGCCAGCGATTCCTTTACCTGCGCCGCCACGCTGCGGCCATGCAACGACGATGCGTCTACACGACGACGGCATCGTGATCGTCGGCGGCGGCCTGGCCGGACAGCGCTGCGCGGAGGCGCTCCGCCGCTACGGCTACGCCGGCGCGATCCGGATCGTCTGCGCCGAGCGCCATCGCCCGTACGACCGACCTCCGCTCTCGAAGGAGCTGCTGGCCGGCTCCGGGATGAGGAGTCGATCGCCTACCGGCCGCAGGCAGTGGTACGAGCAGCACGTCGATCGACCTGCTGCTCGGGCGTACGCGCCACCGAGTCTCGATCCCTGGCGAGCGGCGCGTCGAGCTGTCCGACGGCAGCTCGCTGCGCTACGCGCCGGCTGCTGATCGCCACCGGAAGCCGCCCGCGAACGCTGCCGCTGCTGGAGCGGTATGACAACGTCTGCACGCTGCGCGCCGTCGACGACTGCCTCACGCTGCGCGACGTGCTCGCCGGGCGCCCGCGCTCGCCGTGGTCGGCGCGGGATTCATCGGCCTGGAGGTCGCGGCGACCGCCCGCAGCCTGGGCGCCGAGGTGACGATGATCGAGGCCGCGCCGTGCGCCACTCGTCTACGTGCTCGGCCCGCAGCTCGGCGACTGGTTCGCGCGCCTGCACCGCGCAGAGGGCGTCGAGGTGCTGACCGGCTGCACGGTCGACGGGGCCGCCGGCAACGGCGCGATCCAGACGGACTGCAGCTGTCCAGCGGGCGAACCGTCGCGTCCGACCACGTCGTCGTCGGCGTCGGGGTCGAGCCCGACGTCCGTGGCTGGTGGTTCAGCGGCCTCGACAGCTCCCGGCGGCGTCCCGGTCGACGCCGACGGGCGAACCGGCGTCGGCAGGGTGTTCGCGGCCGGCGACGCGGCGGCCACGTTCGACCCGCGCGTCGGGGCGTCATGTTCCGGGCTCACACTGGGAGGCCGCGGGTCGGCAGGCCGGCGCGCGCCGCCCGCGCGATGCTTGGGCTCGATCCGGGCGCGGCGCCGCTGACCAGCTTCTGGACCGACCAGTACGGGCTCCGGATCCAGTACCTCGGCACACGCTCGCGCTCGCAGACCGCGTCGAGATCGACGGCGATCCCGACGCAGCGGAGCTTCACCGCCACCTTCACCCGTGCCGGACGCGCGGTCGCCGCGCTGCTCGTCGACCGGCCTCGCGCACTGCCCACCCTCCGCAAGCTGATCGAGAAGGGAGCGACATGAGCTACCTGGTGGAAATCGACGAAAGCGCGTGCGCAGCACACGGCGATTGTGTGGACATCGCGCCCGAGGTGTTCGAGTCGGACGACGTCGCACGGTGATCGGGACTGGCTCCGGACGACGCTGCTGCTGGAGGCCGCCGAAGGCTGCCCGAGCGCCGCGATCCGGATCATCGACCGCGACCAACGAGCAGATCTATCCCTGATCCTCAGTCGTCGGGTCCCTGGCCTGAGTCGCTCGCGCCGCCGCCGCCGCGAGGAGACCGCCGCCCCGAGCCCGCCGCCGCCCGAGTCCCGCCGGGCCGTTGCCGTGGACCCCGCCCGACGGCCGCTGGCGAGTCGCCGCGCTGGCGTGACCGCGGGCGCCGCCGACGCTCGGGTGACCGTGGCGGCCGCGGGCGGCCCGGTGGCGGGCCGGGCCGCCGGGAGCGGGCCCGCTCGGCACGGTTGGCCGGCGGTGGTCGCCGGCAGGGCGGCGCGCGACGGCCCGGGGTCTACGGACGGACGATTCTGTCTCGCGCCGTGATGGCCCCGTGCGCGGCGCCCGTTCGCGTCGGCGGGCCGGCGGGGCGCAAGTCCCGGCCGCGACCGACAGCGGCGCCGACGAGAGGCCGATGTGCTGGCCCGCCAGCTGGCTGGCCGACCACGCCAGGGCGGCGGTGGCGGGATCCCGAGCAGGGCCACCGCAGCCCACAGAGTCGCTCGGCGCGTCATCGGCGAGCAACGTACTCGGGGGCGGGTTAAGCGCTGCAAACTCGGAATCCTTGATCATTCGCTTCGGCGGATGTCGGCAGCGACAGTGGCCGCTACCGCCTCCGCCGCCCTCGCGATCTCGAGCGTGACCTCGCCGCCCCAGGCGCGCGCGAGCTCGCGCGCGATCGCAAGCCCGAGCCCGCTCCCCGGCGGCCCGGACCGGCCGGCGCGGCCGCGGTGGAAGCGCTCGAACACGACCTCGCGCTCTTCGTCGGCCAGGCCGGCCCGCGATCGCGGACCTCGATCCGCCCCGGCGAGGCGACGACTCGACCGCGCACCCGGACGGCGAGTAGTTGATGGCGTTCTCGATCAGCGCATCGAGCGCACGCTCGACGTCCCGCCAGGCAGCCCAGGCGGTCGCCGGAGCGCTCGCGCGGCGGTAGGTCAGCTCTGATGCCCGCGCCGTCGCGCCGCCGGCAGCCACCGACGCTGCAGTCGATCGGGCTGACGTCCCCGAGATCGAGCGGCCGTTCCGCTCAGTCTGACGCTCGCCGGCGCCGCTGAGGACCAGCAGCTCGTCGACCGTGTGCGCCAGCCGGTCGACCTCGCCGACCGCTGCCTCCAGCTCCTCGGCCGCCGCCGGACTCACCACCGTTCGCCCTGGCCTCCTCCAACCGCAGCCGCAGGCCCGTGAGCGGCGTGCGTAGCTGGTGCGAGGCGTCGGCGACGAATCTCACGCTGCGCGCCGAGCAGCCGCGTGATCCGCTCGGTCATCTCGTTGAACGAGTTCGCCAGCGAGCGCTGCTCGCGGCTGCCTTCGACCTCGGCCCGCGCGCCCAGTCTGCCCTCGCGCCACCCGCCGGGCGACGCGTTCGAGCCGTGCGATCGGCCGCCCCACCTGGGCGGCGATGCATCGCCCCGGCGAGCAAGCCGAGCGCGAGCACGATCAGCGCCGATCAGGACGAGCCCCAGCTCTGCTCGCCGGACCGCGCTGTTGACCGCGGCGATGCTCTGGGTGACGCGCACCGCTCCGACGGGGCGGCCGTTGCGGATGATCGGGACGGCGGTGGCGAGGATCTGCCTGACCGAGCGTCCGGGAGGTTCGCTGGACCTGGACCTGCCGTCCCGACGAGCGCGCTCTCGATCTCCGGTCGGCTCTCGTAGCTGGCGCCGACCTGGGCGGGCCCGGCGCTGTCCACCAGCACGCCGCCCGTCGCGTTGACGATCGAGAACCCGTCCGCGCACCGAGGTGGCCGCCGTTCTGGCCAGCGTTGTCAGCTCGCGCGCTGCCCGGCGCCGAGCAGGTCGGCGGCTGTTGCGGCGACCAGGTCCGCCTGCGCCTGCGCCTGGGTCCGCACCTCTGCTTTGACGCGGGCGCTCAAGTTGATCGCCAGCGGGACGCCGAGCGCGACGATTGCCAGCAGCAGCACGTATGCGAGCGCGCCGAGCAGTCGGAGCCTGAGGCTTATGGCCGTGCCTCCTCCGGCTCGGCGAGCCGGAAACCCCACCCCGCGAACGGTGTGAATGTACGTCGGCGTCGGCCGGATCGTCGCCGAGCTTGCGGCGAAGCCACGCTATGTGGACGTCGAGCGTCTTAGTCGAGCCGAACCAGTTCATGTCCCACACGTCGGACATCAGTGCCTCGCGGGTGACCACTCGGCCGGCGTCCCGCGCCAGCCGCACCAGCAAGTCGAACTCCTTGCGGGTCAGCGACAGCTCCTCACCTGAGCGCCAGACCCGGCGCGCGGCAACGTCGATCCGCAGGTCGCCGACGCACACCTCGCCTTGATCCGGCGCTGCTCGCCCGTCCGCGGCGGAGCACCGCGCGTATTCGTGCCACTACCTCGGCGGTCGCGAATGGCTTGACGACGTAGTCATCCGCACCGAGCTCGAGCCCCACCACGCGATCGGTGAGGGTGCCGCTGGCCGTGATCATGATGATCGGAACCTCCGAGTCGCGCCGGAGTTGACGGCAGATGTCCCGCCCGTCGGCGTCCGGGAGAGCGAGATCGAGCAGCAAGACATCGGGCTTGAGTCTCGTGCGGCCAGCTCGAGCGCCTCGGCGCCCGTGCGCGCGACCGTGGTGCGAAACCCGCTGCGGCTCAGAGCTGCGAGCGAACGGCTCGGCGATCGACTCCTCGTCTTCAACGAGCAATACCGACGGACGGCTCGGGTCGGTTGCGCCGGCTGCGCTGGTGTGACCCTGGAACATCCGGGATCACTTACTCGAGCAGAGCAGTAGTGGTTGTCTCGTGCACACCTGTAGGTCCTGTAGAGTTGGCTCGGCAACTTGCCCCCGGTTGGGGCTGCGTGCGCTCAACAGGGTGAGAGCGCCGTAAAGGCCGCGGTAAGAGGCGGTTCAGAAGTCGCTTAAGGAACGGCCGCCGGCCTGGGAGCCTCGCCTCGTCCTGAGGCGAGCCGTTCGGCCCGCTCCTTGATTCCCAGCAGCATCTTGCGCTCCATCGCGAGCGAGCCTGGCTCCATCGGCAACATCCCGATGCGCGCGGTCATCGTCGGTAGACGAAAGCGGTTGCGGCTGATGAGCCTGGTCAGTCCGCCGTCCTCTCTCAGAACGAAGCTCCAGACCCAGTTGCCGTCCTCCGAGCGCCAGGCGAGGACGCGCTCGGGCTCGATCCGCTCGAGCCGCATCCGGTTGGACCCATAGCCGATCGTGTCTCCGACTTCGGGGCTCTGGAATTCCGGCAGGACGGTGTCGGTGCTGTGCATGTCCAGTCCGAGCAGGTTCTCGACCCAGTCGTACGTGTATGCGCCGCCGCGAGGCGTCGGCCCCATTTGCACGAGCCATGGCCAAATCGCGGATGCGGGTGCCCGGATCTCGATCGCGCGGGTGGCTACCCCGTCGGCGTCTTCGAGCAGCTCATCACCGGGAAGCCGTGAAGCTGCCTCCTCAGCGGTAGCCCCCCAGGTCAGGATCGGACGGCGCAGCAAACGCCAATAGAGCGCGGCAGCTGCTCCGAGCAGAAGTGAGACTCGAGCCGATTTCATGCCGGCATCACAGTCGCACGGGCCGTCCCCTCGGTCATCCGCGCGAACGCGCACCTCTCCTTTGGAGAAATACGCAACGCTGGGAGTGGCGCATGGGTTCCCGCTACGGATGCTCCGCCGCTCGGTAGCCGGGCAGCTCGATGCGGAATGTGGCTCCCTGGCCGGACCCGGACTCGGCACGAATGGTTCCCCCGTGCGCCTCGGTGATCGCGCGCGCGATCGCGAGGCCAAGGCCGCTGCCGCCCCGGTCTCGTGACCGGCTTCCGTCGAGGCGGTGGAAGCGCTCAAAGATCTGTTCGAGCTGGTCGGGCGGGATTCCCGGACCGCTGTCGCTTACCGTGAGCTCCAGGCGACCGTCGCGGGCGCGTGCCGCGACCAGCACCCGGTCGCCCGGATTGGTGTGGGCGACGGCGTTCCGCACCAGGTTGCGCAGCACCTGAGTAAGCCGGTCGGGATCGGCCACGAGCGTCCCGTCGACGGCTTGGAGCTGGAAGTCGCGCTCGCCGAACAGCGGAAGGTCCCGCCGGAGATCTTCGAAGTACTCGCTCAGCTCGATCGTGCGCGGCTCGATCAGCTGCCCGGCCTCGGCGCTTGCGAGCGTGAGCATCTCGCCCACGAGCCGGTCGAGCGCGTCGAGCCGGCGCAGCAGCGTCCTTGTGCCTTCGTGTCGGCGTTGTTCGTCGGATTCGCGGTCGAGGAGCTCGACCTGGGCTCGCATAACGGAGAGGGGCGTGCGGAGTTCGTGGGAGGCGTCCGAGACGAAGTCGCGCTGCCGTTTGAAGGCGCGCTCGAGCCGGTCGAGCATGTGGTCGAAGGCATTGGAAAGCACGGCGACCTCGCCTCGCCGCGGCCCCGGACCGGCACGCACCGACAGCTCGCCGGCGCTGACGGCGGCTGCGACCCGGGCCATCCGCCGCAGGGGAGCGGCGATCAGCGTCGCTAGGCCGATGCCCGCCGCCACGGCCAGCAGGAGCGCCAGCGCTCCGACGATCACGAACGTCCGGCGGAGGCTTGCCTGCGCCTGCTCCACCGGGGTCAAGGGGTTGGCGACGCGTAAGGTTCCGACGCGCCGGTTGCCGTGGTAGATCGGTGTCGCCAGGACGCGCATGCTTCCGGCCTCGGCGACCGATGCGGTCGCCAGCCCCGTGGGCGAGTTCAGCAATCCGGTCGCCTCCGGCGCGTGCTCTTCCCGGACTCCCTCGAGGGCGACCAGCTCCGCGTTGTTGCTGACCGTCTTGCCGCCGACGACCTGCGCCAGGATCACCAGCGACTCCGCGTGGTAGCGCTGCGCGGCGATGAACCGCGTGGCCGAGCCCTCGAGCGCCGCGGGCGTCGAGAGATCGGAGCGGGCAATGAACTGCCGCCACTCCGAAGCCTGCGTTCTCAGCTGGGAGTCGATCAGCGCCCGCAGGCGGGAGCTGGTGCCGCTGTAAAGCGCAAGAAAGCTGGCGCCGACGGCCACCGCCGTGACGAGCGCGATCGCGAGCGCCAACTGCGCGCGCAAACCGCCCGGAAGCAAACGTCTAGCCACGCGGCACGAGCAGCCGGTAGCCGACGTTGCGCACGGTTTCGAACGGGTCGGACCCGTCCGTATCCCCGAGCTTGCGACGGAGATAGCCGATGTAGACCTCGAGCACCTTGGTCCCGGGATCGAAGTCGAAGCCCCACACCGCATTGAGGATCTGCTCGCGGGAGAGCACCTGATCGGGATGGCGCATCAAGTAGGCGAGCAGCTCGAACTCACGGGCCGTCAGCTGCACCTCCCGTCCATCCCGCTCAACGCGGCGCGTGCGCAGATCCATGCGAATTCCCGCGACCTCCAAGACCGACGATTCACGCTGGCTCGGAGAACGCAGCTGCGCACGGACCCGCGCCAGCAACTCCTCGAACGAGAACGGCTTCGTCACATAGTCGTTCGCGCCGTGATCGAGTCCCTCCACCCGCTGCTCGATCGCGGCTCGCGCGGTCAGCACGATCACCGGCAGCTCGGGCATCCGCACACGAACGGCGCGCAACACCTCGAGGCCGTCCTTTCCCGGAAGCGTGAGATCGAGCAATACGAGCGCGTAGTCGCCGGTCAGCGCGGCCGCCTCGCCGCTCTCGCCGTCGTGGCGGACGGTGACGGCGTACCCCTCCGCGCGCAGGCTCTGCTCGATGAAGCCCGCGAGCGTGCGCTCGTCTTCGATCACCAGGATTCGCATCTCGACCACTTTATGCGCTGTTGCAGGCGAAATCGGGTCGGTAAGGCGCTTCTGAAGCACCCCTTACCGCGCTCTTGACCGGCGCTTTCAAGCTGATCAGCGTCAATCCACTGCGCCCCGCTCTCAGGGCGGGCAACCTCTCTCGAAAGGAGAACCCATGTTGAAGTCACGAACCATCGCCATCGCCGGCTCGATCGCGGCACTCTCGTTCGCGGCGGCACCCGTCGCCGCCATCGCCGCGACCATGCATCACAGCACCGCGTCGACCACGCGGATCGATCGCTCCCGCGACAGCAGCGGCGTGCGGCACGTCGACAAGACGCCTGACAGGCAGAGCGCCGACCCCTCCCGCGATACGCGCGACCGCTGATGAAACGGACCCGAAGCGCGGTGGGCGGGCCAGCGGTCTGCCCACCGCAACCCGGGTTCACACGCGCAGGATTCGCAGTGAGGCGAGCATCCCCCCGATGCCGAGCACCGTCCCGAGCGCCCACGCGGCGACGGCTTCGGCGCTGGGAGTTGCGAGCTCGTAGAAGTGGCGTAGGAAGGGGATGATCAGTGAGAGGGCGAACAGCAGCGCCATCAGAGCGCAGATGCCGGCCACCGCCAGGCGTCGGTGCCCGCCCTCGGTCTCGAGCCGCATTACCACCGCGAGCCCGCACACGACCACGATCCCGGTGGCGACGGTGCGCGAGCGGATCAGGCTGAGGTCAAACCCGTAGCGTGCAAGCAGGTAGCCGGCGATGATCCCGATCCCGATCGCCAGGCCGGCGGGAACGGCGAAGCGCGCTATCGACTGGAGGTAGCGGTCGGGACGCCACGGCCCGGAGCTCGGCGCGAGCGCCAGCACGAAGGAGGGGATGCCGATCGTCACCGTGGCGGCGATCGTGAACTGCCGCGGGAGCAGCGGGAAGATCCCCGTGGGGACCGCGACCGCCCAGCCGACCGTGGCGGTGAATACGGCCTTGGTGATGAACAGCCGCGCGACCCGTTGGATGTTTCGCAGGATCTGACGACCTTCGCCGACCATCCCGGGCACGACGCCGAAGTCGTCGCGGACGAGCACCAGATCGGCCACCGAGCGTGACATCTGCGCTCCGGATCCCTGGGCGATCGCCAGCCGTGCCTCCTTCAGCGCCGGCACGTCGTTGACCCCGTCGCCGAGCATCGCGACATAGCGCCCCGCTTCGGTCAGCGCGGCGACGACCGCGCTCTTGCCCTCAGGCGAGATCCGCCCGACGGCTGGCGCAGATGACACGGCATCCCGCAGCTCCGCCTGATCCGTCGGGAGCGCCTCCCCGTCGAGCGCCGGTGCCGACCCCGGCACGCCTGCGTCGTGGGCGATCGCACCGACCGTCGCCGGCGCGTCGCCAGACAACACCTTCAGCTCGACCCTTGGGCGGCAAAGAAGGCCACGGTCTCGTCCGCGTTGGCGCGGAGGCGCTCGGCGAGCAACAGCAACCCGAGCTGCTGGACGTCGTCGGGAAATTGCGGCTCCGAGTCGCCGGCGGGCAGAGGCGACTTGCTGCGGCCGAGCGCCAGCACCCGTCGTCCGGCGCTCGCCTCCTCACGTGCGCGCGCGCGGAGATACGGGTCGGCGTCGGCGAACCGCTCCGGCGCCCCTAACACGAGCCGCTCATCCCCGAGGTCAAGCGCACTCCAGCGACGGCGGGATGAGAACGGCACTTGAGCGACCACTCCGCGGGCCTCGACATCTGCCAGATGGGCGTCCGCGATCGCCTCGAGCGTCAGATTGCGAGAAGGGGAGCTGGCGGCGTAGCGGGCCAGCTCACGCGCAACCGACGCCTCGTCCTCGCCGGGCGCGGGGACGACCCCTGCCACCCGCAGCTTCGGTTCGGTCCTGGCCGCGGCTCGGGAGAGGCGCACGTGATCGTCAGCCTCGACGGCCACGTGGGCGGGGTGATCGTGATGGCCGACGAGCTGCGCCCGGACGCCAACGGATCGTCGAGCGGCTCCGCGGCGAGGGCGATTCGCCACGTCGCGATGGTCTCCGGCGACCGCCGCTCGGTTGCCGAGCGCGTCGGCCGCGAACTCGGCGTCGACCGCGTCTACGCCGAGCAATCGCCCGAGGACAAGCTCGAGGTCGTGCGCGCACATCCGCGACGATCCGGCAGCTGCGCCCGGTGATCATGGTCGGCGACGGCGTCAACGACGCTCCGGCGCTCGCTCTCGCCGACCTCGGGATCGCGATGGGCGCCGCCGGCGCCACCGTCTCCTCCGAGACCGCCGACGCGGTCATCACCGTCGACCGGATCGACCGCGTCGCCGACGCCGTCCACGCCGGCCGCCGCGCGCTTCACATCGCCCGCCAGAGCGTGCTCGCAGGCATGGGACTCAGCCTCGCGGCGATGGTGTCGCCGCCTCGGCTACCTACCGCCCGTCGCCGGCGCGCTGTTCCAGGAGGTCATCGACCTCGCCGTGATCCTCAACGCACTACGCGCCCTACGAGGATGAGCGCTTCCACGGCCCCGCGCCGCTATTACGCCGGCCTCGCAGCAGGCACCGGTGTGCGGATCCGTAGGAGTCCGCCGCTCGGCCCGCGGAAGGTGCGGACCGTGCTCGGCGCGTGATCGGCGATCATCAGCCAGTGTCCGAGAGCCCCGCCGATTTACGGCATTGCTGTGCTTCGACGGGTCAGGCGACGCGGCGGCGGCGATCGCGAAGGCGGGTGAGCTACTCGGGCCGCGCCCGGCCGTCGTGCTGACCGTGTGGGAGCCGGTCCGCGTCTGGGAGCCATCGGATCCCGCCACGATCATCTCCGCGCCGTTGGACCGGCTCCTCGGCGAGGAGCTCGACCTCGACGGGACCGTCGCCGAGCTAGCTCGTGACAAGGCCGAGCACGGCGCCGCGCTCGCTCGGGCCGCCGGCTTCGAGGCCACCGCGAGGGTGGCGCGCGGGAAGACGTGGGAGGCCATCTGCCGGGCTGCCGACGAGCTCGACGCCAAGCCGATCGTGATCGGCTCGCGGGGGCTCGGACGAGCCCAGTCCGCCTTGCTCGGCAGCGTGTCCGCCGCCGTGATCGCGCACGCGAGGCGTACGGTTCTCGTCGGTCCGACTCACCTGCCCAGTGGTGCCGTCACGACAAATCCACCAGTCCAGTAGGAGTCGCATTTAGCGCGGGCGCCTTGCGGCGCCTACCGATGGCCGAACGTGCCGATACGCCTAGAGTCGCTGGGGTGCCTGAGAACTTCACTTCCGGTGTTGAGTGTCGGAGCGCTGGCCGTCCATGACCGAGATCTCCGATCACTTCCCACTCGACGTTCCGCTAGACGACGCCTCCTGGGCGTGCAGAGAAGCCGTCGCCCCGATGGACTGGTACCTGGAGTCCATCGAGCCGCACCGGTTCGTGCTGAAAAAGGGCGTCCGATTCGGAACTGGGTCCTTATCCCGGATCGAAATCCTGCTCGCCGAAACCGGTCCCAGCACCACCTCCGTGACCCTCAACGGGAGGAGCCCCGCGGGGTTTGGGCGGTGGGACAAGCGAACGTTGAGAAGTCTGATGAACACCGTCCAGAATGCGATTGAGGTTGCCGCACGAAGATCATCCAAACACCGGTAGGCGCATGTACCTCGCCGCCTGGTCAATTGGCTTGGTGGATGAGGGCCTAGCCGATCTGCTCGCTGTCGAATGTCACGCGGCACGTGCCGGGAGATCTGAGAGCAGAGCTGGCCGAACCAGATCCGCCATCGCGGCATTGAGCTTGCCCGGCTCGTCGACGAACGGCTCGTGGCCGGAGTGCTCGAACCACACGAGCTGCTTCGACGGCGCGGTCAGCGCGTCGAAATACGCCACGCTGATCTGGGGCGGAACCCAGTGATCCTCGCGACCAAGCAGGAAGAACACCGGCATCTGCAGTGCGGGCGCGAGCTCGATGAGGTTCAGGCGCGAGACCTCCGCCCACATCGCATTCATCGAGAACCGGAACCCGCGCCACGTGCTACGCAGCTCGAAGATTGACGACTCCCGCCCGCCGAGAGCGGCTCGCCCCACCTTCCACAGCGCGTGAGGGCTCATCCGGCCTTCGAAGCGCGACGCCACGTCCGCTCCGTGAACACAGCCGCGGCCGGGAACGGTGGCGGACCGATCGCCCGCAGCTTCTTCACCCCCCTATGGCTGCCGCGGGGTTGCGCTTCGGCGAGCGCAAACTCATACGAGGCCAACTCACTGGCCGCCCAGTCGCCGATCTGCCCGCTGCCGACGTACGCCGCGACCTTCCTGGGAAAGCGCGCCGCGTACAGCGCGCCGAGGGCCGAGCCCCAAGAATGCCCGAAGATCGCCACCTTGGTCTTGCCGAGGCGGTCGCACACGCCGTCGACCAGCTCGTCGAGATCGGAGATCAGCCGCTGGACCGTCATCGACGATCGAGGAATGGCGCCGTCGAATGACTTGCCCGCGCCGCGCTGATCCCAGTAGACGGCGGTGAAGCTCTGCTCGAGCGGCGAGTTGAAGTAACGAAAGAACCCCGTCTCGCTGAGCCCCGGCCCGCCGTGCAACAAGATCAACGGTGGGTTGTCGACGCTCTGACCGCGAATCATCACCCATTGATCGAGCCCGCCCAGCCGACGATATGCGACCTCGGCGATGCTGCCAGGCACGACCTCGCCGTGCGGCCCGCGGAACGGCGGCGTCCTTCCCAGATGCCTCACGTAATCACTCCTGTCTCGCTCGGACCCTCGTCGCAGAAGCTAGCCCTCACAGCAGCGCCGGACATCCGGAATAACGCGCAAGGCACCAGAGGGCGAACGGCGGACAACCGAACGAGTGGGTGTCGGGTCGAGGCCGAGATCACCGGAGCCGGTCGGGAGTGGACGGTGCCGATGATCTCGGCCGTGTCGACTACTTGTCGGTAGACGAGGGTGACGCCCGCGGTCAGCGAGTCTCTGAGCGAGCGAGATCCTGAGAACGTCCGCAGTTGAGTAATCGACCCGGTTCCGCCGTGAGAACCTTGGCGCGGATGACCACCAACTACCTCGAGCAGTCAAGTACCGGCCGCGATGAGTCGGTTGCTGGCGTCGATCTGTACTGGTTGCCGTTGGGGGCGGGTGGACATTCTGTCCGTCTCAACGGTCGCGTGTTCGAAGCGGTGGTGTCGCGGCTCGAGCATCGGCCGGCGTATGATCTCTACCACTCCGCGCTTGAGGTGCGCGTGCCCGAGGGACGCTTCGTGATTGAGCAAGCGCCCGTCCCGGGCGGTGACGGAGCGCTGCGTGGCGTGGCCGCTGGTGGCGCGGTTGGCGCGCGCTGGGCAGGGCGCTTTCGGATCTTCCGCTACGAGGTGCGTCGCTGGCGCGATGGTGTCATTCCGGATGTCGGCGAGGCGGTCGATAGCCCGCAACGGCTGACGGATGACCCAGACTGTGCACGGCGATTGCTTGACTTGGTGCCCTCCCTCCCGACGCCGGTTTGGGGCCGGGACGAGTTGGCCACCGGCGAGATGTGGAACTCCAACTCGGTGATCTCGTGGCTGATCGCCAGCAGTGGCTTGAATCCGGGTTCGATCCAGCCACCAGACGGTGGCCGTGCTCCGGGCTGGAACGCGGGGCTCGTGGTGGCTCGCCGACTGGCGGCGCAACGAACCCCCGCCTGATCCCTAGCTGCCTGAGGTCGTACGCGTAGCGTCCCCGCGCTTCACCAACGGGGAACTGCGGATGGCGAGCAGCTCTCCGCCTCGTAGCGTTGGGTTCCAGCTACCAAGGAGGTTCGCATGGCGATCCAGGATCGAACTAGCCCCCTCGACCGGCTGGCAGCTCGATCGACGATCGTCGGCTCGCCGCCTCGCGAGCCGATGCTGATTGACCGCTTGATGCCCCGCTACGACGCTGTCCGCGCCGAGCACCGGATCGTCCCCGGCGACATCGCGACCGTATATACCGCAACACGCCACGCCGACTTCATCCGCGCTTGGCGGGAGTCCATCGCCGTACGGCTGCTGTTCGCCGCTCGCGGCGTCGGTGAGCGCGCCATCTCGCTGATCGCCGGCCGTCAGCATCGCGAGCCACCGCCACCGGAGTCCATGCGACTCGCCGACATGCCAACCCACGGTGACTGGGTGCTCCTTGGCGAGGACCCACCCCACGAGATCGCGTTCGGGGTTGTCGGACGCTTCTGGGCCGGAGAGACCGTCTGGGCGCAGATCGACGCCGCCGACTTCGAAGCATTCGCCGAGCCCGGCTTCGGCAAGATCGCCTGCAGCTTCTCGCTGCGCCCCTACGGCGCCGACCGAACACTCCTGACCTACGAATGCCGGACGCTCGCGACCGACGAGACCGCCCGCCGGTGTTTCATCCGCTACTGGCGGCCACTGGCGCCATTCATCGGCCTGGTCATGCGCTCACAACTGCGGGTAATAGAGGCCGAGACCACCAGCCGCAGACCGAGCGGGTGAACACAGCGTGCGCCGGTTCGGGGCCCGGCACCGATCTAGAACGGTCGAGCAACTGCCCGCGCGGCTTCCCTGCTTTCGACACGGCGCGAGACCCTGCCCGCGCCGGGGTTGCGTCTCTTAACCGCTGTAAATTTGCTGCGGCTTTGAGGTTTCCGGGGGTGAGTCTATGCGGCTGTGACCTCCTCGTCGATGGTGTCTGGGGTCGGTTTGTCGGTATTTGATTCGGTAGAGGTGTTGGCGGTCGAGCTCGGTGAACGTCGCGCCGTTTGAGGCGTGCGCGATGAACAGGTCGAGGACGGCGAAGACGAGTGAGAGGCAGCTGCTCTCGCCGGGGAAGCGGCCCATCACTTTGGTGCGCCGGCGGACCTCACCGAGCGAGCGCTCCAGCAGGTTGGTTGACCGCCACCGCTCGCGGTGCCTGAGCGGGTAGCGGAGGTGCACGACCAAGGCGTCGAGGTCCTCGGCTAGGCACCGCGCGGCGGCCTCGTAGCCGCGGTGCTCGAGCTCGGAGATCAGGACTTGCAGTCGCAGCTTGCCGTCCTTGACTGATGTGGCGTCGGTGAGCGCCGACCAGTAGTTGAAGCGGACCCGGTCATGCTCGGCCTTGGGGAGCTTCGCGACCAGGTTGCGCAGGCGATGAACGCAGCAGTGTTGACGGTCGGCACGGGGCCAGAGCTCCTGCACTGCGCTGATCAGCCCAGGGGCGCCATCGGCGACAACCAGGCGTGGTGCGCCTAGCCCGCGGGCCGTGAGATCACGCCCGAGCTCGAGCCAGTCTTCCTTTGACTCGCGTGATCCCAACTGCACGGAAACCAGTTGCCTGCGGCCGTTCTCATCGATCCCCCAGGCGCAGATCACGCCCTCCTTCGGGCCGGTGGGGCGGACCGGGAGATGGATCGCGTCGAGGAACAGCACGACGAGATCGGTGTCATAGAGCGAGCGGCGTTTGAACGCTTCGAAGCGCTCGTGCAGCTCCGCGCAGATCCTCGCGACTGTTGAGCGCGACAGCTTCCCAACCCCGGCCTCCTCGCACAACGACTCGATGTCACGCATCGACAGGCCCCTGACGAACCCGCCGATCACCAACGTCTTCAAAGGATCGGTCCGGAACAGCCGTTTGCAATGCCACTTCGGGAACAGCTTGGACACGAACGGCACAGTGGTGTGGCGCGCCTGCGGGATCTGGACCTCAAGCTCGCCCTCGCCGGTCTGCAGATGCCGGGGACGGAACCCGTTGCGCAGCCCCGCCTCGTAGTTCTTCACGCCGCGCTCGCGCTCGGGGCGACGCTCGAAGCGAGCGCGACCCAGCCAGCCATCGAACTCCTCCTCGACCGCCCGCTGAATGATCAACCGGGCACCGAGCCTCGCGAGGTCCCCGAGCATCTTCTGCGGGTCATCGACCATGCCCTTCCCAAGCAGTCCGTCGATCTCGGCTTGTATCTCCGCTGATGGCGGTACGGTGCGTCTCACGGCGTAGGCCTCCTTCATCGTCTTGCAGGACTTGAGGGAACCTACGCCGTCGCTCTGACAGCACCCAGCGCGTATTTACAGCAGTTGTGTGACGCAACCCGCGCCGGAGCTCAGACCCCCAACGCGCGGATGGGAGGGACGATGCATGAGCCAGCGGTCACTTGATTTGAGTACTTGCTTCTGAACGCTCAGGACAATGCGGAAGTCGTTGTGCGGCCGCCGGCGGTCACCCGCGAGTTGGCTTGCCTGCGATGGCGTCGACGAGGCCGAGCAGCCTCGGATTTAACGAACACGTGTCGAACATCCATCCCCCTTTCAGCTACTCTTGCTGTCAGAGACGTACCGCGTTTAGCCTGCAAATCGCCGATTTTGCAGGACGCTAGGGCACACCGACAGGCCCTCTCACGGCGGAAACCCGGGTTCGAATCCCGGTAGCGGTATTACGAATTACCTGCAAAGCGGGGGTTTTAGAGCGCCAAATAGGCCGTGTGGGAACCTGGCGTACAAAACCGTGCCGAACCCAGCCGGCCGGCGTCGGACCCGGGGAGGATCGACGTTGGCGTTTGTCGAGTCGAAACCGCGCGGGCACTGAAGGGGGAAGCGACGACGCGGAACCGCCGGAACGTCGCCGAAGCGCTCGTCCGGTTAGGTGCCTCAGGGCTCGGAAAGCAATCGCTGGAGCCACCCCGACCGATGGATCTCAGAGTGTCGGAACTAGCCTATCGGGAGAGCGTGATGCCCAGAATGCGACCGACATCGTCGCCCAGAAGTACTTCCGCGGTCAGCTCGGCTCGCCCGCGCGTGAGCACTCAGTCAAGCAGATGATCACCCGCGTCGCCGGGACGATCGCGGGCTGGGGACGTGAGCGCGGCTACTTCGCCACCGCCGAGGACGCCGACATCTTCGAGGCCGAGCTCACCCACATCCTGCTCCACCAGATGGCGGCGTTCAACTCGCCCGTGTGGTTCAACGTCGGCTGGCATCAGGTCGGCGACCCGAAGATGCAGGCCAGCGCGTGCTTCATCCTCTCGGTCGAGGACAACATGGAGTCGATCCTCGAGTGGAACACCAAGGAGGGCGTGATCTTCCGCGGCGGCTCCGGCTCCGGGATCAACCTGTCGAAGATCCGCGGCTCGATGGAACCGCTCAGCCGCGGCGGCACCGCTTCCGGGCCGGTGTCGTTGCGCGGCGCGGACGCATCGGCCGGCTCGATCAAGTCAGGAGGCGGCACCCGCCGGGCCGCGAAGATGGTCGTGCTCGACGTCGACCACCCCGACATCCGCGAGTTCATCTGGTGCAAGGCCAAGGAGGAGGACAAGGCCGCCGCGCTCCGCGATGCCGGCTTCGACATGTCGATCGACGGCGACGGGTTCCACTCGATCCAGTACCAGAACGCGAACAACTCGGTGCGCGAGGGCTAAGCGCGACGACGCTCCCGCAGTTCGGTGACATTCCGTCCGCGGCTCGCCGCACAATGCCACTAACACCGGAATTGAAGTCCGCTTGTAGCGACTGCCGCGATCTCTTCCGTCCGGTCGGGGGTGTATCTCCTTGCCTTGAATCCGGCTGCCCGAATGCCGGTCAAGACAAGGAGGGTTCGCCTTGTTACGGCGGATCAAAATCAACCCAATGCTCGCGGACCACGCCGAAGTGGCCGAGGGCAAGTTGTTCATCAACGGCGGAGGCTGGACGATGACGGGGCCGACCCCGACACCGTTCGCCATCGCGATGACCATGGAGATGCCGCGGGAGTCGGCCGGTGTCCAGCACACGGTGCGCTGGGAGCTGCTTGACGACCAGGGACATCCGGTGCTGGTGCCGACCCCGACCGGGGTGGCACCGATGGTCATCCAGGGCGAGTTCACCGCGAACGAGTCCCGGACCAGCCCGACGGCGCGCCCCTCACCGGGGCGTTCGCGATCAACGTAGGGCCGGTGCCGATCCCGCCGGGAGGCCGTTACGAGTGGCGGCTGATGATCGACGATGAGACGCACGAGGACTGGCGGCTCGGGTTCAACACCCGGCCGTCAGCCCAGTCCGACGTCGGCTAGTGCGGTGCTAGCGCACTAACCAGAGGTGCCGAGGGCGCTGCTTGGCGCTCTCGACGTGCACGGTGGTTCCGGCGGCGAGTGTGGTGATCATGCTCCCGCCGGACGCCACCGAGACATATGGGGCGCCCTTCAGGACGGTCACCACGAAGGTTGCGCTCATCGCCGAACCGTTCAAGGCTGATGACTATATTCCTCCCGCGGACATCAAGTAGTGCGTCACCACGCTCGTGACTTGCGCCGTAGGCCAGCCGACGGAGTCGTCGGTCAGGGTTTGCCCGGCACCGCAGCGCGCGATTGCTTTGCGCAGCTCGGTGCCGCCGACGGCACGATCGCCTTGGCGAAATGCCGCGAGTAGGTGTGAGCCAGCTCCGCGCCGGCGACGAGTGGAACGAGAAGCCGGGAGCCTGGATTACGCCTGCCCCGGCGGCTCAGTTCGCGGGGCGCTTTGCCTTAATCGCTGCCGTCTCGCGGCTAGCGGTCCTCGCCTGGCGCGCAACTGCGCGCTTGACGCTTGCCGGTGCAGGACGAGGATCCCGGGCGACGTGGATGCCGAGTCTGGCGTTGGCTTGTGCGACGCGGACCTTGGGCATGCTTCGAGTATGGCAGCGGGATCGGCGGGAAACCTAACTTTGGAAGAACTCGCCCACTTGGGTGGCCAAATAGTCGTCGATACCGCTCAGCAGGCCCGGCGGGGCCTTGGCTTTCGCTAGCGGAAAGTCGTGCAGAGGCGTCATCGAGGTCAACGTGACTGCGCCGACGATGCTTCGCTCCCCGTCCGACTCGACGATGACTGGAATCGCGCGGACGAACCGCCAGCGCGAGGCGTAGACCATGGGGTCTTCCTCCACAGGCACGCCGTTCGCGATCGCCACAGCGGCGACCCACCGGCTTCGGACATGAAGTGGGTTGCGAACCACCGCGTTTGGCTCTTGGTAGGCGCGATCGGCGCTGGCCCAATTCATGATCTCGCCCGTATCGTGGTCGACGGCCCACAGTCCTACGCCCAGGTGATGACCGGATAGGTCGACCCGCGGATCGGCAGCTGAGCAGATCGCGCGGACGTCGTCGAGCCGACGCCGTAGCCACTCCGAGGCTTCACGCTGAGCGTCGGCGAAGTCATCAGCGCTGGCCGGGCTGAGGCGGGCGGCACCATTGGCGAGGCGTTGGCATGCACGGGCAGCAAACTCGCTGGCCCGGCCACCTCCGGACCGGAGGCCAATCTCGTGGATCACCTGTGCAACCTCGCCGTAATAGTTGGCCCATACGGGCGTCACGTTGTAACGCGCCCAACGAGCGGCCGCCGAGTGCTCAAGGATGTCCTGGACCCGTTGATCGGAGACGAGCGCTGCCTGGCGGACGAAGATCACGAAGCGAGGACCGCCGGGCTGGTCCGACGAGCTGTACAGCCAACGAATGAAGTTTGGGTCGGTCATGCTAAGGCCGACGAACACGCACAGCGAGGACCGGAGCCGCTGGGCGACGAACTCCTGCGGGAACGTGCTTGTGGTCGATCGCACGTAGCTGCCCTCTGAAAGGACAAGGTTGCCCTCGCGGTGCCAGCTCTTGCCGGAGGTAGCTCTAATCATGCGGCCGTGAAGGTGCCACACGGCTGCTTTGCCGGATGGTTCCGATCGCCCCCGAACGTAGGACGCCGGTTCAACGCCTTGCTCGGTGAGGGCTGCCTCAAGCAGCCCGTCGTAGTTAACCGTCAGGAGCGCGAGCCGCGAGCCGAGACGCTGCTTGAGCCAGGCAATTTGTCCGGCCAGGGAACCAGGCACATAGCTATCGGGATCTCGCTCATACAGCGCGTCGCGTAACGCGCGCCGGAACGCTGCGGCGTCGGTATAGAGCGCCTCAGCCACGGCTGCAGCAGCAAGCGGACCTTCCTCCAGCACCGCGCTCGCCCAGGCCGACACCGCATCGTCATCGTCGCCAGCACGACGCGCTCCGATCAGAAGCTTTCGTACCAGTGCGTTCCACGACGGCAGCTCGGCCTCCATCGAGACGCCGGCGCCGACGAACATCGTGATCTCGCCCGGATGAGCGGCAATCTCGGTGATCGCTTGCTCGATCCCGCTCGATGCGGCGTCCGCAAAGTACCCGACCCCCGGTGGTTCGGTCCTCGCATCGTCACCGAGGCTGCGCGCCACCGCAGCTGCGTCCACCAACAGCGCGCGTAAACGGACCAGTTCCGAGTCGGGCAAGACCGCAAGAATGACCAATCCCCCGGACTAACTCTTGCCGCGCAGGGTTGATTCGACGGCCCCTAGTGGAGGTGCTGTGAAAGCTGTCGAGGGCGAGGCGGTTGCAGCAGTAGCGCCCGCTCCTCGCCGTTCGCGCGATCGCTTTGCGCTCCGGACGCCTCGCAAGCCGCCGATCGCGTCGGCGACGATCCGGTCGCTTGTCTGTGCCCTGGTTCTGGCGAGTTGCGGGGCGCACACGGGTCGGAGCTCGCGTCCCGCTTTCGATTTGACACGTGTTCGTCGCGCAGCTCGTATCAGCTTCAACGACAGCAGTTGGGCTGGTGTGACTCGGCGACGGCAAGTTCGCGCTAGTCAGGGATCTTGGTCAATAGGAGCCAGGCGCTAACGACGCCGCCAGCAAGAGCCGCGATGACGGGCAGGACCAAGACGTCAAGCCCGGCGTGCAGTCCGAATACCAGCAACACACCGGCCACGAGAAGCAGGGCCGAAGTCACCGTGTTGGGTGCAACCGCGTCCAGAATGGAGGCGACATCGCGCGCTCTATCATCGCGTTCGCTTGCCCCGGCTCTCGCGCGTCGGTCAAGAGCGAGCATCGCGATCCCGGTGATGACGGCGAGCGCGATGACCTCGATCCCGAGGACCCGTGACGACGGGTCCGGGATCGAGAGGAGGATTGCGACGAATAGCACCGTGATGAACAATGCAAGTGTCCGCGCCGCGCGGTTTCGGAGCTCCTGCGATTTCGCAATGACGCCGATCCGAATGGAGACCGCGACGAACAGCAGTCCCGTGAGGCCGGCCGCAGCGTCCCCAGCAACCGTCGCGAACGTGCTCCATTTCTCCACGCGGATCCGCCGGTGCCTCAGGCGGACAATGGGTGAGCGCCGGTCACGAGACCCGAGTTGCGCCGACACCAGCATCAGACGACTCACCTGCACAACGCAGGGGGACGCTGCGGCGGTCGGGCCGTCAGCGCAGCGACCGGAACGCCTTTCGCAGTTCAGAGGAGAACAGCTCGGGCTGTTCCCAGGCCGCGAAGTGCCCGCCCTTGGGTGCAACGTTGTAGTAGATGAGGTTGGGATAGACGCGTTCGGCCCAGCTGCGGGGGGTTTGGTAGGTCTCGTCGGGGAAGACCGTGACGGCGACGGGGGTGGAGACGTCGCCCACGCTGAGACCGCTTGCGCTTCGGCCCGCCTCCCAGTAGATCCGGGAGGACGAGGCGCCGGTGTCCGTGAGCCAGTAGAGGGTGATGTTGTCCAGGATGTCGTCTCGGGAGAGGCCACCGGGTTGCCCGGCGAACGCGTTTGCGATCAGCTCGAGGCTCTTGGAGTCGTGGTCGATCAGGAAGCTGGCGAGGCCGGCGGGAGCGGCGGTCAGGGCGTACCCGATGGTTTGCGGGCGCGTTCCCATCTCGGTGTTGCGGCCGACGCCCTCTTGACGGCTCAGCTGGTCATAGGCGACTCGTTCCTGATCGGAGAGCCCGTCCGGCGGGGGACCCCCGAGTTTGAGTGCCTGCGCGATCTCCGGCAGTCGGGTGTACATGAGGTTGATCGCGATGCCGAGCAGGCCGGGCGGCGCTTCGCGTGCGAGCACCTCGGAGATGATCGCGCCCCAGTCGCCTCCCTGTGACACGTAGCTCGTGTAGCCGATGCGCCTCATCAGCGTGTCCCAGGCGCGGCCGATGCGCGCGGGTCCCCAGCCCGTGGTCTGCGGCTTGCCCGAGAAGCCGTAACCGGGCAGCGACGGGACCACAACATGAAACGCATCCGAGGCGCTGCCGCCGTGAGCCGTGGGATCGGTGAGCGGGTCGATGATCTTCAGCTGCTCGATGATCGATCCGGGCCAGCCGTGCGTGACGATCAGCGGCAGCGCGTCCTCGTGCTTGGAGCGGACGTGGATGAAGTGGATGTCCAGGCCGTCGATCTCGGTGATGAACTGCGGCAGCGCGTTCAGCTGCGCCTCGCATCTGCGCCAGTCGTAGTCGCTGCCCCAGTAGCGGATGAGCTCCTGCATCGTCGTGAGGTGCACGCCCTGTGACTGATTCGGGACCGTCTCCCGCTCGGGCAGCCGCGTCGCCGCAAGGCGCGAGGAGAGGTCGTCGAGCGCCTCCTGCGGAATATCAACTTGGAACGGACGCATGGTCGTGGCGGTTGGGTTCTCTGTAACGGACATCTGCATCTCCTGTTGATCGCGTTGTTGAATGTTTCGGCTATCGCAGTGAGCTGAACGCCGCGCGCATCTCGGTGGCGAACAGTTCGGGCTCCTCCCACGCGGCGAAGTGACCGCCCTTGTCGACCTCGTTGAAGTAGATGAGGTTGGGGTAGACCTTCTCGACCCAGCTGCGTGGGGCCCTGAAGAGCTCGTCCGGGAACGTGGTGAACGCGACCGGGAGCGAGACCGGCGGCGGAGTCTTTCCGCGCGCTAGCGCTGCCGCGCGTCCGCCCTCCCAATACGACCGGGCCGCGGAGGTCCCGGTGCCGGTGAGCCAGTAGGTGGTGATGTTGTCGAGGATGTGGTCTCGGGTGAGGTTCCCCGTGGTCCGCCCGTCGACGAAGGCACGGGAGATCTTGTAGTAGCTGTCGGTGTCGTGGTCGAGCATCCACGCCGCCAGCGCGACCGGCGAGTCCAGCAGGGCATAGCCGATCGTCTGCGGACGCGTGGCCTGCTCGAGGAAGTAACCGGAGCCGCTTGTCCGGAAGGTGTTGACCGCGGCGAGCGCGGCACGCTCCTCCTCGGAATCCACCGGGAACGCGCTGGCATCGCCCACCGCCTGCCTGAGGAAGTTCAGGTGGATCCCGATCAGCCCTTCCGGTTCCTGGCTGGCCATCGCGTCGGTCACGGCGGCGCCCTGGTCGCCCCCCTGGGCGACGTAGCGGCCGTAGCCGAGTCGGTGCATCAGCTCGGCCCAGGCCTGGGCGATCCGGCCCGGGTGCCAGCCGACCTCCGTCGGCTCGGTCGAAAAGCCGTAGCCGGGCAGGGACGGGAGCACGAGGTGGAATGCGTCCTCGGCAGGCCCGCCGTGTGCAGTGGGGTCGGTCAGTGGGCCGATCACCTCTAGCAGCTCGATCACCGAGCCCGGCCAGCCGTGCGTGATGAGGAGCGGCAACGCGGCCTCATGCGGCGACTTCACGTGAATGAAGTGGATCCCCACACCGTCGATCTCGGTAGTGAACTGAGGCAGCGCGTTCAGCCTCGCCTCGCACCTGCTCCATTCGTAGTCGGTCGTCCAGTAGCGGCTGAGCTCCTGGATCGTTGCCAGCTGCACACCCTGGGCGCGATCGGTAACGAGCTCCCCGGACGGCCACCGCACCGCGGTGACCCGATCCTGCAGGGCGGACAATGCCTCGTCCGGAAGGCGGACCTGAAACGGACGGATCACTTCAGCGCCCGCCAACTGCTCGGTGGTGGTCGACATCACGGAACTCCTCCATTCGTTGACGACCCGAAGCTTCGTTCTCTCCGGCGGGCTTTTCGCCCGTCACCTCCCTGGCCGGACCCCCTGGCACCGCCTGGTTAGAGATGGACGTTCGAGGGCGTCTCTGATTACGATGGACCGTGCCGATGGATCGGACTCTGGGCGTATCCGGGGGGCATTCAGACCTACGCGGTCGGGCCAGCGAGTGTGCGGTCCTGGATGCGCTGCTCGAGGACCTTCGCCGCGGCCAGAGCCGGTCACTGGTGCTGCGCGGCGAGGCGGGCATCGGGAAGACGGAGCTGCTCCGCTACCTGCTCGACTCGGCGTCCGGCGTAACGACTGCCCGGGCGGTGGGGGTGGAGTCAGAGATGGAACTCGCCTACGCGAGCCTGCATCAGCTGTGCGCCCCCCTGCTCGATCGACTTCCAACGCTGCCGGCCCCCCAGTGCGACGCGCTGGAGGCCGTGTTCGGACTGAAGGCCGGCGCCAGCCCCGATCGCTTTCTCGTCGGACTGGGCGTCTTAGGGCTGCTGTGCAGCGTGGGCGAGGAGCGTCCCTTTCTGTGCGTCGTCGACGACGCACAGTGGCTGGACCACGCCTCGGCTTTGACGCTCGCATTTGTCGCTCATCGGCTACAAGCGGATCCGGTTGCGATCGTGTTCGCGGCGCGCGAGCCCGAGCCGGCGCTCCGGCATCTCCCCGAGCTAGAGATCCGGGGCCTACACAACGGGGACGCCCGCGCGCTGCTGGGCGCGGCAGTCCGGTTCAACCTGGATGAACGGGTCCGTGACCGGATCATCGCCGAGACGCGTGGCAATCCGCTGGCGTTGCTCGAGCTGCCCCGAGGGTTGAGCGCGACGGAGGTGGCGGCCGGGTTCGGCCTGGCCGACGCCGACGATCTCTCACGACGGATCGAACAGAGCTTTCTCCGCCAGCTCGACACGCTCTCTGAGGACGCCAGGCGCTTGCTGCTCATGGCCGCGGCGGAACCGGTGGGCGATCCGGTCTTGCTCTGGCGAGCCGCACAACAACTCGGCATCGAGCCGAGTGTCGCTGATCTGGTCGAGAGCGAGGGGTTGCTCGCGATCGGGGATCAGGTGATCTTCCGCCATCCGCTTCTGCGCTCGGCCGTGTACAGGTCATCCGTAGTCGAGGATCGCCGAGCGGTCCATCTGGCGCTGGCGAAGGCAACCGACCCGCAGGCCGATCCGGACCGCCGCGCCTGGCATCTGGCCGAGGCGACCGCGGGACCCGATGAGCGGGTCGCCGAGCAGCTCGAGCGGTCCGCCAGTCGGGCCCAGGCACGCGGCGGCGCGGCCGCGGCGGCGGCGTTCTTGAAGCGTTCGGTCGCGCTTACGCTCGATCCCGTGCGGCGGACCCAGCGCGCGCTCGCAGCCGCGCAGGGGCATCTAGACGCTGGCGCTTTCGACGCGGCTCTGCTGCTGCTGAAAACCGCGGAGGCCGGGTCACCTGACGAGCTCGGGCGTGCCCGAGTGGAGCTGCTGCGCGGCCGGATTGAAGCCCTCTCGAGCTTTAGCGGCGAGGCCGCGGCGGTCCTGCTGGGCGCGGCAAAGCAGCTCGAGCCACTGGACGCCGCGCTCGCGCGCGAGACCTATCTGGACGCCTGGGGTGCCGCAATGTACGCCGGCCGGGCCGGGGCCGAGGTTCTGCTCGAGGTCTCCCTGGCCGCGCGCTCGGCCCCCCAACCCACCTCTGCGGCGTGCCTGAGGGACCTGCTGCTGGACGGTCTCTCCGCTCTGGTCATCGAAGGACGCGCCGCGGCCGAACCGATGTTGAGCCGGGTATTGAGCCTATTTGCGGACGGAGAGATCGCGACGGAGGAGGCACTGCGATGGGGATGGATGGCCACGATCGCGCCGCGCATGCTGTGGGATCTCGAGCACTGGCACGCGATCAACGACCGGCTTCGCGTGACCGCTCGCGAGGCGGGCCTGCTCGCGCATCTACCGATCTATCTCTACTCGCTCGGCTCGATCGCGATCTGGTGTGGCGACCTAGCGGCGGCGGCCTCACTGAGTGGGGAGGCTGACGCGATCGCGGAGGCGACCGGGACTCGCCTCGTCCACTCCTCGCGCTTGATGCTCGCCGCCTGGCGCGGACAGGAGGCCGAGGCCTCTGCGCTGATCGACGTCGAGGCGAAGAACGCCTCGACTGTTGGACAGGGTCTCGGGATCCAGTATTGCCATTGGGTAAGCGGAGTCCTCTACAACGGTCTTGGCCGCTACGAGAGGGCCCTGGGGGAGGCTCAGCAGGCCAGCAAAGAGGCGCCAGAGCTCTGGACCTCCGCGTGTGCGCTTGTCGAGCTGGTCGAGGCGGCCGCCAGGACGGGCAAGACGGGGGTCGCCGGCGAAGCCCTCGCGCGGCTGGGCGTGGCGGCGAGCATCGGCAACAGTGATTGGGGGTTGGGCGTCCTCGCGCGCTCGCGGGGCATACTCAGCGAAGGCGATGACGCTGAGGGGTCGTATCGCGAGGCGATCGCGAGGTTGAGCCGCACCCAGCTTCGTCCCGAGCTCGCCCGCGCGCATTTGGTCTATGGCGAGTGGCTGCGGCGCGGGAACCGACGAGTTGACGCGCGCGCGCAGCTGCGCATTGCTCACGAACTGTTCGCGTCGATCGGGATGGAGGCGTTCGCCGAGCGCACCCGGGGCGAGCTGCAGGCGACCGGTGAGCGCGTGCGCGCGCACACGGTCGAGACGCGTGACGATCTAACCGAGCAGGAGCGCCAGATCGCCGAGTTCGCCCGCCATGGGCTCACGAACCCGGAGATCGGGGCGCGGCTGTTCCTGAGCCCCCGCACCGTGGAGTGGCACCTCCGCAATGTGTTCACGAAGCTCGGAATCCGCTCACGCCGCGAGCTTTCTCGTGCATTGCCCAGCCCCGATTCTGCATTCACCCTGACCTGAGGTCAGGACGCTGGAAGCGACTCGACCACGCGCCGGCCGAGGGACCGTTCGAGGTCGCTGTCGACGCCCAGCCCCAACTCCTCGAGGCGCGCGGAGTTCGCCCGCTGCGCCGGGCGGCCGATCATCTCGAAGAAATCGGCTAACGCCGGTGCGAACTCGCGGTCCGCGGGCAACGAGACCCTGTCCACGTATGACTTCGTGCGGGCGATTGCGTCGTGATCGAACCGTGCGAGTCGCAAAGCGATCTGGTCGACTTCGTCCGCGAGCTCGACGTCGGCGATTACGCGATTTACATACCCGTATTGCGCGGCACGCGGGCCATCGAGATCGTCTGCAACGAGCAGAATCTCGAGGGCCCGCCCCCGGCCGACCAGTCGCGAGAGCCGGGCCATCGGGCCGCCGCCAGGCACTAAGCCCATCCCGACCTCGGGCTGACCGAGCAGCGTGTTCTCGCGCGACGCGAACCGCAGGTCGCAGGCGAGCACGAACTCGCTGCCAGCGCCGCGAGCGCGTCCTCGGATCGACGCGATGCTGACCACCGGAGCGCGGGAGAGACGGACGAGAAGATCGAGCCATGGGTGCATCCCGGTCGGTCCAACTCCAAGAGCCGCTGTCTTTGCCGGGTCGTGCTCCGTGTCGTAGTGGGCCAAGTAGAAGTCGGGATTGGCGCTGTCGAACACGACGACGTTGAGGTTGGGGTCCTGCTCGATCAACCCGACGAGCTCCGCCAGCTCGGCGACGGTCGTCGCGGTAATCGTGTTGATCGGGGGATGCCCGAAGGTGACCCGGCAGAAGCCGCGGCTGCAGCGGTCGATCCGGAAATGCGTCCAGGACCGCGCCCACGCGTCTGAACCGCGGCCGTTGGCCTGGGAGATGTCAGTGATATCGCTCATGATGTCCTCCTCGGTTGAAGCGGGGCGGCGAGGGACCGATCGCAACAGGATCGCCGCGTCATCGCCGACGAGCGCCCGTCAAGTCCCTAGTCGGACCCCTGGCCTCGGGAAATGGATGAATGCGACCCCGAGTCCGACCGACGCGACACCGCTCGAGCAAGGGCATCTTGGATCACCAGGGGCCACGCCAGGGAGTTGACGGGCGATGAATGAGACGAAAAGAAGCATGCTTCGTGAGGTCAAGCACCATCGGATGCAGCTCGCAGGAGGGAATGATGGAGTTTCTCGTCGCGTTCGAGTTGACCATTCCGGACGGGACACCCCGCTCCGAGGTCAACGAGCGCATCAGCGCGGAGGCGACCGCCTCGGCCGCGCTCGCTCGTGAGGGGCATCTCGAGCGGCTCTGGAGGCCGCCGGCCGCCCCAGGCGAGAGGAAGGCAATCGGTCTCTACCGCGCGGACAACCAATCGCAACTCGACACCCTGCTCGGAGCACTCCCACTCAGCCGCTGGATGCAGGTCAGCGTTCACCCGCTCGCGCCGCACCCCAACGATCCCAAGTAGCCCCAAGGAGGCACAGCATGTCAGTGATCATCGAGACACCAGCCGAGGCGCCGGCACCCGGAGATACGCTGGCCGAGTCCAGCTTCTCCGCGGTCATCCACGCGCCGATCGAGATGGTCGACATTCCTGCGTGGTGCTTCTCGCTCTCAGAAGCCGAATACCAGGGATGCTCCCCGGCGCACTACTCAGCGGCGGTCACGACAGCTCCCGATGGCCGGCGGATGTCGATCAACGTCGAGGTCATCGGCGGCAGCATGATGGTGCAGCACTACCTCGAGGAGGTCAGCCAGCCCGATCACCTACGGCTGTTTTCCAACTCCGACGTGTTTACGCCGACCGGGCGCACGAAGCTCGACGTCACATGGGACTTGCGCGTCGTAAAGATCGACGACTCTTCGTGCGAGTTCACCAACTCGGTCCGCAGCGCCGCCACGCCGGAGGTGATCGAGCTCCTCACAAAGCAGGGAATCCCGGTTGACGTGTTCGCCAACGCGCGCAAGCCGAATTCGGTCGGTCACAACCGCCAGGAGACGCCGATGTTCGCGAAGAGCATCGAGCGGCACGCCCTGGGCCAGAGCTAGAACGCGATGAGCACTTCGAGCCCGACCTACGACCCGAAGATCACGGGCCTGCTGGTAATCGACCCCTACAACGATTTCCTCTCAGAAGGTGGCAAGGCCTACGACCCGCTAAAGGCCGTCATGGACGCGAACGACTGCGTTCCCAACATGCACGAGGTACTCGGCGCGGCCCGGAAAGCCGGCCTTCGGGTCTTCTACGCGCTGCATCACCGCTACCGGCCCGGGGACTACGACACGTGGACATACATAGCGCCGATCCAACGACAGGCCTGGGCGCGAAAGACGTTCGAACACGGCAGCTGGGGCGCCAAGATCCGAGAAGGATTCGAGCCCCGGGACGGGGACGTCGTCGCCCAGGAGCACTGGTGTTCGAGCGGGTTTGCCAACACCGATCTCGACCAGCAACTCAAGGTGCACGGGATCCACCGCCTCATCGCCATGGGACCAATCGCGAACACCTGCCTCGAGGCGACCGTGCGCTTTGCAGCCGAACTCGGCTATGACGTCACGGTCGTGAAGGACGCGACCACGGCCGCCTCGGCGGAGGAGATGCACGCCGCTCTCGAGATCAATCTCCCGAACTACGCGAACGCCATCGTCAGCACCAGCCAGCTGGGCGAGTCGCTCTCCTCCCTCGCGGTTGGCAGCCTTGAAGCCACTGCGCACGCGCCGGGTTAACGACCAGCGCTCAACCGGTCCAGGTCTCGAACCGCCTCCGTCTGGCAGCGTGCCGAGAGAGGCGCGCCGCCCAGCGGCATGACCAAGCACGCCGAGGTCCAGCCCTGCCTTCATCACCGCACAGGCACGTCGCCAGCTTCAACGAGAGCCCTGCCTTGCGCGGATACGGGGCGCGCGTTAGCGCCGGCGCGAAGAGCGGGAACCGTGGGAACCTTTTGGGAACCTAGCGCACGGTTTCGAGCGGTTCCCACCGGTTCCCAGCGGGCCCAAACGCCCCGGAATCCCTAGGAATGGCAGGGTCTACGGGAGCTGCTGCATATTTCGAATCCCGGTAGCGGTACTGGACAAAGTCCCGAGTTCATCGGGGTTTTGGCGTCTTTGGGGCGGCGTGGGTAAAGCGATGGGTAAAGCCGGGAGGCCCCGCAGACTGGCGCAGGGCGCGGCTAGGACGGTCCTCGCGACAGGAAGCGCGGGAAGCGACACCCGCTGCCTCGTAATCGTGCATACGGGGCAACGCCGCCTTCCTGCGCCAGCTCAGCTGAGCTTTGCTGTCCGCGGCCACGGATACGATCCACAGCCCAGTTTTCCCAAGCAACAGGAGTCACAAGCATGGCCGAGTTAGAGCCGAACCCGGAGCCCATACCGCCCCAGCCGAACCAGACAGACGTCCCACTGGAAGAGAGGGGGATCGATCTGGGCCAGGCAGCGCTCGATGCTGCAGGCGCATTCATCGGCGGTACGGGTGCCAATCTCGTGGCTCCGTGGATCAGCAGCAAGCTGAATCCGCCCCCGCGAGGTTGCCGCGTTCGCCGTGGAACTTCGGCGACGGCGGATCCCGATGTGATCGTTACACAGTGACTGTGATCGCGGCCTCCTGGGTTGTGACGGGATTGGGCTGGTGAAGATGGAGTTGTCGCTCGATCGCGACAGCGAGACGGGGCAGGTCGAGGTAGCCGATCACCTTGCGGAACTGCTTTTCGGCTTCGAGCATCCCGGCGGCGGTCCACCGCAAGCCCATCTCGCCGGAGGACCAGTGCTTGACGTTGCGTTGAGTGGTGCGGACGGTGTCGATCATCGATTCGCACGGGTTGGCCGACTCCAGTGTGCGTCTGAGCTTGCCCTTGATCCCGAGCCGGATCACGGTGAGCGTCTCTTCCATCCCTTCGCGCAGCGAGCCGGCAGCGCCCGGGTGGGTGTGCTCGAGCTCGTCGGCGAGCCGGGTGAGCTGCTCGAGCGCACGCGGGTAGTCGGTCTCCCGCCACGCCTTCCGCATCCGAGCCTTGATCGGCGGCCGGTCGCGTTCGGGGAGATGCTTCATCACATTCCTCTCCTTGTGCCAAATACAGCGCTGCACCGGGACCTCGCCGAACACCGCGCGGACGGCCTTGCGGAGCGCCTTTGATCCGTCGATCACGAACAGCATTCCCTGCTCGGGATCGAGGCCACGTTCGACGAGATCGGACAGCAGCGCGGTCGCGACGGTCGCGTTCTCGGTCGATCCTTCCCAGAGCCCGAGCGGGATCTTCACGCCTTCCGTGGTGATCCCGAGCGCGACGATCATCATCCGGCCCTTCAGCTCCAGCCCGTCGAGCATCATCACCGCCAGGCGCAGATCCGCCAGCTGGCGGCTCATCAACTCGCCCAGCGCGCTGCGGGTGCGCTCCACGAACGTCCGCGACACCGAGCTCTTCGACGTCGACCGCGCCCGGATCTCAACGTCCTCACCGACCGGCTCCTGTGTGCGCCGATAGCGGCGCGTCGAGACACCGGCGAGCATCCGCTCGAGCACGACCCTCGACATCGGGTCGCGATCGGCGAAATGCTCGTAGGTCCCGAGCTGCACCTCGGACCCGCCATCAGCGGTCCGCACGCGCGGGCGCTCGACCTCGACGCGGCGACCACCGAGCGTGACCTCCCCGTCCTCGTGACCGTGCCGCACCGCGATCCGCTCGCTGTTCCACTTCCCCTTCGGGCCGACGACCTCATCGACCTCCTCCTCCATCATCGAACTCAGCACGCCGAGCCCGACCCCGACCCACAACGCGAGCAGCCCCTCCTTCGCTGCCCCGACCAACTCGCCCAACGCTTCCTGCACGCGCTCCGGGAGCACGACCTCCTGCAAGGTCGCCTCAGCGACCGGTACGTTGCTACTCACGGCGGTTCCTCCTTAGATCTTTGCCGGATCACCACGAACGCTCCCATCAGGAGCAGACGCGGCCGGAGGGACCGCCGTCACCTCAAAGTTCTACGAGCCCCGGGACAACCTCGCCCCCGCCGCCACCACCAGCGGACCCGCCGCCAGAGCCGCCCCACGTCGTACTCCCGCCAGGCGTTGATCAGAACTCATGACTGCCATCGCACACTGCGTGAAGAGGGAGAAGGGCCGGTGGGTCGTCGCTGGCGGCAAGGCGTTCTCCACGAGGGCTCGGACAGAGGCTTGGGCCGAGGCTTGGGCAGCGAAGGACGCTAAGAACCGGGGCTGCAGGATCGTCGTAAAGCCCTGAACTGTGACGCAGCAGCCAAGCCGCGCGGAGCAGACGTTCCGCCGCATAGCGCGGTTCGTGCAGCTGTCGGCCATGAGCGGGTGGCGACTGCTTAGTGGCGTGCTTGGCGTCGGACTGGTCGGACTTGTCAGTTGGGCAACCGACGTCAGCGCTCTCTGGGTCGCGATTGCCCTGCTCGCGGTGCTGCTCATTGGCGCATATTTCGCGTGGGATGACGCCGACCGGCGAGGTGCAGTAGCCGACTCGAACGCAAAGCGGGCCGACCTCTTACAAGAGCAACTGACTCTGAAGGCCCGGGAACTCGCCGTGTCCCAGGTTCAATATGAAGTCTTCAAGAACTTTCCCGCCCCCGAGCAGTAGCCCACTCTCCGTTCGGTGCCTGGCCACGCTGCGGCGAGGGCGTCGCGGACGACCTCGCTGAGGCGATAGACGGCGCCCTGCGCCGCGGTCTTGGCGGCGACGGCTTCGCGCATACGGGCATCTGATGCCCGGCGGCGAGGTCGCCGCGGCTAAGCGGCTCACCGCATTCCTGGCGGGCGACCGCGCCGAGCCACCGGCTGCGCTTGCGCGCTGACGAGCTTCCGCGGAGAGCGTTTCGATTGAGAGGCTGTGAGAGGCTGTGATCCTCAGCCCCGACAGCTGATGGACGCGACAGTCATGCTCGAGGTTAGGTCGCCGTTTGCATCGACCGTCATGTGGACCAGCACATGGCCGTACGCGTTCGTGGCTTGGCCGTGGCTGATGATCGCCTGATCGCCGACCGCCGTAAACGTCGACGCCCCGTTGCTGGTAAACGACGACTCGAGTTCCGTGAGGAACGTATACGTGTTGCCGCTTGCGTCGGTGCCCTTCACATCCGCCAGGTTGCCATGCACCGTCCCGGAATAGCCGCCATTCGCATCCTGGGTGTAGGTGATCAGGACGTGGCCCTTGCCGGTGAAGGTAATCGCCTGGGGGATGCACGTATCGCCGGTGGTCGTTGCGTTGAGCGGGTCCCACTGGTTTACGGTGGTGGATGCCTGCACCGCCGCGGCGGTGGCGCCCAATAGCGCGAGCGCGAGGACTGTTGTGACGCCGAGCCGGTAACTGAACCGAGTTCTCATCGGGCTCCTCCCGGGTCGAAGGTGACGACGCTGGCTGATCCGGTCGTCGCGGAAGTCGTACACATTGCCGACGTCGGCCTCTTTCGCGGGCCAGGCGTTACTTCCTTCGCGCCCGGCCCGCCACTGCAAGGCTGCCGCGGGTAAAGCCGTGGGTAAAGTCGGTAGCGGGGTAGGGCGGTTTTTTAGCGGTCTGTAGCGGTAGCGAAACCCCGTGATTACGGGGAAAAGCCTGTAGCGGCGGGACGGAGCCGCCGTTTCGAATCCCGGTAGCGGTACTTCAGAACCCCTGTGTTGGCGGGGGTTTTTGCCGTTGCGAGGGCTCGTGGGATAGTTCGTGGGATAGTCGCGCCTCGCACCCTAGGGCCTCAGCGCGCTGCACTTGGGGACAGTCCCAGCGCCAATCGTCCGGTCTGGTCCTCGGACTACGGGACATACCCAAGCACCGCATCGACCGCGCACCCCTGGACCTCTAGCTTGCACCGCAGGGCACGGCGACAGGTTCGTGGTCAGCGTCTGGGGTGTCAGGAGCCCAAGGTGACGAACTCTTCCCTGCTCTCGCTCAGGCGACCTGAGTACGATCCGGCATAAGGGGAGCGCTTAGGAGTGCTCGCGTTCGTAGCGCAATCAGGAAAGGGAGAGCGATGGGGCGCAAGTTGGCCTTGGCGGGTATCCGTGAGCGCCCGCGCCCCCGCGGGTGGCGCTCACACGGGTGGCATCGTCACCTGGGCCGGTCGGGTGCCAAGGGCCAAATTTCGTAAAAAGCTTGGGACGCCCGATCTACCGCCGAGTGAATCCGTCGACGTTCGTGATCTTCGCGGTCGGGCCCCAGGCGGAGATCGACTCGCGCGGCTACCGGGCCGCCGTCGCACGCGCGGTCGAGCGATTCGGGCAACTCGAAGTCGATTGAGGTCCGGGCTCTGAGTGCCGATAACAGTCGTGTTCTCATGCACGACATGAGGCTGAGCGAGATGAAGACCAACGACGAGCTGATTGCCGAGCAGCTCCGCACCGACCCCGCGTTCCGAGCCGAGTGGGAGCGGACCGCGCGGGCGCGCGCGGTGGCGCTGGCGATCGTCCGTTACCGCGCCGATCACGACCTCTCGCAGCGCGATCTCGCCCAGCGCCTTGGGATGAGGCAACCCCAGGTCGCGCGTGTCGAGCTCGGCGAGGTCAACCCAAGCATGGAGACGCTCATGCGCGTCTCGGCCCAGTTGGGCATCGAGTTCACGATCGACGTGCGCCCGGCCGGGAGCCCGGTCCACAACGTCACGAAGCGGGCGCAGGCCAACAACCTCGTCGGCTCGTTTTCCACCGACGAGGCCGAGATTCTCGTCACCGCGCGGTAGAAGCACGCTTCTGGCTTTGGGTCACGGCAACGCCATCGACCTCGCGCGCGATCGAGATCGTGGCAATGCACTCGTTCCGCAGCTCGGCCCGTGGGGCGCTCCGTCCACGCGAATTCACAAGCGAGTCGTGACGCTCGCTCGAGCGAAAGGAGCGGTCTGAGGATTCCGCGATGAGGTGACTGTTCGCCAGACGTCCCGAGCCGCCGGTTCAGCAAATCACTTGCTTGGTCGCGAGCCGTAGCGACGTGTGCCCGCCCTGGGCCGGTGCTCCGAGGACCGCTTGGGCGCGCTCAGGCGCGGAAGCTTGAAGCCGGCCCGCCGCAAGACGGCGTCGGGGACTGTGGCCGCCAGGAGTTCCTGCGGCCCGTCGCCCATCCCCAGGCGCGCGATCTGCTTGCGGGTTCGGTAGGAGATCACCGAAAGACTGTTTCCTCCAGGGCCACTGCCCCGATTGGTGACCAGGCAGTCCCGACCGTCGGTGCTCGTCTCTGCATCGGCTGGCTGGTCGCCGACCGGAATGATCGCCCGCGTGCGTAGGGACCGGCGGTCGACCAGCGCCACGTAATCGGAGACCGTGGCAACATCGCAAACCGTTCGAGCGTTGCCCGACAGCGCGATGCCGTGGTGGGCAGCCTGGTTTGGGTACTGCGATGGCGACTCGCCGACGGCCGGCCCGCGCACCGGCAGGTTCACCGTGTGGTCGACGCGGCCGGTGACGCTGTCGATCACCTTGAACCCGTTGAAGAACGAGAACTGCGCGTAGACGAGCGACCCATCCGGGCTAAACACGAACGGCCGCACCCCGGCGTCGAACTTCAGCACCCGCTTGACCCGAAGCGTGCGCGGGTCGGCAAACGTCAGCCAGTCGTTCGTCGGCGCACCGCTCGGTACCAGCTGGTTGCCGAGGCTGCCGTCGACGATGTAGCGGCCGCCGGGCGTGAACTCGTCCACGTGTGCCCAGTCACCGGTGGGGAAGCTGCCGATGAACGCGTGCGTCGCGGTGTCGATGACCTGTACCTTGTTCGCCGTCAGCGCCGATACGAACAGCCGGCTGCCGTCGGGAGAGAGCGCGATGTGATCGGCGCGGACTCCCCTCACCTCGAGGCGCCAGAGCAACCGCCTCGAGGCGATGTCGAACGCCGCCACGTCCCCTAGGTAGCCGCGGGATACGTACAGCGTGCGCCCATCCGGTGACACGGCCAGCCCCTGGACATAGTTGACGCCCCTGCTCGCCACCAGGAACGGGTAGATGGCGGCCTGCGCAGGATCCTGCGGCGTCTTGCCGTCCGGCGTGACGTCGATCGTCCCAAGCACCTTCAGCGCTCGCTGATCGACAACCGTAACGGTGCCCGCCCGCAGATTGCCGACAAGCGCCACCCCACGAGCGTGCGCAGGCTCAGCAGCATGTGCCATGAGCGCCGCCACGACCGATGCGGCGGCGCAGACTCGTGCGATCCAGGGCGACGGCTGACGCCTCACGTGCGCAACATATCTCGCCCAGCCCACCACCGGTGCACTGGCACGGATGGCTGCACAACCGGGTCTGGACCGGCGTGCTCGTTTGGCGCGTCCCGGCCGGCGCCAGAGCTCAACCCGCTAGGGGCAGTGATCGCGCATCCGCCGGTCCAGCCAGCCTCCTGTGATCACGCCGGCTTGACGACGATCACCCGAATTGGGCGAGCCGTCTGCTTCTGGGAGGCGCTGGAGCCCGTCCTGAACGACACCTCGACCTTTCGCGATTCATGACGGACCTCAAGTTGGGAGTAGGTTTAGCGGATGAGGTTGGCGTGGATGCTGGTCGCATTTGCACTCGTCCTTGTGCTCTTCGCGGGCGTGGCGAGCGCCAGAGTCGAGCTCCACTACGTGCACGGCGGGTTTCATGCTGACGGCAGCGTCCAACAGGTCTACGCCACTGGTCTGCGGCCCCGGGCGCGCGCCTCGTTGGTGGACCGCGCAGGCAGGATCGTCGCGATTCAGAGGGCGGACTCGCTTGGCGGCATCGTCTTCCGTGGGTTGGCTCCGGGTCCCGGCTACCGTGTCCGGACGGCCGCCGGGCACGGATTCGCGCAATCGCAGTCGCTGACCGTGCTTTCGGATCGGTCGGCGCCGCCATCCACCGGGGTCTATGACCAAACGCTGCCCGCGGGCGGCTACGGCTACCTTCGCACGCGCGATGGCACCCTCCTCGCGATCGACGTGCGGCTGCCGGGTCCGGTCGACCAGGGTCCCTATCCGACGGTCGTCGAGTACTCGGGCTATGGCTATGCCGACCCGGCCGGACCCGATAGCGGGATCGCTGCGATTGCCAATTTGCTCGGCTTCGCGGTGGTTGACGTCAACATGCGCGGCACCGGGTGCTCGGGCGGTTCGTATGACTACTTTGAGCCGCTGCAGAGTCTCGACGGTTATGACGTAATCGAGACCGTCGCCCGGCAGTCGTGGGTGTCGGGGCATCGGGTGGGGATGTTGGGCATCTCCTACGGTGGCATCAGCCAGTTGTTCGTCGCTGCCACCGACCCGCCGCATTTGGCGGCGATCACGCCGCTATCGGTGATCGACAACACGGCGACCACGCTTTACCCGGGAGGGATCCTCAACACGGGCTTCGCGCTCGTCTGGGGCGAGGAGCGCGTCCACGACGCTCTTCCAGCGTCCCTGTCCGGCGGCCAGCCGTGGGCGCTCAAGCGCATCCAGGAGGGTGATGAGACGTGTAAGGCCAACCAGGTGTTGCACGGCGAGGCGCCCGATCTGATTGGTGCGATCCACGCCAACCGCTACTACGTTCCCTCGGTTGCAAACCCGTTGGCGCCGATCACCTTTGTGGACAAGATTCGAGTTCCGGTGTACCTCGCCTGCCAGTGGACCGACGAGCAGACCGGAGCTCACTGCGCGGATCTTGCCGAGCGCTTCACCGGCACTCGCCGCAAGTGGTTCACGTTCACCAACGGCGCGCATATCGATTCGCTGGACCCAGACACGTTTGAGCGCTGGTACGACTTCCTCGAGCTCTATGTGGCGCACCGGGCGCCGGAGCTCTCGCCGAGCGTCAAGGCGCTTGCGCCGAGTGTGTTCTCTGCCGCGATGGGCATCGACAATGTCACGCTGCCACCCGACCCGATTCAGTCGTACCACAGCTATGCCGCGGCGTTGGCGGCATTTCATGCGCTTGAGCCGATCCGGGTTCTGTTCGAGAACGGTGCGGGCAGCTCGACACCTGGGGCTCCGTATCCGGCCTTCGAGGACTCGTTCTCTCGCTTTCCGATTCCGGGCACCCAAGCCCGGTCGTGGTATCTGGACGCCGGCGGGAGGCTGAGCTCGACCAAGGCGAAGGGCGCCGGAAGCGACCTGTTTACCTGGAACCCACACGCCCGTCCCGCCACCAGCTTCACCGGCAACACGGCCGGCGGCCCGGGCGGCCTATGGACGGCTACACCCACATACCACTGGGGCCAAAATCCTCCCGGGACCGCAGCCTCGTACCTAACGTCGCCGTTGTCATCGAACACCGTCGTGATCGGGGCAGGCGAGGTCCAGCTGTGGGTGAAGTCCTCGGCTCCGAGCGTGGACCTGCAGGTGACGGTGTCCGAGGTGCGTCCCGATGGCAAGGAGACATTTGTTCAGGACGGCTGGCTTCGAGCCAGCGAACGCAAGCTCGACATCGCGCAGAGCACGCTGCTAGCGCCCGTTCTGAGCCTGCGCCGCGCCGACGCCGCGCCGCTACCCAAGGGTCGCTACACCGAGCTGACAGTGCCGTTCTACTACGAAGGCCACGCCTACCGCCGCGGCTCGCGGATCCGGATCTCGATCGCGGCGCCCGGAGGCGATCAGCCAGTGTGGGGTTTCTCGCAGATCATTCCCACCGGTAGAGCCAAGGTGTACGTCGCCCATTCGCCCAATCTGCCGTCGCGGCTAATCCTCCCGGTCATCCCCGGGGTTGGCGTCCCGACCGGACTCCCGTCCTGCCCAGGTCTGCGGGGCGAGCCATGCCGCCCCTACGAGCCCTACGCCAACCAGGCCGTTCCACTCGAGAGCTAGCGCATCGGTCCAGACCTTGCGCCGCGCTCGCTTTCGGCCCAAGAGCAGCGGACTCCCGCGGCGCGCCCTGCGCCGTTGGTTTCGCGTGGAAGGAGCGCCCACGGGCCGAGCTGCGGGACGAGTGCATTGCCACGAACGCGATCGTCAGGCCACAGTGGTGGACCGCGTCACCGCTTGACGCCTCAAGCAGGAGCGCTGCTGCCGATCCGGCCGTGACCGCTTACCTGCTTGCGGCTGGCCGCCCTGGAGTTAGCGCTCCCGAGCAACGGGTGCGCTTAAGCCAGGCGGCGGCGGAGCCAGCGCAGGAACGAGACTGGCGCGGCGGCGGCGGCGGCGTGGCGGGGTGCGGGGACGGCGTGGCTGCTCGTGGCGGTGGTGGCGGCGTGCACGAGGCGGTCGTGGTCGGCGGCTCGGTGCAGGTCGGCGATGTGCTGTTGGGCGACGATGAGGATGAGTTGGGGATGCATGGCTGGACCTCGTGTTCGGGTTGTGGTGCGGGCACTGTGATCCGCGCGGGTTGCAGCGGGCTTGCAGTCCGGTAAACGCCCCGGCCCGGGCATCGCAACCGCGGGCGGGCGGCCGTCGGCGGCGTTCGGTCGGCGGCGAGCGGCGGGGATCGGTACGGTCGCGAAGGCGTATGCGTTTCGGCATCCTGGGACCTCTGCAGGTGATCGGTGACGATGGGCGTGAGCTCGCCCTGGGCGGGCGGATGCCGCGAGCCGTGCTTGCTTTGCTGCTGCTGCGGGCGAACGAGGTCGTGTCGAGCGATCAGCTGGTTGAGGAGCTGTGGGCGGGTGCGCCGCCGGCGAGCGGCGCGAAGGGGCTGCACGTGCACGTATCGCGGCTGCGCCGGGCCCTTGCCGCCGGCCACTCAGACCCAGACGGGGAGCGGCTGGTCACTACTGCCGGTGGCTACGTCTTGAGAGTCGGGCCCGAGGAGCTCGATGTGCAGCGATGCGAGCGGCTGATCGGCGAGGGCCGATCGCTGCTGGCGGCGGGACGACCAGATCAGGCACTCGCCGCGCTGAGCGGCGCAGTCGAGCTGTGGCGCGGCGACGTCTTGGCCGACTTTCAATACGACGCGTTCGCGCAGGGGGAGATCGCGCGGCTCGGCGAGCTGCGCGCCGCCGTGCTGGAGGAGCGGATCGCGGTCGAAATGCTGCTGGGCCGGGAGGCGCAGGTGCTGGGCGAGCTCGAGCGTCTCGTGCGCGACTACCCGTACCGCGAGCGTCTGCGGGGCCAGCTGATGCTGGCTCTGTACCGGACCGGACGGCAGGCGGAAGCGCTGGCCGCATACCGTGCCGCACGGTCGGCGCTGGTCGACGAACTGGGGATTGAGCCTTCGGTCGAGCTTCGGCAACTGCACGAAGCGATCCTTGCTCAGGACGGGGCGCTGCTCCAGACCGACCCAGGCCAGCCGGCCCGCCCGCCGGCGCCGGCGCCACGACGGACGGGCGAGCGCCGGGCCATGTCCATCTGCCCGTGCAGGCGACACCCCTCATCGGCCGCGAGCGCGAACTTGCCGAGCTGATGACGCTCGCTGATTCGCACCGGCTGATCACCCTGACCGGAACCGGTGGGACGGGAAAGACCCGGCTCGGGATGGCGTTCGCGGCGGGTCTCGCCGACCGCTATCCGGACGGCGTGTGGTGGGTTCCGCTCGCCATGGTCAGCGAGGCGCGGCTGGTACCAGCGGCGATCGCGGCGGCGCTCGGCGACATCGCGGATCTGCCGATGTATCTGCGCGGGCGAGCCCTGTTGCTCGTGCTTGACAACTTCGAGCATGTGATCGAGGCAGCTCGCGCGGTCGCCGAGCTGCTCTCCGGCGCGCCGGGTTGCGGGGTGATCGTGACGAGCCGGGAGCGGCTCGGGGTGGCCGCCGAGCAGGAGTACCCGGTGGCGCCGCTGTCGCCCCACGCCGCCGTCGAGCTGTTCACCGCGCGGGCGCGGCAGGTGGAGCCGGGCTACGAGCCGGGCGCTGAGATCGACGCGATCTGCGAGCGACTCGATCGACTTCCGCTCGCGCTCGAGCTTGCGGCGACGCGGGTCAAGCTCCTCTCCGAGCAGCAGCTCCTCGCCCGGCTGGAGCAGCGGCTCCCGCTCCTCGCCGGCGGGCGCCGCGACCTCCCCAAGCGCCACAGCACGATGCGGGCGACGATCGCCTGGAGCTACGACCTGCTCACCCGAGCCCGAGCAGCGGCTGTTCACACGGCTGGCGGTGTTCGTCGGCAGCTTCGAGCTCGAGGCAGCCGAACAGATCTGCGACGCCGATCTCGACGCCATGCGGTCACTGATCGACAAGAGCCTCGTGCGCCACGGCGAGAACGGCCGGCTCTTCCTGTTGCACACTACGCGCGAATACGCACTCGAGCAGTTCGACTCAAGCGACGAGCGCGACGAGATTCGCGCCCGCCACGCACGCTGGTACTTCGCGCTCGGTGTCGCTGATGGTGACGGCCCCCGGGAGGGCACCGATGACCTGATTCGGCTGCGCCAGGACGCCGCCAATGTCGGACTCGCGCTCGCCTGGGCGCTCGACCACGACATCGCCGCCGCACTCCCACTCGCCGATGCCCTCTTCACGCCTTGGTTAGGGGCCGGACGCATCCGTGAATTAGAGCGGTGGTACGAGCGGGCGCTGGCCGATCCGACCGCACTGTCGCCGGGAGACCGCGCCAAGGCCCTCGCCGGGCTCGGCTACGCGCTGGTGTTCCTCGAGCGCCTCGAGCAGGCGCGGGCGGCACTGATAGAGGCGCTCACGCTCTACCGGGACGCCGGCGATGAACGCGGCGAGACCCTCGTGCTGCTTCGCCTCGGCGCCGCCGAGTTCATAGCCGGCGCGCCGGAGAGCACCCTCGCATGGGCGGAGCAGGCGCTTCCGATCTACGAGCGCCTCGACGACACGCTGGGGATCGCCCGCACCTTGCACTACATCGCTGAGGCTCTCCGGGACCTCGGCGATTTCGAGCGGTCCGCCGAGCTGTTCGCCCGTTCCATCGAGATTCGGCGCGCAAACGGACTCGGCAGTGGTGCGGCCACGGTGCACAGCCTCGGCGACCTCTATCTCGACGCGGGCGATATGCCCACCGCCGAGCGCTACTACCGTGAGGCGCTCGCACTCGGCCTGCAAGAGGGAGACGTGCGGTTGGGGGCGTACTGCCTCGCGGGTCTCGCCTGCGTCGCCGCGCGAAACGAGGACGCAACTGCGGCCGGCCGCCTGTGGACTCTCGCCGAGCGGCTCGAGCACGAGATCGGCTTCCGGATGGTCGCCGCCGAGCGAGTCCGCTACGAGCGGAACCTGACCCCACCACTCACCAACACCGACGAGTACCGCGCCGGCATCGCGGACGCAGCAAACATCGACCCGCTCACCGCAGCCGCCGAGATCGTCAACCGGTAGTGCGACAGACGCAGTCGAGAAACAAGTCGATCGCGCCGAGACCGCCACCAACCAGCTATCGCCGGGCAACCGAATCCTGCAAGCAGGAGAGCAGCAGTGGTGCCGCCGGCACGCTCGTTGCCCGTATCGGACATGAGCGATCACGATTACGGGATCTTGCTGCGCCACAGTCGTGCCACAGTCGACCCCGATCGCGAGCGGTTATCGACCCCTCTAGAGCGGTGCACCGAGGACCAAGAGCCGGCCGATTTGCAGGCAGATCAGGCCAAACTCAATCCTCAGAGGTCAGCTTCGAATCCCGGTAGCGGTACTGAGCAGGCGTCCAATCCCAGGGATTTTGTTGACGTAGGGGTCCGTTGCGCTGGTCAGTCTCGGAGGCTGGCTCGCGGACTGCCGCGGTTTGTCCAGGCGGTGGGGAAGGTCGCCCCCGAACTGGTGCCGATCGCCGACGGGAATGAGACTTCGATGGTGAGTCCGCCCTCCGGTCGCGCGCGCGCGCTGAGCTCGGCGTCGTGCGCGTTGGCGATCGCTTGGACGATCGAGAGTCCCAGTCCGTGGCCGCTGTTGTGCCGGGTACGGGCGCCGCCCAGTCGCTGGAAGGGTTGGAAGAGACGCTGGATCTGTTCGGGCGGGACGGCCGGGCCGGTGTTCGCGATCGACACGAAGGCGTGCCGGTCGCGGGTCCCGGTGGCGATCTCGACATGTCCGCCGGGGGTGTTGTGGCGGATCGCGTTGTCGATCAGGTTGGCGATCAGGCGCTCGAGCAGTCGTGGATCGCCCGCGGTCGGCGCTGTGGCCGAGCGTTGCGTGAACGTCGAGATCGAGGCCCTCGAGCTCGTGACTCGTGCGCGAGCAGGGCCTGGGAGGTGCAGGGACGCGAGGTCGAGGTCGCTCGCGGCGCTCGAGCCCGGCCTGGCCGCGGGTGAGCGCGAGCAGCGCGTCGATCAGCTGCTCGAGGTGTTGCTCGGATGCGAGCACGCGCTCGTGGGCTCTGACGCAGCGAGGCGAAGTTCGCCTCGGAGCTGGCGAGCGCGACCTCGATCAGCGCTCGCAGGCGGGTCAGTGGCGCGCGCAGCTCGTGTGAGGCGTTGGCGACGAACTGGCGCTGCGCCTCGTAGGAGTCCTCGAGCGGTTGCAGGACGCGCCCGGCCATCGAGCCATCCAGGCCCGAGCGAGTAGCAGCGACATCCCCGCGAGCGCGATCCCGGACTGGATCAGCAGCTGTTGCCGTAGTCTGCGTGCGCCGGCGGTTGTCCTGAGCGGTCGGCTGGTCGTCCATGAACCCGCACGCGATCGCCGCCTGCGTGAACGCCGGCGACTGCATGCTGATCGTGGCCGGGATCGCCAGGATCGCTCCGTCGCGATCGCTCACCTGCCGCTAGGTGCCGAGCGAGTGCGACGGGACCGAGGTCGTCGGGTCGGGGAACCCAGAGACGCCGTGCTGGCGCATGCACTGCGCGACCGTGCGCCAGTGCGCCATCGTCTGCGCGGAGGGGTGCGTCGTCGAGCCGGGGCCGGGCAGAGCCGCGGCGGCCGTCCGCGGCTGGACCGGAATGGCGGCTGTCCCGTCGATGGCTGGTCTGCGCGCCGTTCTGGAGGCGTGAATACGAATCCGGCGTTGACCAGCAGCGCGTAGGTGATCGCCATCAGCGCGGCGCCGGAGAGCAGGAACAGGCCGCCGTAGAGGAGCGTCAGGCGCACGCGCACGGTCCGGTGCGGCAGGTGTCGCCCGACCGCCAGCTGGGTGATCCGGCTGTTCAGCCGCGCGGCGATGGTCATATTCGGTAGCCGGCCTTCGCGACGGTCTCGATCACGGGCGGGTCGCCGAGCTTGGCTCGCAGCCGGCTGATCGTGATCTTGACCGTCGCGCGTGAACGGGTCTGCGGCCTCGTCCCAGACGCGTTCGAGCAGCTCCTCGGCGGAGACGACCCGGCCCTGGGCGGCGAGCAGCAGCTCGAGCACCCCGAACTCCTTGGGCCGCAGCGCGAGCGGCCTGCCGGCCCGCTGCGCGCAGCGCTTGGCGGTGTCGAGCACGATGTCGCCGTGCTCCAGCACCGGCGGGATGCTCGGCTGCGCACGGCGGGCCAGCGCGGCGATCCGCGCGACCAGCACGGCGAACGCGAACGGCTTGGCCAGGTAGTCATCGGCGCCGAGCCCGAGCCCGTCGACGAGATCCTCATCCTCCGCCGCGCCGGTCAGCATCAGCACCCGGCTGCGGCCGCCGGCGGCGACGAGCCTCGCGCACACCTCATCGCCATGGACGGCCGGGAGGTCGCGATCGAGCACGATCACCTCGTAATCGTGGACGAGCGCGCGCGCCAAGCCGGCCTCGCCGTCCAGCGCGACATCGACCGCCATCCGCGCCTCGCGCAGCCCGGCGGCGACCGTCTCGGCCAGTTCCTCGTCGTCCTCGATCACAAGCACCCGCATCGGCCGCTCCTGTCCAGATGAAGGTAGCCGCGGAGCGTTTCACGGCGGTTTCACCGGCCGCGGCGCACGGACCGCTGCCGGCCACGAGGAGGGAAACCGGGCGGAAACCGCCTGGCGCGTAGAACCGATGTGCACACCCGAAGCACAGCGGAAGGAGACCAGATGCAAGACAGCATCCATCCAAAGCGGCTGACCCGCTCACGGCGAACGTGCCTGCTCGGCGTCGCAGCACTCGTGAGTGGGGTCCTGGTAGCAGGATGCGGGGGAGGCTCACACAACCCGACCGTGGCAACGGTGCGCGCGCGCGACGCCGCGTCGGCGTCGAGTACGGCGAGCGCGACGGCCGTCGACCGGGCAGAGCGTCAGTCGGCTCAGGGCCGCTCGCGTTCGCCAGATGCATGCGCGCCAACGGCGTGCCCAACTTCCCAGACCCACAACCCGGTGGCGGCTTTCTCTTCAGCACGGCTGGAATCAATCCCGCGGCGCCCGCGTTCAGGGCGGCGCAGGCGAAGTGCCACGAGCTCATGGGCGCCGGCCCGCCGGGCCCCGGCTCGACGACGCACCCCTCCGCAGCAGACACTGGCGAAGCTGCTCAAGATCGCGCAGTGCATGCGCCAGCATGGCGTCCCCCAGTTCCCCGACCCTCGGACCTCCGTCCCGTCCAACCCCGTCGGCATCCGGGAGATCACCGATTTCGACGGGGCGATCCTTCTGTTCCCCGGCACGATCGACATACAGGCACCGGCGTACAGACGGGCCTTGGCCGCGTGCGGCGCGCCGCCACTCGGGCTCCCCCACTGATGAGAACCAGAGTCGACGCGGACACCGCATAGGGGCGCGCCGGGAGAGAGACCAGATGCACGACCGCCTCGCACAATCATTCCGACCGGCGCGACTGCTCACCGCTGCCGCCGCGCTTGCCGCCGCGACGACGATCGCCGCGTGCGGCTCGAGCTCACCTACAGCCTCGAGCTCGCCGACCGGGTCGACCTCACCGACCGGCAGCGGCTCGAACTCGACCGGTTCGACGCTGGCGTTCTCCGCGTGCATGCGCGCCAATGGCGTGCCGAACTTCCCCGACATCAAGGCGGGGGGCATTCGGCTCCTGAGCACGCAGGGGCCGAGCGGGCAGACGTTGTCGGTGAACGGCGTGTCTCTCAACGCGCCGGCGTTCCAAGCTGCCCGGCAGAAGTGCCAGCAGTACATGCCGCGCCTGCACGCGAGCAAGGCGCAGACCGCCCAGGCCCTCCAGCAAGGGTTGAAGTTCGCGCGGTGTATGCGCGGCCACGGCGTGCCGAACTTCCCCGACCCGAAAGTCATCACCGGCCCCGGCGGCAGGCAAGAGGCCTACTTGCCCGGGCTTAACGTGCAGTCGCCGGCGTTCCAGGACGCCGCAGAGGCCTGCGGCGGCGGCCCCAAGGGCAGCTGAACGGTGAGCGTTCTCGACTTCTCGCCGGCCGGCTGCTGGCCGCCGCAGTCGTGGTGGTTGCGGTTGTCGTCGCCATGGGCTTGTCTGCGTTGAGGTCCTCGAGATCTCGAGCACCGCGCCCACGCAGCGCCGCAACTAGCGGCGACCGGCACGAATCGGGCACGCTCGGCTACGCGGACCCCCAGACGGTGTATGCCCGTCTCAGCGCGACGATCATGTGGCTGCCTGCCGTCGGGCAGGTGATCGTTTTCACAGTGGTTTCACCGGCCGCGGCGCACAGACCGCTCCAGGCTACGAGGATGGGAAACCGGGCGGAAACCGCCTGGCGCGTAGAACCGATGTGCACACCGGAAAGGGACCAGATGCCGGACAGCATCCATTCAAAGCGCCTGACCCGTTCATGGCGAGCGCGCCTGTTCACCGCCGCAACGCTCGTGGCTGGGGTCCTGGTGACGGGATGCGGGGGAAGCTCACACAACCCGACCGCGGCAACGACGGGCCGAGCGACCAGCTCGGCGCCGAGTCCGTCGAGCGCCGCTCGGTCAGCCGGCGTCCGAGCCCGCGCCGCCGCCGCCAGCCCGGGCTCGACCGAGGCGAGCGCCGGGCGCCCGGATCCGCTGGTGTTCGCAAAATGCATGCGCGCCAACGGCGTGCCCAACTTCCCAGACCCACAACCCGGTGGCGGCTTTCTCTTCAGCACGGCTGGAATCAATCCCGCAGCACCTGCCGTCCAGGCGGCGCGCGCGAAGTGTCAGAGATTCGCGCCGCTCCCGCCGGGTGGCCCCGGCGGGACGAGCTTCTCCGGAGAGGAGAAGACGCAGGCGCTGGCGCAGCTGCGGGGGGTTGCCCAGTGCATGCGCCAGCACGGTATCTCCGACTTCCCCGATCCCAGGACCACGCGCCCGCCCAACCTCAGCCTGGGCGAGTACTCCGAAATCACCGACTACGAGGGAGTCTTCCTGCTCTTCCCGGCCACGATCGACATGCGGTCGCCGGCGTGGGAGCAGGCGGCGGGCGCGTGCGGCGCCCTCGCCGAGAGCTTCAACCACCCTCACCACTGATGCCTTCTCCCCAGACATGTTTACTGGTCTGGTCAGCGGGACAACCCGGCCGGATTGGTCTTCCTCTGCGCGGCCTGTTCGAACGCCGGGGAGTAGACATTGGTCGTGCTCGCGCGGCGAGCAGACGGTGGCGGCGCCGGCTGGTCGGTCGGGTTGCCATGCCACACGTCCTAGGTTCAAACGGCCGGAGCTGGTTGCAGCGCGCGCCGTAACGCGCACGTAACGCCGTTACACCGTGGTTATCCGTCCAAGCCGATCGACACCGCGGCGTCGCGAGGGTGACACCGCTGGATCCGCCGGGCGTTTCAGAAGTCGACGGAAGCGGGCAGCGCGATCGCAGGCAACGTAAGTGACAGTACGCGACACCACATCGCGCGGTTGGGTCGGCGTGAACCGTGTTCCAGACGCTGAAGCGCGGTGTCTAGGGTGGTCTCAGTCGCGCGCAGTCGTGTCCAGCTCGAGCTGGAGAGGCGATGGTCGAAGCGGCTCGCTGGTGGCGCGTGGCCGCCCACGCTTCGCCCAGTGCGCGACGACGTCGTGCGCGCGGCACGACCGGCAGGAGATGCGACGGTCGAGGGGTTGGACCGCAAGCCCGCCGGACGCGCTCCCCGTGACGAGCGCGTGAAACCGTCGACCGAGTCTGTCGACCTCGACGATGTCCCCGGCCTGGATGCCTTCGAGTCGCATCGATGTCCAGGGTACGGGTGGTGCTAGCTCGAAGGGGCCGTTACGCCGCGACCACCCGCGGCAGCTCGCGCCCGAGACGTTCGAGCGAGGCGCGTAGCGCCCCGGCGGCGAGCAGTGTTTCGGTCGCCTTGGCCAGGACCTGGCCGAAGAGGCCACGCCCCTGAACCGATACTGACGCGCACACGTCACTGCCGACCTGGGCCGGTTGCAGGACGTACTGAACGTCGAGCGAGATCGGCCCGTCGGCAACCAGCGCCAGCTTCTCCTCGGATGCGTCCAGCACGACGATCTCGAACTCGACGGGCCGCCCGGCCAGTTGCCCCGCCACCCGTGCGTGGCTGCCGGTGACGAGGCGCCTGCCGTCTAGCTCGAGGATCTCGAACGGGACGGGTGACCATCGTGCGATGGCGTCGGGCTCGGTGAGGAGATCCAGCACCTCTGCGGGCGGACCGGGAACCGTCGTATGGGTGCTCCACGTGCGCATTTGACTACTTAGACAGCTTGTCGCGACGCATCTCATCGTCACCATGAAAAACGTCACAACTCGGCGGCTTGCCCCGATCCGGCTCGTGTGCCGCCCTGCGCGCGGCTCGAGCGACGAGGGGCGCTCCACGCGGAGCTAGCGAGATCTGCACGGAGGCCGCGATACGGCCTGTAGGCGGCTGCTAGGGCATAGGCAAGTCTCCCCGGCGACATCAAGCCAGCGGCCGTCTGTGGCTGGACACGTTGACCTCCAATTCCGAGGGTGATTGTGAGAGTGCGTCTCGCTCAGAGGACCTCGACCACACGCCAGGCCATCGAGTGACTGCTTGCTCAGCGGACGTCAGTCCGCGTCCCGCGGGTCGATCGGGCGTGTATCCGTGGGCCGGACGGCGCTCTCGGCCGAGTAGACGGTCAGCTCGCTCGGCCGGGCGAGCAGCCCGTCGAGCCCCAGCTGAAACTCGGCGAACGCCTCGGAGCGATAGTGCGCATCGAGCGCCTCCTGACTCTCCCACTCGCTAAAGAGCACGAACCGGCTCGGATCTGCCAGCGCGGCGGCGAACACGTAGCGCCTGCAGCCCGGCTCCCCGGCCGCCCAGCGTTCGAAGCGCTCGAGCAGAATCGTCAGCTCGTCGCGTCGTCCGCTGATCCCGAACATATCGGCAACCGCGATCACGGCCATGGTTCAGCTTCGCAGACGGCCCGCACGAGCGCCGGCTGACCGTTGGACTGTCCGCTGGCGGATCCGAGCGCGATCCCCGCCGCCGACACTACGCGACACAATGCAGACCGCGCCGATGCCTCAGACACCCTTGAGGGCCTCGCGAGCCTCGGCGGTACGTATCGATTTCCGACGAGCCCCGTCGACGGCTCGACCCTGTTCGGCCAGGGAGCGGAATGCACGTCAGCAGGTTCGAAGAACGAAGCAGGTCTCTCGAATCCGCCGCCGAGGCACACGAAGGCGACTCGCGAGCTGCGAAGCTATACCGATGGCAACCGATACAGGCGACATCGATCCGACCGTGGCGCCGAGCGGGATTGGGTGCGCCGAGTGTCTGGCGGGCGCGTCGCCTGGTTGGTGGCTCCATCTGCGCCGCTGCGCCGCGTGCGGGCACGTGGGATGTTGCGACAACTCGCCCAGCCAGCACGCGACCGCACACAATCGTGACACCGGGCACCCCGTGCTACAGAGCTTTGAGCCGGGCGAGGACTGGTTCTACGACTACCGCTCGGACGAGTTCTTCGAAGGACCCCCACTGGCTCCGCCCGACAGTCACCCGCCCGATCAGCCCGTACCGGGACCCGCCGGCGCGGTACCCGCCGACTGGGAGCGCCACCTCAACTGACGCGATCGGCGCGGCTCGGGTCCCGGCGTTCGGTCAGAGGGCTCCGGCGGAAGCTCACTCCACGGGCTCGAGCACGAACACCGGAATCTGGCGATCAGTCTTGGTCTGATACTCGGCGTAGTCCGGCCACACCTCGACGGCGCGGCTCCACCAGACGTCACGCTCATCGCCGGAGAGCTCGCGAGCGGTGTAGTCGCCCTTGCTCGTCCGGTCCTGCAGCTCCACGACCGGATGCTCGACCAGGTTGTGGTACCAGGCTGGGTGCTGTGGCGCGCCGCCCTTCGAGGCGACTGCCGCGTAGGTCCCGTCGTGCTCGATCCGCATGACCGGGTGCTTGCGCAGCTTCCCCGAGCTGGCGCCCACCGAGGTGATCACGACCACGGGCACGCCCCGCAACGTCGTCCCCTCGGTCCCACCGGAGCCCTCGTACTCGTCAACCTGCTTTCGAACCCACTCCGAAGTGCTGGGCTGGTACTCGCCCTGTAGCGGCATGGTGTCTCCTTGGCTGGTGCACCAAGGAGCTTAGAAAACCGGCTCAGTGAGCGTTCAGGAACTCGCTCGCGCCGCTTCCGCGGGCGGGCTGAGTCTCGAGGGTGCTCATGCTCTCAACCGGCGAGTGTCGTCTGCGTGGCCCGCGCTCGCATCCGCCTGCGGACAGTCCGAACGAGTACTCGTCAGCATCTCGCTACCGCGTCAGGGCGCTGACGGTCGCGCCCGCGTAGAGCTCGACCGCGCGCCAGCAGTACCAGGCGATGACCGTGCGGTAGGGACGGTAGCCGTCACCGAGCGGCTCGAGCTCACGCGGCGTCGGCGTCGGGACCTTCCACGCGAGGCCGTATCCCTGCCGGACCCCGAAGTCGCCGGTCGGCCACACGTCGAGCCGGCGGAGCCGGAAGATCAAGAACATCTGGGCGGACCACGGGCCGATCCCGCGAACGGTAGTGAGGCGCGCGGTGACCTCTTCGTCGGACTGGCGGGACAGCCGGCGCGGCGACAGCTCGACCGTGCCGTCGAGCACCTTGGTTGCGAGGTCGCGCAGCGAGCGCACCTTGTTCCCGGAGAGGCCGACCGCGCGCAGCGTCTCGTCAGACAGAGCCAGCATCGCCTCGGGCTCGACCTCGCCGTCGAGCGCCGCGACCAGGCGGCCGTGGATCGCGTTCGCGGCCGCGCCGGCGAGCTGCTGGTAGACGATCGCCTCGACCAAGCCCGCGAAATGCGACCCGGCGCGTCGCCCGAGCCGAATCGGCCCGCCGGCCTCGATCAGCCCGGCGAGGATCGGGTCACGGGTCGCGAGGATGTCGGCAGCCTCTGCGAGGGAGACGCGCCTGTTGGGCGGGGCTTCGGGAAAGTCGCTCAAAACACACCGTTCTCGTGTGGCGGCCTCAGCACGAACTCGCCGTCGGTCACCGTCCGGTGGCGCTTTCTCAGCAGCAGCGAACCGACTCCATCACATCGACAGTACACCGAGGTCGACTGACCCCCTGGCTGGCCAGCGGCTGACGCGAGGCGCGTGTCCGCGCGTCGGCCGCGTTCTAGGCCGGCAACGAGAGGTGCCTGGAGGATCAGCCGCGCAACCTCGTCCGGCCCCCCCGCTCACCGATCCCTCACGATGCGGGCGCCGCGTCCATGAAGCCGTACACGCTGCGGATCCGCCCATCTTCGGCGACGATCACATCGAAGCCGACGAACTGCGCCGGTCCTCGGACGGACCCGCGTGCCACTGAAGGCGGCCTGGTCGTGGTGGGCGTCGACCGGACCGCCGAGGCTAAAGGTGAAGCCGGGGGAATGCGCTTGGGTCTGCGCAATGAACCCGTCGATCTGAGCCGGTCCGCGCAGGTCGACCTGCGGATCGGTATATGTGCTGTCGCCCGTGAACAGAGTGTCCAGCAGGTCACGGCGGCGGGCCGCGTCCGTCTCGTTGAATGCCGCGATATAGCGCTCGGCGATGTCCTGGGGATTGTCCATGGGACTCCTCCTGTTCGTGTTTGACCGCGCCGATCTTGCGGGCACCGGAGGTGGTCGTCGATTACGCCGCAGGTAATCAGTGACCCTTGCCGCCACCGTGCCTGGCGTGATCCGTGGGCCGCCGCCGGGGCTGGCGGGCTGGGGCGCTGGGCCACCCGGTGCAGCGGTCGTGGCCGGCGTGTTGGCCAAGGCAGTTCCGAGGCGCGTGACCGCCGCGCTCAGCGCGGGTGCCGCGGCGGAGCTGACGTCGCCGTGCTGCTCGAGCATCGCGAGCTGCCGCGAGAGGTCGGCGAGCTTGTGCTGCGCATCGGCGGTATGGCCCGTCTCGTACGAGTAGCGCCTCGCCAGCGTTCTGCGCACGTCCTTCGTCGGCGATATTCTCGCGGCGGGATCGCCCGACCGAGCCGGGCGAGGCGGGTCAGCGGCGGGTCGGCCCAAACGGCACCGACGCCGGCGTCGGTCCCAGCTGGCGCCCGCCGTAGATGACGTTCCCGCGGGCGTTCTGGTAGGTCATCCATGGCGTCGTCGGTCCCTGGTCGACACCCGGGCTTTGAGTAGTCACAGACACCTGTCGGGAACGCCTGCTCGAGCTCCTTCCACTGGGCATCGGTGAACGTGACGGGATAATTGGAGCGGTCCAGCGACTTGAGCTGACACTGGAGCACGTCGTCGGTCTTCGGCTCGTCGGCGCCGAAGCGCGGCGTGCCGTACGCCACGACGATCTCCTCGCAGCGTCGCGAACGGGACGTCCGTGCCGCTGCCGTCGGTGCAGCGGTCGGCGACCGTGTCGGGCTTGTCCTCGATGATCTTCTGCGACGAGCGCGATGTTCCGATGGTCCGCATTGACCTTCGCCAGCCAGCCATCCATCGCGTAGACCGCGTCATCCGCGAACGTAGGGTCGCCGATCAGCGGAACCGGGCCCCGCCACAGGATCTGGTTGGCCGCGGTGCCGAAGTTGCGCAGCAACCGGTCGCGCATCGCGTAGGTCCGGTAAACGTCGTGGAAGGCTGCCTGGGTCCGGGCCGCGCAGGTCGATGATCGCGACGTCGTCGAGGTTCGAGGCGGTGTCGACGCCGCCGTCGGTATAGGCACGCTGGAGCCCGGTCAGATCGGTCGCTGCCCTCGATGCGCGCCGCAGAGAAGTCCCCGTTGGCGTCGAGCCCGCCCACGTGGGCGTTTAGGTCGGCGAACTGCTGGGCGGTGATCACCCCGCTGCGCAGGGCGTCGAGGCCGTACTGGATTCCGCGTTCCAGAACGGCAGGTTGGCGTAGCCGGTCGCGGGCTCCCGCCCGAACAGGTTGACCATGTACTCCTCGAGCGTGCAGCGCACGCCGTGGGGATTGGTCTGCGCGTTGAACACCTGCGATGCGGGGACGTCCGGGCAGCTGCGCGTCGGCTACGCCGGAGTTCGGGATCGCCGTGGTGAAGGTCACCGGGTTGGCCGGGTTGGGGTGCTCGATCACGGCGCTGATCTGCGTCGGTCCCCAGGCGTCCGTGCGGTCCCTGTTCTTCGAAGTAGTTCAGCAGCATGTAGTAATCCTCGTACTCCATCGCCGACGACCACGCATCGGTGAAGCTGCATTGCGGAGTGATCCCCTGGTAGAGGCCCGGATAGGCGTTGGCCACCTGCTGCTGGACCAGCGAGCCGCCCGAGCAGCCGCTGCCGATCGTCCACCTGACCTCGCCGTAGTGGTCGATGACCCACTCCTTCGTCATCTCCAGCGACTCGGCCTCGGTCAGGAGGTTGCAGTTGTGGCCCGCGTTGTCGAGCGCCGTCGACATGACGATGAAGCCGCCGCCGAGGATCTTCGCGTCCATCACCGTCGGGGCGGTGCCGGTCCCGTAGGTCGTGTCGCAGCTCGCGCCGTGGGTGATCACAAGGCGGCCGTTGTACTGCTGCTGCGGCGCCCAGGGCTGCCACGGCTTGCCCGGCTGCCACAGCGCTCGCGATCGCGTACTGATCGCGGTCGATATAGCCCGTCTCCTCGCGGACGATGAACGGGACCGTTACGCCATCGGTCGTCGTGGTCGTGGCGATCGCGGACGACGCTGGCGGATTGGACGGGTCGTATGACTGGAACGGGCTGTCCGAGGCGATCCCGCTCGCGCCGGCGCCGGTGTTCCCGGTGCCGGCCGGCAGGTAGTAGTAGGCGAACGTCGGCGGCTGGTCGCACTGCTTGTCCTTGGCGCCGGCCTGGCAGAGCCACGGCTGGATCTGCGGGCCTGAGAAGACCGGGCCCCCGATGGGGTGGTTGACGATCGTCAGTCGTGCCCCGTAGCCGCTGGGCAGCCGGGCGGTGAGGAGGTTCGCGCCGAGGCGCAGGCCGGTCACCAACCCCTCGAACTTGCCGTTGGCGCGGACGGCGAACTGCCGGCCGACGTTTCTGGTGCCCAGCTCGAGCCGGACGCTAGCGGGGCGCACGCCCGGCGGCAGCACGATCTGTGTCAGCGCCTCACCCGCCGAGACGAGGTCGGGGCGCGTCGAGAGCACCTTGATCTGCACAAGATGCCGAGCCCCTATCCGTTGCGGCCGCGCTTTCGCGTCTCTGACCGACGCGAACACCGCGCCCGCGGCTACGGCGCCGCTCAGGACAAGCGCGGCGGTAGCCGCGACGACAAGCCTCGAGAAACCTCGTCTGCGCACGTCTTCCTCCCGCTTTTTCTCAGGCGCCCCTGCGACGCCCTACCGGCTCCCGTCGTGTCAGCTGCCGACCGGGAAACGGCACCGTACCAAAGCGAAACCGGCGCCGTACCAGTGGCCTCAGCGTCGGCCCGCGACCTCGGCGAGCGCCTCGGCGAGGCGCTTGCGGGCAGCGGTCAGGGACTGCGCGGAAGCGCCGATCCGCTCCCACGGGTCGCCGTCGCGGTGCACCCGCTGGGGCACCGAGTCGATCGTCCACCGATCCGCTCGCGTTTTTGGGTCGTTGAGCTCCTCCCAGTGCAGTGGCGTCGCCACCGGCGCGCCCGGGCGGGGCCTGACCGAGTACGGTGCGACCGAGGTGTGCGCGTAGGCGTTGCGCTGGATGTCGATCAGGATCTTGCCTTCGCGCTTGGCCTTCCGCTGCTCGTTGGTGAACACCCGCGGCTCCCGCTCCGCCGCCAGCTCGGCCAGCTCTCGCGCGAAGCCGCGCACCGCGTCGAAATCGGCCCGGCGCTGCAGCGAGACGACCACGTGATAGCCGCGCGAGCCGGTGGTCATCACCCACGGGTCGAGGCCGAGCTCGCGAAGCAGCGCGCCGAAGGTCACGGCCGCGCGCCGCACCTCGTCCGGCTTCTCGACCGAGGGATCGAGGTCGACCACCAGAAGGTCAGGGCGCTCGAGCTTGTCGGTGCGGCTGAGCCAGCGGTGAAAGGTGATGCAAGCCTGGCCTGCGAGGTACACGAGCGTGGCGGTGTCGCGGGCGACCACGTGCGTGACCGTGCCCTTGCGCGCCGGAACCTCGACGCGGCCGATCCACTCGGGGAAGTGGCTGCTGGCGTGCTGCTGGAAGATCCGCTGGCCGTCGATGCCGTCAGGAAAGCGCTCGAAGTTCAGCGGTCGCCGCGCGATGTGCGGCAGCATCGCCGCTGAGATCTGCTCGTAATAGCCCGCCAGGTCGGATTTGGTGACCCCGGGCGGGAACAGCACCTTGTCCGGACGGGGGATCTCGACGGTTCGGCGACCCGCGCGGATCGCGACGCTCATCAAAGAACCTCAAGCACGACCTCGCGGGCCGCCTTGTCGGGATCGGAGAAGGGCCGGTCGGTCAGCACGGCCGTCATCGGCACGTAGTCGGTCATCGTCGGCTCACCTACCCTAGTGGCTGCCGGTGAACGCAACGCGCGAAGTGACGATCCGGGCCGACGGTGCCGAGTTGCAAGGAACACTCGTGGTCCCCGACCGCGCGACCGCTGTCGTCGCGTTCGCGCACGGCAGCGGTTCCAGCCGGCACAGCCCGCGGAACCAGCTGGTCGCCGCGACGCTGCGCGAAGCCGGGCTGGGAACGCTTCTGTTCGACCTGCTCGACCGCGACGAGGAGGCGCTCGACTCCCGCACCGGCCGGCTGCGATTCGACATCCCACTGCTGAGCGGCCGGCTGCTCTCAGCGATCGACTGGCTCGCTGCCGAGCCCACGACCGCCGAGCACGCCGTCGGCTGCTTCGGCGCCAGTACCGGCGCCGCGGCGGCGCTCGTCGCGGCCGCCCTGCGGCCCGACCGGATCGGCGCCGTGGTGTCCCGCGGAGGCCGTCCCGACCTCGCCGGCGAGGTGCTCGCCTTGGTCACGGCGCCGACGCTGTTGATCGTCGGCGGCGAGGACCCGACGGTCGTCGAGCTCAACGAGCAGGCGCGCGCCGAGCTGCGAGCGCCGTCGGAGCTCGACGTGATCCCAGGCGCCACGCACCTGTTCGAGGAGCCGGGCGCGCTCGAGCGGGTCGCCGCGCTTGCGCGCGACTGGCTCGTCCGCTACCTGGTGGGGCGATGAGCGAGCGCTCCCGCTTTGCCGACCGCCACGATGCCGGTCGCCGCCTGGCCGAGCGCCTCGACCACTACTCGGGGCGCGACGACGTCGTCGTGCTGGGGCTCCCGCGCGGCGGCGTGCCGGTGGCATTCGAGGTCGCCCGTGCGCTCGGCGTGCCGCTCGACGTGTTCCTGGTGCGCAAGCTCGGGGTCCCTGGGCACGAGGAGCTGGCGATGGGCGCGATCGCATCCGGTGGGGTGCGCGTGGTCAACGACGACGTGCTCGCCGCGACCAGGATGCCGGCCGAAGCGCTCGAGGCGGTGGCAGGGCGTGAGCTCGAGCGCCTCCAAGAGCAGGAGCGCGCGTACCGCGGCGGGCGGGAGCCGCTCGACGTCCGCGGGCGGGTGGCGATCCTCGTCGACGACGGCCTCGCGACCGGGGCGACGATGCGCGCCGCGATCGAGGCGCTGCGGGACCGCGGTGCCGGCTCGATCGTCGTCGCGGTCCCGACTGCGCCGCTCGAGACGTGTGAGGCGCTGCGCCGCGAGGTCGACGAGGTGGTTTGCGCGCGCACCCCCGACCCGTTCATGGCCGTGGGGCTCTGGTACCGGGACTTCGCGCCGGTCAGCGATCAGGAAGTGACCGAGCTGCTCGCGAGTAGCGCGGGCCCGAGCTAGTCCGGAACGCGCTCGCGAAGCTCGGCGAGCCACGCCTCGGCGGTGCTGTCGCTCGGAGCGCGCCAGTCGCTGCGCGGAGACAGAGACCCGCCCGAGCCGACCTTCGGCGCGTTCGGCAGCGCGGAGCGCTTGAACTGGCTGGTGTGAAAGAACCGCTCGAGGAACACGCCGAGCCAACGCTTGATCTCGGCGAGCGTGTACTCGTTGCGGCGCTCGAGCGGGATCAGGTCGGGCCACGGTCCCCGCTCGCGGTCACCCCAGGCGTGCTCGGCCAGGAACGCCACCTTGCTGGGGCGGTAGCCGAAGCGGAGCACGTGGTAGAGGAAGAAGTCCTGGAGCTCGTAGGGCCCGACGATGCTCTCGCTGTCGGCGCCGGGGCGGTCGGCATCGGGATCCTGGCTTGGAATCAGCTCCGGCGAGATCGCGGTGTCGAGCACCGACCGCAGCACCGCGCTGGCGTCGGCGCTGTACTGGCCGGTGTCGATCGCCCAGCGCAGCAGGAACTGGATCAGCGTCTTGGGCACCGACGCGTTGACGTTGTAGTGCGACATCTGGTCGCCGACTCCGTACGTGCTCCATCCGAGCGCCAGCTCCGACAAGTCGCCGGTCCCGACCACGAGGGCCCGATGGAAGTTCGCCAGGCGGAAGAGATGCGAGGTGCGCTCGCCGGCCTGCACGTTCTCGTAGGTGACGTCGTAGTGCGGTTCGCCGCCGGCGGCAGGGTGGCCGAGGTCTCGCAGCATCTGGGTGGCCGCCGGCCTGATGTCGAGCTCCGAGCCGGTGACGCCGAGTGCCTCCATCAGGGCCCGCGCGTTTGAGAGCGTCAGCTGGCTGGTGGCGAAGCCGGGCATCGTGTAGGCGAGCACGTTTTCCCGCGGATGGCCCAGACGGTCGAGCGCGCGGGCGGCGACGATCAGCGCGTGCGTCGAGTCGAGGCCGCCGGAGACACCGATCACCACCTTCTCGATCCCGGTCGCACGGAGCCGCGTCTCGAGCCCCTGCACCTGGATGCTGTAGACCTCCTCACAGCGCTCGCTGCGGCTCGCCGGGTCCGCGGGCACGTAGGGGAACCGCTCGATCTCCCGCCGCAGCGGCAGCGCACCCCCGCCGCCGCGAAGCCCCAGCTCGAACTCCACCCGCCTGAACCGCGCCAGCGCGCGCCCGTGGTCATGGATGGAATCACCAAAGCTGCTGGTGGTCGAGCGATCGGAGGCGAGCCGGTCAAGGTTGAGGTCGGCGAGGATCAGCTGCGCCTCGTCGGCGAACCGCTCGGACTCGGCGAGCTGCTCGCCGTTCTCGTAGATCATCGCCTGACCGTCCCAGGCGAGGTCGGTGGTCGACTCTCCGACCCCGGCCGCCGCGAACACCTGGCCGGAGATCGTCCGGGCCGACTGCGACGCGCACAGGAGTCGCCGGTAATCCGCCTTGCCGATCGTGGCGTTGCTGTCCGATAGGTTCGCGAGCACGGTCGCGCCGGCGAGGGCGCCGTACGTGCTTGCCGGGATCGGCGCCCACAGGTCCTCGCAGATCTCGACGTGCAGGACCAGGTCCGCCAGGTCCGTGCACGCGAACAGCAGGCGCGAGCCGAGCGGCACGATCCGCCCGAGCAGCTCCACCTCGTCGCCGACCAGGTCCCGCGCCGCGCGGAAATGGCGCTTCTCGTAGAACTCGCGGTATTCCGGCAGGTAGCTCTTCGGCACCACCCCCAGCACGCTTCCGCGGTGGATCACGACGGCGGCATTGAAAAGACCGCCCTCCGCCCGCAACGGTGCGCCGACCACGATCACCGGCACGAGCTCCGCGCTCGCCGCGATCAGCGTCCCGAGCGCATCCAGGACCCCGTCCAGCAGCGCCTGCTGGTGGAATAGGTCCTCGACCGAATACCCGGTGAGGCCCAGCTCCGGGAACACCACAAGCGCGGCCTCCTCGTCGGAGGCGCGTCGGGCGAGCGCGAGCGTCCGCTCGGCGTTGACCCGCGGCTCGGCGATCTTGACGATCGGGACGCCTGCCGCCATCCGCACGTAGCCGTGCCTGTAGAGCGAGCCGAAGGGGAGCTTGTTGCCACTGGGAACGGAGCTCATGGCCGTCGAACGTAACCAGATCGACCCGGCCATCGCCGCCCCTGCAAGCGCGATGCCATGGCCAGGCCGCGCGCCGACCGGTCTAGATCGGCTGGTAGTAGACGAGCTCGCCGCGGTCGGGCGCGGCGAACAGGTACATCGTGACCACGAGCACCGGGCCCTGGCCGCCCGGGCCGGGCTCCACCCGCGCAACCGGATTGGCGAACGAGCTGGCAACGGGCTGAGACCCCATCCGGAGTGCGAGCGAGTAGCTCTGGCTGGAGGCCGGATTCTCGAGCACCACGCGCCACGCGCCGAAGTCGTTGTAGCTCGTCTGCCCTTCATAGACGCGCCATCGCCGGCCCTCGAACTCGAACTGCCGCCAGTCGCCGTGGCTGCCCCTCAGCCCCTGCCGGTCGAGCACGGCGTCGGCGGCGGGGTCGGGCCGCGCCGTCCAGGTCCGGAATCCGCGGAGGATCCCCACCGCCTCACGGTCCGGCCCGCGCCAGCCCTTCGGCGCCGACTCGTAGTGGAACCCGACCTCGATCAGCGATCGGTACAGCGACCCGCGCCACTGCGCCCAGAGGATCGTGGGGGTGCCGTTGTTGTACGGGGAGAACACCCGCGGAAGGTCGCGCTGCGCTGTGAAGTGACCCGACAGCAGCGCCGAGAGCGTGGGGTAGAAGCGGATCCGGACGACGTTACCGTTACGGGTCGTCTGCTTCTCGTAGGCGAGCAGGAATCCGTACGAGCCCGCGATCGCCCGCAGGGTCGGCATGCTCGCCCCGGTCGGGTCGAGGACCTCGAGCCGCGCCCAATGGATCAGGTCGGTCGAGTAGCCCAGGCTGATCCGGAAGTTCGCGAACGGGTCCCCTGGCGTTCTGAAGGCGGTGTGGTAGACGCCGAGGTAGCCGCCCTGTGGGTCGGGAATCGGATCGAGCACCGACATCGAGTCGCCGACGTTGTCGGTGGCGTCGTAGGCGACCCTCCCCGACGCCTGGCACGGGACGTCGTCGAGCAGTCGCTGGAGCTGGTCGGCGGCGCCGGCCTGCGCCTGCGCGCCGCTCGCCGGCTGGGGTAGGTCGCTCTGGCACTGATCGCCCACGAGCGCGCCCGTGACCGCACCCGGCGCACAGTTCCGCAGCGTCTGCCCGGGCGCGCAGCGCGGTCCCGTCGCCGAGGCGCCGGCGCTGATCGCGGCGCACACGATGACCGCGAGCACGACGACGAGCCATCTGTACGGATAGCGGCGTAACCGCTCCACGCGGCTCGATCATATTCGCGAACCTCGGCGTGCCGTGTCACCGCAGGGTTAGCATCAGCCCGTGAGGCGCGTGCTGTTGGCGGCGGTGGCGATCTGGTCGCTGAGCGCTGCCGCCGGAGCGGCGGGCGCCGCCTCCTCGGACCCTTACTGCACCGGCTCGTATGGCGGCGCGGCCCCGCGTGCGGGAGCCCCGCTTCGGTTCGGGATCGATCCCGGGCTCGCCGGCAGCGCCGGTGGGGTGCAGCTGCCCTCGGCGCCGGAGGACCCAGGCCAGGACCTGGCGGCGGTCAAGGCGCTCGCGCCGCCGCGCAGGCAGCTGGTGGTCAGGCTGAACCGGCTGTTCTGGTTGGACGGGCAGGCCGGGATCGACAGCTTCAAGGCGATGGCGGGGCGCTACACCCGCGCGGGGTGCGAGGTCGAGCTCCAGGTCCGCTACCACCCGCCATCGGGGGAGGCCGGGGACACCCCGGCCTGGCTTCGATACGTCCGCCACGTCGTCGACAGCTTCGGCGGCTACAGGCGGGTGGTCGCGATGACGATCACCAACGAGGTCAATCTGACGTTCTCCCCGAATACGCCCGACGGCTACTACGCGGGGGCGCGGGACGCGCCGATCCAGGGCATCGAGGCCGCGCACGCGGAGGCGCTGCGAAGGGGCTACCACCAGCTGCGGTTCGGCTTCACCTACGCCTATCGCTTCTCACCACAGGGCGATGCCGACTACTTCGACTATCTGGGCGCGCACGGCGGCAAGCCGTTTCTGGCCGCGCTCGGGTCGTTGGGCTCGACTTCTACCCGGGAAGCGTGCACCCGCCGGCGATGGCTCCCGGTGACACCTACACGGCCGAGCTGGCCCAGGCGGCCGGCGTGCTGCGTGAGTGCTTCATGCCGATGGCCGGGATCGGTCGCGCGACGCCGATCTGGATAACGGAGGATGGAGTACCCACCGGCGTCCTGAGCGAGTCCCAGCAGGCCGCCGCCCTCAGCGAGCTGGTCACCGCCGCGCACGCCTACTCGGGCACGTTCGGGATCACCGACTACCGCTGGTTCAACCTGCGCGACTCCATCTCGAGCGGTCCCGAGACGCTTGCCGGAGCCACCTTTGCCTCGGACGGTCTGCTGCGCGACGACTAGAGCGCCAAGCCGTCGTTTTCGGAATACCGCGCGCTCATCCGCGAGTTCGGCAGGCGCGGGGTCACCCCAGGCTCGTCCGCCCCGTGCGGGAGGCCTAGAGGCCGCTGAGAGAGGCGCTCAGGCACATCTAGCGTCAGGGCTGCCTTCCGGATGATCGGCAAGGAGTCCAGCGGATCGCCTTCCCACCCTGCGATGGCATCCCGCTTGAGGATCGGCAGCAGGACAGCCTGGTGCGTCGGCACGTGTGGCGCGACGTTCGAGCCCTGAGTGGTGGTCGGGACACTCAGCATCTCGCCCCACTCGCTCGACGGCCAGTACACGACCTGTGCGAACAGTTGCCGGAGCAAGGTGCGAAGCGCATTGAGGTCGGGCGGGTTCTGGAGCCCATGGAGAACCCCTTCGCGCAGTTCGGCCAGGCGGCGCAGCGTTTCCTCCTCGACCTCGCTGTCCGCGACTTCGATCGTATGGCTCTGGATGCGCTCGACTGCCAGGGCGGCGGCATCGCGTTCGGCGGACAGGGTTGCTTCAAGACGGTTCCACTTCTCGGCGGCGATCTTCCCCTCGATGTAATCGCGTTCGATCCGCACGAGCGCCGCGTCTGCCCGAGAAAGCTCTCGCTCGGCACTCGCGAGTGCTTCACCGGCGAGGGCTGCGTCGGCCTCGCGCTTCTCCCGCAGTCGCCTACGGGTCTCGTCAAGATCGAGATACCGCTTGGATAGCTCGGTGAGGATCGCCTCGTCCACCGTCGCACGATCGACAACTCCCTGGGGGCAGTAGCCGATTCCGAAGTCGCACCGCCCACGACACTTGTAGACCTGGTAGTTCCCGTTCCGGCGGCTCCGGTCCGTGTGCGGAGTCATTGCGCTGCCGCAATGCCCGCATCGCAGTAGACCTTTGACCATCACGTGCTCGCCTCGTGGCCAGCGGCCACCACCGTTGTTGCCACCGGGCGCGGAGCCCCGCATATTGCCCTTGGCGTTCGGAGTGCGCCGAATTGCGGCGGCAGATTCACGCGCGGCGGCAGCCCGGTTCCAGGTGTCTTCGTCCAGCACCGCTTCATAGCTGCCCTCGTAGATCTCGCCGTCGTGCCTGATCTTGCCGAGATAGATCGGGTTGGTCAGGACCTTTCGCACAGCACCCTGGCTCCAGGCTCTGCCGGTGGCGCTTGGTATGCCCTCCAGCGTGAGTGCTCGCGCGATCCGCTTCTGCGAAACACCCGCGATGGTGTCGGCGAAGATACGGTGGACGAGGGCAATCTCACCCGGGATTCGTTCCAGATCCCGAATCGTGCGCTCTTAACCGTCAGGGTCAAGCTCTTTCCTGGGTTCGCCAGGGCGATGGGCTGGGACGATCCCGAGGGTGAGGGGAGTAAGCAGGCGCGGAAATACCTGCACACGCTCTGCGATTACCGGATCCTCCGCCTCGACCACGCACTGCCTCCCAAGGGCTGGCCGTGTGGGACGAACTGTTTTCAGCCGAGCGACTACGACTTGGTCGATCTCTTTGAGGGCGAGCGCCAGTTGACGGTCGTCCGGGAGGAGGCTGCGTAAATGGCCAAGGCCCGCAATCCCCGAGCAAGTAAAGAAGGCGCCAAGCGCGCTCGGCGGGAGTTGCGATTGGCTAAGAAGGACGCGCGTCGCCGCGAGAAGCGTGGGGAGCTCCCGCAGCAGTCTGCACAATTACCTAGCTGGGCACGATCCCGCGCGGAGGAGAGATGATGTCCACCCCTTCCCACCAGTCGGGGCTCGCTTCCGGCCCGGTTCCGGGGAAGTCGGCGCACACGAAGGGCCTGGCAAGTGTGCGCCATCTTGCTGGGTCGCCCGAGGCGATACGAATCGTTCGGATCTTTATCGCCTCCGAGACGAGGCGAGCGGCCGAGGGCAAGCACATCGCAGAGATGCAAGCCCTCAAGCAGTCGCCAGCAAGGCCGCAGTCACCGTACCGAGGCGCCCGTTCATCCGGAGCGCCCAGATTCAATTCCTCCTACGGGCCGATGTCGTGACTGTCTACGCGAAAGATCACCGCAAGGTTCGCCGCCAGTGGGAGCGGATTGTCAAGGCTGGCGATGGGGTGTGCGTCCACTGTATGAGGTCGATAGATCCTGATGAACCGTTTCACCTTGCCCACGATCATTCGATGGGCGGCCCCTCGGATTATGCGGGCGTCGCACACGTCGATTGCAACATCAAGGAATCCATTGATCGCAAAGTTCGTAAGAACGCCGTCAAGCGCTCGATTGCGACAGGCTGGACTGGCTGGATGGGTCCCGGTGGGGAGATCTGGTCCCGCCCCTGGCTCGAGACGGGGAAGAGGGTAAGCGATGACTAAACCCTTCACCGTCGGCGCCGATGATCCCGAGCTAGCGGAGGAGGTCCTAGCCGCACGCCGTGAGGCCAAGATTGATCGGCTGCTGCGGAAGTTTCTAGACGTACCCCCACCCGAACCGCCGGATGAAAAAGATGAGGAGGGAGACTGAGATGACCACCGAGCTAGAGGAACTGCGCCATAAGGTCGAGCGACTACAAGAGGCAGTCGCGCTCTTGCTCGCTTATGACGGACACGTCCAGATCCCCGATCACAGCGCGCTGCGTAGGGCGGTCCGTCGTAATGCAGTCGGGTTAGCGACCGATGCCGTCGAGTCCGCTAGACGTCGCCAGGTAGACCAGACGCAGAGGGTCCAGTTCTCCGGACGGAACACGCAGGCTGTCTCAGACTTTGTCGGCCGGGACGGCACTTTGCGTGCCGGCGATGGTGGACTCTGGCTGGTTAGCGATGGTAGGTCGTGGCTGCTCGTGCCTGGTACCTGGATCAGCCGCGACCCCGATACCGGCGTCCTAGGAGTGGGCGAAAGATTCGATCCCGCCGACGTTTACCGAGAGGTGCAGTATGAGAACACCTGAAATCAATTCACCCGTCCTACGCGACGCGGACCCATACCGCGCGGCGCACCGAGAGCTAGAAGCGGCGTTGGTCGCTAAGAAAAGGAACTGGAACGGACTCGACTATGACGCCCGGAACGCCGACGTGATCTCGTGGGAAGAGACCGACTCGCACCGAGCAGACGCGATAGCGCAACTCAGGCGCCCGTCGCAGCTGCTGCCCGAGGGGGCACGCCAGTATTGGAGCGAGGAGATCGCCGCAGTTCGTAAGGAGTACCTGGCCAAGCGGGATCACGCGCGACTGACTGTGCGGCTCGCAGACAAGGCTGGTGAAGAGGTCCCGGACGAGATCCGCGAACTAGCCGAAGGACCGGACCGATACGAACAGTATGAGGCCGTGCGGGAGAAGATGGTTGCGGATCGTCGCCGCACGCTACAGAGAATGTTGGCGTCGTGAACATCGAGCTACGCGACGCGGGGCCTAACGCCTGGTCGCTCTCGGGGACGGTTACGACCTATGAGCGGCCGTATCTCGTTGCGCACGCAGCCGGAGAGCCTGCTGGCTCCGTCTATTACGAAGAGTTTGCTGCTGGTGCTCTCGATACCACGGTGACCGGAAGGATGACGTGGATTTGAGGGTCGAGCACGACCAGAACATGCGGCCGCTCGCGAGCACTACCACTCGAGACTTGAAATTCTCAGATGGGGGCACGGCGCTATTGCTGGGCGCCGCATTGAGCAAGGGCAGACTCGACGTGCATGACGCCGTGCGACGCATCCAGTCTCGCGAGCTGAGGGGCCTTAGCGTCGGGATGAATGTCTACGCGAACAATTGGGGTAAAGCCGCCGACGGACGTACTGCGTTGCGACGCATCCTCCGCGCACGTCTGGGAGAGGTGAGTCTCGTCAGCCGTCCTATGAATCCGCATTCGACTATCGAGTCATTGCGTAGGGAGAACCGGGGCACGGAGGTCGAGTATCGGTTCATTCCGCTGCGCCAGGACGCTAGCGGGAGTTTGGACGACGATACCGGGGACAGCGACATGACGGTGTGCATCCATTGCGGAGGATCTGGTCGCATGCCTGATGGTTCGATCTGTCCCGTCTGCGGTGGCTCAGGGCTGGTCGATGCGGATGCAGCAGATGACGTGCAGGAAGGTCGGCGGCAGCGCACCGATGCGGAGGTCGAAGCGCTCGGCAAGAAGGGCTTAGCGCTGAAGGTTGGCGACCATTACGCCTGGCCGATTGTCGACCGCGTAGACCTCAAGGCGGCGATCCAGAGCTATGGCCGCGCTGGTGCCTCAGCGGGGGCCGCCACAGTCAAAGCCTGGATCATCAAGCGAGCCCGAGCGCTGAATGCGGTCTCGATGTTGCCCGCTGCGTGGGGTATCAAGCGAGCCGTGCTGGCGCCAAACGACGATCTCCTGATGGAGCTCTGGCGTCGGAGGGTGCTGGCGTGAGAAAAGCGACCAGAGCAGCGCTGAAAACGGTTTCGATTGAGGAAGCCGAAAACTTGCTCCGGGAGGTCATCACCCCAGTCCTCCGCACCGAGGAAAGTCCGATCCCGTGGCACCGGACGCTGACGCTGTTGTCATCGGTGCCGAGTCCGCCAGGTCCGACCTACGACCGACGAGAGACGGCCCTGCACGTTCTGCGGCTGATGCACGCGGTTCTGCCGTCCTGGCCACCACAAAACTCTGCGCGGGATTGTGGCTCGAGAAGAGAGGTAGGAAGCCCTGCGATCCCGCCCGGAGGCTGACTCCTTCTACTCCGGTGTGAGTTACGCAACCTCGCCGACGAGTCTGTTCTGCTTGCCTGCCAGCTCGAGCCGATCTGCGACGGTCGGGAAGCGGCGGTTCTTAGCCCGGCTGGTTCTCGCCGTGCGTGGCGACGAAGCTCACGCAGTCCCCCTGGTTCTTGAACTGTGGGAAGTTCCGCCAGCCGCCGTTCTTGCACTGGTCCTTCGACGTGGGTAGCAACGGAGCGTCGAACACCATCGCGCGACCGTCTGTCAACGTGGCCGTGAAACCACCCGAGAGAGGCGAACAGTCAGTAGGAGCTCGGAATGACGGAAGAAACACATTGCTGATGATGATGTCTGCACCATTGCCACCGTTGTCCGTCAACGTGACCGCGAGCACTTCGCCAGAGAAGGCCCCGGAAGTAGGTACGAAATTCAACGTAGCGGTCGTCGGCGAACCTGCTGTGCCCGCGCCACGGTCGGGTCCCGTAACGCTCAAACACGTCACCGGGCCAGTATCAGGGCTTGGGCCGCCAACAAAATCAAAGAATGCAGTCCCGCTAGAGTTCTGCCCCAAGGTCCCGCTTTGCGCGGTTATGTTGATGTTCAAAAACGGCCCTCCGCTTCCCGTCGCCGAAACTGTGTCTAGAGGTCCGGCGGCGCTCGCAGCGCTCGGAGCGAGCGTGAAGTTCATCAAGACTAACCCCAGCAGCACTAACAGTCGACCCAGCGACCTACACTGCTTCGGCACGGACATTGCGATGCTCCTTCCCCGTTACTTGCTGTTCTCGACGAAGCTCACGCAGTCCCCCTGGTTCTTGAACTGCGGGAAATTCCGCCAGCCGCCATTCTTGCACTGAGCCTTCGCTTGTGTGGCTGGGGTCTGGTGGATCTGAGAATCAGGTAGGAGGTAGGAATGAGTACGCGCTGGATTACGAAAGCCATCGCGTCGATGGCTTGGCGGGGCGCCCACGGGAAGTTCGCCCGTGACGGCCAGAAGGACGTTTACTCTGCACCGCCGATAGGGGCCACCCCTAAGCCATAGCGCGAAGGGACCACAGTCCGGGCGGGCTCGTGAGCGCTCCTGGGCGCTGCTAAGCGCTCGGACCGCCCGGAGCCGGGGTACCGGGTCGTCACGGACTTCGGAAGCAGGACACCGAAGTAACCGCCCGCCAGCGACGTTGGAGCGGTCGCTGGCGGGACGATCCACAGCGGCATCCTTGCGCCAGGAGATTTACCCGCCCGGCCATCGGTCCATGCACCTACTCTCGTCTTCGAGTGGCTCAGCGCTAGCGTTGGGCTAGTGCCCAGCACCTTGCCGCCGCTGCGCTGGATCACCGAACAGGAAGCCGTGTACGACCCAGCGACCCGGGAACTGCACCGGCCGGAATGCACGCAGGCAAACGCGACGACGGTCGGGCTGGCCCCCGGCGAGGCCCTGGAACTGGTCTGGGCACCGCACATCTGCCCGACCTGCCGCCCGGACGTCACAACGGGGCTAGCGATCTAGCCGCCCTCGGGCGGCCCTACCGCCCAAGCGGCGTCAGGTTACGCTCCGGTCTCGCTGCGCACCTACAGTCGCGCCGCCCCGAGCCGGTCGGACGGCCGCTGCCGCGACTGCTCCGAAGCCGCGTGGGGGGCCAATCTACCTATTGCATCGCCGGACGCAGGGGCGTAGGTTCGTCTGAACGGGCATCCCATTGGACCGGAGGGAAAGCCTTGCTGGGCGCACAGGATCGGGGAATTTCGCCTCCCGCCAGCCGAGCGGGCCGGGGGGTTGGTGCGTGCCTCGCCGTAGTGTCGTTCTCCAGCGCCGTCGCTCGCGGGGGCGTAGCGATCACCCTGAGGAGGGACCGGTCATGAAGCGGCTCGGAGTCTTGTTTTTCTTCTTGCTGCTTGGGCTCTGCTCGACGGCGGGGCCAGCTCTAGCCCAGATCCCGCTCCCGCCCGCATGTGCGTTTTCCAACGCCTGCAACCTCCTCGAGCATTTGGATGGCGAGGGCACATACCAAGCCGGGGGCACGGAGGCCACGTTCGGCGGCCCTGGTGACGTTGCGACGGTGGAGAGCGGGACATTCCCCTCGGTCAAAATCGACGGGACGTTCAGTGGGTCGCTGGATTTCGGAAATCTAACTCCATGCCAGTTCCCCAACGGCCCGGCCTCCCCCCCCGCCTTCCCCGCGCAGACGCCACTGACCGGTTCACTCGTCCTGCACGGCGTTCAAGGCGATTTGAACATCGTCCTCACCAACGGCGCCACGATCTGTAATGGCATCTTTCAGCCAACAGCACCGTGTGGCGCGAGCTGCTACCTCGACGGGCCATTCACCGTCGCGGGCGGAACCGGCGATTTCGGCCGACGAAACGGCGGCCTCGGGGAAGCCACGGGCGGGGGAACTATTTCCCTCGGCGTAATGAATGACAACGGACCGCAAAATATGGGGCCGATTTTCGGCCAGCCCTTTCTCTTCCTCCAGGTGCAAGGGGTCGTGAACTTCCCGCCCGGTGTGCCGTGCACTGTTTTTACTAGCTGCGTGGTGACCATCAACGTGCAAAGCACCACAGCGATCATCAGGAGCAGACTCGTCCAAGCGGCGCCGGTCGGGATCCTGGTCGAGCGGATCGTCGGCAAACGCTTCGTGCGCGTCGGGCGCGTACCGTTCGGTCGCCACCACAAGGGACGCGTGCGCATCCTCTGGAACCTCCGCGTCAACGGCCACGAGCTCCCCAAAGGCCGCTACCTGATTACCCTGCGAGCGCTCGACGCGCACAAGCACGTAATCTCCGCCACCCGTCCCGTCACGATCACGATCCGTTAGACCCGAAGCAACCGCGCCGCAGCGGCCCAAGGCTCGCTGTCGTACTGGACACCGGCCGTGTAGGTTCTCCTAGGTGGCCGACGAGTTCCTCACCGTCAAGGAAGTCGCCGAGCTGCTTCGGCTGAATCAGCAGACCGTCCGCAACTGCATCGATGCGGGTTCGCTACCGGCGGTCCGCGTTGGGGCGCGGTCCTAAACGTTCCGGGGTAGCATCACGCGAGCCCGGAGTTTGTTTTTGCAGACCTTCTCCGGGCGCCCCTAGTGCTCTGGCTCCGGAGGGTCTTCCGTTTCTGGTGGGGCATCAGGATCGGGGACCGGCTGAGGGTCAGATCCTGTCAGCCACCTCAAAACGCGTTGATACAGACCATCCTCGAGCGAGCAGCCGCAAGGCTACGCGCCGAAGCAGTAATCGGCAGATACCGAAGCCCCTTCCGTGGCCGGAGGCATCATGCCACCCCTACCGGGATAGGGGCGAAGAGCGCGGCCAGCGGGTTTTCCGATTCCGACGCCAAGCCATCGTTCGGCGTCTACCGGACGCTGATCGGCCGGCTGGGGGAGAGGAGCACGCCTACTCGCGGGCCGCAGCGAAGATGTATCGCCCAGCCGCGGGCGCCGCGGAGGCGGGCGTGCCGCCCCGGAAGGCGCCCGTCGCATTGACGGGTTACCTCGTGCTTGATCAAATATCTGTCGTGGACGAACATCTCGCTGAGGATGTGGCCCGCCGCCATCGTGTGGTGCGGGAGGCGGCTGAGCGCGACGGCCTGGACGCGGTTCTGGTGTGCGCCACCGAGTACACGGGATTCGAAGGGGCGATGTTCTATCTGTCGGGATTCCGCATATTGCACCGGTACGCATACGTCCTTCTTCCGGTGGAGGAGCCGCCGACCAACATCTTCCCGGGGGAAGGGCGGTGGGTCGGGGATCACGCCGAGGGCTGGGTGCAGGACCGGGTGTTCGCAGAGACGCCCGGGAAATGGATCGCGGACCGGATCCGCGACCGCGGTTGGAGCCAGGTCGGGGTCTACGGGATGGATCTGGTGATGCCGGTGCGCGACTTCGTCGAGCTTCCGCACGAGAAACTCATCCACTGGGACGCCGAGTTCGACCTGGCCCGCGCCGCGAAGTCCGAATACGAGCTCGAGTCGGTGCGCGACTCGATGTCGATCAACGAAGCCGGCGTGTTCGCCGTGATGAGGGCATGGGAGCCGGGGATGACGGAAGCCGAGCTGATGGCCGTCGCCGAGCAGGAATTCGTCAGCCGTGGCACCAGGCGACTGACGATGGACATGGTTCTCACGGGTCCCGATGGCGCGGCGCTGCCGGAAATGCGGCTGCCCGACGAGACGCGGCGGATCGCTGAGGGCGACATGTTGATCTACGGACTCGAGATTGCCGGACCGGGGGGGCACTGGGTCGAGTTCTCGAGGCCGATGTGCGCCGGTGAGCCCTCGGAGGAGTCGAGGCGGATGATGGAGGCCTACCGTGAGTACCACGAGGTCTGCCACACCGCGATGCGCGCCGGGGCCCGCGCTCGAGACGTTCATCGGGCGGTCTCGGAGCCGTTCCTGGAGCGGGGTTGGAAGCTCGGCCATGTGACCGGTCACTCGATCGGGATGACGATGATCGAGCACCCCCGGATCGGCGAGGCGTTCGATGTCGAGCTGCGCGAGGACATGGTCTGCTCGATGCACCCGCACGTGATCTCGGCGGACGAGCGGACCTGCCTCTACTTCCAGGACACTTGGCACGTGGGCGCCGACGGCGCCGTGCCGCTGAGCGACGCGCCCGTCGAGTTCTACGATCCTCGCTCGGTGCGTGAGCGCGCCTGAGGCGGCAATGCGGGCGGCGCGCTCGTGAGCGCTGGCACCGAGATCGAGCTCCGGCAACTCGGCACGACGCCGCTCCGCCTCCCCAGGGTGGCGCTCGGCTGCGGGAACTTCGGCGGTGTGGGGTCGGCGCCGCAGTTCTTCGGCCAGGGGATCTCCGAGGGCCAGGCGCTCGAGCTGATGGATTCCGCGTGGGAGCTCGGGATCACCCACTTCGACACCGCCGACGCGTACGGCGGCGGGCGCAGCGAGAGCACGATCGGGCGCTGGATCGCCCTACGCGGGGTGCGACCGACGCTCACCACCAAGACCTACAACCCGATGCGCGAGGGCGGCGACTTCGGGCTTGCGCCGGAGCGCGTCCGGCGTCAGCTCGAGTCGAGCCTCGAGCGCCTCGGCGTGGAGCGGGTCGAGCTGTACCTCGCACACGAGTTCGACTCCCACATCCCCCTGGCCGAGTCCTTTGGGGAGATGGAGTCCCTCGCCGCCGCAGGAGGGATCGACGCCTACGGAGTCAGCAACTTCGACGCCGACCAGCTCCGAGCTGCGCTCGGCGCGGGCCGCCCGCAGGCGGTCCAGAACGAGCGCAACCTGCTGTGCCGTGACGACGACTCGCTCCTATCGGTGTGCACCGCCGAGAACGTCTCCTACCTCGCGTTTGGCCCGCTGGCGGGAGGGTGGCTGACGGGGAGGTACAGGCGTGGCCGGCCGTACCCGAGGGGGTCTCGGATGGCGCAGCGCCCCGAGCCCTACGAGCGCCTCGTGCGCCCGGAGACGTTCGACGCGCTCGAGCGGCTCGAGGCTTACGCGCGCGCACACGACCGGACCCCGGCGGGCCTCGCGCTGGCGTGGTTGCTGGACGACGAGCGGATCGCCCAGGTGGTCGTCGGTCCAACCCGCCCCGAGCACCTGGATCCGGTCGTGGAGGCGCTCGCCAACCCGCTCGCCCCCGGCGAGCGGGCGGTGGTCGAGGAGCTGCTGTGAGCCGATGCTGATCCTGTCCCGCGACGACGTGCTGGCGGCACTATCGCCGCGCGACTGCGCGGCGGCGATGCGCGAGGTCCTGGTGGCCCAGGCGCGTGGCGAGACCTACATGCCGCTCCGATCAGCCATGCTTCCCCCCGGAGCGGCAGGACTGCTGGGCCTGATGCCGGCGTGGCGGGGAACCGCCCGGGTCCCGGGATCTTCTCGCTCAAGGCCGTGTGCGTGATCCCAGGCAATCCCGCACGCGGGCTCGATGCCCACCAGGGACTGGTGGCGCTGTTCGACGGGGAGATCGGCGTGGTGCGCGCGGTCCTCGACGGCTCGGCGGTCACCGCGATCAGAACCGCCGCGGTGAGCGCCGTTGCCACCGAGGCGCTGTCGCGGCCGGACTCGCGGGTGCTCGCGATCCTCGGTGCCGGGGTGCAGGCGCGCGCGCACATCGAGGCCTTACAGGCGGTCCGCCCGTTTCAGGAGGTGCGGGTGTACGCGCCGACGCAAAAGCACGTGCACGCGGTGCTCGAGGCGCTCGCGGATCGGTCCTCGGGTCCGAGGCTCAGCGCGGCGGCGAGCGGCGAGCAGGCGGTGCGCGGCGCCGACGTGGTCGTGACCGCCACCAGCTCGCGGGAGCCGGTACTCGAACATCGCTGGCTCTCGCCCGGGATGCACATCAACGCTATCGGCGCGAGCATGCCCGCGGCGCGCGAGCTCGACCCGCAGACGGTGGCGGCGTCCGCAGTGTTCGCGGACAGTCGCGAGTCGCTCCGACACGAAGCGGGCGAGTACCGGCTGGCGGTGAAGGAGGGGCTGATCGACGGCGAGGCTCAGGTTCGCGCGGAGCTGGGCGAGGTTCTGGCGGGGCTGCGGCCCGGGCGAACGGACCCCCGGGAGCTGACCGTGTTTCGCTCGTTGGGGCTGGCGATCGAGGACCTCGCGGCCGCGCAGCTGGCGGTGACCGTGGCACGCGAGCGCGGCCTCGGCGTCGAGGTGGAGCTGTGATCGAGCTGCCGCTGATCCAGGCCGCGCGCGAGCGCGTGGCCGACGTGGCTGTGCGGACGCCGCTTGTCCGGCTGCGCGGTTCCGGCGGGCCGGAGATCTATCTGAAGCTCGAGCTGCTGCAGCCGATCGGCTCGTTCAAGATCCGTGGCGCCGCGAACGCGATCCGGTGCGCACCGGCCGCGGAGCGAGCGAGGGGGCTCGTGACAGCGAGCGCCGGAAATATGGCGCAGGGGGTCGCATTCATGGCCCGCGAGCTCGGGCTGCCCGCGAGGATCGTCGTGCCCGAGCACGCGCCGCAGGCGAAGCTGGCGGCGATCGAACGGCTGGGAGGGGAGGTCGCGCGAGTCCCTTACGACGACTGGTGGCAGGCGATCGTCGCTGGCCGGGTCGAGGGGCAGGACGGGCTGTTTGTGCATCCCGTGCAGGACGAGGCGGTGATGGCCGGCAACGGCACGATCGGTCTCGAGATCCTGGAGCAGCTTTCTGACCCGGACGCGGTCGTGATCCCGTTCGGCGGTGGCGGCCTGACGGTCGGCGTGGCGAGCGCGATCCGCGCGCTGCGCCCGCAGACGAAAATCTTCACGGCCGAGCCGGCAACCGGCGCGGCGCTGGTCGCCGCACTATCGAGCGGCTCGCCGGTGGATGTCGAGTATCAGCCGTCGTTCGTGGACGGATCCGGAAGCCGGCGCGTGCTGGACACGATGTGGGGCCCCGTGTCCGAGCTGGTCGACGCCGCCTTCGCGGTGCCGATCGAGGAGGTGGCGGCGGCAGTGCGGCTGCTCGCCGAGCGCGTACACGTGATCGCGGAGGGAGCGGGGGCGCTCGCACTGGCCGCGGCGCTGTCGGGCCGGGCGGGCGACGGGAAGGTCGTGTGCATCGTTTCCGGTGGCAACATCGACTTCGCCAAGCTGGCTGAGATCCTGGCCGCTCCCGTAGGGAGCGGCCATCCTGGAGGTTTCCGATGAGCACTTCACACACCGAGCGCGACGAGATGCATACGCCGGTGCTGCCGGGGAGCGGCGCCAGCGACTACGAGCGGTATCTACGCACCGACGAGCTGCTCTCGCTCCAGAAGAGGCCCGAGGAGCGGGCCCATCACGACGAGCTGCTGTTCCAGACCGTGCACCAGGCATCCGAGCTGTGGCTGAAGCTCTGTAGCAGCGAGGTCGACGAAGCGGCGGCGGCGCTCGAGGGCGGGCGGGTACGCGCTGCGATCAGGATGTTGCGGCGCTCGGTCATGTGTCTGGGGTACGTCACCACCCAGCTGGAGATGCTGGGCCAGATGGATCCCTGGGAGTACCAACAGATCCGCGTCGTGCTCGGTCACGGCAGCGGTTTCGATTCGCCGGGCTTCCGCCGGCTACCGCACGTCACCCAGCGCGTCTGGATCGCGTTCGAAGCGCTGCTGGAGCGAGAACGGCTTACCCTGGTCGAGCTCTACCGGCGGGGGCGGGAGTTCGAGGACCTGTACGCCGTGGCGGAGCTGCTCACGGACCTGGACCAGCACATCTGGACTTGGCGCTTTCACCACTACGCGACGGTCGCCCGTGCGCTCGGAGAGGAAACCGCCGGCACGCAGGGCACCCCGGTGCAGGTCCTCGGCAAGCTGATCGCCCAACGCCAGCTCCCTCACCTATGGGAGACTCGCGCCCGGCTGGTGGAGCTGTTCGAGGCCGAGCGCGAGCGCTAACTATCTCTCCTGGCGCACCGACTCGAGCGCCGCGACGAGACGGTCGACCTCCTCAGGCGTGTTGTAGTGGATGAAGCCGAGCCGAATGGCTTGCGCGGCGTACCCCAGCCGCCGGTAGAGGTTCAGCGAGTACCAGGAGTCGTGTGCCCAGATGCCGATCCGTTGGGCTGCCAGTCGCTGCGCGACGTCGGCCGCCTCGACTCCGTCCACGTTGATCAGGAACGTCGGCACACGGCCGGTCATCCCGGGCAAGCCATACACCGTCACCGAGTCGGGGATTCCGGCCAGGAACCGCCCGCCGAGCTCTCGCTCATACGGAACGATCGCGTCGAAGCCCCCGATCGACTTCAGGTAGTCGAGCGTCGCATTGAAGCCCGCCAGCAGCTCGTACGGCTGCGTACCGGTTTCGAAGCGGCGGCCGAGCGGCGTCGTCGGGGCAGGGCGAGCCTTGTAGGGGCGCCACGATTCGAGCACCTCCCGGCGACCGTAGGCGATTCCGAGATGGGGCCCACAGAACTTGTAAGGCGAGCACAGCAGGACGTCGGCGTCGACCTGGCGTACGTCGATCGGTTCGTGCGCGGCGTAGTGAACCGCGTCGACCCACGCGAGCGCCCCCACGCGATGGGCAAGCTCGCAGACGCGCTTGGCGTCGACGATCGTTCCGATCGCGTTCGAGGCCCAGGCGAATGCCACCACCCGCGTGCGCGGCGTCAGCTTCGCCTCCAGGTCGTCGTAGTCGAGCGTCGTGTCATCGAGCAGCTCGATGTGCCGCACCACCAGGTCCTTGTCGTGCGCGAGCTCCAGCCACGGCGCGACCCCACCGTCGTGGTCGAGCGAGGAGACGAGGATCTCGTCGCCCGCCCGGAAGCCACGTCCGGCTGTACGCGACAGTGCGAAGTTCAGCGAGGTCATGTTCGCCCCGAAGATCACCTCCTGCGGATCGCAACCCAGGAGGGCGGCCGCGCGCTCCTCGGCCCCCTCGAGGATCGCCTTGACGCGCAGGCTCGTCTCATAGACCGCTCCCAGGTTCGCGCTCGCCTCTCTGAGCGTCCGGGCGACCGCGTCTCCCACCTCATCTGGGACCTGGGAGCCGCCCGGCGCGTCGAAGAAGGCAAAGCCGGTCTGCAGCGAGGAGAAGCGACGCCGGATCGCCTGCACGTTGATGTGTTCGGTCAGTAGGTCAGCCATCTTGCTCCTTTGCGCTAACGCAATTGCAAGGTTCGAGGCTTGCGCCGGCGATCACGGAATGATTTGATCAAAGTATAAGATCCACGGGAGAACGGCGATTTCCCACCCGGGCGCCGTCTCCAGGGGCGAATTCGTCGCCGAGCTCCGGCGTCGAGTCGAACGAGGAGAACGAGCTTGAGCTTCCGCGTCACCCGTCTGGCCGAGGCAACCTGGAAAGGCAGCGTGGCTGACGGGGGGGGCCGGATCGGGCTTGGAAGCGGCGCGTACGAGGGGCCATTCAGCTTGCGCGCGAGAGTCGAGGACGTGGAGCGCGCGACGAATCCCGAAGAGCTGATCGCCGCCGCCGAGGCCGGCTGCTTCACGATGTCGCTGGCGAACTTGCTCGGCGAAGCGGGGCACGTGCCGGAGGATCTCAAGACATCCGCGAGCATCCGGCTGGAGCAGCAGGACGGCCGCTTCACGATCACCCTGATCGAGCTGCGTACCACGGCGAAGGTGCAGGGCATCAGCGAGGAGCAGCTCCTCGAGCTGGCGCAGCAAGCTAAGGCCACCTGCCCGGTCTCACGGGCCCTCGAAGGCGTTGAGATCACGCTGCACGCCACGCTTGCGGGGAGTGAAGCGCTTGCAGGAAGCTGAAGCACCCGACTCGAAACCCTCGCCATCTCGGCCGTGACCGCATATCCGTTCGTCGTCGACGCCACCACGGTGCCCGCGCGGGCACTCGAGGGAGGCGCGTTCACGGAGCGAGCCGCGTTGGGAGCCCATACCGGGTCGCCGTGGCTCGAGCAATCGGTGCTGGAGTGCGCGCCCGGCGGATCCGCTCGGCGCGTCACCGGCGCATGGGAGGAGGTTCTGTTCGTGCTCTCCGGCCACGGTTTGCTGAGGCTCGGCGACAGCACCCACGCACTCGAGCCCGAGGCAGGGGCGTACTTGCCGCCGGAACGGGAATACGAACTGGCGGCGGGAGACGCGGACCGGCTGCGGCTCGTCTCGGTTCGGATCCCCGACCCCGTCGGCGCCGCGCCAGGCGCGCCCGAGGCACAGGTCGTGCGAAGGCTCGCTGACCAGGAGGCCGAGGAGGCGACGACCGACCGCCAGTTCAGGATCATCGCCGATCCCAGCACCGGCCTCAGGTCGGCTACCCATTTCGTCGGGTATATCCCCACGGCGCGTGCCTCTGAGCACTTCCACAAATACGATGAAGTCATCTATGTGCTCGACGGGGAAGGCGCGTTCCACGCCGAGGGGCGCACACGGCCGCTTGCGGTTGGGTCCTGTATCGCACTCCCTGCCCGCACTATTCACTGCCTGGAGAACACAGGGCCAGCCGTGATGCGGGTGGTGGCGGCCTTCAGGCCGGCCGGTTCGCCGGCGGCCGCGTATTACCCCGACGGAACCCCCGCCTACGAGGCGATTCCGGCGGTTTCCAGCCCGGACCTCGCCCACATCAACGAGCAGTCATTCACCCACAGGAGGTAGTCGCGTGAAGGTACGGATGAGTATCGCCGCGATCGGGGTCAGCGCCCTCGTCGCCGCCGGCTGCGGCAGCAGCAGTAGTAGCAGCAGTACCAGCAGTGCCAGCGCGAGCAGCGGCAGCAAGTGCAGCGTTTCGGTCGGCTTCGAGGGACCGATCACGGGCCAGGTGGCCGTCCTCGGCGACGAGCAGCTGGCGTTCGCGAAGCTGGCGGTCGCCGACGACAACAAGGCGAACGGCACCAACATCACGCTCGTCCAGGGCGACACCCAGCTGACCCCGTCGATCGCCACGACGGTGACGCAGCAGATGATCTCCAACTCCAAGGTCGTGGCGGTGGTCGGACCCGCAGGTAGCCAGGAAGTCGAGGCGGTCGGTCCCCTGTTCGGTCGCGCGGGGTTGGCGTTCATCTCGGGTTCCGCGACGAAGACCACGCTGACCGGCGGGTCGAACCCGACGTTCTTCCGGGTCGTCTCGAAGGACAGCGTGCAGGGACCGGAGGATGCGAACTACGTGATCAAGACCCTGCATCCGAAGGCGCTGATGATCGTCGACGACCAGGAGGCGTACTCGACGGGCCTGGTCGGCGTCATGATCCCCGCCTTCAAGGCAGCTGGGATCACCGTCGACCATGAGTCGGTCAGCCAGAAGGTGACCGACTTCTCGTCGCTGGTCGCGAAAGTCACACCGCAGATGACCGTCGTCGTCCTGCCGTGGCAGGTGGCCGCGAACGCGCAGCAGTTCGGCAAGAACCTCGCCGCGCAGGGCAAGAAGGTCACGATCCAAGGCACGGACGGCCTGTACTCGCCGAGCTCGTTCACGATCGCAGGCTCGTACGTCTCGTCGTTCGGTCCCGACATCACGGCGATTCCGGCGGATGCGACGCTGGTCTCCGAGGCGAAGGCGGCGTACCCGAAGTTCGGCACGTTCGGACCGCCTGTCTATGCAGCTACGCACGTCGTGGACCAGGCGATCGCGTCGGTCTGCAAGTCCGGCCAGACGCCTACCCGCAGCAACGTGCTGGCGGCGATCAAGACCACCAACGAGTCGACCTCGGTTCTGGGCCAGCCGATCAAGTTCGACTCACACGGCGACCTGGTCGGCGCAAAGTGGTTCCTGTTCCACATCAATCCGCAGGGCAAGTACGTCCTCGTCACGAGCGCGTGATCGCGTGACGTGAGATAGTCGTCGCGGCGCGCGCCCAGGTGAGCGCGCGCCGCGCGGCGACCCAGAGATGCGCTTCTTCTTCCAGGAGCTGGTGAACGGCCTCACCACCGGCAGCCTCTACGCGCTGATCGCGTTGGGGTACACGATGGTCTACGGGATCCTGAAGCTCCTCAACTTCGCCCACGGCGACGTGTTCATGATCGGCGCGTTCATCGGCTACTTCGTGATCCAGTGGTTCGGGGGGTCATCGGCGCTGACGATTCCTGTCCCGCTGTTGCTGCTGATCATGTTCGTACTCGCGTCCGGCGGCTGCGGGGTGCTCGGCGTGGCGATCGAGCGGTTCGCCTACCGCCCGCTGCGCGACGCGCCGCGAATCGCGCCGTTGATCACGGCGCTGGGTGTCTCCTTCTTCCTCGAGAACGCGGCGCTGCTGCTGTGGGGCGGCTCCTACCGGGAGTACAACACCTCCAACTTCATCCCGTTCTCCACGAGCGTTCACATCGGCGGAGTGAACATCTACATCGTCCAGATCCTGGTGATCGTGCTCAGCGTGATCCTGATGATCGGCCTGCGCTTGCTCGTCGACCGCACCAACCTCGGCCGCCAGATGCGGGCGGTCGCCGCCGATCGCGAGGCGGCGGAGATGCTCGGCATCAACGTCAACTTCACGATCTCCGCGACCTTCTTCATTGGATCCGCGCTCGCCGGGGTCGCGGGGGTGATGTGGGGCCTGGTGTTCAACTCGATCTGGACCTACATGGGGTTCGTCGCCGGGCTGAAGGCCTTCACCGCCGCCGTGGTGGGCGGGATCGGCTCGATCTCCGGTGCGGTGCTCGGAGGCCTCCTGATCGGCCTCGCGGAGTCCTTCATCACGGGTTACGTCTCCTCCACCTATACGAACCTGATCGTGTTCGGGATCCTGATCGCGGTGATGCTGCTGCGGCCGCGCGGCCTGCTCGGACGCGTGCAGCTGCAGAAGGTGTGAAGTGGCCGTAGAGCCGACGGATCCCTCGATCGGCGTCGACGAGTGGGTCGCGCGCCAGGCGGGCCGCCGCGAGTACGCGCCAGGCCCGAGGGGTCAGGCGCAGCGGCGACTGGAGCGGATCGGCTGGTGGCCGCGGCTGGCGGCCGCGGCCGCGATCGGCGCGATCATCCCGCAACTCGGCCTCAACGACTTCCAGCTGCAGATCGGGATCAACGCGCTGCTCCTGGCGATTCTGGCGGTGGGACTGAACATCTCCGTCGGTTGGGCCGGGCTGCTTGACCTCGGCTACATCGCCTTCTACGGCTTCGGCGCGTACGGGTTCGCGCTGCTGTCCTCCAATCAGCTCAACCAGCCGCACGGCATCCACCTCCCGGCGTACGCATCGATCCCGATCGTGATGGTCGGCGCGGCGGCCCTCGGCCTGCTCGTGGGGCTTCCCTCGCGGCGCCTGATCGGTGACTACCTGGCGATCGTCACGTTGTTCTTCGGCGAGGCGTTCGTCGAGTTCACCAACAACGTCGCGCCGACCAAGCTGGGCGGCCCGAACGGGATCTTCGCGATTGATCCCGTCAAGGCCTTCGGTAAGCAGGTCACGACCAACCAGGGCTACTTCTACCTGTTGCTGGTCCTGCTGGTGCTCACGATCATCGTGCTGCACCTGCTCGACACCGCGCGCACGGGGCGGGCCTGGCGGTCCGTGCGTGAGGACCCGCTGGCGGCGTCGATGATGACCGTGCCGATCTTCCGCGTGAAACTCATGGCGTTTGCGTTCGGGGCGATGGTCGCGGCATTGGCCGGCACGGTCTTCGCCGCCCAGCAGACCAGTGTGTTCCCGACCGACTTCGACACGTCCTTCTTGATCCTGATCTACGCCGCGCTGATCTTGGGGGGGTGGGGAGCATCGCGGGCGCGGTGCTCGGCGCGGTGGTCGTCGAGATCATGCTCGACGGCTTCCTGCGCAGCCCCACGCAGGCGGGCTACATCTTCTACGGGGTGATCCTGGTGACGCTGATCGTCAAGCTGCGTCCTTGGCGAAGGCTGGCTCTCGTCCTCGGGGCCACGATCGCGCTCGGGTTCGCATTGCACGCGATCGTCAAGGCGATCAGCGCCTCGGCGGTGGCCGGGGGCCCACAGTCGGGCGGCTGGATCGCCGACGCGCTGCGCGATTGGGTGATCGTGCCCGCCAACAAGGCCCATGTCGTCCCCACCGGGCCGGGCAACATCGCCTTCGTGGTGCTGATCGGCCTGCTGATCGCGCTCGTACACCTGAAGGGACGGTGGCGCACGATCCTGCTTGTGCCGACGCTGTACCTGGCGGCGTGCGTGTGGGAGGGGCGTCTGATCGTCGAGCCATCGATCACCCGGCTGATCCTGCTCGGCGCGATCCTGGTCGTGACAATGAACGCCCGGCCCGAGGGGCTGCTGGGCAAACGCCGCGTCGAGATCGTCTGACCACATGCCGCTGCTCGAGCTGGACCAGCTGTCGCTCTCCTTTGGGGGACTGCGTGCGCTGCGGGACCTCGACCTGACCGTCGAGCAGAAGGAGATCGTCAGCGTCATCGGCCCAAACGGCGCCGGCAAGACGTCGCTGTTCAACGTGATCACCGGCGTGTATGCACCGACCGGCGGCGACGTGCGGTTTGAGGGCCGTTCGATCGCCGGCCGACGTCCTGACCGAATCACCCGCCTGGGGATTGCGCGGACCTTCCAGAGCCTGCGGCTGTTCCTGAACATGACCGTGATCGAGAACGTGATGGCCGCCACCTTCGGCCACACCCGGTCGACGCCGGCCGAGCAGATCCTGCGGCTGCCGCGGGCGCGGCGCGAGGAGCGTGAAGTGCGTGACCAGGCCGAGCAGGTGCTGTCGTTCTTCGGCCAGCGGCTTGCCGGGTATCGCTGGGAGCAGCCCGCCTACAGCCTGTCCTACGCGAACCGCAGGCGGCTCGAGATCGCCCGCGCACTCGCGACGAGGCCGAAGCTGCTCTTGCTCGACGAGCCGGCCGCCGGCATGAACCCCAACGAGACGCATGAGGTGACGGGGCTGATCGGGCGCCTGCGCGACGAGCTCGGCGTGGGGATCCTGGTGATCGAGCACGACATGCACGTCGTCGCCGGGTGCTCCGATCGGGTGGTCGCGCTCGATCACGGCGAGCAAATCGCCGAGGGCAGCTTCGACGAGGTGGCCAACCACCCCGCTGTGGTGGAGGCATACCTCGGCCGTGACCCCGAAGCGCTCGCGGAGGCATGACACGGGGATGACGAACGCGGCGGCGAACCCGAACGGCAGACAAGGTCTCCTGAGCCTCGACAACGTCACGACCTACTACGGCGCAGATCCGGATCCTCGAGGGCATCGACCTCAGCGTTGGCGAGGGCGAGTTCGTCTGCCTGCTCGGCGGCAACGCGTCGGGCAAGTCGACGACGCTGAAGACGATCCTGGGGCTCGTCAAGCCGAGGGCCGGACGGGTGCTGCTCGACGGCGAGGACGTGACCGACTGTGCGGTGCCGGAACGAATCGCCGCGGAATGGCGATCGTTCCCGAGAACCGGCGGCTGTTCCCGGAGATGACCGTCGCTGAGAACCTCGAGCTCGGCGCCGTGCTCCGGGATGGCGAGCACGTTCGACGATGATCTCGAGCGCGTCCACAGCCTGTTCCCACGGCTCTACGAGCGGCGCGCGCCAGCTCGCCGGCACGCTCTCGGGGGGCGAGCAGCAGATGGTCGCGATGGGCCGGGCGCTGATGTCGAGGCCGCGCCTGCTGCTGATGGACGAGCCTTCGATGGGACTCTCGCCGGCACTCGTCCAGCAGAACTTCCGGATCATCAAGGAGGTGCACGAGTCAGGGGTCGCGGTGCTGATCGTCGAGCAGAACGCCACCATGGCGCTGTCGATCGCCGACCGTGGCTACGTGCTCTCGACAGGGCGAATCGTCCTTGAGGGACTCGCCTCGGAGCTCCTGCACCACGAAGATCTCAAGCGCGCCTATCTGGGCGCATGAGCACGGGCGGATGAACCGCTTCAAGCTCGGCCTCGGCCGCGACGCCGCACGCGAGCTCGACGCGCGCGACCCGCTGGGGGCGTTCCGCGATCGCTTCGTCCTCGGCGACCAGGCTGTCTACCTGGACGGCAACTCGCTCGGGTGCCTGCCCCGCGCTACGCCCGAGCGACTGCACGACCTGGTCAGCGAGCAGTGGGGCGAGCGCGGCGTACTGGGCTGGGAGGAGGGCTGGATCGACCTCCCGCTGGCGGTCGGAGAACGGCTCGGCCGCGACGTGCTCGGCGCCGGCCCCGGCCAGACGGTGGTCGGCGACTCGACCACCGTCTGCTTCTACAAGCTCGTCTGCGCGGCGCTCGACGCGCGTCCGGGTCGCCGGGAGATCATCACCGACGTCGACAACTTCCCTACCGACCGCTACGTGCTGGAGGGCATCGCGAGGGCCCGGGGCCTCGAGCTCACCTGGCTCCGGTTCGACTCCGCCGCGGGACCCACGGTCGAGGCCGTTGCACCAGCGATCGGACCCCAGACCGCGCTCGTCACGTTCTCGCACGTCTCGTACCGCTCGGCGCACATCGCCGAGCTGGGCGAGATCGACGCCCTGGCACGCGAAGCGGGAGCGCTGGCGCTGTGGGATCTCAGCCACAGTGCGGGCTCGGTCCCGCTCGCCCTCGACGCCGATGGCGTCGGGCTGGCCGTGGGCTGCACCTACAAGTACCTCCACGGCGGCCCGGGCGCTCCGGCCTACATGTACGTGGGCTCCGAACTGCGCGAGCACCTGTGCCAGCCGATCTGGGGATGGCTGGGACGGCGCGATCCGTTCGAGATGGCGTCCGGGTACGTCCCCGCCGAGGGAGCGCGCGCCTTCCTGTCCGGAACGCCCGCCGGTGCTGGCGCTGGCCGCGGTCGACGAGGGCGTGCGGGTAGTGGCCGAGGCCGGCATCGGAGCGATCCGCACCAAGGCGATCGAACTGACCGAGCTCGCGATGGCGCTGGCCGATCAGCACCTGTCGTCGTTGGGGGTCTCGGTGGCGTCCCCGCGCGACCCCGGGCGCCGAGGAGCTCACGTCGCACTCGCGCATCCCGGCGCGAAAGCGCTATGCGCCGCGTTGATCGAGCGCAGCGTGATCGTCGACTTCCGCCGGCCCGACGTCATCCGGTTCGGCCTCGCGCCCCTGACGACCCGGTTCGTAGACGTCTGGGACGGGGTCGAGGCGCTGCGGGTGTTGCTGGCCGGCGAGTAGCGCGGCCGGCGGCGATTTGCGAACGATGGTGTTTCAGTTGCTCATAGCTCAACCGCGGCGCCATCGTTCGCGCGGTACCTCCCCTGGCACCCGCGTCGGCGCTAAGCCCTCAGCGCCGTCGCCGTAGCAGGACCAGAGCGATCAAGACGAGCACAACCGCACCCGCGATGCGGACGGCGGGCACGCTCGAGAGCAGCGATCCGACGTCGAGCTCGGCCGGCGCGGGTGCCGGGAGGGGGGACGGCGCGGCGGTGGGCGGCTCGGCGGCCGTCCCGGGACCCGCGAAACCAGCTGCTTCGCCGGTTGCGCTGGCCGCGGAGCCGCTCGGCGAGCCGGCGATCCGCTGCTCAAGTCGCCGGGCAAAGTCTTCCAGCACCCGCCTGCCGACGTCCTCGATCACGCCACGGCCGAACTGCGCCTGCGGCCCCGTGAGATGCAGCTCGGTCCGAGCGATGACGCACGTGCCGGTTCCGGTCGACTCGAGGCGGTTGCGGATCGTCGCCATCGCCGAGCCCTGACCCTTGGCCTCACGAGCGCTGAGGGAGATCACAGCCGTGTGGCTGCCCTCGTCGATTTCCGACAACTTCGCGGTGCCGCGGTACTCGACCCGCATCGGGCCGATCCGCAATCGCATCGAACCGTCGTAGACGTTCTTCTGCTCGGTAGCGGTGATCGTCGCCCCCGGCAGGCAGCTCGCGACTCCCTCCATGTCGAGCAGCTCACGCCAGACCGGCTCGAGGTCCGCCTCGACCGTGAACTCGTTCTCGACGATCATGGCCCGGCGGCGGCACGACTGGTGACCCTCACCCCGCGAGGATCGCCCCGCTCGCCGCTGTGCACGAGCCGCCACACGCGCTCCCAAGGATTGTGGCTGTTGGAGACGACCGCGTCCTCACGCCCGAGTGCGTCCTGGATCGCGGCGCAGATCGCATGAAGCGGCGCCCCGCCGCCCTCGCCCATGCCCTTCGCGCCGTTGGGCGTGAACGGGCTGGGCGACTCGATGTCGCCGGTCTTGATGTCCGGCACATCGAGCGCAGTGATCGCGTGGTAGTCGTAGAACGAGGCCTGCTGCAGCTGCGCCGTCCTCGTCGTACTCGAACGCCTCGTACAGCGCCGCGCCGATCCCGTGGATGGTCGCGCCATGCACCTGGCCTTCGACGATCTTCGGGTTGATCGCGCGTGCCGCAGTCGTCGACGGCGGCGTAGTCGAGGATTCGCCACCTCGCCCGGTCTCCTCGTCGATCTCGACCACGCAGGCGTGGATCTGCGCTGGCATAGGTGAGCGTCAGGTTGCCGCGCTTGCGCTCGGGGTCGGGAACCTCGAACGGCGGCACGTAGACGTGGCGGCAGTTGAGGCTGATCTGCGTCGCCGCAGCTCATCGGGGAGCGCGGCGTTGTTCGCGTAGACCAGGTTGCGCCGATGCCGATGAACGGGATCGCCCGCTCGCGGTCGCCGCGCACGAAGCACGTGCCGTCCTGCGAGCTCGATCTCCTGGGGCCTCGGCGCCGAGGGCGAACGCAGGCCACGACTGACGATCTCGCCGCGGAGCTTCTCGGCCGCGCCCTCCGCGGCGCCCAGCCCGGTGACGGCGAACTGGCTCGCGTAGGTGCCCGAGAACGCCACGTAAGTGTTCTGCCGCTGGTTGAAGCCGGCGGTGACGTGCACCTGGTCGGGCTTCATGCCGAGGATGTCGGCCACCACCTGGGCGGCGGTCGTCTCGTGGCCCTGCCCCTGCGGCGTGGTGCCGAGGTTGACGGTCACCTCGCCGTAGAGGTCGAGCTTCACGTAGCGCGGCCTCGCCGTTGCCGGAGAACGGCAGGTCCGGGTTGATGATCCGCGACTGGCCGAAGTTGTTGGTGCCGGAGTCGAGCGTCGAGCCGATCCCGATCCCGATCCGCTTGCCGCGAGCCGCGGCCGAGCTCGCGCTGGCGCTCTCGCCACTTCTCGTACGTCGATCAGCTCGAGCGCGATGTCGAGCGAGCGCGGCAGAGTCACCGGAGTCGTACACGCAGCCGTTCGGGGTCTCGTACGGGTATTCCTCGGGCTGCACGTAGTTCCGCTTGCGCAGCTCGACCGGGTCGAAGCCGAGCTCGTGGGCGACGATGTCGATGATCCGCTCGATCATCCACAGATGCTGCAGGCGCGAGTAGCCGCGGTTGGGACCGTCGGGCACTTGTTGGTGAGCGTCTCGGTGTAGTCGACCTGGATGTGCTTGAAGCGGTAGCAGCCGCAGGCACGACCTGCGACCAGATCACCGCGCCGAGCGGCTCGTAGTGCAGATAGGCGCCGGCGTCGTCGAAGGCGCGCGTCTTGAAGCCGAGGATCGTCCCGTCGCTCATCACCGCGCACCTCGGTGTCGAGGAACATGCGCTCGTTGCCGTGGCCGGCCGACGAGCATGTGGTCGGTCGCGGTACTCGGTCCACTTGACCGGCCGCCCCGCCTTGCGCGAGAGCAGCGCGAGCGCGGCGATCTGCGGATAGCTGCCGATCTTGATCCCGAACGCCGCCGCCGATGTCCTGGGATGAGAACAGCAGCCGGTTGCTGGCCAATGCCGAGCGTCGGGCCGATCACCATCGACGCGAACATCGGCATCTGGTTGTTGGAGCTGACCGTCACCGTTTCGGTGCCGGGATCCCAGTTGACGACGCGCGCCGTTGCATTCGAGCGGGGTAGAGGAGAAGCGGTGGAAGTGCAGGCGGTCGATCTCGCACGACGTGGTCGGCGTTCTGCGAGCGCCCAGTCGATGTCGCCCCAGTCGTAGACGCCGTGCCACGCGACGTTCGTGCCGACCTGCTCGTGCAGCAGCGGCGCGTCGGGATCGGCGGTGGCGACGCGTATCGACGACCGCCGGCAGCGGCTCGTACTCGACCTCGACGAGCCCCGCGGCGTCGCGCGCCAGCTCGCGGGTCTCGGCGAGCACGACCGCGACGGCGTCGCCCTGGTAGCGGACCTTGTCGACGGCGAGCGGGTACTCCTCGATCCGTCCGGCGGGCTCGGGCGCGATCTGGAAGAAGGGCACCTCGCACATCTCCTTGGCCTCCTCGCCGGTGAGCACGGCGTAGACGCCGTCGAGCTCGAGCGCGCGCCATGTCGTCCACCGAGACGATGCGGGCGTGGCCGTGCGGCGAGCGGACGAAGTGGGCGTAGCCCTGGCGGTGCATCCAGACGTCGTCCGCGAAGGTGCCCTGCACCCTGAAGCAGGCGCCGGTCCTCGCTGCGCGGGACGCTCTGGCCGACCCAGCGGCCGATCTCGACCTCGGTCGCCGCCGGGCTCGTGACGGTCTCGGCTCTCGTCATGCTGCCTCCCGGGGTCGGCGCCGACGGCATTGTCAGCCGCGCGCTCGATCGAGCGGACGATGTTCACGTAGCCGGTACAGCGGCAGATGTTGCCGCGGATCGCGCGCCGGATCTCCTCCTCGGTGGGACGGGGGTTGCGGCGCAGCAGGAACGTTGCCGCCATCACCAGCCCCGGGGTGCAGTAGCCGCACTGCAGTCCGTGCTCCTCGTGGAATGCCGCTGCACGGGAGTCAGCTCGCCGTTTGGCGCGACGCCCTCGACCGTCTCGATCGTGGCGCCGTCAGCCTGGGCGGCGAGCATCATGCAACTCTTGGTCAGCTTGCCGTCGACGATGATGGTGCACGCGCCGCAGCTGCCCGTGTCGCAGCCGATGTGCGTGCCCTTCAGGCCGAGCGAGTCGCGGAGAAAGTGCACGAGCAGCTGCCGCGAGGGAACCGTCGCCTCCTGCTTGGTCCCGTTGATCGTGACCTCGATCGCCTGAACGGTGCCTGCCTCAACCAACCTGGCCACCTCCCTCGACGATCGCTTGACAGACCGCCCGCCGCCCTACCACGCGGGCCATCTGCCGCCGGTACTCCGAACTTCCGTGCGCGTCGCCGAGCGGCTCGACGTCATCGCCGATCCGCTCGGCAGCCGCCCCCACCGCTTCGGTGCTCGCCTCCGCGCCGCGCAGCGCCTCCTCCATGGCGGTGTGGCGCAGCGGGGTGGGGGAGACGCAAGCCAGAACCACGCGTGCGTCCTCGATCGTCCCGTTGGAGCGCACAAACGCCGCTGCCCGCGCGATCGCCTTGGAGTCGGCGCCCACGGCGACGGTGCTGTAGCCGGCGCCGCCGCCCGCGCCCAGGGGCGGGATGCGGATGCTGCGCAGGAGCTCACCCTCGTCCACCGCGGTGGAGAAGTAGCCGCGGAAGAACTCGCGCGCTGGGACCTCGCGCCGACCCAGGGGGCTCTCTATAAGCATCGTGGCGTCGAGGGCGACGATCAGTGGCGGGAGGTTGTTTGTAGGGTCGCTCAGGCAGCAGTTGCCGCCGATCGTTCCCCGGCAGCGGATCTGCTGGTCCTCGATGTGCCCGGCGACGTGCGCCAGCAGCGGCTGCGCCGAACGCACCGCTTCATGGTGGTCGAGCTCGTCATAGGTCACGCACGCGCCGATCTCAAGCGTGCCGTCGGACTGCACGTCGATTCGCCGCAGCTCCTCCAACCGACTGATATCGACGAGCAGCTCCAGCGAGGCGACGCGGTGTTTGAGGACGTTGACCAGGCTCTGGCCTCCTGCCAGCGGCGCAGCGCTGTCGCTGCTGCCGAGCGCCTGGAGCGCGTCGGTAACGCTCTCAGGCCGCGCGTACGCGACTGATTCAAGGAGCATCTCTCACCTTATGTCAGGTAGTTATTAGCCAATTATTGATGCCGCGGAGTGGTGAATCCGGCGGCTCCCAGTCCCGCGCCAAAAACATCCCAGATATTTGATCAATCGTCAAGAAGCGGGGACTGGGAGCCGCCAGAAAGCGGGGCCCACGAGGCGCTGCATCGATCACGACCGGGGCCACCCGGCCTACGAGGCCAGCGCCCGCTCGGTCTCCGCGGGCAGCAGCTCGAACAGCGCCTCGCTTCCCATCTGGGCGGCGATCAGGTTGGCGGTACGGGCGAGGTGGTTGTGCAGCTCACGGGCGGCGCGGTCGCCGTCGTGGTCGATGCACGCGCGGAGGATTCGCTCGTGCTCCAGTCGGCGCTGTTCGAGGTTCAGCCTGACCGGGAGCATCGCGAAGCGATAGCGCTCGCTCGTCTCCCACAGCGGGTGGATGAGGCGACGCATCCAGCGTGACTTGGCAGCGTCGTAGAGAGAGAAATGAAAGGCCGTATGGGTCGACCAGACCACGCCGAGATCGCGCTGCTTGTAGGCCCTGACGTGCGCTTCGAGCCGCTCAGCTGCCTGGGCGGCGTCTGCATCGGTGAATCGCTCGGCCGCGTGCCGCACGGCGAGTGGCTCAAGCGCCAGCCGTGCCTCGTAGACCTCCCGGAGATCGTCGATCGAGAGCTCGGTGACCCGCGCGCCACGGTGCGGGATGTTCTCGACCAGTCCAACCGAGTCCAACAGCCTGAGCGCCTCGCGAATCGGCATCGGGCTCATCTCGAGGATCTCCGCCAGCTCTTCGATCGGCAGTCGCTCTCCCGGCGGTAGGACCCCCGTCACGATCGCCTCGTGCAAGGTCGCAAACGCCCGCTCGGCGAGCGTGCGATGACCGCCGGCGGGCCGTAGGGCGGAGAGCTTGTTACCGGAGAGCATCGTGCTCGCGCGCAGACAATTCACCCCGGCCCGGCCCGGCTATCACAGGCCGCTGGACCCAGTGGAGCCCGACCGAGAGGCGCATCGAACAGCAAGATAGCCGATTGCCTGCAGATCTGATAATTGATATAGCGGCCGGCACGGGCATTCGGAGCTGAGCCGATTACGACCACGTCGGCCATCAGCGTGGCTGCTTCCAGGAGCGCTCGAGCCCCTTGATCAGCGCAGCGATCGCCTCGTTGAGCGGGGTCGGCACGCCCTGCTCGCGGCCGAAGCGAGACGATCCCTCCGTTCAGCGCATCGATCTCGGTGGGGCGCTCGCGCGAGCACGTCCTGGAGCATCGACGCGCGGTGATCGTAGGCGACCTTGGCCGCATGGTCGACCAGCTCGTCGGGGTCGGAGTCGAGCGTGATCCCGAGCGCGTCCGCGACCGCCATACCCTCGTCAACGAGGCCGCTGATCAGGCGCGCGAGTCTCGGGCAGCTCGCAGACACGTCCGTGCGTGAGCCGCGTCAGCGCTCCGAGCGGGTTGGTCGCGGCGTTGAAGATCAGCTTCGTCCACTGCGCGCCGCGGGCGTCCGTCGAGCGCCTTGGTCGGCATCCCGCCGCGCGGTGATCGCTTCCGCCAGCCGCTGACCTCCGCCATCGATGCCGGTCGCGGCTCGAATGGCCCGATCCACGTGTCGCCGCGCGTGTCCATCTGGACGACGCCCGGCGCGACCACGTGGCCCGCAGGGAACGTCGTGCCGCGGATCACGCGCTCGACGTGCTCGGCGATCACCTCCTCGTTGCCGACGCCGTTCTGGACGCTGCAGACCGCGCCATCGGCGAACGCGGGGGCGGTCGCGGCGATCGCCGTCGCGGTGAACATCGCCTTGGTCGCGACGATCCCGAACTCGCAGGGGGGGATCTCGCGCGGGTCGGTGCGCGGCGCTGCACGTGCGCCGAGCACGTCGGCGCTCACCGGTCAGCCGCAGTCCGTTGCGCGTTGATCGCGTCGACGTGAGACTCGGCCACGTCGTAGGCCCACACCTCCAGCCTTCCGCCTGGCCAGGTGCGCGGCGAACAGGCTTCCGACCGCGCCGCAGCCGACGACGCACACGCTCATCACGCCGACCGCCGCCGGGCGGTTTCGGCCGAGCTGCCACGACGCCTCGCTGCCCTTGATGAGCCGCGTACAGCGCGGTGGTGAGCGGGCACCGCCACGCCCAGTATCGCCGCCTCGCGGACCAGCGCCGCCGGTGATGAACTCGACCTCGGTCGCGGCGATGCGCGAGCACGTCCTCGAGCATCGACGGCAGGTGCGCGTAGTCGCTGTGGTCGGTCTCGCCGCGCGCGACCGCGAGCACGTTCATCTCCCACGGGTCGTCGTGCAGCGTCGACGCCGGCTGCGGCCGCGACCGCGACGCCCTCGTCGATCAGCGCCGTGCACGAGGTGGCCGAGGTCGCCGAGCGCGTCCTCGTCGGCGAACAGCGCGACGTGCGGGAGCCCGGTCACCGCCGCGACGCTGTTGATCGCCGAGTTGAAGATCAGCTTCGACCACTGCGCCGGCAGCAGGTCGGGCATCGGCCTCGGCCTCGCAGCCCCGCCGCGATGATCAGGCGCCGCCAGCTCCTCGACGACGCGCGATCGGGGTCGCGGTCCGCGCCCACGGCCCCAGCCAGGTCGCGGTGTCGAGCTCGTACTCGACGTGGGCAGTCGGAGTGGCGGATCCCGCTCATGAACGTGACCGCCGAGATCATCGGCCACGTTGCCGTGACGCGCGACGACCGTCCTCCGCGCCGAGGCCGTTCTGCACCGTCATCATCGTCGCCGCCGGCGCCAGCCCGTGCAGCGCGCGGCGCGCTGCTCCAGGTCGAGCGCCTTGCACGCGAAGATCCCGACGTCGAAGGCGGGCAGCTCGGCCACGTCGCTCGTGGCCCGGACGCGTCCGACGAGCTCGTGCTTGCCGCTGATCGCGCAGGCCCTGCTCGTCGAGCAGCGCGGCGTGCTCGGCGCGGCGAGTCAGGACGCTGACCTCGCAGACGCGGCCTAGGTGGCCGGCGAGCAGGCTGCCGATCGTCCCGGCGCCGATCACGCACACCGTCCGGAGCGGAACGGCCGCCGCCGTGCCCCTCTCGCCCGCCCCGCGCTCAGCGGGCATCGACCAGGTCCTCACGGGAGATTCCATACGCGCTCAGCTTTCCATCTGAGACCGGCGACTCGATCACCGCCGCGCGTACCCCGTCTCGAGCAGGGCATCGACGTCACCTGTCCAAAGCTGTTCTGACGGAATCATCTACACACCTCGAAATCGTCGGGATAGCTGCCGAGCCGCTCGCAGCCGTCGGCCGTGATCAGGAAGTTGTCCTCGAGGCGCAGGCCGCCGCCGCCGGGCCAGTAGACGCCCGGCTCGATCGCCAGCACCATGCCCTCGCTCGATCGCCGCCGGCACGGCCTGGTGGGCGAACGGCGGCTCGTGGGCGCGGGCGCCGACGCCGTGGCAGATCGGGTGGCTGGGCTGGCCGGGATAGCCGAGCTCGGCGATGCCGTCGCGGATCAGCACGTCGAGCTCGGCGAGGCTCGCGCCCGGGCGCACGTGCGTCGACCGCGGCGCCGTAGACCGCCGAGCAGGCCGTCGAGCAGCTCGTCGTACTCGCGCCGCAGCGTCGCCCGGGACAGGCGTTCTTGGTCAGGTCCGCACCAGTAGCCGTCGGCGCAGACCCAGATCTCGAGCAGCGTCGGCTCGTCCGGCGAGCACCGGCCGGTCGCCGGTCGCGGTGAAGGTGCGGATGCCCGGCCCCGACCAGACGAGCGTGAGCGCGCGCGCGAGCTCGACCTTGCCCGCGATAGCCGGTGCCGTTGGCGTGCACGTGCCCCTCGTACATCGCGCCGACCTCGCTCTCGCGCATCCCGGGGCGGATGTTGTCGCGCACGTGCTCCATCGCGGCGGCTGCGATCTCGTTCGGCCAGCCGCATCCGCTCGAGCTCCTGCGCGGTCTTGATCATGCGCGCGCGCGCGAGCAGCGGCGACGCGTCGACGACCTCGCTGGCGACGGCGCCGAAGCCGTCGAACCAGCCGCTCCAGAAGCACGGTCGGCTCGCCGACCATGCGGTCGGCCGCCTGCGTTCCCTGCGAGAGCTCGAGGCCGACGCGCCCGCGATCGCGCTCGGCGCAGCAGCGCCAGCGCGCGCTCCTGCGCGCGCACCGCGGGCGGACGCGGGTCGTCCGGGTCGATAGAACGGGAACGGCCGCACGTCGGCGGTCCATCGCGGTGCGCCCGGCCTCCTCGAGCTGAGGCTCCATGCACGATCAGCGTCGGCTCGCCCTCGCGCGGGAAGATCGCGCACGTCGTAGCCCTTCATCGGCCAGTAGTTGGTCAGGTAGACAGACGTTGTCGGGCGCGCGCACGACGAGCGTGTCGAGCCCCGCCTCGGCCATCAGCGAGCGGACGCGGTCGAGCTTGTGCGGTGTCGACGCGGCCAGCCCATCGCCTCACCAGCGCCGCAGCGGCGGGGCCGGCACGCCGTAGCGCGTCCTCCCAGGAGATCACCGGGTTGCGCAGCGTGCCGATCCGCTCGATCTCGCATTCGACCACGTCGCCCGGGCGCAGGTACATCTCGGCGGCGTTCTCGCGGAAGCCGGCGACGCCCGAGACGGTGCCGGTCGAGAGCGATGTCGCCGGGGCTGTAGCCGAGCGCCGAGTAGTGGGCGATGATCTGCGGGATCGTCACCGACATGTTGCCCGAGTGCCGACTCCTGGCGCAGCTCGCCGTTGACGCGCAGGCCATGTCGAGGTCGTGCGGGTCGCCGATCTCGTCGGGCGGTGACGATCCACGGCCCGAGCGGGCAGAACGTGTCGATCGCCTTGCAGAACGAGAACACGCCCGAGCGCATCTCGCGGCGCTGGATGTCGCGCGCGGTGATGTCGTTGAAGATCAGTGTAGCCGCCGATGTAGTGCGCGGCCTCGCTGCGCGTCGAAGTGCTTGCCGGCCCGTGCCGATGATCACGATCGCCAGCTCGAGCTCGTAGTCGAGCTCGTCGGTCAGGTGCTCGGGGTAGACGATCGGCTCGTCGGGGCCGATGATCGCGTCGACGTTCTGGAAGAACACGATCCACGGCGCGATCTCGTGCGACCAGCCGACGACCTTCGACTCCTCCTCGTGCTCGCGGAAGTTGCCGGAGGTGTGGAAGAACTTCTTCGGGATGATCGGCGCGCGCAGCGCGCACGTCCGCGAGCGCGAACTGCTCGCCGCGCCGCGGGCGACCGTCGCGGGGTCGACGCCGCGCTCGAACAGCGTCGCGCATGTCGGGAACCGTCGATGGCGACGATCTGCTCGCCCGTCGATGAGCGCCCGGCCGCGCGTGCGCCGTCGGCGGTCGTCGAACGTGACGAGCTTCACGCACGCGGCTCCGCAGATCTCGCGGCGACGAGCGCGTAGACCGTGGCGATGTCGCGCAGGCCCGCGATCGTCGAGGTTCTCGCCGTCGGGGTCCGGGCAGCCCGCTGGAGGTGCCGTAGTTGACGGTCTCGATCCCGTAGCGCGTGAGCGCCGAGGCGTCCGAGAACCAGCGCACCGACGTCGCGCTCGGGCGGCGCGCCGAACACCTGCTCGTGGCCGGCGTCGATCGCGGCGATCAGCGGATGGGCCTCGTCGATCTCGGCGCCGGGCGCGGTCACGTAGACCTCGGACTGATCCCGGCGTCGGGGTGGCGCTCGCGCAGCGCCACGCACGAGCTCGGCGAAGCGCGTCGCGCGGCGTCCTGCATCGCCATCGTCGGCGGCACGCGGATGTCGAGGAACAGGTCGGCGCGGTCCGGCGTGCGGCTGACGCGCCACGGCTGCGCCGGCGCGCAGCGAGCCGATGTTGACGACGCCGTCGATGCCCGCCGTAGGCGGCTGCGCTCGCTCCCACTCGGGGATCCACGCGAGCACGTCGGCGAGCACGCTCCTGCATGCGCACGATCGAGTTCTCGCGCGAGCCGGCCGGCGGTGAACGCGGTGTGGATGAACGGGCCCGTGCGTCGAGATCCGCGCCCACATCGCGCCGTAGTGGCCGAGCACGACGCGCTGCTCGGTCGGCTCGCCGAGGATGCACATGTCGGCGATCCCGCCGTGGGTCGGCGAGGTAGCGGCTGCCGGCGGCGTAGCCGCGGTACTCGCCGCCGCGGAACTCCTCGCCCCACTGCGTCTTCTCGATCTCGCCGACGACGGCGGCGATCACGATGTCGCCCGCCAGCGTGACGTCCGGCGTCGCTGGACCGCGCGGACGGCCTCGACGTAGCAGGCGAGCGCGCCCTTCATGTTCGAGATCCCGAGGCCCCAGATGTGTCCGTCGCGCACGAACGCGCTGCGGCTGGAAGCCGCGCTTCGCGCGCAGGTGCGGCTCGCGGCCCGAGTAGGAGGTGTCCATGTGGCCGTTGAACATCAGGCTCGGGCCGCCGCCCGCGCCCTCGAGCCGCCCGACGCACGTTCGGCCGCCCGTCCTCGACCTCCTGCCAGCTGACCGTCGAGGCCCAGCGTCCTCGAGCGTGTCGCGCATGCACTCGGCCATCGCCTGCTCGGAGCCGGTCGGGCTCGAGATGTCGACGAACGAGCGCGCGGTCTCGACGAGGCGCGCCTCGTCGACGCGCGGGATCGCTCGTGCGCGCGGGCGGTGCTCATCGCTCGAGGTGGGGGAGGACCTCGGTCGGCGAACAGCTCGATCTGGCGCTCGCGGTCATCGCCCCACAGCTCGAGCATGATGTGCGTGCAGCCGGCCTCGCGGTACTCCTCGATCGCCGCGATGCAGTCGGCCGGCGTGCCCGCGATCGGCTTGCAGCGGTCGAGGATCTCGTCGCTGACCGCGGCCGCGGCGGCGAGCCGTCCGCCGCGCTCCATCGCCTCGGCGATCGGCGCGATCTCCTCCTGCGAGAGCCCGGCCAGCTCGAGCAGCACGTCGGCCGCAGCCCTGGATGTTCTGCACCTTGTTGGCGAGGTACATGCCGGCGATCTCGCGCGCGCCCTCGCGTCCCGTCGTCGCGGTCCTGCGTCGATCGAGGCGACGATCGTGCAGCCGAGGTCGATCTGCTCGGCGTCGCGGCCCGCGCCTTCGCGGCGCCCTGCGCGCATGTTCTCGCGGCTGTAGCGGACGAAGCCGGGCGTCGTGATCGAGGCGGTCAGCAGGCCGTCGGCCTCCTCGCCCGCGTAGCTGCTGCATCCGCGGGCCGGTGCCCGGCGATGTAGATCGGGACGCTCCCGCGCGGGCGTCTGCGCGTCGTCGGAGAGCGCCGGCACGGTGCGCGCTGAACGCCGGCCCGTCGTAGTCGAACGCGCTCGCCGCCGAGCACGCCGCGCACGATCCGGACCGAGTCGCGGGTCGGGTTCAGCGGCTTGACGTCCTCGGCGCCGATCTCCTTCATGAAGATCCGCGATGGCGCCGAAGCCGAGGCGGAAGCGGCCGGGCCGGCGGCCTCCTGGGTGACGCGGGCGTCCATCGCGACCTCGATCGGATGGCGCGTGAACGGCGAGATGATCCCCCAGCCGATCGTCAGCCGCTCGGTCTCGCGCGCGATCAGCGGCGAGAGCGCGGTCGCCGAGCGGGCCTCCATCGAGTGCTTGCGCCACCACGGGTAGGCCTCGGCGAGCCAGATCGTGTCGAAGCCGTGCGGTCGAGCGCGCGGGCGTGCGCGAGGATCTCCTCGAGCGGCTCCATCGTCAGCTGCATCACGCCGATGCGTAGGGGAAGCGTCATCTGGTGGCTTTGGACCGGTCGCCTTCGAACGTGTGCACCCGTGAACGGTTGATGGGAAGGCGCCCCATTACGTATATTTGATCAGAAACATGGGGCGGCTTGCAAAAGCGACACTTGGGTGAGCGGGTGCCGGCGATCGTGCACTCCTCCAGCAGCGTGGGTGAAGGCCCATCCGCCAGGCCAAGTCCACGGCGTGGTCCGGCTCGAGCGACAAGGACGCCGGATCGACTCACCACTCGGCGACCGCTCGCTCGCCGTCCGCGGGTAGGCGAGGCGGCGCCGTGCGGTATTCGGGAGGGGTCTCGGAGAGCGAGATCGGATTGCGGGTGAGCGGTACCTCGGAGCCATCATCGCGCGGGACCGGAACGATCGCGTCAAGACCGAGCGCCTGCGCGAGCCTGAACGCATCGTCCACGCCATTGACCACACCGGCGGGCACACGCGCCTGTGTGAGCGCCTCAGCCCACTCCTGGGCGGGCCGGCGCGCCAGGTACTCCTCGAGCTCGCCACGCAACTCTCGGCGATGGGCGACCCGATCGGCATTGGTGGCAAAGCGCGCATCGGAAGCCAGCTCCGGGAAGCCGATCACCTCGCACAGAATCGAGAACTGCCGGTCGTTGCCAACCGCCAGCACGAGCTGCCCGTCCCCGGTTTTGAAGAGCTCGTACGGGGCGATGCTGGGATGCGCGTTTCCGAGGCGTTGCGGAACCGCGCCGGCGATCGTGTACGCGGCCCCCTGGTTGACGAGCGCAGCCAGGAGCGAACCCAGGAGCGTGACTTCGATCCGCTGTCCGGTGCCGGTGCGCTCCCGGTGGTGCAGGGCGGCGAGGATCCCCACGGTGGCGAACAGCCCGGCGAGCACGTCGACCAGCGCGACGCCGACCTTCTGTGGCTCGCCGTCTGCCGGTCCGGTGATGCTCATCAGGCCCCCGAGCGCCTGCACAAGCAGGTCGTACCCGGTGAGCTTCGCGCCCTCCTCGCGGCCGAACCCGGTGATCGAGCAGTAGACAAGACGCGGGTTGTGCTGACGCAGCTGCTCGTACCCCAGTCCGAGACGATCCATCAATCCAGGACGGAAATTCTCGACGAGGACGTCCGCCTCGAGCGCTAGCGCGCGAGCCGCGCGGAGGTCGGCGCCGGTGGCAAGGTCGAGCGCGACAGTTCGCTTGTTGCGGTTGACCGAGAGGAAGTATGTTGCCTCACCGGTGTCGTCAAACGGGGGCCCCCACGCGCGCGTCTCATCGCCGACCCGTGGGCGCTCGACCTTGAGCACCTCCGCCCCCAGATCGCCGAGCATCATGGTCGCGAAAGGCCCCGCCAACACCCGCGAGAAATCGAGAATCCGCAGCTTGTCCAGTGCTCCAGGCACGGTGTTACCAGTAGGCTAGTTCGCTACCAGGCCCGGTTTCTCTTGAACACCGCGAACACTGCCCAAACCGAGGGGTCGTCGTCGTTCCCACAGGCGGCAACGCTCGAGCTGCGCGATGTTTCCAAGCGCTACGTGGGGCAGCGTGAACCCGCGATCGTCGACCTCACCCTGGAGGTGGGCGCCGGCGAGGTCTGCGTGCTGGTGGGGCCCTCAGGCTCCGGTAAGACCACGGCGCTACGGCTGATCAACCGGATGATCCCGCTGAGCGACGGCGACATCCTCCTCGGCGGTCGCAGCGTCCTTGACCGCGACCCGAACGAGCTGCGCAGGGAAATCGGTTATGTGATCCAGCAGATCGGGCTGTTCCCGCACCTCAGCGTCGGCGACAACATCGCCACCGTGCCGCGGCTGCTGGGCTGGGACCGCCACCGGATCGCGGCCCGGGTCACCGAGCTGCTCGAGCTGGTCAACCTCGAGCCAGAGATCGGCCCGCGGTACCCGGCGCAGCTATCGGGCGGGCAGCGCCAGCGGGTGGGGGTTGCGCGAGCGCTCGCCGCCGACCCGCCGTTGATGCTGATGGACGAGCCCTTCGGCGCGATCGACCCGATCAATCGCGCGCGGCTCCAGGACGAGTTCAAGCGCCTCCAGGAGCAGGTCCGCAAGACGATCGTGTTCGTCACCCACGACATCGACGAGGCGATCAAGATGGGGGACAAGATCGCGATCCTGCGTGTAGGCGGCCGGTTGGCGCAGTACGACACGCCAGCGAAGATCCTGATCGACCCGGCCGACGAGTTCGTCGCCGAGTTCGTGGGCGCCGACCGCGCGCTCAAGCGACTGGGGCTCGAGACGCTCGCCGACGTCGAGCTGCTCGCCCCCAATGGGATCCCTACCGCCGGCGCCGTGGAGCGCACCGCCACCGTCCGCGACGCGCTCTCGCAGCTGCTCGCCGAGGGGGGCCGGCCGCTGAACGTGCTCGACGGTGACGGCCAGGTCGAGGGCGTGATCACGCTGGAGCTGGTCGGGAGTCTCCTGGCATGACCCCGCTGCTCGCAAGCACGCCGGGACCGGTGATCCCGAGCTTCGGCGGCGGCGCCAAGGCGTTCGCGTGCGAGCGTGCGAACCGGCTGTTCTGCTCGGACTGGGTGTCGCGCAACTGGTCGACTGTCCTTTGGCCCGCGCTCCGTCAGCACATCGTGCTGACGTTGATTGCGGTCTCGATCGGGTTCGTGATCTCGACCGCGCTGGCGCTGACGGCGTACCGGCGGAACTGGCTCGAGCGCCCCGTGCTGATCGTCACCTCGATCCTGTACACGATCCCGTCGCTGGCGCTGTTCGAGCTGCTCGAGCCGAGCTTCGGGCTGACCCGGACGACCGCCGAGATCGCGCTTGTCTCCTACACGCTGCTGATCATGTTCCGCAACACGCTCACCGGGCTGCGGGAGGTGCCCGAGGACGTGCGCGACGCCGCGACCGGAATGGGGATGGGGCCGATGCAGACGCTGCTGCGAGTGGAGTTACCGCTGGCGGCGCCGGCGATCATCGCCGGGCTGCGAATCGCCACCGTCACCGTAATCTCGCTGGCGACGGTCGCCTCGCTAATCGACAACGCGGGACTCGGTGTGCCGATCCTGACCGCGATCTCCAACAACGTGTTCAAGACCGAGCTGATCATCGCCGGCGCGATGGCGGTCGCGCTGGCGCTGGCCGCCGACGCGCTGCTGGTGGCCGCGCAGCGATTCCTCACGCCCTGGACGAGGGCCGGGTGATGAACAGCTTCATCGACGCGTTCAAGTTCATCGGTCGAAACGGCCAGGTTCCCGGCGAGCCCCCGCTGCCGACGCTCGTACACCTCACTCTGGAGACGCTGAAGATCGCCGGCATCGGCGTGGCGATCTCGGTGCTGATCGCGCTTCCCGTCGGGCTGTGGCTGGGGCATATCCACAAGGGCTCGTTCGTCGCGATCAACCTCGGCAACGTCTGGCGCGCGCTCCCGAGCCTCGCGGTGCTGGCGATCGGCGTCGCGTTCCTCGGGATCGGCCTACGCAACGTCGAGCTCGCGCTGGTCGTTCTGGCGATCCCGCCGATCATCACCAACGCGTACGTCGCGGTCGACGGCGTCGACCGCGACGTGGTCGACGCAGCGCGGGGGATGGGGCTCACCGGATGGGAGGTCCTGCGCCAGGTCGAACTGCCGCTCGGCGATCCCGCTGATCTTCGCGGGGATCAGGACCGCCGCGCTGTTCGTCGTATCGACCACCACGATCGCGGCGCTGACCGGATACAGCGGCAGCCTCGGAGACATCATCAACAACGAGACGAGCTATCACCTGTCAGGGGTGCTCGGCGCGGCGATCTGCATCGCCGGGCTGGCGCTGGCCGTGGAGTTCGCGCTCGCAGGCGCGCAGCGGATGCTGACGCCGGTAGGGCTGAAGGTGACGGGGGCGGATAAGGCGGCGCCGGCGCTCGCGCCGGTCGGCGACCGAGACCGCCTGAGCAGTGATCGAACATGACCAAAGATCCAATCGGAGGAAGCATGAGGAAGACGTTCATAACGGCCGCCGCGGCGCTCACTCTCGGCGCCACGATTGCTGCCTGCGGCAGCTCGTCGAGCTCGACCACAAGCAGCACAAGCGCCCCGGCGGCGACCTCGGCATCGACGACGCCCGCTGCCAGCGGTCCGGGCGCCGGCAAGCCCGCCGTCACCCTCGGCGACAAGAACTTCACCGAGGAGTACATCCTGGGATCGCTGTACCAGCAGGCCCTCCAGGCCAAGGGCTACAAGGTCACACTGAAGGGCAACATCGGCTCCTCCGAGCTGATCTACAAGGCGCTCCAGTCGGGACAGATCGAAGGTACCCGGAGTACACCGGCACGCTCCTGACCGCGATCGCAAACATCACCGCGCCGCCGAAGAGCGCCCAGGCCGCCTACCAGGAGGCGAAGGCGTTCCTCGAGCAGCACGGCTACACGATGCTCAACCCGACGCCGTTCTACGACTCCGACGCGATCGGCACGCCGAAGGCCTACGCGGCGGCGCATCACCTGAGCACGATCGCCGACCTGAAGCCGCTGGGTAAGTCGGTGAAGCTCGGCGGCGCTCCCGAGTTCGCAGACCCGGGCACAGGGCCTGATCGGCCTGAAGAAGGACTACGGGATCGATCCGACCTTCGTGCCGCTGGCGATCGGGCTGACCTACAACGCGCTCGACTCCGGACAGGTGCAAGTCTCGGACGTGTTCACCACCGACCCGCAGCTGACGAGCGGCAAGTACGCGTCCTCGCCGATCCGAAGAACGATCTTCGGCTTCCAGAACGCCGCGCCTGATCGTCAAGAAGAGCGTGCTGACCGCCGAGGGGCCCGCGTTCGCTCAGACCGATCAACAAGGTCAGCGCGCTGCTGACGATCCCGGCGATCCATCGCGATGAACGCCGCCGTCGCGCTCGACCAGCAGTCGCCCGCCGACCGTCGCGCACTCAGTTCCTTGCCGCGAACCGGCTTGTTGTAGCTTGAACTGACCGTGGGCGCGACCCGCTCGGCACCCGAGGCGGCCAGCGGCGGGTCGCGTCTCCGTCGCTCGGGCCGGCAAGCACTCGCACGAGGGCCATGAGCTCGGGGTTCTCGGCGGTCTTGCCGCCCTGAGCCTCGACGCGCTCTCGAGCGTCGCCTACGGGCCCGAGGCGATGGTGCTGGTGCTCGTCACGGCGGGGACCGGGGCGCTTCACGACGTCGTCCCGATCACGCTCGTGATCGTCGCGATGCTGGTCCTGCTGGTCGTCTCCTACTCGCAGGTGATCGAAGCGCACCCCGAGGGCGGCGGCGCGTACTCGGTCGCGAAGGCCAACCTCGGGCGCTGGCCGAGCCTGCTGGCGGCGGCGGCGGTGATCGTCGACTACGTGCTGACCGTGGCGGTCAGCCTCGCGGCCGGGGCCGCGAGCCTGGCCAGCGTGTTCCCGGCGCTCGCCCACCACCTGCTCGCGGTCGCGCTGGTCGGGCTCGGGCTGCTGACCGTCGATCAACATGTTCGGGATCGCCGAGTCCGCGCGGCTGCTGATGGTGCCGACCGCGATCTTCATCGTGAGCATGCTCGGGGTGATCGTGGTGGGCGCGTTTCACCCGCACCCGGTGGCGGTGATCGGAACCGCCCGAACGGTTTCCGGTGACCGAGTCGCTCGGGATCGTGCTGCTGCTCAAGGCGTTCGCCTCGGGGTGCTCGGCGGTCACCGGCGTCGAGGCGATCTCGAACGGGGTACCCGCCTTCCGCGAGCCGCGGATCCGGACCGCGCAGCGCACCGAGATCTCGCTCGGCGTGCTGCTGGGCGTGATGCTGCGTCGGGCTCTCGCTGCTGATCGACGCGCACCACGTACCGTCCCGCGCGGCGGGGTCACGCTGCTCGCCCAGCTGACCGCCGGCGCGTTCGGGAAGGGGTGCGGCGTTCTACGTCTCGAACCTGTCGGTCGCGCTCGTGCTCGGCCTCGCGGCGAACACGAGCTTCGGCGGGCTGCCGGTGCTGATGAGCCTGCTGGCGCAAGCGACCACCGCCTGCCGCACTTCTTCTACCTGCGCGGCCGAGCGGCCCGTGTACCGCTACGGGATCGTCGCGCTGGCGATCCTCGCCGGCGCGCTGCTGGTCGCGGTCAGGGCCGAGACGTTCAGGCTGATCCCGCTGTTCACGATCGGGGTGTTCGTCGGCTTCACGATCAGCCAGACTGGGGCTCGTCGTGCATTGGCGCAGCACCAGGCCGCCCCGCTGGCGGGCGCGCGCGGCGCTGAACGGCACCGGCGCGGTCATGACCGCGATCGCCGTCGTCGTGTTCCTGACAGCAAGTTCCTGCAGGGCGCGTGGGTCGTGGTGCTGACGATCCCGCTGCTGATGGTCCTGTTCTCGCGGATCGAGGGCTACTACGCCGAGGTCGCGCGGGAGCTGAAGTTCGGCAAGACGCCGCCGCCCCCGCACAGCGCGAGAGCATCGTGATCGTCCCGACGACGACCGTCAGCGTGCTGACGGAGAGGGCGCTCAGCGCCGCGCTGTCGCTGGGCGACACGGTCGTCGCGGTGGCGGTCGCGGGCGACGAGCAGGAGCGCAGAGCGGATCAAGCGACAGCTGGGACGACTGGAGCTGCAACGTCCCGATCGAGGTGCTGATCGACCCGCAGCGCTCGCTCGTCCGGACCGTGCTCCACTACGTCGAGTCGGTCGAGAGCGAGGACGCCACGATCACCGTGCTGATCGCCGAGCTGCGTCCCGCGCAAGCGCCGCCACGAGATCCTGCACAACCAGCGCGGGCGGCTGCTCGAGGCGGCGCTGAAGGACGCGGACCGACGTGGTCGTCGCGACGCTACCGTTCCACCTGCACGACTGACGCGCGGCATTACCGGGTGGGCTTCGAGCCGCTTCCGGGTCGGTTACCCTGAGCGGAGATGGCCGAGCGGTCCCACCGCGAAGACGACCGCTCCACGAGGCGGCGCACAAGGCCGACGCTCGAGCGCCGGACGAGGAGGCGGACGACGCGTCCGCGAGAGCAAGCGGCCGTTCCAGAAGCCGAGCTTCAACATGGCGGCGCACAAGCTCGGCTACTGGGCGCCCGACGTCGACCGACGACGGCGAGGATCGGAGGCGAGAGCGCGGAGGCGGTTCGAGGCGCTCGGCCGACTCCCAGCGCGACGTGATCGCCCACGCGGGCAAGGCTCGTGCTCGCGCTCGGCGCGCTCGGGGTCGTGTACGGCGACATCGGCACCAGCCCGCTGTACACCGAGCAGGCGATCTTCACCTCCTACCGCGCGACGGCGCACGTCGACCGCGGCCAACGTGTACGGCGTCGTGTCGCTGATCTTCTGGGCGCTGATGATCGTCGTCTCGATCAAGTACGCGGGCTTCATCATGCGCGCCCACAACCGCGGCGACGGCGGGATCATGGCGCTGACGGCGCTGCTCGCAGCGCAACCGGGTCGCGCACGGCGGCGCTGCTGGTGACGCTCGGGATCTTCGGCGCGGCGCTGTTCTTCGGCGACGGGATCATCACGCCGGCGATCTCGGTGCTCGGCGCGATCGCAGGGCGTGCAGGTCGCCACGCCCGGCGCTCGCGCACCTGGTCGTGCCGCTCTCGGTCGCGATCCTGGTCGGGCTGTTCGTGCTCCAGCGCTTCGGCTCGGGCACGATCGGCTGGCTGTTCGGGCCGGTGATCCTGGTCTGGTTCGTCGGTGATCGGCGCTGCTCGGGCTCAGCGAGGTGGTCAAGGACCCGGCGGTGTTCCAGGCGCTCTCGCCGAGCTGGGCGGTCCGGTTCATGGTCGACCACGGCGCCGCCGGCTACCTGGCGCTCGGGCGGCGTGGTGCTGGCGGTGACCGGCGCCGAGGCGCTGTACGCCGACCGCGGCCACTTCGGCGCGCGGCCCGATCCGCCTGGGCTGGTTCGGGCTCGCGCTGCCGGCGCTGATGCTCAACTACCTCGGCCAGGGCGTGTTGATCCTCCACCACCCGACGCGCACGACGCACAGCGAACACGTTCAACCCCTTCTACCAGATGGTGCCCGCACTGGGCGCTGTGGCCGATGGTGGTCCTCGCCGACGGTCGCGACGGTCATCGCCTCCCAGGCGGTGATCTCCGGCTCGTTCTCGGTCGCGCAAGCAGGCCGTGCAGCTCGGCTTCCTGCCGCGGCTGAAGGTCCTCCACACCTCCGAGATGGAGGGCCAGATCTACGTCCCGATCGTCAACTGGGTGCTGTGCGTCGGCGTCGTCGCGCTGACGCTCGTGTTCCGCTCCGCCAACAGGCTCGGCGACATCTACGGCGTCGCGGTGACCGGCACGTTCATCCTCAACACGCTGCTGTTCCTCGCCGTCGCGCGCCTGCTCTGGGGCACGCCGAGGCGGAAGCTGGCGCCGGTCGGCGCTGCTGTTCCTGACCGTCGAGGTCGCGTTCTTCAGCGCCAACATCGCGAAGGTCGAGCACGGCGCGTGGCTGCCGCTGGCGATCGGGCTGGTGCTGGCGATCGTGATGATCAACTGGCGCCGCGGCCAGGTGATCGTCACGCGGAACCGCATCGCGCAGGAGGGCCCGCTGAGCGAGTTCCTCGACGGTGCTCCGGACCAGCAAGCCGCCGCTCGTCCGGGTGCCCGGCGTCGCGGTGTTCCTCAACCCGAGCAAGGACACCACGCCGCTGGCGCTGCGGGCCGAGGTCGAGCACACCCACACGCTGCACGAGAAGGTCGTGATCGTCTCGGTCGACACGGTCAGCATCCCGCACGTCGACGCGTTCGACAGGTTCGCGGTGCGAGCACCTCGGCCACGGGCTGTTCAAGGTCTTCCACGTGACGATCCGCGTCGGCTACCACGACAAGCTCAACGTCCCGGCGCTGCTCCAGGCGTGCCGCAAGCAGGGGCTCCTCGAGCGCAACCTCGACCTCGAGCACGCCTCGTACTTCGTCTCGCGGATCACGATCACCCCGACCGACGCGCCGGTGCTGCCGCGCTGGCGCAAGAAGCTGTTCATCACGATGGCCCGCAACGCGGCCAGCCCGATCGAGCACTTCGGCCTGCCGCGCGACCGCACCGTGATCATGGGCTCGCAGGTCAGCGTCTGAGGATTACCTCCTCCGACAGCGTGTAGCTGTCGCCGCAAAGCGCGTGACGTTTCTGCGCATCGCGAGAAGGACTCCGGCCACGCGGGGCGAAACGCAGACCATGCTGCTCAAACGCCGTCCCCCGCGCATCGAGACCCGCCCCCCCGACACCCACAAGGGCTTCGAGCACCTCGACGAGCGTGCGCTCGCCGTGCTCCGCTGGCTGAAGGCCAACCGCGTCGAGTTCGTGCTCGTCGGCCCGGTCGCCGAAGCGATCCGCGGCCGCACCGACGGCGCCGGGCCGGTGTCGGTCGTGCCGGCGCCCTACCGGCGCAACCTCGAGCGCCTCGCCCGCGCGCTGGACTCGGCACACGCTTGCATCCGCCTCGACGGCGCCGGGATCACCGGGGAGGCAGACACCACGCCGACGAAGCTGACCGCCGAGAAGCTCGCACGGGGGCAGACATGGACGCTTCGCTGTGGCGAGCACGACCTCGACATCGAGGGGCACGCTCCCGGGATCGCGAGCTACCAGGACCTTCTGTACGAGTCGAGCCGCTTTGACCCGGCCGCCGACGTGAGCGTCGAGGTCGCCTCACCGGAGGACGTCGAGCACTACGCGCACGTCCGCCGCACCGGCAGCGCGCCTGAGATCAGGATCACGCGGGCCGGCGTCTAGCGGTAGCGGCCCGGCTCCCACAACGGCTCATCGCCGCCGTTGGCGCCGCGGCTGAGGATGAATAGAAGGTCGGAGAGCCTATTCAGGTAGCCGCACGACCTCGGGGTTCAGCACGTCGCCGCACGCGATCGCCAGCCGCTCCGCCCGCCGGCAGACCGTCCGGCACACGTGCAGCTGCGCCGCCGCCCGCGTGCCGCCCGGCAGCACGAACGACTTCAGCGGCTGGAGCGTCGCGTTGACCTCGTCGCAGCGCTGCTCGAGCCACTCGGTTTGCTCGGGGATCACCCTCAGGCGCTCGCGCTCTGGATCCTCAGGGGCCGCGATGTCGGCGCCGACGTCGAAGAGGTCGTTCTGGACGCGCCGCAGCCATTCCCCGTAGTGGGCCGGGAGCCCCTCGATGGTGAGCGCCAGCCCGACGTGCGCGTTGAGCTCGTCGACGGTGCCGTACGCCTCGATCCGCGGATGCGTCTTGCGCACCCGGCTCATGTCGCCGAGATGTGTCTCGCCCGAGTCACCGAGGCGCGTGTAGATACGGGTCAGGTTGACGGTCATGTTCCGACGGTCAAGTCTAGGCTCGTTCACGCGCGGTACGATCCGCCCGTTCAAGGTCGGTGGCGATGGGAAGCCGGTGCGAATCCGGCGCGGACCCGCCACTGTGATCGGGGACGCCGGCGGCACACAGCCACTGGCGAGGACGACTCGCCGGGAAGGCGCGGCCGGTAGGCCCGTAAGCCAGGAGACCAGGCGCCGACCATCAAGCGATACGCCCTCGTGGAAAGGGGTGGCCCTGATGAAGAAGGTAGGACTCGTTCTCTCAAGCACGGTGGCGCTCGGCTGCGCCGTCGCGGTGCCGGTGGCGCTCGGCTCGACGGCCTCGGCCGGACCGGCCGTGACGGTGCAGTTCAAGACGCTCACCAAGACGCTGCTCGGCCCCAAGAAGGTGCACGGCGAGAAGGGATGGATCACCAAGGGAGGAACGCCGCGCGGCAAGTGCTCCGGCGACAGTGCGGCCGGCGCGCTCGACGCGGCGACGCGCGGCAAGTGGGCGGGCAAGTACTTCGCCAGCGTCGGTGGCATCTTCGTCACGTCGATCCTCGGCGTGAGGCCGAGCGGATCGGACTATTGGGGGCTCTACGTCAACGGGAAGAGCTCGAGCCTCGGCGCCTGCCAGGTCAAGCTGCGCGCCGGCGAGCGGCTCCTGTTCAAGATCATCTAGTGACCTCGAAGGCTGCGGTCACGGCGATGGCGATCGCGGCTGCGGTCGCCATCGCCGGCTGCGGCCTCGGGCCCGGGCCGGGGACCTCGAACGTAACGCTCACCGTGACGCGGAACTTCGGGGCGTCCCACATAGCCCAGCTCGCGGAGCCCCATGTGAGCGGGTCCGAGACCGTGATGCGCCTGCTCCAGCGCCGTCTGAGCGTCGCGACGCGGTTCGGCGGGGGGTTCGTCGAGTCGATCGACGGGCTCTCCGGATCCTCCGCCCACCGCGATTGGTTCTATTACGTCAACGGAGTCCAGGCCTCGCAGGGTGCGGCGACCACCGCAGTCCACCGGGGGGACCGAATCTGGTGGGACCTCCACGAGTGGCTCGCGCCGCTGTCCTCGCCCGCCGTGGTCGGCTCGTTCCCCGAGCCCTTTCTGCACGGCGTCGGCGGCAAGCGCCTCCCGACGACGATCGAGTGCGCCGCCGACGCGGGCGCGGCGTGCAAGCGGGTGGCCGCCGAGCTCGCCGGGCTGGGGGTCCCGGCGGCTACGCAGCTGATCGGCACCGGCTCCGGCACCGACTCGCTGGGCGTGGTCGTCGGGACCTGGCGCGACCTGCGGGGGGAGATCCTGTCCAGCCTGATCGCCCACGGACCCTCCGCCAGCGGTGTCTACGCGCGCTTCTCGGGCACCGCGGGCTCCGCGCTTCAGCTGCTCGGGCCGCAGGGGCAGGTGGTCCGCACGCTCGGCGCCGGCGCCGGGCTGGTCGCCGCTACAGCGGAGAGCTCGGCGCAGCCCACCTGGGTGATCACCGGCACCGATCTCGCCGGGGTCAGCGCCGCCGCCGCCGCGCTCACACCCACCGCGCTGCGTGACCACTTCGCGCTGGCGGTTCAGGGCGGCACCGACCTCCCGCTCCCGCTGCAAGGCCGGACGTGAGCTACCGGCGGCGACCGAGCCCCCTGCATGCCGCCCGCGCCGCCGCCGGCCTGGCCTACTGCGTCGCGCTCGGGTGCGCGGCGTTGCTCCTGTCGGCGCCGCTCGCGCTCGGCGTTGTGACGGCCGCGATCGTGCTCGCCGGGATCGCCGCGGGCGTCGGGCGAGAGCTGCGCCGGGCGGCGCTGTTCGCGCTCCCACTGGGGGTCCTCGTCGTCGTGATCAACGCGCTCGTCACCCGAAACGGGCTGACCGTGATCTGGCGCCTCGGTGACCTCCCGGTGCTCGGCCACACGGACGTCACGCTGGAAGCGGCCGTCTACGGCGCGATCCTCGGGCTGCGGGCGGTGGCCCTGATCCTGGGCGGGGCGCTGTACACGGCCGCCGTCGACCCCGACGAGGTTCTGCGGCTGTTTCGCCGCGTGTCGTTTCGCTCCGCGCTGACCGCGGCGCTCGCGACGCGGATGGTCCCGGTGCTGATCCGTGACTCCCGCCGGCTGGCCGACGCGCAGCGCTGCCGCCCGGGGCGCCCTCCGACGCGGGTCCAGCTGCTGCGGGCGACGACCTCCGGGGTGCTCGACCGCGCGCTCGACGTCGCAGCGGCGCTCGAGGTTCGCGGCTACGGCGCGGCTCGGCGCCCGCCGCCGGCGCGCGCGCCTTATTCACGCCACGACCTCGAGTTCATCGCATCCGCGGGCGGCGTACTGGCGCTCTCGATCGGAGCTCGCGTCGCTGGGCTCGCGCCCTTCCACGCATACCCGGCGCTTCACGTTGCGGTGCACGGCAGCCAGCTCGCGCTCGCCGGTGGGCTGCTGGCGTGCGCGCTTGGCCCGTTCGCGGACCGAAGGGGGGTCGAGCGGTGAGCGTGCTGGAGCTCGAGCAGGTCACCTACACCTACCCGGGAGCCGAGCGGCCGGCTCTCCGGGACGTGACGCTTGAGATCGAGCCCGGCGAGCTGGTGGTGGTGGCCGGCAGGTCGGGCTCGGGCAAGTCGACCCTGCTGCGGACCGCGAGCGGGCTGGTGCCCCACTTCCACGGAGGCGTGTTCGCCGGGCGCGCCCGCGTCGCCGGGTTGGACACGCGCGAGCACGGCCCGGGCGAGCTGGCGGCGGCGGTGGGAACGCTATTCCAGGATCCCGAAGCGCAGGTCGTGATGGGCACGGTCCGAGCGGAGCTGGCGTTGCCGCTCGAGAACCGCGGCTACGGCTCGGCGGCCGTGGCGCGGGGGGTGGAGGAGGCGGCGCTCTCGCTCGGGATCGCCGAGCTGCTGGACCGGGCGACCGGGTCGCTCTCAGGCGGTGAGCTCCAGCGGGTTGCGCTCGGCGCCACGCTCGCGGGGCGACCCTCGCTGATCGTGCTCGACGAGCCGACCTCGCAGCTCGATCCTGTGGCGGGCGACGAGCTGATCGCGGGGCTGCGGCGGCTGAACGAGGACCTCGACGCTGCGATCCTGCTCGCCGAGCATCGCCTCGAGCGCTGCCTCGCCGCCGCTGACCGCGTGATCGCCATGCGCGACGGGAGCGTGGCGTTCGACGCGGCGCCGTCGGAGTTCCTTCGGTGGGCGGTTGCGGAGGCGCCCGAGCTGGCGACGCCGGGCGCCCGGCTGCTCGCCGGGGTGGAGCTCCGACCTGTGCCGGGAGTCAAGGCGGCGCGCGCGGCGCTCCGCGCGCGGGACCTGCTGAGCGACGGCGAGGACCGAAAGCAGCCCGTAGCGTCTCCAAGTCGTCCGCGGCGCTCGAAAGACGACCCCGCGCTCCGCTTTGACCGCGTATGGCACGAGCTCCGCGACGGCCCGGTGATCCTCCGCAGCGTCTCGCTCACGCTGGCGCCCGGCGAGCGGGCCGCGCTGATGGGCCGCAACGGCGCAGGGAAGTCGACCCTGCTGCGCCACGCCGCCGGACTGATGCGCCCGACGCGCGGGCGGGTAACGGCCGCCGGACGGGTCGGGCTGCTGCTCCAGAACCCGACCGACTACCTGGTGCACGAGACCGTCGCCGACGAAGCCCCGCCGGCCGCGCTGGCGGCCGTTGGGCTCGACCCGGAAACGTTCGCCGGCCGCCACCCACGCGAAATCTCGGTGGGCGAGAAGCAGCGGCTGGCGCTGGCGGTCGTGCTCGGCGAGCCCGCCGCAGACCCGCCCACGGTGATCTGCCTCGACGAGCCGACCCGGGGAATGGACCGCCGGCTCAAGGGGGAGCTCGCGGCGCTGCTGCGGCGGCTGCCGGTCACGGTGCTGGTCGCCACCCACGACCCGGAGTTCGTCGCGGCGTTCGCCGACCGTGTGGTGCTGCTCGCCGACGGCGCGCCGATCGCCGACGGCACGGCGGCCGAGGTGCTCGCCGGCGGCGCCTACTTCGCGACCGAGACCGCCAGGATCCTCGGCGGCGCCGGCGGCGCGCTGACGCCGGAGCAGGGCATCGCGGTGCTCACCGAAGCCGCGCCAGCGGAGGTGCCCGCTTGAGCTGGCAGCTCGGCGCGTTCACGATCCTGGCGCTGGCGCTCGCCTGCGGCTTTGCCTGGTATGAGCGCACGCGTCCCGACGCGCGGATCGTCGCGCTCGTGGCGACGCTGGCGGCATTCGCGGCGCTCGGGCGGATCGCGTTCGCGGCGCTCCCGAACGTCAAGCCGACGTCCGACATCGTGCTGGTGTCCGGGTACGCCCTCGGCGCCGGGCCGGGCTTTGTCGTCGGGGCGCTGGCCGGTCTGACCTCGAACTTCTTCTTCGGCCAGGGGCCCTGGACTCCGTGGCAGATGGCGGCCTGGGGGGTGACCGGGATGCTCGGGGCGTGGCTCGCGCTGGTCACCGGCCGGCGCATCGGGCGCTGGCCGCTCGCGCTCGCGTGCGCCGTGGCCGGGTTCGCGTTCACGGCCGTGCAGGACCTCGGCGACTGGGTGACCTATAGCGACCACAGCTACGCGCAGCTCGGCGTGTACGTGGGGAAGGGGCTTGGCTTCGACACGGTCTACGCGGTTGGTTGCCTCGGCTTCGCGCTGGCCTTCGGCCCCGCGCTGGCGCGTTCGATCGGGCGCTTCGGGAGGCGGCTGCAAGTGACATGGGGGCCGATCCTGCCCGCGGTTGTGGCGGTGGTGCTCGCGGCGGGGCTGCTCGGTGCGCAGTCCCGCGCCGCCAGCAGCCCCGTGAGCTACCTGCTCTCCGTTCAGAACAGCGATGGCGGCTACGGCCCAGCCCCGGGGGTGGCCTCGGGTGGGCTCTATTCCGGATGGGCGGCGCTCGGGCTGGCGGCCGAGGGTCTCAATCCGCAAACGGTGAGCAAGTCCGGGCACAACCTCGCGGCGTACATCGAGGCCGACGGGGAAGGCGGAACGGATCCGGGTTCGCTCGAGCGCACGATCCTCGCGCTGCGGGCCGCCGCGCTGCCCGCGACGAGCGAGGTGTCGCGGCTGGAGCGCGACGTCGCCCGCAACGGGTCCGTGTCGGATCAGACCAACCTGACCGCGTTCGCCGTGCTTGCGCTGCGTGCCGCCCGATCCGCGGTGCCCCCGAGCATGCTCGGATGGCTGATTCGCCAGCAGGACCGGGACGGTGGCTTCAACTACGCGACCGCCGGCGGCTCGAGCGACGTCGACGACACCGGAGCGGTGCTCGAGGCGCTCGCCGGCGCGGACAGGCCCGCCACCGCCCGGGCCGCCCGGTTCATCGACGCGCAGCAGGACCGAGATGGCGGCTTTCCGAGCCAGCAGGGAGCGGGTTCGAACGCCCAAACGACCGCGTGGGCGGTGCAGGGGCTCCTCGCGGTCCACACCGGAGGGCAGGCCGTGGGCCGGGCGCTCGCGTACCTCAGCTCGCTGATCGCACCCGACGGACACGTCCGCTATTCCCGCTCGGTCGATCAGACCCCGGTGTGGGTGACCGCCGAGGCGCTGATGGCGCTGGCGCAGAAGCCGTTGCCCATTGCCCCCGCGCCGCTGGCGGCCACCACGAGCCGGCACGCCCCGAGGCCGGCCCGCGTTCGCGTGAGCCACAGCGCCAGGCGCCGCCGCGCGACCCGGCTCCGGCGCCCCGTCGCACTGTCGCGCCCGTCCGCCCTGACCGACGTGCTCGCGACCTACGCCGGCGTAGCCGCGGCACTGGCACTCGCCCCGATCGGAATCAGCTGATCGGAATCTTGGATAGCCTCAGCGCCCGCCGATGCAGATCGGAGTCCCCAAGGAGACGGCCGAGGGCGAGCGCCGCGTCGCGCTCGTGCCCGAGGTCGTCCGCAAGCTCGTGGCTCCCGCCGGCGAGCAGGAGTCCCCGCACAACGAGGTCGTCGTGGAGCGCGGCGCCGGGGCCGGGGCGCTGATCCCGGACGAGCAGTACGAACAGGCCGGGGCGAAGCTCGTCGACGCGCCCGATGCCGTGTACGGCGCCGACGTGATCGTCAAGGTCGCGGCCCCCAGCGCCGAGGAGATCGGGCGGCTGACGTCCGAGAGCGTCCTGATCGGGTTCCTCGGCCCGCTGACCAACGGCGAGGGGATCCGCGCGATCGCACAGACCGGCGCGACCAGCTTCGCGCTCGAGTCGGTCCCGCGGATCAGCCGCGCGCAGTCGATGGACGCGCTCTCGAGCCAGTCGAACGTCGCCGGTTACCGCGCGGCGCTGATCGGCGCCCAGGAGCTGGGGCGCTTCTATCCGATGCTGATGACGGCCGCCGGCACGATCCGCCCGGCGAGCGTGCTCGTGCTGGGCGCGGGCGTCGCCGGACTCCAGGCGATTGCGACCGCGCGCCGACTCGGGGCGGTGGTCCAGGGTTTCGACGTCCGCGCCGCGGTCAAGGAGCAGGTCGAGTCGCTCGGCGCGACCTTCCTCGAGTTCGACCTAGGCGGTGATCTCGAGGGCGCCGGCGGCTACGCCAAGGAGCTGACGCCAGAGCAGCAGCAACGCCAGCAGGAGCTGATGGCGGAGGCGATCGGCAAGGTCGACGTGGTGATCACGACCGCGCTCGTGCCCGGTCGCCGCGCCCCGATCCTCGTCACCGGGGAGGCCGTCAAGCTGATGAAGCCCGGCTCGGTCGTGGTCGACCTGGCGGGCGAGGCCGGCGGTAACTGCGAGTTGTCAGAGCCCGGGAAGACGATCCTGGCCCACGACGTCAAGATCGCTGCGCCGCTGAACGTCCCGAGCACGATGGCCGAGCACGCCTCGCAGCTGTACGCGCGCAACATCGAGGCGCTGCTCGGGCTGATGGTCAAGGACGGCAACCTCGAGCTCGACTTCGAGGACGAGGTGATCGCCGGTGCCTGCATCACGCGCGCCGGCGAGATCGTTAATGACGCCGCCCGCCAGGTCGCCGAGGGGGCGGCCGCGTGAGCCTCGTCACCGATATCGCGATCCTGGTGCTGGCCGCATTCGTGGGCTTCGAGGTCATCTCGAAGGTCCCCAACACGCTGCACACGCCGCTGATGTCGGGGACCAACGCGATCCACGGGATCGTTGTGCTCGGCGGCCTGTTGCTGATGCATGAGGCCCACGGGGTGCTGGAGCACCTGCTGCTCGTGATCGCGATCACGTTCGGGACGATCAACGTGGTCGGTGGCTTCGTCGTCACAGACCGGATGCTCGAGATGTTCAAGCGCAAGCCGGAACCCGAGCCCGCCGCCGACGCCGCCGCGGCGGCGCACGCAGACGGCGGGCAGGCGGCGAAGCCGGAGACCGAGAACTAGATGTTCTCGGCCGGGACCATCTTTCTGCAGTCGACGAACTTCATCGACGCCTGTTACATCGTCGCGTTCTCGCTGTTCATCTACGGGATGAGCGGGCTTACGGGTCCGCGCACGGCCGTGCGCGGAAACCAGATCGCCGCCGCGGGGATGGCGATCGCGGTGATCGCGACGCTGCTCACTCCCCACGTCCTATCGGGCTCCTCCACGCCCTGGCTGATCGCGCTCGGGATCGTGCTCGGAACGGCGGTCGGCCTCCCCGCCGCGCGCCGCGTGCACATGACCGCGATGCCCCAGATGGTCGCCTTGTTCAACGGCGTTGGCGGCGGCGCCGTGGCGATCATCGCGTGGATCGAGTACCGCCACCATTTCGGCGGTAACTACGCACTCAGGGTCGAGATCCCGTCGCTGTTCGCCGCGATCATCGGCTCGATCTCCTTCTGGGGGTCGAACATCGCCTTCGGCAAGCTCCAGGCGATCATCCCGAGCCGCCCGATCAAGCTGCCGGGGCAGGCGCTGATCAACGCGGTCCTGTTCGCGATCGCGGTCGCGAGCGCGATCATCCTCGCGGCCGGGACGCACTCGCAGGCGCTCTTCATCCTCGGGATCCTGGTCGCCGCCGCCGCGCTCGGGAACATGGTCGTGCTCCCGATCGGCGGCGCGGACATGCCGGTTGTGATCTCGCTGCTGAACGCGTTCACGGGGCTGTCCGCTGCCGCGACGGGGGTCGCGCTCAATAACACCGCGCTGATCGTCGCCGGGATGATCGTCGGCGCCTCCGGATCGATCCTCACCAACCTGATGGCCAAGGCCATGAACCGCTCTGTGCCGGCGATCGTCGCGGGCGGGTTCGGCGGAGAAGTGGCGGCGCCGGCCGCGGAGGGCGAAACCGGCGGCACGGTGCGCTCCACTACCGCCGACGACGTTGCGATCCAGCTTTCCTACGCGCGGCAGGTGGTGATCGCGCCAGGCTACGGAATGGCGGTCGCGCAGGCCCAGTACGCCGTCCGTGACCTCGAGAAGGCGCTCGAGGACAAGGGCGTGCGGGTGCTCTTCGCGATCCACCCGGTCGCCGGCCGGATGCCAGGCCACATGAACGTGCTGCTGGCCGAGTCGCAGGTCCCCTATGACCTGCTCAAGGCGATGGACGAGGTCAACCCCGAGTTTCAGCGCACGGACGTGACGCTCGTGATCGGCGCCAACGACGTCACCAACCCGGCGGCCAAGAACGAGCCCGGCTCGCCGATCTACGGGATGCCGATCTTGGAGGTCAACCAGTCCAAGTCGGTGATCGTGCTCAAGCGCTCGATGGCATCCGGGTTTGCCGGGATCGACAACCCGCTCTTCTACGAGCCCGAGACGAGCCTGCTGTTCGGCGACGCCAAGCAGTCGGTCAGCGACATAACCGCCGCGATCGCGTCGTTGTAAAGGTTAGAGTCGCGCCGGTCATCAAACGAGCAAGCGAGAGGAACCATGGACCCCAATCGGCTGACGGCAATCCCGATCTTCTCCGATCTCGGGCCCGATGAGGCCAAGCGCCTGGCCGCGTTCGCGACCGAGACGAGCATCGCCGAAGGTCAGATCCTGATGAAGGAGGGGGATTACTCAACCGAGCTGATCGCGATCGAGGAGGGGACCGCCGACGTGATCCGGGACGGCCAGAAGATCGCATCGCTCGGCCCGGGCGACCTGATCGGGGAGATGGGGCTGCTCGAGCGGCGCCCGCGGAACGCCGACGTGATCGCCACCTCGCCGATGCTGGTGATCAAGCTGACCCACTGGGAGATCCGCCGGATGTCGCAGCAGACCGTCGAGCGGATCGGCCAGATCATCGAGGAGCGCCGCCAGGCGGGCGTCGCCGACCCCGCCAATCCGAGCGCGAACGGGCACCCCCAGTAACCAGTTTGCGACGTTCGCGGCCCGGGCGTTTTACTGGTGCCGCGCTGCGTCCGATGTTTCTGGTACGTTACCGCCCGCCGAATCCCCGGAATGCCGCCCCGGGGAGCGGGGAACCCAAGTCATTTGGGGCGAGTCTCGCGGTGATCCGTGAGATGCGCTTGTGATTCAGGCGCTAGCCCGTCAGCTAACCCCGCAGGCGACAGGCACTTCTGCAATACCGCCCCCGCGGGGTCGTCTGCTTGCGCTTTTTCCGCAGCTTTCCCAAGCCCAGGTTGTGCAAACCCGAAGCGCCCCGGGCAGGTCGGGTCCAGCAGGCCGAACGTGGCCATGCGATGCATCGCCGGCGCGCGACATTCCTGCTGCTGCTCGCCGGCGTGCTCTCGCCGGCGGCTGCGGCTTCGGCGAGCACCGGAGGGGTTGGGATGGTGGCCCAGCAGACCTCGAACGGCATCGTCCGGGCCAGCGCCGCCGCCAGCGTGTTCACCCGGACGCTGCACCGCGGCGAGCGAGGCGCCGACGTCAAGACGCTCCAGAGCTGGCTCACCGACGTCGGCTACGGGGTCCCCGCGACCGGCTACTTCGGGCCGATCACGCAGGGCGCCGTCAAGAGCTTCCAGGCCTCCAACAGCCTGCGGCCGGTCAACGGGACCGTCGGTCAGCGGACGGCGCTCGCGCTCCAGAACGCGGTCAAGCAGCTCGCGAGGGCGGGCGGGGTCGTCCAGGCGAGCGGCGGCCAGGGCACCGGGGGCTCCTCGACTTCCAGCGGCCTGGTGTTTCCGCTCAAGCCGCTCAGCAAGGTGCTGCCCCCGAGCGACTGGTCGCTTGATCAGGGCATCGACATCGGCACCCTCAACAACGCCTGCGGCTCGAGGGTCGTCGAGGTGGCGATGGCGTCGGGGACGATCGTGCAGGAGGGGATCGACGGGTTCGGCCCCTACGCCCCGATCATCAAGGTCGACTCAGGGCCCTATAAGGGTCGCTACATCTACTACGGGCACGCCGCTCCGGCGCTCGTCCCGGTCGGCGCGCACGTTACCCCTGGGCAGCCCATTGCGGACGTCGGCTGCGGCCAGGTCGGGATCTCCGACGCCCCGCATCTGGAGATCGGAATCAGTTCGCCCGGCGGCCCGACGTGCTGTCCCGGCTACCAGGAGACCTCGCCCGCCTGGTACGACGTCGTGCTCGGCCTGTACAAGCAGGCTGGCGGCTCCTAGCCAGAGGGACCAGCGGCGGGGCGGACTACTCTCCGCTCCATGATCACACGCGACCGCGCGATCGAAGGCCTCCGGTCCGAGCGCTTCGATCTGATCGTGATCGGGGGCGGGATCACGGGCGCCGGTGTGGCGCTCGACGCGGCCTCGCGCGGATACAGCGTCGGGCTGGTGGAGAAGGCCGACTTCGCGTCAGGGACCAGCAGCCGCTCCTCGAAGCTCGTCCATGGCGGCCTTCGCTACCTGCAGAATTTCGACCTGGGGCTGGTGCGCGAGGCGCTGCTCGAGCGGCAGCTGATGGTCCGGCTGGCGCCGCATCTGGTCAAGCCTGTGCCGATGGTGGTCGCCGCGTTCGACGGCTCGCGCCCGGACCGGCTCACCGGGATCGGGCTGAACATGTACGACGTGATGGCCACGCCCGCACTCCGGGGGCGCCGGGGGTCCAACCGCTCGGACAGCGACTGGAGTCCCGCCCGGCACCGGATGATCTCCGGCGAGGAGGTGGTCGAGCTGTTGCCGGCGCTGGCGGGGCGTCGGCCGACCAGCGGCTACCTGTTCTACGACTGTCAGACCGACGACTCGCGCCTGGTGCTGACGGTGCTCGCCGAGGCCGAGCGGTTCGGCGCGATCTGCGCCAACCGCCTGGAGGTCCGCGGGCTGCTCCGCAACCGATCGGCCCCCGCGCGATACGACGGAGCGGGATCCGGGGTCAAGGTGCGCGACGTCGAGAGCGGCGAGGAGTTTTCGGTTCACGCCGACAACGTGATCAACGCGACCGGCGTGTGGGCCGACCGGATCCGCCCCGAGGAGCTGCACTCCGAGGCCGAGGTCCCGACGATCACCCCGAGCCGAGGCACGCACGTGACCGTCGCGCAAGAGGACCTTCCGCTCGTTTCGGGTGCGATCGTGCCCGCCGGCGAGGGGCGCTCGATCTTCGCGCTGCCGTGGCTCGGCCGAAGCCTGCTCGGCACGACCGACAACAAATACTCGGGCGACATCGACCACGTGCACCCCTCGGGCGAGGACATCGAGTACCTGCTTGAGGCGGCGAACGAATTCTTCGGAACCGAGCTCGGCGTGGGAGATCTCCAGGGGGCCTATGCGGGCGTGCGGCCGCTGATCTCATCGGGAGACTCGCGCAAGTCGGTCGACATCTCGCGCAGGGCGGAGCTCTATGAAACGTCCAGCGGGCTGATCACGATCACGGGCGGGAAGCTCACCACCTGGCGGCGGATGGCCAAGCTCGCGGTCGACCGGCTCGTCGAGCGCGGCGGGCGCAAGGCGCCGTGCCGCACACACGAGATCCCACTCGGGCAGCCGATCGATCCGGTGGTCCTGCCCGTAGCGCGCGGCGTTCCCGAGGAGAGCTACGACCTGCTCGCGTCGCGCTACGGGCACGCCGCCGAGCACGTCCTGGCGCTGGCCACCGAGGATCCAGCGCTGGCGGCTCCGATCCTTCCCGGGCACCCGGACCTGCTGGCGGAGGCTGCGTACGCGGCGCGCCTCGAGCAGGCCCGCACCGTCGGCGACGTGCTGCTCCGGCGAACGCGGCTCTGGTTGTTGGCAGCTCCCGAGCTCGGGCCCGGCAGCGACGCGCCGGCGCGTGTCGCGGAGGCGGTCGGGCGTGAGCTTCGCTGGGGCCGCGAGCGCGTGGCAGCAGAGGCCGAGGAGTTCGCCGAGGAGGCGCAGGCCGAAGGAATCGCGGCGGTTCCGTGAGCGCGCCGGTTCGATCGCTGATGACGACGCGCGGCACCCTGGCGCTCGGCGGTCGCCCCTGGCTGATGGGGATCGTCAACGCCACGCCCGACTCATTCTCCGACGCGGGCGAGCGTCAGACGCTCGAGGCGCGAATCGAGCTCGCCGCGGAGCTTCTGGAGACCGGGGCCGACCTGATCGACATCGGGGGGGAGTCAGGCGTCACCAACCGCCCCGCGGTCGCGGCCGAGGAGGAGATCAAGCGGGTCGTGCCGCTGATCGCGCACGTCACCGGCGAGCTCGGCGCGCTGGTGTCAGTCGACACCTACAAGCCGGCGGTGGCGCGGGCGGCGATCGCCGCGGGAGCGTCGATCGTCAACGATGTCAGTGGTCTGCGCGACCCCGAGCTCGCTGACGTGTGCGCGCGGACCGGCGCCGCGCTGGTGCTGATGCACACGCGCGCCGCCCCCAAGGAGAAGCTGCTGGATCGCGCGTTGGATGGGCGCGTGGCCGAGGACGTAGAGGCGTTCCTGGGCGAGCGGATCGCGACCGCTGTCGACCACGGGATGGCGTTCGAGCAGCTGATGCTCGACCCCGGGCCAGACTTCGGCAAGACCCCGGCGCAGACCGTTGAGGCGCTCCGCGACCTGGAGCGCCTCCACGCGCTCGGACGCCCGCTGCTGCTGGCGGTATCGCGCAAAGATTTCGTGGGCGCCATCACCGGGCGTCCGCCACGGGAACGACTCGCGGGGACGCTGGCGGCGGTCGGCTCCGGGGTCGACGCCGGGGCGCACGTCCTTCGCGTGCACGATGTCGCCGCGACCGCCGACTACGTGGCCGTCCGTGCGGCGCTCGATGCCGAAGCCGAGGTCGACCCGTCGCTGCGGCTCGCCGACGAGCTGCGCCGCGAGCAGGGGTCGTAGACGTGACGTACTCGATCGTCGCCCGCGACCCCGCCACGGGCGAGCTGGGGGTCGCGGTGCAGTCGCACTGGTTCTCCGTCGGGCCGCTGGTGCCGTGGGCGGCGCCGGGGGTCGGTGCGGTCGCCACCCAGGCGAACGTCGACGTCGGCTACGGGCCCCGCGGTCTGGAGTTGCTCGAGCAGGGGCTCGATGCCAGCAGCGCGCTCGAGCGCCTCGTCGCCGCCGATCGCGGCTCGGCGGGCCGGCAGGTGGCGATCGTGGACGCAGCCGGGCGCGCCGCCGCGCATACGGGCAGCGACTGCATGCCCGAAGCCGGTCACGTGACCGGGGACGGCGTCGCGTGCCAGGCGAACATCATGGCTTCGCGGGGGGTCTGGCCGGGAATGCTCGACGCGTTCGAAAAGACCGATGGATCGCTCGGCGAGCGCATGCTGGCGGCGCTCGACGCCGCCGAGGCCGAGGGCGGTGACGTCCGCGGCCGCCAGTCCGCCGCGCTCCTTGTCGTCCCCGCCGAGGGGGAGCCGTGGCAGACCGCGGTCTCGCTGCGCGTCGAAGATCACCCTGAGCCGCTCGGCGAGCTCCGCCGGCTGGCGGTCCTACACGAGGCGTACGCGCTTGCCAGCGAGGGGGACGCGCTGCTCAACGAGGGACGCCATCACGAGGCCGCGCGTCTGTACGAGCGCGCGAGCGCGCGAGCGCCGGGCAATCATGAGCTGCTGTTCTGGGCCGGGCTCGGCGCCGCTCAGGGCGGCGACCTCGACACGGCGGTGGCGCGCGTCAGGGAGGCGATTGCGATTCAGCCCGGGTGGAGGCTGTTGCTCGGCCGCCTTCCAGCCGATGTGGCGCCGAGCGCCCCAGCCGTACTCGAACGGCTGCGCGCGGAGGAGTAGCTCCGCGCGAGAGTCACGAAGCCCGCTGGGAATCATCCGACCTCACCGGCGGTCTGCGCGGGGGGTTGAGGCTCGCGGGTCGCCCGGGGGCTGGAGCTTCGAAGGTCCGCAGTGAGCATCGTGAACGCGAGCGCGCCGGTCGCTCCCTGTGCTCCCAGCGAGATCGCGCGGTAACAGATGATGGCCGCTGCGCCGAGACCGACATTGACCCCCGAGGCCACGAGAATGCCGAGCATGACCGGCTCGACGCCGCCGATTCCGCCCGGAAGCGGCACGAGCGCGCTGCCGAGTTGGCCGAGCATGTACGCGAGCGCGACGACGGTCAGTGAGGGGGCGCCCCCGACCGCGTGAAACGCCGCCCACAATGCTGCGCAGTCCCCCACCCACCAGCCGAGTGCCCCGAGCGATGCACCCGGTCGGCGGAGCACCGGCGCGAGATCGCGAAGCCCGTCCGGCACGGTGCTGAGCGCCTCCCGAAGCCGCGCCCGCCAGAGTCCACGCTCGCTGAGGAACTGCGCTCTGCTGAGCGCGACCGCGCCGAGCACCACCGCACAGGTCGCGAGCACGACTCCGAGCGGAGCGAGTGCCGTCAGCGTCGGTGCGTGCCCGGGCAGCGCGCGAAGCGCTACCCCGATGCCGAGGACCAGCGCGGCGAGCAGGTAAGGGGCGTTGAACACGACTCCGTTCGAGATGCTGCGCACCACGGCCGTGCGCAGCGGCATCCCTGACGCCCGAAGTGCCCAAAAACGAAGTACCGGACCGCCCAGGCCGGTTGGGAGGAGGGCAAACGCGCCGAGCTCGCCGAGCCCGATCTCCGCGCTGCGACGCACCGTCAGCCGGTACGGCGCGCGCGCGAACGCCGCATGGAACAGCAGGACGTACGAACCGAGCGCCAGGAGCTCGAGTCCGAGCGACGCGGTCAGCCACCTCGGGCGTGCCTGCGAGAGACGATGACCGGCTCCGGGGACGAACTGCTCAACGGCGAAGACGACTGCCGCGAACAGCGCGATCGCGAGTACGACGCGAAGCGCTCGATCGCCTATCCGACGCAAGATCCGCAAATCCGCTGCATGCTTTGACGTTAGCCGAGGGGGGCAGCGGACTCACTCGCACGCCAGCCAGTAGTCGACCCAATGCTCGCGGGTCGCGCCGACGCGGTCGTAGACCGCCCGGGCGCGAAGGTTGTCAGGCGCGGTCTGCCAAGCCAGACGACGCGCTCCCCGCTGAGCGCATTCGGATCGGCACGCCTCGATCAGTTGCTCGGCCAGGCCGTGCCCGCGAGCGGACTCGGCGACGAACAGGTCGTTCATGACTCCGATCCGCGACGCTTCGCTGGTCGACCACGTCCAGTACAGCGTGGCGAATCCCACCGCTTTACCGTCCGTGTCCCGCGCGATCAGCTGGACCCCCTCACGCTCTGGATCGTCGATCAAGGCTCGCGCGAGTGCGAGCAGGTCCGCATCGGGCGGTGAAACCTCGTAAAACTCGCAGTACGCCCGCATCAGCGGCAAGAGCTCATCCACGTCGGCCGCCTCAGCTCGCTTGAGGAGATTCCTGTCAGGCCCCATCGCCACGGTCGCGCCTTGATCTATGCACGGGCAATGTGAGTTCTATCGAGCTACGCGCGGGGCGGCAGGGACGGGTGCCGCCAAACACGCGGCTACCGTAGTTGCGATGGATGTCGAGCACGCGATCCGGGAGCGACGGACCCATAAGGTCTTCGGTCCCGAACCGCTTCCACGGCCGCTGCTGGACGAGCTGCTCGAGCTCGCGCGGTGGGCGCCCAACCACCGCCTCACGAACCCATGGCGCTTCCGCGTGCTGGGCCCGCAGACGTTGGAGCGGCTAAAGCAGGCGGCCGGTCCCGAGGCCGCCGCAAAGCTCGACCGCGCGCCGACGCTGGTCGCTGTCACGCAGATGCGCTCCGACGATCCCGTTCAGGATGAAGAGGACCTGTGCGCCACGGCCTGCGCGGCCTACGCGGTTCTGCTGGGTGCGCACTCGCGAGGGCTGGTGAGCTACTGGCGTACGCCACAGGTGCTGCGGACCACGGACGGCCACGAAGCGGTAGGGATCAGCGACGCCGAGCGGTTCGTGGCACTGATCCATCTGGGTTGGCCGCGCCAGGAGAAGGAGGCGCCGGAGCGCGCGCCCAGGAGTGACGTCGTCGCCTACCTCGACTGATTGGGCTGAAGCCGTTCTCAGCGCGGAGCGCGCGTCCCCCACCGGTACAGTCCCGTGAACACGAGTCGCCGGTCGCTGGCCCAACGCGATCGGAGCCCACCGATCAGTCCGACCCAAGGAGCCGCCATGTCCGTTTTCGATCGAGCCGCGCTGGAAGCCAGCCCGCTCGCGGATCTTCATGCCATCGCATCGGAGCTGTCGATCGACGGCTACCGCCGTCTGCGCAAGGGGGATCTGGTCGACGCGATCCTCGCGCGCCAGGGTGGGGAGGAGGCAACCGCGCCCGTGAGCTCGGAGGTGGACGGCGATGCCGACGCCGAACAGCCCGCCTCTCGCCGCCGCCGGGGTCGTCGAGGAGGCCGCGGCCGCGGAGCACGCGGTACGGACGCTGCCGACGAAGACGCGGAGGCCGACGACGAACGCGACGATGCTGGCCCTCGCGGCGAGGGCCCCGGGGAGATCGAGGCCGAGGTCGAAAAGGCCGAGGACGAGGTGGTCGCCGGGGTCGTCGAGTTGCTGCCCGGAGGCTCAGGATTCGTCCGGGTGGAGCCGCCCAACCCCTCCGATGACGACATCTACATCTCCGCCGCCCAGGTCAAGCGCTGTGAGCTCGTCTCAGGCGATCGGGTCACCGGCCCGCGGCGGCCGCCGCGACGCTCGGAGCGGTTCGCCTCCCTGCTCAGAATCGACACGATCAATGGCAAGCCGGCCTCCGAGATCGCCGACACGGCTCGTTTTGCCGACCTCCCAGTCGCGTTTCCGAGCGAGCGCTTCGAGTTCACCGGCGATGACCCCACGCTCACGGCGATCACCGAGCTAGTCCCGATCGGCCGCGGCTCACGGGTGACGATCGCAGGGCCGGCGCAGAGCGGCAAGACGCAGACGCTGCGGCGGCTGGCGGCCCAGCTTGCGGGACAGGAGGATCTCGAGGTGTGGCTGGTCCTCGCCGGCGTCCGACCCGAGGAGATCGGGGAGTGGGGCGACGGCACCCCGACGCCGGCGGCGAGCGCGTCGCTCGCTGCCTCCTCGGACGTCCAGGGACAGGCCGTCGAGGGCGTGATCGAGCAGGCAAGGCGGATGGCCGCACGCGGCGCTCACGCCGTTGTCCTGATCGACACCCTGGAGGGGGTTCCGCCGCACCTTGCGCGCCGGTCGCTAGCGGCGGCCCGCAAGCTTGTCGATGGCGGCTCGCTAACTGTGATCGCGACCGCACCGATGCCGCTCGGCGGAGAGACCGCGGTGATCGCGCTCGATTACGACCGAGCAAGCCGCGGGCAGTTCCCGGCGATCGACGTTGCGGCAAGCTGGACGCTGCGCGCCGAACTGCTCGTCGGCGAGTCGGGAGCCGAGGCAATCGTGCGGGCGCGAGCCGCGGCCCCAAGCGCCTAGGATCGCGGGATGGCCGAGCAGTTCTGCGACGTCGGGCGAGGGATCACCCTCTGCTACGAGACCTTCGGCGAGGAGTCGGATCCGCCGCTGATCCTGATCATGGGCCTCGGGACACAGATGATCGGGTGGCCAGATGACTTCTGCCACCAGCTCGCGGGCCGGGGGTTTCACATCGTCCGCTTCGACAACCGCGACAGCGGCCGCTCCACGTACGTGGACGGGCCGCCGCCCACGCTGGGTCAGCTCGTGCGCCGGCGGATCGACCCGGTGCTCTACACCCTGACCGACATGGCCGAGGACACCGTGCAGCTGATGCGCGCGCTCGAGCTCGAGCCGGCGCACATCGTCGGTGCGTCGATGGGCGGGATGATCGCTCAGACGATCGCCTGCGAGCATCCCGCCTCCGTCCGCTCGCTCGTATCGATCATGTCGAGCACCGGCAACCGCTGGCGAGGACAGCCTGCGCTGCGCATCTACCGCTACCTCCTCCGCCGGGCGCCGGGCGATCGCGACGGATTCGTGGACCACATGACGAACGTGTTCGCGGCGATCGGGTCGCGGGGCATCCCGCAGGACACCGACCGCGTCCGTGAGATCGTGGCGCGCAGCTACGACCGCGGCCACGACCCGGCCGGCTCGGGACGGCAGCTCGGCGCAATCCTCGCCTCCGGCGATCGAACGGAGCGGCTTCACTCGATCGTGGCGCCAACGCTCGTGATCCACGGGTCCAAGGATCGGATGGTGGGCCGCTCGGGAGGGGTGGCGACCGCGCGCGCGATCCCGGGCGCACGACTGGTGACGATCGACGGAATGGGCCACGACCTCCCAGAGGCCGCGTGGTCGCAGCTGCTCGCCGCGATCACCGACCACGTCCGTGCCGCCGAGGGGACGGTCGTCACGCGATAGTGCCCTCCTCGCGCGTGCGCGCGAGGGGATCTAGAGTGTTGTGATGACCGAGGCAGCGAACGGCCTCCCGCGGATCGTCGTCTGGGGCGACTACATCTGACCGTTCTGCTACGTCGGCCTCGAGCGGGCCGCGTGGCTCGAGCGCCGGTTCGGCGCTCAACTCGACTGGCGACCGTTTGTTCTGCACCCCGAGTACCCGCCGGAGGGGATCCCACGCGCCCAGCTGGAGCGACGCTTCGGCCCTGGTCTCGTCGAGCGTCAGCGCGCGATGTTCGACCAAGCCGGCCTTCCGTTTGCCGCGACCCTCGACAAGATCCCGAATTCGCGCCGCGCGTTGATGCTCGCGGAGCTGGCACGGGACCGCGGCGTGTTCGAGCAACTGCATCCCCGGCTGTACGACGCGTACTGGGGAAGGGGTCGTGATATCGGTGACGAGCGCGTGCTCGTCGAGGAGGGCGCAGCCGTCGGCCTCGAGGAGCCCGACGTGCTCGAGGCTTTCGGCAACGAGGAGTACCGGGGGCGCGTCGAGTCGCAGACTCGTTCAGCGATCGAGCTCGGCGCGGGCGGCGTCCCGGCGTGGCTGATCGACGACCGGGTGCTCGTCCCGGGCGCCCAGCCACACGAGGTCTTCGAGCAGGTGCTCGAGCGCCTGGGGCACCGGGCGATAGGCGGCTGACGACTCTCGGCCGGCCGGCGCGCGCCGTTTCGAGCGATGACACATTTTCGCTCCGAGAGCGATTTACCGGTTGTGGGACCCGATTACGCCAAGCTGTCGGACGCTGCGCTGCTCGCGGCGCCCGACGCCGACGCGTTCGCGGTGCTCTACGACCGTCACGTCGCCGAGCTCTTTAGATGGGCGCGCGCCCGCGTCGGGGATCACGCCGCCGATCTCACCGCCGAGGTGTTCGCCCGCGCGTGGTTATGTAGGAGTGCGTTCGACGATCGCGCCGAGGGGTCGGCATTCCCGTGGCTGCACGGGATTGCGCGGAACGTGATGCGCGATTCGCTTCGAAAGCGGCGGGTCGAGGATCGCGGTCGTGCCCGGCTCGGCCTGCCCCGCTCGGTCCACTCGGATCCCGCGTACGAGGCGATCGAAGGCCGCCTCTCGCTTCCCGAGTCCGCGCTACGGGCAATCGCCGACCTGCCTGAGCGCGAGCGTGAGCTGCTCGACCTTCGGATCGTGCAGGAGCGCTCGTACCTGGACATCGCCGATCGCCTGCGCTGCACTCCCCAGGCGGCTCGGCTTCGAGTCTCACGGACCCTGCGACGACTGAACCTGGCCCTAGGAGGAGAACGACGATGACCGAGTTGCACGCAGGACTCGAGCTGTATCGCGAAGAGCTTCGGCGCGCGATCGCGCAACAGCTAGAGGACCGGCGGCGGCCCCGGCCGCGCGCGCCTCGCGCGGCGCGAATGGCGCTCGGGGCGGCCACCGTGGTGGCCGCGACCGCGCTCGCGGTGACCTTGTCGACCGGCAGCTCTGTGCCGAGCGCGGACGCCGCGATCCTGCACCGCGTCGCCGCCGCGCTCACCTCTCCGCCGGCGACGATCCTCCACGAACGAGCGATGGTCACGTGGGGCTCCACGTCTCAGCCGTACGAGCTCTGGGTGGAGAGCACCCCGCCGTATCATTACCACGTACTCAAGTGGGGTCACCAAGGGATCGGGACCTCCGGCGCGCCGGATGACCCGGCAGCGGAGCTCCGGGCGCTGGTGCAGTCCGGCAAGGCCACCGTCGACGGCTCTGCAACTATCGGCGGCGTCGCCGCTTACCGGCTTTCGATCAGCGGCTCTGCCGATCGATTCCTTAACGGCACCGCTTACGTGGCCCGGAGCGATTACCGCCCGCTCGTAATCGACACGACCGGCAACGGCGGTGAGCGGATCGTGTTTCAGACCTACGAGTACCTCCCCGCGACCGCGGGCAACCTGCGGCTGGTGGGCGCCCTCGACGCGGCGCCAGCGACGGCCGACCACAGGTAGAAGGCGACGGGCTCCTCGGAGCGACCAGCCAGAATGTGCGGGCCGCGCCGCCCTGCGGTTTCGGTCTGAAGCCTGCCCAGGAGCGCCGCGCTTCGGCGCGGCGCTCGGTTGTCACCCAAAAGGAGCTGATTCGAGATGGCTGAGTTCCCGGCCCCGGCAGAGGGGATCGTGCTGACCGTCGGTCAGCGCCCCGCTGTCTGACCACCGTCGATGTGCAGGATCTCGCCAGTGACGAACGTTGCGCGTTCGAGGTACAGGATCCCGTCAACGACATCGTCGATCTCGCCCAGGCGGCCAAGTGGATGAAGCTCGGCGAGCTCCCGCGTAGGAGGCGGGATCGTGCATCGCGGTCTTGATGACCCCCAGGGCGACCGCGTTGACACGCACGCCGCGTGAGGCGTACTCGACCGCGAGCGCACGGACCACGGCCGCCAGGCCACCTTTGGTGAGGGATGGCAGCGCCGACGGTCGCGTGCTGTCCGCGCGGTCGACGAGGCTGGTGCTGATGTTGACTACATCCCCCCCGGCCTGGCTCACCATCCGCCGGATCGCGCGCTGGGTGATGTGAACCGGCACGCCGGAACCGGCCGCCAGGCCTACCCCGATGCCCCGTGAGGCGCCCGTGATGATCGCGACCTTCCGCGGGTCAGGCATCGTCACGCGACGAGGTAGGTCTCGTAGATCACGCCGCCGGCCTGCCGGCCGCCGACGCTGATGAAGACGCCCTTGTTGAGCCAGTCGAGCTTGGGCGCGGCGGTTTCGATCCGGGTCGCGGTGCGGAACGTGTACTCGCTTGGATCGACGCCCTCGCCGCGTCCGAGTCGTGCGAGGACCTCGGCGCTGCCGTGGCGCACGCTGCGCGATTGGGCATAGAGAAGCTCGCCCTGGTCGGTCCGGAGCGTGTACCGGATGTCGCCCAGCGCCGTCCCGTCGGGGAGGACGAGCTGCCAGTCGGCGCTCACGCCCGGCACGAGCGTCCCGTTGAGCTCAGGGCCGGTGAACGTCCCGCCGGTGAGCGGCACGATCCGCCGGTGACCGTGCGCGGTCTCGCCGAGATCGAGCGGGTCGCCGAGGGCCGCCTCCAACCGGTAGGCCAGGGTCAGGCGGGGATCCGGAAGCTTCTCGCTCATACGCTGCTCCTCTCGGGCACCGTGGACGGCGCTGGGTCGTTCGGATGGGGCTCCAGCGGCGTCACGGTGACGTGCATCCACTCGTAGAGCGGCAGCGAGCGGAGCAGAGCGTCCATCTCGGTTTCGCTGACGGCGCGGTACAGCCCGATGGGTCTCGTCTCATCGGGCGCGACGCGCTTCTTCCAGAGCCGGATGAGGTGTCCTTGGTCGACGAGCTTGGCTGCGGCGGCTGCCTCCGCCTGCTCGCGCGCCGTGACTTCGGACTGCGGAGCTCGTGCGGGGACGTCGATCTCGAATTCGACCAGGAACTCCATCGCCGTCACCCGACCAGCCGCTGGGCGCGGTCGACGACGCGTCCGATCGGCAGCGTCGCGCGGATCTCGAGCAGAACAGGCGCGACCGAAGCTGTGGTTGTCGTCGTCATGCGTCCGCCAATGTTCATCTTGTCCTCCGTGGATTCGTCGCGGTCATCAAGGTCGTCCTACCGCCGCCCCTTAGGCTGGGGTCGAGGTCCTCGTCCGCTAGAACCTCGAGCGGTCGCCGGCCTCTGCGGCGGGTCTTGGCGTGGTCGGTCAGCTCGTAGTCAGGGAAGGTCCCCCCGGGTGCGATGTCCGGCCGCATGGTTTGTACTCCTGCTGTGGCTCGTCGTGAGTACGCCAAGGGTCGCGCGGTCTGCGGCTCGTCGCGCCAGTGCCTGCCCTGGTCGATGCCCTGGTTAGCGTGATCCGCGTACTGTCCCGCCAGGCCCAACAACGATTAGGAGGCGCCGTGAGCACCTGGGATGTCGTCGTGATCGGGGGCGGCCCAGCGGGCGAGAACGCCGCGGAGTACGCGACCAAGAACAGCGATCGCACGGCGGTGATCGTGAAGCCCGAGCTATCACGACGTCGCCGATCACGGCATCATCCCGTCCGTTGTGTTTACCGATCCGCAGGTCGCCTCCGTCGGCATCACGGAGTCGGCCGCCCGCGAAAAGGGGATCGACGTGCAGGCGCTCGAGTATGACCTCGGATCGATTCGCGGGGCGAAGCTGTTGCGTGACGACTACCGCGGTCGGGCGAAGCTGGTCGTCGACCGCAGCTCCGACACGCTCGTCGGCGCCGCGTTCGTCGGCTCCGCTGTCGGCGAGCTGCTGCATTCGGCCACCACGGCGATCGTCGGAAGGGTGCCGCTCGAGACGCTGTGGCACGCGGTGCCGTCGTACCCGACGGTCAGCGAGATCTGGCTGCGGCTGCTCGAAGAGCGAAGGTGACCGGGCAGCGTGTCGTGGTGAGCGTCGCGGCCGCGATGGCTCTAGCGGTACCGCTCGCTGCTGTGTCGCCGGCCGTCGCCTCACAGCGTCTGAAGATCCCCGCCAAGGCCGAGCAGCTGATCGTCGTCTCAAGCCCGACAGATAACCCGTCACCGCCGGGTTATCTCGCGACGCTGCGGGCGTATCAGCGCTCCGGCAGCCGCTCGCCGTGGCGACGTGCGTTCGGCACCTGGCGCGCCGAGACCGGTTCGGGCCACCTCAGCGCCGTCCGCCGCGAGGGCGACCACGCCACCCCGGTCGGAGTATTCGGGATCGGCCTAACGATGTACGGCACCCGGCCCGATCCGGGGGTGCACTACGCGTATCACCGACTCGTCTGCGGAGACTGGTGGGACGAGGACCCCTACTCGCCGCGTTACAGCCGCTTCGTCCACGTTCCCTGTGGGGTGACGCCCGGATTCGCAGCCTGGTCCGAGCCGCTCTGGACAGAGACCGTGGCCTATCCGTACTTTGCCGTTATCGACTTCAACACGGCCCCGGTCGTCGCCGGCCCAGAGGCCCCAGGCTCCGGGATCTTCCTGCACAGCTGGGTGGGCGGCGCGACAGAGGGTTGCGTGGCCCTGCCCGAGGCGCGGTTGCTGGAGGTGTTGCGCTGGCTCAGGCCATCCGCGCACCCGGTGATCGAGATCGGGACGAACGCGCAGGTCGGGGATGCGTAGGAGCACGGTCCTTCGGGGCCTCCCATGTGTGGCCGCCTGCGTGGCGCTCGGTGCGTTAGGCGGTCAAAGGGCCGCGGCATCTCCGACGAATTGGCGCCCGGCCCTGATCGACGTGTCGGTCGCGACGCTGTGGATGCAGCCGGATCGCACGCGCGGGCTCGACGCGCCGTCGCTCGCCAACCCGGTCCGGCTGGGCGCGTGGCTGAACGCGATGGGCACTTCGCAACGCCTGTGGCTCGACAACCGACTAGTCACGCAGGCGCTCTACGGGCAGCCGGTGGTGGTGCGTGCCCGCCGCGGCTCCTGGGTGCAGGTCTCGCTCACCGGTCAGCCGACTCCGACGCACCTCAGCTATCCGGGCTGGCTGCCCGCGCGGCAGCTTGTCATGCAGCCCGCGCCGGGCTCGAGCACGTCGCCGTCCGGGGGCGCCGCGTCGCCCCAGGCGACGGTTGCGCTGGTGACCAAGCCGACCGCATGGCTGGTGGCGCGCGCGTCCACGGGGATGGTCGGCCATCGTCTCCTGCTGCTGAGCTACAACACGCGCCTGCCGGTGCTCGCCCTGGCCGGTCCGTGGGCAATCGTGCAGACGCCGACCGGTTCGGCCCTGATCCTGCGCTCGGCTCTATCGATCCGTGCGGCGGGGGTCAGGCAACCCGCGCCGACCGGTCCACAGCTCGTGGCCGCGGCCGAGCAGTTCCTCGGCCTGCGCTATCTGTACGCGGGTACCTCGGCGTTCGGCTTCGACTGCTCGGGCTTCACGTTCACGGTCTACGACGCACACGGGATCGTGCTGCCGCGCACCGCCGCCCTCCAGGCGCTCCTCGGTCGCCCGGTCGCGCCGAACGCGCTGCGACCCGGCGACCTCGTGTTCTTCGCCACCGACTGGCCCTCGCGCGGGATCAGCCACGTGGCCATGTACATCGGCGGGGGACAGATCATCGAGTCGCCGAACTCTGCCAGCTGGGTACGGATCATCCCGCTCGCCGACCGGGCCGCCGAGTACGTGACCGCCCGCCGTTACGCGCTCGCCGGCTGAAGGGGCGGCCAGCGGCCTTAGTTACGCTTCGGTAGTGCCGCTGACCGGACCGCCGCCGATCTCTTTAACCCCGTGCGTCGGCTGGCCGGTGACCTGCTCGCCGAGCGGCGCGCCTGGGTGCCGTTCCCGCCCGGAGAGACCGCGTTCAGCATCCGCCGTACGCGCGGATTTGCGAGCGACCCGCTGGGATTGCTGCTCGACGCGTATGAGCGCTTCGGTCCGGTCTTCACGATGCGCGTTTTCCACGGGAACGTGGTGTTCATGATCGGCCCCGAGGCCAACCACTACATGACCGTCTCACACGCGAGCAACTTCAGGTGGCGCGAGGGCCACATGGGCGACCTCACCGCGCTGCTCGGCGACGGGCTGCTCACAATCGACGGAGAGTTTCACCGGCGCTCGCGGCGGATCATGCTGCCCGCGTTTCACCACGAGGCGATCGCCGCGGCACTCTCGACGATGAACGCCGAGATCGACAGGGCGCTCGGCGACTGGCGGGACGGCGCCCGGATCGACATCTACTATTGGACCCGGCGCCTGGCGCTGCGGATCGCGCTCCGCGCGCTGTTCGGCCTGGACCCGAACCTCGCAGGCGCGCGCGTCGATCTCGCCGGCAAGTTCGAGCAGGGGCTCGGGTTCTGGTCCCGCGACTACCTGCTCCAGGTGATTCGCGGCCCTGGGACTCCTTTCGCGAGGATGCAGTCCGCACGCCGCGAGCTCGACGGCGTGATCTTCGAGGAGATTGCGCGGCGCAGGCGCACCGGCGAGCGGGGCGATGACGTGCTCAGCCTGCTGCTCGACGCGACCGACGAGGACGGCGACGGGCTGACCGACCGGCAGATCCGCGACGAGGTGATGACGCTCCTGTTCGCCGGCCACGACACCACCACGTCGACGATCGCGTTCATGTTCTACGAGCTCGGGCGCCATCCCGAGATCGCGGGCGCGCTCCGTGACGAGCAGGACAGCGTGCTCGGCGCCGACCGGCCCGACGCGGCGACGTTGATGAACGGACGCCTGGAGCTGCTCGAGATGGTCCAGGACGAGACGCTGCGGATGTATCCGGCTGCCTGGATCGGGGCGCGCAGGTCGATCGAGGCATTCGAGTTTGCTGGACAGACTGTTCCGGGCGGCGCCTACGTCAACTACAGCTCCTGGGTCTCGCACCACCTGCCGCACGTCTTCCCTGACCCGCAGGCGTTCCGGCCCGAGCGCTTTGCGCCGGCCGCCAGGGCGGCGCTCCCAAAGGGAGCCTACGTGCCATTCGGCGGGGGGTCGCGCATCTGCATCGGCATGCGCTTCGGGCAGTTGGAGGTCAAGGCGATCGCCAGTGCGTTGCTCGAGCGGTTCGAGTTCGAGCTCGACCCGGGCTACGTGCTGCGCATCCGCCAGGCCCCGACGATCGGCCCGCGCGATGGCGTGCCGCTGATCGTTCGCCGGCGCCACCGCGCGCCGACCCGCCCGGTGCCGCTGGCCGCATAGCCGCCGGTGCGTGCGCAGTCTAGGACCGGAGCGTGACCACCTCCACGACGTGGCATGGCAGGGTGAACGCCCCGGGTCGCTCAGCGCCCGAGGCGTCACCGCCCGACACTCAGCTCAACTGGAAGATGAAGTCGTACTCCTTGCCGCCGTTGCGAGAGAGCAGCGGCATCTGGCCGCGGCTGTCACGGTAGGCGCCGGTCCCACCGGTGATCGACAGGACGCTGTTCCGGGTGTCGTAGTACGGCCCTTGGACAGTGATCTGTCCCCCCCTGAGAAACGTCGTCCACAAGCACTCCCACATGCCGAGTTTGGGCGCCAGGCGCGTGCAGAACCCTTCGTCGTGGCCGACCTGCCTCGTGTTTGCGAGGTTGTAGACCGGGTTGTTGAACGTGAGGATGTTGCCTTTGACGTCCTTGCCGCCGCTCGTGGGGTTCTCGGTGTCGGTAATCGCGTGCTCGATCACGTGCACCGTCGTCCCGGCGGCGTGGGCTCGCGTCGGCTGGGCCGAGCTCGTCCCGACGACGATTGCTCCAGCGACGAGCGCGGTCGCTCCGGCAGCGAGCACCCGGATCCGTGGCTTGATTTGCGGCACAGCCTTCCCTCCTCATTGTGGGCCTCAGTGACGAGCGATCGTATGTCGCGCGCTGGCTGGCGTCCAGCTCAATAAGCCGTGCACCGCGAGCGGTGCCGGGGAACCGCCTTGTAGGGCGGTGCGCCGCCCCGGAGCCACAGCAGCTCGTCGACTTCGGCGGCGGTCGTGCCGGGCCGCGCCGCGACGATCAGTTCGACCGCGTGCACCGCGCAGGCGCGGATCTCGACCTCCTCGCGCGAGCCGTGGGGGATCAGTCCGCCCCGGTCAATCCGCGCCGAGAGCCTGGTGTCGTAGCGCAGGATCCCGTCGAGCCGGAGCACATGCGGGACGAGGTTGTCCGCGAACATCGTCAGCCGGTCGAGGTCGCCGAAGTCGGCCGCTCCGCCCCGCACCAGGTCGGCGGCGGTGATCTGGGCGCGCTTCAGGAACGGCACCCTGAGGCCCTCGTAGTCGGACGCGTCGGCGAAACAGTCCCAGCCGGCGAGAAGCTCGACGAGCGCTTCCGCAGAAGCGCCCGCGGAATCGATCACGGATCCGAACCGCCCGCCGTGCTCGGCGGCCACGTTCCGCCCGAGATCGTTGAGCGAGCGGGCGAACAGCCCCATCAGCTCGTGGCCCGGATCCTGCCCCAACGCCTCGGCGACAGCAGTGCGCTCGATCTGCGCGAGCTCGTCCGCGCTCCACGGCCCGGCGGTGGCGAACCTGCCCCGGACTCCACCGGCGATCGTGTAGTAGCCCGATCGCCCGTCGCGTTTACTCAGGGTCGGGAACCAGCCCGACCCGAAGTTGATCGCGTCGAGCGTCAGCCAGAACGCCGCGAGGTCCTCAGGCGTGCCGGCGGTCATGTGCACTTCCGGGTCTGGCTCCCCGGCCAAAGCATCGAGCGGCAGGCTCGCCGCGTAGCTCGGGATCGCCTCGCGGTCGATCCGGACGTACCGCGCCCGCTCGGCGACCGCACCGCAGGCGTCACGAAGCTGTCCCAAGAGGTCGCTCACGCCAGGGAGGATGACGGCTTCGACCACCCCGGCCGCTACCGTTGAAAGCGGAGTCGATGCCCGGAACCACAGGCGATCTTGATGCCCTACTGGAGGGCCTGAACGAGCCTCAGCGCGAGGCTGTGACGCACCCTGGCGGTCCGCTCTTGATCCTCGCCGGCGCCGGCTCTGGCAAGACCCGAGTCCTGGCCCATCGGATCGCGTATCTGCTGGCGACGGGCGCCGCACAGCCCAACGAGATCCTCGCGATCACGTTCACCAACAAGGCCGCCGAGGAGATGCGCGAGCGCGTCGGGCTGCTGGTTGGGCGGAGGGTCAGGGCGATGTGGGTCATGACATTCCACTCAGCATGTGCCCGGATGCTCCGCGCCCACGCGGACCGCCTCGGCTACACCCGTCAGTTCACGATCTACGACCAGTCGGACTCGCGACGACTGATCAAGCGCTGCCTGGACGATCTGGGTGTCGACCCGAAGCGCTTCACTCCCGCGGCGATCGGCTCGCAGATCTCCGACGCCAAGAACCGGCTGCGCGACGCCGAAGCGTACGGACGGATGGTCGGGTCGTTCTTCGAGCAGACGGTCGCGGACGTGTATCGCGAGTACGAGCGCCAGCTCCACCGGATGAACGCGATGGACTTCGACGACCTCCTCGTCCGCGCCGTGAACGTCCTGGAGCTGTTCGACGAGGTCCGCGAGCACTACGGCGAGACCTTCCGTCAGGTCCTTGTCGACGAGTACCAGGACACCAACCACGCGCAGTACCGCTGGCTCCAGCTGCTGACCAAGGAGCACCGGAACATCATGGTCGTCGGCGACGATTCGCAGGCGATCTATAGCTTCCGCGGCGCCGACATCCGCAACATCCTGGAGTTCGAGGATGAGTACGTCGACGCGCACGTGGTCAAGCTCGAGCAGAACTACCGCTCGACGCAGACGATCCTCGACGCCTCCAATGCGGTGATCGCCAACAACCGCGGGCGAATGCCCAAGCGCTTGTGGACCGACCTTGGGCAGGGCGACCCGATCAAGGTCCGCGAGCTCGAGGACGAGCACGCCGAGGCGCGGTTCGTGACCGGCGAGATCCAGCGGCTGGTCGACGAGGGGATCTCGCGGTCCGAAATCGCGGTCTTCTACCGGACCAATGCGCAGTCGCGCGTGCTCGAGGACACGCTCACGCGCGCGGACATCGGCTACCAGGTCGTCGGTGGCACGAAGTTCTACGAGCGCGCGGAGATCAAGGACGCGATCGCCTACCTCAGCGTGATCCAGAACCCCCAGGACGTCGTCTCGTTCACCCGGATCGTCAACACGCCTCCACGCGGGATCGGCTCGACCTCGCTGTCTCGCGTACTGAGCTTCGCCAACACGACCGGCGAGTCGATCTGGGACTCCGCGTCCGCGCCCGACCAGGTGCCGGGCCTCGGGACCGCCGCGGTCAAGTCGATCGGCCGCTTCATGGGCACGATGCACGTGCTCCGCGAACGGGCGGAGTCCGGCCCACCGGTGTCGGAGCTTCTCAAGGAGACGCTGAAGGAGTCCGGGTACATCGAGTGGCTCGAGGCGCAGCGGACGATCGAGGCGCAGGGGAGGCTCGAGAACCTCGAGGAGCTCGTCAACGTCGCCGCCGAGTACGACGCCTCGGAGGCCGAGACGCACTCGCTCGACGAGTTCCTGCAGCAGATCTCGCTGCGCTCGGACGCCGACGAGCGCTCCGACGACGAGGGCGTGGTGACGCTGATGACGCTCCATAACGCCAAGGGGCTCGAGTTCGGGATCGTGTTCATGATCGGTTGCGAGGAGGGCGTCTTCCCGCACTCGCGGGCGCTCGACGAGGGTGGGCTCGAGGAGGAGCGCCGGCTCTGCTACGTCGGGATCACGCGCGCCGAGCGGGACCTCTACGTCTGTTACGCGCGCACGCGCAACGTGTTCGGCTCCCGGACCTGGGGCGCCCCGAGCCGATTCATCGGGGAGATCCCGCAGGAGCTGACCGACCATGAGGAGCAGCGCCCGTCCTACGCGGGCATCCGCGCTCGCGCGACCTCGTGGAACGGGGGCGGCGGTGCGCACCCGACCTGGTCCCGTGCGCAGCCACCGGCCGTCTCGTTTCCGACTCGGGGATGACGTCTCGCACCCCACCTTCGGCGAGGGCGTCGTCACCGGGATCGAGCCCGGCGGGATCGTCGTGATCCGTTTCGCCAAGGACCGCTCCGAGCGCAAGCTCGTCGCCGACCTGGCGCCGATCACGAAGCGGTAGCGATGAGCGCGTCAGCGTCGTTGCCTGCACGTCGGCTGGCGCGGGATGTCCTCTTGCGCTTCTGCCGTTCGTCGTCTGGTTGAAAGGCAACAGGCCGACGGCTGAATCGGCGGTTCGGATCCTCCGACGCGAGGCTCTACTTCGCCTGCTGGAGGAACGACTCCAGGGCCGGGGCGACCACCTGGCGGAGGGTGAACGCGAGCGCGTCGCCCACGAGACCACCGCCGGCGAAATCGTGCGCCGCTCGGTTGAGGCCGACCTGCAGCGCTTGGTCGATCCTCTGCTTGCTCCAGCGGACGTTGTTCGTCCCGGCCCCGGGTACGAACGACAGGACCAGCTCTTCGCGCGTGGTGTGGAGCTGGCACGCCGTCCCGTCCAGCGTGGCGCGCGTGAACCGTTGGATCGCGCCCTGAATGCCTCCCGCGGATGGCCCCGCGGTCGCGGTGCAGGGGTCGGCGAGCCGGGGCCGGCCGAATGACGCGGCGCCGAGCGCGAACTCGATGATGATCAGCGCCAGCGCCGCTACCCCGAGCGCGGCGACGATCAGCCCACCCGTGCGTGTCGTCATCGGAACGCCCTCCGGCGGGCGAGCAGGATCGGGGCGAGTGCGAGCGCCGCCAGCAATGCACAGAGCGCAAGCGCCGTCCGGAAGCTGCGTGTGAGCGCATCCCGCACCGCCGCCGTAAGAGAGTCCCGCACCTGGCGCAGAGCCGGGTCGTGCGACGCGCCCTGCCGGTTGAACGGCTGCGCCAGGTCAGGCACGGTACCCCTCTGCGCACGCTTGAGCTCCTTGCCTATGTCGAGCGCGATCGGCACTTCCTGGCGGATCGGGATGTCGGCGTTCAGCAGCACCTTGGCCCCTCCGAGCAGCGCGTCACGCGTCCCATGCTGCAGGTCGCTCGACAGCACCGGTGCGACCAGGACGAGCGCCAGTACCAGGCCGGCGTGCCGCGCGCCGATCGTGATGGTCCCGTCGTGCACGAGCCCTTCGTCGGGGGTGACGGCCCGCTCTGTCAGCACCGGGACCGCCAGCCCCATTCCCGTGCCGCATAGGAGGAGCGCCGCGACGACGATTGGGACGCTCGTGGCGGGGAGCACGGCGAGCACCACGAGTCCCGCGGCCAGCAGCAGCGCTCCCCCGGCGGCGGCGGTCCACGCGGACAGCTCGCCGGTCAGCCGGCGGGCCGCGAGCGCCGCGACCGGCAGCGCGCTCAGCGCCGCTGCGCCGGCGATCGGCGACAGCCCCCACGCGTTGACGAGGAGCAGCACGGCGAGGAACAGCGCCCCTACGAGCGCCCCGAACAAGAGCCCCAGGGCGACGTTTGCCGCCGGCCGCCAGCTGGCGCCTGCGCCGGCCCGCGGGTGCGAGTGAGACTCGGTAGCCGCCACCAGCGCGAGAAGTGCGACCGGCGCCTGAAAGACGAAGATCGCTCGCCAGTCGAACAGCTGCGTGAGGATCCCGCCCAGCGCTGGTCCGAGTGCCGCACCGAATGTCCCAGCAGCGATCCACATCGCGACTCCGCTGGCGCGGGATCCACACAGCGCCGAGAGCAGCGCGAGTGCGCCGGCGAGCATCATCGCGGCGCCAGCGCCCTGAACGCAACGAAAAACGATCAGAGCCGGAAGGCTCCAAGATGCGGCGGCACCGACCGAGCCGGCGCAGAACACCACCAGCCCCGCCCGGGTCAGATTCCCCACGTCCATCCGCCTGATCACCCCGACCAACGCGAACGCGCATCCGGCGAGGACCAGGTTGTACGAGGTGATCACCCACGACACCCCGACAATCGACGTGGCAAACCTCGAGTAGAGATCGGGCAGGGCGAGGACCACGATCGACGAATCGGCGAATGCCACCGCGACCGCCGCAGCCACGACGAACGCTAGGAGCCGCCTGGGCCAATCCCCACGCACCGCCGAAATTATGCAGCCGCCGGGAGCGGTTCGGGTGGCCCGCGGGCCCCGCCGATCAATCGGTCTTTGCGCCGGCCGCCCGGCGCGAGCTCCGAGGCTAATTCCGCCGGTGGCGGCCGGAATCGCCGTGACCATGGCCAGCGACCGGCACCGTAACAAGCTCCCCCACGGAGCGTCCCGACGTCGCCGACATGCTCTAGCGTGATTCGGGATGCCCGCGCAGATCATTGACGGCCGTGAGGTCGCGGCCCGCGTTCGCGCCGCGGTGGCGCACGAGGTGGCCGAGATCACCGAGCGCGCCGGCCGCCCGCCGGGGCTCGCCACGATCCTCGTCGGCGACGATCCGGCATCGGCGATTTACGTCGCCAACAAGCGCAAGGCGAGCGCTGAGGTCGGAATCGCCGACTTCCATCGCCAGTTGCCCGCCGACTCCGCCCAGGCCGACGTGGCCGGCGTGATCGAGGAGTGCAATCGCGATCCGGCGGTCAGTGGGATCCTGCTACAGCTCCCGGTGCCCGAGGGACTCGACGGGGCGGCCCTGACGGCGACGATTCGGCCCGATAAGGATGTCGACGGGCTGACCCCGATCTCCGTGGGCCGCCTGGTGAGGGCACCCCCGGACTGCGCCCCTGCACCCCTCTCGGTGTGATCGAGCTGCTCGACAGCTACGAGGTCTCGCTGGAGGGAGCCGAGGCCGTGGTGGTCGGACGCTCGGATCTGGTCGGCAAGCCGGTCTCATTCCTCCTGCTGCAGCGCAACGCCACCGTGACGATCTGTCACTCGCGGACACGCGACCTGGCGGGTGTCTGCTCGCGCGCCGATGTGCTGATCGCGGCGGTCGGGTCACCGGGATTGCTCGGTGCCGAGTACATCAAGCCAGGGGCCGCGGTGATCGACGTCGGCATCAACCGAACCGAAGGCGGGCTGCGCGGCGATGTCGACTTCGAGGCCGCCCTCGAGCGAGCGCGGCTCGTCACTCCCGTCCCGGGCGGCGTCGGCCCGATGACGATCGCGATGCTGCTGCGCAACACCGTCGCGGCATACGCGCTTGATCGGGGTTAGCGTGGCCGACGTGTCCACCACCGACGAGGGGGCGACGCCCAACGCCGGGCTGACCCGCGGAGAGCTGATCAGCGCTGCCAGCGCGCTGGCGCTGCTCGCTTTGATGTTCGGTGTGGCGTGGTATGGCGTCGACCGGATCCCCGGCGCCGCCGCCACGTCGAGCGCCGCCGCGACCTCGGAGAACGCATGGGACGCGCTGACCCTGATCCGCTGGCTGATGCTGCTGACGGTGCTGGTCGCGGTTGGCGCAGTGGCGATCCATGCCCGCCGACCCGCCCGAGTCACCGTCGCGCGCTTCCGGCTCGCGCTGCTGGCACTGAGCACGTTGACGGCCGTGGCCGTGATCTTCAGGGTGCTGCTGGCGCTGCCCTCGCCCGACCGCGTCCCCGACCAGAAACTGGGCGGGGTGCTCGGACTGATCGCAGCGCTCGGGATCGCGTTCGGCGCCTACGAGGCCGTCCGCGAGCAACGAGCCAGGCTGTTCGGTGCCGTCCGGCGTCCCGGCGCGCGAGGTCTGGTGCTCCGGCCGACCCGGGCGCTAGGGTGGCTGGCGTGGAGAACGTGCGGCGGGAAGACTGGGTTCTCGGCGGTCTCGCGCTGGTGCTGGTGTTCGACCTGCTCGAGTTCGCATGGTTCAGTCTCCCCAGCGCGAGCGTGACGTTCCGCGGGACCACGCTCGCTTTCGGCGGCGGCTCGCTCACGGCTACCGATACGCCCGACGGCTGGCTTGGCGTGCTGGCGGTGATCTCATTGCTGGCGCTCGTCGCCGACCTCGCGCTGGAGCGACTCTCGCCCGAGACGCACGTCCCGGTGATCGGCGGGAGCCGCGCCACGACCCGCTTCGTCCTGGCGGTTGCCGCCGCCGGGTTGATCGCGCTGAAGTTCCTGTTCCACCTCGGGACCTTCAGCAATCTTGCGTTCGGCTTCTGGTTAGGCGCGATCCTCGCTGGCGCGCTCGTCTACTACGCGATCCAGGCGCGCGATGCCGACGCCCTGGTCCGGGCCCGGCCCGCGGCGCCGGCCCCCACACCTCCAGCGGGCACCGCCGGCCCCCCAGCCCGGTAGCGGCGATACTGCCGTTCGATGCGGTTCGATCGAACCAGGCTTCGCCGGCCCGAGTTGCTCATCGGCGCCGGCGGCCTTGTGCTGCTCGGCTCGATGCTCCTGCTTCCGTGGTACAGGCGTGTCTCGGTCTCCGGGCCGCCGGCACCGCGGTACTTCGTGATGACCTCGGTCGACGGCTGGCACGGATTGAGCAACGCGCACTGGCTGCTTCTGGTGACGATTCTCGTCGCATGGGCGTTGGTCTTCTTCCAGGCAACGCGCCGCGCGCCGGCGATTCCGGTGACGCTCAGCCTGTTGGCCGCCGTGCTGGGCGGGCTGACTGCTCTGTGGCTGATCTACAGGGTGCTGATCAACCCACCCGGCAGCGGCCGCGAGCTCGGAGCGTTCGTCGGGTTGCTCGCTTCACTCGCGATCACCTACGGCGGCTACGCCTCGCTCCGCGATGGAGGGAATCGCGCCCGCCGACGGTCCGAGCGCGATCCCGACGATCAAGCTCGGGGAGCAGGGTGGCTCCTAGAATGAGCCCACGATGCTCGATCGCGCCCAGGTCCTTCACGTCGCACGGCTCGCGCGGCTTGATCTGAATGACGACGAGGTCGAGCGGATGGCCGGCGAGCTGTCAAAGGTGCTCGACCACATCGAGAAGATCCGGGAGCTGGAGCTCGCCGGTGTGCCCCCGACGTCGCACGTAATCGACGTAGCCGGGGTCGTGCGGTCCGATGAGCCACGACCGTGCCTGCCGGTCGAGGTGGCGCTCGCGGGCGCGCCCGAACCGGTCGAGATCCCGGCCGGGCTCGGCTTCGGCGTCCCCAGCCCCGGGCAAGCGCCGGGTGAGTGAGCTGCTGGAGCTGACGGCCGCCGACGCGGCCGGCCGTGTCCGTGCCCGCGACCTCGACCCGGGCGAGCTGTTCGAGTTCTACCGCCGGCGCGCCGCGGCTGATCAGCTGAACGCCTTCACGTGGGTCGCCGGGGCGCCGCCGCAGAACGGGCACGGTGCCGAGGGCCCGCTCGGCGGCGTCCCGCTCGCGGTCAAGGACCTGTTCTGCACGGAGGGGGTCCCGAGCCAGGCCGGGTCGCGGATCCTCGAGGGCTACCGACCCCCGTACACCGCCACGGTCGTCTCGAAGCTCGCCGCGTCGGGTGCGCCGCTGCTTGGCAAGACCAACCAGGACGAGTTTGCGATGGGCTCCTCGAACGAGAACTCCGCTTTTGGGCCGGTGTTGAACCCTTGGGACCCCGCTCGCGTACCGGGCGGCTCCTCGGGCGGGAGCGCGGCGGCGGTCGCGGCCGGCCTTGCCCCGTGGGCGATCGGGACCGACACCGGCGGGTCGATCCGCCAGCCCGCGGCGCTGTGCGGCTTGGTCGGGCTGAAGCCAACCTACGGGGCGTGCTCGCGCTACGGAATGATCGCGTTTGCCTCCTCGCTCGACCAGGCCGGGCCGCTGACCCGAGACGTCACCGACGCAGCCCTGCTCTTCCGCCACATGATCGGACGCGACCCGGCCGACTCGACCTCGCTGGAGTTCCCGGAGGCGATCGCGATGCCGAGCGCCGAGGACCTGGGGGGCGTCCGCCTGGGGGTGCCGGAGGAGCTGACCGGCTCGGACGGCGGAGTCGAGCCGGGAGTACGCGAGCGCTTCGAGGCGACGTTGCAGCTCGCCGAGCAGCTCGGTGCGTCGGTCGAGCCCTGCCGTCTGCCGCACGCGCCTCATGCGCTGTCGGCCTACTACCTGATCGCGCCCGCCGAGGCGTCCGCCAACCTCGCGCGCTACGACGGTGTCCGCTACGGCCTCCGCGTCGACGGCGACGCCGACCTGATCACGATGTACGAGCGCACCCGTGCCGAGGGCTTCGGGGACGAGGTCAAGCGCCGGATCATGCTCGGTACCTATGCGCTCTCGAGCGGCTACTACGAGGCTTACTACGGGACTGCGCAGAAGGTGCGTACGAAGATCTCCGAGGACTTCCGGAGCGCGTTCGAGCGGTTCGATCTGATCGTCACGCCCACCAGCCCGTGGACCGCGTTCGAGCTCGGGTCAAAGACCGCCGACCCGCTGGCGATGTACCTGAACGACTTCTGCACGGTGCCGATGTCGCTCGCGGGGATCCCCGCCGTGTCGATCCCGTGCGGCCTGAGCGATGGGCTCCCGGTCGGGTTCCAGCTCGCCGGCCCGGCGTTCAGCGAGGGCCGGCTGCTAAACGTTGCCTACGCGCTTGAGCGGGCGCTCGGCTTCGACGGAGGGGTGGCACGTCGATGAGCGGGGCGGGCGCCGAGTACGAGCCAGTCATCGGGCTCGAGATCCACGTCCAGCTGAAGACTCGGACGAAGATGTTCTGCGCCTGTGCGGTGTCGTTCGGCGCTCCGCCCAATACCCACACCTGCCCGGTCTGCCTGGGGCTCCCCGGAGCGCTCCCGGTCGTCAACGAGCGGGCGATCCACTTCGGGTTGATGATCGGGCTGGCGTTCGAGTGCGAGATCGCCGAGCGCTCGATCTTCCATCGCAAGAACTACTTCTATCCCGACAATCCCAAGGGCTACCAGATCTCCCAGTACGACATTCCGCTGTGCCGAGGCGGACGCCTGGGGGACGTGCGCCTGCACCGCGCCCACCTGGAGGAGGACGCCGCCAAGCTCAACCACCTCGGGAAGACCGGTCGGATCCAGGGGGCCGACCGCAGCTGGGTCGACTTCAACCGCTGCGGCACGCCGCTCGTGGAGATCGTCACCGAGCCCGACCTGCACTCGCCCGAGCAGGCACGCGACTGGCTGATCGAGCTGCGCGAGACACTCCGCCAGATCGGCGTCTCCGACGTCGACATGTCGCAGGGCTCGCTGCGCTGCGACGCCAACGTCTCGGTCAGGCCGCGGGGGACCCATGAGCTCGGCACCAAGACCGAGCTGAAGAACATGAATTCGTTCCGCTTCCTAGAGCAGGGGATCAGGGCGGAGATCGAGCGCCAGGTCGAGCTGCTGCGAAGCGGCGGCACCGTCGTCCAGGAGACGCTCCACTTCGACCCTGGGTCGGGCCGCCTGACGCCGCTGCGCTCCAAGGAGGAGGCCCACGACTACCGCTACTTTCCTGAGCCCGACCTCGGCCCATTGCTAGCGAGCGAGGCGATGATCGAGGGCGCTCGCGCGGACCTCCCGGCCGAGCTTCCGCGCGAACGCGCCGCGCGGTTCGAACGGCAACTGGGGCTGAGCGCCGAGCGGGCCCGTGAGCTGGCCTTCCGACCGGACCACGCCAACTACTTCGAGCGCGCGCTCGAGGCCGCCGCGGGCGGCAACGGCGGGGTCGACCCGGTCGAGCTGGCCAACTGGATCCCGCAGCTGGTCGAGCGGATCGGGTCCGATACGGATCCGTCCGACTCCAAGGTCGCGCCGGAGAGCCTCGCCGTGCTCGTGTCGATGGTCAGGGCCAGGCAGGTGAGCCGCGACGCGGCCCGCGAGGTGCTGACGATCCTCGTCGATAGCGGGGGAGACCCCAAGGAGGTCGTCGAGCGTGAGGGGCTCGGCGCGCTGTCGGCCGACGAGGACGGCCTGGCCGAGATCGTCGACCGCGCGATCGCGTCGGATCCCGACGCCGCCGAACAGGTCCGCGCGGGGAACATGCGCGCGATCGGGCCGCTCGTCGGCTTCGTGATGCGTGAGACGAAGGGTCGCGCGGACGGCGGCGACGTTACCCGCCTGATCCGCGAGCGCCTCGGGTAGTCGACGCCCGCCGCGGGCGTAGGATTGACGGGCCGCAACCCGTCTACAGAGGAGGAGCGATGTCACGACTCATCCGGATGGACCAGACCGGGCACACCACGTTGGCGGAATGGACTCCAGGGGACGCCGCCAGCGTCGACGCGGCCGTCTCCGCCTTCCGCGCGCAGCTCGATCAGGGCTACTTCGCGGTTGTCTCGTACGGCGAGGGACACGCCGAACAGGTGCGTGAGCTGCCGCTCGACGCCTCGGTCGTGATCCTGCGGCGGCCGATCGCGGGGGGCTAGGACGGCCGCGGCAGACGCACCAGCGTCGGCGCTGCCGGAGCTCGCCAGCGTCCACTGGCGCCCCCGGGCCACCGAGCGCACGCTGACGCGCCAAGACGGTCTGTGGACGCTCACAACGGTCGCGCTCGTCGTGCCGTTCATCGGCATCGGCGCTGGACTCGCGGTCGTGAAACCGATCCTCATCCCGATCTCGGTGATCGCATTCGTCCATGCGTGGGCGATCCCCGAGCTGTACGCGGCGCGCGGCGCCGGGGTGGTGCGGCCGCGCAAGCCCACCGGCGGCGCCGCGGAGCGGCGCGCGCTCGGACTGCTCGGCGACCTGCTCGGGCACCGCCCTCGCGAGCTCCACGCCCGCACCGGGCTGGTGCTCGAGCGGGGTCGGCTCGGCGCGTGGCTTGTGGGGGAGGCGGGCGCGCTGCTGGTCCGCCCGGGCGGCCATCGGGTGCACTGCTACTGCGTGAAGGCGAGCGAGCCCGGACTGCCGTCGGGCGACCGGATCGCGCACCTGGTGCTGGCGCTGCGAGAGGACGAGTCGGGCTTCGCGACGGTCGCCAATCTGGCGTTCTCTGGGGCGCCCTGGCGGCTGCGGCGGCGGCTCCCCCTCGGCGCCCGCGCGGCGCTCGATGCCGCGGTTGGCGAGGCCCGTCGGGCGAACGGCTGCTAAGGCCGCGCGGCCGACCGATTTTGGGCATCTTTATACCCAGGGCCAATGTGCGATTTAGGGCCGGGGGCGATCATCCCGTTCATGACACGTCCTGCCACATCGGCGAGGGTGATGCTCCTCGAAGATCGGCGCGGCGGAGCCGCCACCACCGGTTCTGCTCCGGTACGGCGCTTCCGGCTCGCCCGCCTGCGCTTCGAAGGCCAGCACACCGACTCGCCGAAGCGCTACGAGTACCTAAAGCGCTCCTACGACTGAAGAATCCCCGAAGCCTCGGGGACACGGGGCGGGGGAGCGGTACGCTTTCTCTATGAGAACTCAAGAGCTGGAAGCTCAGCAGCACCACACGCCGATCGTCCGCAAAGCGTTCGCGGGTTTGGTTCTGGTGGTCGTTGCGGCGCTGGTCATCAAGGTCGTGGTCGGTTTCGTGATCGCGATCTTCTGGGGCATCGTCGCGGTGGCAGCGGTGCTCGCCGTCCTCTGGGCGGTCAAGACGCTCGTCTGGTAGCCCGGCCCGATGGCGGGCGCCGGCTACGTAGTCATCTGCCTGTTCTTCGGGCTGGCCGGAGGCATCGTCGGACGGATCAAGGGCAGCTCGTTCTGGCTGTGGTTCCTGATCTCCGCGGTCGTCCCGTTCCTGGGACTGCTCACCGCGATCTTCTACCGCTGGGAGGACCGCGAGCTCCGGCGTCAGTGCCCGCAGTGCGGTCGCGTCGTGAAGCTCTACGACGCCGTCTGCATGCGCTGCGGCGCCGAGCTGGAGTTCCCCGAGGTCGCGATCGCCTCGGAGGCCACGATGCGCGATCCGACACGCGTCGCCCACCCCTCGTAACGCCAGAAACCCATTGTTAGACTGGGCGATTCGGCCGCGGACGGACGGTTTCCCGTGCGCGCCGCACTCTCCTGACCCAAGACCGCCAGCTCGCGAAAGGAGCGCAACCGATGCGCGCAGTCGACGCCCTGATGGAATGCCTCAAGGCTGAGGGCGTCGAGGTCGTATTCGGCCTGCCGGGCGGTGCCAACCTCCCCACCTACGACGCCTTCTACGACGCCGGGATCCGACACATCCTCGTCCGCCACGAAGCCGGCGGCGGTCACGCCGCCGAGGGGTACGCGAAGGCGACCGGGAAGGTCGGTGTGTCGCTCGGCACGAGCGGGCCGGGCGCGACCAACCTGGTGACCCCCATCTGCGACGCGATGATGGACTCCGTCCCGGTGGTGTTCCTCACCGGCCAGGTCCGTACCGAGCTGCTCGGAACCGACGGGTTCCAGGAGGCCGACACGATCGGGATCACGATGCCGATCGTCAAGCACAGCTTCATGATCCAGCACCCGCTCGAGATCCCCCGCTCGCTCCACGAGGCGTTCCACATTGCGCGCACCGGCAGGCCCGGCCCCGTCGTGGTCGATATTCCGCAGGACCTGAGCCGCGCGGACATCCCCTACGAGCCGGTCACCGACGTCCATCTGCCCGGGTACCAGCCGACCACCGAGGGCAACCAGAAGCAGATCCGGCTGGCGGCCAAGGCGCTCGCCAACGCGCGGCGCCCGGTGATCTACGCCGGTGGCGGGGTGGTCGGCGGTGACGCCTCGGCGGAGCTGACCGAGCTGTGCCTGTCCGACCGCTTCCCCGTCACCTGCACAGTGATGGGGCTGGGAGCGTTTCCGGCGCCACACGACCAGTGGCTCGGGATGCTCGGGATGCACGGCACCCGGAGCGCGAACTACGCAATGGACGAGGCCGACCTGATCGTGGCGATCGGGGCGCGCTTCGACGACCGCATCACGGGCAAGCTGTCGGAGTTCGCGCCCCGCGCGAAGTTCATCCACATCGACATCGACCCCGCGGAGATCTCCAAGAACGTCCCCGCGCACATCCCAATCGTCGGGGACGCCAAGAACATCCTTCCGCGGCTGACCGCCGAGTACCGCTCGCTCGAGCCCGACCCCGCTCGGCTAGAGGAGTGGTGGACGCGAATCAACGCGTGGCGCGAGCGCCACCCCCTGCGCTACGACGACTCCAAGGACTCGGAGATCAAGCCGCAGTACATGATCGAGGCGCTGTACGAGGCGACCGGCGGCGACGCGATCGTCACGAGCGACGTTGGCCAGCATCAGATGTGGACTGCCCAGTACTTCCATTTCAACGAGCCGCGTCGCTGGATCAACTCGGGCGGTCTCGGCACGATGGGTTTCGGCCTCCCCGCCGCGATGGGCGCCAAGGTCGGCTGCCCCGATCAGACGGTCGTGTGCGTCGCCGGCGACGGCTCCGTACAGATGAACATGCAGGAGCTCGCGACCTGCGCCCAGGAAGGCATCGCGATCAAGGTGTTCATCATGAACAACGGCTACCTGGGGATGGTCCGCCAGTGGCAGGAGCTCTTCTGGGACAAGCGCTACAGCCAGGTCGACATGGGCCAGTGGCCGGATTTCGTCAAGCTCGCCGACGCATATGGCGCGACCGGAATGCGCCTCGAAGACAAGAGCACGCTGGTCGAGGGGATGCGTCAGGCGCTTCAGACCGATGGCCCGGTGCTCGTCGACGTCCGCGTCACGCGTGAGGAGAACACCTACCCGATGATCCCGGCGGGCCAGCCAGCAAGGAACATGGTGGGCTGATGGGCGAGCCGGCGACAAAGGAGCTGCTGTCGCTCGACGAGCTCGAGGCCGCCAGTGGGGTCCGAACGGGCCGCAAGCACGTGCTCTCGATCACGGTCGAGAACAAGCCAGGCGTCCTGACCCGGATCGCGGGTCTGTTCGCGCGGCGCGGGTTCAACATCGACACGCTGGCGGTCGGTCCGACCGAAGACGAGCGCGTCTCGCGGATCACGCTCACCCTGGACGGTGCGGTGCACCCGATCGACCAGGTCACCAAGCAGCTGCACAAGCTCGTCAACGTCCTGAAGATCCGAGACCTGGAGCCAGCCGAGACGCTCGCCCGTGAGCTCGCGATATTCAAGATCTCCGCCGACGGCGCGGCCCGGACCGAGGTGATGCAGATCTGCGAGATCTTCCGGGCCAAGATCGTGGACGTCACCCGCCGCTCGGTCGTCGCCGAGATCACCGGCACGTGCGACAAAGTCGACGCGTTCGAGCAGCTGGTGAGGCCGTTCGGGCTGATCGAGATGGCGCGAACCGGCGAAATCGCCATTTCGCGTGGACGCAGCGAGACCTAGCGTCGGCGGCCCGAGCGCCCCCGGAACCGCCGGGCAGGGCTCGCTCGCGGCCGCGTTCGAGGATCGGCTCGACGGCGCGCTCGGCGCCGCGCTGCGAAGGGCGCGAGCGTCAGGTTCGCCGGTGATCGCCAGCAGAACCGGGATGCTGAGCGGCGCGCACGACCCGACCGCGATCGCAGTCGCCTCGCGGCGACCCGGTGAGCACTGGTTCTGCCTCGAGCAGCCCGACCGGCAAGGTTCCGCGCTCGCCGCGCTCGGATCCGTGCGCGTGCTGGAGGCGAGCGGGGAGGACCGGTTCGTGCAGCTTGCGCGCCGCTGGCGCACGCTGTCCGCTTGTGCGCTCGCGGAATGGAGCCAAGATCCACCCGCCTCCGGACTGGTCGCGCTGGGGGGCTTCGCGTTCGCGGCCCACGGGTGCGGCGCGGCGGAGTGGGAGGGGTTTGCGCCCGCCTCGCTGGTCGTGCCCGAGGTCTCCCTCGCTCGCAGGAGCGGCCGCACCGCGCTGACGATCAACGTCGAGGTCGCGCCGGACGACACGCTCGCGGACCTGACCGCGCGGGCGACGCGACGCCTCCGGGAGCTGCGAAGCGCGCCGCTTCCGCTGCTCGATCCCGCGCCCACCGGCAACTACCGAGTGCACAGCCCGATGCCGCCGTCGCACTACGAGGAGGCGGTCGCCCGGGCGGTCCAGCGGATCCGCCGGGGAGAGCTCGAGAAGGTCGTGCTGGCGCGCGAGGTCGAGGTGCACGCCCCCGTCGCCCATGACCCTGCGGCGGTGTTTGGTCTGCTGCGGGCCGAGTTCCCATCGTGTTACGTGTTCGCCGTAGGCCGTGGGGAGTCCACGTTCATCGCGGCCAGCCCGGAGCTGCTGGTACGCCGGGAGGGCCAGCGCGCCAGCACGGTCGCGCTCGCGGGCTCGATCGGCCGCAGCGCGGACCCCGCGGTCGACGACCACCTCGGCGAGCGGCTGCTGCACAGCGACAAGGACCGCGAGGAGAACGCGATCGTCGCGCGCCGGATCGCGCGTACCTTGAGGCCGCACTCGGTGTGGGTCACGGCCGCGCCCGAGCCGGTGCTTGTGCGGGTCGCGAACATCCAGCACCTGGCGATGCCGATCCGTGCCCAGCTGGCGTCCGCCGTACCCGCGATCGAGCTGGCCGGCGCGCTTCACCCGACGCCCGCGGTGGGCGCGGAGCCGCGGGAGCGCGCGGCGAGCCTGATCCCCGCGCTCGAGGGGATCGATCGCGGCTGGTACGCGGGGCCGGTTGGGTGGACGGACGCCTCCGGCGACGGGGAATTCTGTGTTGCTCTCCGATGCGCGCTGTTGCGCGGCCGCCTCGCGCGGCTCTACGCCGGCTGCGGGATCGTTCGGGACTCGGACCCCGCCGCCGAGCTCGCCGAGACGGAGACCAAGCTCGGCGCGCTGCTGCCGCTGCTGGCGGGCTGAGGATCGGGGGTAGTCTGAAGCTGTGAAGTTGTGCTAGCGCTTGCCCTGCTCATCGCGTCGGTGGCGGTCGCCGACTCGATCAACCCGTCGACCGTCGTCCCGGCGCTGTGGATGGCGGGCACACCAAAGGCGCACCTCACCAGCTTCACGACAGGCGTGTTCGCGACCTACCTTGCCGGTGGGCTGGTGCTCGTCCTGGGGCCGGGGCCGGCGTTGATATCGGCCTTTCACCATATGCGCGGTACCGTCGAGCACGCGGTCGAAGCCGGCCTCGGGGTCGTCGTGCTCGCACTAGCCGTCGGCCTGTGGCGCTCCCGGCACAGCGACACGGTCGCGCGATTGCCGCGGCCTGGGTGCTCGCGGTCGACCGCGTTTGCGCTCGGCGCAGGGATCATGGCCATCGAGCTGCCGACTGCGTTCATCTACTTCGGCGCGATTTCGGCGGTCCTTGCCTCGCACCGCGCAGCGGTCCTGGAGGTCTCCTTGCTCGTGCTCTACAACGCGCTGTTCATCGCACCGCTGATCGTCATCCTGGCGATCCGCCGGCTCGCCGGCGACCGTGCAGAGCGATGGCTGGCGTCTGGGTGGGAGCGCCTGGTCGGATTCGCGCAGCTGCTGCTCACCGGTCTCACCGGTAGCGCCGGGGCCGCGCTCTTCACGGTTGGCGTGATCGGGCTCATCGCAACGTAGTTGCCGAGGCGGGGGGCGGCGGCGCGAACTGCCTGGAGCTCGGTGGAAATCAATCGGTGAGCCGGCGATAGAGGAGATGCTCCGCGACCGAGTATCCATGCGCCTCGTAGAACGCCTGAGCCCGCAGATTGCCGCTCATCACGGCGATCGCCACAGTGTCGAATCCACGCTTGAGAGCGATTGCCTCGGCCGCGCTCAGCAGGTCACGCCCGACCCCTGCCGAGCGCTGGTCGCGGGTCACCACGAGGGTCACAACCTCGGCCCGACCAGTCGGCCGTACAACTCCAGCCGCCTCTCCCAGGAGTTATCGAGGTCATCCACCAGGTCCCAGTAGTCGGACACCTCACGGTGGTGGCAGTGCAGCTCACGCCATAGCCGTGCGAGGTCGGTGAGCCCTTCCAGGTCGGTCCGCGGAGCGCTGATGTGGACCGGCATCGGCCAGCATCCCAACCGGCGTTTTACGCTCCGCCCCGGGCGGGCACCTGCTGGACCGACCAGCGGTTTCCGTCCGGGTCGCTGAAGAACACGAAGCGCCCCCACGGGAAGTCCTGTATGTCGCCGACGTCGACGCCTCGTCCGCGGAGCTCGGCGCGAGCAGCCTCGATATCCGCGACCACGAGCTGAACGCCGGCGAGCGTGCCGGGCGGTGTGTCGGTGAGCCCGCGTCCGATCGCGACCGAACACGGCGATCCGGGTGGAGTCAGCTGAACGAACCGGATCTCCTCGCTGACGGTGTAGTCGTGGTCGACGTCGAACCCGGCTTGCTCGGCATAGAAGGCCTTGGCACGGTCGACGTCTGAGACGGGAACGGCGATCAGCTCCAGTTTCCAATCCATCGAACGGTCCTTTCTCTGCGGTAAGTGCCTCGGGGTTATTGCCGCGGTTCAGCGGGCGGCTACTCATCTGCGCTATCGCAAGATTAAGGCGCGGCAGCTTGGGTTCGCTGCAGCGGCTCAGTTCTTGCGGCCGGTTACGAGAAACCCGGCCCCCACCGCTGCGATCGCCAGACCACCCGCTCCGCCGACCAGCTCCAGCCGTCTCGGTGAGCGGGCAAACCAGCTGCGGAATCGCGCCGCGGCGAGCACCCATGTGGTGTCCGAGGCGAGCGCGATCGCGGTGAAGATGACCCCGAGCCCCAAGATCTGGCCGGGGACGTGGCCGGTCGCTCGGTTGACGAACTGCGGCAGGATGGCGGTCAGGAAGACGACGGTCTTCGGGTTGGTGACGCCCACGGTCAGGCCCTGGGCGAACGACCGACTGCCGGCCGGCGCCGAGGGGGAGGATCTGAGCGCCGCCGCGAGCGTCTTCCGTCGCACGAAGGTCCGCGCGCCGAGATACACGAGGTAGGCGCCTCCGGCGAGCCTCAGGGCCGTGAACGCGGCGACGGAGTGCTCGGCGAGCGCACCGATTCCGAACGCCACCGCGACGACTTGCACGTACTCGCCGACCGAGTTCCCCACGACACTCAACAGCGCGACGCGCCGGCCGCCCGCGAGAGTTCGGCCGACGACGAACAGGACACTCGGCCCCGGGATCACGACCACCACCACGGCGGTGACGGCGAACGCGAACGCGCGGTCGAGAGATGGCACGAGAGAAGTCTATGGGCGACGGCGCCCACCGACGGCTTTTCCACCGACCGACTACGCGCTCGCCATCCGGGATCGCACCGCCCCCTCTATTTGCCGGTGAAGCTCGCGGTTCTGCTCACGGTCGGTCCGGACCTCGATGATCGCCGTGCCCGGCGAGTCGAGCGATCGCTCGATCGCCGCGCGCAGCCCGTCGACGTCTTGCGCCAGCTCGTAGCTGCATCCGTAGAGCTCCGCGGCACGAGAGAACCGCAGCCCGTGCGGCGTGGCCACGTGCTCCTCGAACGCGTCGCGCTGGCTCGCGACCGGGAGGAAGTGGAAGATGCCGCCGCCGTCGTTGTTGAGCAGCACGATCGTCAGCGCCAGTCCGAGGCGTCTGGAAGCGAGCAGTCCGCCGATGTCGTGGGCGAGCGCCACGTCTCCGATCAGCAGCACGACCGGGGCGCCGGTCGCGGCCGCGCCAAACGCCGAGGAGACGGTCCCGTCGATCCCGTTGGCGCCCCGATTTGAGAGCACCCGCGGCGCGTCGGCGCGCGCCGGGAGAAACGACTCGACGTCGCGGATCGGCATCGAGGAGGCCACGAACAGCGTCGCCCTCGGCGGGATCCACTCGCCGAGTGCGCCTGCCACCAGCGGCTCGGAGAGCTCCACGCCGAGGGTTTCGTCAATCGCCTGAGCCGCCGCGTCGTCGGCGGCTCGCCACGCGTCGAGCCAGCCGGGCTCCACCGCGAGGGCATCGGGTTCTGGCAGCGAGCTATCCAGGCGCATTCCGACGACGCTGTCGGGGTCCTGCCAGGTGCCGTACGGGTCGAATGCGACCTGGGCGGCGTCGGTGAGGCTGGCCAGCCACGCCCGCAGCGGCTTCGAGGTCGGGAGGTCGCCGAGCCGGAAGACGAACTGCGCGCGCAGGGACGTGGCCAATTCCGGGTCGCGGAGCAGCAGGTCGTAGTGCGCGATCGCCGCGGAGCCCTTCCGGGCGCCCGACAGCGGGTCGGCGAGTAGGGGGATCCCGGCGCGTGCGGCAAACGCCGCAAGGCGACCGGGGTCCGGGGTGCCGGCGCCTGCGACGATCGCGAGCCGCCCCGTCGGATGGGGGCCGGGGCCAGTCGCCGGAGACGGCGGCTGAGGGGGCTCGCTGATCGCGTAGGGGTGGCCCCCGGGCCGCCCGGTGTCATCGTCGGGCAGTGGCTCGTCTAGGACGAGCGGCTCGCGCAGCGCGAAGTTCAAGTGCACGGGTCCGGGACGGCCTCGGACCGCCGTCCAGTACGCACGACAGGCGAGCGTGCGAGCCCAGCGCAGCCGCGCCGGGGTGGCGTCGTGCACGCCGACCTCGAAGAACCACTTGACCGCCCCGCCATACAGCTTCAACTGGTCGATCGTCTGGCCGGCGCCGACGTCGCGAAGCTCCGGCGGACGGTCCGCCGTCAAGACGATCAAGGGCACCCGCGCCCAGTAGGCCTCGATCACGGCGGGGACGAGGTTCGCGGCCGCCGTACCCGAGGTGCAGGTGACCGCCACGGGGCGTCCCGATGCCTTCGCGGCGCCGAGCGCGAAGAATCCCGCGCAGCGTTCGTCGAGGTGGGACCACGTGTGGATATCGGGGTTGCGCACCAGCGAGAGCACGATCGGCGTGCAGCGCGACCCGGGTGAGGTGCACGCGTGCTCCATCCCGCAGCGCGCGAGCTCTTCGCAGAACGCGCGCAGCAGTAGGTACGTGTCGGTAGCGGTCATGATCTGCTCGGATGACGCCGGCAGTCCTGCTGCTCCACGGATTCACGCACACCGGTGCGAGCTGGGATCCCGTAGTCGCGGCGCTCGGCGAACGCTACCGGGCAACCGCGCCCGACATCCGTGGCCACGGTTCGGCCTCGGACGCCGAGCCTGTGACGCTCGAGTCCGTGCTCGCCGACCTGGATGCGCTCGCGCCCGAGCGGTTCACGCTCGTCGGGTACTCGATGGGTGGGCGGCTGGCACTCCACGCGGCGCTCGCGATGCCATATCGCGTGGACAGCCTGATCCTGATCGGCGCGAGCCCGGGGCTCGCAAACCGCGGCGAGCGCGAGGAGCGGCGGCGTTTGGACGAGGGACTCGCCGCCGAGATCGAGCGATCGAGCATCGATGAGTTCGCCCGTCGGTGGGCGCGGACGCCCGTGCTCGCCCGTCTTCCGCAGGACGTCCTCGCGCGCGCACACGCCGATCGCCTGCGGAACACCCCGGCTGGGCTGGCGCGAGCGCTGCGCGGGCTCGGAACAGGGGCACTGCCGCCCCTGTGGGACCGCCTGCCGGAGCTCCGGGCGCCGGTGAGACTTGTGGCAGGCGAGCGAGATGAGAGGTTCAGCGCGATCGCCGAGCGGATGGCGGCACTGGTCTCCGATGCCCGTACGGTGATCGTCCCGGGCGCCGGCCACGCTGTGCACCTCGAGGCGCCGGCGCGCGTGGCCACGATCATCGACGGCGCCGACGCGTAGACATCGCGGGCCGTGGGCGGGAGAATCCGGGTCGTGCTCGGGGAAGGCGCGTCCCGCAGGCAGATCGCGCGCACGCTCAATGCGGCGTACGCGGACGGGCTGCTGAGCCACGAGACCTTCGTCTACCGTCTCGATCAGCTGTTTCACCGGCGCCTGATCGATCCCGTCCGGCTGATCGGCGACCTGAGCACCCGCGCGCCACGCCGCCGCCCGGCGTGGCTCGTGCACGCCATCGAGGCGGTGAGGCGATGGACCCGCGCCGAGCACGCCGAGACCCCGACGGTACTGTTGGCGCTCGACTGGAGCGGCGGACAGGGCGAGCTGGTTCTCGGGCGCCACCGTTCCTGCGACCTCGTCCTCTCCGACCCGAGCGTCTCCCGGCGCCATGCGCGGCTTGTCTTCCGCGACGGCAACTGGGTGCTCCAGGACCTCGAATCGACGAACGGCACGATCGTCAACGGCGTGCTCGTCGGTCGCTGCGCGCTGCGGCCGGGCGACCGCGTAGCGCTCGGCGACGAACAGCTCAGGATCGACTGATCAAGGTCGCCGCGTCTAGCCGAGCTGCCGGTCGAGCGTGTCGACGATCAGCGAGGCCAGCGCGAGCGAAGAGGTCGCCGCAGGCGAGGGGGCGTTGCGGACGTGGACGGTGCGCGGGGTCGAGGAGAGGACGAAATCGTCGACCAGCCGGCCGTCGCGCGCAACGGCCTGGGCCCTGACTCCGGCCAAGCCGGGCAGCAGGTCCTCCGCCCGAAGCGCGGGCACGTAGCGCGTGGCCTCCGCGGCAAACGCCCGCGGACTGGCGGCCCAGCGGATCTCACGCAGTCCGGTCCGCCACCAGCGCCGGGCCATCCGCCAGCTGCCGGGCCACGCAAGCGTGTCGATCACGTCTCGGAGGCGGATTTGAGCCAGGCGGTACGCGTCGCGGGCGCCGACGAGCAGAGCTGAGGGGCCGAGCAGGACCTCGCCGTCGATCTGCGGGGTCAGGTGCACCCCGAGGAACGGGAGCGCCGGGTCCGGAACGGGATAGATCAGCCCGCGGACAAGCTGACGGCGCTCCGGCCGGAGCCGGTGGTAGGCGCCCCGGAACGGAACGATCCGAGGGTCGGGGAGGCGCCCGCCCGGACCGCGAGCCGATCCGACCACAGGCCCGCGCAGAACACCACCCCCGAAGCCTCCACGGCGTCGCCCTCCGATCCGAGCAGGCGGACGCTTCGGCTCCGTTCGCTGACGACGTCCACCGTAAAGCCCAGCCGAAGCCCGCCGCCCGCCTCGCGGACATCGTCCGCCAGACGCTCGCAGACGGCCTGGAAGTCCACGATCCCGGTGTATGGCGAGTGGAGCGCGGCCACGCCCATGGCGTGCGGCTCGAGTTCGCGAATAGCCTCGGCGTCCAGCCGGCGGATCCCGGGAACCCCGTTCGCCCGCGCCCGGCGCTCGAGCTCGTCAAGACCAGGAAGCTCGCCCCGGTTGGTGGCGATGATCAGCTTGCCGACCTTCCTCGCGGCGACCCCATTGCGAGCGCAGTAGTCGTAGAGCAATGCCGCGCCTTCGACGCACAGCTGCGCCTTCAGCGATCCAGGGCGGTAGTAGACCCCCGCGTGGATCACCCCGCTGTTGTGGCTGCTCTGGTGGGAGCCCACAGTCTCGGCCTGTTCGAGGACCGTCACGCTGCCTCCGCGCCGGCGCGCGAGCAATTCGCGGGCGACGGCCAGCCCGAGGATCCCCGCGCCGACCACGGCGATGTTGGAGCGGGCGGTGCTCACCGGGATTCTGGTCGATACCACGCGGTGAGTCCGCTGCCGAGCCCGGGGCCGGTTGGCGGGCGAATCAGCCCCGCTCGCGGCGGCAGCGGGTCGCCCCGGTCGGCGAACAGCGCGAGCGTCGCCAGACCGGACGGGCGGTCTGAACCCACGGCTGTTCCGGCGTGGAGCGCTGCGGCGATCCCGAGCGGTCCGTCCAGCGTCGAAGCGAGATACACGTCGTAGCCCGCGGCGTGCGCGCGGCGGGCGGCGCGCACGAGCGCGGTGATCCCGCCGCATCGGGCGATCTTCAGGCAGGCCGCGTCGCAGACGTGCTGCTCCAGCGCACCGGGCGCCCCGGCGGTCTCGTCGATCGCGAGTGGCACGGTCGTGAGCGTCGATAGCTCACCGGTCTCGCGCACGCCGGTGACCGCCTCCTCGCAGAGCTCGATCCCGGCCGGCTCGAGTGCGCGGAGCGCGGCGGCGGCCTCGGGCACGGTCCACGCCCCGTTGGCATCGAGCCTGATCGCGACGCCGTCGCCGGCCGCCGCTCGAACCGCCGCGACCCGCCCGGCGTCGTCGCCGACCCCCACCTTGAGCTTGACGCAGCGAAAGCCAGCCGACCGGGCGTGCGCCGCCTCGCGGGCCGCGCCGGCCCGGTCCTCGGCCGCGATCGTGTAGTTGACCTCGAGCGGGGGAGCCGCGCCCGCGCCGAGTAGGCGCCAGACCGGCTGGCCGGCGCGCTGCCCGGCGAGGTCCCACAACGCCAGGTCGACCGCGGCTACGGCCTGGGGGAGGACCGCGGCGCGCTCGCACTGCTCCAGGAGCTCGGAGCGGTTGCTCCCATCGGACTCGGCGAGGATCTCCCGGCAGTCCTCGAGCGCCGCACGGCAGTCCTCGATCGCCACCCCGTCGTAGCTCTCGAGCGGGGCGGCCTCGCCGAACCCGGCCCGGCCCGCGTCGTCCTCCAGCCGCAGCAGCAGGAGCTCGCGGACCTCGAGCGCGCCGTCTGCAGAGACAAAGGGCGCGCGGAGGCGCGCCCTGATCAAATCAATCCCGACCCTCACCGACTGAGCAGCAGGCCGCCCGCGAGCAGCATGCAGAACGCCAGCTGGAGCATGCCTGTGCGAGCCAGCGTTTCGTTCAGCGACGGGCCATCGGTGTGGTTCCGCACGGTCCGCACGACCATGGCGGCGAGCGGGAGCGTCAACCACGGCAGCAGCAGCCAGGCCGTCAGCGGGCCGAACAGCCAGGTGACGGGGGCGAGCAGGTAGGCCGCATACACCATCAGCGCGAACAGCCGCCGCGTTCGCTCGCGGCCCAGTCTAACAGCCAGCGTACGCTTGCCCGCGCGGCGGTCGGTGTCGATGTCACGGACGTTGTTGACGACCAGGATCGCCGGCAGCGATCAGCCCCACCGGGACGGCCAGCGCGAACGCCTCCCAGTCCAGGTGCTTGACCTGTACGAAGAACGACCCGGCGACCGCGACGATCCCGAAGAACAGGAACACGAACAGCTCGCCGAGCCCCTCGTAGCCGTAGGGGCGTGGACCGCCGGTGTAGAGCACGCCGGCGAGGATCGAGGCGGCGCCGACCAGCAGGAGCTCCCAGCCGGCGACCGCGACCAGATACACCCCCGCCAGCACCGCGACCCCGAACGAAACGTAGGTCGCTACAAGCACGCGCTTGGGTGGAACCAGGCCGCCCGCGGTGACCCGCACCGGGCCCGAGCCGATCCTCGGTGTCGGCGCCGCGCCGCGCGTCGGAGTAGTCGTTAGAGAGGTTGGTGCCGACCTGGATGAAGATCGCGCCGATCAGTGCGGCGATGAACCGCAGCGGGTGAAACACGCCCGATGTAGCCCGCCAGCGCCGTCCCGACGAGCACCGGCGCGATCGCCGCCGGGAGCGTCCGCAGGCGGGCGGCCATCAGCCAGATCCGCACCCCGCTGGGGGCGGCGGCAGGACTCGTCCGGGGCGCGGCTGCCTCCACCCTTCACCAGCTCACGCGCGCCGCGGGAACTGCGAGAAGTCGGGCTTGCGCTTCTCGAGGTAGGCGTTGCGCCCCTCCTGCGCCTCCTCGCTCATGTAGAAGAGGAGGTTGGCGTCGTGCGCGAGCTGCTGGATGCCCGCGAGGCCGTCCTCGTCGGCGTTGAAGCTCGCCTTCAGCAGGCGCAGCGCGAACGGGGAGAGGGCGAGCATCTCCCGGCACCACTGGACCGTCTCCTCCTCGAGCTCGGCGAGCGGCACGACCGTGTTGACGAGGCCCATCTCGAGCGCCTGCTGGGCGTCGTACTGGCGGCACAGAAACCAGATCTCCTTGGCCTTCTTGGGGCCGACGAGGCGCGAAAGGACGCTCGCGCCGAAGCCGCCGTCGAACGAGCCGACCTTCGGGCCGGTCTGGCCGAAGCGGGCGTTGTCGGCGGCGATCGTCAGGTCGCAGACGACGTGCAGCACGTGGCCGCCGCCGATCGCGTAGCCCGCGACCATCGCGACGACCGGCTTGGGCATCCGCCGGATCTGGACGTGCAGGTCGGTGACGTCGAAGCGCCCGACGGCCTCGTGCTTGCCGGCAGCCGCCGGGTCGGCGCCGGTCACGTAGCCGCCGCGCTGCGCCTCGGACGCGCTGGTCCCCGCCCGAGCAGAACGCATCGGGGCCCTCGCCGGTGAGGATCACGACCCCGACGTCGAGATCCTCCCGCGCGCGCGTGAACGCGTCGGAGAGCTCGATCACAGTCTCGGGCCGGAACGCGTTGCGGACCTCGGGGCGGTTGATCGTGATCTTCGCGATCCCGGCGTCCTCGCCGGTCGAAAGCTCGTAGCGGATGTCCTCGTACTCGGCGGCTGGCTGCCAGATCACGGTCACGGTGCGCGAGACTACGTTTCGCGCATGGCCTTTCTGGATCCACCTCGCCGCGGCCAAGCATCCGGATCGGGTCGCGATCGAGGGCCCCGAGCGGAGCCTGACCTACGCGGAGCTGCGCGCGGCAGGCGATCTGCGCGGCGGGCGCGATCGCGGCGCGCGGGCGCGCGGCGAGCGTGTCGCGCTGGCGCTGGCGCCCGGTGAGGAGTTCGTGGTCGCGCTGCACGGCTGCCTGCTGGCCGGCGCCGCCGCGGTGCCGATCGACCTGCGGCTGAGCGAGGAGGAGCGCGCGCGGCGCTTGGCCGGCGCCGAGCTCGTCGTCTCCGAGCCGCTGCGCGAGGCGACCGCGGCGACGCCGTTCGCCTTCGCCGGCGACCCGCCGGTCGCGGTCATGCACACGTCCGGCACGACCGCCGCGCCCGAAGCCCGTGGTGCTCACCTACGGAACTTCCAGGCCAGCGCGCTCGGCTCGGCGGTGGCGCTCGGGCTGGACCCGGCCGAGCGGTGGCTGTGCCCGATGCCGCTCACCCACGTCGGCGGGCTGTCGATCCCGATCCGCAGCGCGATCTACGCCACGACCGCCGTGCTGCACGGGCGCTTCGACACCGAGGCCGTGCTGGACGAGCTGATGGACCCGGCGCCGGCGGATCACGCTCGTCTCGCTCGTGCCGACGATGCTCGCCCGGCTGCTCGACGCCGGGCTCGAGCACCCGCCGACGCTCCGGTGGGCGCTGCTCGGCGGCGGCCCGATCGCCGCCGGCGCTGCTGGAACGCGCGCGAGCAGCCGGCGTTCCGGTGGCGCCGACGTACGGGATGACCGAGGCGTGCTCGCAGATCGCGACGTTCGGGTGGCCGCTGCCGGGGGTGGAGCTGCGGCTGCGCGGGCCGGAGGGGGAGATCCTGGTGCGGGGACCGATCGTCGCGCGCGGGGCGCTCGCGCGATGACGGCTGGCTGCACACCGGCGATCTCGGGCGCTTCGACGAGCGCGGGCGCCTCGAGATCATCGGGCGCAAGGCCGACACGATCATCACCGGCGGCGAGAACGTCGCGCCCGGCCGAGGTCGAGGCGGTGCTGCTCGAGCACCCGGCGGTCGCGGACGCGGGGGTCTTCGGCAAGGCCCGATCCGGAGTGGGGGGAGGCGCTCGTCGCGGCGGTCGTGCTCCGCGACGGGGCAGCGCTCCGAGCCGACGAGCTGCGCGGGTTCTGCGCTCGAGCGGCTCGCGGCGTTCAAGGTGCCGAAGGCGATCGAGTTCGCCGACGAGCTGCCGCGGACCGCGTCGGGAAGCTGCTGCCGGGGAGCTGCGACCTAGACCGTAGCGCGATTGACCGGTGCCGCCGGCCCGATGCTGGACGTGAGCCGTCGAGGACGATTCCGCCCCGGTGCACCGTGGCATCCGTCAGACGGCTAGATGAAGCGCGCGAGACGTGGCGCTCGCGGAGGTCGCCGAGATCAACCAGCTGACGATCGAGCAGCTCGCCGCCGAGACCGGGCATGTCGGTCCGCAACATCCGCTCGCACCAGGCGCGCGGGCTGCTGGCGCCGCCGGAGGTGCGCATGCGCGTCGGCTACTACGGGCCCGAGCACGTCGCCCAGCTGCAGCTGATCCGCGATCTCCAGGACGAGGGCTTCAACCTCGGCGGGATCAAGCGCCTGCTCGAGGACACGCACGGGACCGCCGAGCGGCTGCTGCGCGTCAGGCAGTCGCTGACGGCGCCGCTCGAGGACGAGCCGCGCCGAGACGCTGACCGCGGTCGAGCTCGGCCGGCGCTTCCGGCGTGAGCCGCCGAGGGCCGCGACGCTGCTCGCCCAGGCGCAGTCAAGCTCGGCGTGCTGATCCCGCTCGGCGGCGACCAGTACGAGGCGCCGAACCCGTCGCTGCTGGCGGTCGCCGACGAGGCGTCGAGAGCGGGATCCCGCTGAGCGGCCGCGCTCGCGATGATCGAGGAGATCGAGCGCCACTGCGACGCGGTCTCGCGCTCGTTCGTGAAGCTGTTCCTGCGCGAGGTGTGGAAGCCGTTCGCGACGGCCGACATGCCGGTCGATCGGTGGCCCGAGATCGAGGAGGCGATCGAGCGGCTGCGCCCGGCCGCGTCCGAGGCGCTGATGACGATCTTCCAGCAGCGCATGAGCACCCAGATCGAGGGGGCGTTCAGCGAGATCACTCGCCGGCTCTCGGAGCAGAAGCGCTGACCATGGATCCGGACGCCGAGCAGCGCCGAGATGCTCGAGCGGTGGGAGCGCGCGCGCCGCCGGATGGGCCGCCAGCGCCGACGCGATCCGCGACTTCGGGATGCCGGTGTCGGTCTGGATGATCGAGCACGCTCGACCTGCAGCCGGGCCAGCGCGTGCTCGAGCTCGCCGCCGGCCCGGGCGACACCGGCTTTCTCGCCGCCGAGCTGGTCGCGCCCGGCGGGCACGCTGATCTCGAGCGACGCGGTCGAGGCGATGCTCGAGGTCGCGCGCGGCCGCGCCCGCGATCGGGCGTGACGAACGTCGAGTTCAAGCGGCTCGAGCTCGAGTGGATCGACCTCGAGACCGCGAGCGTCGACGCGGTCCTGTGCCGCTGGGGGTCATGCTGATCGCCGACCCGGCGGCCGCGCTGCGGGAGATCCGGCGGGTGCTGCGGCCCGGCGGGCGGCGGCGCTGGCGGTGTGGGACGAGCCGGAGTGCAACCCCTGGGCGACGATCCCGACGCCGGGCGCTCGTCGCGCTCGGCCACGCCGAGCCGCCGGACCCGGACGCGCCCGGCATGTTCGCGCTCGCGCCAGCCGAGCGGCTGCGCGAGCTGCTCGAGGAGGCGGGCTTCGTCGAGGTGCGTGGTCGACGCGGTCGCGCTCAAGCGTGACGAGGCGGGCGTCGACGCCTACGTCGAGGAGACGCTCGACCTCTCGCGTCTCGTTCGGCGAGGCGTCGAGCGGACTGCTCCGACGCGAGCAGCGGGAGAGGTCTGCGCGAGGAATCGCGCTCGCTGGCCGCGCCGTTCTCGGCCGACGACGGGTCGGTTGCGCTTCCCGGCGAGCTCGCTGGTGGCCGCCGCGCAAGCGCCGTGACAGCAGCTGCTGGGCTGCGATCTTGCAAATTGACAGCGCCTTTGCAGGGCTTTTCGACCGCCTTTCGGTGACGAATACATGCGGCGCCATGCGCGGTCTGGACCGTTCATCGTCGTTGGCAGTGCTCATCGCTCGCCGCGCCCGCGCCGGCGTCCGCCGATTTCGTCCACGTCGTCGCCCCGGGCGAGACGCTGACCTCGGTCGCGGCCGCCGACGGCCTGTCCGTCGACCAGCTCGCGGCCGCCAACGGACTCTCGCCTTACACCCAGGCTGATCGCCGGGACCGACGCTCCTGATCCCGCCGCAGGGCGGCCCCAAGCGCTGCCTCAGAGCCAGGGCCCGGTGGGCGATGGCGACAACGACAGCGACGACCCGCCGTCCGCAGCCACCTCGGGCCGGCTGCGCCGGCCACCTCGGGCTCGTATGTTGTCCAGCCCGGCGACACGCTGACGGCGATCGCCGCGCGGGCGGGCGTCAGCGTCGCCGAGCTCGCGGCCATCAACGGGATCGACCCGAACGCGCCGCTGCTGTCGGGCACGGCCCTGCGGTTGTCGGGTTCCACGGGCTCGTCGTCGTCGCAGTTCGTGAGCGCTGGGCCACCGGTGACCTCTGCGCCCGCTGTCTCCGGCTCCTACGTCGTCCAGCCGGGCGACACGCTGACGGCGATCGCGGCGCGCGCGGGAGAGAGCGTCGCCCAGCTCGCGGCCGCCAACGGGCTCGATCCGAACGGGACGCTGCTGGCCGGCTCGGCCCTGCAGCTGTCGGGCTCGTTCGGCTCGCCCGGCGACCGCCGCGTCGGCTTCGACGCAGCCGGTGGGCACGGCCGCCGAGGGGTCGCCCGGCGACCGCCGTACCCGACCCCGGAGACGGTCAGCTCGGCGGCAGGTCGGCTCGATCGCCGCCGCCAACGGGGTCCCGCCGTCGCTCGCCGACGCGATCGGCTATCAGGAGAGCGGCTTCAACAACGACCTCGTCTCGAGCGCCGACGCGCGCGGCGTGATGCAGATCCTCCCGGGAACGTGGAACTGGATCCAGCACTCGCTCAACGCCGGCGGACCGCCGCTGGCTCCCGCCTCGGCGACCGACAACGTCCGCGGCGGCGTGCTGCTGCTCCGCTCGCTGCTGAACGCGACCGGCGGAGATCCCGGCGCTGGCGGCGGCCGGCTACTACCAGGGCCTGCCGTCGGTGCAGCAGAACGGGTTGTACCCGTCGACGCAGCAGTACGTCAACGACGTGCTGGCGCTCTGCGCAGCAGTTCGGCGGCGGCTGAGCCGAGCCGAGAGCCGCTGAGGCCGGCCTGCAGGCGGGCAGTGCCGCCCCGCTAGGCTCACGCGCCATGTTCTACGACGACGACGCAGACCTCGACCTCCTCGACGGCAAGACCGTCGCGATCATCGGCTACGGCTCGCAGGGCCACGCCCACGCGCTCAACCTGAAGGACTCCGGCGTGTCGCGTGGTCGTCGGGCTGCGGCCCGACTCGAGCAGCGTCGCCAAGGCGCGCGAGCACGGCCTGCGGGTGGTCGAGCCCGGCCGACGCGGCCAGCGAGGGCGACGTCGTGATGATGCTCGTCCCCGACGAGCTCCACCGGCAGGTCTGGGAGTCGGGCGTCAGCGACGGGATCGCCGCCGGCAACATGCTGATGTTCGGGCACGGCTTCTCGATCCACTACGGGGAGGTCGTGCCGCCGCCCGACGTCGACGTCGCGCTGGTGGCGCCCAAGGGCCCGGGCCACCTCGTCCGCCGCCAGTTCCTCGAGGGCTCCGGCGTGCCCGGCCTGGTCGCGGTCCACCAGGACGCGAGCGGCAAGGCGCTCGACCTGGCGCTCGCCTACGCGAAGGGGATCGGCTGCACCCGCGGCGGCGTGATCGAGACGACGTTCAAGGACGAGACCGAGACCGACCTGTTCGGCGAGCAGGCCGTGCTGTGCGGCGGCGTCACCGAGCTCGTCCGCGCCGGCTACGAGACGCTCGTCGATGCCGGCTACGACCCGCGGCTCGCGTACTTCGAGTGCCTGCACGAGCTCAAGCTGATCGTCGACCTGATGTACGAGAAGGGGATCGCCGGGATGCGCTACTCGATCTCCAACACCGCCGAGTACGGCGACCTGACCCGCGGCAAGCGCGTCATCGGCGAGCCGACGCGGCAGGCGATGAAGGAGCTGCTGGGCGAGATCCAGTCCGGCGACTTCGCCCGCGAGTGGATCGCCGAGAACCGCGCCGGCCAGGAGAACTTCAAGCGGATGCGCGAGGAGCAGTCCGGCCACCAGGTCGAGGTCGTCGGACGCGAGCTGCGCGCGCAGATGGACTGGATCGACACCGAGTTCGAGGAGTAGCCGGCAGGAAGCGGGCAAGCGGAGCGGGGAGGCTCAAGGCCGGATTCGGCATTCGTCGTCTGTAGACTCGCCCGCGGCCGCCGTGACTGGCGCGAAAGGTGGATCAGACCACCGGGGAGCGGCGGCAACGAGATCGCCGCGCGCCTGGGCATGTAGACCCGCTACGTTCGAGGAGCGCGCATGTCCCAGACCCCACCGTCCTCCAGATCCCGACAGAGCTGAAGCCGGCCGACGGCCGCTTCGGGTCGGGGCCCTCGCGCGTGCGCCCCGAGCAGCTGGAGCACCTGGCGGGGACCGGCGCCGCGCTGATGGGCACCTCGCACCGCCAGAAGCCGGTCAAGCAGCTCGTCGCGCGGGTCCGCTCGGGGCTCCGCGAGCTGTTCGCGCTCCCAGACGGCTACGAGGTCGTGCTCGGCAACGGCGGGACGACCGCGTTCTGGGACGCCGCCGCGTGCTGCCTGGTGCGCGAGCGGGCCGCTGCACCTGACCTACGGCGAGTTCTCCTCGAAGTTCGCCGCCTGCACCCGCGAGCGCGCCGTTCCTGGCCGACCCGATCGTCGTAGAGGCCGAGCCCGGCGACGCACCCGAGCCGGTGGCCGACGACCGCGCCGACGTGGTCGCGTGGGCGCAGAACGAGACCTCGACCGGGCGTGATGGTCCCGGTCAGCGCGGCCGGCGGGCGCCGGCGGCGCGCTCGTGCTGATCGACGCGACCTCCGCCGCCGGCGGCCTGCCGGTCGACGTCGGCGAGGCCGACGCCTACTACTTCGCGCCCCAGAAGGGCTTCGCGTCCGACGGCGGGCTGTGGCTGGCGCTGCTGAGCCCCGCGGCGCTCGAGCGGATCGAGCAGATCGGCGCCGCGCGCCCCGGCGCCGGATCACCCGCTGGATCCCGGAGTTCCTCTCGCTGACGACCGCGCTCGAGAACTCGGTCAAGGACCAGACCTACAACACGCCCGCGATCGCGACGCTGTTCCTGCTCGCCGACCAGCTCGAGTGGATGCTCGAGCGGGGCGGGCTCGAGGGGATGGTCGCGCGCACGACCGAGTCCTCCGCGCATCTGTACGGGTGGGCCGAGGCGCATCCGCACGCCACGCCGTTCGTGCGTGACCCCGCCAAGCGCTCGCTGGTGGTCGGGACGATCGACTTCGACGACGACGTCGACGCAGCGGCGCTCGCGGCGACGCTGCGGGCGAACGGGATCGTCGACGTCGAGCCGTACCGCAAGCTCGGTCGCAACCAGCTGCGGATCGCGATGTTCCCCGCGACCGACCCGGACGACGTGCGGGCGCTGACCGCCTGCATCGACTGGGTCCTGGAGCGGAGCTGATGGCGCTCTCAGCGGTTCCCGACCCGGAGCCCGCCGACCAGCGTCCGCGAGTGCTCGTCGCCGAGAACATCGGCCAGTCCGGGATCGAGCTGCTCAAGCAGCATTTCGAGGTCGACCTCGGCACCGGCTGGACCCGGCAGGAGCTCGCCGATCGGATCGGCGACTACGACGGGATCCTGATCCGCTCGGCGACGAAGCTCGATTCGGAACTGATCGGCAGGGCGACACGGCTGCGCGCGGTGGGTCGCGCCGGGGTCGGAGTCGACAACGTCGACGTCCCGGCCGCGACCAAGCGCGGGATCGTCGTCGCAAACGCGCCGCAGTCGAACGTCGTCACCGCCGCCGAGCACACGATGGCGCTGCTGCTGGCGCTGGCGCGCAACATCCCGCAGGCGCACGCGTCGCTGACGGGCGGCGCGTGGGAGCGCTCGAAGTTCTCCGGCATCGAGCTGTACGACAAGACGCTCGGGGTACTGGGATTCGGCCGGATCGGTCAGCTCGTCGCCCAGCGCGCGCACGGCTTCGGGATGCGAGTGATCGCGTTCGATCCGTATGTCTCGGCGGAGCGCTACCGGGAGCTGGGGGTGGAGAAGGCCGAATCCTCCGATCAGGTCTACGCCGCTGCCGACTTCCTCACCCTGCACCTGCCCAACACGCCGGACACCAAGGGATGGCTCGACGCCGAGGCGCTCGCCAAGTGCAAGGCCGGCGTCAGGATCCTGAACGTCGCGCGGGGGCCGCTCGTGGTCGAGGAGGACCTCAAGGCGGCGCTCGACTCGGGGAAGGTGGGGGGGGCCGCGCTCGACGTGTTCAGCGAGGAGCCCGCGACCGACAACCCGCTGGTCGGCCACCCGAAGGTGATCGTCACTCCGCACCTCGGCGCCTCGACCGCGGAGGCCACCGATCGCGCCGGTTACCAGGCCGCTGAGCAGGTGGTCGCCGCGCTGACAGGCGGAGTCGTCTCGAGCGCGGTCAACGTCCCCGCGATCCCACCGGAGGACATGGAGGCGCTGGGGCCGTTCGTGCCGCTCTGCCGCGCGCTCGGGCGGATCGCGATCGCGCTCACCGAGGGCTCCTCGGTCGATCGGGTCCAGACCGAGTTCCTCGGGCGGATCGCCGAGCGCGACACGCGCCTGTTGTCGATCCAGACCCTGCTCGGCGTGCTCCGCGGCCACACCGAGGAGGAGGTCAATGAGGTCAATGCCACGACGATGGCCGAGGAGCGCGGGATCGAGCTGGCGGAGGTCAAGAGCACCGGCGCGCGGGACTACACGGATCTGGTCCGGGTGACCGTGACGAGTGGCGAGGAGAGCGTCCGGGTCGTCGGAACCCTGATCGGCCGGCGCGACCGCGCGCACCTGCTGGAAGCATGGGGCCAGCGCTTCGACGTCCAGCTCGAGCAGAACATCACCCTGCTGCGCTACCGCGACGTTCCGGGAATGATCGGGCGCGTCGGCACGATCTTCGGCTCTCACCGCATCAACATCGTCTCCGCGGCGGTCGGTCGTCAGCCGGATGAGGGCGACGAGCAGGTGGGCCGCCTCGCCGCGATGGTGATCACGACCGACGTCCCGGTCCCGCACGAGGTCGTCGACGAGGTGGTCGCCGGAGAGGGATTCGTCGCCGGGCGAACGGTGACGCTGTAGCCGGGCGCCACGTCGCGCGGACCGAGACTGGTGCTCCGGACCGGTTGGTGGTAGACCTAGCGCCCGAGATGGAGGGCGCAGTGAAGACGCGGCCGGAACCCGGCGCGCCGCCCCGCGCGCTGGACGCCGCGACGATGTGCGAGGCGTTCCAGATAACAGCGGCGGAGCGCGCCGACCAGGTCGCGCTGCGGACGATCGCCGACGGGGTCTCGATCACCTTCGCGGAGTACGCCGAGCGGGTCCGGCGTCTCGCCGCCGGCCTGCACGCGCTGGGCGTACGTCGCGGCGACACGGTCGGCTTCATGCTGACCAACCGCCCCGAATTCCACCTGATCGACACCGCGGCGATCCATCTCGGCGCGACGCCGTTCTCGCTGTACAACACCTCCTCCTCGGAGCAGATCGCGTTCCTGCTCGGCGACGCGGCAAACCGCGTGTTCGTGGTGCAGGCAGCGTTCCTCGACCGCGCTCAGGAGGGGATGGCACAGGCTGGAGTTGTGGAGCACCTGGTGGTCGTCGACGCCGCCGCCGAGGGGGCACTGTCGATGGCCGACCTAGAGTTCGCCGAGGCCGCTCCCGACTTCGACTTTGAGGCCGGATGGCGATCCGTGCGGCCCGAGGACGTCCTCACGCTGATCTACACCTCCGGCACGACCGGGCCGCCCAAGGGGGTCGAGCTCACCCACGCCAACGAGATCGCGCAGTGCCGTGGGATCGACGCGGTCGGCCATCCGCGGCCCGGCGGCTCGATCGTCTCGTTTCTGCCGCACGCCCACATCGCCGATCGCGGGCTCAGCCACTACGCGAACATGGCGTGGGGTCACACCGTCACCTGCTGTCCCGAGGTGACGCAGGTGTTCGCGCACGTGGCCGACTGCCACCCCACGTTCTGGGGCGGGGTGCCACGGATCTGGGAGAAGCTGAAGGCGGCGCTCGAGTCGGGGATCGAGTCCGAGACCGACGAGACGAAGCGCGCGGGCACAAGGCAGGCGATCGAACTGGGGCTCCGCCGCGTGCGTCTCGAGCAACAGAGCCGAGCGGTGCCCGAGGATCTGCGGCAGGCGTGCGGGCTCGCGGAGCAGGCGGTCTTCTCGAAGATCCGCGAGCGACTGGGGCTCGAGCGCTGCGAGCTGTACATGATCGGCGCCGCGCCGTGCCCGCTCGAGGTGCTCGAGTTCTTCGCCGCGATTGGGATTCCGATCTGCGAGGTGTGGGGGATGTCCGAGATCGCCTCGATCGGAACGATGGTTCCGCCGGACAACCTCCGGCTCGGCACCGTCGGGCCGTCGATCCCCGGCCTCGAGGTCCGGCTCGCCGACGACGGCGAGCTGCTCGTCCGGGGGCCGACGGTGATGGCCGGGTACCGCAACCAGCCCGAGAAGACCGCCGAGACCATCGACCCCGAAGGGTGGCTGCACACCGGCGACATCGCGCAGCTCGACGACGCCGGGTTCGTGAAGATCGTCGACCGCAAGAAGGAGCTGATCATCAACGCGGGCGGCAAGAACATGTCACCGGCGAACATCGAGCAGCAGCTCAAGCAGGCAAGCCCGCTCATCGGGCAGGCCGTCGCGATCGGCGACCAGCGTCCATATAACGTCGCGCTGCTCGTGCTCGACCCCGACGCATCGGCTGCTTTCGCGCGCCAACACGCCCTCGCCGACGCAGGTCCCGAGGCGATGTCGGCGGAGGCGGCGGTGCTGTCGGAGATCAGGGCGGGGGTCGAGCGCGCCAACTCCCACCTCTCGCGGGTTGAGCAGATCAAGCGTTTCACGGTGCTTCCGTGTGACTGGCCGCCCGCGGGCGACGAGCTGACCCCGACGATGAAGCTCAAGCGCAAGCCGATCGCCGAGAAGTACGCCGCCGAGATCGAGGCGCTCTACGGCGGGACGTGAGCGGCGCCGCTGACGACCATCGCGAGCTGATGGCCGTTGCGATCGAACGCGACGGGTCAGCGCAGCGAGCACTGCTCGAGGGCGACCCAGAGGGCGCGCGGGAGGCGTTCGCCGAAGCATCGGTCCTCTACCGGCGGTCCTGGGAGCAGGCGCCACCGAGGAGCTACGGGCGGCTCGTGGGGATGCTCAAGTCGGGCGTCCTCTCGGGGACGGGGGAGGAGCAGGCAGCCTATGCGCTCGCCGAGCTCGGCGACGGGTGGCAATCTTCGCCCGTCGCGGCCTATGCCCGCGCGCTGGCGGCGCTGATCACGGCTGATGACGCGGATGCGTTGGGCGCGAGCGACAGGATGCGCGGAGGGTCGGAGCCGTTTGTGCGCACGGCCGACGCGCTCGCCGCGATCGCGTCCGCTGACCGCGAGGCGTACGGCGCCGCGCTCGCTGCGATAGTGCGCGACTTCGAGCAGCGCAGCGACCATCTGACCGGGGTACCGATCGCCGACACCGCGCTGATGCTCGAGCGCCTGGCCGCCCGCCGCGGGATGACCGCGGGGCTTCGGAGCCCGGTGCTGCCTGCCGGCGGCCCGCCGGGTTGAGATCTCGTTGCGGCCGTTGACGGGCGCACGGCGCGACGGCTACCCTGTCCGTGCGATGGCGCCCCGCCTCGACCTCCGACTTCTTCTCCTCCCCCCTCGGGGGGAATAGCGCGCCGGCGGCCGCAAGTAGCCGCGAACCAGCACGAGAAGAAGCGGATCGAGACAAGGAGCAGTGCGACATGGCCGTTCACGAGGACCCCAACCGAGTACTGATCTTCGACACGACGCTGCGCGACGGCGAGCAGTCGCCCGGGATCTCGCTCAACACCCACGAGAAGCTGGAGATCGCGCAGCAGCTGGCCCGGCTCGGCGTCGATGTGATCGAGGCCGGGTTTCCGATCACCTCGCCGGGCGACTTCGACGCGGTGCAGGAGATCTCGCGCAGCATCGAGGGCCCGGTGATCTGCGCGCTGGCGCGCACCGCCGCCTCAGACATCGATCGGGCGTGGGAGGCGGTCCGCGACGCCGCCCGCCCAAGGATCCACACCTTCATCGCGACCAGCGATCTGCACATCCGCCACAAGCTGCAGACGACCCGCGAGGACGTCCTCGGCCAGGCGCGCGCGGCGGTCGCTCACGCCAAGCAGTACGTCGAGGACGTCGAGTTCTCGCCGGAGGACGGGTTCCGCTCAGACCGCGAGTTCATGGGCGAGGTGATCGCGGTCGCGATCGAGGAAGGGGCCACGACGATCAACGTCCCGGATACGGTCGGCTATGCGACGCCGGAGGAGTACGCGGGGATGTTCACCGAGCTGTACGAGCGGATTCCGGCGCTCCGCGGCGTAACCGTCTCGGTCCACTGCCACGACGACCTCGGGGTCGCGGTGGCCAACTCGCTGGCCGGGCTGCGCGCCGGCTGCCGCCAGGTCGAGTGCGCGATCAACGGGATCGGCGAGCGCGCCGGCAACGCGTCGCTCGAGGAGATCGTGATGCTCCTGCGCACACGGGAGCCGTTCCTGGGGCTGACGACGGGGATCGACACCACGGAGATCGCCCGGACCTCGAGGCTCGTCTCCCGGCTGACCGGATACGTGGTGCAGCCGAATAAGGCGATCGTCGGTCGCAACGCGTTTGCGCACGAGGCGGGGATCCACCAGGACGGGGTGCTCAAGGAGCGGACCACCTACGAGATCATGGACGCGACAAGCGTCGGGCTTGACGCGAATTCCATCGTGCTCGGCAAGCACTCGGGACGCCACGCACTTCAGCAGGCTCTGTCCGAGCTCGGGTTCGAGGTCTCCGGCCAGACGCTCAATGCCGCGTTCAAGCGCTTCAAGGAGATCGCGGACAAGAAGAAGCAGGTCACCGCGATGGATCTCGAGGCACTCCTCACCGACGAGCTGCGTGAGGAAGTCACCGGTTATCAGCTCGAGTGGTTCGACGTCGAGGCGTCCTCGCGGCGGCCCCCGCACGCGACCGTCGGCCTGCGCACCCCCGACGGCGAAGAGGCGGTCGGCTCGTTCACCGGCGACGGGCCGGTTGACGCGATCTTCCACGCGATCAACGCCGCCACCGGCGTCGATGCTCGCCTGCGGGAGTTCCGCGTCGACGCGGTCACCGGTGGCCAGGACGCGCTCGGGGAGACATCGGTCGTGCTCGAGGTCGCGGGCACCGTCGGCTCGGGGCAGGGGGTTTCAACCGACATCCTGGAGGCGGGTGCGACGGCGTACGTGCGCGCGCTGTCAAACGCGATCCGGCGCCGGGTGATCCAGGACGAGTCGCCGGCGGAGGCGGTCCCGGCCCCCTAGACGGGGGCCGCGACCCGCGTCGCTGCGGAGCGGCCGCGCAGTACGACCGGCTCGCCGAACTCCCAGCGGCCGGCCTCACGGGTGCTGGCGCGGCTGAGGATGGCTTCCGACGCGAGCAGGCGTGACGGTCTCCCCTTGGCGAGGTCCGTCAAGCGCGCTGCCTCGTTTACGGGGTCGCCGATCACCGTGTACTCATAGCGGTAGGCGGCTCCGATGTTGCCCGCCACAACGCGTCCGGCGGACAGCCCCACCGCGGCCTCGATCCCGTCGAGCTCGCGGCCCAACCGCCGACGCAATTCGCGTCCAGCGGCGAGCGCAGCGCTCGCCGGATCCGGGTGCTCGGTAGGCGCACCGAACACACAAAGCGCGGCGTCGCCCTCGAACTTGTTGACCCACCCGCCGTGGAGGGTGACGACGTCGACCACGACTTCGAAGAAGCGGTTGAGCGTCGCGACTACCTGACGCGCGTCCCGGTCCGCGGCAAACGCCGTCGAGCCGAGGACGTCGACGAACAGGATCGCCGCTTCTCGGAGCTCGCCGCCGAGCTCCACCTCTTGCCCGAGAGCGGATTCCGCGACCACCTCGCCGACGTGGCGGCCGAACAGGTCTCGCACCCGGTCGCGCTCGCGCAGCCCGGCCACCATCCGGTTGAAGCCGGCCTGAAGCAGCCCCACCTCGCTGCCGTCGTCGACCGCCACCGTCACGTCCGTGTCTCCGGCCTCGACGCGTCGCATCGCGCTGCGCATCTCACGCACCGGACCGGCCACCGAGCGGATCGCGACGAGCAGCGTGCCCAAGCCGATGGTCAGAGCAAGGCCGCCGAGGAAGATGACGGTTGCGGCCATCCGGTCCGGCGTCATCTTGGCCCCGAAGAGGTATGCGATCGACACGACCATGGCACCTCCGACCGCCACGGCGGTGCCGAACTCCCACGCGAGGTAGATGCGCGTCGCGATCCCCGGCATCAGCGGGCGCGTCGGCGGATCGGCCGACAGCGCCAGCGCCGCCGCCGGGCGCGCAATCCACTCGGTGGCCAGGTAACAGAGGGCCGAAGAGACGAGTCCGCCGATGATCACCATGACCACCACAAGGGCGCCGCCGATGACCGAACCGCCGAGCACCAGGTCGAACACGCCGAAGGCGACGGCCGCAAACGACCACACGGCCAAGACCTGGCCGGCCTCGTGCAGGGGGAGCCGCAGCGTGCGCAGCCGCTCCGCTTCGTCGGGCGCTCGGCCCTCCTCGAGCCAGTCCCGTATCGGCCTGCCCGCCCGCTCGCCCCAGTGGTCGCCGATCACACAAGCGGCGGCGGTCACGCCGATCGTCGCGAACAGCGCCGCGAGCCGTGCCGAGGCGGGCGTCAGCGGCCCGGGCAAGGGCACCACGAACACGATGAAGATGTAGGACAGGGCGGCGCTGACCGCATTGATGGCCGGAAGCGCGATTCGCAGCTGCTTGATCATCTGAGCTGCGATCGCTGGACCCGTGTTGTACGGCTCCTCGTCGAGCGAGGCCGGCGGCGTCGTCGACGTCGGCGATGCGAGCGCCAGTGCGCGAAGTGTGGGCTCGGCGGCCACGGTACCCGTCCCTAAGCGGATCGTTGCGCGCGCGGACCGCGCGCACCGTGACAATGATCACAGTAAGCCGAACCGGCTACGCCAGTCCCGCGGCGCGCCGCGCGCGCTCGACGGCGGGGCGGGCGGGGCATCCGGCGAGGTGGTCGTCGACCAGGCCGCACGCCTGCATCAGCGCGTAAAGCGTGGTTGGGCCCACGAAACGAAAGCCGCTCCGCTTGAGCTCCCGAGCGAGCGCCACCGTGTCCGGCGTCGTCGCGGGCACGTCCGCCCAGGTCGAAGGCGGTCGACCCTGTGTTGGAGCGTGCGCTCTGACCACCTGCTCGAGCGGCGTCCCGGCCTCCCGGATTGCCACCGTGGCGCGCGCGTTGGCGAGCGTGGCCTCGACCTTGGCGCGGTTCCGGACGATCCCCGCGTCGCTGAGCAGCCGAGCGACGTCTGCGTCGCCGAAGCGCGCCACCGCATCCGGGTCGAAGTCCGCGAACGCCGCGCGGAATGCGGGCCGCTTGTTGAGGATCGTCCGCCATGAGAGGCCCGACTGAAACGCCTCGAGGCTCATCCGCTCGAACAGCCCGCGCTCGTCGAGCACTGGAAAACCCCACTCTTCGTCGTGATAGCGCTCGTAGAGCGGGTCGCCGTCGCCGAAGCAGCGGCCGGCCATCAGCTCGCGCCGTCGTCAGCTGCGATCTCGAGGCCCTGCCTGTAGCCGGCGGCCAGTACGCGCCTAGCGCGCTTGCGGTCCATCAGGTTGAGACCCATCGCGTCGGCGCTCGCCGCGTTCGGTCCGAACGTCCGAACCTCCGCTCCGCGGCGTCGGAGCGCCAGCGTTTCGACCGCCGCCGCGGCGCGCGAAGCGCGCCGGACGGCGCCGATCAGGTCGTTGGCGCCGTTGAGGCTGGCGGTCGGGTTCAGGCAGAGCACATCGGCGCCGCGCCTGACGGGCGCGACGTCGAGGTTGGTGGGGCTCCACACCCCTCCGTCGACGTACTGGTGCCCGTCGATTTCGACCGGCGCGAACAGCCACGGGACAGTGCACGAGGCGGTGACCGCGTCCGCGACGCTCGCGCGAGGGGCACGCGGGCTGCCGAACACCACCCGCCTCCCGCTGCTGCGGTCGACGGCCGTCACGCGCAGGCGCCCGTCGAACTGGGCGCCCGATTTCGCCACGTGATCGTGGAGTCGGTCGAGCGTCTGGCGCGGGCGGGGAAGCCGGCGTAGCAGCGCTCCGCGCATCAGCGCGCCGCCCGGCGTTGTGATGCCGAGCGCCAGGGGCGCGAACGTGCCCGCCGCGGCGATCGCCCACGCGCCTGCGCGGCGCGCCGCCTCGGCCCCGGCGCTCGCGAGGCGGTTCGCGGGTTCTTCGGGGGCTTCCGGGGCATCAGGCCGCTCCGCGTGGCCGGGCAGCGGATCGGGTCGCCGAGGCGAGCGACCGGCGACGAGATGCGCGCCCACGATCGAGCCCGCCGAGGTGCCGACAAAGTACTCGCAGCGACGCATGTCGAGACCCGTTGCGTCCTCGAGCCCGCTGAGCACCCCCATCATCCAGGCCTCGCCCAGCGTCCCACCGCCTCCGAGGACGAGTGCGTCGGGGAGAGAGGACATAACGCGAGGCTATCCAGGTCGTCTTCGGCCGGCCGTGTGGCAACACCGGCAGTGTTGGCAGACAAGTGTACGTGATAACGTACGCGGTCATGTCTGAAGTTCGCGTGGGGTCGAAGCTGACGGCTGAGTGGGCGGGGTCGCTTGCGGGCTCGCGGGTGGTCTCAGACGTCGCTCGCCGCGACCTCGAGCCCTCGCTCGGGCCGCGAATTCGAGCCCTTCGCGAGGCGATGGACCTCTCGCTTCGTGACCTGGCCGAGCGATCTGGCGTGAGCGCGCCGATGCTCTCGCAGGTCGAGCGCGGCGAGACAAGCCCGACGCTCCAGGTCGCGGCGCGGATCGCCACCGGACTTGACCTGCGGCTCTCGCAGCTGCTGCGCCTCGACGAGGACGGGGCGGTGACGGTCGTGCGCAGCTCCGAGCGACGCAAGGGCCCGACGGGCGCCCACGGACACAGCTACGAGATCCTGACCCCGCCACTTCCCGGGCAGCGCGCCGAGCTCTCGCGACACAGGCTGGCGGCCGACTCGGTGACGGGCGGTGCTGGCGACCCCCCGATGCATGAGCCGGGAAGCCGCGAGACGGCGGTCGTCGAGTCAGGCACCGTCGTCCTCGTCTGCGACGGCGCTCGGTACGAACTGAGCGCCGGCGACTGCGTCACGTTCGACGCCGACCTTCCCCATCACTTCGAGAACCCCGGAACCGAGGAGGCGGTGCTGCTAGCGGTCCTCAGCGCCGGTCTCCGGAGGAGCTGACCATGCCCAAGAGCCTGTTCGACAAGATCTGGGATGCCCACGAGGTCGCGCCAGGCCTGCTGTACATCGATCTGCACCTCGTCCACGAGGTCACCAGCCCACAGGCGTTCGACGGGCTCCGGCTCGCCGGCCGCCCGGTCCGCCGCCCCGACCGGACGCTGGCCACGGCCGATCACAACGTTCCGACGGACGGCACACCCGTGGCCGCCCGGATCAAGGACGCGCTGTCCCGGGTGCAGGTCGAGACGCTCGAGCGCAACTGCGAGGAGTTCGGGATCCCGCTCTACTCGCTCGGGTCGGACAAGCAGGGGATCGTCCACGTGATCGGCCCCGAGCTAGGCGTGACGCAGCCGGGCATGACGATCGTCTGCGGCGACTCGCACACCGCCACCCACGGCGCATTCGGGGCGCTGGCGTTCGGGATCGGCACGAGCGAGGTCGAGCACGTGCTCGCGACAGAGTGTCTCGTGCAGTCAAAGCCCCGTTCGATGCTGATCCGGTATGACGGCGAGCTCGGCTTCGGGGTCACCGCGAAGGACCTGATCCTCGCAACGATCGGCCAGATGGGCGTGGACGGAGCCGCCGGACACGTCGTCGAGTTTGCGGGGCCCGCGATCGAGTCGCTCACGATGGAAGGCCGGATGACGGTCTGCAACATGACGATCGAGGGTGGGGGACGGGCCGGCATGGTCGCCCCCGACGAGACGACCTTCGAGTGGGTGCTCGGAACGCCGGCCGCGCCCGCCGACATTCCGCCGGAGTGGTACGAGCTCCGCAGCGACGACGATGCGAGCTTCGATCGCCAGATCGCGGTGGACGCCTCGGCGCTCAGCCCGATGGTGACCTGGGGGACAAACCCGGGGATGGTCGTGCCCGTGACCGAGGCGGTGCCGGAACCCGCCTCCGAGCAAGACGAGCGTGCACTCGAGTACATGGGACTAGAGCCGGGCACACCAATCGAGCAGATCAAGCTCGATCGGGTATTCATCGGCTCGTGCACGAACTCGCGGATCGGCGATCTGCGCGCCGCCGCGGGGATGATCGACGGCCACAAGGTCGCCGAGGGCGTCTATGCGATGGTGGTGCCGGGCTCACAGCAGGTCAAGGCTCAGGCCGAGCGCGAGGAACTGGATCAGGTGTTCACCCGCGCCGGGTTCGATTGGCGCGGCGCCGGCTGCTCGATGTGCCTGGGGATGAACCCGGACATCGCGGCCCCCAGCGAGCGTGTCGCGTCGACGTCGAACCGCAACTTCGAGGGGCGGCAGGGGCGCGGCGCGCGATCGCACCTGGTCTCCCCGCAGATGGCTGCCGCGGCCGCCGTCGCAGGTCATTTCGTCGACATCAGGGAGTGGGAATCATGAGGGCGGTCGAGACGATCACCGGACGGGTGTCGGTGCTCAACCGCGACGACGTCGACACCGACCAGATCATCCCCAAGCAGTTCCTGAAGCGGATCGAGCGCACGGGATTCGGGGAGTTTCTTTTCTACGACTGGGCGCAGGAGCCGGGTTGGGAGCTGCCGAAGAACCCCATCCTGGTCGCCGGGCGCAACTTCGGCTGCGGCTCGAGCCGCGAGCATGCCCCGTGGGCGCTCGAGGACTACGGCTTTCGCGCGGTCATCGCGCCGAGCTTCGCGGACATCTTCCGCTCCAACTGCACCAAGATCGGCTTGCTGCCGGTCGAGCTGAGCATTACCGATTGCGGCGCGATCGCGGAGACGGGGGAGGCCCAGGTCGATCTCGCGGCTCAGGAGGTGCGGTGGCCCGGCGGCAGCGCGACCTTCAAGATCGACCCCGAGACCAAGCACCGGCTGCTGAACGGGCTCGACGACGTGGCGCTGACGCTCGCGCAGGGGGATGCGATCGCGGCCTACGAACGCGACCGCGAGCGACCCGGTCCGGTCACGACGGCCCTCTGATGGGTCGCGACTGGGACGCGGTCACCTACGACCGCGTCTCTGGCGACGTCCAGTTCGTCTGGGCGATGGAGCAGCTCGAGCGCCTGCCGCTCGATGGCGATGAGGTCGTGCTCGACGCCGGATGCGGCAGCGGGCGGGTGACCGCCGTGATCTTGGATCGCGTGCCGCGTGGGCGTGTGTACGGAGTGGACGCGGCGCCGTCGATGACCGAGCACGCGCAGGCCACACTCGGCGAGCGAGTTGTCGTGCTTTGCCAGGACCTGATCGAACTCGATCTCCCTGAGCCCGTCGACGCGGTCTTCTCAAACGCGACCTTTCACTGGCTTCACGATCACGATGCGCTGTTCGCGGCGCTACATCGGTCGATGAAGCCGGGAGCGCGGCTGGTCGCCCAGTGCGGCGGTTACGGAAACATCGATGCGTTCCGCACGACCGCCGACGAGGTGGCCGACGAGCATCCGTACGGGCCCTACTTCGCCGCCTGGAGGCGGCCGTGGAACTACGCAAGCGCTGAGGACACCGACACGCGGCTGCGTAATGCCGGGTTCAGCGACGTCAGGTGCTGGCTCGAGCCGAAGTCGGTGACGCCGGCGGATCCGAGGGCGTTCGTACAGACCGTGTGTCTGGTGCGCCACCTCGACCCGCTGCCCGCGGAGCATCGGGGTCCGTTCGTCGACGAGGTCCTCGCGAGGACAGGCGAGCCACTCGTGCTCGACTACGTGCGGTTGAACATGACGGCACGGCGCGGCTGAACTGGCGGCCGCCACCGGCGCGCTTCGTACACTCCGCGCCCGCGGTGCCGCTGGGGCGCCCCTGGCGAGGAGACAGCTGTGGAGGAAGGCCGGTGGGCCATGAGTCGGTGGCGGCGCTTCTTTTGGGCACGACGATCCAGCTGGTGATCGACTACACCGGCACGAACGGGGTTCCGCAGACCGTCACAACCTTGGTTCTGCGCATCACGAGGTAGGACCTGGGCAAATGAAGCGGGCCGACGTGCTCGGCGCCGGCCCTCTCTTGCTCCTGCGGAGGCGGTGAGCGCTGTCCCTACGGCCCCGCCCGACCACAGGCATCCGCTACCGTGGCCCACCGCCATGGCCCCGCGCGTGATCCTCCTCCCTGGCGACGGCATCGGCCCCGAGATCATCGGGCCTGCGGTGGCGGTGCTGCGTGCGGTCGGCGTCGAGCTCGAGTACGAGGAGCATCTGTTCGGCGGTGCCTCGATCGACGCCTACGGAACCGCGCTGACCGACGGGACGCTCGAGGCCTGCCGGGCGGCCGACGCGGTGCTCCTGGCCGCGGTCGGCGGACCCAAATGGGACACCACGGACCCCGCCAAGCCGCGTCCCGAACAGGGGCTCCTCGGCCTGCGCAAGGGGCTCGGCCTATTCGCCAACCTCCGGCCCGTCAAGCCGCTTCCGGCGCTATATGACGCCAGCCCACTGAAGCGTGAGCTGATCGAGCGCACCGACCTGCTGGTCGTTCGCGAGCTCACCGGCGGGATCTACTTTGGCGAAAAGACCCGGACGGATGACAGCGCCTCCGACGCGTGCGTATACACGCGCGAGGAGATCGAGCGGATCGCGCGGGTCGCCTTCGGGGCGGCGCGCTCACGCGTCACGAGCGTCGACAAGGCGAACGTTCTCGAGACGAGCCGACTGTGGCGCGCAGTGGTCCACGAGATCCACGGCGCCGAGTTCCCCAACATCGAGCTCGAGGACCTGCTCGTCGACAACGCCGCGATGCGACTGATCGCCGCTCCGCGGCACTTCGAGGTGATCCTCACCGAGAACATGTTCGGCGACATCCTCAGCGACGAGGCCGCGATGCTGACCGGCTCGATCGGGCTGCTTCCAAGCGCGTCGCTCGGAGCGCAGGGGCCTGGCGTGTTCGAGCCGGTCCACGGCTCAGCGCCTGACATCGCCGGCACCGGCGCCGCAAATCCGCTGGCGATGTTCCTCTCGGCGGCGCTCATGCTGCGCCACGGACTCGGTATGGAAGCGCCTGCAACGGCGGTAGAATCGGCCGTCGATCGGGCGCTGGCCGAGGGGCTACGCACACCCGACCTGGGGGGCACAGCGAGCACCGCTGATGCAACCCAGGCAGTCCTGAAGAACTTGTAGCGAACGACCCAAGGAGTAGTCGTGGAGCAAGCGGACCTCATCTGGCACAACGGAGAGCTCGTCGCCTGGGAGGACGCCAAGGTCCACGTATTGACGCACGGCCTTCATTACGGCACGGGCGTGTTCGAGGGTGTGAGGGCCTACGAGACCTCGCAGGGTGCGGCGATCTTCCGCCACCACGACCACCTCGAGCGTCTGTTCAAGTCGGCCGAGCTCTACTACATGCCGATCCCGTACACGCTTGAGGAACTGCGCGCTGCGACGCACGAGCTGATCGGAGCCAACGAGTTGCGCGAGTGCTACATCCGCCCGATCGCGTTCCGCGGCTATGGCCAGATGGGGCTCTATCCGCTGGACGCGCCGGTCGAGGTCTCGATCGCGGTGTGGCCGTGGGGCGCGTACCTGGGCGAAGAGGGCAAGCGGGCGGGCGTGCGCGCCAAGGTGGCCAGCTGGCGGCGGATCCCGCACGATGCGCTGATCCCACACGCGAAGGCGAGCGGGCAGTACCTGAACAGCGTGCTGGCCAAGATCGAGGCGTCGAAGGCCGGGTACCAGGAGGCAATCCTGCTCAATCACCACGGCTCCGTGTGCGAGGGCTCGGGCGAGAACATCTACATAGTTCGCGAGGGCAAGATCGCGACGCCCGGCCACACCGCGGGGATCCTCGACGGCATCACCCGTCGCTCGATCGTCCAGATCGCCGAGGACCTGGGGTACGAGATCGTCGAGCGCGACGTGGCGCGGGCCGAGCTGTACCTCGCCGACGAGGTGTTCCTGACGGGCACCGCGGCGGAGGTCGTGCCTGTCCGTGAGATCGACGACCACTCGATCGGCGCCGGCGAGCCGGGGCCGATCACCCGCGAGCTACAGCGCGTCTACGACGACGCGATCCATGGCCGCGACCCGCGCTACGCCGAGTGGCTCGACGTGGTGAAGGTGCCCACCGGCGCTCAGCCCTCGTAGCCCGCCGGCGATGACACGGATCGAGCTCTACGACACGACCCTGCGCGACGGCATGCAGGGCGAGGGGATGTCGCTCTCCGCAGAGGAGAAGCTGCGCGTCGCCCATCGCCTCGATGAGCTCGGGGTCGACCTGATCGAGGCCGGCTTCCCGGGCTCCAACCCCAAGGAGCTCGAGCTATTCGAGTTGCTTGCCCGCGAGCGGTTCGCGCAGGCTGAGGTGGCGGCGTTTGGGATGACGCGCCGGCGTGACACGCGCGCCGAGGCCGACGCGGCGCTGCGGGTGTTGGCCGACTGCTTCGCGCCGGTGTGCACAGTCGTCGGCAAGACCTGGGCACTTCACCTGGAGAAGGTGGTCAAGGTCAACCGGGACGAGAACCTGGAGATGATCGCCGACTCGGTGGGCTTCCTGGTCGCGCAGGGCAAACGCGTGATCTACGACGCTGAGCACTTCTTCGACGGGTTCACGGACGACCCGGGGTACGCGATCAGCTGCCTGCGCGCGGCCGCCGGGGCGGGCGCAGAGACGGTCACCTGCTGCGACACCAACGGCGGGACGCTGCCGAACGGGATCGAGAGCGCGATGGCCGCGGTCGTGGCCGAGCTCGCGGACTCCGGCGTGCGCGTTGGAATCCACTGCCACGACGACGCCGGCTGCGGGGTCGCAAATTCCTTGGCGGCCGTACGGCAAGGAGCCATGCACGTCCAGGGCACGATGAACGGCTACGGCGAGCGCTGTGGCAACGCCAACCTCGTCACGATCATCCCCGACCTCCAACTCAAGCTCGGCTACGAGTGCGTGACCGACGAGCAGCTCGCCTCGCTGACGGCGACGGCGCATTTCCTTGACGAGCTGCTCAACTTCACCCCCGATCCGGACCAGCCGTACGTCGGGCGCAACGCGTTCGCGCATAAGGGCGGGATGCACGTGGCCGGCGTCAACGCGGATCCAGCCACGTTCGAGCACGTCGACCCGGAGATCGTCGGCAACCAGCGTGAGCTGCTGATCTCAGAGCTCTCCGGAAGGGGAACCGTTCGTGCGCGCGCGCGAGAGGCGGGCATCGAGCTCGACGACCGCGACGCAGCGCGGGTCACCGAGCGGGTCAAGCAGCTCGAACATCTCGGCTACCACTTCGAGGCGGCCGACGGCTCGTTCGAGCTGTTGCTGCGCCGGGAGACCGGCGAGTTCGAGCCGCTTTTCCGGCTCGAGTCGTGGCGGGCGATCGTCGAGAAGCGCGCCGACGGTCGCGTCGAGACCGAGGCGACGATCAAAATCTGGGTCGACGGCGAGCGCTACGTGCGCACCGCCGAGGGCAACGGACCAGTCAACGCCCTCGACCGGGCGCTGCGCGACGCGCTCGTCGAGATCCACCCGCACTTGCGCGACATCGACCTCGTCAACTTCAAGGTGAGGATCCTCGACGAGACGAAGGGCACCGGCGCGGTCACGCGAGTGCTGCTAGACGCTTCCGACAGCGAGCACGTGTGGGGGTCGATTGGGGTCTCGGAGAACATCATCGAGGCCTCATGGGAGGCCCTCGTCGACTCGCTCGAATACGGGATGCACGTCTCCCGCCGGCAACCGCGCGGCCAGGCCGCGCGGGCCAAGCCCGGCTCGTGAGCACAACCAAGCAGGAGGCGATCCCGCTCGCCAAGCCCGTGATCGGGGAGCGGGAGGAGCAGCTGGTGCTCGAGGTGCTTCGCTCCGGACGGCTGTCGCTGGGCCCGAGGCTCGAGGAGTTCGAGCGCGCGTTCGCTCAGCGCGTCGGGGCGCCGCTTGCCAGCGCCGTCTCGAGCGGCACGACCGCCCTGCACCTGGCACTGCGCGCCGTCGGGGTCGGCGAGGGAGACGAGGTGATCACCAGCCCGTTTTCGTTCGTGGCGAGCGCGAACGTCGCTCTATACGAGCGCGCCCGCCCGGTGTTCGCGGACATCGACCCGGTGACGTTGAACCTCGATCCGGAGGCGGTGGCCGCCGCGGTCACCGAGCGGACAGCGGCGCTGCTGCCGGTGCACGTTTTCGGCTACCCCGCCGAGATGCCCGCCTTCGAGCGCCTCGGCGTACCGATCGTCGAGGACGCCTGTGAGGCGCTCGGGGCCGTGCACTCCGACGGGAGGCCGGTAGGCGGCAGGGGCAACCCGGCGGCGTTCGGCTTCTACGCCAACAAGCAACTGACGACCGGCGAGGGAGGGATGCTCACCAGCGTCGACCCCGCGATCAAGGAGCGCGTGGACTCCGAGCGAAACCAGGGCCGCGCGCCGGACATGGACTGGCTTGATCACGACCGCCTCGGCTTCAATTACCGACTGTCGGATATCGCCTGCGCGCTCGGGATCGCACAGCTCGAGCGACTTGAGTCGATGCTCGCGGGGCGAGCGCGTGTCGCGGCCCTCTACCGGGAAGCGCTTGCTGGGATCGAGGGCCTCGAGCTGCCCTGCCCCGACGCGGGCGGCAATCACCGAGGATGGTTCGTGTACGTGGTCCAGCTGCCGCGTGATGTGGTACGCGACGACGCGGTGCGTGCGCTCGGCGTGAAGGGGATCCAGAGTAGGCCGTACTTCCCGGCCGTTCACCTGCTGAGCTACTACCGCGAGCGCTTCGGCCACCGCGAGGGCGAGTTCCCCGTGTGCGAGGACGTGGCCGCGCGGTCGATCGCGCTGCCGTTCTTCCCTGACATGAGCGAGGGTCAGGTCGAGCGGGTGGCGTCCTCGCTCGCAGAGGTGCTGCGTCGTTAGGTCAACCTGCGGGTTGAGAAGGATCAACCCGCGATTCAACCTCTGCGCCGACGACAAGCGGCCCCTACCGGTCGATCATCGGGGCATGACATTCACCGATTACCTCATCAACGCAGTCTTTGTGTTCGTTGTTCTCCGTCAGGCCCGTGAACACCGTCTTGATCGTCGGAGCCTGCTGGTGCCGCTGGGGGTCGTGTTCTTCGTCGCTCAGCACTTCGTCCACTCGATCCCCACCGCGGGGAACGATCTCGTACTGGTCGGTCTGCTGGCAACTGTTGGCCTCGGCCTCGGTCTGCTGAGCGGCTTTGCGACGCACGTTCGTGTCGACGAGACCGGAGCGGCGCTCGCCCGTGTCGGCTGGATCGCCGGCGCCTTGCTGATCGCTGGAATCTGCGCCCGGATGATCTTCGTGTTCGCAGTCAACAACGGTGCGGAGCCCGCCATCGGCAGCTTCAGCATCGCTCACCACGTAGGCGCAGCCGCGTGGCCCGTCGCGCTCGTGTCGATGGCCCTCTGCGAAGTGACAGCACGTCTGGTGACGGTCCAGCTCCGAGCCCGGCGCATGACCCACAGCGCAGCTCCCTCGGCACTCGCGCTCGGCGCCTGAGCGGGGACATCGACGATTTCGTCCGGCCCGCCCCGGCGGGCCGGATCTCGTTCTATCTTCTGCACCACTGAGGGGCGTGTGATCTCCCACATTCAGAGTCGCCGTGTCGCAGAGGCGGAGTCCCGTGCACAGCTCCGGTTGCGCCGACAGCGGGGCGTGCTCCGGCCGCTCGGGGTGGCGCTGATCCTGGCCGTGGTGGCCGGGACATTCGGAGCTCATCCTCACCCCGGGCTGCACGGCGATGGTCTCGGCGTCACGATCGCGTTGTGTGTCTTCGCGGCGTCCCTCGCGCTGGCGATCCAAGGCCGGTTCACCGGCATGGGCGTGGGCATGCAGGCGACGGTCATCTCCGCCATCGGCGCTGCGGGTGTCGCGCTCGCCGCGCTGCAGCCGAAGGGCACGCCGGGACTCGCTGCCGGTGCGGCGGTATGGATGGCCGTGGCGAGGCTTCCGCTTCCGCTCGGGATCGCCGTCGGCGCGACTACCACCGTCGCACTGGACCTGGCCACCGCGATCGCGGGGAGCTCAGCGTCATCGGTGCTGGCGAACACACTGTTATGCGTACTGCTGGGGATGATCGCGTACTTCCTGAAGCAGTCACGCGCGAGCCAAGATCAGACCGAGGTCCTGCTCGCCCAGCTCGAGGATGCACGCGAGGATCAGACGAGGGCGGCCGCGATCGAGGAACGCGGCAGGATCGCAACTGAGCTTCACGATGTGCTTGCGCACTCGCTCTCAGGAGCGGCGATTCAGCTGCAGGGGGCGCGGAAGCTTGCCGAACGTGAGCAGTCACGGGCTCAGCTTCGGGCGGCGATCGACCGCGCTAGCGAACTCGTCAAGGATGGGCTCGCCGATGCGCGACAGGCGGTCGGAACGCTGCGCGGCGAGGAGCTTCCAGGCGTCGAGGAGCTGCCATCGCTGATCGCGAAGCTGAAGGGCGACATGAACGTCGACGCGACTCTCCGGATCGAGGGCGCTGTTCGAGCGCTCCCGCGTGAGGCGGGGCTGGCGCTTTACCGCGGGGCGCAGGAGGCGCTCACCAACGTGGCGCGATACGCGCCGGGCGCGAGCACGACCGTGGTCGTGCGATATGCCGACCGACGCGCGATCTTGACGGTTGAGGACCGGCCCCTGGCATCGACCCGCGCTCCAGCGACCGCAGGGCTAGAGGGGCTCGGCGGCGGCCGGGGCCTGGCCGGCTTGCGCGAGCGCGTGGAGCGCGTCGGCGGCACCATGCGGGCCGGGGCGACAGACGACGGTTGGCTCGTCGAGTTGGACGTGCCGGGATGAGCCAGATGCCGATCAGGCTGCTCATCGCCGATGATCAGCGAGTCGTACGCGACGGACTGAGCATGCTCGTCGGGCTCATCGAGGGCGTCGAGGTGGTCGGCACCGCGGCCGATGGGGTCGAGGCCGTCGCGTGCGCCCAGCGTGAGCGGCCCGATGTCGTCCTGATGGACCTGCGGATGCCGCGGATGGAGGGCGCCGAGGCGACGCGTCAAATCCGCGCGACGCTCCCGGACACGCAGGTCCTGGTGCTGACAACCTACGCCGACGACGAGTCACTGTTCCCCGCGCTCCACGCCGGCGCGCTGGGGTACTTGACCAAGGACGCGAGCGCCGAGGAGATCGAGCAGGCGATCAGAGCCGTGGTCGCTGGCCACACGCACCTCGACCCCGGGGTGCAGCGTCGCCTCGTGGCGGCGGTTACCGAGCAGCAATCAGCCCACGGCGCGGGGTCTGACGAGGGTCCCGACGAGCTGACGTCTCGAGAACTCGAGGTGCTGAAGCTGATCGCCGCCGGCTTGTCGAACGCGGAGATCGCGCAATCCCTGGTTGTCTCGGGTGCGACGGTCAAGACCCATATCAACCGGATCTTCTACAAGACAGGTGCTCGCGACCGGGCACAAGCCGTCCGCTACGCGTACGAGCACGGCATCGCCTGACTCGCACCGAGGCCCTGCGTGCCCCGGGTAGGATCGGCCCGTCCTGAGTGCGAGCTACTGGAGGGGCGATGGGTGAGCGATGGTTTTCCGAGGAGGAGCTGCATGATATGTCGCGGCCGACGATGGACCGCGCGATCGAGGCGCTCGACCGTGGCGACGTGGACGAGGCGCGGGCGCTGGGCGAGGCGATGAAGCACGAATGGCGCTACCTGCACGACCTGATGGTCGAGGGGATCGCAGGGCTGATCTCGTTCGTGCAGGAACGCTTCGGCGAGGACGCCGTCGCCGACGCGTGGAGCTACGGGCAGGGGCGCGGCTGGCAGCGGGACGTGAAGACGATCGCGGGGCGCGACCGCAAGCAGATCGTGCACGCGCTGGCGGCGACGTGGCGAGCGCACTCGTGCAGCGGCACCGGTCCGCAGCCGGGCGCGTTCACGATCACCGAGGACGACGAGAAGTTCACCTTCGAGATGAATCCGTGCGGCTCGGGCCAGCGGCTGGTGCGGATGGGCCGCTACGAGGGGCCCAACGGCTACGGGGTCACCGAGCGTGGGCACGACTGGAGCTACGGCCGTGAGGGCTTCCCGCTCTACTGCACGCATTGCTCGTTCATGAACGAGTCGCTTCCGATCCGCTGGATCGGCTATCCGCTGTATCCGAGCGACCCGCCGGACGACTACGACCGGGATCCGTGTACGTGGTACTGGTACAAGGATCCGGCGGACATCCCGGAGCGCCACTGGGCTCGCTACGGCCTGGACCGGATCCCCAAGGCGGGCGATGCCGGCTGACACCGCCCCGTCGGGGCGCAACGTGGTCCTGACCGGTGCGGCGGGCGGGATCGGCCGTGCGATCCTCGACGCCCTCGCGACGCGCGGCTGCGCGGTGGCAGCGTGCGACGCTCCCGGCGCGCCGCTCACAGAGCTCACGGACGCCGCGACGACGGTCGAGTTCGACGTGCGCTCCGAGGCGGCGGCGCGGGCCGGCGTAGAGCGCGCGATCGCGGATCTCGGCGGCTGCGACGCGGTCATCGCCAACGCCGGCGTGGTCGACACGATCCATCGGGCCGAGCGGTTCTCCGACGAGGATTGGCGCAAGGACATCGAAACGAACCTGTACGGCGCTTTCTACGTCGTGCGCGCGGCCTTCGAGGCGCTGGCGCAGTCGGGCGATGGGCGCGTGGTGCTGATCTCCTCGGCTGCTGCCGAGATCGGGATCCCGGGCCAGGTCGCATACGGCGCGTCGAAGGCCGGGGTCGTCGGGATGGCGCGAACGCTCGCGACGGAGTGGGCTCCGCGGGGGATCCGCTGCAACGTCGTGATGCCGGGGTTCATTGCAACGCCCAAGGTGCGGGCTCTGCCCGACCAGATCAAGCAGGCCGTGACGGCAGCGATCCCGCTCGGTCGCGCCGGCGCGCCGGACGAGATCGCGGGCGTCGTCAGCTTCCTGCTCTCGCCTGCGGCCGCCTACATCAACGGGGCCGTGCTGCGAGTCGACGGCGGATTGGGCCTGTCGGTGGCGGCGATCGCCGGGAGCCCCCGCTGACCGGCCGCACGTAGTCTTTCGCCCCGTGGCTCGCACCACCATCGACGACTTGCTCGCCGACGCCCGGCGGGGGCCTAAAACGGCTCGGTCCTGAGGCGGCGGCTGAGGCGACGCGATCCGGAGCAACCCTGATCGTGGTCTCGATCACCCGCTCGGGAACTCTGTCGGTCTACACGACCGCCGCCCCAGCGTGCTCGCCGAGCTCATCGCCGCGCTTCCACCACGACGACTGGAACTCGGGCAACTACACGATCGACGCGGTAACGCCGGGCAAGCCGTACTCGGCTTCGCTGCATCAGCGGGTGCTGAGCTTCACCGCGCCGGGCGCCGACCTGCTGTGCGGCACCGCGACGCGCTACGAGGTCGTGACCTCGAGTAAGCCGATCACACCGCAGAACTTCGCCGGTGCCACGGCGCTGGCGGGTGCGCCCGTCCCGGGTGCGGCCGGCGGCCGGCAGACGTTCACGCTTCCCGCCCGCGCCGAGCGCTACGTCGCGATCCGGGCGGTCAACGCGGCCGGCAACGTTGGACTGCCCGCGGTCATGCGGCTGAAGTGAGGCGCGCGCTCGGTCTGGGCGCGGTCGTCGCCGCGGTCGTCGATGGGCGGCGTGCCGAGCTTCAGCCGGGAGTGGCCTCGGGGGCGGGGCTCTCAGTCGCTGGCTGCACTAGCCGGTCCGTACCATCCCGGCCGTGTCGCGCTTTGCAGATCCACGGGATGCTGAGTTTCGCGCGCTGAACGACTCGCTGTCGTTCGACATCCGGCTCGCCCCATACGACGTCGCCCAATCACGCGCGCACGCCGCGATGCTCGGCGCGCAGGGGATCATCTCAGCGCCCGAGCGCGAGCAGCTGGAGCAGGGGCTGGACCAGGTCGCCCGCGAGCTCGACGATGGATCATTCCCGTTCGCCGACGGCGATGAGGACATCCACATGGCGATCGAGCGCCGGCTGACCGAGATCGTCGGTCCGGTGGGGGGGAAGCTCCACACCGCTCGCTCGCGCAACGACCAGGTGGCGACCGACACCGCAATGTTCGTCCGCGACGCGGCGTCCGACACGGTCACGGCGATCGAGCGGGTGTGCGGGACGCTGATCGAGCAGGCCGACGCTCACCTCGACTGGCCAATGCCGGGATACACGCACCTGCAGCGGGCGCAGCCGGTCTACCTGAGCCACCACCTGCTCGCGTATGTCTGGATGCTCCTTCGCGACCGGACGCGGTTCACCGCGGTGCTCGACGCCGCCGCGGTGCTGCCGCTCGGCGCCGGCGCACTCGCCGGCGTCAACTTCGACACCGACCGCGAGCTCGTGGCCCGCGAGCTGGGGTTCAGCGCCGTGGCTGAGAACTCGATCGATGCGGTCTCTAACCGCGACTTCGTCCTCGACTACCTGGCGGCGGCGGCCACCTGTGCCACCCACCTGTCGCGGCTGGGCGGGGAGATCGTGCTGTGGTCAAGCCAGGAGTTCGGGTTCTGTGAGCTCTCGGACGCCTGGAGCTCGGGCTCATCGATCATGCCCCAGAAGAAGAATCCTGACGCGGCCGAGCTGCTGCGCGCGAAGGCGCCGCGCATCACCGGCCACCTCGCCGCCCTGCACGGGGTGATGCACGCGCTGCCGCTGACCTACAACAAGGATCTTCAGGAGGACAAGGAGCACCTGTTCGACTCCGTCGACACGCTCCAGCTGGAGCTCGCCGCCGCCGACGGGATGCTCGGCTCGATTCGCTTCAACCGCGAGCGGCTGGAGGCTGCGGCCGCCGACGAATTTCTTGCGGCGACCGACATCGCGGATCTCCTGGTGCGACGGGGCCTGCCGTTCCGTGAGGCCCACGGGGTCGTGGCAGGGCTCGTCCGCAGCGCGCTCGAGCAGGGCAAGGCCCTCTCGGAGCTGACCCCCGAGGAGCTGGGCGCGAGCTCGCCGTTGCTCGACGATGAGTTCTACGCGGTTCTGCGTGACCGGGCCTGGCTCGAGAGCAAGGTCTCACGCGGCGGGACCAGCCTGGCCCGGGTCCGCGAGCAGCTCGAGCGAGCGCGCGCGGCGCTTCGGTGAAGCCGGGGTTCTACAAGCGGCCGGTGGTCGAGGTCGCGCGGGACCTGGTCGGCTGCGTCGTCCGGCGCGAGGGGTGCGCGGGAGTGATCGTCGAGTGCGAGGCCTACCACGACTCCGAGCCTGCCTCCCACGCCTTCGTCGGGTTGACCCCGCGCAATGCGACGCTGTTCGGGCCGCCCGGCCGCGCGTACGTCTACCGCTCCTACGGGATCCACGCGATGCTGAACGCGGTATGCGAGCCCGAAGGTGTCGGCGCCGGGGTCCTGATCCGCGCCCTCGCGCCAATCGAGGGGATCGACCTGATGCGTGACCGGCGGGGGCTCGAGCCGGTGCGAAGCCTCTGCTCGGGGCCGGGCAAGCTGACCCAGGCGCTCGGAATCGGACTGTCCGACAATGGCGTCGACCTGGATCGCGGTCCCGTGACTATCAGAGAACGGCGCCGCGAATGGCGTGAGGTGCAGGTTTCGGTCGACCGCCGAATCGGGATCACCAAGGCGGTCGAGCTGCCATGGCGGTTTTGTGCGGTGGGAAGCCGGTTCCTGTCGCGGCCGGTCCGGCTGGCGGCGTAGCGCTAGCCGCCGCCTCCGATACCCGCACCGCCGGAGCCGCCCGAGCCAGATCCGGATCCCGAGCCGCCTCCGCCACCGGTTCCACCGGCTCCGGTGCCGGTGCCGCCACCGGCCGTCCCGCCTGCGCCGCCACCGGCCGTCCCGCCACCGGCCGCGCCCTGTCCAGCACCGGTGCCGTTGGCGCCCCCTCCGGCACCATTGGCGGTTCCGCCACCGCCCGCGTTCGTGCCGCCACCGTTGCCCGTGGCGGGCGCGTTCCCGTTGGCCGGCGCATTGCCCGCGCCACCGGTCACGGGGGTCGTGGCCGGCGCGGGAGTCGTACTGGGAGCGGCGCCGGAGCCGGACGAGCCGGCATTCGAAGCGGTGCTCGTCGTCGACGTGGTGCTCGTTTGCGTTGGGGTGGGCTGCTCGCTTGCGAGGATCTGGAGCGCCTGCGACATGAAGGAGTGCCAGATCACCGCGGGGAATGTCCCTCCCTCAACGGGGCCACCGTTGTAGAGCGTGGACATGGGGATCAGTTTGTTCGGGAAACCGACCCAGACGGCCGTCGTCAGCTGCGGCGTCCAGCCGACGAACCAGGCGTCTGCGTAGTTGGTTGTGGTCCCGGTCTTGCCGGCGACGACGACGCCCGAGATTGAGGCGGCGGTTCCGGTACCCGACTGCACGACTCCCTCCAGCATGGTGTGGACCTCCGCGGCGATCGCCGGCGGCAGCACGCGCTTGAAGCTCGGCACGTCCTTGATGTCGTGCTGCCCACGGCACTTGACCTGCGGACACACGATCTCGGCAATGCCGGTCGGTCCCTCATCGGGAGCGCCGAGCACCGGGTTGTAGACCTTGCGGCCGCCCTCCGCGAAGGTCTCATACGCGTGCGCCATGTCGAGCGGCGAGACCCCGACCTTCAGCCCGCCGAGGATCATCGCGTAGTTGTTGGAGACTGGAGTGCGGATCCCGGCCGCCTCGGCGAGACCCTTGATCCGGTCGGTTCCATGAGGTCCGAGGCCTTGGATTCCCAATCGTGAGTAGACGGAGTTGTCCGAGACATCGGTCGCCGCCTGCAGGCTGATGGGGCCGGAGTACGTGTTTCCGAAGTTCCTCACGTGGAAGATCTCGTGCCCGCCGGTGTGGGGGACCACGACGTCAAGCGGCGCCGAAAGCAGCACCGAGTCAGGGCCGTAGCCGGACTCGAGCGCAACGGCGAGCGTGAACGGCTTGAACGCGGAGCCAGGCTGGCGCTCCGCCTCGGTGGCGAGGTTGAACGGATCCTGCTGGTAGTCCTCCTGGAGCTGGCCGGCCGAGTTGGAGACAATCGGACCCCCCACCATCGCCCGGACCTCGCCGGTCTTGTTGTCGATCGACACCAGGGAGGCGGTCGGTTCGCCTGTGCCGGAGGGGAGGTTCTGAGCGATCGCCTGGTCGGCAGCCTGCTGGAGCTTCAGGTCGATCGTCGTGCGGATCTTGAGGCCACCGTAGTACGCGCGGTACTCCGCGACCGACTGCCGCACGCCGTGCCCGCCCATCGCGGCCAAGATCTGCGGCCGCAGCCAGCTCGTGAAGTACGGAGCGGCCGGAGGTTCCTGGGGCTGTTGCAGGTCGGCGGCGCTGGGCACCGGCTTGCCGATGCCCTCGTAGTACTCCGTCCGGGTGACGTAGCCCTGCTGAAGCATGTCCTTCAGCACCAGATTCCGCCGCGCCTTGGCGGCACTCGGAAAAGCGATCGGGTTGAACGCGCTTGGGTTCGCGACCATTCCGGCGAGCAGCGCCGACTCCCACGGCGCGAGCTGCGACGCGCACGACGGGAGTGGAGAGTCGCCGCAGCCGCTCTTGTTGCCGTCCGCGGGCGCGTTCGGGTCGTAACCGTGGAGCTTGCCGAAGTACACGCGCGCGGCGGACTCGACGCCGTAGGCGCCATTGCCGAAGTAGGCCGAGTTCAGATACTGGGTGAGAATTTTCTCCGTGCTCCACTTGCGGGTCAGGTGGTAGGCCAGCGCCGCCTCGCGGAGCTTTTCGAGGACCGTTCGGTTGCCCTGCTCTTGCAGCGCGTTCTTGACGAACTGCTCCGTGATCGTCGAGCCGCCCTGAGTCGCGCCGCCGGTCACGTCGGCGATGAACGCGCGAGCGATGCCGCGAATGTCGATCCCCGGAGAGCTCCAGAAGCGCCTGTCCTCGACCGACACGATTGCGCGGCGCATCCACGGGGAGATCTGCTTGAAGCTGTCGATCACCTCCGGGTCCGGAGCCTGAAAGATCCCGATCGGGTTCCAGTGATCGTCGTACAGGTACGAGTTCTTCTGAACGCGGTACTGCTGCTGATTCTCGAGCTGGGGGACGTCCGAGGCGACCGCCATCAGCATCCCGAAGAGAGTCGAGATCAGTGCGAGCACCAGCAGGCCCGTGAGGATCATGAACAGCCGCAGCTTGCGCAGCCGCGGGCGTGCGGGGCGGTCGCCGTCATCCGATCCCCCGCCCCTGTCGCGCCACCGGCGCCGTCGCCCTGGGTCCCGCGGCGGGGGCTCGGAGGGGGGCGGCGGGGCGCTGGCGGGATCTGCGGCGGGTGGAGCCTCCGGCTCGACCGTGACCGCGGCCCGGGGCGGCCCGGCCGGCCGTGCACGACGCGTAGCCCGGGCGCGCGGAGGGGGCGTTCCCCGCGGGCCGGGCGCGCCGGCGCTTCGGCTCGAGCGGGCTCCTCGGCACGGGGGTGGCGCCCGTTCCGGGGCGGGCGATCCGAGGTCGGAGCGGGCGCGTCGGCTTTAGCGCGCCTTGCGCGCCGGGGCGTCCGGTCAGGTGTCTCGAGCCGCCCGGGGGCGTTGGCCCCAGCCTTCGGGACTGGCGCTTCCGCGGGCTCGGCTCGCACTGCGGGGTCCGGTGCCGCCGCCGCTATCGCCGCCCACGGGGAGCGCTCACCGTCCAGCTCGTGCGCGAGCGGAATTCCGTTGATTCGGCTTGTTGCGTCGTCGTCGCTCATTGCGATCGAAGGGCTGCAGTCGCGTCGATACCCACCCAGCCGGGCGACCGCAAACTACCCTGGGGACCCGGCGGCAAGGGTTCCCTTGGGTCGCGGCAGTCTAGCATCGAGCCCCCGGGCACCGCCCGGTCTCGCGGGCGGCGTCGAGGACGTCGATCCGACATATTTCGCAAGTGTTGTCGACGCTTCCTGACCTCTCCAATCCGGCCGCTGCGGCCGCCTGGCTTGCCCGTGACGCCGTGGACAGCCTCCCCGAGGGCGAGCTCGAGCGCAAGCTGTCGCTGGGCAGGCCGCTGAGGGTCAAGCTCGGAATCGACCCAACGGCCCCGGACATTCATCTCGGCCACACGGTCGTCCTGCGCAAACTGCGGGAGTTCCAGGATCTCGGCCACGTGGTCGTCTTGATCGTCGGCGACTACACCGCGCGCGTGGGTGACCCGAGCGGACGCTCGAGCGTCCGGCCGGTGCTCGACCCGGTGCAGATCGATGCCAACGCCCGCACCTTCCAGGAACAGGCGTCGAAGGTGCTCGCCGAGGAGCGGCTCGAGGTCCGGTTTAACAGCCAGTGGCTCGACATGCCGGCGACCGATCTGTTCGCGCTCGCGCGTACCGCCACGGTGGCGCAACTGCTGGAGCGCGACGATTTCTCGAAGCGGTTTGCGGCCCGGGAGCCGATCTCAATCCTCGAGCTGCTGTATCCGCTGCTCCAGGGCTATGACTCCGTCGCCGTGCAGGCCGACGTGGAGCTGGGTGGCACTGATCAGAAATTCAACCTGCTGCTTGGTCGCGACGTTCAGCGCCACTACGGGCAGCCAGAGCAGGCGGTCCTCACGATGCCAATTCTCGTCGGGACCGACGGTGCGCAACGCATGTCCAAGTCCCTCGGTAACTACATCGCGGTCACCGACTCTCCGGAGGAGACGTACGGCAAGACGATGAGCATCCCCGACGAGGCGTTGCCTTCGTGGTATGAGCTCCTGATCGGATCGCCCCCCCGAGCCGATCTGACCCCACGCGACGCGAAACGAGCCCTTGCACGCCAGATCGTCGCGCGATTCCACGGCGACGTGGCGGCCGCGGCGGGAGAAGAGGCGTTCGACCGCCAGTTCGTGCGCCACGAGCTGCCGGCGGACATACCTGAGATCGCGTGGCAGGGCGAGGACGGGTCCGTCCACCTTCCCGCGCTGCTGGCGCGAGCGTTCGGGGTCTCTACGTCGGAGGCCCGCCGTGCGATCACCCAGGGTGGCGTGAGGCTCGACGGCGAACCGCTCGCAGACGGCTCGCTCGACGTCCCGGCCGACGAGCTGGACGGCAGGGTGCTCCAGCTCGGCAAGCGCCGATTCGTTCGCGTGCGAGTTCTTTGAACGTGGCCGTCCACGGTGGCCTCCTGCGGATGGACACGCCGGGGAACGGTCACATCGTCGATCTGACCGACGGGGTTCGCAGCGTGGTTCATACGTCCGGCGTGGCGCGTGGGCTGGTAACCGTGTTCGCGACCGGATCAACGGTCGCGGTGACGACGATGGAGTACGAGCCAGGCGGGCTCGCCGATCTCCAGGCGCTGCTGGACCGGCTGATCCCTCCGTCCTCGGATTACCAGCACAACCGGCTCAACCACGACACCAATGCGCACGCCCACCTACGCGCTGCCCTGATCGGCCCTTCGGAGACGATCCCGCTGGTCGATGGGGAGTTGGCCCTCGGGACTTGGCAGCAGATCGTGCTGATCGACTTCGATGACCGAGCGCGAAGCCGCAACGTCACGGTCCAGATCGTCGCGTAGTGCCTAGGCCACCCTCCGGACCGGAGACGTTGGGGAGATCCGCCTCGACGGGGCTCTGAAGCCCTGGCGATCCGGGGCTTCGCGGGCCTCCTAAGTCCTGGCAATCAGGGCTTGAGGGGGGCTGCCGCAGCTCCCGATAGGCTTTGTCTAGGGCGCGGAGGGATGTTTCGCATGGCCGCTGCACGGCGCGGATTCGGCGCTATACTCGTCGGTCCGCTCCGGGGCCGGATATCGGCTCTCGGGCGCGCCTGCGGGAAGGAGGCACCTTCCCTGAAGAGGTGCGACGGTCTTTGAAAACTCAACAGCATGTGCACCCTCGACCGACCCTCGGTCGAGATGGTGTGTCCAGGTTCGACCGCCGTCGTCCCGCGTTGGCCCCAGTCGGGGTTGACCGATCGACGGCGCCAAGACCTACCCCGTCATCCGCTCCGGAGCCCTCGGTGTACTTGGGCTCCCTCGTGTGAGCGCTGACGACTCTTTGTGAAGCGGGCCGCCTCGCGGCCCGTGTCAAGCAGTTCTTCACGGAGAGTTTGATCCTGGCTCAGGACGAACGCTGGCGGCGTGCTTAACACATGCAAGTGGAGCGACGAACCAGGCTTCGGCCTGGGGCAGAGCCGCGAACGGGTGAGTAACACGTGGGTAACCTGCCCCGATGATTGGGACAACCCGAGGAAACTCGGGCTAATACCAAATGTGCCCTCCGGCCATAAGGCCGCTGGGGAAAGGAAGCTTCGGCCTCCGCATCGGGATGGGCCCGCGGCCCATTAGCTTGTTGGTGAGGTAACGGCTCACCAAGGCGACGATGGGTAGCTGGTCTGAGAGGACGATCAGCCACACTGGGACTGAGACACGGCCCAGACTCCTACGGGAGGCAGCAGTGGGGAATCTTGCGCAATGCGCGAAAGCGTGACGCAGCAACGCCGCGTGGGGGAAGAAGGCCTTCGGGTTGTAAACCCCTTTCAGTTGGGACGAAGCTCCGTCGGTTAATAGCCGGCTGGGGTGACGGTACCTTCAGAAGAAGCCCCGGCTAACTACGTGCCAGCAGCCGCGGTAATACGTAGGGGGCTAGCGTTGTCCGGAATCATTGGGCGTAAAGAGCGTGTAGGCGGCTTGGTAAGTCCGCTGTGAAAGTCCAGGGCTCAACCCTGGAATGCCAGTGGAAACTGTCAAGCTAGAGTCCGGAAGAGGCGAGTGGAACTCCTGGTGTAGCGGTGAAATGCGCAGATATCAGGAAGAACACCAATGGCGAAGGCAGCTCGCTGGGACGGTACTGACGCTGAGACGCGAAAGCGTGGGGAGCAAACAGGATTAGATACCCTGGTAGTCCACGCTGTAAACGATGGGCACTAGGTGTGGGGGGTGTCGACTCCCCCCGTGCCGACGCTAACGCATTAAGTGCCCCGCCTGGGGAGTACGGCCGCAAGGCTAAAACTCAAAGGAATTGACGGGGGCCCGCACAAGCAGCGGAGCATGTGGTTTAATTCGACGCAACGCGAAGAACCTTACCTGGGCTTGACATGTTCCTGACAGCCGTGGAAACACGGTCTCCCTTCGGGGCAGGATCACAGGTGGTGCATGGCTGTCGTCAGCTCGTGTCGTGAGATGTTGGGTTAAGTCCCGCAACGAGCGCAACCCCCGTCGCATGTTGCCAGCATTTAGTTGGGGACTCATGCGAGACCGCCGGTGACAAACCGGAGGAAGGTGGGGATGACGTCAAGTCATCATGCCCCTTATGTCCAGGGCTACACACGTGCTACATTGGCGCGTACAGAGGGCTGCAAGACCGCGAGGTGGAGCGAATCCCTTAAAGCGCGTCTCGGTTCGGATTGCAGGCTGAAACTCGCCTGCATGAAGGCGGAGTTGCTAGTAATCGCGGATCAGCACTGCCGCGGTGAATACGTTCCCGGGCCTTGTACACACCGCCCGTCACACCATGGGAGTGAGTAACACCCGAAGCCGGTGGCCTAACCCTTTTGGGAGGGAGCCGTCGAAGGTGGGACTCGCGACTGGGGTGAAGTCGTAACAAGGTAGCCGTAGCGGAAGCTGCGGCTGGATCACCTCCTTTCTAGGGAGCCCCTAACAGGGCACCGAACGCCGGCAGGATCGTCGCTTGAGCTCTCGGGCTCCGCGGCGCTCTCCTCGAGCGCGTTCGGCCACTAGATATGTCGACCGGGCCTGGCAGGCCGCACGACGAGGCTTCGCGCCTCGTGCGAAGCGGCTCACATGCTGTTGAGTTTTGAGAGACCGGCGCATCGCCGGTGGCTCGCGGACACCAGTCCGGGCTCCCGTGCGGTGCGCACGCCTCTTCGCGGACCTTGAAAACTGCACAGTAGCCAATGACACGGGTATCACCGAGAGCTGCGTAAGCGGCTCTCAGATCACCGTCAAGATATTAAGGGCACATGGTGGATGCCTTGGCACCAAGAGTCGAAGAAGGGCGTGAACGGCTGCGATAAGCCGCGGTGAGGCGCTGAATAGCCAGTGACCCGCGGATGCCCGAATGGGGAAACCCAACGCCGGTAATGCGGCGTTATCCCGCGCTGAACACATAGGCGTGGTGGAGACAAGCGGGGGAAGTGAAACATCTCAGTACCCCGAGGAAAGGAAATCAACCGAGACTCCCTGAGTAGTGGCGAGCGAAAAGGGAAATAGCCCAAACCCGGCGTGTGTAAGCGGTCACGCGTTGCGCGTCGGGGGTTGTAGGACACCTGGTCCGGATCGTGACCGATCCGGCGGGAGTTACAAAGTCATGTGATAGTCGAAGCGTGTGGAACCGCGCACCACAGAGGGCAATCGTCCCGTAGACGAAATCGCATGGCCTCCCGCAGGTGTTCCTGAGTAAGTCCGCACCCGTGAAACGCGGACTGAACCTGGGGGGACCACCCTCCAAGGCTAAGTACTCCTTGGTGACCGATAGCGGACTAGTACCGTGAGGGAAAGGTGAAAAGTACCCCGGAAGGGGAGTGAAATAGTACCTGAAACCACGTGCCTACAAGCGGTGGGAGCGGCCTCGGCCGTGACCGCGTGCTTTTTGCATAACGAGCCGGCGAGTTACTCGTCTGCGGCAAGGTTAAGCGATGAGCGGAGCCGAAGCGAAAGCGAGTCCGAATAGGGCGACATAGTCGTAGGCGGTAGACCCGAAGCTGAGCGAGCTACCCATGGGCAGGTTGAAGCGGGGGTAAGACCTCGTGGAGGACCGAACCGACCTAGGTTGAAAACTGGGCGGATGACCTGTGGGTCGGAGTGAAAGGCTAATCAAGCTCAGTGATATCTGGTTCTCTCCGAAATATATTTAGGTATAGCCTCGGATAAATTCCGTGGCGGCCGTAGAGCACTGTTTGGACTAGGGGCCCTACCAGGTTACCGACTTCAGGCAAACTCCGAAGACCGTCACGGCTACTCCGGGAGTCAGTTGCTGGGGGATAAACTTCAGCGTCGAGAGGGGAACAGCCCAGACCGCCAGCTAAGGTCCCTAAGTACTAGCTAAGTGGGAAACGATGTTTGAATGCAGAGACAACCAGGAGGTTGGCTTAGAGGCAGCCACCCTTGAAAGAGTGCGTAACAGCTCACTGGTCAAGTGTTCGAGCGCGGACAATGTAACGGGGCTCAAGCTAGTCACCGAAGCTGCGGGTGCGGGAGACTGTCATGGTCTCCTCGCGGTAGGAGAGCGTTCCGGCGCCAGTGAAGCGGCGGCGTAAGCCAGCCGTGGAGGCGCCGGAAGTGAGAATGCCGGCATGAGTAACGAAAGAGGGGTGAGAATCCCCTCCACCGATTGCCCAAGGTTTCCTGAGTAAAGTTCGTCTGCTCAGGGTTAGTCAGGTCCTAAGGCGAGGCCGAAAGGCGTAGTCGATGGCCAACGGGTTGATATTCCCGTACCACGTCGAGTCCGTTTGACCGATGGGGGGACGAGGAAGGCTATGGGATCCCAGGCGATGGTTGCCCTGGGGTAAGCATGTAGGGGTGGCCCTAGGAAAATCCGGGGCCGCATAACCCGAGGTGCGATGCCAGCTGGCTCTAAGCCGGCGAGTCCCGGACGCCATGCCTCCAAGAAAAGCCTCTAGGGAGGACTCGCGTGCCTGTACCAAAACCGACACAGGTGGGCAAGTGGAGAACACTAAGGTGATCGAGATAACCCTCGTTAAGGAACTCGGCAAAATCGCCCCGTAACTTCGGGATAAGGGGCGCCCCAGTAGGGTGAACTCCCTCGCGGAGGGAGCCCGAGAGGGCCGCAGTGAATAGGTTCAAGCGACTGTTTACCAAAAACACAGGTCTCTGCTAAGTCGTAAGACGACGTATAGGGGCTGACGCCTGCCCGGTGCCGGAAGGTTACGTGGAGGTGTTAGGGCTTCGGCCCGAAGCACCGAAACTAAGCCCCGGTAAACGGCGGCCGTAACTATAACGGTCAATATTGAGGCTGTTACAAAATTCAGCTATATGCTGGAACATCTGAGTATCCCGCACTACTCGTTCCGTCCGAAGCGGGCGGTACAGTGACAATGTGTCGGGTGCAGACAATCAGCAGGAAAGACTGCGGCAATTCCGCAGAATCCTCAGAGGCCATACGCTGAACGTCCTCGCAAGAGGGCGAAGATATGGTCCGACCTTCATGGCGACATGGAGAGCTAGGCGGAACAGAAACGACCTAGCCCCTGGCTGGTGCCGGTGAGTAACAAACGTGCCTAAGGTAGCGAAATTCCTTGTCGGGTAAGACTTACTTGCCCCGCCGCTCCGCGAGGAGCGGCCGAGTACCGGCTCATATCGGGGAAGCCCTACCGACTTCGGTCGCGGGTAATCCCGAGGGAAGTCGTGGGACGCAGCGTCCCATTGACCCCGTAACGACTGATCCGAAAGGAGAGGCGGGTCGCGTTGCCGCGGAAGCGCGGAGAAGGAGTGACTTGCAATACGCCGGCCCTCATCAAGACAGGGCAGCCTATGGAGCAAGAGTTCCGCTGGATCCCTGGTTCGTCAGTGGCCTCACGGAGGGCGAAGGATGCTTTTGCGTCTCATTCGCTCTACGGAGCAAGCTTCGGACCGGGCTCGAGGTTCGCCCCTCGTTCTCGCTTTCGCTGAACGAGAAGGACCTGGAGCTGCTTAGGGATCTACAAACGTTCTTCGGATGCGGATGGATCCGCGAGTCAAGACCGATCGCACTTTCAAGTACGAAGCGCGGGCGGTTGTGGATCTCCTGGATCCGATCGTTCCGCATTTCGAGCGCCATCCCCTACGGGGAAGCAAGGCCAACAGCTTTGCGGCGTTTCGGAGCGTTTGCCGGATGATCGAGCAAGGCGATCATCTGCGGCGGGACGGCCTTCGCCAGATCATTGAAATCGCCTACGAGATGAATCTCGGAAAGCGTCGGCTGGCGAAGGACGATCTCCTAAGGGCGCTGATGAGGTGAAGGGATAGTCTGCGCCTCTGGAAACAGGGGATAACGCGAAGTTCCGACCTGCACGAATGGCGTAACGACTTGAACGCTGTCTCAACGAGGGGCTCGGTGAAATTGCAGTCTCGGTGAAGATGCCGAGTACCCGCGGCTAGACGGAAAGACCCCGTGAACCTTTACTACAACCTGGTATTGGGGTTCGATGCATCTCGCTCAGGATAGGTGGGAGGCTTGGAAGCGCCGGCTGCGGCTGGCGTGGAGCCAACCTTGAGATACCACCCTTGGTGTATTGGATCTCTAACGGTGCGCCGTGAATCCGGGCGCCGGACAGTGCCAGGCGGGTAGTTTGACTGGGGCGGTCGCCTCCCAAAATGTAACGGAGGCGCGCAAAGGTTCCCTCAGCACGGTCGGAAATCGTGCGTAGAGTGTAAAGGCAGTAAGGGAGCTTGACTGCGAGACCGACAGGTCGAGCAGGTGCGAAAGCAGGCCTTAGTGATCCGGCGGTAGCAAGTGGAAGCGCCGTCGCTCAACGGACAAAAGGTACTCCGGGGATAACAGGCTTATCGGGCCCAAGAGTCCACATCGACGGCCCGGTTTGGCACCTCGATGTCGGCTCGTCGCATCCTGGGGCTGAAGTAGGTCCCAAGGGTTGGGCTGTTCGCCCATTAAAGCGGTACGCGAGCTGGGTTCAGAACGTCGTGAGACAGTTCGGTCCCTATCTGCCGTGGGCGTTGGAGAGTTGAGAGGATTCGTCCCTAGTACGAGAGGACCGGGACGAACGCACCTCTGGTGTATCTGTTGTCCTGCCAAGGGCACTGCAGGTTAGCTACGTGCGGATCGGATAACCGCTGAAAGCATCTAAGCGGGAAGCCGGCCTCGAGATGAGCTCTCCCATCCCCTTGAGGGAGTAAGACCCCTGGAAGACCACCAGGTTGATAGGCCGGATCTGGAAGGGTGGTGACACCCGCAGGAGACCGGTACTAATGGGTCGAGGGCTTGACGGATATTTGATATCCGTGCATTGGCACTGTGTAGTTTTGAGGGTCCGCGGCGAGGCGGTCTCTACCGGTTTCCGGTGGCTATGGCGAGGGGGAAACACCTCTTCCCATTCCGAACAGAGCAGTTAAGCCCCTCAGCGCCGATGGTACTTGGCCCGCAAGGGCCTGGGAGAGTAGGTCGCCGCCGGTTTTCAATCTAAGGGCGTCCCGGGCACGGGGCGCCCTTTTTTGTGAGCGCTCTCGCGCTACGGTGACACCGAGCAGCGATTCCCAGGAGCAGGAACAGAGCACATGCACGGACTCGTCAGGTACTTCCGGTCCAACCCGCAGGCGTTCGTGCTCCTGGTGATCTGTCTGGTGCTCGGTCTTGGCACGTTCATCGTCGTGCTGATCGCGCTGGCGACCGCGGGATCGACCACGACCAGCGGCGAGCCAAGCGGCGTGATCGCCGCGCTACACCTACTGGGGCGCTGAGCGACCGGCGCCGCTAGCGACCGGCGCGATCGCCGTGTGTCGCGGGCGAGCTCGCCCGGACGGGCGACAGGCAGTGCGCAGGGCGAGCAGCGACCGAGCCGGCGCGGCGTTGGGGCTGCCAGCGCAACGGGCGTCGGTGAGGATGGGGGAGGGCCTCGTCGGCCGAGTCGCCGAGCACGTCGTCGAGAAGGCTCAGCAGGCCACGGAAGGACCTAGAAGTTTTGTGGAACATATGTTCGGTAGCGTAGGTTCGGGCTCGGACGGAACCGGGGGTGTGCAAGGGATCTTGCACCCGGTCCGATAGCTTCGGGCAAAACGCCTGCAAGCGCGGCTCTTCGTCACAGCGAGGAACAGACCTCGAGCTTGGTCCGAACCCGGTCGACCACCGCGTCGGTGAACTCGGTTGTCCCGGCATGGCCGCCGAGGTCGGGCGTTTTGATCCCCGTTGCGACCGTCTCGAGCGCCGCCTCGTAGATCGCCCGGGCGGCACGGTCGGCCTGCGGCCCATGGCGGTCGGCCGCCTGGCGAAGCAACGCGCCACACGCGAGGATCATCGCGAGCGGGTTGGCAAGGTCCTTGCCTTCGAGCGCCGGCGCGGTTCCGTGCGGAGCCTCTGCCATCGCGACGGTCGTGCGGTAACCGTCATCGAACGCCAGGAGGACCGACTCGGCGCCGGCGATCGATCCGAACATCGGCAAGACGAGGTCGGACAGGCAATCGCCGTCGCGGTTCAGTGCAGGGATCACGAGCGGGACGTCGGGAGTGCTCGAGATCAGGCCCGCGTAGGTCGCGTCGATCAGGACGGGTTCGTACTCGACCTCGGGATGCCGCAGCGCAGCGGCGTCCATCTCCTCCTTGAGCATCCCCTCGTAGATGGGCGACACGGTCCATTTCGGTCCGCCGTAGACCATCGCGGCCATCTTCACGGCCGTGCGAAACGCATACTCCGATACGGCGCGGCACGTCGATCGCGTGATCTTCTCGGTGCGGTAGGCGATCTCGTCCGCCGACCCGGGAGCACCCGCACGCCACTGATCCGCTCCGTAGGCGTCATCGACGGCCATCCGCACGACCGCGATCGGGTGGTGAACGCCGGCGATCGGAGTCACGCCGGGCAGCCGCCGCCCGGTCCGGACGATCACCTTTCCGTCGACTTCCTCCCGCAGGATGCGGTTCGGAGAGCCGACGTCGTCGGCGCCCTCGGGCGTAATCGTCGCGGCCTTCAGGCCCAGTCCGGCCTCCCGCATCGCCGCGGCCGCCTCGGTCACGACCTCGTTCGAGGTCGCGCGCCGGGCCTCCAGCGAGAGGTCGAACCGCTCGAGCTCGGTCTCCAGCCCCAGCAGGTCGGAGTCAAGTAAGCGAACGGCCTGCCGGAGCAGCTCCTGTCCGGTCTGATCGCCCTCCATCACCACGATCACAATTGGGTCTGCCATCGGCCGGACCATAGCCAACCGGTCGCCGCCGCCGAGACGCAGCCGGTGGCCGCCCGACCAGGGGCACCGGAGATTCGGAATGCCCTGGACCGGGCAGCAAACACGTATGGAGCGCCGGTGACTTATCCGGTGGTCGGCGCTTCCGATCCGGGCAACTGGGCTCGGCTGGCAAGGAGCGCGAATGTACCCAGCGATGCGGTCACGGCCATGGAAAGCCACGTGCGGCGGGTAGCCACCGACCCGCCGCTTCGCCGAGCCCTCCGGCCGCGGGGGCCGGTGCAATTCGGGATATCCGAGCGCACGCAATCTGACGCCACCGTGCTGCACGTGGACGGCGAGCTCGACATCCTCACGGCGCCGAAGCTGTCGGCGGAGCTTGACGTGATCATCCGGAGGTACGCCGGAGACGTCGTCATCGACCTCAGCGACGCCCTGTTCATCGACTCTGCCGGTCTGCACATCCTCCTCAGCGCGCATCGCCGGCTGACCCGCGCGTCGCGCCGGATGACCGTGATCTGCGGGGACGGGCCGGTCAGGCGGGTGATCGAGCTCGCCAGGCTGACGGACACGCTCGGCGTCGTCCCTGACGGTCACGACCAGGTGTGACGGGACCAGGGAACTTCGTGTAAACCGCCTGGCCCACCGCCGGGTCCGGTGATATACACGGGGCGGTGAGGGCGCACAGAACCGTGGTGGCCGCTCCGCCGCAGGTCGACGATGCTCAGGGCCGTGCGGTCGTAGAGGGTCGCGATATCAAGCGGCGCTACGGCGAGGGCGAAACGGCCGTTGACGCGCTTCGCGGCGTATCGCTCGAGGTGGGCCGAGGCGAGCTCCTCGCGGTGATGGGGCCGTCAGGCTCGGGCAAGTCGACCCTGATGCACACGCTTGCGGGACTCGATCAGCCGACCAGCGGCACCGTTACGATCGCCGGCATCGAGATCACCGGGCTCGACGACGCGCGCCTCACGCGCCTGCGTCGAGACCACGTCGGCTTCGTCTTCCAGTTCTTCAACCTCTTGCCGATGCTGAGTGCGGAGGAGAACATCTTGCTTCCGTTGACGATCGCCGGCGAGCGAGCGGACCCGGCCTGGCTCGACGAGTTGCTCGCGAAGACGGGGCTGTCGGCCCGTCGGCACCACCGTCCTTCCGAGCTCTCGGGCGGCGAACAACAGCGCGTGGCGATCTCACGCGCCCTCGTCACCCATCCGACGATCCTCTTCGCCGACGAGCCGACCGGCAACCTCGACTCGAAGACGGGCGGGGAGATCCTCGACCTGCTCCGGTCCTCAGCCGAGGAGTACCAGCAGACGATCGTGATGGTTACCCACGAGGCACGAGCCGCCGCGATCGCCGACCGGATCATGTTTCTCGCCGATGGTCTGATCGTCAAGCAGCTGACCGGAGCGAGCCCCGGAGAAGTGCTCGAGGTGATGAGCACGCTCCAGGCATGACGCGCGTCGCCCTGAAGGGTCTGCTCGGTCGCAAGACGCGGGCAGTCCTGACGGCGATCGCGGTCGTGATCGGCGTCGCCATGGTGAGTGGCACTTACGTGCTCACCGACACGATCAAGGCGGCCTTCTCCACGGTCTTCACTCGCGCGTACAAGAACGCGGACGCCGTAATCACGGGAAGGAGCGCGATCGGCGCCGACAACAACAACGGCGGCCGCGCGCTTCCCCCAACTCTGCCGGCGTCGCTGCTCGCCCAGATCCAATCCCTGCCACAGGTGGCCCTGGCATCCGGAGGAATCTCGGACGCGGCCGGCCTGGTGGGCCATGACAACAAGATCATCGCGCGCGGGGGAGCGCCGGGCCTGGCCTTCAGCTACACGCGGACCGGTCAGCGCTTCAGCCCCCTCGGCCTGTCGAGCGGCCGCTATCCGAGTGGTCCCAATGACATCGACATCGATGCCGAGACCGCGAGCAGGCAGCACTTCTCGATCGGGCAGCGAATCGGCGTGATCGCCAGGGGCCCTGAGCAGCGGTTCACAATCGTTGGAACCGTCAAGTTCGGCGGCGTCTCCTCGCTCGGCGGCGCCACGCTGGCGTTGTTCACGCTCCCGACCGCCCAGCGGATCTTCAACAAGGCGGGCCAGTTCGACCAAATCAACATCGCCGCCCGCTCGGGCACTTCGCCGCAGCAGCTCGTTCGCACCATCCGCCCGCTGCTGCCGCCCAACAGCCAGGTAAGGACCGGTCAGGCGCAGGCCGCGCAGCAGACCAAGGACACCAGCGGATTTCTGAACATATTCCAGGACTTTTTGCTCGCCTTCGGTGGCGTCGCGCTATTCGTCGGAAGCTTCGTGATCGCGAATACCCTCTCGATCACGATTGCCCAGCGCACCCGCGAGCTCGCCACGCTGCGCACACTTGGGGCCACCCGCCGGCAGGTCCTCGGATCGGTGATGATCGAGGCGTTTGTGATCGGGCTGCTCGCCTCGATCGCCGGGCTGTTCCTCGGGCTGGCGCTGGCCAAAGGTCTGAATAGTCTGCTGGTCTCGTTCGGCATCGACCTGCCGCAGACGGGCACGGTGTTCAAGACGCGGACTATCGTGGTTTCGCTGGTGGTGGGGGTTCTGATCACGGTCCTCGCGGCGCTCAGACCGGCAGTGCGCTCGACCCGTGTGCCGCCGATTGCGGCCGTGCGCGAGGGTGCGCTCTTACCTCCTTCCCGGTTCGCTCGCTTCGGGCAGCCCGCGGCGATCGGGACGGTCGTCCTGTCGGTCGCGTTGATGCTCGTCGGGTTGCTGGTCGGAAGCCTCTCGACCGGAGAACGCCTGCTCGCAGTGGGGATCGGCGCCGTCGCCCTGTTCATCGGGATCGCAATGCTCGCGCCCCGGCTCGTGCCGCCCTTGGCGGAGGTCCTGGGCTGGCCGTCAACCAGGATCGGGGGAGCAGCCGGCAAGCTGGCGCGCGGTAACGCCACGCGCAACCCAGCGCGGACGGCGTCGACCGCGTCGGCGCTGATGATCGGGCTCGCGCTCGTAACGCTCGTAGGCGTGCTCGCCGCCGGTCTGCGGACCCGGTTCCAGGACGCCGTAAACCAGGTGTTCGTGGCCAACTACGCCGTCACCGCCACCAACAACTTCACGCCGATCAGCACCGCGTCGGAGAAGGCACTCCAGGGCGTGCCGGGCGTCCTCGCTGTCTCCGGTGTGCGCGCGGGCGATGGCAAGGCCTTCGGCTCGAGGATCAACGTCACCGGGGTCGATCCGGAGGTGAGCCGGGTGATCCGCGTCAAGTGGCAGGCGGGCAGTCCGCAGACGCCCGCGCAACTCGGCGCGGACGGCGCATTCGTCAACAAGGACTACGCCAGCGCTCAGAGCCTCCACCTCGGCTCGCCGTTGTCGGTCCGCACCCCCAGCGGGACCACGCTGCACCTGATCCTGCGCGGGATCTTCGCCCCGCCCAAGGGAGGCAGCCCCTATGGAGACGTGACGATCTCGACTGCGCTGTTCGACCGCGTGTACCAGAACCCACAGAACCTGTACACGTTCGTCGACGTCCGGGGCGGCGTCAGCCCGGCGAACACTCGCGCTCCTGAACGCCGCGCTTGGCCCGTATCCGGACGCCAAGCTCCAGACCAAGGACCAGTTCAAGCACAACCAGCTCCAGGGCCTGACGACCCTGCTCAACCTGCTCTACGTGCTGCTGTCCCTCTCGATCATCGTGAGCCTGTTCGGGATCGTCAATACGCTCGTGCTGACCGTGTTCGAGCGCACGCGCGAGCTGGGAATGCTGCGCGCTGTGGGGATGACCCGCCGCCAGGTGCGTCGGATGATCCGCCACGAGAGCGTGATCACCGCGCTGCTCGGAGCCACATTCGGGATCCCGCTCGGGGTGGTCCTGGCTCTGATGGTAGGGGTGGCGATCAAGTACGCGGCGTTCACCGTGCCGGTCGGCACGCTGGTCGTGTTCGTGATCGCAGCCATTCTCGCCGGGCTTGTCGCGGCGATCTTCCCCGCGCGGCGCGCGAGCCGGCTCAACGTGCTGGCAGCACTTCAGTACGAATAGCCCCGAGCGCGTCGATCACGAAGGCCAGGTGCTCATCGAAGTCGACGCCGATGTCCTCGGCGCCGCGGCGCAGCTCCTCGCGGTCGACCGCGGCGGCGAAGCTGGGCTGCTTGAGCTTCTTCTTGACCGACTTGGGGGTCATTCCGACAAGGCCCTCGGGTCTGACATACGCGCACGCCAGCAGGAACCCCGACAGTTCGTCGACTGCGTAGAGCGTCTTCTCCATCGGCGTCTCGCGCGGAACGCCCATGAAATCGGCGTGCGAGGCGACCGCACGCACCAGTTCCGGCGGATATCCGCGCGCCTCGAGCTCTCGGATCGCGTATCGCGGGTGGCCATCGTGGAGTGACGGGTAGCGCTCGTAGTCGAGGTCGTGGAGCAGCCCGGTTGCGCCCCACAGCTCGACGTCGCCACCGAACCGCGGCGCGTACGCGCGCATCGCCGCCTCGACCGCGAGCACGTGGCGGCGAAGCGAGTCCGATGAGACCCACTCGGTGAGGAGGTCCCAGGCCTGCTGGCGCGACACGTCGTCAGCCATCCCAGTACCGTAGCTGAGCACGCTCGAGCATCTCGCTGTTGGTCCGGGTGGGTGGACTGAGCCGCAACTTGCGTGTGACCGGCCATGTGGTCTACACTTGTCAAGTTGCCGTTGCGCAACAGGGGCGACGGAAGTAGGAAAACAGAGATATGGCATAGCGTGCTCGGGCCCGCCGTGAATCAGCGATCGCGCTGAGGGGTCGGATCGAGGCCAGAGCACACGCCGGGGGGCGCGCCCGGGGGGGCGAACTAATTGAAGAGACGGCTACGCGGACTGCGCGCTAGGGGGACCATGGCGCACCGCAGCGATCCACGCCATTACGCGGTCGCACTCGGAGCGCTGGCAATCGGCCTGGTGACGGCCCTTGCGATCGGCCTTGAGGCCGCGCGACCGGGCGCCGCGATCGAGACGACGATCAGCGTGTCGGCGATCCTGGCCGGTGGGCTGCTGGTCCTCGTGTGCGTCCACAGGTCGTACACCAAGGCGAGGAAGGCGCAGGAATATGGCGCGCTCACCGCCGAGCGAGAGCGGATCGCGCGCGACCTCCACGACGGACTTGCACAGGACCTGGCCTACATCACCTCCCAGGGGCAGCGGCTCGGTCTTGAGCTGGGGCCAGATCATCCGGTGATGGTCGCGGCGAGACACGCGCTAGCCGGCGTTCGTGGGGCGATTGCCGACCTGACGGCCTCGGAAGCTCCCAGCGCGGAAGCCGCGCTGCGCACGATCGCGAGCGAGCTAGGGCGCCGGTTCGGCCTCCAGGTGGAAGTGGTGGTCCACGCGGAGAGCCCTTCGGCGGCGAACGATGATGCTGCGCGCGCGGAACGAGAGCATCTGCTGCGCATCGCCCGCGAGGCGATCGTAAATGCCGCTCTTCACGGGTCAGCCCGGCACGTCGAGGTCCTGTTCGAACGCCGTGGAGGGAACGTCCGCATGCGTATCTCCGATGACGGATGCGGCGTCGCCGACGTTGACCGGGTCGGGTTCGGTCTTCGCACCATGCACGCGCGGGCACGATCCCTCGGAGGGGAACTCAGCATGCGACCCGGGCCGAACGGGGGGACGGTCCTTGAGCTGCTGGTCCGCGATAGGCGTGTTTCGCGGGCGGCCAGGCGGGCCAGGGATAGGACTCCGCCGATGGTGCCGTCCCTGGCCGGCAGCATCCGCGCTCCAGGCACTGGCCGCGGTCCCGCACATGCCCGATTGCCGCTGGCAGGGGGGCGCAAGCAGTTTCAGCGCCACGGTGCCTGATGTCAGTGACCTCGCCAAGGATTCCCTCGAGCTCCGTGAGAGGCGACGATCTAAAGGTTCTGGTGGTCGACGATCACGAGCTGTTTCGTCGCGGGCTCGTAGGTCTGCTCGAGGAGCGGGGGATAAAGGTCGTGGGTGAGGCGGCGCTCGCCGCGGACGCGATTCAGCAAGCCTCCGACTTGGGCCCGGTCGTGGTGTTGATGGATCTGAGCATGCCCGGGATGTCGGGAATCGAGGCGACCCAGCGCCTGGCGGCGGCCGCACCGCTGTCACATGTGCTGGTCCTGACCATCCAGGCGGATGACGACTACGTGATGAATGCGTTACTGGCGGGAGCGGTCGGCTATCTACTGAAGGATGACCCGATCGAGCAGATCGTGGAGGCGATCCGTGCCGCGGCACGTGGCGAGTCGTTGATCTCGCCTCGGATCGCGAGTCGGCTCGTGCGTCGCCTGTGCGAGCCCGCCGAAACCGAGCCTGGGCTCGTGGGGGCGGACCTGACCCCTCGCGAGTTCGAGGTCCTGGCGCTGCTGGCGCGAGGACTTGACAATTCGGAGATCGCCAAGGCACTGTTTTTGAGCCAGCACACTGTCAAGAATCACGTCTCGAGCATCCTGCTCAAGCTCCAGGTTGAGAATCGTATTCAGGCCGCCGTAAGGGCGGTGCGGGGCGGGCTCGTATGAGACATAACTCACTCACACCTCGGGTCAAATCGTGTGTACACTCGCACGATCACACAGTCATCGTTGAAGAAGCCGGAGACGATGGCTAGGGGCGCTAATTCATTGAGGGACGGGGCCCGCTACGCCATCGAGCGTTTCAACCTCGCGCTGCTGCTCGAGGAGCGCGGCGACGTGGCTACGGCCGAGCAGGCCTATCGCCAGGCCGATTCGGGCGGCCACGCGGCGGCAGCGCTCAACCTCGGCGTGCTCTTGGAGGAGCGCGGCGAACTCGGCGACGCGGAGGCGTGCTACCGCCGAGCCTACGATCGGGGCGAGCCAAACGGGGCGTTCAACCTCGGCGCATTGCTGGAGGGGGTTGGCGATCCTGCGGGTGCTGAGCAGGCGTATTGCGCCGCGGATGAGCTTGGACACTCGGCCGCCGCCTGCCGGCTGGGTTTCATCCTCGCGGAGCGCGGCGAACTCACCGGCGCCAAGGCCGCATTTCAGCGGGCAACACACCGCGGCGACGTCGACGCAGCCCGCACCCTGCAGACCCTGATCAACGATCCGGGGCACTGGGAGCGCACGAGCAGCGCAAACGACGCCTCAGCGCGCGATCCCCGCCGTGTCGGCCGCCGATACCGGCATCGCCGAGCTCGGTGGGGAGTTGCCGCGGGTTTCGCCGTTCCCACGATCGCCGTGACGACAGGGCTTGTTCTGGCCGCGCTGCCCACCCGGCACGCGGAACTGGGTGGTGCCGGCGCCCTGGCGGGCCTCAATCAGACCGCACGCGCCGCGGTCGTCGAACGGACTTCGGGCAATGCATCGGGCGGCCACGCAACCCATCACAGTGAGGCGGCGCTCAAGCGAAGGGCGAAGTCGTCCTCGCGGACACGAGCGGCGTCCCGACCTTCCCATGCGACTTCGTCTACCCACCACGCGGCGCCGGCGAGCCATGCGCCGACCTACGTCTCGAATGTGGTAACTCATCACCACAGCAGCGCCGGCTCCGGTGGCGCACCGCCCCGGTCATCGACACCTGCCGTGACGCCATCGCCGCCACCGACAACTGCTGCGTCGCATCCGGCCCCGCCATCGCCGCCCAGCTCCTCGAACGGGAGCGGAGTGTCGAAGGGTGGATATAACCCTCCGAGCGGCGGCTCGGGCGGCTCGGGCGGCGGCAGTGGCGTATCGCAGGGCGGCTCGGGCAGCGGCGGGACCTCCGGCGGCGGGACCTCCGGCGGCGGGAGCTCGGGCGGCGGATCCGGCACAAGCGGCAGTGCCAGCGGCGGCGGCTGAGCCAGCTCGGCATTGGCAGCAGTCGGCTTTTACGTACCGTTCACAGTTGAACGCCAGACGGCCGAAGAGAGCCCTTTGCGACTAGGTCGTTAGCAGACACACTGTTCGGCGGGGCCGGAAGCCCTATGCAGTGAGCTGGTGTGGAAGGGAAGCCTGGGTGATATGGGGGCAATGGGTGATGTGGGCGGCATTGAAGCGCTGCCGCGCGTTCGGCGCGAAGCGTAACTGTGGTATTGCAGTCGTGCTGGGGGCCGGGCTTGCTTTGGCCGGGTCCTCGCAAGCGAAGACGACTCACCATGTGACGAGGTGCAGGGTGGGCTATGCGCGCCATCTCGTCAGCGTGCCGAAGCGCAAGCAAGGTCGGATCGTGCGAAGGCACGGCAAGATCTTGTACTCGCGGGTATGGGAGTGCGTGAAGCTCCCCGTACACAAGTCGACGCACACGACAGGCACGACTTCGCACCTCCCGTCTGCGTCGTCCCCGGCGACGGGGACGACTCCGCAGTCTCCGCTTATTCCGCCTCAGCGGTCCTCAACGCCGACGACGACCACCCCGCCTGCGCCCACCAACCCGCCGCCATCGTCGCCGCCACCGAACCCGCCGGCGAATGCTCAGCTGCCGACAATCGTTGGTGCTGCGGCGCAGGGGGCCACGGTGACCGCTCTGACCGGCTCGTGGTCCAACAGCCCGACGAGATACGGGTATCAGTGGCAGGACTGCACCAGCCCGAGCCCTGGCGTCTGCAGCAACATCGATGGTGCCACGGACCCGCAATACACGGTCCAGTCGAGCGACGTGGGGAACACTCTCGACGTGATCGTCACGGCGAGCAATGCCGGAGGCTCGACGTCCGCGGCGTCCAACGTGAGCGCAGCCGTGTCAAATACCGCACCGAGCTACACGGTGGTCGCGGTGGGCGATATCGCCTGCGCCCCTGGTAGTACGGCCTCACCCACCACTTGCCAGCAGGCGGCGACGGAAGCGCTCGCGAAGGCCCAGAACCCCGATGCGGTATTGGTTCTAGGCGACAACCAGTACAACGCGGGGCTCTTCAGCGAGTACACGGCTGCAGGCACCTACAACGACACCTGGGGGGCTGCGTTCGGGTGCGCGCTGCTCTGCCACGTAAACCCGATCGTGCACCCGGTTCCGGGCAATCACGAGTACCACACGAGTCCCACCGCCGCTGGCTACTTCCAGTACTTCGGCCAGGCGATTGCCGACCCGAATAACACGCCGAACGGCTACTACTCGTTCAATCTCGGCACGTGGCACATCGACGCGCTCAACTCCGATTGCTCTGACTCCGGCGGCTGCGTGGACGGGGTCGCCGGGAACACCACGTTGGCCCAGACGCAGTGGTTGCAGTCGGACCTCGCCGCCAACCCCAGCTCATGCGTCCTGGCAATGTGGCATCACCCGCGCTTCTCGTGGGGGTTCCAGAGCGACAGCACGGGGGTCGGCCCGCTTTGGGACGTCCTCTACAACGCCCACGCCGACCTGATCCTCAACGGACACGACCACGTATACGAGCGCTTCGCGCAGCAGGACCCCCTTGGGAACCCGACACCCAACGGGATTCGCGAGTTCGTCGTCGGAACCGGCGGCGAGAACCTGATGACGCTCAGCAAGGGGCAGAAGAACCTGGAGTTCGGAGACGACCAGGACTTCGGTGTGCTGGTGCTGACGCTTCACCCGAGCAGCTACGACTACAAGTTCATCGCCACGAGCGGACAGGTGATCGATAGCGGCACCAGTGTGCCCTGCCACGGCCCGGGGCCAAGCGGAACCGCAAGCGTGGCCAACGCCCGTGAGATGCGCGCTGGCTTTACCCAGGGCCCCAGCGGGCGGTCGCTCGCGTTCGACGCCCATCCGCTCCACTCATCGCTGACGGCGGCGGAGCAACGGGGACTCCCGGTAGCGGTCTACACCACGCGCTCAGTCAACGCCGCAATCACGGTGTCAGCCGATCGCGCAGGTCGCCTTCACCGGATCGCGAGCTTCTGGGAGACGGAGTCGGAGATCGTCAATCCGTACAGCTTGATCTACCTCCGTCTTCCGCGACGCCAGCTCGGACACCTTCGGCGGGTCAAGCTCGTGCTGCGGTTCGCGGTGGTTGATGCCGCGCATCACCGCCTCGTCATGACAAGGACAATGCGGCTCAACCAAAGCTGAGGACGTTTGTCCGTCGCTGGGGCCCTCGCGGGTGTCAACCGCGGTCTTGGCGGGCACGGTGCTTCATCTGCTGACCGTTCAGAGCTGAACGCAGGACAGCCGACAACGCCCATGTGCGGCCGCTTCGCAAGGCGCGAGACTTCCTTGGGGGTCTGGAGGTCCTGCGGAGGAACCGAAGCTGGGTGTCATGGGGGCATACGAAGTGCTATCGCGCTTGGGACAGAAGCGTAATTGGGGGATCGCAGTCCTGCTGGCGGCCGGGCTCGTTTTCGTCGGGTCCTCGCAGGCCAAGGTCAGCCATCGCTTGGTCAAGTGCCGCACGGGCTATGCGCGCCGCCTTGTCAGCGTGCCCAAGCGCAAGCAAGGCCGGATCGTGCGAGCTCACGGGAAGATCGTTTACACGCGCGTGTGGGCGTGCGTGAAGGTCGCGAAGCCCAAGCCCAAGCCCAAGCCGAAGCCGACCGCCGGCGGGACGCCTACCACCTCCACGACGAGCGCGCCGCCAGTGGACCCGCCTCCGCCACCGCCGCCACCACCTCCGCCGCCGCCGTCGGCGCCGCCAACGAATACTCAGCTCCCGACGATCAGCGGTCCGCCTGACGTGGGGAGTCCGCTCACCGCCTCGCCTGGTTCGTGGACGAACAGCCCGACGAACTACGGCTATCAGTGGCAGGACTGCGCGTCCGGGGTGTGCACGAACATCAACGGCGCCACCAACTCGAGCTACACCTTGGTGAAAGGCGACCAGGGGCGAACCGTCGACGTGCAGGTCACCGCCAGCAACGACGTCGGCGCGAACTCCGCGACCAGCTCCGCGGTCGGACCGGTGATTACTCCGACCACCTACACGGTCGTAGCGGTGGGCGATATCGCGTGTCCCGCGTCGGGAGGCCCCTCTTGCCAGCAGCTGGCCACTGAGACGCTCGCAAAGAACCAGAACCCCAACGACGTGTTCGTGCTGGGCGACAACCAATATGACTCGGGGCTGTTCAGCGAGTACACGAGCACCGGCGCCTATAACGACACCTGGGGACTGTTTGGCTGCGCGCTGTGTGTAAACCCCTCGATCGTGCATCCGATTCCCGGCAACCACGAGTACGCCGCGAGCTCCACGGCGACGGGGTACTTCCAGTACTTCGGCCAGCCGATCGCCAACCCGGAGAACACCCCGGAGGGCTATTACTCGTTCAGCATCGGCAGCTGGCACATCGACGCGCTGAACTCCGATTGCTCGGACTCGGGCTGCGTGGACGCGAACGACGGCCAGACGTCGACGGCGCAGGTGCAGTGGCTGCAATCCGACCTGGCGGCGCATCCAAGCGCGTGCACGCTGGCGATGTGGCATCACCCGCTGTTCTCCGACGGGTGGACGGCCGGCAGCCCGGGGGTGGCGCCGCTTTGGACAGCGCTGTACAACGCCCACGCCGACATCGTGCTCAACGGCCACGACCACCTGTACGAGCGCTACGCGCAGCAGGACGCGTCCGGGAACGCGACGCCCAACGGGATTCGCGAGTTCGTGGTGGGAACCGGCGGCGAGAGCCTGAACGGGCTCGGCCAGGGGAATCAGGCCAACCTGGAGAAATCTGACACGAGCGACTTCGGCGTGCTGGTGCTGACCCTTCACCCCAGCAGCTACGACTATAAGTTCATCTCAACGAGCGGGGCGGTAATCGACAGCGGTACGGGGGTTCCCTGCCACCAGGCGACCGGGTTGGCGAGCATTGCCGCGGCTCCTTCCGCCGCGCGGGACATCGCCGAGGCTGACGTCCCGGCCCTGATCCGCCGATCTCCTCGGCTCGCGTTCGCCGCCCGCCCGCTTACCTCCTCGCTGACCGCGGCGATCCGTGGCGGGCTCCCGCTGGCCGTCTACTGCTCTCGTAAGTGCGACGTGTTCGTGCACGTCTCGCTGCGTCAGGGTCGCCGCCTGCATCGGATCGCGACCTTCTTCGAGACCGACGAGGAGATCCCCGTGGCGCACAGCACGATCCTGCTGAGCCTCCCTGCACGCCGGCTGGAAGGCCTCAGAAAGGCGACCCTCGTGCTGCAGTTCTTCACCCGCGACGCCGCCGACCACCACGGAACGTTGACGACGACCGTGCGGCTTAAGTGACGCCGGAGGCTCAAGCTCGAACGACAGGACGTTAGTTCGTGCACCGAGTGAGGGGGTGATCTGGTGAAGCGAATCTGGATACTTTGGGGATTAGCGATGGCCGCGGTTCTCGGCGGGTCGCTGCTTGTGTCCCGTCACGATTCCTCCAGCAGCGCCAAGCAACCGAGTGCACGCCGTCCACAGGTGGCATTCGCCGCGTCGAAGACAACTTACGGCACCGGCACAGCGACCATCGGACGCTGTCCCACGCGAGCCCCGGGGAGAACGATGTCCGTCGGCGGGAAGACCTATGCGCTCGAGGGTCTCGATACGTTTACAAAAACCGCGCCGCTCGGCTCGTTCGCCGCCTCGACAGCCAATCAGGTGGTGTACACGGGGGACCACGGAATGGCATGGACGGAGTACCCCGATGGCTGGGTCTCGACGTTCTCCTCTAGGGCCGAGGGTTATCAGCCGTCGACGGTTCAGTCGGTTCACGACGGCGTCCTCGACTTCCATCTGCACAACGATTCCAACGGGAATCCGGTCGGCGCGGATCCATCGCCGCTGCCGGGGGGGAATCGCTACCAGACCTACGGCGCGTGGTCGTTCTGCGAAAAGGTGGCGCCGGCTGATTCCCACAACCTCGCCGACTTTCACCAGGCCCCGCTGCTCTGGCCCCAGAACTCGGCCAACTGGCAGTGGGCGGAGTCCGACTATCCCGAGTCCAACTTGAACGTCCTAGACTTCTCGGGCTATCAGCACTACGGGGGCTCCGGCGCACTAGATCTGTTCGATATCAGATCGATCGACCCCAACTTTGATCCGACCCAGTGGCATGTCTACACCCAGGCGTGGGGGCCCGGGTTCCGCGCCTACTACGTCGACGGGAGCCTGGTGGGGGTGACCACAAATCAGGTCTGGTCCAAGCCGGAGCGGTGGCAGCTGCAAATCGAGCCGTCGGGTATCAACGACGGCGATTCGGGCCATCTCTATCTGAACTGGGTCTGGATCGGCACCGGCCCATTGAGTCCGCAGGGACAGTAGTCGCGCGAGCACCGCAGCGGGCCCAAGCGGTCAGGCTCAGTGTCGGCCACGGCCCGAATGGCGGCTGTGCGATACTGCGCGCCGCTGGGCAGCGATCAAACGCGCAAAGAGCGGAAATAAGGTGCATAGGAACCCCCAGCGCAGGGTATAAGAGTTCGCTGACAGCCCCAGCAGGGGACCGGAGATTCCGAAACCGGGAGAGACTGACGAAGAACCCGAAACGGGTGAGCGGGTTTGGTGCCACGGCCCCTGTGGCACCCGCGACAACCAAAGCAGCGCCGGTCGGCGTTCGGTGAGACGCGCTCTCGTCGTGGGCGATCGGCCGTAGTTCGTTCTAGCCGCGCGACACCGGTTCTAAGCCGTCCGGCCTTCGGTGTCGATTAAAGGCAGGGGACGTACGGAGCTCGCAGAAAGACGGGCTCGACGAGCTGCGTTGGGGACGGTTGGTGCCGCCAGGCCCGCGCCGCAAGCGAAAGAAGGAGCGCAACTGGTGAAACGGATCTGGATGCTTGTAGGCCTGGCGATGGCAGGATTGCTCGTGGGTGCACCGACTGGATCGGCCCGAGCACGCCCCGCGCACCGCAACCTTAAGCACAGCCGTCGCCACGGACACCACGGCCGTGCTCGGCTCCGCCACGCTAAGCGGAGACACCATAAGCGGAAACGGCCAGTCCGCCGTCGGCTTGGGCCGCTCGGCGCCGCACCCGGCACGACCGGCTCGGCCCCGACCACAACGGGCGGTGGCGCCGGCAATCCCGCACAAGGACCCTGTCCAAGCGGCCCTCCCGCCGGCACACAGCCGCTCGGCGGCCATACCTACGCACTTGAAGGAATGGACACCTTTACGAAGTCCGCGCCGCTGGGTTCGTTCGCGCAGTCCAAGGCCAACCAGATCGTCTACGTGGGTGATCATGGGATGGCTTGGACAGGGTATGGCGATGGTTGGTCCTCGACCTACACCGGAGGCGCCGAGGGTTATCAGCCGTCGACGGTCCAGTCGGTTCACGACGGCATGCTCGACTTCTATCTGCACAACGATTCCAACGGAAATCCGGTCGGCGCGGATCCGTCGCCGCTGCCGAACGGGAATCGCTACCAGACGTACGGCGTGTGGTCCTTCTGCGAAAAGGTGGCGCCGGCTGACTCCTACAACCTCGCGGACTTCCACCAGGCGCCGATGCTGTGGCCCCAGAACGACAGCGACTACCGGTCGGCCGAATCCGACTATCCCGAAGCAACCCTCAACGAGCTCAACTTCTCGGGGTTCACGCACTACGGCGGGTCCGGCTCACAGGACGTGTTCGACGTCCAATCCGTCGAACCCAGCTTCAGCCCGTCCCGGTGGCATGTCTACACGCAGGCGTGGGGCCCCGGCTTCCGGTCCTACTACATCGACGGGACACTGGTGGGCACGAGCACCAACCAGCTGTGGTCCGGTCCCGAACGGTTCCAGCTGCAAGTCGAGCCGTCGGGCACGAATGACGGGGGGACCGGACACGTGTACGTGAAATGGATCTGGATCGGCGTCCCGACCTCGTAACGACTCAGTGACAGAAGGCCTCAACTAGCCGCGGCCACGCCGCGTGTCTGCCGCGGCTCAGGCGCTAGTGCGCCTCAGCTTCCTCTGCAGAGGGCCAAACCACCCCGCGCGGGGGGCGCGCGGTGTCTCCGATTCGCGGCGCAGCGTCAGGCGGATGGCGATGAGCGCAGCGAGGCTCTGGCCGACGAGCCACCCCCAGCCGGCTCCGGAGAGGCCGACGCTCGGTATCAGCCAGAGATCGAGGCCGATCGTGGCAACGGTCGAGACCCCGGCGATCACTAAGGCGGCCCCGATCCGCTGGCGGATCCTTTCCACCGCGATCACGAAGTTGACGATCGTGAACGGAACCAGCGCCAGCGCGAAGAGGCGGAGCAGGTTGGCCGCGTGTTCGTACCCCGGGCCAAATGCGTGCATGATCGGTCCGGCGAGGATCAGCACCCCGACGACGAGCGGGATAACCACAACGAATGCCAGCCGGCTTACCTGTCGCACCAGCGAGCGGACCCTGGTCTCCGCCAGCGCGCCCTCGACCACGAGGGCGCTTGACATGTTGACCGCCAGCAGACGGAGCGAGAAGCTAACCGCCCACGCGGAGTAGTAATAGGCATTCCACGGCCCCGGCATAAAGCCCAGTACCAGCAGCGAGACGAGCGAGTCCGGGATTGCAGCTGCGACGGCGACGAAATGGTGGCCGGTGGCAAAGCGAAGCAGTTGCCGTCGCGACGGAAGCCGCGGGGGCACTGCGCGCTCTCGCCTCAAGAAGCGGCCGAACAACGCGGTGTTGATCACGAGGACGAGGCCGACGAGTCCGAGGGCCCAGGCGCCAAAGATCGCCCACGCGCTGGCCGACGCCGCGAGCACCACGAGCAGGAGAGCCTTGATGGCGCCGAACGTGGCGTTCTCGATCGGCACCCAGCCGGCTCGGCGCAAGCTGATCAGCACCGGGTCTTGCAGCGAGAACACGATCCAGACAGCGATCGTAGCCATAAAGAGAAGCACCGTGAGAGGACTCTGGGTGAGGATTCCGAGGCCGGCCAGGTGCGCGAATCCAGCCAGGAACACACCGCCGGCGGCGAGTCCGATCCCGATTGCTGCTGCGTAAGTGAGTTTCACAACCCGAGTCTGGGCGCTGCCCGCCACCGGAACGAAGCGCAGCAGCACGTATTGCAGGCCGATCCATCCGAGGCTCGACACGAGCATCATCGCGCTGATCGCGCCTGCGCCAACCCCGACGACCCTGGCCGGGTAAAGCCGAGCTGCCAAGACCCAGTACGCGAAGCCGAGCATGGCGTTGGCGCCCGTGGTGAGCATCAGCGCAAACGAGCTGCGGTAGAGCGGAACCCGGCGGACGCTGTTCAGACGAGCGACGTAACTCATCGTTCTATCCCAAGCTCCCGGGCAAGCCTGCCGACCGCCTCCTCTGCCTGCCAGGAAGCGGGTACCAGTACCCGCCGCGCGGGTACCGCCCCCAGCGCTGAGGCAATGATCGATCGCTCCTGAGCCAGCAGCGGCACCGTCGCGTCCCGCAGCCCGGGGAGGCCGAAGAGCTCGGAGCGCTGCCCGCACAGAGCATCCTCTGTTTCCGCGGCGAGCTCGCGCTGGTCAAGCTGCTTGCTCCTCAGCTCGTCGACCGGCGCGCGCCGGATCACGACGACCTCGCCGATCGGGAGGGGCGTCGGGGTGTCGGCGCCGAGGCTCGAGGCCTTGACTCTCAGCGGTGGAGCGACGAACCCCCGCGTGAGCGCATTCACCCGACCCAGGGCCGCGAGTGCACCTCGAGCAGAGGGTCGCAGCGCTGCAAACGCAGCGGGCGCGGTCCGCATCAGATCGGGGTAAACGCGCAGTCGCCGCGGAAACGGGAGGCACTCCTGGCTTGGGTTGATCAGGACCTGGTCGTCACCTAGGACCCGAAGGCCCGCGGCCAGGGCGCGCGCCGCCAAGCTGCTCTTTCCGCTGCGCGAGCGCCCGATCAGCAGCAGCGCTTTGCCGTTGAGGGCGATCGCCGCGCTTGGCACGAGCGCCAATCCGGCACGCACTGCAGCGAGCGACAGCAGCGGCTCGACGATGTAGCTCTGTATGAGCGTGAGGCCCAGCGGCCCGCGGACGTCGATCGCCACGCAGAGCTTGTTGCGATCGGGTCGGGCCGGCATCGCCACTCGCCAACGAGCGAGCTTATGCGAATCCCGCAGCTCCGCCTCGTGAGTCGTCAGGCCGTCACGACCCCGGAGCACACGGGTGCCGATCGTCGCCTCGAGGATCGGACAACTAGAGTCGGGACCGAGCGCGGCCACGCCATACTCTGCGTGAAAGTGCTCCCTGGCTCGGCGGTCACCGCGAATAGAGGCGACTAGGCCGGGGCCAAATTGGTAAAGGTCCTCAGGGACTGACTTCTTGTCAGTGCCAGCGTGCCACCGCATCGGCAACCTTCCGTGGATCCGTCGGAAACGGGGCCCTCACCTCTAGCAGCTGGACTCCCTCGAGAAGCTTTCGAAGCAGCTCGGCCTCGACTTCGGGGACGCCGAGCAAAGGGGAGGGCTCCAGTTGTGCGCTGGCATACCGGGCCCGCGCGTCGAGCTCGTAGAGGGTCCGGCGCTCGTAGGCCGCCGAGCGGGCGAGACGCGCCGCCGTCCACGCAGGCTCGGCTGGGCGGACGCTCACTTCATCGCCCGGTACCGTCGTCAGCAGCGCGAGCGTCGTCAACGGCGGGGTCCGGGTAGCGTCTTGTGGCGAGCCGTAAACGGCCGCCACCTCGGTTTGACGGAGCGACAACCGGCCGGCGAGCGTGAGAGCTCGGTCGAGCTGTGACTCGACAACCCCTGCGAGCGGAGTCGTCTCGAGCCTGGCAAGCAGCGGCAACGCGCGATGTGCCGTCCGCGAGACGCCCAGCCGCGCTCGTTGTGATGTCCGGAGCTCCGCCCGTAGCCGGGGGAGATACCTGAGCACCCAGTCGCGTATCCCGACCGAGACGGGAAAAGCATGAACACGTGCGCCCCTATCAATGATTGCCCACTTATCAGAGATGAAACGGGCCCCCGCCTCCGCGAGGGCCAGCGCGGTCTCCGTTTTGCCCGACTCGGACCAACCGCAAATGAGCAGTCCGCCCTCTCCAAGCTGCACGGTCGAACCGTGCACAGTGATCGCCCCACGCGTGATTGTAGCAAGTTGAAGTAGCGGTCGCACTAATTCGGGGAACGCCGCCCAGAGCGGAAAGCTCGGGTCGTAATCAAGCCGTATTCGCGCCGCTCGAGGGCTCAGGCGTGGTAGCTCGAAGCGCGAGCTGCCATGCAACAGGTAACAGCGTTGGCCATCCGAGCCAGTGCGCCGCCCATCGCCGGCCGGTCCATGGACATCACGCAGGGGTTCAGGTATGATTTTGAGATTGGGGCAGAGCAGCAGGTCGGATTCCTCAGGGACGGTTCCGACGAGGGGCTCGTACGGATCGAGCTGCGAATCGAGATACCGGGAGATGTGATCCCGGTCGTCCTGGACCGCGAGGCTTGCCAGCCCGTGCAAGTCGAATATGCGTGCCATAAGTGAAAAATAGTCTTTCACCATGCTGACGAAGCCGCGTCCAACGGTCGTCACCACCGCGAGCAGCGCTCGCGGCGTGGGCGACCGGGTTGCTTCGCCTGCGATTGCCGCGGTCGCGCTGGCGCTGGCGATCGGAGCGCTCGCGACCGCTCGGCTCAAGCTCGACGGTTACGGCCTCTTTCACAGCCTCCCGTGGCCGTACTACCTTGGCCTAGCAGGCCTCCCGCTGGCCTCTGCCGTCGAATGGCGCCGCCCGTCGTCGCGCTCGCTTTACGTCCTCGGGTACGTAATCGCATTTCTGCTGTTGGTCTGGCTTACCCCGTACGTCCTCGAGGGGACGCCGAGGTTCCGGACCTCCTACCTGAGCTACGGGTACGTGGACCCGGTGGTGCGTGGCAACGGCTTGCTCCCGCACCTGTTCGTCTACCACAACTGGCCGCTGTTCCCTCTGGCGATGGCGGCCCTGCAGAACGTCACCGTCCATTTCGCCTCTCAAGCTGATGGCCTTCTTCCCGACGGTGATCATGGTGCTGTACCTCGTGCCGCTGTCTGCGCTCCTGCTCATGACAACCGGGCGCCTCGAGGCTCTGTGGCTCGAACCCGAACGACGGTGGCGCTCTGTTCTCAAGGCCGCCCTCACCACGGACGCTCGGTGGGTGGCCGGACTTTGGCTGTTCGTGGTCTTCCAGTGGACCAACCAGGACTATTTCAGTCCCCAGGCGCTCGCGTTCTTCTTCTTCCTGTGCCTGATGGTCGTGCTTGCGCATACGGCTCTGTATCGCGATGGAAGCTTCAACGCCGCGAGCGGGGCCGCGACCGTGATCCTGTTCACGGTGATCACATCGACGCACGTCCTCACCGCATTGACGGCGTTGTTCGTGATCGCGGGACTCACCGTGACCCGCCAGCTGCGGCGGCCCACCCTCCTGCTTCTGTGCCTGTTCGTATTCGTCGCGTGGCAGGCGTATCCCGCGGAGCCGTTCTACAAGTTCTACGGCCACCGCCTTTTGCAGACGCTGTTCGCCGCCGGCGACTTCGTGTCGTCGAATGTTTCCGGTCGGATCAACGGGAGCGGCGCGCACCTGACTGTTGGGCGCTTGCGTGTGGGGACGACCGCGATCGTGTTCGCGCTGGGGCTCGTCGCGCTGCTCTCGCAGTTGAACCTCCGTCGCGGTCTGCGCAGGCCGAGGGCGCTCTGGCAGTCGCTTTCCCAAGAGCTGCGGTTCGCGGTTGCATGGCTGACCGCGACGGTGCTCGTGGGGCCGGTATCTATCTACGGCGGCGAGATGCTGATCCGCACCGAACTCTTCAGCCTGCCGCCGCTCGCGATGATCATCGCTGCAACCGCCCATCGGCGTCGCGTGTTCGCCGCGGTCGCGGGAGCGCTCATCGTGATGGCGCCGATTCACATCGTCACCCATTACGGCAACGAGCTCTACGACTACGTTTCCCCGGGCGAGATAAAGGGCTTCGAGTTCATCTCGAATAACCTCCCGCCCGCCAAGATCTACGGCGGCTTTCCCGGCGGCGGATTCCTCAACTCGGCGAGTCTGCGATGGCGCAACAGCGTCGTCCCCAACGCCAAGCACCCGCCACCGGTCGCCGCCGACTACCTACAGCCCAACTCCCACCATTGGGGAACGGCGCCGGGAGGCGTCTACGTGGCGCTCAGCAGGGGAGACGCCGCGGCCGCGGCCTTGTTCTACAACAAGCCTGACCTGATCAGCTCGATGCGGCGCCTGATAGCGAAGGACCCACAGATGCTGCCCGTGTACGTCACTCCCGACTACGCGATCTACCGCTGGTTGCCCCCGCCGCCGAAGCGGCGTAGGGCTCATGCTCGTGCGGTATCAGCCGCCGGCGGCGCCAGCACAGCTGGCGGCCGGAGCCGGAACACGATCAGACCGACGAGGTAGCCGACGGCGGCCGCAGCCACGCCGCCGATCACGGCGCCGAACTGTCCGAGAGCGTCGGAGACGCCGTCGCCTCGCGCCGCGTGCCGGGCGCTCGCCCGTAGCCGCGCCGGGAGCGCGCGGCGAAGGTATGTTCGTTCGGTCCCGAGCGAGCGGGCATCTCCCAGGCGCCGCACCAGTGCCTTCGAGATGCCCTCGAAATAGCAGCGCTGCAAGAGGTAGCTCGGTCTCCCTCGCGCGGCCGGCACGTGATGGTCGATCTCTGCGCCGCCCACAAGAACGATCCGCCCATCCGGGATCTCACGTATGGCCCTGACACAGAACTCGGTCTCCTCGCAACCCAGCGGCAGGCTCCCGAGCCGGCCGATCGCCGGGTTGAACATCCCCACTCGCTGGAACAGCTCGGTTCGGAAGGCCATGTTGCAGCCAAGCGGGTTACGCACGGGGCCGCTCTCCGGAAGCCCGGAATAAGAGCATCCCACCACCCACAGGAACTCAGGAGGCAACCACCCGGGCTGGGGTACTTCCCAGAGCGGAAGCGCATGCCCCCCGGCTCCGACCACCGCTGGATCATCGAAGGGAGCGAGGAGGCGCTCGAGCCATTGCTCGTGTGCGGCCGCATCGTCGTCGATGAACACGATGTAGTCGCCGCGGCCGCGCGCGATCGCAGTGTTGCGGGCCGACGAAAGCCCTCGCGCCTGTTCGTTGGCCATGATCTCCACGTCATCGGGCAGCCGCGCTCGGAGCTCCTCCTGCAGGCTTTCGTTGTGGTCGACCACCACGACTATCTGGCCGGGAGGCGGATCCTGGCTGAGGATCGACCTCACGCAGTCGACGGTCTGATCGAGCCGGCGCGAGGCGAATGCGCAGACCACGACGGTGGCCTGTGTACCCCTCGCGCTCGGCTTCGGCTCGATGGTGCTGGTCGGTTCTTGCATTAACGCCGTCTTTGTGTCCGGAACGCCGACGGTTAACGTCCGATTGCCCTGCGGACGCATCGTATAGCATCGACCGGAATGCCGCGACGGGCTGGAATCTCGGGGTGTCGCATTCAGCGGTTGGCGTGGTTTGTGGTGACAGCGCTCCTGCTCGTCGCGTTCGCGGGGTGTGGCGCCAGCTCTGCACCGGCTCCTCCCTCACGGACGGTCACATCGAAAACTGTGTCACGGATCGTTGTGATCGTGATGGAGAATCGGGAGTACAACGAGATCATCGGTCGGCCCGCAGCGCCTTATATCAACGCCCTCGCTGTGCATAGCGCGGTCGCCGCCAACTACCACGCCGCATCGCACCCATCTCTGCCCAACTACCTTGCGCTCACGGGTGGGTCGACGTTTGGATATGACGGACATGACTGTGGTACCTGTTCGGTTTCGCACCGAAACCTAGTCGATGAGCTGGAGGCGGCGGGAATCTCCTGGAAGGCGTACATGGAGGACATGCCCACGACCTGTTCGCACCAGGTCTCGAGCGGCGGCTACATCCGCCGCCACGACCCATTCATGTACTACCTCGACGTAGCGAACGACCCGAGCCGCTGTCGCTTCGTAGTTCCCGCGAGTGAACTCGACCGCGACCTCACGCTCCACACGCTCCCGAGCTTTGTGTGGCTGAGCCCAAATGTGTGTCACGACATGCACTCGTGCGGCACGAACGCGGGCGACCAATACCTCAGGTTAATGGTTCCCCAACTGGTACGGGAGCTGGGACCGTCCGGAATCCTCATTCTTACCTGGGACGAAGGCGAAACCAACTCGTCGTGTTGCAAGGTCGCCAAGGGAGGCCATATCCTCACGTTGATCACCGGTCCCGGCGCACGGACGGGAGCCAGATCCTTCGTTCCATATGACCATTACTCCCTACTGCGCACGATCGAAGATCTCTGGGGGCTCCCGAGGCTGGGGTACGCCGGGTGCACGTGCACGCAGCCGATGACGGATCTTCTCCGTGTGCAATCCCGCCAAAGCCCCTGAAGGAGCCCCAGACGCAAGGATGCCCGCCGGGTCTTGGACCCGGCGGGCAGCACCTTGCCCCTTGATGGTCTTCCTTGGCCTACGACTTCAGAGTGATGCCCTTCGTCATGCTGACGGTGCCGTGGCCCTTGGGCGTGAACCCACCGATTGCGGTGAGGTTCAGCTTGCCCTTGCCCTTGAGCAGCTTGCGGCCCTTGCCGGTCAGCACGAGCTTAACCTTCTGGGCGCCCGTCTTTTGGAACGTGACCGTCAGGACCGCGACCAGCGTCTGCTTCCCGTGCTTTACCTGGTACCAGGAGATCACCAGGCGACCAGGCGACGGCGCCGCGAACGAGAACACGTAGCCGCCGTTCTTCAGCAGCGCGCGGATCCTCGCTGCCTTCCCCTGCGGAGCCAGCGTCCTCGCAAGCAGCCCGCGGATCTGCGCGGAGCTGATGTTTGCACTCGGGTTGTTGTTGGCGTTGCCGCCGTTATTCCCGTTGTTTCCAGGCGTAACGACCGGTGGCGTCACGACCGGTGGCTTGACGGCTGCTGGGCCTTGTATCACCGGGGTTGCGCCCGACGTCGCCGGGGTGCTCGTGACGCCGCCGGCAATCGCGGATTCCTGGACATTGATCGTGTGGCCCACGTCGGACGGGGTCAGCGTGTAGGTCTGCGAGTTCGCCCCTGGAATCGCGCCGCAATTGGCGCCGGAAGCGTCGCATTGCTGCCACTGATATGAGTAGCCGGATGGGGTGCCGGGAAGCCAGGAGCCATGCGACTCGGTCAGGGTCTTACCCTGCTGCATGACGCCGCCGATGCTCGGCGGTCCGGTGTTGGCCGGCGTGACGACGGCCGTCGGATTGAGGCAACCCTGCAGGACGCTTACGGGAGTACCACCTGGGCCCGCGTTGTTAGTCGCTTGAACAACGACGCACAGCGTATGGCCCACGTCGACGTCTTGGATCGTATAGGTGGGACTGGCGCTAAGCGCGGTGAACGCGGCGCCACAGGTTGCGGTGGTGCCGTTGGCGGGGCAGCGCTTCCATTGATACTGGTAGGTGATGGGCGCGCTTCCGGCCCAGATACCCGGGCTGGCTGTCAGGGTCTGCCCATCCTCGGCAAGCCCGGAGGCCGACGGTGCGCTCCGATCGAGCGGCGTTCCTGCCGCGACGAGACCGACCGTCTCGGTGTACACGACCGATCCCGCCCCGTTCGTGGCCGTGACAATGAACTCCAGCGTGCTGCCGACGTCTGCCGACTGTATGGTGTATGTCCGCGCGGTCGAGACCTGCGTGCACGTGGGCGTCGGCGAGCCGGTGCAGCGCTCCCACTGGGTGGTGTTGGTGGTGACCGGCTGGGCCCCGCCCCACGTACCCACGGTTCCAGTGAGGATCCTCCCCTCTGTCGGGGCTTCGCCCGTTGGGGTATACGACGGCACCGCCGTGTAACAGGGGATTCCCGTTGTCGGCGTCGGCGTCGCACACAATGCCGCCGCCGGCGGCGCCGCTGACGCCGCGGCTGGGAATGCTGCGATTGCCAGTGCCCCAACGAATGGTGCCAGCCAAATGGCGTGGCGGTGCTTAACTCTGCGGTGCATAGAAACGTGCCCCCTTTGTGAATACCCCATACTTGACCCAGTACCCCCGGGTCATGGGTGACTATAACGGATCTCAAGTAGTAGAAGTTAAAACCTTGTGAGTGCTACCTGTCAGTGTCGCCTACCAGGTGTTCGGTTCAGCGTGATGCTCTTAGTTGCCCTCGTGGTGTTTTGGCCCACGGGTGTAAAGGCGCCCTTCGCGACGAGCTTCATCTTGGTCGCGCCGGTAAGCAGCTCGCGGCCCTTACCGGTCAGGACGAGTTTGATCTTTGCGGTATTTGCCCGGTGGAAGACGAACGATCCCACCGCGACCCGTGTCTGCTTGCCATGCGTTAGTCGATACCAATCGATCACCAGGCGGCCAGGCGATGGTGCGCCGAAGGAGAACGAATAACCGCCAGCCTTCACAAGCCGATCGATTCGCGCTCCATTTCCGCGCGGCGCGAGCGCCGTCACTAGGAGGAAGCGGATCGTCGCGGAGGTCACGGTCACAGGCGCAGGAGATTTCCCCGGCGCAACGACAGGCGTCGGCCGAGAATTGGTCATAACGCTGCCTGCTTGGTTGGCGGCTGTGACCGCGACGCGCAGGGTCCGGCCGACGTCGGAGGTTCCGAGGACGTAGCTGGCTGATGTCGCGCCGTGTATCGCAAAGCAGCTGAGGCCGGCACTGTCGCAGCGTCGCCATTGATAGGCGTAGGTGATCGGCGCGGTCCCGTTCCAGGTACCAGGCGCGACAGTGAGGGTCTGTCCGACCTGTGCCAGGCCCGAGACCGTCGGCGCGGAGCGATCGATCGGCGAGCCGGGGCCCACGACACCCGTCTGCGCCGAGCTAGCGAGGGTGGTGCCCGCCTTGTTCTTGGCCGTAACGACCACACAGAGCGTGTGCCAGAGGTCGCCAGACGTTATCTGGTACGTACTGTTGCTGGCCCCCGGAATCAGGGTCGCGGGGCTGGTGTCGCAGTGCGCCCACTGGTAGGTGTAGCCGGGTTTGGGCGCCCCAGTCCAGGTCCCCGGCTTGGAAATCAGGATCCTACCCTCCTGCGGCGAGGTGACCTCCATAGGTGATTGGCCCACCGGTGCTTCGATTGTCGGCGGCGAGGTGTTCACCGGCGGCGATGCCGGCGGCGGGGTAAACGCCCCGGCCGATGCGGGCAAAGTCCACATCGCAAGGCCCACAGCCAAGGGTGCCAGCTTGAGCAGCGCCCGCACGGTCTACAGCCCCACAACCTGGGCCAGTCGCAACCCGCTGAGGAGCAGCCCCAGTACCATCGCCCAGGCGCTGAGCGGTGCGAGCCGGCGCGCGATGACGGAAAAGCGACCACTTCCGGCGCCGCTTCCTACTTCAAACGGGATGGCAATCGCGAGGAGCGCCAACGTCGCAAGCAGCAGGTGACCATCGTATGCCGCCTGACCCGCACTGATCAGAAGGAGCACGAGGGCCGCGGCCGCAGCGGCCAGGAGCGCGGGCATCGCAAGTAGCCAAACCAGTACGGCCGCCACCAGCAGCTTTCGGCCCCACCCGGCGGCCAGGACACGGCGGTCGAGCAGCCCCCGCCAGAGTCCGACGTAGTTACCGACGGCGAAACCGGTGAAATATGGCCAGGGCCGACCCATCTCCCTGATGCCGCGTGCGATCCCGAGCCCGGCCGCGGCGAAGGGGACCATCGCGCTGACCAACGCCGCGCGACCGTGCTTACGCACCATGCGGCCCAGTCCGGCCCCATCGGCAGTCCACTGATCGCGCGCAAACGCGAACCCCTTGCCGAAGCGGTGCTGGCCGATCATGGTCTCGGAGACCCCGATGGGGAAGCCCGCCCTGGTAAGCCGGATCCGCAGGTCGATGTCCTCGCCGGAACGAAGGTCGCCATCCAGAGGATGTGACAGCAGGACGTCGCGGGCGATGACGCTGGCGCAGACACCGAACCAGCCCTTGCTCTGCCCGTGATTGTGATGATCGGCGAGCGACTTGCTCCAGTAGCCGCCGGCCCCAACGCTGCGAAGCCCTGCCTGAATGCCGACCAACTGCCGGTCAGACCTTTCCTGGTCCAGCTCGCGTAACGCGTCGGGCGGAAGCACCACGTCCGCATCGACCAGGGCGATCCACGGCTGCGAAGCTGCGGCCACGCCCAGCATCCGGGCAGCGGCGACGCCGGCGCCACCGTCGTCGATGACCTTCTCCACCCACGGGCGAGCGAGCTCAACCGTCCGGTCCGTCGAGCCGCCGTCAACGAGGATGATTTCGGCAGGACCGTTGTCCCGTATCGCGCGCAAGCACGACTCGATCCAAGCCTCGACGTTGCGAGCCGGCACGACGACGCTGATCCGAAGCTTTCCGGACTTGCTCCTAGCAGGCCGAGGCATTGAGACGCCGGAAGCGGCTGCAAGCGGCTCGGATTTCATGTCGCGCTCGGCAACCCGCCGCCAGGCGAATCGAACCTTCGGAGCCTCTGGCTCCCTGAACCAGACAACCTTGATCGTCTCGTCGCCAACGGTCATCCGCCGAACAATTCGAAGCGGTCGCGGGCTCGACGGCCGTCTGCCGATCAGCAGACGCGCGCGGACGATCAGGGCGCTGATGACGTAGGCAAGCGGCCCGACCAACATTCCAAGCCGCTTGAGCCACCGAAGATGCCGTGGATAGTTACGCGACCGATCCACGTTCTGGCGCGGCGCGTGACCGCGCATGTACCGGAGCCCGGCCGGGATCGCTCGCAGCGAGTCGCGGCGCTTGGGACCAGCGATCAGGCCCTTGGCTACCGTCGCGCCGAGGGCGATGCCGTGTCGATAGACCTGGCGGCGCAGCCGCCGCGCGCCCGCGGGATGGTCGCGCCACACGATCGCTCTCGGCTCGTATGAGAGTGCGTGGCCCTTACGAACAAGCCGAACGAGCAGGTCGAGGCCGTCGCCGCCGCACGCCGGCGTCGCGGATCCCAAGGCGGGGTCGAAGCCGCCTAGTTCACGACAGACCTCCGTCAGCATCACGATGCTGGCGCCCGACCCGGCAGCGGCCGCCGTGTAAGGAAGCAGCGGGTCCTCCTTACCGGAGCCCCGCAAACGGTACGTTTCTCGCCGGAACGGCTCGCCGGAGCGCCCGATCCGCTCCACCAGCAACTGACGCTCGTTTTCGAGATCCCGTGGCAAGCTGAGACCCGTCACGCATGCGATGCCGTCGGCGCTGAGCAGCGCCTCCACGCTGGCCCGAAGCCAGCGCGGATCGACGACGACGCGGTCGTCGGTAAACGCGACGACCTCTCCTTCAGCCCGCGCCAATCCCGTGTTTCGAGCAAGCGAGAGCGAGGGTCGTGGCTCCTCGACGTAGCGCAGCCTGCGCTCGTGGGGAAACCGCTCGACGAGCATGCGTGCGGTCCCCGACGAATGCGGCCTGTTCTCGACGACGATCACCTCGAAGTCGTCGTAGTCGCACAGCAGGATCGAACGCAGACAGCGCTCGAGCTCAGCGGTGTTGGAGCGTGTTGGGACGACCACGCTGACCGAGGGAGTGGGACCGCCGATCGCCCGGTCCGCCTCGGGCGTCCCGGAGAACGGGTCGGGATCCCAGTCGCCCGACGGCTCGGGATCCGCCTCGGCCAACTTGTCCCCAAGCTGTCGATCAAGACCAGCAGAGATTTGGGCACGTGTGATGTAGCCGCCGGGCTGGACCGGGAAGGTCGCCAGGCCGATCGGGCGGTCCGCAAGTCGGACCACCGCCAGAACGGATCGGTAGTCCTGCCGCGCACGCGTGTGCGACGGGTCCAGGTCCTCAAGCGGCGCGTCGAGGTCGAGGACGCGCACGGCCACCGGCGCCGTGAGCGTCCCCATCTCGTCTCGTGTTAAGGCCAACGGACCCCTCCAGTTCCTCCGCCCACACGCGCCGCGACGCCGACGAGCTGACCTGGCTCGCGATCCAGCGCGGAGCGGGCACGTCCTTCGATCAGCTCTTCGTAGAGCGCCCACGTCGAATCGATGACGAGCTCGGAGGTGTCGACGGGGATGGCGTGGACCTTCCCGTTGGGCAGGACGGTCACCCGTTCGGCCTCCTCGATCGCGTCGGCCACATCCAGCGGCGAGCCCTTCGGCGAAACGAAGAACACGTGGCCGGAGCCAGGCGACGCCGCCGCTTGACGGTTGATCGGGATGTCCGATGCCACCACCGAGGCGCCTGCCGCGCGCGCTTCCCTCACCTGCAATCCCGTTCCGCGCTCTTCGGGGAGTGAGACCACCACGTGCGCCGTTCGCAGCCAGCGGTAGAGGACGGCGTCCGGGACCTTCCCTACGAACTGGACGCGTGAGCTGATGCGCAGGTCAGCTGCATAGGCCGACAGCCGATCACGCGCCGGTCCGTCGCCGACAACGACGAGGCGGAACTCGGGGTCGAGGCTAGGCATCGCGGCGATCGCGCGGGCGACGCCGGTTCCGCGGTCGAGCCGGTCGACGGCAAGAACCACGATCCCAGACGTCTCGAACGGTCTGGCGGCGTGTAGCGCTGGAGCATCGACGCCGTCGGGCACAACCTGAACTCGGTTGCCAACGCGCGGAATGGTCCGGCAGACCAGGTCCCGTTCGATCTCGGAATAGCAGACCACCTGGCTTGCGGACGCGATGAAGTTACGCATCGCACGCGCGTACGGCCAGCCCATGAACACGTCGAACGGGGAACCTGGGCTGAACACCAGCTGGCGCGCGCGCGTCTTAGCGGCCGCGAGCACCAGTGCCGGGTTCCGTGTGTGAACATCGACCAGGTCACAGGTCTCGGCGGTGTTGCGAAGCCGCTCCCACAGCTTCGGCGCGACCGTGAAACGCAGCGGTCCCGCCACCGTCGGATAGCTCCGGACGGTTACCCCGTCGCATTGGTCGAGTGGCGAGTGCACCGCGCCTTGGGTCAGGACCTCGACCTCCGCTCCACGGCGCGCCAGCCCGAGAGCCAGCTGATCCACGCGACGCTCCAGCCGCCCCTGCTCCGGCAGGAAGCTCGATGCAACTATCGCGATCTTCATCCGACTAGTACGCGGTAGGCGATGCGCGGGAGCAAGGAGGTCTGGGACGCGGTCGAGATCCGCTCGCGCACGATCGTGCGAAGCACGCGGCAGCCGTCGCGCACGGCGTGGAGGTTGCTCTCCCCGTTTATCCGCGGATGCTCGTCGCTCGGGACCTCGTGAATCACAAGCCCGGCCTTGGCGATCCGAACGTTGATCAGCGTCTCGACCTCGAACCCGTCGCAGTCGACTCGCATATACGGAAGGCAGCGAGCCCAAAAGGCGAAGTACCCGTAGCAGAGGTCGGTGTATTGCGTGCCATAGAGCGCGTTGACGAATGCGTTCAGGGCGTGGTTGCCGACGCTCCGCGCCCGCGTGATGTCCGTGCTCGAGCCGCCCTGCGCGAAGCGCGACCCCTTGACGAAGTCAGCGCCGTTGCAGAGCGCGGAGACGAACCGCGGGATCTCGGCAGCGTCCGTCGAGCCGTCGGCGTCAAGCGCCACGACGATGTCTCCCGTGCACGCGGCAAAGCCGTCGGCGAGCGCGTTGCCCTTGCCGCGTCCGGTCTGCGTCACGATCGTGACGTCGGGCCGTAGGCTCCGGGCGACCGCGATCGTGTCGTCCACGGAATGCCCGTCGACGAGGATCACCTCGTGCAGTCCTTCCGGCAGCCGCACGAACACGTGCGGCAGGTTCTTCGCCTCGTTCATCGCGGCAATTACGACGCTCACCCGCCACCCGAGCTGATCCAGCGCGGGTGCTGGCTGACGCGCCCCGACTGCGCGCGAGAGCCCATTCTGACGTCCATCACCGTTACGACTTCGCCAGAGGCGTTGTCCGGAGATCTCCTCGAGTTCGATCGAAGAGATCAACTGTTCGTCCCCTTGCAGCATTGCGAGCCCCCTCTTGTTTCTCCTGTGACCAACCCCTGATCACAGCGATCAATCCAGATCGCAAGCGATTATTGCCCGAAAAAACCCCGAGTGGAGCGAAATCGCAGATGACGCCGCCGACCGTTTACGTCATTGGCACGAATCTGCCGCGTCTGGGGTCACGGCGGAGCTGCGCAAGGGGTTATGCGATCACCGTGACCGGCCTCGCGGTCGGGGGTACGGCGGGTCATCAGTCAGGCTCCGCGCTCTGAAGCTCCTGCGGAGTGAGCTGGTCGAGCATCTCGATCACGCTGCGGCGACTTGGCATCCCCAGCTTGCCCAGAACCGACGAGATGTGTCGGCGCACGGTCACATCAGATATACCCAGGCGCGCCGCGATCTCGGCGGTCTGCTCGTGATTCTGCAGTCGTTGAAGGACCTCAAACTCGCGCGCGGTCAGGTCGGCTGACCGTCCCGCGCCGGCCAGGTTGAGCCGGCGTCGGGCTCTGGGCTCGCGAAACTCGAGGATCAGGCGGGCCGTGAGCTCTCGGGGTAGCGCTGCTTCGCCATGGACAACCCCGAGTAGGGCGTGGGGGAGGCGACTGGCTGAGGTGCTCATCAGCAGATAACCGTCCGCACCCGCTCGGAGCGCCCCGAACAGATCCTCGTCTCGCGCCGCAGCGGTCATCATCACGATCTTGGTGGCGGGAAGCGATTGCTTGATGAGCCGTGCGGCCGCGATCCCGTTTCCCGGCAGCCCGACGGCAAGGACGCAAAGATCAGGTCGCTGCGCCATGGCCTGACTCAGGGCATCGGCGGCGTTCGACACCTCGCCCACCACCCGAAGGCCGTGGGGCTCGATCGCTCGCTTGATTCCCTCCCGAGCAGGGAGGGAATCGTCGGCGAGCAGCACTTTCAGCTCGTTCGCGTCAGACGCGGCGTACTCGGTCAGAGCAACCCCCTATGCAGCTATGAGTGGCTTCCGTAGCCAAGACTGCTCAGGGACAGGTTACCAGCGCCGTTCAATTGTGAACGAAGGAGGGGCGAGCGAGGCCATAGGCGACAAGCCCTCCAGCCAACAGACTGACCTCAGTAACTGGGCGTTTTGGACGACAGCTCGCTGGGGGCCTAGCGGCTGCATCTCTAGCACATAGGAACGAGCGCTTTCGATGACAAGGATCTTGCGTTTGCGGGGTGCCGCCGTTGCGCTCGCTCGATTCCGCGACGGGTAGAGGCTGGGAAGGGGGCACGATGAGAAGGAGTAATCGAGGAAGGACCCTCATCCTCTGCCTTTTTGCGAGCGTGGCGTGCTTGGGGCTGCTGCCTGGGATGGCGCAGGCGACTCCGACTGGCGCGCCCGCGATCACCGGAACGGCTCAGCAGGGGCAACCGCTGACGGCCACCCTGGGCACATTGACCGGGACTGGGACGGTGACCATAACCTCGTACCAGTGGCGGAGCGGTGGCGCCCCGATACTAGGCGCCACCAGCTCGACGTACACGCCGGTTGTAACCGACGTCGGCAAGCCGATCGACGTCATCGTCACTGCCACAGACTCCGTCTTGCCTGCCGCGACCGCAACGTCGGCGGCGACCGCGGTAGTGGCAGGAATCAACACGGCAGTGCCGTCGGTCACCGGAATTGCCCAGCAGGGGCAGCTCCTGACTGCCACCGGCGGCACCTGGACCGGCACGCCAACCATCAGCTATCAATGGCAGAGCTGTAGCGCGACCTGCGGCCCCGTGGGCACCAACCTCGCGACTTACACGCCGGCCGCAACCGACGTCGGGCACAAGATCGATGTGGTCGAGACGGCGACCTACGGGCTTGCACCCACGCCCACCGTCATCGCCACCTCCGCCCAAACCGGCGTCGTGACGACCTCGGTGCCGCCGACGATCGTCGGGACCGCTCTGCCAGGACAGACCCTGTCCGTGACCCAGGGAACCTGGCCCAACACTCCGATCGCGGTCACAGACCAATGGGAAAGCTGCGCCTCTCTGGCGTCATGCAACCCTGTCGGGCCTTCCAACAGCTCGACGTACACGGTCGCCCCGACCGATATCGGGCGGGCGATCGAGGTCGTGGAGACGGCGACCTATCCAGTCGGAGCCGCTCAAGCGACGTCCCTCGCCACCTTGACGGTGGGGACGCTTTCGAACATCACGCCACCGGGGATCTCCGGGATCGCTCAGCAGGGCCAAACGCTGAGCGCCGTTCATGGGCTCTGGAACGCAGCGGCTTCCGTCGCGTACAGCTACCAGTGGGAGGACTGCAGCCTCACCTGCACGGCGATCCCGAACGCCACCGGGCCTAGCTACGTCATCCAGCCCGGCGACGTCGGGCAGGAAATCGTGGTCGCCGAGAACATCGGGAACGGCAGCATTGCGGCGCTCTCGAGCCCCACCGCGGTCGTGACCGGGTCAAGCGGGACTTCGCTTGCGGTCTTCGCTCCTGGCAACCCAGTGACCAATCAGACGGTCACCCTGGTGGCAGCAATCAGCTCCAGCTCCAGCAACGCCGATCCGGTCGGGTCGGTCACCTTCCTCGATGGCTCAAACGCTATCCAGGGTTGCGCGAAGCAGAGCGTCAGGCCCACGGGCCAGGTCGTCACGGTCGTCTGCCAGGCGAACTTCCCAGCCGGTAGCGCTCTAGTGTCTGCGAGCTACACCGCCGATGCCGCGTCGCTCATCAGCGGGTCAACGAGCGCACCGACGACGCTCTCGATCGGCAAGGACTCGACTTCGACCTCGCTCGCGGTCACCAAGAAGGTTGCGCGCGGTAAGCCGGCGATGTACACGGCGACCATCGTGCTTCCGGGGAGCAACTCCGGACCGATCCAGCCCACCGGCTCGATCGAGTTCCTCGATTCGGGCAAACCGATCGGGGCCTGTCTGAACCGGCCGCTTCACCAACTCACCGCAACCTGCACCCTCAAGTACAGGTCGAAGGGCTCGCACCGCATCTCCGCCATCTACAACGGCGACGCCAACTTCGCCCCGTCGACTTCTCCGACCACGTCGGTGCAGATCGGCAAGGGCTCGTTGTCGCCGGTCGTACTCGGGTTCATCAAGTCGACGCTGGGGTGGACCTTCTACTACCACCCGACATACACCCAGGTGATGGCCCTGCGTGCCTATGGCGTCATCCGCGGCATCAGCGTTCTGCTGACCTGTACGGGTGGAGGCTGTCCATTCGGCGAGCTCCAAACCTCGGCCGCGGCGAGCCCTCGCTGCTCCCGTTCGAGCACCGGCGCCTGCTCCTCGGGCGCGTCGCTCAACCTGCTGCCGGCTTTCCAGCACCACCGCCTACGCCCCGGCGCGAAGATCACGCTGCGGTTCATCCGCCCGAGCTGGATCGGTAAGTACTACTCGTTCACGATCCGCGCCGGCCACGCCCCGCTTACGTCCCTCAAGTGCGTCGGTATCAGCGGTCGCGCGGGCGTGGGGTGCTGAGGCAAATGGGCTCCATGCGGCTCGCCTCGCCTCAGCTTTCGCCCCGATCGCGCGCCGTCGCGGCTGTGGCTCGCGTGCTGGCTCTGGTCGCGATTCTTGCCGCGGCGTCGACCGCCAATGCTTTGGCGGACACGGCTCCGACCACGACAACGAACGGCGCCGCACCCGGCGGGACGCAGGTTGGCTCCCAACCCACATCGACGGATCCTGGGTCCTCGCCAGCGCCGGCCTCGCCGTGCACAAACGGCTCGCCGGCATCGACGCCCAGCACGACGGTGAGCGCCTCATCGGCAACGACGACGGATCCGTGCGCGACCGGGTCGCCGGCGCCGGCGCCCACGCCGCCGCCGACCACAACGACGCCCGCACCAACGGGCACCGGCTCAACCGGAACCGGCGTCGTCCCGCCCGCGACTGGAACCACCGGCACCACGCCCACCGCACCGCCTAGCGGGTCGGTTGGAGCGACGCCTGCGCCAACGGGCACCGGCTCGACCGGAACCACAGCGACCCCGTCTTCGCCCGCGTCTCCAGGCACGCCAACCGGACCCGCGAACGGGTCACCGGGCGCGACGCCCACCCCGATTGTCACGCTGACACCGGCGACGGGGTCAACTCCGACGGGGAGCGGGACACTGGCGACCTCAGCCGATCCGCCGCCCGTCGCGGGTTTCGCTGCTTCGTCTCCCGTGTCCGCGGGCCCGACGCCAAGCATCGGCCAGGCGCCAGGGGACCCCGCAGCCCTGGAGAAGGCGTCCACCGCACCGGTGACCCCGTCAAAGCCCTCGGTGAAGGTCCTCGGCGCCACAGCTACCGATACCTCTCCGCCAGCCCCGCAAGCCCTGACCCGCGGGCCGTCGTCGAGCCTCAGCGTCAAGGTGGCGCGTGACCTGGCCGCAGGCAACTTGGTCGCGGCCTACGGGCTGCCAAGCTCGGCATCGCCGTCCGTCAAGGGTTTGACCGCGCCACAGTCATCCGCGGTTTCGGGCAATCGGTTTGCCGCCAGCCGGGATGTGCCTGCGTCCGGGACGCGGCATGTGGATTCCCCGAACCCGGTCGAACCGGCGCAACCGACGGAGCTGCCGCTGACGTCTCATGGTCCGCAAGGCCCGGAGGCCGGCGGCCAGTCGCCCGGGGGAGGCGGAGCCGCGCCGAGCACCGTCCTGCTGATGGTCGCGTTCACGTTGATCGCCGCGACTCGCCTTAGCTCGATAACCAAGCCGTCACCCATCCTCCGGTGTGCTGAGGCGCACCGCTTGGAACAACCCGGCTAGTCCCCACGGACGGCGAGACCTCGTCGTCCGCATGCAAAGGCTCGGCTACGGCCGAGATGCAAATGGTCGCCGCGCGACTCGCGGCGGACCTGGGTTCCAAGTCAGGAGGACGCAGGATGGGAGAAAGACATCAAATTGACCGTGAGGATGCTGAGGAGGTTCGGAGCGTTGTGCTATCGGCAACGTCCACAGCAGTTGAGCGAAGGGCGGCGCGGAGGCGTCGCGTCCGAAGCGACGGCACCCGCATGACGTCGCCAGCCGTTACGCCTCTGCGAGACACGCCGGTGATCGGTTACGCCAGCTGCCTCTCGACCGGGGGTACCGCCACCGTTGAGCTCAAGCGGCAGGCGAGCGTGATCGCGGAAGAGTGCGATCGCCGTGGCCTCCGGCTGACTGAGGTGGTCTGGGAGCGGGAACCCGGGACGAGAAGAGGCCTCGGCCGGCCGGGACTCGCCTACGCGCTCGAGCAGATCCAGTCTGGTAGCGCCAAGGGACTCGTGGTCGCAGAGCTCTCACGACTAACCCAGTCGGCGGCCGAGCTCGGCAAGATCATCGAGTGGCTAGCGAGCCTGAGGACGCGACTGGTGGCGAGCGCGCAGGCGCTCGACACCGAGTGCGGGGCTGGTCGGCTCGCTGCCGAGATGCTGATCGAGGTGTCGAGGTGGGAGCGCGCCAGGCTTAGTGAACGGACGCGAAACGGTCTCGAGGCAGCACGGATGAGCGGGAAATCGACTGGCCGGGGTGCGGTGACCGACAACCCCGATCTCAGCGAGCGGATCGCTCAGATGCGAGCCCAAGGCATGACGCTGCAGGCGATCGCCGACCGCTTCAACGAGGAAGGCGTGCCCACGGTTCGGGGAGGCGCGAAATGGCGTCACTCGAGCGTCCAGACAGCGGCCGGTTACCAGCGCCGCAGGGAGCCGCTACCCCGCGGCGTGTTGGGGCAGGGCTTCCCAATCGGCGAGCAGGCTACGGGTTAGCCGGAGGCGACCGAACCCAGGCTTGCATGATCCACCCTTCTGGCGCGAAACGGCCCTGGCTGCCGTTTCGTCGCCACGAAGCGGGCGTCTTTAGGCTCGGGCTGCCGCCGCGTTGCCGACGGACAACCTCAGGGGCGGCGAGGGCGTCGAGATTGTGCTTGGAAGCCAATCAGTTAGGCTAAGGTGAAGGCTGAGAGTTGAGGTATGTTGAGGCTCCCGCGGGGGCCTCGATCTCTGTTCCGCGCGCCTCGCCGGGGCGGATTTCACAATCCGGACGGTCACGCCGTCTCCCAGCCTGCATTCGGCTTGGACTGAGGCTCAAGCAATGACGCGCTGGCTTCTGTGCCTCGTTCCCGATAGGAACCGTTTAGCCCCGTGAATTAGGCGAGTTTGCCCGGATCCTCTCGCTTCGAACGGCCAGTCCAAAAAATGGCGCATAACGATCTTTGATCCGGGGTATAAGGGCTGAGACCGCGTCGCACAGGGCGACGCCAGAGGCCCCGCGGGAGGCATTGATGAGTACGAACTTCTCGTCCGGCTGATGGAGTAAAAGATCGGCCAAGCGCTTTCGCCGAGGAGCACGGGAGGCTCGAGTTCGGCGGGTGCTGAAGGACTGGCAGGGACGGTTGGCGTGGCACGGGACCGCGCCGTGAGCGAAGGAGCAAGAACCAGTGAAACGACTGTGGATACTGGTCGGCTTGGCGATGACAGCGATCGTCGCAGCACCGGCCGCGATCTTGATCAGCGCACATCACGGATCCGATGCGCGCACACAAGGGCGCATCACTAGCTCTTCGACGCAGTTGCTTGCGTCTCGCGCGGCTGGCCGTTCCGGCGGTCGGGCGAGGACCTCGCGAACCTCCGCGAGCACAACTTCTTCTCTCCCGGCGGCGAATGCCTATGCCGCCGTGACCCGTACGTCCAACCGGACAACGTCGACGCACGCGTCGAGCAGCAAGACACGCGAGTCGACCTCCACCTCAGCGAGCAAAGGCTCGACCAGAGCCTCAGGCCGGACCACGACCCCGGCCGGCACCCGCAGCTCGACCACGGTTTTCACCAGCTTGGAGACGGCGCGGATCAAGACGGATTCGGACGGCACGGGCGACCAGCCAGGCGGCTCCGACGGCTCGAGCTCCGGCTCGGGTGGCTCCGGTGGCTCGACCGGTTCTGGTGGCCCCGGCAGCTCGACGGGTTCGGGCGGAACCGGGACCTCGAGCGGCGGCGGCTCCGGGGTCGGTACCCCCGGAACGATCGGACAGTGTCCAACTCCGGCTCCGGGCGGCAGCTTGGACGTTGGTTCTCACACGTATTCCCTTGAGGGCATGGACACCTTCACCAAGGCCGCGCCCGTGGGCTCGTTCGCTTCAACTTCGGACACTCAGACTGTGTACACAGGCGATCACGGGATGGCCTGGACCGAGTATCCGGACGGATGGCCGTCGACCTACACCCACGGCGTCGAGGGTTATCAGCCCTCCACGGTCCAGTCGGTCCACGACGGGGTACTGGACTGGTATTTGCACAACTCCAACGGGCATCCCGTCTCAGCCAATCCGTCGCCCGAGCCGGCCGGTAATCGCTATCAGACCTACGGGGTGTGGTCGTTCTGCGAGAAGATCGCTCCGAGCGACTCGACCAACCTCGCCGACTTCTACCAGGCGCCGCTGCTGTGGCCGCCCAGCGACGGCAACGGGCCCTCCGCGGAGTCGGACTTCCCCGAGGGGCACCTCAGCGCCGGCGATCTCTCGGCGTTTGCCCACTACGGCTCCGGTCAGCAGGACGCCTTTGACGTCAAGTCGGCCGACCCGAGCTTCGACCCCTACCAATGGCACGTCTATACGCAGGAGTGGGGGCCGGGATACCGCTCCTACTACGTGGACGGAAACCTGATCGGGACCAGCACCCACCAGGTGTGGTCCACTCCGGAGCGTTGGCAGATCCAGGTCGAGCCGTCGGGGAGCAATGACGGCGGCACAGGCCACGTGTACGTGAACTGGGTCTGGATCGGCACGCCCGGCGGCCGGGCGCCCACATCGACCGCCAGCTCGAATAGCACAGGCGGCTCCGGGAATGCCACTGGCGGGAGCAGCTCCAACGGCGTAAGCAGCACCCCCGGACCGGCCGGCTCCAGTAGCTCGAGTGGTTCCGGTAACCCTGGTGGCGGCTCTCTGCCGCCGTGGCCGTATAGGCCTCTGGCGGGCGGCACGCACCGGTCGCCGACGCATCTGACCACCACGCACAAGACGCTGGTCGGCGTGCACAAGACCAAGCACCATTCGCCCACGCGTTTGAAGGGCACGCACAGGACGCTGGTCGGCGTGCAGAAGACCAAGCACCGTTCGCCGACGCGTTTGAAGGGCACGCACAGGACGCTGGTCGGCGTGCACAAGACCAAGCACCATTCGCCGACGCGTTTGAAGGGCACGCACAAGACGCTGGTCGGCGTGCACAAGACCAAGCACCATTCGCCGACGCGTTTGAAGGGCACGCACAAGACGCTGGTCGGCGTGCACAAGACCAAGCACCAGACCGTCCATAAGCGTCACCCGACGCGAGGCGGATCCGGCACCGGCAAGCCGACCGGTACCGGCACCGCGAAGTCAGGCGGCTCGAGCGCGCCGACCAACTCGCCGAGCGGGCCGGGCCCCAACCCGGGTGGCTCTGCCGTTTCCGGCGGTGCCCCGGGCTCTGGTGGTACCGGGACGATTCAGCATGTCGTTGAGATCTGGATGGAGAACAACGACTACGCCAACATCTACGGCCCACAGCCCTATGAGACGCAGATAGCCAACACGTATGGCCTCGCCACGAACTACTACGCGACGGGGCACTTCAGCCTCGACAACTACCTGACCGCGACCGGCGGTGTGATCGGGCAGGGCAACGACGACAGCTGCGGCTCGTTCAGCGGCGACAACGTCTTCAACCAGCTCGGGTCCGGCCAGGCGATCAACTACGTCGAGTCAGGCAACACCGACTGCGACCACAACCCGGCGAGCCAATGGGCAGATCTTGGCTCGAGCTACACCGCGACGCTGCCGTCTGCGCCGTTCAGCTCCACCGCGTTCAATCCCAAGTTCGTGTTCATCACCCCCAACCGGACCGATGACGACCACGACACCAGCCCCAGCACCGGCGACGCCTGGCTCTCAAACGAGGTCCCGGCGATCATGGCGACGCCGCAATACCAGGCCGGAACGATGGCGATCTTCATCGTGTTCGATGAGAGCAACGTCAACGACACCCAGGGCAACACCACCCCGCCCAATAACCACGTCTACCTGTCGGTCATCTCGCCATACACCCATGGCGTCAAGGACTCAACGACGTTCACGCACTGCTCGCTGCTGCGGACCGTCGAGGACGTCTTCGGGCTCTCGCCCCTCGGTTGCGCCGCCTCGGCGCCATCGATGGTCGGGCACTTCGGGTTCTGAGCTAAGGACTGAGCACGGGCGCCGCCTCGTGGCTTCCAGCCGCCGGGCGGCGCCGCCTCGCTCACGCAGCGGCCCATCGGGTTCTTCCGTGTTTGCAGGGTTTGCCGCGCCACGCCCGAAGCATCGAGCTGTTAGGTTGGGTTTCGGCGTAATGGCCCGGAGGCGGTGTTTACCAATCGCAGAGGGCGGGAAACCAGTACGCTGATTTACCGGTTTTCTGGTATTCGTGTTGGCCCTATAACAACGCCCACCGAGCGGCGATTCCGAGGCGGGAGGTTCGGGCTCGGCGAGTTGGTTCGAGGAGTGGGCGGGCACCGTGGGTGCGGCTGAGTTCCGCGCCTAGGACCAAAGGAGAGAACACGCGTGAGACGACTTTGGGTAGTCGTGTGTCTAACTACGGCTGCGTTCCTCGTGATTCCCGCCACGGGCTGGGGACGCAAACACCACAGATCCCACAAACACCACAAATCCCACAAGCAGCGCCACCAGAAGCACGTCAGACGCCACCGTCATAGGCGTCACAAAGCGCAGAGCCATCGACACCACGGTGTTGCGAGTCCCACCGTTTCTTCCGGCACCGCGGGTACCGGCGGTCGAATCCAGCACGTGGTTTGGGTCCTGATGGAGAACAAGGCCTACGGCCAGGTCATCGGGTCGAGCCAGGCCCCGTATGTCAACAGCCTGGCCAACACCTATGGCTTGGCGACCAACTATTCCGCGGTCTCGCATCCGAGTCTGCCGAACTACATTGCGCTGACCAGCGGGTCGACCCAGGGGATCACCGACGACAGCGACCCGTCCAGCCATCCGCTGACGGTGCCGTCGATCTTCAGCGAGCTGCCGGGCGGACAGTCACGGTCGCTCGAGCAGGACATGCCGACGAGCTGCGACCAGGGCAACTCCGGCAATTACGCCGTCCGGCATGACCCGGAGGCCTATTACACGAACCTGGGATCCGATTGCGGCAATCTCGACGTGCCATTCGGGTCCAGCCCGGACCTGAGCGCGAAGTTCACGTTCATCACACCGAACGTGTGCAATGACATGCACGACTGCGGCGTAGGCACGGGCGATTCGTTCCTTCAGAGCTACGTCCCACAACTCATGGCCACGTCGCAGTACCAGGCCGGCACCACGGCGATCTTCATCGTCTGGGACGAGGACGACGGCTCGGCGAACAACCAGGTGCCGCTGATCGTGATCTCCCCTTACACGCACGGCGTGAAGGACGGAACCTCCTATACCCACTACTCGCTGTTGAAGACGACAGAGCAGCTCCTCGGGGTACCGCAGCTGGCGAACGCGGGCTCGGCCAACTCGATGCTTGGCAAGTTCGGGTTCTGATCCGCTAACGACTGAGCAGGGGCGCCCGCCAGTGGTCTCCAGCGGCCGGGCAGCGCCCCGCGCTCACAAACACATTCGGCAGGGAGGTCCCACGCCTCATGGCTCGAAACATCCGCCTGTATGGCCATTACGCTAGCCGAGGGCTCCGGCCCAATCGAGCCGCGGATCATCGACGCCCGGCGGCGACCGCGCCGCTCGGGGCGGGGCCGCGGGACACGAGCTAGTCTGCTGCGCAACGACATGGAGAAATTCGTGATCGAGGGCGGGGTGCCGCTGGCCGGCACGATCACCGCCGCCGGCAATAAGAACGGCGCGTTGCCGATCCTCGCAGCATGCCTGCTGACCGAGGACGAGGTGATCCTTCGCAACGTCCCGCGGATCCGCGACGTGGAGGCGATGACCCTGCTGCTCGAGGGACTCGGCGCAAGGGTCGAGTGGCTCGGGCAGAGCGAGGTCTCGGTGGACGCGTCCGGCGTCTCCGACGGATGCTCGATCGATCCCGAGCTGGCCGAGCGGATCCGCGCCTCGTTCCTACTCGCGGGACCGCTGCTGGCCCGCTTCGGCAAGGTCTGCATGCCGCCCCCCGGCGGCGACGTGATCGGCCGCCGGCGCCTCGATCCACACCTCGACGCGTTCCGCGCCCTCGGCGCATCCGTCGAGGACGGCCAGGAGATCCGCCTCGACGCCCCGCTCGGCCTCCGGCCCTGCGACTTCCTGATGGACGAGCCGTCGGTCATGGCGACCGAGAATGCCCTGCTGGCCGCCGCGCTCACGCGCGGGCCGACCGTGATTCGCAATGCGGCCTCCGAGCCACACGTTCAGGACCTGGCGCGGATGTTGGTATCGATGGGCGCGCCGATCGACGGGATCGGCTCAAACGTGATGACCGTTCACGGCACGGGGAGCCTGCGCGGGTGCACGCACGCGATCGCGCCCGACCACATCGAGATCGGCTCGTTCATGGCACTCGCCGGGGTCACCGGCGGAGAGCTGATCGTCAAGGACACCGTTCCGGAGGATCTCCGGATGATCCGGCTTGCCTTTGACCGCCTCGGTCTCCGCAGCGAGGTCCGTGGCTCGGACGTGATCGTTCCCGGCAACCAGAAGCTCGTGATCCGAAACGACGCCGGCGACTACATGCCGAAGGTCGAGGACGGGCCGTGGCCGGCGTTCCCCGCCGACCTGACCAGCATCGCCCTAGCCCTGGCGACCCAGGCCGAGGGCTCGGTCATCATCCACGAGAAGATGTTCGAAAACCGCCTGTTCTTCTGCGACAAGCTTCAGCTGATGGGGGCCGCGATCACGATCTGCGACCCGCACAGGGCGATCGTGCTCGGCCCGCGGCGGCTGACCGGCCAGCGCGTCGAGTCCCCGGACATCCGCGCCGGGATGGCGATGCTGATCGCCGCCCTGTGCGCGGAAGGTGTCACGGAGATCGGCAACATCCGCCAGATCGATCGCGGCTACGAGCGGATCGACGAGCGCCTGCGCCATCTCGGGGCGCGGATAGAGCGGGTGGATGACGTGCCCGCGGTCGCCTGAGTCCACCCGGGAACGGACACGGGGACCATGGTTGACCGCATTCCCAGCGGCACGCGAGATGTCCTGCCCGATGAGATGCGCGAGCTCCGGGCGATGACGGAGCGGATCCGCGCCGTGTTCGACGACGCCGGCTACGGCGAGGTCTATACGCCTGCGCTGGAGTACGAGGGTACGTTCGCCCGTGAGGACCGGCAGCCTTCCCAGAGCACGTCCTGGGCGACCCGCCCCGCCTACAGGATGTTCGACGAACAGGGCAACGTGCTCGTGCTGCGGCCGGACATGACGATCCCGATCGCGCGGCTCGTCGCAACCCGCTACGCGCACGCCGAGCCGCCGTTTCGCTTCTGCTACTTCGCGCACGCCTATCGTGGGGTACGGCCACAGCGGGGTCAGTCGCGTGAGCTGCTGCAGGCTGGGGTGGAGCTGATCGGATCGCCGGCACCGGACGGAACGGCCGAGGCGCTGAGCGTCCTTTGCAAGGCACTCGACGCAGCCGGCCTTGAGACCTACCGGATCGGTCTCGGCGACGCCTCGCTGTACCCCGAGCTGCTGGCCGCGCTCCAGATCCCCGAGACCGCTCGTGAGCGGATCCTGACCGCGCTGGTCGATGGCGACTTCGTCGGCGTCGAAACAGAGGTCACGACGCTTGACCTGCCGCGGGCGGATGCCGAGCTACTCCTCGCCGTGCCCAGGACGCGAGGCGGGCCCGAGGTCCTGGAGGGCCTCTCGGGGCCGCTCGAGGACGCCGCGATGGGAATGCGCGCGGTCCACGCGCTGCTCGCCCCCGAAGTCGCCGAACGGGTTATCTTCGACCTCGGGCTCGTGCGAAGCCTCGGCTACTACACCGGCGCGGTGTTCCAGGTCTACGACCCCGCCTACGGGGTCCCGATCGGCAGCGGCGGCCGCTACGACGAGCTGCTGGCCGGCTTCGGCCGCCCGCTCCCCGCTGTCGGATTCGCGCTCGGGGTCGAACGGGTACACATCGCGCTCACGGGTGAGGAACGCGGAAGCCGTGGAGGCGGTCGGTGAGCGAGCTCCGGGTCGCGGTGCCGCGCGGGTCGCTCTTTGACGACACGCTCGACCTGCTCGACCTGCTCGGCCTCGACACTCGGGAGGTCCGCGGCAGCGACCGCAAGCTTCTGTTCGAGGACGCCGGGATCATCACGATGCGTCCCTCGGACGTTCCCACCTACGTCGAGGCCGGGGCCGCGGATCTGGGGATCACGGGCAAGGACGTCCTGCTCGAGCAGTCCGAACGCGAGATCTACGAGCTCGTTGACCTCAGCTACGGTGAGTGCACGATGGTGCTGGCGACGGTCGCGGGCGAGGACCGCGCAGCGGAGGCGCTTCGGCGCCTCGGGGTCGTGCGGATCGCGACCAAGTACCCGCGGGTCGCGGCCCGTTACTTTCTCGAAACGGGCCGGCAGGCGGAGATCGTCGAGGTCAAGGGCTCGGTCGAGCTGGCCCCGCTCACCGGGCTCGTCGAGGGGATCGTCGATCTCACGGCGACGGGCAACACCCTTCGCGAGAACGGGCTCGTAGTCAGGGAGGAGATCGCGCACTGCACCGCCCGGCTGATCGCCAACCCCGTCGCGCACAAGCTCCGGGCTCGCGCGATCGATGCGCTCCTGGAGCGGCTCGATGCGGTGTGAGCGAATCGAACTGACCGGCGACCCGGCCGTGGTCGTAAGGCAGTTGCGCGCGCTCGTCCCGGGAGGCGAGTCGGTCAGCGCCGACGTGGCAGAGATCGTCGCCCGGGTCCGCGCCGAGGGCGACGCCGCGCTCCTTCGCTACACCCGCGAGTTCGACACCGCCGGGGGCGACCCGGAAGAGCTGCGAGTCGCCGCGGAGGACCTCGACGCCGCCGCCGAGCGGCTCGACCCCGACGTCCGCCACGGGCTAGAGCGCGCGATCGCCAACGTCGAGGCCGTCGCCGCCGCCCGCGCCCACCGTGAGAAGACATCTGTCGAGCTCGGCTCGCACGTGATCCGCCTGGGACGGACCCCCGTCGCCCGGGCGGGCGTGTACGTCCCAGGGGGCCGCGCGCCATATCCCAGCACCGTGGTGATGGGCGTGGTCCCGGCGCGCGTCGCCGGGGTCGCGGAAATCGCCGTGTGCTCGCCCCCCGGCGCGGACGGAGAGGTGAACCCGGTGATCCTCGCGGCGTGCCGGCTCGCCGGCGCCTCGACCGTGTACCGGATGGGCGGCGCCCAGGCGATCGCCGCACTCGCCTACGGAACCGAGTCGGTCACGCCGGTCGACGTGATCGTGGGACCCGGAAACCTCTACGTGCAGGAGGCCAAGCGGCAGGTGTTCGGGCAGGTCGGGATCGACGGGTTCGCGGGTCCGAGCGACCTGTTGCTGATCGCCGACGGCGTCGACCCCGGGCCGCTCACACTCGACCTGCTCGCCCAGGCAGAGCATGGGCCCGGAACGCTTGTGATCGCCGTCTCACCCGATCCCTCGCTCCTCGACGCGCTGGAGGCGAGCGTCGGCGGGGGTCCAGAGACGGGCGCCGTCGCGGCCGTGGTCCGGGTCGACGATCACGAGCGAGCGCTGGCGCTGGCCGAGGCGTTCGCCCCCGAGCACCTCCAGCTCGCCGGCCGCTTCGCCGAGGAGCTGGCAGCGCGAGTGACTAGGGCGGGCTGCGTGTTCGTAGGGGAGGCCTCTGCGACCGCGTTCGGCGACTACATCGCGGGGTCCAACCACATCCTGCCGACGGGCGGGGCGGCGCGGTTCGCCTCGGCGCTGTCCCCCGAGCACTTCCTTCGGGGGGTGACCGAGGTCCGGGTCGGCGATGGCTCGGAACTGGCCCGCGAGGCAGCGCCGCTCGCGCGGGCAGAGGGGTTCGAGCTTCACGCGCGCTCGATGGAGGCACGCATTCGCGACAATCACCCCAGATGACCCGCAGCGCGGAGATCGAACGAAAGACGGCGGAGACCGAGGTGATGGTCAGCCTTACGCTTGACGGCGGCGGCCGCGGCGAGCGTGAAACGGGCGTGGGATTCCTCGACCACATGCTGGATCTGCTCGCCCGCCACGGCCATCTCGACCTCGACGTGCGCGCTACCGGCGACCTGGAGACCGGTGCGCATCACACCGTCGAAGACGTCGGCATCTGCATCGGGCAGGCGCTCGACCAAGCGCTCGGCGACCGCGCCGGAATCAGCCGTTACGGCGACGCGACGGTCCCGATGGACGAGTCGCGTGCCGCCTGCGCGATCGACATCTCGGGGCGGGGGCTGATGGTGTTCGATGCCTCGCTTCCGCCCGGCTCGATCGGGACCTTCGACTACGAGCTGGTCGAGGAGTTCTTCCGCGCGCTGGCCATGAATGCAAGGCTCACGCTGCACGTCGTGGTCGAGACGGGCACCAACGCTCACCACGTGATCGAGGCGATGTTCAAGGCGACCGCGCGGGCGCTCCGCGCCGCGGTCGCGCTTGACCCGAGCGAGCGCGGCGTCCCGAGCACGAAGGGCACGCTCGTATGAGCACCGGGATCCCGTCGGTCGCCGTGATCGATTACGGGATGGGAAACCGTCGCTCGGTAGAGAAGGGGATCGAACGCGCCGGCGCCAACGCGTCGATTACCCGCGACCACGACGAGCTGCGAGCCGCAGACGGCCTCGTGCTGCCGGGAGTCGGCGCGTTCCCCCTGGCGATGCGCAACCTGAACGAGCTTGGCCTGCCGGAGCTGATTCGGGAGCTCGCCGCCGCCGGGACTCCGCTGCTCGGCATCTGCCTCGGGATGCAGCTCCTGTTCGAATCCTCGGAGGAGCTCGACCCGACCCCCGGGCTGGGACTGCTGCGCGGCGAGGTCACGGCGCTCCACACGGGCGGCCTGCGCGTGCCCCACATTGGCTGGAACGAGGTGCGCTTCGAGCGACGGTCGCGCCTGACCGCCGGGCTGCCCGAGAGCGGCTGCCCCTTCTACCACGTCCACTCGTTCGCGCCCAGGCCGAGCAACGCCGCCGACGTCGTCGGGACGACCGAGTACGGGGAGCGGTTTGCCACGATCGTCGAGCACGGCGGTGTGTGGGGGGCGCAGTTCCACCCCGAGAAGTCCGCTGACGACGGGCTCCGTCTGCTGGCGAACTTCGCGGCTGCGTGCGCCGCCAGGTCGCCGGAATCGACGCGGCCCGCACCGCTGCGCGCATGATCCTCTACCCGGCGATCGACATCCTCGACGGCAAGGCGGTGCGACTGGCGAGGGGCTCGTTCGAGGAACAGACGGTGTACGACACCGATCCACTCGAGGCCGCGCTCCGCTGGGTGCACGGCGGGGCGCGAGCGCTGCACGTGGTCGACCTGGACGGCGCGCGAACGGGAGCTCCGGTGAATCTCGCGCACGTGCGACGAATCAGCGAGGGCGTGGAAGTGCCGGTCCAGGTTGGCGGAGGAGTACGCACGAACGAGACGATCGACCAAGTCCTGGACGCCGGCGCCGAGCGCGTCGTCCTCGGCACCGCCGCGTATCGCGACATCGATCTGCTCGACGAGGCGGTGGCGCGACTGGGCAACCGGCTGGTGGTCTCCGTCGACGCGCGCGATGGGCGGCTTGCCGCCTCGGGATGGATGGAGCAGACCGATATTCCGATCGACTCGGTGATCGACCGGCTCGAGGCCCGGGGCGTGCGTCGGTTCGTGTACTCGAGCATCGAGCGCGACGGGATGCTCGCGGGCCCCGACCTCGACGCGATCAAGCGCGTTGCGCAAAGGGTCCGCGGCACCTTCCTCTACTCGGGTGGGATCTCCTCGGTCGACGATCTGCGCGACCTGGCCGCACTGCGCCAGGTCAACCTCGCCGGCGCGATCGTGGGCAAGGCGCTGTACGAGCAGCGCTTTACAGTCGCGGACGGCCAGCTCGCCCTGAACGGCCACGCCTAGGCGATGCACTACAAACGCGTGATTCCGTGCCTGGACGTCGACGGCGGCAGGGTCGTCAAGGGCATCGGATTCGTCGACTTGCGGGACGCGGGGGACCCGGTCGAGCTGGCGGCCCGCTACGGTGCCGCCGGCGCAGACGAGCTCGTTTTCCTAGATATCACCGCCACGTCGGACAGGCGCTCGACGGTGGTCGAGCTCGCACGCCACGTCGCGGACGAGCTGTTCATTCCATTCACGATCGGAGGCGGGATCCGCTCGGTCTCCGACGCCCAGGCCGTGCTCGACGCGGGCGCCGACAAGGTCTCGGTCAACTCGGCCGCGCTCGATCGCCCCGGCCTGATCGACGAGCTCGCCAGCACCTTCGGGGTCCAGTGCGTGGTGCTCGCGATCGATGCCAAGGCTGGGTCGGATGGCTGGGAGGCCTACCTCGCCGGTGGCCGCAGGGCCACCGGGCGCGACGCCATTAGGTGGGCCGCCGAGGGCGCGAGCCGCGGCGCGGGCGAGATCCTGCTGACGAGCATGGACCGCGACGGTACAGCGGCCGGCTACGACCTCGAGCTGACACGCGCGGTCTCACGCGCCGTCAACGTTCCCGTGATCGCCTCGGGCGGGGCCGGACGCCTCGAGGACCTCGCCCCGGCGATCCAGGCGGGCGCGGATGCCGTCCTATGCGCGTCGATCTTTCACTACGGCCAGCACACTGTGGCGGATGTCAAGCAGGAGCTCGCCCGCGCGGGTGTCCCCGTGCGCGAGCCCGAAACACCAGCGATCGAGGAGCGGACGATGAGTACCACTTCGCAGATAGTCACCGGCGTCGACTTCGTCGGGATGCCCACCCGCGACCTGGCCGCGGCGGTCGCGTTCTACGGCGACACGCTCGGGCTGCCGCGCTCGGTCTACAACGAGGAGCGCAGCTACGCCGAGTTCGAAACCCCCAACCTGACGGTGAGCATCTACAACCCCGAGAGCATGGGGCTCGAGCACCACCTCAACCGCAACGCACTGGGCCTCCACGTCGACGACGTCGCCGAGGCCAGGGCCGTGCTCGAGGAGCGCGGAGTCGAGTTCCAGGGTGAGACGCTCGACACCGGCGTTTGCCACATGGCGTTCTTCGCCGATCCCGCGGGCAACGCGCTGATGCTCCACCACCGCTACGCGCCACGGGTCACGGAGCGCTGAGATGGCCGAGGAACGGAGGCTTGCGGTGCGGCTCCACGCCACACGGCTCTACGGCATCACCCGCGAGGACCCGCGCGGCTAGGAGTCGTCCGGCCCTGGACCGCGGGCACGAGCGGGCGTACGATTGAGTCGTGCCCGGCTGACGCTGAGCCGCTCGAAGTTCGACCCCGGCCCCTGCCGCGGTCGCCCGCCTCGTCCGACGGGCCGGTCGGTTGCGGCCAGAGCCGTCGCGGCTCGGTGGCGGCGCCCGCGCACCGCCTGGGATACACGTGCCTTAGTAGAAGCCCTCGCGGCGCGCGTACCGCTCCGCTCGGGCGCGGTCGTACTCGTCGGCATCGAAAGAGGGCTCGTTCAGGGAGCGGAGGATCTGGCCCGAGCTCGGCAGCTCAGAGCGATCGACGTGATGCGCCGGGTTCCAGAGGTCGGAGCGGATCATGGCCTTGGCGCACTGGGTGTAGGCCTGCTCGATCTCCACCAGGATGCCGACCCTCGGCACCTTGCCCTCGATCGCACACGGCGTGAGCAGCTCCGGGTCTTCGATGAGCGTCGCCCTCCCGTTGACGCGGAACGTGTCGCCGACCCCGGGGATCACGAACAGCAGCGCGATCCGTGGATCGGAGAGGAGGTTCGTGAGCGTGTCGGCGATCCGATTGCCGGGGCGCTCGGGGAGGAGCAGCGTGCGCTCGTCCACTACGCACACGAAGCCGGCGGGGTCTCCGCGCGGAGAGACGTCAAGGCCACCCTGGGCGCTCGCGGTCGCCACGCACACGAACGGCGAGCGCTCGATGAACTGTCTCGTCAGCGGGTTGAGGCGGTCGGCGAGCTTCGCGCAGGTCAGCTCGGTCGGGGCGCCGATCACCGCTCGGAGCTCGGCCTCGTCCTGAATCGCGCGAACCGCTGCCACGCGGCGAGGATACCTGGGCGCCCCGGCCACAGCGGCGGGCCGGCCGGCGGTGGGCTCGGCCCGGCGCGCGCGTAATCGCCTCCGCTCCTGACCGGAGCCATCCAGCACGCACCGCGGCGGGCAGGGCCCGGCCGGAGCCGTTCACTTCAGTTTTCTGAGCGGCCCGGAGGGCCAGTTACTGCTAGGCAGCCTCTTCGACGTACCCGGCCGCGGTGCACGCGTCGCAATACGCGGCGGGGGGGACGCGAGGCTCGTAGCAACCTGGGCGGCAGCACGTGGAGGAGCGCTTGGGGCGTCCCCGACCAATACGTGCAGCGGCGGCGTCCTTGAGCTCTTCGCGCATGCGATCGAGCTCTGCCGCGTGATCCGCGCAGAACCGGCGACCGGGCAGTGCCGGCGCCTGGCAGTGACTTCCACTACGACAACGCATAGACCATTGATTCTAGCAAATGCGAACGCACGTTCCGTTTATGCAACGTTGTTTGCGCGCTTTGCAGACATTACGCTACCCGCTAGCGGAGGCGCCGGCGCCACCGGCGCCGGGCCGTTTGGGGATCATCTGGTACAGGACCGAGTAGCCGGTCAGGTAGACGGTCGTGTAGTCCGCGACGACCGGGTTGAAGGCGCCGTCGGGGAAGAAGAAGACCTTCCGGCCGGTACGGGCGTCGAGCCCCTCGGTGGTCTTCGACCCAAGATCGGAGAAATACACGACGTCGCCGACCACAGTCGCCGAGCCTGAGATCCGGCCTCCGGCCGGGTGCCTCCAGCGGATCGCGCCGGACTGGGCGTTGAACGCGTAGAGGTTGCCGTCGTAGGAGCCTTCGTAGACCGTCGGCCCGATCCCGGGGATATCGGCGACCGCCGGCGACGCGTACACATAGGCGCCGGTGCCAGTGGCCCAGGCGAGCTGCCCGGTGCGGGCGGCAAACGAGTACACACGGCCATCCGTGTTACCCATGTAGACCCGCCCGAAGGCGACCGCCGGGGTCGAATAGAAGTTGCCGCTTCCGAACCCGAAATCGGCGCCCCCGGTGTTGACCGCCCAGATCGGGCGTCCGGTGTCCGGGTTGAGCGCGTACGCACGGCCGGCATAGTCGCCGAAGTAGAGGCGGCCGTACCCGAGCGCCGGTCCGCCCTTGACCGCCCCACTGGCGTGATAGGTCCAGTTGATGTGCCCGGTGCTTGCGTTCAACGAGTAGACGGTCCCGTTCTGGTCGCCGAAGTAGATCGCGTTCTTCCACGCCATCGGCGACGACTCGGTGCCGGGCGGGACTCGCATCGACCAGACGACGTGTCCGGTCCGCATCGACAGCGCCACGAGCTTGCCGTTGCCCGGAGCTTGGGTGTGTGCGGCGTTCGGATTACTCGAGAGGATTGGCACGAACAGCAGCCCCTGGGCGACTCCCAGCGCGGGCGAGGCGGCCGCCAGGGTGCCCACCTTCCTCTCCCAGAGCTTGTGGCCGTTGAGCGCGTCAATCGCCTTCGCGGAGCCGTTGTCGTCGACGACGAAGAGCGTGTGTCCATAGATCACCGGAGGGAACTCGAGCAGCGCGAAGTCCTGGAACTTCCAGCCCACACGGAACGGGGGGCCGAAGGCGCCGGGAGGGTCGAAGTCGCGGGTTCGCGCCGCGTCGTAGCCATACCTGGGCCACTCGAAGGCGGCGAGCTTAGGAGCCGGGGTCGACGTGCTCGGGCGCGTGAACTCGACGTTCGGGTGGGAGATGTTGCCAGGCGTGTGCAGCAGGAGGACCGCCACCGCGCCTCCCAACACCACCAGCAGGACCGCCACGGCGACGAGCCCCCGCCGCAGCCAGCGCCGCGGACCGGGACTCGACATGGCGCGGAATGGTAACCGGGCTGGCCCACAGCCGGCGCAACGGGGAAGATGCCCGGGTGAGCGCGCCGTCGCCCCAGGAGCTGCTCGAGCGAGTGCGATCGCTGCCCGCCGGCGCGCGGCTGACGGCGCTGCTCGAGGGTGTCGACGGCGTCTACCTGGTCGGGGGATCGGTCCGCGACATTCTCCTGGGCGGACGGCCGTACGACCTCGATCTGGTGGTGGAGCAAGACCCCGATGCCGTGGCCGCGCGACTCGGCGGGGAGCTCGTGGCACACGACCGCTTCGGGACGGCGACCGTGGACGTGGGCGGCTTCTCCTACGACATCGCCCGCGCGCGGCGCGAGACCTACGCCCACCCGGGCGCGCTCCCGGACGTGGCCCCCGCGATGCTGAACGAGGACCTGCGGCGCCGGGATTTCACCGTCAACGCGATCGCGCTCCCCCTAGGCGGAGCGCACGCGGGTGAGCTTCGAGCAGTTCCGGGCGCGCTCGACGATCTCGACGCGCGGCTGCTTCGCATCCTCCACGACCGGAGCTTCATCGACGACCCGACGCGGTTGCTGCGGCTGGCGCGCTACGCGAGCCGCCTGGGGTTCGAAACCGAGCCGCACACCCGCGAGCTGGCGCTCGGGGCGGCCCGTGGCGGCGCGTTAGAGACGGTCAGCGGGCCGCGGATCGGCGCAGAGCTCCGGCTGCTGGCGCGCGAGGACGATCCCGTGGCCGCGCTGCGCGCGCTGCGGGATCTGGAGCTCGATCGCGCGATCGAGGCACGCTTCGGACTCGAAGACGAGGAGCTGGCGCGTCGCGCGCTCGAGTTGCTCCCCGAGGACGGTCGCTCGGACCGGCTGGCGCTGGCGATCGCCGCGCGCGCGGTTCCGGCGCGCGAGCTGAGGGCCCTGCTGGACCGATTGGGCTTCGAGGCTGCCGACCGCGACGCGATCGTTGCCACGGCCACCGCGGCAGAGCGGCTGGCCGGCGGGCTCGCGGGCGCAAAGCGACCCTCCGAGATCGCGCAGGTGGGGTCTGGCGCGGGCCCGGAGCTGGTCGCGCTCGCGGGAGCGCTTGGCCCGGTGGAAGCGGCCCGGGAATGGCTCGGGCGTATCCGCCATGTGCAGCTCGAGCTCGACGGACGCGATCTCCTGGCTGCCGGCGTTCCCGAGGGACCGGCCATCGGCCGCGGCCTCGCCGCCGCGCTGGCGGCGAAGCTCGACGGACGCGCTCAGGGACGGGAGCAGGAGCTTGCGGCGGCGCTCGAGGCCGCCGGAGGCACGGACTAGGCTCAACCGAATGCCGAGCGACCTGAATGCCGTGCGCCGGAAGGACCAGTTGAGGCTCGTCGCGCCGTTCTACGCCCGGGGCGAGCACCTGGCGATCGACCTTCCCGGCGCCCGGGCGGTGTTCACGACTCGCCGCGGCGGGTTCTCGACCGGCCCGTATGAGAGCCTCAACCTGGGGCGCTTGACCGATGACGACGCTCGTGCGGTGCGCCGGAATCGCGCCTTCCTGCAGGCGCAGGTCGACGGCAGCCTGGCAATGATCCGCCAGGTACATGGGTCACGGGTGCTCCGCATCGCGAAGGCCTACGAAGTTGCCCCGGCGGACAGCGAGCGGAATCTCGAGCTCGAGGAGGCCGACGGCCAGGTAACGGCGCGGGAGGGCGTCGCCCCGATGGTGCTCACCGCCGACTGCCTGCCGATCGTGGTCGCGGGTGGCGGCGGCGTCGCGATGCTCCACGCCGGCTGGCGAGGGCTCGCAGGCGGGATCATCGACGAGGGCGTGCGTGCTCTGCGCGAGGTGGCCGGGACGGCGCCGCTCACCGCAGCGATCGGCCCGGGAGCGGGCGGCTGCTGCTATGAGGTGGGGGAGGAGGTGCGCGGGCACTTCTCCACCCACGGCGATGATGTGCACCGCGGGCGCACGCTCGACCTGAAGGCGATCGCACGCTCCCAGCTCGAGCGCGCCGACGTCGCGGATGTGCATGACGCCGGCCTGTGCACGATCTGTTCTCCGGCGGACCTGTTCTTCTCGCACCGGCGCGACCGCGGCGTCACCGGCCGCCAGGCGGGGGTCGCTTGGTTGACCTGATCAGGGGCCTGCGCGCGGAGCACGTGGCCGCCAACGTCGAACGCGTGCGGGACGAGATCGCCGCCTCCGGCCGCGACCCGGACACCGTGCAGATCCTGGCCGCGGTCAAGTACGTCCCCGCTTTGGAGCTCGGCGTGCTGGCCGAGGCCGGACTGGCGCTGGTGGGCGAGAATCGCGCCCAGGATCTCGTCGCGAAGGCCGAGGCCTACCCGGGCGCGTTCACCTGGGACTTCATCGGGCACCTCCAGAGCCGCAAGGTCCGGCAGCTGCTCCCGTACGTCCGCTACATCCAATCGGTGGCCAGCGACTCGGCGCTAGAACAGCTGGGGCGGTACGGATCGCCTGACACGCGGGTGCTCGTCGAGGTCAACGTCGCCGGCGAGACGGGCAAGAGCGGGATCGCGCCAAGCGAGCTCACGGGGTTCATCGAACGCTCCCCGGTGAACGTCGTGGGGCTGATGACGATGCCTCCGCTGGCGCATACACCCGAGGACAGCCGGCCGCATTTCGCGGCGCTCCGCGAGCTGGCCGAGCGTCACTCACTTGCGGAGCTGTCGATGGGAACCAGCCAGGATTACCTGGTCGCGGTCGGGGAGGGCGCGACGATCGTGCGCCTCGGCACGACGCTATATGCCTCCAAAAGCCCATAATCGGGGCGCGCACGCGTCATAATCACGGCAGGGGATCCGTGATCCTGCGCGAAACCCTGACACGCACATGGCCTTCAGAGACACCTGGCATCGCGCGCTCGTCTACTTCGGGCTGGCCGAGGACGACGCGTACGAAGAGGAGCCCGACCCGTACGGTGAGCCGGAGGTCGAGCTCCAGGACACCTATCGGGAGCGGCCCAACGTCCGTCGCTTGAGCGCCCGCCGGCGGCGCGACGAGATCGACGACATCTTCGCCGATGAAGCCGACGAGGACCGGCGCACGACCTCGCTGCGGCCGGTCGGCGGCGGGCCCCGCAACGGGCGCGGGGGAGGGGACGTGCGAGTCCACTTCGTCGCTCCGAAGAGCTTCAACGACGTCCAGGACGTGGCCGACAAGTTCAAGGACGCGATCCCGGTGATCCTCAACCTCCAGGGCACGGACACAGATCTCGCCAAGCGCATGATCGACTTCTCGAGCGGCCTGACCTACGCGCTTGACGGCGGCATGCAGCGGATCGCCGACAAGGTCTTCCTGCTCACGCCGCGCAACGTCGAAGTCTCCGCCGAGGAGCGCGCGCGGCTTGTCGAGAAGGGCTTCTTCAATCAGTCCTAACGGACGCGGCGGGTAACGTTCCCTCTATGCAGGTCGGCCTCATCGGCGCTGGCAACATGGCCCGTGCGCTAGCGCGCGGGTGGGGCGATCCCGTGCTCTGCTCTGACGCCGGCTCGGGCCGGGCAAAGGCGCTCGTCGCCGAGCTCGGCGGCGAGGCCTTCGAGTCCAATCTCGAGGTTGCGCGACGAGCGGATCTGCTCGTCCTGTGCCACAAGCCGGGTCAGCTCGATCAGGTGGCTGCTGAGATCGCGGACGAGGCCAAGGCGGTGGCCTCCGTGCTGGGCGAGACGACGATCGCGGCGCTCCAGGACGCGTACCCGAACGCGCCCGTGTTCAGGCTGATGCCCAACACCCCGGTGGAGGTGCGCCGCGGAATCGTCTGCTACGCCGCGGCGCCGGACGTGCCCACCGAGCTCGAAGAGCAGGTGAGGGCTCTGTTCGGGCGGCTCGGGACCGTGGTCACGCTCGAGGAGCGGCTGATCGATCCCGCCAGCGCCGTGATGGGCGTCGCGCCGGCCTACCACGCGCTCGTGGCCGAGGCGCAGATCGACGCCGCGGTCCGCCACGGCCTGGGCGCCGCGATCGCGGCTCCGCTGGTGACCGAGACGATGGCGGGCACAGCGGCGCTGCTCGAAGCCCGTGATTACGACACACTCGCGGTCAGGCGCGAGGTGACCTCACCCGGCGGCTCAACCGCACGAGGGCTGGCGGCGCTGGAGCGCGGGGGGCTGCGAAGCGCGTTCCAGGCCGCAACGGACGCGGTCCTGCAGGTGGGCGGGAGGGGCCGGTGATCGCCCTCGCGATCACCCGCGCGGACGTCGCCAACTACGTCGACGCGCTGTTCTACGTCTACATCCTGATCATCATCGTCTACATCTTGTTGAACATGATGTTCTCGCTGGGCCTGCGGACGCCGTACTCGCGGTGGTCTGACGCAATCCTGAGCTTCCTGCGTGACGTGTCCGAGCCGTACCTGCGGATCTTCAGGCGCATCATCCCCACCTTCGGCATGTTCGACTTCTCGCCGATCCTCGCGATCATCGTGCTCGGGATCTTGCAGCAGGTGGTCCACAGCTTGATCACCGGCTGACTCAGCGTTGGCGGCATCTGAGCCACTCGCCAGACGGCGCATCCGTCGCGCCGCGTTCGCCCGCGCGGCGCTCGTCCTGCTCGTGGTGGTCGGGCTCGACCAGCTGACCAAGCACACGATCGCCACCAGCATCAGCCCAGGGGAGACGAAGAAGTTCCTGCCGGCGATCAACTTCGTCCACGTTCGCAACACCGGGGTGGCATTCGGCGTTTTCTCGGGCGGCGGGGCGCTGGTGCTGGCGTTCACGCTGGGCGCGCTGGCAGTGCTTGTCGGTTACTTTGCGCTGCGTCCGGACCGTCCGTGGCTGTGGCTCCCGACGGGAATGCTCGTCGGCGGCGCGATCGGCAACCTGATCGACCGGATCGCGAACGGCTCGGTGATCGACTTCATCAAGCTCCCCGACTGGCCGGCGTTCAACGTCGCCGACATGTCGATCACGTTTGGCGTGCTGGCGCTGCTCTGGGTGCTGGAGGGACCGCGCCGCCACGAGCGCCCGGCGCCACCATGAGCGCCCGGCGGATCGAGCTCACGGTCTCCGAGGATGACTCGGGAGCCCGCCTGGACCAGTTTCTCGCGGGACCGCTTGGCTCGCGCACCCGGGCCCAGACGCTGATCGACGCCGGGCGCGTCCTCGTCGACGGTGCGCGGCGGCCCAAGCGCCACGTGCTGCTACCCGGTCAGGTGGTCGAGGTGGAGGAGGGACCTGGGCCGTCGGTTCCCGAACCGAGCTCGCCGGCGCCGTTCACCATCGCTTACGAGGATCGGTACCTCGTCGTGGTCGACAAGCCGGCGGGGGTCGTGGTTCACCCGGCGCGCGGGCACGCGACCGGGACGCTCGTGCAGTCGCTCGGTGGCCGCGCAGTCGGGGGAGAGGACCCCTGGCGGCCCGGGATCGTGCACCGGCTCGACCGCGATACATCGGGGCTGCTGGTGGTCGCCAAGAGCGATCAGGTCCATCGCACGCTGAAGTCCCTGCTCGCCTCCCGCCGGCTGCGGCGCGAGTACCGGGCACTCGTCGACGGACACCCGTCCGCTCGGACCGGGACGATCGACGCCCCGGTCGGTCGGGACCGTCGCGACCGCCTGCGGATGTCGATCGAGACCGACCAGCCGCGCGCGGCGCGCACGCATTTCGAGACCGAGCGCGTGCTGCCCGCGGCGACGCTCCTGCGCGTCGCGCTGGAGACGGGGCGAACCCACCAGATCCGGGTGCACATGGCCGCGATCGGCCACCCGGTCGCAGGCGATCCTCTGTACGGGACCGCCGGGCAATATGGGCTCGCGCGCCAGTTCCTGCACGCCGCGCGACTCGCCTTCCCGCACCCGATCACCGGGCACGAGGTCGACATACAGTCCGAACTGCCCGAGGATCTGCGAAGGGCCCTGCGACGGGCTGAGGACGGGTGACGCGCTCTAGGTCTCGACAGCCCGCCAGGGCTCCGTAGGCGCCTCGACTGCCGTGCCAGACTAGGGCGGTGGGCGCTCATGTGCTCGTGTTCGTCGGGATCGCCGCGATCGTGATCGTGGTCCCCGGACCGGACACCGCGGTTGTGATGAAGAACATCCTTCTCCACGGCCGGAGGACCGCGCTCGGCACGTCGTTCGGTGTCACCGCGGGGCTGTCCGTGTGGACGGTTGCTGCGGCCGTCGGCGTCGCGTCCGTGATTCGAGCGTCGGCCGTCGCGTTCACGATCCTGAAGCTGGCCGGGGCGCTGTACCTGATCTGGCTCGGGGCTCAGGCCTGGCGAGCCGCGCGTCACGCGCCCGCGGAGCCAGCGGCTTCCGGGGTCGCGCCGAGGGCTGGAATGGGCGCGCTGGGCGGCTTTCGCCAGGGCCTTCTGAGCGACCTCGCGAATCCGAAGATCGGGATCTTTTTCACCAGCCTGCTGCCGCAGTTCGTTGATCCTGGCCGCCCGGTCCTGCTCCCGTTCCTCGCACTAGGCTCGATCTTCGTGCTGATGACCTTGCTCTGGCTGGTCGCCTACTGTGTGGTCGCCGCACGTGCGGCCAAGACGCTCCAACGTCCTCGCGTCCGGGCGTTCATGGACCGGATCACGGGGGTTGTGCTGATCGGGCTCGGGTTAAGGCTGGCGGCCGAGCACCGGTAGCCACAGCTGGCGAGGACTTCCAGCAGCGGTTGAATCTCTCCTAAACTGCAACAAGAACCAACCCTCTACCCCTTCGAGCAAAACCCGCGCCCTGCCTCGTGACGAGGTTGCGGGAATCGCCGGAGGGCCACTTACAAGAACTACAAAAGGGAGTAACAGTGGCTCAAATTGGCGTCAGAGAGCTGCTGGAGGCCGGCGTTCACTTCGGCCACCAGACACGCCGTTGGAACCCAAAGATGCGCCGCTTCATCTTCGGCGAGCGGGACGGCATCTACATCATCGACCTCCTCCAGACCGAAGAACTGCTCGAGCAGGCGCGGGAGTTCGCGCGTGACCTGGCACGCCGAGGCGGGACGATCCTGTTCGTGGGGACCAAGAAGCAGGCCCGCGACGTCGTCCAGGAGGTAGCAGAATCGGCGGGCATGCCGTACGTGAATCACCGCTGGCTCGGTGGCTTATTGACCAACTTCCAGACGATCTCGCTGCGGATCAGGCGGCTGCACGACCTCGAGCGCTACGAATCCGAGGGCCAGCTGCAGCTGCTGCCCACGCGTGAGCGGATCTCGGCCCAGGCGGACCTCGAAAAGCTCCGCGCGAACCTCGGCGGCGTCAAGGACATGGAGCGCGTCCCCAATGCGGTCTTTGTGATCGACCTGAAGACCGAGGCGATTGCGGTCCGGGAGGCGCAGCGGCTGCGGATCCCGATCATCGGGCTGGTCGACACCAACTGCGACCCGGACGGAATCGACTACGTGATCCCCGGCAACGATGACGCGATCCGCTCGTGCGCGGCGGTTACACACGCGATCGGCGACGTCGTCGCCGAGTCCCACGCCGTGTGGGTGGCCGAGGAGGAGCGCGCCAGGCTCGAGCGTGAGCGTCGCGAGGCGGAGGAGCAGGCCAGGAGAGAGGCGGAGGAGCAGGCGCGTCGCGAGGCGGAGGAGCAGGCGAAGCGAGAGGCGGAGGAGCAGGCCAGGCGGGAGGCCGAGGCGGCCGCTGCACCGGCCCCTGAAGCTGCGGCAGCGGCCCCTGAAGCGACTGCACCGGCCCCTGAAGCTGCGGCAGCGGCCCCTGAAGCGACTGCACCGGTCCCTGAAGCTCCGGCACCGGCCCAAGAAGCCGAGGCGCCCGCGGCCCCCGAAGCTCCGGCAGCGGCCCAAGAAGCCGCGGCGCCCGCGGCCCCCGAAGAGATGCCGGCACCGCCGCCTGAGGCCACGCCGGCGCCGGCCGCGGAGCCGACCCCCGAGCCACCCGCCAGCGCGGTCACCGAGCTGGCAGCAGAGCCGCCGCCGGTCGAGCAGCCCGAAGCCACCGCAGCGCCCAGCGAGGAGGAAGCGTGACCGACACACAAGTCAGTGCGAAGGACGTGAAGGCGCTCCGCGAGCGCACGGGCGCCGGCGTGCTCGACTGCCGGCAGGCGCTCGGTGAGGCTGGGGGAGACATCGAGAAAGCCGTTGACCTCCTGCGGACGCGGGGGCAGGCTCAGGCCGCCAAGCGCGCCGGAGCGGAGGCGCGCGAGGGCGTGGTCCAGAGCTACATCCACGCGGGCAACAAGCTCGGCGTGCTCGTGGAGGTCGACTGCGAGACCGACTTCGTTGCCCGCACCGACAAATTCATCGAGTTCGCCCGCGACCTCGCGCTGCACATCGCGGGCGCCGCGCCGCTGGCCGTCTCGGAGGACGAGATTCCGCCGGAGGACCGCGAGCGCGAGGCACGGATCGCTGCCGAGCAAGCCGCCGACCGGCCCGAGAACGTGCGCGAGAGGATCGTCCAGGGCAAGCTCGACAAGTGGCTCGATGACGTGGTGCTGCCGCGGCAAAAGCACGTCAACGAGGACAAGTACGGCGGCAAGACGATCGAGGAGCTGCGCGCTGCGCTCGCCAGCGAGACGGGCGAGAACATCGTCATCCGCCGCTTCGCGCGGTTCGCCGTCGGTGGCTGACGCAGCCCAGCGGGAGCCGTCCGCGCCCCCCGTCTACCGCCGGGTGCTCCTCAAGCTCTCCGGGGAGGCACTGATGGGCATCCGGGAGTACGGCACCGATCCTGACAGCGTGCGTGAGATCGCGGCCGAGGTCGCCGGCGTCCACGCGCGCAGTGTCGAGGTCGCGATCGTCGTTGGAGGCGGCAACATCTACCGCGGCCTGGCCGCGGCTGCCCGGGGCATGGACCGCGCCACGGGCGACTACATGGGGATGCTCGCGACTGTGCTGAACGCGCTGGCGCTCCAGGACGCGCTGGAGAAGGAGGGAGTTGCCACCCGCGTGCAGTCCGCGATCACCATCTCGGAGGTCGCCGAGCCGTACATCCGACGGCGCGCGATCCGTCACCTCGAGAAAGGGCGGATCGTGATATTCGCGGCGGGGACCGGTAACCCGTTCTTCACGACGGACACCGCCGCCGCGCTGCGAGCCGCCGAGCTCCATGCCGAGGTTGTGCTGATGGCCAAGAACGGGGTCCAGGGCGTCTACTCGGCAGACCCGGCGCTTCAGGCCGACGCCGAGTTCATCCCCGAGATCACACACAAGGAGGCGCTCACCCGCGGGCTCCAGGTGATGGACTCGACAGCATTCGCCCTGTGCATGGACAACAACCTGCCGATCATCGTCTTCAACATGTCGGACGGCACCAACATCGACAAGATAGTGTCGGGTGAGCGTGTGGGAACGTTGGTGAGGACATGAGCTCCCCCGAGATCATCGACGAGTTGCTTGCCGACGCGCGCGACCGCATGGCCAAGTCGGTGGAGTCAATGCGCCACGAGTTCGGGTCGGTCCGCACGGGCCGGGCCAGCCCGGCGCTGCTCGACCGGATCGCGGTTGACTACTACGGCACGTCCACTCCGCTCAAGCAGCTCGCGACGATCAGCGCGCCGGAGCCGCGGCTGCTGACGATCCAGCCATATGACAAGAGCTCGATCAAGTCGATCGAGCGCGCGATCCTGGAGTCCGACGTCGGGCTCACACCCTCCAACGACGGGAACCTGATCCGTCTCGCCGTGCCCGAGCTGACGGAGGAGCGCCGCAAGCAGCTGGTCAAGGTGGTGCGCCAGATCGCAGAGGAGGGGCGGGTCGCGATCCGCAACGTCCGCCGCGACGTAATGCATGACTTGCGCGAGCTGAAGGAGGCGGGCGAGGCCGGTTCCGACGACGAGCACCGCGCCGAGCAGGAGCTCCAGAAAGTCACCGACGCTCGAGTCAAGGAGCTCGACGAGCTCTTGAAGCACAAGGAAGAAGAGATCCTGGAGGTCTAGCTTGACCTCCGAGGAGGACGAGGGCGCCCGCGCGCGCTACGTGGCGATCATCACCGACGGGAACGGCCGCTGGGCCCGGCGAGAGGGTCTGCCCGTAGTCGCCGGCCACGAGGCCGGGGCCGATACGGTCAAGGCACGCCTGCGCGACTCGGTCGAGCTCGGGATCAAGGAGCTGACCGTCTATTCGTTTTCCACCGAGAACTGGAACCGCTCGCCCGACGAGGTATCCGCGCTGATGGCTATGTTCGCCCGCCGGATCGACCTGGAGACGCCTGAGCTGCACGACGAGGGGGTCCGCATGCGCTTCATCGGGCGCCGTCAGCCGCCGGTCCCGCCGGAGCTGATCGAGCGCATGGTGTGGGCCGAGGAGCTGACCGGAGCAAACGCTCGGATCACCCTGTTCGTGGCGTTCAACTACGGCGGCCGGGCGGAGATCGTCGATGCGGCTCGAACGTTTACGGGAGAGACCGATGAGGAGTTCCGCGCCCACCTGTATGCGCCTGACATGCACGACCCAGACCTGATCATCCGCACCAGCGGCGAACAGCGGATCTCGAACTATCTGCTCTGGCAGGGCGCCTATTCCGAGCTCGTGTTCCGTGACGAGCTGTGGCCCGACTTCACTCGCGAAGCGTTCGAGCACAGCCTGGCCGAATTCTCCGCTCGCCACCGGCGCTTCGGGGGACGCTGATGCCGGGGGCGCGCCGGCCTCCGCGGCGTGAGGGACGCAGTCAGGGCTCCGAGTTGCTGACGCGCATCCTGATCGCGGTTCCCGCGGCGATCCTCGTGCTCATCTTCATCGACCTCGGTGGGATCGCATTCGCGTTGTTCATGATCGCGGTTGGGTGGCTGTGCCTGCACGAGCTGTATCGAATGCTCGACCGCTGGAGGCCTCTGACGGTGGTGGGCTTCGCTTCGGTCGCCGGGATGGTGCTGGCGGCCCACTACGGGACGCTGCGCAACGTGCTCGAGGTCACTGTCGCAACCTTGCCGGTCCTCTTCCTGTTCGTGATCGCCCGTGGACGGGGCCGCGTGACCGTGTCGGTCGCCGGGACTCTGCTCGGCATCTACTGGATCGGGTTCGCGGTGACCCACGGCGAACTACTGCGACAGCTTCCCCATGGCAACGGCGTCTTCATCGACGTGCTGGTCGGGACGTTCGTCGGCGACACCGGGGCCTACATCGGCGGCCGGATGTTCGGCCGCCGCCCGCTGGCGCCGCAAATCTCGCCTAACAAGACGTGGGAGGGCCTCTTCTGCGGAATGCTCGCCGCGATCGTCGCGGTGTTCCTCGCCGGGCTGTTCCAGGCCTGGTTGACGCAGAGCGCGGCGCTGTACCTCGGGCTCGCCGTGGCGATCCTCGGACCGATCGGGGACCTGTTTGAGTCAGCGATCAAACGCGATGCCGGTACAAAGGACACCGGGAGCGTGTTCGGACCCCACGGGGGGGTCCTGGACCGCGCGGACGCCGCGCTGTTCACGGTCGTGGCGGGCTACTACGTGTGGCTCGCGGTGATGCACTGAGCTGAACCTACAATCGGGCTCGTGCCTCGCCGCCTGGCCATTCTCGGGTCGACGGGGTCGATCGGGATCCAGGCCCTCGACGTCGTCTCTCGTGCTCCCGACGACCTCCAGATCGTCGCGCTGAGCGCATCGAGCGCGTGGGAACCGCTGATCGAGCAGGCCCAGAGCCATGGGGTCCGGCGGATCGCGCTGGCCGATCGCGACGCGGCCGCCCGGGCAGCGGAAGCGTGGACCGACGGCGAGGTTCTGTCGGGCATCGAGGGAATCGTCGAGCTGATCACGGACTGCGACTGCCAAATGGTCCTCAACGCGATCGTCGGCTCGGCCGGTCTCGTCCCCACGGTCGCGACGCTCGGCGAGGGGATCGACCTGGCGCTCGCCAACAAGGAGTCCCTGGTCGTCGGGGGCGAGCTGGTGACGCAGCTGGCGGAGGCGACCGGCGCCCAGATCATCCCGGTGGACTCCGAGCACTCTGCGCTCTTTCAGCTGCTGGCCTTCGAGCGCACAGGGACGGTCGATCGATTGATCCTGACCGCGTCGGGCGGCCCGTTCCGCGGGATGCGCCGGGAACAGCTCGAGGACGTGACGGTCGAGCAGGCGCTGGCGCATCCGACCTGGGAAATGGGGGGAAAGATCACGGTCGACTCGGCCACCCTGATGAACAAGGGGCTGGAGCTGATCGAGGCCCACCACCTATTCGGAACGTCGTACGAGCAGATCGACGTGGTGGTTCACCCACAGTCCATCATCCATAGCCTGATCCAGCTCTGCGACGGCGCCACGCTCGCCCACCTGGGGTACCCGGACATGCGCGTCCCGATCTCCTACGCCCTCCACTACCCAGAGCGAGTCGACGTGCCCGTGAAGCCGCTGAACCTCCCGGAGCTCGGGACGATCACGTTCGAGTCGCCCGATGAGGAGACGTTCGGCTGCCTGCGGCTCGCACGCGAGGCCGCCCGGGCCGGCGGAACCGCGACCTGCACGCTGAACGCCGCCAACGAGGTGGCTGTCCACGCCTTCCTCGCCGGCCGGCTGCGGTTCCCCGACATCACGAACGTAATCGAGGAGACACTGGCCCAACTCCCGGCCGATCAGATCCACTCGTTCGAGGCCCTCGCCGAGGCCGACGGCCGGGCCCGCCGGGTGGCTGCCGAGCTGGTCGCCGAGCGCGCGCCGGCGTAAGCGCAGCCCCGGCCCATCGCCCCAGACAACGCGCCTGCTAACACTCCCTTAGGTGTCTTATCTCCTCGCTTTCCTGGGCTTCGCGGCGCTGATCATCCTGCACGAATTCGGCCACTTCCTCGCCGCGAAGGCGGTCGGGATGCGGGTCGAGCGGTTCTCGCTGTTCTTCGGACCGATGCTCGTCCGCGTCCGGCGGGGCGAGACCGAGTACGGGATCGGGCCGATCCCGCTCGGCGGCTATGTGCGGATCACGGGCATGAACCCCAACGAGGAGATCCCTCCGGAGGTGGCCCCCCGGGCCTACTACAACCAGCCGGTCTGGAAGCGCGTAGTGGTGATCTTGGCGGGGCCCGCGGTGAATATCCTGATCGCGTTCGTGATCGTATGGGCGCTGTTCATGTCAAACGGCGAGGCCGTCACCACCAAGCACGTGCTCGCGGTACAGCAGGCAACGCCAGCCGCCGCGGTCCTCAAGCCCGGGGACGTGATCGTGTCGGTCGACGGCGTGAGTGGGTCGCCGACGGCTATCCGCGACGAGATCGGCAAGCACCGCTGCGCGGGGCCGCAGGTGAACGGGTGCCTCGCCGCGACTCCGGCGCGGGTTGTCGTGCGCCGCGGGAACCAGGTGCGCACGTTCGAGATTCGTCCGCGCTACAGCGCCTCCGCCCGTCGGCCGCTGCTGGGCTTCGAGTTCGGCGAAGGGGAGCATTCGGTCGGCGCCGCCAAGGCGGCCTCGCTGGCCGTCACCGGCTTGTGGACGGTCACCAAGGACACGGTGTCCGTGGTCGGGCGGATCTTCGAGCCGCAGGCGCGAAAACAGCTGCACGGAGTGGTCGGCGGCTACACGGTCACCCAGCAGTCATTCGCGCACTCGACATCACAGGCGCTTGAAGTGCTGGCGCTGATCTCGCTTTCGCTGGGCGTGATCAACCTGTTCCCGTTCCTCCCCCTCGACGGTGGCCATGTGTTCTGGGCGCTGGCGGAGAAGGTCAGAGGCAAGCGAATTCCGTTCGAGGTCATGGAGCGTGCGAGCGTGGTGGGCTTCGCGCTGATCCTGATCGTGTTCGTGATCGGGCTGAGCAACGACATCTCGGCACTCAACGGCAACGGGTTCAACGTCCGCGTAGCCGACCGAGCACCGCGGACGAGGCGTTGCCGGCTGGCGGCGAACCTGACAATCGATGCCAGAGGCGTGGGTCTATCTGCTTCGCTGCCGCGACGGCTCGCTCTACACGGGATGGACGGTCGACCTCGAGCGCCGGCTCGCGCGTCACCAGGCCGGCACCGCCAGCCGCTACACCGCCTCCCGGCTGCCGGTGGAGCTGGCGCTGGCGATATCGATGCCCGATCGCACCGCGGCCCGCCGCGAGGAGGCGCGGATCAAGCGTCTTACCCGGACAGCAAAGCTCGCCCTGTGTTCCAGCGGTGATACTGGAAACCAATGGAGCGCAATGTCCTCGGTGGCCCCCTCGAGAGCTGCAGCGTCGAACCGCTGACCGGTTTCTACCGCGACGGCGCCTGCCGAACCGGCCCCGGCGACCTCGGGAGCCACACGATCTGCGCCGTCGTGAGCGCCGAGTTCCTTGATTACCAGCGGACCATCGGCAACGACCTGAGCACGCCCGTCCCGCAGTATGACTTCCCGGGTCTGGTGCCGGGAGACCGCTGGTGCGTCACCGCGCAAAATTGGCTGCGGGCGCACGAGGACGGCGTCGCCGCGTTCGTGGTCCTCGCTGCCACGCAGGAGCGAGCCCTCGAGATCGTCCCGCTCGAGGTTCTGAAGGAGTACGCGGTCGACGTGCCCGCCGACCCGGGATCAATCGACGCCTGAAGGGTCTCGGGGGTTTTGCCAGCCCCCGCCGTGGCGAACCACGCGGCCCGCTCGATGTTCGAATGCGGGTCGTCGCGCGGGGCAGGAGGCGGAGGTCTGGTAGCCGTGCCGGTCGCCCTCATCCCCGCGATGGCGATCCGCGCAACGGTCCATTGGCCGTCGCGCTCCGTCGCGATCCACGTGGCGCCTGGCTCCGACGCGTTGCGGCTCTTGACCTCCGCGATCGCCTGCTCACGGGTCATGCAACAAGGATACGCCGATGCCAAGGGAGCATTGATCGAGGCGATCCTGGGGGGCGTTCGGGTCCCCGCCGTCGCTCCCCAGGGGCCGGGCTACGATAGCTTTGCCGCAAATTCCGAGACAGGGAGAGGGGTTGAAAGCGAGTGGAGAGCAGCACGATCACACCAGCGGCGGGCCGTGCGGTGGACGCGCCGACGCTGACCGACGCGCTTCGACGGACCGCGGCCAATCATCCGGAGATCGTGGCCGTGCGGACGCCCGATGACGGCGTGTCGCTGACGTGGTCGCAGCTGCTGGCGCGCGTGGAGGCAGTCGCCGGGGGACTCGCGGAGCTGGGGGTCGAGCGCGGCGACACGGTGGCGATCCTCCTCGGTAACAGGCCCGAGTTTCACATCGTCGATCTCGCCACAGTCACCCTCGGCGCCACGCCGTTTTCGATCTACACCACCTATCCGGCCAACGAGATCGAGTACCTGATCACCGACGCGGCCACGAAGGTCGCAATCGCGGAGCAGGCACTCCTGCCGGCGCTGCTCGAAGCGCGTCACAACGTCCCCGGCCTCGAGCACGTGATCGTGGTGGACGGCGACGCGCCCGAAGGAACGATCTCGCTCGCGGAGGTCGAGGCCTCGAACCCGGGCTTCGACGCGAGCGCGCTCCCGGCGGTCGCTCCCGACGACGTGCTCACCCTGATCTACACCTCGGGCACCACCGGCCCGCCGAAGGGCGTCCAGCTCTCGCACCACAACGTCATGTTCGCGGCCAGGGGGATCGAGGAGATCATCAGCTTCGACATCGGCGGGAAGGTGATCTCCTGGCTGCCCGCGGCGCATATCGCCGAACGGATGGCCCATCACTACATCCCGGTCATCTACGCGGGCACGATCACGTGCTGCCCGAACCCCAGGGAGATCGTCTCTTACCTCCCGCAGGTCCACCCGACTGGTTCTTTGCGGTCCCGAGGATCTGGGAGAAACTGAAGGCGGGCCTCGAGACGATGCTCGCGGGGCAGCCCGCGGAGGCGCGCAAGCCCGTCGAGGAGGCGCTGGCGGCGTCGCTCGAGCGAGTGCGCCTGCGTCAGGCCAAGAAGACCGTACCGGAGGAGCTCGAGTCCAAGGTCGCGGAAGCCGACGAGCAGATCTTCTCCAACATCCGCGCGATGCTAGGCCTCGAGCAGGTCAAAGCCGTCAACGTGGGCGCCGCGCCGACCCCGGTCGAGGTGCTGGAGTTCTTCCACGCCCTGGGCATCGAGCTCGCCGAGCTCTGGGGAATGTCCGAAACGTGCGGCGCCGGGACCTGCAACCGGCCGGGCCACGTCAAGATCGGGACAGTGGGCCCGCCCGCCCCCGGATGCGAGATCCGGATCGCCGATGACGGCGAGGTGCTCGTTCGCTCCGAGTTCGTGATGCTCGGCTACCGCAATCAGCCGGAGAAGACCGCCGAGGCCCTCGACGCCGACGGGTGGCTGCACACCGGCGACATCGGTGAAATCGACGAGGACGGCTTCGTGCGGCTGATCGACCGCAAGAAGGAGCTGATCATCAACTCCGCCGGCAAGAACATGTCGCCGGCGAACATCGAGGCCGCGATCAAGACCGCCAGCCCGCTGATCGGCCAGGCCGCGGCGATTGGCGATCGCCGTCAGTACAACACCGCGCTGGTCGTGCTCGACGCGGATTTCACCCCGCAGTGGGCCGCGCAACACGGGCTGGACGGCACGTCGCTCGAGGAGCTCGCCACCGAGCCGAAGGTGATCGAGGCCGTACAGCAGGGAATCGAGGCGGCCAACCAGCGCCTCGCGCGGGTCGAGCAGATCAAGAAGTTCACCATCGTTCGCGGCGACTGGCTCCCCGGGGGCGACGAGCTGACGCCGACGATGAAGCTCAAGCGCAAGCCGATCGCCGACAAGTACGCGACCGAGATCGAGCGGATGTACGCCGGCTAGCGCGCGTCTGCGTGGCGCACCGCGGGCAAGCGCGGCCGCGGAGCGATACTCCAAGGCGTGCCGCGGACCGGCCCACCGGATCGCTCGGACTCGCTCCCAGGCCAGCCTTGGGACGTGGAGGTGACGATCCTGGGGGAGCACGTCCGCCGGCGCGCGGCGGCACGCCTAGTAGCCGCGATTGCGCTGCTCGTGCTCGTAACCGGCGCCTTGATTGCGGCCGGCGTACTGCACAGCGGCCACGGCGGCGCGAAGCCCGCCGTGCCGGTCGTTCAGCGGGCGAACGTGGCCTCGGCACGAATAGCTGCCGTCTACCGGTATCCGCTCGGCTGCCTCGGCGCGAGGATCGTCGCCAGGCAGCCGGCGCCGTCGCCGTCGCCCATCGACCACGCCGGCCCGTGTTGGCGTTATGGCGTGTACGTGACCGCGATCCTTCGTCGCTCGGCCGGCGCTTGGCGGTTGGCGCTGGAGGCCATCAGCGCATCGTGTCCAGTGGTCTCGCTCCCGCTTCTGGTGCGTGCGCAGCTGGCCGTCTGTCGGCGGCCGACGGGCGCGAGCCCCTAAGCTGACGGCGGGTCAGTGCGACAGCCGCCCCGCCTGGATCGAGCGCCACACGAGCTCGATCGGGTGATAGATCGGCAGCGGGCTTCCGAGCGCGCGCAGGTGCACGTCGAGCTGAGCCGCGCAGCCTGGGTTTGCCGCGGCGACCGCCTCGGCGCTCGTTTCGAGCAGATGGCGCGCCTTACGCACCCCTAGCTCCGCCGCGGCGGCGGGCTGGAGCACGTTGTAGACGCCGGCCGACCCACAGCAGAGGTCGCGCTCGGTCCCCACTTCGAGCAGTTCGAGCTCCGGAATGTCGCGCAGCAGCGCGCGCGGCTGCTCGCGCACACCCTGTGCGTGTGCAAGGTGACACGCGTCGTGGTATGCCACTCGCAGCGGCACCGGACCGCGCGGGGCGACCGGGTCGACCGAGCCGAGCAGCTCGGTGACGTCACGGACGCGCTCCGCAAACGAGTGTGCGGCCGGGGTGCCGAGCAGGTCTCCGTACTCCTTCATCGCCGAGCCACAGCCGGCGGCGCCCGTCACCACGTGATCGAGTTCGCCGAGCCGTTCGAAGGCCGCGATCGTGGCCCGGGCGCGTGCGACCGCGGCCTGCTCCGCGCCGGCGTGAAACTCCAGCGCGCCGCAGCAGTCGGGCGCCTCGCGGCGCAAGCACCTCGAACCCCTCGGCGGAAAGCGCCGCGAGCGTGGCGCGGTGAACCTCCGGGTAGTAGACCCGCTGGACGCACCCGAGCAGCAGCCCGACCGTCCCGCGCCGCTCGCCCAACGCCGGCGTCCGGACCGGAGGCTCGAGCCGTCGGGCAGGACGCCGAGGGGCGATCCGCATCATCGCGCCGAGCCGCCCCGGAAGGCGCCCGGCTCCGAGCGCGCGTGTTGCCGATACGAGTGGCGCCAGCCTGCGCAACCGGCTCGGGTGGGGGAGGGTCTCGAACAGGAGCAGACGCACCGCCCTCTCGGAGCCGGAGCGCCGGTGGTTGCGCTCGACCTGCGGGCGCACCCGCTCGATCAGGCGGTCGTAGCGAACGCCGGATGGGCACGCGGTCACGCAGGCCATGCATCCAAGACAGCGGTCGAAGTGCGTGACCATCTCGTCGGACAGCTCGTCGGCGGGCCCAAGCGCCTGGTCGATGAGGACGATCCGCCCGCGCGGGGAGTCAGCCTCGTTTCCCCATAGCGCGTACGTGGGACAGGTCTCGAGGCAGAACCCGCAGTGCACGCAGTCCTCGACGATCGCGTGCTCGGGCGCGCGCCGAGCATCGAACGCGGGCATCTCAGATTCCTCCCACGAACGCCCCGGGGTTGCAAGCGCCCGCCGGATCGAACCGCGCCTTCACGCGACGCATCAGCGCGAGCGCCGGAGCCGGTGGAGCCGGGCCCCAGCGCCCGATCCCCGACAGGGTCCCGGGCGGTGCGTCGAGGACTGAGTACACCGCCCCGGGGGGAGGCGCGCAACCAGCTCGGCGGCCGCGGCCGGCTCGAGCTCAAGGTAGCTGTGTCCGAGCGCCACCCGCCCGACCAGGGCCGCCCCGCACGCGTCGGCTGCCCGCAGGAGATGTGGGAGCGCGGTGGGGCGAGCAGCTACCCGGACAAGCGCTCCGGCCGTCGCGCGCTGCCCCGCGCGCTGGGCGGCCCACAGCTCGTCGTCGTCGGAGGTGACCTCCACGCCGCCGAGACCCGCCTCGCGGATCGTGCGCGCCACCGTCTCGGCCCGCGATCCCGCCTGTGAGCCGCCGCACTGCGCGAGGACCCGTCCGCTTCCCCGGTGCCAAGCCACGTCGAGCCTGTCCAGCTCGAGCGGCGCCGCCGCGAGCGCCCGCGCTGCCACCGCCAGTTCCTCGGGATCGGCGCTCGCGCCCAGCGTGGTCGCCGTCGCAGCGGGCACCGGCTGCAGTCTGACGTTGACCGACAGGATCAGGCCGAGGGTCCCGAACGAGCCGGCGAAGAGCTTCCCCAGGTCGTAGCCGGCCACGTTCTTGATCACCTTGCCGCCGGAGCGCGCGATCGTCCCGTCGCTCAGCGCCACGGTCATCCCGAGGATCAGGTCGCGGACGGCCCCGTACCGATGACGCAGCGGCCCTGAGTCGCCGCTCGCGATGATCCCGCCGATCGTCGCCCGGTCCCCCGGCCCAAGGAACGGATCGAGGGCCAGCATCTGGCCTGCGCTTGCGAACCGTCGCTGTGCCCGCGCCAGCGGCACGCCGGCCTGGAGCACGGCTGTCAGGTCGCCGGCGTTGTGTTCGACGATCTCCTCAAGGTTGGCGGTGCGGATCTCGAGGTCGGGATCGGCCGGCCACGGCGCCCAGCCATGTTTCGTCCCGGCGCCGAGGATGCCGACCGATCTGCCCTCCGTGGCCGCTTCCGAGAGCGCGGCGAGCGCCTCCTCGAAGGTGGCGGGCGACAGCTGCCGGGACATCACTAGAACCGGGTCGCGACGCCTGCTCGCTCGAGCGGATGCTCGCGGTACGGGCCTGGGACCTCGCCGCACAGCCGTGGCGTCGGCATCACTTTTCCGGGGTTCGCCAGACCATCGGGGTCAAACGCGCAGCGAAGCCGCTGGAACGCGTCGAGGTCGGCCTCCGAGAACATCGACGGCATGTACGCCTTCTTGTCGACCCCGACCCCGTGCTCGCCGGTGATCGATCCGCCAGCCTCGACGCACGTCTTGACGATCAGGCCCGCCAGCTCCTCCGCCCGCTCGGGCTCGCCCTCACGGGCCGAGTCGTAGCAGACCAGCGGGTGCAGGTTCCCGTCACCGGCGTGGAACACGTTGGCGACCTGAAGACCGTAGTCGGAGGCGAGCTCGTCGATCCTGCGGAGCACCTCGGACAGACGGGTACGGGGAATCACGCCGTCCTGCACGTAGTACGCGGGCGCGACCCGCCCCATCGCCGCGAACGCGGCCTTCCGCGCCCGCCAGATGAGCTCGCGCTCCTGCTCGCTACGCGCTACGCGGATGTCGATCATCCCCGGGCGCCGGCACAGCTCGGTCACCTCCTCAAAGCGTGCGTCGCACTCCTCCTCCGGGCCGTCCAGCTCGACCAGCAGTGCGGCGCCGGCGTCGAGGCGATACCCGACCCCGGTCGCCTCCTCGGCGGCCTTGATCGAGAGCCGGTCCATCATCTCGATCGCCCCGGGAACGATTCCGGCGGCGACGATCGCGCTGACGGTGTCGCCCGCCTCGGCGGTGCCCTCGAAGAACGCGACCAGCGTCCGCACCGACTGAGGTCGCGGGACGACCCGTAGCGTGATCCGGGTCGTGAGGCCCAGTGTTCCCTCCGAGCCCACGAACGCCCCGAGCAGGTCGTAGCCGGGGGCGTCGCGGTCGAGCTCCACCACGGATCCGTCGGTCAGCACGAGCTCGAGCCCGGTCACGTAGTTCGTGGTGAAGCCGTACTTGAAGCAATGCGCGCCGCCCGAGTTCTCGGCGATGTTGCCGCCGATCGAGCAGACGATCTGGCTTGACGGGTCGGGCGGGTAGAAATGGGTCGGGGCCACCGCCCTCGAGATCGCCGAGTTGGTGACCCCTGGCTCGACTACGACCCGGGCGTCGTCGAGCTCCACGGACAGGATCCGCCGCAGCCGTGCAAGGACTATCAGGATGCCCTCGGCGACCGGGAGGGCCCCGCCTGAGAGCCCCGTTCCCGAGCCGCGCGCGACCCACGGGACAGCCGCCTCGAAGCACGCCCGAACGACCTTCTGCACCTCCGCGCCCGAGCCGGGGAGCACGGCCGCGAGTGGCGTCTGGCGGTAGTGCGCCAGTCCGTCTGACCGATACGTCGCGAGGGCGTCCGGGTGCGTCAGCACCTGCTCGGCGCCGCAGATCTCCCTCAAGCGGCCCAGGAGTTCCGCGCCGGAATCCATCCCGCTGAAGTATCCCCGATGCTCAGCCGACGGTAACCCGTACGCCGCGGCTGTAGGCCGGGTGCAGCTGCAGCGGGTCCACGTAGCCGAGCAGCGCGTCGAGGTACATCAGGCGGACCGTGCCGCCGCTGGGAAACCGGACGTGGATGTCGAAGTAGCAGCTCTTTGCGGTGTTGGCGATCGTCACCGTCTGGATCGTCTTGAACGAGCCGCGCGATCCGGGCTGGAGCTGGATCGAGACGATCTGCGGCACGCCCGTGTCGAGGATCACGTAGCGGGCCGGACGAACGCAGCCCCACACCTCGAGGCCGCCGCCGCGCCGCTGCCTCGTGACCGGCAGGTACAGCGGCAACTGCCAGGCCGAATACGTGAGCTTTTGGCTGCCGTTGAAGTTCAGCAGGCCGCTCGCGAACCCGCCCCAGTCGTCGGCGGCGGTCGCGGGTAGGGTGTCGCGCAGCAGGTACTGGAAGAACGAGGCGATCCTGGGGTCCCGCCACGAGATGTACTCGGCCCAGTTGTCGTAGTAGGCAGCGGTCGACGGCGACAGGTACATCTCGGGCGTCTTCGAGGTGGGATCCGGGCTGTGCTTTGGCGGGTCGGTTATGTATCCGAACTCCGTGTTCCAGATCGGATACCGCGTCGCGGAGCCGTACACGCGCTGGAGCCGGTCGAGGGCGTGCTCGAGATTTCCGATCTGCCCGAGCGAGGTGAAGTCCGGGCTCGGGTCCTGCTCGTCGTTCGGCGCGTACCAGCGCATGTACGCGTGGTCTGAAGCCCCGCTGGCGGCGAACAACGCCGGATTCTGGGCGCGGAAGCTGCGCGAGGCGGCCGGCGTCGTGGGGCACCCTCTGATCGCCGCGGCTCCGCCGCGCAGCGGTCGGTAGCTCCCGTCCACGCAGAACAGCGCCCGCAGGAACACGAGCGGCGCCATTCCCGCAAACACGCCCCACTGGCTGCCTGTGTCGCGGGGCGCCAGCTCGCCCCAGAGGAACGTGTCGCCGGCGTGGCCGGTCTGGTGCAGCGCGCGCCACGCGGCGTCGACCAGGTTGCGATACATCCGCGGGCTGTTCTCGATCGTGAGGGCGCCCGGAATCCCCTGCGGCGCGAGGCTGGGCCCGTAGTCGGGCTCGTTCCAGACCGACCAGAAGGACACTCGCGGGAGGTCGTGCGCATCGCGGACGGTCCGTTTCTTCCCGGGGTCGTAGCGCCCGCTGTAGCGCACGCCGAGCGCGTGCACGAACGCGCCGTACAGGCTGGGGGAGGGCTCCCAGTTCGGGTTGTGGTTGCCGCGCGGCCTGCCTGGCCCCGACGCCCACAGCGGCGCGCCGCCGGTGACGTCGAAGTCGAGCGTGATCCCCTCGCTACGCGCAGCCCGGACGACCTGGTCCCAAACCGACCAGTCCGCCGCGGGGTAGGCCGCCGGATCGCCGGCGTTGAATCGGCGCGGCACGGTGCCGGAGTTCGGAAGCGGCGCAATGTCGGACCAGATCACGGGCAACCGCACGCTCTGGACCCCGAGCCGGCGGAACTGCTGGAGCGTCCCGATCGGGTCCGCCAGCAGCTGGCCGGTGTCCTCGAACATCGACTCCTGGGTGGTCGACGCGACGGCGGGCGTGGCCGCCACCGCGATCAGCGCAGCCATGAGGAGCAGAGCGCCGAGGAGTATCGCGGCGCGTGGGCGGGAGCTTGGCAACTACTTCAGCGTGATCTTCACGGACCGGCTCGTCGTCGGCGCAAGCGGCTCGAAATAGCCGTTGGGACCGACGGTCTGTGTGGGGGTGACGAGGTTCGAGGCGAGACTCACGTCCGTCGTCGGGTAGGTCCAGGCGATCCTCACCGACCCGCTCGAGGGAAACGCTACGGAGGTCTCGAAATACCCGTGCGGATCCGTGACCCGGAGGGTCTTCTCCGACACCCATTGGCCCCCTGGCGAGGACTGGAACTCGACCTGCACGAACTGCGGACCATCTCCGTCGGCGACGGCGTAGGGCGCCGTCCGGACGTCGCCCCAGACCTGGAGCGTGTTGCCCACGCGCGTCGATGTCTTCGGCATGAAGACCGGCAGCCGATACGCGAAGTAGTCCGGCTTGGGCTTGCCGCCGAGCACGGTCGGATAGTAAAGGAGCCCGCTCGCGAAGCCTCCGTACTGCGGCGTGTTGAGGGTCGGATTGGGGTCGTAGAGCAGGTATTGGCTCGTGCTCGCCACCCGGGGGTTGAGCCACGACATGTACTCCGCCCAGTTGATGTAGGCGCCGGCAGTCGATGGGGAGAGGTAGTGGCATTGACAACGGGGATAAACCTCGCCGTACACGGGTGGGTCAGTGATGTAGCCGTACTCGTCGTTCCAGATCGGGAAGCGCTTGCCCGAGCCGTAGACGCGCTGGATGCGATCGAGGGTGCTGGCCATCCTCGGCAGCTGGGAGAGCGCGACGTAATCGGGGTTGTGATACCGCGTGGTGTCCGGCGGCGCGTTGGCGTCGGCGGTGAGCTGGTAGGGGTGGACCGACCAGCCGGTGGAGGAGAACAGCCCGGGGTTCTGCGACCGGAAGCGGCGCGATGCGGCGGACGTGGTGGGGCACATCCGGACCGCCGCGGCCGCGCCGCGGTAAGGGTGGAACTGGCGGTCAACGCAGTAAACCTCCCGGATGAACTCCAGCGGCGGCGTCTCGCCGTAGGTGCCGGGCAGCCCAAACCCCTTGCGGACGGCGAAGTGGCCTCCGCGCGCCGCGAGCGCCCCGATCACCTTCGTATCGGAGCCGTGACCGGTCGCGCGCAGGGCGCCCCAAGCGGCGTTCAGCAGCGATCGCCACATCACCGGCGCCCACAACACCTGGGAGTGGTCGATCGCCTGCGGCGCTAGATCTTCACCGAAGTTCGGCTCGTTGTAGACCTCCCAGGCGCTCACACGGGGCAGGGCCGTGAGCGAGCCGGCCGGCCGAAAGCTCCCGCTGTAGCGGCTGCCCACGGCACGAACGAACTGGGCGTACGCGCTCGCCGACGGCTCGAATGCCTCGTCGGCGCTGTAGTGCGCCCGATAGCGTCCCGGGTTGGCGCCCTGGGCCCAGTACGGCGCGAAGGCGCTCACGTCGAACAACACCTTGAGCCCGTCGCCGTGGGCGTCCTGCACGATCGCGTCGTACGGAGCCCAGTTGCCACGCGGGTAGGCGTTCGGGTTCGTGGCGTTGAAGTTGGGCCGCCGGCGCGACGTCGGAGCCGGCGCGACAGCCGACCAGCGAACTGTCACCCGCACCATCTGCACGCCCAGGTGCCGCATCTCGTGGAGGGTCGGCCCCGGATTGGCGAGCAGGGCGTTGTCGTCCTGCATGATCGCGATCTGGGCGTGCGATGCGTACACCGGCGCGGCCGTCCACGCCATCCCAAGCAGGACGGCCACAGCACCCACCGCGATCGCCCGGAGGCTGTTCCGCCTGGTGGTCGCTTGCATCTTGAAGATCAACCTATTGCCTGGATGGAAGTTGCGCGCCGGTCAGGCGGTCGAGACCTGCACCAGCCGGCTGTGGATCGTCGGCCCATGTGGATAGGACCACGCGAGGCGGACCGAACCGCCGGACGGGAACCGAACATGAACATCGAAGTACCCGTGCACGTTCGTTATCGTCACCGCGCCGACTGTCCTGAACGCCCCGCCGGTTGACGGCTTCAGCTGGATCAGGACGCGCTGGGGGCGGCCCGTATCGGTCTGGACGTAGTGGGCCGGCCGGACACAGCCCCATACCTCGACGCTCTGGCCACCACCGAAGCGAGTCACCGGTAGGAAGATCGGCATCCGGTATGCCGCGTACGACGGCTTGCGGGTCCCGTTGGCGAACTCGAGCCCGGTGACGAAGTTCGACCCGCTGCTCGACTCCGGGTCCATCAGCAGATACTGGTCGTAGGAGCGGATACGGGGGTTCAGCCAGCTGAGGTACTCGGCCTGGTTGATGTCGGCAGCGGCTGAGTCGAGCGATGCGCCACCCTGGTAGGGGGGGTTCGTGGCGTAGCCGTACTCGCTGATGTACAAGGGAAATAGCCTGTTCGACCCGTACAGGCTCGTCACCTTGTCGAGCAGGTGCTCGAGCCGGGGGAGGCTTGCGAGGTTGACGAACTCCGGCCCGTCCGCCAGCACCACGTTCGGAGGGACGGCACCCGAGGGATAGGGGTGGATGGCGAAGCCGCTTGCCCGGAACAGGCCAGGGTGGTCGCTCGCGAACCGGTTGGAGTCAGCGGCGGTGGTCGGGCAGCCGCGCGCTGCCGCGGCGGCTCCTCGCAGCGGACGGTCGGACTGGTCCACGCAGTAGAGCGCGCGAGCGAACCGCAGGGGCACCATCTCGCCGTAGTTGCCGGGGCTGTTGTCCCCCGTCTGCCCATACGGCGCCAGCTCCCCGATCAGGATCGTGTCGCCGCCGTGGCCGGTCCCCTGGAGCGCGCCCCACGCGGCATCGACCAGCCCGCGATAGATGGCCGGAGAGACCTCGACCGTGGAGTCGTCGATGGCCTGCGGCGCCAGGTCGGCGCTTCCCAGATTCGGCTCGTTCCAGATCGACCAGAAGCTGACGCGGGGGAGTGCGGACGAGGCGCCGGGCGGTTTGTAGTGGCCGCTGTAGCGGGTCGCAACCGCCCGGACGAATTGGCCGAAATCGGCCGGGGAGGGCTTCCATTGAGCGCCGGCGTACGGCCCTCCGGGCGCCGGGTTGGGCGCGGTCGCCCAGAGCGGCGCCAGACCCCCGACCGCGACGTACAGCGCGATCCCGCGCGTGGCGGCGTCCCGGACGATCGTGTCGTAGGTCGTCCATGCGCTCGCCGGATAGGCCGCCGGATCGCTGGCGTTGAACCGGGGCCGGACGCGCGAAGATGCCGAGGGCGCGAGCGAATTCCACGACACGAACAGCTTCACCCGGTCGACGCCCAGACGGCGCATCAGATCGAGCGTGCCTGCCGGATCGGTGAACAGCGGCGCCTTCGGCTCGAAGATCGACTCCGGCCCCGGGCGCGAGATCGCGCCCGGCAGGGGGGAGGCTTGCGATCCGCAGCCGGTCACGATCGCCGCGGCGATCACCGCTAAGGCCGCTAGCAACCGCAAACGCGCCGTGGGCATGGTGGATCGCACGTGATCCGAGCAAGGGAATAGCGGTACGGCTCTAGACTCTCGCCGGATGCTGGCGCCAGTCCGCACGGACGCCGCTGCGGAAAGCGGGGTCGAGCCCGCGCCGCGAGCAGGGGGCATCCCGGTCGAGGTGTGGATACTAGCCGCGATCGTGCTCGCGGGCGCCGCCCTGCGGTTCGCCACGATCGCCAGTCAGAGCTACTGGTACGACGAGGCGACCACCGTTCGCGAGCTCCACATGTCGTTCGGCGGGCTGCTGCACGCGGTCGCCCACCGCGAGTCGACCCCTCCGCTCTATTACGTGCTGGCGTGGGTGTGGGCGAAGGCGTTCGGCACCGGGGAGGCGGGACTCCGCTCGTTATCGGCGCTTGCCGGAGTGGGGACGATCCCGGTGGCGTATATGTCTGGCCGCGACCTGGTCTCGAGGGCCACGGGCCTGCTGGCCGCGGCTTTCACAGCCCTCAGCCCGTTCCTGATCTGGTACTCGCAGGAGGCGCGCGCCTACATGCTGCTGGGGCTTCTCTGCGGCCTCTCGTTCCTGTTCTTCGTGAAGGCGCTGCGAGAGCCAACGACCCGGAACGTCGGGTGGTGGGCGGCGTGCTCTTCGCTGGCGCTGCTGACGCACTTCTTCGCCGGATTCGTCGTCGCACCCGAGGCGGTCTGGCTGCTTGCGGCTCTCCGGAGCCGGCGCGTCCTGATCGCGGTCGCCGTCGTGGCCGTGGTCCAGGCGGCCCTGATCCCACTCCTGGTCACCGACGTCGGCCACCCGTTGCTGGGGTGGATCAAGCAGTACCCCCTGTCGGTCCGGATTGAGCAGGTGCCGGTCGCCTTCGGCCTCGGAACGCTCTATCTGGACGGCACGCTCAGCAACCAAGGGCTCCTCATCGGGGGCGGCTTGATCGCTGTCGTGGCGGCGCTCGTCTGGTTCGGCGCCGACCGCGGTGGGCGGAGGGGAGCGCTGATCGCCGGCACCGTGCTCGCCACGGCGATCCTCGTCCCGCTGCTAGCGACGCAGTTCGGGCACGACTACTACATCGCGCGCAACCTCATCGGGGCATGGATCCCGCTCGCCGTGCTCGTCGCGATCGCCTGCACGGCGCCGCGAACGCTCCCGCTCGGTGTGGCGCTGACGACGCTGCTGCTCGGCTCCTTCGTGTTCGCCCAGGCCAAGGTCCAGTCCGACTACAGCTATCAGCGCCAGAACTGGAGCGCTGTTGCCGCGGCACTCGGCCGCCCGTCGGGACCGCGCGCGATCGTCGCGCCCGACGACGGTGCGTTCGCGACCGTCCCGCTGACGCTCTACCTCCGGGGATCCAGCGAGCCGGGCAGCGCACCGGTGAGCGTCCGGGAGCTCGACGTCGTGGTCAGGAACTGGCGCTCCGTGACCCGCAATCTGCCTCCCGGCGTACGCGTGATCCGGACGCAGCTCGTCGATGAGTTCCTGGTGGCCCGCTTCTCACTGGCTTCGACTTCGAGGCTCACTCCCGCCGAGATCAGCGCCCGCGCCGGGACGCTGACCGCGCCCGCGACGGGCGGGGGCGAACCCATCGTGCAGCGCTCCGTCGGTTAGAGCATTACCTTTCCGCCGATGCCGAAGCGTTCAGCGATCGTCGCCGTGCTCTGTGCCGGGGTAGCCCTGACGGCAAGCGGGTGGCTGACGACGCCGGCCTCGGCCGCGGGGATCTCCGCGCCCGTGGCGGACTGCCTGCACAACGGCCAGCTGACGCACAACTACACCGTCGCACAGCTGCGCAGCGCGCTTAACACGATGCAGGCCGATGCGACGGAGTACTCGAACTGCGCGACGGTCATCCAGCACGCGCTCGAGGCGAAGATCGGCAAGCTCAACCCCGGCTCGGGTAGCGGTGGCGGATCGTTCCTGCCGACCTGGCTGCTGATCATCCTGATCGTGGTCGTGCTGGGCGGGGTCGCGTTCGTTACCGCGGCGATCCGCCGGCGCGGGGGCGGAGGTGGGGGCGGGGGCGGGCCTCCGCCAGCGACCGCGGGCTGATCCGCCTCTACACTCCCGGAATGGCCTCCGAGCGCCAGATCAACGTGGGCGGGGTCGCGATCGGCGGCGGCGCGCCGGTCGCGGTGCAAACCATGACGAAGACCGAGACCGCCGATCTGCAGGCGACGATGGACCAGATCCGTCGCGTCGCGGAAGCCGGCGCGGACATCGTCCGGGTGGCGGTCCCGCGCGAGAAGGACGTCGAGGCGCTGAAGGTGATCGTGCGCCAGTCGCCGATTCCAGTGATCGCCGACATCCACTTCAACCACACGCTCGCGCTGAAGGCGCTCGACGCCGGCGCCCATTGCGTGCGCCTGAACCCCGGCAACATCGGCGGCCCGGAGAAGGTCGCCCAGGTCGCCGCGCGGGCCAACGAGCTGGGGACCCCGTTGCGGATCGGCGTCAACTCGGGCTCGCTGCCGGCGCATCTGCGCGAGCTCGAGTTCGAGAACCCGGTCGAGGCGCTGGTCACCGCCGCGGTCGAGTTCGTCGAGCTGATGGAGCGCCTCGACTTCACGAACTTCAAGGTCTCGATGAAGTCGACGAGCGTCCCGAACACGATCGCCTCCAACAGGATGCTGTCCGAGCGGATCCCATATCCGCTGCATCTGGGGATCACCGAGGCTGGGACCAAGTGGTCCGGCTCGCTGAAGTCCGCGGTCGGCCTCGGCACGCTCCTGGCGGACGGGATCGGCGACACGATCCGGATCTCGCTGTCGACCTTCCACGCCGAGGAGGAGGTCAAGGTCGCCTGGGAGATCCTCAAGGCGCTGAAGCTCCGTGAGCGCGGGCCGGTGCTGATCGCGTGCCCCACCTGCGGGCGCCTGCAGTTCGACATGGACACCGTGGTGGCGGAGATCGAGCGCCGGCTGGAGGCCTACGACGACCCGATCGAGGTCTCCGTGCTGGGCTGCGCCGTGAACGGGATCGGCGAGGCGCGCCACGCCGACTTCGGGATCACCGGCGCCAAGGACATGGGGATGATCTATTCGCGCGGCGAGCCGTTGAAGAAGGTCCCGACCGAGCGTCTCGTCGACGAGCTGTTCGCGGAGATCGACAAGTACTACGCGGCCGGCAAGACGGTCCTTCGCGACGAGAGCGACGCGGCCGAGGCCCGCGCCTGGCTCACCGAGAACGAGGACGCGACGGCGATGACGCCCGAGCGGATGGCAGCGCTGGAGGCCGAGGCAGCCGCCGCCGAAAACGGCGCCGCGAGCGATTCGGCGCGGGGTCGTCTCGACGAGGACGTCTCGCCCGTAGCCGGGCGGCGGTTCACCCGGACGTAGCCCGAGGTTGGCCGAAAAACGGACGCATAGCGACCGTCTCTCGGCCAGCCCCCAGAAATCACCCCGAGACCGCGGCGAACTCGTCGGCCACCTTCGGCCAGTTGACGACGTCCCACCACGCGTCGATGTAGTCGGGGCGGCGGTTCTGGTACTTGAGGTAGTAGGCGTGCTCCCAGACGTCGACGCCGAGCAGCGGCGTCTTTCCGCCTGAGATCGGGCTGTCCTGGTTCGGAGTCGAAACGATCGCCAGCCCGGAGCCATCGTGCACGAGCCACGCCCAGCCTGAGCCGAACTGGCCGACGCCCGCGGCCTTCAGCTTGTCCTTGAAGTCGTTGAACGAGCCGAACGCGGCGTCGATCGCTGCGCGCAGGTCGCCGTCGGGCTCGCCGCCACCGGCGGGCGACATCCACTGCCAGAAGAGCGAGTGGTTGTAGTGGCCGCCCGCGTTGTTGCGGACGGCGCCCCGCTTGTCGTCCGAAATCTGGTTGAGGTTCTGGAGCACGTCCTCGACAGGCCGGTCGGCCCACTCGGTGCCCTCGAGCGCCTTGTTGGCGTTGGTGACGTAAGCCTGGTGGTGCTTGTCGTGATGCAGGTGCATCGTCTCTTCATCGATCGTGGGCTCGAGCGCGTTGTAGTCGTAGGGAAGCGGTGGAACTTCGTATGCCATGACAGGCTCCTTGCAGAAGCGTTCGGTGACAGGAGTTCTTCTATCACTCACGGCTAGGCTTCGCCCGCAGATGACCCGGCTCTCGAGCTTTTTCCTCCCGACCGAGCGCGAGCCTCCTGCCGACGCCGAGGCGATCAGCCACATCCTGATGGTCCGCGCCGGCCTGATCCGGCAGGTCGGCTCGGGGCTGTGGTCATGGCTGCCGGCGGGCTGGCGCGTGCACCAGAAGATCATCCAGATCGTGCGCGAGGAGATGAACGCGATCGGCGGGCAGGAGATGCTGATGCCGGTGCTCCAACCCGCCGAGCCGTGGCGGCGAACCGGCCGTTACGCCATCGACGAGCTGTTCAAGCTCAAAGACCGCCGCGGGGCCGACATGGTGCTGGCGTTGACACACGAGGAGATCGTCACGCTGCACGTCGCGTCGGCGGTGCGCTCATACCGTGACCTGCCGCTGATCCTCTACCACTTCCAGATCAAGGAGCGCGACGAGACGCGCCCCCGCGCGGGAGTTCTGAGGACGCGCGAGTTCATCATGAAGGACTCGTACACGTTTGACCGCGACGCAGAGGGTCTCGACGACGCCTACCAGAGGCACGTCGGCGCCTATGACAGGATGATGGATCGTTGCGGGCTCGAGTGGTACAGAGTCGAGGCCGACGTCGGGTTGATGGGAGGTACCGGCGCGCACGAGTACATGGCGCCGTGCCGGGCGGGCGAGAACGACATCGCGCTGGCCGCGGGCTACGCGGCCAACGTCGAGGTGGCGAGCGCCGAGGCGCAGCCGGTCAGCCTGCCGCAGCCGCTCGACGCTCCGCAGCTGGCGGAGACGCCGGGGATGACGACGGTCGAGGCCGTCGCACGGGCGCTGGACGTCCCGGAGGGCGCGCTGCTGAAGGCGTTTCCAGTGATCGTCGACGAGGACGCGATGAAGCTCGTGATCGTCCGCGGCGATCACCGCGTCAACGAGGTAAAGCTGCGCAACGCGCTGAAGACGGACTTTCGCCCGGCTCATCCCGACGAGGTGGCACGGCGGCTCGGGCCGCCCGGGTTCATCGGCCCGGTGGGGACCGACCTCCCGATCCTGCTCGACGCGGGGGTCGCCCCGGGCGGCTACGTGACCGGATCCAACCGGCCCGACGCCCACCTCCTCGGGGTCGAGCCGGGCCGCGACTTCAAATACGAGAACGTCGACGTTCGCAGCGTCGTGGAGGGCGACACCGTCAATGGCGCCGTGATCCGGATCGAGCCCGCGATCGAGGTCGGCAACATCTTCAAACTCGGGACGCGCTACTCGGAACCGCTCGATGCCAAGTACCTCGACGAGTCCGGCACCGAGCAGCTGATCTGGATGGGCTCGTACGGGTTCGGCCCCGCGCGGGCTGCGGCAGCGGCGGTCGAGCAGTACGCCGACGAGCACGGGATCGCGTGGCCGCGGGCGATGGCGCCGTTCGACGTCGAGCTGGTGGTCCTCGGCAAGGAGGGAACCGACGAGCGCAAGCTCGCCGAGCGCCTGTACATCGATCTTCAGGAGGTGGGGCTCGACACGCTGTATGACGACCGTGACGCGGGACCCGGCGAGAAGTTCGCGGACGCCGAGCTCCTCGGCTGCCCCGCGCGCGTGACGGTGGGGCGCAGGAGCCTGGCCGAGGGCGAGATCGAGGTGCAGGTGAGACGGGGCCGCGAGTCACGCACCGTCCCCGTCGACGGCGCGGTCGGTGCGATCGAGCAGCTCTGGCAGGAACTGCCCTGAGTCCGATCTCGAAGCGCAGGCTGTTAGGGATCGACCGCTCGGGGCCGCCGCCCCCCCAGACGCACTCCGACCAGCCGCTTCACCCCTGGACGGTGCCGAACGCGATTGGCTACGCACGACTGGCCGCGATTCCGGCGTTCCTGGTGGTGGCGCTCTCGAGCAACGGCGGCCACGACGCCCTCGCGGCGGTGCTGTTCGCCGTGATCGGGTGGGCCGACTATCTCGACGGCTTCGCCGCCCGCCTGACCGGGCAGTACAGCCGGCTCGGGGCGCTGCTCGACCCGGTGGTCGACCGGCTGCTCGTGATCTCGGGAATGGTCGTGGCGTGGCGCTTCACGTTGCTGCCGCGCTGGGCGATCGCGCTCGTGGTCGCACGGGAGCTGTTCGTGCTGGCGCTGAGCCGCTACGCGCTGCGCCGCGGCGTGGAGCTGAAGATCAACTGGCCCGGGAGGCTCGGTGTTGCGCCGACGATGGGCGCACCGTTCTTCGCGATCGCCGGGGTCCACTGGCTGGCGCTGATCATGCTCTACGTCGGGCTTGCGCTGTCGCTGCTGGCAACGGTGCTCTACGTGCGAACCGGCGCCCGCGAGCTGGCTCGTCGCAAAGTCTCAAGCTCAGATTGACCCTATAGGATTGCCGGGGGTATACTCGGCGCTCGCAATTCCAACCCCTGGGGGACCTGATCGATGGACACCTTTCCCGACCTCGGTTCGCTGACCGACCAGGAGCTCAAGGAGCTGATCAAGCAGCTGACCGAGGAGGAGATGGAAATCTCCTACAAGCGGCGGATCCTCCACGGGAAGATCGACATCCTGCGGGCGGAGCTGGTGAACCGGTTGCGCAAGAAGGATGAGAGCGGCGAGCTGGTGATCACGGGCGCCGACGTCCAGCAGCTGACCGACATCCTCGCGGGCCGCGTTCCGGCAGCGGAGTCTGAGTAACGACCCGGTGTCTGTGCACTGCCCTGAGTGCGGCTTCGGGAACGACGGAGGCGCCAACTACTGCCAGCGTTGCGGTGCGTTCCTTGCTCAGGCAGATCCACCGGCCGGCACTACCACCGCCACGTACAGGGTCGGGGAGACGGGCGAGCTCGAAGAGGTCGAGTTGGAGGACGTAGTGGCCCGCGGAGCCGCGCTCGTGATCCGGGCCGGAGGAGGGCGAGCGGGCGAGAGCTTCCCGCTGGAGGGCGAGCGGCTGACGGTCGGCCGGCGCCCGGACAGCGACATCTTCCTCGATGATGTGACCGTCTCACGCGACCACGCGTTGCTCGTGCGCCGCGGATCGGACTACTACCTCGACGACTGCGGCTCGCTCAACGGCACCTACGTCAACCGCAGGCGGATCGAGTCTCACCGCCTGACGGATGGCGACGAGCTTCAGATCGGCAAGTACAAACTCACGTTCTTCAGCCGCTGATGGCCACGTCAGAGACCGACGCCAGAGATCTCGGGCTCCCGGAGCCTCCGGGGGCCGAGCCGCCGCGCCAGAAGGCGGTCACGATCGGGGCCGTTTGCAAGGCGCTCCGCCAGGAGTTCCCCGATATCTCGATCTCGAAGATCCGCTACCTGGAGGATCAGAAGCTGCTCGCGCCGCGGCGCACTCAAGGTGGTTACCGCCTCTACACGGCCTCCGACGTGCAGCGGCTTCGGACGATCTTGCGGCTCCAACGTGACGAGTTTCTGCCACTGCGGGTGATCCGCCAGGAACTGGCGGCGGGGCGCTCGCAGCGTGACGTCGCCGCCTCGCCACCGGACGGCCGCTCGTTGCGGCGCGCGATGGTGAGCACGCGCGACCCGGGTGCCCTGTACTCGCTCGAGGACGTGTGCGAAGAGACGAGCGCCGAGCCCGCGCTGGTCCGCGAGCTCGTCGACTTCGGGGTGATCAAGGGGGAGATGCGCGGCAGCACGCGGTACTTCGAGGAGACCGAGCGGGAGATCGTCAGGGCGGTGTCCGAGCTCGCGCGCTACGGGGTCGGCGGGCGCAACCTGCGTGTGTTCAGGAGCTCCGCTGATCGCGAGGCGCAGCTCCTTCAGAGCATCCTCGCGCCGGCCCTTCGGTCCCGCAATCCCGAGCGGCGCAAGGAGGCGATCGAGGCGCTCGAGAACCTCGCGTCGGTCACCACCCACCTGAAGCACCTGCTGCTGATTCGCGACCTGCGCAAGATCGCGACCTGACCCGGGGGCTCATCGACGCCGTGGACCTGCGCGCGTTCATCCGCGATATCCCCGACTTCCCCGGCCCGGGGATCGTGTTCAAGGACGTCACGCCGCTGCTGCTGGACCCGCGCGCGCTCGATGACGCGGTCGTAGGGCTGGCACGACTCGCAGAGCCGCTGGGAATCGACTACGTCGTCGCAGCGGAGGCGCGCGGGTTCATCCTGGGGGGCGCGCTCGCGCGGGAGCTGGGGGCGGGTTTCGTCCCCGCCCGGCGCCCGGGGAAGCTGCCACACGAGACCGTCAGCGCCGAATACACGCTCGAATACGGGATCAACGCGCTCGAGGTGCACGCCGACGCGCTCGCCGGCGGAGCGCGCGTCCTCGTGCATGACGACCTGCTCGCGACCGGAGGGACCGCCGGGGCGCTGTGCGAGCTGGTCGAGGGGCTGGGGGCTGAGGTCGCCGCCTGTGCGTTCCTGATCGAGCTGGGCTTTCTGGGAGGGCGGGAGCGCCTAGCGCCGCGGCCCGTGCTCGCGCTGATCGACTACCGGGCCTGATGCCGACCGCGCAAAAATCGCGCACGCTCCCCGCACCTCCGGAGCGCGTCTGGGAGGTGATCGCCGACCCTCACCACATGCCGCGCTGGTGGCCGGAGGTCACGCGCATGGAAGGCGTCGAGGAGGACCGCTGGACGCAGGTGTTCACGACCAAGAAGGGGCGGCCCGTGAGGGTGGACTTCCACCTGCTTGAGTCCGACCCTCCGGGTTCGGGTGGGGACCCGCCCGGCCGGCGCGTCTGGGAGCAGGACATCGAGGGGACCCCGTTCGAGCGGGTGCTGGGGGAAGCGATCACCGAGGTGCTGGTCGAGCGGGCGCCCGGCCCGGACGGCCGGGCCGGCGGAGCCACCCGCGTGACGATCGCGCTCAGCCAGCGGCTGCGTGGCTACTCGCGCACGGGCGGGTTCCTGCTGGCGCGGGCGACCCGGGGGCGACTCGACGAGGCGCTCAGGGGCCTCGAGGAGATCGTCACACCCCGGTGAGGGGCCCCTCGAGCACGATCTGCCCGGGGGTGTGGGGAGCCGACTGCGTCTCGAGCGTCACCAGGAGCTTCTGGTAGTGATGGGCGTTACTGGGGAGCGCCCCCGCGGTCCGCAGCTGCCCGTTTGAGCCCACGGCGGGATTGACGAAGCCCAGGATGTGGCTGTCGGTGGGTGAGTTGTAGAGCCAAACCGCGTAGGCGTTCGGCGGAGTCTTGCTGTTGGCCGCGAGGCCGGACGCGACGATCGCGATCCCGGTCTTGCCCTGGACCTTCAGGACTTCGGCGAGCCCGAGCGGTTTGGTGCCACCACCCGGCGGCTTGAGGTTGATCTGGGCGACGACCTGCGTGGAGCCGGTCGCCCCGGTGGCACCGGTCGCCCCGGTGGTCCCCGTCCGAGCGGCGGTCGGGTGATGCTTGGGCGAGCTGCTGCCGCCCGCGAGAACAACCACCAGCACGACGGCGATCACGACGAGCACACCGCCACCGAGCAGGACCGCGCCGCCGATACGTGAGCTGGGCTGGCCCGGGCGCCGGCGCCGCGCGGCGACCGTTCGCGGGCCGGTGTGCTCCCCGGGCTCCCCGGAGGACACCGCAGCCGCGGCCGCGGCCGTTGCAGGGCTCGGTGCGCGCCGGGCGTCGGCGGGGATCTCGGGAAGCGGGTCCTTTGCCAGCTGCTGAAGCTCCGAGGCCGCGACCCTCGCCCACGCGCGCTCGCTGGCGGACTCGGCGAGGTGGTCACGGACCTCGTCGGCCACCGACGGCGGGAGCGCGCCCAACAGGTAGTCGGTGATCAGCCCGCGGCGCTCGGCCGGTACCCGCGTCTGCGGCCCCAGAGCGTCGAGCGCGGCGAGCGCGCGCTCGCGCACGCCCGCGCGATCGATCGAGAGGATCTTCGCGATCTCGTCGTAGCTGCGGCCGGCGCCGAGCACCAGCTCCAGGACCGCGCGCTGGTCGGGTGGCAGGTCTTCGATCGAGGCCATCTAGCGCCCTAGCGTAGAACAGCCTCGACGGCAGAGAGGCAATTCATACGCAATCAATAAGGTGCCGCGCCGTGAACTCCATTCCCCGCGAATACTCGACGGGCTTTGACCGTCTGTACGGCCTCGAGATCGTCGCGCTCACCGACGACCTGGTGCGGGGCGAGGTCGCCGTCCGCGACGAGCTCAAGCAGCCGATGGGGCTCGTGCACGGTGGGGTCTACGCGGCGATCGCGGAGTCGCTTGCGTCGTTTGGGACCGGAGCCGTGGTCGGAAGGGAGGGGAAGGTGGCGATGGGGCTCTCGAACCAGACGAGCTTCCTTCGCCCGATCACCGAGGGCACGATCCACGCCATCGCGATCAGGAAGCACCGCGGCCGCACCACTTGGGTGTGGGAGGTCGAAATGACCGACGACCGTGGCCGCCTGTGCGTGCTCACGCGGATGACGATCGCGGTGCGGGAGCCGTAGCGGGACGAGTGCCCGAGGGGTCAGCCGCGGGGAGCGCCGCGCCCGAGCCAGAACGCGGCGAACTCACGTAGTCGCGGATCGCCGAGGGCGCCGACCGTGATCATATGCGCCCAGGCGAGCCCGATCAGACCTTCCGTTCCGGGGCGGCGCGCGAGAATCACCGCGCCGCCGGTCCGCGCCAGCGCGGGGGTGAAGGACGGAGCGAGCGCGGCGGCGAGCGTGGTTAGGCCGGAGGGAGGCGCGCGCGTTCCGTACAGGATCACCACGTCCCCGCTGGCGAGTGCTTGCAGCAGCTGGTTATCGTCGAGACGGGCCTCGTCGCGGGTCACCTGCTCGGGGAGGTGGGCGCCGCTGGTGGGAGGATCGGAGTCGTAGCGCGGAGGTGGCTGTCCGGGCCTCAGCAGGGCGTCGCCGAGGTCGCGAAAGCGCTGACCGGCGACCGCCGCGTTGCCCGAGAGGGCGCCCTCGTCACGGCTCGTGAAGAAACCCGACAGGAGCGCGATCAGGAGGAACGACAGGGCGAGCGACGCGAGTACGATCGCGGCGCGCTCGAGTGCCCTCAAGTCGCGGCGCGCACGGCGCCCTGCCCAGCGCTTCGCCGGTTGCCATCGGGAGCGGGGGAGCGAGGCGCTCGGGCCGCGGCGACAATCTCATCGATCGACGAACGCAACTCGTCGGCCAGCAGGCCGAGGTCGCCCAGCGTGTCGTAGTCGCCGGCCAGCCCGAAGTTGAGCTGGCCGTTGTAGCTCATGATCGCGATCCCCAGCGCCGTGTTGTTCGCCAGCGGGACCATCGGGAAGATCGCCTCGAGCCGGCGCCCCAGCAGGTACAGCGGGATCTGCGGACCGGGGACGTTTGTGACGACGAGGTTGAACAACCGCTGACGGGCCTGGAGGCGGACCGCCTGCGACAGGATCGTCGGCGGCGCGAACCCCGTCAGCGCCGTCAGCACCTGCGCCCCGACAGCCTGACCGGACTGCTTGACCTCCTGCATCGATTCGCTGATCCGGTGCAAGCGCTCGACCGGATCGCTGACCCCGACGGGCAGCTGCGCCCACATCGCCGCCACGCGGTTGCCGAGCGCGCCGCGCTCCACGTCAGCGCGGACCGAGACCGGAACCATCGCCCTGAGCTCGACCCCGTCGGTGTCCTCGCCGTGCAGGCGCATGTAGCGCCCCAGCGCCCCGCTTACGACGGTGAGGACGACGTCGTTGACGGTCCCGCCGAGGGCGTTCTTGACGCCCTTGAACTCAGCGAGGTCCCCGCGCACCCAGGTGAACCTGCGGTGGGGGCCGATCGGGACGTTGAACAGGCTCGAGGGGGCGGGCTGCAGTCCGCCGAGCGCCAGCGCGCCAACCGCCGAAGCCGCCTCCGCCGCCCGCGCTGCCACGGCCCTCGGGCCGCGCAACACCGCGCGGATCCCGCGCACCATCTCGGTGGGAACGGTGGTCCGCTCGAGCAGCGCGTCGGCGAGCAGCTGGGCGCTGCTCGGGACCGGCCGTGCGACCCACTCGTGATCGGGCGGCGCGACCGGCAGCGGTTCGGGAGACGTGTCGAACAGCACCGTCATGATGTCGACACCCGAGATCCCGTCGACGAGCGCGTGATGGGTCTTGGAAAGCAGGGCGAAGCGGCCGTCCGCGACGCCTTCGACCAGCCAGATCTCCCACAGGGGCTTGCTGCGGTCCAGGGCCTGCGAGAACACCCTTCCGGTCAGGCGCATCAGCTGGTCCTCGCCACCCGGCTTCGGGAGCGCGGTGTGCCTCACGTGGTAGCCGGCGTTGAAGTGCGGGTCGTCGACCCACATCGGGCGTCCCTGCGCGAGCGGCACGAACGCCAGCCGCTGGCGATAGCGAGGGACCAGGTGCAGGCGCGCCTCGATCGCCTCGATGAGTTCATCATGGGTCGGCGCGGTCCCTTCGAACAGCGCGCAGGCGGCGACGTGCATGTGGGCCCCGTCGCGTTCGAGGTGCAGAAACGAGCTGTCCAGACCCCTTAGCCGGTCGGCGTTGGCCACGACCGCATTCTTGCAGGACGTGACGGCCGTCACACGCAGACGCCCGGTCGCGTGGATGTGAGCTTTCTCACACGATTTCGGCCGATCCGTTGCCATCCTCGAGACGTCGATTCGATTGCCGAGTCGCCCCTGCTCGATGCGGGGGCGAACGGGACCAACGCCGGATGTGAGGCCTTCCATCCGGCAGGCGCGAATCGGCCGCCTGGCCAAGCAATCCGGTCCGCGGCCGTAGCGACAGCGCGAGCGCAGCATGCCCCCGCGAACCGTCGCGAGCCCGACAGCCTGGCCTGCACAAGGAGAAACCAATGAAACGCAGGCCACCCCTGCGCGAACCGCGCCTGGTCCACATGGCCGTTGGCGCATCGATGCTCGTAATCCCAGCCTCGGCGGCGGCACTCGCCGCCCACTCCCATGACGTCCCCGCCGCAAGGCCGGCAACCCGCCGCGCCGCCGGGCTCGGACAGCCCGATCCAGGCCAGGGTGCACTCCCGCAGGCTCGCCTACGGCCGCGACCTGGTCGTCACCGGCCATGCGTCGTCCTCCTATGCCGGCCAGCCGCTCTCGCTCCAGTACACCCCTGGCGGTAGCGAGCAGTGGCAGACGCTTGGCCGGGCGACGGTACGTCCCAACGGCAGCTTCCGCCTGGCGGCAAGACTCGCGCGCTCGGGTCGGGTCCGGGTGAGCGAGGATTCCTCGTCCTCGAGCACGCCCACGGCGGGTTCCGACGATCGCGCCCTTGGCGGCCGCGGCGTCGAGCTCCAGCACGACTTCCAGTGCGCCGCAGCGGGTCGCGGTAATCGCGTCGCTGCGGGTGCCCGCGCACGCGATCAACGTGCTCGGCAGCGAGGTCGTGAACCTTCGCGGACGCCTGGTGCCCGGCTCCGCCCATCGCCGCGTTCGGCTCCAGGCCCTCCGTGCAGGGCGCTGGGTGACCTTGGCTTTTGCGCGCACCGGCGCGCGGGGCGGATTTCACCTGCGCTACGCGGCCGGCGGGCTCGGTCAGGAGCGCCTCCGGGTGCGCTTCGCCGGGGACAGCGCCAACGCCGCCGTCAGCCGCGGCGCCGGAACGCTCACGATGTACCGGCAGACCGCGGCGTCCTGGTACGAGGACGGCGGAAGCACCGCGTGCGGCTTTCACGCCTACTACGGCGTGGCGAACGTGAGCCTGCCATGCGGGTCGCGGGTCTCTTTCATGTACGGCGGGCACACCGTGAACGCGATCGTCGACGACCGCGGCCCGTACGTCGGCGGGCGGTCCTGGGACCTGAACCAGAACACTGCCGGAGCGCTCGGCCTCGGCGGCGTGCAGACCGTCTGGTCCTCCTCCTAGCGGCCCGGCGGCCACGCGCGCTTCGCGCCCTGGCGTCTGCGCCGCCACCTACGCTGCGGATCATGTCCGCTCGCTGCGTCGCGCACCTCGACATGGACGCGTTCTACGTGTCCGTCGAGCTGCGCCGTCGCCCGCGGGCTGCGCGGGCTGCCCGTGATCGTCGCCGGCAGCGGGCCGCGGGCGGTCGTGACGACGGCGTCGTATGAGGCCCGGCGGTTCGGGGTCGGCTCAGCGATGCCGGCGGCGCGGGCCCGCCGGCAATGTCCCGACGGCGTATTCCTGACACCCGATTTCGCCTATTACCGCGAGGCCTCACGCGAGGTGATGTCGATCGTCCGGGCGCACGTCGAGACGGTCGAGGTGATCGGGCTCGATGAGGCGTATCTCGAACTGACCGGGCTGACGGCCCCGCGGGCGACGATGCGCTTGATCCGCAATGAGATCGAGCGTGCCACGGGGCTGAGCTGCTCCGTTGGCATCGGTCCGAGCAAGCTCGTCGCCAAGGTCGCCTCCGACGCCGAGAAGCCTTCAGGATTCGTGGTCCTGAGCCGCGCGGAGGCCTGCCAGCGCTTTGGTGCCTCGCCGTGCGGCCTGGTGCCGGGGATCGGGCCGAAGACCGCCGAGCGGCTGCGCGCGCGGGGGATCTCGACGCTCGCCGAGCTGGCCGCCGCGCCCAGCACGGAACTGGCGGTCGCCTTCGGCCCGCGATTCGCGGCCGAGCTACAGCGGCGCGCGCGATTTGAGGACGACGCCCCCGTCACCGAGGAGCGGAAGGTCGTCTCGGAGTCCCGCGAGACCACCTTCGACAACGACATCGCCGACCTCGCCGAGCTCGAGGTGATCCTCGACCAGCTCGTCGAGCGGCTGTGCGGCGCGCTCGCCGAGCAGGGCCGGCGCGGCCGCACCATCGGGATCAAGGTTCGACTCGACGATTTCTCGACCCACACCCGCGCGCGGACCCTCGCCGAGGCGGTGAGTGAGCGCGAGCGGGTCGGACCGATCGCGCGCGAGCTGCTGCGGCGGTTCGATCCGCCGCGGCCGGTCCGCCTGCTCGGGGTCCGTGTCGCCGGGCTCGAGCACGTCCGCGGCGACGCCGAAGCCCAGCTGATGCTCATTTTGTAGAACCGCTGGCGTAACGCGCCGCGCTGGGCGTATGCTGCGGTAATCCTCGTCAACCGGGTCGCTGGGGGCGCCAAACGACGCCCCGCGACCTTTGTCCCGGGACCCCGCCATAGCGTCGATAGCCAATTTCTTGCGCGGCAGTGACCGAGAATTCTTTGACCTGTTCGAACGGGCCGGTACGAACATCGAGCAGGCGGCCCGGTTGCTGGACGAAATGCTCGAGGAGTATCCGGAGCGGCGCGGGCTGGCGCGGGAGATCCTCGTCTGCGAGCAGGACGGAGACCAGATCACACACGAGATCATCCGGCGGCTGAATCAGACATTCGTCACGCCGATCGACCGCGAGGACATCCTCCAGCTCGCGTCCGCGCTCGACGACATCGTCGACTTCACCGAGGAGGTCGCCGACTACCTCGGTCTGTACCGGATCGAGGCGCCAATGGTTCAGGCCCAGCGGCTCGCCGGCGTGCTGCGATCCGCGACCCAGCAGATCGCGCAGGCGATCCCGCTGGTGCGCGGGTTCAAGGACATCGGCGAGCACACGGTCGAGGTGCACCGGCTGGAGAACGAGGCCGACCGCATCGTCCGCGAGGCGATAGCGTCGCTGTTCGAGGTCGGGATCGATCCGATGGTCGTGATCCGGTGGAAGGACATCTTCGAGCGCTTGGAGAACGCGATCGACTCGACCGAACGGGCCGCGTACATCCTCGAGGGGATCGTGATCAAGAACGCTTAGCGTGAGAGGATCGCGCCATGACAGATGAGCTCCAGGAGCGAATCGGGACCAACGAATCGGTCTTTCGCCAGATCAACGAAGGGATCGAGCGGGGGCAGTGGCCGGGGGAGGAGGACTCCCCGGTGGGGTTCCGCTGCGAGTGCGCCCGGCTCGGCTGCAACGAGCTCCTAGAGCTCAGCGTGCACGAATACGAGGACGTTCGCGCTCACCCGCGCTGGTTCATGGTGGTCCCGGGCCACGAGCGCCTCGACGTCGAAGTCGTCGTCGAGCGCCACCCCGAGTATCTGGTCGTCGAAAAGCTCGATCAGGCCGGAGAGACCGCGGTCGAGAACGACCCGCGACGCTGAAATCGCGAGTTCCCCGGCCCGCGCGGCCGCGAGTGCAGCTTGAAGCGCATCTGGAGCTCGGTGCCGCCGGATCCGCGGCTATGAATCTGGAAGTCGTCGGCGAGCTGCGAGATGAGCGCGAGACCCAGCCCGAGCCCGGGGCTGTTGCTGCGGACTCGCAGCCCGGTGCCGCTGTCGGCGATCAGCACCCACAGCCCGCCGTCGACGTAGGTGAGGCTGATCTGAATCGTGCCCGGAGAGCCGCCGTCGTAGGCGTGCAGGACGGCGTTCGTCACCGCCTCGGAGGCCGCCAGTCGAATCGACTGGAGCCTCTCCTCGCGCGCGCCGGCCTCCTCCGCAAAGGCCGTTACCGCGGCGCGAGCGCGCGGAACCGACTCGGCGACCGCAGCGTACGACTCGCTGTAGGAATCCCCTGGATTCAGCATCCTGAAGTGGGGATACCCCGATCCTCACAAAAATCACGCCCCCACCGGCGGCGCAAGGGTCAGTACAGCGCCGAGGCCAGCTTCCGGCGCGACTCGCGGGCCAGCGGATGCTCCACCCCGAGCTCTTCGAGAATGCCGACGACGACACGCCGGATGTCGTCGCGAGCGCCGTCGGCGGACGGCAGCGCGCCGATCAGAAGCTCCAAGGCGAGCTCTCGATCGCCCGCGTCGAGCGCCTCGAACGCGGGCTGAAGGTCGGGGCATCCAGGGGTATTTGACCGCTGCAGCTCGATTCGGGCCGCGAGCCCGTCGGCGGCGAAGCTCCCGGGAACTCGGCCGAGGATGGCGAGCGCCTCGTCGCTCTCGCCGCGCGCCAGCAGGAGCCGCGCGAGCGGGACGGCGGCGTCCGGGCGGGTCGGCTCCAGCTCGAGCGCGCGACGGAGCGAAGCCTCGTCACCCTGGTCGACGAGCCCGTCGGCCTCGGAGGGCAGCAGCGAGCCCAGAAAACGGTCAACCGCCTGCGGCGGCTGCGCGCCGACGAACTCCGCCGCGATTCGTCCGTCCCGGAATGCCTTCACAGCGGGGATCCCCTGGATCTGGAAGGCGCGGGCGAGTCCCGGGTTGGAATCGACGTCGACCTTCACGAGCTCGAGCTTGCCGGCGCGGGCCGCCGCTCCACGCTCGAGCACCGGGCCGAGCTGGCGGCACGGGCCGCACCACTCGGCCCAGAAGTCGACGACCACGGGCAGCGCGTGTGAGCGATCGATGACCGCCGACTGGAAGGTGGCCTCGGTGACGTCCATAACTCGATAGTAGCGGGGCGTCGGGGCCGAGTAACCTAACGCTCACGTCAACTTCTGTGGACACCGAGCACGACATCCGACGCGGTGCGGTGAGCCTGTCTGCGACCGAATCCGGGGAGGGGATCCCGGTCGTGCTCCTGCACGGGCTGACCGCGACACGGCGCTACGTGGTCATGGGATCGCGATCTTTGGAGCGCTCCGGGCACCGGGTGATCGCGTACGACGCCCGCGGGCACGGACGCTCCTCACGGGCTGAATCGCCAGACGCCTACGGCTACGACGAGCTCGGCCGAGACCTGGAGTCGGTGCTCGACCGGCTCGGAATCGACCGTGCGGTCCTCGCCGGCGCCTCGATGGGGGCGCACACGATCCTGTGGCTGGCGCTTCGAGCTCCTCAGCGGGTGGCCGGGCTGGTTGTCATAACCCCGGGCTATGACCCCGCGACGCAGGACGACGTGGCGCGGCTCGCACGGTGGGACGCGCTCGCAGACGGGCTCGAGCACGGCGGTGTCGAGGGGTTCGTGGCCGCCTACGGCGAGCCGGACGTGCCGGAGGCGTGGCGGGAGACGGTGCTGAAGGTGATCCGCCAGCGGCTGGCCCTGCACGAGCATCCCGGGGGGGTCGCGGACGCGCTCCGCGCGGTCCCGCGGTCACGGCCGTTTGGCGCGCTGGGGGAGCTTCGCGCGATCGAGCGCCCGGTCGTCGTCGTCGCAAGCGAGGACGAGGTCGACCCGGGGCACCCGCGTGCGCTGGCGGAGGCCTACGCGACGGCGATTCCCGGGTCGCGCCTGGTCACCGACGAGCCGGGGAAGTCGCCCGTTGCGTGGCAGGGCAGCCAGCTCTCGCGGGTGATCGCGGAGCTGGCTGCCGAGGCCTCGATCGCGTAGCGGCCCGGTCGCGCTACCCGAGCGTGACGTGCTCGATCCGGGCGCGGTTGGTGGCCAGGTACGGAGTCGAGACGTAGCGGATCACCACTCGCAGGTGCACGGGCCCGTGGACCTTGGGGAGCGGCTTGCGGGCGAACACGGTCTGCGCCGAGAAGCTGCAGTTCGGTTGCACCCCGGCCAGCGTGAACGCGACCTGCCTGATGCCGCCGAAGAACCTGATCGTCACGTTCCCGGAGCACGCGTAGCCGGTCGGCATCCACGACGGCCCGACGAGCTTTCCCGAGGTGCTCAGCACGTAGGGCTTGTGCCGGGCCCGTCCGGGCTTGGTGTTCGCGCTGAGGCGGGGCACCGGTCGCGGCGAGGGATAGGTCAGGAACGAGCCTTCGCTGCCGTACGACGTCACCGCACCACCGTGGCTCGCGACGAGCCGGTAGTAGTAGAGCGTCCCGGAGGCGAGCAGCCCCTGGAGCGACGAGGAGACGTTCTGGCCGCTGATGCCGGCCGCGAGGGTCTGGTGGGCGGTCTCCTGTCCGAGGGCCGGCGACGCTCCCCACTGGAACCAGTACGTGGTCGCCGCGCCGGCGGGGTTCACGGCTCCGGTGAGCGTGGCGCCGCTGGCGTTGACGTCGTTGGCGGGACCGGTCACGACGCCTGGCGGCGGGTGTCCGGTGGTCTTGAACGTCCGGTCGTTCCCGACGGTCGTGCCGAACTGGTTGGTGGCCACGAGCCGGTAGTGGTAGACCGTGCCCGGGATCAGGCTCGAGGCGGTCTCGTGGACCGCGATTGGCTTGACGGCGCCGCCCGCGGAGAGCGGCTTCCCGTTGACCCCGTAGCCGGTCGTCAGACCCCACTGGAAGTAGTACGTCGTGCTGCTCCCATTGGGGTTTACGGTCCCGTGCAGGACGGCGCTCGTGTTCCCGATCGGGGTGGCCGAGCCCGTCACGACGGCCGGTGATGTCGCCGCAGCCGCAACTGCGGAGAACGCTGCGCTTGCGACCACGACGGCCGCCAGTACCTCAAGCCTTCGCTTCATGTGCGCCTCCTCGTGGTTCTCAACCGCACTATCCCGAGCCGCGCGCGGAAGTTGCGCCGTGCGGAGCGCGTCAGGCTGCCGCGGGCGGTGGCGGAGGCGCCGTGGACGTCGACTCGCGCGCTTCGTCGATCGCCCGCAGTTGGCGGCTGACGTGCACTGCCGCGTCGTGGCCCGGGTCGTCGGGGTCGAGCTCGGTGCGGGTTACCCCGGCGTCGCGGAGCCACGGGTGGTCACGGCTGGTCGGCACACCTGCCGGTTCGGCGCCCGCCGAGGTGAGCTTGCACCCCGAGCCGCTCGAACTGGACGGATGTCGGAGGGTACGGGGGCGGCCCGCCGGGCCCGCGGCACAAAGAAGCCCTGCAATCAGCAAATTCAACGCTCGATAATCGCGCTTATGTGAACCACACGGTCGCGGACCGTCCTGCGGCTCTGGCAGGCTTCCGAAATGCGTTCTGCGACGGGCATCGTCGATCCCCGGCGGGTGCTCGTGGGGCTCGTCGCGGCGCTCGCGATCGGCGGCCCGGCATCCGCGCTCGCGTCCGCCTCCGGTGGGTCGCCCAGCGGTGGCGGCGGTCTGGCGCCGAGCGGCAGCCCGCCCGCAAAGGCGCCCACGCCGCCCGGAAAGCACGCTCACGGGCGCTGGATGCGCGGAGTCACGATCACCGAGTACTGGCCGGCGCCGGAGTCGTGGTTCGTCGGCCGGCTGGTGAGCGCGCCCGGCCTCACCGGCAGGCACCGCATCGACTGGCTCTACTCGGCCGAGGGTGTTTCGATGCAAGGCGAAGGCATCGGGCTCGACGGCCACATGTACCACATCGATGCGCTCGGCTTCGGCGGTTGGGTGACCGCCGCCGGGAGGCCGACGAACCCGTCCAAGGGATGGGCCGGCGGGCCACCTTTCTGGCGCGCCGGCGGCTACTGGCGAGACCGCGCCGGCGCCGTCACCTTCCCGCTTCAGACCGGCGGCTGGTACGCCGGCGCGGGCAGACGTTATGTCCCCCTGCGAGGGGTGACCTTCGCCCCCGGCGCCTCGCTTGCGCTGCGGCCACTTCAGTCGATCGCGGTCGACCCGAGTGTGATCCCGCTCGGGAGCCGCGTCTACATCCCGGCGTACCGCCACGACGGGCACGGCGGGTGGTTCACGGCCCAGGACACTGGCGGCGCGATCGTCGGCCGCCGGGTCGACGTCTACCGACCGCCGCCCGCCGGCGCCGGCGATCCGGGCCAGTATCTGGTCAACCAGCAGGTGTTCGTGATCAAGGCGCCGGGATGAGTCGCGGCCGCGCGCACAACCGCCCGCGCGTCGGCCGCGGGCGCCACACCGGAAGCTAGACTGAGGGGACAGATGCCCAAGCAGCAGCGGATGATGCGGGTCGAGCAGCGCAGCCAGCTCGCCGCCATGCAGCAGCTCGAGTCTCGCTCCGACGAGGAGCTCGAGTCCGAAACCAGATTCAAGGCCGCCGCCCAGGCGATCCTCGGAGCACGCGCCGCGGAGCGTTATGACGCCAAGGCGGCCCGAGCCCACTTCCAGCGCGCGCTGGCCGCCTCCCGGCCGCAGGAACGGATGCAGCTGCGGCGGATGGCCGACGCGTCACTGGCGCTCGCCGAGCGCCGGGCCGACGACCTCAAACGAGCGACCGAGCGCCTCGGTGTCGAGGCCCCGAGCAGCAGGCAGCTGCGCGGACTTCAGCTGATGGGACTGATCGCGCCGCCCGCGAGCGCAGGCATCCTGCCGCGGATCCGCGGGATCCTGCTCGCGATCGCGCTAGTCGTAGCGATCCTCGGGATCGCGTTCGGGATCGTCTACGGGATCGCACAACCGCTCGGCGGGCTCTCGGTCGACGTCTCGATCTTCTACGCGATCGTGCTGGTGCTGGTGGTGCTCGGCGTGCTCGCCTACTTCGGGCGACGGCGGCAGCGGCGTGCGCGCGCGGAGCGCGCCGATCAGGTCGGCGCGCGCTCGGACTGACCGCGGCCGTGTGCGGTCGCTACACGCTCGCGGCACCTGACCCCGCCGAGATCCGGGCGCGCTTTCCGATCGGCGAGACCGTCGAGATCCGTCAGCGGTTCAACGTCGCACCCGGCGACGAGGTGCTGGCGGTCACGACCGACAGGCACGGCTCCACGCGCGGCGATCTGCTGCGCTGGGGGCTCGTCCCCTCCTGGACCAGGGTGCCCGATGCGGGCCCGAAGATGATCAACGCGCGCGTGGAGACAGTCACCGAGCGACCCGCGTTTCGCCGGCCATTCGGGCGTTTCCGTTGCCTGATCATCGCCGACGGGTTCTACGAATGGCAGGCCGTGCCCGACCCGAGCCAGGGGCGCAGGCCCGGGGGCACCAAGCAGGCATACCACATCACCCGTGCCGACGGTGAACCGTTCGCGTTCGCGGGCCTGTGGTCGATCTGGCGAGACGATCGCTCGAAGCTCCGCTCCTGCGCGATTCTCACCACCGCCGCAAACGACGCGATCGCGCCGCTTCACGACCGGATGCCGGTGATCCTCGAGCCGGATGCCGAGCAGGCCTGGCTCGACCCCGGAACTCCCCGTGAGCACCTGATCGAGATGCTCGAGCCGCTGCCCTCCGGCCTGACCGCGCTGCGCCCGGTCGGGCCGTCCGTAAACGACGCCCGCTACGACGGCCCAGAGTGCCTCGCGCCCGCCGGCGAGAGCGCTCAGGCCACGCTTTTCTGAGTCCGGCCGCGGCGATAATCGAACACCGCGTCATGGCTCTCGCCCCGCTGCTCGCCGGCTACGACAACGTCATCCTGGACCTCGACGGGTGTGTCTGGATCGGCGAGGCCTGCACTCCCGGCGCGCCGGACGCGGTCGCGGAGCTTCGCAGCGCCGGCAAGGGACTCATGTTCCTCACCAACGACTCACGCCGCTCGCCCGAGGAGTACGTCCGCAAGCTCTGGTCGCTGGGCATTCGGGCGTCGCTCGAAGAGGTCGTAACGGTCGGCGCCGCGGTCCAGTACCTGCTGGCGGGGCGCGGCCAGGAGACGGCCTACGTGATCGGCTCGGCCGCGCTGTTCCGCCACGTCTCCGACGCCGGGCTGCGGATCGTCAACGGGACCGCCAGCGCGACCAGCGCTGATGTCGTCGTGGTCGCCGGGCACGACGAGTTCGACTTCGGCGAGCTCCGCGACGCGACACAGGCGGTGCTCGGCGGCGCGGAGATGATCGCCGCCGACCGCGATCGCATCTTTCCGCAGGAGGACGGCATGTGGCCCGGCTCCGGCGCGATCGTCGCGGCGCTCGAGTACGCCACGGAGCGCAGCGCGCAGGTCGTCGGCAAGCCGGAGCCGGAGATCTTCCGAACCGCGCTCGATCGACTCGGAGACGGGCGCACGCTCGTGGTGGGCGATCGGGTCGACGCCGACCTCCAGGGAGCGGCAGCCGCCGGGCTCGATGCGGCGATCGTGCTCACCGGCGTCGCGTCGCCGGAGGAGGCGCGCATGGCCTCGGATCCCGCTCCGGTTGCGGTGGCCGATGACCTCCGTGGCTTGGTGGTGGGTCGATGACCGGCGAGTCACTGGGCACGCATCGCTCCGGCGTGACGCACGCAAGGACTGTCTCGTTGATCGTCAATCCCGCCGCCGGCGGAGGCCGCGCCGGCCGCTTCCTCGGTGCCGTCGAAAACGCGCTCAGCGATCACGGGCTCGAGCACCACGTCGAGCGCACCCGGAGCCTCGAGCACGCGCGCGAGCTGACGGTCGCCGCCGCCGAGACCGGCGACGTGGCGGTCGCGTTCGGCGGCGATGGACTGATCGGCGCGGTCGCGGGGGCCCTGGCCCACTCGGAAGGCCTGCTGGGGATACTCCCGGGCGGCCGTGGGAACGACCTCGCTAGGGTGCTGGGGATCCCGCTCGATCCCGTGGCCGCATGCGAGGTGATCGCCACGGGCCAGGTGCGGCGGCTCGATCTGGGGCGGGTCGGCGATCGGACGTTCGTGGGGATCGCCAGCTGCGGCTTTGACTCCGACGCGAACCGGATCGCGAACGAAACCCGGCTGGTGCGCGGAAACCTCGTCTACGCCTACGGCGCCATCCGCGCCCTGGCGGGATGGCGACCCGCTCGCTTCGAACTGATCCTCGACGGTGGCCGCAAGTGCGTCATCACCGGGTACAGCGTCGCCGCCGCGAACAGCAAGGCGTACGGCGGCGGGATGTACGCGGCCCCGGGCGCCGAGCTGGACGACGGGCTGCTCGACATCGTCACCTGCGCCGACATGCCGAAGCGTCGCCTCCTCACCTCGGTGCTGCCCAAGGTCTTCAAGGGGACCCACGTCGACGAGCCCGAGGTGACGGTGCTGCGGGCCGGCGAGGTGACGATCGCCGCCGATCGCCCGTTCACGATGTACGCCGACGGCGACCCGATCGCCGAACTACCCGTCACGGTCAGCGCAGTCCCCGGCGCCGTCCGGGCGATCGTCCCCCGATGAGCGTCGCGCTGACCGCGAAGCTAGCCGCCGCCAGGGCGGTCGGTGGGATCACCCGCCGCGCCGGACGCGGTGGCACGAGCCTTCCCGGCAAGGTCCTGATCCGCCTCGAGCCCGGCGCGATCTCCGAGCTCTCCTCGCGGCTCTCCCGCGGGTCAGTGGTGGTCTCGGCGACCAATGGCAAGACGACGACCGCGGCGATGATCGCCTCGATCCTCCGCCGCGCCGGCGTCTCGCTGGTGCACAACCGGGCCGGCGCGAACATGGCCGGCGGGGTGGCCTCCGCGCTGCTCGCCGCCACTCGGACGCGCGGGATGGACGGCGAGCTCGGGCTGTTCGAGGTCGACGAGTTCTGGCTCGATCGGATCATCCCCCAGCTCGAGCCACGCGCGGTCCTGCTCGGCAACCTCTTCCGTGACCAGCTCGACCGTTACGGGGAGCTCGACACGATCGCCGACCGCTGGGCCGGCGCCGTGTCGAAGCTCCCGGCCGGCTCCGAATTGGTGCTGAACGCCGACGACCCGCTGGTGGCCGACCTCGGGCGGGACGCCGAGCGCGTGACCTACTTCGGGGTCGAGGACCCCTCGATGGCGATGCCGGAGATGCAGCACGCCTCGGACTCAAAGCACTGCCGGCGCTGCGGCGCGGCGTACTCCTACGACGCGATCTACCTCGGTCACCTGGGCCGTTACCGCTGCCCGTCTTGCGGCCGGGAGCGCCCGACGCCGCGGATCGCGGCGGACCGGATCCTCCTCAACGGGACCCGCAGCGCGTCGTTCGTGCTGCGCGCGCCCACGGGCGAGGCCCACGTCCAGCTGCCGCTACCGGGTCTCTACAACGTCTACAACGCGCTCGGTGCGGCGGCGCTGTGCCTGGAGCTTTCGGTCGACCTGGACACCGTCGTCGCGGGCCTCGAGGCGGTGACGGCCGCGTTTGGCCGCGCCGAGACGCTCACGATCGGCCCAAACCAGCTCCAGGTGATGCTCGTCAAGAACCCCGCCGGAGCCAACGAGATCCTGCGGACGCTGGCGCTCGAAGGGACCGAGCTCGAAGTGCTGGGGATCCTCAACGACCGCATCGCCGATGGCCGGGACATCTCGTGGATCTGGGACGCGGACTTCGAGCTGCTCGATTCGCACGTGCGGCGCGTCACCTGCTCGGGCACGCGGGCGGCCGAGCTCGCGCTGCGCTTGAAGTACGCCGGGGTCCCCGGCGACCGGCTCGAGGTCCAGCCCGAGCTTGCACCCGCGCTCGACGACGCGCTCACCCGAGCGGCCTCGGGACGGCTGTTCGTGCTCCCCACGTACACCGCGCTGCTCGAGCTGCATTCGCTGCTCGCCGACCGCGGACACGTGCACCAGTTCTGGGAGGCGAGCCGGAGCGACTCGCCGTGAGTGTCGTCTGGCACGACATCGAGTGCGGCGCGTACGCCGCCGATATGGCGCTCTGGCGTCAGCTGGCCGACCAGTACGGCGATCCCGTGCTCGACGTCGGCGCCGGAACCGGGCGGATCACGCTGGACCTCGCGCTGCATGGGCATCGCGTCACGGCGCTTGACCGCGACGCCGTGCTGCTCGCAGAGCTTGCCCGTCGAGCCGAGGGGCTGGCGGTGACCACGGCGGTCGCCGATGCCCGCGCGTTCGAGCTCGACGATCGCTTCCCGCTGATCATCGTCCCGATGCAGACCGTCCAGCTGCTCGATGGCGAGGACGGACGGCTCGAGTTCCTGGGCCGCGCGAGTCGCCACCTCTCGCCTGACGGCCTCGTTGCGATCGCGATCAGCGAGATGCTCGAGCTCTACAGCTCGGATCAGGGCAGCTCGGCACCGGTTCCGGACATTCGCGAGCTAGGGGGCGTGGTCTATTCGAGCCAGCCGACGGCGGTCCGCGAGGACGGCGACGGGTTCCTCCTCGAGCGCCTGCGAGAGACGATCACCCCGCACGGCGAGCGCACCGTCGAGCACGACCTGATCCGCCTTGACCGCCTCTCCGCCGAGACCCTCGAGCGTGAGGCGGAGACCGCCGGGCTGATGACCGCTGGACGGACCGTGATCCCCCCCACCGCGGATCATGTCGGAAGCGTGGTGGTGATGGTCCGTGGCTGATCAGGTGCTCACGGTGTGCGCGCTCTACCCCGACCTCATGAACATCTACGCCGACCGCGGGAACCTGCTGCTGCTCGAACGCCGCTGCCAGTGGCGCGGGATCGGGTTCGAACTTCGCTCGAGCAGCATCGGGGATCGTCTGGACCCGGAGGAGGCGGATCTCTTCTACATGGGGGGCGGTCAGGACCGCGACCAGGAGCGCTGCGCAGTGGACCTCGCCGAGCTCAAGCGCGACGCGCTCCACGGGGTCGCGGCGCGCGGCGCGGTGGTCCTCGCGGTGTGCGGGGGCTACCAGCTGCTCGGCCACTCCTACCAGCTGGGCGACGACACGCTCCCGGGCATCGGGCTGCTCGACGCGACGACGATTCGCGAGGACGGCCCGCGGCTGATCGGCAACGTGGCGATCGAGGTCGAGCTGCGTCGCGGGGAGCGCCGCGTGCTGGCGGGGTTTGAGAACCACGGCGGACGCACCCACCTGGGCCCCGAGGCGGCGCCGCTCGGACGGGTGCTGAAGGGGCACGGCAACAACGACAAGGACGGCTACGAGGGAGTCCGCGCGGGCAACGTGATCGGCACCTATCTGCACGGTCCGCTACTACCCAAGAACGTCTGGTTTGCCGACTGGCTGATCGAGTCGGCGCTCGGCCTCGACGAGCCGCTGGCGACGCTTCACGACGAGCTCGAGGCGGCCGCCCACGCGGACGCGGTGCGCGCGGCGGGCCTGTAGCTGGATGGCGTAGCCTCGCCGCCGGAGCATGCGCATCTTCCCGACTCGCCCCGCAGCCGCACGGCTCGCCGGCGCCGTCTTCGCCCTCGCGGCACTCGCTATCGCCGGCTGCGGCGGTTCGTCGAGCTCGGCGACGACCGCGCCGGGCCTCACGACAACGACGCAGACGACGCTGCCCGGGATCGGCAGGCCGCAGGTGACGATCGGCGACAAGAACTACACCGAGGAGTTCGTGCTCGGCGAGCTCTACTACGAAGCGCTCAAGGCGCAGGGGTTCCCGGTGCTGATCAACCAGAACATCGGCCCGACCGCGGTCACGATGCAAGCGCTCAAAAGCGGTCAGCTCGCCATGTATCCGGAGTACCTGAACGTCTGGAACACGACGATCGCGGGCTACACCCGGAGCTTCAGGACCCGCCACGGGGCGTACGTTGCGGCCCAGCGCTACGCGCTGACCCACGGAATGGAACTGCTAGACCCCACACCGTTCAGCGACACGAGCGCGATCGGAGTGACCGACAGCTATGCCGAGCAGAACCACCTGCGGACGATCTGGGACCTACGTACAGTCGCACCAACGATGACGCTCGGTGCGGCGCCGCAGCTCGCCCAGGCCCCGACCGGCCTGCCCGCGCTCGAGCGTGCCTACGGCTTCACCCCTGCGGCGTTCAGACCACTCGAGATCGGGCAGCAGTACCAGGCGCTCGACCAGGGCAGCGTCCAGGCCGCCGACGTCAACACGACCGACGGCGAACTGACCTCTGGCAACTACGAGCTGTTGGACGATCCGCTCCACGTGCTCGGCATCGGCAACGTGGTTCCGGTCGTCTCGAGCACCGTGCTCGACGAGGAAGGGCCAGCGTTCGCCGCGACGATCAACCGGGTCACCTCGCTGTTGACGTTGTCGGCGATCCGCGCGATGAACGCCGCGGTCGATCTCGCCGGCCAGGACCCCGCCAGCGTCGCCATGCGGTTCCTGGAGGATCACGGGCTGATCGCGCCGACCAGCTAACGCGCGGGTCAGCCGCCGCTCGAGCCGAAGCCTCCGTCCGCCCGCTCTGACACCGCCAGCTCCTCGACCTCGGCGACCTCGGGGGTCTCTACCTTGACGAGGACCAGCTGCGCGATCCGGTCGCCGGGCTGGACGTTGAACGACGACTCGCGATCGGTGTTCAGCAGCAGCACCCGCAGCTCGCCGCGGTAGCCCGCGTCGATCAGCCCGGGGGCGTTGACGAGCGCGATCCCGTGGCGCGCCGCGATCCCCGAGCGAGGGAGCACCAGGCCGGCCTGTCCGGCGGGAATCTCCAGCGCGATCCCGGTACGCACCGAGGCGCGCTCGCCGGGTTCCAGTTGCACCGGCTCGAGCGCGTACAGGTCGAGCCCGGCGTCGTCGGGGTAGGCGCGGGTCGGAAGTTGCGCGCTCGGATCGAGGCGCCGGACTCGAAGGCTCGCGGGAGGGCGGGCCTCCATTACGCGCGGGCGCTCAGCGCGAAGCGCTCGTACCGGGCGGCCACGGTCGCCGGCAGACGCGCCCTGATCCTCACTCCTTCCGAGGTCTCCTCTCGCTCGAGGTCGCCAGAGACCTCGTGCAGCTCCGCCAGCCGGCTGCCTTCGTCGTACGGGATCAGCAGCACGACGTCCTTCAGCTTTCGCGCGAACTCGGTCTCGATCCGGGCGATCAGCGCGTCGATTCCCTCCCCCGTATGGGCGGACACGAGGATTGCGCGGGGATGGCGACGCGCCAGTTCCGCGCGGCGGTCCTCATCGATCTGGTCGGCCTTCGAAAGGACGAGCAGCTGCGAGACCTCGTCGGCGCCGATCTCGTGTAGGACGTCCCCGACCGCGCGGGTCATGGCCACGAGCTCTTCCTCAGGGACGGAGGCGTCGACGACGTGCAGGATCAGGTCCGCCAGGCGCGTCTCCTCGAGTGTGGCGGCGAACGCGTCGACGAGCTGGTGGGGCAGCTTGCGGATGAAGCCGACCGTGTCGGTGACGAGGTAGTTGCGGCCGGTCGTGCGGAGGATCCGGGTGGTCGGATCGAGCGTGTGGAACAAGCGCTCGCCGACGCCGGCGGTGGCTCCGGTGAGCGCATTGAGCAGGGTCGATTTCCCGGCATTGGTGTAGCCCGCGAGCGCTACGCGCGGGAGCTCCGCGCGCTCACGCTCGGCGCGCATCACCGACCGGCTCGAGCGCACGGTCGCCAGCTTGCGCTTGAGCGCCGCGATCCGGTCTCGGGCCAGGCGCCGGTCGGTCTCGATCTGCGTCTCGCCCGGTCCACGAGTTCCGATCCCGCCGTCTATCCGACCTGCGCCGAGCCGCTCGAGGTGCGACCACAACCCGCGCATCCGGGCCAGGTTGTACTCGAGCTGAGCGAGCTCGACCTGCACCTTGCCTTCGGCGGTGTGCGCATGGTCGGCGAAGATGTCGAGGATGATCGCGGTGCGGTCGATCACGGGGACGCCCAGCGCCGTCTCGAGGTTGCGCTCCTGGCGCGGCGTGAGCTCGTCGTCGCAGGCGACCAGGTTGGCGTCGGCGCGGACGATCTCATCCTTCAGCTCGTTGAGCTTGCCGGCGCCGAGGTAGGTGTTGGGGTGGGGGTGCTCCAAGTGCTGGATCATCTCCCCCACTCCCGCCACACCGGCGGTCCGCAGCAGCTCTCGAAGCTCGGTGAGGTCGTCCGGCTCGCGGTCCGGGACCGCCGCGATCAGGTATGCGCGCTGGCGGGCCCGGCCCTGCGGGCGCCCGTTTTCCGACGATGAATTCGACGCCTTGATGCGCCCGTGCCGACTGCGTTGCACTGAGTTGATGGTAGCCCTGAGTCCAGACTCCCGGGCTCGACGCGCCGGTTTCCACTCACGTCTGTCGTTAGGTGCCCCCTCCGTCGGCGCCGGGTGGCATCGGCATCGCAAGCGAGTGTTAGCTCACACCCCAGCGGGGCTTGCGCCGAGGTCCACCCAGGCGGTACGCTTGCATCCCCTCCTGGGGGTGTGGGGTTGAGACAGATCGGAACAGTGGGGTAAGGACGCTTTGATCGCGGGGGCTCGCCTAGTTGTCGCAGGGCTGTTGGCGCTGCTTGTGGTGTTTCTGGGTGGGGGTGGGGTCGCGTCGGCGACCACGAGCATGCTCATTCAGCTGTCGCCCGCCTCCATCGTCGCCGATGGGACCTCGACGACTACGGTCACTGCGACGGGCGCAGGTGGACTCCTCTCCGACCCGACTTTTTCGGCTCCGTACGACAAGGACATCGTGTTCGGCCCCACTCATCCGAACGGTGATGGGACCTTCAGCGCAACGCTCACGAGCTCGCATCGTGCTGAGACAACGCTCATCTATGGATCGGACCCGACGGGGCCGACGGTCACCCCGGCCACGCTTACGCAGCTGTCGCCGAGCTCGACCTCGCTCACAGTGGCGAGCAACGGTCCGCTGACGAGCGCGAGTACCCCGGTGACGAATCAGGGCGTCACTTTGTTGAGCACTGTCACGACCAGTGCGGTGGCGCCAACGGGTGCCGCGGTGCCCCCTTCAGGGACCGTCGAGTTCGAGAACGCCGGCACCCCGATAAGTGGGTGCGGCGCCGTGCAGATTCCGACACAAACAACGGCGTTGGTCAACGTCACCTGCACCACCTCGTTTGCGGCCCCCTCCTCCCCGGCCCAGCTAACCGCTGTCTTTAGTCCAACTCCCGGCTCCCTCATCCAGGGTTCGGCGAGCCAGCCCGAAGCGTTCTCGATCTACAAGGACTCGACTTCGACCACGGTGACGACTCCCGATTCGACCCCCAACGTCGACGCGCCGGTTACTTACACCGCGGTCATCGCACCAGGCCACGCGGGCTCGCTCTCGCCGCGCGGTCAGGTCGCTTTCGCTGACGGCGGACGGGTGATCAGTTCATGTGCGAGCCAGCCGGTCGACAGCTCCGCAACGGCCACCTGCACGGTCAAGTACACCACCGCAGGCCATCACACGATCACCGCGTCATACGGCGGGGACGACAGCTTCAGCGGCTCCAGCTCGCCCGCGATCGCGATCGGGGTGCAGCCGCTGGGAACCATCACGGCCACGATGCAGTGGACGTTCTACTACACGCCTTCGTACACCCGCGTTCGCCAGCTGATCGTGAACGGACTCGCTCCCGGCGTGACCATCATCCTCAGGTGTCACGGACGGGGCTGTCCATTCGCCAGGCGGAGCATCGCCGTCCGCAAGAGCAAACGGTGCGGGCGAAAAGGCCGCCACCGCTGCGGTACCCCCACCACGATCGATCTCACTTCTCTGTTCAGCGGTCGTCGCTTGCGCGCCGGCTCCACGATCACCGTCGAGATCCTGAAACCCGGGTGGGTCGCCAAGGACTACGTATTTGCGCTCCCGGCGAACGGCAAGCCTGCCGTGCGGATTGGCTGTACGGCACCGGGGCAGACGGCCATCGGCCAGGGTTGCTGAATCGACGCGCCTACAGATTGCGCAGCCGCTCGACGGCCTCGAGCAGCCGCTCGTCGGGCGTCGTCAGCGAGAGCCGGAAGAAGCCGGCGCCGCTCGGGCCGTAGGCGTCGCCGGGCGTGATCACGACCGCCGCATGCTCGAGCACGTGCTCGCAGTAGGCGGCGGCCGAGTCGAACCCCCTGGGGATCGGCGCCCATACGTAGATCGTCCCCTTCGGGCGGCTGACCTCGACGCCGGCCTGCGCGAGCGCGTCGCAGACCAGGTCGCGCCGGCGCTGGTAGATCTCGTTCATCCCTCTGACGTGGACGTCCAGCTCGGGTCCGAGCGCCGCCGCTCCCGCCAGCTGGACCGCCTCGAACAGCCCCGAGTCGATGTTCGACTTGAGCCGCCAGTAGTGCGTGATCGCCTGGGCATTGCCGACGATCGCCGCGCACCGCCAGCCGGTCATGTTGTAGCCCTTCGACAGCGAGAAGACCTCTACCCCCACCTCCTTGGCCCCCTGGGTCTGTAGGAACGACGGCGCGACATAGCCGTCGAACGTCGTCTCGCTGTAGGCGTTGTCGTGGACCGCCAGAATCTCGTGCTCGGCGGCTAGCTCGACCACGCGCTCGAACAGCCCGTCGGGGACGATCGCCCCGGTCGGGTTGTTGGGGTAGTTGAGATACAGCAGGCGGGCCCGCGCGAGCGCGCCAGCCGGGATCGCGGCGAGGTCGGGGGCGAAGCCGCGCTCGGGCAGGAGCGGCATCAGCACCGGCTCGGCCCCGACCAGCAGCGGCCCGCCCGTGTACACGGGATAGCCCGGATCGGACGCGAGCGCGACGTCGCGCGGGTCGAGGAACGCGAGGTTCAGGTTGAAGATGCACTCCTTCGCGCCGATCGCCGGCATCACCTCGGTCTCGGGGTCGAGCTCGACCCCGAACCGGCGCGCGTAGAACGCGGCGACGGCCTCGCGGAACTTCTGGCGGCCCCGGTTGGTGGGGTATGAGTGAGTCGAGGGGTCGGCCACGGCGCGCTGCGCGGCGGCGACGATCGGCTCGAACGTCGGCATGTCGGGGTCCCCGATCCCGAGGCTGATCACGTCGATCCCGGCGGCGCGCTTGGCGGCGATCTTCCGCTCGAGCTCAGCGAACAGGTACGGCGGGATCTGTTCCAGGCGCTTACTCGAGCGCATCGAGCTCCCGTACGAAGTCCTCCGACAGCGTCCCCCTGTAGACGGGGACCGCCCAGCCGGTCAGATTGATGTGAAGATCGTCCTCGACCTCCACCTCGAGCTCGCCGCCGTCGAGCACGGTGGTCACCGGCGACTCGCCGCCGCCGAGCACGTAGGTCACGGCCGCGCCCGTGGCGCCGGTGCCGCTCGCGGAGGTCTCCCCCGCCCCTCGCTCGAACACCCGCACCCGGATCCGCCCAGGTGTCAGCACGGCGAACCAGGAGACGTTCGTGCGGTTCGGGAACAGCTCGTGCCACTCGATCTGGGGTCCCAGCGACTGGAGATCGAGCGAGGACAGCTCACCCTCGTCGGCGACGGCGATCGAGCACTGCGGGTTTCCCACCTGGACGTGCTGAAAGTGCCAGCTGCGGCCGCCGGCGCTCAGTTCGCCCGTGCCGTCCTCGCCGCCCGAAGGAAAGTCCGCGCTTCGCAGGCGGGCATGCCCCATGTCGATCGTGCACGTGGTGGACGACGTGATCCGCGGCCGCAGCTCGCCGGCGGCCGTCTGGATCGAGAACGTGTCGTTCTGCGTCCAGCCGCGCCTGCGCATGTACAGGACCGCCTCCCGCGCGCCGTTGCCGGACACCTCGGCCTCCGAGCCGTCCGGGTTGAAGATCCGCAGCCGCGCCACGTAGCGGGGCTCGTCGGGCGGCGAGAGCAGCAGCACGCCGTCGGAGCAGAGCCCCGTGCGCGGGGCGCAGATCGCGCGGATCCGGGCGGGCGTGAGCTCGAACGGAAGCTCTGCCGCCTCCATGATCACGTAGTCGTTGCCGAGCGCCTGCCACTTCTCGAATTCCACGGCGGCGCAGTGTATGGATTACCGTCGCCCCCTCCATGGGTCGTCGGATTCAGTCGCTGACGGCGGGGCATCCGCGGTTGCCACTCGCGCTGCTCGTCGCGGTGTGCCTGCTGTCGCTGGGAGCCCGTGGCGCGTGGCTCTCGGAGCCGTGTCGCTCGCCGTGCCGCACCGCCTCGGACCGCGTGATGATCTTCGACGAGCGCTATTACGTGAACGCGGCGAGGGTGATCGCGGGCATCGAGCCGCCCGCGGGTGCCCCGTACGCCGGCACCCCGGTCGGCGACGATCCGAACGCCGAGCACCCCCAGCTCGTAAAGCTGATCATCGCCGGCTCGATCGAGCTGTTCGGGGACGGGCCATTTGCGTGGCGGCTCGGCAGCCTGCTGGCTGGCACACTCGCCATCCTGGGGATGTTCGCGCTCGTCAGGGCGGCCGGCGGGGGCGCCTGGACGGCCTTGGCCGCCGCCGCTCTGATGGCGGCCGACAACCTGATGATCGTGCACGGGCGGATCGGGACGCTCGACATCTACGTGCTGGCCGCGATGGTGTGGGGAGCAGCCCTCTACCTCCGCGGCCGCCCGCTCACGGCCGGGGTGGTGATCGGCGTCGGCCTGTGCACGAAGCTTGTCGCCGCGTACGTCCTCCTCGCGCTGGCGCTCCTAGAGCTGTTCCGCTGGCGGCGTGAGCGGCGCAGCCCGGCGCCGTCGCTGGCGCGGCTGGCGGGCTGCTTGACAGTTGCCGCCGGCGTCTGGATCGGACTGCTCGCCCTGCTTGACCGGCTCGCGCCGCCGTATGACCCGGTGGCGCGGAGGCTCCTCGGCGGGGGTGTGTTCGGACACATCGGCCACATGCTGAGCTATGCGGCCCAACAGACCAGCCCGCACGGGCCACGTGGGATCGCCTCCTATCCGTGGGAATGGCTCGTCGACTACAAGCCGATCGTGTACCTGAACATCAACCCGGCGAGCCCCGCTCCTGGGCTGACCCACGTCCACCCGGCGGTGCACTTCCTCGGCCTGATCAGCCCGCCGCTCCTGCTGCTCGCGCTGCCGGCGATCGGGATCGCGTCCTGGACCGTGATCCGCGGGGGCGGGCCGCCCCGAACGGAGCTCCCGACGCTCGCGGTGGCGTGGTTCGCCGGGACGTTTCTGCCGTTCGTGCTCCTCAGCCTGATCTGGAACAGGACCAGCTACCTGTACTACATGGTGATCGTGATGCCGGGCCTGTACGCGGCGGTGGCCTGGCTGCTGCCCCGGCTGACCCGCTGGCCGCGGCTGACGCTCCTGTGGGCGGCCTGCGTGCTGCTGGCGGCGGTGATCGCGTACCCCTTCACTCCACTTCCCTGACCCCGAGCTGGGGGTCGCCCGCCCAGAGCTCGAGCACGTCCGCGGCGACCTCGGCGGCAGAACGCTCGGTCGTGTCGATCACCTCCACGGAGGCGAGCTTGCGCATCCAGGTCAACTGGCGCCGCGCGTAGTTGCGGGTGCGCCGCTTCATCCCCTCGACGTCGCCCGTGAGCAGCTCCTCGAAGCCGAGCGCCTTGCGCGACGCGTTCGAGGCACCCGCGACGTTCGCGCGGCGGACCTCAGCCTCGGCCCCGGCGGCAAGCATCTGATCCACGCGGGCATCGATCCGCTCGTAGAGCTCGGCGCGCTCCATCACGAGCCCCACAAGGAGCGTTGGGTGTCGCACCTCGTCGGTCCACAGCTCAGATTCGGCCGCCGGAGGCTCGAGCTCACCGGCGTCGAACAGCTCGAGCGCCCGCACGATCCGCTGCCGGTCCGTTGGTTCGATTCCCTGCGCAGCCCACGGTGCGCGCTGTGCGAGCAGCGCGTGCAGCGCAACCGGCCCGCGACGCTCCAGCTCTGAGGTCCAGCGCTCGCGCAACCCCTCGGGCGGAGGCGGCTTGAGGCTCAGCCCGGTCAGCGCCGCGCGCAGGTACAGGCCGGTCCCTCCGACCACGATCGGTCGCGCACCGGCCGCGAGCAGGCCGTCGATCTCGGCGTGCGCGAGCTCGGCGTACTGCCCCGCACTGAACGACGCATCGATCGGGATCAGCGAGATCAAGCGGTGCTCCAGCGCCGCCCGCTGTGCGGCGCTTGCCGCACCGGTGAGCGTCTCCAGGCCCTGGTAGACCTGGAGTGCGTCGGCCGAGACCGCCACCGGGCGCTCGCCCAGTTCACGCAGGCCGCGCGCCACCTCGATCGCGACCTCGGTCTTGCCCACGCCGGTCGGGCCGAACAGCGCGATCACCTCGGCTCGGGCCATCGCCTGGAGTATCGTGGAGCGATGTCGCTCGTGGACGCGTGGAGCGATCGGCGGGTACGCGCAGGATGACCGTCAAGGTCGGCGTCGCGATCTCGACGGCGGAGGAGTCCTTCGAGGCCGGCGCCGAGGCTGGACGGGTTGTTGCCGAAGCCCTCGCCGGCGCCCCGGCGGATCTGGCGCTGGTATTCGCCAGCGGCGAGCACCTCGGTGCTCCCGAGGCGGCGCTCGAAGCCGTGCACGCCACGGTGGAGCCGGACGCCTTGGTCGGTTGCGCCGCCGGGGGCTTGCTCGGCTCCGGCCGCGAGTTCGAGAGCGGCACCGGCCTTGCCGTGTGGGCCGCGTCTTTCGGCGGCGACGGCCGGATCACGCCCTTTCACGCCACGATCGAGGAAGCGGGGCTCGAGGCGACGGTCGAGGGCCTCCCGCCGCTTCATGGCGCGAGCGGCGCGATCCTGCTAGCCGACCCGTACTCGTTCCCAACGGATTCGGTTCTCCGTCTGATCGCCGAGCAGGCCCCGGGGGTGCCGGTGCTGGGAGGAATCGCAAGCGCCCACAGCGCCACCGGGCCTCTGTTCGTGGACGGTGAGACCCACGACCAGGGCGCGGTCGGGGTCAGCCTCGAGGGCGTCGAGGTGCTGCCGTGCGTCTCGCAGGGCGCGGCGCCACTCGGTCGCGAGCTGACGATCACCGCCGCGGAGGGCAACATCATCCACGAGCTCGCCGGCCGTCCGGCGCTGCAGACGGTCGAGCGGATCATCGCCGAACTCTCGCCGCGTGAGCGAGGGCTCGTCGCGGGCGGCCTGCTGATCGGGATCGTGATCGACTCGGGCAAGCCGGAGTACGAGCAGGGCGATTTCCTCGTCCGCGGGGTCCTGGGGGCCGACCCCGATACGGGGAGCCTGGCGGTCGGCGCGGCGGTCCACAGTGGGCAGGTGATCAGACTTCACGCCCGGGACGCGCGCTCGGCCGACGAAGACCTGCGCCGTGCGCTCCGTCTCCAGATCGAGGCGATGGCGGGCGGGACGCCCGCGGGAGCGCTGCTCTTCTCGTGCAACGGTCGCGGTCGAGCGATGTTCGGCGTGCCCGACCACGACGCCGAGGCCGTTGAACGCGAGCTGGGCGCTCCGCCCGCCGCCGGCTTCTTCGCCGCGGGGGAGATCGGTCCGGTTGGGGGACGCAGCTTTCTGCATGGCTTCACCGCGACGCTCGCGGTGTTCCCCGGCTGACCGGCGAATTAGACTGCGCCGCTGTGAGCGTGCTCAACGGCAGAGTGCTCGTGACCGGTGCCACCGGCGGGATCGGCCGTGCCATCGCGCAGGAGTTCGCCTCGCGCGGTGCGACCCTGATCCTCAGCGGCCGGCGGATGGAGGTGCTCGAGCCGCTCGCCACGGAGGTGAGCGGAACCCCGATCGCCTCCGATCTCTCCGACCGGGAAGAGCTCGAGCGACTGATCGCTCAGGCTGGTGAGGTCGACGTCCTCATCGCCAACGCCGCGCTGCCCGCGAGCGGTGCGTTCACCGAGCTGACCCAGGCGCAAATCGATCAGATGCTCGAGGTCAACCTCCGCGCCCCGATCGCGCTGGCGAGGGCAGTCGCAGAGGGAATGGTGGCGCGCGGGCGCGGCCACATCGTCTTCATCTCGTCGCTTGCCGGAAAGGTCGCCTCGCCTGCCTCCGCGATCTACTCGGCGACGAAGTTCGGCCTACGGGGCTTCGCGCTCGGGATCCGGGAGGACCTACGGCCCCACGGAGTCGGAGTGTCCGTCGTGCTCCCCGGCTTCATCCGCGACGCGGGGATGTTCGCCGACGCCGGGGTCGAGCTCCCGCGCGGCGTCGGGACCCGCACCCCCGCGCAGGTCGCATCCGGCGTGATCCGAGCGATCGAGCGCAACCGGGCCGAGGTCGAGGTCGCTCCGCTCGGCCTGCGACTCGGCGCTGCGTTCGGCGCGCTGGCCCCCGAGCTCGCCGCCGCGGCAAGCCGCCGGATGGGGGGCGAGCAGGTCGCCTTGGACCTGGCGGCGGGCCAGCGCGAGAAGCGCTAGCCGGCGCCATCCGGTAAGCGCATAGGATGCCCGCGTGACCGCGCTTGTGCTCGTCGAGCAGCCCGCGCCCGGCGTGCGGGTGCTGGCGCTGAACCGTCCCGAGCAGCTCAACGCCATGACCTCGGACCTGTGCGAGGCGCTCCACGCCGAGCTCGCCGCCGTGAGCCGCGAGCGTGGATGCCGCGCCGTCGTAGCTGACCGGTGCGGGGCGAGCGTTTTGCGCCGGTCTCGACCTGCACGGCTACGGCACGCGCGCCGGCGAACGAGGGCGATGACGAGGCTCGCAACCGTCTCGCGAAACCAGCAGCACATGTCGACCCTGGTGCTCGCGCTCCGCGACGCTTCCTCAGCCCGTGATCGCTGCCGTCAACGGACCGGCGGCGGGTCTGGGTTTTGCGCTCGCGCTCGGGTGCGACATCCGGTTCGCCGCGCGGGAGGCGGTGTTCCGCGCGGCGTTCGTCAACATCGGCGTGTCCAACTGCGACATGGGCACGAGCTGGCTGCTCCCGAGGCTGATCGGCGCCGGTCGCTCGCACGAGCTGATGCTCACCGGGCGCCGGGTCGACGCCGAGGAGGCACTTCGGATTGGTCTGGTGTCAGATCTGGTGGACGGAGCGGCGCTGCTGCGACCGCTCGCTCGAGGCAGCGGGACAGATCGCCGCGCTGGCACCGTGGGGCGTACAGCTGACCAAGCAGGGGATGTGGACGGCGCTAGAGATTCCCTCCGAGCGCGCCGCTGTCCAGTTCGAGGACCGTCAGCAGATCATGGCGACGTTCGGCCAGGCGCCGCCCGAGGCGATCGCGGCGTTCCTCGAGAAGCGACCGCCAGAGTTCACGGACTAGTGACCGAGCTGTTCGACCTCTCGGGCAAGACGGCGCTCGTCACGGGCGGGTCACGCGGGATCGGGTTCATGATCGCGCGGGGGCTGCTCGAGGCGGGCGTGAGGGTGATCATCTCGTCGCGCAAGGTCGACCAGCTTCAGGCGGCCGCGGCTGAGCTCTCGAAGCTCGGGGAGTGCGAGGCGGTCCCGGCCGATCTGTCCACGCCGGAAGGCGCGACCGATCTTGGTGATGCGGTCCGTTCGCGCGCCGAAAAGCTCGAGATCCTGGTCAACAACGCGGGCGCGTCCTGGGGCGCTCCGCTCGAGGAATTTCCCGCCTCCGGCTGGGACCGGGTGATCCACACCAACCTCGAGGGCGTCTTCCACCTGACGGTCTCGCTGCTGCCTGCGCTGCGGGCGGCCGCCAGCGCCGAGGATCCGGCGCGGGTCATCAACATCGGGTCGATCGATGGGTTGCGCGTCCCGGTGATGGAGAGCTATAGCTACAGCGCGAGCAAGGCAGGTGTGCACATGCTGACCCGTCACCTCGCCAGGCGGCTGGCGCCTGAGCACATCACGGTCAACGCAATCGCGCCCGGCCCGTTCGCAAGCAAGATGATGGCGTTCATGCTCGACAACCCCGAGGGGCGGGCGTCGGTCGAGCAGATGGTTCCGCTCGGGAGGATCGGGCGTCCCGACGACGCCGCTGGCCTGACGATCTTCCTCAGCTCGCGCGCGGGCTCCTACCTGACCGGCACCGTGATCCCGCTCGACGGCGGGATCACGGGTTGCTTATAGCTCGAGGATCCCGGTCGCGGCGCGGACCCTCAGGGTCGTGCGCGCAGCGCGAGGATGCGGCCCGCCGCCTGCTGCGCAGCCGACCTGCTGAGCTGATGCCCGGACAGTGCCGAGGTGATCGCGTGTAGGACGGTGAGTCCCAGGTTCGGGCTGTTATCCGCGGGATTCGTCGCCGCGCACAGGATCAGGTCGGCGCCGGCCGCCGCCGCCAGCACGCTCCTTCTCGCCAGGCCGCCGAAGGGGATCACCGCGGCCGCGTCGATTCCGTCGGTGATGATCACGCCGCGAAATCCGAGTCGCCGGCGTAGCTCGCCGCGGATCACGATCGGCGAGAGGCCCGCGGGCCGGTGGGGGTCAAGCGCCGGATACACCGCCCAGGAGGTCATCACGAGCTTCACACCGTCGGACAACGCGACCCGGTACGGAGCCTCATCGACCGAGCGCAGCGTCCTCAGCGAGAGACGAAGCGTGACCGGGCCAAGATCGGTGTTCTGGCTGGCGCTCGCCGCGCCTAGGCCGGGGAAGTGCTTCGCCGTGGCGGCGACACCGTCAGGCTGCTGGGAGGAGATGAATGCCCCACCAAGGGCAGCCACGCTCGCCGCATTGCTCGAGTAGGAGCGTCCGAACTGGTCGATGAAGTTTCCCGCTCGCCTGTAGACGTCCAGCACGGGAGCGAGATTGACATCGATCCCGGCGCTCGCCAGGTTTCGCCCCGCACCGCTCCCCGCCGCGCGGGCGAGCATCGCGCCGTTGGCGCGCTCGCCGATCTGCTTCTCGGACCAGATCGGTGCGCCCGGGAGCCGGCGCACCTCTCCCCCCTCTTGGTCGGTCATCAGCAGGAGCCTCGTGTGCAGCGGACTCGACAGGGCCGCCCGTTGCAGCGCTCCGACGACGGCGCGGACCTGGCTGGTACTCGAGATGTTGTCGGCGAAGAAGATCACCCCGGCAGCCTCGCCGGCTCGGATCAGACTCAGCAGCGCTGTCGGCGGTCGCAGGCCGGCGTAGGAGTACACGACCCGCTGCCCCGCCAGTTGCTCGAGCGATAGCGACTGCGCGACGGGCAGTCCGACCGAGCCCGCGGCCGCACGCGCGGGTGACTGGCGGCTTGACTCAGCGTCGGGTCGCAGTCCCGCCAACGCCAGCACAAACGCCAGGATCAGGAGCGGGCTCCACGCCAGGACCCGGCGCCCGCTGGAGCTAACGAACGGCGTGGTGTTCGCCCGTGACCGACGCAAGCGTCGCGATGATCTCGTCGGCGAGCTTGGCGCCGTCGTCGGCTCGCTCCGGCGTGGCCTGGACCCTGATCACGACTTCGTCGCCGTCGATTTCCTCCAGCAACACCGTCGCCGGGCTCCGGGTGGGCGTGGTGATCTGCTCATCCAGGATCGCCTGCACCTGGCTGGGCCGAACGCCCGAGCCGATGCGAACCTTGACGTCGACTCCGCTCGGCTCACGGACTGGCACGACCACCGCCGAGAGGACGCCGTTGTTGGGGATCAGGATCCGATCCTCCCCGCGCGCGAGCGTCGTGTACATCAACCCGAGCGAGCTGACGACTCCCTCGAGGACGCCGCCCAGCGCACCGGCCTGCAAGCGGACCCGTTCCCCGACTCGGAAGGGCCGCGCCGTGAGGAGCACCAACCCGGCGAACAGGTTGCCGAGCGTCTGCTGAGCCGCGAGCCCGAGGACGACGGCGGTGAACGCGCTTCCTGCGATCAGCCCGCTCGCGCTCACCCCGGCGACGCTGAGGGCGATCAGCAGGGCTATCCCCATCGTCAGCAGGCGGATGATGAAGCCGACGGTTCCGGCGGTCGCCGGATCCATTCTGCGAAAGAAGGTCGGGCCCGCGGCGCGGCCGATTGCGCGCGCCAGCGCCCACCCGACCGCCAGCAGCACGACCACGGTCCCCCACTGGAGCAGCTTGTTGTTATCGGCGTCCTTACCGAAGATCTGGACGCGGTAGTGGTAGAGGACGAGTACCCCCACCCCGAGCGGTAAGAACACGGCGATCTCGCCACGGGCGCGGCGGATGAGCCGCTTGTTCACGCTCATCGCCAACCCGACCCGCTCCCACGCTTCGCTGCGGGTCTCGAACATTCGCTCCAGATGAAGATCTCGGCTTTTCTGCAGGCGTTTGCGCATGGTCCTGAGTTTGGCTAGGGGTCCCGATGTACCTCGGCGTACGTGGCTCCCCTTCTACGTACCGCCGAACCGTCCTCCACGTTTCACCTTAGAACAGCTTTGCTTGCTCATGCTTTCGGACCGACCCCGACGCCTTCGGCGGCGGTCGCTCGATTGTGCCGCGCATCCGCCACGCCGGCTCCATATCCGGGCCCTTCACGAGCGCGGACAGCCGGCGCCGCTCCTCCTGTGGCGCGTACGCGCCGCGGCGGTACAGCCGCTCGTACCGCGGGATCAGGTCGGGCCGGTTCTCTCGCAGCCACTCGAACCAGAGATCGCGGACGTCGCCTCGCAGGTGCAGCGCGATCCCGGTGACGTAAGCCACGCCAGCCTCGGCCGCGAGCTCGAGGATCGGCTCCACCTGCTGGGGCGCGTCATTGACGCCCGGCATCAGCGGTGCGATCAGCACCCCGGTACGAATTCCGGCGCGGGCGAGCTCGGCCGCGGCCTCCAGCCGGGCGCGTGGGTTGGGCGTGTGAGGCTCCGTCGCGCGCCACGCCTTCTCGTCGAGCGTCGGAACCGACACCGCGGCGCTGAACTCGGTCCGCTCGTTGATCTCCTTCATCAACTCGAGATCGCGGAGCAGTAGCGGTGACTTCGTCAGCACCGAGCAGGGATTTGCCGCGTCTCGCATCGCCCCCCAGATCCCCGGCATCAGCTTGTAGCGACCCTCTACCCACTGATACGGGTCTGTGTTCGTCCCGAGCGCGATGTGCTCGCGCTTCCACGACGGCCGCGCCAGCTCGGCCCGCAGCAGCTCAGGCGCGTTGACCTTGACGACGATCTCCCGCTCGAAGTCGCGGCCGGCGTCGAAGTCAAGGTACTTGTGGGTGGGGCGAGCGAAGCAAAAAACACACGAGTGGCTGCAACCGCGATACGGATTGATCGTGTAACGGAAGGGCATCCGTGAGGCCTCCGGGACCTTGTTGATGACCGACTTCGCTCGGACCTCGTAGAAGCGTGTCTGGATCGACCCGGGTGCCTCGAAATGCCGGACGACGGCCTCGTCTCGGTAGCCGGGCAGGCGGGCCCGTTCTTCGGCGTCTGCGCTGAGGTTGCTCCACCGCACAGAACATATGTTCGCATTACGTGCGGATGGACGCTCGGAATCCCCCTTATCTCGGAGGTAATCGCCTTACGTCACGCGTAATCGACTTGCCGACGACAAGCGCCGATCGTGCTGGCCATGAGCACATCAGAAATCACCTCCCCCGTTGCCGAGCCCCGTCCGCGTCTGGGCATCACGGCCAGCCGCTGGGCTCCGCTCCCGGTAGTCCTCGCCGGGATCTTCATGGTTGTCCTGGACTTTTTCATCGTCAACGTGGCCCTGCCCTCGATCCAGACCGACCTACACGCGACGGCCGGATCGATCGAGTGGGTGGTCGCCGGCTACGCGCTGACCTCCGCCGTGTTCCTGATCACCGCCGGACGGCTCGGAGATCGCTTCGGGCGCCGGCGCATGTTCACGCTCGGGCTGGCGCTCTTCACGCTCTCCTCGGCCGCCTGCGGCGTGGCGGGCAGCCCCACCGAGCTCGTGATCGCGCGGCTCGCGCAGGGAGCCGCCGGCGCGCTGCTCACGCCCAACGTCCTGTCGATCATCGGTGTCCTCTACAACGGTCCAGACCGTGTCCGCGCGCTCAGCGCCTACGGGACGGTGATGGGCGCTGCCGCGATCAGCGGCCAGCTGATCGGCGGGGCGCTGATCGCCACAAACATCGCCGGCCTCGGCTGGCGAAGCTGCTTTCTGATCAACGTTCCGGTCGGCGTGCTCGCGCTGGCGCTGGCGCCGCGACTGATTCCCGAGTCACGAGCTCACTCGAGCGCGCGGCTGGACATGCCGGGGACGCTCCTGATCACCGCCGCGCTGACCGCTGTCGTGCTCCCGCTGGTCGAGGGGCGCCAGCACGGCTGGCCGGCGTGGACCTGGGCTTCTCTGGCCGCGGCCCCCGTGCTGCTCGCCGCGTTCATCGCCCACCAGCGCACGGTGGCCCGTCGCGGCGGGTCCCCGCTTCTTGACGCGGGCCTATTCCGACACCGCTCGTTCACCGCCGGCCTCATAACCCAGTTCGCGTTCTGGGGCGGCCAGGCATCGTTCTTCGTGGTCCTGGCGCTGTACCTGCAGCAGGGCCGCGGTCTGCGCCCGCTGCCGGCGGGGCTCGTGTTCACGATCCTGGCCGCCGCCTATGTCGTTGCATCGATGCTCGCCCCGGGCCTGACGGCCCGCCATGGGCGCCGCGCGATCGGCCTGGGCGCCGTGGTGCTCGCGACGGGTCACGCCGTGCTGTTGGGAACGGTCCTCGACGTCGGCGTCGGCGGCTCGATCGCGGCGCTCGCGCCGGGGCTGCTGCTCGTCGGCACCGGGATGGGACTGGTCCTCGCCCCCCTGGCGACGACCATCCTCCAGTCGCTCGAGCCCGAGCGAGCCGGTGCGGCGTCGGGGATGCTGACGACAATGCAGGGCGTCGGCAACGCGGTGGGCGTCGCCATCACGGGCGTGCTGTTCTTCGGCGCGCTGCACGGTGGCTACGCACACGCGTTCGAGCTGGCGGTCGCGGAGCTCGGGGCCCTGCTGCTCGTCGTCGCGGCGCTCACCCGGCTGCTCCCCGCGTCGGCACCCGATGCCCTGCCGTTACCTGAGGGGTAATCGTCACCACTACCGACCAGGTGTAGCTTGCACGTATGGCAGTCATCTCGCCCTCCCCCGCTCCCGCAGTCGGCGAGCTGCTCCGCGCCTGGCGGCAGCGCCGCAACCTCAGCCAGCTCGAGCTGGCGCTCGACGCCGCCGTCTCCTCGCGCCACCTCAGCTTCGTCGAGACCGGGCGCGCCAGGCCGAGCCGCGAAATGATCCTCAGGCTGGCGGAGCAACTCGAGGTGCCGCTGCGGGAGCGCAATCCGCTGCTGCTGGCGGGAGGCTACGCGCCGGTCTACGAGGAGCGCACGCTCGACTCGCCCGAGATGGCGACCGTGCGGGACGCGCTCGACCGCTTCCTGCGCGCGCACGAGCCTTACCCGGCGGTCGTCGTCGACCGGTACCACAACCTCGTCGCGGCGAATGATGCGCTCGACCTGCTGCTCGACGGTGTCGCTCCCGAGCTGCTCCAGCCGCCCGCCAACGGGATGCGGATCGCGCTTCACCCCGACGGGATGGCGCCCCGCACCCTGAACCTTCCCGAGTGGAGCGCACACCTGCTGCGCCGGATCCACCGTGAAGTCCAGGTCACCGGGGATCGGGAGCTCGCCAGCCTGTACGAGGAGCTCATCTCCTACCCCGGGGTGGAAGCGGGGCCGGTGCAAGGAGAATTGCAGCACGGCGACATCGTCCTACCGCTGAGGCTCCGTGACGGCGACGGCGGGGAGCTGGCGTTCTTCAGCACGCTCTCCACGTTCGGCACCGCGATCGATATCACCCTGTCCGAGCTGGCGATCGAGGCGTTTTACCCCGCCAACGCACAGACCGCGCTGCGGCTGCTCCGCGCCGTCGACCCGGACTGAGCCGGCGGGGTGGGACCCCGCGGGGTCGCTTAATCGACTGAGCCGCGCTCCATTCCGCTGCCCGCTGTGTTACGAACCGGGAGTGACGCGTGGGAGCGCTCATGGGACCGCCCGCCTGGCCTCCTTGATGCTGTCGGTCATGCTCATGTCCGGGGTCGGGGTTGCCTCCGCGCGGTCAAACCCGCCGCTGAGGGCGGTCGGCTACCACGGCTACAAGGTTTTGGTGCCCCGAAGCTGGCCGGTGTTCGACCTGGCGCGAGACCCTCGCGCCTGCGTCCGCTTCGATCGACACGCCCTGTATCTGGGGACGCCCAGCTCCGACCAACGTTGTCCCGCGCACGCGGTGGGTCGCGCCGCGGCGATCCTGCTCGAGCCGGCCGGCGCGAGCGCCGCGCGCACCGGCAACGTCCGCGCCGCGCCGCGCATGCAGGGGAGCGCCACGAGCTTCGTGGTGGGCTCGACCGAAGTACGCGTGACGGCGACGTGGTCGCGCGATCGCGCCGTGATCATGCGGGCGCTGCATCGCGCGCGGCTGCCGGCGAGCGGCGCCGGTCCTCGCGACCACGCGACCGCCCATACGTCCTCGGCGTCGGCGCGCACCGCGTCGGCGGTCTACACCGGGCTCGCCTTCGACGCGTGCTCGGCACCATCCTCGCATGCGATGGCTGCCTGGAGCTCCTCTCCGTACCGAGCGCTCGGCATCTACATCGGCGGTGCCAACGCCGCGTGTTCGCAACCCAATCTCACCGCCAGCTGGGTGAGCAGCGAGGTCGCCGCGGGCTGGCACTTCCTGCCGACGTACGTCGGGCTCCAGGCACCGACAAATAGCTGCGGCTGCGCGGGGATCACTCCGACCCAGGCGTCGGCGCAGGGGACCTCCGCCGCCGAGGACGCCGTCGCCGAGGCCCAGAGCCTCGGGATCCCCGCCGGCAATCCGATCTACGACGACATGGAGAGCTACGCCCGCACCCAGACAAACAGCTCGGCCGTCTTGAACTTCCTCTCCGGCTGGACCTCCGAGCTACACGCGCTCGGGTATCTGTCCGGCGTGTACAGCAGCGCGAATGCCGGGATCACCGACCTCGTCGCCCAGTACGGCAGCAGTTACCCGGAGCCCGATGACATCTGGATCGCCGACTGGAACAACCAGCAGGGCACAAGCGATCCGGATGTCCCCAGCACGGAGTGGCAGAACCATCAGCGCGTACACCAGTACCGGGGCGGCCACAACGAGACCTACGGTGGCGTCACGATCAACATCGACAACGACTACCTCGACGGCGCGACTGCCGACACCAGCGGAAGCGCCGGGAGCGCGCAGGCGCCGCCGACGGCACCGCCCGCGCTGTCGGTGCTGCCCGCTGCCGACGGGACCACCAATCTCAACGCCACCTGGAGCAGCGGCTCCGGGCTCGCCAGCTGGCGCGTGCTCGCCGGGAGCAACCAGACCGCGCTGACCACCGTCGCCAGCGCGTCCGCCCGAGGCTCGCAGGCGAAGATCAGCGTCCGCAGCGCTGCGTCCTACTTCGCGGTGCAGGCGCTCGGATCGGCCGGGCAGGTGCTGGCAAGCTCCTCACCCGTTCCCAGCCCCGCCCACATGGTGCTCTACGGGCACAGCGCGTTCGTCAACCAGGCCACCGGCATCGGCGGGATCCCGGCCGGCTGCTACACGGGCACCATCTGCCATGTCGCGACCGCGATCTCCGCCGGCCGCACCACGATCGCGCGAACAGGTACTGAGTCGATCCAGGCCGGCAGCACCGCGATCCTGTTCTTCACGCTCACCTCCAAGGGGCGCGCGCTCCTTCAGCACGCCCGCGGCGGGAGGCTCGGCGTCAAGGTCAGCGCCCGGGACCTCTCGGGCACCACGGCGATCGCCAACCTCACCCTGATCCCATTCTCCACCGCCGGCAGGGGCCCTGGTCGAAGCGTCTCGCAGTCCACGGTCGCTCAGATCGTCGGCGTGACCGACTTCGTGTTCTCTCGCGGGGCCGGCGGAATCCTCGCGGGCTGTGCGACACCCGCGCCATGCCCGATCGCTGCGACGCTGTCCGTGGGACGAACTCAGATCGCCGTAACGCGACCGGAGCTCGTCGGCGGCGGCGAGCTCGGCTACCTGTTCTTCTCGCTGACCCCGCGCGGCCGCTCGCTGCTAACCCACGCCGCGGGGAACCAGCTCGGGACGACGCTCACGATCAGCTCCGGCTCGAGCGTGGCGACCGCGCGGATCGCGCTCGTCCAGTTCAGCTGAGCAGCGGGCTGCGCTCAGCCCCTGCGCGCGTAGACCGCGACGAAGTCACGATCATCGGGCGTCAGGTAGCGGGTCGCGTCGCGCTTCATGTCAGGCAGCAGCTTCTGCGCGCCCGACGCCCCCCAGGTGGCGAAGAAGTTGAAGCTCACCCACTCGGAATTGATGTCGAGCTCCATCGCGCGGACGGCGCCCGCTCGTTGCAGGATCTGCGCCAGGCTATCCGCTGTCTGGTTGTCGGCGGCTGCGTAGAGGACGTTGCCATGCGCGTCGACTCCGACACCCGAGCGCCACACACGGACCGCGTTGCCGAGCGTGGCGCCCCATTGCGAGCCGTCCTGAATGTTGGGATTGAGCTGCCCGCCGTCGACGATCAGCGGGAGGTTCTGGCGCGCGAACTCGACGTTGGGGCCAGGAGAAGGACCGCCGTTCCAGGAGACCACGTCCACGGTGCCGTCCCGGTAACGGATCAGCGTCGCCTGGCCGTCGCGCAGCGGTGCGTACACGTGCCCGAACGCGACGAAGCCGCCTCCGTCGTCCTCGAGCTTGAAGCCGCTGTTGAACGTCGCAAGCAGTCCGGCGCGAAGCTGCGGCGGGACCTCCGCCACCGCGTTGCCGGAGTTCGGCGGCTCGTAGCGCCCCGGATACAGCTGAAGCCACGCCCGCGTCGAATCGATCCATGCCACCCCGGCCACCATCTGCGGGTAGTTCGGATCCGGTCGAAAGGTCGCGACCAGCACCGGCGGCGCGCCGCGCACCACCGGTCCGGTTCCGTGCCACTGGCCCTCGCCCGGGAGCGGCGGATTAATCGCCGGGGCAATCGACGGCGGCTGGTAGGTCGAGACCACGCCAGCGCCCGCCACCCCCACCTTCGGCAGCCGGCCGAGAGCAGGGCCGCCGGTCGACGGCGCCGACCAGCTGTAGTAGTAATGCTCGATGTCGGACACGAGCCACGCCGCCCCGTTGTCGCGCATCCATTCGATTGCGCGCAATCCGAAGGGGACATTGGACGGCGACTCCATCGCGCTGATGAACGCGATCGACACATACGTGAGCAGCAGCAGCAACGTCATCGCGAGGATCCGCCGGACGCGTGCCCGCCCGGCGGCGCGGACCGACCCGCGCAAGGCTGGCCGCGCGGGGCGTTCCGCCACGCGAAGCGGACGATCCTGGGTCTTCCCGACCCATTCGCTGGCGAGCAGCCGCTGCTCGTAGTCGGCGATCAGCGACCGGCTACGCGCCATGGAGCCCGGTCAGGAACAGGATCGCCCAAGCCGCCCCGATCAGCAGCAACGGCGGGTCATGGAGGATCAGCTCCTCGGGTGCCTCCCCGGCGCCTCGCCCCAGCAGCATCGTGTAGCGGCCCAGCCATAGCGCGAACGGGCACATGGAGAGCTCGATCCACGGGCCCGGCGCCGCGCGGGTGAACGCCCAGCGGGCGTAGGCGAGCGACCCAATCGACGCCGCCGCGAGACACACCAGCAGCAGGCCCCGCAGGGAGTAGCGGCGCAGCGTCTGCCGCGTCGTGGGGCGATTGCCACGGGCTCGGACCTCCGCGTAGCGCTTCCCAGCCACTAGAAACAGCGCGCACGCGGAGGTGACGAGCAGGAACGACTTCGAGAGCCGCACGTCGGTCGCCACGCCGCCCGCGGCGGCGCGCACGAGGAATCCAGCCGCAACCATCACGATGTCGGCGACCACCACATCGCGCCACACCAGCGAGTAGCTGAGCGTCAGCGCCAGGTAGCAGACAGCCACCACTCCGAGCGCAGGGCGCACGGCAACAGACAAACCGAGTCCGCCCGCGGCGAGCAGCGCCGCGATCCGCAACGCGCGGGGCGGCGAGAGCTCGCCCGCCGCTACTGGCCGCAGTCGCTTGCGGGGGTGCCGGCGATCACTTTCGCGATCGCGGACGTCGTTGACGAGGTAGGTGGCGCTCGCCAGCATGCAGAACGCGACGAGCGCACCGAGCACCTGCGCGTCGGCGCCGCGGCGCGCGAGCGCGCCGGCCGCGGCCGGGGCGAGCACGACGACGAGGTTCTTCAGCCACTGGCGCGGGCGACACGCTCGCAGCACCACGTGCCCCGCGCTCGGGGCGGGCGGGGCCGCAGCGGCGACCGGTCGCGGCGCTGCGCGCGGGGCCAACCGCGGCTGGCTGCGCGCTGTGGCGACCGAGGACTCCATCCCGGTGCCCGTTCAACGCGGCGCGCCAAGCTCCTCCCACTGGGAAGCGCCGCCCGGTGAGAATGCTCTTTGCCTACGCGGCGAATCGCTGCGCGGCGCGGGCCCGCGCCCTCGCCGCTTCGACCTCGCGATCCCTCGGCGGGGCGCTCGTGCGAAGCTCGCGAAGCAGCTGCTCGGACGCGGCGCTCACGGCGTCGATCGCCCTGGTGAACGCGTCCTCGTTGGCCCGCGAGGGCCTGCTGAAGCCGCTTATCTTCCGCACGTACTGGACCGCGGCGGCGTGGATCTCCTCCTCCGAGGCCGGTGGGTCGAAGTTGTAGAGCGTTCTGATGTTTCGGCACATGGGTTGGAGCCTAGCTCCTAGCGCTTTGCTATAGACCGGGCGATGGCGCAGCTGGCGACACGCGCGCTGGGTGGTTCGGGCCTGGATGTCTCGGCCGTCGGCCTGGGCTGCAACAACTTCGGGCGTCGGGTCGACCTCGACGGGACACGCATGGTGGTCGACGCTGCCCTCGCGGAGGGCGTGACGTTCTTCGACACCGCCGACATCTATGGCGGCAAGCGGCCGCAGCGAGGAGCTCCTCGGCGAAGTGCTCGAGGGCCGCCGCGACCAGGTCGTGCTGGCGACGAAGTTCGGAATGGACATGGGCGACGGCGCAACCAGGCGTGGATCGCGCGACTACATCCGGCACTCGATCGAGAGATCCCTTCGCTGGCTCCGCACCGACGTGGTCGATGTCTACTGGCTGCACCAGCCCGATCCGCCGGACGCCGATCGCCGAGACGCTGGAGGCGCTCGACGAGCTCGTCCGCGCCGGGACCGTGCGCGCGATCGGCGGCTCGAACCTCACCGCGGGCCAGATCGAAGAGGCCGACGCGGCGGCTCGTGATCACGGCTTGACCCGCTTCAGCGCGATCCAGAACGAGTACAGCCTGCTCGTCCGAGGGGCCGAACGGGACGTGCTGCCCACCTGCGAGCGATTGGGCCTCGGGTTCGTGCCGTACTTCCCGCTCGCCTCGGGGCTGCTGACGGGCAAATACCGGCGCGGCGAGCGGGGCCCCGCCGGCTCGCGCCTGTCGGGCCGCAATCAGATCGCCACCGACCAGCAGTTCGGTTTACTCGAGGCGCTCGATCGCTACGCGGCCGAGCGTGGGATCTCGATGACGACCGTCGCCATCGGCGCGCTCCTGGCCCGCCCGGTCGTTTCGTCGGTGATCGCCGGCGCGACCAAGCCCGAGCAGGTCATGGCAAACGCCGAGGCTGCGCTGTGGACTCCGAGTCAGGCGGACCTGGAGGAGCTCGAGCAGCTGCTGGGCACGTGATCGGCCTGATCGCAGCAAACGTCCGGCGCCGCAAGGCACGGACCTTCCTGACGGCCGCGGGGATCGCCGTAGGGGTCGGCGCGGTGGTCGCGCTGCTGGCGCTGTCGGCTGGGCTCAACAACACCGCCGCCCAGTTCGTCCATCTGGGGCGCGCCGACCTTGGCCTGTTCCAGCGCGACGCCGGCGACCCGACCTCCTCGGTACTCCCGCTCTCGCTCGCCCCGAGGCTGGAGCGCCAGCCGGAGATTGCCCAGGTGACGCCGATTCAGCTCGTAATCGGCGCCGTCCCGAACCAGCCGCAGGCGATCGTCCTGGGGCTCGACCCGAGCGGGTTCGCGGCGCGGCAGCTCGTGATCACAACTGGCCGATCGGCCGCCAGCGGTCGCGTACTGGTCGGCGATCAGCTCGCGGCCCAGGCCAACTTCCATCCGGGCCGGGCGATCCGGCTCGGCTCACGCAACTTCCAGGTCGCGGGCGTCTACCACTCCGGCCTCGGCTACGAGGACGATGGCGTCGTGACCACTCTCGGCGACGCCCAGGCGCTGGCCGGGCGCTCGCCGCAGGAGGTGACGACATTCGCGGTCAAGCTCAAGCCACAGGCGCCGCTGGCCAGGGCCGAGCGTCAGCTCGGCCGGGCATTTCCAGGGTTGCTTGCGATCAGCGACCCGAGCGAGGCGGTGCGAGCCGGTTCGAGCACCGTGCTGATCACCAAAGCCGTGCTTTTGATGGCGGTGCTCGCGCTGATCATCGGGGCGCTCGCGGTCGCGAACACGATGCAGGCGGCGCTGCTCGAGCGCCGGCGTGAGCTCGCGCTGCTGAGCGCGATCGGCTGGAGCGCCTCGCAGCTGGGCGCGCTCGTCCTCGGCGAGGCGCTGGCCGTGAGCATGATCGGCACTGGTGCCGGACTCGTGCTGGGACTCGCGGCGAGCAAGCTGCTGCCGGGCCTGCTCGGGCTGAGCGGCTTCATCTCGCCGGCGCTGACGGCCTGGGGCTTCGGCCGGGCGGTGCTGATCGGGATCCTGATCGCGACCCTCGGCGCGATCTACCCGATCTGGCGAGTTACGCGTACGCGCCCCGCGGCGGCGCTCGCCCCGGCTTGATCAGGGCTCGACGAGGACGCCTTCGACCAGCCTCACGGTCCGGTCGGCGCGGTCACCCACGCTCGGGTCGTGGCTCACGATCACCAGCGTCGTGCCATACCGCTCGCGCAGCGAGTCGAGCACCGCGAACAGGCGGGCGCTGTCGACCTCGTCGAGCGCCCCCGTCGGCTCGTCTGCGAGCAGCAGGCGCGGATGGTTCGCCAGCGCGCGAGCGATCGAGACCCGCTGGCGCTCCCCACCCGAAAGCTCGGAGGGGACGTGTTCGACCCGATCGCCGAGGCCCACGTCGGCCAGCAGCTGAAGTGCGCGCTGGTGACGCTCGTGACGCCCGACGCCTGCGGCGAGCATCGCCGTTTCGACGTTGCTGCGCGCCGTCAAGTACGGCATCAGCTGGTTGTCCTGGAATACGAAGCCGACCACCCGGCGGCGAAACTCGATCGCTCGGTGGTGCTCCGGTACGGGGACACCGTCGACCTCGATCCGGCCCTCGTCCGGACGCTCCAGCGCCCCGATCAGAGAGAGCAGTGTCGTCTTCCCCGACCCCGACGGCCCCGTGATCGTCAGGAACTCACCGCCCGCCACCGACATCGAGACGCCCCGCAGCGCCCGGACCCGGCCGAACGATTTGTGCACGTCCTCGACCACGACCGATGCGCCGTTGCCGGCGGCGCGATCTTCTGCGGGGACGGCAGCTTCCAGCTCGCCTGAGGCCACGAAATCATCTTATTGGCCGGTCTCTGGCCGGCTCCGGGCCGCGTGTTCAGCCCAGCAAGCTCTGACCGACGTAGCCGCCCGGTTGTGCGCCTGGCGGGCGCGCGAAGATAGCGCCGGGTCCGCGAGCCGGCTGCGGGCGCTCCCTAGCTGACCCTCGCCAGCAGCGAGGCCTCGCCGGACAACGTCTGGCTGGTCGCGGCGGTGACGTCGACCTGCACCAGCTCACCGGGCGATCCGAGGCCATTGAAGTTGACGACCTTGTTGTGGCGCGAGCGCCCGCGGACCTTGCTCGGGTCAGTCCGTGACGGGCCTTCGACCAGGACCTCGAGCGTGCGCCCCACGAACCGCTGCGCGCGCTCGTGTGCACGGCGCTGGACCACCTCGACCAGGCGCCCCATCCGCTCGACCTTGACCTCATGCGGCACCTGGTCAGTCAGCGTCGCCGCCTCCGTTCCACGCCTTGGGGAATAGATGAATGTGAACGCGCCGTCGTAGCCGACCTCCTCCGCGACCTTCAGGGTCCGCTCGAAGTCGGCCTCCGTCTCTCCCGGGAAGCCAACGATGATGTCGGTCGTGAGCGCACAGTCGGGAAGGTGCTCCCGGATCATCGCGACTCGGTCGAGATAGCGCTCGCGGGTGTAGGTGCGGCGCATCCGCTTGAGGATCGGGCTCGACCCCGACTGCAGCGGCAGGTGGATGTGCTCGCACAGCGCGGGGAGCTCGGCGTGCGCGCGGATCACGTCCTCGCGCATGTCCTTGGGGTGTGGGCTCGTGTAGCGGATCCGCTCGATCCCCTCGACCGCGTCGACCATCGCCAGCAGCTCCGCGAAGCTCACACCGTGTTCGCCGCGCAGGTCGCGACCGTAGGAATTGACGTTCTGCCCGAGCAGCGTGACCTCCAGCACGCCGTCGGCGGCGAGGCGCTTCACCTCGTCAGCGAGCTCATGCGACGGCCGCGAAACCTCTCGCCCACGCGTCGAGGGCACGATGCAATAAGAGCAGACGCAATTGCACCCGACGCTGATCTGCACCCAGCCCTGGTACTTGCGAGCGCGCTTGGCCGGTAACCGCCCGGTGAACCCCTCGAACTCGAAGAATCCCTGGGCGGTGAGCGAATCGCTGGTCAGGAACTCGGCGAGCTTGTGGACCTGCCCCGGGCCGAAGGCGACGTCGACGAACGGGAACCTCGCGAACACCTCGTCTTTGACCGACTGCGCCCAGCAGCCGCCGACGCCGACAACGACCTCGGGGCGCTCGCGCTTCAGGCGCTTGGCCTCACCGAGGTGGGCGGTGAAACGGTCGTCAGCCTTCTCTCGGATCGAGCAGGTGTTGAACAGGATCAGGTCCGCCTCGTCGCGGGTACCGGCCTCGCCGTAGCCGATCGACTCGAGCATCCCCTTCATGCGCTCGGAGTCGTGCTCGTTCATCTGACACCCGAACGTCGTCAGGTGGTAGCGCTTATGCATATGTCGCCCTCGGCATCAGCCGCCAATGATGGCAGCCCTCTTCGCGGAGCTATAGGGATGCAGCTCGCAGGGCTTCCCCGCGCGCTGTGACAAATTTCCGGCTTGCTCGCGCCGCCGGCGTGTATCCATCAGGTGTGCCGCTTTACTGCTGTACCAGTTGTGGCTGGGCGAGCGCGCTCGAACTTGGCGGGCTCCGTCCAGGCGAGTGCCCGGCCTGCGGTGGGAAACAGGCGATGCTGAACCTGGGCCCGCCCCACCGAGGCAAGCCGCCAGCCCCGGAGGGCGCGGCGCCACGGATCGGTGATCCGGCCCCGACGCCCGGCGAGGTAACGCGCACGAGCGGGCCGGCCGGTAGCTCGCGGGGCTGAAGCCCGCTTGGGCTTTGAGCAACCTACGTGGTCACGTGACAGCGCTTCAGCGCCGGTCGAGCGTAGGAGCGGCCGGTTCGGGAGCCGCGGCACCGATCGGATCGGCCACGAACCCCGGTAGCACGATCTCGATCTGCGCGCCTCGGGCATCCTCGCGGGCGAGCGCGTGGACGTGCCCACCGTGCGCCTCGGCCACGGCCCGGACGATCGCGAGCCCCAGACCGGCGCCGCCCGACTTGCGACTACGCGCACCGTCGACGCGGTGGAAGCGCTCGAAGATCCGCTCGCGCTGTTCCGGCGGGATCCCGGGGCCGTCATCGATCACCGTGAAGCGGACACGGCCGCTCGCCAGCTGAATCACCTCGAGCCGTACGAGCCCGTCCCCCTCTGCGGTGTGCTCGATCGCGTTGCGAGCGAGGTTGCGCAGCGCCTGCGCGAGCCTGTCGGGGTCGGCGGTGAGCCGTCCGTCGGGAATGGGGCCGAGCTCGAAGTGGCGCTCGGCCGTCAGGCTGAGCCCGTCCCACAGCTCGCCGACGAACGAGCGCAGTTCGACCGGCTCGGTACGCAGGAAGTCAGTCCGCTCGGCCTGCGCCAGCACCAGCAGGTCGTCCACCAGCCGACTGATCCGGCCGATCTCGGCCTGCACCAGGTGTTCGACGCGCCGGACCTCGTCCCCTGAGGGCTCCGCCTGGGCTGCCAGCACCTCGAGCTGGCCGCGGATCACCGTCAGCGGCGTTCGAAGCTCGTGTGACGCGTCCGCGACGAATGCGCGCTGGCTCGCGAACGCCTCGGCCAGCCGGTCGAGCATATGGTTGAAGGACTCGGCGAGCACACGTACCTCGTCCGTGCGTCGGCCCGCGAGTTCCATCCGCGGCGCCAGATCGCCCGCGTCGACGCGCGTGGCGACGCCCGCCATCCGCCGAAGCGGGGCAGACACACGAGCCCCGGCAATGTAGGACGCCAGGAGCGCCAACACGAGCACGACGAGTCCCGCCAGCAGGAACGCCCGGGCGACACCGTGCTGCGCGCTCTCGACGAGGTTTAGCGGCTCTCCTGCCGCGACCACCACGCGCACCCCTCCGAGCGTGATCGCGCGCTCCAGCAAGCGCATCCGGCCCACGTCGGGCACATGCGCAACCGAGTAGCCGAGGTGCGCTTGTAGCAGCCTGCGTCCGGCCAGCGCCTCGTCCCGCTGCTCGGCGGCGCTTTCTCCAGGCTCCGAGCCGCCACCGAAGACTTCGGGATGGTTGCTCGCCGTCTGCGCATTCGGGACCAGCGCGAACAGCAACGTCGAGCTCGCCGTATACGGCTGCGCGCTGAGGTAGCCGCGTGCGGTCGCGGCGATCGCGGCCGGCGTCTCCCCGGCCGCGGGCCGCAGCGCCTGCGCGAGCTGACCGACGTCGCCGGAGATCTCGCGATCGATCTGGCCGCTGATCTGCGACCCCGTGTCGTTGTAGATCACAACGAACACGGCGGCCGCCGAGACGAGCATTACGCCTGCGACCCACGCCGTGAGGCGCCAGCGAAGCCCGGCCGGCAAAAGAGAGCTAATCCGTCGCATCGAAGCGGTATCCGATCGATCGGATCGTTGAGATCGGGGCTCCGCCCTCGACGTTTCGCAGCTTGCGGCGCAGGTAGCCGACGTACACGTCAACGACGTTAGTGCCGGGGTCATAGTCGTATCCCCAGACCGCGCGCAGGATCTGCTCGCGGGTCAGCACGTGACCGGCGTTTCTCATCAGGTAGGTGAGAAGCTCAAACTCGGTCGTGGACAGCCGCACCGGCTGACCGTCGCGCCGTACCTCTCGGGTCAGCAGATCGATCTCGACCCCACCGCCGGTGAGCTGCGTCTGCGGCATCTGGGCGGCCATCCGCAGCTGCGCCCTGATCCGGGCGGCGAGCTCACTGAGCGAGAACGGCTTGGACAGGTAGTCCGCCGCGCCGGCGTCGAGCCCTGCAACCCGATGCTCGATCTCGTCGAGCGCGGTCAGCACGATCACCGGAAGCGCCGGCTTGGACGTCCGCACCCGCTCGAGCACCTCGATCCCGGTCCGTCCGGGGAGCATCATGTCGAGCACGACGAGGTCCACGTCCTCGGCCAGCGCGCGCTCGATTCCCAGCTGGCCGTCGGGCGCCGAGATCACCTCAAAGCCATGCGCGCCGAGACCACGCTCCAGGAAGTCCACGATCCCGGGCTCATCCTCAATCACAAGAATCAAACCCGGCATCAGAAATGGGGGCGGCGACCAGGCGCTCCTTCGCAATGATGATATGCGCTGCCCAGGGCGTTGGTTGTGTAGTCAAAGAGCATTCTCATGGGCGGCTGAAGGCTCGTTGAACTGATCTGCCGAAACTTCTTACGTGCACCAGAGCGAGCGCATCATCCGAACTGCCACTGACCATATGCCAGTCCGGATCGGGCCGCGGGTCGGCGCGCGGGGATTCGCCTGGCTGCGCGGGGGCGGGATCGACGGCAACGAGCAGCTGACCGCGATGGCGGGAGTAATCCTGATTGTGCTGTTCGCCGTGCTGGGAGTCACGATCATCCGCATCGGGCAGCTGATCTGGCTGCACCTCTTCCTCGGGCTGCTGCTGATGGGGCCCGTGCTTCTGAAGCTCGCGAGTACCGGCTACCGCTTCGTCCGCTACTACGGCGGGGACGCGATCTACGGCGCCAAGGGACCACCGATGCTCGCGCTTCGCGCGATGGGACCCGTGATCGTGCTGACCACGTTCGTCGTGTTCGCCACCGGCATCTGGCTGCTGGTGGTGGGTCCGGGCAGCCGCTCCACCCCGCTGCTGCTGCACAAGGTGAGCTTCATCGTGTGGGTCGCGTTCATGGGGGTCCACGTGCTGGCGCATCTGCCCGAGATGGGCCACGCGCTGCAGGCTGTGCGGGTCGGCGCTGAGCGCGGTGATACCGACTTGCGGGGCGGCCGTTCGGGCGCGGCCGGACGATGGATCGCACTGAGCGGGGCGCTCGTCGGCGGCGTCGTGCTCGCGGTCGTGCTGATCCCCGAGTTCGGCGTGTGGACGGCCCCGGGGGCTTTCCCGCACCACCACCACCTGCACTGACGGCCGCCTGGCTCCGCCGCGCGAACGCCGCGCGGCGGAGCGTTGCGGCCGCGAGTTAGCTCAGCTGCTCGCCGGCGCAGTACACGTGCCGGCCCAGGTGCAGGCGTTGAACCCGTCGGCGTCCGGATCCGGTGCCGACGGGGCTCCGATCACGTTGCCGCTCGAGTCGACGAGGTTCATCTCCTCGGACGCCTTCAGGTTGGCCGGAGCGCCGTCCGTGGTGGCGAGATCGAACGCCGGAGCCGTCAGGTTGGGAAGCGCCGCGAAGCCGGCGTTGGTCCCTATCTCGAGGGGCGTCTCCTCGATCCATTCCGCCGTCGCGTGCGTCGAGCTGTACGGCACCGTGGTGGTGAACGACTGGCCGTTGGTCAGATCGTTGAGCGTGATCGTCCAGAGGTTGGCGTTGCCGACCACCTCGGCGATCGACGCCGACATCCGGTCGCCCGGACTCACGCTCATGCTGGTGATCTGGAACTCCGGCGCCGGGACGAGCTCATACCACGCGTAATAGGAGGCGCTTCCGGAGGACGACACGTCCTGCTCGGTGCCCGTCTGGATCAACGTCGAATCGGTGGCGGTACAGCCCGCGTCGACGCAGCCGCCGCCGATCCCGATCCAGTCCGAGGACGCCTCGGCCTGGCCGGAAGTGTGCTGGGTGGCCGTCGGGACCGTCCACTGCCCCGTGATCGAGTTGAACAGCTTGCCTCCCTGCTCGAGCGACCCCTGGTTGTAACCGAACCAGTTGCTGCTCGAATTCGTGTTCGCGCGAAGACCCGGCGCGAGGTGCAGCAGCTGACCGTGGCCGCTGAGCGCCGAAGCGCCCGGGGCCGCGATCGCGCATGCTACGAGTGACGTCGAGAGAAGCGTCAGCAAACGCCATCTCGGCACGCTTGTGAACAACGTGTGTGGTCTCACCTGGATCCTTTCTGGGCGGCCGCGGTCGGCGCCCGCCATCTCCCGCTTTCTGGACCCTCGTCCAGCTACGTACCCATATTTACGGCATCGGAAGCCAGCGTGCGTCAGCTGCCGGGGCGCCCCCCTGACGCCGTCCGCACGCCCCGGGACCGCCGCGCTAATGGCGCCTGGTCCGCCCGGTTTTCCTCACACGGTGCTTGGTCGATCGCCGCTTGCGTCGCAACCTTGCGGCGGTGTGCCGTTTCTTCTTCGTGCGACGTCTGATCGTGTGGCGTGCGGTGGTCTTCCGCGAGCTGGTTGTGGTGGCCTGTCCGTTCGCGATCCCGGGCACGGCGCAGGTGCTCGCCCAGGCGCACGCGTTGAACCCATCGGACTCTGGGTCGGGAGCGGACGGGTCGCCGATCACGTTGCCGCTTGCGTCGATCAGCTGCATCTGCTCGGAGGCGCTGAGCTTCACGGGTGCGCCATTGGCCGTTGCCAGGTCGAACGCCGGGCTCGTCAGGTTTGGCAGTGTGGAGAAGCCGTTGCCACTGGTCCCCAGGACGAGCGGGTTCTCCTCGATCCACTCGGCGGTCGCGCGCGTCGAGGCATACGGCACGGTTGTCGTGAACGACTGACCGTTGGTCAGGTCTTTGAGCGTGATCGTCCACACGTTCGAGTCCGGGATCACCTCGGCGACCGCCGCGGACATGCGATCGCCGGGGCTGACGTTGACGCCGGAGATCGCCACCGAGGGAGCCGGAATCGCCTCCCACCAAGCCGAGTAGCTCGTGGCCCCGCTGGCGGAGACGTCCTGCTCGGTACCGGTCTGGATCAGCGTCTGATCGGTCACGGCGCAGCCTGCGTCGACGCAGCCGCCGCCGATCCCGACCCAGTCCGAGGAGCTCGCCGCCTGCCCGCTCGCGTGAGGGGCGGCGGTCGGGACGGTCCACTGGCCGCTGATCGAGTTGAACAGCTTGCCTCCCTGCTCCAGGCTGCCCTGGTCATAGCCGAGCCAGTTCGAGCTCTGGGTCGCGTTCGCGGTGCTTCGCAGCGGCGCGAGGTGCAGGAGCTGTCCGTGCGAGCTTGGCAGCGCCGCGGCCGAGGACGCGAACGCGAGCGTCGTGAGCGTGACGCACGTCAGGGCGAGCGCCATCCGGTAAGCCGGAGTTGCAATCCGTCTCATCAGAGCCCTTTTCCGGCGGCCGCGGGCCAGCCGCCGCCGATATCACTCCCGCACAAGCGGGTATACCCGATTTCACGCTCCGAGACGCCGCTACCGGGCGTATTCGACGGCTCGCGACTCCCGGATCACCGTCACCTTGATCTGCCCCGGGTACTCGAGGTGCTTCTCGATCTCGCGCGCGATCTCGTAGGAGAGCAGGGTCGCGGCGTCGTCGTCGATCGCCCCCGGAGCGACCATCACCCGGATCTCGCGACCCGCCTGCATCGCGTAGACCCGGTCCACACCTTTGTGGCGCATCGCGAGTTCCTCGAGGTCGCGCAACCGCTTGACGTACTGCTCGAGCGACTCGCCCCGGGCGCCGGGCCGAGCGCCCGACAGCGCGTCGGCGGCCTGGACGATGACCGCCTCGATCGTCTGCGGCTCGACCTCGTTGTGGTGGGCTTCCATCGCGTGGGCGACTGCCTCGGACTCGCCGTACTTGCGCGCGAGCTCGCCGCCGACGAGCGCATGCGGACCCTCGATCTCATGGGTCACCGCCTTGCCGATGTCGTGCAGGAGGGCGGCACGTTTGGCGGTCTTGGGACTGGCCCCCAGCTCGTTGGCCATCATCCCGGCGAGCCGCGAGACCTCGATCGAATGCGCGAGCACGTTCTGGCCGTAGCTGGTCCGGAACTTGAGCCGGCCCAGGATCTTCGTGAGCTCCGGATCGAGCCCCTGGACGTTGGCCTCGAACACCGCCTCCTCGCCGGCCTGGGTGATGTGGCCCTCGAGCTCGGACTTGGCCTGGTAGTAGGTCTCCTCGATTCGAGCCGGGTGTATCCGCCCGTCCTGCAGGAGCTTCTCGAGCGTCAGCTTGGCGACCTCCCGGCGAACCCCGTCGAACCCCGACAGGACGACGGCCCCGGGGGTGTCGTCGATGATGAAGTCAACCCCGGTGAGGTTCTCCAGGGCCCGGATGTTGCGTCCCTCCCGGCCGATGATCCGCCCCTTCATGTCGTCGGTGGAGAGCTGAACGACCGAGACGGTCGTCTCGGTCGCGTGGCCGGCCGCGAGCCGCTGCATGCAAACGGAGAGGATGTTGCGCACGCGGCGCTCGGCGTCGCGTTTGGTCTCCTCCTCGATCTGGCGCAGCCGGCGGGCGGCGTCGTGCCGTGCCTGCTCCTCCAGCTCGGCCAACAGCAGCTGCTTGGCGCGTGACGCCGACATGCCCGAAACCTCTTCGAGCGAGCGCTCGAGCTGCTGGCGCTCCTCAACGATCGCCTGACGCTCGTGCTCCACCTCTTCCTCACGTCGTGCGAGGTTGTCCTCACGATGCGCCAGCGCGGCGCTTCGCTCCGACAGCCGCCGATCGATCTCGTCGGCGTCCCCGGCACCCCTCCCAGCTGTGCGCGCGGCGGGGCGATGCGAGCGTCCGTAGACGAACGCAGCAAGCACCACTGCAACCGCGATCAGCGCTGCGGCACCGATGATCTCCATGGTCGTCCTCTCCGGCTGGCCCGGGCGGCTGCCCAGGGCGTCCTTCTGCTTCGGTTTATGGGAGCGACCGAATGGCTCGTGCAGGCACACGAACGGATGCCGGCTCGGCGCAAGCGCCCTTGGGCGGCGGCTACGTGCTCGTCTCTATGTGATGTTCGAGCGGGCGCGGAGGCCCGTTGGCTATCGCCGTCAACGCTAAGTCGGGAATCCAGAGAATCTGCAAGTTTGCTGGTTTTTTATCGGCCCGCAGGCCATTCGTTCGCTCACTGGATCGTAGTACCGCGCGCTAGGCCGCGCAAATCGCACCCGCCCGGTGGGGCCTTGCGCCTACGACTGCCGGCGGGCGTAGCCGGAGAGTGCGTCGAGCGCCAGCTCAGGGTCGTAGCCCTTCCGCAGCAGCACCCCGAGCGCTCGCTCACGTTCGCGGCGATCGCGTGGCGGTCCGGGGAACCGCCTACGCAGGAGCGCGAGCGCCCGGCCGAGCTCGCCACCACCCTCGGCGCCGCCGTCGAGATGATCGGCGAGCGTCGCGTCGATCAGCTCGCGGTCGACCCCGCGTGACACGAGCGCCCGTTTGATCCGCTCGCTCCCCCACTGCCCGAGCTCGCGCTTGTCCTGCGCAAACGCGCGCGCGTAACGCGCGTCGTCGAGGTACCCCTGTTCGCTCAGCTCCTCGATCACCTCGTCGACCGCCGCAGCCGTGAGCTCCTGGCCGAGGAGGTGTTCGCGCATTTCGCTCACGGTCCGCTCCCGGCGGCCGAGGTACCGGAAGGCCAGCGCGAAGCCGTCGGGCTCGGTGTTCACGCGGCGGCTCGTCCCGGAACGGTCTCGGCGTCCGGCCAGTCGCCGTTCTTCTCGGACGCCGCGCGGTCGCCCACGGCGTCCTGGCGACCTTCGATCGGCTTGACCAGATCACGGCCGATCCCAAGCACGGCATAGATCTTCCCCTCGATCTCCTTCACCAGCTCCGGGTGCTCGTCGAGGAACGCCTTGGCGTTCCCGCGTCCCTGCCCGAGCCGCTCCTCCCCGTAGGAGAAGAACGAGCCGGACTTGGTGATGATGTTGTGCTCGATCCCGTAGTCGATCAGGCAGCCGGAGGTCGAGATCCCCTTGCCGAACTCGATGTCGAACTCGGCCTGCTTGAACGGCGCCGCCACCTTGTTCTTGACGACCTTGACCTTGACCCGGTTGCCGACCGCCTCGGTGCCGTCCTTGAGCGTCTCGATCCGGCGGATGTCGAGGCGCACTGAGGAGTAGAACTTGAGCGCGCGGCCGCCGGGCTGCGTCTCGGGAGAGCCAAACATCACGCCGACCTTCTCCCGGATCTGGTTGGTGAACACGCACAGGGTCTGCGTGCGGTTGAGCGTCCCGGCGAGCTTGCGCATCGCCTGGGACATCATCCGCGCCTGCAGCCCGACGCTCTGGTCGCCCATCTGCCCTTCGAGCTCCGCCCGCGGGGTCAGCGCCGCGACCGAGTCGACCGCGATCACGTCGACCGCGCCGGAGCGGATCAGCATGTCGGCGATCTCGAGCGCCTGCTCGCCGTAGTCGGGCTGCGAGACGAGCAGCTCGTCGATGTCGACACCAATCTGCTGCGCATACAGGGGGTCCATCGCGTGCTCGGCGTCGATGAACGCGCACACTCCGCCGAGCTTCTGGGCCTCGGCGAGGATGTGGTAGACGAGCGTCGTCTTACCAGATGACTCCGGGCCGAAGATCTCGACCACGCGCCCGCGCGGTACGCCGCCGATCCCCAGCGCGACGTCGAGCGACAGCGCGCCGGTGGGGATCGCGTCCACCGCTACACGGGCACCCGGGTCGCCCATCCGCATCACAGTGCCCTTGCCGAACTCCTTCTCGATCTGGGACAGGGCGCCCTTGAGGGCGGCTTGGCGCTTGGCGTCCACCTTCGCGTCAGGGCTCACGCCGTTCTCTTGGTCGCTCATGCTCGGTTCGGCTCCTTGTCTCAAAATCGTTTGAACCCGTCACGGTACGAGTGGCGTCGGACGGAATCGGACGCTAGAGCGGGCGGCTGAAACGGAACAAGACGTAGCCGTCACAGCTTCGAAAAATCACTGTGCCGGATTGAGAACGGCGTCTGATCCGTGAGCAACGGGCCGGGAGGCACTTTCGCGGAAAGCCTTTTGCGGCGCGGACTCAAGTTTGGAGACGGAATCCGCCCGCCCGCGGGAGGCTAGGTGGGCTTCGCTATGCGGGGTGCTGGGAGATTTTGTCCTCTATGCGGTTGTTATCTCCCACAACGCCCCGCGGACCGTCCCAACGGGAAGCGTTTCCGCGGAAGCGCTTCCGCGGCGCCTCGCGCCCGGCCCTTCTCCGCTTACCCTGCGGCTATGTCGGCGGACGGGCGGTTGGTCGTGTTCTTCGGTGCGGTGATCGCCGCAGCGTCTGCCGTGCCGGGAGCCCACGCTACCCCGCGCCCACCGCTCGCAGGCGCGCAGCGGGTGCCGGTGCCGCCTGCCGGGCGCCCGGTCGATACATCACACTTCAGTCGTGTGGTGGGACACGGAATGCCCGCGAGTTGCACCTCGGCCGCCGTGGTCGCCGCGGTGCGGGCCGGCGGGATCATCCGCTTCTCCTGCGGGCCAAGCCCGGTCATCATCAGGATGCGCCAGACCGCAAAGGTGGTGAACACCAGCTCGCAAGTCGTGCTCGACGGAGGGGGGCTGGTGACGCTCAGCGGCGTCGGTCGGCGTCGCATCCTCTACATGGATACGTGCGACCGGACCCAGGTTTGGACGACGTCGCACTGTCAGAACCAGGCCACGCCGAGGCTGGTGATTCAGAGCATCGCCTTGATCGACGGCAACTCGACGGGCCAGCGGTTCGACGGCGGAGGCGGGGGCGCGATCTTCACGCGCGGAGGGCGGCTGCGGATCGTCAACTCCACGTTCGCCGGCAATCGGTGCGACCGACACGGGCCGGACCTGGGAGGCGGAGCGATCCGGGCGCTGTCGCAGTACGACGACCTTCCCGTGTACGTCTCAGGCAGCAGCTTCACCGACAACGTGTGCAGCAACGGCGCCGCGCTCAGCAGCATCGGCGTGTCCTGGACGGTGCTGAACAGCAGCTTCGTTGGCAACCGTGCGATCGGCATCGGCGCCAACCCCGCTGCGCCCGGCACGCCCGGCGGCGGCAGTGGCGGCGCCATCTACAACGACGGTGATCAGATGACGCTCTCGGTCGGAGGCAGCCTTTTCGAGAACAACCATGCCAACGAGGGCGGAGGCGCGATCTTCTTCGTCAGTGACAACCGCACCGGCACGATGTCGATCTCGGACAGCACGCTGGTTCGCAACCGCAACGATCGCTTCCACACGCCGGGGCTGCCGGGGATCTATTTCCTGGGCGCTCGTCGTCCGGCGATCACCGACTCGATCGTGCGATAGGCCCGCGCGCGCCGAGGGGCCGCGCTGGATCTCGGGTGCCTAACGCCTTGCGCAGTTAATCCGGATACTCGTCCTTGCGCCAGGCGCGGACGCGCTCCGCCCTGGCCTTGGGCGCGCGCTCGAGCAGGAACGAGTGGTACGGCACAACGAACGGATCGGGCGCCATCACCGTATAGGTGTGGTACACGCTCCCGTTCTCACGGGCGAAGGCGATGAAGCTCGGGCCCTCGCGCAGCCCGTCCTCGAGCTTGGCTCCGACCTGTCGCCCCCATGCCTCGAGCCACTCCGGCGGGTTGTCGATCATCTCCTTCACCGGGGGAATTTCCTGTGCCTGCTCCGGCGTGAGAGCGAGCCCGAAGTCGAATGGGAACTCTGTCCCGTAGGTCGAGACGTAGGGGAACTGCCAGCCCATCCGCTCCTTGTAGGCGATCAGCCGATCGATCGGCGCGCGCGAGAAACAGATCAGCGTGACGTCGCGATGGTTCAGGTGGACGCGGGTCGCGTCGAGCTCATCCCCCAGGTTCGAGCACCCGGGGCAGGCGCCGAGCTGGTAGTCGGGGCCGAACATGATGTTGTAGGCGAGCAGCTGCGAGCGCCCGTCGCCCCCCGTACTCCTTCTCCACCGGGACCCAGGGGAGCTGACGGCGCTGCTCAGTGACCTTCTCGGTGAGCTTGGCGTGCTCGGCCTCCAGCTTCGCAAGTTCAGCGCGAGCGGCCTGCCATTCGTCGCTTGTTCCGATGTTGTGGTCGAGCATCGCTATTTCCTTTGTCCGTTTCTCGGCTCGGCGTCGGCGCCGATCACCGCTATCGGCCACCGCAGATCGACGCCGTACGTTACGACCGCTGCGGCGTGCGATTCTCATCGCGCCAGGCCACCAGGCCTCCTACCCCGCCAGCTCGACGCTGTCGAGCGGCTCGTAGCGGGCGCCGGAGCGCAGCAGTCGAGAGCGGTACAGAGTCACCCGGGTCGCGCGGAAGCTGAGCGCCGGGAGGTCTGGGAGCGGCCGGCGGCGAACGCGGGTGCCTCGGCCGAGCCTCGCGACGGTCACGTGCGCCAGGTACGGACGCTTCTCCGGCCGATACCAGCCGCCCGCAGCGAGCACCTCCGAGAGGACTGCCTGCTCGCGGGCAAGCGCCCCGGTCGGGTCCTGGAGCTCGACGGCGAGCACCCGCGGCTGCCTCGGTGGAAGCCACGTCGCCTCGCCGATGCGCAGTTCCGGGGCGGCGTACGCGGCGAGGACGCCGCACGCGTCACCGATCGCGTCGATCTCCTCCTGGGACCGCCACCCGAGGAAGCACAAGGTGGCGTGGAGGTCAGCGCGGGCGATCACGCGCACCCCGTCGAGACCCTGTAGCGCGCGCGGCTGCCATCGTAGGAGACCGTCGCGCGCGACATCGGGCAGCTCGAGCGCCACGAACAGCCGGACGCGCCCGTCACCGCGGTCGGTGGCGGGTCGGGGAGCGTGATCGAGGCTCAACGCCCGGCGCCGGTGCCGCCGGGAAGCACCTGCTCGGACTTCTCCCCTACCAGCAGCCGCCGCAGCAGGTGCATCGCGACCGTCGTCGAGCGGTCGCGAACGTCGGCGCGGCCGCCCGGCAGTCGTGTGCTGCGCGTGATCCGCTCGCCGTCGGCCGACACGACCGAGAAGCACACCAGGCCCACCGGCTTCTCCTCGGTCCCGCCGTCGGGCCCGGCGATGCCGGTGATCCCGATCCCGAAGTCGGCGTCGAAGCGCTCCACCGCCCCTTCGGCCAGCGCCTCGGCGACCTCCTCGGAGACCGCCCCGAAGCGGTCGATCAGCGCCGGGTCGACGCCGACCAGCTCACCTTGGCCCGATTCGAGTACGCGACGATGCCGCCGGCGAAGTACGCCGAGGACCCGGGCCGCTCGGTCAGCCTCGCCGACATCAGCCCACCGGTGCACGACTCGGCGACCGCGACGGATCCGGCCGGCCAATAGCGAGGCGACCTGCTCGTCGACGGTCGAGCCGTCATCCGAGAACAGCGTGTCCCGGTGGCGCGCACGGATGAACTCGACGAGCGCCCGGTAGGCGGCCTCGGCGGGCGGCTCATAACGCGTCGAGACCTCGATCTCGCCGCGCCGCAGGCAGGTGGTGATCTCGAGCTGATCGAGCTCCAGCCCCGCGGCCTCGGCGGCGCGCAGCGTGTTCGCGATCTCGGACTCCGGGATCCCGAACAGCCGCAGCATCCCGCGTCGGTACTCCGGGCGCGCCGGCGATCGCCGCGCGGAACGCCTCGGTCCGGCGCGCCGTCTCCCACATCGGCTGAAGCTCGCGCGGCGGGCCCGGCAGCACGACCACCGTCGGGCGCGGTTCCCGACAGCGGCGGCACCACCAGCCCCGGCGCAGTCCCCACCGGATCGAGCACGGTCGCGCCGCGGGGAACCATCGCCTGCTTGCGGTTCGACGTGCGGATCGCTTCCCGATCGAGGTTCGGCCAGCGCTGCATGATCCCGGCGAGGATCTCCTCGATCCGCTTCTCGAGCCCGGCGTCGAGCACCATCTCGCGGCCGCTGAAGTCGGCCACGACCTCGGCGGTCAGGTCGTCGGCGGTCGGGCCGAGTCCGCCGCTGGTCACGATCAGCGCCAGCCCTTCGTCGGCCATGAACCGCAGCGCGGTCATCAGGTCCGCCGGGCGGTCGCCGACGATCTGGATCATCTCGGCGTCGACGCCGAGCTCGAGCAGGCGCTCGGACAGCCACGGCCCGTTGCGGTCGGAGATGATCCCGGTCAGGACCTCGGTGCCGGTGATCAGGATCCCGGCGCGCGGGCGGCCGTCCCGGCGATCTCGCCGCCCGTCGCCGCTCATGGGCACGTCGGCGGCTGCGACGAAGGGATGTGCGAGACGGTCGTCGGGGTGATCAGCAGCCGGATCGCCGTCGGCGACGGCGCCACCGGTCACCGGCTTGCCGTTGACCTTCATCTGCACCGAATCGTTGCCCAGCGTCAGCAGCAGCTTGGGCGCCGTCTTCGGTCGGGATCGTCTGCCCAGGCGAACGTCCGCTCGTTGATCAGCTTCGCGCCGGAGCCGTTGACGAGGCAGACGTACACCGGGCGCCGTCGGCACCATCTGGAGCGTCGCGCTGGCCGCGGCGGCCGGGCCGTGGTGGTTGGCGTCTTCGCCGCCGCGGTGGTACGCGGGCGATGGCGGTGCGACGGCTTGTGCGCGGTCGGCGGGTTCGAGGTGCTGTTCCCGATGCTCCCGACGATATAGAGGACCACGACGACCACGATGACCGCCGCGCCGATCGGCGCCCACGACGGCACCCGCGGAGGTCGAGGCCGGCGCTCCCGGCGTTCGCGCGCTCGCGGTCGCGCGCGGCGATCGACCCGATCGGCCGCACGTCGTGGTCGGAGGGACGCTCGTAGCGGCGCTTGAACTCGTCGAGCAGCATCCGCGAGTCGAGCCCCAGGTAGTCGCCGTAGGTGCGCAGGAAGCTCTTCGCGTACACGGGCCCGGGAAGCAGGTCCCACTCCTCGTTCTCGATCGCGCGCAGGTACTTGGCGCGGATCTTGGTCCGCGCCTCCACCTCGCTGATGTCGATCCGGGCGCGCATCCGCGCCTCCCGGAGTGTCGAGCCGATGTCCGCCATGGGTCGCGAAGGCTACCGGCGCTGTGCCGTGTCCAAGGCCACGCCCGGCCGGTCAAACCCGCGCGCGAGCGGGGGCTTTACTGCTCTTCGCCGGCGTCGGGCACCGGAACCGGGCCCGTGCGCCGCCCAGGTCGCCCTGCGGACCGTCGGCCTCGGCCAGGTGCGAGAGGATCCGCGGCACGTCGGCCTCGGTGATCAGCACCTGGCGGGGCTTGGAGCCCTCGTAGCCGGAGATGATCCCGCGTCGCTCGAGCATGTCGATCAGCCGCCCGGCGCGCGTGTAGCCCAGCCGCAGGCGTCGCTGGAGCATCGAGGTCGAGGCGGTGCCCATCTGCGCGACGAGCGAGATCGCCTCCTCGAGCAGCGGGTCCTCGTCGGGGTGGAACTCGGCGTCCTCGGCGCCGCCGCCGTCCTCGGACTCGACCTCCTCCAGCAGCTCCTCGTGGAACTCGGGCTCGCCCTGGCGCCGCCAGGCGTCGGTCAGCTCTGCGATCTGAGCCTCGTCGATGTACGCGCCCTGGATCCGCTGGAGCTTGCCCGCGCCGACCGGCGAGAACAGCATGTCGCCCTGGCCGAGCAGCGACTCGGCTCCGTTCTGGTCGAGGATCACCCGCGAGTCAGTCTGGGAGGAGACCGCGAACGCGATCCGCGAAGGGACGTTGGCCTTGATCATCCCGGTGATCACGTCGACCCGCGGCGACTGCGTGGCCAGCACCAGGTGGATCCCGACCGCGCGGGCCTTCTGCGCCAGCCGGATGATCGAGTCCTCGACGTCGGCGGGCGCGACCATCATCAGGTCCGCGAGCTCGTCGATCACGCACAGGATGTAGGGCAGCGCCGGCTCCCCGCGGCGCTCGCGCACCCGGTTGAGCTCCGGCAGCGAACGCGTCCGCGCCAGCGACATGATCCCGTAGCGCTGCTCCATCTCCTTGACCAGGTTCTGGAGCGCGTTGGCCGCCATCCGCGGGCTGGTGATCACCGGCGTGAGCAGGTGCGGGATCGACTCGTAGTGGTTGAGCTCGACCTGCTTGGGATCCACCAGCACGAGCCGCACCTCGTGCGGGTGTCGCCCGCAGCAGGATCGAGGCGAGCATCGCGTTCACGCACGCCGACTTGCCGGCCCCGGTGGTGCCGGCGACGAGCAGGTGCGGCATCTTCGACAGATCGGCGCCGATCGCGCGCCCGGCAATGTCCTTGCCGAGCCACACCGTCAGCGGCGACCAGTCCGCCGGGGGCTCCTGGAACACGTCGCCCAGGTTGACGATCCGCCGGCGGGCGTTCGGGACCTCGACCCCGACCGCCTGCTTGCCGGGGATCGGCGCGAGGATCCGGATGTCGGTCGCGGCCAGCGCGTACGCCAGGTCGTCCTTGAGCTGGGCGACCTTCGCGACCTTCGTCCCCGGCGCCAGCCGCAGCTCGTAGCGCGTGATGTGCGGGCCGGTCACGCGCCCGATCACCTTCGCCTCGATCCCGAAGTGCCCGAGCGTCTCGGTCAGCGTGCGGGCCACCTGCTCCTGCCCGGCGGTGTCCGGCTTGGCGGCCTCGCCGGTCGAGCGCACCAGGAAGCGCGAGCGAGGGCACGCGCCACTCGAAGTCGGGATCGTCGGTGACGCTCGCGCGGAAGCGGCCCTGCGGCGTGAGGTCGGCTCGGGCTCAGACGGCGGAGCGGCTGCTTGCACCGGCTTCGAGCTGGAGCTCGACCCTCGTGCTCGCGGCCTCATCGGGCTCCCCGGCTGTCGCCGGCTCGTCCTCGAAGCTCGATCGGGGGCGCCTCGAGGTGGGTGGCGCGCACGACCAGCTCGGACGTGTCGGGCTCGGGCGGCAGCAGCGGCTCGTGATCGGCGACCGCGGGCGCGGCGGAGCGCGCGGCCTCCGTCACCGGGCGGCGGGCCACGGTCGCAGGCGAGCTCCTCGGTCGAGCGTCCTGATCGCCCGGCTCGTCCCCGCGACGCCGGCACCGGTGGCGCGGATCGTGCCCGCGACGCCCGCCCCGGTCACGAGGATCACGCCCGCGATGAACAGGAACACGGCGAGGATGTCAGCGCCGAGCGTCGAGATCAGGTGCGAGACCGACCCACAGCTCGCCCTGGCCGAGAATCCCGCCGCGCGACTCGAACACGCTCGGCGCATGCCAGTAGCCGGCGCCGTGCGCGGCGCCCGGGCCGATCCCCAGCGTGCCCGCCGCCAGCGCGAGCGTCAGCGACGCGACCAGGCACACCACCCCGGTACGCATCGGGCGCACGGGCGGCCGCAGCTCGCGCATCAGCAGCAGTGCCCCGCCGGCGACCAGCGCCGCCGGCACCGCGTAGCCGAGCGCGCCGAACATGAAACGGAAGGCCCTGACCGCGCCGTCGCCGAGCGTCCCGCCCGACCAGTGCAGGTACGCCACGCCGGCGAGGAAGATCCCGACCGCGATCAGCGCCAGCGCGATCACGTCGACGTGATGGGGCTCGAGCTGAGGGCTCCGCAGCCGCAGCGAAGGCCGCGCGCCCAGCATCGAGCGCTTGGCGCGCCGGGGCGGCGGCTTCTTTCCCTTGCGTGCGGCCATGTATCGGAGTGATGGCTTCGACGGCCGCGCGCGGCCTCCTTCCGCCCCTACTATCTGGTTGCATCGATGGCCGAATACGAACGCTCACCGCGCGTGCTGGTCGTCGAGGACGACGAGGCGATCGCCCAGGTCCTCCAGCGCTCGCTGCGCCTGGAGGGCTACGACGTCAAGATCGCCGTCGACGGGATCGCAGCGCTCGAGGAAGCGCACGCGTTCCTGCCCGACCTGGTGGTGCTCGACCTCGGGCTGCCGCGGCTGGACGGGATCGAGGTCGCCAGGCGGTTGCGTGAGACCGACGACGTGCCGATCCTGGTGCTGACCGCCCGCGACGCGGTCGAGGCGCGCGTCGAGGGGCTCGACTCCGGCGCCGACGACTACCTGGTCAAGCCGTTCGAGCGCCAGGAGCTGCTCGCGCGGCTGCGGGCGCTGCTGCGGCGCCGACCGCCCCGCGGCCAGGCGGCGCTGTCGGTCGGGGACCTGCGGCTGAACCCCGACACGCACGAAGTGACCCGGGCAGCCCGGCGAATCGATTTAACTCAACGAGAGTTTGAGCTGCTCGAATACCTGATGCGCAACGAGCGGATCGTGATCTCCCGCCAGCGTCTGCTCGACGAGGTGTGGGGGTATGACCCGTTCTCAATGACGAACACGATCGAGGTGTTCGTCTCGAACCTGCGAAGGAAGCTTGAAGCCGGTGGCGAGCCTCGGCTCCTACATACGATCCGCGGCGCAGGGTACGTTCTCCGCGTATAGGTCGGTCCCGATCCGCTGGCGGCTGGCCGGCGGATCTGCGGCGCTGACGTTCGTGATCCTGGCGGCGTTCGCGATCGTGGTCGGGTTGCTCACGACCCGGCAGCTACGCAACCAGTTCGACGGCCAGGTCGACAACGCCGCAACCCAGCTGGCGAGCGACCTGGGCACGATGAACTGGGTCAACGGCCAGCTCGGGTGCGACAAGACGGTCCGCCTGACCGACTACGTCAGCACCCAGCACGCCCAGATCAGGATCTACGACGAGAACGGCGACCTGCTCTGCACGCAGAACAACGTCAAGATCAAGGGCGCCAAGACGATCCCGGCAGTGTCGCCCGAGTTCCCACCGCCCACCCGCGGCGGCGGTGTTCCAGGAACTCGGCTACCGCGTCAACGTGCCGCAGAAGCTGACGGTCAGGCCCAAGGTGGAGGGCAGCGTCTGGTTGCTGTACGCCGTCCCGCTATCGGACCTCGATCACACGCTCGCGCGCGTCCAGGCCTTCCTGCTGCTTGGCGTGCTCGGCGGCACAGCGCTCGCGCTGCTGGCCGGCCTGGCGACCGCGCAGCGGGCGATCCGCCCGATCGTCGAGCTGACCGACGCCGCCCGCGAGATCGAGCGCACGCGAGACCCGAGCCGGCACGTGCCGCTGCCCCAGGCCGAGGACGAGGTGGCGGAGCTCGCGCGGACGCTCGAGGGGATGCTCCAGAGCCTCGATGAGGCGCGCAGCAACACCGAGGCGGTACTCGGTCGCCAGCGCGAGTTCGTCGCCGACGCCTCGCACGAGCTGAGGACCCCGCTGACCAGCGTGCTGACGAGCCTTGAGCTGCTTGCCGAGGAGCTCGACGGAGAGCAGGCCGATATCTCGCAGGCGGCGCTCCGGTCTGCGAGGCGGATGCGGCGGCTGGTCGGCGACCTGCTGCTGCTGGCGCGCGCCGACGCCGAGCGCACCCACCCGCGACTCGCGACGAGACTCGACGAGGTGGTGACCGAGGCGGCCTCGGAGATCGAGCCAGTGGCCGAGTACCACGAGCTGTCGGTGTCGGCCGAGCCGGTCGTGGTCTCCGGTACCCGCGACGAGCTTCACCGGCTGGTGCTGAACCTGATCGAGAACGCCGTCAAGCACACGCCTCCGGGGACACATATCCGCGCCTCGACCCTGCGCGACGGCGATGAAGCCGTCCTGGTGGTCGAGGACGACGGGCCGGGGATCCCACCCGAGCTGGAAGATCGGGTGTTCGAGCGGTTCGTGCGCAGCGGCCGCGCCGGCGCGCGCGGTTCAGGCCTCGGTCTGTCGATCGTTCGAGCGGTCGCCGAGTCGCACGGCGGCTCGGTGACGCTCGAGCGGACCGCGTACGGGACGGGCGCGCGCTTCGTGGTGCGGTTGGCGGCGCACGAGGGCACAGAGGCGTCGGCGGACGAAGATCGTCAGACCTCGACCACGACCGGGAGCACCATCGGCCGCCGCCGCAGCCTGTCGTAGACGAATGCCGCTAGGTCGTCGTGGAGCTCCTGCTGGAGCAGGTCGATCTCCCTGATCTCATCCGCCACCGCGCGCTTGAGCGAGGTCTCGACCGCCATTCGGATGTCTTCGAGGAGGCCGTCGGCCTGCTCGATGAACGGCACGCCGCGGAAGATGACCTCCGGGGCGACGACCGATTCCCCGGTCTGCTCGGAGATCGTCGCGACGACGATGAAGATCCCGTCGTCGGAGAGCATCCGCCGGTCGCGCAGCGCCACGTCGGCCGGGTCGCCGATGTCGACGCCGTCGACGAAGATCATCCCGGACTCCTCGGGCTCGCCGAAGCTCGCGCCGCGCTCGTCGATCTCGAGCGGCAGTCCGTTTTCGCCCTGGAACACGCTGGCGGGATCGATCCCGACCGCCTCGGCCAGCTGCGCGTGCAGGTGCTGGCGCTTGTGGTCTCCGTGGGCCGGCATCACGTAGCGCGGCTGCAGCAGGTTCAGCATCAGCTTGAGCTCCTCGGTGTAGCCGTGCCCTGAGGCGTGGATCGGCGCCTCGCGCGGCGTGATCACGTCGCAGCCGATGTGGTAGAGGCGGTCGATCGTCTCTCCCACGGCGCGCTCGTTGCCGGGGATCGGGGTGGCCGAGAAGACCACCGTGTCGCCGCGGTGGAGCTTGATCGCGCGGTGGTCGTTGTGCGCCATGCGCCTCAGCGCCGAGAGCGGCTCGCCCTGGGATCCGGTCGAGATCACGACCACGCGCTCGTCGGGCCAGTCCTCGACTTCCTGAGGCTGTATCAGGGCGCCCTCCGGGAAGTCGATATGGCCGAGCGAGCGGCCGATGTTGACGTTCTTGCGCATCGAGCGCCCGACCAGCGCGACCTTGCGCCCGAGCACGCTGGCGGCATCGATCACCTGCTGGACGCGATGGATGTTCGACGCGAAGCTGGTGACGATGATCCGTCCCTCGACGCGGGAGAAGACCTCCTGCAGGTGGCGCCCGACTCCGCTCTCCGAGGGCGAGAATCCCTCGCGGTCGGCGTTGGTCGAGTCTCCGAACAGCAGGAGCACCCCCTCCCGCCCCAGTTCGGCGAGTCGCGACACGTCGGCCGGCATCCCGTCGACGGGGGTCTGGTCGAACTTGTAGTCGCCGGTCAGTACCACCTGCCCCAAGTCGGTCCCGAGCACCACCGCGCACGAGTCCGGGATCGAGTGCGTCATATGCACGAGCTCGAGCGTGAACGGCCCGAGCTCGAGGTCGTCTCCCGGGGCGAGGTCCTCGAGCTGGACCTCGCGCAGGCGGTGCTCGTCGAGCTTCGACCGTGCCATCGCGACCGTCAGCCGGCCGCCGTACACGGGTATATCCTGGCCGAGCTCGCGGAGGATCCAGGGGAGCGCGCCGAGGTGGTCCTCGTGGCCGTGGGTCACGACGATCGCCTCGATGTCGTCCGCGCGCTCGCGCAGGTAGGAGAAGTCGGGCAGCACGAGGTCGATCCCGAGCATGTCGGTGGTCGGGAAGCGCAGCCCCGTGTCGACGACCACGATCCGGCCCTCGTACTCGACGACCGTCATGTTCTTGCCGATCTCGCCCAAACCGCCGAGCGGCAGGACGCGCAGTCTGCCGCTCACGCGCGCGCTGTCTGCAGCAGGCCGTGGCGTTCGAGCATCGTGCGGATTACCGCGGTCTCGTGCTCGTCGAGCTCGACGTAGGGGAGCCGCGGGGCGCCCACCTCGAGGCCGAGCAGGTTCAGCGCCGCCTTGGTCGCGCAGGCGAGCGGGGCTACGGCCAGGTCGCGGTACACGTCCTGGAGGGTCTCGTCGATCTCACTGCGGCTGTCGGGCTCGTCGACCATCCGTCGCAACTCTTCGCCGAACAGGTGCGCCGAGACGAGAATCCCTCCGGGCTCCCCCATCTCGAGCACGTCCGCGAACAGGTCGTCGTTGCCGGCGTAGATCTGCAGCCCGTCGACCTTCGCGAGGTTGTCGGGGTTTGACTGCTTGACCCCGACGACGTGCTCGAGCTGCGCCAGCTCGGCGAGCAGGTCGTTTGGCATGTCCGAGCCGGTGCGCTGTGGGATGTTGTAGAGCAGGATCGGGCGGTCGGTGGCGCGGTCGACCTCCTCGTAGTGGCGGATGATCCCCCGGCGGCTCGGCTTGTTGTAGTACGGGTTGACCGACAGCAGCGCGTCGGCGCCGAGCTCGGTCGCCTTCTCGGTCAAATACACCGCGTGGCGGGTGTCGTTGGAGCCAACCCCGGCGACCACCGTGGCGCGTCCACCCGCCGCCCGCACCACCAGCTCGATCACCCGCAGGTGCTCCTCGTCCGACAGCGTCGCGGCCTCACCTGTGGTTCCGCAGGCCACGATCCCGTCGGACCCATGGTCGAGCAGATGGTGAACGAGACGACCGGTGGCCTCCTCGTCGACGCGTCCCTGCGCGTCGAACGGGGTCACCATCGGGGTCAGGACTGCGCCGAGCTCGACCGTCATCGGCGCCGATTATCGCAGGACGCTCAGTACCCGCTGCCCCCGCTCGAGGTCGTGCTCGTGGCGGACTTGCCCTTGACCAGCTTGCCTGACGGCGCGATCACGTACCACAGGCCGCCAAACTGGTTGATCGCCTGTCCGTGGTCGGTCCCCGGGCTCGGGTCGGCCACGTACAGGTACAGCGGCCAGCCACCGTACGTCACCACGCTACCGCCGGACGGGTTGGGGTCGCTCGATGCCAGCGAAGCGTTTACGCCCCCGGAGACCGCCGGCTTCTGGCCCGCGGCGATCGACAGCGGCGGCCACACGGCCGCGCACGCGCCGACACACGTGACCTTCTTGGCGTTGTCGGGGATGAACACGTAAAGGGCCCGCCCGGCGCCGTTGACAAGCACCGAACCGACGCCCGGGAGCGTCTTCGTCGCCAGCGCGACCGACGCGGATGGGGCGGCCGTGGTCGTGTTCGCGGTGCTGCTCGTCGCGGCCGCGGCCGGCGTCGATGTGCTCGACGCCGTGCTGCTGCTACCGCTGCTGCCACACGCGGCGGCCAGCACGGCGAGCGGGACGATCAGGACACAAGCTGATTTCCTCACGCGGCCTCCTTTCGGACTTCACGCTCGACCTATCGAGCCTAGCGCTCGGGCGTGCTCGGCGGCCACGGTGACCGCCTGAGGCGCTACCTTCGTGGGCCGATGAGCTTCAGGGACTTGAATGCCCGCCAGCTCGAGCGACAGCGCCGCAGGCGGAGGCGGGCGCGCCGCAGACGGCTGGTGGCGACGGGGTCGCTGGTCACGGTTGTGGCGATCGCGGCTGTGGTGGCAATCGCCTCGGCGGGCGGCGGCTCCACGGGGAGCTCCGCTCCACCGGCGGCGCGGACCGGATCGCGGAGCGCCGCCGTCAAGCGGACCTCCTCGCACCACCGCTCGACGCCCGCGGCCACCTCCTCGCCGGCCGGTCTCACGCAGGCCAAGGGCACGGGGGTCCCCGGCAACGCCACGGTGCCGATCCTCATGTACCACGTGATCAACCCTCCCCCCGCCGGCGCCCCGTTCCCGGGCTTGTACGTCCCGGCCGACGAGTTCGCGGCCCAGATGGAGGCGCTCAAGGCGGCCGGGTGGCACGCGGTCACGATGGACCAGCTCGAGGCCAACTGGACCCGCGGCGTGCCACTCGGTCCGGGCAAGCCGGTCGTGCTCACGTTCGACAACGGATACGCGTCCCAGTACACCAACGCGCTCCCGGTGCTGAAGCGGCTCGGCTGGGTCGGGGTCGAGAACATCCAGCTCAGCGGGCTGCCTCCGTCCGAGGGCGGGCTCAGCGACACGCAAGTCAAGGGGCTGCTCGACGCGGGCTGGGAGCTCGACACCCAGGGGATCAGCCATGCCGATCTGATCAGGCTCGACTCGTCCGAGCTCCAGTATCAGATCGTCACCGCGCGTCAGACGCTGCGCAGCCGCTACGGGGTCCCGGTGAACTGGTTCTGCTACCCGTCCGGCCACTACGACTCGACCGTGATCTCGGCCGTCCGCGCGGCCGGGTACATCGGCTCGACCACCGTCATCCCGGGGTGGGCCAGCCGGGTCGATGACTCTTACCGGCTTCCCCGCCTGCGCGTCCTCGGTGGCACCAGCCCGGCGTCGCTGCTGGCGCAGATCGCCACCTACCAGAGCGCCGCCTCGCCGCCCGCCGCTTACGGAAGCGCGTGAGCCGCGCGGACGGATGCACGCGCCGCCGCTTGTCCTAGCCGCCGCCTTCGGCGGGCTGCACCTGGCCGAGTTCGTACCGCCGCTGCTGGCCAGCTGCGCCTACCTCTACCTGTACGCGGTGCGCGCACGGACCCTGTCGCGCGAGCGCCGCCCCGTCGACCCCTGGCGGACGGCGGCGTTCGTCGCCGGCGTCGTCCTGCTCACCACGGTGCAGCTGCCGCCGGTGGATGGCCTCGCGGACCAGGTGCTGGTGGCTCACATGATCCAGCACATCCTGATCGGCGACATCGCGGCGCTGCTGATCGTGTTCGGCCTCACCGGGCCGATGCTTGCGCCGCTGTTGCAGATCCGCCCCACGCGGTCGCTGCGCCGGCTCGCCACCCCACTGGTCGCGCTCGCGCTGTGGGCCGTCGACCTGTACGCCTGGCACGTGCCGTTCTTCTACCAGCTGGCGATCCGGCACGATCTGGTGCACGCGCTCGAGCACGCCTGCATGCTGTGGTTCGGCGTGCTGCTGTGGCTCGGCCTGATCGGCCCGTTGCCGAAGCCGCGGTGGTTCGGCGGCTGGGGAGCGCTCGGCTACATCATCGTCGTGCGCTTGACCGGCGCGGTGCTGGCGAACATCCTGCTGTGGTCGCAAACGATCTTCTACCCCGTGTACCGCTCGAGCGACGCCGCTCGTGGACTCAACCCGCTCTCGGACCAGAACCTCGCCGGCGGGGTGATGATGGTCGAGGAGAGCATCCTGACGGTGATTCTGCTCGGATGGCTCTTCTTCCGCTTCGCCCGCCAGGACGAGGAGCGTCAGGAACTGCTCGACCTGGCCGCCCAGCAGGGGATCGAGCTCAGCGACGAGCGTGCGCGGCGAGCCGCGCAGGCCGGTCGCGCCGAGACCCTGCGACAGCGGCTGCTGACGGGTGCGCCGGTAGACTCGGCGGCGCGCTTCCAGGAGCGAGAGGGCGTTCACGACCGAGGAGAAGAGCATGGCGAGCTTGCTGGACCTGACCGTCCAGGGTGACGTAGCGACGATCGCCGACGAGTCGCAGCTGCCGGAGATCAAGCTGATGGGCCCGCTGGAGCTCTACCGGCTATGGGAACGGCAGAGCTGGGCCTCGCATCAGATCTCGCTCGATCAGGACCGCCGCGACTGGCAGGCGATGACCGAGTCCGAGCGCGAGTCGATGCTTTGGGGGCTGTCGGCGTTCTTCGTCGGCGAGGAGCGTGTCACCAACCAGTTCTCGGGCCTGGTGATGGCCGCCGAGGACAAGAACGAGGAGGCGTTCCTGCTGACCCAGCAGGTCGACGAGGCGCGCCACGCCCAGCATTTCAACCGCCTGTTCGACGAGGTGTTCGCCTACGACGGCGCGTTCGAAGATCGGATCGCCCGCGCACGCGAGGACCTCAACGACGACTACTTCAGGCTGTTCGACGGCCATCTCGTCGAGTCCCATCAGGCGCTGCTGGCCGACCCCACCAACGTCGAGGCGAAGGTCGACTTCGTCACCGTCTACCACATGGTGATCGAGGGCACGCTGGCGCTCACCGGCCAGCGTTTCCAAACCGAGCGGATCGAGCGTCGCGGGATTCTCCGCGGACACCTCGAGGCCTTCAGGCGGATCTCTCAGGACGAGCACCGCCACGTCGCCTACGGGACCTGGTTCCTGCAGCAGAAGGCGCGGGACCCGCAGCTCGCCAAGCGGATCCAGGACACCCTTGCCGAGACGCTGCCGGCTGCCGCCGGCGTGCTCGTTCCGCCCGGCTATCAGCTCGGCGACGAGTACGAGTACCTGGGGTACTCCAGCCAGGAGATGAACGAGTTCGCCTTCACCGCGCTGTCCCGCCGCCTGAAGGTGATCGGGGTCGGGTTGCCGGCGGTCGCGGCGTAGTGGATGCCCACGAATCTGACCGTTGTTCTTAGGGACGAGCCGGGGCAGCTCGCCAAGCTCGGCGAGGCCACCGGCCGAGCCGGGGTGAACATCGAGGGGATGTGCGCGTTCACCGGCGAGGGCAGGGGGATCATCCACGTCCTGATCGCTGACGAGGCGGCAGAGCGCGCGGTCACGGCACTCCAGGCCGTGGGCATGCGGATCGCGGATCAGCGCGAAGTGCTGGTGATCGACGTCGCCAACACGCCCGGATCTCTCGGCGAGCTGGGGCGAGAGCTGGCCGCCGCGGGCGTCAACATCGAGCTGCTCTACACCACCTTTGGCGGCGTCAAGCTCGTGGTCGCCACCGACGATCTGGAGAGCGCCAGGAGCGCGCTGGCCTGAGCGCCTCAGCTGACGGGCGGCGGGCGGCCCTCGGCCGTCGCCGCGAGCCGGGGGTCCCAGTCGCAGACGGCGCACGCGTGCCTGAACACGGAGCGCGCAAAGGCGAGCGCGTCGGCGCGCGGATCGGCCTGCTCGCGGACGTCGTCCCAGTCGAGGAGGTACTCGCCCAGGCCGGGATCCCAGCGCGTGGCGGCGGGCTCGAGCGTCGCGTTCGCGAAAGCGTCCGGGGCAGGATGGGCGTAGCCGTAGAACGCCGCCTTGCCGTAGCGAGTGTCCCCGGGCCACCATCCGACGGCGACGTCCTGGGCGTCCATCGAGTTACGCATGATGAAGTCGTCAGACGGTGGGGCGGCCGGCTCTCCGGAGAACAGGCTGACGGCCAGGTCGAACGAGCCCCACCAGAAGTTGACCTGGGTGGAGCGCCCGCGGAACGGCGCGCGAAACCTGGCAAGCACGAGGGCGGCCTGGGTGGCGGCGAGGAAGAAGGACGCCACCTGCTCAGGGTCGTACTCGCCGTGGTCCTCGTCCTCGTCGAGCGGCACCGTCCACGGCACCTCCTGCGGGATCGGGTTCAGGTCCACAGGGCCGGCCAGCCGTCGCACGGCATTGACCACCTCACGCGTCACCTCGCCGACGGTGCGGTTCGGGGTCAGCGGCACGCGCTGCGAGCTACCGCCGGTCGTCTCGATAACGGCCTCGTGCGTGCGCAGATCGAGCAGCGCGACGACCGCACCCGCGCCGTCGGGCATGGGCAGCGGCGCGGTCTCGATCCCGCGGGCGGTGAGCCGCAGCGCCGCGTGCATCAGCTCTGGCTCGGGCGGGGCCAACGCGACCGCCAGCTTGCCGAGCGCCTGGGAGTGAGCGTGAAGCGTGTCGCACGCCCGGCTCCACTGCTCGTAGTTGACCGCCGGCCATTCCGCGCACATGCCGGCGGACGCTACCAGTCAAGATGTGGGCGTCTGACCCAACGAAGGAGGCCCACGTGCAAGACCCAGCCACAAGTCCAGCCGCGACGATCCGCGAGCTGGCGGACGGGAATCAGATCCCCGTGCTCGCCTTCGGCGTCTGGCAGGTGCCCGACGGGCCGGAGACCGAGAACGCGGTGAGCTCGGCGCTCGAGGCGGGCTACCGGCACATCGACACGGCGCAGGCATACGGCAACGAGGCGAGCGTCGGCCGCGCGCTGCGCGACAGCGGCGTGCCGCGCGAGCAGGTCTTCCTCACGACCAAGTTCTACCCGGGCCACAAGGACCCGGCCGCCGAGGCGGCGCGGAGCTGCGAGCGCCTGGGCGTCGAGCAGGTCGACCTCTACATCATTCACTGGCCGCAGGGCGGACCGACCTGGGCGTGGCCGGGAATGGAGCAGGCCCGCGAGCAGGGCCACGCCCGCTCGATCGGGATCTCCAACTTCAGCCTTGCCGAGGTCGATGAGCTCCTGCAGGTCGCCGGCACCCGCCCGGTCGTCAACCAGGTCCAGTTCAGCCCGTTCGAATACCGCCGTGCTTTGCTGGAGGGGTGCCAGGAGCGCGGAATCGCGCCCGAGGCCTACAGCCCGCTGGGTACCGGGCGACACCTCCGGAGCCCCGAGGTCGCGCGAATCGCCGACCGGGTCGGGCGCACCCCGGCACAGGTGCTGCTCCGCTGGTGCCTGGAGCTCGGCTTGATCGTGATCGCGAAGTCGGTTCACCGCGAGCGGATCGCGGAGAACGCGCAGCTCTTCGACTTCTCGCTCTCGGACGAGGACATCCGGGCGCTCGACGCGCTCGACGAGACCGGGGGCACCGACCGGGCACGCGAACAGAAGTGGTGGTAGTCGCGCGGCGCCGGGTGGCCGCGTGCGTGGGCGTGCTCGCGATGGCGATCGTGCTGATGTCCGCGGGTGCTCCGGCGGCGTCGAGCCGGCCTCCCGGGGTGATGGCCCCGGTGCCGTACATGGGCTGGAACACCTACTACGGCGTCGGCGGCGTCTTCGACGAGCACACGATCCTGTCGGTCGCGCGGGCGCTCATCGGCCGCGGCCTCGCGAGGGCCGGGTACACGATCGTGTGGCTCGATTTCGGCTGGGCAAGCGGCGCGCGCGATGCCCGCGGTGAGCTGACCGTCGATACAGGGCAGTGGCCCCACGGGCTGCGCTGGCTGACCGGTTGGCTGCACAGCCACGGGCTGCTGGCGGGGATCTACACCGATGCCGGCGCGAGCGGCTGCTACGGGCGAGGCGTCGGATCGCTCGGCCACTACCAGCAGGACGCGAACTCGTTCGCCGCCTGGGGATTCGACGCGGTCAAGGTCGACTTCTGCGGCGCCGGCCAGGCGCACCTGACACCACAACCGGCATACCGCTCGTTCGCGCGCGCGCTGGCCGGGAACGCGAGCCACCGGCGCCTGCTCCTCAACGTCGACAACTTCTGGGTTCCGGGCCAGATCGACGGCACCCGGCCGTCACTTGCCGACTCCGCCCACGAAAACTACCGTTGGGCGCCGCGAATCGCCCAGAGCTGGCGCACCGACACCGACATCGGCTTCACCCGGAAGATCGAGTTCGCCGACGTGCTCCGCAACCTCGATCACGACGCGGCACACCCCGCGGTGGCGGGGCCGGGCCACTGGAACGACCCCGACTACCTCGGCCCCGAGCTAGGGATGACGGCCACCGAGGCCCGCGCGCAGCTGACGATGTGGGCGCTCGTGGCCGCGCCGCTGATCCTCGGAAGCGATCCCCGGACGCTCTCGGACGCGAGCGTGACGATGCTCACGAACCCACGGGTGATCGCGGTCGACCAGGATCCGCTCGGGATCCAGGGCCGCCCGATCAGCGTGCACGGCGACGGCCAGATATGGGCGAAGCCGCTGACGGGCGGCGCGCGGGCGATCGCGCTTCTGAACCGCGGCTCGGCGGCGGTGCGCTTCGAGACCACCTCGCACAAGCTGGGCCTCCCCCGTGCACCCTCCTACGAGCTGCAGGATCTGTGGAGCGGCCGCGTCACGACCACGCGGGGACCGATCAAGGCGTCGGTCGCGCCGCACGGTGCGGCGCTCTACCGGGTCACTCCGATCCGCTGAGGCTCAGGTCACGCGCCCGTCAGCGCGCGGAAGCCGGGATCGTCGCGCAGGGCCTCGAGGTCGGAGTCCTCACGCGCCCGGCTGCTGAGCTCGGGCTCGAGCTCGATCGCCCGGCGCAGCGAAGCGATCGCGCTTGCGCGCTCGCCGGTCAGCGCCTCGAGGCAGGCCATGCCGTAGTGGAGCGTGGGGCTCTCCGAGTCCAGGGCCAGACCTTCGTCAAGGATCTCCCTGGCGCGCTCGGGGTCGGTCCGCGCAAGCGGCGCCGCCCGGAACCCCCACTCCCAGGCGGAGGGCTCGAATGTCGGCGGCCCGCCGAAGCTGAGCACGGTGGTGCCGGGCTCGGCCGCGACCGCATGCCGGTGCGAGGCCGGGTCCGGGATGAATACGTACGTACCCGCGGGCGCGTCGTAGGTCTGCTCGTCGATCATGAACCTGGCGCGCCCGCGGGCGACGAAGTACAGCTCCTCGTGGGCGAGCTCCGCGTTCTCGGTGTGCGGCTCAACGACGTCCTGCCCCACGTCGTGCGCGATGTATGCATTGCAGCCGAACGCGCGGACACCAAGCGTGTAGCGGACCGGCAGCCAGCTGAGCGTGCCCGGGCCGGCGATCGCCTCGATCTCCTCGAGGTTGAGCACCCGGGGTGGCGCCGGCATCGCTACAGCAGCGCCTCGAGGCCCACGACGGGCGACTCGCGCAGCCCGCCGACCCTGCGGATCGCCAGCAGCACGCCGGGCATGAACGACTGTCGGTCGATCGAGTCGTGACGGATCGTCAGCGTCTGGCCGAGGTCGCCGAACACAACCTCGTGGTGGGCCACGAGACCCGGCAGGCGCACGGAGTGGATCGGCACCTCGCCGATCGCGGGTGCGGCCTGCGCCATCAGCCGGGCGGTTCGCGCGGCGGTCCCGCTCGGCTTGTCGAGCTTGCGGTCATGGTGGAGCTCGATGATCTCAGCGCGGGCCATATACCGGGCGGCCTGCTGTGCGAACTGCATCATCAGCACCGCGCCGATCGCGAAGTTCGGCGCAACGAATACGTTGGCGCCGGTCAGGTCCTGAAGCTCGGCGACGTCAAACCCGGTCGTCCCGATCACCACGTGGACGCCAGCGGCCACCGCCTGGCGCGCGTTCTCCACGGCCGTCGACGGGATCGTGAAGTCGACCAAAACCTCCGGCTGAGCCGCGAGCGCACCGGCCAGCGAGGTGCCGAGCGCGGGATCGGCCCGCGCCACGAGCTCCATGTCCGCGGCGGACTCGACGGCACCGCACACCGTCTCCCCCATCCGTCCCGCGGCCCCCACGACCGCGACACGAATCACTACGCGCTCTCCACCAGCGCCGGCCCGACCGCGGCCAGCGCCTCCTCAAAGGTCGACTCCTCACGGCCGATCCCCGCCGCGGACAGTCGCTCTGGCGCCCACAGCTCGCCGACGAGCGCCGCCAGGTCCTCGCGCGTCACCGCCTCGATCCGCTCGACCACCTCGTCAAGGGGGAGCAGCGGCGCCTCGGCCAGCACCTCGGACCCAAGCCGGTTCATCCGCGCCCCGGTCGACTCGAGCGCCAACACCACGCGACCCTTGAGGTTCTCCTTGGCGCGGTCGAGCTCATCGTCCGTCGCGGGATTCTCACGCAGGCGCTCGAGCTCTGATCCGACCACCTGCAGCCCGTTGACGAGGTTGTCCGGGCGGGTCCCGAGATAGAGACCGACCTGGCCGATGTCCTGATAGGCACTGGTAAACGAGTAGACCGCGTACGCCAGTCCCCGCTTCTCGCGGATCTCCTGGAACAGCCGCGAGGAGGAAGTCCCGCCGAAGACGGTGTCGAGCACCCGGAGCGCGAAGCGGCGATCGTCGTGGCGGGAGATCCCGGGGCCGCCCAGGCACACGTGGTACTGCTCGGTGTCCTTGCGCTCAAACCGCCGGCGGCCGCGTCCGAGTGGCGGCGTCAACGGCGGTCGCGGACCCGGCTCGCTGCCGTCTACCTCACCGGTCAGCTCCTTCGTCAGCGCGACGAGCGTCTCGTGGTCGACGGCACCGGCGGCGGCGATCACGATGTTGGCCGGTACGTAGCGGGAGTCGTGGAACTCGGCGATCCGCTCCGGGGGCGTGTTCGCGATCACCTCCGCCCGGCCGATGATCGCGCGACCCAGGGGGTCCTCGCCAAAGACCGCCTCGCCGAACACGTCGAACACCTTCTCCTGTGGATCGTCCTCGTACATCGCGATTTCCTCGAGGATCACCGCGCGCTCGGAGTCGATCTCGGTGAGCGACGGCCGGAAGACCATGTCCGCCATCACGTCGAACGCCTCGGCCAGGTGCTGGTCGATCACGCGTGCGTAGACCGATGTGGTCTCCTTGCCCGTGCCGGCGTTCAGCTCGGCGCCCATTCGGTCAAAGATCTGATCGATCTCCACCGAGCTGTACTTCGAGGTGCCCTTGAACAGCAGGTGCTCGAGCAGGTGCGAGAGCCCGGCCTGCTCGTCTGACTCGGCGCGCGAGCCGGTCCCGATCCAGAATCCCAGCGAGACGGATCGGACGGAGGGCATCGCCTCCGTCACGATCCGAACGCCCGAGTCGAGCGTCGTCAGCCGGTGCTCTTGCTCCACGTCAGCCGCTATGAACGCGGCCGCTCCGGGTCACGGTCGCGCACCCTGCCACGGTCTCGATCTCGGTCTCGGTCTCGGTCTCGGTCTCGGTCACGGTCACGATCACCGCGCCCGCGGGGCCCACGGCCGTCACGACCGCCGCGGTCGCCACGGTCGCGCCGCGGCGGCCCCGGGTCTCCGGTGCCTACCGACGCGAGCTCCTCGGCCGTCTTCCCGGCGACCTCAGGGTCGCTGGCGAGACGCAGGCCGATGCGGCCGCGCTCGCGGTCGACCTCGACCACGCGCACCTCGACATCGTCGCCCCGGTTCAGCACCTCCTCGACCGTCTCGATCCGTCGGCCCGGCGCGACGTTCGAGATGTGCAGCAGGCCGTCCGTGCCCTTCGAGAGCTCTACGAACGCGCCGAACGCGGTCGTCTTGACGACCTTGCCGCTGAACTCGTCGCCGACCTCGACGTCCTTGGTCATCGAACGGATGCGGTCGACGAGCGCGTCGCCGCGCTCGCCGTCGGCTGCGTAGACCAGCACCTGACCGTCCTCGCTGACGTCGATCTGCGCCTCGAACTCCTCCTGGAGGCCGCGGATCGTCTCCCCGCCCTTACCGATCAGCAGCCCGATCTTCTCGGGGTCGATCTGGATCGTCGAGATCCGCGGGGCGTGCTTGGACAGCTCGGTCCGCGGGGCGTCGATCACCTTCGCCATCTCGCCGAGGATGAACTCGCGGGCCACCTTCGCCTGCGCCAGCGCCTCGCGCATGATCTCGAAGGTCACGCCGGTGATCTTGATGTCCATCTGCAGTGCGGTGATGCCGTCCCCGGTCCCGGCGACCTTGAAGTCCATGTCGCCGAGGTGGTCCTCCACGCCCGCGATGTCGGTGAGGATGATGTAGTCATCCCGCTCCTTGATCAGGCCCATCGCGATGCCCGCGACGGGGGCCTTGATCGGCACCCCGGCGTCCATCAGCGACAGCGTCGAACCGCACACCGAGGCCATCGAGGAGGAGCCGTTTGACTCGAGGATGTCCGAGACCACCCGGATCGTGTAGGGAAACTCCTCCTGGGTCGGGATCATCGGGACCAGCGCCCGCTCGGCGAGCGCGCCGTGGCCGATATCGCGGCGCTTGGGGCCACGCATGAACCCTGCCTCCCCGACCGAGAACGGCGGGAAGTTGTAGTGGTGGAAATAGCGCTTGGAGGTCTCGAGCCCGAGCGTGTCGAGCCGCATCTCCTCACGCGTGGTCCCGAGCGCGACGACGCTCAGGGCCTGGGTCTGGCCGCGGGTGAAGAGCGCCGAGCCATGGGCGCGCGGGGCAACCCCGACCTCGATCGAGATCGGGCGGATCTCGTCGGGCTGGCGTCCATCGGGGCGACGCTTCTGCACGGCGATCCGCTCGCGGATCATCGTCTTCTCGAGCTTGTCGAACGCGAGCTGCGCCCTGGCGCGATACTCGCCATAGGTCTCAGCCTCGGGATCGCCCGAGTACTGCTCGAGGATCTCCTCCTCGATCTTCGTGGTTGCCTCCTGGCGCTCGAGCTTGTCCTCGATCTGCGTGGCCGCGTCGAGGGCGGCGCCGTGCGAGCCCTTGATCTGCTCATAGAGCCCGGGGTCCACTTCCGGCACGACGACTTCGAGCTTCGGCCTGCCGGCCTTCTCGGCCAGCTCGCGCTGGATTGCGCACAGCTTCTTGATCTCCTGGTGGGCGATATCGAGCGCGTCGAGGATCTCGGCCTCCGGCACCTCGTTGGCGCCCGCCTCGACCATCAGGATCGCCTCGTCGGTGCCGGCGACGATCAGGTCGAGCTCGGTGTTGTCGACCAGGTCCTCCTCGTTTGGGTTGACGACGAAGTTGCCGTCGATCTTGCCGATCCGCACTGCGCCGACCGGCGTCGGGAGCGGGACCTCCGAGATCATCAGCGCCGCGGAGGCGCCGTTCATCGCGAGCACGTCATAGGGGTGCTCGTGATCGACGGAGATCGGCAGCGCGACGAGCTGCGTCTCATACCGCCAGCCCTTCGGGAAGAGGGGGCGAATCGGGCGGTCGATCAGGCGCGCCGTGAGCGTCGCCTTCTCCCCCGCGCGGCCCTCGCGCTTGAAGAACGAGCCGGGGATCTTCCCGGCTGCATACATGCGCTCCTCGACGTCGACGGTCAACGGCAGGAAGTCGACGTCCCGGAGGTTTCCTGCGGTCGCGGTGCAGAGGACCATCGTGTCGCCCGAGCGGACGACGACGGCGCCGGAGGCCTGCTTGGCCAGCTTGCCGGTCTCAAAGGAGACCTCGGTCCCCTCGATCTCGACCGACACGCGCGTGACGGCGTCAGACATATTCAGTTCCCTTCTGGGCCCGCCGTTCGGTAGGCGGGCTGCTCAAATGTTTTTTCCTTGTTCCGAACGGGGTGATGGTAGCCGCTCGGGCGCCGAGCGCGCTCGCGTAGAGCGGATTTCGGCTCGCGGTCTTTGCCACCCCCGCCGGTTGCGGGCAATCCGTCACACAAACGGACCGGGCGGTCCGCTTGTGTTATCGTAAGCGGACCGATGAGTTTCATTTTAGCGCGTCGCCTGAGTCAATATGACCGCTGATCGAGCCTGGCTTGGGTGGTCAACGCCCGTGCCGGCGGCGATGCCCGCCTAAAGGAGTGGGCGAGATGCCGGTGGAGGAGAGACCGCTCCGGGCGGATGCCCAGCGCAACCGCACCCGGCTGCTGGAGACCGCCAGCGCCCTGTTTCGCGAGCGCGGGCTGGACGTGGGGGTCGCTGAGATCGCGGAGGCCGCGGGCGTCGGTCGCGGCACCCTGTTTCGCAACTTCGCGTCCAAGGAGGACCTGATCGCGGCGGTCGTCGCCGAGCGGATGCGCGACGCGTGCCTGCACGGCGAGGAGTTGCTCCAGGCCATGGCCCCCGGCGAAGCTCTGTTCGAGTTCCTGAACGAGATGATGGGACGCCGGCAGCTCGATCGGGCCCTTGGCGAAGCGCTCGATGACACCTGGCTGGCGCGCGAGGAGATACGCGTGGCGCACGCGGAGGTCGTCGCCGTCATCGACCAGCTGCTCGTTCGGGCTCAGAAGGAAGGCATCGTCAGGCGGGACATCGGCGCGATGGATGTGATGATGCTGTTCAAGGGAGCTTGCGTCGCCGCGACCTCGTTCGCGCACCTGGACCCGTCCATGATCGACCGCCACCTGGACCTGCTCAGAGCGAGCATCACCGCGACCGGAGAGGCCCGGTCGCTGCGGGGGCGGAGCCCCACTCTGGCGGAGGTCGAAGCCGCGGCCTTCAGCTGAGGCGCGCCAGCTCTCCCAGATCGAAGTGCCCGGTGTACATCCGGCCGCCGGCGAAGACCGCCGGCGTGGTCACGACGCCGGCCCTGACGCCGGACTCGAAGTCGCGCCGCACCCTGCCACGCACGGCGTCCCCACGCCGGTCTCGGTCGAAGCGCTCGACGTCCAGCCCCAGCGCCCGTGCCCGCTCCCACAAGTGTGGGTCCTCGAGCCGGGCCTGGTCGGCGAACAGCATGTCGTGCATCTCCCAGAACCGCCCCTGGAGGGCCGCCGCCTCCGCCGCACAGGCCGCCGCCCAGGCCCGGGGATGCGACGAGCGCACCGGGAAATGCCGGAAAACCCGGCGCAGCTGGGCCCCAGCGAGCCGGGCGAGGAGCGCCGCGCAGTAAGGGCACTCGAAATCGGCGTACTCGATCACGAGTGGGGCGTCGTCCGGGCCCCGCACATGGTCCTCGGGGCTCGGCTCGGGGACCGGCGCAGAGCCGAGATCAGGCGGCACTCAGCCCTCGGCGAGAGCGTCAAAGATGAGGTTGGCGCCGGGGAGCTCCGACGGCGAGGGCGCCTCGTAGCTCCACTTGACCAACCCGTCGGGACCGACGATCACGAGCGCGCGCTGCGGGAAGCCGCCCGGGTGATAGACGCCGAAGGCCCGGCACGTCTCGCCCTTGGGCTCGAAGTCGGAGAGCTGCTCGATCCGGACGCCGAGCTGCTCGCGAAACGCCGTCTGCGAATAAGCCGCGTCGCAGGAGACGCCGTAGAGAGTCGCGCCCTGGGTCTCGAATTCACCGAGCACCTCGTCATAGAGGTTCAGCTGGTCGGTACAGACCGGGCTGAAGGCGAACGGGTAGAACACCAGCACCGTGGTATTACCCAAAAGCGAGGCACGAGTGAATTCCGTGCCGTCCTCGCGACGCAGCGTGAACTCAGGCGCCGGCGTCCCGGGCCCGACGATGCCCGGACTCACTTCCGCAGGCCGAGCTCGCGCACAAGCGCCCGATAGCGCTCCAGGTCGGCGCGCTGCAGGTAGTTGAGCAGCCGCCGCCGGCGGCCCACCAGCATCAGCAGACCACGGCGCGAATGGTGATCCTTGCTGTGGGCGCGCAGGTGCTCGGTGAGCAAGTTGATCCGCTCGGTCATCAGCGCGATCTGAACCTCGGCGCGCCCGGTGTCGGCCGCGCCCTCGCCGAACTTCTCGACCAGCTCGTGCTTTCTTTCGCTCGTGAGCGTCATGCGGCCGATCAGGCTAGCAGGCGTGCGGCGGCCATTCTGGGAGACGGGTATCGCCAGGCGACGCGTTCATCCGGAACCCGGGCACGCGGGTCTACCCGCATACTTCGCGAGCCTGCTCGACGTCGCGCCGCATCTGCTCGATCAACGCCTCGACCGAAGGGAACCTGCGCTCGCCGCGCAGCCGACGGACGAATTCCACCTTCAGGGTCACGCCGTAGAGATCGACGTCACGGTCCAGCAGGTACGCCTCCACCAGCACCGCGCGGCCGGTGCCGAAGGTCGGTCGGACCCCGACGCTGACGGCCGCGCAATCCCCGTCGGCCAGCGCCACGTATACCCCGTGCCCCGGGTGCACGAGCGCCTCGTCGGGCACGATGTTGGCGGTCGGAAACCCCAGTTCCCGACCGCGCCGATCGCCGACGACCACCTCGCCGCGAAGCTGGAACGGGCCGCCCAGCATCCGCGCCGCGCCCTCCACCTCGCCCGCCTGGACGAGCGCGCGGATGTGGCTCGAGGAGACGATCTCGCCGTCGATCTCGACGAGCGGGACGACGCGGGTCTCGAACCGCGGATCGGCCATCAGGGTCTGTGGATCTCCCGCGGCTCGATGGCCGAAACGGAAGTTCTCGCCGACCGACACGTGCGTCGCATGGAGCCGGTCGACCAGCACGTGGTCGATGAACTCGTGCGGACTCTGGGCGGCGAAGCTAGCGTCGAACGGAATCACGACCAGCTCCTGGACGCCGAGCCCCGCGATCAGCTCGGTCTTGACCGGGAAGCTCGTCAGCAGCTTGGGGCAAGCCTCCGGCCGCACCACCTGGAGCGGGTGCGGCTCGAAGGTGAGCACCGTGTCGCTGCCCGCGATCACCTCGCGGTGGCCGAGGTGGACGCCGTCGAACTCGCCGACGGCGACCCGTCGCGGGCGCGGCTCTGCGGCGTCCAGCTTCGTGACCAGCATCGGCGCGAAGCCTAGTGTGCCGTCTGTGCGCTCAGCCGCGGAGGCCGACGATCGGCTTGAGCACGCTGCCCTGCTCGCGGGGCTCGGCGAGCGCGACCAGGCCGTCCTGATCGGTCAGCCTGAGGACCCCAGCCTGGGACCCATCGGGGTCCGCCGGGACGGGATTCCCGTGACGGGCGCGTCGCGCCTGGTCGGCGTCGAGCTTTACCTCGGGCAGGAACGCGAGCGCCTCCTCGAGCGCGACGATTCGCTCCGGATCGGCGTCCTCGACCGAAAACGATCCGATCGCGGTACGCCGCAGCTGCTCGCAGTAGGCGTCGCCGAGCGCCGCGATCAGCGACCGCACGTAGGTCCCGCTCGAGCACCCGATCGCAAAGCCGCGACGATCGCCATCCCGCCAAAGCTCATCGAAGCGGTACACCTCGACCTCTCGCTCGGGGAGCACGAGCTCCTCGTTGCCGGCGCGAGCCAGCGCGTAGGCGCGGCGACCTCCGACCTTGACCGCCGAGTAGGCCGGGGGCCGCTGACGGATCACGCCGGTCGGCAACTCGAGCTCGCCCTGCGGAACCGACCCGGTCTCGACGATCTTCCCCTCCGGGTCGGCGGTGCTCGACCTGGCCCCGAATCGCGCCACGGCCTCGTAGCTCTTGGGAAGTGCCATCAGGAACCGTTGCGCCCTGGTGGCCCGGCCGACCAGCAGCAGCAACAGCCCCGTTGCGAACGGGTCGAGCGTCCCGGCGTGACCGACCTTGACGCCGCGGCCGAGCCGCCGCCGCGCCTGCGCGACCGCGTCGTGCGACGTGATGCCGGCCGGCTTGTCGAACAGGATCACCCCCGAGGGGTCAGTCACCGCAGCTGCTGCTCGACCTCGCCGCGCAGGAACTCGACCAGCTCCTCCCACCGCATCGCGGTCGTGAAGCCGGCCGCCTGGCGGTGACCGCCGCCGCCCTGCACCCGCGCGATCGCCGAGACATCGACGCGATCGTCTGAGGCGCGCAGCGAGACCTTGCGCCGCGGCTCGCCGTCGGAGGCGCCGATCCGCTCCCGGATCAGGGCCGCCACCGCCGTGCCGTCGACCGCCCGGAGGTGGTCGATGACGCCCTCCGAGTAGCTCTCCTGCGCGCCCGATTCGGCGAAGTCGCACGCGTCGAGCTCGGTCACGGTCAGGCGCCCATTGTCATAGCGCTGGACCTTCGCGAGCCCCCGCGCCAGGAGCGCGAGCTTGCCGTACGGGACTCCTTCGTAGACGCGCCGGTAGATGTCCTGAACGTCGACGCCCGCCTCGATCAGCTCAGCGGCCATGATGTGCGAGCGCGCGCTCGTGTTCTCGTACATGAAGCGACCGGTGTCGGTGATCAGCCCGACGTACAGCGCCTCGGCGATCTCCACAGTCGGCTGTACGCCCAGGCCGTGCATCAGGTCCCACACGATCTCGGCGGTGCAGGACGCCTCGGGATCGACGAGGTTGACGGTCCCGAAGCGGGTGTTGTCGTGGTGGTGGTCGATGTTGATGATCCGCATCCCGACCTTGCGAAGCGCCTCCGCCGGGTTGCGCTCGAGATTGCCGCAGTCGAGGAACACCGCGGTCCGCTCCTCGACGTCATCCGGGGGTGTGGTGAGCACGCCGTCGAGCGGGAGGAAGCGGTACTCCTGCGGGAGCGGAAGCTCGCGCTCGTCGATCAACGGATCGCTGTCCTTGCCGAGCGCCTCCAGGATCCGCTGCATAGCGAGCAGCGAGCCGAGCGCGTCCCCGTCCGGGTTCTCGTGCGTGACGAGGATCAGCCTGTGCGCCGAACGGAGCTCGTCGAGCACCTCGTCGCGGCTCGAGCGGTTGCCGTTCTCAGGCATCGTGCTCGTCCTCCAGGTCCGGCCCGTGCTCCATCAGCGCCGTGAGCCGGGCGGCCCGCGCTGCGGTGTCGTCGTACTCGAACACGAGCGCCGGGGTCCGCTTCAGGGTCAGCTCCGAGGCGATCGCTCCCTGCAGGAAGCCGTGCGCCGAGCGGAGTCCCTCGAGGGTCGCGACACGCGCTGGCTCGTCGCCGAGCACGCTCACGTAAACGCGCGCATGGCGCAGGTCAGGGCTGGTCTTTACCGCAGTCACGGTCACGAATCCGACGCGAGGGTCCTTGAGGTCCTTGGAGATCGCGTCGCTGAGCACCTCTCGCACCGCCTCGTTGACGCGACGCATCCGTCCGCCAGCCATCCTAGTCCTCTTCGCCTAAAGGGAACACAAACGCAAGCTCATTACTCAAGATCTTGGACAGATGCGACGATCCGCTCGACGCGGACGCCATCCGGGCAGCGCGCCACCAGCCAGCGCTCGACGTTGTCCGCCGCGGCCGACAGCTTCGCGAGTGAGCCGCCCGTGAGCGCCGCGGTCAGGCGCGCTCGCTGCCATAGGTCCTGATGGTCGACCTCGGCCACGGCCGCCCCGAGACGGCCGTGGAGCTGCGCCTTGATCGAGGCGAGCTCCTTGCGCTTGCCCTTGAGGCTTCCGGCATCGGGAAAGTGGAGATCGATCACGAGCACGGCGACGAACCCGCTCGCGGGCATCGAGGTGGGCGCTAGGCGAGCTCGCGCTCGACCTGGCGGGTGGTGTAGGTCTCGAGCACGTCGCCTTCCTTGATGTCGGCGAAGTCTCGGAGCACGATCCCGCAGTCGAACCCGGCCGCGACTTCGCGAACGTCTTCGGTCATGCGCCGCAGGCTCGCGATCTCGCCGTCGTAGACGACGGTGCCGTCGCGCACCAGGCGTACCTTGGAGCCGCGCGTGACCTTGCCGTCGACCACGTGGCACCCGGCGATCGTGCCGACCCGTGAGGCGCGGAAGATCTGGCGGACCTCCGCGGTACCGACCGCCTCCTCGACCTCCTCGGGGGCGAGCATGCCCTGCATTGCGTCGCGCAGCTCCTCGATCGCCCGGTAGATGACCGAGTAGTGACGGATCTCGACACCCTCGCGCTCCGCGACGGCCCGGGCGTCGCCGACCGGCCGGACGTTGAACGCCAGGATCACCGCGTCGGACGCGGCGGCGAGCATCACGTCGGATTCGGTCACCGCACCGACGGCGCTGCGGATCACGTTGACCGAGACCTCGTCCTGCGGGAGCTTTGCGATCTCGTCGACGATCGCCTCCAGCGACCCGGCGACGTCGGCCTTGAGCACCAGGTTCAGCTCCTGGACGCCGCTCTTGAAGATGTCCTCCAGCGAAACCCGCTTGCCCGCGCGGCGGGCCAGCGCCTCGGTCTTCAGGCGCGTCTGGCGCTCGGTCGCGAGCTGCCTCGCGCGGCGCTCGTTCTCGACCGCGCGGACCAGCTCGCCGGCCTCGGGGACGCCGTCGAATCCGAGCAGCTCGACGGGCTCACCCGGCTGCGCCCGGTTGACGCGCGTGCCGAGGAAGTCGTTCATCGCCCGCACCCGGCCCCAGTGGGCTCCGGCGACGACGGAGTCGCCCACGCGCAGCGTTCCGCGCGCGATCAGAACGGTGACAACCGGGCCACGTCCGGGATCGAGCTTTGACTCGATCACCGTGCCCGACGCGGGGGCGTCCGGGTTGGCCCGGAGCTCCTCGACCTCTGCCATCACGACGATCGTCTCGAGCAGGTCGTCGAGACCCTGCTTGGTCTTCGCGGAGACGTCGACGAACTCGGTGTCTCCCCCCCACTCGACCGGCTGCAGCCCGAGCTGGGTCATCTCGGTGCGCACGCGCGCTGGATCGGCACCCTGCTTGTCGACCTTGTTGACCGCGACGAGCATCGGGACCCCGGCCTCCTTGGCGTGGTCGACGGCCTCTTGTGTCTGCGGCTTGACCCCGTCGTCGGCGGCGACAACGATCACCGCGATGTCGGTGACCTTGGCGCCGCGGGCGCGCATCGCCGTGAACGCCTCGTGCCCCGGGGTGTCGAGGAAGGTGATCGTGTTGTCGTCGTGGTGGACCTGATAGGCGCCGATGTGCTGGGTGATGCCGCCGGCCTCGCCGGCCGCGACCTCGGTCTCGCGGACGGCGTCCAGGAGCGAGGTCTTGCCGTGGTCGACGTGTCCCATGATCGTCACGACAGGCGGCCGCTCGACGAGGTCCTGCTCGTCGTCCTCGAAGACCGCCTCCTCGATCGGCTCCTCCTCGGTGTGGACGACCTCGACGTCCTTGCCGAGCTCGGACGCCAGCACGCCGATCGCCTCGTCGGAGAGCGTCTGGGTGATCGTCTTCAGCTCGCCCAGCGCGATCAGCTTCTTCATCACTTCAGGCACCGGGACGTCGAGGTACTCCGCCACGTCCTTCACCGTGGACCCCGAGTTGATCCGGATCGCGTCGGGCTCGACGACGGCCGTCTGCGTGGGCCGGGACTCGGCCTCTTCGTCGTACACGCCGCGGCGGCGGCGGCCACGCCGCTGGCGGCGCGGGGGCTGGCTTGACTGGGGCGGGGGTCCCCCGCCCGGGGCCCGCCTCGAAGCCTGGGAGTCGATCACGACCCGGCGGCGTCCTCCCGCCGTGCCGGGCGCGCGCTCGCCCTGGAGCGAGTCGCGGGTTGGGCGCTGCTTGTGGTCCGCCCGGCCCGCCGGCGGCGCCTGGGAGGCCTGGGCGCTTGGCTGCGACTCGGCAGCCCGGGTGGGTGGCGCCTGCTGCTGCGAGTCCCCGTCAACCGTGCGCTTGGCGGCGCTACGGGGTGCCGTCGCCGTGGCGGGGGCCGGCTTCGCCGTGGCGCCGTCGCCGTTGCCGAGTACCTTCAGCGCCACGTCTTCGTCGACGTTGGAGGAAGCCGCCTTGACGTCGACGCCCGCCGCGCGCAGACGCTCGAGCACGTCCTTGGAGGGCAGTCCCCGCTCCTTGGCGATCTGATGGACTCGCTTGTTCATCTACCTCCAGTGTAGATCGAAGGACCCGATGATCCGGGCCTACTGCGTCGCGCCTTCGGCCGGCTGTGCGTCGGGCTGCGAGGGCGGCGGGGCAACCGCCGCGACCTCGTCGGTGTCCTTGCCCTCGAGCGCCTGATGGGCTTCGAGCCCGCAGTAGCGAGAGCCTGGAAGCGCCGCGTTGGGGCAGCGGCGGCCATTTGAGAGGATCGCGGCGCAGCGGCCCTGTGCCTCGTCCTCCTCGTAGCCGTGCTCGGCCTCCTCGGCCGCGAACTCGGTCTCCGAGCGGATGTCGATCCGCCAGCCGGTCAGCCGGGCAGCGAGCCGCGCGTTCTGTCCCTCACGCCCGATCGCCAGTGACAGCTGGTCGTCAGGGACGATCACGGTGGCCTGCTTGCCGGCGTCGTCCACCAGCACCTCCCTCACACGCGCGGGGGATAGCGCCTTTGCCACGAACCGGGCCGGCTCGTCGTTGTAGGGAATGATGTCGATCTTCTCGCCGCGGAGCTCGGAGACGACCATCCGCACGCGCGATCCGCGCGGACCGACGCACGCGCCGACCGGGTCGACGCCGTCGACGTGCGAGACGACAGCGATCTTCGAGCGGTAGCCGGGCTCACGGGCGACCCCGGTGATCTCAACCAGGCCGTCTGCGATCTCCGGGACCTCGAGCTCGAACAGCTGCTTGATCAGCTCCGGGTCGCGGCGCGAGACGATGATGCTGGGGCCCTTGGTCGAGTTGGAGACGTCCTTGATCACGGCCTTGATCCGCTGCGAATGGTCGTAGCGCTCGCCGTCCACCTGCTCTGACTTCGGCAACAGCGCCTCGACCCGCTCGCGCAGCTGCACGAGCGTGTAGCGCGAGTCGGACTGCTGGACGATCCCCGTGATCAGCTCGCCGACGCGGTCGCGATATTCCTCGAACATCATGTCGCGCTCGGCCTCGCGGATCCGCTGCAGGATCACCTGCTTGGCGGTCTGTGCGGCGATCCGGCCGAAGTCGTGCGGCGTGACGTCCTCGATCTCGATCTGGTCCTCGAACTCCTTGAGCTTCTCCATGTCGAGCTCGGGCTCGGGCGGCTCGCGGAGCTCCCCGGTCTCGGGATCCACGGTCGGCTCCTGGTCGGTCGCGGGATCGACCAGCAGCTGGGCCTCGATCTCCTCGGGGATCTTCAGCTCGAAGACCTTGAAGTCACCGCTCTCACGGTCCATCTCGACCTTGGCGTACTTCGCCGCCTCGGGGGTCTTCTTATAAGCGGACAGGAGCGCGTCTTCGAGCGCCTCCATCAGCTTCTCCGAAGAGATGTTCTTCTCCGCCGCGAGGCCCCGTACGGCTTCCAAAATTTCACGTGACATGGTTCAGTCTCCGGGGATCAGGTTCGAGCGGGCGATCTGCTCAAAGGGGATCGTGATGACGCCGTCGCCCGCGGCGATCGTCACTTCGCGATCTGACGCGCCGACGAGCTCGCCGGTCACGCTCTTGTGACCGTCGCGCCCGTCGCGCAGGCGCACCCGCGCCTGCCGGCCGAGGAACCGCGCGAAGTGCTGCGGCTTGGTCAGCGGCCGGTCTTGCCCGGGCGAGGAGACCTCGAGGGTGTACCGATCGCGGTACCCGCCGAGTTGCCCGGACACGCGCTCGCAGAGCGCCAGCGTGACGCCGTCCGGATGGTCGATGAACAGCCTCAAGGTCGTCCCCGACACCTCCACGAGCAGCACCTCGATTTCGGGCTCGCTGGCTGCGAGCCTGCTCTCGATCTCTGTCTGTAATCCGGTGATGCTCACGATCTCCTCCGACGAGGTACTCATAAAAAAAGCGGGCGAGCGCCCACTTCCGGTACTGCCACCGGGCGGGGCCCGGTCAGAAAGCTGTAACGCTCAGGTTAGCACCGATATGGCGGGCTTACGTGCCGCAAAACGGTCCGGCGCGCCTCGAGCGCGAGTACCGTTTTGCGGCGCCCAAAGCCGGCCTGTCCGGCACTGCTTCGCTCAGGTAGAGGAGGCCGCCGCGGCGCGGGCGCGGGCTCGGTCGCGGTAGATCCGATAGTCGCGCCTGCCGGGTTGCAGGCACGCGGCGAGCGCCAATGGCTTGCGCGCCTCCGCGTGGCGGCCGAGCATCTGCAGCGATCGCCCCAGGCAGAACAGCGCGTAATCGTTGGTCGGGGCGCGGTCGATCACCGCTTCGAACTCGCGCGCCGCCTGCTCGTAGCGGCGGGCGCCGAACAGGGCGCGACCGAGCGCCTCACGGATCGAGGTCTTGTCAGGGTCGAGATCTCGCGCGCGAGAGAGCGGGATCGTGGCCTGGTGGTTGTGCCCCGCCTCGAGTAGCTCGGTCCCCCGCCTGAAGAGGTCGTATACGTCATCCATCGCTGCTCTCAGTTTAGGCAGACCGCGGACGCCGGGCGCGGGCCTTGCCAGCGACTCGCCGGGGCGGCAGCGCCCAGAGCGCGCGGAGCCTCCCGAGCGGCCCCAGCCCGTCGCGCAGCGCATCGCGCAGCGCGCGGCGCTGGCCCGCGGTGGGGCGCTCGCCGGAGCCGCCGAACCGTTGCAGCCGGAGCGCTCTCACGTACGCCTCCGCGTCCGACCCGAAACCGAGCCTGCGTTCGAGCGCCGACAGGGTCGTGCCGCCGGCCACCGGCCGCCCAGTCCGAGCGAGCGCGCGCTCGAGCTCGGCGACCATCGCCTCGCCGGCTGCGAGCGGACGCGTGATCACGACGACGATCCCCAACAGCCCGAGTCCGGCGACGATCCCGACCACAGCGAGCGCGCTCACATCGCCGCCCCCGCCGGTGCCCGCCGACGCCGCGTGCCGGGAGTTGGACGCAGCGGCCGTCGCCGCGGCCGTGTGGGCGCGGTGAACCGCTTGCACGGCGTCCGCGGATCCGGCGCTCCCGCCCCCGCTGGGGGTCTGCAAGTGACCGCCCAGCGCGGGATCCGCGGCGGGGGTCGGGTCGAGCTCGACCCACCCGTAGCGGGGGAACCACGCCTCCACCCAGGCGTGCGCGTCGGTGTCGTCGACGATCCATCGCTTGGTCGCCGAGTCGAAGGAGCCCTTGGTGAAGCCGACGGCCACGCGCGCCGGCACACCGCCCATCCGCAACAGCAGCGCCATCGACCCGGCGAACTGCTGGCAGTAGCCCTGTCGCGATGAGAACAGGAAGCTCTCCAGCGGGTAGCGACTGGGCGGCGGGCTCTCGCTGTAGGTGTAGCCGTGGGCGAGATAGCTCTCGACGGCGGCGACGAACGCGTAGGGCGTGCGCGCCGCGCGCGCCAGGCGGGTCGCGAGCGCATACGCCGGCGCGTACGGCGAGGCGCGCAGCGCGATCGCCGGGTTGGCCTCGGCGGGGCCGTAGGCCGCCAACTCGGTCGAGTGAAACGGCGCGAAGGTCACGCCCTGAAGCGTGCTGCGCGACGGCTCGGGCACCGACATCGTCAGGTATCCGGAAATCAGGCCCCGCGGGTACCGGTCGCCGGCGCTGGACAGCTGGCGGACGCTCGGATTCGGCGCGTAGACCTCGACCGAGTAGCTGTCCCCGGGGCCGATCTCGGTTGCGGTCGACCAGGTTCCCGGGCTGTCGCCAACAAGCAGCGTCTCGGGGAGATGCTGCGGTGGGTAGGCCTGGCCGGCGGCGATCACGTCGGTCGTGCTCATCGATCCGACGGTCACGTGCAGCGTCTGCGTCCAGCGCCGGATCGCCGCGGGGCTCACGTTGCCCAGCGCGCTGGCACCCTCCGAGACGTTTCCGAGAGCCCATCCGGTGCCTTTGAAGACGTCGAGGTTCTGCGCCTTCCAGTACTCGCTGCGCGTGGCCTGGACCTCGAGCACGGCGCGGCCTTTGCGCGGCCAATGGATCGGGCCGTAAGTCTGCGACCAGTCGAACGTGTCGACGTGCGTCGGCGCCAGGCCGCCGGCCAGGGTGCGGGGATTCAGCCACGGCTTGTGCGGGTCGATCGCCGGTGCCGCGACCATCGCGGCGAGCGCGGCGATCCCGCAGAGCGCCAGCGCGCCTCCGAACTGCTGACGGTGGATCCGCTCTCCCCACATGAACGCCGCAAGCAGCGCGAACAGCACTAGTCCGTCGAGGTACGGGAACTTCGGGTGCATCAGCGTCGAGGGAACGGCCGCCAGCGCGACCATCGGCAGGGCCGCGCCGGCGCGCCGAAGATCACCCAGTACCCGCGGCGCGAACGCCAGTAGCAGGGCCGCGTCGAACAACAGCACGGCCGCTCCGAGCACGATCACCGTTCGCACCCACTGGTTCAGCCCCGTGTAGGGGACCTGCGCGCGCGGGAGCGCTGTGAGCCCGTCGCCGATCGCTCTGGCGGTGACGGCGACTCGCAGGTGCACGACCCACCCCAGCGGGATCCCGGCAACCGCGAAGGCGGCCAGCACCGCGACGACCGCGGCCAGCGCCTGCAGCACGCGACTGCGGGTCACCAGCCCGCTGCCAGCCACGACCACCGCGAGCACCAGCAATCCCACGAGCCTCCGATCCGACCCGGCGGAGAGCAGCGTCGACCAGCGCAGCACCCCGTACAGGCCGAGCGCGGCGAACGCCGCCAGCCGCACCCAGGGCTGCTCGGCGACCGGCTGTACCTCGAGACGCGGCGGCGAGGCGTGGCGCCCGCTGGGCCCGAGCAGCGCCACCTGCCTCGTGCCGCTGCTCACGCCACCTGCTCCCTGGGCGGCGCCGAGCTCCTCGTTGCCATCAGGAGATACCCGAGGCACCCGCTGACCTCGAAGCTGGGGACGCCACGTACGGCCGGCGCGACTCCTTCGGGCAGGACCAGCACGCCGGGGCGCTGCCCCCCGCCCAGCAGCCCCCCGGGGAGCCGTCCGGACTCGGCGGCGACGTAGACGATCGCCCCGGCCCGTGGCCGGACCGACGTCGAGGGCGGCGGCGCGTTGGGACCTCCCTGTACTAGCGCCAGGCGGGCATGGGCACCCGGCCAGGCGCCGAGATCCGGCTCGATCTGTAGCGGCCGGCGGTCGCCCGGCAGCAGCAGGTCGCATCCCCCGAGCCGCGCCAGCTCGAGCGCCAGCGACGCGGCGGCGCGTACCGCGGCGTCGACGTGGTCGCCATCGGCGACGGCGCGGGCATCGAGTACCACCAGTGGTCCGGATTCGCGCTCGGCGCGCATGCGCCGCTCGAGCAGCCCGGCTCCACGGGCCAGCGCCGGCCAGCTGATCCGTGCCGCCGGCGTCCCCGGACGGTACGGGCGAAGCCCGTCGACCTCGGTCGCCGCGAGCGCGTCGAGCGACGCCGGCCCGGTGGGGACGTCCAGGCGCTGGCCCGAATCCCGCCGTAGCCACCGCAGCCGCTCGGTACGCGGGAGCACCAGCAGCGACTGCGAGCCGGGATTCTCGCGGGCGTGCAGGCGGACGAGGGCGACCGGGTCGGTGAGCGTCAGCGCCGGCGGATCGAAGCGCCGACGGCCCCGACGCGGAAAGCGCGCGACCACGCGCACCTCGCCGGCCCGCCGCGCGGCGCCCGTGGCGAGCGGCCCCGACAGCCGGATCGCCCCCCCGGCGAACGGGTCGATCACCTCGCCGCCGGGGAGCCCGAGCACGCCGCGCCGGACCACGATCCGGGCCTCGAGCGGCTCGTCCTCGACGACCCGCTCGGCGTCCAGGCGGCGGCTCACCCTGGCTCCCCGTGCGGCGAGCCAGATCCACGCGGGCACGATCGCGGCGAGCGCCACGAACGCGACGCCGGGCACGAACAGCCCGGAGGAGTCAAACACGAACCCGACGAGGATCAGAGCCGCCCCCCCGAGCGCGACCCCCGCCGCGCGACTCACAACGCTCTTACCGATGAGATCGCGTCGGCGACCACGTCACGGGCGGTGGCGCGCGATGAGCCGGGTGCGAGCACCAGCCGGTGGGCGAGGACCGGCTCCGCCAGGGCCTGGACGTCGTCCGGGAGCGCGTGGTCACGTCCCTTCATCATCGCGTGCGCCTTCGCCGCGCGCAGGAGCATCAGACCGGCGCGTGGGCTGGCCCCGAGATCGACGCGCGGGTCCTCGCGCGTGCGCCACAGCACCCGGACCACATAATCGCGGAGCGCCTCGGTGGCGCGCACCCGCGTGGCCGCGTCCTGGGCGGCCAGCAGCTCGCCACCGTTGGCCACCGCCGAGAGCGACATGACCCTGTCGCCGGCCTCGTGATCGGCGAGCATTCCGGCCTCGTGGCCCGGATCCGGGTATCCCAGCGAGATCCGAACCATGAAGCGGTCGACCTGGGCCTCGGGCAGGGGGTACGTGCCCTCGTACTCGATCGGATTCTGGGTCGCCAGGACCACGAACGGACGAGCCAGCTCGTGCGTGTGCACGTCCACGGTAACGCGACGCTCCTGCATGCACTCGAGCAGCCCGGACTGGGTCTTCGGCGAGGCCCGGTTGATCTCGTCAACGAGCACGACGTTGGCGAACACGGGCCCGGGCCGGAACGAGAAACGCTGCTCGCGCTGGTCGTAGACGTTGGTGCCGACGACGTCGGCGGGAAGCAGGTCGGAGGTGCACTGGACCCTCGCGAACGAGGCGTCGATCGAGCGGGCCAGCGCCCTGGCGAGGGCCGTCTTACCGACGCCGGGATAGTCCTCCACGAGCACGTGGCCCTCGGCCAGGAGCGCCACGAGCAGGTGCTCGAGCGTCTCGGCCCGGACCTGCACCGCCCTGGAGATGTTGTGCGCGATCCGCCGGATCACGGCGGCGTACGCCTCAGACTCGTGCGGCGCGACCGGCGTCCGCTCTGGCGCCTCCATCTCCCTCCTCCCGGTGTCGCTGCACCTCGTCGAGAACTGCCTCGGCGACCTCCTCCTTGCTGGCCCGGGGGACCCGCCGCTCGCCGCCGGCCGTGACGATCACGACCTCGTTGGCTTCGGACTCGAACCCGATATCCGGACGCGATATGTCGTTGACGACGATCGCGTCGAGCTCCTTTGATTCGAGCTTGGCGCGCCCGTACTCGACCGCACCCTCGCCGTGCTCGGCCGCGAATCCGACCAGGATCTGTCCGGGGCGCCGCTGGGAGGCCAGCTTCTCGAGGATGTCCTCGGTTCGCTCGAGCCCGATCGCGGCGGGGATCGCCTCAGCGGCGGTCTTCTTGAGCTTGTGCGCGACCGGCTTGGCGGGGCGAAAATCGCTGACCGCCGCTGCCATCAGGAGCACGTCCGAGCGCGGGAACTCCCTCTCGGCGGCGGCCTGCATCTCGGCGGCCGTCCGCACCTCGATCAGGCGCACCCCAGGTGGAGGGTCGACTGCCAGGTTGGCGGCAACGAGCGTCACCTCGGCACCGCGGGCGGCGGCCCGTGCGGCCAGCGCCACCCCCATCCGCCCAGAGGAGTGGTTGCCGATGTAGCGCACGCTGTCGATCGGCTCGCGGGTGCCACCCGCGCTCACCAGCACGCGCAGCCCCGCCCAGCGCGCGTCGTCGGTCGCGCTCGCGGCGAGCACCGCCTCGCACGCTTCCAGCAGTTGCGCCGGCTCCGCCAGCCTGCCGATCCCGTCCTCGCCGTGGGAGGCGAGCCGGCCCTCGCCCGGCGGGATGATCACCACCCCCCGCGCGGCGAGCCGCTCGATGTTGGCGCGGGTCGCCGGATGGCGGTACATGCGGTCGTTCATCGCCGGTGCCACCAGCACGGGGCAGACCGCGGCGAGCGCGGCCGTGGTGAGCAGATTGTCGGCTAGCCCGTTCGCGAGCTTGGCCAGCGTGTTGGCGGTGGCCGGCGCGATCAGATAGAGCTCGGCCCGCTCCGCCAGCGCCAGGTGGCTGATCGGCGCGCGGTCGCCGAGTGGCTCGCCCGGATAGGTCCCGCGCGCGGGGTCGGGCTCGAACTCGCTGGTCAGAACCGGCGAGCCGGTGATCGCCTCAAACGAGGCCCGGCCGACGAACCGTTCGCTCGCGGGCGTCTGAATCACGCGGACTGCGTGGCCCGCCTTGACCGCGAGCCTGGCCGTCTCGAGCGCTTTGTAGGCCGCAATCCCGCCGCTCACTCCCAGGAGCAACCGGGCCATCGGCGTCGGCGACCTTCCCTACCTGTAGTGGTACTTCAGCTTGCCCTGAGCGACTTCCTCGAGGGCGATCGTCAGGTAATTCTTCGAGCGGGTGTCGACCATCGGCGGCGGGAACTCGTCGAACGTGCCCTCGCCGAGGTTGTGGTAGTAGGAGTTGATCTGGCGCGCACGCTTCGCCGCGACGATGACGCTGGCGTAATTGGAGTCGACGTGCTCGAGCAGCTTGTCGATGCGGGGTGAAATCAAGGCTTCGGTGTCCTTTTGCCTAGGGGGCTTAGAAGGTTAGCGAGCGCAGAGCGCACTGCGAACGATTCGGGTCAAGTCTTCGGTTGCCTGCTCCAGGCGGTCGTTGACCACGACGTGGGCGAACTCCGGCTGAGCCTCCAGCTCGCGCTCGGCCGTGCGCATCCGCTCGTCCACCTGCTCGGCCGCGTCGGTGCCACGGCCGATCAGGCGGGCGCGCAGCGCCTCGCGGGAAGGCGGCGCGATGAAAACGGCGACCGCCTCGGGCATCGCCGAGCGAACCTGCCGAGCTCCCTGGACCTCGATCTCCAGCACCACCGGCCTTCCGTCGGCGAGCCGGCGGTCCACCTCGGATCGGAGCGTCCCGTAGCGATTGCCGGAGTACGTGGCGTGCTCGAGGAAGTCGCCGGCCACGACGTGCGCCTCGAACTCTTGAGGTGAGAGGAAGTGGTAGTCGACCCCTTCGCGCTCGCCTGGCCGCGGCTTGCGGGTGGTCGCCGAGACGGACAGCTCCAGCTCCGGGACCCGCTCCAGCAGCCCGCGGATCAGCGTTCCCTTGCCAACCCCCGAGGGCCCGGTGATCACGAACACCCGCGGCACCGGGCTGCGGCGGCGCTGAGTCTCAGCGCCGCCGCATGAACGCAACGAGCTCGCGCCGCTGGCGCTCGGACAGACCACCGACAGTCTTGCTCGGCGAGATCTTGCACTGGGTCAGGATCTTGTTGACTTTTACGCGCCCGTACTTGGGCACGGCGAGCAGCAGGTCGAAGACCTTCGCCGTCTCCAGGTACTCCGGGGGCGCCAGCAGCAACTCGTCGATCGGCTGGCGGCCGGCCTTGAGGTCACGCTTCAGCTGGGCCCGGCGACTCCGAATGTCATTCGCCCTCTGGAGCGCCTCCATGCGTTGCATGTACGAGCGCTCCGGAGCGATGGTGGGCTTGGAGAGCTGTTCGCTGACCGGCGGCATGGCGGGCGACTATACATCGGAGTGCCCTGTGGTCAAGCCAAATCAGCCGAATTCGGGTGGACCTCAAGCTGAGCTTGAGCACTGTCGAGGATGGTTGGGGGAATAGCCACTTTTTGCAGGGGGTTTCGCCGGGTCGAAAGGCTCGGCGCGAGTCGTCCGCCAATACCGCGTCCCGCCGGCGATCGCTTGCTCAAACCGCGCTGTTGGCAAGCAGCAGGTCGAGCTCGTGGGCGATCCGGAGAGCGGCCGCGGGATCCCTGAAGCTCTCCGTCCCGACCGCGACCAGGGTTGCGCCGGCGAGCATCAGATCGAGCGCGTCGCTTCCGCTCTGCACGCCGCCCATTCCGATGACCGGAATCTCGACCTCGCCACAGACCGCGCTGACATGGGCGAGCGCGACGGCGCGGATCGCCGCACCGGAGACGCCGCCGGTCTTCCCGCCGAGCCACGGCTCGCCGGAGACCGGATCGAGCGCCATGCCGCGCAGCGTATTGATCAGTGACACCGCGCTCGCCCCTGCCCCCTCGGCGGCCCGGGCCACCGCCGGGGGGTCGGTGGCGTTCGGGGTGAGCTTGACGATCACCGGTTTCGATGTCAGCGGCCGCACCCTGGCGAGCAGCGCGTCGATCTCGGCGGGATCGGCGCCCATCATCAGCCCGGTCTCGACGTTCGGGCAGGACACGTTCAGCTCGATCGCGGCGACTTCCACTCGCGCCTCGAGCGCCGTCACGAGCTCCGCGACCTGGTCTCGCGTGAAGCCCATCACGTTGACGATCAGCGGGACCGGGACGCGGGCCAGCTGCGGGAGGTCCTCCGCCATGAAGCGCTCGATCCCCTTGTTCGGGAGCCCGATCGAGTTGATCAGTCCGCCCGCCGCCTCCCAAAGCCGCGGCGGCGGGTTGCCGTCGCGGGGTTCCACCGTCACGGTCTTCGAGACAAACGCGGCGAACGGAAACCGCTCGATCAGCTCCTCGCCAAAGGCGCGCCTGGCCGCGATCGCGTCGAACGTCCCCGATGCGTTCACGATCGGGTGCTCGAGCTCGAGACCACAGAAGCCGACGCTCACGGCGCCACCGCCGCCGTCTCGAGCAGCTCCCCGTCCAGCACCGGTCCCTCGAGGCACAGCCGCACGTAGCCCTCGCGCGTCGGGATCACGCAGCCGAAGCAGGCGCCGAATCCGCACGCCATCCCCGACTCGAGCGCGAGCTGCGCGGGGACGCCATGCTCTGCGCAGATCGACCGCACCGCTTCGAGCATGGCGGGCGGTCCGCAGGCGTACACCTCCGCCTGCTCGGCTCGGTCGCGGAGCTCGTCGAGCAGCAGGTCGGTGACGAGTCCGTCGTGGCCCACGCTGCCGTCATCGGTGGCGACCCGGGCGCCGGGCAGTAGCGCCGCGCTCTCGGCGTGGGCGCCGTCGCGGAAGCCGAGCAGCGCGGCCGGGACCGCGCCGATGCGGTCCTGGAGGATCGCGAGCGGCGCGATTCCGACGCCGCCCCCGACCAGCAGCGCGCGGCGGCCATCGCGCGGTGGCTCGAATCCGTTGCCGAGCGGGCCGACGAGCAGCAGCCCGTCCCCGGGCCCCAGCTCGCAGAGGCGCTTGGTGCCGGGCCCGACGTCTTCGATCAGGAACTGGAGCTCGATCCCTCCAGCGGGATCGTGGGCGGCGCGCAGCACGCTGAACGCCCGCGGGAGAAACGGGCGCTCCTGCGCCCCTCCTCCCCACCGTGTCTCGGCCGCGAGCATGTAGAACTGCCCGGGCGCGGGCAGCGGACCGTCCGGATCGGAGCACCGCACCACGATGTAGGCGCCGTGGCGCTCACGGGCGGTCACCGGCGCCGGCCGCCGGCCGAACGGGGCGAGCGGACGGGCGGTGCTCAAGGAGTCGTGGCGTGTTCGCGGGAGTGGATCTGCTGGAGCGAGAGGACCTCCGGCTCGCCCCGGCGGGCCGCCGAGATCGCCCGGGCCGCCGCCATCCCACCCGCCATCGTCGTGATGCAGGGAATCCCGTGGGCGATGGCCGAGGTGCGGATCTCGTAGCCGTCCGAGCGGGCGCCGGTACCGACCGGGGTGTTGATCACCAGATCGACGTCGCCGCGCTCGATCCAGTCGACCACGTGTGGGGAGCCCTGCGCGATCTTGTTGATCGCCTCGGCCGGGATCCCCATCTTCCGGATCGCCTGGGCGGTCCCGTGCGTGGCGACGATCCTGAAGCCCAGCTCGTGGAGGACGGTCGCCAGTCCGGTCGCGGCGGGCTTGTCGCCGTCGGCGACCGTGATGAACGCGGTGCCGGCGTTCGGCAGCGCCGCGCCCGTGGCGGCCTGGGCCTTGGCGAACGCGGTCGGGAAGTCATGTGCGATCCCCATCACCTCGCCGGTCGAGCGCATCTCGGGACCGAGCAGCGAGTCGGCGCCCGCGAACCGGCTGAACGGGAGCACCGCCTCCTTGACGCACACGTGGCCGTTGGTGGTGTCCTCGGGCAGGTCTAGGTCGGCGATCCGTTCGCCCAGCAGGATCCGGCAGGCCAGCTTCGCCAGCGGCAGACCGATCGCCTTGGAGACGAACGGCACCGTCCGCGACGCGCGCGGGTTGGCCTCGATCACGTTCAGCCCCTCCTGCCCGTGGATCGCGAACTGGACATTCAGCAGCCCGACGACGCCGAGCGCGCGGGCGATGCCCTCGGTGTGCTCGCGGATCTGGGCGATCATCTCGTCCCCAAGCGTGTGCGGCGGCAGCACGCAGGCGGAGTCCCCGGAGTGGATTCCGGCCTCTTCGACGTGCTGCATGATGCCCGCCACCCAGACGTCCTCCCCGTCGGACAGCGCGTCGACGTCGACCTCGATCGAGTCCTCGAGGAACCGGTCGAGGTAGATCTCGGTGTCCGGAGCGGTCCCGACGCGTTCCAGGTAATCGCGCAGGCCGTCGATGCTGTAGACGATTTCCATCGCCCGGCCCCCGAGCACGTAGCTCGGACGCACGAGCAGCGGAAACCCGACCTGGTCCGCACGCTCGATCGCGCTCTCCGGCGAGGAGGCGGTCGCGTACGGCGGGGCCTTATACCCGAGCCGGTCGAGCAGCGCTCCGAAGCGCGAGCGGTCCTCGGCCAGATCGATCGCGTCGATGCTCGTGCCGAGAATCGGGACGCCCGCGGCCTCCAGTCCGGCGGCGAGCTTCAGCGGTGTCTGCCCGCCGAACTGGACGACCACCCCTTCGGGGCGCTCGACCTCGCAGACCCCCAGCACGTCCTCGAGCGTCAGCGGCTCGAAGTACAGCCGGTCGGAGACGTCGTAGTCGGTCGAGACTGTCTCCGGGTTGCAGTTGATCATCACCGCGTCGCGGCCTGACTCTCTGACCGTCTGGACGGCGTGCACGCAGCAATAGTCGAACTCGATGCCCTGGCCGATGCGGTTGGGCCCCGAGCCGAGGATCACGACGCTGCGGCGCTCGCCCCGCTCGACCTCGTGCCGGGCACCGGAGCCCGACGGGCGCTCGGAGCTCGAGTAGTAATAGGGAGTCTTGGCCGCGAACTCCGCCGCACAGGTGTCGACCGACTTGAACGTCCGCTCGCCTGTGAACGCTGATTCGATCCCGCCCTCTCCGCCGACCAGCTCGGCGAGCTCGTGCAGGAACCACGGGTCGACGCTGGTGCGCGCGTTCAGCTCCTCGACCGACGCGCCGCGGCGCAGCGCCTCGAGCAGGAAGTCGAACCGGTCCGCGCCAGGCTGCTGCAGCAGCCTCAGCAGCTCGTCCCGGTCCTCGGGCAGCCGCGCCTCGGTGTCGAGCTCCCGCGAACGCAGCGCCTTGGCGAAAGCCTGTTTGAAGGTCCGGCCGATCGCCATCGCCTCCCCGACCGATTTCATGTGGGTCGTCAGGTCGGACTCAGCGCCCGGGAACTTCTCGAACGCGAACCGCGGCCACTTGACCACGCAGTAGTCGATCGCAGGCTCGAAGCTCGCGGGGGTCGCCCTGGTGATGTCGTTGGGAATCTCCTGGAGCGTGTAGCCGACCGCGAGGCGCGCGGCGATCTTGGCGATCGGGAAGCCGGTGGCCTTGCTGGCGAGCGCGCTCGAGCGTGACACCCGCGGGTTCATCTCGATCACGACGACCTCGTCGCTGGCGCGGTTGACGGCGAACTGCACGTTCGAGCCGCCCGTCTCGACCCCGACCGCGCGGATCGCCGCGATCGCCTGATCGCGGAGCAACTGGTACTGCTTGTCGGTGAGCGTCTGCTGCGGGGCCACGCAGACGCTGTCGCCGGTGTGCACGCCCATCGGATCGAGGTTTTCGATCGAGCACACGATCACCACGTTGTCGGCGTGGTCGCGCATCACCTCGAGCTCGAACTCCCCCCACCCGAGCACGGACTCCTCGATCAGCACCTGGCTGATCGGCGAGGCGGTCAGGGCACGCCCCACGACCTTTGCCAGATCGGCCTCGGTGCGTACGATCCCGCCGCCGGTCCCCCCCAGCGTGAACGCGGGCCGGACGATGAACGGGAACCCAACCTCGGCCGCCGCTCCCCGCGCCTCCTCGAGGCTGCGAGCGATCGCACTGCGTGGAACGCGCAGCCCTGCCTCGGTCATCGTGTCCCGGAAGCGCTCCCTGTCCTCGGCGCGGTCGATCGCCTCGTAGTCGGCGCCGATCAGCTCGACGCCGTATTGCGACAGGGTGCCGTCCTCGTGCAGCGCCTTTGCCAAGTTGAGCGCCGTCTGCCCGCCGAGCGTCGCCAGCAGCGCGTCGGGGCGCTCACGCTCGATCACCTGCCTGACGGTGCTGGGGCGGAGCGGCTCGATATAGGTGGTGGTCGCTACCTCGGGGTCGGTCATGATCGTCGCCGGATTGGAGTTGACGAGCACGACCTCGTAGCCCTCCTCGATCAGCACCCTGCAGGCCTGCGTGCCCGAGTAGTCGAACTCGGCGGCCTGTCCGATGACGATCGGCCCCGACCCGATCAAGAGGATCTTGCGGATGTCCTCGCGGCGCGGCATGGCTACGCGGCCATCGCCCTTATCTCGTCGAGGAACCGGTCGAACAGATGCAGCGCGTCGTGCGGACCCGGCCCCGCCTCTGGGTGGTACTGCACGGTGGCCCCGGGGACGTCCTTGAGCGCGAGGCCTTCGACCGTGCGGTCGTAGAGGTTGATGTGTGTGAGCTCCGCGGCGCCGAAGTCGGTCTCCCACCGCACGGGCTCGTCGTCCTCGATCGTCTGCGCTCCGTCGGGGCCGAGCACCGCGAACCCGTGGTTTTGGCTCGTGATCTCGACAACGCCGGTGGTCAAGTCCTTGACGGGGTGGTTGGCGCCGTGGTGGCCGAAGGGGAGCTTGTAGGTCTCGAGCCCGACCGCCCGGCAGAGCAGCTGGTGCCCGAGGCAGATTCCGTACACCGGGAGCTTTCCGACCAGGCTTCGAACGGTCTCGACGATGTAGTCGAGCGCGCCCGGGTCCCCCGGTCCGTTGGCGAGGAACACCGCGTCGGGGCGGTTGCGAAGCAACACTCCGGCACCGGATGCGCAGGGGTGCAGCTCGACGGTCGCTCCGCGGGCGCGCAGGTTACGGACGATCGAGAGCTTGACGCCGGTGTCGATCATGGCGATCCGGGGGCCGTCACCCTCCAGCACCGTCAACTCGCCCGGCGTCACGGAGCAGGCCAGGTCACGCCCGGTCATCGGCGGCTCGGCGTCGATCAGCTCGCGCGCCTGCGCTTCGGAGAGCATCGCCGGGAAGACGCCCCCGCGCATCGCGCCCAGATCTCGGATGTGGCGCACGAGCGCGCGCGTGTCGACATCGCTGATCGCGGGAACTCCGCGGTCCTTCAGCCAGCCGAGCCAGCCGCGCTCGGCGCCCGCGGCATCCTCGCGGTCGACCGCCGCCCGCATGATCGCCGCCCCGGCGTGGATCCGGTCTGACTCCATCGCCTCGGCGGAGACACCGTAGTTGCCGATCATCGGGAACGTGAACGTGATCAGCTGGCCGGCGTAACTCGGGTCGGTCATCGCCTCCTGGTAGCCGGACATCGACGTGGTGAACACGATTTCCCCAACGGCGGCGTGGCCCTCAGCGCCGCACGCCAGGCCATCGAAACGCGTCCCGTCCTCGAGCAGGACGTAGGCGGTAGCGTCGCTCATCGGGCGGGTGTGGCTTCTACCAGCATCCGCTCGCGGAATGCAACCGCCCCGGCGGCGAGCGTGAGGAGGACGCGGCCGTGGAGGGTGCGACCGTGGAAGGCACAGTTCTCGGACCGGCTGGCGTACCCCTGGGCGCCCGCCTCGAACGTTCCCTCGAGATCGACGACCACGAGGTTCGCACGCTCTCCGGGTGCGATCGCCGGGGCTGGCAGCCCGAACAACGCTGCGCCTGCGCTCAGCCGCTCGACGACCACCGCCAGGTCGAGCGCGCCGGGCAGCACCAGCTCGGTGAACAGCGCGCCGAACGCCGTCTCGAGCCCGGTGACTCCCATCGCAGCCTGCTCGAATGGGACCTCCTTCTCGTGGCGGGCGTGCGGGGCGTGATCGGTCGCGACGCAGTCGATCACACCGCTGCGCAGCGCGTCGATCAGCGCGTGGCGGTCGCTGTCGGTCCGCAGCGGCGGGTTCATCTTGAAGCGGCTGTCGAGCGTCCGCACGACGTCGTCGGTGAGCGTCAGGTGATGCGGCGTGACCTCTCCGGTCACCCGTAGCCCGGCGTCCTTGGCCTGCTCGAGCGCCTGCACCGACTCGGCCGCAGAGAGGTGCTGGAAGTGCACGCGGGAGTCCTCGTAGCCGGCGAGCGCCGCGTCCCGCGCGATCATCGTCGACTCTGAGACGGGCGGAATGCCGGCGAGACCGAGCCGTGCGGAGACGGCGCCCTCGTGCATCACGCCATCGCCCGATAGCGCCGGGTCCTCCTCGTGGAGAGCGATCACGCCGCCGCACAGACGCTGGTACTGGAGCGCCTTGCGGAGCATCCCGGCGGACACGACCGGCTTGCCGTCGTCGGTGAACCCGAGCGCGCCGGCGTCGGCGAGCGCGGCCATCTCGGTCAGCTCGGCGCCGGCAAGGCCCCGAGTGATCGACGCGAGGAAGCCGACCGGCACGCGAGCCTCGCGAGAGGCGCGGTCGACCAGCGATCCGAGCACCGACGGGTCGTCGACCACGGGGTCGGTGTTGGGCATCGCGACGACCGCGCAGAAGCCACCGGCCGCCGCGGCGGCCGTGCCGGACGCGATGTCCTCCTTGTACTCCTGACCGGGGGTGCGCAGGTGGACGTGCGGGTCGACGAACCCGGGGAAGACGTACTTGCCGGTCGCGTCGAAGACCTCGCCGTCGTCCGGGGCCGGCAGCGACCCCGGGGCGCCGAGCTCCGCGATCTGCCCGTCGCGGATCAGGATGTCGTGGGCCTCGTCGAGGTCGGTGCGGGGATCGAGCACGTGCGCGCAGCGGATCAGCAGCTCGGCGCTCGACCGCTCCCGGAAGTACAGGTTTGTCGACGACAGCTCGCTCACGCGACCACCGCCAGTAGCGGCGTCCCGACCAGCAGCTCGTACAGCACCGCCATCCGCACCGCGACCCCCGCCTTGACCTGATCGCCGATCAGCGCCTGGGGCGAGTCGATCGCGTTCGCCGACAGCTCGATGCCGCGGTTCACGGGCCCGGGGTGCATCAGCAGCTGCCCGGGGCGCAGGCGCGCGGCGTTGATCTGGTAGCGGGCGGCGTACTCGCGCAGCGACGGCACAAACGATTCGTGCATGCGCTCGTTCTGCATCCGCAGCACGTAGACGACGTCGGCCTCGTCGAGCCCGTCGAGCGACGCGGTTGCCTCACACCCCAGCGCCTCGATGTCCCGCGGGATCAGCGTGGGTGGTCCACAGACGGTCACCCGGGCCCCCATCTGCCCGAACGCCAGGATGTTCGATCGCGCCACGCGCGAGTGCAGCACGTCGCCGACGATCCAGATGTTCGCGCCGTCGAGCGCTCCCAGCCTGCGCCGTAGCGTGAACGCGTCGAGCAGCGCCTGAGTGGGATGCTCGTGCTTGCCGTCGCCGGCGTTGATCACCGCCGCAGAGGTCCAGCCCGCGACCAGCTGGGCCGCCCCGGCGTGGGGCGAGCGGATCACGATCGCGGCGGGGTCGTAGGCCGAGAGCGTCTGCACGGTGTCCTTCAGCGACTCGCCCTTGTCGACGCTCGAGCCGGCAGAGCGGATGCTGACCACGTCGGCGCTCAACCGCTTGGCGGCGAGCTCGAAGCTCGAGCTGGTGCGGGTGCTCGCCTCGTAGAAGAGGTTGACGACCGTCTTGCCGCGCAGCGCGGGGACCTTCTTGATCTCCCGCCCCGAGACCTCGGCGAAGGACTCGGCGGTGTCGAGGATCCGCTCGATCCCGGCACGGTCGAGGTCCTCGATCGAGATCAGGTGCGGGCCGATCCGTGGAGTCACGCCGCCGCCCTCCTGGGCTCCGGCGCAGCCGGATGACTCATGCGGCCCCCGTCATCGGCGAGCCTGGAGGGCGAGCGGGGGCCGCATGAGCGATCGTGACCTCGTCGTGGCCGTCGACCTCCTTGACGTGAACGTTCACGCGCTGGTCGGTCGAGGTCGGGACGTTCTTACCGACGTAGTCGGGGCGGATCGGCAGCTCGCGATGGCCTCGGTCGACGAGCACCGCCAGCTGGACGCGGTCAGGCCGGCCGTAGTCGAACACCTCGTCGATCGCGGAACGGACGGTGCGACCCGTGTAGAGGACGTCGTCGACGATCACGATCGTCCGACCCTCGACGGGAAAGTCGAGCTGAGTGGCGTGCACGATCGGCGATAGTGGCCCACCCGCCCGGATCGCCAGGTCGTCGCGGTAGAAGGAGATGTCGACGAATCCCAGCGGAACCGTCGTGTCGAGCAGCTCGCTCGTCAGTGCGTGGAGCCGCTTGGCCAGGAGCGCCCCACGACGGTGGATGCCGAGAAGCGCGACCCCCCCGTCGGGATTCTTCTCGACGATCTCGTGTGCAATCCGCACCAGCGTGCGGCGCATGTCATCGTGGTCGAGGACGACCGTGGCGGCTTCCAACTTGCTCCTTCCTGGCCTCACGGGACCGGGTTAAAGGAACCAACGGGTGCTGAGCGTATCAGTGGGCTCGGCGGAGTCGGCCGGGCGCTCGCTGTCTAGCCCGCCGGTGACCGGAGCCGGTAGAGGACGTGTGGAAGCCCCGCGTAGAGGATCTCCCGGTCGAACGCGAACCCGGTCTTCTCCATGACCCGCCGCGAGGGCGCGTTGCGCGGCCGGGTGAAGGCGACGATCTCGCGAAGGCCAAGCGGACCGAACGCGACGTTGATCGACGCCCGGGCGAGCTCGGTCGCAAGCCCCTGGGCCCAGCGCTCCGGGAGGACGGCCCACGCGACCTCGACCTCGTCGCGACCGGCCACGTGGGTCCACCGCAGCCCGCCGCGCCCGACGAGCCCGCCGGTGTCCCGATCGCGCTGGACCCACAGCCCGAAGCCGTGACGCTCCCAGTGGCGCTCGTTGTCGGCGGTGCCATCGATCACGTCGCGTTCGGTCGGGAGCCCGATGTCCGGCGGCCATAGTGTCTCGGCGACGCGGGGGTCGCACAGCAGAGCGATCAGCTCCGGGACGTCACTCAGCCGGATCCGCGCGCAGACCGTCCGCGGGGTCTCGATGCGCTCGATCGTCGCAGAGCTCACGTCGGCTGGTCGACCAGCTCCTCGGCCGGCTCGCGCGGCCCGTCCTCCCAGCGCACAAGCTCGGGCGTCCCGCGCTCGGGGAACGGGATCTCGATCGTGTCGAAGTCACGCGGCAGGACCGTGGCGGGAAACACGCTCCGGGCCTCGTCGCGCAGCACGCCGGGCGAGTAGCGGGTCGAGAAGTGCGTGAGCGCGAGCATCACGACATCGGCGTCGCGGGCCACGGCCGCCGCTTGTCCGGCCGTGGAGTGTCCGGTCTCCTGCGCTCGTTCGAGCTCCTCCTCGGCGAAGGTCGCCTCGTGGATCAGCAGATCGGCTCCGTGAGCCGCGACCCGGATCGTCTCGGCGGGCTTCGTGTCGCCGGAGATCACGAGCTTGCGGCCCGGACGCGGCGGCCCGAGAACCTGGTCGGGACTCACGCCCCTGACCGTCTCGCCTCGCTGGAGCCGGCCGAACTCGGGACCGGGTGTGAGCCCCAGACGAACGGCGGTCTCCGGATCGAACGCGCCCGGCCGTTCGTCCTCGTAGAGGACGTAGCCAAAGGCGGCGAGGCGATGGCTGACCGGAACGGGGGCGATCTTGTAGCCCTGGCGCTCGAGCACGTCGCCGGACTCGAGCTCGATCAGGTCGAGCTCGTAGCGGACGCGCCCGGCCGCTCGCAGACCGAGGATCACGAACTCCTTGAGCCCTGGCGGCCCGTGGATCGCGAGTGGGCGGTCACGCGCGCGCAGGTCAAACGTCTTCAGCAGGCCCGGGAGACCCAGCCAGTGGTCCGCGTGGAAGTGGGTGATGAAGATCTCGTCGAGGTCGATCAGCCCCACCGACTGCACCAGTTGGCGCTGGGTCCCCTCGCCGCAGTCGAACAGGATGCGGTCGCCACCGCGCCGGACGAGCAGCGCGGGCAGCCCGCGACGCACCGTCGGGATCGAGCCGCCGGTGCCGGCGAAGAAGACCGAGAGGTCCATGGGCTCAGTCTGTCAGCCGGGCGCGGGCGGGCGGGTCCTCGGGCCGGCCCCATGCGGCTTGTCCGACGCCTCGCGAGTCAGGTCGTTCAGGCGACGTACCCACCGGGACCACGAAGGCGGACGGAACACACGTTCGCCTTACCAGCCGCTAGCCTTCCGGTCCCCGCGCCCGTAGCTCAGGGGATAGAGCGGTCGCCTCCGGAGCGACAGGCCGCAGGTTCAAATCCTGCCGGGCGCGCTGAAGCGCGGGGCGCGCCGGACGCCGTGGCCGTCCCCGTTGGGTCTCGGGCGCAAGGCATGCGAGGATTGGGGTACAGGACCACGCGCGCGACGCGCGGCAGCGTACGAGAGGAGAGACACAAGTGACCGACACCTCGACCCCCAGGTTGATCGCCGAGACGGTCGCGTCGCTCCCGCGCGCCGCCGCCGAGCGGTTCGGCTCGAAGATCGCCGCCCGCTACCGCGCCGATGAGCGGCTGGGCGCGAGATGACCTACGCGGAGGCGGGCAAGGCGATCGAGGAGATCGCACTCGGTCTGGTCGATCTCGGCATCGGGCCCGGCGACCGGGTCGGCCTGCTTGCCAACACCCGGGTCGAGTGGGCGCTCTCGAGCTACGCGATCTCTGCCACCGGCGCCGTGGTGGTGCCGATCTACCCGACGAACTCGCCGAATGAGTGCAAGTGGGTCCTAGGCAATTCCGGCGCGCGCGCGGCGATCTGCCGAGGACGAGGGTCAGCGCCAGAAGATCGAGCAGGTCCGCGACGAGCTCGCCGGCGCTGGAGCACGTGATCGGGATCGAGCCGGACGGCGGCGAGATCTCGATCGAGGAGCTGCGCTCCGCGGCGGCAAGCCGACCGGGACGAGATCGACAACGCCAGGACAACGTCGAGCCCGAGGACGCGTACACGATCGTCTACACGTCGGGAACGACCGGCCCCCCGAAGGGCGTCGTCCTGACGCACGCCAACGCGATGTCCGTCGTGCCGGGTCGCCGAGGAGCTCGACGTTCGTCACCCCGGATGAGACGATCTACCTGTACCTGCCGCTCGCGCACGTGTTCGCGCTGATCCATGATGCTGGCCTCGTTCGACCATGGGGACGACGCTCGTGTTCTTCGGCGGGGACACGAAGAAGATCCTCGAGGAGATCATCGAGACCAAGCCGACCTACCTCCCCTCGGTGCCACGGATCTTCGAGAAGCTCTACGCGGCCGCAATGAAGATGCAGGAGCAGGCCAGCGAGGAGGACCGCAAGCGGTTCGCGCAGGCGGTCAAGCTCGGGGTCGAGGTCCGCCGCCGGCGTCAGGCGCGGCGACGAGTACCCGAGGAGATGGAGAAGGCCTTCCACCGGGCCGACGAGCAGCTCTTCAAGCGCGTGCGCGACCTGTTCGGCGGCCAGGTCCGCCAGGCGGTAACGGGCGCGGCGCCGATCGCCCCGGAGATCCTGGAGTTCTTCTACGCGGCCGGCATTCCGGTGCTCGAGGGCTGGGGTATGACCGAGACAACCGCGATCGGCACCGTGGCGACCCTCGACGAGTTCAAATTCGGGACCGTCGGCAAGGCGGTCCCCGGAGTCGAGATCCGGATCGCCGAAGCGGACCAGGAGATCCTGATGCGGGGTCCCAACGTCTTCAGGGAGTACTGGCAGAACCCCGAGGCCACCGCCGAGACGCTCGTCGACGGGTGGCTGCACACAGGCGACGTGGGCGAGCTCGACGACGAGGGCTTCCTGAGGATCACCGGCCGCAAGAAGGACATCATCATCACCGCGGGCGGCAAAAATCTCACCCCGTCCAACTTGGAGAACGACCTCAAGCAGTCGCGGTTCATCTCCCAGGCGGTCATGTACGGGGATCGCAAGCCCTACCCGGTCGCGCTGATCACCCTCGACCCCGAGGAGGTCGTCCCCTGGGCAAAGGAGCAGGGCCTCCCGGAGGACCTGGCCGAGCTGGCGGAGCAAGAGCCCGTTCGAAGGCTCGTCCAGAAGGAGCTCGACCGCGCCAACTCAAACTACGCGCAGGTCGAGCAGGTCAAGAAGTTCGCGATCCTCGACCACGACCTCTCGATCGAGACGGGCGAGCTCACGCCGACGCTCAAGGTCAAGCGGAACGTCGTCCACGACCGCTACGGGGACCTGTTCGAGTCGATGTACGGCTCGGGCGGCTGACCGCCAGGCGCGGCCCTCAGATCGAGGGCGGGTTCGGATCGGGAGGCAGCGGCCGAGGCGACGGGGTGGGAGTCGGCGGCGCGGGGTCGGGCGGGGTCGGCGCGGGCGTCGGCGAGGGGCCGGGCCCGGGTGGGAACGGGTTCGGACCCGGGATGTCACCGAAAGCGCCGATTCCAGTGCCCTACCCGAGCGCGCTGTGTAGCAACCCCGGGCCCGGGATAGCCGTGGACCACGCTCTAGTGTCGCGGTGATTGCAGGCGCAGCAGCAGCGTCCTCGCGTTGGCGGGGGCGAATCCCTGCCAGTCGTTGTTGAAGTACGCATACACGTCCTCGGTGCGGCGCCAGCGGTCGATCCGTTCGGCCCACTCCGCGATCTCCGTCGCCGAGTAGTTGCCGTGCCGTCCGCGGCACCCGTAGTGAAAGCGAATGAAGCGCCACGACGCCGTCGCCTCGTAGGATCGGAACGGCCGCCCGGGATGGTCGCCGATCGTCAGCGCGACGCCGTGCTCACGGAGCGCATCCATCACGGCCGGCGCGAACCAGCTTTGGTGACGGAATTCGATCGTGTGAAGCCCGCCCGGCAGCAGCGAGAGCCATCCGTGCAGGCGCTCATCGTCCCGGTGGAAGTTCTCCGGCAGCTGCCACAGCACCGGCCCCAGCCGAGCGGCACTGATCAGAGGTTCGAGTGGGTCGTAGAAGCGCTTGATCCCCTCCTCGATCCCGACCAGCCGCTTGACGTGGGTCAGGTAGCGGCTCGCCTTGACCGCGAACAGGAAGTTCGGCGGCGTCTGCGCGACCCAGCTGGCCACCGCCTCGCGCCGTGCGAGACGGTAGAAGGTGCTGTTGACCTCGACGGTGTCGAAGTGCTTCGCGTAGAGCTCGAGCCAGCGGCGTTTGGGTTCACCCGCGGGATACAGACGGCCCCGCCAGTCGTCATACATCCACCCACTACAACCGACGCGTACCCGCTTCATCGCATGGGTAGCCCGCCGCCGCTTTGAACGACCGACCGGCACCGCCGATCCCGAAGCGTCCCACCCTCGCGAACCTGCGAGCGGCGGTGCAGGCGTGCCGGGCATGCGATCTGTACGAATGCGCAACGCAGGCGGTCCTGGGTGAAGGGTCGCCCTCGGCAAGCGTGATGCTCGTGGGCGAGCAGCCGGGCGATCGCGAGGACCTCGAGGGCCACCCGTTCGTGGGGCCCGCCGGAAGGGTCCTCGACCAGGGCCTCGAGCGCGCGGGGATCGCGCCCAAGGACGCATACATCACGAACGCGGTCAAGCACTTCCGCTACAAGACTCGCGGAAAGCGCCGCATCCACCAAACGCCCGACCGCTGGCAGGTGAACGCCTGCTTGCCGTGGCTGCGCGCGGAGCTCACGGTCGTCAGGCCCGCCGCGCTCGTCCTACTCGGCGCGACCGCGTCGCAGGCGCTGCTCGGATCGCACGTGCGGATCGGACGGGACCGGGGACGCCCGATGGACTCCGATCTCGCCGAGCTCGTGACGATCACGACCCATCCGTCCGCGATCCTGCGGGCGCGGGATGACGCCGAGCGGAAGGCCGCCATGGACCAGTTCGTCTCCGACCTGACGACCGTCGCGCGGTGGCTGCGCTCGCGTCGAGCCGACCCTCGCTGAGCGGCCGCCGCAGCCGCGGCCCTCGGCGCCGGGACGCTCGCGGCGCTGCGCGCCGGCCGCTAGGTCTCCGAGCCGGGCGGCGGCAGCTGCGCCGCTTCGGTGATCAGCCGGCTCCCGCGGCCCAGAGTGAAGTAGCTGTAGGCCCACCTCAGCATCACCACGATCCGGCTCTCGAAACCGATCAGATAGAAGATGTGGACGAACAGCCACGTCGCCCAGGCCAGGAAGCCGCTGAAACGAAGCCCCTTGATGTCGGCGACGGCGCGGTCCCGTCCGATCGTGGCGAGCGTGCCTTTGTCCCGGTAGCGAAACGGCGCCGGGGCGGTCTTACCGGCGATTCGCGCGGCGACCACGGCGCCGGCGTAATGCCCTTGCTGCATCGCGACGGGGGCAAGGCCGGGGTAGATCACCGACTGCCCGCTGCGCTCATCCCGCACCCGGACCATGTCCCCGAGGGCGAGGACCTCGGGATGGCCGGGAAGCGAGAGGTCGGGCGCAACCGTCAAGCGTCCGGCCCGGTCGACCTCCACGCCCGCGGCCTCGCCCAGCATCCGCGCAAGGGGCGAGGCGTTGACGCCGGCCGCCCACACGATCGTCCTCGTCGCTATCTGCGAGGTGCTGCCGTCTCGGCCCCTCAGCTCGACGCCATCGGGCCGGACGTCGACCACCGTGTGGTTGAGCATCGGCGTGACTCCCAGGCGCTCGAGCGACCTCACGGCCCGGCGTGGGAGCGGATCGCGGAACCCCCCCAGGACCCGATCGGTGGTCTCGACCAGCAGCACCCGCCTGGCGCGCGGGTCAACCCTCCTGAACTCCCCTGAGAGGGTGTCCCGTGCAAGCTCGGCGATCTGGCCCGCCATTTCCACCCCTGTGGGACCGGCCCCGACGACCACGAACGTCAGCCAGCTCTCCTGCTCGGCAGGGTTGAGCTCGGCGACCTCGAACGCGTGCAGGATTCGCCCGCGCACCTCGAGCGCTGAGTCGAGCGTCTTGACCTCGAGCGCGGTCGTGCGCCACTCGTCGTGGCCAAAGTACGAATAGTCCGAGCCGCCCGCGACGATCAGCGTGTCGTAGGGGACCCGCAGCACTCCGCCGGGGACGTCAGCGGAGACGATCACCTCGCGGCGGCCGAGCTCGAAACCGGTCACGGTGCCGAGCAGCACCGTGACGCGCCGCTGACGGCGAAAGATGTGGCGCAGCGGCATCGCGATGTCCGCCGCCGACAGCGCCCCGGTGGCGACCTGGTAGCTGAGCGGCTGGAACAGGTGGTAGTTGTGGCGGTCGATCAGCGTGATCTCGACGGGGGCCCTCGCGAGCTTCTTGACGACGCACAGGCCGCCGAACCCTCCGCCGATCACGACGACGCGGTGCGCCTCGGCGGGGGCGTCGTTCACGTCTTGGTCTCCTCGCAGGGAGCCGTGCCGACAGCCGCCTCTGTGAGGACGTCCCCCTGCCAGGAGCGCAGCGGGTGGGTCTCGCTTCGCTGAAGGGAGCGGCAGGCGCTGCGGGTGGGGAACACGATCACGGTCGGGATGACCCAAGAAGAGTCGGTCGGTCGACCCTACCGCGAAGACGATGACGACCCAACTCGGACAGACGGCTCCGGACGACGCGCGTCAACGGATTGCTCCAGGATCCGGTTAGACCGACGCGCTAGCCGGGTAGATGTGGGCTAGCAGCGGGCACGGGTACTGCGAGCGCAGATGCTGGTCGCTACGGATTCCACGGGCTCGCCCGTGACGGCCCTGGCGACCAGCCGCGCTCGGCACATCTCGCCGGATCGGCTAGCGCGGCCGGCCGCGGGCGTCGATCTGGTCTGAGAGCGGACCGGGATAGGCCGCCTCAGCTCTTTTCTCGAGCCGCTTCTCGTTGCGGCGTAGCCACCCGATGAACGCGACCACAGCTACCACGGCGGCGGCGCCGAGCGCGTAGTCGACCGGTCCCCTTGCCCGCCTCAGGCCGCTGCCCGCGTAATAGAACCCCACCGCGTAGATGCCCGACCAGATGATCCCGCCGGCGGCGTTGAAGGCGAAGAAGCGCAACCAGTGCATCCGGTTGACGCCCGCGAGAAAGGCTGCATAGGTGCGGAGGATCGAGACGAACCGGCCGAAGAAGACAACCTTGCCACCGTGCTCGGCGAAGATAAGCCGTCCCACCTTGAGCTTGGCCTCGTTCAGCCGGATCTTGGAGCCGTACCGGACGAGGAGCCGGTAGCCGCCCCACCAGCCGATCGCGAAGCCGATGTTGTCACCGATGATCGCCCCCGCCGCGGCGAACGCCCAGATCAGCCACACGCTCAGGTTGTGGGTCGTTCCGGCGTAGAGCGCCGCGGTGATCAGCATCGTCTCACCGGGGAATGGGACCCCCAGGCTCTCCACCATCACGAACGCGAACACCGCCGCATAGCCGTACTGCGAGAGCAGGTGATCGAGGGTGTGAGTTGAGAAGAAAGCGGCGAGCATCGCGGCCGGGCTCCGTCAGTATCTCCGCCCGCCGCCCAGAAGGGGAAGGCTCTTCAGCTCAGTACGCCGGCCGAGAGGAGGCCGCCGGCCCCCCCACGAGAGTGGGGCGGGTTGACGACCTGGCGTGGGTTTGCGCACTCCCCTGGTCTGCTCTAGCCTTAGACCTATTCGTACACGGCCTCCGGCCTGACGGGGTGAAGGGAGGTGATTGGAATGCGACAGCAGCGTGGTCGGCTGACCGAACCGCTGATCCGCGAGAACGGGACGCTGCGCCCCGCGAGCTGGGACGAGGCGCTCGACTCAGCCGCATCCGGCCTGGCTCGCGCGCGGACGCAGGACGCAACTCGCTCGTTTGGCATGTTCAGCTGCTCCAAGGCGTCGAACGAGGTGAATTTCCTGGCCCAGAAGTTCGTCCGTTCGGTGCTGGGGTCGAACAACATCGACTCGTGCAACCGCACTTGACACGCTCCTAGCGTCGTCGGTCTGGCGACGGTGTTCGGTGCGGGCGGCGGGACGTCGTCCTATAAGGAGGTCGAAGACACGGATCTGCTGATCCTGTGGGGCTCCAACGCCCGCGAGACGCATCCCATCTTCTTCCACCACATCCTCAAGGGGGTTCACCGAGGCGCTTCCCTGTACGTGATCGACCCCCGGCGGACCAGCTCCGCGCAGTGGGCCGACACGTGGCTCGGACTCGACGTCGGGACCGACATCGCGCTTTCCAACACGGTCGCGCGCGAGATCATCCACGCCGGGCTCGCCAACGACAAGTTCATCCGCCACGCCACCACGGGCTTCGACGAGTATCGCGAATCGGTCGAGCCCTGGACGCTGGAGGAAGGCGAGCGAGTGACCGGCGTCCCAGCGCAGACGATCCGCGAGCTCGCTCACGCCTACGCTCGGGCGGACCGGGCGATCATCTGCTGGACACTCGGGATCACCGAGCACGTGACCGCGGTCGACAACGTCCTCTCGCTGATCAACCTCGGACTGCTCACGGGCCACGTTGGACGCTATGGATCGGGCCTCAATCCGCTTCGCGGGCAGAACAACGTCCAGGGCGGCGGCGACAGCGGGGCGATCCCGAACAAGCTCCCCGGGTTCCAGGATGTTCAGGATGACCTCGAGGCGCGGGCGCGGTTCGAGGCTGCGTGGGGAGTGAAGCTCCCGCCCAAGCGCGGCTGGCACCTCTCGCAGATGTTCGAGGCGATGGAACGCGGCGAGCTCCGGACCCTCTACGTGATGGGCGAGAACCCGGCGCAGTCGGAGGCCGACTCAAGGAAGGCGCTCGAGTTGCTCGACGGCTTGGACTTCCTGATCGCCCAAGACATCCTGTTCACGAGGACGTGCGAGATGGCCGATGTCGTACTCCCGGCGACGGCCTCGTGGTGCGAGGTCGACGGCGGCACCGTCACCAACAGCGAACGGCGAGTGCAGCTGATGCACAAGGCGCTCGACCCCCCCGGCGACGCGCGGGACGATAACTGGATCATTGCCGAGCTCGCCCGGCGGCTGGGCCACGACTGGGGCCACCCCACCCTGGAGGAGGCGTGGGACGAGCTGCGTTCGCTCAGCCCGATGCACCGAGGTATGAGATACGACCGACTGGAGGAGCTTGGCGGGATTCAGTGGCCGTGCCCGAGCGAGGATCACCCCGGGTCGCTGTTCCTCCACGGCCGACTCTGGGAAGGCCCGCCGGCACAGGGCCCGCTCGCGCCGTTCTCGGTCACGCCGTGGATGCCACCCGTCGACATCCTCGACGACGAGTTCCCGATCCGCCTGACCACGGGCCGCCGCCTGGACTCCTACAACACCGGGGTTCAGTCGAACCTGTTCAGCTCCCCGCTGCGACGCGGAGAGACGATCGACCTCTCCCCGGAAGACGCGATCAGGCTGGGGGTAGAGCCGGGCGAGCTCGTGCAGATCAGCTCCCGCCGCGGCTCGATCGAGGCCCCAGTCCGGCTCGATTCGGGGCTCCGACCCGGACTTGCATTCATGACGTTCCATTTCCCTGATGACATCGACGTCAACGTGCTCACGATCGACGCCACCGATCCCAAGTCCGGGACGGCGGAGTTCAAGGCGACGGCGGTGAGGGTCGAGAAGATCAATGGGGGTGCCCGGCAAGCTGCTGGAGTGGCGAGCCGCGAGGCGGGCAAGTAGCGTGGACGTACGCCTGCTCGATGCCGAGCCCACGACCGAGGAGCGCGCAGCGGTGGATGCTTTCCTGGGTCCTCCGCTCTCGAGCTGGGTGGGAGCCGATCACGTGGACGACGGCCGCTCCGCCCATGGGGGGCACTCCGCGCGCGCCGAGCGCCACCAACTGCTGCCGACGCTGCACGCCCTGCACGAGCACACCGGATGGATCAGCCCGGGCGCGCTCAACTACATCGCGCGCCGCCTGACGATTCCACCGGCGGATGTCTATGGAGTGGCGACCTTCTACGCCCTGTTCTCGCTCGAGCCGCGGGCGCGCCGTGTCCTTCACGTCTGCGACGACGTGAGCTGTAGGTGCGCTGACTCAGATGTGCTGATCGCGACGCTGACCGACCACGTCGGCCCGCCGGGAGCCGACAGGGACGGCGCCACCTGGCTGCCGAGCCCGTGCCTGGGCCAGTGCGATCGCGCCCCCGCCGCGCTACTGGTCGAATCTGGCCAGGCTCCGCTCGAGCGCGAGATGATCGCGGTCGGACCGAAGGAGCTGCTCCAGGTGATGGGAGGCGGCACGCCCGCGCCCGTCGGCTCGGCGATCCCGTGGCAAGCGGGACAAACAAGCCTTCGCCTGCTGAGCCGGATCGGGGTCGTCGACCCCGAGAGCATCGACGACTACCGGGCGCATGGCGGCTACGACGCCCTCCGACGCGCCTTCGAGCTGGGACCCGAGGGCGTGATCCGCGAGGTCCTCGACTCCAAGCTCATGGGGCGCGGCGGCGCGGCGTTTCCGACGGGGCGCAAATGGGACGCCGTGGCGCGGCAGCCGCGGCGGCCGCACTTTCTGATCTGCAACGCCGACGAATCCGAGCCCGGCACGTTCAAGGATCGCGTGATCATGGAGGGAGATCCCTTCTCCGTGATCGAATCGATGACGATCGCCGGCTACGCGACGGGTTGCGAGCGTGGATACGTGTACCTACGCGGTGAGTATCCGCTCGCCCAACGACGGATCGAGCACGCTATCGAGCAGGCTCGCGACCGCGGGCTCCTCGGCCCCGACATCCTCGCTCGCGGATACGCCTTCGAGATCGAGCTGCGCAAGGGCGCGGGGGCATACATCTGCGGCGAGGAAACCGCGATCTTCGGCTCGATCGAGGGATACCGTGGCGAGCCCCGGAACAAGCCGCCGTTCCCGGTCGATCGGGGATTGTTCGCCAAGCCCACCGTGGTCAACAACGTCGAGACGCTGGTCAACGTGTTGCCGATCGTGCTCGAGGGTGGCATCGCATACGCTGACATCGGCACCGACCGCTCCACAGGACCGAAGCTGTTCTGCGTCTCGGGGGCGGTCGACCAGCCCGGCACCTACGAGGTGCCGTTCGGAACGACGCTGCGCGAGCTGCTGGAGCTGGCCGGGGGGTCGGGGGCCCACCTGCGGGCGGTGCTCCTCGGCGGCGCGGCCGGCAGCTTCGTCACCCCGGAAGAGCTCGACCTGCCGCTGACCTTCGAGGACACGCGCGCCGCCGGTACGACGCTCGGCTCGGGCGTCGTGATTGCCTTTGAGGACCAGGTCGACCTCGGTGAATTGTTGATGGTGATCGCCGCCTTCTTCAGAAACGAGAGCTGCGGCCAATGCGTCCCGTGCCGGGTGGGCACGGTGCGCCAGGAAGAGGCGCTCGCGCGGCTCATATCTGGGCGTACGCGAGGGACTGTCGCGGACGAGCTGGCCCTGATCGCAGAGATCGGGCAGTCGATGCGTGACGCGTCGATCTGCGGCCTCGGCCAGACGGCGTCCACCGCGATCGAGTCGGCGATCACCCGCCTTGGCGTCTTCAACGGAGGGACACACGCATGACCGAGCTGCCGGTGGTGAGAGCGCAACCGCAGGTGCGGCTGGTGGAGCTCGAGATCGATGGTCAGGCGGTGCAGGTGCCCGAGGGCTCGACCGTCCTGGACGCGTGCACCAAGCTCGGCATCGACACGCCCACGCTGTGCTACGGCGAGACGCTCACACCCGCCAACGCCTGCCGTATCTGCGTCGTCGAGCTGGAAGGCGCTCGCACCCTGATCCCGGCCTGCTCGCGCCCGGTCGAGCCGGGGATGGTAATCCACACCGATTCGCCGCGGGTACGCCTCAGCCGCAAGATGGTGATCGAGTTCCTCGCCTCGTCAGTCGACCTCTCGATCACCCCCGCGGCCCGCGACTACCTGCAGCGTTACGACGCGCAGCCCGAGCGCTACGGCCCGCCCGCGCCACCTGACGGCGAGCGTGATCACAGGCGCACCGGGCACCACGAGCGGCCGGATGGCCAGACCGCTGCCACCGTGCACGCCCCGCCGAAGATCGACAACGACCTCTACGTGCGCGACTACGCGAAGTGCATCCTCTGCTACAAGTGCGTCGACGCCTGCGGGGAGCAGTACCAAAACACCTTCGCGATCACCGTTGCCGGCCGCGGGTTCGACGCGCGCATCTCAACGGAGTACGCCAACCCTCTGCCTGAGTCCGCCTGCGTCTACTGCGGCAACTGCATCGCGGTGTGCCCCACCGGCGCGCTGATGTTCCGAACCGAGCACGAAATGCGGCAAGCGGCGGCCTGGGACGAATCTCGACAGACCCAGACCGAGACGATCTGCCCCTACTGCGGCGTCGGATGCAACCTGGTTCTGCACGTCCAGGACAACGAAATCGTCAAGGTGACGTCTCCTGACGATCACGACATCACCCGCGGCAACCTCTGCATCAAGGGACGGTTCGGGTTCCCGCACATGAGCGCGAAGCCCGGCTCGTAGGAACATCCACCGAGCGGAGGATCGTCCCCTTCGGCCACTACCCGAAGGGGACGTCCATCAGGAGCGACCCCCGCTAGCCCCCGTTCCCTGAATCGGTCTGCTCGCCCGTGCTCGGATCGAGGAACAGCCGGCGGTTGCCGTGTTCACCGAAGTCGAACATGTTTGTGAGCGTCCCCGCGATCGCATCGTTCGAGCCACCCCCGACGCGCCCACCGGCGAGCCAGTTGTCCTCGATGAACCGCACGACCGAGCTCAGCGTCGTGAACGTGTTGTCGACGTAATTGGCCTTGCTGAACGGCGAGATCACCAGCAGTGGCTGGCGCGGGCCAACCCCGCAGCGGGCCTGCTGCCCGTCCGTCGGTGCTGTCGACCCGCACATGCCCGTGCCTGTGAGCGCGTCAAGCACCGTCTGGGACTGCCTGATGAGCGGCCCCATCTGGTGGTCGTACCAGCCGTCTGAGTCGTCGTAGGCGATCACGACCGCGGTGCTCTTCCAGCTCTTGAGATGCTCCAGCCGGTTGATCGTCTCGACGAGGAACGTCTGCTCGTCGAGCGGGTCCGAGTAGCCCGCGTGACCGTCCTGGTACTCCGCTGCCTTGAGATACGACACCGCCGGCAGGTTGCCGGCCCCAGCGGCGGCCCAGAAGTCCTTCAGGTCGTACTGGTGGTTGGCCTGATCTTGGTGGCCGATCATCGCCATGGATGTCGGCGGCTTGTGCAACGGGTTGGCCGTCGACGCGTAGTACTGGAACGGCTCGTGGTGGGGGCTGTAGTCCGTGACGGTTCCACCGTCGACCTGCCGCTGATGAGTCCCGGTGCAGACGGCCGACAGGTTGTCGCTGCTCGGGTTTCCCGGAACGTAGCCTGGGCTGGCGAAGCCGCCCTGGAACCAGCCCCAGCTGACATGGGCGCTGTCCAGGAGGTCGCCAACGTTCTTGCCCCCCATCTGGGCGGTGCTGGCGGCGTTGCCCCCGTCTTGGGTCGTGGAACAGATGTCGTAATTCGGATCCGGGTCGCCATAGACGGTGCCCGCGCCCTGCGGCTCTGAATGGCCGGGACCGGTTTGCACGGTCGTGCTACCGGGCGGCGCCGTGCACGGGGCGGAGTTGTACACCGAGCCACCCGGGCCGCAGATCGCGCCGAACGTGTTGCCGGCGGTCACGTTAACCGCCCCCGGGGTCGATGGACCGAACGTGTCGCTGTAGGAGTTGTCGCTCATCGCGAAGTGCTGCGCGTAGTTCCACAACCCCGTCACGGTGTTCCCGTCGTAGTAATCCATCACGACGCTCTTATCGGTACAGCCCCCGCCGGCGGTGTTCTGGACGAACTTGTCCATCGCGCCCATGTCGTACGCCTTCTGCTCAGCCGTGTAGCCGTGGCTCTGGTCGCAGGTCAGGGCCTGGCTGCGATCCAGGCGCTTCGGGTTGGCGGAGTTGGGGTTGCTCGTGAGCAGCGCGCCACTGAGCCCATTCACCGAAGGGGTATCCGGAGCCGCGGCGAATGACGGCTCGCCCGACGGGTTGGTTGCGTTCGGGTAGGTGCCGAAGTAGTGATCGAACGAGACGTTCTCCTGGAAGATCACGACCAGGTGCTTGATCGGGGTAGCGGTCGAAGCGTCGGCGTCCATCCTGGCCCGTGTGCGGGCGTGCCGAGGGCGGGCATTCCCTCGAAGCTTCGCTCCGGCCGTCGCCTGTCCGCCGAGCACCGCTAACGCTCCGAGCAGCGCGGCGGTCGCCGTCACAAACGCGATCCGCCTGGGCAGGGTGCTACGCAGTCTCCATCCGGGCATCAGAAAACCGTCCTCCTTGTGAAGGTTCTTGGGCCCGCTTGGTGCGCCGGCGCGGGCCGAACGTGTGGGGCGCGATGCGCCTCCCGATGGCGGAAGCCTTACTGTCCGGAGTGCTCTTGGGGTGACGATCCGGTGAAGCTGCGCCACCCGTGAGCGGCGAGGTCAGGCGCCGGCGGCGGCGCCCGCCTCACCAGAATCGCTGCTGGGGTCGGCCTCCCGCTCCCCCGGTTCCGGGTTATCGCTGTGCTCGCGGCGGACCGCCTTCACGCGCCGACGGAGCTCTTCCGAGCGGCGCTCCATCTGGTCGGCCTCACGCTCGAGCGCGACGGCGAGCTGCTCGGGGTCCTCGGCCATGCCCGTCGACTGCCCGGCCCGGGCGCCGGTCAAGCGGTCAATCAGCTCGCGAGGACGTGCGAGGAGCGGCCGGCGTTGCGACACCGACCGGCATTCGAAGGTCTAGCTTCGGATCACGCGGCGGGGCGAAGCGCTTCGAGCTCGCGGCTCTGCGCGAGCTCGGTGAGCGCCTTGCGCTCGAGCCGCCGCACCGCGTCCTGCGAAAGTCCCAGCCTGCGCCCGGTCTCGCTGAGCGGCGTCGGGTCATCGCCGTTGATTCCGTAGCGCAGTCTCACCACGGCGCGCTCGGGCTCGGGCAGTTGCTCGAGCGCGCGCCGTAGGGCGTCCTCTCGCAGGGAGATGTCGACCTCCTCCTCGGGCCCGCGATCGCTGCTGGGCAGGAGCGCGCCGAGCGAGGTCTCCTCCTCCTCGCCGACCGGCCGGTCAAGGCTGGTCACCACTCGCGCGGTCTCTCGTGCCTCCCGCACGTCCTCGACGCTCAGCTCAGCTGCTTTCGCCAGCTCCTCGTCGGTTGGCTCACGGCCGAGTTGCGCGGCCAGCTCGCGCTGCACCCTCCCGATACGCCGTTCGCGCTGCCCCAGGTGGACGGGGATGCGGATCGTCCGCGAGCGATTGTCGAGCGCCCGCTGGAGCGCCTGGCGAATCCAGAAGGTCGCGTAGGTCGAGAACTTGTAGCCCTTGCGCCAATCGAACTTCTCCGCAGCACGGATCAGCCCCAGGATCCCCTCCTGGATCAGGTCCAGCAAAGGGAGGTCATGCCCCTGGTACTTGCGGGCATTGGAGATCACCAGCCGTAGGTTGGAGTTGACCAGCTGGTCCTTGGCCGCGAGGTCTCCGCGCTCGATCTGCTTGGCGAGCTCGACCTCCTCCTCGCGCGTGAGCAGCGGGTAGCGCCGAACCTCCTGGAGAAATAGCGCCATCGCGTCGGTGGTTTGTTGGGCCAGGTCGTCCATCACGTAGGTGGTCTGCTCGACTTCGTCACGGCCGCAGTCGTCGCGCACTTCGATCCCGCGCGCTTCAAGCATGTCCTGGAGCGCCTGCGCGTCCTCGTCTCCGAGCTCGGCCTCCTGCACCAGCTCACTGACCTCCGAGAGCTCGACGCAACCCTCGGGCCGCGCCTCGCTCCGCGCGACGAGCTCGTCGGCCAGCTCCTGCAGGCGACTCGCGCCGGATGTCTCTGTGTCGTCCGCCATGGGTCTCACCCATCAGCCTAATCGGTTGGCGGGCGATGAACCGCAGAGGCGACGGTCAGTCGTCGAGCTTGTCCCGCTTCGGCCCTCGGCCAGAGGGCTCCGCCTCCGGCGCGCCGGTGGGTGGATGGGGGCTGAGGTGATCAGGAGCGCCCGGCCGCGATGCGCGCTGGGCGCTGTTCGTGAATCGGCTCCTCCGCGGCCAGGGTCTCCCGACGGTTCTCCTCCATCGGCTTGACCCAGAGCTCCTCCACGAGGATCTGAACGGTGGCGAGGATCGGCACCGCCACGACGAGGCCGAGGAAGCCGAACAGGCGGTCGACCGCGACGACACCGATCGCCACGAGCGCAGGGTGCAGCTTGACCGAGCGCGCCACCACGAGGGGCTGGATCACGTTGCCCTCCAACTGGTGGGCCAGGATGTAGACGATCGCAACCAGCACCGCCTTTCCCGGCGAGATCGTAAGCGCGTAGAGAATCGGGGGGATCGAGCTGGCGAGTGCCCCGAAGTAGGGCACGATCATCGCGACGGCGGTGAAGATTGCGAAGAACGCGGCGAACCCGAGCCCGACCACCTGGAGCCCCAGATATGTGAGCGTGCCGAGCACGCACATCCCGATCGCAAGGCCGCGTAGCCAGCCGATGTAGGCGATGCGCAGGCGGCACAGGATCAGCTGCGCCTTGGCGCGTCCCTGCGGCGGAACGACGCGCACGACCCCATTCACGAGCGGGGCGGGGTGAATCGCGCTGTATAGCGCCGTCAGCAGCACCACGACCAGGGCGGCGATCCCACCGGCGACGCTCGCGCCGATCGAGGCGGCCGGCCCGAGCAGCTTCGTGGGGTGCTGGGTATAGCCGTTGACGAAATGCTGGATCTGCTTTCCGACGTGGCTGGGAGACGTGCCGGTCAGCCCCGCCACTCGGTGGCGGAGCTCGTTGACGATCGAAGGAAGCGAAGCGGCGAACTGGTTGATCTCGTGGGTGAACCCCGGGAGGATCAACGCGACCAGGCCGGCGATCGCACCGAGGCCGAGCAACAGCCCACTCACCGCGCCGAACGCCCTGGGAACACCGAGGCCTTGCATCAGGCTCGCGAACGCTGACAGCGGCAGGGCGATGATCACGACGATCAGCACGGCAAGAATCAGCGTGACCAGTTGCTTGAAGAGCAGCCCGGCGACGATCAGCGCAAAGGCAAGCAAAACCGTGCGATAGAGCGTTCCTGGCGTCAAGCGTGATTCGGACATCGCAACCGAAGGGTGCCCCGATCGGGGCTCTCGCACGCGCTGGGCGTGGCGATCTGTAGGCGCGGGTAGAGCGCCATGGTGGCGATCGCGGTGCTCGACATCGACGGCACGCTGGTGGACACCAACTACCAGCACGCGCTCGCGTGGTACCGGGCGTTTCGCCGCCACGAGATCGTCCTGGCCGTCTGGCGGATCCACCGTCACATCGGGATGGGCGGCGACCAGCTCGTCGAGCCGCTCACCGATGAGCGCACCGAGCATGAGCTTGGCGACGAGATCCGCTCCGCCGAGAAGGACCTCTACTTCCAGCTGATCGACGAGGTCGCTCCGATGGAGGGATCGCGCGAGCTGATCGTGGAGCTCAAGCGGCGGGGACATATTGTCGTGCTGGCCAGCTCCGCCAAGCAGGAGGAGGTTGACCGCTACCTCGACCTGCTCGAAGCCCGAGACCTGGCGGACGCGTGGACCACGTCCGCCGATGTGGGGGCGACCAAGCCGGCCCCGGACCTCGTGAATGCGGCGCTCGAGCGAGTGGGCGGATCCGCGGACGACGCGGTGATGGTCGGAGACACCCCGTGGGACGTGAAGGCCGCGGGCGCTGCCGGGGTCGAGACGATCGCGGTGCTGAGCGGCGGCTTCGCGATCGAGGAGCTCCGGGAATCGGGCGCCCGCGACGTGTTCGAGTCGGCCGCAGAGCTCGTCGCAGCACTTGGCCGCACGCCTTTGGCCTGAGGCCCCCCGAGGCTTACGGGTCTCAAGCGCGTCAAAAACGGACAGCGGCTAGGGCGAGCGGCGCGCCAGCACGCAGCACATCTGCGTGCCCTCCCCCACGATCCGTTCGAGCCGCATCTCGCCGTCTTGCGCCGCGATTCGCAACTGGCCGAGATCGACCGCCGAGCCAAGCCACGCCCGATGAGCCTGTCCGCGCGGCGCACGCCCCAGGGCAACCCGGAGGGCTCCCCGAAACCGCTCCCGGCGCGTGCGGCCGCGGTGGACCCTCCCGTCGTTTGAGACCTGGAATGCGGCCCAGCCGCCGGCACGTAACACCCGCCCGATCTCGCGCACGTATCCGAGGGTTACCGCTGGATCGGGGATGTGTTGGAAGACGACGTGGGAAACGCACGCGTCAGCGCTTGCGTCGCGGATTCCGCGCAGGGAAACGCCGTCGCCGAGCAGCCACTCCACGTTGTCGAGGCGAGCGCCGTACTCCCTCGCGTACTCGAGCATCCGGGGCGAGACGTCGAGCGCCCTGACGGTTCGCGCGCGCGCCGCCAGGGCTCGCGTCATGCGACCGATCCCACACCCGATCTCGACGACGTCGTCGCGGCTGCGAAGCGTGGCGCCGAGCGCGTTGAGCAGCGCCCCCAGGTCTTGCTCGCCGTGGGACCAGAACAGCCCCTCGTCGGGGTGCCGGTAGCGTTGCCGGTTGTCCACGAAGTAGAACGCGTCTTCCGCGGCGCGGCGGTCCCAGAAGTCCCTCATCGGCGAGCCGGACACGGGCCAAAGATAATCGTGGCGTGATAGACGGCGGCGAACACAGGCCCTTGCGCGTCGCGCTCCTCAGTCCCTGCTACTGGCCGGAGGTGCGCCGTGGCACCGAGCGGTTCGCCAGGGAGCTCGCTACCGAGCTGCTCGCGCGCGGCCAGCAGCCGTCGCTGATCACCAGCCACCCAGGACTGCCGACCCGGCGCACCGAGGACGGTTTGCCCGTGCTCCGTCTGCCGAGACCGCCACAACGACCGCTCGAGGCCGCGCACTTGGAGTCCTACCTCACCCACGTGCCACTCACCTACCTCGCCCTGCGGGCTCGCAGCCCTGATATCGCCCACGCCCTGTACCCCACCGACGCGGTTGCCGCAGCGAGGTGGCGCAGGCGAACCGGGAGGCCGGCGCTCCTCTCCTACATGGGGATTCCGGCTAGCGAGTGGCTCGATGCGGCACGAGGCCGGCGCGCGATCCTGCGGCGGGCAATAGCGCAATGCGACCGTGTGGTCGTACTGAGCCGACACGCCGCCGAAGCGCTCGCGGAGTCCCTGGGCCACGAAGCGCGGGTGATCCCGCCAGGAGTCGATCTGAACGCCTTCAAGCCGGCGCCCGCGCGGGCCCAATCGCCGACGCTGCTTTGCACGGCGGCTCCGGAGGTGCCACGCAAGAACGTGGGCTTGCTGATCGCGGCATTCGCGTCGCTGCGGCGCACGATCCCCGAGGCGCGGCTGGTCCTCTCGCATCCGCGGGACCCTGCGGCCGCCCGGCGCGCCGGAATCGATCTGGAGGCGGACGGAGTCGAATGGGTCAACCTCGATGACCGCGAGTCATTGGCGCGCGCATGCGCGGAAGCGTGGGTCGCGGTGCTGCCGTCGCTCGGCGAGGCGTTCGGGCTGGTGCTCGTCGAGGCCCTGGCGTGCGGGACCCCGGTCGTCGGCCACGCCCACGGAGCGATCCCGGAGATCATCGACAGCCCAAGCATCGGGAGATTGTTTGAGCCGCTGGAGCCCAAACCGCTCGAACGGGCGCTCGTGGAAGCGCTCGAGCTCGCCTCAGACCCGGACACAGCGAGTAGCTGCCGGGCCCGGGCAGCGGAGTTCTCAACGGATCGCTGCACGGATCGCTACCTCGCGCTGTACCGAGAGCTGGTCGGCCCCTGAGGCCGTCGGGCGTCGATCAGGCCGACGCGCATTCCGTGCACGTGCGCGGCCAGCCATCGGCGATTGGACTCGGTCGGCACGTTCCACCGCGGCTGGACCCGCGCCAGCACCGTCATCCACGCGACTCGCGCCGCCGCTCCCGCGACGTTCAGCGCCGCCGTCGCGAGTGCCCGCAGATGCCCCCTGCGGCGCGCGAGCACGGCATACGTGGCCGCCGTGAATTCGAGCATCCGGCGCTCGCCGAATGCCTTTGAGGTCGCGGCTCCGGACGCGTGTAACACGTGGGCGGAAGGCTCGTAGTTCGTCACCCAGCCTCGCTCGTGCAAGCGCCAGCCGAGATCGAGGTCCTCCGCGTACATCCATTGCCGCTCCTCGAACCCTCCGACCGCGTCGAACGCGTCGCGGCGCACCAACAGGCATGCGCCGATCGCCCAAGGAACCGCGCGCCGGCGCTCTGGGTCCCAGAACCCCTCCAGGCACATACGGCTCGCCAACCGTCCGCTCAGGCGGTGCGCGCCGAGATTGAACGCAAGCGTGAAGGGGAGCGTCGGCAGCGGGTGGACCGAATGCTGGGTCTCGCCCGACGGGAGTAGCAGCCTCGGCGCCACACAGCCGACGTTGGGGTCAGCACCGGACGCAAGTAGCGCCGTCAGCGCTCCGGGCTGCAGGGCGATGTCGGCGTTTGCCACCAGCAACCATTCAGCGGCGTCCTGTCGGGCCACGAGATTCACGGCGCGACCGAACCCGAGGTTCACACCTGGCTCGAGCACATGGGCCCAGGGGGCGTGCTCCTGTGCGGCACTCGCGGAGCCGTCGTCCGAGGCGTTGTCGACAACCCACACCCGAGCCCGTCCGGCGTCGACCTCAGGCGCGAGCGACCGCAGACATCGAATCAGCAGCTCCCGCGTATTCCACGACACGACCGCCACCGCGACAGTCATCGCCTGCGCCTAATCGACGAACCCACGCACGACCGCCCGCGCGCCCTTCCACTTCCCGCCGGCGGTCGAAGGCAGCCGGAACGACTTCCCGCACTCGACGCGAGTGAATCCGGACGCCAGCATCAGCCGCTCTAGCGCGGGCGCGCTCAGCAGCCACCACCTGAACTCGTCGATGCCGTCGAACTGGACCAACGCCCGGCGCGGTCGCAGTGCGAACCGCTTGACCGGGTTGCAGACGATCGCGCTGCCGCTACAAACCAGGCGCATCCGCTGGATCGCGGTGACCGGATCCTTCAGGTGGACCAGGAGATCGCCGCAAAAGACCAGGTCGAAGGTCCCAAGGTCGCGGTCGAGCTCGTACACCGAGCGCTCGATCCGCTTGACGCTCGAGCGCAGCGCGGCACGCGCGAGCCGAAACCTCTCCGCCTTCGTCTGATCGAGCGTCGGCACGACGCGGTCGCGCCACTGCGGCGGCCAGTCGAGATCGTCCACTGCGCGGACGTCGCTTGCGAGCACCTCGGCAGCGCCGCGACGTTCCATCTCAAACGCCCAGAAACCGTCCATCGTCCCCACGTCCAGGCAGCGCATCCCGGAGAGGTCAGTGGGCAGCAGGTACCGATCGACCGCCGGGCGGTGATCGAACATGCCGGGTGTCACGACGCCCTCGGCCAGCTCGAGCGTGTGGTACCAGGGGTAGCGTGCGACCGCTTCCGCGAGGCGCTCCCCGCCAGAGCCCTCCAGCGGCGGTGCGCCTTCTTGGACGTTCACGGCGCCAGTATGGCGGATCGCCCCTATGATCTCGCGCCGCATGTCGATGCCGACCCGGGTACTCGCCGTCGGCAACGCGTACCCACCGCACCACCTGGGCGGGTACGAGATCGTTTGGCGCGGGGTGATGCGGGACCTACGCGCACACGGGCATCACGCCCGCGTGCTGACGACGCAATACCGCCGCAGCGACGTGGCGCGAAACGAGCTCGAGGATCCGGACGTACATCGTGAACTCGACTGGTATTGGCGCGAGCACGAGTGGCGCGCTTTGAGCCCGTTGGGACGGCTGCGCTTGGAGCGACACAACGCTGCGGTATTCGACCGTCACCTCGATCAGCTTCGCCCCAACGTGATCACCTGGTGGCCGGTGGGCGGTCTGTCACTGGGCTTGATCGAGCGGGCGCGGCGGGCCGGCGTCCCCTCCGTGCTGTTCGTCCACGATTACTGGCCGACCTACGGCCCGGAGCGTGACCTCTGGATGCGGATGTGGAACCGAGCGTGGCCGGCACGCTCCTGGGCGGAGCGCCTGAGCGGTCTGCCCACGCGGGTGGACTACGGGAGCGCAGGACGATGGCTCTTCTGCTCGCGAGCGGTCCGCGACGACACGCTCGCGACGAGCGTGGCGATCACCGACAGCGCGGTCATATCGCCTGGGATCGCGAGCTCTTTTCTCACCTCCGCGCGCGACGCTGAGGTTCCTGAGTGGCGCTGGCGGCTGCTGTACGTCGGGCGCGTGGTCGCGCAAAAGGGCGTGGCGAGCGCGATCGAGGCGCTTGCGATCCTGCCTGACGAAGCGACACTGACGATCGTCGGGGACGGCGACCGCAGCTACCACGGCTTTCTCGATCGGCTGGCAGCCCGGCTGGGCCTCAGCGAACGCGTGCGGTTCGAACCGCCGCGAGCTCATGAGTCGCTGATCGCGGTCTACCGAAGCGCGGACGCGGTGCTATTTCCGGTGCGGTGGCATGAGCCGTGGGGTCTCGTGCCACTCGAGGCAATGGCGCTTGGCAGGCCCGTGGTCGCCACGGGGCGCGGCGGGTCCGGGGAATATCTGGCTCACGGGCGCAACTCGCTGCTATTCGAACCCGGCGACGCGGCCGGTCTGGCCGACGCGCTGCGCTCTCTCGCCGCCGACCCGACACTTCGCGAGCGCCTGCGCGAATGCGGCTACGAGACAGCCGCCGCTCACAGTGAGGACGCGTTCAACCAGCAGGCCGCCTCGGAGATCCTCCGCGCGGCTAACCCGGGCTCGTCCGCGCCGCTCAAAGCAACAGTGACCGGCTTCTGAGGCTGCCGGACGCCAGCGCGACGAGCGCAACCGCGTCAGCGGTCAGGCGGGCCGCCGCGGCCAGACTGCCCTGCTCCTCGCGGAGGTCTCGAGCCAGCAGCCGCGCGTACGGAATCGCGCCCGCTGCCAGCAGGGGACGGCGCGTGAGCCCGGCGAGCGCGAGCGCCAGGGCGGCCGTGTCGAAGCGCAGCTGACGGTGGTTCAGGAAGTAGTGGCAGTGGAAAGCGGCGACGCGCAGCTCCGGGATCCGCCGGGCCAGCTCGGGAAAGAAGCGCAGGCGCCAGCGCTCGGCCGCGAACGCGACCGGACCTCGCGGATAGACCTCGTGGTGCGCCAGCGCGCGCGCGCACGGGGCGACCCGGGCGCCGTGCCGGACCGCCCGCCAGCCGAACCAGACATCCTCGCCCAGCTCCTTGCCGTCGCGCGGTCTCAGCCAACTCTCAAAGCCGCCGAGCAGTTCGAACAGCTCGCGGCGGACGAACAGGTTTGCGCTCTCAAACAAGGGCGAGCAACCAATCACCCACAGCGTCCGATCACACGGGCCACGTCGCTGATCATTACGGGGGCGGACCTCGCCCAGCACCAGATCCGCGAAGTCAAGTGCCGCCACCCCGGCTGCCAGCCATTGATCAGCCGGGCGGCAGTCGGCGTCGATGAAGGCGAATCGATCGGCCGCCGCTGCGGCGGCTCCGGCGTTACGAGCGATGGCCGCTCCGGCACCGTCAAGGCACATCACCCGGTCGACGACTGCCGATCCAAGCGCGATCTCGACGGTGCGGTCGCTTGAGCCGTCATCGACGACGATCGCCTCGAAGGACTCCGAGAACCGCTGCTCGCCCAGGCCGTCCAGCGTATTTGCGAGCGTCCTCTCTGCGTTTCGCGCCGGGACGATCACCGTGACCCGAGGCGACTCGCTCATAGCGCCACGAGGCTACCGGCGATCGATCCGTCGCGGGCGGTGGCTTCATCTGGGGTCGACGACGTGCCGCTCCGGTGTCACACGCTCGAGCTTCGTCGTTTGCGCCGCCGCAGCGCCCCGAGTCGAGGCCCGGGGATCCCGCGACGGTGCTTGCGTACGAACTCCGCGAGCCAGGAATCGAGCGAGGGCGCATCGAGAAAGGTGCGCTCGCGGTAGCCAAAGCTGTCCCGCCACCACAGGCACTGCACGCGGTCTTCGAGGCTGAGCGATTCGCTGAAGCCGGCCGGAAAGTGATCCGTCCCGCGCGCGTGCAGCAGGTGAGGCTTGTGGACGAACACGATCTCGCCGTTTCCGACGTCGATCAGCCAGCGATGATGGCTCCACCCGATCCAGGGTCCGTGCACGCCGTAGCTCTGCTCCTCGAGCCGCGATGGCACCTCGATGTATCCGGCCTTCGAAACACGGATCAGCTCGCTGCAGACGAACACCGGGTCGCGGACGTCCTCGAGCGTGTGCGAGCACACTGCGAAGTCGAACTGGCGGTCCGCGAACGGCCACGGCTCCCGATCGCAGATGTCGCGCCTGATCCACGTATCGGCCGTGAAGCGCTCGGACCCGGGATCGGGCGGTGGTCCATAGAGGCCGCGCTCCTCATACGGCATCAGATCCAGCACCCAGTCAGCGCGGGGGAACGGGTTCGCTCCGCCTCCCACGTCGAGCACCAGGTCAGCGGCGTCGAGCAGGCCGAGGATCCGCTCTCGGCTGGACGCCAGCATCAGGCTATCCTCGCACCCCCGTGAGCAGCGCGCGTCCCGCGATCCTCAGGCTCCTGCGCACGATCCGCGGCACGCCCGTGGGGATTCGACGCGCCGGTGGCGTTCGCGTGTGGCTGCTGTATCTGCCGGGTCCCGGTCCGTGGTTGATGTCGTGGCTTCGGAAGCGGTGGGCGCTGTTCCGAAACCCCCATGCGCGGATCGAGTTCCAGGGGCCTGTCTACCTCGGGCCCGGCTTCAGCCTCGACATGCCGCGCGGCGGGACGTTGATCGTCGGCCCAGGGGTCGAGTTCAGGCGAAATTTTCGTGCCGAGCTCGCGGAGGCCGACTCGCGTATCACGATCGGGGCGGGGTGCGCGTTCACTTACGAGGTGGTGATCCAGTGCACCTCCTCGATCGACATCGGCGAGCACTGCCTGTTCGCGCAGGCCGCCCTGATCGTGGACGGCAGCCACCGGTTCCGCTCTTCGGAGCCGATCGGTCATCAGGGTTACGACCTACGGTCGCTGAAGATCGCGGACCACGTCGCGGTGATGGCCAAGTGCACGGTGATCGCGGACATCGGCGAGCGAACGTTCGTCGGCGCCGGCGCGGTAGTGAACCGCCCCCTACCCTCGTACTGTGTCGCCGCCGGAGTGCCCGCGCGCGTGATCGATTACTTCGGCCCGGCCGGTCAGGAGCCCCCCGAGCTCGCGCGCTCGGCGAGCGCCGAAACGGCCGGTTGAAGTGCAGGCGGGTCGCCCGCGGCCGCCTCTGCCCACGTCTTGAGGAAATACGGAGCTATCTGCTGGCGCCAGTGGATATCTGCGCGTTCCCAGGCCAGCCGGCCGATCCAAGGTGCGCGCCTCGGCACGAACCGGAGGAGTGTCGCGGCCCGCCTGCCGGTGAGAGGGCGCGCCGCGGCGTCAGCGAACTTGCGCTGAAACCAGGGCGGAACCTCGGGGTGTAGCCGGCAGAAAGTCCACTCGGTGAGCGCGAGCCGAGGGGCGCGCGCCTGCCAGTCCTCGACCGTCATCGTTCGCCAGTGGTCAACGATCGCGTCGCGGTTGAACATCACGCGCAGACCATGCTCGCGCGCGCGGTAACCCCAGTCGAGATCCTCGTAGCCGTACGGCAGCCGCTGCTCGTCGTAGCCGCCCACCCGCTCCAGGAAGCTCCGCTTGATCGAGCAGTTCGAGCTGTAGACGTGCGCCCAGCCGGCCTCCGTGCCGGGGATGCTCGCGTAGTCGAACTGCACCCCGTGCTCGAGCCACCTCATGAACGGCGTCACCTTCAGCCCTGGCGCCCACCGGACGAGCCCCAAGACGACGACCTCGCTGGCGGGGAAGCGCTCGTGCCAGTCGAGGTGCTCGGAGACGAATCGGGGGGTGGGGATCGTGTCGTTATCGGTGAACGCCACGATCGGCGCGCGTGCCGACCGCCAGCCGGCGTTTCGATTGGCAGACGCTCCCGGCAGGGCAGCCTGCAGGAGGCGTGCCGGAAAGGGTCGCCCACGCACCAGTTCGGCGACCGCCTCCAGGTCCGGTTCGGCGCTGTCCGCCACCACGAGCAGCTCAAAGTTCTCGGTGCCGGCGATCTGGCGCTCGTAGCCATCGAGCACGCGCCGCAGGACCAAATGGTTGCCGAGCGTCGGCACGACCACGGTGATGCGCGGGCCAGACACCGGCGTGCAGTGTAGGTCGTAGGGCGTGTATAAGACTCCGACCATCGCCCTGGCGCATTCGCACATCTGGCGGTTAAGTTGAGTCTGGAACCCACCACGCAGAGCCTCACTCCGCCGGTTGTGCCGCCCGAGGCATATGACGCTGCGTACTACCGGGTGCGCTGCGCCGGCGCATCGGAATGGAGCGCCTCCGGAGGAACCCACGTTTCCGGGATCTACTACGGGTTTCTGCAGCGCGCACAGATGCGACCTGGCGAGACGGTCGTCGACGTGGGAACCGGCCGCGGCGATCTGCTGGCGGCGGCGATCGAGCTCGGGGCCGCGCGTGCCTACGGGGTCGAGTACTCGCCCTCGGCGATCGAACTGGCGCAGCAGACTCTCCAGGCGCACGAGGTGGGCCGGCGCGCCGAGGTGATTCTCGCCGACGCGCGCTCGCTCCCACTCGGTGACGGCATCGCTGACCTCGTCTGCCTCGTCGACGTCGTCGAGCACCTGACGCCGCTCGAGCTGCATGACGCGTTAGTCGAGGCGCGGAGGCTGCTGAAGCCGGGCGGTCGAATCGTCGTTCACACGATGCCCAACCGGCTGATCTACACCGTTACCTACCCGATGCTCAGGTTGCTCGCGGGATGGCGGCGGTGGCCCGCCGATCCGCGCAACGACGACGAGCGCCGGATGCACGTCAACGAGCTCACCGCACGGGGGCTGCGACGAGCGTTCGCGGCCGCCGGGCTCGACGCTCAGGTTGAGCTTGGGAAGTGGATCTACACCGACTTCGTGCCTGCGCCGCGGGCACGTCGCGCGTACCACGTATTGGCGAGGCTGGGCCCGCTGGCGCACCTGGGCGTGGCCGATCTCTGGGCCGTCGGGCGCCGGTGATCGTGCCGGGCGATATCCAGCTTCGCTTCGACCGTGGGCGAGAGGAACGTGAGCTCCGCGAGTACCTGGGCTCGGACTTCCGACTGGAGCGCCTATGGCACTACGAGCAGCAGCTCGAGGCGGAGTTCGAGGCGGTGAGGGATGCGGGCGCGTTCTACCGGACCTCGAGCGCGTATCTCTACGACTTGACCGCGTTCGCGATGTCTGGCACCAAGACCCCGTATCTGCAGGCCCTGACGCGACAGGTGCGGCCGCCTGCGCGGATACTGGACTACGGGTGCGGGATCGGCTCCGATGGGCTGCTGCTGCTGGAGGCCGGCTACCAGGTCACGTTTGCCGATTTTCAGAACCCCAGCGTCGCGTATCTGCGGTGGCGACTGGCAACTCGAGGCCTCACCGCCCCGATCCACGACCTGGACCTCGGGGTGCCCGGGGGCTTCGACGCGGCGTTGGCGTTCGACGTGATCGAGCATGTCGAGGATCCGTTCGCGTTCCTTCTTGAGCTCGAGCAGCGCGCGCGGCTCGTCGAGGTCAACTTCCTAGAAGAGGCTGGCGCGCATCCGCTTCACCGCGACCTCCCAGTGAAGGAATTGCTCAGCTACGTCGCGACCCGCCGGCTGCGCTTCTACCGCGTACTCCATGATCGCTCGCACCTGGTCCTGTACGAGCCGGGTCTTGCCAGCGGTGCCGGACGTCTGCTCAGCCGGTCGCGGCTTGCGGCTGGGCGGGGCCGCCAACTGGTCGGCCGACGACCACGCCGTGCGGATCGCCGAGCCACGCAGAGAGGAGTTGATGCCTACCCTCCCGGCTCCGGGCAGCCCCCAACCGGAAGCGCGGAGGCCGCCAACCCGTTCCGGCCGGCACGAACACCCGGCGGGGCGCCCGATTGAGCTCGAAGCCGCCGCTTTCGACGAGCCTTGCGAGGGCGGTCAGGTTCGGGTACCACCACCACGGCCGCCCGCGCCCGTCAAGGTACGCGACTGGAAGCCTCGGCTTGGTGAGCGACAGGGGTAGGTCGATCCCGTCGACCACCACGAGCGTTCCGCTGCACACAGCGCGGATCCGCTGAAGCGCGCCCACGGGGTCGCGCAGGTGCAGGAGCAGGCTCCCGAGGTAGACAAGGTCGAACCGCCCGAGATCCCTTTCGTCGAGGTCATAGACACTTCGGTCGACACGCTTCACGCGCGAGCCGAGGGCCTCGCGCGCGATCTCGAAGCCCTTCCCACCGGCCATCCGGCTCGCGATCGCGGCGACGGTTGCGTCGTCGCTCCCGACCGGCCAGTCCCACCGGCGGGGGTCCAGCACGTCGATCGCCACGACCTCGGCGGCGCCCCGACGTTCGAGCTCGAACGCCCAGAAGCCGTTGAACGTGCCGACGTCCAGACATCGCTTGCCGGCCAGCGAGCTCGGCAACGAAACCCGCCCGACGATCGTTCGGTGGTCGAGCCATCCCGGGGTCACGACACCGTGGGGCAGTTCGAGCGTGTGGTACCAGTCGATCGAGGCGACGCGAGCGCGCAGCGCGGAGGGATCCGGCGTGTTGGCCGAGGTACTCACGCTCACTGGGCCCGCGAGCGGATCCCGCGGTACCAGTTGCCCATCGGCGGCCTCTGCGGCGGATGGTGCAAACCGATGCCGTGGATCTCCCGAAAGCCCGCCGTGCGCAACCATGCCTTGAGCGCGGCCCAGTTCGGCAACCACCAATTGAAGCTCGTCTCAAGCGTTTGCTGGTGGGCGACTGGTCGGCGCGGGTGTAGCACGGATAGCCGGAGCGAGAGCGCCTCGAGCTGGTATAGCTCGCCTCCGGGGGCCAGGGCGGTGCGGACACGCTCCAACGCCAGCACCGGATCGCGCAGATGGATCAGCAGCGCTCCCATGAACGCGATGTCGACTGGGCCGCCGATCGTCTCGGGGGTGAGCTCGCAGACGTCGCAGATGATCCGACGCGTGCGTGAGCCGAGCAGCTCGGCGGCGATCTCAAAGCCGCGCCCCATCTGGACGCCGAAGTCACGCGCCTCGCCCTCGACCTGCTCGCGGTTGTTCGGTGGAATCTGGGCATCCTCGACGCGCTCGATGTCGATCGCCGCAACTTCCGCGCCGCGGCGCTCCAGCTCAAACGCCCAGAAGCCGTCGAAGCTGCCGACGTCGAGGGCGCGCTTTCCCCGGAGGTCGGCGGGCAGGAGCTTGGGTGCGACCTTTCGGAGGTCGATCTGTCCCGGGGTCGTGACGGCGCCCGGGAGCTCGAGCGTGTGATACCAGACGGGATTGCGCGCGATGGCAGCCAGCGTGGCCGCGCGGTCGCGTTGATCGCCTTCGGCCCGCCGGCGAGCTAACGGCAGTTGATGTCCGCGTTGTGCGCTCATACGCTCGCCGCCAGGGATCGAGAGCGGACATAACCGACTGCCTCCCGCAGCAGGGAGCCTTCGAGCAACCAGGTCGCCGCGACGGTGACGCTCAAGTACACGACGAGCTCAGCGACGGCCATTCCGACATGGCGCGGGCCCCGCTCGAAGCCCCGCATGAACAGCACCGCTGCGGCTCCGGGCAGGGTCGGCAGCACCGCGCGCAGGGCGTGCCGGGCGAACCCGAAGCGCTCGAACAACCGCGACAGATACCAGGCACGCAGCAGAACGTCGACCGCCGCCGCGGCGGCAATCCCGATCGCAAGACCCGTAAGACCGTCCGTGAACAGCAGTGGAATCCCCACGCCGAGCAGAGTGACGGTCGCGGCAACGCTGACGACCGCCACCGGTCTTGTGTCGGACCGGGCGCGGTAGTAGTCGTCCCAATTGAAGCCGATGTGGCTTACCCCCGCAACGACGCCCGTGATCTCCAAGAGCGTGATCGCCGCGTGCCACTTCTCGCCGATCACGAAGCGCACGAGGTCGGCCGCGAACAGCGCGATCCCGACGCCGAGCGGCATCGCCCAAATCAGCGCGAGCCGGTTCACCTTCACGAAAGACTCCCTGAGCAGATCGAGCCGGTGCTGCAGCGCGCAGATCGCGGGGAACACCGTCCCGCTGACAAGCCCGTCGAGTCTCGTGGTGAAGACCGTGATGTTGGCGGTCAGGGCAAGTGCCCCGGCACCCGCCAGGCCGAGGTGCGCGTTGGTGGCGATCATCGTGGCGTTTGCGAGCACCACGCTCGACGCGGTTGCGACCAGGATCGGTGTAGAGAAGGACGTGTAGGCGCGGAGCGCTCCCCTGTCGAATCGCCACCTGATCGCAAACGGGCAGCTGAGGAGCGCGGCCATGGCCCCAGCCCAGGCCCCCGCCACAACGCCGATCGCGAGTGCCCAGTAGCCCGCGCCGGCGATTGCAAGCGCCACCGCTACGACGAAAGCGACCAGCGGCTCGATCGCGCCGAGCGACCGCTGGCGGGCGAAGTCCATGTCGCGGTAGTAGATCCAGAGCGGCGCCTGGAGCGCGTCCGCGAACAGAACCGTCAACAGGACGAGCCCCGGTGGGACCAGCTGCCAGTGACCGTAGATGATCGCCACAACGGGCAGGGCCGCTGCGATCGGCACCAGCGCCGCCGTGCTCACCAGCACCTCGAGCGTAAACGCCTTCTGGAATGCGAGCCGTTGGTCGCGCTCGTTCTGCTGGATGTACTTGTCGCTGATCCCGACGACCTTCAGGCGCGCCAGCACGCCCAGCGAGACCACGAGGATGCCCCAGATGCCGTAGTCGGCGCGCGTGAGGAAGACCGCCAGCACGACGCCCTGCAGCAGACTCAGTGTGCTCAGCCCGACGTCGAACCCGGTATTGATCAGTACCCCACGGGCCGTAAAGGTCCGCAGCGACCGACCGCCGGTATCGATTCTCCTGCCCTCCGCAGCCTCGGGGCCAGTATCGCCCGTGACTGACGCGGCGCCGGCGGCCGCGGATGCATCGCGTGTCATGGGCCGCACCGCGGATGATCGTATCGAGCACGGCTCGGACCAATCCCGCTAGGAGCGGTGACGAGCGGCGCGGTCGACTCGCGAGCCAGAACGCGCTCGGGCCGCTGGGATGGGCGCCCGCGCGCGGACGCCGTTCGGGACCGCGCGCTCACTCTCTGAGAGCGTTCAAACGCGTTCAGAAGCACGCTTGCAGCGGTGTCTAAGCTAAGAGCATGCTCGGATTCCGCGACAAGACAAAGATGGTTGATCCTGATTGCGCCCTCCCGGGGCGCGAGGATGAGATGCCCGTCCCAGCCCGCCACGAGGTGCTCGGCACCCCGCTGAAGCCTCCGTTCCCGGAGGGGTTCGAGGTGGCGGTGGTGGGGATGGGCTGCTTCTGGGGCGCCGAACGGGTTTTCTGGCAGGCCCCCGGCGTCTACACCACAGCGGTCGGCTACGCAGGCGGGTGCACGCTGAATCCCACCTACGAGGAGGTCTGTTCGGGGCGCACCGGTCACACCGAGGCAGTGCTCGTGGTGTTCGATCCGGCGAAGACCTCCTACGAGGAGATCCTGCGGTTGTTCTGGGAGAACCACGACCCCACCCAGGGGATGCGCCAGGGCAACGACGTCGGCACCCAGTACCGCTCCGCGATCTACTGGACCGACGAGCGCCAGCGCGAGGCGGCCGAGCGCTCACGCGCCGCCTACGCCGAGCGCCTGCGGGGACCGGGCTATCCGGAGATCACGAGCGAGATCGCCGAGGCGGGCCCCTTCTACTACGCCGAGGACTACCACCAGCAGTACCTGCACAAGAACCCGTGGGGATACGATTGCCACTCCGGCACGGGGATTGCTTGCCCGGTCGGTTTGAACGTCGCGATGTCGACCGCTGACCAGCGGAGCCTCGGCAGTAGCCAATGACGTTCCTGAGCGCCTCCAGGTCCGGGCGTCCCCAGCGTGGGCACTGGCCGCCTTCTTCAGCGCGGCAAGGTAGTCGAGAAGCACCTGCTCCCCATCGCGGATGACGTTGCCCTGCTCGGTCGCCTCGACGTGATCGCGAGCACGCTGAAGCGCGTTTTGCGCGCCCTCTAGCTCGTTACACAGGCGGGCCTGGCGGGAGCTGTACCGTCACGAACCAGCACCGGGAGGCGCTCGCGCAGGCTATGGGCGCGGGCGGTCAGACCTCGGAGGAACGTGGCCAATACCGCGTCGGTTCTGGCCAGGTTCGGAAAACCGTCCAACGTTGGACACTCTCCCACGAGACCAAGAAGCCGCCCCCCGAAGGGGACGGCCTCCTGACTCCGTGCGGCGGTGGGGCTAGTTCGAGAAGGTCGCGGCAACCGGCGCGGTGAACGTCACGCTCCGACAGCCGCTGACCGGTTGACGGCGGCGCTGGACGGGGTTAGGGTCGCACCAATAGCTCGTCCCTGGCTTGGAGTCGGCCACCTGGCGAGCGCGAGGCCGCTAGGTGTTGCGCCCTCCCGATAGACGTTCTCCGCCGGGGATCGGGAAAACGAGGCGGTATGGCGCGCAACATGCCACCCGTGGGGCCTTCGCACGGTGGGCGAAGGAGGAATCAAATGTCCGTCCTATTCCGGTCGAGGTTGCTACGACGGCTACAGGTAGTGCTAGGGCTTGCGTTGCTGGGCTTGGTGGTCGCGCCGGGAGCGTCGGCGGCTTCACCGCTCGACACGGTGACGGCGACCGGGACCAGCGGCCTGCTCACGCCCCCGGTCGTGACTCGGTTCGGCCCCCTGTCCTTCTTCAACATCAACATCAGCGCGCAAAGCGGCACGTCGGGACAGAAGCCAAACGGGACGGCGACGCTCACGACCGGCATCCCTTCGATCGGTGGCCTGACCAGTTCAGGCCCGGTGTCGTGTCTGAACATCACCGGGCCCGATGGCGGCGTCGGCACAGTCGCGGCGCCCACCATGGCCGTACTGCAGTTCCACGACTCCACATCCGGAAACCTGTTCACGGTTGCGCTGATAGACAACGGGGGAAATGGCCTGGACACAATGACTGTCAGCGAGGGTGGCACCCCCAGCCCCGCTGGCTGTTCGCTGCTGGTCAGCGGAACCCCACCGGAAACGGGGATCTTGACCAACGGTCGCGCCGTGGTGTTAGACACTCCTACGCTGCCGACATCGAAAGAGCAGTGCAAGAACGGCGGCTGGCGGAACTTCCCGCAGTTCAAGAACCAGGGCCAGTGCGTGGCGTTCGTCGAACACGCGGCGCGCAGCACCTGCCTCGCTGAGCGCACACGGATCGGACGCGCCGCGTTCCGCGACAAATACGGCGAGGGGCGAGACCACCGCGGTGCACTTCGCCGGTGCATCGAACTTCACAGCGGATAGCCGGACGTGTGCTCACCCCGACGGCGGTTGGCGGAACCACAAGAACCAAGGGGACTGCGCGTCAGCTTCGTTGAGACCGGCTATCGGCGCGTCCCGCCCGCCGAGTCGACCGGCGCGCCTCCCGGCATCTGGGACGGCGAGGTGCCGCCGACTAGTAGCGCCGTAGGTGAACGCGAGAGCGGACTTGCGTCAACGGGGCCGGTGAGGCCACTTCATCTCGTTCAAAGTGTCTCTCACCCAGGGTTCCACAAGCCATTCGACCTCCTGCGCCGGACGCTCCGAGAGATTGCTTTCGGCCAAGCTCGCGCCTGGCTGCGGGACAGCGCCGATGGCGTTCGGATCGAACAGGAGGTCGCGCCGGAATCTGTCTTTGGCGATGCTCCAGGCTCTTGGATGAAGGCCCGTTACGCGACGTTATGCGGCTACGCGCACAGTCGATCGGGATACAACAATGCTGACTTCTGGGAGAGCAACGGCCCGGTGTACCGGCCTCATGCGCTCTCGTTGGTGGAGAGCGAATGTCGCGAGACGCTCGCCGTCGCATACCTGCTGCTCCGGCTGGGATGGCCACGCTACTTCCCCCGCCAGGGACAGAGCAAGCTCCTGGAAGGACCACAGGACGGATGGGCGCGTTTCGATCCCCTCCTGAGAGGCTGGCTGCTGGTCGATCGAAAGGTCGCTCAGCGCCCCCTGACCGTGATCAGCGCGAACAGGGCCTCGCCGGTGAACACCTGGCAGGTCGCGAGCCGGTATGTCGTGTCCAGCTCCTCGCGGGAGATGCTGGGCTGCTTCGGTACGGCGCCACGATGGCCCAGCCTCCTGCGCTCGCGGCGGTTCATGCCGCCTCCCGGAAAGTGTCCAACATTGATACAGCCGGAACCTGGCCAGAATGATCACCGGCACTCGTGGCCAGGTTCTCGGTGATCGCCAGCACGGGCGGGAGGGCTGTCGAGCGGCAGAAGCAGCGGGGCACGTCACGGTGCCGGAGCGCCCCGCAGTCGACGCAGGCGAGGAGCAGGTCGGCGAAGTCGATCATCCCTCGGCCCCCACCGGGATTGGCGCGAACAGAGCCTCAGCAATGGCCGCAGAAACTGAACACGACACCAACCCCTTGGGCTACTGCGGCCTCGGCGGAACCGGCGTCAGCTGCCCGCTCGGGATCACGGCCGCGGCCGGGCCCGCCACGCCGTCGACGTCCGCCTAGCCCCCGGCCACCGCCGGTAGGATCGTCACCTCGTCGCCGTCGGAGACCTGGGTGTCGAGCCCGTCGAGGAACCGGATGTCCTCGCCCCCGACGTATACGTTGACGAACCGGCGCAGCCCACCGTCTTCCGCGATCCGGCTGCGCAGCTCGCCGTAGCGCTCGTACAGCGCGTCGAGGACCTCGCCGACGGTCGAGCCATCGACGTCGGCGATTGCCTCCCCGTCGGTGGCAGCCCGTAGCTGGGTGGGGATCTTCACGGTGACAGCCATCGGTCGGGCAGTGTAGTGCTCGCCCTCGTCGCTCACGCGACCGCCTTGACGCGCTCCGAGGCCGTCTCGAAGGACTCGACCGTCGGCTCGATCTCCCACGCCTCGAATGTCCCTCGAGCGCAGTCGAGCGTCTTCAGCCCCTCGCCGGTGAGGTAGGCGACCACCCGCTCCTCCGGATCGATCTCGCCGCGCCGCGCCAGCTCCGCCAGAACCGCGATCGTGACCCCGCCGGCGGCCTCGGTGAAGATGCCCGTGGTCTGCGCAAGCAGCCTGATTGCGTCACGGATCTGATCATCGGTCACCGCGTCAATGCCGCCACCGGTCCGCCGCGCAAGGTCCAGCGCGTACGGTCCGTCGGCGGGATTGCCGATCGCCAGCGACTTGGCGATCGTGTCGGGCTTGACCGGACGGCAGGCGTCGAGGCCCGCCTCGAACGCGGTCGCGACCGGTGAGCAACCGCCCGCCTGGGCGCCGTTGAAGGCCGGCAGCTCTCCATCGAGCAACCCGAGCTCGAGCCACTCCTCAAAACCGCGCGCGACCTTCGTGAACAGCGAGCCGGAGGCGATCGGACACACCACCCTGTCCGGCAGCTCGAAGCCGAGCTGCTCCGCTGTCTCGAACGCCAGGGTCTTTGACCCCTCGGCGTAGTAGGGGCGCAGGTTGATGTTCACGAACGCCCACTCGCGCTCGGCCGAGAGCTCGGTGCACAGCCGGTTGACGTCGTCGTAGGTGCCCTTCACAGCGACCAGGTTGGTGCCGTAGACCCCAGTTGCGAGAAGCTTCTGCTCCTCCAGATCGAAGGGAACGAACACGTAGGACTCGAGCCCCGCTGCCGCCGCGTGCGCCGCGACCGCGTTGGCGAGGTTGCCCGTCGATGCACACGCGATCGTCTCGAAGCCGAGCTCGCGCGCCCGCGCCAGCGCGATCGACACCACCCGGTCCTTGAACGAGTGGGTCGGGTTGGCCGCGTCGTTCTTGATCCACAGCTCGCGTAGGCCGAGCTCTGCGGCCAGCCGATCGACCCGCAGCAGCGGGGTCCAGCCGGCGCTCAGCGTCCCCCGCGGCGGAGCCGCCACGGGGAGGAAGTCGCTGTAGCGCCACAGCGAGTGCGGCCCGGCCTGGATCCGCCGGCGCAGTTCATCGGGGTCAGCGCCCGCTCGCGATGCGTACACGACCTCGAGCGGGCCGAAGCACTGCTCGCAGACGTACCGCGCGTCGAGCGGGTAGGTGGTCCTGCATTCTTTGCAGCGAAGCGACTCTGGCGGCATATGTAAAAACCTCCGCCGGGGTCAGTGGTCGGAGGTCGTGCGAAACCGCCTTTCCACATCTCCCAGGCCTGTCGTTGGAGCCTGATGGAATTGGCACCGTTCCCTTGCGGGCGGTTGCCGGGGTTTCACAGGGCCAGTCCCTCCACCCCTCTTGATGCGTACTGCTATGTGCTGCGGAACTATACAGGGCGTAACGACGGCAGCGCAGCGGTGTTCGAGGGGGCATGGCAAGCGCGACCACCGATCCGCTGGACCGCCTCGAATCGGCACTGCGCGCCGGGAGGGACGCGCCTCGCAAGCGAATGCTGGTGATCGTCAACCCATACGCGTCGACGGTCTCCGACCGGTTGAAGCACCTGGTCGTCTACGCGTTGCGAGGCACCTATGACGTGGAGGCGGTCGAAACCCGGTCCCGCCACCATGCCACGGAGCTGACCCGCGAGGCGGCCCACGCCCGCTATGACGTCGTCGTCGCGTTCGGGGGCGATGGCACCGTGAATGAGGCCGCAAACGGGTTGGCGGGCAGCGCGACGCCGCTCACCTGTCTGCCCGGGGGCCGCGCGAACGTCTACTGCCGGATGCTCGGAATCCCCACCGACGTCGTCGACGCCACCGAGTATCTGCTGCGAATGGCGGACGACTGGCGGCCTCGCCGGGTCGACCTCGGATTCGCGGGCGAGCGCAAGTTCCTGTTCTCGGCCGGCGTCGGGCTCGACGCCAGCGTGGTTGAGCGCGTCGACGCCCATCCGCGTCTCAAGCAGCGCTTCGGCGAGTGGTACTACGGGATGACCGCGTTGCGGACGTTCAACCGCCACTACCTCGTGAGTCCGCCGCGTCTGGAGGCGACCCTTGGAGAAGAGCGGGTGGCTGGAGTCACCGTGCTCGTGCAGAACGCGGCGCCCTACACGTACTTCGGCGAACGGCCCGTGCAGATGGGCGAAGGCGCCGCGCTCGACAGCGGCGACCTCGCCGGCGTCGTGCTCCAGCGCGCCAGCCCGATCGACATCCCGACGATCATCTGGCGGGCCCTCTCAAAGCACGCCCAGCTCGGCCACCATCGGCAGGTCCACCCGTTCGCCGGACTGAAGCGGCTCCGCGTCCGCTCGGTCGACGAGAGGCCGCTGCCGCTGCAGGTGGACGGCGACTACATCGGGGAGTTCGACCAGGCCGAGTTCGGAGTTATGCCGGGCGCGCTTCAGGTGGTCGCGTAGTGCGCCGGAGCCTGCTCGCGGCGGTCGTGTGCGGCGGGGTGGTGGCGATTCCGGCGCTCGTCTCGGCGCATCCGCTGCCGGGCGCCCCGAGCTGTCCCGTGTTTCCGGCGGACAACCCATGGAACCAGCGCGTCGACCGGCTCCCGGTGGCCAAGGACTCGGCCAGGCTCGTTGCCAGCATCGGCGCCGGCAGCCCGGTCCACCCCGACTTCGGAACCGTCTATAACGGCGCCCCGAATGGGATCCCGTTCGTCGTCGTCTCCGGCCACACCCGGCGCGTGCCGGTGTCGTTCCAGTACGGCGACGAGTCAGACCGCGGGCCCTACCCGATTCCCCGAAACGCGCCGATCGAGGGCGGCCGGAACTCGAGCGGCGACCGCCACGTGATCGTGGTCGACAGCGCAACGTGCACCGACTACGAGCTGTTCGCCGCGTACCCCCACCGTGGCGGGGCGTACTGGACGGCCGGCTCGGGAGCGATCTTCAAGCTGCGCTCGAACCACCTGCGTCCAGCGGGCTGGACGTCGGCGGACGCCGCCGGGCTGCCGATCCTCCCGGGGCTGGCGCGCTACGACGAGGTGGCCCGCGGCTCGATCGACCACGCCTTGCGCTTCACCGCGCCGTGCACGGCTCCCCGGTACGTGTACCCGGCGCGACACGAAGCGTCCACGTGCAGCGGCTTCTATCCGCCGATGGGCCTGCGGGTACGGCTCAAGGCGGGCGTCAACATCTCCGGGCTGCCCTTCCAAGCGCGCGTCGTCGCGCAAGCGCTGAAGACCTACGGGATGATCCTCGCCGACAACGGTTCGCCGTGGTACATCTCGGGCGCGCCCAACTCCCGCTGGAACGACGACGCGTTACACCAGCTGGATCAGCTCAGCGGGCGCGACTTCGAGGTCGTCGACACGCGCTCGCTGCCCCGGCCGGGGCGGTAGGACCTCGCCGCGGCCCCGGTCGGGGGGTGGAAACGCCCGGCCGGCCGCTCGTAGGTACGTGGTAGAGCATCGCTCCGGGCGACGCGAGGTGCGCCTCACCGAACACGATCTACGGCTGCTTTCGTTCCTGGCGGAGCACCGGCTAGCGCTCGAGACGCATCTGGAGCGACTACTCGGCGTCTCGGCCGTCCGAACTCGTGCCCGCCTACGGACATTGGCGCGGGGCGGGTTTCTGAGCTACGGCGGCGTGCTTGACGGCGAGCCGGCTGCGTGCCGGATCACACGGCGGGGTCTGGCGGCCGTCGGCAGCCGGCTCCCCCCTCCCCGCCCGAACCTGGCCTGCTACCACCACGATGTTGGCGCGGCGTGGCTGTGGCTCGCGGCACGCGACGGGGGCTTCGGCCCGATCCGAGAGGTCATTTCCGAGCGCGTGCTCCGCTCGCACGATCTTTCCGGCGACCGCGAGGACGAGCCGTTCGGCGTGCGCCTCGGCGGCGTCGGCCCCCGCGGCCGGGAGCGACTTCACTACCCGGACCTGCTGTTGATCACCCCCCGCGGCCGGCGAATCGCGATCGAGCTCGAGCTGACCCTGAAAGGGCGGACGCGGCGGGAGAACATCCTCGGAGGGTATGCCGCCGACCGACGGATCGATGCGGTTCTCTACCTGGTCGAGAAGCGCTCGCTACGGCGGGCGCTCGAGGCGTCCGCGGCGCGGATCGGGGGCGCCGACCGCGTGCATGTGCGGTACTTCCGGTGGGGCGATCGCGGTCGGGCGGGCGCCAGCGGACCAGACGCGCAACGCGGCCAGCCGACGCCAACCCGCGATCGCTCGTACGGGCACGCGTCAGGGGCCGAGGCGTCCCGATGAGCCCCCGGAGGTGGCCTCGGTATTGGCTTTTGCTCGCGTTCGCGGCGTTGCTCGCCGCTCCGCCTTGGGCCACAACGGCGCTGATCGCGGCGTCGGCCGCAGTGGCCGCCTGGCGGGCGGTCCGCTGGGTGGCGAACCGGGCCGCCGGAGGGCGACCGGCACCTGAGGACGCGATCCTGCTCGGCGCCGACAAGTCCGGGCGCCGGGTGACGATCACCGAGCGCGAGCTCTCCGGTCACGGCCTGGTGCTCGGCGCCAGCGGCGCCGGCAAGACGACCACGCTACTGACGATCCTGTCCGAGCAGATCGACCAGGGCCGGCCGGTCATCGCGATCGACATGAAGGGATCGCCCGAGTTTGCCCGGCGGCTCGTGCACGCGGCCGCCGCGGCGGGCCGTCCGTTCCGGCTGTGGACGCCGGACGGGCCCGGTTACTGGAATCCGCTCCAGTACGGCAACGCCACGGAGCTGAAGGACAAGCTGATCTCCACCGAGCGGTTCACCGAGCCGCACTACCAGCGGGCCGCCGAGCGGTACGTCCAAACGGTCCTGCAAGTACTCGCCGGCGCGCACCCCGAGCGCCCTGCGACACTCGACGAGGTCGTGCGGCTGATGGATTCGCGCCGCCTCGCGCCGGTGCTCCGCGGTCTCCCCCGCCCGCTGACTGAGCAGGTTCAGGACTACCTCGCCGGGCTGACGCCCGATCAGCAGAGCGCGGTCCGTGGTCTTCAGAGCCGGCTCGCGATCATCACCGAGTCCCACACGGGCCGCTTCCTTGCGCCCCCAGCCGGCGGTCAAGCCACCGGGGTCGTCGACGTGCGGCGGGCCCTGGCGGGCGAAGAGGTCGTGCTGTTCAGCCTCAACTCGAGCCGCTACGGGCAACTCGCCGCCCAGCTCGGCACGCTCGCGGTCCAGGACCTGATCAGCGCGACGGGCAGCAGGCTCGACGAGCTGGCGGGGGGCGGGACGCTCTCGCAGGCGACGATCGCGATCGACGAGTTCTCCGGGATCGGCAGCGACCACGTCATCGCGCTGTTCGCACGGGGCCGCGAGGCCGGCGTCGCGGTGCTCGTCGCGACCCAGGAGATGGCCGACCTCGACCGGGCCGGCCGGGGTGTCCGCGACCAGGTGCTCGGTAACACAGCGTTCAAGCTCGCCCTTCGCCAGGACGTGCCGGAGTCCGCGCAGACGATCGCCCAGATGGCTGGCACCGAGACGCGCTGGGAGGAGACCAGGCAGATCGGCGGCTCGATCTTCAGCGGATACCCGGCCCGCGGCACACGGCGCGAGGCCGAGCGGTTCGTCATCCACCCGAACGAGATCAAGACACTCAGGACCGGAGAGGCGGTGCTGATCTCAAAGCTGCGCGACGGCAAGGCGCGGACGGTGCGGGTGACGGCCCCGGGGCGTGAGCAGCAGGCCGCCGGCGGGAGAGCGCCTCGGCGCCGCGACCCGGAGCTCGGGAGATGACCGCCGGCGGCCTGCTCTGAACGGCCTGACGGTCCGCGATCGCGCAGGCGCCCGCTCCCGAGCCACGAGGCCACGTCAATCAGGGGTACGATCGCGGCGCTATGGCGCTCGATCGGACAACGCTTCGGGAAATCGGCGCTGCGTTCATGGAGGCACTGGAGCTCAGCGCGGAGGCTCGGCGCCGTGTTGAGGACCAGCTCACCGAACTCGCGGAGCTCCTCCCCATCCCCGACGTATGGGCGACGCTCGGACAGGGCGACGAGTCAACACTCGCACTGCTGGCAGGAGACCTGCTCCTGACGATTGGCCGGGGAACGGCTACCGACGAGGAGGGTCCGCTCGTGGTGAGGTGTAACCCGCTCCGCGTCACCGAGGTCTGCTTCGAGAGGAAGGACCAGAACACGCTGTGGGACTTCCAGTTCCGCGATCGAGACCCGCTGCGAGTCGAGGGTCGGATGGACTACCCAGGCGCGCCGGGCGCCGCTGAGACTTTCGACCAGCGCGAGGCGTTCGCGCGGACGCTCGCTTCAAGCATCGGGTGGCGGATCGCCGAGCGGGGATCGGTCCGCCGCCACGAGCCCGTGGAGGATGAGCTGACTGACACCGGTTCACCGCCACGAAGCGAGCCGGGCCGTCGGCAGGTGACGGACGTGTGGGGGAACCCCCTCTCAAAGCGGCGGCGCAGGAACCGCTGAACCTCCGGCGCGGCGGACGAGCTCTCAGAACGAGTTAGAGACGCCCGGCCCTAACCCGCGCCGGGAGTCACGCGGTACGCGTCGAAGACCGCGTCGATGTTGCGCAGGCGGTTGATCGTCTGGTCCAGCGCGCGGGTGTCCCCCACCTCGACCACGAACCGGTTCTTGACCATCGGATGGTTGACGGTGCAGCGCGCCTCGAGAATGTTGATCCCTGCCTCGGCGAAGGTCCTCGACATGTCCTCCAGCAGTCGGTGGCGATCCCACCCGTCGACCTGGATCTCGACCCGGAACGAGGTTTCGGCGTCCCCGTCCCAGGCAACCCGGGTGAAGCGCTCCGGATCGCGCTTCAGAACCGCCACGTTGGGGCAATCCTCGCGATGGATCGTGATCCCCCGCCCCAGCGAGATGTAGCCGACGATCGGGTCGCCCGGAACGGGACGGCAGCACTTTGCCAGCCGCAGCATGACCTCGTCGATGCCCTCGACCGTGATCCCATAGCGCGAGGAGGAGGTCGTGGGGCGTGAGCGGCGCCGCCGTGTACGCAGCAGGTCGTCGGCGGCCGTAGGCTCGGACTCCGCGGCCTCGCCCTGCTTGAGCCGCTGGAGGATCTTGTTGACGACGACCTTCGCGGAGATCTTCGCGGCGCCCAAGGCGATGTAGAAGTCGTCCGCCTTGCGGAAGCCCATCTCCCGGATCACGTCCGCCAGCAGCGTCGAGCCAACGATCTTCTGGGCCGGCAACCCCTGGCGCTTGAGGTGATCCTGGAGCAGCTCGCGGCCCGAGTGCTCGGTGTCCTTGCGCGACTCGGCCTTGAACCACGCCTTGATCTTGTTCCGCGCTCTCGTCGTCTTGACCAGCGCCAGCCAGTCGCGCGAGGGGCCGCGCTCACGCTTGGACGTCAGCGCCTCGACGATATCCCCCGATCGCAGCTGGTAGGAGAGCGGCACGATCTTGCCGTTGACCTTGGCGCCGACGCAGCGGTGGCCCACGTCGGTGTGGATCTCGTACGCGAAGTCCAGCGGCGTCGCGCCGGCCGCCAGCGACTTGACCTCCCCCTTGGGCGTGAACACGAACACCTCGTCCTCGAACAGGTCGACCTTCAGGGTCTCCATGAACTCACGCGGGTCGGCCTCGTCCTGCTGCCAGTCCAGAAGCGAGCGCAGCCACTTCAGCTTGTCCTCCGGATCGGCGGACGGCGCCCGTGCCTCCTTGTACATCCAATGCGCGGCGACCCCGAACTCCGCCAGGTCGTGCATCTCTCCGGTGCGGATCTGGATCTCGAGCGGACGGCCCTCGGGTCCGATCACGGTCGTGTGCAGCGACTGGTACATGTTCACCTTGGGCATCGCGATGAAGTCCTTGAAGCGCCTTGGCAGCGGCTTCCACAGCGAGTGGATCACCCCGACGGCGCCGTAGCAGTCCTTGACCGAGCCCACGATCACCCGCATCGCCGTGAGGTCGTAGATCTCGTTGAACTCGCGCCCCTTCTTCGTCATCTTCGAGTAGATCGAGTAGAAGTGCTTGGCGCGGCCTGAGATCTCCGCCTCGATCCCCAGCTCCGCGAGCTCCTTCGAGAGGTAGCTCCCGGCCTGGTTTACGTACCGCTCGCGCTCCGCGCGCTGCTGGGCGACGAGTCCCTTGATCTCGTTGTACTTGCGGGGGTGCAGGGCCTGGAAGGAGAGGTCCTCGAGCTCCCACTTGATCGCGTGGATACCGAGCCGGTGGGCGATCGGCGCGTAGATGTCGAGCGTCTCGCGTGCCTTCTCGATCTGCTTCTGCTTGGCCAGCGCCGCGATCGTGCGCATGTTGTGCAGGCGGTCGGCCAGCTTGATCAGGATGACGCGGATGTCCGTCGCCATCGCGACCATCATCTTGCGGTAGTTCTCGGCCTGGGCCTCGTCGCGTGACTGGAACGTCAGGCCCGTCAGCTTGGTGACGCCGTCGACGAGGCTCGCGATCTCATCGCCGAACGCCTCCTGGACCTCCTCCAGCGAGGCCGAGGTGTCCTCGACGGTGTCGTGCAGCAGTGCGGCGCAGAGCGTCTCGGTGTCGAGCCGCATCCCGGCGCAGATCTTCGCCACGCCGACGGGGTGGATGATGAAGTCCTCGCCCGACTTGCGGCGCTGGTCGGCGTGGTGCACGCACGCGTACACGAACGCCTCCTCGACGCGGTCGCGATCGATCGCCACCGCGGCGTGCGCCGCGTGCTCCTCGACGATCGCGAACAGGTCACCGAGCAGCCGGCGCTCGATCGTCGTCAGCTCGGGGCGCTCGATCGTCGCCTGGGCGCCTGCCTTCTCAACGCGATCGATCTGGGCCCGCGACGGCGGGACCAGCGTTGCCTGGCCGGCTTCCTTGGCGTTCGCGGTCGGTGTACGAGCTGCCTTCACCACGCTGGCGTCGCCGCGGTCCGCGGACTTGTCGGTGACGCGCGGTGCATCACGATCGCCATCGGGGACCGCGGCTGCGTCGCCGCTCAGCCGCTTGCTCGAGGGTTTGCCGTGTTGCTGAGGAATCGCCGTCCGTCCTGGTGTCGCTTTGCATAGACCCGGTACGAGGGCGAGCGGTCAAGCGCGGTGGGCGTGACGGCCGCGATCGCCAGGGCCGGCAGTTCCGGATCGAGGCTGACGAGCTCCAGCTCCGCGAGCACTTTGATCAGTCTGCCCGCCAGCCGCGCCGGGCGACCGTGCGGACCTTCGCCGCGAAGCAGGTGCTCGAGCTCCTCGCCGGCCACCCTCCGCCGGTCCCGCAGGGCCCGGTAGAGGGCGACGAGCGAAGCACGGAGACCGTACTCCAGCTCGTGCATCTGCTGTGCAAAGCGTAGCTCAGCCTCGCCCCACCCCAGGTGGGTATGGCCCGACCCGAGCTCCAGCAGGCCCGCGTGCGAGACGCACGCCGGCGGGTCCAACGCGACCAGCTGGGGAAACCGGGCGAGTACGGCCGCCGGGTCGCGTTCAAGCCCGTGGTAGGAGATCAGGCTGAAGCCGCCGATCCGGGCCGCCAGCCCCGGCAGTCGCCGGCCGACCTCCGCGCAGACCGCGAGCACCGGGGCGCCCGCCGCGAGCGCGTCGGCGAGCACCGCCAGTGGGCTCTCGCCGCGGCGGTCGAGCATGTGGCGCACGCCGCGCGTGACCGCGGTGGGCGCCTGCGGCGGGCAGACAAGCTCCGCTAGCACCGCACCCAGGTACGGCTGGCGCTCACCGATCACCTCGATCGCGTCTGGCGCGCAGGGCCACGCGCAGCGCAGCACCAGCCGCGGCTCCACCGTGCCGTTCCAGAAGTTGCGCTCCAGGCGGAAGCTCGCGTCGACCGGCTGGCCCGGCTCCCCCGGGACCTGGCCGTCGCAGCCGAACGCCACCGCCGGGGTCCGCGTCCCGCCGGCGGCGACCATGAAACGCGCGTGGCGCCCCTCCCCCATCGGGCGGACGTCTCGAAGTCGCGCGCCCGGGACGAGCAGCCGGCTGCGGGGGTTCCCCAGTCCGCTCGGCTCGAGCCGCTCCAGCTCCTCCGCCAGCGCCAGGCCCAGCTCGGAACCGGACACGATCGCATCGATCGGCTCGACTGGCACCAGCAGCTCGTCAGTCAGCACCTCGCGGGCGTGACGCTCGATCGTCGCTGCGAACGCGCCCAGGCGCTCGCGGTGGATCGTGAGCCCGGCTGCTGCGCAATGACCGCCGTAGCGCTCGAGGTGCTCGGCACTCGCATCGAGCGCGCCGAGCAGGTCGAAGCCGGGGATGCTCCGCGCCGATCCCCTGCCCAGCTCACCGTCCAGCCCAATCACGATCGCCGGGCGGTGGTAGCGCTCGGCGATCCGCGAGGCCACGATCCCGACGACGCCGGGATGCCAGTCCTCGCCCGCCAGCACGAACACGCTGCGCTCGCCGAGCTCGCCAGCCCGGGCTTCGGCCTCCCAGCAGATCCGCTGCTCCACCGCGCGCCGCTCCGCGTTCAGCTGATCGAGCTCGTCGGCGATGACGCCCGCCCGCGCCGGATCGTCGGTCAGCAGCAGCTCGAGCCCAGCGTCCGCGCGGCGCAGCCTTCCCGCCGCGTTGATCCTCGGCGCGAGCCTGAACCCCAGGGCCTGCGCATCGAGCGCGCTGGGGTCGACGCTTGCGACCGCCATCAATGCGCGCAACCCGAGCCGCGCGGTCCCTGCCATCGCGGCCAGCCCCTGGCGGACCAGTCGCCGGTTCTCACCCCGCAGCGGCATCAGGTCGGCGACCGTCGCCAGCGCCACCAGCTCGATCTCGTCCTCCACGCCCGGGGCGCCCAGCGCCTGCGCGAGCTTGTACGCGACCGCGGTGCCGCACAGCTCGGGGCACGGGTAGTCGCAGACGGCGGGATGGACGATCGGGCAATCGGGCAGCTCGCCGCCCGGGCGCGGGTGGTGATGGTCGGTGACGACGACCTCGAGCCCCATCGTGGTCGCGGCGCGCACCTCCTCGACCGCGGTGATCGCGCAGTCGGCAGTGATCAGCAAGCGTGTGTCGCGCGCGGCGAGCCGCCGGACCGTCTCAGTCGAGAGCCCGTACCCATCCTCCAGGCGACCTGGAATGAACCAGTTGACGTTCGCCCCGAGCGACCGCAGGGCGCGCACGAGGATCGCCGTCGCACAAACGCCGTCAACGTCGTAATCGCCGTGGACGGTGATCCGCGTCCCGGCGCGGACGTGGCGCGCGATCGCCCCGACCGCCCGGTCGATCCCGGCGAACGCGCTGGGAGGATGCTCCGCGCGGGCCTCCAGGAACTCCCGCGCACGAGCGGGGTGACCCAGCCCGCGGCGCACCAGGACCTGCGCGAGCACGTGGCTGACGCCCAGCTCTCGCTCGAGCGTCAGCGCCGCTCCGAGGTCGTAGGGCGGGATCTCGAGCCGTGGCTCGGGCCGCCGCGGCGCCGGGGCCCGAGCTGGGACGGCGGCGTCACCGTCCACGACGCGGAGGGGGTGGGAGGGTGGGTCCTGAGCCGCTTGCGCGGCGAGCCCGGGCTTCGCCATGGCGGCAGCGTAAGCTTCGCCCCCGACGGATAGACGGGGGGATCGGCGTTTTGGTGCACGATTTGCACACATCCGTGACGACGGCGTGGCGCTGGCTCCTGTCGGTCGCCCTCGTGGTCGTGCCGATCCCGCTCGGATGGCCCGGCCACTTGGCCCTGGGCGTGGCCGATTCGCCCGGCGACGCCCGCCAGCTGGTCCGCCACGCGCCGTTCGATTTCCGCTACCAGTACCTGGCGGGCGGCGTGAACACCGGCGCGGGCTGGGCCACCTGGGACGCCAACGGGACGTTCGCCTCGGCTTACGTGAACGATTCGATCGCCGCCCACACGATCCCGGTTCTGACCTACTACCAGCTGCTCCAGTCGCGGCCCTCGCGCGGGGCCGACGAGCTCGCCCGTGACCTCTCCAATCTGCGCGACCGCGCCACGATGCGGTCCTACTGGGCGGACTGGAGCCTGCTCCTGCGGAGAGTCGCCCCGGCTGCCCGCAGCCACCTCGTGGTGATCCACGTGGAGCCCGATCTGTGGGGGTATCTGGAGCAGGCGCACGCGACCGCGCTGGCGCGGTCCTACGCACACCATCTGATCGCGCTACGCAACCGGCTCGCCCCGCGCGTCGCGCTGGCGTGGCACCTGAGCTCCTGGGGCACCGGCGAGGACTTCGCGAGCAGCAGGCCGTCGCCGGCGCACCTGGACCGGCTCGCCGCCGAGTCGGCCGCGTTCTACGAGTCGCTGCACGCGCGCTTCGACCTCGTCTTCAACGACGTCGCCGACCGCGACGCCGGCTTCTACAAGGTCCTTGAGCACAACCCGAACCTGCTCTGGAGCCCGGCCGACTTCGCCCGCCACGACGCCTACATCGCCGACTTCACGCGCCGTACCCACACCGCCGTGGTCCTGTGGCAGCTGCCGCTCGGCAACACCACGCTGAACAACACCTGGGGTCACTTCCGCGACAACCGCGTCCAGTGGTGGCTCGGCGGGAGCTCGACCTCGCACCTGCGGTCAACGCGCGACTCCGGCGTGATCGGGCTGCTGTTCGGTGGCGGGGCCGCAGGCACCACGAGCCCGCAGACCGACGGTGGGCTGTTCTACCGCCTCGCCCGTCGCTATCTCGAGCGCCCGCTCGCGCTGGGCTAGGAAGAGCGCGGCGGGTCGACGGCGCCCGGGTCGACCGCGCCCGGGTCGACGGGGCCCGGGTCGGCGGCGCTCGGCTCGGCGCCGGCGAGCGGCGGCTGGTCACCCGCGGGCTGCTCGGAGGTCACCGCCGGAGCCTGGGCGCGCCGGCGCAGGATCCGGTCAAGCCGCGACGCCTCGCGCTCGGCCAGGGCCAGCGGCGCGGTCACCTCCATCACGCGGCCGAGCTGCTCGCTCAGCCGGGTCACGGAATCGGTCAGCGCCGGCAGCGAATCGGTCAGCGTTCCCAGCACCTCGGCGTGGCGCTCGAGCGACTCCGAAGCGCGGCGAATCGCCGCGAGCGCATCGTCGAGCTTCGCCTCCAGCTCGCCGGGCTCGAACAGCGCCTCGGCGTGCGCGACCTCGGCCTCGGCCCGATCCGGTGCCCCCAAGACCGACCGGACCGTCACCCCGACCAGCTCGATGGGCCAGGGTTTGGCCACTACGCCAACCCCGCGCGCGCGGTCCCCGCCGCGCGCTCCCGGCGGATCCCTTCGAAATACACCACGGCCATCCCGATGAGCGCTCCAGGGATCGCCTCGAGCGCGGTCGAGATGTGGGTCGCGTGCCGGCCGGGGATGGTGAAGCCGTTGACGGCCAGTCCGAACAGCACGGCGCCGATCAGGGCGCCGATGAACGCGCCGACGATCCCGCCCCAGGAGTGGTCCGGAAGCCAGATCGTGAAGTGCCAGAGCGCGAGGCCCATCATCACCCAGGCGAGCATCCCCATGGCTAGCGCCTCCTCCCGTGACGGCGACTGCGCGACCGCGACTTTGCGGGGCGCTTCGGTTTCTGGATGGGCGCGACGCCCTCGTTCTCGGCGATGTCCGGTGCGTGCGCGGCCCCGTCGCCGGCCGGCTCCGAGGAGACGTCCTCCGAAGGCTCCGGCTGGGGCTCTGGCTCGGGCGGGGTCGGCGCTGCAGCGGGTGCCTGCGCCTCCTCGGTGTGGGACAGCCGCTTCGTGAGCGTGGAGGTGTGCCGGGCGGGAGCCGCTCGCTCCACGTCCAGGTCGCGTTTCATCTGCTCGAACTCGGCCTTGGACACGGTCTCGGGGTCGGGATGGCTCAGCCGGGCGCCCCGGCGCGGGCGCTTGGCGTCCGGCTCGATGTCGGCGCCCACGCCAGCGTATGCCGGCACGAAGCCGAACTCCTCCTCCAGCCGGCGCCGCCGCGCCCGGTACTGCGGCTCACGCTCCTTCCAGTGCGTCAGCACGGGCGAGGCGATGAAGATCGACGAGTACGCGCCCGACGCGACACCGATCAGGAGCGCGAACGCGAAGTCCTGAAGCTCCGAGGATCCGGCCACCCCGCCGAGCAGGAGCAGCGCCACGATCGGCATCAGCGTGCACGCCGTCGTCGCCAGCGAACGGGTCAGCACCTCCGACATCGAGCGGTTCACGATCTGCGAGAACGCGGCCCGCGGCATCCGCGGGATGTTCTCCCTGACCCGGTCGAAGACGATGATCGTGTCGTACAGGGAGTAGCCCAAGATCGTCAGCAGCGCGGCCACGGTCGCTGTCGTCACCTCCCGGCCGGTCAGCGCGTAGACGCCGCTCGTGATCAGGATGTCGTGCATCAGCGCGATCAGCACAGGGACGGCGAACTTCCACTCGAAGCGCAGCGCGACGTAGGCCGAGATCACCAGCAGCGAGGCGATGATCGCGATCACGGCGCTGTTTGCCACCGTCTTTCCGAACGTCGGGCCGACCGAGGTGTCGCTGAATGACCCAGGGCGCACTCCGAAGTGGCTCTGGAGCGCGCTCTGGACACGCGTGATCCCGGTGGGTTCCAGCTTCTTCGCCGAGATCTGGAAGACGTTGTTGCCGAGTCCCGGGTTGGTGATCTTCTGCACGGTCGTGCCGGATGCGCCGGCCGCGTTGACGACGGAGCTGACCTGCGGCTGGGTCGCCGAGTGCTCGAGCGCGGCCGTGATCCGAGTGCCGGAGGTGAAATCGATCCCAAGGTTCAGGCCCCTGCCGCCGACCGCCAGCGCCCCGATCAGGAGGATCGTCCCCGAGAGCGTGAAGAAGTACCTGCTGGCGCCCATGAAGTCGTAGTGCCAGACGCGCTTCTTGCCGCCGGCGCCGAGCGCCGAGGGGCTCGCGATCACGCGCGAGTTCCCCATCGTCATGAGGATCGCCTGCGTCGCCATGACCGCCGTGAACAGCGACACGAACGTCCCGATCCCGAGTGTCAGCGCGAACCCCTGGACCTCCGACGTGGCGAGCACGAACAGGATGAACGCGGTCATGATCGTGACCACGTTCGCGTCGATGATCGCCGTCAGTCCCTTGCGATAGCCGATCGCGATCCCCTGGCGGATCGAGCGGCCGGCGCGGATCTCCTCCTTGACGCGTTCGAAGATCACCACGTTCGCGTCGGCGGCGACGCCGATCGTCAGGATCAGACCCGCGATCCCCGGCAAGGTCAGCACGATCGGGATCAGCTTGATCAGCGCGAAGAAGTAGACCGCATAGACGAGCAGGCCGGCCACCGCGATCAGGCCGAGCACGCGGTAGTAGGCGAGCAGGAAGATCGCGACCGCCAGGAGCCCGACGAGGCCGGCGAGCACGCCCTTGTGCAATGCCTGCTTACCGAGGCTCGCCGAGACCTGGGACTCGGAGATCAGCGACAGCCTGATCGGCAGCGCGCCGAGCCGCAGCTGGGTGGCGAGGTCCTGAGCCGAGGTGATCGTGAAGCCGCCGGTGATCTCGGCGCCGTTGTTGCCCTGGATGCCGTCCGGATAGATCTTGTAGTCGATCAACGGAACGGTGATCAGCTGGGTGTCCAGCGCCACCGCGAAGTGCTGTTTGAGCGACTGCCCGAGACCACTGGCGAGCTCGCCCCGGCGCGCGATCTGGGCCGTGACGTTCTGGAAGGCGGTGCCGCCGGCCGAGGTGAACCCGAAGGCGACGTCCGGCGCGCCCGACTGGTCCGTCGACTGCTGCGGGTTGGTGATCTCGTTGCCGAACAGCGCCGTGTGGTCCTTCAGCACGTAGAACTGGGCCGTGGGGTCGGTCCACGCCGTCGGGTGGGTGAAGCTCGACGGGACGGCCTGGAGCACGACGGTGCCCTGCTGGACCGCGAGGACCTGCACGCCCTTGGCCGACAAACTCACCCCGTGGGGCAGCGCCGAAGCGAGGTCTGCGAGGTTGTCCTGGGGGGCGCCCGCGAGGTCGCAGCGCTGGCCGGCGACCGGGGTCACGTGGTAGGCGCGGGCCGCGGCTGTGCACGCGGCGCTGCCGGGCGCCCCAAACGCGAAGTATTCCGGCCCGGCACGGGCGTTGTCCTTGCTGATCTGCTCGGGCTGCTTGGCCGCGAGCTGCACGGCGCTGTAGAGCGGCATGCTGCCGGCGCCTGGCGAGCCCGGCCCGCCCGAGCCGGACCCCTGGCTCACGGTCAGCGCCGACGGGTCCTGGGTGCTCAGCTGCGAGGCGACGGGCTGGCCGTTCGGCGCGAGCGCGTTCGCCTCCCAGTCGTAGAACTCCAGCCGCGCGGTTGTCCCGACCAGCTGCTCTGCACGATGGAGGTTGGAGACGTCTGGAAGCCCGACCGAGATCAGGTCGTTGCCCTCGGTCGAGATGCTCGGCTCGGACACGCCGAGCTGGTTGACCCGCTGATTCATCGTGTCAACGGCGCGCTGTAGCGCGGCCTGGGTCACATGCGGCGTCTGCGGGGTCGGCTTGCCCTGGTAGATCAGCTGCACGCCGCCCTTCAGATCCAGTCCGAGGAACGTCTTCTGGGTGGCGATCACGAGCGCGGAGGCCGCGATCAGGCCGGCGACCAGTGCCAGGATGAAGACGTTGCGCTGACGATCGGTCATCGCGTTCGCCGGATGCTAGACCCCAACCGCGGCGGCAGCGCGGTCAGCGGCCGTTGGCGGGGGTCAGCACGACGAGGACCCCGCCTTCGTCGTCGTCGTAGGCGGGGAAGATGTCCGCGACCGCCTTGCTCGGCGGGCCGCCGTTGGCGCGCACCTCGACCGGCTTGCCCTGCACCCGGACCTCCCATTCGAGGGCCGTCTGGACGTGGTCCGAGCCGTCCTCGAACGACAGTCCGAGGACGCCCGAGATCGGCTGACCGATGGCCTTCTCGGTGGTCAACCCGGTGAGCTCGAACGAGCCCTTGCCGCAGTCCACGATCCGCCCGCCGGAGTCGCACGCGAAGAACGCCGCGTTCGGAGCCGGGTAGTAGTCGTCGAGCAGCTCGAAGAGGTAGGCGAAACCGCACTTCTCGCACCCCCGCGCCTCGTCGCGGCGGAACGCCACATTGCGCTCGGTGGCCATCGAGCGGTGCCCGCAGTGGGGGCAGATGAAGTAGTGCTCGCGGCTCATCGGCGACTGAGGATAGCCAGGTGTAGGGCACCTCTTCGACGTGTCTTCGGTAATGCTTAAACGAGTCTCAACGGCCCGGGAGGCTCGAGCCCCAGGTGCTCGAAAGCCCTCCTGGTGGCCGCGCGGCCGCGCGGGGTGCGCTCGATCAGCCCGCGTTGCAGCAGGTAAGGCTCGTAGACGTCCTCGATCGTGTCCTGCTCCTCGCCCACGGCCACCGCGAGCGTCGAGAGCCCCACCGGGCCGCCGCCGAACTTCTCGCAGATCGTGCGCAGGATCTCACGGTCCAGCCGGTCGAGCCCCTCGTGGTCCACCTCCAGTAGGTCGAGCGCGGAGCCCGCCGCGGAGGCGGTGATTACGCCGTCGCTCTTCACCTGGACGAAGTCGCGAACCCGCTTCAGCAGCCGGTTGGCCACGCGCGGGGTGCCGCGGCTGCGCTGCGCGATCGCGCGCGCCCCGTGTTCGTCGATCTCAACCTCCAGTAGCCGGGCCGAGCGGAGCACGATCTGGGCGAGGTCCGAAGGGCCGTAGTGCTCAAGCCGGTGCTGGATCCCGAAGCGGTCGCGCAGCGGCGTGGTCAGCAGCCCCGCCCGCGTGGTCGCGCCGATCAACGTGAACGGAGGAAGCTCGAGCGTCACCACCCTCGCACCGGCGCCCTGGCCGACGGTGATCGGCAGCGAGCCGTCCTCCATCGCGGGGTAGAAGGTCTCCTCGAGCGCGCGGGGCAGCCGGTGGATCTCATCGACGAAGAACACCGCGCGGCTCTCGAGCGCCGTCAGGAACGCGGCCACGTCGCCCTTGCGCTCGAGCGCGGGACCCGCCGTCTGCACGAATTGGACCCCCAGCTCGGCCGCAACGATCTGTGCCAGCGATGTCTTACCGAGACCCGGGGGCCCCGCGAGCAGGACGTGATCCAGCGCCTCGCCGCGGCTCCCCGCGGCGGCGATCGAAACCGCCAGCTGATCCTTGACCGCCTCCTGGCCGACGAAGTCCTCGAGCCGGCGGGGGCGAAGCGAACGGTCGAGCTCATCCTCCGGCGAGATCTCCGGATCCTGGATTCGCGCTTCCGCGGGGGTCATCGGCGGGCCATCCTGAGGGCCTCCGCGATCAGATCCTCGGCGCGGTCGCCGGTGGCGCCTTCGAGGAGCTCGTCGGCCTCCTGGGCGCCGTAGCCGAGCTCCAGGAGCCCGTCCCGGGCCAGCGAGCGTGGATCGTCGCGACGGCTGATCTGGATCACGTGGTCCGCCGGCGCCGCTCCGACCTTCTCACGGAGCTCGACGATGATCCGCTCGGCGGTCCGCTTGCCCACCCCGGGGGCGGCCTGGAGCCGAGCCGCGTCGCCGGCGGCAACCGCCGCCAGGATCTCTCTCGGCGGGCCGCCCGAGAGCACCGCGAGCGCCACCTTCGGCCCCACCGCCTGGACGCCGAGAAGCATCAGGAACAGCTCCCGCTCCTCTTCGCTGGCGAACCCGTACAGCGCGAGCGCGTCGTCGCGGACGACCAGGTGGGTGTGCAGCAGGGCGTCGCGTCCGACGGCGGGAACGTGTCTGAGCGTCTCAGCCGAGACCGCCAGCCGGTAGCCGACGCCACCGCAGTCGATCACCACGTGATCGGGGCGCCGGACGGCGACGGTGCCGGAGACGAGCGCGATCATCCGCGGTCCCCGGCCAGCGCGACCGCCTGCGCGAGCGGGGCGCGGTTCAGGTCGCAGATCGCGACCGCCAGCGCGTCGGCCGCATGGTCCGCGGCGGGCGGCGTCGCGAGCGCGAGCAGCCGGCCGACCATCCGCCCGACCTGCTCCTTGCCGGCGCGGCCGTGGCCGCAGACCGCGCCCTTGACCTGCTGCGGCGTGTAGGAGCGGACCGCAAGCCCGCGCTGGCCGGCCGCCAACAGCACCACGCCGCGGGCCTGTCCGACCGCGAACGCGGTGCGCACGTTGTTTCCGAAGTAGAGCTCCTCGACGGCGACCGCGTCGGGCTCGTGGCGGTCGAGCAGCTCCTCGACGGCGGCGTGGATCGCCGCCAGCCGTCGTTCCAGCGGGACGCCCGTCCGCGTCCTGATCACGCCCTCGGCGAGCGCGCGCAGGCGCGAGCCGGTGCTCTCGACGACGCCATAGCCGGTATCCGCGGTGCCTGGGTCGATCCCAAGGACGATCATCTGGGAACCATTCTCCGCGCGCGGCCGGACGCCTCCCTCGCCAGGCGGACGGAGCTCAGCGTCCGACGCAGCGCGTGTCGGAGCCGGGGCTCGTCATCCGGTAGACGCTCCAGGCGCCGACGCGCGCAAGCAGCTGACGGCTCGTGAGCCGGTGATCGATCCGCGGCTGGCCCCCGTCGATCGAGTCATGGGGGCCGAGGAACATCAGCCCCTGGTGGCGCATCGAGGTCCCGACTCGTCCGAGCGTCACGTGGAGCTTCCAGGCCAGTGCGGTCTGGACCGAGTGATTGACCGCCGTGAAGCTCGAGTGGCACGGATACACGGCGCTGTGGCCGCCGACAGCGGCGACGGCGGCCGACAGCTGGTCCAGCCGTGTGACCGCCCGTGACGCGATCGATTCCTGGGCACGGGCGACCGAGATCCGGCCGGTGATGAACGGCACAGAGAGGCCGAGCAGCGCGATCGCGACGGCCACTCCGAGCGCCGCCGCGGGTAGCGGCGCGCGCGCGGCGCCGCGGGCCGTCCCGGCCACCAGCTGCGCCAGGCGAACAACGCCGACTCCGGCCAGCACGCAGGCGATCGCCGCGGCGGGGAGGTAGAAGCGCTCGAGACCGGGATAGCCGTCGAGTGTCTCCGCGACGACCACCACCCACCAGGCGGCGGCGATCACCGCCAGCGCGATCGTCAGCACCTGACGGCGAACCACCGCGAGCCCCGTGGCGACGAGCGCGAGGACGAGCACCGCGACGGTCTGGAGGTCGACCCCCCGCCGGAGCACCTCGACGAGCCGGTTCGAGCCGAGGTGCCCGTTGTATTCGTGGGCGTGGGTGGCGGCGAGGAACGGCTGCCCGGTGCTGATCCACGGCGGCACGAACCAGAAGAACGGGAGCGCCGCGAGCCCGGCGAGAAGCAGCGCACGCATCCACGGCCCCCGAAACGCGGGCTCGTTGAACCACAGCCAGACCGCGTACACGACGACGAACGGCCACGCCTCGGGGCGCATCAGCCCGGTCGCCACGCCGAGTAGGAACGCCGTCACGCGGTGCCCGTCGAGGTGGCGATCGATCGCCCACAGCCACGCCCCGATCAGCATCGGCTCGGTCGTGCCGCGGAACATGTAGTAGACCCAATCCTGGGTCAGCACGATGCCGGCGATCGCGATCAGACCCGCGGCCGCCGCCGCCCACCACGGGCCGCCGATCAGCCGCGCGGCCAGCCTGTAGCCAGCGACCAGCCCCAGCAGCCCGCCGGCGCGCGCCGCGATCACCCACAGCGTCGGGGCCGCGCCGCCGAACAGCCCGAAAACGGTCGTGAACATCACCGGGAGCGGCTTCCACGACGGACCGCCGCCGACGAAGAAGCTCAGATGCGGATCGGTGACCTCCTTCCCCCACACGATCCACGACCACGGGTCGTAGCTGGGGACAGTCGGAAGCACGGCAGCCGAGATCGCGGCCAGCGCCACGCACGCGACCGTGGCCACCAGGAACGGCGAGCGCGCGGCGCGCTCGCGCAGCCCGCGCGGTCGATGGCCAGCGGGTGCCCGCCGCCCCAGAACGCCGGGCCGGCTGCTGCGCGACGGTCTGAGCTTCCATCGAGGCCTAGGCCGGCGAGACGCGGCAGCGCACCAGCGTGCCGATCACGCGGAAGCCGTCGAGCGCGGTGAGCTTCTTGCCCTCCTCGGTGGAACGGGCGCGGTAGTGCACCGGGACCTCGAAGATCCGCTCACCGCGCTGCACGAGCCTTGCGGTGATCTCGGGCTCGATCGCGAACCCGGGCGAGCGCAGCGGCAAGGCTTCGGAAGAGGTCGGTCCGGATCATCTTGTGGCAGGTCATGATGTCGTGCAGGTACACGTTGAAGAGCAGGTTGCAGGCGAGCGTAACGCCCTTGTTGCCGAGCACATAAAGGAACGAGTGGCTCGTGTACCCGTCGAATGCGCGGACGCCGAAGCAGGCGTTGGAGCGGCCGTCCAGCAGCGGCGGCATCAGCAGCGCCAGGTCGCCGGGGTCGTACTCGAGGTCGGCGTCGAAGATCGCGGCGTACTCGCCCTCGGCGTTGCCGAGCGCGGTCTGGACCGCGGCGCCCTTGCCGCGATTCTCGGGGTGCTCGAACAGCCGCACGCGTCCGTCCCAGTTGCCATCGCGGAGGATCTCGCGGGTGCCGTCGGTGGAGCCGTCGTCGACGACGATCAGCTCGAACTCGCTCGGGCAGCTCGGTCTCCAGCACCTCCGCGATCGCCCGCTCGACGCGTTCGCGCTCGTTGTAGACGGGCATCAGGATCGAGAGCATGGCTAAAGCGAGGGGCGTGTTCTGAGCAGCGCCGGTCGTGTGTGGCACTGCGAGGGCGCACGATGCTAGCGGACAGGATTTCAGAGAGGATGCAGCGATGGACTTCGCCGGCGCCGGGCTGCTCGACGGACTGGAGGGAGAGGAGCGCGCCGCGCGTCGGGAGCTGCTCGAGCGCCTCGCCGCCGAGGGATTCACGCTCGAACAGCTGAAGGGCGCTGTTGCCGAGGAGCGGCTCGCGCTGCTGCCGCTCGAGCGCGTGCTGGGAGGTCGGTACACGGCCGCCGAGATCGCCGAGCGGACCGGCGTGCCCGCGGAGTTGCTGATCCGGATCCGGCGTCTGCTCGGACTGCCCGCCGCGGGCCCCGAGGACAGGGTGTTCGGCGACGAGGAGGTCGGCCGCCGCCGAGTCGACCCGGATCTTCTTCGAGGCGGGCCTCGGGGAGGACTCGATCGCCGAGATCACGCGGGTCCTCGGCGAGGCGATGTCGCGGGTTGCGGCGACGCTCGATGGCCGCGTTCGCCGATGCGTTCCTGCGAGCTGGAGACAGCGAGCAGGACGTCGCGTGGCGATTCGCGGAGCTCGCCGAGCAGCTCGTGCCGGCGGTCAGCCCGGTGCTGCTGGCGGCCTACAAGGGCCACCTGCGCGAGAACGTGCAGCGGGGCGTGCTCAGCCGAGCCGAGCTGGAGGCCGGCCACCTCGTCGGCGAGCAGGAGGCGGCGGTGTGCTTCGCGGACATGGTCGGGTTCACGACGCTCGGCGCCGAGATCGAGGCCGAGCAACTCGGTGGCGTGGTCGGCCGCTTCGGCGAGCTCGCCTCCGATGCCGCCAACTCCCAGGTCCGGCTCGTGAAGACGATCGGCGACGCCGCGATGCTCACCTCGCGGGAGCCCGTGCCGCTCGTCGGAGCGGCGCTTGTCGCTGCTCGAGGCCGCTCGAGGAAGCCGACCTTCCCAGCCTGCGCGCCGGGCTCGCCTCGGGTACGGCGCTTGCGCGCGCCGGCGACCTCTACGGCCACGCGGTCAACCTCGCCAGCCGCGTGACCGGCGATCGCGCGGCCCGGCAGCGTGCTCTGCACGAAGGAGGTCCGCGACGCCGCGGCGGAGGAGTTCGACTGGTCGTTCGCGGGGCGCCACCGCCTGAAGGGCATCGGCGAGGCGGTCCCGCTGTACCGCGCCCGCCGGCTCGACGGCGGAGCCCCGACGGCCGAGCGCCCTAGCCGACCGAAAGCAGGTCGACGACGAAGACGAGCGGCGAGTTAGGCGGGATCGTCGGCGGGCTGCCCGCCTTCCCGTAGGCGAGGCTCGGCGGGATGATCAGCTCGCGGCGGCCCGCCGACCCGCATCCCGGGGATGCCCTTCACCCAGCCGGGGATCACGCTGCCCTGCGTGAGAGCGGTCGTGAACGGCTGGTTGCGCTTCCAGGAGGAGTCGAACTCCTTGCCGGTCTTGCACAGGACGCCGACGTAGTTGACCGTGACGGTCTGGCCGGCCTGGGCCGCCTGGCCGGTGCCGGGGATCAGGTCCTTGGTGACGAGCTGCTTGTTCGAGCAGCTGCTCGGCACCTTCACCACGGGCTTGGTCGAGATGTCCGCGGGCACGGCTCGGCGTCGTCGGGACCGCCGCCTGGGTCGCAGCCGCCGGAGGGCGCGAGCTGCACGCCCGACGCCGTCGAGCTCCCGCACGCTGCGATACCGAGCGAGACCGCGACCGCAGACGCAATCGTCAGCGCTCGCTTCGAGCATCGGGCGGGGAGGGTAGCGAAGCCGCTCAGGAAGCGATCCGCTCGAGCACGGCGCGTCGACGTCGAAGTTGGCGTGGACCGCGGCGACGTCGTCGGACTCCTCGAGCGCGTCGATCAGCCGCATCAGCTTCGTGGCGTCGGCCTCGTCGACCGGAACGCGCGACTTCGGGCGCTGGCTGAGCTCGGCGCTCTCGATCTCGACGCCCGGCGTCGGCGAGCGCGTCGCGCACCGCCGACGAGATCGCCCGGCTCGGTGATCACCTCGAACACGTCCTCGTCGACCGAGATGTCGAGCGCGCCGGCGTCGATCGCCGGAATCAGGTCGTCCTCGTCGTAGCGGGTGGCGTCGACGACGATCACGCCCCGCTTGTCGAACAGGTAGGAGACCGAGCCGGGCTCGCCGAGGCTGCCGCCGTTCTTGGAGAGCAGGTGGCGGATCTCGGCGCCGGTGCGGTTGCGGTTGTCGGTCACCGCCTCGATCAGGAGCGCGACCCCGCCCGGGCCGTAGCCCTCGTAGAGCGACCGTCTCGATCTGCTCGGCGTCGGCGCCCTCGCCGGTCCCCTTGGCGATCGCGCGCTCGATGTTGTCCTTCGGCATCGAGGCGTCGCGCGCCTTCTGGACCGCGAGCGCGAGCGCCGGAGTTCCCGTCGGGATCGCCGCCGCCCTCCCGCGCGGCGACGGTGATCGCGCGCGCGAGCTTCGTGAACTGCTGGCCGCGGCGCGCGTCGACGACCGCCTTCTTGTGCTTGATCGAGTGCCACTTGGAGTGTCCGGACATCGCTACATCGAGTTTAGAAGCGCGGCCCAGGCCTCGGGATGGGCGCGGTACCAGCTCGATCGTCCGCCGCAGCCCCTCCTCGAGCGTCGACGGCCGGCCCCCAGCCGGTCAGCTCGCGCAGCTTGGTCGAGTCGACCCACTGGCGGTCGATCTCCCCGTGCGGGGTCCCCTGCGCCGCGGATGTCCGGCTCCACCGTCGGTCCCGGCCAGCCGGCAGATCAGCGCGACCACGTCGCGCGACGCGGTGCGGCTCCCGCCGCCGGCGTTGAACGCCTCGCCGCGCGCTCCGCCGCGCCCGAGCGCCTCCCAGATCGCGAGGTAGGCGCGCGCCGCGTCCTCGACGTACAGGAAGTCGCGCTCGGGCGAGCCGTCCGAGCGCACCACCGGCGGGCGCGCCGGCGAGCGCCGCGCACACCGCCTCCGGGATCAGCCGCGAGCGGTTCGTGTCGGCCGCCGCCGTAGAGGTTCGCGAACCTGGTCACCGCGACCGGCAGCTCGAACGTGTGCCAGTAGGAGCGCGCGAGCATGTCGGCCGCGGCCTTCGAGACGTCGTAGGGATAGTTCGGCGCGAGCGGCTGGTCCTCCCGGTAGGGCAGCTCGGCTGGCGGCCGTACGCCTTGTCGGAGGACGCCACGATCACCCGCTCGGCGCCGTGCAGCCGGCACGCCTCCAGCAGCAGCCAGGTGCCGCGGATGTTCGTCTCGAACGTCGACAGCGGCGAGCGGTTGGCGGTTCCCACGAGGGTCTGCGCCGCGAGGTGAAAGACGCTGTCGACGTCGTACTCGTTGAGCACGCGCGCCACCAGCTCCTCGTCGCAGATGTCGCCGTGGACGACGTCGACCGCGCCGCTCGAGCCCCAGTAGCTCGAAGGCTCGAGACCGCCGGCTCGTCGCGGCGGATCGCCACCACCCTGGCGCCGCGCTCGAGCAGCGCCTTCACCAGCCACGAGCCGAGCAGGCCGTGCGCGCCCGGTGACCGAGCGCCGAGCGGCCGCTCAGTCCCACAGCTTCCACGGCGCGCGGCCCTGCGCCCACATGTCGCCGAGCTCGACCGCGTCCTTGTAGGTGTCCATGCAGGCCCAGAAGCCGTCGTGGCGGAACGCGCGCAGCTCGCCCGCCGCCGCGAGCCGCTCGAGCGGCTCGCGCTCGAGCACGCTGTCGGGGCTGAGCCGCTCGAGCGCCGCCGGCTCGAAGCAGAAGAAGCCGCCGTTGACCCAGTGCTCGCTCCGGGGCTTCTCGGCGAACCCGCGGACCACCCCGTCGCCGTTCAGCTCGGCGACGCCGAACTGGAGCTCGGGCGGACCACGGTCATCGTCGCGGCAGCGCCGTGCTCGCGCGTGGTAGGCGAGCAGCGCGCCGAGGTCGATGTCGGCGACGCCGTCGGCGTAGGTCACGCAGCACCGCTCGCCGTCGAGCGACCGGGCGGCCAGGTGGACGCGCCCGCCGGTGGGGGTGTCCTCGCCGGTGTCGAGGCACCGGATCTCGAGCCCCGTCGCGGCCAGCTCTCGCGCGCGACGAACGCCTCGATCTGCTCGCGGCGATAGCCCGTCAGCAGCAGGAACCGCGTGAACCCCTGCGCGAGGTAGATCTGGATCACGTGCCACACGATCGGCCGGCCGCCGATCTCGACCAGCGGCTTGGGGACCAGCTGGGTGCGCTCCTGCAGACGCGTCCCGCGGCCCGCCGCAGAGGATCATCACGACCGGCTTCACCGGGCGATTATCCAATCACACGGCTGAGCATGACGCCCGGGAGCTCCGGGCGGGGGTAGCATGGCCCGCGGTGAGCGCGATCGCGAACCCCGGGATCTTCAAGGCCTACGACATCCGCGGCCTGTACGGCGCGGAGATCGACGCGGGCGTCGCCGAGCTGATCGGGCGCGCGTTCGCGCGGGTGATCGCCGAGCTCGAGGGCAAGCCGGCGGCGGAGCTGCGGCTCGGGCTCGGCCACGACATGCGGCTGACCGCGCCCGAGCTCGCGGCCGCCTACCGCGACGGGATGTGCAGCGAGGGCGCGACCGTGCTCGACGCGGGGATGGTCGGCGACCGAGATGCTCTACTTCCTGGTCGGCTCGCGCGATCTCGACGGCGGCCTGATGTGCACCGCCTCGCACAACCCGAAGGACTACACCGGGGCCAAGCTCGTCGGCCGGGGCGCGCTGCGCGCTGTCGGGCGACGCGGGGCATCGGCGACGTGCGCGAGCGGATCGAGGCGGGGCTCGGCGACGCGCCCGGCGGCGGCTCGGTCGAGCCGGTCTCGATCGACGACGAGTTCCAGGAGGCCGTGCTGCGGTTCATCGACCCGTGCCGCGGTCAAGCCGCTGCGCGTCGTGGTCGACGGCGGCAACGGGATGGCCGGGCCGATGGTGGGGCCGCTGCTCGAGCGCCTGGGCCTCGACCTGGTCGAGACCTACTGGAAGCCCGACGGCCACTTCCCCGACCACGAGCCCAATCCCGCTGCTGCCCGAGAACCGCGAGTTCATCATGCGCGAGGTCGTGCGACCAGGGCGCCGACCTCGGGATCGCCTGGGACGGCGACGCCGACCGCTGCTTCTTCATCGACGAGCGCGGCGCGTTCGTCGACGGCGACTTCCTGACCGCGCTGCTGGCGGACTCGATGCTCAAGCAAGCAGACGCGGCGCGACGATCCTCTACGACGTGCGCGCCAGCTGGGCGGTCCCCGACACCGTCGAGCGCGCCGGCGGCAGCGCCGCTGATGAACCGCGTCGGGCACGCGTTCTTCAAGACCCGGATGCGCGAGGAGCACGCCGCCTTCGGCGGCGAGGTCTCGGGCCACTACTACTTCCACGACTTCTACTGCGCGGACTCGGGGACGATCCCCGCGCTGCTGATCCTCGAGCTGCTCTCGGCTGCGCGGCACGACGATGTCGGAGCTGCTCGAGCCCTACCGCTCGAAGTACTTCATCTCCGGGGAGATCAACTCGGAGGTCTCCGATCAGCACGCCAAGCTCGAGGAGCTCTCCGAGCGCTACGCCGACGGCTATCAGTACCGGCTCGACGGCCTCTCGGTCGAGTACGAGGACTGGCATTTCAACGTGCGCCCGTCGAACACCGAGCCGCTGCTGCGGCTGTGCCTGGAGTCGCTGCGCTCGCGCGAGGACATGGAGCGCCGGCGCGACGAGGTGCTCGCCGTGATCCGTTCTTGACGCTCCCGGAGACCCCCGGCCCGTCCGCGGACGAGATGCTCGCCACCGCGGCCGCGGCGGGAATCCACCGCGCTCGCCGTGCCCACGCCGTTCGCCGTCGGTCGGGTCAACTGCTACCTGATCGAGGACGACCCGCTCACGCTGATCGACACCGGGCCCAACTCGGGAAAGTCGCTCGACGAGCTCGAGCAGGCGCTCGCTGCCCACGGGCGCACGATCGAGGAGCTCGAGCTGATCGTGCTGACCCATCAGCACATGGACCACCTCGGGCTGCTCGAGATCCTGGCACGGCGCTCGGGCGCCGAGGTCGCGGCCTTGGCGATCCTGGCGCCGTACCTGGCCGAGTTTCGCGAGAGCGTGATCGCCGACGACGACTATCGCGCAAGCGATCATGCGCCGCCACGGGATCCCTGCCGACCTCACGACGGTGCTCGGAGCGGTGGGGGTCGCGTTCCGCGCGTTCGGCTCGCGCGGGCGACGTCACCCGCCCGCTGCGACGACGGCGACGAGCTGACGCTGCGCGACCGCACGCTGCGCGTGCTCCACCGGCCGGGCCACAGCCCGTCCGACACGATCTTCTGGGACGAGCGGCGCCGGATGCTGATCGCCGGCGACCACCTGCTGGCGCACATCTCCTCAAATCCGCTGATCTCGCGGCCGCTCGACGGCGACCAGCACGCCCGCCCGGCCGCAGGCGCTGATCACCTACATCGACTCGATGCTCGCCACGCGCGAGCTGCCCGCGGAGCTGGTGCTGACCGGACACGGCGACCCGATCACCGACCACGTCGCGCTGATCGACGAGCGCCTGCGGCTGCACCGCCGCCGCGCCCAGAAGATCCTCAGGATGCTCGATGGCGGGCCGCTGACGGCGTACGAGATCGCCCTTCGGATGTGGGGCAACGTGGCCGTCACACAGGCCTATCTGACGCTCTCGGAGGTGCTCGGCCATCTCGACCTGCTCGCGCGCGACGGGCTCGTGCGCGAGTTCGACGTCGACGACGTCGTGCACTTCGAGGCGACCCCGCGGGCGCCGGCTCAGGGGTAGGCCGAGGTGCCGCGCTGGATCGGCGAGACGGTCGCGGTCTGGCACTCGTAGGCGCCGCCGTTCCCGATCGTCGTCTTCAGCGTCGCGGTGTCATTTGGCGGAATCACCTGCAGCGCCGATGCGGTCGTGCAGCCGGCTGACGAGGTGATTCCGTGCGTCACGCCGAGCCGGAACGAGACTGTCGCGCCGGGAGCCACCGTCAACGGCACCTTGGGCAGCGTCCCGAAGAAGTCCTGGGTGGTGTGAGTGGGGACCGTGGTCAGCGGCCGACCGGCCTGATCGAGGAACTGGATTCCGGGATAGCCGTAGGTATTGCAGGTCTGTGAGCCGGTGTTGCGAAGCGCGAACCCCAGCTCCCCATGGCCCGTCGCACCCTGGCCGCCGAGGTAGGACAGCGACAGGTCGGTGGCGCGGCAGGGCGCCGGACCGGCCGTGGCCGGGGCGGTCTGCGTGGTGGCGGTGGTGACCACGGCCGCCGAGGTGCTCGCAGGGGTGCTCGCAGGGGTGCTCGCAGGGGTGCTCGGCGGGTTGCTGGGCGTGAGGGCCGCGGCCCCGCTCGAGCTGTGCGAAGAGCCGCCGCAGGCCGCCAGGGTCATTGCGAGCGCCGCGGGTAGCGCGAAGCCGAGGAACCGTCCCATCCTGTGGTCTTTCGTGAACTCCACGCCCACCTCCTGCCGCGGGGTCGTCGCATTCGCCTGCCACCATTCTGAGCGCATGGACCATCCGACGGATACGAGCGGACAGCGGGAACTCGCGCACGGGTCGCGCATCGTAGCGATGCTCGACGGGTGGTCGCCGTATTGGGGACCCCAGCTCGTGGTCGCAGCCGCGCTCCTGCTGGACCTGTTCCTGCCGTCGAAGCTGACGGTCGGGCCCGAGCTGGCTGCTACCGAGCGTCGAGGGCGCGCTTCTGCTGGCGCTCGTCGTCGCGTCTCCGCACCCGAATGTGCGTCATTCCCCGCTGCGCCGACGAGTCGCGATCGGGCTGATCGGACTGGTCAGCGCCGTCAACCTCTTCTCGCTCGTGCTGCTGATTCACTACCTGCTGCAGGGCTCCAAGCAGAGCGGGCACTCGCTCGTCTTCTCCGGGATCGCGTTGTGGGCGACGAACGTGCTGCTGTTCGGGCTGTGGTACTTCGAGCTCGACCGCGGCGGACCGGTCGCCGCGGGCCCTGGGCGAGCGAGCGCTTCGCGGACTTCCTGTTCCCGCAGATGAGCAGCGAGGGCGCCGCGCACTCGCCGCGTGGCTGGAAGCCCCGCCTGGTCGACTACCTGTACGTGTCGTTCACGAACGCGACCGCGTTCAGCCCGACCGACACGATGCCGCTGACGGCGAACGCAAAGTGGCTGATGAGCGTCCAGGCGCTCGGGTCGCTGTTGACGATCGGGCTCGTCGTCGCGCGCGCGGTCAACATCCTCAACGCTTGATCGTGACGCAGCTTGCAGTGACCCCTGATCGGCTCGAGGCTGAGATCCAGCGAGATCGGCACCGAGCTGGCCGCTGCCTTCCCGTCGAGCGCGCGCCACCCGATGCGGGCGCTCGACGCGCGCGCGATGGACCTCGCGGCGCGCGACCGCGAGCTACGGGCGGCGCTGTTCCGGTTCGTCGACGTGGTCCCGGCGTGCCGGTCGCTCGACGACGTGGCCCGCCACCTCCGGGGTTTCCTCGAGGAGCTCCCCGACGCTCCGCCGCCGATCGCGGCGGCGATGCGGATCGCCGACGTCAGGGCCGCGCGCGCCGCGCTCGGCGCCGCGGCGGCCGCCGGCGTCAAGCACATGGCGCACCGGTTCATCGTCGGCGAGACCCCTGCCTCGGCCGCCCGGGTGCTGCGCGGCCTGTGGGACCACGGCGTCGCCAGCTCGGTCGACCTGCTCGGCGAGGCGACCGTCACCGAGGCCGAGGCCGACCGCTACGCCGCCCGCTGCGCCGAGGCGCTCGAGCGGATCGCCGCCGAGTCGGCGCGGTGGCCCGAGCGCCCGATGCTCGAGCACGACGGGATCGGGCCGCTCCCGCGCGCCAACGTGTCGGTCAAGATCTCGGCGCTCACGCCGCTGCTGCGACCCGACGCGCCGGAGCGCGGCAAGCGCGACGCGGCCGCGCGGCTGCGCCCGCTGCTCGCGCAGGCGCGCGAGCTCGGCGCCCACCTCCACATCGACATGGAGTCGCTCGACTCCCGCGAGGCGGTGCTGGAGCTGGTGCTCGAGATGCTCGCCGAGCCGGAGTTCGCCTCCGGGCCGTCCGCCGGGATGGTGCTCCAGGCCTACCTGCGCGACTCACCCGAGCAGCTCGGCGCAGATCCTCGACTGGGCGCGCTCGGTCGAGCCGCACGCCGCCCCTGACGGTGCGGCTCGTCAAGGGCGCCTACTGGGACCACGAGCTCGTCGAGGCGCGCCAGCAGGGCTGGCCCGCGCCGGTGTTCGAGGTCAAGGCCGACTGCGACCGCAACTTCGAGGCGCTGACCCGGGCGCTGCTGGACGCCCGGCCGGACGTCCGGGTGGCGATCGCCTCGCACAACCTCCGCTCGGTCTCGCACGCGATCGCGTACAACCGCCTCAGCGGGGGCGAGGACCGCGACCTCGAGCTGCAGGTGCTGCGCGGCCTCGGCGACGAGCTCCAGGACGCGCTCGCGGCGCGCGGCTTCCGGGTGCGCACGTACTGCCCGGTCGGCGACCTGGTCGCGGGGATGGCGTACCTCGTGCGGCGGCTGCTGGAGAACACGAGCAACGAGTCGTTCCTGCATGAGCAGGCGAGCGGCGTCGCGCTCGAGGAGCTCTTGGCGGCGCCGTGAGCACGGCTACCGTGAGTGGCATGCCAGCGTTCGCCAATGAGCCCGTGCTCGAGCTGCGCCGTGGCGCCGTCCGCGCCCAGCTGTCCGACGCGCTCGACCGCCTCGACGAGCAGCTGCCGCTTCGCGTGCCCGTGCTGATCGGCGACGCAGAGCGTCTCGGCGAGGAGATCCACTCGACCGACCCAGGCGATCCGGAACGGGTCGTGGCGCGCGCGGCATGCGCCACCGACCTCCGACGTTGACGCCGCCGTCGCGGAGGCTCAGCGCGGCTTCCCTGCCTGGAGCGCGCGAAGCGCCGAGGAGCGGGCCGCAGCGCTGATCGCGGCCGCGGCCTGGATGCGCGAGCGGCGGCTTGAGCTCGCTGCGCTCGAGGTCCGCGAGTGCGCAAAGCCGTGGCCGGAGGCCGACGCGGACGTCTGCGAGGCGATCGACTTCCTGGAGTACTACGCGCGGGGCGCGATCCTGCTCGAGCGCGGCGCCGAGCTGCTGCAGGTCCCCGGCGAGCGCAACGAGATGCGCTACGCCCCCCGCGGCGTGACCGCGGTGATCTCGCCCTGGAACTTCCCGCTCGCGATCCCCTGCGGGATGACCGCCGCCGCGCTCGCGACCGGCAACACCGTCGTGCTCAAGCCCGCCGAACAGTCGCCGGGGTGCGCGCTCCGGCTCGTCCAGGCGCTGCGGGCCGGCGGCGTCCCGCCGTCGGCGCTGTCCCTGCTGCCGGGCGAGGGCGAGCGCCGGCGCCGCGCTCGTCGCCCACCCGGGCGTGCAGACGATCGCGTTCACCGGGCTCGCTCGCCGTGGGGCTCGAGATCATCCGGGCGGCCGCCGACGTGCAGGCCCGGCCAGCTGCGCGATCAAGCGCGTGATCGCCGAGCTCGGAGGCAAGAACTGCGTGATCGTCGATGCCGACGCCGACCTCGACGAGGCCGTCCCCGCGATCGTCTCCTCAGCGTTCATCTACGCGGGTCAGAAGTGCTCGGCCGCGGCCCGCGTGCTCGTGCACGAGGCGATCGCCGACAAGCTGATCGAGCGAGTCGCCGGCGCGGTCCGGGTCCTGGTCGTCGGGCAGGCCGGCAGCCTCGGGACCGACGTCCCGCCGGTGATCGAGCGCTCCGCCCAGGAGCGGGTCGCGCGCTACGCGGAGCTGGCCGCGCGCGAGGGCCGGATCGCGGCGCGAGTGGAGCCCGTCCCGGACCGCGGCTGGTTCTGCCCGCCGACGGTCGCCGTCGACCTCGAGCCGGGCTCGGCGGTGCTCTCGGATGAGATCTTCGGGCCGCTGCTCGCGATCGAGCGGGTCCGCGACGTCGAGCACGCGTGCGACGTCGTCGACGGGCTGCCGGTCGCGCTGACCGGCGGTCTGTTCGCACGTGACCCGGCGACCGTCCGCTACGTCCGCGAGCGCACCCCGGTCGGCAACCTGTACGTCAACCGGGGGATCACCGGCGCCAAGGTCGGCCGCCAGCCGTTCGGAGGCAACCGGCTCTCCGGGACCGGAACCAAGGCCGGCGGCCCGGACTACCTGCTGCACTTCGTCGAGCCGCGGGCGGTGACCGAGAACACCATGCGGCACGGCCTCGTTGTGTGAGCCGGCACAGGCCGCCCGTTTTTTTGCCTGGAGGGCTTGATTTCCTCCGGTTAGCGGTCGATGATCGTCGGGAAGCTCCGTGTTAGTTCCCCCCGCAGACGCCTGGAAGCTCGTGCTCGCGGTCGCACTCGGCGGCGCGATCTTCGCGAGCGCCTACGCGAAGGCCCCGCGAGAGCGTTTCCAGGAAGCGACCTGCGCCGGCTGGTGCTCGGAGCGCTGCTGCTGTACGCGGTCGGCCTGACGGCCTCGCTGACCCACCATTCGATCCTCGCGGTGGTCCTGTTCGCAGCCGGGATCAGCGTCTCGGCGCTCGCCGCCTGGCTATCGCGCGGCAGCGACTCGGGCGGCGGCCCGCCGCGGGCGATGAGCCGGTCGACGAGCAGCCTCCGCCCGATCCGGACGGAGTGCCGCGGTTCGACTGGGCGGCGTTCGAGCGCGACTTCGAGGACTACGCGCGCCGCCGCCGTCACCCGGTCGGCAGCTCTTAGCGGCGTCTAGGACCGCCGACGGCCTTGCTCATCGCGAGCAGCAGCTCGTGCAGCCGTGTCTCGCCGCTCAGCTCGGGGTGAAACGAGACCGCCAGGACGTTGCCCTGCCTGATCGCCACCGGGTGCCCGTCGACCTCGCCCAGCACCTCGACCTCGGGGCCCTGGGCTCAACCACCCAGGGGGCGCGGATGAAGACAGCGTGCACCGGTCCGCCGTCGACCCCGGCCAGCTCGAGGTCGGCCTCGAACGAGCGCAGCTGGCGCCCGAACGCGTTGCGCCGCGTGCTGACGTCGAGCAGGCCGAGATGATCGCGGTCGAGCATGATCATCCCCGCGCACGTGCCGAGCACGGGCGTGCCGCCGCCGGCGAGCGCGCGCAGCGGCTCGGCCAGGCCCTCGCGCTCGACCCCGAGCGTCATCACGGTCGACTCGCCACCCGGGATGATCAGCGCGTCCAGGCCCTCCAGGTCGGCCGGGACGCGCACCTCACGCGGCTCGGCGCCGAGCGACCCGACGATCTTGGCGTGCGCCTCGAAGTCGCCCTGGAGGGCGAGGATCCCGACTCTCTGACGCCCGTTCGAGTCCGCCACTACCAGCCGCGCGGGGCCAGCAGCTGCTCTGTCTCGAGCTTTGCGGTCTCGAGGCTGGCCATCGGCTGGCCGAGCCCGGTGGAGGCGGCCGCCACCCGGGCGGGATCCCGGTAGTGGGTCGTCGCCTCGACGATCGCCCGCGCGCGTCGCTCGGGATCCTCAGACTTGAAGATCCCCGAGCCGACGAACACGCCCTCGGCGCCGAGCTGCATCACCAGCGAGGCGTCGGCCGGGGTGGCGATCCCGCCGGCGCAGAACAGGACCACCGGCAGGCGCCCCTCGGCCGCGACCTGGCGCACCAGGTTCAGGGGCGCCTGAAGCTCCTTGGCAGCGGTGGCGAGCTCCTCCTCGCCGAGCATCGTCAGCCGGCGGATCTCGGCCCGGATCATTCGCAGATGCCTGACCGCCTCGACGATGTCGCCGGTGCCCGCCTCGCCCTTGGAGCGGATCATCGCGGCGCCCTCGCCGATCCGGCGCAGCGCCTCGCCGAGGTTGGTGGCGCCGCACACGAACGGCACCTTGAACGCCCACTTGTCGATGTGGTTGGCCTCGTCGGCGGGGGTCAGCACCTCGGACTCGTCGACGTAGTCGACCTCGAGCGCCTCGAGCACCTGCGCCTCGGCGAAGTGCCCGATCCGGGCCTTCGCCATCACCGGGATCGTGACGGCCTCCTGGATCGCCCTGGATCATCGCGGGGTCCGACATCCGCGCGACGCCGCCGTCGCGGCGGATGTCGGCGGGGACGCGCTCCAGCGCCATCACCGCGGCGGCGCCGGCGTCCTCGGCGATCTTGGCCTGCTCGGGGGTGACCACGTCCATGATCACGCCGCCCTTGAGCATCTCGGCCAGCCCGGCCTTGACCGTGAACGTCGCCTCGTCCCGGGGAATGTGCGAGTCCTCGCTCATCGGGCTGAGTGTAGCCGCGCAGTAGTCTGCGCCGCCGTGTCTTCGGACGACCTCACAGCCGCTCACGGAGGCGAAACCGGACCCGGAGCGGGCGGCTGGAGGAGGCCGTATTCGTGCACCGCGACGGGCGGTTCGTCGCGACCGAGCTTGCGCGCGGCCCCTGGGACCCGAACGCCCAGCACGGCGGGGCGCCGGCCGCGCTGCTGATGCGCGCGTTCGAGCGACTGCCGGCCGCCGAGGGGCTGACGCTCGCTCGCGTCACCTACGAGCTGCTGCGCCCAGCGCCGCTGGGAGAGCTTGCGGTCGAGGCCGAGGTGGTCCGGCGCGGACAGCGCGTCCAGCTGCTCGAGGGCGTGATCGCGCGCCGCGGACGGCACGGAGGTGGTGAGGGCCCGGGCGCTACAGGTCCGGATCGCCGACGTGGATGCGCCCGCCGGCGAGGACGCATTTGCGCTACCGCCTCGGCCCGAGGAGGGCCGGGAGCACCAGCCGGGGGGTGGGGGCTTCTCGCCTCCCTACAGGCCGATGTTCGCTCCGGACGCGGTCGAGATCCGGTTCGTCTCCGGGGTGTTCGGACGCGGCCCCTCGACCGCGTGGTTCCGGATGCGCGTTCCGATCGTCTGCCGGCGAGGAGCCGTCGCCCCTTCAACGGCTCGCGGCCGCGGGCGATTTCGGCAACGGCATCAGCGCGGTCCTGCCGTGGGATCGATACGTGTTCATCAACCCGGACCTGACGCTGTACATCGATCGGCCGCCGGAGGGGGAGTGGATCTGCCTGCAGGCGCGGACGATGATTCCCGCCGGCGGGGTCGGGATCGCCGAGAGCGTCGTCTACGACAGGCGTGGCCGGGTGGGCCGCGCGATCCAGGCGCTGCTGGTGGCACGCCGCTGAACGGCGGGAGCGAGCCTACTTTCTCGCGGCCGGCTCGCGCTCGCGGAGGTACGACAAGAGCCCGCCGGCCACGAGGATCTCCCGCTCATGCTCGGAGAAGTCGTGGCGCAGCGTGAGCTCGTGGCCGTCGTCCCTGATCCGGGCGGTGATCGTCTCGGAGCCCCGCTCGAGCTCCTCGCGGAGCTTCGGGAACTCCCAGCTCTGCCCCACCTCGGCCTCGTCGTAGTCCGATTCGCGCTCGAAGGTCAGCGGCACGATCCCCTGCGAGATCAGGTTCCGGCGGTGGATGCGTGCGAACGACTTCGCGACGACCGCCTTCACCCCCAGGAACAGCGGAGCGATCGCGGCGTGCTCACGCGAGGACCCCTGGCCGTAGTTATCGCCGGCGACAATGATCCCGCTTCCCCACTCCTTCATCCGCTTGCGGAAGTCGGGGTCGCGCTGGCGCAGGGTGAACTCGGCGATCGCGGGGACGTTTGAGCGGTAAGACATGACCTCCACGCCATCGGGCGCGAGGTCCCCGGTGGAGATGTCATCGGGCTGGACCGTCGCCACCCGGGCCTCCAGTGACTCCTCCATCGGGGTGTGCTCGGGCGGGCGCTTGATGTTCGGGCCGCGGGGGATCTCGATCCCGTGCGCCTCGTCCTCCGGCGCCGGCGGGAAGATGTGCACATCTTCGACGTACGGGCGCAGCTCGGGCATCGGTAGCAGCTCGGGCGGGTCACCGTACTCGCGGGGGTCCTCGATCTTCCCGCTCAGCAGCGACACCGCAGCGACCGCGGGCGAGCACAGGAACACCGAGTCCTCGGGGGTCCCCGAACGTCCGGGGAAGTTGCGGTTGAAGGTGCGCAACGAGTTCGAGCCCGAGGGTGGCGCCTGCCCCATCCCGACGCAGGGCCCGCAAACCGGCTCGAGCATCCGCACGCCGCCGTCGGACAGCTGTCGGTAGACGCCCGACTCGGCGATCGCGGCGAGGATCTGGCGCGAGCCGGGGGTCGCGGTCGCCGCGATGTCCGGGTGCACGATCTGCCCGTCGCGGTCGGCGAGGATGGCCCCAGGCAGCGCGAGGTCGTTGTATCCCGAGTTGACCGACGAACCGATGCAGACTTGTGCCAGCGGCGTGCCGGCGACTTCCTCGACGGGCACGACGTTGTCGGGGTTGTGCGGCTTGGCGACGAGCGGCCCCAGCTCCCCCAAGTCGATCTCGATCCGGTCGTCGTACTCGGCGCGATCCTCGGGACCGAGATCGGCGAAGTCCGCGGAGCGGTCCTGGCGCTCGAGCCACTCGCGGGTCCTCGCGTCGGGTGGGAAGACGCCCGCGGTGCCGCCGAGGTCGGCGATCATGTTCGCGATCGTCGCGCGCTCGGGGATCGACAGGTCGGCGGTTCCGACCCCGGTGAATTCGAAGACCTTGTTCTTGCCGCCGCTCGCGGTGAGCCGGCGCAGCAGCTCGAGGATGATGTCCTTGGCCTGCACCCAGGGGCGCTGGAGCGTTCCCTCGAGGCGCACCTCGACGATCTCGGGGCAGGAGATCTCGTACGGGTAGCCAGCGAGCACGACCGCCACGTCGAGGCCTCCGGCGCCGATCGCGATCATCCCCACGCACCCAGCCTGCGTGGTGTGCGAATCGGCTCCGACCATCGTCTGCCCCGGCTTGCCGTAGCGCTCCATGTGGATGTAGTGGCTGATCCCGTTGCCCGGGCGCGAGTAGTGCAGGCCGTACTTGCGTGCCAGCGCCTGGAGCATCCGGTGGTCGTCGGGGTTCTTGTAGTCGAGCTGGACGACGTTGTGGTCGACGTACTGCACCGCGCGCTCGAGCTTCACGCGTGGCACCTCCAGCTCCTCGAACTGCATCAGCGCCATCGTCCCGGTGGCGTCCTGGAGCAGGGCCTGGTCGATCCGCAGCGAGATCGGCGACCCCGGCTTCAGCTCGCCTGCGACGAGGTGCTCCTGGAGGATCTGGCGCGTGAGGCTCGACGGCATCGCCTAGAAGCATCCCACGGAGGGGGTGTGGCCAACCCCACCGCCCGTTACCCCGGAGCTCCGGCCGGCGGTGCTAGTGACCGGCGAGGTAACTGTGGCCGGCGTGGAGCGTGACGGTGACGCCGTGGATCGAATCGCGCACGCTCAGTTTCCCCTGGGCTACCTTGACCAAGGTGCCCGTGCACTCGTCCTCGGTCAGCCACGTCGCGTGCTGCGCCGCGGTTGCGTCCGCGTCGCGCCCGCCTGTCGCGAACACGCCGCCGCCCGAGGCCGACAGCGATCGCACCACGCGGTGGGGATGGTGCGCGCAACCGCCGAAGCTGCCGCCGCTCAGCTCGAGCGAGACCAGCGACTGATGGCGGCGCTGGGTGACGACGAACTCGCCCCCAGCGAGGTCGGCCGACTCGATCCCTCCGAGCGCCCTGGCAGCCTGAATCCGGACCTTCCCGTGGCTCGTATCGACGGTCGTTCCGACCCGCACCTGCTGGCGGTCGAGCAGCGTGAGGAACGGCCCGTGTCCGGGCGGTTTGAACCTCACGTTCCCCGACAGCTTGACGAGGTCGACACCGCCACCGTTCCTGGGCGGCGCTACCTGCGGCCCGCGCACGTAGTAGGTCGCATCGGTGCCGTTGGCGACCGTGGCTAGCGCAAGCCCCTCGGGGTCGCCGCCGGGGCTGACCGCGCCATCGAGGGCGTAGATCGACTGGGTGTGGGGGGGCGCGCCCAGGTCGATCGCCGGCTCGACGCCGGCGGGCCCGACCCGGCTCGCGTAGACGTGCGTCCCGCCGGCGACTGAGTGAGTCCAGAACACCCATAGCCGGTCGCTCGAGTCCGCGGCAACGGAGACCTGGTTGTGGTCGCCTGACTCGTTCACCACCGTGGTCGACGCCGTCGCGCCGACGTGCCATAGCAGAACCTTGTTGGCCGACGGATACCCGCCGGAGTAGGCGACGTAGAACTGGCCGACCTGGCCCGGGAGCGCAACGATCGGGGTCCTCGAGAGCATCTGGACGGTGTTCGGGGCGCCCGCGTACGCTGTAACGGTCCCGGGCATCCGCATCGGCGAGCCGACGGGGTCTCCACTCGCCGGGTCGACCGGTCGCGCCCACACGCCGAGGAAGCTCGTCGCGTTTGAGTCCCACACGGCCTCGACATTGCCGCCGCCGTCGGTCGCAAGATTGCTGTAGTAGCCGCAGCAGCCCGCGCCCATCGCCGACTGGTAGTTGTAGTCGGCGGTCGACGCGTCGCTCCCCCGGTGGACGAATACGCCGGACGTCCCGTACCAGGTCTCAAAAGGGGTGCCGTCGGGCAACGTCACCGCGCCGAGGCCGGACGAGTAGTTCGCATCGCGGTCATACAGCGCCACGGGGGTGCTCCACGTCTTGCCGTCGTCCAGCGAGATGGCGCTGTAGATCCCCGAGGAGCAGGTGGCGCTGGGGCACTGGATCCCGCCGAAGAACACCTCGAGGCCGCCCGGGATGTTGACGATCGCCGGGTTCTCGATGCTCGAGTAGGTCGACGCGATCACCACCGGCGAACCGACGATCCCGCCGGCGCTGACCGGGGCGGCGAGGAGGTCGTCTGTGGTGCCTCCGGATCCCGGCGTTTGACGAGCCCAGACGACGTGGAGCGTCCCGTCGGGTCCTCGCACGGTCCCGACCTGGTCGAGGATGCTGCCGGTCGGTCCGGAGAGGGGTGTCCAGCTCAGGGCACCGGCGGATGCCGGGGCGAGCAGCAGCGCGCCGAAGCCCAGCAGCACGACCAGGAAGCGCCTCATCGGGCGCAACCGTATTCGATCGGCGATCACGGCTGCGGGAACATGGACGTACGTTCAGGTCCGGGGCTCGTAGGTGCCGCGGGCGCTGGCGACGCGCTCATCCGCGACGGTTCCGGTCGCGCTCGCCTGAAAACCCCCGTCCGGCAGGTCGAGCGCCTGCGCCTCGAGCTCCAGGTAGGTGCCCACCGGCACCGACCCACCCACGGAGAGCTCGAGTGCAGTAGCACGCATCCTTGGACCGCAGGCGAACGACATCGCCTCGCTGAGCGCCGCGGCGACGATCCCTTCATGTGCGAACCCGGGCTGGGCGCCTTGATGGTCTTGCTTGACGAAGCAGGCGCCCGTGATGACGCCTTCGCCGTGCCGCTCGAGCTCGAGCAGCAGGCCGAACAGGTTGGCCCTTCCACATCCGAAGCACAGCTCGTGGTGGACGAGCGGGCCCTCGCGAGCACTGCTCACTTCAGCCGGAACGCCTTGATCCGGACGTCGTACTGCTGCGCGTCGCGCGAGTACACGCCGTAGGCGAGCGCCTGGATCAGCGACAGCAGCGCGGTGTGCGAGCGCACGAATGCGGGCGTGTTGGACGAGTAGTAGAGGCGGATCCGGGCCAGCCGCGCGACCTCCGAGAGGGTCGCGTCGGTGATCGCGAGCGTCGGCGCCTTGCGATGGCGCGCGAGCTTCATCGTGCGCGTGATCAGCGGGTGCGGGCGTCCCGGCGGACAGCCCGATCACGAGCGTCTGCTCGTCGATCCGGCTGAGGCGGCCGAGCGCCTCCTGCGACGGGCTGGCGACGATCTCCGCCCGCAGGTCGAGCAGCATCAGCAGGTGGCGCAGGTAGCTGGCGAAGAACGCCATCTGGTCGGTGCCGGCGATCAGCACCTTCTCGGCCGAGACGATCGCGTCGATCGCGGCCTCGACGTCGGAGCGCGAGAGCTTGTGGGCCGTGTCCTCGACGTTGACGTGGTCGGCGGCCAGCGCCGCCTCGAACTCGGTCTGGTCGAGCGAGAACAGCGGCGCGGCCGCCACCTGCGCCGTCGTGTCCCGGCGGGCCGGCGGCGATACTCGTCGCGGGCGGCCTGCTGGAGCTCGGGAAAGCCCTCGAACCCGAGCGCCTGCGAGAACCGCACGACCGTGCTCGACGAGGTGCTGGCGCGCCTGGCGAGCTCCTCGGCGGTCTGGAACGCCGCTTCGTCGAGATGGTCGACGATGTACTGCGCGACGTCCTTCTGCGAGCGCGAGAACTCCTCGAAGCGCGAGCGGATGTACGCCGACAGGGCCTGGTGGGACGCGGACTGGTCCGCGGTGCGGGGTGCGCGCGTGGCGAGGTCGGGGCGGGCTGACTGATTGCTTCATCGGCAGGCGTCTGATTCGACGCCTGCCCGGGGCGTTCCTTCAGCGGCCGGCGACAGACGGCTGAGGCGCTGCGCGCGGACCGCCCGTGCTCGCCGGGGCTCGCGCTCCTGGTTCTGCTTACGCTCGGCGAGCACCTGGGCGACGATGTAGACGATCAGCACGTTGACGATCACCCCGATGCCGAGGAACGTCGCGAGCAGCGCGAGCGTCGTCCGAGAGCCTGCGACATGGCGAGCACCAGCATCGGCAGTCCGAAAGGCGTACCTGACGCGGCTTTGGCTGCCGGCACCGCCCCGGTGCTAGCTTCGCCGCCAGTCGCGGCCCTGTAGCTCAGCTGGTAGAGCAGCGGACTCATAATCCGTCGCGCCCAGGTTCGAGTCCTGGCAGGGCCACCTGAAGAGACGGGGGCGTACCGCCGGCTCAGCGCACCGCCGAGAGCAGCATCCGCAGCGCCTTGCGATCGACCTTGCCGACGTTCGTCAGCGGGACGGTGTCGACCAGGTGGATCTCGCGGGGATACTTGTAACCGCCGATCCGCTGGCGCGCCCAGGCGACGAGCTCCTCGGGCGTCGCCTCGGCGCCCGGCCGAAGCCCCACGAACGCCACGACCTCCTCGCCCTTCTCGGGATCCGGCCTGCCGACCACGCCGGCGGCCTCGAGCGCCGGGTGCTCCAGCAACGCGTCCTCCACATCCCGTGGGTAGACGTTGAACCCCCCACGGATGATCAGGTCCTTCTTCCGGTCGACGATGTACAGGTAGCCGTCGCCGTCGCGGTAGCCGAGGTCTCCGGTGTGCAGCCATCCGTCCTGGATCGCCTCGGCCGTGGCGTGGGGCGAGCGCCAATAGCCGAGCATCACACCCGGGGAGCGGGCGCATATCTCCCCCACCTCACCAACCGGGAGCTCCTGTCCATGCTCGTCCAGGATTCGGACCTCGGTGCCTGGCACCGGTGTGCCAACCGACCCGGGTCGTTCCTTGCCGACCGGGTTCGTGGAGATCAGCGCCGCGGTCTCGGTGAGGCCGTAGCCCTGGCGGATCGAGACGGACGGGACCCGGCGCATGAACTGCTCGGCGACTTCGGTGGCCAGCGGCGCGCCGCCCGACGAGATGTAGCGCAGCGAGCTGAGGTCGTAGTCCTCGAGCGGCTGCGAGAGCAGGATCTGGAGCATTGACGGGACGACTGCGCTGATCTGCAGCTGATACTCGGCGATCAGCGCCAGGAACGCGACCGGGTCAAACCAGCGCAACAGCACGGCGACGCCGCGCTCCGGGGAGTGAAGGCCGGCGATCGTGACGAGCAGGCCGTAGGAGTGAGACAGCGGCAGCGTGGCCAGACCGCGGTTGATCGCCGGGCACGTAGGAGCTGGCGTGAGCAGCGGCTCCCGAGAAGTCGAGATTCGCGTGGGTGAGCATCACGCCCTTTGCCCGCCCGGTCGTGCCGCCCGTGTACAGGAGCGCCGCGAGCTCGTCGTCGGCGCGGGGGACGATCGGCGCCGGATCGGAGTGCTCCAGCGTCGAGAGGGGCAGGAAGCCCTCGTCCTCGCCGCTGGAGATCAGAAACCGGACGTTGTCGAGCCCCTCGCTGGCTTCACGCACCTTCTCGGCGAACTCCGGCGTCGTGATGACCGCCGAGGCCTCGGAGTCGCCGAGCACGTGGCGGAGCTCCTCGACCGGAAGCAGGAAGCTGGCGGGCGTGACGACGGCACCGGCCCGCCACAAGCCCTGGTAGGCGATCCCCACCTCCGGCGAATTGGCCATCGTGACCGCGACCCGATCGCCGGGGTTCACTCCGAGCGCTGACAGCCCGGCCCCGACACGCTGGGAGCGCTCGAACAGCTCGCCGGAGCGGTGCCAGCGTCCATCGAACAGGAGCGCCTCGTAATCGCCCTTGCGCTCGAACGACCACTCGGCGAGCCGCGCCAGGTTGTGTTCGCCGATCGAGCTCATCCCTCCCGGGACGCTACACGTAGGCGTCAGTCGAGGTGCTCGTAGGCGACGATCGTCAGGAACTCGATCAGCTCTGGCGACAGCGCCACGCGGTCGAAGATCTCACGCGTCTCGGCGGGGCGTCCGCGCTGCCAGGTCTCCTGCGCCGACCTGCTCGCGGATCCTCGCCGTCTCCTCGTCGAGCACCCGGCGCACGAGCTCGGCCGTGACGGTGCGCCCGTCCTCGAGCTTCGCGCCGTGGTGGACCCACTGCCAGATCTGGGTCCGCGAGATCTCGGCGGTGGCCGCGTCCTCCATCAGCGAGTTGATCGCGGCGGCGCCGCGGCCGGTCAGCCAGAACGAGACGTACTGGAAGCCCACGCTCACGTTGGTGCGCAGCCCGGCCTCCGTGATCCGGCCGGGGGTCGAGCCGAGGTCCTGGAGCTCGGCGGCGCTGACGTGCACGTCGTCGCGCCGGCGATCGAGCTGGTTGGGCTTGCCATCGAGGCCCTGCTCGAACACCTCCCTGGCGACCGGGACCAGATCGGGATGGGCGACCCACGTGCCGTCGTAGCCCTGGGAGACCTCGCGCTGCTTGTCGGCGCGCACACCGGCGAGCGCACGCTCGTTGGCCTCGGGATCCGCGCGTGAGGGGATCAGCGCCGCCATACCGCCCATCGCGTGCGCCCCGCGGCGATGGCACGTCGCCACCAGCAGCTCCGTGTAGGCGCGCATGAACGGCACGGTCATCGTCACGTCGGCGCGGTCGGGCAAGCACCATCTCCGGGCGGTCGGCGAAGCACTTGATCGCCGAGAAGATGTAGTCCCAGCGCCCCGCGTTGAGGCCCGCGGAGTGCTCGCGGAGCTCGTACAGGATCTCATCCATCTCGAACGCGGCCGGAAGCGTCTCGATCAGTACCGTCGCCTTGATCGTCCCGCGCCGATCCCGGCGGCCTCCTGGCGTAGTCGAAGATGTCGTTCCAGAGCCGCGCCTCGAGATGTGACTCCATCTTCGGCAGGTACAGGTACGGCCCCGACCCGTTCGCGACAAGACGCCGGCCGCAGTGGAAGAAGAACAGCCCGAAGTCGAACAGCGCCGCCGTGATCGGGTCGGAGTCGATCAACAGGTGGCGTTCATCGAGGTGCCAACCGCGCGGGCGCACGAGCAGTGTCGCGGGGCTCTCGGCGAGCTCGTAGTGACGCCCGTCCGAGCCCTCGTAGGTGATCGTCCGGTCGATCGCGTCGCGCAGGTTGACGTGCCCGGAGACCATGTTGTGCCAGGTGGGGGAATTGGCGTCCTCGAAGTCCGCCATGAACCCATCGGCGCCGGAGTTGAGCGCGTTGATGACCATCTTGCGGTCGGTGGGGCCGGTGATCTCGACCCACCGTTGCTGCAGGTCGGGCGGCCCCGGCTCGACCCGCCAGTCGCCTTCGCGGACCTCGCGCGTCTCCGGAAGGAAGTCGAGCGAGTCCCCCGCGCGCAGCCGCCTGCGGCGCTCCAACCGGGCTTCGAGCAGCTCGCGGCGGCGCGAGCCGAACCGAAGCTCGAGGTCGGCCAGGAACTCGAGCGCCTCGGGCGTGAGGACGTCGTCGAACCCGGGCTCGATCGCGCCTTGCAGGTCGATGCGGGCGTAGGTACTCATCGAGCGATCCAGATTCGGAGGCCGCGACGATCGACAGTGGTCTCAAACGCGCACGGGGCAACGAGCAGTGCGGCGACGGTTGGGGCGATCACCAATCCGTGGAGGCCGCCGCTGAGGGCGTAGAACAGGAGCAGTGCACCGGCCAAGATCACCTTCTCCTACCCGATTGTGCCGGTCGCCGCGACGTCCGTCACGGCAAGGCGAACCGGTCCCACGCGGGCAAACGAGATCGCGTTGGTGCGCCCGCCGGCGCGATGGGCGGCGAGCATCGAGCAGATCCCCTCCGATCGGCGTCGGCGCCGGTGATGATCGCGTTGGAGCGGATCCCCTCGAGCATCGCGACCCGTGTTCGTCGTGGGAGACAATCGACCGCCACGCGGAGGTCCTGGATCGTCGCCGGGCGCCGTGTTCGCATAGGGTGATCGAATCGAGTTCGGCCCGTCCTGGCCCGACAAGCTATCTCCCTGGCGCGAAAGGAAACTTACAGATGCAGCTCGGCGCGTACCTCGGCTACTGGGGGCGTGGCAATGGGATCCGAGGACCTGATCGCGCACCGTCCAGGAGGCGGAGCGGCTCGGGTACGACTCCGTCTGGGCGGCCGAGGCGTACGGCTCGGACGCTGCGACGATCCTCGCCTTCCTGGCCGCCGGCACCGAGCAAGATCAAGCTCGGCTCGGCGATCTTTCAGATGCCGGCGCGCAGCCCGGCGATGACCGCGATGACGGCCGCGACGATCGACCAGCTCTCGGGCGGGCGGATGCTGCTGGGGATCGGCTCGTCCGGGCCGCAGGTCGCCGAGGGCTGGCACGGCCAGCGATTCGCGCGCCAGCTGCAGCGCACCCGCGAGTACGTCGCGGTGGTCCGGATGGCGCTCGCGCGCGAGCGGGTCGCGTACGACGGCGAGACGATCGAGCTGCCGCTCCCCGACGGGCCGGGCAAGTCGCTGAAGCTGATGATCGCGCCCGTCCAGGAGCGGATCCCGATCTACCTGGCGGCGATCGGCCCGAAGAACACGCGCTCGCGGGCGAGATCGCCGACGGCTGGATCCCGACGTTCTTCTCCCCCGAGCACGTCGGCGACGTTCCGGGCGCTGCTCGAGGAGGGAGCGGCCCGCGCGGGACGCTCGCTCGACGGCTTCGACATCGCCCCGGTGTCAACGCCTACGTGTCCGATGACCGTCGAGCTGGCACGCAACCTGATGCGGCCGGGGCTCGCGCTGTACATCGGCGGGATGGGCTCGCGCGAGCAGAACTTCTACAACCGGCTGGTCCAGCGCTACGGATTCGAGGCGCGCGCGCGGAGATCCAGGACCTGTACCTGGACGGCAAGAAGGACGAGGCGGCGGCGGCGATGCCGACGAGCTGATCGACATGGTCTCGCTGTGCGGACCGCGCGACGCCGTGCGCGAGCGCCTGGCGGCGTTCCGCGAGGCCGGGGTCGGGACGCTGATGGTTGCGCCGATGGCGTTCACCACCGAGGACCGGATCGCGCAGCTGCGCGAAGTCTCCGAGCTGGCAGCGGGTTGACGTCGAGCAGCGGGTCGGGAGACCCCGTCCCGGATGGGCGGCGGCTGCGGCTGTTCCTCGGCGCGTTCGGCGACGCCGGGCACGCGTTTCCGATGCTGGCGCTGGGGTCGCGGCTGGCTGCGCGCGGCCATGAGGTCACGCTCGAGACCTGGACGCGCTGGCGCGAGCGACGTCGAGGCCGCGGGGATGCGCTTCGTCGCCGCGCCCGAGTACCCGGTGTTCCCAACGCCCGAGCGGCCGCTCGCGCCGTACGAGGCGGTGGTGCGGGCGGCCACGGAGACGCGCCGGTCGCTCGCCGAGGCCGCGCCCGACTGCGTCGTGCACGACATCCTCACGCTCGCTCCGGCGCTGGCGGGCGAGCTCGAGGGCGTTCCGATCGCGACGCTGGTCCCGCACGTTTATCCGGTCGCCGCGCCCGGCTTCCCGCCGTACGCGTTCGGCGCCCGGCTGCCGCGGACGGCGCTCGGCGCGCGGCTGTGGCGGGCGTTCGACCGGCCCGTGAGGCCGGGCTGCGCCGCGGGCGCGACGAGCTGAACGAGGCGCGCACGAAGCTCGGACTGCCGCCGTTGAGCCGGCTGCACGGCGGGTTGAGCCAGCGAGCTGTGCCTCGTCGGAACGTTCCCGCAGCTCGAGTACCCGCGGCCCTGGCCGCGAGCACGTCCACGTCGTCGGACCGCTGATGTGGGAGCCGCCGTTTCACGACGTCGAGCCGCCTCCGGGGCCGGAGCCGCTCGTCCTCGTCGCGCCCTCGACGGCGCAGGATCCCGAGCACCGGCTGCTGCGGGCGGCGCTCGCCGGGCTGGCGGATGAGCCGGTGCGCGTGCTGGCGACGTGGAACCGGCAAGCCGCTGCCGGGGCCGGTGGCGGTCGCGGCAAACACGCCGGCTCGTCGAGTGGATCTCCTACTCGCGCACGATGCCCGGCTGCGCGCTCGTGATCTGCCACGCCGGCCACGGGACGATGGCCCGGGCGCTGGCATGCGGCGCGCCGGTGCTGGCCGTCCCCCACGCCGGCGACATGGCCGAGAACGCGGCCCGGGCGGACTGGGCCGGGCGTCGGCGTACGCCTACCGTGGCGGCTGCTGGCGCCGCTGACGCTGCGGCGGCGGTGCGCCGGGCGCTCTCGGAGCCGTCGCTGGCGGCGCGAGCGCGCGAGCTGGCCGCCTGGGCCGGACGCCCACGACGGCGCCGCGCGTGCGGCCGAGCTCGTCGAGGCGCTGGCGCGGCCGCTCAATCGGTCGTGGATGCGCGCGCACGAACTCGATGAGCTCGGGGTCGCCGCTCTCCACACGCTCCATCGGCTCGCCCGAGCAGCTGCATAGCTCGACTACCGCGCGGCGCTCGCCGAGCTCCACCGGCCGCCAGGTGGCGCCGCCCTGCTCCCAGTCCTCGAGCTCTGCGACCGTCGTCCGTCGCACCTCGCTCACCGCCATCGTGGCGGCCGGCTCCGCGGCCGCGCGCCGGGTGGGCCTGCGCCCACGCCTCGATCTCCGCGAGCCCTGGATCACCTCGCCGTCGTCGGTGACGAGCACCGGCACCCAGTAGTTGCCGGTCAGTCGCTTGACCTCCCGGCGACCCGGGGTGAGGTTGAAGAGCGCCCGGGAGCATCCCGAGGCCATAGACGCGCTTGACCTCAGGCTCGTAGCCAGCGTCCATCAGCGCGTCGTACGCCCGCCCGCACGGATGGCCGCCAGGCCGCGGGGCGGGCTTCCAGGTGCCGTAGCAGACGTAGAGCTTCATTGGGTCATGCCGGATAGAGCCGCGGCTTCAAAGCTCCGGGGGTGGGACTCGAACCCACAACCTAACGGTTAACAGCCGTTCGCTCCGCCAATTGAGCTACCCCGGATCAATCCACTCTGCTACCCGGGATTCAGTTGTTCTGAGCCGGTCAGCAATCCCAACTCTACCGGGAGGTGGGCGATGCCGGCTTCAACCTCCACATGGCAGTTGGCACAAAGCAGGACGCACTTCTGGGCTTCGGCCCGAAGGGTGTCGATCGAGTAGGTGACTCCCTGTCCACTCAGGCTGAGTCGCTTGAGCGACGGATCAAGATGGTGGAACTGAAGGACGCGCACGTGACGGTCGTAGCCGCAGATCGCACAGCATCCACCAGCCTCCTCGACGAGAATGGACTTCACCCGCTGGCGTCGACGGACAACGCCTTCGGACCGGCAACGCTTGCACCGGTAGTAACTGCGCCCCTCCAGAATGAAGGTCGTTTCTCCGTGATGAGGGCAGACTGACTCAACCGTGAGTGCGCCGGCTTCGCGCGCGGCACGGCGGGCAGCCGTCGCGATCCTTCCGCCGGTGCCGTGCGTGCGGAGCTTGTAGCGCCTCAGCCAGTGTCTGACGGTTGCCTTGCTTCGTCCAACGTCGACCGCGATCTCCGCGATCGACATACCCGCCTCCACCAGCGCCTCCAGCCGCTCCCGCTCGACCCCGCCCTTGGCGGCGTGCTTCTCGGCGTAGGGTGACGTCAGCCCGTGCTTCTTCATCCAGTAGGACACCGTCGACGGGTCTCTGCGGAAGCGCTTCGCGATCCGCTCGATGCTCTCGCCCTGGGCCAACAGCAACTCCAGCGATCCTTTGTCCATGTTCGATCCTCTCTGTTTTGCGAATCGAACATATGTTCCCACTGCGGCTGGACGGAAAGGGCCTTAAATACCTGGAAATTGACACAACTTTGCAACTCTCTGCGGCGCGTCGATGGCCGAGCGGCGTCCTCAGCCGCCTATGCGCTCGAACGCCTCCCGGGCTCCTTCGAGCTGCCGAGAAAGGACGTCCCTCGGGAGCGCGGCGGCCAGCCGCCCCCAGAGCCTCGGTCAGAGCGCCTTCTCCATCCGAGCGCCGATCGCGTGGATCTCCCCCATGACCTCATCGCGCTCGCGGGCGAGCTCGAGCATCCCCGACCCGCCCTCCGCGCGCGCGCGGCGGATCGCGCGTTCGATCCGCGCCCGCTCGAGCAACAGGCGCTGCTGCTCGAGCTGCTCGACCGTCGCGGCGCCCGCCCGCCCCGCGCGCTCGACCAGGTCCGCCATCGTGTGCGCGAGGTGCTCGTCGTCGGGCGCCAGGCCGGAGAGCGGCATCTCGGTCTGCCCGGCCAGGTGCCGTGCCGCCCGGCGCAGGCGCTCGCTGGTGAGGTGCTGGTCGGGGTCGATCGCCTGGAGCGCCTTGCGCCCCGCCTCGGGCAGCGCGATGCAAAGCGCCAGGAACCAGCGCTCGCTGCGAACGGCCGGGTCGATCATCTCCGACCTGGAGGCCAGCTGCGGTCGAGTCGAACGCTGCGCCGTGCCGGCCGCCTCGATCAGCGCCGCCAACCGCCCCTCCGACAGCGCGAGGCGGTTGGAGATCCGGCGCAACAGCTCCTCACGGAGCGCGCCGGCGGTCTCGGGCAGCTTCAGCGCCGGCGCGAGCTCGGCGATCGCCCGGTCCCTGCCCTCCGCGCTCCCCGAATCAGCGCGGGCGAGGATCCGGTCGACGTGAAACGCCACGAACGGCACGGACGCGGCGACTCGCTCCCGCAGCCGCTCGCCGCCCTCGCGCTGGATCAGCTCCGCCGGGTCCATCCCCTCGGGCAGCGGAACCACCCGCAGGTCGAGGTTGCGCCCGTCCGCCAGCTGGGCGGCCCGTAGCATCGCCTCCTGGCCGGCACGATCGGCGTCCAGGCACAGCTCGAGCACGCCCGAGCTTCCGACCACCCGCTCGAGCTCCGCGACCTGCTCCTCGGTCAGCGATGTCCCCATGATCGCCACGGCATTGGTCAAGCCGGCCTGATGGAGCGCGAGCACATCGGTGTAGCCCTCGACGAGGATCATCCGCGCCGCCTTCGCCGCCGTGGGCCGGGCCAGGTCGATCCCGAACAGAACGCTGCGCTTGTGGTAGAGCTCGCCGTCGGAAGTGTTCAGGTACTTCGGCAGCTGGTTGTCGCGCATCGCCCGGGCGCCGAAGCCCAAAACCCGCCCTCGTGAGTCGGAGGCCGGAAACATCACCCGCTCCCGAAAGCGGTCGTAGATGCGTCCCGGGCTCGTCTTCGAGCTCTGGACGAGGCCAACCGTCCGCAGCTCGTCGTCGGTGAAGCCCGCTTTGCGCGAGGCGACCAGGATCCGGTCCCACGCGCTCGGCGCGTAACCGACTCGGAACGCCCGCAGCGTCTCACCGCTGAACCCCCGCTCGCGTAGGTAGTCGCGCGCCGGCGCGGCCTCGGCGGACTCGGTCAGGTAGCGCGCGTAGTAGGCCGCGGCCCGCCCGAGCAGCGCGTGCAGCCGCTCACGGCGCTCGCGACGCGAAGCGGCGAGCGGATCCTCGGCCTCGGTCGCAAGCTGTACGCCAAACATGTTGGCGAGCGCCTCGAGCGCGCCCTTGAAATCGAGCCCATCGGTTTCCATCACGAAGTCGAACGCATCGCCGGAGGCCTGGCAGCCGAAGCAGTGATAGAGCCTCTCGTCCGGGCTCACGTGGAACGACGCCGTGCGCTCATCGTGAAACGGGCACCGTCCGAAGTAGCTGTTGGCGCCGGCCCGCCGCAGCTCGGTCTTCGCCGACACCAGCGCCACCATGTCGACCGCGTCACGGACGCGATCGCGCGAGTCGGCCGTATAGCGGGTCACGGGGCGAAGGCGACCGGCACGCTCAGGGCCTCGAACGCGCGGATGCAGAACCGATCGGTCATCCCGGCGATGTAGTCGGTGACCCGGCAGTCGACCGGTCCAGGCGGGATCGAGAGCGGAATCTCCTCCGGGTGATCGCAGTAGTGATCGAACAGGGAGCGGATCACCAGATGGATCTTGGCATGCTCACGGGTCGCCTCGGGCCCCAGGTACACCCGCTCGAACATGAACGACCGCAACTCGGCCATCGCCGTGCCGGCAACGTCTCCCTGCACGACATCCCGGGCGGCGTCGGAGTGCTCGACGAGGTCGTGGACGAGCGCGTCGATCCGGCGGGGACCGGTATCGCCAAGGATCTCGATCGCCTCCGCCGGAAGGTCAGCGGCCGAGATCACGCCGGCTCGGAGGGCGTCGTCGATGTCGTGGTTGATGTAGGCGACGCGGTCCATCAGGCGCACGATCTTGCCCTCGAGTGTCGCCGGCTGGCGTGCCCGGCCCGAGTGGCTGACGATCCCATCGCGGACCGCGGTCGTCAAGTTCAGTCCCTTGCCCTCCCGCTCCAGCACCTCGACAACCCGCAGCGACTGCTCGTGGTGCATGAACGAGGAGGCGAACCGCTCCTTCAGGCAGCGGTCGAGCGCGTCCTCACCGATGTGGCCGAACGGCGGGTGGCCCAAGTCGTGTCCGACGCCGATCGCCTCGACGAGGTCCTCGTTCAGCCGCAGGGCGCGAGCGACCGTCCGCGAGATCTGCGTGACCTCGAGCGTGTGCGTCAGCCGGGTCCGGTAGTGGTCACCGGTCGGGGCGACGAACACCTGCGTTTTGTGCTTGAGACGCCGAAACGCCTTGCTGTGGACGATCCGGTCGCGGTCGCGCTGAAACGGCGTGCGCAGCCCACAGTCGGGCTCGGCCAGGACCCGGTCCGCCGGATAGGAGCGCGTCGCCAGGGGCGACAGCTCGCGTTCCTCCCGCCGGCGGATCCGCTCGGCGAACGCCTCCGCGACCGCACCCCCCGGGTGCTCATACCCGGTATCCATAACCTGCTCGCTCACGTCAGCGATTCTGACAGCGCCGGGCGTCGTTTCGGCGCTCTTGCGACGGACTTGTCACATTGCCCGCAACAGCGGGCGCAGACGGACGTGCGCGTGGTGCTCGGCGGTCTCCGAGATCGCGCGCTCGGCCTGCCTGAGCGCGAGCTCCGAGGCCTCCGGCGCCTGTGCGAGCGGCGTTCCAACCGCGGTCACCAGGAAGCGGTAAGACTCCTCGCCGAGCGGAAACGCCGCGGCCTCGCAGGAGCTGCAGACGACGCCGCCCGCAGCGGCCGAGAACGCGCGCAGGTGCTCCTGCTCGCCGCACGCCGCGCAGGTCGCCAGTTGCGGGAGGATGCCCGCCGCCAGGAGCAGCTTCAACCGGAACGCGAGGCCATTGGCGGCACGGGCGTGGGCGGGGTCGGCGCTCAGCAGCGCCAGCTCGTTGGCGAGCAGCGCGAACACCTCGGGGTGAGGATCCGCCGTCTCGAACAGGCGCGCGACCGCGTCACACGCCCGCGCGGCGCTGTCGAGGGTCGCCGAATGCTCGCGCAGCGCCGCGTGCGCGGCGACCGTGTCCGCACTGGTGACCGTGTGCAGGTCGCCGCGGCCCTCATGAAGGACCGCGTGGATGTGGAAGAAGGGCTCCAGCCGCGCCCCGAACCGGCTGCGGGCTCGACGTGCCCCCCGGGCGATCGCGCCCAGACGCCCGTGCCGCGGGGTGTACAGGTGCAGGATCCGGTCGGCTTCGCCGTATCGGATCGAGCGAAGCACGATCGCTTGGGTCTTCAGCGAACCGGGCATAAGGCTCCTATCGACGAGCCCGAAGCTATACTTTTTGAAGTGGTGAGCACCGTGACCGTCTACACGACCGAGCACTGCTCGCTCTGCACGAGCGCCAAGGCGCTGCTCGAGCGGCGCGGGATCGACTACCGAGAGGTCAATCTGGCACGCGACCCGGACGGTCGCGAGAAGCTCTCGCGGCTCACGGGAATGATCACCTTCCCGCAGATCGTGATCGGCGAGCAGACGATCGGCGGGTTCTCAGAGTTGCTCGCCGCCGATCGCGACGGCAAGCTCGGCGAGCTGCTCGCGGCGTAAGCCCGCGCCTCACGCCTTCTCAGCGGTGCGTGCGGCGCACCCGCCCGGCGGTCCGAGGCCGCGGCTGGCAATGCTCGCAAACGTAGGTCCCTCGGCCACCGACGACGATCTTGCGCACCGCCTGGCCGCATCGGGGGCACGGCTCTCCTTCGCGCCGGTGGATCAGAAACCGGTCCTGGAACGAGCCGCGCGCCCCGTCGACGTGCCGGAAGTCATCGATCGAGGCGCCCTTGGCCTCGATTCCCGCCGACAGCGCGTCCTCGATCCCGTCGCGCAGCTGCGTCCACTGGGCAGCTGTCAGTCGGCCGGCAGCGCGAAGCGGGTGAATCCCCGCGCGGAACAGCGCCTCGTCGGCATAGATGTTGCCGACACCGGCGATCCGCCGTTGGTCGAGCACGAACGCCTTCACCGGCGCCTTCCGGCCGCGGGCGATTCGCCGGAGGTGCTCGGCTGTGAACTCCGGAGTGAACGGCTCGACACCGAGCCGTGCCGACAGGTAGGCATCCCGCGCGACCGCGCCGAACAGCAGGTGGCCGGTGCCGAAGCGACGCGGGTCGACGTAGACCAGGCGGTGGCCCGCGTCCAGCTCGAACCTCACCCGAGTGTGTGGCGGCTCACTGGGCGGGTCGAACAGCAGCGACCCGGTCATCCGTAGGTGGATCAAGAGGTACCGATCGTCCGACAGCCTCCACACGAGGTACTTGCCGGCGCGTCCGACCTCCTCGATGCGTGCGCCCCGCAGCGCCGCCTCGACCGGCTCGGGGGCCATCGGCCGGGTCCAGCGTGGATCCAGGATCTCCGCGCTGACGATCGTGCGCCCCTCGAGGTGGGGCGCCAGCTGACGGCGGATCGTCTCGACTTCGGGCAGCTCGGGCATCGCTCTGAGACGAGGCTAGTCGGTCGGCCACAGCGCTTTAGACGAACGACTCGCCGGGCAGCCCGGGGGCGTCCCGGCCGGCCAGCCAAGCAAGCACGCTCGCGCCCACGTCGGCCAGCGGGCCGTCGTGGCGACGCGAGCGGTGACCCTCGAACGCGGCCAGCAGGGGCGCGTACTCACGCGTGTGATCAGTTCGCGGGGACGCCGGATCGCAGCCGTGGTCGGCCGTCAGGATCAGCAGGTCGCCGGGCCCGAGCCGCTCGAGCCACCCGGCCACGGCGTCGTCGATCGCACGCAGCGCGCGGTGAAAGCCGGCTACGTCGTGGCGGTGGCCGTAGACCTGGTCGGTCTCGATCAGGTTGGTGAACACGAGTCCCGCCTTCAGCGACCCCAGCAGGTCGGCCGTCTCAGCGAGCGCGCGCGCGTTGGTCGCCCCTGGGTGCTGCACGTCGACGCCGACCCCGGCGAACAGCTGCCCGACCTTGCCGACCGTATGCACCTCGACGCCGGAGTCCTGAAGCGCCTCCATGTAGCTGCGTGACGGGGGCGCGACCGAGAAGTCCCGGCGGCCGTCGGTCCGCCGAAAGGCGTCCGGCGACCCCTCAAACGGCCGCGCGATCACGCGGCCCACGGCGTGCTCTGCCGGCAGTTGCTCGCGGACCTGACGGCAGACCGAGTAGAGCTCCTCGGGCGGCACCCGCTCGACATGGGCGGCGATCTGGAGGACCGAATCCTGGCTCGTATAGACGATCAGCGAGCCGCGCTCGAGGTGCTGCTCGCCGAATTGCTCGATCGCCTCGATCCCGTTCGAGGGCCGGTTGCACAGCACTGCGCGACCGCTGAGCGCGGCGATCAGCTCCACCACCTCGTCCGGAAATCCCTCCGGATAGGTCGGGAGCGGGCGCCCCATGACCACGCCCATCAGCTCCCAGTGCCCGGCGGTCGAGTCCTTGCCGGGCCCGAGCGCGTGCAGCCTGCCGTGCAACACGGGGCTGGGAGCGACCCCCACGCCCCGCAGCGGGATGATCGATCCCAGTCCGAGCCGCTCGAGGGTCGGCAGCTCGAGGCCGCCGGCGGCCTCCGCGACGTGGGCAAGGGTGTTCGCGCCCGCGTCGCCGTAGTCGGTGGCGTCGGGCAGCGCACCGGCCCCGCAGGCGTCGATGACGACGACGAATGCGCGCCTCGCCGCGACACCGCCGGGGGCGCGGCTCATGCCCCGCGTGAGATCACGAGCGAGCGGTCAAGCGGAGCGAACACGCGCGCGTCGACGGCTGCGAAAACGCCCGCCGGGGCGTACTCGTCGACCACGATCTCGGAGCGCGTCGCGAACACGTGCGTGGCACGCGAGCGACGCGTGAGCCCGTCCACCTGCTCGATCGCGTCGACCTCGATCGCGGGTGAGCCATCGACCCTCAACCGCCGCGAGCCGAGCACGTCGATGCTCCGGTCCGCGGCGCGGGCGGTCGCCATCAAGGAGCGCCTCGCGGCCTCGAGCTGCTGAGTGCTCGCCGGCGCCCGACCGCTCAGCGGGTAGCGCCAAATCGCTATCACAGCGCCGCCCGACGCCAGCACCGTCACCGCCGGCGGGGGCTCCGGGACCGACGTCCAACTGCGTGGCGCACTGAAGCGGATGCCGGCGGCCGGATAGCTCAACGAGCGCAGCGCTCCTCCCGTCGCGGGATGGGTCAGGCTCGGGACGGGGGTGCGAGAGTTACCGCACCCGGCGAGGCCGAGGCACAGCGCGACACCGAGCGCTCCGAATCGCGGCACGGCGCGATTCTGTCAGCCCTCCCCGTCCCAGTAGTCCAGCCGCTCGAGCCTCCCGATCACGCCCAGCCCGCGGAACGAGATCTTGCTCGACCGCGGGTAATAGCACATGTCGCCGGGCTCTCGCGAGCCGTATGCGAGAAAGGTCAGACCCGCGTCACCGGCGCGGAATTGATGCGCCACACCGGTCCCCGCCGGACGCGCGACCACGTGCCCCGCGCGGACGGGCGTTTCGCGCTCGCCGTCGAGCACGAGTACGCCGTCGCCATCGAGGACGACGAAGATCTCCTCTTCCTGCGAGTGGCAGTGAAGCGGCGTGGCCTCCTTGCCGGCGGCGACCTCGACGTGCTTGAGACCTGTCAGGACCGACCCGGCCGCCAGCCCGAGGTTGCGACGGGTGCAGTCGACACGCCCCCGTCCGAACGGCTCGCCCTCAACATCCTCGACGTTGAGGATCGTTCGCGGACGCTCTCCTGGCTCCGTGACCTCCGGCGGCCCAAGCTCCGCCTCGCGGACGAACTGGATGGGCGCGCCTTCGACGCTTCCGGGCATCGACTCGACAGCCCTGTTGCCGACCAGGGAGAGTCCGAGGCGGGGAAAGCGGGGGCTCTCGTCCTCGTGCCGGGGCCCGAACGCCAGCACATCGAGCGGCTCGAGCGCGTGCAGCGAGTGCGCGCCGCGGCGCGGCAGGTAGACGATGCAGTCGCCGGGGTGGACCTCGGTCGTGCGCTCCCGCTGCCAGGAAAGCCCACGGCCGCTGAGCACGTAGAAGATCTCCTCCTCGCGGCCGTGCTCGTGCGCGGGGGTGGACCAGCTCCCCGCTGGAACCTGGATCCGGCGTACCCCGACCGTGATCGAGCCGGCCGCCTGCCCGAGCGCGGTCCAGCGGCCCCTGATGTGACCTACGTCGAACTCGTGGGCTGGAGCTTCGTCGAAGTGCGTGATCCCCAAGGCCTGGGACTCTACGGTCCGCGGTCGATCTGTGCCCTCGGGTGCGCGTCGAAGTAGACGTCCCGCAGCCGGTCGGCAGATAGATGCGTATAGACCTGCGTCGTCGCGATGTCCGCGTGGCCGAGCATCTCCTGAAGCGAGCGCAGGTCGCAGCCGCCCGCCAGCAGATGGGTCGCGAAGCTGTGGCGCAGCGTGTGCGGGCTCATCTTGTCGGCGAGGCCCGCGCTGGCGGCGTGGCGCTGAACGATCTTGTAGAGGCCCTGGCGGGAGAGTCCCGCGCCGCGGAGGTTGACGAACACGCGCGGCTCGTCTCGCAGTCCCACCAGTCGCGGCCTGCCCTTCTGCAGGTACGCCCGCAGGCTCGCGACCGCCTTGCTGCCGATCGGCACGATCCGCTCCTTCGACCCCTTCCCCTGCGCGCGCAGGATGCCGGCGTCGAGGTCGAGCGCCGAGAGCTCGAGGCCAATCGCCTCGGACGCCCGAAGCCCGCAGGCGTACATCGTCTCGAGCAACGCGCGGTCGCGGAGCGCCGCGGGCGTCGTGCCGGTGGGCTGGGCCAGGAGACGCGCCACCTCGTCGCGGCCGAGCACCTGGGGCAGGCGCGCCCGGGATCGGGGGCCGCGCAGCTCCGCCGCCGGGTCGTGTTCGATCAGACGCTCGCGGCGCAGGTGTCGATAGAACGACCGCAGGCACGCCACCTTCCGCTGGAGCGTCGCCGGCGCGACGGCGGGTCGCTCCTCTCGCCCGTCGGCGAGCTCTGAGACGAACGATGCCAACTGGACCGCGGTGATCGTCAGCGGGTCGAGCCGGAGGCGGCCGAGGAACTCGCCGAACTGCTGGAGGTCCGAGCGGTACGCCTCGAGCGTGTTGCGCGACAGGCCGCGTTCGAGCTCCAGGTAGGCGAGGAAGTCGAGCATCAGGTCGGCCAGGCGGACGGATACGGCCGGGGCGCTGGTGGTCATAAACCGCCTATTCGGTCCCCCCAAGCCGAGTCCTGCCGGGACCGGATCCGCCAAGATCCGTGCCATGCAGCGCGACCTCGCCGAGACCGTCCTTCGAGAGCTCCACGTTGCTCAGAACGCGATGTACGCGGGTGGCGACCTCGAGCCGGTGCGGGCGCTGCTCGGCGAGGACATCGGAGTGGCACGTTCCCGGGCGGAATGCCATCGCCGGCGTGTACAGGGGGCTTTACCGCATCCGCGCGCGCAGGATCGCCGCCTGCTGGCTGCTGCCGCTCGACCAGGCGCAGTTTGATCGCGTCTGGGCCGAGCGGTGAACGCCCGGGCCGTTACCGGCTGGCGGCTTCAGACAGCCAGGACGCGCCGCCCGGCCAACCAGAGCAGCGCGATCAGCGACTTGGAGTCCTCGCACTCGGCGATCGCGTCGTCGAGGAGCCCCAGCGACCAGGGGACGATCTCGATCCGCTCGTCCTCGTCAGCCTCGGCCGATCCGCTGTCAGACAGGTCTGTGGCCAGGTACACCCAGACTCGCTCGTCGCTGAACCCGGGGCTCGTGTAGAACGCGAACAGCTCGTCCCAGTTGCCGGCCCGCTTGCCGATCTCCTCGGCCAGCTCGCGCTGTCCGGTCTCGAGCGGGCTCTCGCCGGGGACGTCGAGCTTGCCGGCCGGGATCTCGAGTGACGCATCCACGCCGGCGGCCTCCCGGGGTTGGCGGGTCAGCCACACGTGCTGATCGTCGATCGCAAGAATGCCGACGGCGCCCGGATGCCACACCTTTTCGCGCGTCACCTGCGAGCCGTCCGGGTACCGGAACCGCTCGACGCCGGAGCGAATGAATGTGCCCTTCCACTGGACCTCGGTGGCGATCCGTTCGAATCCGCTCACGCCGGCCCTGCCTCGCTCATCGTCGCCCGCGCCTCGTCGACGAGCGCGATCGCGACTTCGAGCATCCCCTCGAGCGCGTCGACGCTGACCCTTTCCCCAGGCTCGTGGTTTCGCTCGGTGCCGTTGGCGAGGTTGGCGCATGGGAAGCCGTCGGCCTCGAGCGCGTTGGCGTCCGAGCCGCCGCCCGTGGCGATGTGCTTGGGCTCGTATCCGCAGGCGCGCAGTGCCCGCTCCGCCACCGCGACCAGCGGCTCACGCGGCCTGGTGCGATAGCCGTCGAACATCCGCTCTACGGTGACGTCGAGGTCGCACTCGGCGGCATCCGCCGCTTCCTGGAGGTGATCGATCATCTCGGTGGCCACGGCCTCGGCTCGTGCGCGATCGAGGCTCCGCGACTCGGCCTCGATCCGGCACTGCTCGGGCACCACGTTGGCGTTCGTGCCGCCGGAGATCGTGCCGACGTTGGCAGTTGTCTCGGGGTCCAGGCGCCCCAGCCGCATGGCCGCGATGCCCTTGGCGGCTGCCGCGATCGCGCTGCGCCCTACCTCCGGCCGGATGCCGGCGTGCGCGGCGCGCCCGTGAACGTCGGCGACGATCCGGTAGTAGGTCGGAGAGGCGAGCACGATCTCGCCGATCGGCGAGGCGTGATCGAACACGTAGCCGAAGCGGCTGATCAGCTTGGTGTGGTCAAACGCCTTGGCGCCGCGGAGCGCGACCTCCTCGCACACGGTGAACAGGAGCTCGATGCCAACCTCGGGTGGGCCCGGCGCGGATATCAGTCGGCGGGCCAGCTCGAGCGCGACCGCCACGGCTGCCTTGTTGTCGGCTCCCAGGATCGCCTCGTTGGCGTTCTCCCAACCGCCATCGACGATCACCGGCTCGACCGGGGCAGCGAGCGGGACGGTGTCGAGATGGGCGCAGATCAGGATGCTCTCGGGTCCCCGGCCCGGCACCCTCGCGAGCAGGTTGCCGGCATCCGAGCCCACCTCAGGGCCCGCCAGGTCCTCGTCCACCCCGATCCCCATCCCGTCGAGCTCGGCGATGACCCAGTCGGCGCATCGCCGCTCTTGCCCCGAAGGGCTCTCGATCCGGCAGAGCGACGCGAACGTCTGCCCCAGCCGCTCGCGCTCGGCCTCGCTGGCGCGCCTCACGAGGCGGCGCGTGAGACCTTCGGCTCGACAGCGTCCGAGGCCCGTGGCTCGTCAGGCGCGCTGTGCGCCAGCGCCGCGCCGACGAATCCCCGGAACAGCGGTGCCGGGCGTTCGGGTCGCGACTTGAACTCGGGGTGATACTGGGACGCGACGAAGAAGGGGTGCTCGCCCGCGGGCAGCTCGATCGCCTCGACCAGCCGGTCATCCGGCGAGGTACCCGAGAACACCAGCCCCGCAGACTCGATCCGCTTGCGGAGGTGGTTGTTGACCTCGAATCGGTGTCGGTGACGCTCGTACACGACCGCTTCCGCGTAGAGCTCCCGGATCCGCGTCGATTCGTGAAGCTTGATCGGGTCGGCGCCGAGCCGCATCGTCCCGCCCATGTCGGCGATCTCCTTCTGCTCGGGGAGCAGGTCGATCACCGGGAACGGCGTCTCCGGGTCGAACTCGGTGGAGTTGGCGCCCTCCATCCCGGCGGCGTGCCGCGCGAACTCCGAGACCGCGATCTGCATCCCCAGGCAGATCCCGAGGTACGGGATCCGACGCTCGCGCGCGATCTGCGCCGCACGGATCTTGCCCTCGATCCCGCGACCGCCGAACCCGCCGGGGATCAGGATCCCGTCGACCCGCTCGAGCCGCCTTGCGACCTCCGCGTCGCCGAGCGACTCCGAGTCGACCCAGTCGATCTCGACCTTGCACTCGTGGTAGACGCCGGCGTGCTTGAGCGCCTCGACGACGGACAGATAGGCGTCCTCGAGCTGCACGTACTTGCCCACGAGCGCGATCCGGACGGTGCGGCTCGCCTCGCCGGCCTTTCGCACCACGGCCTCCCAGGCAGCCAGGTCAGGTTCCTGCGAGTCCACCCCGAAGTGCTCACGGAGGATGTACTCATCGACCCCCTCGTCACGGAACATCAGCGGCACCTGATAGATGTCGGGGACGTCGCGTGCCGACACCACCGCCTCCGCCGGGAGGCTCGCAAACAGCGCGATCTTGCGCCGGATCTCGTGAGAGAGCGCCGACTCGGAGCGGCACACGACCATGTCGGGCGCGATTCCGATCCTCCGCAACTCGTTGACGGAGTGCTGTGTGGGCTTGGTCTTGAGCTCGCCGACGTGGCCGATGTACGGCACCAGCGTCAGGTGGATGAACATGCAGCGGCGGCGCCCCACGTCGACGGGGAACTGGCGGATCGCCTCGAGGAACGGGAGCGACTCGATATCGCCGACGGTTCCTCCGATCTCGGTGACGACGAAGTCGACCTCGCTCGACTCCGCCATCAGCCGGACGCGATGCTTGATCTCATCGGTGATGTGGGGAACGACCTGGACGGTGGCGCCGAGGTAGTCGCCCCTGCGTTCCCGGCGGATCACCGTGTTGTAGATCCCGCCCGCGGTCACGTTGGAGGCGCGGTTGGTGTTCGCATCGGTGAATCGCTCGTAATGGCCGAGGTCGAGATCGGTCTCCGCCCCGTCCTCCGTGACGAACACCTCGCCGTGCTGGTACGGCGACATCGTCCCGGGGTCGACGTTGATGTAGGGGTCGAACTTCTGAAGCTGGACGTCGAACCCCCGCGAGACCAGCAGCCGACCGATCGACGCTGCCGCAATTCCCTTCCCGAGCGAGGAGACGACGCCGCCGGTGATGAAGATGAACCGAGTCTCGCCTGCGGGCATCAAGTCAATCCTTGCGTCAAGTTTACGGTTGGCTCTGACGGTAGCGCCCGACGCGGACGAGCCCTGGGATTTTCAGTGGGCGTAGCTCCAGAGGTCGAATAACTCGACCGCCAGCAGGGATCCGAGTAGGTAAAGAACCACGCCCCAGACGAAATATGACCGGCGGCCGCGTGGGTACAGCCGGCTCTCGGGGGTCAACCCGGCGGACAGCGCAACCGGCAGGAGGAGCACCACACCGGCGAGCAGCAGCAGCCACGGGGCGAGGTCGGTGATCGCGTAACTGAGGTTCCAGTGAAACGAGGCGAGGACGTCCTGCAGCACGCGATGCCAGAGAGCCAGAGGAGCGGCCGTCAAGACGAGCACGACTGCGAGCGCAGACCCGCTTGCCGACAGCCGGGAGCTCCTCATCGCGCTACGCGACGATCGGCGTGGGTGCCGGCTCGTCGGAGCGGGCCGGCCGGCGGTCGGGATCGGGTCGCGCCGGCGGTTGGGCCTGATCGGCTCGCCGGCCGACTCCCTCCTCCAGCAGAGCCCTGAGGATCTCAAGCTCGCGTGCGGTCGCGCGCCTCGGTCGCCGAGCGCGGGCGAAATCGTCCCACGCGCGTGGAAAGTCACCCACGTCCGACCGGGCACCACGACGGTGGGCGGCGAGCATCGGGCACACCCGTCCGTGCCTGTCCACGTATGCACCGGCGATCAGCTCGTCGTCGCAGACGGCCGCGAGCATCGCGTGGCGAGCATCCAGAGACAGCTGTGCAACTGCGCTGCTGAGCCGGCGCGCCCGGCGGCCTGCCGTCCGCTCCCGGATCGCGCTCCTGAGGCTCCTCACGAACATCTCTTGTACGTCAACGCGACATCTCCGCTTTAACTCAACTCAACATTAACCGGATCGAGGTGCCGAGACTTTCGCCGTGATCGGACGAGACCAGTTGCGGGCCGTCCGCTACGCCGCCTTGCGGAGCAGCTGACGGGCGTGCTGGCTGGCGGCGCGGTCACCCTCCCCGGCCCCGAGCATCCGCACCAGCTCGCCCACGACGGCGTTGCCGTCGAGCACGGTGACGCTCGTCGTTGCGGGCACGGTCGAGGAGTCCTTGGCGATCGTGAAGTGGCGCGTGGCCAGCGCCGCCACCTGCGGAAGATGGGTGATGCAGAGGATCTGGCGACCCCGGGCGAGCCCGCGGAGGTGCTCCCCGACCGCCCGCGCGGTGTGCCCGCCGATTCCCGCGTCGATCTCGTCGAACACGAGTAGCGGCTGCTCGCCGGCGCTCGCGTCTGCGTCGGCGCGATCCGCGGGGGCCGAAGCTGCCCGTGAGCCACGCTCAGGAGCGCGAGCATCACTCGGGAGAGCTCGCCACCGGAGGCGATCTCCCGTAGCGGACCGGCGGGCACGCCGGCGTTGGTGGAGATCGTCAGATCGACGGTGTCGGCGCCGCGTGGACCGCATCCGTCGGGCCGCACTCCGAGCTCCACCTCGAACTGGGCGTCGGGCATCGCCAGCTCGGCGAGACGCGCCCGCACCGCGCTCGCCAGCTTGGGGGCGGCGCTCCGGCGCCGTTCGCCGAGCTCGCCGGCGAGCGCGCGGAGCCCGGAGCGCGCCTGTGCCAGCTCGGCGTCCGCGTCGGCCAGCGCGACCTCGGCGTGGTTGAGCTCCTCCATCCGCTCGCGGCAGCGTGCCGCGTGGCTGAGGACCGCCTCGATCGAGCCTCCGTGCTTTCGCTCGAGCCGCGCAAACAGCGCCAATCGCTCCTCGACCTCCTCTAGCCTTGCCGGGCCACCGCCGCCGTCCCCGTCGCCGCCAGCTCCGAGCTCGAGCGCGTAGCTGCGGAGCTCCCGCCCGACGTCCTCGGCCTCCAGCCGGAGCGCCTCGACGCGTGCGACCAGCTCTGCGAGCGCCGGATCGATCTCGCCGCCGGGGGTGAGCCCGTAGGCGGCCTGCGCGAGCAGCTCGCAGACGCCGCCCTCACCATCCGGCGAGACGGCCTCGGCCGCTGTGGCCGCGGCGCTTCGAAGCATCTCGAGGTGACGCAGGCGCTCTCGCTCCGCCCCCAGCGACCGCGATTCCTCTTCGCTCACGGCCGCGGCCTCGATCTCCCCGAGCTCGAACCCAAGCAGGTCGAGCTCGCGCTCCCGGGCTCCCGCCAGCTCGGCCAGCTCCGCGCGGCGCGCCTCGAGCGCGCGGGCGAGCCCGTAAGCGGTGCCGAGCCGCTTCCGGAGCTCCATCTGCCCCGGTCCGCAGTGGGCGTCGAGCACGTCGAGCTGCGCCGTCGAGAGCATCAGCTTGCGGTGCTCGTGCTGGCCGTAGAACGCCAGCAGCCCGCCTCCCAGCTCGCGCAGGTCGGAGACCGTCGCCGAGCGACCGCAGACGTAGGCGCGCGTGCGACCGTCGGGCCAGACCCGGCGCGCGAGCACGATCTCGTCGGCCCCCGTCGGGACCGCCTCGTGCCCTGCGAGCTCCGCGGGCAACGAGAACACGCCCTCCACGTACGCCTCGGCCGCGCTGCCGCGGACGATCCCGCTGCGGGCCCGCCCGCCGAGCAGCAGGTCCAGCGCGTGCGCCAGCAGCGTCTTGCCGGCTCCGGTCTCGCCCGTCACCACGTTCAGCCCGGGCGCCAGGCGCAGCTCGGCCCGGTCGAGCAGCAGCAGGTTCTCGACGCGCAGCTCGTGCAGCATGCGCTGGGTGTTACCAGGCGCCTCCGACGGATCGAGTGGTGGGTCGCGCCGCGCTCGGCTCCTACGGCGCCGTGGCGAGGCGGCCAAACTTCTGGCGCAGGCGGTTGTAGAAGCTCGTCCCGGCGAGCTGGGCGAGGTGACTGCGCCCGCGCGCGAACCTCGCCTCGAGCCGCTCGCCGGGCGGGAGCAGGCAGACCGGACGGCCGTCGACGCTCACGTCGACGTCCTCTTCCCGGGAGCAGTTGCTGACCGTCAGCACGTCGTGGGGTGCGACCACGAGCGCTCGCGCGTTCAACGAGTGCGGTGCGATGAACGAAACCACGAAGCCCTCCACCCCCCAGGCCATCACCGGGCCGCCGTTGGCGAGGTTGTAGCCGGTCGACCCCGCCGGGGTCCCGACGACGAGGCCATCGCAGTGGACCCGCCCCACCTCGTCCGGGCCGACCGAGTACATCAGATCGGCAACCCGCTTGCCCGGCTGGCGGTGCATCGCGACGTCGTTGATCGCAAGCCATGGCTTGCCCTGCCCCGTGACCTCGATTCCCGGCAGCGCGAGCACCTCGAAGTCGCCGTTGAACGCCTGTTCGAGCCCGTGCTCGGCGGCGTCTCGATCGACGGTCGCCAGGAACCCGATCTCCCCGTAGTTGATCGCGAACACCGGCACACGCGTACCCGCGTAGGTGCGAAGCGCGTTGAGAATCGTGCCGTCGCCGCCGATCGCGAAGCAGATGTCCACATCGAGCAGCACCGGCGCGTCGAGCTCCAGCCCGGGCGCCGGCCCGAGCCCGTGCTTGCCGGTCTCCTCGGGATCGAGACGGACCACGGCCCCGTGCCTCTGGGCCACCTTCAGCAGCAGCGCGAGGGCCTCCGCGGTCTCGGCCGGCCGGCGATGGGTGAAGACGGTGGCGGTCCGCACCGGGTTCACGGCTCGACCTCCCGAGCCGCCGACTCCAGGTCGCCGAGTCCACCGCGGTCGCCCTCTCCCAGCCAGATGAAGGTCTCGAGGTTCCCCTTGGGGCCGGGGAGGCCGGAGCTCGCGTAGCCGAGCACGGCCGCGCCCAGCCTTCGCGCCTGCTCACCCGTCGCGACCAGCGCGCCGCGCCGCACGGCGCCGTCACGGACCACGCCGCCCTTGCCGACCTGCTCGCGGCCGACCTCGAACTGGGGCTTGATCAGCGCAAGGCAGTCAAACGCCTCGGCGGCGCACCCCAGCACCGCCGGAAGCACCTTGGCCAGGGAGATGAAGGAAACGTCGGCAACAATCAGATCGGGTGCATACGGGAGCTGTCCCCGCGTCAGCTGCCTGGCGTTGCAGCGCTCGATCACGGTCACCCGCGGGTCCGAGCGCAGGCGCCAGTCGAGCTCTCCGTAGGCGACGTCGACGGCGACGACGTGACCGGCTCCGCGCTTCAGCAGGCAGTCGGTGAAGCCACCGGTCGAGGCGCCGACGTCGAGCGCACTGCGCCCGGCGACATCGAGCGCCAGCGCGTCGAGTGCGTTTGCGAGCTTGACGCCCCCCCGCGAGACGAACGGTGGGGCGGCGACGACCTCCAGCTCCACGTCCTCGGGGACGAGCTCTCCCGGCTTGCGGGCGCGACGCCGCTCGGGCAGCAACAGCACATCGCCCGCGAGCACCGAGGCCGCCGCGCGCGAGCGGGACGAGAAGATCCCCCGCCGAGATAGCAGGCTGTCGATTCGGACTCGCTTCACGGCGCGCAACACGGTACGCGATGGCCCGCGCCGCCACGCGAGCGCTTCGGCTCAGGCGCTGGCGACGCCCTGCGTCTGGGTGACGGCCGCCTCGATCCGCTCGGCGATCCGGGCGCCCGTGAATCCGACCTCTTCGTGCAGCAGCTTTGGCGCACCGTGGGTGACGTAGCGGTCCGGAAGGCCAACCCGGAGGATCCGCGGGGTGACCCCGGCGTCGGACAGCGTCTCCCACACCGCCGACCCGAACCCGCCCGCGAGCACCCCTTCTTCGACGGTCACGAGCAGCTCGTGCTCGGCGGCAAGCTGCGCGGCGAGGCCCGCGTCGATCGGCTTGGCAAAGCGCGCGTCCGCCACGGTCGCCGAGATCCCGTGTTCGTCGAGGATCTCGGCGGCGTCGAGCGCCTTGCCGACCCCGGTGCCGTAGCCGAGCAACGCGACACGGTCGCCCTCGCGCAGGATCTCGCCGGCCCCGATCTCGATCTCGACCGGCCGCTCCGGGATCGGCACCCCGATCCCCGCCCCGCGCGGGTAACGCAGCGCCGTCGGTCCCGCGTCGTAGGTCAGCGCCGTGTGGAGCATGTGCACGAGCATCGCCTCGTCGCGCGGGGCCATCAGGACGATGTTCGGCAGGCACCGCAGGTAGGCGATATCGAATACGCCGTGGTGGGTCGGCCCGTCATCCCCTACCAGACCGGCGCGGTCCATCGCGAACACCACGTTGAGACGCTGGAGGCAGACGTCGTGGACGATCTGGTCGTAGGCCCGCTGGAGGAAGGTCGAGTAGATCGCCGCGACCGGCTTGCACCCCTCGAGCGCCAGGCCGGCAGCGAACAGCACCGCCTGCTGCTCGGCGATCCCGACATCGAAGTAGTGATCGGGGAGCTCGTGCTGGAGGATGTTCAGCCCGGTCCCGGAGTTCATCGCTGCGGTGATTCCGATGATCCGGTCGTCCCGGCGGCACTCGCGCACCAGCGCTTTGCCGAATACCTCGGTGTACGGGGGCGGCGCCGGCTTGGCGGCGGGCGATGCCGCGGCCGCCTTGGCGGGGGCGCCGTTGGCGATCGACTTCGGCTTGGCGGCGTGCCACTTCTCCATGCCCTCTAGCCCACCCTCCTCGGCGGGAGCGAAGCCCTTGCCCTTGACGGTCGCGCAGTGGATCACCACCGGCCGCTCGGCTTCGAGCGCGCCCTGCAAGGCGTGCCGCAGGGCGCGAACGTCGTGCCCGTCGATCACACCGATGTACGCGAAGTCGAGCTCCTCCCACCACAGGCCGGGCGCCCAGAACGCCTTGATCGACTCCTTCACGTGGGGCCCGAGGCGCTCGAACGCGGCACCGATCCCCACCGGCAGCTTCGTCAGTCCCCCCTCGAAATCCTCGCGCGCGTGCCACAGCTTGGGGTTCAGCCGGACGCGGTTGAAGTACCGGCTGAGCGCGCCGACATTGGGCGCGATCGACATGCCGTTGTCGTTGAGCAACACGACCAGCGGCGTCCCCAGGCCGCCGGCCATGTGCACCGCCTCGAATGCCACACCGCCGGTCAGCGCGCCATCGCCGACGACCGCCACGACCTTGTTGTTGGAGGCGTGGCCGTGGCGCATCGCCTCCTTCATCCCGACGGCGTAGCCGATCGCCGTCGAGGCGTGGCCGGCGCCCATGATGTCGTGCTCGGACTCCTGAATCGAGCAGAACGGCGCCAGGCCCCCGTACTGACGAATCGTCTGCAGCCTGTCGCGGCGGCCTGTGAGGACCTTGTGCGGGTAGGCCTGGTGGCCAACGTCCCAGAGGATCTTGTCGCGCGGCGAGTCGAGCATCGAGTGCAGCGCGACCGCGATCTCGCATGTCCCGAGGTTCGCGCCGAAGTGTCCCCCGATCTCACCGACCGTGTCGATGATGTGCTCACGCAGCTCCTGCGCGACCGTCTGGAGATCTTCGTCGCTGAGCCCGCGGAGATCCTGGGGCTGGTCGATGGCGTCGAGTAGGCGGGTCATCAGTAGGTCCTGTTGACGATGAAATCAGTTATCTGCTCGAGCTCGGTGGCGCCTTCGGGCGCGGCCTTCGCGAGCGCGGTACGGGCACGGTCGTGTGACTCCGCGGCGAGCTTGCGGGCGCCCTCGAGACCGAACTCGGTCACGTAGGTACGCTTGCCCAGGCGCTCGTCGCTCCCCTGACGCTTGCCCAGGGTCTCAGATGATCCGATCACGTCCAGGATGTCGTCCACGATCTGGAAGAGCACGCCCAGCTCGCCGGCGAACCTTCCGAAGGAGTCGATTCTGTCAGGTTCAAGGGTTCCGTCGAGTAGCAGGACGCAGTCGATGCTAGCCGCGATCAGCCGTCCTGTCTTTAGCTCGTGCAGCCGCCGCAGTCCGTCCGGACCCGCGGGGGCGGTCTCGGTTACGTCGATGTACTGGCCTCCGACCATCCCTTCGACCCCGGTGGCCGCGGCCAGCTTGCACGCGGCCGTGAGCAGGTTTCGCGGCTCCGCCCGCCGATCGCCGAGCAGCAGCCTGAACGCCTCGGCGTAGAGCGCGTCCCCGGCCAGAATCGCCACATCCTCGCCGAAGGCCTTGTGGCAGGTGGGCCTGCCCCGGCGCAGGTCGTCGTCGTCCATCGCGGGGAGGTCGTCGTGGATCAGGGAGTACGTGTGGATCAGCTCGATCGCCGCGGCGAGCGGCATCACGACGTCGCGCGGCATGCCGATCGCCTCGGCCGTAGCCAGCGCCAGAACCGGCCGCGTCCGCTTGCCGCCTGCGAGCAATGAGTAGCGCATCGCCTCTTCCAGCCCCTGCACCGCTGGGTCAGCCGTGAAGCGCAGCGTCTCGAGGTAGCGCTCGACCTCGAGACGTAGGTACTCGGGGTAGTCGGAGAGCGCTGGGGCGGGCGGCACCGCCGGGCTCGCGGACGCGCCGCTCACCCTGCGGGCAATGGGAGCTGGCCGGGGAGGTCCGGCAGGGGCTCGAGCGCCGCGCGGGTGCGCTCGTCCACCTCCGCGCTTGCCTGATTGGCCAAGCGCGCGCACTCCTCGATCACCGCGAGCGCTGCTTCGGGCGCCAGCTGGCCGGAACGCAGCTCGGCTGCGGCTTGCTCGAGTCGCGCCCTCAGCTCGATTAGGGGATCAGTCACCCACGGGAGGGTACCGCTGCTCTCGCAGACGCGCGGGACCGCGCTCAGAACCTCAGCAACGCGCCGATTCCGCCGAGCGGACCGAGGTCCGGATAGCGGCGGACGAGCAGCACGTCAGCATCCTGCACCAGCGCCGCCTCCACCACGGCCTCGCCCAGGTGCTCGACGGGTTCGAGCGCCGATCCGTCCGCTGGGCACTGGTCCGTTGGCGCCAGGACCAGCAGGCCGCAGTTTGGACATCGGCGCGCGGTCCCGTCGAACCCGGGCTCGATCAACAGCGTCTGGACGCGGCGCTCGTTGAGCGCCGCGACCGTGTCCTCGGGGCCTCCGGCGGCTCGGCCGCCTGCGCCGAGCCCCGACTGGAGGCGGTCGAGCGCCTCCCGCTCGGCCCGCGCGTCATCGGCCTCGACCAGCTTCTCCACCGCGGCCCGGACGTCGGCCTCGGTGGCACTTGAGATGTCAATGTCGATTCGGCAGGGAGCGGCGTTGGCTCGCACCTCTTCGGCCAGCAGTTCCTCGAACCGCGGCACGATCTCCTGTGGGCCCCCGAGCGCGAGCCGGTCGAAGCCCTCGTCGCGCCACCGCCGGTCGACGATCGCGGCGATGTTCCGCAGGTGGTCCTCGACGTCCTTCTCGACGCTGCGCTCGTAGTTGGCCTGCGACCAGCCGCCTCGCTTGTGCTTTCCGGGGACCTCGTCCTCTACCCGCTCGCCCTCCCGGAGGCTGTCCGGTGAGCCCGCCAGCAGCCAGGCCGACCGACGGTTGACCAGCGCAACGAGCCAGCGGCGCTCCTCGAACGCCGTGACCATCGGTTCGATGTAGGGCGTCCGGTCGATCACCACTCGGCCCTCCACGGGCCAGGAGAGCTTCACGCTTTCGAATAGATCGTCCGCCGTAGACGCGAACACCGCCATCGCGCGTGCCCCCTTGAACGAGGTGTCGGGCGAGGTCAAGAACTTCTTAATCCGCCGCAGGTCCTCACGTAGGCCTGTCAGCTCCTCGTGCGAGAGCGTCTCGTCGCGTTCGATCTCACGGTGCGCCTGGTCTACCAGGGAACCGATCTGCGGGGCGCGCGCCGGTGGGGTCCCGAACCGTTCCGGGTCGAGGTCCAGATAAAAGCTCACCACGCGGTGCCCGCCATGGTGCTGGACCAGCTGCCTGGCCTCCCGTACCCCGCTGCTCACCGCTCTTCGCATACCCACCCCCTCAGGCCTCGAATCATGGCGCATCCAACGCCGCGTTCACAAGCGCGTCGGCACGCGCGTTCTCCGCTCTCGGGACGGTGCGGACGCTCCAGCGCTCGAATTCTCGCAAGGCGGCGATCGCCTGCTCATGGAGCGGGCGCAGCGCCGGGTGCTTGACCTTGTACGCACCGATCAGCTGGCGCGCCACCAGCTCGGAGTCGCCGAGGATCTCGACCTCTGCGGCCCCGAGCTCCCGAGCGCGCTCGAGTCCCCGCAGCAACGCGCGGTACTCGGCGACGTTGTTGGTCGCGTCCCCGATGGTCTCCGCGATCTCGTCGATCGGCTGCCCGTCCGGCGAGGAGACCACCACGCCGATTGCAGCGGGACCCGGGTTGCCCCGGGCGCCGCCGTCGACGTGGAGGACCAGTTTCAAGAGTCGGCGATCACTCGCTGGCCAGCGGCGGCATTTCACCGGTAACACGCGAGCGGCGGCGATCCCGCCGCTCCCGGTTGCCGCCACCCGACGAGCCGCGCTCACGCCTCGAGGCCTTGCGGCGGTCGACGATCACGGTCACGTTGGGGTCACCCGCGTAGTACGACTCGAGCTTCTCGAATAGCTCGTCGGCAAGGGCTTCGGGAACGACGCAGTAGATCACGGGCGGCGGATGCTATTCGACGGCCCGCTCGGGCCGCCATCGAACCTTCGTCCAGCTACACGCCTGGGGCGAGCGACCCGGTCTCCAGGAAGGTCGCATTGGGCTCGCTCTCCTCGTCGCCCAGTTGGTCGAGCTCCTGACCCTCGTCCACCAGCCGCACGCCGAGGTCTTCGTCGGCGAGGTCGTACTCGTAGCGGTACCAGTAGAGCTCCCACGCCACCACCAGCTGCACGACGCTGGGGCGGCCCGGGACCGGCCGCACGGACACGATCGGCACGCCAAGCGATCTCGCGACGCCGGCCACGGTGCGCGGATGCTCGGAGGAGTTGAACGCATCGATCGCGGATGCGATCCGGTGCTCGGCACTGGTGGGAATGGCGCGGACGTGGCGTGCCTCGCGAAGCCGTGCCCGCGGTCGCGGCGAGGTCCAGGGCTGCCCGGCCTCGGCCGGCGCGACCGCACCCTCCTCGTCTGCGCCGGGACGGTCGCGGCGACGGCGCAGGCGTCCGAGCAGCGAGCGGCTTCGATCCGACGTGGCGGCCGCGTCGTCGTAGGCCGGAGCCGCCCCCTCGCGAAGCCACCCTTCCTGCTGAGCGCGGGTCGTGCACAGCTCACACACCGTCCGGTGCTCGCCACGCTCGAGGTACGGATGCGCGCGCTCCCCTCGGAGCAGCGTGCGTCCGCACACATCGCAGGCCAGATCGGTTTCGGGCGGCGCCGTCCTGATGTCCTTGGTAGTCACGAACGCCCGAGCCTAGCGAACGAACAAAGCAGCGGTTGGGATAGTCCGTGCAAAACGAGCCCGTTATCGGTTGGACCCCCCTCGTGTTCAGCGCGCCGGGACGTCCAACCGGTGATCGGCTCTAAGCCTTGACGGCCTCCTTCTCAGAACGGGCTTCCTCTACGACCTTGCCCGCCAGATGTCCCGGCACTTCTTCGTAGCGCAGGAACTCCATCGTGAACTCGCCCTGCCCCCCGGTGATCGACCGCAGGTCGGGGGCGTAGGAGAGCATCTCGGACATCGGGACCTCTGCCTTGACCTCCGTCATCCCGGCGCCGACCGGCTCCATCCCGAGGGGGCGCCCGCGCCGTGAGTTGAGGTCGCCGATCACGTCGCCGACGGCGTCTTCGGGGACGTTCACCGTGACCTGCATGATCGGTTCGAGCAGCACCGGCGCGGCCTGCTCGAGCGCCTGCTTCATCGCCAGCGACCCGGCGACCTTGAACGCCATCTCCGAGGAGTCGACCGTGTGGTAGGAGCCGTCGTATAGGCGCACGCGGACGTCCTTCACCGGGTAGCCCGCCACCACCCCGGTCTCCATCGCCTCGACCACGCCCTTCTCGACCGCCGGGATGAAGCCGGATGGGATCACCCCACCCTTGATCGCGTTGACGAACTCGAACCCGCTCCCTGGCTCGCGCGGTTCGATCTCGATGTGGCAGTCGCCGAACTGGCCGCGCCCACCGGTTTGCTTCTTGTGACGGCCGTGGGCCTTCGCCGGCTTTCTGATCGTCTCCTGGTAGGGCACCCGGGGCGGCTTCAGATTGACCTCGGCTCCGAACCGTGACTTGAGCCGCTCGACGATCACCTCGACGTGGACCTGCGAGAGGCCCGCCACGATCTGCTCGCCGGTCTGCGCGTCTCGATGCAGATCGATTGTCGGGTCCTCCTCCTGGAGTCGGCGCAACGCGGTGAACACCTTGTCCTCGTCGCCCTTGCTCTTCGGCTCGACTGCGAACGCCATCACCGGCGCCGGGAGCGTGATCTGCGGCATCGTGATCGGCTCGTCGCGTGCGGCCAGCCAGTCGCCCGCCCGGGTCTCCTTGAGCTTGGCGACGGCGCCGATGTCCCCGGGGCCGAACTCGGTCGTGTGGCCCGTCTCGCCACCCTCGAATGTGACCAGCTGCCCGATCCGCTCCTTAGTGTGGGTACGGGTGTTGAGCACCTGCGAGTCCTGCTTGATCACGCCCTGATAGACGCGGAATAGATTGATCCGCCCGGCGAACGGATCCGCGCGGGTCTTGAATACGTAAGCGAACAGCTCCCCGTCCTCCACCGGCTCGAGCGTCACGTCGCCGACCTCCAGGCCGCCGTGCTTGACCGGAGACGGGAGGTCGTCGACGATCGCGTCAAGCAGCCGGTTGGTGGCAAGGTTGCGAGTCGCCACCCCGCACGTGACGGGGAACAGCGCCCCGTGGTTAGTGCCGTCCTTGAGGGCGGCGACGATTTCGTCGTGGGCGATCTCCTCGCCCTCCAGGTAGCGCTCCATCAGCGCGTCGGAAGATTCTGAGACCTCGTCCATCAGCTTCTCGCGGTACTCCTGCGCCTGATCCTCGAGCTCCCCAGGGATCGGGATCTCGCTGCAGCTCTCGCGGCCGGCCGGGCCCGCTGGCCCGTATTCATAAGCCTTCATGTCGACGAGGTCGATCACGCCCGCGACTTCGTGCTCGGAGCCGATCGGGATCTCCGTGGCGACAACGTGCTGTCCAAAGGTCGACTTCAGCGAATCGAGCGTCCTGAAGAAGTCGGCGCGTTCACGGTCGAGCATGTTCACGAACACGAGCCTGGCCAGGTCGAGCTCCTCCGCCCGCTGCCACAGCCGGGTGGTGTGGACCTCGACCCCCATGACCGCGTTGACGACGAACACGGCGGACTCGCATACTCGCAGCGCGCCGAGCGCGTCGGCGACGAAGCTCGAGTCGCCGGGGGTGTCGATCAGGTTGACCTTGCGGTCCTCCCACGTGAAGGAGGAGAGCGAAGCCGAGATCGACATCTGTCGTGCCTTCTCGTCCGGATCGGAGTCCGACACCGTGGTTCCGTCTATCACCGACCCGAGCCGGTTGATCGCCCCAGCCTGGAACAGCAGCGCCTCGTGCAGCGAGGTCTTACCACTGCCGCGGTGGCCGACGAGCGCCACGTTGCGAATGCGATCCGCGGGCTTGTGCATGCCTTGTCTCCTCTCCTTCGGTGCCGGAGAGGCGACGATATCGCGAGTGGCCTCGACCGTAGGGATCGGCGCGCCGCTCGAACGCGCCGACACCTGCTGTCGGGGCCGCTAGTCCAGTTCCCCCTGGAGCTTTGAGCGCAGCCGCAGGACCGCCTTGGTGTGCAGCTGTGACACGCGCGACTCGGTGACCCCCAGCACCTCGCCGATCTCGCGGAGGGTCAGGTTTTCGTAGTAGTAGAGCGCCACGACGAGCTTCTCCCGCTCGGGGAGGGCGGCGATCGCATCGGCGATCCGGTCGCGCAGCTCTGACTGGTCGACGAGCTGCTGCGGGTCGGGGGCGTCACGATCGGGGAGCGTGTCGAGCAGCGATACCTGGTCGCCAGTTGCGTCCTGCACGTTCCAGAGCTCGTCGAGCGCAACGATCGTGGAGTTGGAGATCTGGAGCAGGCTCTCCTGGAACTCGTCGACCTCGAGCCCAAGCTCGCTCGCCATCTCCTCGTCGGTCGGAGCGCGCTGGAGCCTGGCCTCGAGCTTCATGTTGGCGCGCTCGATTTCCCGCGCGCGGGCGCGCACGGATCTCGGGACCCAATCGAGATTGCGCAGCTCGTCGATGATCGCGCCGCGGATCCGGGTGATGGCGTAGGTCTCGAACTTGATCTCTCGGGTCAGATCGAAACGTTCGATTGCCGAGATCAACCCCCCGAGCCCGTATGAGATCAAGTCCGCCTCCTCGACGTGGCCGGGCAGGCCCGAGCCCATCCGGCCCGCGACGTACTTGACAAGCGGCGAGTACGCGACCACGAGCCGCTCGCGCGCGCGCTCGTCGCTAGTGGCCTTGTACCGCCTCCAGAGGTCTTGGAGCTCGATCGCTTTGACGTTGCTCTCCACGGTGTGCCCCTACTCGGCCTTATGCTCGGGGATGCGCGCGCGCATAGGCAGTTCTCAGGCGGCCGGACTCTACCCGAGTGTAGACCTGGGTGGTCGAGATGGTTGCGTGTCCAAGCAGTTCCTGAATCGCCCGCAAATCGGCGCCGCCCTCGAGCAGATGCGTCGCAAATGAGTGGCGCAGCGCGTGGGGGTGAGCGTCGATCAGGGCCGGAGACCGCGTCGCCGCCCTCCGTGCCCACAGCCGCAGGCGCCTCCTGACGTCCGACGTCGACAGGCGCCGCCCGGATTTCGAGAGCAGCAGCGCCGGCTGGCCGGATTCAAGCGACGGCCTTCCATTCCGCAGGTAGCGCTCCACGGCTTGAAGCGCGTGCTCGCCGACGGGCACGATCCGGGTCTTTCCTCCCTTGCCCTCGACCCGGACGGTCTCAGAGTCGAAGTCGATCGATTCGACGTCGAGCGACACCAGCTCCTCGGCGCGCAGGCCCGACGAATACGCAAGCTCGAACAGCGCGCGGTCGCGGAGCTCCAGCGACGAGCCGGCTGGGATCCGATCGAGCAGGGCCTCGATCTCATCGAGTCTCAGCACGCGCGGCAGGTGCTTCGGTTTCTTCGGCGAGCTGAGTAGCTCGGCGGGGTTCTCCTGGCGTTCCCCGAGCTCGAGCTGCACGCGAAGTAGCCCACGGAGCGCCGCCAGCTTGCGGGCGATCGTGCTCGGCGAGTTCCCCCGCTCCGACAGCTCGGCCAGGTAACGGCGCAGGTCACGCAGGCCGACGCTCGCCGGGCGCAGTTCCCTGGCGCTGGCCCAGGTCGCGAACTGGGCGGTGTCGATCGCATAGGCCCGCCGTGTCTTCGGCGCCGCCGCGCGGCGACGGAGGTCCTGGTCGAAGGCCTCGAGCGCCGCTGTCCAGACTGACGAATGCATCGCCTGGTGGCTATTCGCCGCGTTGGCGGCCATGCCTTCAAGTGCCCGGCGCCTCTAGGTTACGTTGACGAGCGTCCCAATCGGCGTGTACGGGTAGACCGCCGCGGCCTCGGAGTACGGCATCTCCACGCAGCCGAGGCTCTGGGCGGAGCCATACGAGGCGCGGAGGAAGCCGTGGAGGGCGTCGCCGCCGTTGAAGTAGCTGACGTAGGGAACGCCGGGATCGTCATAGTGGCTCCCGTCGGGGTTGGTGCCGCTCATCGTCACCGACCGCGCGTGCTCGAACACGGCAAAGATGCCCTGCGCGGTCGGGGCCTGCGGGATGCCGGTGTTGACGGGCCCGGTCACCACGGTCCTCCCCGAGTGCCAGACGTCGATGCTCTCGGGGCTGCCCTCGCTGACGTGCACGAACGTGTAACCGAATGTCGAGTGCTGGCCGGAGATCGCCGCTCCGAGCAGCGCCTTCCAGACCGCTGGCCCGGCGACCCCATCGGCGGTCATGCCCTGGTCGTTCTCGAACGCCATCACGGCCCCCTTGGTCATCTCCCCGGCCGTGCCGGGCTGCCACATGCTTTGCAGCGCGGAGGGAACGCTGGGGTAGCGCCAGGAGAAGCTCCCCTTAGGCGGACGGATCCCCGCCGCCTCCTGGGCCTGCGGGGTATTCGCGACCGTCGCGCCGTCGAACCGCAGGGGCAGGTATCCGAGCGTCGCCAACAACTGCTGGAGGCGCAGCGTTGAGCCGGCGGAAACCGACCACGTCCCGTCCTCGGCGGCACCGCTCGCCTGCCCGCCGACGAGCTTGACTCCCGCGGGCAACCCGATCCGCACCGTCGCGGCGAGCCCGTATCCATAGCCGGTGGGGCGGAACACGATCGTGTGGCTGCCGGCCTGCTGCCAGCTCCCGCTGGTGATCGGTGATACCGGTGGCCGTGAGCTTCCGAGCGCGGCTGAGATCGGCTTCGAGAAGGTCAGGGAGATCGGCGTGTCCGGGCCGATCGCCGTGCCCGGGCTGGGGCTCGCCACCGCGGCCGTGGCGGCACCCGTCGGGAACCAGCTGACGGGGGCGGGCCGTGCGGTCTCCCAGGTGCGCGGCGTCGCCGAGACCCACAGCGTTCCCGCCGCTGCCGTTCGGGTCAGCGTCAGGCCCGCGACGGGCGGGGTCAAGAGGTGGCGGCTGAGCTGCGTCGCCGACGGTCCATAGGAGACCGCAGCGACCTGACGATCGAAGCTCAGGCGCAGCGGCTGGCTCGGCGACAGCGTCAAGTAGTCCTGGCGCAGCGAGGCCGCAGGGGTGACCACGGAGAGGGCCAGCCGCTCCGTGGCGCCCGAGAGCCACGAGATCCAGCCCGGCCGCCTGACGACCACGTTGATCGAGACCCGCTGACCCGCTGGGATCTTCCCTCGCGGCCAGATCTCCTCGCCGCGGAGCTCGACCGGGATCGGTTGCGCGTGAGCGCCGCTCACCACCGACACGCTCGTGATTCGGCCGCCGCCGAGCGGCATCCCCACCTTGCCGAGCGCGACCGAGTCGGCGCTGAGGCTGGCGCTGGTGGAGGCGACGACGACGATCCCCACGGCGACCGCGAGCAGCGCAAGGAGCAGCAGCCCGGCGACTACGTATCGCGCGCGCGACCGGCCGTACCTGCGGTACTGAAACCCGTTGCCGACCCCGCCGCGGCGTGGTTGAGAGACAAGCGCCACTTTCGGTTCCGCTAGAGAGTACCCACCGATCGCCCCAGCTCCAAACGCATCGCCAGATCGACCACGAACCTGCAGCTTCGCTTGCAACCGCCCAGCTCAACTCCCTGCGAAGAGCAGGGGCCCGGCGGGAACCGGGCCCCCTCGTCGCTCTACTTATAGGTGCCCTTGTAGGTGATCTTGTAGAGGCCGGTGGTGGAGTTTCCGACGCCGCTGAACGTCGCCGTGATGCTGTGACCGGTCAATCCGCCGGTCCCGTGCGTCTCGGAAAGCTTGCCCTTCGTGATCGTCGCGGCGCCGTTGGTGCCGACGGTCAACGTGGCGGTCGCGGTGCCGGAGAGCGTTCCCGTCTTCCCCCACGTCACGGGATTCACGGTGAGCTTCACCGACCCCGGCTTCGTGGGCTGGGCCTTGATCGAATACGTCACGGCTTCAGTGCCGAACAGCTTGTCCGTCCCGTTCCCGGCGGCGAAGATGATCCCGTGGACGGTGTGCGTCTGCGCGAAGTAGACGGTGCCGCTGTCCGCCCTGCCGACGGACGTCGCGCCGACCGTGGCCGTGGTGGCGCCAGCCACCGCGACCGCGGCGAGCAGTCCCAAACCAGCGCTGAACTTCCGACTTGTGCGCCATGTCATGTTGGTACCTCCCATTTGGGTTTCGTGCGGGCTCCCCCGCGCGGCGCCACTCCTAAACCAGGAGCGTTGACGTCAGCGCGTGACCGCGCCGAGCGACGCGCTCGAGACCAGCCGCGCGTACTTGGCCAGCGCCGGTCCCGGATACGGCCTTTCGGGTGGGCTGTACTGACCGAGGCGTGCGGCGATCTCGTCGTCGGATAGCGCTACGTCCAGGCGCCGGGCGTCGACGTCGAGCGTGATCTGGTCGCCGTCACGGACGATCCCGATGGGGCCGCCCCTGACGGACTCCGGTGCGACGTGGCCCGCCATCAGCCCGTGCGTGGCGCCGGAGAAGCGACCGTCGGTGAGCAGCGCCACGTCCTCCCCCAGCCCCTCGCCGACGAGCGCGGCGGTGACCGCCAGCATCTCGCGCATCCCCGGGCCGCCGGCCGGTCCCTCGTTGCGAATCACGACGACGTCGCCGGGCTTGATCGCCCGTTGCCTGACCGCCGCCATCGCGTCCTCTTCGGACTCGAAGACGCGCGCGGGGCCGCTCTGCTTGCGGCGCTCGTGTCCGGCGAGCTTGACGACGCAGCCCTCGGGCGCGAGGTTGCCGTGCAGGATCGCGAGGCCGCCGGTCGGCTTGAGCGGGTCTTCGAGCGGGCGCACCACGCGCTGGCCCTCGGTCTCCTGCGCCTCGTCGGCAATCTGGCCGACCGTCCGGCCGGTCACCGTCTGCGGATCCGGGTGAAGCAAACCCGCCTCCTTGAGCCGCTTGAGCACCAGCGGCACACCGCCCGCCTCGTACAGGTCCGGCGCCACGTACTGACCGCCAGGCTTCAGATCGCACAGCAGCGGGGTCCGCTCGCTGATCCTGTCGAAGTCGTCGATCGTGAGGCCCACGCCGATCTCGTTGGCAACCGCGAGCAGATGCAGCACGCCGTTGGTCGAGCCGCCGCTGCAGGCGATCGCCGCGATCGCGTTCTCGAGCGCCGCACGCGTGATGATGTCGACGGGGCGCTGGCCGCGCTCGAGCACGTCCATCACCAGCCGCCCGGCGTCGGCGGCGACCTCGGCCTTACGGGGGTGTGTGGCAGGCACCATCGAGAACCCGGCCGGAGAGATGCCGAGCACTTCGAACGCCATCGCCATCGTGTTCGCGGTGAACTGCCCGCCGCACGCTCCGGCGCCCGGCGATGCGACCGCCTCGAGCTCGGCTAGCTCCTCCTCGGTGATCGTCCCCGCGTCGTACTTGCCGACGGCCTCGAATACCTCCTGGATCGTGACCTGCTGCCCGTGGAACCGGCCGGGCATGATCGAGCCCCCGTAGAGCATCAGGCTCGGCACATTCAGCCGGCACAGCGCCATCACCGTGGCCGGGATCGTCTTGTCGCAGCCGGAGATCGTGATCACGGCGTCGAACATGTGGGCGTCGCAGACGAGCTCGATCGAGTCGGCGATCACCTCGCGGCTCGGCAGCGAGGCGCGCATCCCGGCGGTGCCCATCGTGATCCCGTCCGAGATCGCGATCGTGTTCAGCTCCATCGGCGTACCGCCTGCTGCGCGGATGCCCTCCTTGACCTTGGCTGCCAGAGCCCGCAGGTGGAAATTGCACGGCATCGTCTCGATCCACGTGTTCGCGACGGCGATGATCGGCCTGGAGAGGGCTTCGTCGTCGTAGCCGATTCCCTTCAAGTAGGCGCGCGCGGCGGCTCGCTCGGGGCCCTCGGTCAGCGCGCGGCTGCGGTGCTTGGGGTCAAACGAGCTCATCGGGGGGCGAGACTGTAGCGGGCGGCTTTCAGCGGCCCACTTGGGCGAACTCTCCTAGCCGGCGGTGTCGGCCCTGCTCGGCGAGGTCCGCTCCGCCGCCTGTCGCATCCTGCGGCGCTCCCACTGCGATAGCCGCCACAGGTCGCGACGAACCTGGTCGGGGTCGAGCTGGCGCCCCGGAAGGTGCATGTTCGCTGTTGCGATCAGCCGGCGCTCGTCGCCCGTCAGCGCCATCCATTTCGCCAGCGCGTCATCGGAGTCGGGCAGCCGGGTACTTCCGTATGGCCGCGTCTCGTCCGGGAAGGTGATGCAGTACTCGCCCAGCAGCCGGTGGGTCTGCGCAAGGTAGGCAACGATCGGGCGATGCGGATAGATCAGGTAGGCGTAGGCCGCGCCGCCGGTCCCGCCGACGTCGTGGGGCCCGTCCGACTGCGTGCCCCAGACCCGGATGAACCCCAGGTCGCGATACATGGCCCACTCCTCGTCACCGACGCAGGAGCGAAGCAGCTCACGCGCGCGCTGCTCGGCGCGGCGCTCGCGGCCGGGGTCGTACATCAGCGCGGGGACCCTCTTGCGGCGGGCGCGCATCCGCCGCCAGGACTCCTCGATCCGCGGGACGATCAGGTCGGAGACCAGCGCCAACACAACTAGCGCGGTCGCGGCGAGCGCCAGTACCACCGCGACCCCTCGGCCCTAGCGGCCGCCCGCCGCGCGCGGGAAGAAGATCACGCGCTCGGCGCTGCGCGGGATGTCCTCGAACGAGCTGACCATCCGAGAGTCGCGACGACCCTGTGGGCCCGCCAGCGGCACGGCTGCCCACAGTCCCGCGTCGAGCTGCTTGCGGAATTCCGCTATCAGGCGCTCCTCGTCGGCGGCGACATCGACGTCTCCTTCGGCGATGAGGACCTCGCCATGACCGGGCTTCATCCGCAGAAACCGCACTCCAGGATTATGTCAAAGGCAGGGCTCGTGGTCGCCCGGGGCGCCCACGCCCAGTGCGGCGACGGCCGCCCGAGCGCCGACCCCCAGCGCGTCGACCGGTCCCGCCCCCGCGCCAACGTCCACCAGCCCGTCGCGTACCGCGCGTGACGCCAGCTCCTTCGCGGCCCGTGCTGCCTCCAGCGGGTCGTCGCCCCAGGCCAACCGCGCCGCCAGCACGGAGGAGTGCGTGCAGCCGGACCCGTGCGCGGCGCCGTCGGGATGGCGCGCTCCGGTCAGCTCGACCAGTCGCTCACCGTCGAAGAACACGTCGACGGCCCGCTCACGGTGGCCGCCCGTCACCACGACGACGTCGGGCCCGAGCGCATGGAGAGCGCGCGTGAGCGCCGGAACGTCGAGCTCGCCGTGTTCGTCCGGCGTCGCGGTCTCGGCCACCAGTACCCGCGCCTCGGGCACGTTCGGCGTGAGCACGGTGACCCGCGGGAGCAGCAGCTCGATCAGCGCTGAGCGAGCCGAGGGCTCGAGCAGCTTGGCGCCCGACTCGGCCACCATCACCGGATCGAGGACCACGGGCGTCGCGGGCCCGAGCTCCCTCAGCAGGTCCCCGACCACCCTGATCGTCGCGAGGTCCCCGAGCATCCCGATCTTGACTGCATCGATCCCGATGTCGTCGCGAACCGCCCGCACCTGCGCGGCGATCACCTCGGGGGGCACCGTGTGCACGGCGATCACGCCGACCGTGTTCTGCGCGGTGACCGCGGTGACCGCGGTCATCCCGTGCACCCCGCAGGCGGCGAACGCCTTCAGGTCGGCTTGGATCCCGGCGCCTCCGCCTGAGTCGGAGCCCGCGATCGAGAGCACGCGTGGGACGCGGTTGTGCGACACCGGGCCGAGGTTACTCATGGGACGACGCCGAACCGACCTCCCGGCCCACGCCGGACGTAGCCGGCCAGCTCGAGCGCGGCCAGCGCGGCCAGCCCGCGCTCGGGGGCGACGCCCGCCCGCGCCAGCGCCGCGGTCGTGTCGTGACCGTCGGCGATCGCCCGCAGCAGCGCCGAGGCGTCCTCGTCGAGCTCGGGCCGGTCGGCCGCGGCCGCCACCCGAGCTCCCACGCCGAATAGCGCGTCGAGTACGTCCTGCGGATCGCGAACCACCGCGGCGCCCTCTGACAGCAGCCGATTCGGACCGACGGATTGCGGCGATGTGACGCGCCCCGGCACCGCGCCCACCGGCCGACCGAGCTCGCGAGCGAGCGCGGCGGTCAGAAGCGCACCTGAACGCCCACCGGCTTCGACCACCACCGTCATTGCGGCCAGGGCGGCGATGATCCGGTTGCGGGCCGGAAACATCCAGCGGCGGACGGGCACCCCCGGTGGGACCTCGGAGGCGGCGGCGCCGGAGCTCACGAGCTTGCGGTAGAGCCGTTGCCGTGAGCGCGGATACGGAGCGTCCGCCGGACCGGGCAGTACGGCGAGCGTCTGCCTCTCGCCCGCGAGCGCCCCGTCGTGCGCAGCGGAATCGATTCCGAGGGCCATCCCGCTGAGCACGGTGACGCCCGAGCCGGCGAGCCCGCGCCCGAGCGACCGGGCGATCTCCGTCCCGTACGGCGAGGCTTTCCGAGCGCCTACAACCGCCACCGGGTCGGCGCTCGCCAGCGCCAGAAAGCGATCGAGCCCGCCCGCAACGTAGAGCACGGCCGGAGCGCTCGACAGCTGTTTCAACCGCGGCGGATAGGCCGCGTCACAGCCGCAGATCGGCTCGAGCCCGGCGTCCAGCGCACGCCAGCGCGCGGAGTCAGCGTCGAAGCTTCGAGCAGCCGCGCGAGCTCCTCGCGCAGCGCGCCGCCGACCGCGGCGATCAGATCCTCGTCGCCGAGCGCGAGCAGCTCGTCGATCCGGCCCGCTGCTGGTCGAGGTGGCCCGACAGCGCGCCGAGCAGCCACGGCCGCGCGAGGCAGCGGCTCGCAGGCGCCGTTCACCGCCGCCAGCGCCTCCTCGCTCGAGCTGCGCTGCCTCAGGCTGAGCGCGGTCAGCAGATCATCGCCGGTGACGCGGCTCGCGCCGCTCGAGGTCCGCCAGGGTCCGCCCCACACGCATGACCCTGTGGCGACCGCGAGCGCTGAGAGCGCCGCTGTCGTAAGCCCGTGCGAGCACACGCTCGGCGGCCCCGTCGAGCCGCACATGCCTTGCGATCAGCCGGGCGTCGAGCTCGCCGTTGCACCCCGCGTGCTCGCCGGCGAGGCGCCCGCGCTGGCGCTCGCGGGCCTCCGAGACGCGCTCTCGTACCTCTCCGGAACGCGCGACCGGTGGCGCCCCCAGCTCCTGCTCGGTCGGCCGCTCGACCGACACAAGCAGGTCCATGCGATCGAGCAACGGCCCGCTCAGCCGCCGGCCATGGCGCCGCAGGTCGGCCTCCCCGCAGCGGCAGCGGTCGCCCACCCCGGCGAATCCGCACGGGCACGGGTTCGTCGCGGCGACGAGCATGAACTGCGTCGGGAGCACGAGCGCCCGCTGCGCGCGCACGATCGTCACTCGTCCGTCCTCGAGCGGCTGGCGCAGAGCTTCAAGGGCGGGCGCTGGAACTCCGAGAGCTCGTCGAGGAACAGCACGCCGTGATTGGCGAGCGTCGCCTCGCCGGGTTTCGGCGGTGAGCCTCCGCCCACCAGGCCGGCGGCAGAGATCGTGTGATGGGGCGCCCTGAACGGCCGCCTGGTGATCAGTCCGTCGGCGTGCAGCCCGGCGACGCTGTGGATCCGCGTGACCTCGACGGCATCTTTCGTGGTCATGGCCGGGAGGATCGACGGGAGCCGGCGTGCCAGCATCGTCTTGCCCGTGCCGGGCGCGCCTTCGAGCAACAGGTTGTGCCCGCCCGCCGCCGCGATCTGGAGCGCCAGCACCGGCGCGGCATGTCCGCGGACGTCTGCGAGGTCCGGCTCATCGGTCGCGTCACGGGCGAGGTCGTCGGCGACCGGGAGCGGCGGCGGCTGTCCGCCCCCCACGACCTCCGCCGCCGCTCGGAGGCTCGCCACCGCGACGATCTCGAGCCCCTCGACGAGCGCGGCTTCGCGGGCGCGCTGTGACGGGACGATCAACCGCTCGAAGCCCGCCCGACGAGCTCCTTCGGCGACTGCCAGCGCCCCCGGCGAGTCGCGCAGCTCGCCGCTCAGCGAGAGCTCTCCGAACACCGCGTAGAAGCGAAGCGCGGCGGCCGGGACCTGGCCGCTGGCCGCGAGCACCCCGAGCGCGAGCGCCGCGTCGAAGCCAGGCCCGACCTTGCGCAGGAACGCGGGCGCGAGGTTGGCGGTGATCCGCGTCTTCGGGAAGTCGAACCCCGAGTTCTGGACCGCGGCGCGGACGCGGTCGCGGGACTCCCTTACCGCGGTGTCGCCGAGCCCGACGACCGTGAAGCCCGGCAGGCCGGAGCGAATGTCGACCTCCACCCAGACCTGCCTCGGATCGACCCCGTCGATCGCGAAGGTTGCAAGGCGGGCGAGCATCGCCCCGACGCTACGCGCCGACGCGTCAGACGTGGGTCACGCGGCGTTCCAACTCTGTTCAACCGGGCACCGCGGCCGTAACCAGTGTTGGCACGCACCGTCACCCACACGTCACAGGATCCGGCGTAGCGTCGAATCGCGTGAGCACGGACCCACGTCATCGCCTCGGCGCGCTCGGAGAGCGCGTGGCCGCCGAGCATCTCGTCCGCCGCGGCTACCAGATCCTCGAGCGCAACTACCGCTCGCGCTGGGGCGAGCTCGACATCGTCGCCTACGACGGTCGCACGATCGCCTTCTGCGAGGTCAACGGGGATTTCTGCACGCCCGCCAGCGCGGGCATCCGGCCCAAATCTGTGATCTCGTAGATGCAGCCGTTGATCTCGATCACCTCGTCCGGATCGCCGCTGGCGCGGGCGCTGATGGCCTCGTAGACGTGTGGCGAGCGTTGCGGCTCTCGTAGCGCCAGCTCCACGGCACGGGTGCTGAGCACCGGCACCACGCGGTAGCCGTCCCGGCCGCCGTGCAACTCGAAGCGGTCGAACCACTCACGCAGCGCGGCGTTGAGCTTGCGGATGTCGCCCTGCGCGTCGGCAACCTGTCCACTCAGCGCGTGCCAGATGCGCGCCAACACGTCCCCGTCATCGGCCTCCGGCTCGACGTTGAGCGCATCCAGCGCAGCGTTGAGGCGCGCCCTGGCGCGCTCCGCTTCCTCGCGCTGGTTCCGCACGGCAGTGAGCGCAATGTCGGCGGCCTCATCGTCGTCCTCTTGCAGCGCACGCTCGTAGCGCTCCTGGGCCTTGAGCACAACGCGGTCGGCCTTGGCGGCATCCTCGCGGGCGCTTGCGGCGACCTCGCCCAGCCGCTCAATGTCAGCGGTGCGCCCGGCGCTGAGCTGCTCGCGCAGGTTGTCGGCGTCCAGCAGCAGCGTGTCGATCCCGCCGATAACGATCCGATCCACCCCCGCGGCGTCGAAGGGCAGCGCGCGGCACCACTCGGCTGAGTCGCGGTGGTGGGTGATGTGTGCGGTGCAGATGTACGAGCGGAGCCGCGTCCCGTCCCGGCGCACCTTGCGGTCCGTTACAGCGCGCATCGAGCCGCCGCACTGGCTGCACACCGCCAGCTCAGAAAGTAGGTAGCCCAGCGGCGGGCGGCCCACCTTGCGCCTGGTTACGTGTGCGCGTTCGCGGCGCTCCTCGCGAATCCTCGTCCAGTCCTCGGGCTCGATGTACCGCGGCCAGTCGCCCGGGCCAACCACCTTGCCCTTGTGCACCACCAGGCCCGCGTAGGCGGGGTTGTCAAGGATCTGATTGATGCGGGTGGTGTCGAACGGCCGCGCGCTGTGATCGCGGCGGACGGGGCGCGTCATGGCGCCGCGCGACGACAGCTCCAACTGGATCGCCTGGGCAGAGTGCCCGGCCGTGGCCATGCCGAAGATCAGTTCGATGATCCAGGCGTCCTCGGGATGCTTGATCGCCTGGTGAGCGACGCGCCCGTGGTCGTCCACCGTGCGCAGCACCTGGTACCCGGCGGTGCGAATGCCGCGCGCCAGCCACGCTGCCGAGCCGCGCTCGGCGGCCTGCTCGTAGCCGCGTTTCACGTGCGCGGAAAGGTCCTCGCTGTACTTGGCTGCCTGGCGGCTCGCAAAGCCCCACAGCATCTCGTTGGTGGTGAACTCGTCGTCGGTCACGGAGCGCACGGTCACGCCCTGGGCCTGTAGCTCGTAGAGCAACCGCCCGAGCGCACGCGCCCCGCCCTTCTTCCCACTGCCGCGCCCTAGCCGCGACGAGTGGAACACCCAAAGCTCAGCTGTGCCGTAACGCTCGGCTAGCTCGGTGGCCTCCTTGATCGCCTTGGCCAGCGCAGGCCCGCGGTTGCTCTTGGAGCCGGAGGCGTGATCCTCGTGCGGCTCGCCGCGGACGGTGCGCCCACCCACCTCGGCCAGCTTCGCGTTGATCTGTGCAACCTGGCTCGCGGTGGACTCGTTGGTGTCCTCGCCGGTCTTCGAGCGGGCCGCGTAGCGAACGACCGGCGTGCGCGCCTCGCCCGTTCCGTCCTCGTCGGGGCTAATATTTCGGTCGATCATCAAGTCTGCTCCTTGGTGGTCCGCGCCCCGAGCCGCTGACACGGCGTCGGGGCTTTCAATTTTAGGGTGCGGCACGGCGGATTCGGTCATGCCGCCACCGCCATCCGCTCGGCGGCGCGCGTGACTCGCCCAACGGCGCTGTGGTACCACTGGCGACCCGCTGGGGGCGCGACGCCGTCGGCGTTCAACTGGTCCGCGACGGCGCGCGTCGAGAGCCCGCTGGAGCGAGCGTCGACGATGGCCGCGATGATCTCCTGCTCGTCCGGGATCGGCTCGTACTCGAAGCCACCGCCAGCGCTCGCGACGAGTCGGAAGCCGTAGCGGCGGGCCAGACGGTTGCCGCCGGAGTACCCGCCGCGAGCGATCTTCGCCCGGCGACCGTCCCGCATCCGGTTGGTGAACGCCTCCCGCTCGATGTCCGCGAACGCGATCAGCATCATCGACATCGCCCGCCCGGCGGCCGTCCGTAGGTCGAGCATCGGGTCGAGCACGATGAGCTGCCAGCCCTCCGCCTCGGAGAGCTTGAGCACGTCTGCGAACGCGATCAGCGACCTCGCGAGGCGGTCGAACTTCGCGACGACGAGCGCGTCGGCCCCTCCGGCCCGGAGCGTCGCCAGGGCACGCGAGAGCCCTTCCCGCGCCTCAGGGTCGGTGATCCCGGAGACGTCGTCGTCGCGCTCGATGGAGACGACATCGGCGCGCTCGTAGTCCGCCCAGCGGCGGACGGCGTCCTCCTGGGCTTCGAGCCCGAAGCCGTTGGCCCGCTCTTTGGAGCGCCTGCAATAGCCCACGATCCTCATCGCGCACTGTCCTTCGGATGAGGCGTTATCTTGAGACTGCATCAGGGTTACCTCCTGGTTGCCGGGCCCGGGCTGTCTGCGCAGCGCCGGGCCGCTTGGTTGGTCAGGTACTCGGGCGCCGCAGCTCGCGCACCAGCGCAAACACGACGATGACGGCCCCGAAGACGAGCAGCGCCCAGCCACCGATCCTCACCAGGTCGTACGTGGTCGGCGGCCAACCCGTGGTGAAAACAGGCAGCACGTAGCCAGCGGGACTGCTGGCGGCCGGATGATGACTCGATGCCTCGATCTGCGCGGCGATCCCGCCAACAATGAGCAACGCGCCGAGGAGGGCGTATCTCATCGCCAAAGCCTCCGCCACACGCCTGCACGGCCGAGCGCCCGGCCGAGGACGATGTTCTTGCCACGCCGCGCGATCCTGCGCGGGTTCCCACTGGCCAGCGTGCTGATCGTGTTCGACCAGCGCGCGGCTCGGTACGTGCATGACGTGAACGACGACCGGCGGGCCATCAGGCCGCCATTCCCTTGGCGACGATCTTCCCGACCGCTGCCTTCGTGAGCCCGACGATCCCCGCGACCTCCGTCTTGGTGCGGCCCTCTGCGACGGCTTCAATTATTGCGGCGTCGCGGAAGATCCTGGCCTGCTCGGCCTTGGCCTCAGCGTCCTGTACGCGATGGGCGCGTGCCTTGAGTTGCTTCTCGGTTATGGGCATGGCAACCAGTATACCGGGTTTACTACGCTGAGTAAACCGGAGTTGACTTCGCGCTGGTGCGATCACCGAAACCATCCCGATACCAGACGCCCGATCCACCTAAAGGGACTGGTCGCGATGCGCCAGAGCAAGTCCAAGGCTCGAAGTCACGAACCGCCAAACCAAGAGCAGGGCACGAGTCGCGAATTGCTGAACAGGGCCGCGGGGTTCCAGCGCAACGGCCTCGACGTGAAGCTGGGCAATGGTCAGCGCGAGGGCATCGTCGAAGAACCGGTCGGTGTACTCGACCACCTTTTCCCGTGACGCGGCGGCATCATCGACATCGGGCTCTTGGCCCCACGGCGACAGGTGATGGCCGATCCCGACGGCGTTCAACCTCGCCAAGTCGGCTGCGCGGATCAGCGCCTGGGCCTCCGCGCCGAGTCGAAGCCGTAGGCGCTGGGTCTGGTCCGCGACGCCGTCGCTCTCCACATCTAGCCGTTTTAGGCGCCGCTCAAGCCGCTCCCTCAGGAACTCGCGATCCGCTCTATTTGCATTGGCCGGATCGACGTACGCTCGCGCGGTCGTGATCGCTTCGATCGGCGCCTCGCGGATGCCGAACATGTGGGCGGCGAGCGCGTCGAGAATGCCTCGCAGCTCCCTGCGGTCAGTCTCCCCGCGTTCAAACGACAGCCGGTCGCGGTGGCGCTTGTCCTCCGCGTACAGCTGGGCACGTAGGCGCGCCTGCGCCGTCACTGCGGCGAGAAGGGCGACGATTAGGGCGCCGCTGAACGCCAGCCAGGCCGTCAGGTGGTCGCTCTCCTGTACCAGCCTGATCGGTTGCATCGCGCGGGGAGGGGAGCGCCGTTTAAGGCTGGTTGCCCAGCGCCCGCGTTGGCACGACAGCGATGCTGATGGCCTGCCGTTCGTCGCCCAGCTCCTCGTGCCATCGGGCTATCGCGAGCGGGACGGAGGCGACTGCATCAGGCGCGTCTACCTCGTAGCCCCAGATCTCCGGGGTGGAGCGGTACGCGCTTGCCGGAAGATCCGTTTGCGTGTCGCTGAGCAGGACCGTGAAGTTCTCCATGCCGCCGAGGGTAGGCGGTGGTGATGACGGATCCATCTGCACAGCGCGCGAACATGTGTTCCGATGCCCGAGTACAGCTTCACCCTCATCGAGCGCGACGCCGAGCGGCCCTGGATCGTGGTCAACCAGGAGCACCGCACCGCAACGCTGGACGACGGCGTCAACTTCTTCGAGTGGGCGCACAAGCGGTGGCCGGAGCCCCGGTGGCGGGTCGAGCTTGATCCGTGGCAGCTCAGCCCGAAGTAGTGGGTCTGTCCGCCTATGCTGCCAGCCTTGGCTGTATGGTCGCCCGACTACTGACTGGGTTGAGCTGGTGCGGCCGGTGATCCCCCCTGCCCAATCGTTGTCCAGGTCGTCGGCTCTTCCCGAGGCTCTAGCGTCACCGCCAGTGGGAAACGATCCATCTCCTGGTCGTCAAACGCGAGACGAACGTAGTGCAACCCGGATTGCGAAAACTGAAGAGCAGCAAACACTGGGGCGAAGTTGATCGAGAGCAGTTCGCCGTCGAGAGCGTTGGGCGGGCGGTTTGGGACGGCGAAGCTTCCAGTGACCCGCCCGTTCACTATGGCCGTCTCTTCGGGATCGAGGACTTCGACCGTGAAAGTGTGTACTGACTCCGCTGGCTCCTGGTCAATCTCCACCGTGATGTAGGCAGCCAGCTGGGGCTGCGACCATGGGAGGGTCTGGGCGATGATCCGGCCGATACCAGCCCCAAAAATGACCGCTTTGCCGTCGGGTTGGACTACGACAGCATCGGCAAGCACAAAGGACCGCAGCCTCATTGGTGGCCGGTGCCCGCCAGCTGCTCAGAGCCCTCGAAAAGCAGAACGGTTGGACCTGATGCCGTAGTGGCGCGGCTGGCGACAGCTTCGTTCACAGGGGGTGTGTGCGCCCACTGCATACCCGCCGCGGGCGCTGTCGTGACTGCGATGGATGCAAAGAGGGTCAGAGATGACGCTAACGCCAACCACCGGGACACGAGGGGATCGGGTAACGCAGCGGGAACTACCCGGAATCTCCGCTCATCCTCGCCAACGCCAGCACCCACTTGGGTGACGTTGGCCCACGCGCCTCCCACCGCGACCACATCCTTCACACTCACCCGTGCGGTTACGCGAACGGGCTTGACGTGGTAGCGCTCTTGGTAGCGCTCTCTGCTCACCACTTCGATTGCGAACGCAGAGACCGCGGCGCCGCCGAGCGCCACCGCGACGATCGCCCAAGTGCCGAGGCCCTTTCCGTGGTGCGCGGGGACCGTCAGGGCGATCACGGTCGCCACTGCCACCGTCGCCAAGAACGGAAGGACGATCATCCGCGGCGTGATGCGCGAGATGGCCGCGCAGACTGTCTCGCCAAGGCGGCGGGTGCGGAGTTTCATGCGATCGAACTATTCGGCAGGATCACGATCAGCAGCAAGGCGAGTACGAGTCCCCAGAAAAGGCCCCACGCCGCAGCCTCACCTGCAGAAATTACCGGCCGCTGGGGAACCAGCCGGTTACGCAACCATGAATATGGCGCGGCAAACGCAGCGCCGCTGACCGATGCGATCGTGATCACCGACGCGCGGTCGCCCAGAGATTCGATGATTGCGGGGACCTCGCGAGGCTGCACGAGCGCCAAGCTTACGGGACCCAACGCCCCTAGCTTTCTGCGTCTAACCCCTCGGGCGGTGGTACGTCCCCGCCCCAGATGCCTTCGGAGGGCTCCGCCTGGGCGGCCGGACCACCGCTGTAGCCCTGCTCGATGAAGCGGTCGAAGTCGGAGCGTTTGATCCGCACGCGCCGCTGCCCGACGCGCACGGCGGGAAGCTGCCCCGCGTCGATCCAGTTGCGGACGGTCTGCTGGTTCAGCTTGAGAATCGACGCGACCTCCGCCACGGTCAGGAACTCGTCCACGCAGCGGGAGGCTACCCCGAGCGACGGCGCTGGCTAGAGGAGGCCGTGAGCGGGGTCTTTGCCGCGCTACGGCTGGACGAGCTGCGCTGGCCGCACCGGGTTCGAGGCGGGAGATCGGCGGAGACGCGGCCGGAGCGGCGCCGCAGAACGCGCACGCGCGCGGGGCCGTCGAGTGAGCGTCATTCATCGAGCAACCCCATGTTTCGCGCAATGTCGACGATCCAGTCTCCAGCAAGGTCGGGACGATTTTGGGAGCGGGCCACGGGGTTTCGGATCCGTGCCCATTGATCCTCGCCGAGCAGGCTCGCTTGGAAGAGTCGATAACACATCTGAAACGCTTGGGTCCCAAAACGGTCCGTGAAGATCCCATACGTCTCCAGCACGTATTGGTGGACTTGATCGGCGGGCGCTTGCTCGCGCCCGGCCCTCCGCTCTTGTTGAAAGTTGTCGATCGCGTTTGCGAGTGGAGCTAGCTCCGCCAGAAGCTGCTCGTCGTCGCTTCGACTGCGCGCCTGGAGGGCCGCGCGCGCCTCATCACGCGCGGCAGTCAACTCTGCGTTCGCCCGCTCCTGCACTCGATAAGCGCCCTCCCCGAGGATGACCATCGAGACGAATACAACTAAGCCCCCAATGAACCAAGCAGGTTGGTGTACGAGGAGGCCCGAGACGCCTACGCCTACAGCCACCACTGACAGACCGAGCGCGAGCAGCGTGTTGTTGAGAACCTCGCGCGCCCAGCGCAAACCGCTGGTCACCGCCGCCCCCAGGAACGCGACTCGGCTACGCACGAATGGATCATCGCAACGGGAAGCCTCCGCTCGGGACTCATGCGCACATTGCGTTAGCGGTCAACTCGATCCCCTCCCACTGCTCTCACGCTCGGATGCGATCTGCATGCGGCGGCGCTGGCGGTCGGGCAGCGGGAGAGGGTGCATCTTGCTCAGGAGCGTGGCCTCGACCACCAGCGTTTGGAGGGCCGTCCTTGCCTCGCGCTCGTCGCAGCGGGCCCACGCTTCGGCCGCGGCCTTCGTCGCGTCGATGATCAGGCCGATGCTCGACACCGGACGGTCTGCGACCGGCGGCTCGACGTGGTCTGGCGCTTCGGCGGTACGGCTCATCTATCTCTCCTCCTCATTGCAGGGACCCGGGCGCGGACGGGATCGCGAAGGAAGGGACGATCCCGCCCGCCCGGTTGACGGGCGCGCGGGGCGGATGGCTGGCGGAGGTATTTGCCCACCTACCCGCCCCGCGCGTGCCCGTCGATGCGGCGCAGGTGAGACGCCGCCCTCCGGAGGGCGCACGACGCCCTCGCGAAGTCTCTGTCATGACGCCCACTCCTCTACCGGCTGCTCAGGACGCCGGGGTCTGTCGTCCTTGCCGCGCCAGATGCGATCACTCGTGCGGATTGCACGCTCGCGATTGCGGCGCGAGCGCCGTTCGGTGGAGAGCGTGCCCCGCACGATGAGCGATGTGGCCAGGAGCCTTTGGCTGTCGCCCTGCCAGACCAGCGGTGCCGCCACGTCGGCGACTGTGACCCACGCATCCGCCCTCGCGCTCGGCTTGGCCCACTTCGGTGGCCTGGCCGTGACAGTCCCTAGCGCGAACAATTTCCGCAGCTCCCGGCGGGCCTCTGAGATGGAGAGATGCGGCCGGTCGAGGCGCTCGATGTACCGCTCGCAGGCATGCGTGCTCACCCCGATCGGAAACCCATCGAGGCAATCGGGGCGCGGTGCCGGGCTGCTCGATTGAGCAGCTGGAGCCGCCGGGCGGTGTGCGCGCACTCGCCACAGCCTCAGCGGCAGCAGCCTGCCGCGGACTCGGCGTCGGTGGAGGCGCTGACGGAGCTTCACTTGAGAGGAACCCCAACCTCGGTCATCGCCTCGCGTAGGGACATGACCTCGTCCACGCGCTCGTTCCACAAGCCGTGCTGCCTCTCAGCCTCGCGGGTGACCGGGTCTTGCGTGCCGCCGCCGAAGCGGCTGAGCGACGTCGGGGAGTCCGAATAGCCCGGCCTCACATCGGCCTGGTTCGTGGCGGACCTCAGGTCACTGCTGACCTTCGAGCGACGCTGTCCGCTGACGCTCGACGGGGTCCCCTGGTCGCCGTCGCGCGGCTCGAAGCCGGACCCGCCGCAGTGCGGGCACACGTCGCCAGCCAGGACCCCGCTGCCGGAGCAGGTCGAGCACGTCTCATCGTCCAGCGTTGGCGTACCGCTGCCTGGATCGCCCTCGGCGGCCTCGGCGAGCTTCACGAGCAACTGGCCCGCTTCTGACAAGCCGGAGTGGCGGACGCTGACCGGCTGGCGCTCCGCGACGCGCAGACCGACCTCGGCCATCGCGCGCCGAGGGGACATCGGCCCTCGCTTGATCCGGGCGTTCCTAACCGGCAAGCCGCACTCGTCCATCGCGGCCAGGAAGTCGGCGCGGTCGTTCTGCTCGTCCTCGGTGGCGGACTCGCGCAGCCGAGCGGTGCGCTCCTCGGGGCTGCTCCGAATGGGTAGTCCCGCCTCCCTCATTGCGCCGCGGGGATCATCGAGCGCGTCTGACTGCGCTGGGGTCCATCGGGCGTAGCGCTCGATGACGTCTTTCAGCGAGGCGCCCTCGCGCAGCGGCGTGAGCGGGATCCCGCAGTTCAGCGGCCACCTGCTCGGCCTTCTCGTTCAGCACCTGGCCGACGTGGTGGCGCGCCGCGTCGGTGGACGCGAACTCCAGGAAACGATAAGCGCTCGATCCGGCCTGTCCGGCCGATTCCAGCAGCTGCTGGTACATGGTTCGTTCGGGGCAAGCTTGCATCTCGAATCTGTCCTTTCGTGGGTGGTCAGCGCCCGCGCCGCGCGACGCGCCGGGCGTCCGGGTGCCGAGCATCTGGTTCTCGTGCGCCAAGTCATCGGGGTCCTCCAGCCGTGGGTCACGCTCCTGCTGGTCGCGGCGCGCGTCCGACGTCGCCGCCTGGTGAGCCCGATCGACGAGCCGGTGCCACGGGCCGTCTGGGTTCGGGCTCGGAGGGCCCGCGCCACGGCCGCGGCTCGCCAAGTCGCGGATCGTGACGTCCACCGCCGAGCCTGGTGCGTTCGAGACCGCGCGCTGGACGGCGGCCTCGCGCTCACGCTGCTCGCGCGCCCGACGCTTGGCCTCTTCGATCTCGACTTGCATCAAGTACTGCCTCTGCGCGGCGTCGGGGTCGCGGCGGACCGGACCTCCCGTGCCGAGCCAGGCCGCGTCTCTCTGCCCGGTTGCGGCCGCGAGATCGGCGAGCCGCTGGTGGGTGCCGGACTGCCGGGACAGGCGCGGCTGCCCGCTCAAGGCGCGGGCTATCGCCGCCCCTGGCATGCCACGCTGCGCTACCAGCTCATCAACTTCCTCCGGCTCCGGGACCTGGTTGGTGTCTTCGTCGCTCATCACGTGTCCTTCCTTGTTGTGGTTCACCAGCTGTCGATGGGGTTGCCGTCCCGTGCCGTGTAAGGCTCCGGTCTGCTCGAGAACGCGCGGCCCGGGTCGTCGGACGCGAGCCCGGCGCGGAGGTCCGCGATCTCGCGCTGCTCGTGCTCGGGCAACGAGAGGTATCCGGGCTCGCAGAACTCGGGTCGGCCGTCGTTGTAGTGCTTCGGGCATGAGCAGCTCCGGCCGCGGACGACGTGCTTCTCGAACTCTCGGCGGATTGCCGCTCTGCTCACGCTTGCTCCTATCCGAATGTCCCGTAGCTGGCATATGGCATCGGCAGTTGGACGGTCGGGACGGCGGTCCCGGTCGCCTGGCGACGCGTCAGCGCGTAGCAGGCCAGCGCAAGCGCCTGCGCGAGGTCGCGATGCCCCTTGCTGGAGCGCGGGAGGATCACCCGCGGCCCGGTCGAGTCGATCTTGAGCTGGACGCCGACGATCTCCTCGAACAGCTCGTGGTGGGCCGGAAGCGTCAGCTTGCCGCTGTACAGCGCGTCGCGCAGCTCGATGAAGCTCTGATACTTGACGTTGCCAGCGGCCTCCATCGGCTGGCCGAACTCGTCGCGCGGCTTGCCGTTCATCCCGATCACGGTGGCCTCGACCCCGAACCGGGAGAGCATCTCCGAGACGACCTGGCTCTCGTGCTGGTCGGAGAACACCTCGGCGTTGAAGCGCTCGCACACCGCGGCCACCTTCTGCAGCACCTGGACCCAGGCGTTCCGCTTGCCCTCGGCCGTCCACGTGCCGCCGCCGTAGTCGTGCTCGAACGCCTGCGTCGGGCCGAGGACGAAGGTGCCGTCGGCGGTGAGCCCCAGGAACGCCACGCCGAAGGCGTCGCCGCTGATCGCCGGGTCGAGCCCGCAGACCCAGCGCTCGGCCTCGTCAGGCTCGGACGTGGATACGGTCGGGTCGAGCGCGAACCGCGAGCGGTCGAACATCGACGTGCCGCCCGAGATGAACTCCGCCTCGTACTCGCTGGGGTAGATCTCGGGCTGGGTCCGCCGGACCGTCGCGAGGAAGTCGCGATCAACCCTCGGGTTCATCTCCGCGGTGCTGACCTGCGCCGCCCACCAGGACGAGTCCTCGCCGGAGTTGGCCCACTGCCAGCGACGGGCGAACCAGTTCGTGTCGTTGCGGGGCGAGGAGACAATCAGCACCCGCCCGGCGTGACCGAACTCCGCCGTGCCGCCGTGGACGGACTTGTAGACCTCGGCGACGGCCGCGTCCGAGTCGGCGTCGCCGTCGAACGCATAGGCGGCCTCGTCGAGGATCCCGGTGCTGTAGGCGGGGCCGCGGAGCGTGCGCGATGAGCACGGCGCGGCGCGGAAGACCTTGCGGCGCGCGTTGTGGTCGAGGATCAGTTCCTCCTGCGTCTCGCCCACGAGGCAGGCCTTGGCGACGGGCGAGTGGCGCACGAACCGGCGCGCCTCGTTGAGCACGACGGTCGCCTGCTTGCGCGATGTCGCGACCACGACGCTGATGCGCTCGCCGCCCTCCTCGATCAGCGCGTCCAGGTCCGGCCTGAACAACAGGTCGTACAGCCCGACGGCCGCTGAGCACTTGCTCTTCCCCCCGCGCCTGCCGCACGCCCAGATGGCGTTGGGCTGGCGCTCCAGGCGCTCCAACAACTCACGCTGCTTCGGGTGCGGGACGAAGCCGAACTCCTGCTCGCAGACGGCGATCAGCGAGAAGCGCCTAGGCGCCATCAGTCGGCCTCCAGCTTGCGAAGGTGGGCGTCCCAGTCGATCTCGGCGCGGGCGAGGTCCAGGCCGAGCGCGGCGCGGGACCGCGGCGTCATGCCGAGTTCCTTGGCGAGCGCCAGGGCCTGGTCATCGAGCCGCAGGCCGATCTCCACGACTGGGCGCACCCGGCCGTCCCTCTCCTCGATGCCGTGGCGGATCTCGCTCGCGGTGCAGCGCTCCCGGCGGACCCGGTTCTCCGCCAGCATCCGGACCACCAGCGCGTCGTGGGCGGGGAGGCCACCGTCCGCGGCACGCACCGGCGCGTCGAGCGCGAGCGCGGCGAAGATCTCCCTCGTCTTGCGGTCAAGCTCCACCTCGGTGATGCGGGCGTATGCGCCGTGCGTGGCGGCGAAGCTGTTGCCCCGCGGCGCTGGCGGTCCGCTGCGACGGAGGTTGGCCAGCGAGCGGGCCCTCTTCGCCGGGTCGGAGCTGAGGCCGCCCACGTCAGTCCTCCACCGCGGTCAGCCAGCTCAGCAGGGCCGTCGCCGAGTGGAGCAGGTCACAGCCGCCGGTCTCGCCCTCGATCGCCCGGTCGCGCCCGAAGCGGTGCGCCGCGAGCAGGTCCGCGAGCACCTCAGAGCGCAGCTCGCTCAAGTCCGGGAAGGCGCGCTCGACGTCGTCGCGGGCGGCCGCGACCAGGTCGGCGAGGCGCGAGGTCTCGGCCGCCATCAGTCCGCGGCCTCCGCCGTCGACCCCATCGACGGCCCGGGCAGGTTCTCGATCGAGGCCAGCGTGCGCCTCCAACTCGGGAGGCACGAGCCGCAGAGCGCGACGCCGACGAGCCGGTGCAGCGCTGGCGTGCTCCCGCAGATGCATCGCTGGCGTGGCGCGGTGACCGGCCTCTGCCCGGCGGGTTCGCTCACGCGGCCTCCTCGCCAGAAGTCGGTTTAGCGCCCCCGGAAGCCGCAACCCTCGCTTGGCTACCCCCGGGCGCTTCGAGCGGCTCTGGGCACTTAGTAGGCACGCCAGGGGCGCGTCCACGTCCCCATTGCTCCCTCGCGGCCTCGACCGACCCGACCAGCGCCCAGACCACGACCGGGCGCTCGACGTTCGGCGGGTACATCCTGCACTCGCCGTCGACCGCCAGCGCCCCGAACTTACTCTCTCCGGTCCGCCGGTCCATGCACTCGTCGTCCCTCGAAGGATCGAGGCAGCGCGGCCAGCGGTCCTCATCGTGGGTCAGGTGCTGGTCGAACGCCTTCGTGCTGGAGAAGTGCCTACCGCACACGGAGCAGTGGTTGCGGCAAACGACCGTGCGGGCGCCGGTGGCGGGGATGATCCGGGCGGTCATCGCCGACCCGCCCATGGAGGCAGCAAGAGCGACCACATCGGCTCCGGCCCCGGGGTCTTTAGCCGCGCGTACCGCTCGCGCTTGGTCGAGCGCCACCGGGCGCTAGTCGCGGTAAGGCTGGCGACGGTCGAAAAGGTGCGCGAGAGTGCCGCGCCCGTCAGTTTCGCGGCCTCGGGTGGCGAGGTCGCGCGGAGTCGGCGGGCCGCGCTGATCACGCCGCCTTCTCCCTGTCTTCGATCTGCTCGCTCTGGTCCTGCCCGAACACCGGGCAGTGACGGAAGCAGCAGCGCAATGCTCCGTTGCTCCAGAGCAGCGGGCGCCTGCACTCGGGGCACGTCGGGTAGGTGGCGGGCGTGGTCACGTCCGCAGCAGCGCCTTCACCATGGCGGTCGCCTGCCGGGTCGTCATCGGGTCGTCCGGATCCGCATCGGGGTCCTCGTACGTGCTCGGGTCGTCCGGGTCCACGCTGTGCCACTCCCAGGCCTCTTGGCACTCCGGGCACAGTCCGATGCTGTCCTCCAGGTGGACGAAGCCGTCGCCCTCCGTCCCCGGGCGGTCGCATACGCAGCTGAGCAGTAGCTCCATCACGCCGCGAGCCTCCCATCGGCTCTACACCTCGGGCACTGATCGCCGGTGTAGAGCACCTTGCGGTCGTGCATGAGGCACTCGTCTTTGGGGGTGAACTGGGACGGGCGCGCTCGGTCTGCCGTGGCTTTGTCCGCGAGCTTGGTGTAGATCCGCGCGAACAGTTGGAAGCCGCCGTTGACCAGCCGCTGCCAGGTGTAGTCGTCGTGGACCGCCCACTTCACCACGTCGTTGAACTCGTATCCGTCGGTGACGGTCGGGACGAGCGCGAGTGCCGTCTCTCGGTCACCGGGGCGTCGCTTGGGTTCGCGGCCCAGGCGTTCCTCGACGGCGGTCTCGTACATGAGGAGCAGCCCCTCGGCTCGCTTGCCCTCCACGTCTGAAGATGTCGTCGTAGTAGTTGCCGTTCTCGGCTTGCGACCGCGGGCACTACTACTACTACTACTACTACTACTACTACTACTACTACGAACGTCTGGGTTCGAAAGACGTTGCTTAACGACGCAGTTCTCTTCGTCGTTCCCCTTCGCAGTTCTTATGGGAGGTACGGATTCCCGTACTTCTAGAGGTATGGATTCCCGTACTTCTGTCGTAAGGATTTCGAGCAGTTGGTAGGCCGCGCGGTTCCCGGATCCGTGCGTCACCTTCACCGCGCCGATGCGCTTCAGCAACGCGACCGCTTCCTTGATGCGCTGTACGTGAAGGCCAGTCTTAGCGGCCAACGTCTTCTGGCTTGGGCAGCACTTCCCGGTCTTGGCGTTCGCGTGCCTGGCGAGCGCGTAGGCGACGAGCTTGGCGTTCGCGGTCACCTTCACGCGCCTGACCTCGCCGCCCTCCTCGACCTCGACCGTGGTGAGCGCGGCGATGGCGGCCGCGCGGTCGTAGTAAATGAACGCGGCGCGCTGTTTTGCGCGGGCCTCGCTGAGGTCGGTAACAGGGTGAGCGCTGCGCTCGGCGCTAGAATTGAGGGCACCCATAAGTGCGCTCCTTTCATAGGAGTTGCGATCTCGCCCGGCGGCGCCCCGCCGGGCTTGATCATTTCTAGGGACGAATGGAAGGACGACCGCGCCCGTGCCGCGCCTCGGCAGGCGGGTGCGCGCGTCCTCGTAGAAGGTGTCGCTAGTCGGCGGTGCTTGAGGCTCGGTCATGGAGAGGAGGAGGACCCGCGCGAGTCGTTGTCGCAGGGCTGCTTCTCTCCTTACTAACCACCGGGCCGGTCTCAAGGGCCTCGGGGGCCTGCATCCGCCGCATAGTCAGCACAAAGCGGACTCCGTCTCGGAACAGGTCCGACACTGTCCGAGACTCGGCGACCGCGACCTCACGCAGCTCCTCATGGAGCTGGGGCTCAAGCCTGAATGCGACGAGATCACGGGCGGGCGGCTTCACCGTATAACGTAGTTTACGGTACGGCGCAGCGTTCTCTGACGGTGACAAGTTCACCGGGTTACCAGTTACCGGCTGCGGGAGGAACTGCTCGATCTCGTCGGCGGCGGCGCGCAACTCCTCGGAGGCGGTCATCGCTCGGCCCCCGTGAAGGCGGGCAGCGCCAGCCCGCGCTCATAATCCCCGTTCTGCGAGGTCAAGTCCCGCCGCCAAGGCTTTCGCGCAGGGACGCCGTTCGAGGCGATCGACCCGCGCAAGTGCGCTCGCATCCGCCGGATCGTCGGCTGCTGGCTGAGCGAGCGCCCATCGCGCCCGTCGGCTCGAGAGATCCGCTGCGACGCGATCGGCATCACCTTCGACGCGGCCGGCCGCCTCGTCGCGATCGAGCATCTCGAGGGCGCGTTCTGAGCCACTCGCACGGCCCCAGTCGGACCGCGGGGGCTAGCCGAGCGCGAGCTGCTGGTAGGCGGCCGACTGGAACGAGCGCCGGTGAAGCGGCGAAACGCCGAGCCGTTCGATGGCCTCGCGATGCTCGGGGGTTGCGTAACCGACGTGGCTGGCGAATTCCCAGCCCGGGTGCGCGAGGTGGGCCCTGCGCATGTAGCGGTCGCGGGTCTCCTTGGCGATCACGGACGCGGCCGCGATCGCGGCGCTCTTGCCGTCGCCGCCGATCACCGCCCGCTGCTCGTGATCGAGTGCAGCTACCGGGAAGCCATCGCTGAGGCAGATGCAGCCCGGGGACGCGACCCGCCGCAGTGCCTCGTGCAGCGCGGCGAGGTTCGTCACGTGCAGGCCACGCGAGTCGATTCCCGGCGCGCACCTGGAGACGATCACGACCCTCGCGGCAGTGCGCAGGATCACCGGGAACACCTCGGCCCGGGCCTCGGGGATCTGCTGCTTGGAGTCGTTCAGGTCCGCCAGCGCCCGTACCTCGGCGGGACCGATCCGTTCGAGGTCGAACAGGACCGCGGCCGCGACCAGTGGGCCGGCGAGACACCCACGCCCGGCCTCGTCCGCCCCGGCGACGAACCGCACCCCCAGCGACCGGTCGAATCGGAACAGCCGCCGTGCCGCCTTCGAGCGACGACCGCCAGGCCGGGGCCTGAGCTTCGACTCAGAGGAATCCGATCCGGTCGGGCGGCCAGTAGGTGAAGAAGGCAACGCCGATGACCCATTTGTCTGGGACCGGTCCCCAGAACCGGCTGTCGTCCGAGGCGCCACGGTTGTCGCCCATCATGAAGTAATCGCCGGGCGGAATCTTGATCGGGGTCCGGAAATTGCACGAAGGATCCGGACCGCACTGGTAGATGTAGGGGTCCTTCTCGCGCACTCCGTTGCGGTAGACGTGGCCGCCCAGGATGTAGATGGTGTCCCCGGGGCCCGCGACCACGCGCTTGATGAAGGTCTGGCTTGACTCCTGGGGGGTCGGGACGTCGCAGGCCTGAGAGTGGCCGGCGCCCTGGTTGGAATCCCCGCACACGGGGGAGGCCGGATCCGCGCCGTGGGGCGGGTGGAAGACGACGACGTCTCCGACGCTCGGGTGGTTGATCAGGCGGTTGGTGAGCACGCGTTGCCCGATCGTCAGCGTCGGCTCCATCGACGGGCTCGGGATCCGGTAGGGCTTGACGATGAACGCCTGGATCAGGAGCGCCAGCACGACCGCGACCGCGACCGTGGCGATCAGCTCGAGCACCGACTTCAACGTCGACCTGGGCGTCTTCGCTCGTGAACCGGCCATCAACCCTGGTTCCCCCTAGAGGAACCCGATCCTGCTGGGTGGCCAGTAGGTGAAGAACGCCTTCCCGATGATCCAGGCCTTGGGCACCGGCCCCCAGAAGCGGCTGTCGTCGGAGACGCCACGGTTATCGCCCATCATGTAGTAGTCCCCCCGGGGGACCGTGATCGTGCCCGGGAAGTCGCACGCCCCCAGCCCGTTGCACGGGTCGATGTAGGAGTCCTTTTCCGCAATCCCGTCGCGGTAGACGTGCCCGTTGATGATTTGGATCCGGTCGCCCGGCAGCCCGACCACTCGCTTGACGAACGTCTCGGAGGACGGCCTGCTCCGCGCGACGCCGCAGGGTTTCGGCGCTTGGCCCCCACCCTGCTCCTGCCCCTCCGACGGATCGGCACAGCCTTCGGCGTAGTTCATCGGCGGATGGAAGACCACGATGTCGCCGATGTGTGGCGAAGAGAAGTGCGTGCCGAGCCGGTTGACCAGGATCCGCTGATTGACCTGCAACGTCGGGATCATCGAGCCGCTGGGGATCCGGTAGGGCTTGACGACGAAGGCCTCGATCGTGAGCGCCAGCCCGAGGGCGACAACGACCACCAGGATCAGCTCGAGGGCTGACCCGGCGACCGACTTCTTGGCCTTTGTCACTCCTGCTCTTCGCCGTCGCTGGCCGAAGTCTCATCCTCGGGAGCCTCGGCTTCCTGTGCCTCTGTCGGCGCTTCGCCAGCGGACGCCTGAGGTGCGTCAGAGGCTGGCGCCTCGGCCTCGGAGGCGGGTCCGGCCTCCGCCTGCTCGTCGGCCGCGCCGTCGACGGACGCGTCCAGGCTCGGGGCGTTGACCAACCCGCGCTCGACCGCCTCCTCCGCGGTTACGTTGCGACGCTCGCGGACTCGGGCGCGCTTGCCCACGCGGCCGCGCAGGTAGTACAGCTTGGCGCGCCTGACGTCGCCTCGAGCGGCTATCTCGATTCGCTCGATCTTGGGAGAGTGCAGGGGAAAGGTCCGCTCCACCCCCACCCCGAAGGACTGCTTGCGAACCGTGAAGGTCTCGCGTACACCGTGGCCCTGGCGCTTGATCACGACGCCTTCGAACACCTGGGTGCGGCGCCTGGTCCCCTCCACCACCTGGAAGTGCACGCGTACGCGATCGCCGGCGTCGAACGCCGGCGCACGACGCAGCTGAGCGCTCTCCAGGCTGTCGATCACGGTGCTCATCAAGGATCCTGTCCGCCGGCGGCACCGGCGATCGTTGGGTTGGCGGAGCTTCGGGCCATGGCTGCTGTCCCCCACCCAGGAGTGGCCATGGTAGCGAACCGTCTACGGCCGAACCGCCCGCGTGCGGCGCCTGTCTAGGGGCTACGATCCGGCGGCGAATCTGTCGGGCCCGATCCTGCGCGCTCCACGGCCGCGCGGGCGCGGCTCTGCTCGAGACGCCACTCCCTGATCCGGGCGTGATGGCCGGAAAGGAGGATGTCGGGGACGCGCCAGCCGCGGTAGTCGGCCGGCCGGGTGTAGTGCGGATACTCCGGCGCGCCGGCGAGTGCCTTGCTGAACGATTCCTCGACCGCCGAGTCCTCGTGGCCGAGCGCGCCCGGGAGCTTGCGCAGCACGGCGTCGCAGAGCACCATCGCCGCCAGCTCGCCGCCGGCGAGCACGTAGCGCCCGATTGAGATCTCGTCGGTGGCGAAGTGGTCGGTCACTCGCTGGTCGAACCCCTCGTAGCGCCCCGACAGCAGCGTCAACGCGGGCTCCAGCGCCAGCTCGTCGACGAGCTCGTCGTCGAGCAGCCGGCCCGACGGGGTCAATGCGATCACGCGCCGGTCCCTGCCGAGATCGACTGGGTCGATCCCATACCTGGCCCGTAGCGCCGCCTCGACGACGTCGACCCGCATGACCATCCCGGCGCCGCCGCCGAACGGCGTGTCGTCCACCTGGCCGGCGCTCGAGCGGCGTGTGATCGCGGTAATTGACATACCCCAGACGACTGCCGTGCGCCAGCGCGCCGGCGACATGGCGCTGGCGTTCGAACCACGCGAACGCGTCCGGGAACAGCGTGAAGACGTCAATCTCCATCACTCTGCTCCGAGGAAGCGCAGGTCCACGTCGATCTGCTTGTGCTCGATGTCGACCGTTCTGACGGCGTCGCCGACGAGCGGCACGAGCAGCTCCCCCTTACGGTCGGTGCGAATCACCTCGAGCACCTCGACCGAGGGCAGCGCCAGCAGCCGGCGTACGGTTCCCGACGTTGCGCTCGCCGTCGCGGACGGCGCATCCCTCGAGGTCCTCCGCCCACCATTCGTCTGGCGCCCAGCTCCGGCGCCTCTGAGCGCTCCACCATCAGTTCCTTGTCGCGCAGCGCTTCAGCCGAGGCGCGGTCCTCGTGACCCTCCAGCCGCACGATCGGACGGCGATCGTCGCCCGCCCGGCGGGCGATCGTCGCCTCGCCTCCGTCGATCAGCACGCGCGCACCGGCGTCCAGCAGCCCGGGGCTCGCGTCACGTACGTGGAAGCTGCCGTCGAGGCCGTGAGGTCGGCCGACGCGCCCGGCGCGCAACCAGCGCCCAGCGTCCTGTGGCATCAGGTATCGACGATGTCCACGAACACGCGCCGGTTGCGCTTGGCCCCGGCGCTCTTGATCACCGCACGCAGCGCTCCGGCGGTGCGCCCGCCCCTGCCGATCACGTTGCCGTAGTCGTCGGCCCCGACCGATAGCTCGAGCACGGTCGCGTCCTCCTCCTCGACTTCCTCGACGCGCACAGCGTCGGGCTGCTCGACCAGCCCCCGCGCCAGGTACTCGAGCAGCTCCTTCATCGAGCCTGGCAGCGGCTAGCCGATGCCCTGGATGCGCAGCAGCTTGCGGACGGTCTCCGATGGCTGCGCGCCGCGCGCCAGCCAGTCGCGGACCCGCTCCTCGTCGAGCACGATCGTCGACGGGTTGGTCTGCGCGTTGTAGTGCCCCACGGTTTCGATCACCCGGCCATCGCGCTTGGAGCGCTGGTCGGCGACGACCACGCGCCAGATGGGGTTCTTGTGGGATCCGATCCGGGTGAGTCTGAGTCGTACTGCCATTGGCCGCACGAGGTTAGCGTGCGCGCGGGTACCTCGCCGCGGCAGGGCTCAGCGCGCCTGGCGCATCAGCGCCCCGAGATCCGGCATCCGCCCCTGGGCGACCTGGCGCATCACCTTACGCATCTGCTCGAACTGCTTGATCAGTTGCTTGACCGCCTGCACGTTGGTGCCCGATCCCTGGGCGATCCGCAACCGCCTCGAACCGTTGATCAGCTCGGGGTGGCGGCGCTCCTGTGGCGTCATCGCCAGGATGATCGCCTGGATGCGATCAAACTCGCGCTCGTCGACCTTCACCCCCCGAAGCTCCTTGCCCATGCCGGGGATCATTCCGAGCAGGGACTGCAGCGGCCCGAGCCTTCGGACCTGGCGAAGCTGGTCGAGGAAGTCGTCCAGCCCGAACTCCTGCTTGCGGAGCTTGCGCTCGAGCTCGGCCGCCTGCTCCTCGTCGTAGGCGCCCTCGGCCTTCTCGATCAGCGTCATCACGTCGCCCATCCCCAGGATCCGCTGCGCCATGCGGTCGGGGTGGAAGCGCTCGAACTGGTCGAGCTTCTCGCCCGTCGAGGCGAACAGGATCGGCTTGCCGGTGATCGCCTTGACCGACAGCGCCGCCCCGCCGCGGGCGTCACCGTCGAGCTTGGTCATCACGACCCCGTCGAACGTAGACGGTCTCGGCGAACTGCTCGGCGACGTTGACCGCGTCCTGGCCGGTCATCGCGTCGACCACCAGCAGGATGTCGTGGGGCTTGATGGCCTTCTTGATGTCGGCGAGCTCCGCCATCAGCTCCTGGTCGACGTGGAGCCGCCCGCTGGTGTCGACGATCAGCACGTCCTTGCCGTCGGAGATCGCCCGGTCGCGGGCCCACGCGGCGATCTTCACGGGATCGGCATCGGTGCCCCGCTCGTACACGTCGACGCCGATCTGGGAGCCGAGCTTGACGAGCTGATCGACCGCCGCCGGCCGGTATACGTCGCACGCCGCGAGCGCCACCGAGGAGCCGTGCTCCTGCTTGAGGTAGCGCGCCAGCTTGGCGGTCGCCGTCGTCTTGCCCGAGCCCTGCAGCCCGGCCATCAGCACAACGGTCGGCGGCCGCGGCGAGATACGAGATTTCGCGCGCCGCGCCCCCCATCAGCTCGGTGAGCTCGTCGGCGACGATCTTGACCACCTGCTGGCCCGGATTGAGCTGGCCGACCACGTCTACGCCCAGCGCGCGCTCCTTGACCGCGTCGGTGAACCCCTTGACGACCTTGAAGTTGACGTCCGCCTCGAGCAGCGCCAAGCGGATCTCCCGCATTGCGGCGGAGACGTCGTCCTCGGTCAGCGTTCCGCGCCCGCGAACCTCGGCGAGCGTCGCCTGAAGCTTCTCGGCAAGTGAGTCGAACATCTGCTCTTCAGGCTACTGCGCGGTGGAACCGGTACGAGCGGATGCCCCTGCGCACGCGACCTTCGACGGATGCACGTGTCGCGCGCGCAGATGCGTGGGTGCCGAAAGGGAAAGGGCGGCGCTCAGCTGCTGGTGCTCGGCTCTGCGTCCCTGGTGCCGGCCGCGCCGTTCGGGCCCCGCCCGACCATCTGCGGGCCGGTGGCGGCGTCGCCGATCAGGATCCCGTCGCGGATCTGCGCCATCAGGTCCCCGACGCCGCTGGGCGAATGCGGCAGGAGGATCGTGTTCGTCCTCGACCCCTCGCCGAGGGCGCGGATCATGTCGGTGTACTGGGTCAGTGCCACGAGCGCCATCGCCTCCTTCGGGTCCAGCCCGTGCTGGGCGATGATCTGCAGCGACTCGTGGAGTCCTTCCGCGATCGCCTTGCGTTCGGCAGCGACTCCCTCTCCCTGGAGGCGCATCGTCTCCTTCTCGCCCTCGGCCTTCTTGACCGCGAGCGTCTTCTGCAGCGTCCCCCTGGGCGGCCGCCGCTATCTGGTTGCGCTGCGAGGCGTTGATGTTGTTCATCGCGTCCTTGACCCGCTGGTCGGGCTCGATGTTGGTCACCAGCGCCTTGACGATCTCGTAGCCATAGTCGGCCATGTTGCGGTGCAGCGTGTCCTGGATGTGCATCGCGATCGTGTCGGCGTCGGCGTAGGCCTCGTCGAGGTCCATGCTGGGGATGTGAGACCGGACCACGTCGAAGGCGTAGGACTGCATCTGCACCTCGGGGTCGTCGAGCTTGTAGTACGCGTCCTGGACCTGCTGCTGGCTGGCCCCGACCTTGTACTGGACGGCGAGCTTGATCACGACGAAGACGTTGTCCTTGGTCTTGGTCTCAATCTGGGAGTTGAGCTGCTCGACTTGGAGGCTCATCCGGCCGGCCACGCGCTCGACAAACGGGGTCTTGCGCTGCAGCCCGGGGCCTGCCACCCGCACGAACTTCCCGAAGCGCTCGACGATCGCGCGCTCCTGCTGCTCGACTGTGAAGAAAAAGAAAGGCATTGCATCCCCCTTCCAGGGATGGCGGTATGTACTACTGAGAGTACCGTCAGAAGAGAATGTTCCCGAAGAAAATCTTGTCGAGCTGATCGGACGGGAGCCCGACGAACGCCTGCTTGCAGACGACGTTTCGCAGTTGCCCGAGTCGGTCGGGCGACCCGAGATCCTCCCCCAGAGCGCGACGCGCAAGCGGCTGGTCGGGATCGGCGCCACGTTGACGGGAGTGACGCTGCTCGGCGGAATCGCGCTGATCATGCTCGGGATCGTCCTGGCGGTCTCGAGTGGTCTTGGCCGGGCGGCGATCGCCGCGCTCGTCATCGGTGGTGTGCTGGTCAGCACCCATTGGGGCTGGGTTCACGTGGCCGAGGTCAGCGCAGAACGCGCTCGAGGGGCGGCACACCGCGACTCCTCAGTCGCCAACGGGGTGGCTGTCCCGTGTCGAGCCTTACCCGCGCTGGGAGGTCGACCACCGCCCCAGGCGCCGACGGCTCGATCACGATCGTGACCGTCCGCTCATCGCCCGGTCCCCCGAGGTGAGCACAGCTTCACCTTCGTCCGGGAGATCGTCGGCACGAGTCCCATTCGGGCGAGGAGCCGGCCGCCACCGTCGCCGAACGCGCGGAGCTCCTGCGCCGCCAGGCGGCGCCCGACACCGAGCGTGAACGGGAGCTGTACGCGGCCGCCAACGACGCCTACCAGGCAGCGCTCCTCGCCGACGCCGATGAGCAGGAGCGACTCGCGGCCGTTCGCGCCGCGTCCGAAGCGCTGTCGGAGCGGATCAACTCGCACCTCAGCGACCCGCCGCTGACCGAATAGCTCTAGCTCACCAGCGCCCTGGCGTACTCGGCCGGCTCGAACGGGCGCAGGTCCTCGAGCTGCTCCCCCACCCCGATCAGCTTGACCGGGATGCCCAGCTCGGAAGCGATCGCCAACGCGATCCCTCCCTTCGCAGTACCGTCAAGCTTGGTCAGCACCAACCCGCCGACGCCGACCGCGTCCGAGAACAGGCGCGCCTGGCGCAGGCCGTTCTGACCCGTCGTCGCATCCACCGTCAGCAGCGTCTCGTGGGGGGCCTCCGGGATCTGCTTGGCGATCACTCGGCGCACCTTTGCGAGCTCGGCCATGAGGTCCTCCTGGGTATGCAGGCGCCCGGCGGTGTCGATGATCACGACGTCGGCTGCGTCGCGTCGGGCGGCGGCGATCGTGTCGTAGGCGACCGCTCCCGGGTCCGCCCCGGGCGGTCCCTTCACGAACCCCACCCCGGCGCGCTCCGCCCACTGCTCGAGCTGCTCGACGCCGGCGGCCCGGAATGTGTCCGCCGCCCCCAGCACGACTGACAGCCCCAGCTCTTTGATGTGAAAGGCCAACTTCCCGGCGGTCGTCGTCTTGCCGGTGCCGTTCACCCCTGCGACGAGGATCACGGTCGGCTTCGCCCGCAGGTCGATCTGGTCATCTCCCGTGCGGGCGATGTCCGCGAGCAGCTCCGTGAGCCGCTGGGTCAGTGCCTCGCCGCCCTGAATCGAGCCGGCGGTCGCCTCGCTCTCGAGCTCACCCACCACCTTGGCGGTGGTCTGGGCGCCCACGTCGGCGTAGATCAGCGCCTCCTCGAGCCGCTCCCAGGTGGTCTCGTCGAGGTCCTCGAACAGCGTCGCCTGGATCTCGGAGGTGAGCGCCTGACGGGTGCGACGCAGGCTCTCGCGCAGCCGCCGAAACCGCCCAACGCGCGACTCCTCCTGCGCGGCGGCGGGCTCGGCCGACGCACCGGACGATCCGTCCCCGGCGCCGTCGACGATGAACAGATCGGTCCAATCTCGGGCCATCGGGCGCGCGACGTTAGCAACGCCGGGCCCCGCGCCGGAAGGCAGCGACCGGGCCTACGCGGCGGCGTCCTCGCGCGGCAGCCGCTGTGAGATCACCTTGGAGACCCCGTCCGCGCCCATCGAGACGCCGTAGAGGAAGTCGGCTGCCTCCATCGTGCGGCGCTGGTGGGTGACGACGATGAACTGCGCGTGCTGCGAGAAGGTCCGCAAGAGCCCCAGGAAACGGTCGATGTTGAGGTCGTCGAGCGCCGCCTCGACCTCGTCGAGAATGTAGAACGGGCATGGGCGCGCGAGGAACACCGCGAACAGGAACGCCAGCGCGGTCATCGACTTCTCGCCCCCCGAGAGCAGCGTCAACCGCTTCATCTCCTTGCCCGCGGGGTTGATCTCGATCTCGACCCCCAGCAGATCCTCCTCTCCGCGGGCCTCGGCCTCATCCGGCTCATCGGCGTCCGCGGCCTCCTCCGCCTGTGGGCCGCCGCCCTCCGGCGCCGCTCCGCCGAGGACTCGCGCCCGCCGGTCCTCGTCGACGACCAGCCGCAGCCGGCCTCGGCCGCCAGGAAAGAGCTGGGCCGCAACCTGTTCGAAGTTACGGGCGGCCGCGTTGAAGGTCTCTTCAAACGTCTCGCGGATCTGGCGGTCGGTGTCGACGATCAGCTTCTGGAGCTCGCGCAGCGCCGTCTCGAGATCCGCCCGCTGGCGCTCGAGCTCCTCGACGTGCTCGACCGCCTCGGCGTACTCGTGCTGGGCAAGCGGATTGACCGGCCCGAGCTGCTCACGCCGCCGAGCCAGCCGCTCGAGGCGTCCGCTCAGCGCCTCGCGCTCCTCGTCGGGGAGCGGGGCGATGGCCGGACTCGCCTCGAGCTCCAGGCGAGCGGCGAGCGCGCCGAGCTCCTGGTCGCCCTCGGCGGCGCGGTCACGCGCGCGATGGAGCGCAACCTCCGCCTCCGTCAGGCTCTCGTTGCAGCGGTGGAGCTGACCCTGGATCGCCGCCTCCTCCTGGGCGCATGCGCGGAGCTCGGCCGCGACGTGCTCCCCCGCCTCACGGTCGGCCGCGAGTGCGGCCTCGAATGCGGCGTGCTGGGCGGAGATTGCTTCGCCCGCCGACTGGAGCGCGTCGATCAGGAGTCGGATCGCCGGGAGCAACCTGTCGTCTCGCTCACGCGAGTGGCGCAGCCCGTCGATCCGGGCGGCGCGTTGGGCGCGCTCACGATCTAGGCGCTCGACTCGTTCGCGCTCGGCCGCGAGCTCGCTCGCCACTCGGCGACGGCGCTCCTCGGCGGGGGTGTCGTCGGGAGCGGCGCGCCGGCGCTCGATCAGCGCGGCGATCCGGCGCTCCTCCTCGGCGACCTCGTCGCGTTCGCGGACTGCGGCGCGGTGAGCCGCGGTCGCCTGCTCGCGTTCGGTGTCGGCGGACCGGTCGATGTGCTTTGCGTCCTCGAGCGCCGCCCCGGCGGACAACTCGCCTTGCGCTGCGGCCTCGGTCTGCGCGATCAACTGCTCACGGCGGTTGCGCTCGGCGAGGACACGCTCCTCGCCCACGGCAGGAGCCTGACGCACCTCCCTGGCGAGCGCCGACCAGACTCTCCCGGTGCGCGTCACCGCGACGCCGGTGAACGCGTTCGAGACTTCGTCGAGCGAGTGGACCACCCAGGTGTCGCGGAGCAGCGCCCGCGCGAGCTCGAGCGCCGCTGCGGGACCGCGGACATGGTCGGCGAGGAGCTCCGCCCCGCCCGTCGGCTGGGCGGCGCCCCCACCGGCTCGGGCCGCCGGGGGTGCACCGGCGATCAGCGCCCGTCCTCCCTCGGCGCCCGCTTCGTCGAGCAGCGCGCCGGCGGCGGCCCCGTCGGCGACGACGGCTGCCCGGAGGCGGCCGTCCAGCGCGGCCGCGAGCGCCAGCTCGTAGCCGGGATCGACCTCGAGCTCGTCCGCGAGCACAGTCGCGCCGCCGGGTGCCGCGGTCTGCGTGCGCAGGAACTGGTTGACCGCGGCGAGCTCTCCACCCACCCGGGCCGCCTCCCGCCGCGCCTCCTCGACCGCCCGCTCGGCGCGGCGCAGCTCCGTGCGTGCCGCGTCGACCCGCTCCTCGGCCTGCCGCCGGGCCTCCTGAGCCAGCCCGGCGGCGGCGTCGCGATCCCTGACGGCCGCGCTCGCCGCGGCCCGCTGCTGCTCTAGCACGGCGAGCTGCCCGGCGAGCTCCTGCTCGCGGTCGCGGTCGAGCTCTGCGAGTCGCGCCTCGAGCGCGGCGATCCGGCGCTCCGCCCCGGGGTCGCTGGTCTGGTTGCTCGCTTCGGCCTCGAGTGACGCCAGCAGCTCACCGGCGCGGCGGCCGCGGCCCTCGATCGCGGCGGCCGCGGCGCGCACAGCCTCGGCGCGATAGGAGACCCGTTCGGCGGCGGCCTCCGCCACGAAGCACCGCCGCGAGAGCTCCTCGCGCTGTGCGCTGCGGCTCGCCAACGCCTCCTCGGCTGCCTCTCGGCGGCCCGCCAATGCCTCCAGCTCGCGCTCGACCTCTTGGCGCCGGCCGCGCGCCTCGGCGGCCCGGGTCTCGGCGAGCCGTAGTGCGTCCAGGTGGATGCGCAGATCGTCGCGCGTGAGCTCCCAGCGCGCCTCGAGCGTCTGGCGCTCGAGGCGCGCGTGGAGCTCGGCCGCTTCGGCCTGGCGCTTGAGCGGGCGCAGACGCGAGCGCGCCTCGCGCTCGACGTCGAGCGCCCGGTCGAGGTTCTCCTGGGTGCGGGCGAGCTTCAGCTGGGCGCGGCGGCGACGCTTGCGGTGCTTGCCGAGGCCCGCGGCCTCCTCGATCAGCAGGCGGCGGTCACGTGGCTTGGACGTGACGATCGACTCGACGCGGCCCTGGGAGATCACCGAGTGCATCTCCTTGCCGAGCCCGGTGTCGGACAGCAGCTCGATCACGTCGACGAGCCGGCACCGCGCGCCGGCCAGGCGGTACTCCCCCTCGCCGGCGCGATCGAGGCGGCGCACGAGCGACACCTCGGGGGCCCCGAGCCCGAGGATCCCCTCGCTGTCGTCGAGCATCAGCTCGACCTCGGCGCCCTTGCTGGCCTGGCGCCCGGGGGCGCCGGCGAAGATCACGTCCTGCATCGATTGGCCGCGGACCGCGACCGGCGACTGCTCGCCGAGCGCCCAAAGCACCGCGTCGGTGACGTTCGATTTGCCGGAGCCGTTGGGCCCGACTATCACGCTGACTCCGGGACCGAACTCCAGGCGGGTTCGCTCGGGAAACGATTTGAAGCCCTTCAGCGTGATCGACTTGAGGTGCATTACTGCTCCAGGGCCTCGAGCGCGGCCTGGGCTGCCTCCTGCTCGGCGTCCTTCTTGCTGCGTCCCGTGCCGCGGCCGACTTCGACGCCACCGATCGTCGCCTTGATCTGGAACGTCCGGTCGTGCGGTGGCCCCTGCTCCTCAACCACGTCGTAGATCACGAGCGCCCCTCGCCGGGCCAGCCGCTCCTGGAGCGCCGACTTGAAGTCGACGGGGTGCTTGAGCGCGTCGTCGATCTCCATCGTGAACGCGTCGACCACCGCGGCGGCGGTGCGCTCGTAGCCGAACGCCAGAAAGCACGCGCCGATCACGGCCTCGATTACCGACGCCAGCACCCGCTCCGTGGAGATCAGGGTGCGCACGGTGGAGGCCGCCCCCGGGGGCGCCGCAGCCTCTAGGCGGTCCGGGATCCCGAGCCGTTCGGCGACCGCCGCACAGGAGCGACCGGAGACCGCCTGCGCCCGGATCTTCGTGAGCCTGCCCGCGCCGTAGCGGTCTGCGGCAAGGCGTGGATAGAGGTGCGCGGTGACGGCCAGCGCGAGCACGCTGTCACCGAGGAACGCCAGCCGCTCGTAGGAGTTCGAGCGCCGCTCGGTCCACGAGGCATGTGTGAACACGGGTATCGCGAGCTCCTCGGGCAGCTGATCGAGAAGCTCCTGCAGTCCCTCCTCGTGCTCGCCCTGTTCGCGCTTTCGCTTGCGAATCACTCCGCGTCTGGACCCTGGCTCGCCGCCGCTGACCGGCGCGAGTGCTCCACGCCGCTCGCGAGCACGAAGTCCACGGCCTGACCGACGGTCAGGATCTTCGCGGCCTCCTCGTCGGAGATCTTCACGCCGTATGAATCCTCGAGCTCCTGGACAAGCGTGTAGAGGTCGAGCGAGTCGGCCTCCAGGTCCTCCTTGAAACGGGTCGACTCCGAGATCCTCTCGGGGTCGACCTCGAGCTCGTCGGCAAGATGCGCACGGATCAGCGAAAAGATCTGCTCGCGATTCATCCGCCGGACACCGTAGCCGTGGGTTCGGACGGGGCTTCGCCCGCACCGCCGTTCTCCTCGCCGTCTCCTTGATCGCGGGGCGGGCGCAGCGCGCCGGCGTGCGCCAGCGCCTCGCGCGTCCGCCCGATCACATCCTCCTGGACGCCGCGCGCCGCGACCTCGATCGCCCGTGCAAAGCCCCGGCTGGAGAAGCGTCCGTGGGCGACGAGCCCGAGCTGCCGTAGCCCCAGCATGTAGGCACCGCCCTGGTCCTCGGGATCGATCTCTTCGCGGAGCTTGCGAACCGCGGGCGCCAGGAGCAGCCCCCCAAGCCGGCCGCGCCAAGAGCTGATCGCGGCCTCCCGGATCGCTCGGAGCGTTCTCGCGGAGATCCCCTCCGCGAGCTTCAGCGTGACGTTCCCCGTGAACCCGTCCATCACCACGACGTCGGCGACGCGCTCGGGCAACTGCGTGCCCTCGATGTTGCCGATGAAGTTCAGACCGGCGCCGGCCGGCCCGGCCAGCTGCTCGTGGACGAAGACGAGGTCAGGCGTCCCCTTGGCCGGCTCCTCGCCGTTTGACAAGAGCGCGACCTTGGGTGAGGCAATCCCCAGCATCGCCTGGGCGAATGCGGAGCCCATGTGCGCGAACTGGACCATGTGCTCCGGGCGGCAGGTGACGTTCGCGCCGACGTCGAGCAGCAGCACCGGGGAGGATCCCGGTAGCGGGAGCGGCAGCGCCAGGGCGGGACGGTAGATGCCGCGGTCGCGGCGCAAGTTGAACAGCGCCGCCGCCAGCGCCGACCCGGTCGAGCCACCCGAGACGAGCGCCTGCGCGCGGCCTTCCGCGACCGCCCGCGCCGCCTGTACGATCGACGCTTCGGGGGTGGTCCTGACGGCGAACGCGGGGTCCGGGGCCTTCGCGATCGACACGGGTGCGTCGATCAGCTCGACACCGGGCCCGGGGTCCCCGATCTCCTCGGCGGGGCCGAACAGCAGCACGCCGATTCCCTGCTTGGCCGCGAGCGCCGCGCCCGCGGCGACCTCACGCGGGCCGAGATCGGCCCCGCCTGCATCCACCGCGACGGTGATCATCGGCTTAGCCCGTCAGACGGTCGGCTCCCCACCGTCTGCGGAGACGACCTCCCGTCCTCGGTAGTAACCGCACACGGGGCACACACGATGGGGCAGACGCGGGCTGTGGCACTGCGGGCAAGCGTTGTAGGCGTTGGTGGCGGCCTTGTGCTGCGCGCGGCGCTTGGTGGTGCGCGCATGCGATTGCTTCTGCTTGGGGACGGCCATGGCGGTGAGTGTAACCGGACCGGACGGGCCGCCCGTGCTACTCGAACCGCAGCTCGGACAGCTTCGCCCAGCGGGGATCCGGCTCGCGCTCGTGCGCGTGACCGGGGCCGGCGTCGTTCAGATTTGCACCGCACACGCCGCACAGCCCCGCGCACTCGGGGCGGCACAGGACATTGGCCGGGAGCGCGAGCGCGAGCGCGTCGCGCGCCCAGGAGCGCAGGTCGAGCAGCTCATGCTCGACGTATGGGGACTCGAGCTCCTCGCCCTCGCCCGGCTGGGAGACCTCCCGCGCGTCCACCGTGACAGTCGGCGCGGCGGGCTCGAGGCAGCGCATGCAGGGACCGGCGACGCTGGCGTCGAAACGCAGCCGCAGCGCATATCCCTGGCCCGTCGTGCGCGACACATCGAGCCTCGTCGGGACCAGCTCCGGCTCCACCCGATAGGCCTCACCCGCGAGCGAGTACGGCTCGATCGCGACGTTCAGGTCGAGTCGCCGACCGTCGCCCGAGTGGAGCCGCAGGCCGCCGAGATCGAACGTGTCGGTTCGCAGCGACATCGATCCGAGCTTAGCTCCCGGGCACCCCCTCCCGGACCCCTGATCCCCTATCGCAGCCGGGGTTCAGTCGGCCGCCCGGAGCCGCGGCATCCTCAGCTGCTCGACCGCCGGCTCGACGTCGTCGGGCTCGCTCTCGGCTGACGGGACACCGCGGGCGCTGAGCGTCACGTGTTCGAGCTCGGGCAGCTCGCTACCGCTCGCGACTGCGCCGTGGTCGGCGAACCGCCTCGCCGAGGGCAGCACCCGCGCCTCATAGGACCCAACGGTCTCGTTGTAGGCCTTCACCGTGCTGTTCAGGCGGGTACCGAGCGTCCCGAGGAGGCTCGAGAGCTTGACGATCCTTCCGTAGAGCTCGCGACCGAGCTCCGAGATCGCCTGCGCCGACTCCGCGACGCGCTCCTGCTGCCATCCGTAGCCGACCGCGTGCAGGAGCGCCAGCAGGGTCGTCGGCGTGGCAATCAGGACTCGCTGCGCCATCGCGTCCTCGAGCAGCGCGGGGTCAGCGTCGAGGGCTGCGCCATAGAGGTGCTCGCCGGGAAGGAACATCACGACGAAATCCGGAGCGGAATCGAGTTGGTCCCAGTAGGCCTTCTCGGCGAGTGCCTTGACGTGCTTGCGAAGGAGCCGCGCGTGGGCGCGGAGGTGCTCCGCGCGCTGCTCCTCGTCGCGGGCTTCGTAGGCGTCGAGCACTCCCTGAAGCGGTGCTTTTGCGTCGACCACGACGTGCTTGGCGCCCGGCATGCGCACGATCAGGTCGGGACGAAGCGCCGCCTCCCCGCCGACGAGCGGCGACTGCTCGACGAAGTCGCAGTAACGGACCATCCCGGCCAACTCGACGACGTTCCGAAGCTGCATCTGCCCCCACTGGCCGCGGGTGTTCGGCTTGCGCAGCGCCGTGACGAGCGCTCCGGTCTCCGTCCGCAGCTTCTCGCCCGTCTCGGTGAGCGTCCGCAGCTGCGCCTCGAGGCGGCCGCGAGACTCGCGCCGCTCCTGGTCCAGTCTGAGCAGTTGCGCGTCGACCCGACCGAGCTGGTCCTTCAGCGGAGCGACCAGCTGCTCGACCGCTTGCGTGCGCTTGTCGAGGTCGCCCTTCGCTTCGGCCTGCGCGGTCTTCAGCTGCGCCTTGGCGAGCTCGGCCAGCTGCACCATGCTGGACTGCAGCGCTTCGGCGCTGAGCGCCTTGAACGAGGTCGAGAGCCGCTCCTGCGCGTCTCTGACCGTCGTGAGCCGCTCCTCCGAGCGCGCGCGCTCGTGCTCGAGGTCCGAGCGTGCCCGAACCAATCGCGGCCACAGCAACAGCGCCGCCGCCACCGCGCCGAGGGCCAGACCGATGATGAGCCACGTCGCCTGCATGGGATCGCCAAGCATGGCGCGGCCGTCGGACGGTAAGAATCGCCCCTGATGTCAGACGATCTGGTTCTGGTTCGCAGGCGGGTGATCGTCAAGGGCCGCGTCCAGGGGGTGTTCTTCCGCGACTCGCTGCGCCAGCGGGCGCAGGCGCACGGGGTCGCGGGTTGGGCGGCCAACCGGTCCGATGGAGCCGTCGAAGCGGTGCTGGAGGGGCCGCCAGAGGCGGTCGACCGCGTGATCCGATTTATGGAAACCGGACCGCCGCACGCCGAGGTCTCGAGGTTGGAGGTCAGCGAGGAGGAGTCCGAGGGGCTGAGCGGGTTCGAGATTCGCTAAGCGGCCGAGGTTCGGGAGAAAACTTTCGCCAGGCGAAAGAAATCTCCCAAGATGCAATTGCCACAAGCGCATGCCTCGCCGTGGAATGACGCGTCGGCCTATTCCTCCAAGGCCTGCTCGAACGCCGCCTTCGCCGCCGCACTGCGTACGGCGAACACGATTCGATCGAGGCCGCTCCCAGCCGCCAGGTGTTTACGGACTTCGGACACCTCGATCGCAGCAGCCTCCGTAAGCGGGAACCCACCGACCCCGGTCCCGAACGCCACCAGCGCCAGCGACTTGCAGCCGAGCTCGTCGGCGCGTCGCAGCGTCGAAGCCGTCGCGCGCCGGATGATCTCGCCCGAGGTCGGCCCCCCGAGCTCCATCGTGGCCGCGTGGATCACCCATCGGCACGGCATCGCCCCGCCGCTCGTCTCGACCGCCTCGCCCAGGCCGATCGGGGCGCGCTCGCGTGACTCGGCCTGAACCGACGGGCCGCCCGCACGTGAGATCGCTCCGGCAACCCCCCCGCCGTGCATCAGCCGCGTGTTCGCCGCATTGGCGATCGCATCGACCTCCAACGCGGTGATGTCAGCGTCAAGAATCTCGATCGTCGCCATGCCGAAAGGAATTGTGGCGCGTGCCGGCGCGGCACGGGCGTGCCTCGCGTGCCGTGCGGGTGCCTTCGGCTTCCGAGCTCGCAGTCGGCACGCCCCGTGGCGTGCCGGTGCGGGGGCTCAGGAGACCTCTGCCGGCTCTTCCTTGCCCGCCAGCCGCTCGCGGCCGCGGCGCACGGCGGCGATGAACTTCGAGAGGTTGACCTCGAGCGTGTTGAGGATCTCGTCGGCGTAGTCCTCCGCGCCGAGCCGGATCTCACGCTCGCGTGCGCGCGCCTCCTCGATGATGTCCTCGGCCGCGCGCTCGGCCTGGCGAGTGATCTCCTCCTGGGAGATCAGCCGCTCCTGGCGCTCGCGTGCCTCCTGGACGATCCGCTCGGCCTCACGCTTGGCCTCGGCGAGCATCTCCTGACGCTCCTTGACGATCCAGCGAGCCTGCTTGATCTCCTCGGGGATGGTCGCCCGCATCTGGTCGAGGATGTCGTAGATCTCTTCCTTGTCCACGCGCACCTGGTCGGTCAGGGGGACCGGCTTGGCGTTGTGGACGAGATCGTCCAGCTTGTCTATCAGTACAAGGACATCCATCGCGAACCTCTGTTTCGTCAGCGGCTGAGCCGTTCCTTCAAGGCGTCGGCTACCTCTTTGGGGACGAGATTGTCGATTTCGCCCCCGAAGGTGGCGAGCTCTTTGACGCCGCTTGAGCTCAGGAAACTGTACTTGGCCGACGCCATCAGGTAAACGGACTCGATCTCCGGTGCCTGCGTGCGGTTGAGCTGGTTCAGCTCCAGCTCGTATTCGAAGTCGGAAATCGCGCGCAGTCCCTTGACGATCGCCATCGCGCCGCGGGCACGTGCGAACTCGACGAGCAGCATGTTGAACGGCGCGGCGGTGACGTTGCCCAGCTCGCTTGTGGCGTTCTCGACGAACCCGACCCGCTCCTCCGCGGTGAACACCGTCGCGCCCTTCCGCCACGGAATATTGACGACGCCGACGACCACCTCGTCGTACATCGACGAGGCGCGGCTGATCACGTCGAGATGGCCATACGTGACGGGATCGAAGGTCCCGGGGCAGATCGCGACGCGATTATCAGGTGGGGACACGGTAAATGCGGATCAGGGTGTCGCCGTATCGGCGCTCGACCGGCGGAGAGGGTAGTTCGAGCCGTAGCGGCGCCCGCCGGTCGCTCTCGGTGACCACACGAGCACCGGGCGCAAGCACCGGCACCAGCGCCGTCGAGAGCTCCCGTTCGAGCGTCGGCGAATGGCGATATGGAGGATCGAGGAACACGAGATCGTATTGACGCGCGTCTTGCCGTGCCCGCTGGAGGAACGGCACCGCTTCCTGCGCCCGCACCTCGGCCGCCAGATCGAGCGACTCCAGGTTGCGGTTGATCGACGAGATCGCCGCGCGCGAGGAGTCGACGAGTGTCGCCGCCTGCGCCCCACGTGACAGCGCCTCGATCGCCAGCGCTCCGGACCCTGCGAACAGGTCGAGCACGGTGAGCCCTTCCACGGAGCCGAGGATCGAGAACAGCGCCTCGCGGACTCGCTCCGGGGTCGGGCGGGTGGCACGTCCATGAGGCGCGCTCAGCCTGCGACCGCCGAGCTCGCCGCCGATCACCCTCACGCGCGGATCGGCGCGGCCGCCTCGGCGCCGTATTTCGACGCCAGCGCGCAGGCGAGCAGCGCGTTCTCTGGCAGCTCGAGCTCGGGGTCGGCGGAGGTGATCGACCGGGCATGCGCGGCGGCGCGTTCGAGCAGCTCGGTGTCGCGCGGGAGCTCCGCGACCCGGAACGCGGCCTGCCCGTGCTGACGGGTGCCGACAAGCTCCCCCTCGCCTCGGAGCTCGAGGTCGATCTCGGCCAGCTTGAACCCGTCGTTGTGGGCGGCGAGCGCCCGGAGGCGCGGCGAGTCCTTGGGGCCGAACACCAGGCAGACAGAGGCGTGCGTTCCCCGCCCGATGCGGCCACGCAACTGGTGCAGCTGCGAGAGCCCGTAACGCTCGGCGTCCTCGACGAGCATCACGGTCGCGTTCGGTACGTCGATCCCGACCTCGATCACCGATGTCGCGACCAGCACCTGGGCGGTCCCCGACGCGAACGCCGCCATCGCTTGCTGCTTGGCGCTCGACGGCATCTGGCCGTGGAGCAGGACCAGCTCGTAGCCCTCGAGCTCCCCCTTTCGCAGACGCTCGAACTCGGCCGTCGCCGCGCGCGCCTGGAGCGCCTCCGATTCCTCCACCAGCGGGCAGACCACGAATGCTTGTCGTCCGGCGCGGAGCTCCTCGCGGATCCGCTCGTATGCCCGCGCACGTTCCGCAGCGGTCGAGCACACGTAGGTCTCGATCGGACGGCGGCCGCGCGGAAGCTCGCGCAACAGCGTGAAGTCGAGGTCGTTGTAGGAAACGAGCGCGAGCGTGCGCGGGATCGGCGTCGCGGTCATGTGGAGCACGTGCGGGCTCTCCTCCCCAGGGCCCTTGGCGTCGAGCGCCGCGCGCTGACGCACTCCGAAGCGATGCTGCTCGTCGACCACCACGACCCCGAGCCGCGCAAACGACACCGTCGGCTCGATCAGCGCGTGGGTCCCGACCACCAGCGCCAGCTCGCCGCTCGCCAGCTTCCCCCGCAGGTCGGCCGCGCGGCGGCCGGGGGTCGAGCCTGTCAGCAGGCCGAGCGGAACCGCCTCGCCGGGCATCAGCGACTGGAGCGTCGCGAAGTGCTGCTCGGCGAGCGTCTCGGTGGGCGCCATCAGCGCGCCCTGGTACCCGTGCTCCACGGCGCGCAGCAGCGCGTACAGGGCGACGACCGTCTTGCCGGAGCCGACCTCGCCCATCAGCAGTCGCTGCATCGGGCGGCTCTGCGCCAGGTCCGCGTCGATCTGCTCCAGCGCCGTCAGCTGGTCGCCCGTCGGCGTGAACGGTAGCTGCTCGGACAGCCACCGCGCGGTCAGCTCCCGGGGTGCATCGAGCACGGGCGCCGACGCCGACCGCTCACGGGTGCGCCGGCGGCGAAGGAGCGCCAGCTGAGCCAACAACAGCTCGTCGAAGGCCAGCCGCCGCCGGCCCTCCTCGAGGTCCGCCCCGCCGCGCGGGAAGTGGGCCGCCGACAGCGCCGCCGCCCGGTCGGGCAGGCGCTCGGAGACCCGCAGCGGGCTGGCGAGCGGATCTGCGACGTCCGCGAGCGCTTCAGCGTGGCGCCGCACGAGCGCCAGGATCTCGGTCGACGTGAGCCCGTCGGTGGCTGGGTAGTGGGCGACGGCACCGGCGCCGGCGAGCCCCTCGGCGGCGCCTCCGCCCAGCGCGTCCGTGGTCGGCGCGTGCGCCTGCACGGCGAATCGGTTGCGCGCGGCGTACTTGCCGTGGAGCACGAGCCTCGTTCCGGGCGGGTACCTGTTCACGAGCCACGGCTGGTTGAAGAACGCCACCTTCAGCACGCCCGTCCCGTCGGCGACGGTCGCCTCGACGATCGGGCGCATCCCGCGCCTGCGGACCGGCCGCGAGGAGATGCTCCGCACCTCGACGACTACGGTCGCGGCCTCGCCGCGGGTCAGCTCGGCGACGGTCCGCGCCTCGCGCCGGTCCCGAGGGAGGTGCTCGAGCAGGTCACCGACCGTCGCGAGCCCGAGGACCTCGGCGGCGTGCTGCGCCTTCTGCCCGCGGAGCTTCAGCGCCCGTGCCAGCCGCGACGGCCGCGGATAGCGAGCCGCCGCGGACTCGAGCTCCTCGGGCGAAAGAGCCTCATTGGTTGCGAAGGCGGTGATCACAACACGACCAATGGTCGTACACGCTTCGGCCATTAGGGGTGGGCTTGCGCCCGCTTCGGCGCAACTCGCGCCCCAAGCGCGCCGTGAGCCGAAGCGGGGGCCGGTCCCGTAGCCCCTATTCCGCCGACAGCAACCACCAGTAGCTCTGCTGCCCACCTTCGGAGAGCTCGAACTCGACCTCGCCCGCCGCGAGCGCGTGGACCGTCTCGTCGTCGAGCGGCGCCTCTGCGCCGCGCAGGCAGGTGATCAGCTCGGCGTCGGCCGCGAGCTGCTCCAGCACCCCGCGCAGCGCCTCGCGCGGCTTGCCCCACACGACGATCTCGTCCTCGACAAACCCCACCGCGTCGCCCTCGCGGAATCGACCCCGCGCGTCGTCTCGGGCCGCCGGCGCCACCGCTCCGGTCCGGACCCGGTCGAGCGTCGCGGCCATCGCCGCGACGTTCTCCTCGGCGCTGCGGTTCGGGTCAAGGCTCACGGCGGCCGCGAGCCCGGCCTGGGGCGAGCGCGAGGGCACCACGCCGACGGTCTTGTCGGACAGCGCCGCGGCGCGCTCGGCTGCCATCACCACGTTCGGGCTGTTGGGCAGCACCACCACCTCCTCGGCCGGCACCGCATGGATCGCGGCCAGCAGCTCGTAGGTCGATGGGTTGAGCTTCGGGCCACCGTCGAGCGCGCGTACCCCGAAGCTCTCGAACAGCGAGCGCATGCCATCGCCGGTGATCACGGCGAGCGCCCCGCAGCGGTCGACCCGCTCGGGCGCGGTGAGTCGCTCGTCGCGCTGTTTGACCTGCGCTTGCATGTCCGCCACGTCCAGGTGCGAAACCTGTCCCAGATCGGCGAACAACGCCGTCGCGGCGTCGGGATCGTCGGTGTGCACGTGCACCTTCAGCGTCGTCTGGTCGCCGACCACGAGCACCGAATCGCCGATCGCCTCAAGTTCCCGGACGAACCGTCGCTGCTCGAGCTGGGTGCCCGTGACCGCGAAGTTCGTGCAGTACCGGTAGGTGATCGAAGAGTGGTGCGGATGGGTCACGCGCGCCGCGGCGTGGTGCTCGACGGCCGGCGGCGCGCTTCCGCGCAATGCCCCCACGATCCCAGCCAGCAAAACCGTCAGCGCATATCCCCCCGCGTCTACTACTCCCGCCTCCCGGAGGACCGGGAGCAGGTCGGGGCCGCGCTTGACGGACTCCTGGCCGGCGTCGAGGGCCCGCTCGATCACGTCGGCGATGACCGCGTCCTGCTCGGCTGCCGTCGACCCCGAACCGAGCCGGGCATCGTCCATGTGCGCGAGCTCGGATGCGACGCGCACCGCCATCTCCCGCACCACGGTCAGGATCGTCCCTTCCGCCGGCTCACGCACCGAGCCATAGGCCTGGTCGGCGGCGCGCGCGAGGGCGGCGCCGATCAGCACTGGATCGACCAGCTCTCCCGGACGGCTTGCCAGCTCCTCGGCGGCGCCGCGGATCAGCTGGGAGAGGATCACTCCCGAGTTCCCCCGTGCCCCGAGCAGCGCGGCCCGCGCCACCGAGGCGACGATCTCCTCCCGCCCGATGTCGTCGATCGTGCGCTCTTGGGAGGCTCCGGTGAGCCGGTCGAGCTCCTGCAGCACCGCCGTCAGCGTGAGCACCATGTTGTCCCCCGTATCGCCGTCGGCAACCGGGAAGACGTTCAGATCGTTGACTTCCTCACGGCGCGATTCGAGCGCCGCGAGACCGGCCTCGACGACCGCCCGGAAGCGAATGATGCTGGGGTCGGAGACCGGCCCCGCTGCCGGTCTGACAGGGCTCGAGGCCACGCCCTACGGCGCCTTGACGACCTTGCCGGCCTTCAGGCAGCGCGTGCAGACGTACACGCGTCGGGGCGTCCCGTGATCGTCGATCCGGACGCGCTGGAGGTTGGGATCGAACCGCCGCTTGGTCGCAACCATCGAGTGGCTACGACTATTGCCGAACGCAGGGCCTCTCCCGCACACGTGGCACACCTTTGACATGGCGCGGGCGAGTATAGCCCGGCCGCTTGGGCGGTTTCTGCCAGGCCTGCTTGAAATCCGGCGGCTCGGGTAACGTCGGTCTCAATGGATCGTCGACTCGATCCTCGCGTGAGCATGCTCAGGGGCGTGGTCTTGCCGGACCGTTACGAGCCCATCCGCCGTGTCGCCAAGGGCGGGATGGCGTGGGTCTGGTGCGCACATGACCGGACGCTCGACCGGCGTGTCGCGATCAAGCTGCTCGCCGAGCCCTACGCGCACGACGAGGTGGCGGCGCGCCGCTTCAAACGCGAGGCGCGGGTCGCCGCTCGCCTGTCGGGCCACTCCAACGTGGTGACGATCTACGACGTCGGCCAAGCCGAGCCCTCGGACGAGAGCCCCGTCGGCCGGCCGTTCATCGTGATGGAGTACCTCGCGGGCGGGACCGTGGCCGACGCGTTGCGCCTGGGGGCCGTCGACCAGCCCACGGCGGTGCGATGGCTTCATCAGGCCGCGGCGGCGCTCGACTACGCCCATGGGCGCGAGGTGATCCACCGCGACGTCAAGCTCTCGAACTTCCTGCTCGACCGCGACCAAGTGCTGCATGTCGCCGACTTCGGGATCGCGCAGCTCGGGACCGAGGACACGCTCACGGTCGCCGGCCAACTGCTGGGCACCGCCGGGTATCTCGCCCCGGAGCGAGCACTCGGCCATCCCGCAACCGCCGCCAGCGACCGGTACGCCCTGGCCGTGGCCGCATTCGAGCTGCTGGTAGGCGAGCGTCCGTTCACCGCCGAGAACTTCACCGCCCAGGCCCGCCAGCACGTCGAAGACCCGCCACCGCGCGCGAGCCGCCGCAATCCAACGCTGCCGCCGGCGGTCGATCAGGTGCTGGCGCGTGGAATGGCGAAGCACCCCGAAGAGCGGTTCGCGACGGCGCGTGAGCTCGCCGCTGCGATCGAGCAGGCACTGAGCAAGGGCCACACGACACGAGTGCTCGCCGTGCCTCGCGCCCGCTTCGCCGGCGGGATCTCCGTCGCCGGCAACGGCGGCCGGCGGCGACTCGCGGCGCTCGCCGCGCTCGCCGCCACGGCGCTCGCCGTTGGAATCGCCGCGGCCGCCAACACGGGTTCCTCCGGCTCCCTGCGCACGGCGGCGCGCTCGCACGCGCTCAGCCGTACGCACGCCGCAGCGCGGACGCCGCAGCAGCGTCCGGCCGCCAAGCCCGCGCCGCTCGCGAGCCACACGACGGCACCGTCCGCCGCCAAGCCGGCGAAGCCGGCGCCGACCCCGCCGCAGCCGACGGGACCCAACGCGCTCGAGGCGCAGGGGCACCAGCTGATGATGGACGGCGATTACGGCGCCGCGATCCCGGTGCTCAGACAGGCGGTCGCGACGGCCGCGCCGAGCAGCTTGACGTACGCCTACGCCCTGTATGACCTGGGGCACTCGCTGCGGCTCGCCGGCGACCCGCGCGCCGCCGTCACGATCCTCTGGCAGCGCCTCCGGATACCGAACCAGACGGATGTCGTCAGATCCGAGCTGACGCTCGCGCTACAAGCGCTCGGCCAGCAGGCAAACAGCGGCGTTCCCCCGGCTCCAGGCGAGCACGGCGCGCACGAGCATCACGGCGGGAACGCGCCCGCGCCACCCGGCGGTCAGGGCGACTAGGCGCGGAATCCGGCGCTGCCGCGCCGGGCGGCGAGCTGCCGCTTGACCTCGATCGCCGCCAGCGCGGCCTCCGCGGCGTGGCGGCCGGTGTCGCGCTTGGTCCCGCCCGCGGCCCGCGCCAGCGCCTGCTCCATCGAGTCGACCGTAAGCACCCCGAACCCGCACGGGACACCGGTCGTGAGCTGGACGTCCTGGATCCCGCGCGCGGCTTCGCCGCAGACGTAGGCATAGTGATCGGTCTCGCCCCGGATCACCGCACCGAGGCAGACCACGGCCTCATAGCGGCCTGACCGGGCGGCGTAGGAGGCGATCAGCGGAAGCTCGAATGCCCCCGGGACCTCGAACCGGTCGACGTCCTCGATCCCGGCCTCGGCCAGCGCCTCGCGCGCCCCCGCCTCCAGCTTCTCGGCCAGCTGTGGGTAGAACGTCGCGACGCACAGCGCGACGCGCTCGCTCACTCGGACTCCCGCTGGCGGCGGTCCTGCTCCTGCTCGCTTCGCGAGCATCTCCTCGTCGAACGCGAGCCCCTGGTGGTGCAGGGTGTGTCCGAGCCGGTCGCGCTTGGCCCGGAGGTACGCCTCGTTGTGCGGGTTGGCGAGAGCTGGATCGGGATCTGGTCGCTCACCGAGAGGCCGTAGCCCGCCAGGCCGGAGATCTTCTTCGGATTGTTGGTGAGGATCCGGATCGACGTGAGGCCGAGGTCGGAGAGGATCTGGGCTCCGATCCCGTAATCGCGCAGGTCGGCCGGCAACCCGAGCCTGAGGTTCGCGTCGACCGTGTCGAGCCCCTCCTCCTGGAGCTTGTACGCCCGGAGCTTGTTCAAGAGCCCGATCCCGCGCCCCTCCTGGGACAGGTACAAAAGCACGCCGCGGCCCTCGCGCTCGATCATCGACAGCGCGGATTCGAGCTGCTCTCCGCAGTCGCACCGCAGGGAGTGGAACACGTCGCCGGTCAGGCACTCCGAGTGCACGCGGACGAGCACGTCCTCGGCGCCGGCGACCTCGCCCTTGACGAGCGCGACGTGGTGCTTGTTGTCGACCAGCGATCGATAGCCGACCGCGACGAAGTCCCCGAAGGTCGTGGGCAGGCGGGTCGAGACGACCCGCTCCACCAGCTTCTCGGTTCGCCTGCGATAGGCGACCAGATCGGCGATCGTGACCATCTTGAGCGCGTGACGATCGCAGTATGCGACGAGGTCAGGCACGCGCGCCATGTGGCCGTCGTCGGCAACGATCTCGCAGATCACGCCTGCCGGCTGCAGACCCGCCAGGCGCGCGAGGTCGACGCTCGCCTCGGTATGGCCGACCCGCTCAAGCACCCCGCCGCGCTTGGCTTTGAGCGGAAACACGTGACCGCCGTGGGTGAAGTCCTCGGGACGGCTCTTGGGGCTGATCGCGACCTGGATCGTGTGCGCGCGCTCGGCGGGAGAGATGCCGGTGGTCACCCCCTGGCGTGCATCGATGGATACGGTGAACGCGGTCTTCAGCGGGTCCTCGTTCTTGGCGGCCATCAGGTCGAGTCCCAGCTCGTCGCACCGCTCAGGCGTCAGGGCCAGGCAGATGAGGCCTCGGCCCTCCTTGGCCATGAAATTGATCGCGTCTCCGGTCACAAACTGAGCGGCGATCACGAGATCGCCTTCGTTCTCCCTGTTCTCGTCGTCGACCACCACGACCATCCGCCCCTGCCGAAGGTCCTCGATCGCGTCCTCGATCGTCGCGAACCTCGCCTCCGCCCGACTGCTCATCGGTTCACCGCCTTCTCCACGTACTTCGCCAGCACGTCCGCTTCCAGGTTGACTGTCTGCCCCAGCCGGGCCCGTCCAAGGTTCGTGCGCTCGAGCGTCTCGGGGATCAGCGACACGGTAAACGATCCCGGACCGGTCTCGGACACCGTCAGCGAGACCCCGTCGACAGCGATCGACCCTTTCTCCACGACGTACCGGAGCACGTCCTCGCCGGCCTCGATCCGGACCCGCTGTGCGAATCCGTCCCGCTCGATTCGGGCAACGCTCCCGACCGCGTCGACGTGACCTTGGACCACGTGCCCGCCGAGACGGTCGCTCGCGCGCAGCGGGAGCTCGAGGTTCACCTCTGAGCCCGCATCGATCTCGCCCAGCGAGGTTCGTGCCAGGGTCTCGTTCATCGCCTCGGCGGTGAACGAGGCGCCGTCGACCTCGGTGGCCGTGAGACAGACGCCGTTGACCGCCACCGAGTCCCCGTCGCGCAGCTCCCGGGCGAGCGTGGTCCCGATCCGGACGCGCGCGCCATCGTCCGAGCGCTCGAGCTCTCTGACCGTGCCCAGATCGGCGATCAGGCCCGTGAACACGACCTCACCATTCCCGCAGTCTGGACGTGATCAGCAGGTCGCCCTCCACGCGCTCGCACTCGAGCGTGAGTGCCCGCACGGCGTCGGCGATCGCGTCGACCCCCTCACCCTCGAGCGGGTCACGTGCGGTTCGCCCTCCCAGCACAAGTGGCGCCAGCGACAGCCTCATCTCGTCGATCTCTCCGGCATCGAGAAACGCCCCGGCGAGGTGCGGGCCCCCCTCCAGCAGAATCGAGCCGACCCCCGCCGCTCCGAGCTGGTCGAGCGCCGAGCGCACGCGCGCGGGCTCGTGTTCCCCCGGCGCGACGATCACATCCGCCCCGTGCGTCTCGAGCGCGTCGGTCGCCGCCCGCGGCGCGGCGCGGGAGACGACGACCGTGAGGGGCGTCTCACGGGCCCCCCGGACGAGCTGTGAATCGAGCGGCAGGCGCGCGAGCGAGTCGAACACGATCCTTTTCGGCTGGCGGGCCGCGCCCTCGACCCTCGCCGTCAGCAGCGGGTCGTCGGCCAGCGCGGTGCCGATCCCAACCGCCACCGCGTCACACTCCGCGCGCCAGTGATGCGCACGCCTGCGGCTGGCCTCGCCGGAGATCCAGTGCGAGTTCCCGCTCCGCGTCGCGACCTTGCCGTCGAGCGTCATCGCGGACTTGAACAGGACCCACGGGCGACCGCTGCGCGCGTGCTTGCGAAAGGGCTGGTTCTGGAGGCGTGCCCGCTCTGCGAGCTCGCCGTCCGCGACCACGACCTCGACACCCTCGTCGCGGAGAATCCCCAGGCCGCGGCCCGAGGCGTGCGCGCTCGGGTCGTCGGCGGCGATGACCACGCGCTGGATCCCGGCTGCAAGTATCGCGTCGGTGCACGGTGGGGTGCGGCCGTGGTGGCAGCACGGCTCGAGCGATACATACATCGTCGCGCCGATGAGGCTCTCGCCGCCGGCGGCGCTGATTGCCTCCACCTCCGCGTGCGGCGCGCCCACTGCCCGGTGAAAGCCCTCTCCGATCATCTCGCCGTCCCGGCCGAGCACGGCGCCGACGAGCGGGTTGGGGCTGACGTGGCCGCGGCCGTGCTCAGCGAGCTCGATCGCGCGCGCCAGGTGCCGGCGATCGCTTTCACGTTCTAGGGCCATTGGTGCCTATGAGGATATGACGCGGCAGGCGTTGTTCCGGCGGCTATCCGCACTGCCCTCCGCGCAGCCGGTAGACGCTCAGCTCGGGCCCGGGCAGCCGATACTGCTGTGGGTAGTAATCGATCGACCAATCGAAGCTGAACGGGACCGGATGGGCGCCCTTCGCGAACGGGCTGACGTGGTACACGAGCCGGGCGCGGCGCGCGAGCTGGGCGTAATAGGCGATCGCGCTCGGCGCGTCGCCGGGTTGGGCGAACGCCCTGCCTGCCTGCAGCGAGCCGATCACCAGCCAGCAGTAGCCGTCCGTCACGTAGCTGTCGAGCTGCGCCGGATACAGGTTTCGCTCGTACTGATCGACCAGCACGAACCGGTGCTCGCCGGCGGGGAGCTGATTGCCGGATCGGCCCACGGTGGTCAGCCACGTCGGCCACCGCCACCACCGCTCCCCGGTCGGCGTGGCCGGCAGCGAGACGCCGACGTCCATCGCCCAGTTGTCGGGGACCAGCGGCTCGATCACCACCTTCGAGCCCGCCGGAACGTGCTTGACCATCCAGGCGCGCGCGAGATTGCGCGTGTCCGGGCGTGAGAGCACCGCATCGTTGTGGACGTCGGCGACGACGCTCTGACCGAGCAGCAGCACGCCCGCCAGGGCGGCGGCGACACCCAGCGGGACGCCACGGCTGCGCGACAGCCAGCGCGCCAGCTCGACAGCTCCGTAGGCGGCGAGCAGCGCCACCACCGGGAAGATGGGAAGCAACCAGCGGCCGAAGAAGCGCTGCTGGTCGCCCATGAAAATGATGAAGAACACGCACGCGGGAATCAGGACCAGCAGGGCACCGACGCGCCGTCGCGCCACCAGCAGCGCCGTCCCTCCCAGGGCCGCGACCGTCGGCACCCATCCGAGACCCCACGTGAACGTCCACAGGTAGTACGTGATCCCGCTGCCGGCCCGGGTCCCGAGCTTGACGGGATCCTGGCCGGCCGACAAGGAGGCCTGCTGGCCGACGCCAGCCCAGAACGACCCGGGGTCGAGCAGCGAGTAGGGGTTGGCGATCACGAATGCGAGAACCGCCAACGCGCCGGCCAGCACCAGCCGCCGCGCCGCGCCCCGCAGCGACCCGCCGGCGGCGTCGCTCGCCGTCGCGCCGAGCAGGCACAGCAGGGTGATCCCGCCGGTGTACTTGGTCGCGGCTGCCAGCCCGATTCCCGACACCGGCCAACGCGTAGTCGCGGGTTCGCCCCCGCCGCAGGACGCCCGCAATCCCGTACAGCGCGAGCGTCACGGGCGCGAGCGTGGGGACGTCGTTGAGCGCGAGATGGCTGTAGAAGACGGGCAGAAACGCCACCGCCAGGATCGCGGCAGCCAGCAAGCCCACGCTGCGGCCCCAGAGCCGCGCCCCCACCAGGTACAGCAGCGCGACCGAGACGGTGCCGAGTACCGCCACGACGACCCGCGCGACCACGAACACCGACGTCGGGTCCGTCGTGTACAGGTGCCTGACGGTGTCGGCGCTGCCGAACCACAGCTCGAAGACGATGTAGAGCAGGTAGGAATACGCGGGCGGGTTGAGGAAGTAGTGCGGGTTGAGGTCGTGCCCGAAGAAACCGATCGCCCGCGGGACGAAGTGGGTGGCTTCGTCGGAGTTGTAGCTATACGGAAGGCCCTGCTTGACGCCCCATAGACGCAGCACCAGCGCAAGGATGAGCAGCAGGGCGAGCGCCGCGCCGTGCACGCCGATCGACCGCGCGCGCGCCACTGCTCTCGGGACGACCTGCCCCGTCCGGACATCCCGCTCACGGCGCTCGGCGACGGGCCCCGCCGGCGCGGGCTCGGTGACGATCGCGGCGTCCACTGGCCCCGAGTATCCCGCTACCGTGTGCCCATGAGCGCCGAGGGTCCGGGCGATGAAGCTGATCATCCAGATTCCGTGCTTCAACGAGGAAGGTCAGCTGCCACTCACGTTGAGCCGCTTGCCGCGCACCGTCGCGGGATTCGACCAGGTCGAGTGGCTCATCATCGACGATGGCTCGACCGACCGCACGGTCGCGGTCGCCCGCGAGCACGGAATCGACCACGTCGTTCGGCTCACCAACCACAAGGGACTGGCCGCGGCGTTCCAGGCAGGGATCGACGCGGGGCTCAAGCTCGGCGCGGACGTGATCGTCAACACCGACGCCGACAACCAGTACGAGGGCGCCGACGTGCCGCGGCTGGTCGAGCCGATCCTGCGCGGCGAGGCCGACATGGTCGTGGGCGACCGCCAGGTGAGCACGATCGAGCATTTCTCCGGGCTGAAGAAGGTGCTCCAGCGGCTCGGCTCGTGGGTGGTGCGCCAGGCGTCGAACACCCACATCCCCGACACCACCTCAGGGTTCCGCGCGTACAACCGCGAGGCGGCGCTGCAAGTGCAGGCCGTCTCGAAGTTCACGTACACGCTCGAGACGATCATCCAGGCCGGCAAGCTGCTGGTCGCCGTCGAGCACGTACCGGTTCGCACGAATCCCAAGACCCGAGAGTTCGCGGCTGTTCCCCTCGACGGCGGCGTACGTGCGTCGCAACGCGCTCTCGATCTTCCGCGTCTACGCGCAGTACCAGCCGCTGAAGGTGTTCTGGGGCGGCGCGCTGGTGATGGGGACCGCGGCGCTGGCGGTGTTCATCCGCTTCCTGGTCTACTTCGTCGAGAGCCCCCACGCGGCGGCACGGGGTCACATCCAGTCGCTGATCGCGGGCGCGGTGCTGTTCATCGGCGCGATGCTGCTCGGATCGCTTGGGGTGATCGGGGACCTGCTCGATGCGCAGCGGGTCATCTCGCAGCGGACCTTCGAGCGGGTGCGGCGGATCGAGCTCCAGCTCGGGATCGAGCCCTCGCACTACGAGCCCGGGGCGGGGGCCGCGTCCGGCACCGGCGGCGCCGAGCACGCCCGGCGCGATCAGTCTCCGGGGACGGGAGCGCCCGACCGCGAGGCGCTCGAGGTATGAGCGCCGAGCGGGCGCCAGTCGCCAGCTCCGTCCCGACCGGCAACACCTACGACAAGTACGGCTCCACCAATCCGGTCGTGCGCCGCCTGATGACGGGCTTCGAGGGGGCGCTCGACGAACTGTTTGGGTATGCGGCGCCGGACTCCGTGCTCGACGTCGGTTGTGGCGAAGGCGTCCTCACCGAGCAGTGGGCGCGGCGCCTCGGGGAACGGGAGGTCGTCGGGCTCGACCTCCCCGATCCGAAGCTCGAGGCTGACTGGCGCACGCGCGCGCGTCCGAATCTCCGGTTCGTCCCGGGACGCGCCGAAGAGCTGCCGTTCGCCGACGATGAATTCGATCTGGTGACGGCGATCGAGACACTCGAGCACGTCCCTGATCCCGATCGCACGCTGGCCGAGATGGCGCGGGTCACGCGGAGCCACCTGCTCGTCTCGGTACCGCGTGAGCCGCTCTGGCGCGCCTTGAACCTGCTCCGCGGGGCGTATCTGCGAGAGCTGGGGAACACCCCCGGGCACCTCAATCACTGGTCCAAGCGGGGCTTCGGGGAGCTGGTTGTCCGCCACGGCGAGGTGCTCGAGGTCCGCTCGCCGCTCCCGTGGACGATGGTGCTCGCACGGGTGGACTGATGGCCACGCCAACGGACGCCCCGGCCCGCCCTGAACGGGCGGGCGCCGAGTCGCCGCCGCAGGGGTCCTACGCGTCGAGCGCGCGGATCCTCTCGATCGGGATCGCCTCGACTGGAATCTTCACCTTCCTGTACCTGGCGTTCGCCAGCCACGAGCTCGATCCCGCGTCATACAGCCGTATCTCGCTGTGCTGGGCGGTGATGTTCGTGATCCTGTCGGTGATCTACCGGCCGATCGAGCAGCTGCTCTCACGCACGATCGCCGACCGCCGCGCGCGTGGACTGCACGACCACAGCCTCAGAGTTCCCGCCGCCATCCAGTCCGGGTTCGCGCTCCTGTTCCTGATCGCTGCGCTCGCGCTCCGCCCCCAGATCGAGCAGGGCATGTTCGATGGCTCGGCCGCGCTCTACTGGATCCTCGTGATCGGCGTGCTGGCGTACGCCGCCAGCTACTTCGCGCGGGGCTGGCTCGCGGGCAATCAGCGTTTCGACCTGTACGGCGGGCTGGTGTTCCTCGAATCGACGAGCCGCTTCCTGTTCGCGCTGGCGGTGGCGGTCGGGATCGGCTCCGGTCAGGGCGTCGTCGGCCTGGGGATGGCGGTCGCGCCGTTCGTCTCGCTGTCGGTGATCCCGTTCGCGTTCTCCAGGGTCCGCACCCGCGCGCCGGCGGCCATCGAGGTCGCCGACGCCGCCCGCGAGGGGCCCGTCCACGCCCAGCTCGAGGAGGCCGCGACCGACCTGACGCTCGCCCACGGCGCGCGGTTCGCGGTCTCGGTGGTCGGGATCATGTTCTCCGAGCAGACGCTGATGAACGCCGGCGTGCTGATCATTGCGGCCAGCACCGCGAAGGCCGGCGGCATCACCTCCGGGCTGACCGGATTCGTCTTCAACGTGATGCTGATCGTCCGCGCGCCGCTGCAGCTGTTCCAGGCGATCCAGACCTCAATCCTCCCCCACCTCACCGGCCTCGAGGCGCGGGAGAGCCCCGACGAGTTCCATCGCGCGATTCGCGTCACGGTGCTCGCGATCGCCGCGTTCGCGGGCGTCGTCGCGATCGGCCTGCTGGCGTTTGGCCCGGCCGTCATGACCGCACTGCTCGGCGACAAGGGATTTCACTACGGCCGGGTCGGGCTGGCCGTGGTCGGCCTGGGGATGGGCTTTCACCTGATCTCGGGGACGCTCAACCAGGCCGCGCTGGCGCGAGGGCGTGCCGGGATCGCGGCGGCCGCCTGGATCGTCGCCGCGGCGCTGTTCGTGCTGCTCGTCGCGACGCATTCGATCAGCAACGAGGTGACCCGGGTCGAGGTCGCCTACTTCACGTCGACCGTGGTCCTCACCGGGCTGCTGTGGGCGATATACAGGCGGAGGTAGCGCGGGCGGCTGAGATCCGCGTCGCTACCCGCGCAGCACCTGGCAGGCGGAGTCCTTGGCGGCCGCGACGCGCAGCTGCTGGCTCTGGCTCGGCTTGACCGCCGCGATCCCCTGGAGCGCCAACCTGATCTCGGTTGTCACCGCGTTCGCCGCCAGCTGGAAGCTCGAGGCGCTGGCGGTCGAGATCGAGCCGGCCTGCGTATTGGCCTGGGCAAGCTTGCGACTCGCCCCGTCGAACGCCTTGGTCAGGCCGTCGGCTATCTGCTTGCCGCCGCTGACCGCAGGTTCGCCCGCCGATTTCAGCGCGCTGGTGGCGCGCTGCGTGGCGGTCAGGAGGGCGGAGACGAAATGCACGTAGTCCTGCTTGGCCGCGGGCCGCGAGGCCGTGCCGGCGCCGGAGGACTGGAGCGTGGAGCCCGCCTTCTGGATGTCGTTCTTCCAGTTCCCGAGCGCGGCGCACATCGAGTGCACGTACGCCGTCGGGGTCACCCCCGACGATCCCCCGCAGCCCGAGACGGCGAGGACAACGAGCACGACCACAGCCAAGGAGCACACCGCGGGACGGTTGCGCACCGCCGCGGTCACGAGCCGCCGGCCGCCTCCACCAGCGCTCGGTATGCCTCGCCCGGTTCGGGTGCTTCGAACACGGCCGATCCGGCGACCAGCAGGTTCGCACCCGCGTCGAGCACCGGTCGAGCCGTGTCGACGTGGATGCCGCCGTCTACCTCGAGGGCCACGTGGCCCGGCAGCGCCTTCCGCATCCGTCGGAGCTTATCGATCGACGCTGGGATGAACTTCTGGGCGCTCCAGCCGGGGTTGACGCTCATGCACAGCGCCAGGTCGAGGGACTCCGCCGCGACCTCGTCGAGGCTGCCGGCCGGGGTCGCCGGGCAGATCGCCGCCCCGGCGGAGCACCCCAGCTCGCGGATCTCGGTCAGCGCGTAGTGCACGTGCGGCGTGGCCTCCACGTGGATCGTGATGTTGTCGGCGCCCGCCCTCGCGATGTCGCCTATGTGCCGCTCGGGACGCTCGATCATCAGGTGCACGTCGATCACCGCCCCCGCCGCGTGCACGCGGTCGGCGATCCCGCTCACGATCACCGCTCCGAACGTGATCGGCGGGACGAAATGCCCGTCCATGACGTCCACGTGGATCACGCGCGCACCGGCCCAGAGCACCTCGTCGACCTGATCCCTTAGCCGACCGAAGTCGGCGGACAGGATCGAGGGCGCCACACGACGCTCCAGCAGGAGTGGCGACGGCAGGGCTAGACCGCCCGCAGCATGCTGCCGTGGCAGTGGTTGCAGGCGAGCGCCGCGGTGCTCGACATCCGCACGATCGTCGAGTGCTCTCCGCAGTTGGGGCAGACCGACACCAGTTCGTAGCGGCGCAGGCAGTACACGCAGTGGTATCGGCCCGCGACCGCCGTCGGGCGGAGCCATGGCTCGCCGCAGTTAGGGCACTCCGCCCCGAGCTTGACTGGCTGGTCGGTCACTTGGAGGAGGTTAACGGGGCCACGCGAGAGCTTTCTGGCTCCGTGCCCCCGGATCACCAGCGCCGGCGCAGCCGGGCGATGAAGAAGCCGTCCGTGAGGTCGCGGTTGGGAAGCAGTTGGAAGGCGCCGTCGGGCCTCCAGCCTGGGTGGGACGCGAGGAACGGCTCGATCACCCCCTGTGCCTCACGGCGGGAGATCGTGCACACCGAGTACACCAGCACGCCGCCCCTACGGGTCGCCTCGGCGCCGGCCGCGAGGACTCGCGCTTGGAGCCTGGCCAGCTCCTCGATCGCCCCCGGGACCGCCCGCCAGCGTCGGTCCGGGCGCGACTGGAGAGTCCCCAGGCCGCTGCACGGCGGGTCGGCGAGCACCCGGTCAAAGCCTCGCTCCAGCTCGAATTGTGCAGCGTCCTGGACGGCCACCTCGACGCTGCCCGCGCGCATCCGGCGGCAGTTCTGCTCGAGCGCCCTGGCCCGGCCGGGATGACGCTCGACCGCCAGCACCCGGCCGCGATCCTCGATCAGCGCCGCGATGTGCGTGGTCTTGCCACCGGGCGCCGCGCAGAGATCGAGGACGCGATCACCGGGTTCGGGAGCAAGCAGGCGTCCGGCGAGCATCGAGCCCCGTGACTGGGGCGTGATCGCGCCGCGGCGCCAGAGCTCCGAGGCGTGGGCGTCGAACGGCGCGTGCAGCACGAGCCCTTCGGGTAGCGCGGCGAGCGGCTCCGCGACGGACGGCACGGGTGCTGGCGATGAAGCGACGGGGAGTGAGGCGGCGACCTCGTCGACGGTCGCCACGAGCGGGTTGACTCGGAGGGCCGTCTCGGCGGGCTCGTTGATCCGCCCCAGGAGCGCGCGAGCGTCTTCGGGCCCGAGCTCGCTCCACCACATCTCGGCAAGCCACCGTGGGACCGAGTGCAGGAGCGCTGCTCCCGTCGGGGTGGCCTCGTCGAGACCTGCGAGGACGCCCTCGCCCTCACGCGCCGCGCGGCGGAGCACGGCGTTGACGAGGCCGGCGCCGCCGCGGCTCTCCCGCTTGGCGAGCTCCACGGTCTCGTCGACCACAGCGTGTGTGGGGACCCGGTCCAGGTACAGCAGCTGGAACAGCCCGATCCTGGTCGCAGCGAGCACCGCCGGCTCGAGCTGCTCGAGCGGCCGGCGCACCAGCGCCACGGCGACGTGGTCGAGGGTCGCGCGACGCTGGACGGTCCCGTACGCGATCTGTGTCGCCAGCGCCCGCTCGCGCGGGTCCAGGTCGGCGGCTTCGGCAGCGAGCGTCCGATCCGCATACGCGCCCTGCTCGAACACCCGGCGAACGACCCGCAGGGCACACGCCCTCGCCGAGTCGATCACCGGAGCCCGCGCAGCCACGCTTCCCCGCTCATCTCACGCCGTCCGGGCGGCTTGACCAGGAGCAGCTCGAGGCCTCCGCATACGCAGCCCAGCACGGGCACGAGGCCTTCGAGGGAGATCGTCCCGGGCGCGGGCCCCGTGGGCGCCGCGCGCGCCGCGTACACCCCGAGCGGCGACCCATCGGAGAGCTCCACCTGGGCGCCGACGTGCGGCGCGAGCGCCCTGACCACGCGCTCGAGCTCCTGCGGCGACCGAGCCGGTTCGAGTCTGCGGTCGGCGCCGGTGATCTTGTCGGCGTAGGTCGCCAGCGACTCGTCCTGCTCGACGCACGGGGGGCGCTCGTCGAGCGTCCGGACCAGCAGGTCCCCTCCGATCACCTCCAGCCGCGACGCCAGCGTCCCGTAGGTGTCATCTGGCGCGATCGGCTCCTCCGCCTGGGCGCACACCGGGCCGTTGTCCAGCCCGGCCGTTATGCGCATGATCGACACGCCGGTGCGCTCGTCCCCGGCCATGATCGCCCGCTCGATCGGCGCGGCCCCACGCCATCGCGGCAGGAGCGAGGGATGGACGTTGAGCACCTCGTAATCCGACAGCAATGGCTCCTTGATCAGCGCCCCGAAGGCGCATACGCAGATCGTTTCGGGCCTGACCCCGGCGATTCGCGCCCGCGCCTGCTCGTCGTTGACCGAGGAGGGTTGCTCGACCGGAAGGCCGAGTGCCCGAGCTGCCTCGGCAACCGGTGGCGAGGCCAAGCGCCGCCCCCGACCACGGGGGCGGTCCGGTCGCGTGATCACGAGCCGTGGGCGGTGCCGCGAATCTGCCAGCCGCCGCAGGACGGCGGCGGCGAACGAGCTCGTACCGAGGAAGACGGTACGCACCTGACGGCTAGCGAGGCGCCCGGGCCACGGCGCTAAGCGGCTTGCTCGGCCTCGCGAAGCGTGCGCAGCGCCTCCTTGCGTTGCTCCCGCGTCGTGCGGTCGAGGATCAGCACTCCGTCGAGATGGTCCATCTCATGCTGGATCACTCGCGCCTCGAGTCCCGAGGCCTCGACCAGGATCGGCTCGCCGTGCTCGTCGAGCGCCCTGACGCGCACGTGGATCGGGCGCTCGACGTCGACCAGCACCCGGGGCAGGCTCAGGCACCCCTCCTCCATCACCTCGGCCTCCTTGCCGGCCCACTCGATCTCCGGATTGACGAGCGCCGCCACCTGCGCCTGCTGTTGGACCCGGTAGACGAGCACCCGGTGGAGCACCCCGACCTGCGTCGCCGCGAGGCCGACGCCGAGCGCGTCACCCATCAGCTCCCCCATCCTTTCGATCTCAGAGCGCAGCGCGTCGTCGAACTGCTCGACCGGACGGGCGCGGGTCTTCAGGACCGGATCGCCGAACTTCCTCACCCGCGTGAGCGCGGCTGACCGTCGCGCTGCGACCTCGGGGTCGAGCTCCAGCTCGCCGTGCTCGTCGTCCTCCTCCGGCTCCACCTCGTAGGTGCGGTCTGGTTCGGTCGATTTCGTCACGTTCTCCGCCACGGCGTGAGTCTAGGTGGTGGCACACCGTAATCACTGCGGATCGACGTCCACGCTGATGCTCACCTGCCGTCGCGATGCGGCAGCCGCGACGCTCTCGACGGCCGCCCCGACAGCCGCGATCGCGCCGGGCCTGTCGGTGGCCTTGATGACCAGCTGGCTGCGTGCGCGCCCGCGTAGACGGAACAGCGGAGCCGGCCCGAGCACCGTTGCGCCTGGGAGAGCGATCCGCTCGTGCAACGACGCGGTTACCGCGCTCGCCTCGCCCGCGTCCCCCGCTGAGCACACGATCCGAATCAGCGAGCCGAACGGCGGATACCCGAGCGCCTCGCGCCGGCCAAGCTCCTCGGCGAGGAAGGTGTCGGCGTCGTGGCGCGCGGCGTGCTCGATCGAGCGCGCCTGCGGAGCCAGCGTTTGGACGAGCACCGTGCCGCCGGCATCCCCGCGCCCTGCGCGTCCCGCGAGCTGCGTGATCAGGGCAAACGTACGCTCCTCGGCCCGGAAATCGGGGAACCGGAGCGTCTGGTCGGCGTCGAGCACGACCCCGAGCGTCACCTCGGGGAAGTCATGGCCCTTGGCGACCATCTGCGTTCCGACCAGCACCCCTGCCTCGGCTGCCTCGAACCGGGCGAGCGTCAGCCCGGCGCGGTCCTTGCCACCGGCGATGTCGGCATCGAGCCGGTAGACCGGGAAGCCGTCGTCGCCGAGCGCGGCTCGCAGCTCGTGCTCGAGCCGCTGGGTGCCCGCGCCGTGGCGCGCCAGCGCGGCCGAGCCGCACGCGCCGCAGCGCTCGGGCACCGACTCTCGGTGCCCGCAGTGATGGCAGGCGACGAACCCCCGCTGGTGGAGCACCAGCGCAACCTCGCAGTTCGGGCACATCCAGGCGTGCCCGCAGGCGCGGCAGGAGAGGAAGTTCGACCAGCCCCGGCGGTTGAGCAACACGATCGCCTTGCGCCCGCCGCGTCTGACGTCGGAGAGCGCCATCCGCGTGTGTGGGTGCAGAGGATGGTGCTGCCCGCGCATGTCGAGCACCTCGACGGGCGGTAGCGGCCGGCCGTCGACCCTGTGGGGCAGCCGCAGGCGGCGCAGGGACGCGACGCTCTCAGGCCGCGGGGTCGCGCTCCCACACAGCACCGTCGCGCCGTGTTGGCGCGCCCTGTGAAGCGCCACCGTGCGGGCGTCGTAGCGAGGGTCGCCCTCGTGCTTGTAGGAGCCGTCGTGCTCTTCGTCGATGACGATCAGCCCGATGTCCGCGAGCGGCGCGAACACGGCCGAGCGCGGGCCCACGCATACGCGAGCCTCGCCGCTTCGCAGCCGCATCCACTCGTCGTATCGCTCCCCCTGCCCGAGCGCCGAATGCAGGACCGCGACCACCCCACCGAAGCGCGCCTCGAAACGCCCCAGCGCCTGTGGGGTGAGCCCGATCTCGGGCACCATGACGATTGCCCCCCGGCCCGCCGCGAGCGCGGCCTCGACGGCCCCGAGGTAGACCTCGGTCTTGCCCGACCCCGTCACGCCGTGGAGCAGGAGCCCGCTCCAGGCCGCCCCGTCAGGGGTCGATGGCTGCGCGAGCGCGCCCAGCACCTCGCCGAGCACCACCTCTTGGTCGTCGGTCAACGGCGGCGCGACGGCGGAGCCGACGCCGACCGTGGGCTGTCCAGGCCGGCGACGCTGGGGCCGCCGCTCGAGCGTGACCAGCCCGCGCCGCTCGAGTCGCCGCAGCGCGTCGGTGCCCAGCGCGGAGGCGACCGTGGGTCCATCGCGGCGGAGCCGCTCGAGAATCTCGCCTTGCCGGTCGGTGAGCCGTCCGGTGCCATCGATCGCGCTGTCGCCGGCGGCGAGCTCGGCAACGAGCACCTCGCGGCTCCGGGTCCCCTGCGCCGCTCCGGGGGCGATCATCAACCCCAGGGCACGAGCCGGGGTCGAGCAGTACTCGGCGGCCATCCACAGCGCCAGCTCGACGAGGTCCGGCGGAAGGCCACCGGGCAGCTGCTCGTCGGCCTCCGCGAGCCGGTCGGGCTCGATCTCCGAGCTGTCGGCCAGGTCCACCACCACCCCCAGCGTGCTGCGCCCGGCGAACGGGATTCGCAGCAGCGCGCCGACACCCGCCTCGTCCTGGTCATCGCGCAGCCGGTAGTCGAACGGTCCGCGCAACGCGCGCGCCGTCGTGAGCGGCTCGACCTTGGCGATTCTCGAAGCCATGCGCCGGTCGAGGGTAGAGCCGCGCGCCGATGGCCCGGTACCCTCGGCGACCGTGAGGCCGGCGCCGAGCGAGCAGGTGTTCTTTCACGGTCACCCCTCGTGGCGGTCGATGCTCGGCTTCCATCTCAAGGGGCTGGTGGCGGCGATCATCGCCGGGGTGGTGGCCGGGCTGACCAGCGCAGCGGTGTCCGGGCCGGTGAGCGTGCCGTGGGTCGTCGTCGCGGTTGTGGTCGTGTTCGCCGCCGTGATCACGGGCGGATTGGTCCGGCGCCGGCGGACCACCTACACGATCACCGATCAGCGGCTCACGATCCAGCTCGGCCTGATGTCACGCGACCTGCACGAGACGCGGCTCGACCGCGTCCAGAACGTGGCCTCACGGCAGTCGCTGCTGCAGCGGCTGCTGGGCGTCGGCACGGTCTACTTCGACACCGCCGGGGGCGCCGCGTTCGACTTCTCCTTCCGCGGCGTGGCCCACCCGCACCGGCTCGTGCGGACGGTCGATCAGGCGCTGCGCCAGCGCACCGCCGAGCAGGGCCCGCCCGCGTTGCCCTAGGGTGGGCTACGCCTCGACGGCCGCGGCGCTAAAACCCGCGGCGTCGCGCAGCTGAGCGGCCTTGTCGGTCCGCTCCCAGGTGAAGTCGTGGTCCTCGCGACCGAAGTGGCCGTATGCCGCCGTCTTCTGGTAGATCGGGCGGTGGAGGTTGAGGTCCCGGCGGATCGCGCCCGGACGCAGGTCGAAGTTCTCGGAGATCAGCTCGAGGATCCGACCGCGGCCGATCTTCTCGGTGCCGAAGCACTCGACCATCAGCGACACGGGGTGGGCGACGCCGATCGCGTACGCCACCTGGATCTCGGCTCGGTCCGCGAGTCCGGCGGCGACGACGTTCTTGGCCACGTAACGCGCCGCGTACGCCGCCGAGCGGTCGACCTTCGAGGGGTCCTTGCCGGAGAACGCGCCGCCGCCGTGGCGCGCCATGCCGCCGTAGGTGTCGACGATGATCTTGCGCCCGGTCAGGCCGCAGTCGCCCATCGGCCCCCCGATCACGAACCGGCCCGTCGGATTGACCAGGAAGCGCTTCTGGAGCTTGCGCCGGTCGTACAGCTCGTCGGGCAGCACCGGCTCGATCACGTGCTCCCACAGGTCGTCCTTGAGCAGCGACTCGGCGCCGTCGCGGTGTTGCGTCGAGATGAGCAGCTTTACGATCTCTACGGGGCGGCCGTCGACGTAGCGGACCGTGACCTGGGTCTTGCCGTCGGGGCGCAGGTACGGGACGAGCTCGGCCTTGCGGACGTCGGCCAGCCGCTCGCGCGAGCTTATGCGCGAGCGAGATCGGCAGCGGCATCAGCTCGTCGGTCTCGTTGCGTGGCGTAGCCGAACATCATTCCCTGGTCGCCCGGCGCCGGCGACGTCGAACTCATCGTCGTCGCCGGGGTCGGTCCGCGCCTCCCACGCCACGTCGACGCCCTGGGCGATGTCGGGCGACTGCTTGTCGATCGCGTTGATCACCGCGCAGGTGTGGTAGTCGAAGCCGAACTCGGCGTCGGTGTAGCCGATCCGCTTGATCGTCTCGCGCGCGACCTCCTGGATGTCCACGTAGGTCTCGGTCGTGATCTCGCCCGGAGACGACGACGAGGCCGGTGTTGACGAGCGTCTCGCACGCCACGCGGCCGAACGGATCGTCGCGCAGCACCGCGTCGAGCACGCCGTCGGAGATCTGGTCGGCGACCTTGTCCGGATGACCTTCGGTCACCGACTCGGAGGTGAACAGGAACTCGTTGTCGGAAAGCATCGTCATGGAATCTGGAGGAACAGCTCCGCGGTCGTATCGGACTCCCCCCTCGTCGAGCTCGAGACCGACCGCACGGACCTTCTCGAGGTCCGGGCGCAGCGCCGCCAGCTGCGCGCCGCGCGTCAGTCCCGCCTGCTCGCCAAGGCTGAGGAGCTGGCTGAAGTCGAAGAAGAGTAGCGAGGTCACCCGCTGCGGGCTGTCCGCGAGCGTCGCGGGTAGGCCGCGGTCATCGGCCAGCGACGCGCTGTGCCTGGCCACCGCGGCCGATCGCCTGGAGGCTCGTGGAGACGACCACGAGCCCGTCGGAACACCGCGTAGTCGAGCTGGAGCCCGGGCGCGAGCGCCAGCTGATGGGCGGTCACGCCCGGCGATCTGGACGTCGCCGAACTCGGGCGCCTGACCGGGGCCGCTGCTCGGCGGCGGGAACAGCTGCGCGAGCGGCACCTGGAGCGCCGCGAGCTCGGCCGCTGGTCGCGTCTCGGTCGCGACGTGCGGGCGACGATCACCAGCGCCGGGCGCCCCGGCCGAGGCTGCCCGCGGCTCCGGGCACGATCGCGACCGCCGTCTCGCCGGAGAAGATCGAGACGATCTGCGGCGACGTTGACGCCCTCGGCCCCGAGCGCGCCGCCGAGACGCGAGAGCAGCGGCCCGATCCGTCCGGCCGATCCCGCGGCTGGCGCCGGCGCCGAGCACCCGCGGCGCCGACCCGGTCGAGCCCGTCGAACGTCGAGCAGCAGCGTCGCGCCCGCCGGCATCACCGGCTCTGCAGCGTCGGGGAGAACTGCGCGGCGCGGCGCGCTCACCCGCGCGAGCCCCGGGTCGAGCGCGCTGTGGATCTGCGGCCGCGCGCCCCCGTCATGCGGCGAGACCGAGACCGTGACCCCGCTGAGCGCGGGCTGGTCGAGCAGCACGCCGAGCGCGCCGAGCAGCCCGCCCGCGGCGCGAGCACGCGCCGAACGCCGCCGACCGAGGCGTAGGCGTCGAGCACGCGGTCGTCCGGCTCGCCCGGCGGCAGCCTGCTGGTAGCGCCGGGCTCCCGGCGAGCGACGGGGTCCGGCCGGTGCGACGTCGAGCGCGGCGCGCGACGCTCGCCGCCTGGCCGATGAGCAGGTAGTGGCGACGAACGCGAGCTCGGTGCCCGATGGCTCCCGTAGCAGCGTTGCGCGGTCGTAGCTGCCGTCGGGAACGGCACCCGCGCCGGCGAGGTAACCGCTCGGCCCGGGCCCGGCTGCGGACATCGAGCACGATCAGCGACCCGGCGGTCGAGCCGGCGGTGTCCAGCAGCGCGAACGCCGCCTCCCTGCCGAGCCAAGGCGCCGTCAGCGGCGCGCCGCTGCGCGCTCCGTCAGCGGCGCGGCGCTCGGCAGCAGCGCCAATCGGGCAGGCGCCGCGCCAGCGCCAGGGCCTGCTCGACCGCCGGGCCGGCCACGGTCGGTCGACAGGTGCACGTAGAGCAGCGCGTCGGCGGGGACGAGCTTGGCCGCACCGGTCGCGGGCGGGACCGGCCCCGCGGCGCAGGCTCAGGACGACCGCCACGAGCGCCGCGCCGAGCGCGGCCGACGCCGCCGGGACCAGGAACCGCCGGCGTCGTCGGGCCCGCGCGCGCGCCTGCACCGTCGACCCGGAGGCCGGGTTGGAATGCCTTGCTCGGCGTCGGCCGATCCGTCAGCGTCGCCACGGGGGCTGCAGTCAACCACCCCGCGATCCGGACCTGCGCCAGTTGCCGGCGCTCGCTCCGCTCGACGAAGTCGATGATCACGCGGGACCCCCTCCAGCCGTAGCGTTCGCGCAGCCGGTTCTCGAGGTAGTAGGCATAGTCGCGGGTCACCCGGGCGCGCGTGTTGACCTGGATCGAGAACCGCGGCGGCCGCGCCGCCGTCTGCGTCATGAACAGCAGCTTCAGCCGGTCGGCCGCCACGTCGGCCGGGTCCAGCGGGGGCTGGCGGGCGGCGACCGCGTCCGCCAGGAAGCGGTTGAGCTGCGGCGTCGGGATCCGGGCGCGCGCGCGGTCGGCGAGCGCGACCGCCTCGACCAGCAGCCGCTCGACGTGCCTGCCGTCTTCGCGCTGGCCGTCAGCACCCGCGGGCCGCAGCCGCAGCTTCTGGTGCGCGCGGGCGCGCTCGTGGTCGAGGTCGAAGTCGTCGGCCAGGTCCCACTTGTTCAGCACCAGCGCGGTCGCGCAGCCGCTCTTCATCGCCAGCTCGGCGACCCGCAGGTCCTGCGCCGTGATCCCCTCGGTCGCGTCGCACACGACGAGCGCGACGTCGGCGCGCTCGGCCGCGCGCCGCGAGCGCAGCGCGGTGTAGTACTCGACCGACTCGCGAGACCTTCGACTGGCGCCGCAGTCCGGCCGTGTCGACCAGGACCAGCTCGCGTCCCTCGAAGATCAGCGGCAGGTCGATCGCGTCCCGAGTGGTGCCGGCCTGGCTCGGAGACGATCACCCGCTCGGCCCCGACGAACCGGTTCACCAGCGAGGATTTGCCGACGTTCGGGCGGCCGATGACCGCGAGGCGGACCGCCTCGCTCGCCGGCATCCTCCGGGTCCTCGCCCGGCTCCGGCGCGAGCGCGGCGACCCGGTCGAGCAGGTCACCGGTCCCGAGGCCCTGGGCAGCCGACACGGCACCGGCTCGCCGAGCCCGAGCCGCGTGGAACTCGGCCGCCAGCGGGATGTCACCCGCGCTGTCGATCTTGTTGGCGGCGACGATCGACCGGCAGCGGGCCGCGGCGCAGCAGATCGGCGATGTCGTGGTCCCCCGGGCGCAGCCCGGCCCTGGCATCGACCACGAGCACGGCGGCGTCGGCGTCCGCCAGCGCGGCCCGCACCTGATCGTGGATCAGTCCGGCCAGCTCGGCAGTGTCCTGAGGTCCACGCCGCCGGTGTCGATCAGCGTCAGCGGCTTGCCGTTCCACTCGGTCCGCAGCTCCTTGCGGTCGCGCGTCACCCCGGGCGCCTCGTGCACGACCGCCTCGCGGCTCTGGTGAGCCGGTTGACGAGCGAGGACTTGCCGACGTTCGGATAACCGACGATTGCGACCTTCATGGCCCGAGTATGGCCGCTCGCCTGCGCTAATTGCAGATGCCGCAGTTACCGGCGGCGCACGAGCACACGGAGAGCGCCGCACCGGCGGTGGCGGGCCGCCAGCGGCGAAGCCAGGCCCGGGCGCTGGGCTCGCTGCGGTCCTCCGAGCCGCCGGGCCAGCAGGAGCCCACGATCTGCGCGGTCAGGCGCTGCGTGTCACGCGCCGGTCGTCCCGATGCTGCCTCGATGTGGCTGGCGGATGCGCTCGTCGTCCATGCTCTGTAGGAGACAGATACCCCCGGGTCGGACGACATCACAGCGTCTTCACTCTTTATTCACCAGGCGCCGGCGGATCGGCTCCCCGCGTACGCGCCGGCGCCCGGTCCCTTCCGCGGCGCTATGCGCGCTGCGGGACCTTCGCGATCGCCTCCTGGTACATTGCCATCTCGCGTGCCACGCCCTCGTTCGTGAATCCTTCGACGTGGCGGAGCTTGTCGACGATCAGCGACGCGTCGAGGGTGTTGCGGCGGAACTCCTCGTCCGCGCGGACGTCGGCGATCTGCTCGGCGCTGCCGCGGATCGCGACGTACCCGTTGAGGTCCCCGTTCGGTTCCAGGAGCGCCACGTCGAAGCCCTCGACTCGGCCGTCCTGCTGCATCCTCCCCAGCAGGCCCAGCGCCTCGTTGAAGACCTCGAGCCCGCGCTCTTCACTGCCGCGCACCGGGCTTCCCCAGCCGATGAACAACACCCGATCGGCCATGCCCACTCCTTTGCGTTTGCGGCCCGGGCTCCGGTCACCCGGGCCTTTGAGCGGACTCTCTCACCCGCGTGCGCTGAGCGCAAGCAATCGTTCAGGTCGCCTGGCCCCGAACCAGCTCGACGATCCGCTCGATCACCTCGGGGAGGGTTAGATCGGTCGTGTCGAGCACGACCGCCCCGGGCGCTGGGCGCAGCGGCGAGTGCTCGCGCTCCCGGTCGCGTTCGTCGCGGATCGTCTGCTCGGCGAGGACCGCGTCGACGTCGGCACCGAGCTGGGCCGCACGGCGCCGAGCCCGCTCCCGGGGGTCGGCCGTCAGGAACACCTTGAGCGCGGCCTCCGGGGCGACGACCGTGCCGATGTCGCGTCCTTCAGCGACCCAGTCGCCGCCGCTCAGAAGGCGCCGCTGCGCGCTCACGAGCGCGGCTCGGACCGCCGGGTCGGCCGCCGCTCGCGAGGCCGCCTCTGAGATCTCCGGGGCGCGGATCGCCGAGGTAACGTCCCGCCCGTCGAGCAGCACGCGGTCCGCGGCGCCGCCGGCGAACTCGATCCGCGCCGAGGCGGCCGCGTCTGCGGGCTCGACTCCCCGTTCGCCCGCCGCCAGCGCCACCGTCCGGTACATCGCGCCGGAGTCCAGGTAGGTGAACCCGAGCGCGTCGGCCACACCCCGCGCGACCGTCGACTTCCCGGCGCCGGCAGGGCCGTCGATCGCCACGACGCTCATGCAGCCAGCGTCGCGACGTCGGCGGCGAACGAGGGGTAGGAGACCTCGGCGGCCTCGATTCCCGCCACCTCCACACCGTCGCTCGAGGCCAGCCCCGCGACCGCGCCGAGCAGCGCCAGCCGATGGTCTCCATGGGCGTTCAGGCGGCCACCGGGCAGTCCGCCGGTGCCGTGCACGACGAACCCGTCGGGCGCCGCCTCTATGTCGGCGCCGAGACCGCGCAGGCCGTCGACCACCGTAGCGATCCGATCAGATTCCTTGACGCGCAGCTCGGCCGCTCCGCGGACGACCGTATCCCCGTCCGCGAAGCATCCGAGCAGCGCCACAAGCGGCAGCTCGTCGATCGCCAAGGGCACCTCTTCGCCCTCGACGGTCGTCCCCTCGATCGGGCCCGCCGAGACGTCGATGTCGGACACCGGCTCGCGGGCGCCGAAATCGCCCGGCGCTTCGCTGTCGCACAACACGATCGCCCCCATCCGCTCCAGGATCCGCAGGAAGCCGGTGCGGGTCCAGTTCACGCCGACGCCCTCGAGCACGACGCGCGAGCCCTTGACGAGCACGCCCGCGGCGATCAGGAACGCCGCCGAGGAGAAATCGCCCGGAACGTCGACCTCCTCGAACTCCAGCTCGTCTGCGTTGCCGACCGTCGTGCGGTAGCCGGTCGCGGGCTCCCCGAGCCGCTCGAGCGGCGCCCCGGCGCGCAACAGCATCCGCTCTGTGTGGTCGCGGGTCGGGACCGGCTCGACGACCGTTGTGCCGTCGGTCACCAGTCCCGCCAGCAGGACGCACGACTTGACCTGCGCGCTGGCCACTGGCAAGCGGTATTCGATCCCCGCGAGCGCGGCGCCGTGCACGGTGAACGGCGGGAAGCGGCCCTCCCGGGCGTCGATCCGGGCGCCCATCAGCTCAAGTGGCTCGGCGATCCGGTCGACCGGGCGCCGGCGGATCGAGTCGTCTCCGTCCAGCTTGAACGCACGCCCCTGCTGGACCGCGAGCCAGCCTGGGAGCAGTCGCATCAGCGTGCCCGCGTTGCCGACGTCTATCCCACCGGCGGGAAGCTGGGCATGGCGCAGGCCGACGCCGCGGATCACGAGCTCATCCGCGCCCTCTTGGACGATCGCGCCGAGCTCTCGCACCGCGACCAGCGACGAGCGGGTGTCGGCGGCTTGGAGGTAGTTGCGGATCCGCACGGGCTCGGCCGCCATCGCGGCGAGAAGCGCCGCCCGGTGCGAGATCGACTTGTCCGGCGGCACGCGGACGCGCCCCCGGAGCGAATCGGCCGGCGGGAAGCGGGCGTTCATGCGCGCACCACCGGAAACCCGAGCCCCGCGACAAGCTCCTGGGCCCGCAGCGCCGCCTGGTCGCCGGCGATCCACAGCGCCACCACGCCTTCGCTCATGTCGGGAGCGGGATAGAGCGCCAGGTCGGCGATGTTGACACCCGCCCGTCCGAGCTCGAGCGCGAGCTCGGCGATCACTCCGGGGCGGTTTGGCACCGACGCGCGCAGCTCGAACAGCTCGCCCCCGCCGAGCTGCGCCTCCAGCAACCTGCGCCGGTCGCCGGCAGCCGCATCGTTCCAGTCCTTGAGCCAACCGGCGTCGGCGCGGCCGAGCGCGCCGGCCACGTCCTCCAGCGCCGCGATCGTGCGCGCGATCGCGCTCGCCAGGGCGTCGGCGTTTGACAGGTAGATGCCGGTCCAAATGGAGCTCGAGGCGCCCGCCACACGGGTGGCGTCGCGGAAGCTCGGGCCGGTCGCGGGAAGCCGCTCGCCGCCCGGGGCCAGCTCCGCCGCGGCCTGTCCCACGAGCACATTCGCGAGCACGTGCGGGAGGTGTGAGACGCTGGCGAGGATCGCGTCATGGGCTTCGGGATCGATCGCCGCCGGTCGGGCTCCCAGCCTGCGCACCAGCCGGTGCAGGCGCTCATACAGCATTCCGCTCGTATTCGAGGTCGGGGTCAGGTACCAGGTCGCGCCGTCGAACAGGTCGGCCCTGGCGTGCTCGATGCCGGCGCTCTCGGCGCCGGCCAACGGGTGACCGCCGACGAATCTGGGATCGTGGGTGGCGGCGACGACGGCGCGCTTCGTTGACCCCACGTCGGTCACGACGCAGTCCTCGCCGACGCCGCCGAGGACCTCGGACACGGTCGCCCTCAGCGCCTCCACCGGGACCGCGACGAACACCACGTCCGCTCCGGCGATCGCCTCGGCGACGCTGCCGCCCGCGCGCTCGAGCGCACCTCGATCGAGTGCCGCTCGCAGCGCCCGCTCGCTCACGTCGTAGCCGGACACCGTCGCCCCCAGGCGCTCGCGTGCGGCGAGCGCGACCGAGCCCCCGATCAGCCCGACGCCGACGACTGCGACCTTCACTTCAACGAGCTCGGCGCGCCCGGACCGTCGCCGCGAGGCCGTCGAGCACCCCGACCGTGCTCTCCCAGTCGAGGCACCCGTCCGTGATCGACTGACCGTAGACGAGCCTGTTCCCGCCCAGCTCCTGGTGTCCGAAGACGAGGAATGACTCGAGCATCACGCCGATGATCGCGCGGTTGCCGGCCGCGATCTGCCTGCCGACGTCGACGGCGACTTCCGGCTCGCGCGACGGGTCCTTGCCGCTGTTGTCGTGGCTCAAATCGATCATGCCGCGCTGCGGGAGGCCGGCTTTGCCCAGGAGCGACATCGCCGCGGCGAACGAGTCGGCATCGTAGTTCGGGCCGTCCCTGCCCCCGCGGAGAATGATGTGGCAGTCGCGATTGCCGCGCGTGTAATGGACCGCCGGGGTCCCCCGCATATCGATGCCCGTAAACGCGTGGCGCACGGCGGCGGCGCGGACCGCGTCGACCGCGACCTGGACGTTGCCGTCGGTGCGGTTCTTGAAGCCGACCGGCATCGACAGGCCCGAGCCGAGCTGCCGGTGGATCTGGCTCTCCACCGTGCGCGCTCCGATCGCGCCCCACGACACGGCGTCGGAGATGTACTGGGGCATGATCGGGTCGAGGAACTCGCAGCCGACCGGGAGCCCGCGCTCCAGCACTCCGAGCAGCACCTGGCGTGCCAGCCGCAAACCCAGGTTGACGTCGCCCGAGCCGTCGAGGCGCGGATCGTTGATCAGCCCCTTCCAGCCGGTGGTCGTCCGCGGCTTCTCGAAGTAGACCCGCATCGCGACCACGAGGTCCTCGCTCCAGCTGGGCGCCCGGGCGGCCAGACGACTCGCGTAGTCAAGCGTCGCGTCGGAGTCGTGGACGCTGCACGGCCCGACGATCACGAGCAGCCGGTCGTCCTCGCCGTCGAGCACCCCGTGGATCTGGGCGCGGCCGCCCAGCACGACGTCGACCTGCTGTTCGGACAGCGCGAGCTCATCGACCAGCCGCTGCGGCGCCACGAGCGGCTCGACTCGCTCGATCCGCCGGTCGCGGACCGCGTCAGCGGTGCTGGAGGGGGTCATCCCCACCTTATGACACCGCCTTTAGGTGCTGGATCGGGAGCGTCTTGCCGGCGAGCGCCGCGGCCGCCCCGACGCGCTCGAGGTAGCCCGCGAAGTCGGCGGCGACCAAGGACTGAGGTCCGTCGCAGATCGCCTCCTCGGGGCGGGAGTGCACCTCGACGATCAGCCCATCCGCGCCCATCGCGGCCGCCGCCAGCGAAAGCGGCTCGACCAGCTCGCGCCGGCCGGCCGCGTGACTCGGATCGACGATCACCGGCAACGCCGTGCGCTCCTTGAGCACCGCGACGGCGGCCAGGTCCAGCGTGAACCGGTAGGCGGTCTCGAACGTGCGGATCCCGCGCTCGCACAGGATCACAGCGTCGTTACCCTCGCGCAGTACGTACTCGGCGGACATCAGCAGCTCGTGCAGCGTGCTCGACAGTCCCCGCTTGATCAGCACGGGGCACCCGCTGCGGCCGGCCTCGACCAGCAGCGAGTAGTTCTGCATGTTGCGTGAGCCGATCTGGAGCACGTCGGCGACCTGGAGCACCGCCTCAAGGTCGCGCGGGTCGAGCACCTCGGTGACTACCGGAAGCCCGGTCTGCGCCTTGGCCTCGGCGAGCAGCTCGAGCCCCTCCTGACCGAGCCCGAGGAAGCTGTAGGGCGACGTCCGTGGCTTGTACGCGCCGCCGCGGAGCATCGTCGCGCCGGCGCGCCGCACGATCGCCGCGGTCTCGAGCAGCTGCTCCCGCGACTCGACGGCGCACGGACCCGCGATCATCGCGAAGTTGCGGCCGCCGATCGTCCGCCCGGCGATCTCGAGCGGCGGGTGCTCACGCCCTTCGGTCGGTTCTGTGGCGATCATCGTCTGCTGGTCCTTTCTGAGCCTGGAGAACTGTAGGGAACGGGGCCCAGTGGCCCCGCGGACGGGGTGTATGGCGCTCGGCCTCCGAGTCGTGCCGGCGGTGGCATCCGCAGGCGAGTGGAAGCAGGGCCGAGCGCCTAGCTAAATCGCCAGGCGTACCAGCAGCCGAAATACGCGGCGGGGGTCCTGCCAACGCTGGGGCTGCCGATGATCATGCGGACCGGGTTCTACCAGAGGGGCCACGCGATTCCAAGCGTGGTCAGGCGAGCAGCTCGCGGATGGCCGCCGCGAACTTCTCGTTCTCCGGCGTGGTGCCGACCGTCACCCGCAGGGCGCCGTCGTACCCGAGCGAGGCGCCGGCGCGAACCAGCACGCCCCGGGCGGCGAGCCCGTCGAGCACGTCTCGCTCCACCGCGTCCTCGGGGAGCGCAACCCAGAGGAAATTGGCGTCCGACTCGGCGACCCACAACCCGAGCGCCCTGACCTCCTCCTCCATCGCCATCCGCGCGGCGATCGTGTGGGCGACGCGCCGCTCGACCTCGTCCTGGTGGCGGAGCGCTTCGACCGCCGCGGCCTGGGCGGCGACCCCCAGGTAGAACGGCTGGCGCACCTGGTCGACCGCGATCCGGAAGTCCTCGGCGCCGCACAGCGCATAACCGGCGCGCAGCGCGGCGAGGCCGTACACCTTCGAGAAGGTCCGCAGCAGCACCAGGTTGGGATGCCGGCTCAGCAGCTCCACCGAGGCGTGGGGATCGCCGATCTGCAGCGAGAACTCCACGTAGGCTTCGTCGAGGATCACACACACGTGGGCCGGCACCCGCGCCAGGAAATCCTCTACCTGGTCGAGCGGGAGCGCGGTCGACGTCGGGTTGTTGGGATTGCAGACGAGCACCAGCCGCGTCGCGACCGTGATCTCGGACGCCAGAGCCTCGAGGTCGTGGCGGGCCTCGGTGTCCAGCGGAACCTCGATCGCGCGCGCGCCGGACGTCGCGGCCAGGTGCCGGTAGACGCTGAACGCCGGCCAGGCGTAAACGACCTCCGCTCCGGGCTCGAGCAGCGCCTCGCCCGCGGCCAGCAGGATGTCGCACGAGCCGTTGCCCAGCGCGATCCGGCCGGTGGGGACCCCGTAGCGCTCGGACACCGCCTCGCGAAGCAGCGCGTACGACGGATCGGGATAGCGGTGCGTTGCGCCGAGCACCGCCTGCGCTGCCCGCGCCACCTCCGGAAGCGGCGCGAAGCACGACTCGTTGGAGGCGAGCATGGCGACGTCGGCGCCGAGGTCGTAGCCACTGGCGACGGGATAGCTCGGGATTCTGCTGATGCGCTGCGCGAACTCGATCGGCATTGCGCCTATTGTGCCGACTCCAGGTCGGCTCTGAGCACGCCTGCCTCGCGCAGGTAGACGTGCCGCTGGCGGTGCCCCTCGGGGGCGTAGTAGTGCACCAGGACGCGGATCACGCGCGGGAGCGAGCCGGGGACGGGCACCTCACGGGCGCACATCAGCGGCACGGCGTTGAGCCCGATGTTGCGGGCCGCCACCGCGGGGAACTCCGCGTCGAGGTCCTCCGTGACGGTGAAGATGCAGCTGACCATCCGTTCCGGATCGAGCTCGTTGCGAGTCATCAGCTCGCGCATCAGCTCGGCGGTTGCACTGAGGATCGCGTCGGCCGTGTTGGACTCGACGCTAGTGGCGCCCCGGAGCGCGAACAGGCGCATCTGGCGCTGATTCTGCCAAAGCGCGGGCGGGCCGGAGGGGTCAGCGCAGCTCGTACACCGCGGCGCAGCCAAACCGGTGGACGGACCGGGTGATCGGCGCCAGCACCGCGGTCATGTCAGGACGAGTCTCGCAGTCGGCCAGCACGAAGCGAGCGCCGATCTGGGTCACGAAGATGCGCGTCACGTCCGCCGGCAGCGACCCGTCGAAGATGATCTGCGCCATCTGGGCGCGGGCCGTGCAGTGCGGCTGCGACCACAGGCAGTCGCCGACGAAGGTCTGGCGCCCGGTCTCGGCCGGCACCACCGAACCGAGGTAGAAGCGCGTGAGCACGCCCCCCGATCGTGGGTCGTCGGCGAGGAACTGGAGCGCGCGCTGCTCGTCGCCGGCGATGAAGTTGGCGTTGCCCGGGCTCGGCGCGACCAGCTGCCTGACGCTGTGCAGCTCGTACGCGGTCGCGGGGATCGTCGCGACCGCAAGCCCGAGCAGCACGATCACGCGGCGGCCCGGAAGCCGCCCGAACCCAGCGCGCTGAAGTCCCTCGATCGCCAACACCGAGAGCGGGATCGTGATCCCCTCGAACGCGTGCAGCGGGGTCGCGCTCGCATCGGTCCCCGAGAGCAGGTAGATCACCAACGCGGCGAGCGGCCAGATCCTCGTGACCACGGCGAGGAACGTCCGGGGACGGACCCGCACGGCGAGCAGCGCGGGAAGGATCAGCGGCGCGACCGCGAGCAGGATCGTCGTCAGTGAGAACGAGTGCTTGCTGGCCACGCGGGCGAGCCGCCAGCTCAGATCGGCGCGCCCGAGAACGGCGTAGTAGGCGAGCGGCAGCCCCGTCGCGATCACCGTGCTGAGCGGCAACGCCACCCTGTGCGAGGTGCGCCGGTCCCCGCGCCACAGCGTCAGCTCGGTGCCCACGATGATCAAGATCAGGAGCTCGCCCTGCCACGGGTGCAGCAGGCTCGCGAGCGCCCCCAGCAGGCACGGAACCCATGGGATCGCGCGCTCCCCGGCGGTGGCGCGGGCCCGCGCGCGCTCGTAGGAGAACAGCGTGAACAGCATCGCGGCGATCGCCAGGAGCCCGAACGTGTAGCCCCATGAGAGGAATGCCGGGAACAGGTCACCGAGGACGCCGGGGGAGCCGTAGATGACCGTGATCGACCCGAATAACAGCCCCAGGGCGAGAGCTGACCGGCGAGCCCAGGTGCCATCGAGGCTGCGGTGGGCGTACTCGCGCACGCCGAAGAAGGCCCCGGTCACGGCGACCGGCTTCCACAGCAGCAGCGCCAGCCACGGGGCGACCCCGAGCGCCGTGAGCGCCCCGGAGATAGCGACCGCTGGCTGGAAGTAATCGGTGGCCGCGGGCCGCAGGACGAAAAGGTTCGACGCGAGCACATGGTGAGCGGCGTCGCGGATCCAGGCCAGATACTGCATCTGGTCCACCAGGTAGACGCCGTCCGTCCCGGTCCAGACCCTCCCGTGCGCAAACACCTGGTAGAGGTCGAGCGCGAGCACCGAGAGCGACACCGCCGCGAACACCGCGAGCACCAGCAGCTCGAACCAATCGGGCCCGCGGCGGCGGACCTGCCATGCGGGCGGCGAGGCGCGTGGCTTGACCGCGGCCGGGGCGGCGCGGGGCACTCCCGCAACGTCGGTTTCAGCGCGCATCGTCGCGCGACGCTAACACGACGCTAATACTCTCGGCATAAAGGTATGCTCAGGAAACCTAGAGTGTGTCCCTCACGACGCGCTGTCGTCCGTCTCCGGCGTCGGTCAGGACAGCTTATGCTGGAGCGCCTTGGATGCCTCGCCCGCGCGCGTCGCGAGCGGGCTCCAGCCGTGGTTTTGGAGGTAGATCCCGGTCGCCGGGACGAACGTCACCACGAGGAAGACGGTGAGCGCGAGCATCACGCGTCGCAGCCGGACGCTAGTCCCGAGTGCCGCCAGGGGCGCCAGCCAGATGGCGTACCAGGGCATCAGCCAGGCGAGGCTCACGATCAGCGCGACCGTGGCCCAACCCGCACGGGAGATCCAGTCGCCGCGACTGCGCAGGAGCAGCAGGATCGCGGCGATTGCCGCGACGTCGAGCACCCGCAGCAGCATCGGCGTGCCGCCGCCGACCCCGAGCACCAGGCCCAGGACGTTCGGGATGCTGAAGTCGGTCAGGAGGGTGCTCTGGTCCTGGAGGTTCGGCAGGGACAGGCCGAACACCGCCACGCTCATCGCCGCCAGCGGGATCGCCGCGGTGACCGCCCCCTGGAGGATCTGGATCATCCTCGCGCGAGCCGGCCTGACCGCGACGAGCAGGAACGGGAGCAGCAGGATCGCGGTGAACTTGACGGCGACGGCGAGCATCAGGACGGCGCCCGCGGAGCGGTCGCGGCCCGAAAGCAGGAGCGCGATTGCGGCCGTCGACGGCACCAACATGAAGAAGTCGTTGTGAAAGCCGCCGATCGCGTAGATCAGGTAGATCGGGTTGAACGCCACGAATACCAGCGCGAACCGGGGGTCGCGCCCGAGCTGGCGCGCGCACTGCCAGACGAGCGCCAGGAACGCCAGGCTCGCGAGCACCGTGATGCTCTTCAGCAGCCAGTACGAGACGGCCAGCGAGCCGGTCGGAAGCAGATAGGTGCCGGCCGTGAACAGGGGGCCGTACGGGCTGTGCAGGTGATGCCAGGTCGCGAACCTGAACACCGGATCGTGCTGCTCGAGTGCGATCACATGGGTGTAGGGGTTGAAACCGTGGAGCGCCCCCAGCCGCGCGTAGCCGAGGTAGTTGAAGAGGTCGGTCAGCTGCATGGGCGGGGCCATCAGCAGGATCGCGTGGAGCGCTACGATCGCGATCACGATCGCCCGCAGCGACAGCGCCCGGGTGGCCGCGATCGCGACTCCGTAGGCGGCGAGCATCGCCACCACGAGCGCGCTGAGGCCGTAGTCGAGCGTTAGCTGGTTGTGCGGGAGGCCGCTGAACACGGCGTGCAGCGGCCCAGCCTCCCACCCCGGGAAGACCTCGTTCGAGCGCGGGACGAGCACCGTGGGGCCTGAGGTCGCGAACGCAACGAGCGCGAGCACCCCGAGCACGAGCGATATCAGCGCGAGGCGGCCGGCGAGCGGGCCCAGCGCCACCCTCGGCAGCGGCAGCGCGAATCGCGTCCACAGCGCCGCGCTCCGAGGCAGCGCAACGTCGCCGGCGCCGGCGACCGGGGTCGATGACAGCGCGACCGCGCCGTCGGCGGGGGCGGAATCCGTTCGCATCGTCAGGAATAGTGCCCTGAGCTACTTTCGGCTGGTCTCAAATAGCCGTTGCAATTTTGTTAAGCGATGCCGCTGGGATTGTGGCGGGCGCTGCCGCCCGGTGGGGCCCGCACTCGCCCCACGGCGCCTAACATCCCGCCGCGTGAGCGTCGGAACCGCCGTCTCGGGGGTCGAGCGCAGGCCCGCGGCAAGCGCGTCGCTGGATCGTGTCAGGTCGCTGCTCGGCGATCCGGCTCTCGTCGGAGTTGCCGCGCTGACGGTGCTCGCTGCCGTCCTGCGCTTCTACCGGATTGGCCACCAAGGGTTCTGGTTCGACGAGGGCAACACGGTGCTGGAGGTTCGCTTCCCGGTCGGACAGATGCTGACGCTCATCAAGCACTACGAGTCGACGCCGCCGCTGTACTACCTGGTCGCGTGGGTGTGGGCGCGGATATTCGGCTACGGCGAGGTGGCGCTCCGATCGCTGTCGGCGATCTGTGGCGTGCTGACGGTGCCGATCGCCTACGCGGCCGCGCGCAAGCTCGTGTCGCCCCGCGCCGGGCTGATCGCCGCCGCGCTGACGGCCGCCAGCCCGCTGCTGGTCTGGTACGCCCAGGAGGCGCGGGCGTACGAGATGGTCGTGCTCCTCACCAGCGCGTCGCTGCTCGCATTCGCCCATGCGCGCGCAGACGCCAGGTCGCGGTGGCTCGGAGCGTGGGTGATCGTCTCGGCGCTGGCGCTCGCCACGGAGTACTACGCGCTCCTCGTGGTCGCACCCGAAGCGCTGTGGCTCCTGTACGTGCACCGCCGACGGCGCGCGGTGTACGTGGCCCTGGGAGCGCTGGCGCTGTGCTGCGCTCCGCTGCTGTGGTTCGCGATCAGCCAGAACGCCACCGGTCATGCGAACTGGATCGCACGCGCCCCGCTTGGGCGTCGCACGGCTGAGATCGTCCCGCAGTTCACGGCGGGGTTCACCGCGCCCGGATACTCGGTGCTCGAGCCGGTGGCGGTCGCGCTCGCGATCTTCGGACTCGCCCTGCTCGTCGCCAGATCCGTCCCGGCGGCGCGGCGAGGCGCGCTGGTCGCAGGTTCGATCGCCCTCGGCGGATTGGCCCTGAACTTCATCCTGATCGCGGGCGGGGTCGATGACCTCCTGACGCGCAACGTGATCTCGCTGTGGATGCCGGCGGCGGTCGCCGTGGCCGGCGGCTTCGCCGCCGCGCGCGCTCGGCTCGCGGGCGTCTTCGCCGCCGCCGCGCTCTGCGCAATCGGGATCGGGGCCACGGTGGCGATCGCGAACAACCGCGCTTTCCAACGGCCGGACTGGCGCGTGGTCGCGCATCTGCTGGGCGCCCGTCCGCCGGCGGGGAGCCCCGGACGCGCAATCCTTGTGCAGCACTACCGAGATCTGCTGCCGCTGTCGCTCTACATTCCCGGCCTGAAGTTCGTGCGCGGCGCCGGCGCGCGGGTCACCGAGCTGGACGTCGTGTCATTCACGTCGCCGCGGAGCGCCGGGTTCTGCTGGTGGGGCTCGGCGTGCAACCTGTGGCCCTCCACGATGCAGGCCAGCTACCCGATCCCAGGCTTCCGACTCGCGTGGCGGAGAACCGCTTACCAGTTCACGATCCTGCACATGGTCGCGATCGGCGGCCGGGTACGGATCACTGGCGGGGCCGTCGCGAGCGTGCTGCGGACGACGACGTTGCGAACCGACGAGCTGCTGTTCCAGCGCTAGCCAGCGCCCTCACCTCTCGCGGCTCCAGCTTGCGGTATGAGCCGGGCTTCAGCCCGCCCAGCCGCAGTGGGCCGAACGCGACCCGCTCGAGCCGCCTCACCGGATGCCCGACCGCTTCGCACATCCGCCGCACCTGGCGCTTGCGGCCCTCGTGGATCGTGAGCTCGAGCGCGTCCGGCCCCAGCCGGCGCACCCGTGCCGGTGCGGTGCGACGGTCGTCCAGCTCCACCCCGTCGCGCAGCGCCCGCAGCTCCGACTCCTGGACGGGAGGGTTGGCGACGACCGCGCGGTAGGTCTTCTCGACCTCGAACCGCGGGTGCGTCAGCCGGTGCGCGAGCTCGCCGTCGTCGGTCAACAGGATCAGCCCGGTGGTGTCGGCGTCGAGTCGGCCGACCGGGTAAAGCCGCGCCGACGCGCCCGGAATCAGCGACACGACCGTCGGGCGCCCCTGAGGGTCGCGCGCTGTCGAGACCACCCCCGCGGGCTTGTTGAGCGCGTACACGACCCGTTCGCGGGGTTGCTGCACCGGCGCGCCGTCGAGCGCGACCGCGTCCTCGGGGCCGACGTCCCGGGCCGGGTCGGTGACCACCGACCCGCCGACGCTGACCCGCCCGTCGCGCACGATCGCCTCAGCTGCCCGGCGCGAGGCGATCCCGGCGGATGCGAGGTACTTGGCAAGGCGCATGGCTGCGAGCATATGCCGCGCCAGGCGTGGCGCCTTGAGCCCCTAGGCTCTGTCGAATGAACCCCGAGCTCCTCGATCGGACGCTCGCCGAGCTCGGCGAGCCGGCATTCCGTGCTCGCCAGATCTGGCGGTGGATGGCGCACGGGACCGAGTCGTTTGAGGCGATGACAGACCTCCCCCGCCGGCTCCGCGGCGAGCTCACCGAGCGGGTGCCGTTTTCGACGCTGACCGTCGTCGACGAGGCGCACGCTCGCGACGGCACCGTCAAGGCGCTGTTCCGGACCGCGGACGAGCGTCCTGTTGAGGCGGTGCTGATGCGCTACCGCGACGGGCGCCGGACGCTATGCCTCTCCTCGCAGTCGGGCTGCCCGCTGACGTGCACGTTCTGCGCGACGGGACAGATGCGGTTCGGGCGCAACCTGACGAGCGCCGAGATCGTCGACCAGGCACTGCATTTCCGTCGCGTCGAGGAGCTCGATCACGCCGTGTTCATGGGCATGGGCGAGCCGATGATGAACCTGGACGCCGTGCTGGGGGCCTGCCACCGGCTCCCGGACCTCGGCATCACTCCGCGCCGAACGGCAATCTCGACGGTCGGCTGGATCCCGGGGATCGAGCGGCTGACGGAGGATCCGCGGCCCCTTCGCCTGGCGCTCTCGCTGCACGCCGCAGACCCGGCGCTGCGCTCCGAGCTGATGCCGGTCAACGAGCGTTATCCGCTCCAGGACGTGCTCGCGGCGTGTCGGGACCACTACGCGCGTAAGCGGCGCAAGGTGTTCATCGAGTACGTGATGCTCGCCGGGGTCAACGACTCGCACGTGCAGGCCGTCCAGCTGGCGGACGCGTTGGACCCCATCGTGTTCAAGGTCAACCTGATCCCGTACAACCCCACCGGATCGGCGTTTGAGGGCTCGAGCGCGAAGGCGATTGAGGCGTTCCGCTCCGAGCTCGAGCGCCGCGGCGTGCACGCGACCGTGCGACTGACCCGCGGGCGGGAGATCGACGGCGCCTGCGGCCAGCTCGCCGCGCGAGCCGCCATATAGGCTGCTCTGCGCGGTGCGGTTCGATCTCTTCTACGAGTTCGCGGTACCCAAGTTCACGGGCCTCGGCGACCGCGACGTGTTCGAGCAGTCGCTGGCGCAGATCGCGTTCGCCGACCGGGCCGGCTTCGACGGGGTATGGCTCGTCGAGCACCACTTCTACCGCCAGTACTCGCACTCCTCCGCCCCCGAAACGATCATGGGCGCGATCAGCCAGAGCACCGAGCGGATGCGGATCGGCCACGGGGTGGTGCTGCTCCCGTTCAAACACCCGGTGATGGTCGCCGAGCGGATCGCGACGCTGGACGTCATGTCGGGCGGAAGGGTCGACGTCGGCGTCGGCCGCGGCCTGTCGCCGCTCGAGTACGAGGTGTTCGGGGGCTCAATGGAAGAGAGTCGCGCGCGCGTCGACGAGGCGATCGAGATCCTGCGCCGCAGCTGGGCCGAGCAGCCGTTCTCCTTCGATGGTCGTTTCTGGTCGTTCCCCGAGGTCGACGTCGTCCCCAAGCCGCTGCAGCGCCCGCACCCGCCGCTGTGGACGGCGGCGGTCACGCCCGACACGTTCACCCGTGCTGCCGACCAGGGACTCGGGGTCCTCGCCGGACCGTTCAAGCCGCTGTTCATGGTCGCCGAGGACCGTGACCGGTTCACCGAGCGCTGCCGCGAGTTGGGCCGCGATCCCGCGCGAGCTCGGGTTCGGCATGACGCTCGGCGTGGTGGTGCACGAGGACCACAAGCACGCCCGCCAGGTCGCGGAGCGCAACGTCCGCTGGTTCTACGAGCAGCTGCTGCGGCTTACCGGCCCTGTGCTCGAGCGCGGGGGCGAGAGCTACCGCTACTACCGCGAGGAGCTGGCAACGCTGCGGGCATTGACCGGCGGCACGCCGTCGCTCGACGCACTCGACGCCGCAGGAATGGTGATCGCGGGGAGCCCTGAGTACGCGATCGAGCGCTTCCAGAAGCTCGCCAACACCGGCCTCGATCATGTTCTGTGCGCGATCGCCGCGGGTGGCGTCCCGCACGCCGACGCGCTCCGCACGATCGAGCTGATGGGCGAGCATGTGATCCCCACCCTGCGGGAGACAACCGCGCAGGGGCCGGTCGAGGACGGCCGCGAGAGCTTCCGCCAGACCGACATGCGGATCTTCCTCCGCGAGTCGGAGGCGCTGACGCCAGAGCTGCTCTTCCGCGGCCTGCCGCTGATCTTCAGGCCCGACCGGGAGCCGGGGCTCGAGGCGCTCTATCGGGTGGAGCTCCGGGGACGCGGCGGCGGCACCTGGTGGGTGCGGATCGCCGGCGGCCGCTGCGAGGTCTTCGACCAATCCCCCGGCGACGATCCCGACGTGTCGATCCACGCCGGCGCGGGCAACTGGGTGGCGGTTGCCCGGGGACGTCGCCGCCGCGGGCCGGCCGCGTTCTTCGGCCGCGTTCGCACCTCGGGCGACCCGGCGAAGGCCGAGGCGTTCCAGCGGCTGTTTCTGTAGCCGCGCTCCAGGCTGCAGCGGAGTGCGCGGGGGAAGCTCAGCCGGCGGCCGCCACCGCGCTCCTGACCCGCGCTGCGCCGAAGCTGCTCAGCGCGGCGCGGTGACGCGCGGCGCCCCCGAGCAGCGCCGAATCGAGCTGCGCGCGCTTGTACAGCCAGTGCAAGTCGGCCTCCCATGTGAAGCCGATCCCGCCATGGGCCTGGATCGCGGAGGCGGTGACCTCCCGACCGCCGTCGGCGGCGGAGGCCGCGGCGAGCGCGGCTGCCTCGGGCAGGCGGTCAGGATCGTCGTCGGCCGCCCAGGCGGCAAAGTATGCGGCCGAGCGCGCGCTCTCGGTGTTCAGCAACATCTGGGCGCAGCGGTGGCTGACCGCCTGGAAAGAGCCGACTGGGACTCCGAACTGCTTGCGGTCCTTGACGTACTCGAGCGTCATGTCGAGAGCTCGCTGGCAGACGCCGACGACCTCGGCGGACAGCGCCGCGCGGATCCGGTCGGCGGCGCCGCCGCCCAAGGTCTGGCCGTCGGCGCCGACGGTCGCGAACCGCCGTGTGGCGTCGATCGACACGAGGGGCCTGACCTCCGCTTCGGCGCGGTCCACCAGCACCGCCTCGTCGCCGTCGAGCAGCACGATCACGGCCGCGTCGTCGGCGTCGGCCGCGAGCTGGCGTGTCCCGATCCCCGCCGTGGCCTCGCCGGAGGCGAGCGCCGGCAGCCACCGGGACTGTTGCTCCGGGCTGCCGGTCGCCTGGATCACGGCGGCGGCGGTCGCGGTCGAGAAGAACGGCGTCGCCGCACACGCGTATCCGAGCTCCTCTACCAGCACCGCGAGGCCCACGGCGCCGAGCTCCTGGCCGCCGTGCTCGGCTGACACGGCGATCCCGGGCCATCCCAGCTCTACCAGCTCCCGCCACAGCGCGGGGTCGTAGGCGCCGGCCTCGGCGGCCTCCCGCACCTTCGCGAATGGCGAGCGCGACGCGAGCAGCTCGTTCGCCACCCGCTTGATCTCCTTCTGCTCGTCGTTCAGATCGAAGTCCATGTGGTCTCCCTCCTAGCGCGCCTTCGGCAGGCCGAGCACGCGCTCGGCGACGATGTTCTTGAGGATCTCGGTGGTGCCGCCCTCGATCGTGTTGCCGCGGGCGCGCAGCAGCTCATATGCCCAGTGGTTGCCGGCGGTGAGCGCCTCAGGGCCGAGCAGGTCGGCCGCGAATTGCGTCAGCTGCTGGTTGGTCTCCGACCACATCCACTTGGTCAGCGACCCCTCGGGCCCTGGCTGGCCGTAGCGCTGGATCGCGGTCAGCCCGCGGTACGCGGTGAGGCGCAGCACCTCGGCCTTGAGGTGCAGCTCACCGAGCTTGTCGGCGATCACGGCGTCGTCGAGCAGCCCGCGGCTGTCGGCTGCCATGAAGACCTCGTCGAGCACCTGGCGCAGGCGCACCTGGAGGAAGAACGCAAGCCCGGCGCGCTCGTTCATGAGCGTCGTCAGCGCGACCTTCCACCCGTTGCCGACGCCGCCGAGTACGTTCTCGTCGGGGATCCGCGCCTCCTCGATGAACAGCTCGTTGAATTCGGCCTCGCCGGTGATCTGCCGCAGCGGCCGTACCTGGATGGCGTCCTGCTCCATGTCCATGAGGAAGTAGGTGAGCCCTTTGTGCTTTGGCGCCTCGGCGTCGGTCCGCGCGACCAGCATGCACCACTTCGAGTACTGGGCGCCGCTGGTCCAGACCTTCTGGCCGGTCACGACCCAGTCGTCCCCGTCCTTGACAGCCCGGGTTTTCAGCGACGCCAGGTCGGAGCCCGCCTCGGGCTCCGAGAAGCCCTGGCACCAGATCTCCTCGGCGGTCACGATCGGAGCCAGGAACCGCTCCTTCTGCTCTCGAGTGCCCCAGGTCATGATCGTCGGGCCCGCCAGCAGCAACCCGAGCGCGTTGGCCGGCAGGGGCGCCTTGGCGCGGGCCAGCTCCTCGAAGAAGATCGCCGACTCGGTCAGCGTCGCGCCTCGGCCTCCGAACTCCACCGGCCAGTGCACCGCGGCCCACCCCCCGTCGGCGAGCCGGCGCTGGAAGTCGCGTCGCCACTCGTAGGCGGAATCGTCCTCGGTTCCCGGGGCCGGGCCGGGGTGGTTCTCGGCCAGCCACGCCCGCAGCTCGTCGCGGAACGCGGTCTCATCCTCGGTGAACGTCAGGTCCATGGTTCCTCCTTTGCGGCGAGCCGCACCGCGCAGCCCACCAAGACGTCTTCAAGTTCGATCGCGCTGCCGCCCGCGCGCACGTGCGCGCGGGCAAGCTCGTGAACGCCCGCCGCGAGCACGTACAGCGCCTCCTCGGGCACTTGGGCGCCCGCGCGGGCGAAGCTCCGGCCGTAGCGGCGCGCGAAGCGGCGGATCGCGGCGTCGCGCTCGGCCGGGACCGGGCCCCACTCGAGCAGGTAGACCCGCGCGAACAACGGCTCCTCGTCGAACGTGCGCAGGTACGCCCGCAACCCCAGCCGCAGCTCCTGGCGCCAGTCCGGCGCGTCCTGGACCGCCTCGCTGACGCGTGCCGCCAGCACCTCGAGGCCGACCCGGTAGGCCGCCGCCAGGCATGCCTCCTTGGACTCGAACAGCTCGTAGAAGGTTCCGCGCGAGACCCGGGCAAGCTTGACGGCGTCGGCCACGGTCGCCGCTTCGTAGCCCTTCTCGGCGACCACGCGGACCATCGCGTCGAGCAACTTGGCGCGTTGCGGCCGCTCGCTCAGCAGCGGCCCGAGCTCCGGATGCGCGGTGACGAGCGAGCGGTCCGCGAGTGAGTCCGCCATCGGGCACATCGTACCTCAGAGGTACGCGATGTGTACTTCAGGGGTCCTGGGAGATTTCTTTCGTATAGCGATCGTTATCTACCAAGGCAGATCCGCACGCAGCCGCACAATCCGCACAAGGCACAGGAGGTCCGTGCCCCGCCGCCCCCTCCGGCCCGGCCCGTGCCCCGCCGCCCGCGGCCGATAGGCGCCGGTGGGAGGCCCGCCGCCGAAGGAGAGCCGCTGGCGGCGGAGGAGGCCTGCCGGCGAAGGAGGCGCCGCCGGCCCCGGCGCCCTACGCCCCGGCCCTCGCCTCCCCGCCCGCATCAGCCGGTCGCGGAGCTCGGACTCGACCTCCGGCGCCGGGTCGAATGCGCCCAGCCTCGGGAAGCTCGCCGAGCGACCCGAGCCCGAACAGCCTCAGGAACAGATCGGTGGTGCGGTACAGAACCGCGCCGAACTGCGAGCGGCCAGCCTCCTCGATCATCGCCGCGCTCGAGCAGCGTCGCCGCCGCGGACTCGGCGTTGACCCCGCGGATCCGGGCGATCTCGGGCCGGGAGACGGGCTGCAGGTAGGCGATGATCGCGAGCGTCTCGGCCTGCGCCGGCGTCAGCGGCGGGGTGCGCGGCTTGGCCAGCAGCTCACCGCGCGGCCGGCTCGGCGTCGGGGTGGCTCGAGAGCGCCCAGCCGCCCCCCAGCTCGCGCAGCACCAGCCCGCGGCGCTCGAACTCGTAGTGCTCGCGCAGCCGCTCGAGCGCGGTCACGACCTCGTGCAGCTCGGCGCCGGTCGCCTCGGCGAGCGCGTCAGCCCCGCACCGGCTCCGCGCTCAGGAACAGCAGCGCCTCGAGCGTCGGCTCGAGCTCCAGGCTCACGCCGACAGCCTCTCGGCGCGCGCCCGGCCGGCGGGCGCCGCCTCGATCCGGATCTCCTCGAACGGCTGCTCCTGGGTCCAGGTCAGCTCGCCCTGCTTGTACAGCTCGAGCACCGCGAACAGGGTCACCGCGACCGTGACCCGGTCGGCCCGCGCGACCGCCTCGTCGAAGTGAAGCTGCCCGCGCGCAGCAGCCGCGCGCAGGTGCGCGAGCCGCTCGGCGACGCGACACCTTCGGCGCGGCCATGTGGCGCGACGTCGACCGGCTCGGGGAGCCGCAGCAGCTCGCCGAGCGCCGCGCCGAGCGTCGCGGGGTCGTAGACGGCGGCGGCGTCCTCGAGCGAGGCCCGTCGCAGGAACGCCGGCAGCGGCGCCGAGCGGAAGCGGTAGCCCGTACTCGGCGGCCAGCCGCTCGCGCGAGGTGGTCGCGGCGGCCCGGTAGCGGTGGGCGTCGAGCAGCCGCGCCAGCAGCTCCTCCGCCGCCTCGCCCGGATCGAGCTCGATCAGCTCCTCCTCCTCGCCCGGCAGCAGCAGCCGCGACTTGAGCTCCAGCAGCGCCGCGATCAGCACCAGGAACTCGGTGGCCGCCTCGAGCTCGAGCTCCCCGCGGCGCTCGAGATGGTCGATGTACGAGATCACGATCTCGGCGAGGTCGACCTCGAGCAGATCGACCTCCTCGCGCAGGATCAGCGTCAGCAGCAGGTCGAACGGACCGGCGAACACGTCGAGGTCCAGCTCCAGCTCGGCCAGGCGCATCGGGTCAGGCTACCCGCCACGCCGGACCGGTCCCACCCCCATCGCCTGGCGGACGTCGGCGAGCGTCTCGGCCGCGATCGCGCGCGCCTTCTCCGCGCCCGCGGCGAGGATCTCCTCGAGCGCCGCCTCGTCGGCACGCAGCTCGCCTGGTAGCGCTCGCGGACCGGCGCCAGGTACTCGACGACGGCCTCGGCGACGGCGGTCTTGAACGCGCCGTATCCGGCGCCGTCGAACTCCCGCTCGACCTCATCGGGCGCGACGCCGCGGACCGCGGCGAGGATCTCGATCAGGTTCGAGATGCCCGGCTTGTCGGGCGCACGGACGATCTCGCTGCCGGAGTCGGTGACCGCCGAGCGGATCTTCTTGACGATCGCGTCGGGCTCGTCGAGTCACGTACACGGTGCCCTGCACGGACTGCCGCCGGTGGTTGACATCTTTCGGTCCGGGAACTGGAGGTCCATGATCCGGGCGCCCGACCTCCGGGATCCGCGACCGCCGGAACCACCAGCGTCTCGCCGAAGCGGGCGTTGAACCGCTCGGCGACGTCACGCATCAGCTCGACGTGCTGGCGCTGGTCCTCGCCGACCGGGCACCTCGTCGCGCGCGGTAGGCCAGCACGTCGGCGGCCTGCAGCACCGGGTAGAAGAAGAGGCCGGCCGAGACGAGCTCGCGCTGGGCGCCCGACTTGTCCTTGAACTGGGTCATCCGGGTGAGGTCGCCGTACGCTGTCACGGCAGACAGAAGCCAGCACAGCTCCGTGTGCTCGCGCACATCCGCCTGGCGGAAGAAGATGCATCGCTCCGGGTCCAGACCGGCCGCCAGCAGCGTCGCGGCGGTGTCGTAGACGGATTCGCGCAGCGCGGCGGGCTCGTAGACGACCGTGATCGCGTGCAGGTCGACGATGCAGTAGATCGCCTCGCCGCGATCCTGGCCGGCGACGTACTGGGTGATCGCGCCGATGTAGTTGCCGAGGTGCTTGCGACCGGTCGGCTGGATGCCGGAGAAGATGCGCATGGTGAGGAGCGCGGAGGCTACTTGGCGAGCGCGCCGGCGGCGGGAATCCGTGCCCTGCCGTCGCTGCCCAGTGGCCGGCCGGTCGCGCCGGAGCAGATACGCGGCGATCACCCCGGCGATCGCACCGGACAGGTGCCCCTGCCAGGAGACGTTCCCGTGCGGGACCAGGCTCGCGATCAAAGCCGCTCCCCAGACGGCCCCGACGACCAGTCCTGTGAGCAGCTCAAGCAGGCTGCGGTCGAAGAACCCCCTGCGAACAGATATGTCGCGTAGCCGAAGACGACCCCGCTGGCTCCGATCGTGCTCACGCCGGCGGGTGAGATCAGCCACGTCAGGAGACCGCCGATCACGATCACGATCGCGGTCACCAAGGCCAGGCGAGCGGCTCCCCGAAGCGCGATGATCGCGCCCAGGAACAGCAAGGGAATCGTGTTGGAGATCAGGTGGCCGAAGCTGGCGTGGATGAACGGGGCCGTCAGGATTCCCCACAGCCGCCCCAGGCTCCGCGCGTAGATGCCGTCGCCGTCGAGCCCGTTGGAGTCCGCCGTGTTGATGATCTCGATCACCCACATCAGCGCGACGATCCCCACGAGCAGGCCGAGTCCCTCGCGCTGGGTCTGACCCCGGCGGGGGCGCAGATCCGCCGGTCCCTTCGTCGTCGGAGCCTTCGAGGTTGCGGTCACTTCTCAAAGGATGGCAGGTCGCCTGCGGCGCCCTCGAGAGCCTCCACCGCGATCGCCATGGCCACCTCGGCACGCTCGCGCATTGATGACGCGAGCACAAACTCGTCGGGAGTGTGGGCCCCTCCCCCGCGCGGTCCGAGCCCGTCGATCGTCAACGCGATCTCGCTGGAGAAGTGACTGGCGTCGCTGGCCCCGCCGCGCGCCACTCCCACGATCCGCCGGCCCAGCCGGCCGCTCGCACGCTCGAGCAGCGGCGCGGTCACCTTGCGCGCGTCCATCCCAGGCCACAGCCGTTCCATCCTCGCCTCCAGCCGCACGCCGTCGAGCTCCGCCGCGACGGCGGCGACCACCTCGTCGAAAGCCTCGATCCGGTCGGCGCGCAGGTCGAAGATCAGCTCTCCTCCCGCCGGCACGACGTTGAACGCATCGCCCGACCGCACCACGGTAGGAACGACACTGAGCCTGTCGGGACCGGCCGGAGCATGCAGCCGCGCGAGCGCCACCGCGGTTTGCGCCAGCGCCAGCAGCGCATTGGCGCCCTGGTCGGGCGCGCTACCCGAATGCGACGGGCGACCCGTCGCCAGCGCTCGCAGCGTGCCGGCCGCCTTGCGCCGCACCACAACCCCCTCCTCGGCGTGCGGGCCGCGCTCGCCGGCTTCGAAGCACAGGCAGGCGTCATAGCCCGTGAAGCGCTCGACGTGTGCGAACGGCTTCGTACGCCACTCCTCGTCGGTCACGAGCACGACGCACAGCTCGGCGAACATCTCCGGACGGACGGTCAGCGCGCGGGCCACACCCAGCGCCAGCACGACGCCGCCCTTCATGTCGGTAGTCCCGGGGCCATACAGCCGCTCGCCGTCGCGGCGGAGTGGCGCATGCGCGTGGTGACCGATCACCGTGTCGACGTGCCCGAGCAGCATGATCCGCCGCTCGCCGACGCCGGCGACCCGCGCGATCAGGTCCGGCGCGCCGCCGGGCGTCGAGGACGGCACGCGCTCGATCCCGGCCTCGGCGGGCAGCAGCGCTGCGCAGATCGCCAGCGCCTCCTCGGCCCCCGGGATGTCGCCCGAAGGCGAGGACACCCCCACGAGCGCCTCGAGCTCGCGCTCGGCGCGTGCTGCGATTTCCCGCGAAGCGCTCTCAACGAACTCGTCCATCCGCCGTAGTCTGCCGCTGCAGGGCGGGCGGCGGCGGGACCCTGGTCAGTCGACGCCTGTGAGTCTTGCATCGCTCAGCGGTCGCGCGTCGACGACGTCGAGCTCGCCGCCGGCGTGGACCTTCATCAGGGCGCCGACCGCCTCGCGCGTGAACTGGCTTCCGACGAGCCGCGCACACTCGTCGAGCGCCTGGTCGACCCCCTTCGGGGCGCTGTATGGCCGGCCGCTCGTCATCGCATCCCAGGTGTCGGCGACTGCGAGCAGGGTCGCGCCCTCCGGGATCTGCGGCCCGATCAGTCCCCGCGGATAGCCGCTGCCGTCCGGACGCTCGTGGTGGGCACGGATCCATTCGACCTGCTCCTCGTCGAGTACACCCTCGGCGATCCGGGCCGCGAGCTCAGGATGCTCGCGTACCTGATCGCGCTCCTCACTGGTGAGCGGGGCGGCCTTGCGGAGCACGTCTTCGCGGATCGCCACCTTGCCGACGTCGTGAACAAGCGCGGCCTCGCTCAGGAGCACGGCCCTCTCAGCTGTCCAGCCGGCTGCCCGGGCGAGCTTGGTTACGAGCGCGGCGACCCGCACGGAGTGCTCACGCGTGGCCGGGTCCTTGGCGTCGATCGCGCGGGCCAGATCGCGCAGTCCGGCCACAGCGTGCGTACGCTCGAGCCGCTGCACGCGCTCGAGCGCCGACAGCTCGCGGATCACGTCGGGGTCATAGACCCAGCACCGGTTGCGGCCATGCGCCTTGCTCCAGTACAGAGCGCTGTCGGCAAAGCCGATCAGCTGTGCGGCATGGGTCGAGGCGTTCGTGTCGCACAGCCCGGCCGAGACCGTGATTCGCCGCTGCCGCGATGCGGTCGCCGCGATCAGGCGCCGGGCCCGCTCGACCCCCACCAGCGCCTGCTCGCGCGAGGTCTCGGGCATGACCCACGCGAACTCATCCCCGCCGACCCGGCCGAGGACATCCTCGGCGCGGGCGTTGTCCGCCAGACATCGGGCGACGCGCACCAGCATTTCGTCGCCGGCCTCGTGACCGCCCCAGTCGTTGACGTGCTTGAAGTGATCGATGTCGATCACCGCGACCGACAGCACCTGAGCGTGGCGCACCGCCCGCGAGACCTCGGCGGCCAGGCGCTCGTGCAGAGTGCGACGGTTCGCCAGGCCGGTGAGCGGATCGGTCGACGCCTGCGCGGCAAGCCGTGCGCGGTCGTCGATGCTGGCGATCGCCGTCGAGAGCAGGTCGCCGAACTCCGTCAGCCGCTGCTCGTCGTCAGTGGTCAGCTGCCCCTGCTCGGCGCCAGCCGCGGCGAGGATCCCCCAGACGTTGCCGCCGACACGGACTGGGGTGACGATGCTGCTGGCGTACCCGAGTCGACTGACTGTGTTACCGGCGGGGTTGTCGTTGACTCTGATCGGTCGGTTCAGGTCGCGGGCAAGCGCGGCGTCGCTGTCGGGCGGCACCTCCACTTCGGTCCCCGCCTCAAAGCGCCTGCCATCGCGGTCCGACCAGGAGCCCATCACCGTCGCGCCACCGTCGGAATCGAACCGCAGGATGCCCGCGGCGCCGGCGCCCAGCAGCGCCGCCGCCTCCCGGGCCACGAGCTCGAAGATCTCGCCCGGTGAGTCGCCCGCGACCACCGCGGTGGCGACCCGGCGAAACGAGCCCTGTTCGGCGGCAAGTCGCTCGGCCCGCGCCTTCAGCTGCCCCATCAGCGTCTTTCCGGCGAGGATCGCTCCCCCGAGCACGATGTAGGCAGGCCCAGCGATCACAAGCTCGCCCAGGAACGAGTCGTGGGTCGCCCGGGCGTCGTAGGCGAGCGGGAGCGCCACGGTTGCGATCGACAGCGCGACATAGACGGCCGGGACCGGCCACGCGAAGAAATAGGTCGCGAAGACGACCACGAAGAACAGGTAGACCCACGCCGGCGAGGTGGCGCCCCCGGATGACGCGACGGCCGTGCCGATCAGCGCGAGGCCGAGGATCACCGAGAAGTGGATCAAGTAGCGCGGCGCTCGCTGCCAGTCGATCGTCAGCATCGACGCGGCGCCCCAAGCGCAGGCCAGAAACGTGAGGACCAGCATCACCAGGCGGTGACCATGCGGAGTCCCGGGGATGATGAGCAGCGGGACGAGCGTCACGCCACCGACGACGAAGAAGGCGCCGCTCACCGAGCCTGCCAGCGCCAGCTCCTCGGAGGCGACGAGCCCGCGCTCGATAAAGCGCTTGAGCGCTGCACCGATCTCGCCCCTCACCCCGGTGGCAAACATCGCCTATATATATCGGCGCCGGGCCGATTGTCCTTTATCTGGACTAGAGCGGTTGGCGGACTACTGGGCGCCGGGCGGCGGCGGCCTCGTCCAGGCGCCGCACGGGCGTTGTGTACGGAGCCTGCCGCGCCACCTCCGGATCTTCGCGGGCCTCACGGAGGATCGCAGCCACGGTTTCCGCGAACCGGTCGAGCGTCTCCCTGGTCTCGGTCTCGGTCGGCTCGATCAGCAGCGCCTCGTCGACGATCAGCGGGAAGTACACGGTCGGTGGGTGCACCCCGTGATCGAGCAGCCGCTTGGCGAGGTCCAGCGTTCGGATCTGAAGGTCGCGTTTCATCGGTGACCCCGAGAGGACGAACTCGTGCATGCAAAGGCGCTCGTGCGCCGCCGGCAGGTACTCGAGCACGCCCTCGCGTCGCAGCCGCGCGAGCAGGTAGTTGGCGTTCAGCACCGCGACCTCGGACACCTCGCGCAGCCCCGCCGCGCCGAGCGAGCGGATGTACGCGTACGAGCGCACAAACACCCCGTAGTTGCCCTGGAACCCCCGCAGCCGGCCAATCGACTTGGGGCGGTCATAGTCGAGGTCGTAATAAGGCTCGGAGCCGTTCCCGGTGTGCTCGCGCCTGACCACCTGCGGCCGCGGCAGGTACGGCTCGATCCGGTCTGAGACTGCGATCGGCCCGGCGCCCGGGCCGCCTCCGCCGTGGGGCTGGGTGAAGGACTTGTGGAGGTTGAAGTGGACGATGTCGAAGCCCGTGTCCCCGGGGCGGCAGATCCCCATGATCGCGTTCAGATTGGCCCCGTCGTAGTACAGCGTCGCCCCGATGCCGTGGACGATCTCCGCGATCTGCTCGATCCCGGTCTCGAACAGCCCGAGCGTCGACGGGTTGGTCAGCATCAGGCACGCGACCTCCTCGGTCGCCTTCTCACGGAGGTCGTCGAGGTCTACGTTGCCGTGCTCGTCGGTTCCCACCTTGACCACCTCGTAACCCGCCATCGTGACCGTGGCGGGGTTGGTCCCGTGGGCGGTGTCGGGGGTCAGGACCTTGGTCCGGTTCTCGCCTCGGTCCTCGTGGAAGGCCCGCGTCAGCAGCACTCCCGCGAGCTCGCCGTGCGACCCCGCGGAGGGCTGAAGCGACACGTGCGGCAGTCCGGCGATCTCCGCCAGCGCCTCCTGCAGGCGCCACATCAGCTCGAGCGCCCCCTGGGCGCGGGCGGGGTCCTGAAGCGGGTGGAGCTTCGCGTGTCCCGGCAGCGCCGCGACCCGCTCGTGCAGCTTGGGGTTGTGCTTCATGGTGCACGAACCGAGCGGGTAGAAGCCGGTATCGAGGTCGAAGTTGCGCTTCGAGAGGCGGTTGAAGTGACGCACTATCTCCGGCTCTGAGACCTCCGGGAGGCGCGGCGGCTCCGAGCGCCGCAGTGCGGCGGGAAGCAGCTCATCGAGCGGACGCTCCGGCACGTCGAGCGCCGGCGGCGTGAACGCCCGGCGGCCGGGCTTCGAGCGCTCGTAGATCGTCAGCTCGTCGTCGGCGGCGGCCGTGAACCACCTGGCCTCGGTGGGGCTCACGCCTTCACCCCCGCCAGCTCCCTCCGTTCGGCCGCGACGGCCGCCCCCAGTGCCTCGGCGAGGCGATCGATGTCCGCCCGTGTGCGCTGCTCCGTGATCGCCACAAGCAGCCCGTCGCCGAGCTCGGGATAGTCGCTCGCCAACTGGTAGCCGGGATTCAGGCCCTGCTCGCGGCAGCGGGCGACGACGCGTTCCACGGGGGCGTCGAGCGCAACCGCGAACTCACGGACGACCGGCCGGTCGTGCAGCAGGGCGATCCCCTCGATCTTGGCCAGCCGCTCACGCGCGTATGCGGTGCGCTGGAGCATCAGCCCGACGAGCTCGACGATCCCGGCGCGCCCGAGCCAGCTCAGGTAGATCACACCCGCCAGCGCGTTCAGCGCCTGCGAGGTGCAGATGTTGGACGTGGCGCGCTCGCGGCGGATGTGCTGCTCGCGGGTCTGCAGCGTGAGCACGAACCCGCGCTTGCCGTCGAGGTCTCGGGTCTCCCCGGCGATTCGCCCCGGGACCCGGCGCATCAGCTCCTCGGCCGCCGCGAAGAACCCGAACGAGGGTCCGCCGAAGTGCAGCGGGTTGCCGAGCGTCTGCCCTTCGCCGACCGCAAGGTCGGCGCCGCACTCTCCGGGAGAGCGCAGCAGCGCCAACGGGAGCGGATCGCACGCGCAGATCAGCAGCGCGCCGGACTCGTGGGCAACCCGCGCGATCGCCTCGAGCTCCTCGACCGCGCCAAGGAAGTTCGGCTGTTGGACGATGACCGCACTGACGTCCTCGCCGAGCGACGGTAGGTTGGTAACACCCCCCGAGAGTGGCGCCTCGACGACCTCCATCCCCCACCCGTGCGCGAGTGTCAAGAGCGTCTCACGCGAGTGCGGGTGCACACCGCGGGAGACGACGAACCGCCGTCGGCCGTTGTGGAGCTTGGCGACGTAGCCCGCCGCAGCGACGGCACTCGGGCCCTCATAGACCGAGGCGTTGGATACCGGCAGGCCCGTGAGCTCCGAGATCGCCGTCTGGTACTCGAACATTGCCTGCAACCCGCCCTGCGAGATCTCTGGTTGATATGGGGTGTACGGAGTCAGGAACTCCGAGCGCTCGATGATCGAGTCGACCAACGCCGGGACGTAGTGGTCGTACATGCCGGCCCCGAGGAAAGACAGCTCGTCCTCGGTGGAAACGTTGGCCGCCGCGAGCTCACGCAGCTCCTCGTAGACCTCCTGCTCGGACAGACCGTCCCCGAGCGCCAGCGAACGGTCCAGTCGCAGCCGCGCTGGGATCTCTTGGAACAACGCCTCCACCGATTCGACCCCGATCTCGGCGAGCATCTCACGCAGGTCGGCCTCGGTGACCGAGGTATACCGGCTCATGACAGCAGCGCCTCGTAGTCGCTCGAGCTGAGCAGGACCTCCGCCTCCAAGGGATCGCTTAGCTTGACCTTCACCAGCCAGCCCGCGCCGTAGGGATCCTCATTGACGGTCTCCGGACTCTCGGAAAGAGCGGGGTTGACCTCCACGATCTCGCCCGACAGAGGCGCCACGACGTCCGAGACCGCCTTCACCGACTCGATCTCGGCGTACGGCTGGTCTTTGGTGACGGTCGCGCCGACCGTCGGCGCCTCGAAGAACACAACCTCGCCGAGCGAGTCCTGCGCGTACCAGGTGATGCCGAATGTGGCGGCGTCGCCCTCCAACCGGGCCCAGTCGTGCTCGGAGTGGTACAGCAGCTCGTCGGGATAGCTGGCCTCGGCCATGCTCAGGATTCCTTTCGGTAGAGGGGCTTTCGCTCGACCACCGCGGGCCGGGTAGTGCCGCGGACGTCGATCTCGAAGCGCGTTCCGGGCTCCGCCTTGTCGGCGGGCAGGTAGGCCATCCCGATGCCGCGCTCCAGACATGGGGAGAACGTTCCGCTGGCTACCACGCCGCCGCCCAGAACGGGGTTGCCCGGCCGCGCGATCCCAGGGCCGTCGAGCCTGAACGCCACCAGCTTCTCCTTCGGCCCCGCGCGGCGGGCCGCTGCCACCGCCTCGGAGCCGAGGAAACCTGTCTCCTCCTTGCAGCACCAGCCCAGTCCCGCGTCGATCGGATTGCGGTCCTCGTTCATGTCGTTCCCGTAGAGGTGAAAGCCGACCTCCAGCCGGAGCGTGTCTCGCGCTCCCAAGCCGGCGGGAACGGCGCCGGCGGCGACGATCGCGTCCCACGCGGCGCCGGCGTCGCTGGGGTCGATCAGCAGCTCGACCCCGTCCTCCCCGGTGTAGCCGGTGCCGCACACCAGCACCGCCGCCTCGGCCACCGTGCGTTCGCAGCAGTGCATCCGCGGGGGTAGCTGCCCGTCCGTCAGACCCTGGACCAGCGGGCGGGCGCTCGGGCCCTGTACGGCGAGCATCGCGAAGCGGTCGGCCACGTCGATCACGTCGACATCGAAGTCCGCCGTGTGGGCTCGCAGCCACGCCACGTCCTTATCGTGATTGGCGGCGTTGGTGACCGTCACGAACTCGCAGTCGGCGAGGCGATAGGTGACGAGGTCGTCGAGCACCCCGCCGTCATCGCGGCACATCACGCTGTATTGGGCGCCTCCCTCGGGGATCCGGCGGACATCGTTGGAGAGCAACCGCTGCAGGAACTCGGCCGCCTGCGGGCCGCGTGTCTCGACCTGCCCCATGTGCGAGACGTCGAACACGCCGGCGGTCCGGCGCACGGCCAGATGCTCCTGGCGAATGCCCTCGTACTGGACGGGCATCTCCCAGCCTGCGAACGGAACCAGCCGCGCCCCCGCTGCGACGTGGCGGTCGTGTAGGGGCGTGCGTCGCAGCGCCGTCTGGACGGTGGAGCTCACCTCCCTGAGGCTATTACACGCAACCGCGGTAATCGCGAGCGGACCGGTGCCCGCCGGTACCGCTACCGCCGTCGGGACCTCGGCACCGCCCGCGCGGGGCGTTTCGTGCTTGCGGCGGGGGCAGGACCGATCTGGACGGTCGAGTGATACAGCGCCGAGACGACCGAGAACGCAGGCTTGGGGTGCCCGGTGTTGGTAATGAGCCCCTTCTGCACCCACGGCGGATCGGGGAACGGGTCGCCCCCACCCCAGCCCGGTCTCGCCGCGAAGTCCTGGAGCGCGAAGTACATGGCCCCCGAGAGCCACGGTTTGGTGGCGAACACGTTCAGGTGGTAGGCCGCCGAATCGGCCTGGAACTGATAGGTCCCCCGCTCCTCGATCGGGCCGCTGCGGTTGGCCTCGAAACCGAACTCGGTCACGAACAGCGCCTTCGTCGGGTAGCACGCGCGCAGGCTGTCGAGGAAGGGCCCAAGGTCGTCGCGGTCGTCGGTCGTGCCGCCGCCGGCGTCGAACCAGCCGAAGTAGTCGTTGAAGCCGATCACGTCGAGCGGGGCGTACGCCGCCTGGCACGCCACGCCTGGCCAGTCCGAGATCGCCATCCCCACCGGCCGGGTGGGGTCGAGCCGGTGGGCGAGCGCCGCGGCCGCGGTGATGTAGTTCGCCTCGTTGGTGGTTACCGGCGTCGGTAGCTCGTTGCCGATGCTCCAGACCATCACCGACGGGTGGTTCTGGTTGTCGAGGATGTTTTGCTGTAGTAGAGACTGAGCCTGCGCCTGGACCGACGGGAGCCCGAGGTACTGATCGCCGACCTGGTAGACGGGGACCTCATCCCACACCAACATCCCGTAGCGGTCCGCCAGCTCCAGGACCTGCGGATCAAGGGGGTAGTGCGAGCGGATCACAGTCGCGCCGAGCTTGCGCTCCCACCCGAACAGCGTCGCAAGCTGTGCGGGAGTGAGCGCCGCCCCGGTCTGGAGGTTCTGCTCGTGGATGAACGCCCCCCGTAGGTTCAAGAGCCTCCCGTTGAGCGTCAGGTGACCGTCCGCGTTGACCCGGATGCTCCGGATCCCGCTGTAGGTGACGTAGCCGCCGAGCGTGCGGCCGTGGGAATCTGAGAGGGTCAGCGTGGCGCGGTAGAGGCTCGGATGGCCCAGCTCCCATAGGTGCGGGCGATTCACCAGCACCGTTGCCCGTGCTGACCAGGTGGCGTGGGCGGCAATCCTCGCGCTTCCGAAGTCGATCGACAGGTCCCCGTAGTAGCCCCGTAGCCTCACGCGCTGCACGGCACCGGTGACGTTGCGTACCGAGACCTGCTCTTGGACGGTGGCGGTGCAGGTGGGGCACGGCAGGAACGGCTGCACCTCGACCTGCTGGAGGTCGGCGCGCTGCGCGGTGCGGAGGTAGACCTCACGCAGGATGCCGCCAAAGTTCCACCAGCCGCCGCCAGGGCCGGGTGGGAGATCCGAGGGGCCACGGGCATCGTCGACGCGTACCACCAGCCGGTTGACGCCGGGGCGCAGCTGCGGCGAGATATCGAACTCGAACGGCAGGTAGGCGCCGGTGTGGCTCCCGATCAGGTGCCCGTTCAGCCACACGCTGGCCCGGTAGTTCACCGACTCGAACCGGATGATCCAGTGACGGTCGCTACTACGCACGTACCGGGCGAACGCTCCGCTCGGGAGGGTGAAGTCGCGTCGGTACCAGCCGACCGATCCGGTCATGCTGGGGCTCGAGAAGTCGCCGGCGTTGTAGGAGTTGGGCACGCTCACCGGCGACCAGCCGCCCGTCGAGCCGGCGTTCGCCCACCACCCCTGGCTCACGCCGACGTTGCTCGGGTCCGGCCGGTAGAGCCAGCTTCCGCCGAGCAGGTAGCGGCCGGTCTGGCCGTCGCGATAGAGCGCTCCGGGCGTTGGGGGCGTCGCCGAGTACGCCGGGACCTGGGCCCGGGCGACTCCCGCCGACACGAGCGCGGACGCGGCCACCAGCAGAAGCGCCGCCCCGCGACTCAACGCCCTCACTTCGTCTTGCCCTTCTTCGGCGCCGCCGGCTTCTGCGAGTGACCCTTTGGCTTGTGCTTCGGCTTGACCACCACCGGGATCACCTGGCGCGTGACGTTCCCCGCTCGATCGGTCACCAGCAGCGAGATCACATAACGGCCGGACCGGCGGTAGGTGTGGAAGCTGCGGTGCCACCCGCGCTTCAGCCGGACCACGGTCCCGTCCCCCCATCGCACCACGACGGTCGAGACGCCCGAGGCGTCGCTCGGCGACTCGCCGGAACGGGGGAGGTCAACATAGGTGGCGTACACGTGGAGCGACGTTCCCACCACTGGGCGCCCGAAGAGCGTCATTGCCGCCGTGGGCGGCACCGTATCGACGAACACGGTCGCCGCCCCGGCCTGTGTCGGCTGACCCACCGGGTTCGTGCCTGAGACCTGCCACCGGTGCGGACCGTCTGCGACCGCTGCGGAGGACCGCGCGGCGGTCCCGCTGGTCTGCGCCACCGCGGTCCCGTCGAGACTAACCGTGTAGGTCATCGGCCCCCATGGTTCGTGCGCTGGGGTCCACTGAAGAACCGGGTACGCCGTGTTCTCGTACCGGAACGACTTGACCGCGAAGATGGGACCGGGCGGCTGGTAGAGCTGCTCGGCCATCACCCAGTCGTTGCCGGGGCTGCCCTGGAGCCAGACGACGGCGGCGTCGCCCGAGACGTCCCCCGCAGCGGCGAACCCGTCGGCGACGTCGGTGGGGCCCTGCGCGGGAGTCGAGACGACGACCTCCGGCCCGAGCGCCGATCCATCAGGGGCGTAGCGGACTCTGACCTCCGGGACGCCGGACGATCCTGGATTCTGCTGCCAGGCGACGAAGTTGGAGTACAGGCCCGCGGTCGCCGGAATCGGGTCGGGCGAGACCGCGTTGGCCAGACCGTTCACCTGGAGGGTGCCGTAGTTGACGCCCTGATCTCCCATCGAGGTGGCGTACACGTCGTGCGCTGGGGCCCGAACCGAGGTGATCCAGCCGTGGCCGTACTCCCCCATCGTGACCTGCGGGTCCCCGGCGCCGTCCGTCGACGAGTCGTTCAGGCCGTCGGGCGCCTCGAGCCCGTCGTACACCGAGCCGTGGAGCCGGTCTGCGAGGACTCTCGACTGCTGCCGGCCGTTGCACGTGACGACCTCGTGGAACACCACCTGCGCATAGGAGGAGTCGCCGCCGGTGCCGACCACCGGGCTGTCGGCGGAGGCCTCCGTGCAGCCGGCGGGCGGGGCGTCTGCCTGCTCGACCACGACGCTCGGCGTGGTCGCCCACACCCGACGGGAGAGGATGTGGCCGTCCTCCCCCCACACGACGATCGCGACGCCATCCCCGGCGGCTGCCACCTGGGGGGCGCCGGCGCCCGTCCCGGCGTTGTCGGCCGGGGAGGCGTTCAAGGACGGGGACTCGAGTGCCCAGCGCCCGCCGTAGTAATAGGCGCTTCTGACGTCGTAGCCGGAGCCGTCGGCGACCGTGAATGCCAGGTAGGCCTTCCCGAAGTCGCTGATCGAGATGGCCGGATTCAACGCACCGCCCGCGATGCCGGCCGGAGCGCTGAATGCGGCTGCCTGGCTCGTACGGCCGGCGACATAGAGCACGCCGCCGTTGATGAATCCGACCAGCAGCAGCCCGCCGTCGCCCGCCGCGATCACCGGCTGGGAGGTAGGGCCGCTCAGCCCGGCATCGACCTGTACGGGGGCCTGAAACGACCCGCCCTGAAGTGGTGAGACGAACACGTGCGTGGCCCCCCCGACCTGCTTGAGGTAGACCAGCCCGCCCGTCCCGTCACGTGCGATCGAGAGACTCAGCCTCGAGGGATTCGGAATCGCGGACGACGGACCGTCGATCGCCGTGGGGGCAGCGGGCACCGGCTGCTGGGCCGACGCCGCGCCGGCAGCCGCCCATGGTATTCCGAGGACGACGACCAGCGCCACCGCCAGTCTCACGGCGCGTGCCGCTGGGCGAGCAGCGCTCGTCGACCCTGGCGATACGTCTCGCATCCTCCGGGGTTCGAGAGGGGCCCTGCACTCCCTGTCGGCCGTGGGTCTGACGCCGGTAGAACAGATCACCGGGCCCGAGGTTGCGGCGCGGTGGATTAACGCTCTTTGAGGAACGACGGGATGTCGATCTCGTCGTCACGGATCTCGAGTGAGGAGCGGCGCACATCGTCGATCGTCACGTCGCGGCTGCGCGCTGGCCGCTCGCGACTCGCGCCGCCCCGTAGACGCCCGTGGTCGAACCCGGTCGCGATCACGGTGACCCGCACGTCCTCGCCCATCGTGTCGTCGATCACCGCCCCGAAGATGATGTTCGAGTTGTCGTCCGCCGCGGCACTGACGATCTCCGCCGCCTCGTTGACCTCGAACAGGCCGAGGTCGTGCCCACCGGTGATGTTCAGCAGGATCCCGGTGGCGCCGTCGACCGACTCCTCCAGCAGCGGCGATGAGATCGCGATCTTGGCGGCCTCGGCGGCGCGGTTCTCGCCGCTGGCACCCCCGATTCCCATCAGCGCGGTGCCGGCGTCGCGCATGATCGTGCGGACATCGGCGAAGTCCAGGTTGATCAGCCCGGGGATGGTGATCAGGTCCGTGATCCCCTGGACCCCCTGGCGTAGGACGTTGTCGGCCTCCCGGAAGGCATCGAGCATCGAGGTGCGGCGCTCGACGATCGTCAGCAGCTTCTCGTTCGGGATCACGATCAGCGTGTCGACGTTCTCTCGCAGTCTGTTGATGCCGTCATCCGCCTGCCGAGCGCGCTGGGTGCCCTCGAACGAGAACGGGCGCGTGACACACCCGACGGTCAGTGCGCCGATCTCGTTCTTGGCGATGTCAGCGATCACCGGCGCCGCGCCGGTGCCGGTGCCGCCGCCCTCGCCGGCGGTGACGAACACCATGTCGGCGCCCTTCAGCGCCTCCTTGATCTCGTCGCGCGACTCGGCCGCGGCGCCTTGCCCGATGTCCGGATTGGCGCCGGCCCCGAGTCCTTTCGTCAGCTCATGCCCGATGTTGAGCTTGACATCGGCGTCACACATGGCCAGCGCCTGAGCGTCGGTGTTACACGCGATGAACTCGACCCCGCGCAGGCCGGCGTCGACCATCCGGTTGACGGCGTTCGTGCCGCCCCCGCCGACGCCGACGACCTTGATGACCGCGAGATAACTGCCGCTTTCCATTTCCGTCCGAGCCTCTACTTAGGATTGAGGGTTTTGCGACCCATTCGCTCTTTGCGGAGTTTTGCACGTTATGCGCTGAAGATGCGGCAAGTCAACGACGAGTATCGCTCGCAACATCCGTTGCAGAACGGCCAACCCTCAAGAAACTTCCGAGGCTTGCACGGGACCGAGCCTCAATCTGTGGTTGAGAGTTACCCTCCTGCGGACGTCGTCGCTGTGGTCGTGGACGTGATCGAGGTCGGCGTGCCTCCCGCGCCCGCGGCCGGCCTCCCCGGATCGGTCACGTCAATGTAGGCCGCTCCCACGGAGCCGGCGTCGGCGAGCACCGCGGTCACCGAGGCCCACTTGGCCCGGAGCTCGGTGACGTCGCCGAAGTAGATGGCCGGTCCTCCCTTGAGCTGCGCCACCAGTCCGTGGCCGGCGACCGCAGATACCTGCGTGACGTGCGTCAGCAGTTGATAGGGAGCCGCCCCCAGCAGGGCGACCGCGTTCACGGCCCAGGGCTCGGTCAGGCGCGGTCCGCCGGGCGGCACGGTGAGCGGGATCAGCGGCAGCGACGCGGTGGCAGAGGCGTCGTGGAGCAGCGTCCCGTCTCCGGCCACGGCCATCCGGCGACCGCCAACGTCCACGACCGCGACCGGGAGCTGCTCGATCACCTGGATCCGCACGCCGTGCGGGAACTGGGTGCTGACCCGGAGGTCCTTCACCTCGGGGAAGGACGCGACAGCGGCCCGGAGCTCCGAGACGCGCACGTCGAGGGTCGTCATGCCGCGGGCAGCTGAGGTCAGCGCCGAGCGGATCGCACCGGCGTCGGGCCCGCTCTGACCGACCACCACGACCCGCTGCACCGCCACCAGCGACGAATCGCGCAGCCAAAGCCACCCACCGCCGAGCGCGAGCACGAGCACCGCGAGCACGGCCAGGACCAGCCGCACCCGCCCGGGAGCCATCCGTCGCGCGCAGGTCATCGGCGCGTCCACTCGGGCGGAAGCTCCACCTCTCCCAGCGTCTGCACCTCCGGTTCGAGCTCGACCCCGAAGCTGTCGCTGACGAGCCGCCGTCCCTCGCCCATCAGCGCGATCACATCGGCGGTGGTCGCGTCGCCTTCGTTGACTATGAAATTCGCGTGCTTCTCGGAGAACCTGGCGCCGCCGACGCGCAGCCCTCTGGCGCCCGCAGCATCGAGGAGCTGCCCGGCGGTGCGGCCGTCGGCCGTCGGATCGGTCGGGTTCTTGAACGTCGAGCCAAACGTCTTGATACCGCCGGGCTGGGCGGCCTTGCGGCGGGCCCGCATGTCGGCGAGCGTGGCCTTCACCTTTCCTGGCTCGGATCGCGATAGCACGAACGACGCCTGCGCCACCACCTCGGCCGGTTTCAGGTTCGACGCGCGGTAGCTGAAGCCGAGCTGATCGGCAGTCCGGCGGTCGGAGCCGCTCCCGCTGACCACGTCGACCCACTCGAGGACGCGGGCCAGCTCGCCGCCGTACGCGTTGGCGTTCATCCGCACCGCGCCACCGACCGTCCCGGGGATGTTGACCCCGAACTCGAGTCCCTCCAAACCGGCCTGCGCGGCACGCGCCGACACCGCGGGCAGCCGCGCGCCACCGCCGCAGATGACTCGGGTTCCGTCGAGTTCGATTTTGCTCAGCTCCTTGTCCAACTTCAGCACCAGCCCGCGCACGCCGGCGTCGGCAATCAGGAGGTTCGACCCCGAGCCGACGACCCCTACCTGAACGCCCTCGGCGACGGCCCACGCGAGCACCCGCTCGAGCTCCTCCACGCTTCCCGGGCGGGCGAAGAGCTCGGCCGGTCCCCCAGTGCGGATCGTTGTCAGGCGCGCAAGCGGATAGTCGCGCGTCACCTCGGGCGGAGCGTCGGCCACCGGATCAGCGTAGATGCCCAAGCGGCAGCTCAGTCCGCGCTGCGGCTGCCCCACCCGGCCTCGACAAGCGAGCGCCCGAGCGCGTCGACGTTGCCGGCGCCCATCACCAGGCAGAGGTCCCCCGCGCGCAGAGTCTGTCGCAGGAATGCGCGAGCCTCGTCGAACCCGGGGAGCCACGCCACCGTCCGGCCTCTCGCGGCATCGGCCGCGGCGGCGGCCACTAGCCTCCCGTCGACGCCTGGGAAGTCCTCGACCCGCTCCCGGGCCGGGTACACGTCCAGCACGACGACGACGTCCGCGGCCGCCAGCGCATCCCCGAAGGCCCTCCACAGCGCGCGCGTGCGCGAGTAGAGATGGGGCTGGAACACGGCGACCAGGCGCGACGGATTCAGCGTGCGGGCCGCCGCCAGCGCGGCGGCGACCTCGGTCGGGTGGTGTGCGTAGTCGTCGTACACGGGCACCCCCGCGGCCGTGTCCCCGAGCAGCTCAAACCGTCTGCGCGCGCCCGCGAAGGTCTTCAGCGCGGCCGCCGCCTGCTTCGGGTCGGCCCCGGCCAGCGCGGCCGCGGTCAACGCCCCGGCGGCGTTGACGGCGTTGTGGGCGCCGGGCACCGACAACTCGACGTCGATCCCCCGCCACTCGAACATCGAGCCCCCCGGATACAGCACCGGTTCCGGCGCGTCGTAGCCGTGCGCCCCCGGCGCGCAGAGCGCCCGCAGCTCGGGACGCTCCCACACGACCGCGTTATCGCCGGCGCGGGTCATGAACTCCCGCAGGGTCCGTTCGAGCTCGAGTCGCGAGGCGTATGTCGAGTGGTGATCGAGTTCCGCGTTGGTGAGCACCGCGATCCGCGGATCGAGCTTCAGCAACGACCGGTCGGACTCGTCGGCCTCGACGACGATCCAGTCGCCCTCCCCCCAGCCCGCGTTCGAACCCGTTCCGCGGAGCTCGCCGCCGAGCACGTAAGCGGGATCCAGCCCGGCCCCCTGGAGCGCGTGGACAACCATGCCCGCAGTGGTCGTCTTCCCGTGTGTGCCGGTGACCGCCAGACAGCACTTGAGCGCCGCGACCTCTGCGAGCAGGTCGGCGCGGTGTAGCTCGCGACCGACGGCGGCTGCCCGCTCCGGGTTCCCGGCCGGCACCGCGGTCGAGTACACGACCTCGGCGCCCGCGGGAACGTTGTCGGCGGAGTGGCCGATCACGGGCTCGATCCCGTGCCTGCGCAGGCGCTCGGTGTAGCTCGAGTCGGCCCGGTCAGACCCGGTGACCCGCGCGCCAAGGGCCTGTGCGATCAGCGCCAGGCCGCTCATCCCTGCGCCGCCGATACCGACAAAGTGAAGCCGCCGTGTGGACCAGTCGTCCGCTGACACGCGGTGAGGCTATCGGCAGGCGCATGCAATTCCTCGTGCGTACCCCACATGGGTTAGTTACGGGGTACCCTGCAGGGGATAACATTCCGCCCGGTGAGAGGCACCGGGATACGGCTGCGGGCGGTGGCGGCGGGGGCGTTGTGCGCGTCGACGCTCGCGATCGGCCTCGCAGGCCAGGCCCTCGCGGTCGGCGGTCGCGGCTCGGCGGGCGCGCACGCCGCATCGGCCTGTGCCGACCCAGACACGTTCCCCGCGACCAGGAATCCAGCAAATCCGCTCGATCTGCCGGTGGCCCCGGGGGCCGACCCCCTGACGGGCGCGCAGTTCTTCGTGGACGGCCCGGCCCACGGAGCCGCGGCGAGCGCGATCGCGCGGCTCGTCGGTCTTGATCCCGCCCACCTGTCGGACAGCCTCACCTGGGATAGGTTCCTGGTCCGGATCGAGAGCGGGCGGATCGCCGCGAAGCTCGGCCGCGACCCGGCACTGGCCCGCAAGGTGCACCTTCTCGAGAAGATCGCCTCGCAGCCCGAGGTCAACCGCTTCAGCATGTACTCGGGCGGCGGGGGCCCCGGGGCGATCGCCGGTCAGGTGCACAAGATCCTCTGCCGCAACCTCGCGGCTGACCCCGGCTCGGTCCCAATATTCACGACCTTCTTCCTCTACCAGGCCGGCTACTGCGAGAGCGCCAGCCAGATCCTCGCCAACCGGCCGACGTTCGAGCGCCAGGTCAACGAGGTGGCGGAGGGGATCGACCGGCGCCCGGCGGTAATGCTGCTCGAGCTCGATGCGATCGGCGCCTCGCGCTGCATGCAGGGGACGGGCGCTCTCCCCTACTGGGAGGGCGATATCCGCTACGAGGTGGACACACTGGGGGCGCTTCCGCACACCGTGGTGTACGTGGAGGGAGGCTACGCCGACGGGAACCCGACCGGCTACACGGCCTCGGTGCTGCGCGCGGTCGACATCGGGAAGATCCGCGGGTTCTTCACCAACGACACGCACGAGGACTGGACGATCGATGAGGTGCGGTGGTCCCAGCGGGTCTCGCGCCTGGTCGGAGGAACGCATTTCATCGTCAATACCGCGACCAACGGCCACGGACCGCTCGTTCCGCGCAACCGCGTGCGCTACGGCAATGAGATCCTCTGCAACCCGCCCGGGCGCGGCATCGGGCCGCCCCCGACAACCACCCCGCTCGATCCCCGCTCGCACCGCCTACTCAGCGGAGCCGACGCCTTCCTGTGGACCGCCCCACCTGGCAACAGCAGCGGCAGCTGCGGTGGAGGGCCGCCCGCCGGGACGTTCTGGACGGCGAAGGCGCTCGGCCTCTCAGCCCGCGCAAACGCGGAGCTCGGGCCGGGTTACCCGAGCCAGCCGTACTAGCGGCGACCGGTTCTCGGCCGTCGGCGTCTGGACTCGGACGCCGCGAGTAGCTCGCCGGCGATCTCACGCGCGGCTTCGGGCCGCGCCAGTTCCGCGGAGGCACGCGCCATCGCGCTCAGCCGCGACCGATCGGCCAGCAGCCGCCCGACCTCCTGGGCGAGCCGCGGTCCCGTCAGCTCCGTGTCGGGGATCACGATCGCGGCACCCGCGCGCTCCATGAACCCGGCGTTCTCGGACTGATGGTCGGCCGTCGCGTGGGGGTACGGGACCAGTACCGCGGGCCGTCCGTAGGCGGCGATCTCGAAGATCGAGCCACCGGCCCGGGCCACGACCAGATCACTGGCCAACAGCGCGTCGCCGAAGCGCGGGATGTAGCCGCGCAGGTCGTAGTGCGGCCCCGGTGACTCCAGCTCGGGGAGATCGCGCTCGCCCGCGGCGTGAAGCACCCGGAAGCGGGCCCCCGCGAATGCCTCGACCGCGGCGTGATTGATCGTGCGTGCCCCCTGAGATCCGCCGAACACCAGCACGCAGGTGTCTCCCGGCCCGACCCCGAAGCGCCCGCGGGCGGCGCGGCGGTCCGAGGCCAGCGGCGGTATCGGGCGCCCGGTGACGCGGTAACGCCCGCCGCTGCGCCCAGACAGCGGAAAGGAGAGGCAGACGCTCCTCGCGAACGGCGCCAGCAGCCGGTTTGTCAGCCCCAGATGGCTGTCGGCCTCGATGAGCACCAGCGGCACGCGGCGCAGCACGGCGGCAAGCCCGACGGGACCGGCGACGTAGCCGCCGGCGCCCATCGCCGCATCCGGGCGCAGCTCACCAACGAGCCGCCACGCCGCGGCGAGCGCGGCCGTATCGACGAGGGCGGCACCCACCGCCGGCAGCGGGCGACCCCGGGGCAGGGGCTGCACCGTGATCGTGCGCAACTCGTAGCCGGCCTCTGGGACGAGCTCGCGCTCGGCCCGCTCGCCGCCGACGAAGACGACCTCGGCGCCCTCAGCTCGAAGGGCGTCGGCTACCGCGATCGCCGGCACCACGTGCCCGGCGGTCCCGCCGGCGGCGATCACGATCCTCGGCGCGCTCACCTCTGGCGCCTTCGACCAGCCGCAGGCGTCCCGGTCCCGGGCGCGCGATGTTCAGCAGCAGCCCGACGGCCACGAGCATCACACAGAGGTTGGTCGGTGCGTAGGAGATGAACGGAAGCGGCACGCCGGTCAGCGGCGCGAGCCCGAGCACGACGAAGATGTTGAGGATTCCCTGACACAGGATCAGCGAGGTCAGCCCAGCGGCTAGCAGCTTGGCATACCGCCCCGCCGCCCGGCGGGCAGTGCGTAGCCCGGCGTAGGCGATCATCCCGTACAGGAAGACCACCCCGAGGATCCCCAGCACGCCGAGCTCCTCGCCGATCACCGCGAGGATGAAATCGGTCTGCGCCTCGGGGAGGTAAAACGCCTTCTGGACACCCCGTCCAAGCCCGACGCCGAACAGTCCGCCCGAGCCGAGTGCGATCTGCCCCTGTACCGCTTGGTAGCCCGCGCCCGACTTGGTCGCGGCGGCCCAGGGGTGAAGGAACGAGGTCAGACGGGCCCGCTCGTAGGGCTGGGCGATCGCAAGCAGCACCACGCATCCGACCGCGATCACGGCCAGGATCGCGAGCTGGCGGCCCGGCATCCCGGCCGCGACGAGCAGTGCGCCGATCGCAAACGCGATCACCAACGTCGTGCCGAGGTCGGGCTCGACCACCACGAGCAGGCAGGCGGGCCCCGCGACCACCGCGATCGGCGCCACCGCCTGGCGGAACCCGCGCATCCGCTTGGGGTGCTCGGCGAGGTACCGGGCGACATACAGCACCAACGCCAGCTTCATCAGCTCGGACGGCTGGAACTGGATCGGGCCGGCGGCGAACCAGCGGCGGGCACCGTTGATCCGCACCCCGAAGCCCGGTACGAGCACCAGCAGCACGAGCGCGAACGAGCCGAGCAGGAGCATGTTGACCAGCTTGCGGTCGAGTAGCGTCAGCCCGCGCTTGGAGAGCACCTGCATGACGGCGAGCCCGAGCGCGCCGAACACCAGATAGCGGATGAACTGGCCCGTCCCGGTGCCGCCCCTGCCGCCGAGCACGCCCAGCGGCGCGGAGGCGCTGTAGACCATCACCGCACCGAACGCAAGCAGGCAGAGCGTCGCGGTCACGAGGATGCGGTGCTCGAGCGGTGGTGCTGGGCGTCGGCGCGAGCTTCGCAGGTCCGCGGCACCCCCCGAGCGCTGCTCCGCGGACCGCCGCGTACCCGCGGTCGCCGTCCGGGCCATCAGGCCCCCTGTACCAGCGTGCGAAAGTGCTCGCCGCGCGCCTCGAAGTCTCGGTACTGGTCATAGCTCGCGCAGGCCGGCGACAGCAGCACGGTGTCGCCCGGCCGGGCGGCCTTGCGCGCCTCCGTTACGGCCCGCTCCAGGTCGCCTGCCTGGTGCAGCGGCACCCCGGTGTGAGCGAGCGCCGCCGCCAGCCTCGGCGCGTCCTCCCCGATCAGGTACACGGCCTTGCAACGCGCCCGGATCACTGGCGCAAGAGGTGTGAAGTCCTGGCCCTTGCCGCGGCCCCCGGCGATCAGGTGCACGCCGCTCGGAAACGCCTCCAGCGCGACGATCGTGCTCGCGACGTTCGTCGCCTTCGAGTCGTTGACCCATTCCACTTCCCGCTGGACCGCGATCCGCTCGAGCCGGTGCGCTACCCCCGCGAAGCTCTCGAGCCCGGCGATGACCGCGCCCGGCTCGATTCCGCGCGCCAGGCAGACGGCGGCGGCCGCCATCGCGTTCTGCCGGTTGTGGAGCCCCGGAAGCGCGATCCTGTCGACCGCGATCAGCGGCTGTTCATCCCACCACAGGTAGCCCGCGCGGTCGGCCAGCTCCGCATCCGGCGCCGCCCCGAACGAGACGCGGCGCGCGCACCCACCCAGGTCCTCGACCTCGAGGTCGGCCGGCGCCACCGCGACGTCGTCGTTGCCCTGGTTGGCGAAGATCCGCAGCTTCGCGGCGACGTAAGCGTCGAAGCTCCCGTGGCGGTCGAGGTGATCCGATGCCAGGTTCAGCAGAACCGCGGCTTCAGGCGCGAACGCGTCGGCGTCCTCGAGCTGGAACGATGAGGCCTCGCAGACCACCGTCGCGTCCGGGTCGACCACGCCGATCAGCGAGGAGGCGGCCGTCCCAACATTCCCGGCGACGGCCACGGGCCGGCCTGCCCCCCGGTGGATGTGACCGATCCACTCGGTCGTGGTCGTCTTGCCGTTCGTCCCCGTCACCGCGACGAACTCGTTCTCGAGCAGCCGCCATGCCAGCTCGAGCTCGCCCACGACGGGGATCCCGCGCGCCCGCGCCGCCCGCACGAGCGGGGCGCTCTGGGGGACGCCGGGGCTCTTGATGAGCGTCCCGGCGCGGGCGGCAAGGGCGTCGCCTGACGCATCCAGGTGGATTTCGACGCCCGCCCCGGAAAGCCTTCGCGCCGCCGCGTCTAGCTCGGGATTCCCGGGCGCGCCCGCGTCGCAGCCGATCACCTCCTCTCCGCGGGCGCGCAGCGCCAGCGCGGCGGCCGTCCCCGACCGCGCCAGCCCGACCACCAGATAGGGCCCCGGCGGTAGCGGCGGCCGCAGCTTGACGCTCGACATCGGTTAGGGGCCTAGCCCCGGATCGACAGCTGGTAAACGGTGAAGCCCACCGCACAACACGCGGCCGCGACGATCCAGAAGCGCAGGATGATCTTTGTCTCCGACCAGCCGCGAAGCTCGAAGTGGTGGTGGATCGGGGCCATCAGGAAGACGCGCTTGCGGAACGTCTGAAACGAGAACACCTGGATCACGACCGACAGCGCCTCGATCACGAAGATGCCGCCCAGCAGGATCAGCAGCACCTCCGTGTTGGTCATCACCGCGAGACCCGCGATCGCGCCCCCCAGCCCGAGCGAGCCGGTGTCCCCCATGAAGATGCTGGCCGGGAAGCTGTTGAACCACAGGAACCCGATGCACGCGCCGACCAGACACGCCGCCAGCAGCGTCAGATCGTGGTAACCGGTGACGATGAACGTGATCCCGATGTAGGCGAGCAGCACGATCGCGGCGCAGCCGGCAGCCAGCCCGTCGAGCCCGTCCGTCAGGTTCACCCCGCTCGTAGTGCCCGCCACGACCAGGTAGATCAGTACCGGGAACAGCGGCCCCACGTCCACAGTGGCATCGATGAAGCGCAGGCGGATGTCGGACGTGACGCCCGCCTTCTGCGTCGCCACCCACCAGAGCCCGACCGAGATCGCGATCGTGACCACCAGCTTGGTTCGCGCGCGCAGCCCGAGCGAGCGGCGCTTGGCGATCTTCGTGTAGTCGTCGGCGAATCCGAGCACCGCGCAGGCAATCGTCGCCCCGAACACGCCGATCGACTCCCACCACGCCCTGTCGGTGTGGTGGTTGAAGAGGATCAGGAACGGGACCGCGAACGCGACCATGATCACGATCCCGCCAACCGTCGGCGTGCCGGCCTTCGTCTGGTGTCCCTGAGGGCCTTCCTCACGGATGTTCTGGCCGAACTCCCGGCGGCGGACGAACTCGATGAACTTCGGGCTGAGGAACAGGCACATCAGCAGCGACGCGGTGCCGCCGATCAGGATCCGGCCCGAGACCGACCCCATCAGCCGCGTGCTCCGTTGCGAAGCGCGCGGCACACCAGCTCCAGGCCGACGCCGCGCGAGCCCTTGACGAGCACCAGATCGCCGGAGCGGAGCATGGCCGGGACCAGCTCCGCCGCCTCGGCGGCGTCGCCGACGGAGCGGACCGAGCCCGTGAAGCGCTCGGACATCGCGGCCGCGCGCGGCCCCACTGTCACCAGCACGTCCACGCCCGCTGCGGATGCCTGCTCGCCGATCGCGGCGTGGAATTCGCGCTCGCCGGGACCCAGCTCGAGCATGTCGCCCAGGATCGCGACCCGGCGGCTGTGCCGCTCGCGTTCGGCAGTCTTTGAGAGGTCTTCCAGGGCGGCGCGCATCGACATCGGGTTGGCGTTGTAGCAGTCGTCGATCAGCGTGACGCCGCCGGGGAGCCCCAGTCGCTCCCCCCGGCCTGCCGTCAGCGCGAACTCCACACGACCCTCGGGTACCACGCCGACCGCGCTGGCCGCGGCCACCGCCGCCAGCAGGTTGCGGTGCAGGTGCGCCTGCTGGAAGGACACCTCGAGCTCGATGCGGTGGCCGGCCAGATCGATCTCGAGCTGCTCGCCGCAGGCGCGCACCAGGCGCACGTCACCGCCCTCCCCGAACGTGATCGTCTCGACGTCCGCACGCAAATGCGGCTCCAGGAGCTGTTCCCCGGCCGGCACCACCGCGGTGCTACCCGGTCTGAGCCCGGCGAGCAGCTCGGACTTGGCCGCGGCGACCGCCTCGAGCGTTCCGAGCAGCTCGAGGTGGACGGGACCGATGCTCACGATCACCCCCACGTCGGGCTCGGCGATCGCCGCCAGCTCGGCGATCTGTCCGGCGCCGCGCATCGCCATCTCCAGCACCAGCACGTCGGTCCCCGCCGGGGCGGCGAGGATCTCCAGCGGCAGCCCGATCTCGGTGTTGAAGTTGGCGCGCGAAGCGACGGTCCGGCGGTGGGGTCCCAGCACCGCGAGCAGCATGTCCTTGGTCGACGTCTTGCCCGTGGAGCCGGTGACGCCGATCACCTGTGCGCCAAGCTCGTGGCGCCACGCATTGGCGAGCCCCTGGAGCGCCGCCAGCGGATCAGCTGCGGCGAGCACGACGCCGCCCGGCCGCGCCCCGGCCGCGTCGGCGTAAACAGGGGATACCAGCACCCCCCACGCGCCCGCGGCGAGAGCCTGGCGGGCGAACTCCCCTCCGTCGGCGCGTTGGCCGCGCAGCCCGACGAACAGCGCGCCGGGTGCGGCCTCGCGCGAGTCGATCACCGCACGCTCGGGGCCGACCGCGCGCTCGGGGCCGACCGCACGCTCGGGGCCGACCGCTCGCTCGGGGCCGACCGGCCGCTCGGGGCCGACCGCTCGCTCTTGGCCAACGGCATTGTCCGGACCGCCCACCTCGGCCGACGTGAAGCACAGCCGCGCACCGGCCGCGCGCGCGATCCGCTCGGGAGTCCAGTCCCTCATCTTGCGAGCGCCGCGCCCCTCAGCACTTCGCGCGCCACGGATGCGTCGTCGAACGGGACCTTGTGCCCGTCAGCGAACTCCTGCCCCTGCTCGTGTCCCTTGCCCGCGATCACGACCACGTCCCCGCTGTGGGCGTCGGCGATCGCCCGCTCGATCGCCTCCCGGCGGTCGACGTTGTGCTCGGCAACCGGGCCCGCGCCCGCGAGGATCTGATCGATGATCGCCTCGGGGTCCTCCGAGCGCGGGTTGTCGGAGGTGACGATCACGCGATCGGCAAGCCGGGTCGCGATCTCGCCCATCTGTGGCCGCTTGCCGCGATCGCGGTCGCCGCCGGCTCCGAACACGACGTGGAGCCGCCCCTGGGTCAGCTCGCGGGCGGCCCGCAGCACGTTCGCGAGCGAGTCGGGAGTGTGCGCGTAGTCGACGAGCACAGCGAAGTCCTGGCCTTCGTCGACCTGCTGGAAGCGCCCCGGCACCTGGCCGGCGGCCGCAATCGCGTCGGCCGCCCGGTCGCGCGGCACGCCGAGCGCGAGCGCGGCCGCGTACGCGCCGAGCACGTTATAGACGTTGAATCGCCCCCGGAGCGGCGAGCTCAGCTCGGCCGCGCCGTCGGGCCCGCGGACCGTGAAGCGGGAGCCGTCGAGCCCGGTGTGCACGTCGACCGCGCGGTAGGTGGCGTCGCGGTCAAGTGCGTACGTCGACGCCTCCGGTAGCTCCCCCGCCAGCCGCGCGCCGTAGGGGTCGTCGACGTTGATCACCGCCTGCCGGGGTCGCGCCTCGGTGAACAGCCGCCGCTTGGCGCGGAAGTAGTCCTCCATGGTCGGATGGAAGTCGAGGTGGTCCTGCGTCAGGTTTGTGAACACCGCCACGGCGAAGTGGATCGCGTCGGCCCGGTGCAGCTCCAGCGCATGCGAGGAAACCTCCATCGCGCAGGCGCGGTCGCCGAGCCGGGCCATCTCCCGAAAGGTCCGCTGCAGGTCGATCGCCTCGGGCGTGGTCCGCTGAACCGGGTGCTCGACGCCGCCGATCACGCTCGTGACCGTGCCAAGCAGCCCGGTCGCGCGGCCAGCCCCTTCGAGCAGCGCACGGATCAGGTACGCCGTCGTGGTCTTGCCGTTGGTGCCCGTCACCCCCGCGACCTCGAGCTCGGCGGTCGGGTCACCGTAGAAGCGCGCCGCGGCCGGAGCCATCGCCGCACGAGCGTCCGGTACGAGGATCTCGGGGACGCCCAGGTCGAGAGGGCGCTGCGCGGCGAGCGCGACCGCCCCGCGTCCGATCGCGTCGGCCGCGAAATCGTGACCGTCGCGGGTGAACCCGGGGACGCAGAAGAACAGCGTCCCCCGTTTGACCACGCGGTTGTCGTATGCGAGCGCTGAGATCTCGAGCTCGCGAGCGTCCGCGGGGGCGCCCGTCAGCACATCGTCAAGACGCATCGGGCCCCGAGTGTAAAGGCGAGCTCAGGCGGAACCCGCCGCCCGAGCTCGCCGTCACTCAGGCCGAGGCGGCCGCAAACCCGCGCCCGCGGGCGGGCAGTTCGCGTCGGTCGATCACCTTGTCCACGAGCCCGTACGCGAGCGCCTCCTGGCTCGTGAAGTAGCGGTCGCGGTCCATGTCGGCGTGGACGCGCTCGACGGATTGATCGGTGTGCTGGGCATAGATCTCGTCGACGCGGGCACGCAGGGCGAGAATCTCGCGTGCGTGGATTTCGACGTCCGTCGACTGGCCCTCGAAGCCGCCCGACGGCTGGTGGATCAGGATCCTGGAGTTCGGCAGCGCCATCCGCTTTCCGGGGGCGCCGCCGGCGAGCAGCAGCGACCCCATTGACATCGCGATCCCGTAGCAGATCGTCTGCACGTCGGGCCTGATGAACTGCATCGTGTCGTAGATCGCGAGCCCGGCGTAGATCGATCCCCCGGGCGAGTTGATGTAGAGATGGATGTCCTTGTCGGGATCGTCGGATTCGAGGTGGACGAGCTGCGCGACGATCAGGTTGGCGATGTCCTCGTCGATCTGTCCGCCCAGGAACACGACCCGGTCGTTCAGCAGCCGGGAATAGATGTCAAACGACCGTTCCCCGCGGGCTGTCTGCTCCACGACCATCGGCACGAGCGTCATGACGACCTCCTAGTGTCGGTATAGTGCAACCAGATGGTTGCGACACAAGCTAGCAGACGTGCAACCTTGGAGTTGCGTATGCGCCGGAGGTGTGGGAGATTTCTTTCGTTAGGCGAAAGGAATCGCCCAGATCGCGACGAGAGGAGAACGAGATGGCCGACCCGATGAACGACCAGATCGAACGTGAAATCTTGCTCCCCGCCCCGCCGGAGCAGGTGTGGAAGGTGATCATCGGCCCGGGCTGGCTCGCCGAGGATGTCCAGCTGGACCTGGTCCCGGGCGGCGAGGCGCAGTTCGGCTCCGCGGACTCGTGGAGGACGGGCTGGGTCGAGGAGGCGACCGCGCCGGATGCGGATGCCGAGGGAACCGGGCACCTGATCTTCTGGTGGGGCGCTGACGGCGACAGCACTCGCGTCGAGCTGACGCTCGAACCCGAGAGCGAGACGCAGACGCGGCTGCGCGTCGTCGAGTCGCGGCCGCTCGAGGTCCTCGACGTCACCGGCATCCACTCGCCCGGCAGCGGCGGAGCGAGCTACGGCCCCACGATGGTGGCGATAGCGTGACGGGCGGCGAGGCTCGCGCCGACGCGGTATTCGGCGCGCTTGCCGACCCGACGCGTCGCCGGCTGTTGAGCGCGATCTCCGTGCACCCGGCCACGGCCACCGAGCTGGCCGGCGGCGTTCCGATCTCGCGCCAGGCGGTCGTCAAGCACCTGAGCGCGCTCGCCGAAGCGGGACTTCTGGAGCGCGAGCGCGCCGGGCGCGAGGTTCGCTACCGGGTCACACCCGCTCCCCTCTCGGACGCGGTCTCGTGGATCGCGCAGGTCGGCGCTCAGTGGGACACACGGCTCGCCTCGCTCGCTGACACCCTGGCCGCTCGCCAATCGCAGCCCAGCTGAGACGCCGGTTCAGCTCGGCGAGATCCCGAAGTACGGCACGGCCCACCCGACGATCTTCTGGAACGCGGGCGCTGCCACCGAGCCGCCGAAGATCGAGCCCTGGGGCCGGTCGACGATCACCGCGACAACTAGCTTGGGGTCGTTGGTCGGCACCATCCCGATGAACGACGCCACGTACTCGCTCTGGGAGTACTGGCCGTTCACGACGATGCTCGCGGTGCCGGTCTTGCCGGCCATATCCCAACCCGGGATCGCCGCGCCGGAGGCGGTGCCGCCGTCGGCGAGCACGCCGCGGAGCATGTCGCGCAGCTGCTGCGCGACCCGCGGACTGAGGATCCGCTGAGCGCGGGGGGTCGGGACCGGCTTGCCGCCGATCGAGCCGACGATGTGCGGCGAGCGGAGAATGCCGCCGTTGGCGATCGCCGAGTACGCCCCGACCATCTGCATCGGGGTCACCTCCTGGCCCTGGCCGAACGGCAGGTTGGCCATCGACACGCCCGAGTACTGCCAATAGTGCGGCACGATTCCGCGCTGCTCTCCGGGGAGGTCGACCCCGGTCGGCGAGCCGAACCCGAAGCGGTGGACCCAGTAGTCAAAGCGCTGCGCCCCGAGCCGCATGCCGATCTCGTCGGCGCCGATGTTGCTGGAGTACTTGAGGATGTTGGCGACCGACAGGGTCTCGTACCCGTGCGATTCGGCGTCACGGATCTGGCGGTTGTAGACCTGCAGCATCGGCGGGATGTCAAAGAGAGTGTTTGGGCTGACGAGTCCGTCCTGGAGCGCGCCCGCCACGGTGATCGCCTTGAACGTGGAGCCCGGCTCGTAGCTGAAGCCGACCGCCTGATCCTCCCATGCCTTCAGAGGCGCCGACAGCGGGTCGTTGGAGTTCACGCGCGGCCAGTTGGCGAGCGCCAGGATCGCGCCCGTGCGCGGGTTGGCGACGATCGCGGTGGCCCCTTGGGGCGAGTACTGCGCCCCCACCCCTGCGAGCACCTGCTCGACGTAGTCCTGGAGCGCGGCGTCGATCGTCAGGCGCAGTGTCTTGCCGGGAACGGTCGGCTGGACATCGTCGACCGAGATCGGCTGTCCGATCGCGTCGTTGACGACCCTCCGGATCCCGTTTCGACCGCCGAGAATGCTGTTGTCCCTGTACTCCAGGCCGCTCAGCCCCTCTCCCTGCGCGCCGACGAAGCCCAGCACCTGCGAGGCCTCCCATGAACGCGGATAGAAGCGCTTGACCCTGGGAGTCAGATTGATCCCGTCGATCCGCAGATGGGCGATCGCCGCCGCCTGGGCGCCGGGGACCAGGTGGGCGAGGTACACGAACCCGGTGTGCGGCTTGGTGAGGGCCGTGAGCACGGCCGTGAATGGCTTTCCGAGCAACGGCGCGAGCTCCTGGGCGTCCGTCTGGACGTGCCCGGATTGCGCGATCAGGTACGGATCGGCGACCACATCGTCGGCCGATTCGCTGACCGCCAGCTCAACGCCGTGGCTGTCGGTGATCGTCCCGCGCGGGGCCGGCGTGATCACGGTCGTCACCTGCTGGGTCGCGGCCGCGCGCTTCAGTGACGCGGCGCGGACGGATCCGAGGTAGGCCGCACGCATCAGCGCCACGCCCAGCAGCGCGACGAATACGACGAATAGGACCCCGATCCTCCGGTCGAGGACACGCATCGGCGGCTACCCGCCGGTTGAGCCGCTGGACTGGGACGTGGTCGCCGGCGCGAGCGCCGCCGCCCCCGTCGCGGGAGCCGAAGTGCCGGCGCTCGTTGCGGGGGTACTCGGCGCACTGCTCGGAGGCGTGGTTGAGCCCGCGCTCGCCGTGGTCGTCGTAGCCGGCGTCGTGGCGGGCGAGCCGGCGGAGGCCGTTCCAGACGCTAGGGCCGCCGCGCTCCCCGGTGAGGTCGCGGCACCGGATGTGGTTGACGTCGTCGCTGTGAGCGCAGGAGGCGCGGGCGAGGCCGCGGCCGCGGCCGCGGCCTGGGCCGCAAGTCGCCCGGCGAAGGCTGTCGGGTCCGGGCTGTGGATGTTCGCGATCGCGCGCCCCACGTCGGTGCCGGGCGTGGCGCCGAGGAACGCGATCGTCGTCGGGGTCGGCATCACCATCCCCATGCCGGCGGCGAGCCGCTCGATCCGCTGATCGTCATTGAGCGATGCGAGGCTCGCCTGCAGCACCTCGTTCTGCGCCTGGAGCGTCGTGCTCCGCTGGACCGAGTGACCGACGTCGTTGCCCAGCTTCAGGACCTCGACCTGCATCGCGATGATCCCCGCCAGGAGCACGCCCAGGACCGGGATCCAGGCGCGCCCACGGACCAGCCGATCGATCAGCGAATGCTCGGGCAGCGAGCGCACGACCGCCAGCGCCCGCATCCCCAGCGTGGCGCTCTGGCGGGGCGCGGTCGCGCGCTGTCGCCGCACGGCCGGACCGCTGACCCGGCGCGGGGCATGTGGCGCCGGGCGCGGCCGGATCTGGCGGCGATGCGCGGGCGCCGGGCCAGCTGCCGCGCGGGGGGCTGTGGCACGGCTTGCGGAGGCACGGCCGGCTGCGGTCATCGCTGAAGGCGTCATTCGTTCCCTCCTTGGAGCTTGCGTGCGACGCGAAGGTGCGCAGACTTCGATCGTGGGTTTGCGGCGGTCTCGCCTGCGGTCGGAGCGACGGCACGGCGGGTCAGCAGCTCGGCCTCGGGAAGCCGCCCGCAGACGCATACGGGCAATTCGGGCGGGCAGACGCAGCCGCGCGCGCGAGCGGCCAGGAACCGCTTCACGGGTCGGTCCTCCAACGAGTGGAACGCGATCGCGGCGAAGCGGCCGCCTGGGTTGAGCAGGTCCCAGGCGAGCGGCAGCGCGCCCTCGAGCTGGCTGAGCTCGTCGTTGACGGCGATTCGCAACGCCTGGAACGTCCTGCGAGCGGGGTGTCCGCTCGCGAACGGCGAGTGCACCGGGACCGAGGACTTGATCAGCTCGACCAGCTGGTTGGTGCTCTTGAGCTCGCGCTGGCGGCGGGCGCGGACGATCGCGCGGGCGATCTGACCGGCGTAGCGCTCCTCGCCGTATTCGCGCAGCAATCGCGCCAGCCTCCGCTCGTCCCAGGTGGCGAGTATCTCCTGAGCGGTCAGTTCCTGATCGGGGTCCATCCGCATGTCGAGCGGCGCGTCGTAGGCGTAGGAGAAGCCCCGCGCCCAGGTGTCCACCTGCATCGACGACATCCCGAGGTCGAGATAGACCATGTCGGCCGTGACCCGCTCCTCGCGCCAGCTGTTCGAGCGCGGTGACGAAGTCCGCCCGGATGAAGCGCGTGTGGCACGGAAGCTCTGCCGCGAGCTCCGCGAAGCGGTCCTCGGCGGCCGGATCGCGGTCGATCGCTATCAGCGTCCCGCCAGGTCCGATTCGGTCGGCGACGAGCCGCGCGTGGCCCCCTCCCCCGAACGTGCAGTCCACGGCCACTTCACCCGGCTGCGGATCGAGGAGCTCGATCAGCTCGCCGGCGAGGACCGGGATGTGGGTCTGGGTCATGTCAAGTAGTGTTGCCAAGGCTCGCTGCAATCTCGGGGACTCGGATCAGTACGTCCTCGCTGTAGGCGTCGTAGCGGGCGCGGTCGAACACCTCCAGGCACTCGCCCGACCCCGTCACCACGACCTCCTTGTCGAGGCCGGCGTACTCCATGAGCATCGGCGGGATCATCACGCGGTTCGCGGAATCGAGCTCGGTGTCATGCGAGTAGTTGAAGAAGAAGCGCTTGAGGTCTCGGGCCTTCGGTAAGAGCGGGCTGATGCCCGCCAGCGCGGCCTGCGTGTAGGCGTCGTAGGCTTCCGGCGTCCAGATCGCGATCGAGCGAGGCGCCACCTCGGTCGTCTCCGACGAGGCCGCAAGCACCACGCCGCTGGCTAGCGCTGCTCGGAACTTGGCCGGAATCGTCAGCCGGTGCTTGGCGTCGAGCGCGTGCTCGAAGGTTCCACGGAAGGAGATCAACGGCTGGGTTCGGTGGGGTTCTCATGCGCTGAATCGAGGAGTGCGGTGAAGCTCGTCAGGCGCGTTCTGATCCGGGGAGTCAAGGGTTCTGATCCGCTGGGCCGAAGCTCTGAACCCGGGTGGCTGGGTGGGAGGAGCCCCGCCACCCGGGTTCCACATCGCATGCCATGCGTGGCCCACTATATCCCACGCTCTCCCACAATGCAACCTATCTCCCACCCTACTCCCCACCCAAGGCCCCACCTGGTCACTCGGCGCCAAGATCGCCCACGGGTCCTGGGATTGCGGTCGGTTCCGCAGATCTCAGACCGCCGCATGGCGTTGCAGGGTTGCTTGCAGCGGCCGTGACCGGGCGAGAACTTGCAGCCAGGAGATCGTTCCGTCCGGCCGTTCTGCATCACTCCTTCGACCGCTCGATCGACGCGCGCCTTGGAGCGCTCCCGGGCGAGGCGCGCGGACCCCGAGCGAACCGGCCCTAGCTGCCCGGCTCGCTCGGGTGCTCGCGCGCGGTCGGGAGTTCGAGTACGACCCGTGCTCCCCGCTCGCTCGGTGCCGCCGACAGCCGGCCCCCGTGGGCGGTCGCGACCGCCCCCGCAACCGCGAGGCCGTGCCCGCGGAAGCGATTTCCACCGCGGCCCGCCCGCCGAGCCAGTCGCGAGAGCTCGGGCAGCGGCTTGCCGAGGCCCGGCCCTTCATCCACAACCTCGATCCTCACGCCCGACCGCTCGACGCGTCCACGCACCTCCACCATGCCTCCCCCGTGCTCGATCGCGTTGGCGATCAGGTTGCCCGTCGCCTGCGCCAGGCGAAGCCGATCCCCGAAGACGGTGACCGCGCCGCCCGACCAGGCCATTCCCAGCTCAGCGCCGTGAGCCTCGGCGGCCGCGCGCCAGGCTTCGATCGAGTCGGCGACCAGCTCCCGGAGATCCACCTGCCCGGTGGCACCCCGCCCGAGCAACTCCCCCGGATCGCCCCGGCGCTGGACCTCGGCGAGGTCCCCGAGCGCCAGGGCCGCCTGGCCGAGCTCGAGCTCGATTGCGCGCAGGCGAGCGGGAGAGAGCCCGCCGACCCTGAGCCCGAGCTCGAGCCCGAGCCGCGCCGCGGTCAGTGGGCCGCGCAGCTCGTGGGAGGCGCGCGCGACCGCGTCCATCCGGCTCCCCAGGGCAAGGCGTGCGCCCAGCGCCGCCGTCCCGGCGGCGACCGCCAGCGCCCAACCGACGAGCGCCACCGCGGCGCTCATCAATCCACCGACCCGTCGACGAGCCGGTAGCCGACGCCCCAGACGTTGACCACGAACCTGTCTCCGTGGACGTTCAGCTTCTTGCGCAGCCGGTGCGCGTGCGAGTCGATCGTTCGAGTTGGGCAGATAACCCTGAACCCCCACACTCCCCGGAGGAGCTCCTCCCGCGTGAAGACCCGCGTCGGCTCGGCCGCCAGAGCGCGCAACAGTCCGAACTCCTTCTTTGAGAGCGCGAGCGACTCCCCGCGAAGCCACACCTGGCGTGATGCCGGGTCCACCTCCAGGCCACCGACCCGCACCCGACCGAGGTTCGGGCGCCGGCTGCTGCGCCGAAGCAGCGATCGGATCCGGGCGAGCAGCTCTTGGTAACTGAAGGGCTTCGTCACATATTCGTCGCACCCGCGGTCAAACCCCCTTAGCCGATCGAGCTCTCCCGCGCGCCCGGTGAGGATCAGCACCGGCAGCTCCGGATCGGCCCGGTCGGCGACCCGATCGGCGGAACGCACCCGTCGCAACAGCTCGAGCCCGTCCCCGTCCGGGAGCCCCAGGTCGACGATCGCCAGGTCGGGGAACCGAGTATCGATCAGCCGCTCGGCGTCCTCCACGCAAGTCGGCCTCGAGCAGTTCGTAACCGTCCGCGCTCAGGTTGTCGGCCAGGAAGGTCCGCGTCGAGTCGTGGTCCTCGACAACCAGAATCGTCGCCACAGCTCCGTCCATGACCATTAAGAGCGCCTGGCGGCCCGATCCCCCCTCCAGGTGCAACATCAGTTTCAGTCCGTGCGCGCGCGGAGGAATCCGACATATGATCTCGACGCCCCATGTACAGGCGCGGGAACTACAGCTCAGGCGAAGACTTCGTGCTCGAGTACGGAGAACTGCGCTTCACGTTCAACGAGCGCGACTTCCGCGAACGGTGCGAGCAGGCGGCGCGGAAGGTCGGCTTCCTCGAGGACGAGATCGAGCCCGACGAGGCCGAGGACCTGATCAATCTCGTCGTCAACGGCGAGGTTACCGACCCGGCATCCGCCCTGGGCGAGCACGTCAACGAATGCTGGCCGGAGCTGGTCGGTCCGTCCGAGCGCTCGCTGGTGCACTGGCTGCGGCGCCTGATCTTCCGCAGCGCCTGGCTCGACCAGCGCGTCAAGGAAGGCGAGCTCGACGTCTGGTTCGACGAGCGCACCAACGGCTTCGTCTACGTCCAGCCCGATCGAGGCGATGAGCCGATCAGGCTCGCCCCGGAGCCGAGCTGGAACCGAGTCGCGTACGTGCGCCGCTAGCGCCGGGCGCGGCTAGCCGCCCAACCCGATCACCGACGAGATCTGCTGGTTGCGCGGCGCCGGGTTGTCGAGGAGCAGCCGGGGAACGGTGACGAGCTTGAATCCGCGGGCGCGCAGCTTGGCGATGATCTTCGGCAGCGCGGCGACGGTCTCCGAGCGGTTGCCGCCGGCGTCGTGCAGCAGGATGATCGCGCCGGGCTTTGCCCCCGCCACCACCTGCTTGACGATTCCCAAGACTCCGGGGAGCCGGTAGTCGTTCGTGTCCACCGACCACAGGACCATCAGCATCCGGTACTTGCGCAGCAGCGCGAGCGTGTGCGAGTTCCACATCCCATAGGGCGGACGAAACAACCTCGGGAAGCCGGCGCCGTACCGCTGTACCGCTCGTGCTCCCTCGAGAACTGTGCCCGTTGATCGGCGGGCGAGAGCCTCGACATCGGGGGATGGGAGAAGGTGTGGTCGCCGATCGTGTAACCGCGGGCGACGATCTCGCTCGTGGACGCGTGGAAGTACTGCTCGAGGATGCCGACCTCGAAGAAGGTCGCCGGCACGTTCTGGCGCTCCAGGATCGCGAGGATCTCTGGCGTGTAGGGGCCGGGGCCGTCGTCGAACGTGAGCGCGAGCTCACGGTGCTGCGAGCCTGCGATGCGGACGTAGGGCGTGTATACGAGCGTCCTGTCGATCGCGCCGTTCTCAGCGGCCGACCGAGTCTGGGCAAACGACCCGCGCCCGTCGCCGGCGAGCGTGTTGATGCGAGCGAAGAAGTCGCCACTGCCGGAGGCGTGAAGCGCGTGCGATTGGCCCGCACCGCCTGATAGCGGCCGCCGCAGCTGCCACGACGGCGACCGCGACCACCACGAGCAGGGCCGCGGCGCGACGCCGCCGGTGCCGCGGATGGCGACTCCAGCTTCGCCTTCGGCGACCGCTCAGGCCCCGTCCCCGGGCGCCGGGCGGGGGGCCGATTCAGCAGTCCGATCGGTATGTCGTCCATGGCGTCGCCGGCGGTGATGATGCCGGGTCGCCCGGAAACATGCGTCACGCAGTTGCTAACGCAGGGCGCCGCGCGGCGGCCGTGGTCGCCATTACTCTCACTGCATGGGCGCGCGCGTCTGGGTCGTGATACCCACGTACAACGAGGCGGAGACGATCGATCGGATCGTCCGCGCGACCGATTCCGAGCTCGAGCGGCTGGTCCCGGGCGACCACCGGCTCCTGATCGTCGACGACGGCTCCCCCGACGGCACGGGCGAGCTCGCCGATGCGCTGGCCGAGGAGCTCGGAACGGTCGAGGTGCTTCATCGCGCCGCGAAGGCGGGGCTCGGGCACGCCTACCTGGCGGGCTTCGCAAGGACGCTCGACGGCGGTGCCGACCTGGTGTTCGAGATGGACGCCGACTTCTCGCATGACCCCCGCTACCTGGAAGAGATGCTGGTGGCAGCCCGGGACGCCGACCTCGTTCTCGGCTCGCGTTACGTCGACGGCGGTGGGGTGCGCGACTGGGGGCTGTTGCGAAGGGTCGTCAGCCGCGGCGGAGGGATCTACGCCCGCGCGATCCTGCGAGTCGATGTGCACGACCTCACGGGTGGCTTCAAGTGCATCAGGCGCAACGTGCTCGAAGCGATCGATCTGCCAAGCGTGCGCGCCGAGGGCTACGTGTTTCAGATCGAGGTGACCTACCGCGCGATCCTGGCAGGGTTCAGGGTCCGCGAGGTCCCAATCGTGTTCCAGGACCGCACGGGCGGGACCAGCAAGATGTCGGCCCGGATCGCGATCGAAGCGATGTGGAAGGTCCCGCAGCTGCGCTCCACCGCCCCCGCCGCGCTCGCGAGCTCCGCTCCCGACCAGCGACAACCGACCGTAACGTCGGGATAAGCAACTGGGTACCTAACGTGATGTCAATGTCTAGCTGGGCATCCTTCGGGCGATGAGCGTCCACGGTCCGCTCGGCGTCACGGACACCGGCACCGTCGAGATCAGAGCGCCCGCGGTCGGCGCACGCCCGTCGTCGCGGCGCGAGCCACTCGGTCTCCTCGGGCTTGGTGGACTGGTCCTGACCACGTTGCTGGTCGCGGTCGGCGCTGCCCAGACCAACGTGCTTCTGCCGGAGTCGGTGCGGCCAGTTCCCAGCTGGCTCGCAGGCCCGCTTGGAAGCAGTGGGGTCGGGCTCGGAAGCGGCGGCGTGATCCTGATCCTGATCGTCATGTTCGCTTCCTATGCGATCGCGGTGCGTGCCGCCGGCCGGTTGTCCGCACGGGCCGTGCTGATGGCGATCGCGGCGATGTATGCGCTGGTGCTGCTCGCGCCTCCGCTGCTGTCCACCGATGTGTTCAGCTACCAGTTCTACGGCCGCATGGGCTCGCTGTACGGAGCCAACGCTTACCTCGCGGGTCCGCACGCGCTCGCGCTCGATCCGCTGTTTCCGTACATCGGTGCGAAATGGGCTTACACCCCCACCGTCTACGGGCCGCTGTTCACGGCCCTCAGCTCCCTGCTCGCGCCGCTCTCGATCGCCGCCAGCGCCCTGGCGTACAAGGCGATCGCCGCGTGCGCGGGACTCGGAACGATCGCGCTCGTCTGGCACTCGGCGCGGCTGCGCGGGATCGATCCTGTGAAGGCCGTTGCGCTGGTCGGGCTCAACCCGCTCGTCGTCGTGTACGGCGTGGGCGGCGGCCACAACGACCTGCTGATGATGCTTGGGCTGATGGGCGGCGTCTACATGATCCTGGCCCATCGCGACCGCTCGGGGAGCGCAATGATCGTGACCGCGGCCGCGATCAAGCTGACCGCGGGCGTGATGCTGGCGTTCGCGATCGCAAGCGGCGGCGGGCGGCGCGCCCGGGACCATCGTCGCGACGTGCTCGTCGGGGCGGCCGCGGCCGCCGCGCTGCTGGGCGGATTGGCGTTCGCGTGGTTCGGAACCGGTCCGCTGCATCTGCTCTCGACCGTCCAATCCGTCCAGAGCAAGGGCGACTGGCACAGCATCCCAGGGTTCATCGCTGCGGAGCTCGGCCCCGCGACGGGTCACGCGGCGGGGCTCGTCCTCAACATCGTCCTTGCGGCCGTGTGCTGCGTGCTGTTGCTCCGCGTCTGGCGGGGAACGCTCGACTGGATCGATGCCGGGGCGTGGACCGCGCTTGCGCTCCTGATCACCGCCAGCTCGCTGCTTCCCTGGTACGTGGCCTGGTTGATTCCATTGGCGGCGCTCGCGACCGATCGGCGCCTGTGGCGAGTCGCGCTGATCACGACCGGCTTCGTGCAGGCGATCGAGCTGATCGGGTACGTGCCGCACGGAACCTCCTTCCTGGGCTTGTGATGGACGGCGAGCCCTACGATCGACTGGCCGGCGACGGCTACGACAGCTCCCGCGAGCAGGACCACGCGGGGGAGCACGGGGCCCGCCGCCTGGGGCTCCTCAGCGTGGTCGCGCCGGTCTACAACGAGGAGGCGCTGCTCGAAGAGTTCTACGCGCGGATCTGCGCGGCGCTCGACGGACTGCACTTCGAGCTCGTGCTGGTCGACGACGGCTCGAGTGACGCCACCCCGGCGCTGCTCGACCGGCTGGCCGCGAGCGACCCGGCCGTCCACGTCGTCTACCTGTCACGAAACTTCGGTCACCAGACCGCGCTCACGGCCGGGCTCGACCACGCCCGCGGCGACGCCGTGGTGATGCTCGACGCCGACCTCCAGGACCCTCCGGAGCTGATCCCGCGGATGCTGGATCACTGGCGCGCGGGATGCGACGTCGTCTACGCGGTGCGCGAGCACCGCGAGGGCGAGTCCCGCTTCAAGCTGACAACCGCCCGTTGGTTCTACAAGGTGTTCGACTGGATGACCAACGTCGAGCTCCAGCACAACTCGGGAGACTTCCGGCTGCTCGACCGCCGCGCGCTCGACGCGCTCCTGTCGATGCGGGAGCGGAGCCGATTCCTGCGCGGGATGACGGTCTGGGTGGGGTACCGGCAGGCCGCGGTGCCCTACAAGCGCGACCCGCGCCACGCCGGCGAGACCAAGTACACGGTCGGGAAGATGCTCCGCTTCTCGCTCGACGCGATCTCGTCGTTTTCACACCGGCCGCTACAGCTCGCGACGCTGTTTGGATTCGTGATCTCGACGCTCGCGTTCATCGCAATCCCGGTGGTCGTGGTGCTGCGGATCCTCGGCTCGTACCTCCCCGGCTTCAGCTCGATCACGATCGCGATCCTGCTCCTCGGCGGGATCCAGCTGATCGCGCTGGGCATCATCGGCGAGTACGTCGGGCGGATCTACGACGAGGTCAAGGGCCGTCCTCTGTATCTGGTGCGCTCGCGACTGAACATCCCTGAGGAGGAGACGCCCGACACTACGTTCCCGCCGACGGCGCACGAGCGCGTGCGCACCGTCGAGCGGCGGCGGATCGGGTTCTAGCCCTCAGCCGCCGGCCGGATTGGGCCCGACCGAGCGACCGGGTCGCAGGCCGGTCTCGGCCTCCTCCTCCGAGCTCGCCGCCGGCGGCCGGAGCGGCCGGACCTTCGCGCGCTCCTCGGGCGAGAGCTCGCTGACCACGTGCTCGAGCTCGGCGATCCTCCGGGAGAGTCCCTTCAGCGCGTCCGCGATCGGGTCCGGGAGATGGACCCAGTCGGCGTCGGGGCCCTCCGGACGGCGACCCTCCACCCGCACCGGATGCCCCGGGTTCCCGACGACCGTCGAATTCGGCGGCACATCGTGGATCACGACGCTGTTGGCGCCGATCTTCGAGCCGTGCCCGACGATGATCGGACCGAGCAGTTTCGCGCCCGACCCAATCGTGACGTTGTCCTGCACCGTCGGGTGCCGCTTGCCGGTGGCAAACCCGGTGCCCCCGAGCGTGACGCCCTGATACAGCGTCACGTCGTCGCCGATTTCAGCGGTCTCGCCGATCACCACCCCCATCCCGTGGTCGATGAACAGGCCCTCGCCGATGCTCGCGGCCGGGTGGATCTCGATGCCGGTTACAGACCGCGCGATCGCCGCGATCGTGCGCGGCAGGAGCGGCACGCCGGCCCCGTGCAGCGCGTGCGCGACGCGATGGGCGAGCAACGCGTGCACACCGGGCCACGTCGCGAGGATCTCGAGGGTGCCGACGCCGCGGGCCGCGGGATCGCGGTTGCGCGCGGCAGCGAGGTCACGCCGGATCTCGGACGCGATGCGAGTGACGAACCTGTACCCGGACATGAGCAAAGGGTAGTCCCCAGCTCCGCTGTGGCCGCGCAGTGCGAGCCGGGTTAAGGCGCGAAGAACGGCGTCGAGACGTAACGCTCGCCCGAGTCGGGGAGGACCGTGACGATCCGCGCGCCGCGCAGCTCAGGCCGCGCCGCGACCTTGAGCGCCGCCCACACCGCCGCACCGCAGGAGATGCCCGCCAGCACCCCCTCGCGCCGGGCGAGCAGCCGGGCGGTCTCGATCGCGTCCTCATCGTCAACGGCGATCACCTCGTCGAGCACTTCGCGATTCAGGACACTCGGTATGAAGCCGGCGCCGATTCCCTGGATCTTGTGCGGGCCGGGTCGCCTGCCGGAGAGCACCGCCGACGCGCTCGGCTCGACGGCGATCACGCGGCAGTCGGGGTTGCGCGACTTCAGAACCTCTCCGGCCCCGGTGATCGTGCCCCCCGTGCCCACACCGGCGACGAACACGTCAACCCGGCCGTCCATCGCCTCCCAGATCTCGGGACCGGTGGTCCGACGGTGGACATCCGGGTTGGCGGGATTGGAGAATTGATCGGGCAGGAACACGTCATCGTCGGTGGCCAGCGCGCGGGCCGCCTCGACGGCCTCAGTCATACCGCCGAGCGATTCGGTCAGTTCAACGCGGGCGCCGTAGAGCCGCAGCAGGGCCTCGCGCTCCCGGCTCATCCCGTACGGGAGCGTCAGCACCAGGTCGTAGCCCTTGGCGGCGCACACGAACGCCAACGCAATGCCCGTATTGCCGCTGGTGGCCTCGACGATCGTCGTCCTGCCCGGCTCGATTCGCCCTTGCGCCTCGGCGGCCTCGATCATCGATACGCCGATTCGGTCTTTGACGCTGCCCCCGGGATTGAATGCTTCCAGCTTTCCGAACAGCTCGGCCTCGAGCCCGGCGGCTACCCGGGTGAGCTGCACCATCGGGGTCCGCCCGACGTGGTCGGAAATGTTTGTCGGGATTCGCGCCATTTGGCGCCGAACCCTAGAGAACGCGGCTCAGCTGCGTGGCCTGAGCCGGGCGCCCATCGCGACGCTGTGGCGGCCCGCGTCGGTCGTCGTGACAGTCAGCGTGAGCACGGCGCCGCGGTGCCGGCGAACGTTGGCGAGCAGCCCGTCGGTTGCCCTGATCGCCCCGCCGCCGATCACGATCCGGAGCTTCTGAGCGGGCCTGGCGAGCGTGATCTGAAGTCGGCCCCGGAGGATGCGTGAGCCGAACGCGACGCGTCTGCCGTTCTTGCCGGTCACCGTGACCTTGCCGGCGAGGCTGACAAAGCTGAGTCCCTTCGGCAGTCCGATCGACGCCGAGCTCAGCTCCGGCGCCTTGCTCCCGGCGGTGAGCGTCAGCGCCAGGGTCGGTTGACCGGACCCGACGCCCGACAGCGAATCCTGTGACACGGTCGGCGGCCCGATGACCTTCCAGGTCAGGAATGCGGGCCGGAACGCGAGGCCGCGGTCGGTTGCGAAGAGCTCCACGGACGAGGTTCCGATCCCCTTCGCCCTGCCCGCGATCCTGCCGGTGGACCTGTTGATCGACAGCCCGCTCGGCAGGCCGCTGGCGGAGAAGCTGAGGTTCCTCGCGCTCGGCGCGTTCGTCCTCACCTGGAAGCTGACCTGTTGACCGGCGGTCGAGGTCTGGGTGCCCGGGTTGTCGATTTGGAGCGCGTCGGCGCACAATGCCGCCCCGAGGGCACCCGCGTTCGGGGTCCCCAGCCCGGTGGCCATGTCGTACCCCGGGCCCGCGCGGTAGAGCCCGCCGTTGGTGTTGGTGAAGTCGTTCTCGCCGGAAGTGACGTCGTTGAAATACGCGTTGTACGCAGTGCCCGCTGCGCGGTACAGCGCCGGATCGGCGAACCCGATCGCCGAGCCGCGGCACGCGGGCGATGAGTCGACGTCCGCCAGGAGCGCGGCCCACAGCGGCGCTGCTGCGCTGGTCCCGCCGATCGCCTGCCAGCCGGAGGGCTGCAGCGCGCCCGCGGTCTGCGACCCGTTCCAGTAGATGATGTAACCGGTGCTCGGGTCGGCATCGGCGGAGACGTCGGGGACCTCACGGCAGTAGGGCCCGGCGAAGCCACAGCTCGAGCCCGACGAGTTCGCCTGGATCACGTGCAGCGCCGTCGCCGCGCCCGACTGGTAGCTCGGCATCGCCCAGATCTGGGAGACGCCGCCGCCGCTGGCGCCGCCCTGAACGGCGAGCAGGCCGGAGGCGTTGCCGCCGTTGTTCCAGACGATCTCGCTTGGGGCGGGACCGAGCGAGTTGAGCGTCGTGCCGCCAACCGCGGTGGCGAACGGCTGACTGGCAGGGTCGTCGACGGCGAGCTGGGGATTCGGAATCCCGCCGGTCCCATTGCAATCCTCTGATCCGTTGTCGCCGGCGACGACGACCATCGACTGGCCCTGGGCGGCGGCCTCCTCGAACAAGGTCGCCTCGGCGTGCGCATTCCCCGCACCCTCCTGCTGCTCGCACGACCCCCACGACACCGACACAACCTGCGCGCGGTCATCCGTGACGATCTGGGTGTAGAGGTCATACGGGCCGGACCCAGGCGAGTCCACGTTGGCGTTGGGGGCTTGGTAGACCACGAGGTTGGCCTTTGGGGCGAGCCCGATCACCTGCTCGATGTCGAGGGCGGCCTCACCGACGCCCGGGCCGCTGCCAGCCCCCCCGTCGACCTGCACGTAGGACACGGAAGCATTCGTCCCGTAGCAGGCCTGATAGGCGGCGATGTCCGCCGGATCGTTGGGTTCGAGCTCGTAGATGGCGATCGTCTTGCCCTGGCCCTCTGCCCCAGCGCCGAACAGCCCGGAGAACCGGTAGGCCGACGCGATCTGGTCCGCCGTGAATGCGCCCTGTGACGCCGCCGCGGAGCTCGCCGCCTGACATGGCTGCGGTCCGCCCGTGGCGACGCGCGGCTCGGTGCGGGCCGCGAGCCGCCCCTTCGCCGCGGGCCGCAGGACCGCGGGCCGGACACTCAGCGGCCGTGGCGCCCCCAGCGAGCTGAGCCCGATTACCGCCTGGACGTAGCCCGCGATCTTGCGGTCGAGCGCGGGCGCCGCGCTCGCCACGACCGCCCGCCTGCCGCTCGCGAGTGCCATTCGCCGGAAGGTGAACGAGAACGCGTGCTCGACCTGCGCCGCGGTTCCGGCGATCCGGACCGACAGGTGGTTGGCGCTGATCGATCCGGGAGGCAGGCCGTGGCTGCGAAGGGAGGCGGTGACCGCCGCCAGCTCACTGGCGCTGGCGCCGAAGCGCTGTGCGAACTGCTCTGGGGTGAGGTAGTCGCGATACACGCTGGAGCCTGGGGTCGAAACCTCTCGGGCGTACGCGGCGAGCGCACTCGAATCGCGCGGCTTGAGCGCGATCGTGACGTGCACGGGGGTGCTCGCCGCCACCGCTCCGATCACCCGCGCCCCGGAAGCCAGGCGCGGTTGCTCGCTGATCCTGACCGTCCGACTGAGCGAGGCGCCGGTCGCTACCGACGCCGATCCCGAGACCGCGCCGGCGGCCAGCACTACGACGGCGGCCCGTGCCGCCGTGCGCCCCCTAGTTCTGAGCATCGTCAGCTTCCCCACCGCATATGGACCGACTGACTGTAACCGCCCCCGGTGTCATCTGCGCGTAAAGGGGATCAGATGTGGTACATCGGCGCACCGGCCGCGCGGGCCTCGGCCTCGGCGGCCTCGGCGACGGTGGCGCCGGCGAGCACCGCGCGCGCCGCGTCCGCGGCTTCGGCGAATATTCCGCTCGCTCCCTGGCCGACCGGGCCGTCGAGCAGCTCGACCAGCTCGAGCACCGTGATCTCGGCGGCCGGGCGCGCGAACGAGTACCCCCCCTTGACCCCACGTTGGGAGCGCAGCATCCCGGCGCGCCTGAGCGTCGCGAACAGCTGCTCCAGGAACTGCACCGGGATCTCACGCCTCCGCGCGAGCTCGGCGATCGGGACCGGGCCGCGGTCTCCGTAGCCGTGGAGCTCGATCAACGCAGCGAGCGCGTACGGAGACTTGCTTGTGATCGAAATCACGCTTCGATGATGCCAGGCAAAGTGAGGGCGACGGGTGCCGCCGGGACGTACTCGCGTCAAGCGCAGGACGGACCGGCGGTACCCGCCGCCTGAACGCCCCTAAATCCAACCCCGTTCGGTGGCGATCAGCACGGCCTGCGCGCGGTCGCGCGCGCCGAGCTTGCCGTAGATGTTGTGCAGATGCGTGCGAATCGTGCTCGTCGAGAGACCGAGCTCGCCGGCGATCTGCTTGTAGACCATGCCTCGCGCGAGCCGCCGCACCACCTCGAGCTCGCGGGCCGACATCGGGCAGGGATCGATCCGCCGCGGCCGATTCTCAGAGCTCGAGAGCGGCAGGTCGTACATGACCGCGCGGAGCTGGGTGGGCTTGATCCCAACCGCACGTGAGACCTTGAGCAGCTCCGCCGGGGAAATCGCCCCGCCCAGCATGTAGTGCGCGAGCATGTCGGCGAGCTTGACGATCCCGGTCTCGCCCTCGCAGTCCTCTGCGTGATGACGCTCTATCACGCTCGCGAGCACCTTCGGAAGGCTCCAGCGACGCGCCAGCACGCCGCCGACGAGCGCGTGATCCACGCCGAGCTCTCGGCGCTCGGCGGCCAGCCTCTCCTCTGGTGTCCGGGCGTCACCGTGGACCTGGCGGGGGTAACCGGGGTAGGCCTGCACGAGCACCAGCTTGCCGATGTCGTGCAGCAGTGAGGTGACCATCAATCGGTCTCGGGCGTCGTAACCGATCTCCCGCCCGATCCGGTCGGCGGCCCGCTGTGTGGCGATCGCGTGAAGGCGAAACCGCTCGGGCATCCCCTTCCACACCGCGTTGCGCTGAAAGAAGTCGAACGTACGAGCCCGGGTGGCGATCGTGCGGACCCCGTACGGGGAGATCACCTGGACCGCCTTGACGATGCTGTCGACCTTCCCGCGGCTGCGGTTGTCGACGCGGTTGGCGAGCCGCAGGACCGTCACAGCCAGCGCGACGTCGCCCTCGACCGCTGCCACAACATCGGCCGTCGACGGCTCGCCCGAGTCGAATAGGCGAATCAACTGGTTGCGGGAGGCCGCGAGCGCCGGAAAGGCCTCCAGCGCCTCGAATGCGGCCGTCAGCCGACGGCCGTGGCCCTCGTTGTGGCGATGGTCGTGAGCCGCGTAGGGATCGGTCGGTCCTCCGCGCGGGACGGCCGCTAGCGCAGCCACGTCGGGCCCCGCGGGTTTGACTTGTTCGTGTTCATCATCGTCGGCCGCAGCCCCTTGCCCAGGCGTCGTTTCTATCGGCACTTTCAAGACACCTGTTTAGGTTTGCTCCCCGGCGGCTCGCCCCAGCGCGCGGTCGATTCGCGCAAGTGTCTGGTCGCGACCTAGCAGCGTGACGCTCTCGAAGATCCCCGGCGAAACGGTCGTGCCCGCGATGGCAACCCTTACCGGCTGGAACACCTTCCCTGGCTTCGCCCCGCTGCGCTCGACCACCCCCCGCAACGCCCGCTCCACGTTCTCGACCGTGAACGGTTCGGCTCCGGCCAGGGCCTCCCGCGCCGCGCGCAGGGTCTCGACCCCGCCGTTGCCGGCGATCACCCGCTCGAACGCCGCGGGATCATCGGCCGGCGCCTCGAACAGGAACGACACCAGCGGCCAAAACTCTCCGAGCGTCTGGATCTTCTCGGCGGCGATCTCGACCGCCGGTCCGAGCCCGCTGCGGCCCGTGAACTGCTCCAGTCGCGCGGTCAGAGCGTCGATCCCGAGCTTCCGCAGATAGATCCCGTTCATGTGACGGAGCTTGCGCTCGTCGAACACCGCGGGATTCTTGGAGACGCGTTCGAGGCGAAACCGCGCGGCCAGCTCCTCAAGGCTGAAGATCTCCTCGTCGGAGGCGAAGCCGGCGCCGAGCAGCGCGATGTAGTTGTCCACCGCCTCGGGCAGGTAGCCGGCGTCGCGCAGCTCCTGGACCGACGCCGCCCCGTGGCGCTTTGACAGCTTGCGACCGTCGGGGCCGAGCAGCAACGGCAGATGCGCATAACGCGGGGGCTTCGCCCCAAGGGCCTCGAGAACCAGCAATTGCTTGGGAGTGTTCGATAAGTGATCCTCCCCGCGGACCACATCGGTGATCTCGGCGTCGAGGTCATCGACCGCCACCGCGAAGTTGTAGAGCACCGAGCCGTCAGCGCGTGCGATCACGGGATCGTCCATGCTGGCGTTAGGGAACCGCGCCTGACCGCGTATGACGTCGTCGACGACCGTCTCGCCCTCATCGGGGACGCGCAACCTGACCGCCCCTGCTGCCTCGGCCTCGCCGCGGAAGCCACGGTCGTTGCCGTGCCGCTGCTTGTAGGCCTTGACGTCCTCGGCGGTTGCGCTCGAGTAATAGGCATGGCCACTCGCGAGCAGCTGGCTGAGTGCCTCTGCGTGGCGCCCGGCTCGGGCGGACTGGAAGGTTGGCCCCTCGTCCCAGTCGAGCTTCAGCCAGCGCAGCGCGTCGAGGATCTGCTCGACGTTCTCCGGGGTGGACCGCTCGCGGTCGGTATCTTCGATCCGCAGCACCAGGGTTCCATCCTGGCCGCGCGCGAGCAACCAGTTGTAAAGCGCCGTTCGGGCGCCGCCAATGTGCAGCGCTCCGGTCGGTGAGGGTGCAAAGCGAACGCGCATCTCAATCCCATGCTAATCGGCGCTCACGTGTCTCAGTCCGGCGGCCTCGCAAAGGCGATCGAGCGGGGCGTCGAACGCGGCTGCGTCGCGATCCAGATCTTCAACCAGTCGCCCCGGATGTGGCGGCCGACGGACTACAGCGAAGATGACTTTTCGGCGTTTCGAGAGGCGATGGACGCAAGCCCGATCGGCGCGGTGCTGATCCACGCCGTCTACCTGGTGAACTGCGCCTCCGAGGACCGTGAGATCCGAAAGAAGTCGCTGGCCTCGCTGATCCAATCGCTCCGTGTCGGCGCCGGGATCGGGTCCGTCGGGGTGGTGCTCCATCCAGGCTCGGCGAAGAAGGGTGACGTCGGCAGGGCGATCGAGCGGGCCGGCAAGGTGATCAGGCAGGCGCTTGACGAGACCGAGGGCTGCAGGCTGCTTTTCGAGGACACAGCCGGGGCCGGTGGCACACTCGGTCGCTCGTTCGAGGAGCTCGCCGAGCTGCTCGATGCCGCGGGCGGCGACAGGCGCCTCGGACTGTGCCTGGACTCGTGTCACCTGTACGCCTCCGGCTATGACATCTCGACCCCGCAGGGTCTGAACGACACACTCGATGAGTGCGACAGCAAGGTCGGGCTCGACCGGTTGGGGTCGCTGCATCTCAACGACTCGCTGACCCCGCTCGGATCGAACCGTGACCGCCATTCCATCCTCGGGAAGGGTGAAATCGGCGAGAAGGGCTGTGCGAACTTCATCTCCGAGCCCCGGTTCGACAAGCTGGCATGCGTGCTCGAGACCGGCCGGGACGGCGGCGCACCGGCCGCCGAAGACGTGGCCGAGGCGATCAAGCTGCGCAAGCGGGGAGTCGCGGCGCGCCGGCGGCAGTCACGAGCCAAGTCCTCCCACGCCCGCGCCAGGCGATAGCGTCCCGCGACGATGAGCACCGGCAACGCGTCACGCAAATCGGACGCGCTCGTGATATTTGGGATCACGGGCGACCTGGCCAAGAAACAGACGTTCCGCTCGCTTTACCGGCTGGTGAGGCGGAACCTGCTCACCTGTCCGCTGATCGGGGTCGCCGTCGACGACTGGAGCGTCGAAGAGCTGCGCAAACGAGCGCGGGAGTCGATCGAGGACGACGGTGAGCAGATCGACGAGCAGGTGTTCGATCGTTTCGCCGCCCTCCTTTGCTACGTCAGTGGCGACTTCTCAGACCAGCAGACCTACCAGCGGATCGCGGAGGCGCTGGGCGATCACAAGCACCCGACCTTCTACCTTGAGACCCCGCCAACGCTGTTCGCGACCGTGGTCGAGGGCCTCGCAAAGGCCGGTTTGGTGTCCGACGGCGAGCGCGTCGCCGTCGAGAAGCCCTTCGGCCACGACCTGCAGTCCGCCCGCCAGCTGGCCGCCGAGCTCCACAAGTACCTGGACGAGTCGCAGATCTACCGGATCGACCACTTCCTTGGCAAGATGGGACTGGAGGAGATCCTCTACCTGCGCTTCGCCAACTCGATGCTCGAGCCGGTGTGGAACCGTAACCACATCGCCGCCGTGCAGATCACGATGGCGGAGCGCTTCGGCGTCGAGGATCGCGGGCACTTCTACGACCCGGTCGGCGCGCTGCGCGACGTCGTCGTCAACCACCTGATGCAGGTACTCGCCGAGGCAGCGATGGAACCCCCCGCGGGCAGCGACCCCGAGACGCTGAAGGACTCCAAGGTCGCCGTCTTCCGGGCGATGGACAGCGCCGATCCCGCACGGTACGCGCGCGGACAATATGAGGGCTACCTGCAGATCGACGGGGTCGCCCCGGGGTCGACCACCGAGACCTACGCGGCGCTGAAACTGAACATCGAGAACTGGCGCTGGGCAGGTGTGCCGTTTTTCATCCGCACCGGCAAGCGCTTGCCCGTTACGCAGACCGAGCTGCGCCTGATCTTCAAGCACCCACCGCGCGTCCAGTTCATCAACCGCCCCGGCCGTCGCCACCCCCAGCCGAGCCAGATCGTTGTCAGGATCGACCCGACAACCGGGATCCGGGTGATCCTCGACGCGCACCGCGCCGACAAGGCCGGTCCCGCTGAAGTCGAGCTCGACGTCGAGTTCTCGGAGGCGGGCGGGGAGGATGCGACGCCCTACGAGGTGCTCCTGCATGCGGCGCTCGTCGGCGACAGCACGCACTTCACGCGTCAGGACATGGTCGAGGAGACGTGGCGGGTGATGCAGCCGCTGCTCGACAAGCCACCGCCCGTTCACCAGTACGCGCCCGGGACCTGGGGCCCTCCGGAGGCGGGCAAGCTGCCGTCTTCGGTTGGCGGCTGGCGCGAGCCGTGGATTTCCGGGGAGTAGGGCCCGCGCCGAGCAGTTGCCATCGCCGAACGGCCGTGCGATGGTTCGGGAGTGACCGCGCTCCGCGAAACCGTGGCGTTACCGGACGGGCGGCGCGCGTCATACGAGCTCATCGGAAGCGGCGAGCCGGCGATCTACCTTCAGGGCGGTCCGGGGTTCAGCGCGAACCTGCTGCGCGATGACGCGAAGCTCCTGTCCGAGCGCTTCGCTGTCCACCTGATCGATCCACCGGGCAGCGGCGAGTCATCTCCGCCCGACGATCCGTCCGGCTACGACCACATCGGTCACGCCCGCTTCTACGACGAGGTGCGCCGGGCGCTCGGGGTCCACGCCGCGACGATCATGGGTACCTCGTTCGGCGGGACCGTGGCGTTGACTTACGCGGCACTGTTTCCAGAGGCGACCACGCGCTGTATCGCAATCGCAACGCGGGCGAGGGGCGAGGAGGTGGCCGACGACGATGCCGCAGACGAGACCGAGCAGCTGATCGTGCTTCACTCGGAGGCATCGTGGTTCGGGGAGGCGCGAGTGGTATGGGACAGCTGGACGGAGCGGGTGCTGGCCACCGACGACGCCGCCGAGGTGCACGCGATGATGGCCACCGTCCTCCCGCTCTACACCGCGCATCCCGACCGCCCGGCCGTGCAAAGCATGATCGAGACGTGGCGCAATGACGCGACCATCAACCTCGAGGCGATCAAGGTTTGGGAGAGCGGGCTGTGGCAGCGGATAGACATACGTCCGCTGCTCTCGGATGTCCGCGCGCCGACGCTGGTTCTCGCCGCGGAGCGCGATCCGCTGTGCGGCCCCGCACAGGCGCATGCGCTCGGCGCCGCACTGCCCCACGCGACCGTGGTGATCATCCCCGATTGCGGCCACTTCATAGGGGCCGAGGCGCCGGTCGAATTCAGACGGGCGATCGTCGCGTTCGCAAGCTGAGCGCCGGTCGGTCTCCTACGCCGAAGCGGCGATCCGTTGCGAGTCCTCGGGCCGCTCGCCGGCGGGGAGCATCGCGCCACCGAGGAGCGCCTCGAGCTCCGCGTGGAGCGCCGCCCCGCGCGTGACGCGGAAGTCCACGCCAAGCCTCAGCTTCCGGGCTCCGGTGGACGTCGCGAGCTCGATCACGACCTCCGCCTCCCCGGGATAGCGCGCGACCAGGTCCTTCAGCTCGACGAGCGCCGCGGCGCCCAGCGAGGTCGCATCGAGCCGCAGCACCAGAGCGCTGGGGCGCACAGCTCTTCGCGCTGCTTCCTCGGCCGCCTTGTGCACCTCCTCCGGGCTCGGCTCGAAGCGCTCAATCTGCTGGACGACCACGCACGTCTTGTCGGTGTCCTTATGGTCGACTCGCCCGCGCACCAGCACGATGGCGTCGGCCACGGCAGCGTCCTCCCCTGCCGCAAGCGGCTTGCCGAAGATCAGCAGTTCGACCGAGCCCTCCAGGTCATCGAGCGTCGCGAACATCATCGGGTCGCCCTTCTTGGTGCGGATCCGTTTGGTCTGGGCGATCATCCCGCCGACCGTCACCCATTCGCCGTCTCGCCGGTTGGCGAGCTCCGCCAGCGAGCAGTCCACCTTGCCGAGCAGCGCGGCGCGAACGTCCTTCAGCGGGTGCGCCGAGATGAACAACCCGAGCGACTCCTTCTCGGCCGCCAGCAGCTCGGAGCGATCGAACTCGATCGACGGGATCGGGGCATGGCTGGGGGTGCTCGCGACCGAGCCGCTTTTCCCATCGTCGAGGTCGAAGATCGAGCCCTGGCCGATCAACGCGTCCTGCTGGGCCTTCTGGCCGGCGCCCTGAGCCTGCTCGAGCACCGCGAGCATTCCCTTGCGCGCAGCGGCAGTCGAGCCGAATGAGCCGCACTTGATCAGCGCCTCGATCGCCTTCTTGTTGACGGCGCGGCCATCGACCCGGGCACAGAAGTCCCATAGGTCCCGAAACGCTCCCCTCGCTTCACGGGCATTCTTGATCGCCTCGACCGCGGCATAGCCGACGCCCTTGACGGCGTCGAGGCCGAAGCGAATGTTGCCGTCTACGACGACAAACTCGTGGTCTGAGAGGTTGACGTCCGGGGGAAGGATCGAGATCCCCATCTGCTCGGCCTGGGCGACGAAGAACGGGACCCGGTCCTTGGTGTCCATGACCGAGGAGATCAGCGCGGCCATGTACTCGGCGGGGTAGTTGGCCTTCAGCCACGCGGTCCTGTACGCGATCAGCGCGTAGCACGCGGAGTGGGACTTGTTAAACGAGTAGTCGGCGGATCGCTGGTTGGTCGTCCAAAGCTGCTCGATCACCTGTTCGCTCGTCCCGGACGCGCGACACCCCGCGAAGAACTCGGGCTTGAGCTTGGCCATCGCCTCCCGGTTCTTCTTGCCGATCGCCTTGCGGAGATCGTCCGCCTTGGCGCCGCTGAAACCGGCGATCTCCTTGGCGATCTGCATCGCCTGCTCCTGGTAGACGATCACGCCGTTGGTCGACTCGAGGATCGGGCGCAGGCGCTCGTCGGCGTAGGAGACCATCTCGGGGTTGTGCTTGCCGCGGGTATAGGTGGGGATCTGCTCCATCGGCCCCGGTCGGTAGAGCGCGTTGAGCGCGATCAGGTGCTCGAGCTCGCTCGGCCTGACCTTCCGCAGCGTCTCGCGCATCCCCTCTGACTCGAACTGGAACACGCCAACCGAGTCCCCGCGGGACATCATCTCGTAGGTCTTGGCGTCGTCGAGCGGCAGCGTCGTCATGTCGGGCCGCTCGCCCGTGGAGCGCTCGATAATGTCGAGCGCGTCCTCGATCACGTCGAGGTTCCGCAGGCCCAGAAAATCCATCTTCAGCAGTCCGATCTCCTCGATCGGCTTCATCGTGAACTGCGTCACCGTGCGGTAGACCTTCTCGCCCTGCTCGTCGACGCCCGCCTCGGCGATCTGCAGCGGAACGATCTCGGTCAGCGGCCGGTCGGCGATCACCACCGCGGCGGCGTGGATCGAGGAGTTGCGAACGATCCCCTCGAGGCCCTGGGCGACATCGACGATCTGCTTGGCCGTGGCGTCACCGTCGACCTCGGCGCGGAGCGGCTGGCCCGGCTTCAAGCAGTCCTCGAAGCTCGGCGGCCGGCCCATGATCGGGTCGGGGATCAGCTTCGCCAGCCGGTCACCGGCGGCGTAGTCGTGGCCGAGCACGCGCGCCGCGTCGCGTGTCGCCGCGCGGGGGAACATCTTGCCGAACGTCACGATCTGCGCGACGGATTCCTTGCCGTACTTGTCGGTCACGTAGCGGATCACGCGCTCGCGTCCACGGACCGAGAAGTCGATGTCGATGTCGGGCATCGACACGCGCTCCGGGTTCAGGAACCGCTCGAACAGGAGGTCGTAGCGCAACGGGTCGATGTCGGTTATCTGCAGGCTGTAGGCGACGATCGAACCGGCCGCCGAGCCACGGCCGGGCCCGACCGCGATCCCCGAGTCCTTCGCGTATTTGACGAAGTCCCAGACGATCAGGAAATAGCCGCTGAAGCCCATCCGTTCGATCACCGCCAGCTCATCTCGGGCGCGCTCGACGGCGTCGGCTGGCGGCGGGTCGCCGTAGCGCCTACGCAGGCCCTCCATCACAAGCGTCTCGAGGTATTCATTTTCGGTGATCCCGTTGGGGGTCGGGTAGCGCGGAATCAGCTGCCTGTGCAGCTCGACCTCGACGTCGCAGCGCTCCGCGATCTCGATCGTCGAGGCGAGTGCCTCGGGCCACTCCGCGAACGCGCTCGTCATCTCCGCGGTGGACCGCAGGTAGAACTCGTTGCTGTCGAAGGTGATCTTCGGCTCTGACAGCGTCGACTTAGTCTGCACGCAGAGCAGCGCCGCGTGGTGGTGATAGTCCTCGCGGCGGAGGTAGTGGACATCGCCGGTCCCGACCAGCGGGCGCCCGAGCTCACGCGCGATCCGAACGATCCCCTCGTTGGCCCGATCCTGTTCGGCGAGCCCGTTCTTCTGCACCTCGAAGTAGACGTTGTCGGCCCCGAACGCGGCGATCAGCTGCTCCGCGTGGGCCCTGGCCTCGGCGGGCTTTCCATCGAGCAGGTGCTGGCAGAAGCGAGATTGCAGGCAGCCGGTGAGCGCGACGACGCCCTCGGCGTGGGCGGCGATCTGCTCGAGGTCGACCGACGGCTTGCCGCGCTGGAAGCCCTCCAGGAATCCGGCCGAGGAGAGCTTGACGAGGTTGCGATACCCGGTCGGGGTCGCCGCCAGCAGCGTCAGGTGGAAGCGGTTGAGCTTTCCGGGCGCGCGGCGGGCGTGGTTCTCAACGACGTACGCCTCGCAGCCGAGGATCGGCTTGACGTCGTGCTTGCGGCAAGCCGTGACCAGCTCCACGGCGCCGTTCATCACCCCATGGTCGGTCAGGGCGAGCGCCGGCTGGTCGAACGCCGCCGCCCGCGCGGCCAGCGCCTCGATCTTGCAGGCCCCGTCGAGCAGCGAGTACTCGGAGTGGACGTGGAGATGGGCGCAGGCAGGGGTCATTGACGGGCTATCGAGGATAGGCGCCGGGGCGGACGATTCCGGGGGGCCAAGGGGCTTGGAATGAGGAATTTGGGCCGTTCTCCGCGTGTTCGCGCGCGCGCCCGCGGTCATCCCGAACCGAACGCAGAACGACTTTTTCGCCCCACCGATCCCGCCCGGACGGGGCTCCGGCTCGGCGGTTATCCCGACTCGCTCGAGACCGCGATCGAGCCCGGCGAGCGGCCCGGAGATCGGTCGGTGGCCTGATCGTCGGGCTTGGCGAGCAGGATCGCGCCGGCGGTCACGGCGGCGAATGCGAGCACCCGCAACACCCCGAACACCCCCGAGGGCACCGGTTCCTTGAGCACGATCGTGCCGGCCGCTATCGGCAGGGCGTTCGTGAGCAACGTCGCGAGCCCAGCCACCGTGAGCGCACCACCGCGCTGGTAGCCGAGCTGAAGCAGCGAGGTTCCGAGCGTGTAACCGATGATCAGAGTCACGACGAAGGCAAAGCGCGCGCCGCCCTGCGTCGCGAGTTTGGTGGAGATGTCGCCGATCGAGAAGAAGAGTCCACCGGCGACCCCCTCCGCGACCGCGAGCGCCCCGGTCCGCCTTCCGATCCAGAGCGTCAGCACCGCCAGCAGTCCCGTCGCGCCGAGCCACGCGATGATCGCTGCGGTCGTGCCGTTCCCCCCCTGACCGCTGCTCTTGGCAAGCGACACCGCGAGCGCCAGCAGGCCGAAGATGGAGAAGCTGACACCGGTCAATTGGCGCGTGCCCAGCCGGCGACCGGACATCCGGGAGGAGACGAACGCCAGCACACCTATCCCCCCTGCCCCGATGCTCTGCACGAGCGACAGGGACGCCAGCGCCAGCGCCGCCGCGTAGCACGCGAAGCCCCCCGTCTCCATCGCGAAGCCGAGCAGCCAGCTGCGGTCGCCTAGCAGCAGCTGTAGCGAGTGCAGCGGGCGGCGCAGGGAAAGTGCGGGGAGCGCGGCGGCGGCGTCGTGCTCACGCAGGTAAGCGACGTTGGCAAGGGTCGTGGAGGCGATCGCCAGCGCGATCGCGATGGCCGTCCGGGCGTTCACGCCCAGGGAAAGCTACCCGGCGGGACGACTAGCGCGGGTCCGCTAGCTGCCGGTCGACCGCCGCAGCACGACGAACGCGGCCGCGCCACCCGCTACCGCGGCGCCGACCCCGCCGGCGATGGCGAGGTTGCGCCCTGCGTGAGGGAAGCGCTGCCGCAGAAACAACTTGCCGCCCTGCCAGACGACAAAGCCAAGAATCTTGTAACCCATCAGACCTCGAGCTTACCCGAGGTCGGCGTCCTCCACACCATCTGTTGACAGCGTCGCCTCGCTACGAGTCTCGCGCGCGTGGCGCACCCGCCAGGCCATCCGGGATTGCAGCGACCAGAGCTCGATGAACCCGGGCGAGGCGTCCTGGGAGAACAGACCTCCCGACTCCGAGAACGTCGCGAGCTGGGCGTCATAGATGGCGTGGGGCGACTCCCGGGTCACAACCCGGGCCGAGCCCTTGTAGAGCTTCACCCCGATCGTTCCGGTGACCTGCGCGTTGGCGGCGTGCATGTAGGCGTCGAGGTCCTCCCGCAGCGGCTCCAGCCAGAGCCCCGCATACACCAGGAAGGCCCAGCGCTGATCGAGCATCGGCTTGAGCTGGTTCTGGTGGATCGTGCCCACGAGCTTCTCAAGCTCCTGATGGGCGAGCAGCAGGATTGCCGCGGCGGGGACCTCGTAGATGTCGCGGACCTTCAGCCCGACCACCCGGTCCTCGATGTGGTCGACGATCCCGACTCCGTGGCGCGCGCCGATGGACGCGGCTCGTTCGAGCAGCTCCACCATCCCCAGCCGCTCGCCGTTCAGGGCCACCGGGACGCCGGCCTCAAACGAGACGGTCACGACCTCCGCCTCGTCGGGCGCGTCCTCCGGCTTCGTCACGAGCTGGAAGACGTCGTCCTCGGGGGAGTGGTCGAGGTCCTCGATCCAGCGCCCCTCGCTGGAGCGCCCCCAGAGGTTGTCGTCGATCGAGTACGGCGCCGACTCGGTCCCGCCCTTGACCGGGATCCCGTGCTCCCGGGCGTACTGGGTCTCCTCCTCGCGGCCCATCCGCCACTGGCGCACCGGTGCGATCACCTTCAGCTCCGGCGCGAGCGTCGCGATCGTGGCCTCGATCCGCACCTGGTCGTTGCCCTTGCCGGTACAGCCGTGGGCGATCGTGTCGCATCCGGTCAGGCGGGCGTGTTCGACCGCGAGCTTGGCGATCAGCGGCCGCCCCAGCGCCGTGAAGAGCGGGTAGCCGAGCCCGTAGATCGCGTTTGCCTTGATCGCCGGGCAGACGTATTCGTAGGCGAACTCGTCGCGGGCGTCTACGACATGGGCGTCGATCGCACCGAGCTGCATCGCCTTGCCGCGGACCACCTCGAAGTCTTCGCCCGGCTGGCCGAGGTCGACGGTCAGCGCCACCACCTCGGCGCCGTACTCGTCCTGGATCCACTTGAGCATCACGCTGGTGTCCAGCCCGCCGCTGTAGAGCAGCAGGACCCGGTGGACCTCGGAGGGGTCCGCCAGGTATGAGGCGATCTGCGGCGAGGAATCGGTCATCGCGACGGCGAAGGGTATTCGCCGAGCCTCACCCGGACGTCGGACCACAGCGCCCGGTATGCGAGCGCGGCCTTCCCGTCGGGTGCGTAGGACACCACCGCGCCGCGCTTGAGCCCCATGCGCTCGACCTCGGCCGAGGCCGGGATAACCGCCTCCAGCACCCCGGCCCAGCGCTCGCGCAACCGCTCCATCACCTCGCGGTGAAGCCGCTTGCGGGCGTCGACCATCGAGAAGAATGCCAGGATCAAAGGACCCTCCGGGACGCCGTCCGAGCGCGCGCCACCGTAGCGCCCGGCGTCCAGCAGCTCCTCGAGCTGTTCGAACGTGCGCGAGGAGAGCGTCGCCGGGATGATCGGCACAAGCAGCGCGTCCGCGGCCTCGAAGACGCTCTCCGACACCAGCGAGATGCTCGGCGGGCAGTCGAGGAAGACGTAGTCGTAGTCTCCGTACAGGGGCTCGAGCACCCGCGCGAGCCTCCGCGTCGGCCGCTTGAAGGAGTCGAGCGCCAGGTCCATATGCCGGTAGGAGAAGTCCGCGGGGAGCAGGTCCAGGCCTTCGTGGTCAGTCCCCTTGATCAGCCCGGCGACGTCGCTCTTGAGCCGCACCAGCTTTCGCCCGCCGCCGCGGACCTTCGGCTTGATCCGGAAGAGGTACGTCGACGCGCCCTGCGGGTCGAGGTCCCAGAGGAGCGTCTGGGCGCCCTCGGCTGCCGCCAGGTAGGCGAGGTTGACCGCGGCGGACGTCTTCCCGACGCCGCCCTTGATGTTGTAGGTGGCGAGGACGGTCGTCACCTGAAGATGTCCCTGACTAGCCTGCGCTGCTCCCGTGACGCGAATGCCTCGAAGCGCGCCGCAAACGCGTCCCTGGCGAGCTGCTGGTCGCCCTCGAGGCGCTCCACCAGCATTCCCATCGCCATCAGCGCCGCCGGTCCGTCGCTTGTTGACGAAAGCTTGGGCCCGAGCGAACGGAGCATTCCGACCTGGATCTCGCGGTCCTGGTGTCGGCCGAGCACGTCCTGCAGGCCCTTCAGCGCCCTGACCATCGACTTGACGACCACGTCCGGGAACAGCGGCGCCCCGAACAGCTCGAGCAGGTACCGGAGCTCCTTGCCCTGCTTGCGCAGCTCGTGATAGTCGGTCGATGGGCTCTCCGGCCCGATCGCCTCGCCCATCTTCACCATCCGGCGGTAGACCTTGGCGATTCGAGCGCCCGCCAGCACCTCGATCGGTTGCGTGGCGTCGGGTCGCTGGGCAACTGGCAGGCCTTCGAGCGAGGCGAGCAGCTCGCCCCACTCGGATAGCAGCTTCCCGGTCCGCTCGGAGCGCAGCGCGCGGACCATCCGCCGCCGGGCCGCCTTGCGCCGTTCCCGCAGGACGCCGAGCAGCGGCTCGAGGTCCGGGCGCACTCGCGGCGGAACGAGCGCGCGCATCGCATCGAAGTCGAGCACGTACACGTCGAGGTCTCGCACGTCGCCGGTCACCTGCTGGAGCCAGCGAAACTCCTGTCGGAAGCGCTCGAGCTCGTCCGGCGGGAACACCCGGCGGAGCTCGCGCTGGACGGCGCGAGTGCGCCGCACCGAGACCCTCAGGTCGTGCAGGAACTCGCTGTCGAGGTCGGCGATCGCGCCCGCGAGGTTGCTTTCGATCACGCCCAACAGCGCTCGCAGCACCGCCGAGGCCGCAGCGTCCGCCCGCTCGCCTCGGCTGAGGGAGACCTTGACCTTCGCCGGCGTGCCCCCGGGCCTGGCGCCCGACGCGGCGACCGCCTCGTCGAGCAGCGGCCGCGCCGCCTGGAAGCCGAGCTCGTGGCCGAGCGTCCCGCCAACGCGGACGAGCGCCTTGTCGTAGCCGCGCACGGCGCTTACGTGCACCCGGGGCCGCAGGCGGCGCCGCCCCAGCGCAGGCTGCTGCACGCGCAGCCGCACGACCGTCTTGTGTTCGTCGTCGAGCACGTCGAGTGGCCGCTCCCGGCACTGGATCTCGATCAGCGGCAGTAACGCGCGTACGTCGATCAGCGCCTTCAGCGCGTCCGCCAGAGGTCCTGCCTCCAGGTCCACGGCGAACAGCGGCTTCGTCGGCTTCGCGACCGTCGCACGTGCCCTGATCCGGTCGCCCTCGGACTCGACGAGCGCCAGCTGCCCGTCTTCCCACGCGGCGGTCAGTCCCGCGGCGTGCAGCAGCCCGTCGAACGTGTCGTAGTACGCGCGTGTTCGTACGCGCGCGACGCCGCTGCGGACCAGCAGGGCGGCGCTGAGCGCCCGGCCGGCGGCGGCCGCAGTCATCCCTTCGGGCAGCAGGTAGTCGCCCACTACACCAGCGCCCCCAGGCGCTTCACCGCCTCGTCGACCTCGTCCTCGGAGATGATCAGCGGTGGCTCGAGCCGGATCGTGCCCGGTCCGGTCGCGTTGACCACGAGCCGCTGCTCGAGCAGGGCGCGGAGCGCCAGCTCAGGCGCGTGCAGTCCCGCGACCGTGTCGATCGCGAGCATCAGCCCGCGGCCACGCACCGCTGTCACGTACGGCAGCCGCTCGAGGCCCGCGGCCAGCCGCGACCCGAGCTCGCCCACGCGCTCGAGCAGCGCCGGGTCCGCGCAGACCTCAAGCGCTACCAACGCCGCCGAGGAGACCAGCGGCCCGCCCGCAAACGTCGACCCGTGGTCGCCGGGCTTGAACACGTCCGCGAGCCGCTCGCCGGTCACCAGCGCGCCGATCGGGAGACCGCCGCCGAGCCCCTTGGCGCTCGTCAGCGCGTCGGGCACGACGCCGCTCCGTTCATAGGCCCACAGCGTCCCCGTGCGTCCCATTCCGCACTGGATCTCGTCGAACACGAGAGCCGCGCCGGTGCGGTCGCAGGCCGCCCGGGCGGCGGCCAGCAGCTCGTCGGATAGCACGTTGATCCCCGTCTCTCCCTGGATCGGCTCGAGCAGCACAGCGGCGGTCTCGCGGTCGACCGCGGCGGTCAACGCGCCGGGGTTCTTCGGCACGACCTCGAATCCGGGTACGAGCGGCGCGAACGGCGCCTGCTTTGACTCCTGCGGGGTCGCCGACAGCGCCCCGTAGGTGCGCCCGTGGAAGGCCTCCTCGAGCACCACCAGCTTGCCGCGTGGCCGCGCGCGCCGCACCAGCTTGATCGCCGCCTCGACCGCTTCGGCGCCGGAGTTGGTGAGGAATACCTTGCCGCCGAGCGAGAGCCTCGACAGCCGCTCTGACAGCCGCAACGCGGGTTCGGTGTAGTACAGGTTGGTGGCGTGCGTGAGCCGGCCCGCCTGCTCACGGACCGCTTCGACGACCCGCGGATGACAGTGGCCGACGTTCAGCACCGAGATGCCGGCCAGGAAGTCGAGGTACTCGTTGCCGTCCTCGTCCCACAGCCGCGCGCCCGAGCCGCGGACGAACTGGACCGGGTTCCTGGCGTAGGTGCCGATCGCGTAGCGGCGCTCGAGCTCCTGTAGCTCCCCGAGCGTGGCCCCGGTCCCGGTCGCCGCGGCGCCGCTCATCCCGAGGGCCCGATCTTGGTGCCCATCCCGGCGTCGGTGAACAGCTCGAGGAGCAGCGAGTGGGGCACTCGCCCGTCGACGATGTGCGCGTTCCAGACGCCACCGTGGATCGCATCGAGGCAGGCCTGGAGCTTGGGGCGCATGCCGCCCACGACCGTCGCAAGAGAGGCCTCGACGAGGTCGGTGCTCGCCTCCGAGATCACGCTGTCGGGATCATCGGGAACGCGCAGCCAGCCGGGCACATCGGTCAGGAACATGATCTTGTAGGCCCCCAGCGCGCGCGCAACCGCCCCGGCGGCCTCGTCGGCGTTGATGTTGTACGAGTTGCCCTCACGGTCGGCGCCGACGCTCGCGACGACCGGGATGTAATCCTGTGCTACCCGGTTCAACAGGTCGACGTCGACCCGCTCGATGCGCCCCACGAACCCGATGTCCTGCCCGCTCGGGGACGCCTGGCGGGAAGCGCGGAACAGCATCCCGTCGTCGCCGGAGAGTCCGACGGCGGGCATCCCGTGGCGGTTTATCAAGAGCACGATGTCCTTGTTGACCTTGCCGACGAGCACCATCTTGGCGATCTCGACGGTCTTCGCATCTGACACACGCAACCCGTCGACGAACTCCACCGGCAGGTTGAGGCGTTCCATGTAGGTGGTGATCTCCGGGCCGCCGCCGTGGACCACGACCGGGTTCATCCCGACGTACTTGAGCAGCACCACGTCACGTGCGAACTCCTCCTTCAACGCCGGGTCGCTCATGGCCGCGCCCCCGTACTTGATCACCACGGTCTTGCCGTGAAACTCCCGGATGTACGGGAGCGCCTCGAGCAGCGTGGCGATGTCACGGGTGGCGGTCACAGCACTAGGTGGTGTAGTCGGCGTTGATCGTGACGTACTCGTGCCCCAGGTCGGAGAAGAACAGCTCGGTCTCCGCGCCCTCTCCGGGGAGCCCGATCTCGTACTCCACCTCGGGTCCCTGGACCGCCGCGGCAAGCGCTCGGACGTCGTAGGGGATCGCTCCGCCGCGGACGCAGACCTGGACCCCCTCGATCGAGATATCGAGAGCGAGCGGCGCGGTCCCGGGCAGCGCCATGCCCACGGCCTGCACGATCCGGCCCCAGTTCGGGTCACCGCCGTAGAGCGCGGTCTTCACCAGCGGCGAGTTCCCGACCGCGCGCGCTACCGCGTCGACCGCCAGCGTGTCGCCGCCACGCACGAGCACCCGGCCGGTGCGCCGCGCGCCTTCCCCGTCGTGCACAACGTCCAGCGCCAGCTCTCGCAGGGTCGCGTCGAGCGCCTCTCCAAATCGCAGCTCGTCCTCGCTCTCGGGCTCCACCTGCACACCGGACTCGCCGCTGGACTGCAGGATCACGGTGTCGGAGGTGGACAGCTGTCCGTCGACGCTGACGCGCTCGAACGAGCGCTTGACGGTCACCCCGAGCAGCAGATCGCAGGTCTCGGGCGACAGCGCCGCGTCGGTCTGGACGAAACACAGCAGCGTCGCGAACCCGGGAGAGATCATTCCGGCGCCCTTGGCCTGCGCGCTCAGGCGGACGGGGCCGCCGCCCAGCCGGACCTCGAGACAGACGCGCTTGGCGAAAGCGTCGGTGGTCCTGATCGCCTCGGCGAAGTCGACGTCGCCCTCGGGGCGTAGCTGGTGGGAGGCGCTCGCTATCCCGCGCGTGAGCTTGTCGATCGGGAGCGGGACGCCAATCACCCCGGTCGAGGCGACCGCCACCTGGTTCTCGGCGCCGACCCCGGCGGCCATGGCCGCCGAGCCCTGCATCCTGGTCGCGTCCTCGAGGCCGGGCAGGCCGGTGGCCGCGTTGGCGTTGCCGGAGTTGACGACCACGGCGCGGATCCGCCCAAGGTCGCAGCGCTCGAGACACAGCAGCACCGGCGCGGACTGGGTCCCGGAGCGCGTGAAGCGCGCGGCGCTCGTCGTCACGGGGGCGTCGGACACCAGCAGCCCGACGTCGAGCGCCCCGTTCTCCTTGATTCCGCACGCCACCCCAGCGGCGCGGAAGCCCTGCGGGAGCCCGCCCCCCAGCTCACTGGCGTGCGCCGGGCGCTCGACCCATCGGGAGCGGAAGAACGTGGCGGTGCCGGTCACGAGATCCCTTCCCCCTCCGGCAACCCGAACATCAGGTTGAGGTTCTGGACCGCCTGCGACGCGGCGCCCTTCCAGAGGTTGTCGATCGCGCCGAAGACCACCACCCGCCCGGTCCGCCGATCGCGGTGCACAGAGACGCGGCAGAAGTTCGTCTCGCGCACGTCTCGGACCCCTGGCGGCGAGCCGACCACCTCGACGAATTGCTCGCTCGCGTACGCGTCGGCGTAGATCTGGTCCAGGTCCGCCTCCTCGAGCGCGCCATTCCCGGTGACGTAGCAGGAGACGAGCTCACCCTGATCGAGCGGCACGAGGTGCGCGGTGAACGTGATCCGAACGTCGGCGCCGAGCGCGGTCAGCTCCTGCTCGATCTCCGGCGTGTGTCGGTGGCGTGGGACGCTGTAGGGGCTCACGTTCTCGTCGACCGTCACGAAGTGGGTCTTCTCGGAAGCGGCGCGGCCTGCGCCGGAAACCCCCGACTTCGCGTCGACGATGAGATCCTCGATCAGGCGCGCCCGTGCCAGCGGCGCAAGCGCCAGCAGCGTCGCGGTCGGGTAGCAGCCGGGGTTGGCGACCAGCTCCGCGGCGCGGATCCGCTCGCGGTAGAGCTCCGGCATCCCGTAAACGGCGTCGTCAAGCAGCTCGGGCGCCTGGTGCTCGCGGTACCACTCGCCGTAGGTGACGGGGTCGCGCAGCCGGAAGTCGGCAGATAAATCGACAACCCTTACGCCTCGCTGACGCAGTTCCTTGACCAGCGGCGCCGAGGCGCCGTGGGGGTAGGAGACGACGGCGGCCTCGACCTCGGAGTGCCGGTCGAGATCGAGTTCCTCGAGCGTCATCGGCACCCGGTGATACGGATAGAGGTCGTCGAGTCGGCGGCCCACGTCGCTGCGCGCGGTCACCGCCTTCAGCTCGAACGAGGGGTGCCCGAACAACAGGCGCGCGGTCAGCGCACCGGTGAAGCCGGCCCCGCCGAACACCACGACGCTATGCGGCACGAACTCTGCCTCCCAGCTCACGGGCCAGCGCGTCGGTGATCTGCTCCCGCTTGCGCGCGACCTCCTCGTCGGTCAGCGTGCGGTCGGGCGCGCGATAGCTGAGGCGGAGCGCCAGCGAGACGTTGCCCTCCCCCAGCCGCGCGGGGTCACGGTAGACGTCGAACACCTCGGCCGTTCGCAAAAGCGGCACGCCGGTGCTTCGAACGACCTCGATCACGCGCGCAGCGCTGACGCCCTCTGGGAGGACGACGGCGAGGTCTTCGCGCACCTCGGGGTAGCTGGTGACGTCTTCGTACAGCGCGGTGGCCGGCTCGGGGACGAGGTCGAGGTCGAGCTCGAACGCGGCGACCGTCCCGTCGAGCCCCCATTGCGAGGCCACCAGCGGGTGGATCTCACCAGCCCAGCCGGCGTCATGACCGCCGACGAGGATCCGCGCCGCCCGCCCCGGGTGGAGGAACGGCTCGACTTCCCGCTCGACGCTCCAGCTCGCTCGGAGCGCGTCGAGCAGGCCCTGAAGGACCCCCTTGGCGGCAAAGAAGTCGGCCGCCGGCGGGTCGGGGGCGCGCCAGCTCGGCGGCCGCGCCGAGCCGGTCAGGAGCGCGCCGATGTGCTGGGGCTCGCGCGGCAGCCCACCATCCGGGTCGGGGAAGAACACCGCGCCCGCCTCGAACAGCCGCAGGCGCTCGAAGCCGCGCGCGCGGTTGTGTCCGGCGGCGTCGAGCAGCGATCCCAGCAGCGTCGTGCGCATCCGCGACTGCTCGGTGGAGAGCGGGTTCTCGAGCTCGACGGCGCTGCGCAGCGGGTGGTCGGCGGGCAGACGCAGCCGGTCCGCGAGCTCGGGCCCGGTGAAGCTCCAGCCGACGATCTCGTGAATTCCCTGCGCGGCGAGCGCGTCAGCAGCTCGGCGCCGCAGCCGCTGTCTGGGCGTGAGCCGCCCATATGCGTCGTGGCGCGAGGGGAGCTTCGCCGGCAGGTGGTCGAGCGCCCCGAGCCGGGCGATCTCCTCGATCACGTCGGCCTCAAGGGTAATGTCGTTTCGCCGAAACGGGGGCGGCCTGACGTCGAGTCCGCCGCCGGCGTCGGCGACCTCGAACTCGAGCGCCTGAAGGATCTCCCGCTGCCGTGCTCGCGCGACCGGGATCCCGAGGAGGCCCTGGACCCGCGCCTGCCTGACGTGGATCGTCGCGGGCTCGGGACCGGGGCCGCCGATGTCGATCGTGCCGGGCCGCACAGTTGCCCCGCACAGCTCGATCATCAGCTTGGTCGCGACGGCCTGCGCCTCCATCGCCTGCTCGGGCTGGAGCTGCTTCTCGAAGCGGGTCGAGGCCTCGCTGCGGAGCCCCAGCTTGAGCGAGGTGCGATGGACGTTGGGGCCGTCCCACGTCGCGGCCTCCATTAACACGCGCGTGGTATCTGGTTCGACCTCGGAGCGGACACCTCCCATCACCCCGGCGATCGACGTCGGGCCCTCGCCGTCAGCGATCAGCACCATCTGATCGTCAAGCGCACGTGTCTGGCCGTCGAGCGTCTGCACCTCCTCGCCGGGATCGGCGCGGCGGACGATCAGCTTTCGCCCTTGCACCCGGTCGAGGTCGAAAGCATGCAGCGGCTGCCCGGTAAGCAGCATCACGTAGTTGGTTATGTCGACGACGTTAGAGATCGGGCGCTGCCCCGCCGCCATCAGCCTGGCCTTGAGCCACGGCGGGCTCGGCGCGAGCTTGACGTCATCGAACACTCGGGCGGTGAAGCGCGGACACAGGTCCGGGCATTCGACCGTGACCGTGACCCCCTCGAGGGGTCCGTCCCGGCCCGGATCCTCGGCCCACGGCGGCGCGGCGAGCGGCGCGGCGGTGGCGGCGTGCACCTCGCGCGCCACGCCGTAGATCGCCAGGCAGTCGGGGCGGTTTGGGGTGATCTCGAGCACGAGCACGTCGGTCGCGATCTCGAGCACTTGCTCGAGCGGCGTCCCCGGCTGGAGGGCGGGCGGGGATCCGGTTCCGTCGAGCTCAAGGATCCCGGCGTGCTCGGTCCCGATCGCGAGCTCATCCTCGGCGAGGATCATGCCGTCTGACTCGATCCCGCGGAGCTTGACCTTCTCCAGCTTGTTCCCGTCGGGGAGCACCGCGCCGGGCTTTGCGACGGCGACGGTCTGGCCCGCGGCGACGTTCGGCGCGCCGCACACGATCTGTCGCGGCTGGCCCTCGCCGGCGTCGACGACGCATACGGTCAGCCGGTCGGCCTCGGGGTGCCGCTCTATCCCGAGCACGCGGGCGACCACGAAATTCTCGAGCGCGGTGACGCCGTAGCGCTCCACGCGCTCGACCTCGGTCCCGGTCATCGCCAGGCGGTCGGCGAGCTGCGACGTGTCGACCGGCGGGTCGCTGTACTCGCGCAGCCAGGTGACGGGGACCCTCACCCGAACTGCTCCAGGAAGCGAACGTCGTTGTCGTACAGCAGCCGCAAGTCGGGAACGCCGTGCTTGAGCATCGCGATCCGCTCGATCCCCATCCCGAACGCGAACCCCTGGATCTTCTCGGGGTCATAGCCGTGGTCTCGCACGTGCTCGAACACGTTCGGGTGAACCATCCCGGCGCCGAGGATCTCGAGCCAGCCCGTGCCCTTGCAGATCGGGCAGCGCTGCCCGTCGGCGGTGATTCCGCCGGTGCAGTTGAAGCACGAGACGTCCGCTTCGACGCTCGGCTCGGTAAATGGGAAGAAATGCGGGCGCAGACGGATCTCGCGGCCTTCGCCGAAGATCGTGCGCGCGAACGCGAGCAGCGTCCCCTTCAGGTCGGCGAGCGTGACGTCGGTGTCGACCGCCAGGCCCTCGAGCTGGTGGAACTGCGGGGTGTGCGTTGCATCCGAGTCGGGGCGGTAGACGCGGCCGGGCATGACGATGTAAAGCGGCGGTGGATGCTGCTCCATTGCCCGGATCTGCACCGGCGAGGTGTGGACGCGGAGCAGCCGGGTGTCGGGAGCGAACAGGTCCTCGACGGGCTTCAGGTAGAACGTGTCCGTCATCAGCCTCGAGGGGTGCGTGACCGGAGTGTTCAGCGCGTCGAAGTTGTAGTAGGCGGTCTCGACCTCGGGCCCCTCCGCGATGTTGAACCCGAGCCCTATGAACACGTCCTCGAGCTCGCGCCGGGTCTGCGTGATCAGGTGCAGGTGCCCGTTCTCCGGAGGCGGATCGGCGGGCAGCGTGACGTCGATCCGGTCACGCTGGAGGCGGTCCTGCAGCTCGTTTGCCGCGAGCTCCTGCACGCGCGCTTCGATTTGTCCCTCGAGCGCCTGGCGGGCCTCGTTGGCGGCCTTGCCCACGGCGGCGCGCTGCTCCGGCGCGAGGCTGGCGACCTCCCGGAGCAGGTTCGGTAGCTCGGCTTTTCGCCCGAGGAATCGCACCCGCACCTCATCGAGCGCCTGCGTGTCGCCGGCCGCGCCGATCGCCCGCTCGGCCTCGCTGCGGATCCGCGCGACCCGCTCCACGGTGGGCGTGCCCTCGATCTGGTCGGTCATCCCGGACTGCCTTCGGTCGGGGTCATCTCGGGGGCCATCCTAGTTAGCTCGTACAGCGCGACCGTAGCGGCCATCGCCGCGTTCAGGGAGTTCGTCTCGATCGGGATGTGGGCGACGTGATCGGCGGCGTCGATCACGTCCGGCGGCAGCCCGTCGCGCTCGGCGCCGATGAGTAGGCTGACCTCTCCCCCTTTGCTGTTTTTTGTGTCATATCGACACATCGAGCAGCAAAGCTCCGCGAGCGGCGTGCCGGCGGCGGGCACGAGCGCGATCTTCAGGCCCGGTAGCCCGTTGAGGTCACCCGCGTCTGCACGCCAAAGCGGCACCGCGAACACAGCCCCCATCGACGCCCGCACGGCTTTGAGGCCGAACGGGTCGGCGGTCCCCGGCCCGAGTGCGACCGAGGCGGCGCCGAAGGCCTGGGCGCTGCGCAAGATCGCGCCGACGTTGCCGGGGTCCCCGAGCCCGTGGAGGTAGACGCACAGCGGCCCGAGCGGCCGCTGCGACCAGCGCTCGTCGTAAACGGCGAGCGTGCGGGTGCCCGATCCGAGCCCCGACGCGGATGACAGCAGGTTCGCCTCGACCTCGACTCCGGGCAGGCCGCTGCCCGCGGCGGAGTAGCGCTCGAGCGCCCGCCATCCAGCCGCGTCGGCCGCCGCGAGCAGGTCCTCGCCCTCGGCGACGAAGCGCCCGGAGCGCTCGCGCCAGCGGCGACGCTGGCGGAGCTTGCGGATCTCCTTGAGCTTCTGGTTGTGGTGACTGGTGATGGTCATGGCGGTGGAGAACTAAAAAAGGCGCCCTCCAGGTGGAGCGGCGCCCGATGGCGGTGCTGGTGGTCTCGGCTTTGCGCTCAGCCGGCCGCCAGCGCCTCGCGGGCGCGATCGGCAAAGCGTCGGAAGGTGTCGGCGTCGCGGACGGCGATGTCCGCGAGGATCTTTCGGTCGAGCTCGACCCCGGCGAGCTGCAGACCGTGCATGAACTGGGAGTACGAGAGCTCGTTCTGACGCGCGGCCGCGTTGATGCGCGTGATCCACAGCCGGCGGAAGTCCCGCTTGCGGTTGCGCCGATCGCGGTAGCGGTACTGGTCGGCCTTGAGCACGGCCTCCTTGGCGACCCGGTAATGACGGCTCGCGTCGCCGCGATAGCCCTTGGCGAGCTCGAGCGTCGCGCGGCGCTTCTTGCGCGCGTGGACTGAGCGCTTGACCCGGGTCAATTGCCACTCCTGTGCTTAGTTCCGAGCAGGATCTCGACCCGCTTGCGATCGTGCTTTGAGATCACCGCGGGCTCGGCCAGCCGCCGCTTGCGCTTGGGCGACTTCTTCTCGAGGATATGGCTGGAGAAGGCGCTGCGCCCGAGCAGCTTGCCGCGGGCGGTTACCTTGAAGCGCTTCTTGGCGCCCGAGTGAGTCTTCATCTTCGGCATCGCGGGCGTTTAGTAAAGCAGACGCTCAGCGGCCGGCCACGCTGTCACCGCGCGACGCTCGCTGTGCCGGCGGGCGTAGGCCTAGCTCGACTGCGCGGCGATCCGCTCGGTGCGCCCGTCGCCCCCGTTACTCGGCCGCCCCGATCGGCGCTCGTCGGCCTGGGCGCCGTCGGCCGCGGCGCCATCGGCGTCGGCGGGATGCTCAGCGCCGTCCTTCTCGCCGGCGAGGATCGCCTTTGAGGGCGCCAACATCATCGTCATGTTGCGTCCGTCCTGCACCGGTGTCTGCTCGACCACTGCGATGTCGGACACGTCCTCGGCGAGTCGATCGAGCAGCGCCGTACCGCGCTCCGGATGCGTTACCTCGCGACCGCGGAACATGATCGTGATCTTGACCTTGTCCTTGCCCTGCAGAAACCGCCGCACGTGAGCCTTCTTGGTGTCGTAGTCGTTCTGGGCGATCTTCGGGCGGAACTTGATCTCGCGGATCGTGATCTGCTGCTGGTGCTTGCGGGCGGCCTTCAGCTTCTGGGCCTGCTCGTACTTGTACTTGGAGTAGTCGAGCACCCTGCAGACGGGCGGACGCGCCTCCGGTGCCACCTCGACCAGGTCGAGGTCACGCTCCTGCGCGTAGCGAAGCGCCTCATCTGTCTTCACGACCCCGATCTGCTTGCCGTCCTCGCCGATCAGCCGGACTTCGGGCACGCGAATCCGTTCGTTGATCCGAGTCTGGTCCCGCTCCGGGGGTCGCCGGTCGAACTTCTTAGGGACCGGCACTAGCTGCGGTGGCGTCCTGTGGTCAAGCGGCGCCGGGCCGTGTGTGATGGTTCAGTTGGATCAACGCCTTCGAGTATAGCGTCGCTTCCTACACCCTAGACCGGGTCTCAACCTGTTTTTGGAGCCTTTCGGTGAAGTCCTCGAGCCTCATCGAGCCCAGGTCGCCGTGGCGATGCTCACGGACGCTGACCTCTCCCGCCTCCTGCTCCCGGTCTCCGACCACCAGCATGTAGGGGATCTTCCGGAGCTCCGCATCGCGGATCTTGCGTGACACCGACTCGCCGCGGGTGTCGGCCTCGGCCCGAAGTCGCGCCTGCGCTAGCGAGCGGGCCGCGGACTCGGCGAAGTCCGCGTGGCGATCGGCGATCGGCAGCACGATCGCTTGGACCGGCGCCAGCCACAGCGGCAGCTCGCCTTGCAGGTGCTCGAGCATGATCCCGATGAAGCGCTCGTAGGAACCCATCAACGCCCGGTGGATCATCACCGGCTGATGCTCGGCATTATCGGCGCCGGTGTAGACCAGGCCAAACCGAGCGGGCATGTTGTAGTCCAGCTGGATCGTGCCGAGCTGCCACGAACGGCCCAGCGAGTCGGTCATGTGCATATCGATCTTCGGCCCGTAGAACGCGCCGTCGCCCGGGTTGACGGCATAGTCGAGGCCGTGGCTCTCGAGCGCGCTCTGGAGCGCCGCTTCGCTGCGGTCCCAAAGGTCGTCTGAGCCGATCCGCTTGTCGGGCCGGGTGGAGAGCTCGATCCGAACCTCCAGCCCGAACACGGCGTAGGTCGCGAACGCGAACTCCAGACACCCGGCCACCTCCTCCTGGATCTGGTCCTCCGTGCAGAAGATGTGGGCGTCGTCCTGGGCGAAGTGGCGCACCCGAAGCAGGCCATGAAGCGTCCCGCTCGGCTCGCGCCGGTGCAGGAGGCCGGGCTCGAAGTAACGTACCGGGAGCTCACGGTAGGAGTGCTGCTGGAGCGAGAACAGCTGACAATGGCCGGGACAGTTCATCGGCTTGAGCCCGATCATGCGGCCCTCGTACTCGGTGACGAACATGTGGTCGCGGAACTTGTCCCAGTGCCCGGAGGTCATCCAGAGCGAAGCGTCATAGAGCTGCGGCGTCTTTACCTCGGTGTAGCCCCGGTCCCGGCCCATCTCGCGGCTCATGTTCACGAGCGAGTTGTAGACCTCCGTGCCCGCCGGCAGCCAGAACGCCGCGCCCGGCGAGACCTCGGAGAACCTGAAGAGCCCCAGCTGCGGGCCGAGCCGGCGGTGGTCGTTGGCGCGCGCGCGCTCCATCCGTTCGAGGAACTCCTCGAGCTCGGCGTTTGAGAAGAACGCCGTTCCGTACACGCGCGTCAGCATCTGCCTGTTGGCGTCACCCCGCCAATACGCCCCCGCGACCGATTGCAGCTTGACCGCCTTGATTCTTCCCGTGGAGGGTGCGTGCGGGCCGGCGCACAGGTCGGTGAACGCCCCGTTGGTGTAAAGGCTGACGGTCTCGACGCCTTGATCGCGGATCAGATCCTCGATCAGCTCGACCTTGTAGTCCTGGCCCTCGGCGCGGAAGCGTTCGAGCGCCTCCAAGACGGGCACGTCCACCCGCACGAACGGCTCGTCGGCCTTGATGTGCCGCCGCATCCGCTCTTCGATCGGGCCGAGGTCGGCCTCAGACAGCGATACCCCCTCGGGGAACTCGAAGTCGTAGTAGAAGCCATCCTCGATCGGAGGACCGATCGAGATCTTGACGTCCGGGTACAGCTCGAGGACCGACTCGGCGAGCACGTGTGCGGCGTCGTGACGGATCAGGGCGAGCGCGTCGTCGCCGCTGCGGTCGGTGACGATCTCGAGCCTGTGGGGCGTGATCCCGTCGCTCGATGGGAGCTCTCGCCCGAGATCTCTGGGCCGGCCGTCGACCTTCACCGCGAGCGCGGCGCGAGCGAGCCCGGATCCGATCGCCGCCGCGGCATCGGCGCCCGTGGCGCCGTCGCGAAGGCTGAGGATCTTGCCGTCCGGAAGCTCGAATTCCATGCGGCCGCTGATGCTATCCGCGCGCGTCCGCCGGGCCCCGGACGCGGAACGCGAACCTGCCCAGCGGCACCACCGCCACGTGCGCCGGGCACAGCTCCCGGAACCCACAGACGGGCGTGATCGTTTCGTCCACCCGCCCGGCGAACGTGCCTACGCACCACTCGTCCGTCGGCCCGGGCGCCGCCAGGATCACGTGCACCCGCTCGCCGGCGTGAACCGCTCCGACCGTTGCTGCTGTGCTCGAGCCGCAGCTCTTCCCGGACGGACCGGTCGCCGAGACCTCGTAGCCCCGCCAGGACGACCCCGAGACACCGGTTGGCTCGGGAGCCGTGAAGCCCAGCCGGAAGCGGGTGCCAGGCGAACCACTGCTTGGCCTCACGGCCGGATGGACCGAGTCCGAGTCCGCCGCGGCGCTCGGGCCGACGATCGCGATCGATGTGAGAAGCGCGCTGAGCGCCAGCGTCGTCCCGCCTATGCGCCTCACACCGCTTGACTTTACCTGCGCCCCGGCCTGCGCCCCAGCACCGGCGCTACATTTACGGCTCCTCCCGGGCGATTAGCTCAGCTGGGAGAGCGCCGTCTCGACAAGGCGGAGGTCGCTGGTTCGAGCCCAGCATCGCCCACTAGCTGACTTGTCCCACGGATCCACGCAGTGCGGGCACGTCAGCTATGACACGAGGTCAGGCGACTAGAACTGGTCGGCGGTCGCGCCGTCGTTCGTCGGCGTCCGCTAGATGCGCTCTGGTCCGGACCGCGGCCCGCTCGACGTGTTCACGTCGTCCAGTAGATGCGGTGTCTCCGCTGTGGTCGACCGAGTGGTGGTCGTCGAGCTCGCGCTGCGCTTGATGTGCCACGAGCCGGAGAATGCGGATGTGGGGGGTCAGTCACGATCGGCTCCCGGCTCGGGGCATGTGATCAAGACGGCGGTTGCGTAGGGCAGCTCGTCGGGTAGATCCTCTGGTCCGACGAGACGGAAGCCGAACGTGCGCTCCAGGCTCGCGATCGGTTGGGGCGAGTCACCACATTCGGGGCAAGCAATGATGTAGGCCGCCGCGGCCGGGGTGAAGCGCAGTCGGCAGGCTGGACAGCAAACACGGACCATGGCTGTGTTCACCGCCGGTTCTTCCGAGGCAGGCCATGTCCGCACTCCGGACAGAGTCGGTTCATCACGGGGTTGTACGACCGCTCGTCATCGAGCTCGAAGTACAGGCGGTGGCGCCCGAGGCCGGACACACGCAGGACGTGCGCGCACTCGGGGCAGCAACTTGACCGTCTTTGATCAGGCTTGCTTGTGGGGGCGAGGGGCTCCGGCAGTGCGATCAGCGTGCCAATTGCCATTTTGCCACCGCCTCGCTGCTGAAGCTGCCGCCCTCATCCAACCAACGCTCGGCGTCCGAGGCGTCGCGTCTGGCCACGCGCCGCTCACTGTGATCGGCCGGGCTTGCCCCCGCGGCTCGTCGCTCGAACCGCCCCGAGGCGGCGCCGTCGCGGAGATTCCTGGCTGCCTCCTCGGCGTCGTCATATGAAGCAAAGCCTCCCGACCGTGCGAGCGTGGTGCCGTCGCCGGCGACGATCGTCCAGTGGTACTCGCCGCCGTTGTCCTCGAACATGCGGAACTGCATCGGGACAGGTGCGCCGGCTTCACGTCCGCGGCGCGTGAGCCGCTTCGCAGCTCCAGGCTTCTGTGTTGCGGTGGCCATAGCCGACCGCCTCTCTGCCCTTCTGACCGAAAGCGTCGCCCCGGAAGCGAGAAGAGCTAGTGGCTCACTGAGCGCACCAATGACGCTAGCACAATCCGACCTCCGCACTCGGAATTACCGCGGATCCGCGCTAAGCTCGACGAAGCCGTCGTACGTTCGGTTCTGTGCCATCTCTTCCCACGCGCGGCGTCTTGTCGCAAGAGAAGGCTGAGAGGGCTGGCTATGCCCGCCACCAACCGAGAAGTAACAGCAGGCGGCGCGATCACAGCCGCGATCTCGAATTCGATGGTCGGACTGCTGCATCGCTACACGGGCCGCGGGCCCACAAGAGCACGCACCACGATCGGTGAGGACATCATCGTGTGCGTCCTGGGGGCGACGCTGACAAAAGGCGAACAGAGCCTGGTCGAGGACGGCAAGGCCGAGGTCGTGCTGCACAGCCGCCGCGCGTTTCAGGACATCATGCAGGACGAGGCGATCAGCGCGGTGCAAGAGCTCTCCGGACGGCGCGTGGTGGCGTTCATGAGCAACAACCACATCGATCCCGACCTGGCGGTCGAGGTCTTCATCCTCGAACCGACGGAGAGCGACCTTCGCGGGAATCAGCATGTCGACCGGCATGGTCTCCAGCTGGACGGCGGTCCCGTTCTCGACGGAACGGTCAGCTGACGCCCGATCGTCGCAGCGATGGCTTCCGAGGACAGCGACGAACCGGCGCTCGGCGCGCGCGCGACACGCGCGGATGCGGACACCCAGCTCCCCTCTAGCGCGAAGGCGGACACCCAGCTCCCCTCTAGGGTCCTCCGCCCACGAGGGCTGGTTACAACCCGTCGGCGGCGAACTCCTCCACCATCAACCGGGCATCGTGGACCTGGATAGCCGGGTCGCGGAGCGACCAGGCGAGGAGCCAGAGGGCTGCCTTGTGGAGCTGCGAGAATCGAGCGGAGTCGATCACGTCCTCCACCCGGGCGAACGACGTCCCCTCGCGGATCATCCCTTCGACTTGCTCGTTCGCACGGTCGAGGGAGAGTGGCGCGATGCCTTTCATGGCCGCGCTTCCTTTCTGGTCCCGTCACCGTTCTAAACGCGCAGAGACAGTCCCGATAGCGGACAACCGGACTAGCACGGATCGAGACTCTTCGCAAGCCGCGATACCGCAGTTTGCGAGGATCCCAGACGACCGGGCCCGCCCGAGGTCACTGCTCTTGGGAAGCGGCCGGTTGCTTGGGGAGTAGGCGGTGGCCGTCGACGACGGCGGCGGCGAGGTCGATGAGCTTGCGGTTGTCGATCCGTGAGCGCTCGCGGAGTTTCTCGAACGCGTCGTGCTCGTCGATCGAGTGGCGTTCCATCAGGATGCCCTTGGCTCGCTCGATCAGCGCGCGGCGTCCGAATGCCCCTTCGAGGTCGTGGTATTCCGCGAAGCGGCGCAGCACGATGTCGATCGACCCCTGCCAGTCGTCGACGTCGGCGTCTGAGATGTGGGCAAACACGCCCCGCTTCGAAGCTTCCATGACGAACGCGGGATCGGGCGCGTGCAGGAGCACGATCACCGGGCAGGCGGCCTCGCGGACGATCTTGTCGATCAGCTCGAGCGCGTGCTCCGAGCTCTCGCCGAGCCCGACGAGCGCGACGTCGGGCCGCTCCCGCGCGGTAACTGACCCCACGTCCTCGACTTCGATCTCGCGCGCGATCACCTCGTGACCCAGGGCGACGACGATCGGGGCGACGAGCGCGAGTCGGTCCTTGCGCTCGTTCGCGATCAATACACGGAGATGGTCGGTGCCGTCGGTGAGCGGCTCCACGAACCGATTCTAAATCTCGCTCGACCTAACGCAAACGGTGATCACCGCTTTGTTGCGCGGAGTAACATGGGTATCAGGTTCGCCTCAACGCCCGGCGGCCACCTTTTCCGGCTCCAGCCTTCGGCCGGTGTACGCGAGACCCGAGGGTCATCGCGATGCCCGACACGCTAGGAGCTTCAGTCCGTGGATCGCCGCACACCAGTGCCCGCCCGGTTCGGCTCGTCCCCTGACCGAGCCGACCGCCGGCCAGTCCCCAGACAAGAGTTCGGTCACCGGGGCCTAGCGCCCGGCCAAGACGCCCGCGTAGGGACCGAGGCGGTCCCCATCACCCCGGCCAGAAAGGCAAGACCATGATCTTCTTCTACGTCATCAAGCAGTACGAGCGCGCGGTGGTGTTCAAGCTCGGCAAGGTCACCGGCGAGGCGCGGGGACCGGGGCTGATTTTCATCGCACCGTTCGCGCAGCGGATTGATCGCGTGTCGTTGCGGATCGTCACGCTGCCGATCCAGTCCCAGGGGATCATCACCAAGGACAACGTCAGCATCGATGTGTCTGCGGTGGCCTACTACCGGGTGGAGGACCCTGTCCGGTCGGTGGTCGCGATCGAGAATGTCGGGGCGGCGATCAGCCAGATCGCCCAGACCACCCTTCGGGCGGTGGTGGGGCGTCACACGCTCGATGAGTTGCTGTCCGACACCGACGCGATCAATCAGAACATCCGCGAGATCCTCGACGTGCAGACGGAGGAGTGGGGGATCAAGGTCACCGTCGTCGAGCTGAGGGACATCCAGTTGCCCGAGAGCATGCAGCGCGCGATGGCACGCCAGGCCGAGGCCGAGCGTGAGAAGCGCGCGAAGATCATCGCCGCCCAGGGCGAAGCGCTCGCCGCCGGCGAGCTCGCGACCGCCTCGGACGTGATGATGGCCCACCCGCTCGCGCTCCAGCTGCGAAATCTCCAGACCCTCGTCGAGGTGGCAGTCGACAAGAACTCCACCGTCGTCTTCCCCGCCCCGCTGATGAGCACGATCGCAGAACTCGGCGCGTTCCTGGAACGCGAGAGCAAGGCCGCGGGTGAGCTCCCTGCCGCCGCCAGTCCGCCGCAAAGCTCCGCAAATGGAGAGCTGGTGGCTCGTGACCGCCACTGACCAGTCCGATCGGTCGCCAGCGCCCGGGATCATCCCCGAGCCCGTTCGCGTCTACGACAACCCGCCGATTGCTGCCGCCGAGCAACAAGACCAGCCGAGGCTGACGCGACCGAACCCTGCCAGGCTCGTCGCGGCCAGGGTGATGAGCGCCCTTCGCGGCGACAAGTACATGGTCAACGCCTACCCAGCGGCCGAGCATAAGGACGCTCCGCCGTTGGACGATCCCGGACCAGAAAGCCAGGGGCGCTAAGCGGATTCAGCCGTGGGTAGAAGCATCGACCGACGCCGACTCAGATTCAAGCCGTACCGCAGGACTCTCTCAACAGGTGTGCGCACAATGCGCACATCGCAGGCGTAATCCGCACCCTCCCCGGGCTGCAAATGCGAATGCCGAAACCGCGAAATCCCTTTGCCGGCGCCGCTTACCACAAACTCAGCTGACCTTCCTCGCCAGCGTCGCCCCGCCTCGACAAGGCGGAGGTCGCTGATTCGGGCCCAGCATCGCCCATCGCACGATGGATAAGCCCGTGCTGTTCTGCTACGACGGTTCAGAGGGATCGAAGTCGGCGCTGGCCGCCGCAGCCGAGCTCGTCGCGCACCCAGCCGATGCGGTTGTGTTGACGGTATGGATGCCCGCGACGATTCTGCTTGCCCGCGGCGGCTCGTTGGGAACCGCATACGTGCCCAACGAAGGGGAGATCGACGAACGACAGGCGGCCGCCGCGCAGCGGATCGCCGAGGAGGGCGCCGAGGCGGCGCGCGGGCGGGGCTACAACGCCTCCGCGCGGATCGCGGAGGCAACCGAGTCGATCGCCAAGACGATCGCAACGGTCGCCGACGAGATCGATGCGGGGTTGCTCGTCTGCGGTCAGCGCGGGCTCGGGCCGCTACGCAGCGCGCTGCTCGGCAGCGTCTCGCACGCGCTGTCAGCGCGCGCGCAACGTCCGGTTCTGATCGCACCCACCAAGGAGCGATAGGTCAGCCGTCGCGTTGCCCGGCGCCGGCTGGAGCGGGGTCGGTGGCGGGGAGGCGGTCGGCGGGTTCGAGGTGGTGCGCGTACGCGAGTCCCCGCGAGAGCGCCTTCCTGAGGGTGCATTCCCCGGTCCTGACCTTCGATGGGAGTACGACGATGGCTGATAGCAGGCCGATCGCGAAGACGCCGGCCGCCCACCAGAACGCGGTTGTGTATCCGTGGACGGTCGCGGCCGCGGCGACCCCTGGGACGGCGCCGTGGGTGTGGGCGTAGGTGGCGGCGGCGCTGGCGGAGATCGTGCTCAGTAGCGCGAGTCCGATCGATCCGCCGATCTGCTGGCACGCGTTGACGACCGCGGACGCGACGCCGGTCTCCTTGGCCTGGACCCCCAGCGTCGCAGTCCCGATCGCGGGCGCGAAGATGAACCCCAGCCCGAGGCCGATGACCAACAGCCCCGGGAGGACGTTCGCGCCGTAGGTGCTGGTCGGGGTCAGGCGCGTGAACAGGAACATCCCGACGACCCCGAGCGCCATCCCGGTGACGACGAGCGGCTTGGGTCCGGTGCGCGGGAGGATCCGGGTCTGCGCGGTGGTCGACGCGAGCACGAGCACGGCCGTCAGCGGCAGGAACGCGAGACCCGAGGTGATCGGCGAGAAGTGGAGGTTCAGCTGCATGAAGAACGTCAGGAAGAAGAACACGCCGAAGATCCCCGCGGCGGCGAGCAGGATCGAGAGATACGCGCCGCCGCGGGCCCGGTCCCGCACGATGTGCAACGGCAACAGCGGGTGGCTGGAGCGGCGCTCGATCAACACGAACGTAGTCAGCAACACCGGGGAGGCCACGAGCGCGACGATCGTCGCGGTCGCCGTCCACGAGTGCGTCTCCGCGTTGGAGAACCCATAGACGAGCGCGAAAAGCCCGAGCGAGCCGCTCAGCAGCCCCGGGACGTCGATCGCCTCGCGTTCCGCCGCTCGGTGGTTGACCAGCAGCCGCAGCGCGAAGATCGAGGTCGGGACCGCGATCACGAGGTTCACGTACAGGCACCAGCGCCACGACAGCACCTGCGTCAGGATCCCCCCGAGCAGCAGCCCGAGCGACGCCCCGCCACCGGCGATCGCGCCGAAGATCCCGAACGCCTTGTTCCGGTCAGAGCTCCCCTCGAACGTCACCGTCAACAGCCCCAGCGCCGACGGAGCGAGCAGCGCCCCGAACGCTCCCTGCAGCGCCCTCGCGCTCACGAGCGTCAAAAACGAAGTCGCGAGACCCCCGATCGCCGACACGATCGCGAACCCCACGAGCCCCGTAACGAACGTCCACTTACGCCCCCACAGATCGCCGAGCTTGCCCCCCAGCAACAACAGACTCCCGAACGCCAGCGCATACGCCGTCACGATCCACTCCCGATCGCTCGTCGAGAAATGAAGCGCCCGCTGCGCCGACGGCAACGCGATATTCACGATCGTCGCGTCCAACACCACCATCAACTGCGCGACGCTCAACAACGCCAACGACGCCCAACGGTTCGGCTCGGCCCTGGCTCGCGGACCCGTAGACATCTCACGCCAGAGTGGCGCCGAACCAGCGCCTCGTCAAATTTCTTAACTTGCGGACTTGGGTCGGGACGCAAGCTCACCTGGGGCCTGGGCCCCTTCGCTCTGGGGGTCGCGGGAGATTTGCCCTCTACGCGGTCGTTATCACCCAGACCGCATCGCGGACCTTTCCAACCTAATTCGACGCGGAAAAATTTTCTTTATCCGAGCGGCGATCTCCTGGGCGCGACGCTGAGGCCGCGCTCGCGACGCTTGCCTATACGCCCGGCGGGAGCCATCCCTGGGATGCATGGCTGAAGGCCGCTGCCGGGCAGGTTAAGCGGCTCGCTCGACAAACGCGCGCAAGGCCCCGCGAGCGCCGCCCACCACCGGATCGCCATGCGCAAGCAGGAGGATGTCGAAGTCGAGGTCAAGCAACCGGGCGTATGCGCTGCGGAGCCCTTGCTTCGTCCTCTCCGGGTCGTCCATAAGCCGGTCGGAGACAAACCTGAGTCCGTCCGCGGCTCGAGACTGGACCACGCCGTCGGCGCATGCGAGCGCGCGGTGCTTTGGGATATGGAGAGCGGTCTCGTCGGGACTGATCGCGTCGACCTCGTGTACGACGGCGCCACCCGGAAGCTCGTCGCCGAAATCGAACGGCTCGACTGGCCCGCGCCCGTCGAGCTCGGAGACGCCGTTACGGATGCAGTGCACCGAGCACCCGAACTCCTCGCGCAGGCGCCACGAGTGGCGATCGTGGTGCCGGTTGGTGAGCAGGATGTGCTCGGGAGTGCCGTGCTTGCGAAACCAATCGAGGCCCTCTGCAGGAATCATCGGATCGATCACGACCCGTTCGGCGGCGAGATAATGGGAACCCACCTGCGCGCCGATGTGGTCGTGGCGGGCCGTCCAATGCCACAGGCCTGGCGAAATCTCGCGCACGGCCCCAGGCTACCTTTGGTGGGCAAGTCCCAGGCGCCTCGAAATGCTCCCGCCTACTTGATCCGTCAACTATAATCTCGGTCGTGAACGCGCTCACTTCAGATCGTCTCCAGGGGGCCGCTTTGGAAGCCTGGCGGAGCTACCTCCAGAGTCACGCGTCGATCGTCCGCGAGCTCGATGCCGAGCTCGTGGCGGTGCACGGAATGACGACGCGCGATTACGAGGTGTTGCTCTACCTAGCCCAGGCCCCGGACCGCAAGCTTCCGATGTCGGCGCTCGCCACCAGCACGATGCTCACCAGGTCGGGCATCACACGCTTGGTCGATGGTCTCGTCGAGGGAGGGCTTATCGAGCGGGTGGCCTGCGACAGCGACGCGAGGGTTTCCTACGCGCGGCTGACCGATCAGGGGTACGCGCGCTTACGTGAAGCGGGCTGCACGCACATCGCGAGTATTCAGCGGCTGTTCCTCGAGCACTTCAGCCCCCAGGAGATCGAGCAGCTGGCAGCGCTTCTCACCCGGCTGCCGGGCGCGGGCGGCGAGGGCAGCTGCACGGTCGATTAGGCGGCCTCGGATGAGCGCCTTGGGCACCAGCCGCGCACCAGCCGCGCGGATCCATCCCGACACATCGATCGGCGTGGTCCGGCTGACGGTCGCCGACCTGGAGCGCTCACGGGCTTTCTACGAGCGAGCGCTCGGCTTGCGGGCTTCCGAGCAGGACGACGGGACGCTCGCCATCGGAGTACCCGGAGAGCAGCCGCTCGTAGAACTGCGCGGCGACAGCTCCGCGCCGGCCTTGGACCGGCGCGCGACCGGCCTCTTCCACTTCGCGATCCTTGTGCCCAGCCGGTCGGATCTGGCGCAGGCGCTGGCACGCTTAGCCGAAGCACGGTGGCCGCTCGACGGCGCCTCGGATCACCTCGTCAGCGAGGCTCTGTACCTCTCGGATCCGGACGGCAACGGGATCGAGATCTACCGCGATCGCCCGCGCGAGGAGTGGCGACACGCAGGATGGCCAGCTCGCCATGGCCACGCTGCCGCTCGACCTCGACAGCCTGATCGGCGAGCTTTCAGGGGCCGGCGAGCTGCAGGCGCTCGCGCCCGCGGCCACCCGGATCGGGCACGTGCACCTTCAGGTAGCGGACCTCGCCGAGGCCGAGCGTTTCTACCACGGGCTCCTCGGGTTCGACGTGATGGTACGCGGCTACCCCGGCGCGCTGTTCGTCGTCGGCCGGCGGCTACCACCACCACATCGGGCTGAACACCTGGAACAGTCTGGGTGCCGCTCCGCCGACGCCTGGCGCGATCGGCCTGCGGAACTTCGAGATCAAGCTGCCGAACGACCGAGGAGCTCGAGCCGCGTCCTCGAGCGAGTCACGGGCCGCGGGAATCGAGATTCGGGACGAAGCCGGCGGATCGCTGATCCGCGACCCCGTCCGGCAACGGCGTCGTGCTGCAGGCGGGCTGAGCGCGCGGGCTCCGGCGCTACGCTACCCCTCCCCGGCGACGTGGCGGAGTGGCTACGCAGCGGCCTGCAAAGCCGTCTACACCGGTTCGATTCCGGTCGTCGCCTCTATACTGAGCGCCCCTCACGCGGCTGTAGCTCAGTTGGCTAGAGCGTCTGCTTGCCATGCAGAAGGTCGAGGGTTCGAGTCCCTTCAGCCGCTTACAGAAAAGCCCTCCAAATCGGAGGGTTTTTGTTGGGCGGACGGGCCGCTATACGGCAATTTGAAAATTGGGCATCAGAATTGGGCATCAAACGAGCCCCCGATTCGTACGTCTCAAACGCCCCTTTCGGGCCGAGGATCAGGTCGTCACGACCGACTCCACACCGCGACTGGCGGAGGCTCACTCCGAGGCGCCAACTGAGGTCCGTTCGTCGTCGCTTTCAAGCGCCCAATTCTCGCCCACCGGAACGCGGAATTAGCGAATCTCAGGACGCCGGTCGCCGGGGAGCGTGCCGGTCCCGCTTCAGTGATTCCACTGGTCCGCTGCCGGGCACGCGCGTGCGATCGCAACCGTGGCAAAGGACTCGCGCGCGCTGGCGAAGCCGGAGCAGCGCTTGGTCGCCGAAGCAGTCGTCGCGGCTGAGGTCGCCGAGATCGTGAAAGCGGTCGTCCGCGCGTGAGGCGTCGTGCCGCTGCTGCCTCCGGGTGGACGCTAGCGTCCGCTTGACGCAAGCATTGGGAACCGTCGCGCTGGGGCGCATCGCGCTCTGGGAGCTGCGCCCAGGCGTCTGATGGAATAGCAACGGCAAGTCCTCGAAAGGAGTTCCCGTGTGCCGTTGGGTTGGGTATTTGGGTGATCCGATTCGTCCCGAGCAGATTCTCTATGAGTCATCGCATTCGCTGATCGAGCAGAGCAGGCACGCGGTCAAGGGGCTGGTGACCGAAGAGGGGACCGTTCCTGCGCCGTTTACCAACGGCGACGGGTTCGGGCTGGGCTGGTACGGCCATCGCGAGCAGCCAGGTCTGTACCGCAACGTGATGCCTGCGTGGGGCGATCCAAACCTGCGCGATATCGCGGGTCAGATCGAGTCGCGGCTGTTCCTCGCGCACGTGCGGGCCGCGACCGGAACGGCGGTGCAGCAGACGAACTCGCACCCGTTTCGCTTCGGGCGCTGGCTGTTTGTGCACAACGGGTTCGTAGCCGAGTACGAGCACCTGCGTCATGACCTAATCCTCGCGGTCGGTCCGCAGCTGTTCGAGAACGTCCAGGGCACGACCGACTCGGAGCTCCTTTTTCACCTGGCGCTCGAGTTCGGTTTGGAGCAGGACGTGATCGCCGCGTGCGAACGGATGGCCGGGTTCGTTGAGAAACTCGGCCGCAGCCGGGGCGTGGACGAGCCACTGCAGATGACGGTCGGCGTGAGCGACGGCGAGCGGCTGTACGCCGTCCGCTACGCGAGCGGACCGGCGGTCAATTCGCTCTACGTCACTCGCGACGCGCGTGACGTCCGTGCGCTCTGCCCCCATGACGAGCGCCTGCAGCAACTGGGCGATGAGGCGCACGCAATCGTCTCGGAGCCACTCGACGATCTGCCCGAGCGATGGATAGAGGTCCCGCCCGCGACTGCGGTCATCCTCAGGCCGGGCGACAGCACACAGATCCCCTTCACACCGCGATCGGGCAGTTGAACGCGCTGGCTGCCGGCGCGCGGTCAGGGCGCCCGTCGCGCCTCCTGCGTGGGACCAGCGGCACCCGCCTCACTCGCCGACAACCGCTTTCACGACCTAGGCGACCCCAAGCTGGACGACTCCTCCGGCGACGATCCAGCGTTTCGACTGTCCTGCCTGGAGAGCATTGACAGGCCCGGAGGTTTGGGCGGTCTCGACTGTTCAGGTCGCCTGGCGGGAGGTCCGTGCGACGAGCAACTCGGTCGCCAAACCGACCACGATCGCCACGACCGGGAGCGGGCACCACCAATGCTCCCAAAACGCCCCGAAGCCGTGAGTACTCTCTCGCCCGGACCAGAAGATGCCTACGAGCAACAGGAGAGTCCCGAACCCGTAACCGATGCGACGCATACCGGCGATTCTAGGAGTGGCAGGGGGTCCGTCAAGAGCTGTTGGGATCTGCGCTCAGCGACTGATGCGAACCAGCTTGACCGGTGTCGTGCGTTAGAAACCGCGTCCGCTCAGACGATCGCATCCATGCGTCGGCGGGCTCGGTGCCTGCGACTGCTTCGGCGACGATCCGATCGACTTAGCCTGGTAGATCTTCGGGCCGCTTCTTGGCGAGTTTGCCTTCGAGCACTCCGGTCGACTGCCCGACTTCGATCAGATAGCCGTCGGGGTCGCGCATGTAGCAACGAGTCTCAGCGCCGCGATCGATCGGCGGCGTAACGAACTCGGCCCCTTTTGAGCTCCATTCCTCATAGCACGCCTGGATATCAGCTACGCGCAGGTTCATGAAGGTGGAGACCGTATTGTCAAACGTGTAGTTGACGACCGAGATGTCCGGCTTGTCCGGGGTGGGGCCACCCCCCGGGTTCATGATCACCCATGAGTTGGAGAGCTTGACCATGCACGGGTTCTCCTCCAACACCACTTGGCCGCCGAGAACCTCTGAGTAAAACGCGCGGGATCGAGCGACACTGCGCACGGTGATGAACAGCGTGACGAGGAAGCCCTCGCTCGGGGCCGGCAGGTTCTCGAAGTCAATGTATGGCGTGTGCTCGGTCACGGCTCTGCACTCCTCTTTCGCGTTCTAGGACTCTGCATGCAGCCTCTTGGAGGCTAACTGCACGGCGACTCAAGGCAGCAGATGTGATGACCAGGTGTCGCGGGCGATCGCTTTCACCCTTGAGGCAGCCGTGGACGGTGCTATGGCTTAGGCGACAAAGGCAGCGTGCGGGCCAGAGCGCAGGATTGGCGAAGCGGAGGTCCGACAGCTTTGGTGTCTGGTAGACGCGAGGCCGATCCAATCGCGGCTCGCGTTTTAGCCTAGGTCAGAAATCCCGGAGATCAGCAAATAGATGCCGATCGCTCCGGCCAGGAGGACGATCACGATTCGGCGGTGAGCCGTCATCCAGTCGTTGAGCTTCTCTGTGAGTGAGCGCGTGCGGTCCGGCATGAGGACCAGGCCAAGCAGCGGGAGCTCGAATAGGGCGAACTGGATCAGGTTGAACCCCACTATTACGAGCACGTCCGTGGTTGCTGACACGTTCTGCTTGGCCAGCAGCGCCATGCCGGCCAGGTAGTAGGCGCCAGGCACGCTGTACACAGCACCAGCCGCCCACGCGATCCACAACGAGTCGTGGCCGAGGGCCCGGTCGTGGAGGCTCTGGTGCCCCGAGCGATCGGCGGCCGGGCTGCGGGTGCTACGGGGCCGCCAGTGCAACTTGCGGCCCGCCCACTCGGCGACTGCGACCACGATGAGCAGAGCGCCCGCCGCCACCTCGATCGTTCCCTGGGTGGATCGGCCGAGCCGCAGGCCCGATCCGTGCAGGGCTAGCACGATCGCCAGTCCGAAGATGATCGAAAAGCCCATCCCGCCGACCAGGTACGCCCCAAGCTGGGCGGCCGGCCTGGGCCGCCCCAGCAGCACCACGGCGGCGGTGAGAAGCCCGACGTCGAGCGCGGAGACCACCGCTATGAGGAAGACTTGACCCATTCCGGCGTGCGACCGCGAGCCTAGTGCAAGGGTTGCCGACCCGTGCCGTCGTGGCCGCGTGGCGGTAGGCTCGCTCGATCGATGAGCGTCCTGGCATCGGGGCTGGTCTGCGATGAGTGAGGAGAGCGGTACCGCCAACCTTGAGAAGGTCGACCACATCGTGGTCCTGATGCTCGAGAACCGCTCGTTTGACCACATCCTCGGCTACCTGTCGCTGGAGGGCGGCCGAGGTGATATCGATGGCCTGCGGGCGCGGCTCTCTAACCAGTACAACGGGCGTGTCTATCCGGTCCATCACCTCGACACCACCGCGATTGCCGACGACCCAGATCACGGCGCCGCCGCTGTCGATCTCCAGCTCGGCGACGGCGCCATGAACGGCTTCGTCGCGAGCTTCGCGAAGACACTGGCAGACCGCGGGGTGACCGGCGCCAAGGTGGGGAGCGTGATGGGTTACTACAACGGCGCGGATTTGCCGGTCTACGATCACCTCGCGAGCGAGTTCGCGGTCTGCGATCGCTGGTTCAGCTCAGTTCCCGGCGCGACGTGGCCCAACCGCCTGTATGCCGTGTGCGGTGGTGCGGCGGGCAGCCGCGATGACCTGCCGCTCAACTTGCCACCGCTCTACCACCGCCCGTCGTTCGTTCGGCACCTCGACGCCCACGGCGTCTCCTGGCGCTGGTACTCGTTCGAAACCGGCACCTTACGGCTCGCCGACCGCCATTACCGCCTCGGCCACCACGATCAGTTCGCTTTCTTCAGCCACACGATCCTGAGCTGGAAGACCCGGCTCGAGCGGAGCATTGACCCAAAGACCCCGAGCTTCATCGAGGACGCCGCCCGGGGTGAGCTGCCGTCGGTCGCTTGGATCGACCCGAACTTCAGCAACTTCAACCCGCTCGGCTTTCCGCCCAATGACGATCACGTACCAGCGGACATCAGGGACGGCCAGGACCTCGTGCTCGCCACCTACCACGCGCTCGCCAGCAGCCCGCACTGGAAGCGAACCCTGCTGATTGTCTTTTACGACGAGCACGGCGGATTCTTTGACCACGTAGCGCCACCGGAGGCGCCCGACGAGGACCCTGTGACATTTGGGGGCTACGGCGTGCGCGTACCGGCGCTGGTCGTCTCGCCGTGGATCGAGCCAGGCTCCGTCTCACACACGCTGTTCGACCACACGTCGGTCATCAAGACGATTCTGTTGCGCTTCTGCCCCGACGCGCTCGGACAGCCGCCCCGACACGAGGCGCGGCCGGCGCTCAAGCGCCTGGGGTCCCCGCGCGACATGGGAATGCGCGTGGCACAGGCCAACGATCTCGGGGAACTCCTCACCCATGCCGCGCCTCGAGCAGCGCCGCCTCAATCGGCGCTCATCGATTGGGCCGCGGAACGGTCCGCAGCAAGAACGCAGCCCAGCCAGGTCGACCAGGAGGGGCTCAAGCGCACGCCGGCGACCGACCTCCAGGTCCGCATTGTCGCCGCGGGTCGCGAGCTTAGAAGACTCGGACATCCGGAGGGCCAGCCTTAGACCAACTCAAGCATCATGCTCCTCGAACCTGGCGACCAGGCCTGCGCCCCGCTCGCGTCGCACGACTTTCGCCGCAGTGCGCGGACCTGTGCGCGCGCGGAACGGGGGAATCTCGCCGGCGATCGCTTCCACGCTTTGCGAGCTGTCCGAGCGGACGACCGTTTTGGCGACAACCGAGAGGCCCGCCAGGCCAGCCAGCTGACGATTGAGTTCGTGGCAAAGCGCTCGCCCGGTCGCGGCGCTCGTGACGATTCCTATTGGGCGAATGCACAAGCGGCGAGTCCGCCGGCGGGCGCCAGATCGGCCGCCGGATCCACGCGAGAGCAACTGTGCGACGATTGCCGCCGGAGACCGCTGCTCCCTGGGCTTTGCGCCAGCGAGCGACGGGCGTCTTACTCGACGAAAGCCCTGCAGACGCTCGCCCCGCAGGGTAACTTCCCTTCCGGGATGAGCGACTTAACGGATGAGCAACTTAATCGATGACGGGGAACCCCAGCTGACTTAGCTTAGAGGGGTTACGGAGCCGTGGCGCCTGACGTGCGTACCAAGCGGGTCTACGACTCGGCCGAGCCGGGTGACGGATACCGGATCCTGATTGACCGACTATGGCCACGCGGCGTGTCGCGTGAGCGGGCTCGGCTTGATGAGTGGGCACGGGATCTGGCACCGAGTGATGGTTTGCGCAGGTGGTTCAGTCATGACCCGCAGCGGTTTCCTGAGTTCCGCGATCGTTACCGCGAGGAGCTGCGCGGTCACATCGACCGAATCGACGCGCTACGGGTGCGCGCGAGGCAAGGCCCCGTGACGATCGTCTACGGCGCCCGCGACACAGAGCACAACGACGCGGTGGTCCTCGCCGAGCTGTTGCGCGCGGCCTGACGCGGCGGGTGCTGGCGATTGGGCAACACCGACGACTTTGCCAGTGCCACGACCTCGCAGCTCGCGCCGCGCTGCTCTCCTGTTGCTGAGCCGGATAGTCGCGGTAGCTAAGCCGGCCCGGCCTCAGACGCCTCGGTGGCCTGCCCGCCTTCCAGCGAAGGTCCGGGTGATGCCGCGGGTGAGGCACTCAGCGACGCTTGCACAGCAGCGGCCTCTTCGGGAGTGAGAGCTTTCCGGATCAGTTGTGCCCTGGTCACAGCGATCGCGGCGATCATCTGGTCGACGTCATTTGCGTCGGCGATCAAGACGATTGCCGAGCCCGAACGCGGCACGGCGGCGCGCAGGCGCTCGGCGAGCGGCTGCGGCTCGGCGTCGGTCTCGCTCGGCTTCCCCAGCTCTGCGAACCGATCGTCCCGCCTGCCACCGTTCCTACCGCTAACCCGAGGGGTCCGCCCAGTAGGGTGCCGATCACCGCCCCGACGGTCACGCCTTCGGCCGTTCCACGCCCGGAGACATGAAGGGCCTCGTCAACGTCGACGTAGTGGCCCGCGAAGGTGCCTCGTAGCACCAAGTGGCCACTGTCGTGATGCTCAACGAACCCCACCTCGGGGGCATGGCGCGGCGGCGCCCGAACGATCACGCGCCGCGGCGAACGCCTCGGCGGCGGAGTTCACGCCCTGAAAGCTCAACAGGGCAAAGTCGAGATCCATATCGGCTCCTGACCGTACCTCAGGGCCGGTGCCGCTGCCAGGCTGCCGGCATCCACGCGAAGCCCGGCAGCTCCCCGGCAGCGGTCGCTACCCACCAGTTCGGGTGCGGGGACGAATACCGTCCTCGCGCGCGTTCCAAGGCAAGGTCGAACGGAACGCGCGTGTGCCTTCGCCCAGTTGCACCCGTCCCCTGCACTTCATCGGGACGATCGCTATCGACGGCGAGCAGTCGTGCTGCACCGTCGGTTGGGGTGATCGCAATGCCACGAAAGCGGCACTCTGCCCGCAGTCCCGCGAGACGGCCCCTGCGGGCTACGACCAGCATTCTCATCGCGAGCGCGGCACCGCCGCATCGGCCGGGCAATTCGCAAGCCGGCGCGGACCGAGCAGCGCGGTCCGGTGGCACCGGCGTTCAGCCAGAGCGCCCCTCCGCCGCTGCAAGCAGCAGCCGTCCGCGAAGCGGCCGCCACGCTAAGCGACAGTCAGCGACCGCTGAACCGCAGTGCTGCTCCCGCATGAAGGGGCCGCTCCTGCTGCAACCGGCCCTGCCGCCGCTCTCGCTGGCTGTGAGCAAAAAAGAAAAAAAAGGACCTCCGCCCCGCGCGCATCTCACACGCGGGGCAGAAGGACATCTTGGTTCAGGTCGCCAGTACTAAGTCCAGCGCCCGCTGCTTGAGCGCCGTGTCCTCAGGACCACTGCACCTGGTTGGTCTGTCTCGTGTATCGCCGGCCGTAGTCGAGGTGCTCGGCGATCGCGTTGAACGCGACCGACTTGGTGCCCGGGCTGTTGCCGGTGGTGTCGCCAGCGATGCCCCGGCCACGGAAGACGGTTCTCTCCACCGTCCGCTTCGAATCGCCAGCGGCGCAACGTTAGCCATACCTGCCTGCGGCTATCCGTACGATGCCCGCCATGCCCACGATCGAACAGCTGGTCCAGTCCATTGACGGTCGCGTCCGGGAATTGAGCCGCGAGATCGCCTCGCTCGAGGACGCGCGCTCGGCGCTGATCGCTAACGGCTCTGCTCGGGCTCCTGCCAGCCAGCCGATCGCGTCGAACTCGTCCTCCACGGCACGCTGGATGATCAGCCGCGCGCCCAGTCGCGCCAGCTCAGAGAGCGACTCGCGCGGGTTCTCACCCACCCCCACAGCCAACAGATTCTCGATCTGCTCTTCAATCTCCGCCGACGGCGGTACGGTACGTCTCACGGCGTAGGCCTCCTTCATCGTCTGCCAGGACTCGAGGGAACCTACGCCGTTGCCTTGACGGCACCGGCGCTATTTACAGCACCTCTGAGACGCGACCGCCGGCGATCCGGACGATCGAGGCGTCGCCAACTCGATCGTGAGCTCAGCGATGTCGGGACGACCAAAGCGGTCGTCAGCGGCGGCCCGCCCGGGCGCCTGCACCGCGCCGTTCGAGCCGAACCTTCGTTCCTATGCGCCGCCCCGGCACCGCGTAGTTCCCCGTCAGTGCCGAGTCCGTTCCGATCCTCTAACGCCTCTAGGAACGGAGTGTCGCTACCGCATTTTGTGAGAGCGAGCACCTTGCACCCGCTGTCGCCGTGGTGAATGTTCCCGCCGGGCCCCCGTGAGCGTTCCTACGGGCTGCCCGTCGCGCCCCGAGTCAAGTCGTCTGACCGATCGAGCGCCGCCGCGCAAGCGTCAGTGCGGCTCGGATAGCCAAGCTCAAGTGTCGCGAGTGCGAGGTAAGTGGCGGTAGCAACGAAGGCGCCGAACGGCCAGGCGATGCCACTATGGATGAGCGCGACGAGCGTTGCTGCGCCGAGCGCCCCGCCGACCGCGAGCAATTGCTAGCTGAGCGTGGGCGGATTGCGCCCGTCGGCGCGACACTTCGCGAGCGTCGCGTCGATCGAGGGTGCAGGCGGGAGCGCCGGAGGACGCAGGAAATGCGAGCGGCGCATATCGAACATGTCGTTCAGATGCCACGCGTTGGCGTCGCGCCGCGTGAGCGCCGGCAAGTTCCATTTATGCTCGATGAACGACAGAATCGACGTGTGATCGGAGACGAACCGCGAGACGTATCGCGGGCGCGCCCAGGGTGAGATCACCGTGAGCGGCACGCGAAAGCCGTACCGGTCGTAGCCTGCGGGAAACGTGCCCTCGCCGGGCTGGCCGAGGCGGGGCGGCGTGTCGTCGGGCGGGATCGCCGGCGGTGGCGGGACGTGGTCGTAATAGCCGCCGTGCTCGTCGTAGGTAACGAACAGTGCGGTCGAGCGCCATTGCGGGCTGTCGATCAGCGCCGTCACGACCTGCGAGAGAAAGCTCTCTCCGAACGCGACGTCCTGCGGATTCTCTTCGGACTGGACGGTGAAGTTCGGCTCGACAAAGGTGACCGGCGGGAGCCGGCCGGCCGCCGCGTCGGCGAAGAATGCTTGGTTCTGGACGCAGCGGGCGACCTGGGCGGGGTTGGTGCGGAAGTTGTTCACCAGCAGTGGGCTCGGTACGTTGCCGAAGTACACGCGCCACGGGATCTGCGCGGCGTCGAGCTGGTCGAAGATCGAGCCGTTTGGAACCCGAATTGCCAACGCGCTCGGAGCGTCGTCGGTGCCGCCGTTGGCAGTCGCGCAGAACAAGAAGAGCCGGTTCGGGTCGGTCTGACCGAGCATGGAGCAGAAGTAGCGTTCGTTGATCGGGAACTGGGTAGCGAGCGCATACGTGACGGGCAAATCCGTGTCGTCGAAGTAGCCCATCGGCGTGGTCGACCCCGAGTTGGTCACGAAGCCGTCGTTGCGGCCGCCGTCGTACTGGTAGTGGCTGGAGTTCCAGTTCTGCGTGAGTCCTTCAGCCGGGCACAGGTCAGGCAGGTGGAACGACTGCACCGCGTTGCCGTCACGATCCGGGTTGGTGGCCGTCGGCACACGGCCGTTCCCCGGAAGGCCGTCTACTTCGCGCCGGCGCTTCACCTCGTAGGGCAGCAACCCGAGGATGTTGTCGAACGAATGGTTCTCCAGCATCAGGATCACGACCGTGTCGATCTCGCGCGGCGCCCCCGGCTTGCCGACCGGGTCAAACGGGCGCGGCAACGAGCCCGGCGCCCGCAGGCGATGCCTGCGCGAACCCAACCATGCCAAAGGATGTGACCAGGCCGCCGCCTGCCCAGTCGCGGTCGCGAGCATGCCCGCTGCTCCCAACCCTCCGGCGACGAACTTCCTGCGGGTGACGACCGGCTCGCGCATCGGCGGGCATCCTATCCGGGACGCCCGCGACGCATGTGAACGGCGGGTACAAGCACCCTGCCCGACTGGGCGTTCGCGCCCGACCGAGCATCGGGTCTCGGTGAGGGTCAGCGCTGGTAGCGGTCGGGCGGATCTCTGACACTCCCGACCGGAGGCCGCCTGTTGACGACGGAGCAGACACAGGTTGATGGTTCACGAGGGCTGACGACGGAGATGGTGGGCCTGCGGGAGGTTGACCGACGACCATCAGTTCATGCACGTAGACCCCGAGCGCGCGCCGAGGCGATGCCGTTCGGGGCGACCCGAATGTGGCACGGTGACGGGCCTGCCCAGCGTTACGGAGGTTGTCCCGGGGCTCGTAGAACTTTGAGGTGACGGCGGTCCCTCCGGCCGCGTCTGCTCCTGATGGGAGCGTTCGTGGTGATCCGGCAAAGATCTAAGGAGGAACCGCCGTGAGTAGCAACGTACCGGTCGCTGAGGCGACCTTGCAGGAGGTCGTGCTCCCGGAGCGCGTGCAGGAAGCGTTGGGCGAGTTGGTCGGGGCAGCGAAGGAGGGGCTGCTCGCGTTGTCGGTCGGGGTCGGGCTCGGCGTGCTGAGTTCGATGATGGAGGAGGAGGTCGATGAGGTCGTCGGCCCGAAGGGGAAGTGGAACAGCGAGCGGATCGCGGTGCGGCACGGCCACGAGGACGGGGAGGTCACGCTCGGTGGTCGCCGCGTCGAGGTCGAGCGCCCGCGCGTGCGGACCGCTGATGGCGGGTCCGAGGTGCAGCTCGGGACCTACGAGCATTTCGCCGATCGCGACCCGATGTCGAGGGTCGTGCTCGAGCGGATGCTCGCCGGTGTCTCGACGCGCCGCTATCGGCGCACGCAGGAGCCGGTCGGTGAGGACGTTGAGATCCGGGCGCGGTCGACGTCGAAGAGCTCGGTGTCGCGGACGTTCGTGGAGCGCACCCGCAGCGCGCTGGGCGAGTTGATGAGCCGCCAGCTGGCGGATCTGCGCCTGGCGGTGATGATGCTCGACGGGCTGGAGCTGAAGGGCCGGATGATGATCGTCGCGCTCGGGATCACCACGGAAGGCGTGAAGATCCCGCTCGGGCTCTGGGAAGGATCGACCGAGAACGCGACCGTCGCGACCGCGCTGCTGTCCGATCTCGTCGAACGTGGCCTCGATCCCGAGCAGGGAATGCTGTTCGTGATCGACGGATCAAAGGCGCTCCGCAAGGCCGTCCGCGCGGTGTTCGGCGAGGTCCCGGTGCAGCGCTGTATTTGGCACAAGGAGAGGAATGTGATGAAGCATCTCCCCGAACGCGACCGGCCGCCGATCAAGGCTCGGATGCGGAAGGCGTGGCGGGAGACCGACTACCCGCGTGCGCTCGAGCAGCTCACCCGGCTCGCCGACGAGCTCGAGCACACCCACCCGGGCGCTGCCGGCTCGCTGCGCGAAGGGATGGAAGAGACGCTCACCGTGATCCGGCTCGGGATCAAGGGCAAGCTCAGACGCACACTGGAGTCGGCCAACCCGTGCGAATCGATGATCGACACCGTCCGCACCACTCAACGCAACGTCAAGCACTGGTCCTCCGGCGAGATGGGCTTGCGGTGGACCGCCGCCGGGATGCTCGAAGCCGAAAAGCAGTTCCGCAAGGTGATCGGCTACCTCGACCTGCCCCGTCTCGCTGTCGCGATCGAGCGACAACTCCATCTTCACCAGCCCAATCCCGTCACAACCCAGGAGGCCGCGATCACAGTCACTGTGTAACGATCACATCGGGATCCGCCGTCGCCGAAGTTCCACGGCGAACGCGGCAACCTCGCGTTACGTGCAAGAGTGGAACGGTGCGCTTCACGGCGATCCGGAGTGGTTGAGTCGGTCCTGCCGCCGGTTCGAAAGCCAGGAGGGTCGCGCGCGAAGATCGCCGCGCGAGACCTAATCGCCGCGCCGCTGAAGAGCACTGACTGCACGCGATGCTCGACCACCGCGCGGAACAGCTCTCCGGCCGGCGTCGCTCCCGGCGCCAACGAACCGGCGCATGGGTCGCTTAGACGCCGTCCGCCAACGAACCGCGCAGCCGCAGGTCTCGACGTCGACCCGCCTGTATGCGAAACTGCCCGCCCCCGCCTCACGTAGCCGGCGGGACTGCCAAGGTTGCGGCTTGGCCTGAAGCCACTGGAGGGATGGATGATGGACTGGAAGCTGCTCAGCCGGTCCCCGCTCCTGTCACTGACCGCGCTGCTTGCGACCGCGGTGCTCGGCGGTGTCCTGGTGTCGGCCTCCCCGGCGCAGGCCGATAGGCCTGACCCGCCGGTGTCGATCGTCGTGCTGTCGAGTCGGGCCGATCTGGTAAGCGGTGGGTCGGCGTTGGTTGCCATCTCGCCGACCTCGACGGCTCGCCGGCTGAGGATTACAGTCGATGGTCGCGACGTGACAAGCCAGTTCGCGATCCGTGGTGACAGGCGCTTCGAGGGTTTGGTTGGTGGTCTGAGGTTAGGGCCGAACGTGCTGCGGGCCACGCTCCACGACGGGGCCGGGGCGCGGCTCACGTTGGTGAATCATCCGATCGGCGGGCCGCTGTTCTCCGGCCCGCAGCTCGAGCCGTGGACCTGCCGGCCGACGGCAGTCGACAAGCAGTGCGACCAGCCGCCCAGCTTCCGTTATCTCTACATCTCGACCAATCCCGCCAAGTCGGGCTTTCAGCCGTATGACCCAAACGACCCGCCATCGGACGTCGCGACCACGACGACCGACCAGGGGGTGACGGTGCCGTTCATCGTGCGCGTCGAGACCGGCTATATCGATCGCGATCAGTACCAGATCGCGACGCTGTTCCAGCCCGGAAAGCCGTGGAGCACGTTCGATCCGCAGCCGCAGTTCAACCACAAGCTACTGATCCTGCACGGCTTCGGCTGCGCGGTCGAGTATCAGACCGGCACCGCTCCGGCGACGACCGGCGACCCCGCGGGCGACTATGCCCTCGGCAAGGGGTTCATGACGATGTCCACGGCGCTGGACAACAGCAGCCATGACTGCAACGTCGCCGTCCAGGCAGAGTCGCTGGTGATGACCAAGGGGTACATCGTCAAGAACTACGGGACGCTGCGCTACACGATCGGCACGGGCTGCTCGGGCGGATCCCTGGCCCAGTACTGGATCGCCAACGCGTACCCGGGCGTCTATCAGGGCATCCTGCCCACGTGCTCGTTCCCGGACGCGTGGACGTCGGCGACGCAGGTTGCCGACTACGCGCTGCTCGAGCACTATTTCTTCAATCCGCAGGGGAGCCTAAGCCGGGGCGTGGTGTGGTCGGAGGCGCAGCAGGCGGCGGTCGAGGGGATCCCGTCGACGGCCAACGCGTTCCTGAGCGTCGGCTGCACGAGCGTGAACCCGCCGTTCACCCCGTCGACGTGCCCGACGGGCTTTTTCTACGGGGCGGTCCCGTATTGGCCGTGTGCAGGCGTGAGCAGCCAGCAGCTCTACAACGCGCAGACCAACCCCGGCGGGGTGCGCTGCTCGATCGCCGATCTGGACGCGAACCTGCTCGGGTTACGGCCACCGAACGTGTGGTCACCCGCGGAGCACAAAGTCGGGCACGGGTTCGCGGGGGTGCCGTACGACAATGTCGGCGTCCAATATGGGCTGGCGGCGCTGCACGATGGGCAGATCACTCCCGCCCAGTTCGTCGACCTGAACGCCAACATCGGAGGCGACGATATCGACCTCAATCCCGTTCCGCGCCGGCGGGTCGCGGACGAGCCGGCGCTCGCGAACGCGTACCGCACCGGCCTGATCAACGAGACCAACAACCTCAACGAGACCGCGGTCATCGACTGCCGCGGTCCCAACCCCGGCCTCGCGCACGACTCCTACCGTGCGTTCGCCGTTCGGGCGCGGCTTGATCGCGAGCACGGCACACACGCCAACCAGCTGATCTGGGAAGGCCCCGAGCCGCTCGAAGCCGACAGCCAGTGCGAGCGGAACAGCTTCATCGCGATGGACCGTTGGCTCGCCGCGATCGAGAATGACCACACCCGCACGCCGCTCCCGCAGAAGATCATCCGCGACAAGCCCGCAGACCTCGGCGACGAATGCTGGGACGGCCACGGGGACAAGGTCTCCAACGGGCTCTGCGCCGCCGGCGTAGTGCCCGTGTACGGCACGCCGCGGACGGTGGCCGGCGACTCGATCACCACCGACGCGAACAAATGCCAGCTGCAGCCGCTGCGCCAGTCCGACTATTTCCCGATCCACTTCACCAACGCCGAATGGACCGAGCTGAAGAACACCTTCCGCGTCGGCGTGTGCGACTTCACCAAGCCCGGTGTCCACCAGCAGCCGACGATCCCGTGGCTGACCTACCAGACCGGATCCGGCCACGTCATCTACGGAGGCCGGCCGCTCGGACCCCCGCCCGCATCCACGCCGATCTCGCCTCGACCCGGACACGGGAGACCGTGAGCCGCAATCCGAGCGTCGGCGGCTGTGGGGCTTGGGTGCGCCGTCGGCGAGCAACGCCTCGCCCGGCGTGCGGTCGCAGACCTCATCTCGTGCAGCGCGAGCGAGTTCCGGTTCGAGGCACGTTTCAGGCAGAAGGTCGCGTCCCTGTCCGGTGTGGAGCTGTTCGAGCAGATCCCCAGGGACTATAAAACCACGGACTGCTAGCTCGAGGTCGCCGACTGGCTAGGAGTCCGAGGTCTCCGCACGCAACCCGCCGGCGCACGGCGGCGAGCCTGGCGCTCGGCCGGGAGTGATCAGCTGCCCGTCGTCTCCCGCACGATCGCATTCGTGTTCTCGCATGCGCGGAGCTGGCTATTGGCTTGGCGACGTAGGAGTGGTCGGAGGGCGCAGGGGTCGCGCGATTGCTTGGCCACGAAGGCAGTTGCCCGCAGCCGCCCAGGCCAGACGAGTCCTACGGCGACGGAAGAGCCGCCCGTCGACGCGGTGGCTGCTTCGGACGACGAGCGGCGACGTCATCGATGGCGAGCGCGCGGTCGCAATGTGGGCCAACCACGCGTCGGTGGCCGCGTACCGGCCGTACCTCTCACGCGAAGGCGCCCGCGAGGAGCGCCGAAAGTGATGGGCCGCTTCCCCGGCGAGAGCAGCTGCCTCTCACTCGTCTTCGCCGTCCTCGACCTGTTCATCGCGCACGCCTCAAACGGCGCGACGTTCACCGAGCTCGACCGCCAACACCTCTACCGAATCAAATACCGACAAACCGACCCAGACACCATCGACGAGGAGGTCACAGCCGCATAGACTCACCCCCGGGAACCTCAAAGCCGCAGCGAATTTACAGCGGTTAACAGACGCAACCCCCGCGACCGGTTGTACCCGCTCCTCGCCAATTGCGCGCATCTCGTGACCATCGTGCTGGCGTTCCATCGCAGACGAAAACCGATCGTTGGCCCTGGCGGTGGCGGGGGCTGATGCGGACACTCTGAACGTCGCCGTAGGAGTCACACGGCCGGCGCCGTCGGCGAACATCAAAGCAGTTGTGCCGAAGCAGGGCGGGCAGTCGCTCCAAGTGGGCGGCAGCAGCACGCGGCCATCAACGCTCGCGCTCCACAGCCCAGTCGGCGGCGTTGCCGACCTGGGCGGACAACCAGAATGTGACCTGCCCGCGGGCCACCTTAGCCGGCACTCGATGGCCGTCGGCATACGCGATCACGGTGGACCCGCCGCCGGGGGGCATCGCGACGGTCATCGTCAGCGGCCCGGACTACTGAACGCGCACGTAGCCGCGAACCAGGCGGGGCGACGCCGCGACGCCGATGTCCGGCAGCCGCAGGCTGAAGCTCGTCAGCGGCAGGTGGGGGGTGATCCGGAAGCCGGCCCCGGTCGGGGTGATACCCGCTAGCCGGATCGCGTCCATCACCATCCAGGTTGGCTGCTCTGAGTTCTGGCCGTCGAACTGGGTCGAGAGCGAGTTGCCGCACAGCTGCGGATACGGCGAGTAGTAGCCGTTGCAGACGTCGTCGCTCGAGATCGTCCCGTCCCAGCTGTCTGGGTACGCGGTCGCGTGGTTGGCGAGCGTGTTGTGGAGGTACTCGCTCCACGCCAGCTGGCGTGCGTCAGGGAGCTCGCCGTCGAGTGATCCGAGCGCCCAGGTCAGCCAGCCGTTGATGTCGTACCAGCTCCCGCCGGGCCACTCGGCCGCGTTCGCTACCGGCGACTGCGGCAGCTCGGCGGCGAGTGTGGTCAAGTCGCTCCCTCCCCGCTCGGTTATGTCGGGCGCGTTGTAGGCCGGGACCATCGCCGCGCCGATCCGGGACGGGCCGCCCGGCTCGCCGGCGCCGCCGAGGAAGTGCTGGATGTTGTGCACCAGTGTCGCCGCCTGGCTGCGGCTCGGGATTCCGGCGAGGATCGCCCACGGCTGCGGCTCGCCGAAGATCACGCCCTGCGCCGACCTGCCGGCTGCCCGCGTACCCGCGCGAGTACCAGCCGCCGCCGGTCCACTGCGCCCGCATCGCGCTCTGCAGCGCCCGGCCGCGGCGCTCGAGCTCGCGCGCGAACGGCGCGTCCCCGAGCCGCTGCGGCGAGCTCCGCCAGCCGGGGGTAGATGTAGGCCAGCTGCGCGGCGACGAGCGTCGACTCCGTCAGACCCTCGAACGTGGTGCTGTCGTCGTTCCAGTCGCCGAAGAACCCGGGCGGCAGCGAGTACAGGCCGTGGGGGCCGAGCAGCGACTCCTGGTGGGCGACCGCGATCTTGATGTGCTCCCAGACGGTCGCCGTCTTGCGCGTCCCGTAGAACGGCAGCCGCTCCGAGAAGAACGCCTTGTCGCGCGTCCCCAGCCCGTACTCGACGGCGCCTAGCATCAGCCAGAAGTCGGTGTCGTTGGACTTGATCGAGTAGATCGGCTTGCACAGCGCGGTCGCCCCGTACGGGAGCACCGCGTCGCGCGCGGGTCCGGGTGGCTGGAGCTTGACCGCGTAACGCAGGATCTCCCGCGCGAGTTCGGGATCCGAGTAGGTGATCGGCAGGATGTAGTGCAGCCAGCTGCGGAACCCCAGGTCCTCGCCCATCGCGTACTGGTAGTCGCCGCCCTGGGTGATCGTGTGCTCGCCGCAGCCCTCCTCGTACACGGTCGCAACGCGCAGCAGGTAGGCATCCCACTCCAGCTCGCGCGCGACCCAGCGGTACGAGCGCCCAAAGTCCGCATTCGGTAGCCACCGCGTCCATGCGAGCTCGCTGGCGCGGAACGGGTCGGCGGCTTGCGCATAGCGCGACACAAGCCCGCTGGTCGTCGCCGGGTGCGCGATCCCGTACGCGTAGCGGAGCGTCACCGACTGTCCCGGCCGCAGCCGGACCGGCGCCCGGAACACGAACAGCGTGTCGCCGACCCGGCGCGACGGGACCGGCGGCGCGATCGAGTCAGACACGCGGTTGGCGACCACCTCGGCCGGCGCGGCGCGCGTGCCGCCGCCGAAGAACCGCGGCAGCGAGGTCTCGAACCCCGACACCGGCCCCGCAAGCGCCGACGCGAAGATGCTCAGCGGATGTCGGATCCCGGGCTCGGCGTCCTGCGCGACCGTCAGCGTCCGCGTCGCCCCGCTCCAGCGCGGACGACCGAGCCCGACGTTGTACTGGGCACCGGTCGTCTGGCTATAGGGGTTGACGTCCCAGTACTCGTACCAAGTCACCGTCCGCGTCCGCGGCCCGTCGTTGGTGATCGTGACCTCGTGCAGCAGCAGCGGGTCGTTGCCGAACGGGGCGTACACGTCCTCGGCGACCGTGACCCGATCGGTCCGCAGCACCCGGCGGTAGTAGCCGACACCGAACTCGCGCTCGAACCGAGATCCGGCGGGGCGATCGAGGTACAGCGTGCTGATCGTCCGGCCGTCGACGTTCAGGTACCCGTAGCCGCCCGCGTAGTGCCGACTCTGCGGCTCGTAGTCGTTGGCCCATTGCGCCAGCAGGTCCTGGCTCCACAGCTCCGTATAGCCGTCGTTATAGGCCATCCCCTTGATGTGGTCGTTGCCAAGCTCGTGCTGCGCGCGGGTGGCGCCGTCAAGCTCGGGCTGCCTGGCGTCGGGATCGGTCTGCTCGTCTGCCGTGTAGAGATAGAACGGCAGCCCGAATGAGTCGACCCCCCAGCGCCCGAACGAGCCGCTGCCGTAGCTCGACGCGATCGACGGCGAGGAGCTGTCGGCCGACAGCGGCGCCGGCGCCGCGCGGGCGGCCCGCGCCAGAGACAGCGCCACCGCTGCGGCCACGACCACCACCAGCAGCAGCCGCAGCTTCGAGGAGTTCGCGTGCAAGTCGCGTCGGCGGTCCACCCGAGCAGACCGCGACACTATCGCGTCCCGGTCGATGACGGCCGCCCAGCCCGGCCCCGGGGACCGCGGACTTGGGCGGAAGGCCCGGCACCGGCGAGTACGTAGTTGCATCTCAAGGTGGTGACGGGTGCTACCGGCAAAGAGCGGAACCTGCATCCGGCGGCCGATCGTCATTGGCCGCGCGACCGGCGCGTCGCGGACGCCCGCCTCGGCGACAAACTGGTGGCCGGGCCGGGCCCGCTCCTTGTGGTGGCGCACGGTTGCCTTCGCCCCAAGGCTTGCGCTGGCCATGGCATATCCGGTCGGACTGACGAGCACCGCCGGCTACCTGCACCGGGGACAGGGTCTGATGCTATGCCGGTGATGATCGAGCGCCGCCCGGCAATCGCCAACGCTTCAACCGGCCGACCGAGCGGGCCGCCGTCCTAGCGGTCGCGGGCCTCTTCGAGGGCGCCAACATGATCGTGCAGCCCGTGCAAGCATGAGAGCGAGGGTGGGTATGGGCGGTTCGCTTCACTTCACGCCGCTACGCTCGGTGCGTCGCGTGGTCGTGATTACGGCAGTGGTGGCGGGGTGCTCGGCCATGTTTTCATCTCCTGGGATGTCCGCGGTGGTCGCGCCTCGAGTTGGGCACGCGGGGCGGTGGATCACCGACGGGGCCGGCCGGGTCGCGATCGTGCACGGGTTCAGCATGGTCTACAAGGTCCCGCCCTACTATCCGGCGGCGGCGGGGTTCGGCGCCGACGACGCCGCTTTCCTCGAGCGGCTGGGTTTCAACGTGGTGCGGGTGGGCGTGATCTGGAAGGCGGTCGAGCCCAGGCCGGGCGTCTACGACGACGCGTACCTCAGGCACATCGCCGACACCGTTCAGATCCTCGCCAGGGACGGGATCTTCTCGCTGCTCGACTTCCATCAGGACATGTACAACGAGCTCTTCCAGGGCGAGGGAGCGCCCACCTGGGCCGTTGAGGATGACGGGCTGCCGAACCCCAAGAACGGCTTTCCCGGCAACTACCTGACCAATCCCGCGTTGCGGCGCGCCGAGGATCACTTCTGGGCCAACAGCCCTGGACCGGGGGGCGTGGGCCTCCAGGATCGGTACGCCGCCGCCTGGCGGCATGTAGCGCGCATGTTCCGGAGCGTGCCCGGCGTGCTGGGCTACGAGCTGCTGAACGAGCCGTCCGCCGGCACACAGTTCGCGACCTGTCTTGGCGCTTCGGGTTGCCCGGCCTTCGATGCCCAGCTGACAGCGTTTGACCGTCTGGTGGCCACGGCGATCCGCACCGTAGACCGCCACACGCTGATCTTCTACGAGCCCGACGTCGGCTTCGATTTCGGCGTCGCCACTCACGTGGGCGCGCTCAGGCACGGCCCAGCCGGATTTGCGTTTCACGATTACTGCCTTGCCCCCTCGCCCAACGGCTGCGCCAGCGAGCCGCGCGGTATGACGAACGCCCTTTCCCATGTCGCGCAGACGCGCGAGGCGCTGCTGATGACCGAGTGGGGATCAAACCCGTACCGCGGCGACCTCACCGGGATGATGAACCTCGCCGATCGCAACATGGTGCCGTGGATCGAGTGGGCGTATTGCCCCTGCCACGACCCGACCGGAGCGACCCCGGACCCATTGGTCCTCGACCCGGCCAAGCCACCGGTGGGCGCAAATGTGGGGCAGTTGGCGCTGCACATCCTGGTCGAGCCCTTCCCGCAGCTGATCGCCGGCACCCCACTCCCATGGGGCTATAACCGGCAAACCAAGACCTTCCAGCTGCGCTACTTGACCGCGAAGGCCAACGGCCACGGAAGGTTCGCAGCTGGCGCGATCACCGAGATCGCCACGCCCAGCCTGATCTACGGGCGACCGTACGCCGTGCACGTTCAAGGCGGCGCGATCATCTCGCCGCGCGGCGCACGCATTCTCGAGATCGCAGCCTGTCCCGGCGCGCGCAACATCTCAGTTCAGGTACTTCGATCGGGACGTGACCGCGAGTCTTGTCGCGCCACGCAGACGCAAGCACCCAGTTGAGCGTCGCCGCCGACAGGGCTTCTCGATCGCTCGATCGAGCGTCTCGCTACTGCAGTCGGCACGATCGCTCTCACCGTCCCGCCAACTCGCATCGCGCGATCGCCTTGGCGACGTGCGACGCGAGGTCGCACGCAACGAGTGAACTACTGGATTGGAGATCGACGATGTGAGTTGAGCGTGTAGTTCCAGGTCCGTGCTCGATGGCCTGTCCCCACCCTGGCGTGCGTCGTCCGGCTCTTGGTCGGCGGGGTGCGAAGCCCGGGGGAAAGCCCAAGGGCGGCCCGTTCCATCCGGGCGGCTACAGGCGAGGGGAAGACCGGACGGGCGAATTGCGTGAACCCTCGTTGAGTGCCTCGTTAAGCGAGATCCCTGTCGGTGGGAAGTGCGGCAGGGTGCAGGGACTGGCCGCTGCGAAGCGGCAGGCGCCCGGCCGGAAGTCGCCTCGGTCGGGGATGAGCACCGTTGTCCCCGGGGTCCAGAGGGCGCCCTCCCCGGTCGCAGCTCGTGCGTGCGGAACGCGGTAACCCCGTCGGGGTCCGGCACCCTGGTGTGTTCGGTAAGCCGACCGTGAGGAGGGCCCAACTCCCCGGCGGGAACAGGATGACCGAGAAGCGAATGCCGGTGGCCGAAAGGCAGCGGGAAACCATCGCGGTTGATCAGTCCTCCAGCTGATCGCGGTGGATAACCGGCCGGATACCGGGCCAGTGTGCCCGGACGCGAAAGCGGGCTGACGCGGTCAGGTGAGTCTGTGAAGAGGAAGAAGTCGATGATCCCGGAACCCGAGGACAAGCTAGACGCCACCGCCCCGGTCGGCGTGGTGAGTGGACCAGAGGACGTCACGCTCGACTGGCGCCAGATCGATTGGCGGCAGGTCGAGCAGGAAGTACGGCGGTTGCGGCAGCGGATCTTCACGGCATCCAAAGCGGGGGACCTCGCGAGGGTCCGCCGGTTGCAGAAGTTGATGCTCCGGTCACGCTCGAACACGCTTCAGAGCGTGCGACGGGTGACCGAGCGCAACGCGGGTCGTCTGACCGCGGGCGTGGACGGCGAGGTCGCGCTTACCGACGAGGCCAAGACAGAGTTGGTCTCAAGGGTGCACGACCCCGCGGACGTGTTCAAGGCCTGGCCGGTCAGACGGGTGTTCATCCCCAAGCCGGGCGGCAAGCGGCGCCCGCTCGGGATCCCGGTGATTCTCGACCGCGTGCATCAGGCACGGGTCGTGAACGCGCTGGAGCCCGAGTGGGAGGCGCGGTTTGAGCCGAAGTCCTACGGGTTTCGGCCCGGCCGTGGCTGCCATGACGCGATCGCAGCGATCTTTCAGGTCGCCAAGCAGAATCCCAGGCGCCTGTGGGTGCTCGACGCGGACTTGGCCGGGGCGTTTGACCGGATCGGTCACGATCACATCCTGATGCCGATGCTCGGCTCGTTCCCCGCCAGGGAAATGATCCGGCAATGGTTGAAGGCGGGCGTGGTCGAGAACGGCCGGTTGTCCCGCACCGAGGAGGGAACTCCTCAGGGCGGGGTGGCAAGCCCCCTGCTGTCTGAACATCGCCCTGCACGGGATGGAGACGGCCGCCGGAGCCCGATATGGCGCAGACCAACGCGCCATGAAGGGCTCCCCGGTGCTGATCAGATACGCCGATGACTTCGTCGTTCACTGCCACTCAAGGCAGGAAGCGATCGAGGTCAAAGCGCGGCTCGCCGCGTGGCTGGCGCCCAGAGGCCTGGCCTTCAACGACGACAAGACGCAGGTCGTGTCGCTCGGCGAGGGCTATGACTTCCTGGGGTTCAACGTCCGCCGATACCGGCGCAAGCTGCTGATCAAACCCAGCAAGGCGGCCGTCAGACGGATCCGGGAACGGCTCCGCACCGAGCTGCGCTCCCTGCGCGGGAGCAACGCCCCGGCGGTGCTCAAACGGCTCAACCCGATCATTCGGGGCTGGGCCGCCTACTACCGGACACAGGTATCCGCCGAGACGTTCGGCGCTGGACTACTACCTGTGGCGGCTCACACTGCAAGTGGGCCAAGGTCAGCCACCCGAACAAGCCGACGCACTGGGTGTTCGCCCGGTACTTCGGCAAGTTCAACAAGGCCAGGCAGGACCGGTGGGTGTTCGGTGACCGCACACAGCGGCGCTTACCTCCACCGCTTCGCCTGGACCAACATCGTCCGACACCAGATCGTCAGACACGGGGCGTCACCCGATGACCCCGCGCTCGCCGACTACTGGGCCTGGCGACGGCGCAAAGCACCCCTGCCGATCAACCGCACCGCCCTCTGGCTCCACCGGAGCAAGACGGCCGCTGCGCGATCTGCCAGGGCAACGCTAGTCGCCGTCGAGGACCGGCCACAAACCCCACACCAATGGGAGACATGGCTGGCCACCACCCGCAAGACGATCGACATCGTCTGGGACCCAGGCACGCCGGACAAGGCTGGACCACCCCGTCTCATCCACCTCCGCTGCAACCCCCACCCGCCAGCCATCAGGGCTCGCTTGAGCCGGATGCTCGGAAACGGGCACGTCCGGTTCTGAGGGGGGCCCGGCGTCGCAAGGCGCCGGGCCTACCCGACGCCTCTATCGTGCCGATCGCCGGCACCGGACGACTGGTTCGCCACGCGAGCGCTCGCCGCGCCGGGCGATCGCGTGCGTGGCAAAGGAAGCGCCGTGCGACCGGCGGCACCGACGACTCTGGGTGAGCGAGAGCAGGCGCGAGGCGCGCCGTCGAAACGCGCGGAGGCAGCAGGGCGGCCGAGGTGCGGGCGACGTTCTGACATACGAGCAGCGCGCAGGGGCGTTCGCTCGCCTGCTGCTTCGTAGGCGAGTGATTGGATGCGCTGGGCACATCGGGACCGACGCGACACGCTCGTCGATGCGTCCCCGGCCCGGCCCTCGCTTGGCGAGCGAACGCAGGGCCGGGCGATCGCGGCGTCCAGGAAGGCGAGCAACTGGCGGCGTCCTTTGCAGCTTCGCTTCCCGAGCAAGGCGAGCACCCCCTTGCGCCGCCGCGTCGACGGCTCGCGGAGCGTGCGTGTCGGTTGGTACGGCTGATCCCAGGCACCGCGGGGCGTATGCTGTTGGCGTGAACGGGACGGCGAGTTCACAGCCGGACAATGCCTCCGTCGCCGGCGATCCGCGTACCGCGACTGAGACGGTTGAGCTCGATCGATCCGAATGTCTGCGGCTGCTCGCCGAGGGGACTCTTGGCAGGATCGCGGTCAACGCGCCTCATCGGCCGGACCCTGTGATGCGGCCCGTCAACTACGTGTTCGACGAACCATCGCAGTCGGTGCTGATCCGCTCCGGGCCCGGATCCAAGCTGTTCGCCCTGCTCTGCGCGGTATTTGCCGTATTCGAGATCGACGGCATCGACCCGCTCGGCCGAGTCGGCTGGAGCGTGATTATCCAGGGCGTCACCGAGGAGATCACGAACCCGGCTGAGCTGCGGCGCATCGAGACGCTCGGACTTGAGCCGTGGGCGCCCGGTCACAAGGGCCACTGGATCCGGATCCGCGCGAGTACGGTCTCCGGCCGGAGGATCGTGGCGGTGGCCACCGGCGCGCCGGGCTACCGGACTTAGCCGGGCGCTCAGGCGCTGAGCGGCGCGCGGTGGCGGCCGGCCGGGAACAGCTCACGCCTGCCCTCGGGCGGTGCAGCCCGAGCGGCACGCGGATGTTGCCAGCTCCGTGCGGTCCCCGGGGGTTCCCGTAGACATCGCCTCGCGCACCTCGAGGTCGAGGTCTCGAGCGCCAACGCGGAGCCGTAGCGCTTTGACAACCGCTCGGCACCGATCGCGCTCACTGGTCATCCACTGAGAGAGTCCGAATGTCCGTGCGCCCGTCTGTCCGTATACGGCTCGCTTCGCCTGATCGGGCGGGCCTAGCGCCGGGATCTCCGCTCCCGGAAACGCCTCGAGCGCCCGGCCTGCGAGGCTCTCACCTCTGTGTCAGGGGCTAGCGGTCGCGGCGCCCGCGGCATCGGCGCCGGTTCCCTGGTGGCGATAGAACTCGAGCCTCCGAGGGCGCCAGTGGCGTGTTCCCGCGGATGAGGTCGGCGGCCTTCTCGGCGAGCATCACGACGGGCGCGTAGATGTTTCCGTTCGTGACGTACGGCATGGCCGACGCGTCGACGACGCGCAATCGCTCGAGGCCGTGCACGCACATGCTCGAGGGGTCGACGACAGCGTCGGGCCCGGTGCCCATCTTGCACGTGCAGGACGGGTGCAGGCGCGGTCTCGCCGTCTCTCGGCCACCCAGTCGAGAATCTCCTCGTCGGTTTCGACGGACGGGCCGGGGGAGATCTCGCCGTCGTTGTAAGGGTCGAATGCCTGCTGTGTGAGGATCTTGCGCGCGCAGCGGACGGCCTCGACCCACTCGCGGCGGTCCTGATCGGTGGAGAGGTAGTTGAAGCGGAGCGCGGGGTGCACGCGCGGGTCGGTGGAGACCACCTTCACCGAGCCGCGCGTATCGGAGTACATCGGGCCGACGTGCACCTGGTAGCCGTGGCCCTGCGGCGCCGAGCCGTCGTAGCGGATCGCGATCGGCAGGAAATGGAACATGAGGTTCGGGTAGGCGACCTCGTCGTTGCTGCGAATGAAGCCACCCGACTCGAAGTGGTTGGTCGCGCCCGGCCCGCTGCGGAACAGCAGCCACTGCAGGCCGACGCCCGGCCGGTTGCGCCACTTGAGCGCCGGCGCGACCGAAACCGGCAGCTTTGACGCGTACTGGACGTAGACCTCGAGGTGGTCCTGCAGGTTCTCGCCGACCCCGGGGAGGTCGTGCACCACGTTTACGCCGAGCGCGCCAAGCTCGCGTGCGTTGCCCACGCCCGAGAGCTGCAGCAGCTGCGGTGAGTTGATGGCGCCGCCGCAAAGGATCACCTCGCCGGCCGGACCGAGTGGGTCTTGCGTCCCTCGACGACTTCGACGCCCACGGCGCGGTTGCCTTCGAACAGGACGCGGTTGACGAAGGCGCGGCAGCGAACCTCGAGGTTGGGGCGGCTGCGCACCGGATGCAGGTAGGCGCGGGCGGCGCTCAGGCGATGGCCGCGGAAGATCGTTCGGTCGAAGGCCGCGAAGCCCTCCTGGCGATAGCCGTTGACGTCATCGGTGAGCGGGTAGCCGGCCTGCTGCACGGCCTTGAAGAACGCCTGGCAGAGGGGGTTGATCGCGGGACCGCGCTCGAGCTTGAGCGGACCGTCGCTCCCCCGCCACTCGTCGGCGCCCGCCAGGCAGGTCTCCATCCGCTTGAAGTACGGCAGGCAGTGCGCGTAGTCCCAGCTGCCCATGCCGGGGTCGGCGCCCCACCGCTCGTAGTCGAGCGGGTTGCCCCGCTGGAAGATCATTCCGTTGATGCTGCTCGAGCCGCCGAGCACCTTGCCTCGCGCGTGGTAGATGCGCCTGTCGTGCATGTGCGGCTCAGGCTCGGATTCGTACCTCCAGTCGTAGAAGCGGTTGCCGATCGGGAACGACAGCGCCGCCGGCATGTGGATGTACACGTCCCACGGGTAGTCAGGGCGCCCGGCCTCGAGCACGAGCACACGGGTCGAACGGTCCTCGCTCAGCCGGTTGGCGAGCACGCAGCCAGCCGAACCGCCGCCGACGATGACGATGTCGTAGCTCATGGCTGCACCCAGCGATCACTCTGTGACATCCAGTCCAGCACGCCATCCGTAAGCTCGCGCTGGCTAGCAGCGGATAACTACCGGTCGCTCCGGGGCGAGGCTTGGCTCTGTGGTCCGCCGCGCTTTGGGCGCGTCGCTCTGGCGTGCGCGGCCCGCCGGTTGGCCCGGACGCTCGCATTGCCACGTTGCGATCACGTACTCGCCGTCGATCCGGTCGCCACTCGCGCTGCGAAGTGGTCGCCACCCCGGGGTGACTGCAATAGGCGTAATCCAGCCAGCCGATTTGCCCCGCGCTGCAAGGCGCGTGTCGATGACGTGCTCCGCCTCCACCGAGAGCAACGAGCGTCACGCCGGCTCTCTCAGCTGCGCGATAAGCAGGTGCGTGTCTTCGAGCAACAGGTAGGGTTTCGGCGGCGAACGCCACCGATCATCCGTTCCGCGGTTTGACGATCGGCCGGAGCTCCGGCCGCCCTCATTACGAGATCGCTACAAGAACCGCCACTGAACTGGTCGAATTTGCGGGTATATCGCCGCCCACTCGGGTGGCACGAGGGCCCCAAAAGGTGACGATTTGCAGGCAACAATCCGAAAGTCGGATCTCAGAAGCCCCTCTTGCCATGCAGAAGGTCGAGGGTTCGAGTCCCTTCAGCCGCTTCGAAGAGCCCCGCTACAGGCGCGCCTTTTTTGCGCCTTGCGGCGTGCATGACGGCCCCGCTAACCATGGGTCAGGCCGGCGGCAGGGACCTGACACTCGCCACGCAGAGTGGCGAGCTGCTCGCGGAGCTCGGCGACCTCTCCTTCGAGCGCCCGGAGACGCTCTTCGAGCCCGGCGTCGGGAACGGGCGAAGACGGCGCAGCCTGCTGTGCAGGACCGGTGGCGGGTTCGGCCGTGTCCTGTGACCCCAGTAGGTGCTCGAAGCGATCCTCCTTCTGACCGGGCTGCCGCTCGAGCCTCCTGGCGTAGCCGCGGTCGGTCAGGGTGTCGAGGATTCGCTCGACATCGGGGAGCGAGCCGATGCTCGCCATGCGGTCGCTGCGCGCTTTGAGCTCGCCCGGAGTCTGCGGACCGCGCAGCAGCAGGACGGCGAGGACGGCCAGCTCCTCGCGGCCGAGGCCGAGCGCCTCCTCGGCCAGATGGCGGTACTTGATCGCGCGGCTGCCGTGGCCGCTCGCCAGCCGCGCAAGCCCATAGCGACTTCAGCCGGCTGGCCGCGTCCCGCACGGTCGCATCGTCGTAGTCGGACACCGGCTCGCGGTTGGTGGACTGGTTGCAGGCCAGCCGCAACGCGTTCAGCGAGAGGGGGTACTGGTCCGGGGTCGTCCAACGCTTCTCGATCAGGCAGCCGAGCACCCGCTGCTCCGGCGAAGTGAGCTCGCGAATGTGCACCGCGCGAGCATAAAACGTCCTGGGCGCCCGGCGGCTTGGGCTCCGGCCGTGCCCGCCCTATGGGTGGATCAACGCAAGCGAGCTCGTCGCATGCCCGACGAGCTCGCCCGCAGCGTCGCGCGCGTGCGCCTCGGCGAACGCGACCCGGCGCCCGACGCGCAGCGCCCGGCCGTGTGCCTCGATCGCGCCCCCATCGGCGCGCACCGGTCTCAGGAAGCTCCTTAATCTCGATCGACGAATACCCGGCCCCGGCCGGGAGCGTCGTGTGCACGGCGCAACCCGCCGCGGAGTCGAGCAGCGTGCAGAGCAGGCCGCCATGGACCATTCCGATCGGGTTGTAGCTCGATTCGTCGGGCGAACACCGAAACACCGCTTCACCGTCGCCCACTGCGACCAGCGACAACCCCATCAGCTCGGCGATCGGAGGCGGTGGCAAACGACCCGCGCTGACCGCCGTCGAGGAATTCAAGGCCGGAGAGCTTCGCGCCTGCGGCCGCGAGCGCCTCCGGGTCGTGCCAGCTGATCGCCCTGCTACCCATCGTCTCGATCTATGTTCTGAAGGCGCACCTGGCCCCTGGCGACGAGCTTCCGATCGTCCGGACGACGGATCTCGACCTGCCAGAGCTGCTGCGAGCGGCCCTGGTGGACCGCCGTCGCGACCACGTCCAGGCGTCCATCCCGATGCGGGCGCAGGAAGTCGGTGATATTGGTGACGCCGACGGCGAGTTGCCCGCGGTTCTTCACGGCCTCGTAGGCGCCGGTCGTGGCGAACGTCTCGATCACTGTCGTGTACAGGCCCCCGTGGACCAGACCCCACGGCTGCTGGTGGCGCTCATCGGCGGCCACCGACCCGCTCACTCGGGTCGGTCCGGCCTCCTCGAGCTCTATTTCCATGAGCCGCATGAACGCGCTCGCGCCGCGACCGCCAGCCAGACCGGGGCTCATGCGCGTTGGAGGATCGTGCCCGTGCCTCCGGCGGTGCACACCGTGACCGGGCCGACGCTCTGCTCAGACATCGCTCGTCTCGTGCTCCTCGACGTGGACCGGTTAGATGCCTCTGCCCGGCGCTGACACTTGGGCCACCGCGACCGCCGGTTCGGCCGTCGCGGCGGCCGTGGACCGTCTCTGGGTGAGCAGCAGGAGTCCCGCCGCGGCGGCGACCAGAGAGATGACGGCCACGACGACCCAGCTGCGCTCGTAGGCCGTCAGCGCGGCCGCCGGCGAATGCGGCGAACCGAGCACCGCGATGAACACCGCGACCCCGATCGCCAGGCCGATCTGGCGGAACATGTTCACGACCGCCGAACCGGTCGCGAACGATGCCGGCGGAAGCGACGACGCGCCGGTGGCCATCATCGTCGGAAGCGTCAGGCCGACTCCGATGCCGGTGAGCAGCATCCCGCCCAGGGCCTCGCCGACGTAGTCGGGGCGGATGCCCACGGCGAGTGCCCACCACGCGGCACCGATCGCGAAGATCGTGGACCCGGCCGCGATCACCCCTCCCGGGTCCGAATCGGACGCTGAGCCGCCCCGCCCACCAGGAACGAGAAGAGCGGCACCATGATCGGGCCTGGTGCGATCGAGAGCCCCGTGATCAGCGGCGACCAGTGCCACACCTCCTGTGCCCACAGGACTCGGGACAGGAGCATCGCCCCGAAGGACGCCGAGAAGAAGGAGCGCGACGATCGAGGCCCCGGTGAACGGTCGCAGCCGGAACAGCTGGGCGGTCGATCAGCGGGTTGCGATGGCGGGCGCAGTGCAGCGCGAACAGACTGAGCGCGATGGCGCCACCGCCCAGCGCGGCGAGTGTCCGACCGCCTCCCCATCCCCAAGACGCCGCCCTTGACGAGGCCGAGGGTCAGCAGGGCCGACGCCGCCAGTGACGAGAGGCGGCGCCGAGCGCGTCCGGGGCCGGGACGGAATGACCCGGGACCTTCGGCAGAAGCCGCCAGCCGACCACCAGCGCGAGCAGGCCGATTGGCACGTTGACGAAGAACACCCAGCGCCAGCTCGCCTCGACGAGCAGCCCGCCCACCACCGGTCCGAGGGTCGCCGCCAGTCCCCCTACGGCGGTCCATGCACGCACCGCGCCATTGCGACGCTCGGGCGCTGTGGTGGCGAGGATCAACCCCAGCGAGGTCGGCGTCAGGAGCGCCGCCCCCGCCGCCTGGATCACCCGGAACGCCACGAGCATCGGGACACTGGTGGCAGCCCCGCAGGCCGCCGACGCAGCGACGAACACGAGGACGCCAAGCAGGAACCCCCGCTCGCGCCGGTACCGGTCCGCGAGCCGGCCGAACAGCACCAGGCAGGCCGCGTACACGATCGCGTAGGCGTTCAGGACCCACGAGAGGTCGGCGAGGCCGCTCCCCCGCAGGTGGAAGTCGAGGGCCATCTGCGGAATCGCGACATTAACGATGAACAGGTCAAGCGCCGCGAGCACGACCCCGGCGCACACGATCACCAGCACCAGCTGAGGGGAAGCGTCGCGTGGCGGGGATCCGACGATCTGGCTTAGCCTCGGCACAGTCAGGATCATACACGCTGACTTAGTCATCCAATAGTCAGCTATGATGCTCCCATGGAAACCACCCTTCAGTTGAGTGGATCGCTGGAGCCGCGGAGCGGCTGGACAGCCGACCGGTGCACGATTGCGAGGACGCTCGAGGTCGTAAGCACCCGGTCGGCGTTCCTCATCCTGCGCGAGGCGTTCTACGGGACCACCCGCTTCGACGAGTTCGCGGAGCGGGCCCAGATCAGCGAGCCCGTCGCCGCCGCGCGCCTGCGCGAGCTCGTCGAGGACGGCCTACTTGAGCGCGAGGACTACCGCGACCCCGGGCAGCGCACCCGCCAGCGCTATCGGCTCACGGACAAGGGCGCCGATCTGTTCCCAGCGCTGGTGGCGCTGATGCAGTGGGGCGATCGTTGGGTCGATGATCGTGGCGGTCCCGTCGAGCTGCGGCATCGCGGCTGTGGCGAGCCAGTGCGCGCGGAGCTTCACTGCGCGGCCGGGCACAAGGTGACCGCGGGCGACCTCCAACTGGTGCGCCGCAAGCGCGTCGAGGAGTGATCGCCGTCAAGAGTCGGTGAAGCCTAGGATCAGCTGCGCCGTCTCGAGGGGGACGTCGAGCTGAGGCGAGTGCCCCACTCCGTCGAGCTCGATCCAGTCGGCGTCCGCGAGCCACCCGTTGCGATAGCGCGTCGCCGCCCGCGGCCAGGGCAGCAGCTTGTCTTCGGTGCCCCACACGATCCGCACAGGGCACGCGATCTTCTCGGCGTCGAGTCGGTAACCGTGGGACCGGGCGAAGTCGAGCAGCGGAAGGGCGGCATCGCAGCCCGCCGCGCCACGGATCTGGTGCGCGAGCAGGTCAGCCGGGATGTGCTCGAAGCTGGCGGTGGTGTAGGCCGTTGCGCGCCTTCTGCCCTCCTCTGAGGCGACGATCTCGTCGGCGTGGGACGCCGCTGCCCTGACGAGCTCCTGCAGGGCGGCATGCCGATCGAGCGCTTCGACGGCCAGCGGGTCACGCTCCGGCCAGCCGCTGGCCGGGGCCAGCGCGACCACCGTCCGCGCGCGGCCGCGGGCGGCGAGCTGGAGCGACAGAAAGCCACCGAGCGAGTTGCCCACGACGTGGGCGGTCTCGAACCCGGCCTCATCCATCGCCCGCTCGGCTGCGTCGACCAGCGACTTGTGATCGATCGGCCCGGAGATCGGCGGGCCGCCGGCGTGGCCGGCGAGCGTCAGCGCGAGCACGTCATGGCGTCGCTCGAGGTCGGGGAGGACGAGCTCCCATGTGCGCCACGTGTCGGCGAAGCCGTGTACGCACACGAGGGGCAGGCCGGAGCCCCCGCGATGGAACGGCGTGAACGTCGAGTCCATGCGGCGGACGCTACCGGCCGCGGGTCGCTGCCGCCCGTCAGGCGGAGGCGGCCCGGGCCACCAGGTCCTGGACGTCCGGGAGCGACTCGAGGAATACCTCGCTCGGGACGGGACGGCCGAGGTGGTAGCCCTGCGCGAGATCGCAGCCGAGCAGCTCGAGACGCTTGAGCGTCATCTCGTCCTCGACGCCCTCAGCGACCACGCTCAGCCCGAGATCGTGCCCGAGGCTGATCGTCGAGCGGACGATGATCAAGTCGCTTTCGTCCTGCAGCAGCGTCGAGATGAAGCTGCGGTCGATCTTCAGCTCGTTGACCGGCAGCCGCTTCAGGTTCGAGAGCGACGAGTAACCGGTGCCGAAGTCGTCGACCGAGATGCGTACCCCGAGCTGGCGCAGACGCGCCACGGTCGCCAGGGCGCGATCAGGGTCGGACATGATCATGCTCTCTGTGATCTCCAGGTGGAGCGCCTCTGGCGGGAGGTTGTAGGCGGTGAGGACGCTCGAGACCTGGGCTGGGAGCTCGAGATCGAGGAGGTCCCTGACGGAGAGGTTGACCGCGACCGCCAGGTCGTGCCCGTTGGCCCGCCACTCCGTGCAGTCTGCGATCGCGCGTTCGAGCACGTAATGCGTCAGCGGGCCGATCAGCCCGGACTGCTCAGCGATCGGGACGAAGTCAGCTGGGCTGAGCAGGCCGAGCTCCGGATGCTGCCAGCGAACGAGGCCCTCGGCCCCTTGCACGCCCGAGCCGTCTAGATCGACGACCGGTTGATAATGCAGCACGAACTCGTCGGAGGCGAGGCCGCGCCTGAAGTCGCTGAGGACGGTGAGCCTGCGGAGCGAGTGGCGGTCGAGCCGCGTCTCATAGAGCTTGAAGTCGCTGTGTTCTTCCTTGGCCGCGTACATCGCCACATCGGCACGGCGGAGCAGGTCATGCGCATCTTCGCCGTCGAGCGGGAAGCGCGCGATCCCGATGCTGGCGCCGATGTCGAGCGTGAGCTCGTCGACCACCACCGGCTCCCGGACGCATTCCAGCAGCGCGGCCGCGGCGTCGGCCAGCGTGTCCGGATCGTCGCTCTGAGTGCCCGGCAGGACGGCGAACTCATCGCCCCCAAGACGGGCGACCAACCCATCCGGACCAATGCACTCCGCGAGCCTGGGTCCCAGGTCTCGAAGCAGAACGTCGCCGTAGTGGTGGCCGAGCGTGTCGTTGATCTCCTTGAACCGGTCGAGGTCGATCAGCATCACCGCGAACACACGGTCGGCGTGCCCCACGGCGATCCGCTCCGCCAATACGGCGCTGAACCGCTCACGGTTTGCAAGACCCGTGAGCTCGTCGGTCGTTGCCTTGCGACGAAGCTCCTCTCCTCGCCGCTGCGACGTCAGCAGCTCACCAACCAGGTATTGGAAGATCGCCAGCGTTACCAGGAGCACCCCGACGCCAATCGTGCCGGTCTTAACGACGAAGTACACCGCGATCGCGGTGAGTACGGCCGAGAAGAGCTCGGCCGAGAGGATCGGGACGAGCACCTCCCGGGCTTTGGACATCATCGACGAGCCGTCGAGGTAGCACTGGTAGCCGATCACGCCGGTGAAGTTGACGAAAAGCGCGACGAGGAAGGTCGGGAGCACCAGGAAGTAGTAAGCGGCCTCGCCGGAGGTGACGTGGGCAAGGCGGCTTGCGGCGCCGAAGAACAGTCCGGCCGCGAGCGGGCCCCACGCGAACGTCACGAGGTTGTTGCGCAAATAGTGCGGCGCCTCACGCCATCTCAACCAGCCCACCAGACCGGTCAGTAAGCCGATCGACGCAGCGGGCGCCCCACCGAACCGCACAGCAGCGAGAACAGTGCCGAGGGCCACGCCGGAGATCTTCATCTTGCGAGAGTCACTCTGGACCGACGTCAGATCACTCCCCACTGCGAACATCGCGATTGCCGCCAGGGGCGCGAAGCTCCAGTGATTCCAGCTAGCGGTGACCGCTACCAATCCGCCCGCGATCGCAAGGGCGGCGACATGCGTCGCCACGACGCCGAGGCCGGGGCGCCGCGCTGATCCGAGGGCCGTTGTGGCTTCGGTGCTCCCCATTCGCACCATTTATCGGCGCGCAAAACCGAATACTCAAACGATCGTCCAGTTTGCTCTGGACGCTAAAGGTCGGCCTGGTCAGCGCCGATGGTCCCTTGTAACACCCCTTAACAAGATAGAGGGGTTCCGGTGCAACGGAGCCCCTCTAACTGAAATCACCCACCCCGCAATTGCACACCGGCCTCCTTGCACGCGGTTCGGAGAGCTAAGTCAGACAGCTTCAGCTTACTGAACCCGGCCAGGGGCCGCAAGGTCTGCATTCGTCTGGGCGTCCCCGGACGTTCGTTTGCAACGGCGCTTGCGAAGTTTCGGGCTGCGCGACCCCGCGTATCGAGAGGTACCGGGGCGCGCAGAGGGTGCTTCGTGCCTAGTGGTATGCGCTTCCTTCTCCGGTCCCCCGCCGTCGCCGTCCGGGTTCGGCCAAGGCACCAACCGGCGCCAGCTCCTCCGGCGTCGTTGTTGGCGCGCTGTGACGGACGCCTGATCGGAGCATCACCCACACCGCGAAGCTGATAGCGACCGACCCAACCCCGCCGGCAGCAAGGGCGGCTCTGGGTCCCGCCGCAGCTGTAAGAGCCCCGCCGAGCAAGATTCCCGCCCCGGGCACGCCCTGGATGATCGACTCACTCAGGCTCATCATCAGCGCCATCCAGCGGACCTCGACCGCTTCCTGAAGCGCCGTGCGGCTTGCCACGAACATCGTTCCGTTGCCCACGCCCGCGGGCACGGCCCCGGCGATCGCAATGGCGAGCGACGGCGCAACCGCCATCATCACGAACCCTACGCCTAGGCACAGCGCGCCGAGGGCGATCAGCACCCGAGCGGGACGGCCACGCCAGCGCGCATAGATGGCGCTGCCCACAACCGCGCCGGCGCCCCACGCTGAAAGCAGGCCACCGTATCCACCCGCGCCCCCGTGGAGCGTGTGGTCAGCCAGTACGACCTCGACCGGAATCGGGATCGACGCGAATAGGATTGCGGCGGCGAGAAGACCTAGCAACGCCCGGACCTCTGGCTGCCCCCGCGCGTAGCGAAGCGCGGATCGAACGCGACCGGAGATCGAACTTGGATCGGGTACCGAACCCGGCAGGCCCCGTGCCGTCGTCAGCATGAGCGCGATCAACGCGAACACACCGCTGGTGATCAGCAGAGCTGCAACCGTGCCACCCACCGCAACCGCTACCCCACCAAGCGCCGGACCCACCATGTAGCAGACCGAGAAGGACGCGTTCGTGACCGCGTTGGCCTCTCGTAGAAGGCCCGCCGCTGACGTCACGGTGACAGTGGTCGCACGGGCGAGCGCCCGGGCTGAGACGGCAACGATCCCATCGAGCAGGGCCAGAGCTAGCACCGGGGCGAGCGCAAACCGACCTGCGACCCAGGCGAGCACCGCGAACAGTGCCGCCTCAAGGCCGTACAACGCGACGAGCACCGGCCGTGAGGAGCGTTGGTCTAGGCGCGCAACGATCGCCGGCGAGAGGATTGCCGGCGCGAACATCGCGCACAAAAAGTAGCCGGCGGCCGCGATCGCGCTGCCGGTTCGGTTGTAAACGAGTACCGCGAGCGCGAGTGAGCCGATCGAGAATGCGAGCTCATTGAGCGTGTACGCAGCGAGTAAGCGACGGTACGCCGCTAGCTCCAGGACCCTCCTCATCGCGCGGAGTATCGACGTTCGCGCGGTCGAGCAACCCGGAGGTCAACATCGGATGGGCGGTAATCGGTCTGCGCTGGGCCCGTGACGGGAAGCCTTACGACTAGGGCGCCCCTTGAGGCGACCCCCGGGCCCCGGTAGCCCCCAGGCTGGTGGCCCATCGCCCACCTGTATCTGCTATTCCCACAGTCCGAGGAGGGCTTGTGATGGCCCCGGAGAACGACAGCACTGAGTCTCGGCTTCCCGCATTGGGAGCCGGACAGGTGATGCTCCGTGCCGCGGAGCCGATTCTTGCCCCCTCCGACCAGGTCCGCGATCTCTACCGACTCAGCGATCCCGGGCTCTCCGAGCTGGGCCTCGACGAGCTGCTCGACGAGCTTTTAACCCGCGTGCAGGACGCGCTCCGGGTCGATACCGCCGCGATCCTCCTGTTCGAGCAAAGCTCCCAGCAACTGCTCGCGCGTGCGGCGAAGGGAATAGAGGAGGAGGTAGAGCAGGGCGTCCGGATTCCGATCGGGAAGGGCTTCGCCGGCCGAATCGCCGCTGAGCGCGTGGCGATCTACGTCGCGGAGGTCGATCACGCCGACATCCTCAACCCGATTCTCCGTGAGAAGGGGATCCGTTCGCTGCTCGGACTTCCGCTGATCGTCGAGGGCGCGTTGATAGGAGTGCTTCACGTGGGCTCACTGAAGCCGCGAGAGTTCGGCCCGCAGGACCTGGCGGTGCTACAGCTTGCAGCGGCGCGCGCCGCGCCGGCGATCGAACGCGCGCGCCTGTTCTCGGCACTCAAACGCGAGCACGAGGTGGCCGTCCTGCTGCAGCGGAGCCTGCTCCCGGGCCGCCTCCCCGAGCTCAACGGCGTGTCGGTCGCAACGCGCTATGTCCCGGCCCGGGACGAGGTCGGGGGCGACTGGTACGACGTGGTCGAGCTGCCCCGCGGCATGGTGGGGCTTGTGATCGGCGACGTGGTCGGACACGGTGTGCGGGCTGCGGCGCTGATGGGCCAGCTACGGACCGCCCTCCGGAGCTACGCGATCGAGGGCCACGGGCCGTCGCGGACCCTCGAGCTGGTCGACCGCTACGTCCAGTCGATGGGCGAATACGCGATGGCGACCGCTGCGTACGCCGTGTTCGACCCTGAGACGGGCCGGGTACGGGTCGCCACCTCGGGTCACCTGCCGCCAATCCTCGTCTCGGGCATGGGTGCCAGCGTCGTCGAGATCACCCCCGGCGCGCCGCTTGGCGGGTTCCCCTACGGCGCGTGTCCCGAGCGCGAGCTCTCGCTGGTCGGCGGCGAAACGCTGGTGCTCTACACCGACGGTCTCGTCGAGCGGCGTGGGACTCCGCTCAGTGAGGGGATCGACCGGCTGGTCGAGCTCATCGGCGAGGCGCGCTCCGCCGAGGACGCCTGCCGCCGCGCCATCAACGGAATGGTCCCCCCCGACGGTCTCCGCGACGACCTGGCGATCCTGGCGCTTCAGAGCACGCCGGTGCCGGCCGAGCTCCGGCTCGACCTCCCCGCCGAACCCGTCGTACTCTCGCGAGTCCGGCGGTTGATACGCCGATGGCTGTACGAGCGAGGGGCCGATGACGCGGCAATTACGGAGATCACGCTCGCCGTCAACGAGGCATGCGCCAACGCCGTCGAGCATGCATACTCGCCGCGGGCGGCCTCCTTCGAGCTACGGGCGAGCGTCGCAGGGGACGAGGCGGTGATCACAGTTCGCGACGGAGGCCGCTGGCGGGCTCCCCGAGGAGCTGACCGCGGCCGCGGGCTGACGATCATCGAAACGGCCATGGACGGGGTCGAGGTGAACGCGACCACGGACGGCACGGCGATCGTGATGCGACGACGCCTCCGGGGTCGATGAGACTCGCCGACCTGGAACTCAGCTCCCGCGACGGTGCCGTAATCGCCCGTGTCTCGGGTGAGATCGACATGTCAAACGCGAGCGAGCTGCGTGAAGCCATTTCCGATTACACACCCAACACCGCACTTGGCGTGGTCGTTGACCTCACCGCGGTCGACTACGTCGACAGCTCCGGCATGCACATGCTCTACAGGCTCAGCGAGAGCCTCCGCCGCCGGGGCTTGGCGCTCCGGATCGTGATCCCGCCCGAGTCCGCCGTAAGCGACGCCCTCAGGCTCGCAGGCATCGCGGCCCACGCCGAAGCCGTCGCCGGAGTTGACGAAGGACTCGTCGAGTTGGCGACGAGCGGGGCCACCGATTTCTGACACCGGCGACGCAACCCGCACCGCCCGCAGGCGGTAGCGTCCACCCTCATGGCTGGCACGGATAGGACCGACGTGGTCGTGATCGGGGCCGGAATCGCGGGCCTCGTCGTCACGCTCGAGCTGCTTGAGGAGCTCGACGCGGGCAAGCGGATCCTGCTACTCGACCGGTGCCAGCCGCACGAGGTCGGCGGCCTCGCCCGTGAGGCTTTCGGCGGCATGTTCATGGTCGACACCCGCGAGCAGCGGCGTTCGGGAATCGAGGACAGCCACGAGCTCGCGCTCCGGGACTGGCTGCGCGTCGCCGAGTTCGACGAGCAGGATCAGTGGCCGCGACGCTGGGCCGAGGAATACGTCGCCCGGGCCCGTGACGAGGTCGGCGGGTGGCTGAAGGGCCACGGGGTACGGTTCTTCCCCGTGGTCAACTGGGCAGAGCGGGGCGTCTACGGCGACGGCAACTCGGTTCCGCGCTTCCACCTGACGTGGGGGTGCGGGAAAGCGCTCGTCGACCAGGTATGGGGCGCGATCCAGCGCCACCGTACCCGCACCCGCCTTGAGGTGCGGTTCGCCACGCGCGTCGCAGAGCTGCTGATCGACGGCAACGGGGTCACCGGCTGCCGGACCGTCCCCGAAGCGAACGGCGGTCCGACCGCCGAAGCTGGCAGCACCACGACGGTCGAGGCCGACCAGGTCGTGGTCGCGGCAGGCGGGGTCGGCGGCAACCTCGACATCGTGCGGCGCGAGTGGCCGCCGGAGCTCGGGTCGCCGCCTCGGGAGATCCTGATGGGCTCGCACTATTACGCCGACGGCGCGATGCACCAGGAGGTCAGCCGGATCGGCGGCAACGTCACCCACCTGGAACGGATGTGGAACTACGCCGACGCCGTGCGCCACCCAAGGCCGCGGCGCCCGTTGCACGGGCTCAAGCTGATCCCGCCACGCTCTGGGCTGGTGCTTGATCCGACCGGGCGCCGCTACGGCCCGATCCCGCTGATGCCGACCTTCGACGCCTACTACGCGCTGCAGCGGATGTGCGAGGACCCCCGCGGCTACTACTGGATGATCTGCAACTGGAAAATCGCCAAGCGCGAGCTCGACGTATCGGGGTCGGAGCACAACCCCCAGATCCGAGAGAAGCACTTGTTCCGCTTCCTCCTCTCAGTGCTTCTCGGCAAGCCGACGCTCGTGCGCTACTTCGTAGACCACTGCCCGGACTTCGTGACCGCCCGCTCACTGCCCGAGCTGGCGCAACGGATGCGGGAGGTCACCGGGGACGGCGCGCTTGATGCGGCGCAGATGGAGCGCGAGGTCGGCGGCTACGACGCCACGATCGCACGCGGCAAAGGGCTCTTCAACGACGATCAGCTGCGGCGGATCGAGTCTGTCCGGCATTGGCGGGGGGACCGCCTACGGACCTGCAAGTTCCAGCCGATCGTCGATCCGAAGGCGATGCCGCTGATCGCGATCAGGATGACCGTGATGGCGCGCAAGAGCCTCGGGGGGATTCAGACTGACCTGGACTCACGCGTCCTTCGCGCCGACGGCGAACACATCTCCGGCCTCTACGCCGTCGGTGAGGCGGCCGGATTCGGCGGCGGCGGCATGCACGGGAGGCGCTCGCTCGAGGGCACGTTCCTCGGCGGGTGTGTGTTCAGCGGCCGGATTGCCGCACGCGCCATCGCGACTGCGCGCGACCGGACGGAGATGCAGGCAGTGGTCTCGGAACTCGGAGGAAGCCAAGTTGAAACTTAACCGCTCACGACTCATCGCCGCCACCTTTGCCGCGCTGCTCGTCGGCGCGTGCGGGGCGCAGAGCTCAACCGAGGCCCAGTCCGAGCCGACGCGGCCCTCTCCCCCGGCCCGTCTCTCGAACGGCCCGGCCGTGCATATAGCGGTGATCGTGATGGAGAACAAGGAATACGGGGATGTCATCGGCTCGTCGTCGGCGCCGTACATCAACCACCTTGCGAATAGCTACGCGCTGGCGCGGAGCATGTACGCGATCAGTCACCCGTCGCTGCCGAACTACCTCGCGCTCACCGGCGGCTCCACGTTCGGGATCTCGAGCGACTGCACCGATTGCACCGTTAACTCGACGAGCATTGCCGACCAGCTCACGCACGCCCACATCAGTTGGAAGGCTTACATGGAGGGGCTCCCCGGCCCGTGCTTCACCGGCGCGAGCGCGGGCGAGTACGCCAAGAGGCACGACCCGTTCGTCTACTACACGCGGATCACGAGCAACCCGGCGAGCTGCAACAGGATCGTGTCATTCGGCCAGCTCGCCGCCGACGAACGTGCCCACGCACTCCCGCGGTTTGCATGGATCAGCCCCAACCTGTGTCACGACATGCACGACTGCAGCGTCGCCACCGGCGATAGCTTCCTCTCGACGTTGGTCCCGCCTCTGCTGCGTGCGCTCGGGCCGCGCGGGCTGCTGATCCTGACCTGGGACGAGGGCTCGAGCGATAACGGCTGCTGCCGGGTGGCCTCTGGGGGGCACATCGTCACGATCCTGGCGGGAGGGGCGGCGTCCCGCGGTGCCCGCCTGGGGACCCCAGCGGACCACTACTCGGTGCTCCAAACGATCGAGGACCTGCTCGGCCTGCCTCGGCTCCGTGGTGCCGCGTGCGCGTGCACCCCATCACTTCGCCGGCTCCTGGCCCGCTGACGGCGATCGCGGGGCGGACCGACAGGCGCGAGCGTGCGTTGGAGCGGCCTCGCGACGTTCATTCATGTGGTCGGACGATCACCCCGCGCGCACCGGGGCGCGCTCCAGCAGGCACCGTCGGCGTTGACATCGACTGCCGGCAGGCCCTGACAAATGGAGGTAAGACGCATGAAGTGCTACAGCGCAACGATCGAATCCCGCGTTGCTCGTCCTGCGCGACTGGTTCTTGCGGTTCTTGCGGGAATCATCGGAGCGGGCGTCATGGCCGGTTCGGCGGCTGCGGCGACGGTGCCCGACGCGAGCGGCAACTACACCTTTCAGACGCTGAATGATCCGGCCGACACGACGTTCAACCAGCTGCTCGGGATCAACGAGTTCGGTGAGATCGCCGGGTACTTCGGATCCGGCGCAAAGGGCCATCCCAACAAGGGATACACGCTGCCCAACGACGGCCAGGGAGGGCAATACCACAACGAGAATTTCCCGGGCTCGCAGCAGACGCAGGTCACCGGCCTGAACAACCGCGGCGTCACGGTCGGGTTCTGGGTTGACGGTAAGAGCGACAACTTCGGGTTCTACGCCACCAACGGTCGCCACTTCCATACGGCTGACTATCCGACGAACAACCCGGCGAGTCCGTCCGTCGACCAGCTCCTCGGGGTCAACGACCAGGGCATCGCCGTCGGCTTCTACAACGACTCAAAGGGCAACGCCCACGGCTACAGCTACACGGTCGGCAACCACCGCTACCACAAGATCACGGTCGGCGGCGCCCCGAGCGTGACGGCGACCGCGATCAACAACGGGAACGACATCGCCGGCTTCGATACGAACTCGGCGGGCACCGTCGAAGGGTTTCTCATCCTCAATAACGGTCACGTGATTCATCTGAGCGTCCCCGGCTCGGCCACGACGCAGGCATTCGGGGTCAACGACGGCGACGAGGTCGTCGGCTCCTATACGGTCGGCACCGGAACCAACGCGATGACGCACGGGTTCGTGTGGGCACCCGGGTTCGGATTCCAAAATGTGGACGATCCGCACGGCGTCGGCGCGACCACCGTCAATGGCGTCAACGACCACGGTCGGCTCGTGGGCTTCTACACCGACCCGGCGGGCAACACCGACGGCTTCCTGACCAACGTGCGCTAGGCCACAGGTCCGCTCGACCGCAACAGGATCGGGCCGCAGCCCGCGGCCCGGTCCTACCTGCGCCCGCGCGGGCCCCAGGAAGTAGCCTCTCGGCCGCGATGGAGAGGCGCCTTTTCCGGTACGCGCTGGCAGCGGCAGCGCTGGCCGTGTCGTTGGTGACCGCCCCTGTGGCAGGCGCGCAGTCGCCAGCACCGTACGGCCTGAATGACGCGGGTGGCTTTCTCAACATCCTCCCCGCCGGCGAGCAGGGCGTCGACAACGCGCTCGAGTTCGCGCGGTTCGAGGCCACCGGGGCGATCCCCCCGCACTTTGAAGACCAGCTGCCGATGTACTCGAACCTCGAGTATGCGGCGTCAACGCTGACCGACGCGCAGATCCCCAACTACTTCAAGGACGCCACCTTCGGGGTGCAGGACCAAAATGTCGCCGGCACCGAGAGCCCGGAGCCGGGCCTGACGATCGTCCGCGACCAGTACGACGTACCCCATATCTACGGCCAGACGCGGTCCGAGGTGATGTTCGGCGCCGGGTACGCGGGCGCCGAGGATCGGCTGTTCCTGATGGACGTGCTGCGTCACGCGTCCGAGGGGACGCTCGCGTCATTCGCCGGCGGGTCGGCCTCGAACCGGCAGATGGACGAGACGCAGTGGTCGATCGCGCCCTACACCCAGCAGGACCTCCAATCCCAGATCGACGCGGCGCCGAGGCTGTACGGCGCGCAGGGCGCCCGGCTGGTGCAGGACGGGCAGGACTACGTCGCCGGAATCAACGCCTACATCCAGAAGGCCCAGAACCCGCTGTTTACCGCCCAGCTGATGCCCTCGGAGTACGTGGCGCTTGGGACGCTGCCGCAGCCGTGGCACCTGACCGACGTGATCGCCGAAGCGTCGCTGATCGGCGGGATCTTCGGGCTCGGAGGCGGCGGCCAGGTCGACTCGGCGCTCGCGCTGGAGGCGCTCCAGAAGCACCTCGGCAAACTCGCCGGGGAGCGCGCCTGGAGCGACTTTCGGGAGGCCGACGATCCCGAGGCGCCCAGCACGATCTTCTCCAATCGCTTCCCCTACGAGGACGGCCCGGCGTTCGCGCGCCGCGGGCTTGCGCTCCCCGATCCGGGCTCGGTCAGCTTCCCCCCGATCGGCTCGCCGAGTGCGACGAGCTCGTCCTCGATCCGCCGCAACGCTCCCGGCTTCCTCGCCGACGTCGGCGCCCAGCTCCTGGCCGCGCTGCGCAACCCCACGCACGCGTCCAACTGGGAGCTGATCTCGGCGCGCGAATCAGCCGACGGCCACTCGCTGGCGGTGATGGGGCCGCAGGTCGGCTACTACGTGCCGGAGATCCTCATGGAGGAGGACCTGCATGGACCGGGGATCGATGCGCGGGGCGCCGCTTTCCCGGGCGTCAACCAGTACGTCGAGCTCGGCCACGGGCGCGACTACGCCTGGAGCGCGACGACTTCGACCTCTGACAACGTCTCGACGTTCGCGGAGGTGCTCTGCCAGGACGCCTACCACTACCGCTACAGGGGCCGCTGTATCCCGATGGACACGCTGGTCGACGTCGACTCCTGGCATCCGACCGCCGCCGACATGACGCCCGCCGGGACCGAGACGCTGACGGCATACCGCACCGTCCACGGGATCGTCTACGCGCGCGGGAAGGTCCGCGGCAAGCCGGTCGCGTTCGTCCACGACCGCTCGACCTACTTTCACGAGGCCGACTCGGCGATCGGCTTCGCGGAGCTCAACGATCCCGGCTACGTCACGGGCCCGGCCGCCTTCCAGCGCGCCGCCTCGCACATCAACTTCCTCTTCAACTGGGGCTACGTCGACGCCGACCACACCTCCTACTACATGTCCGGCTGGATGCCGCAGCTCCCCAAGGGCGTCTCGCCGGACTTCCCGATCCTCGGGACGGGCCAGTACGACTGGAAAGGCTTCGCCGTCCCCATCCACGACGCCGCGTGGCTGCAGTTCGCCGCGCACCCCCACACCACCGACCAGTCCTACATGGTCTCGTGGAACAACAAACAGGCTCCGGGATGGTCGGCGGCCGACAACCAATGGGGCTACGGCCCGGTCTACCGCAACCAGATGATCGCCGGCCGCATCGCTGCCGACCTGACCCACCGCCACAAGATCACGATCGCGCAGGTCGTGCAGGCGATTGACCTACCCTCGACCGAGGACATCCGCGCCACCGAGCTGCCGCTCCTCTTCAGGGCGCTCGGCAAGCCGAGGAGCGCGCCGCTGCGCGCCGCGATCGCTGAGCTCCACGCCTGGTACGACGCGAGCGGCTACCGCCGCGCGGCCTCCGCGGGCTCGACCACCGACCTGTACACGCGCGCAATCGAGCTGATGGACGCCTGGTGGCCAAAGCTCCTGAGCGCCGAGTTCGCGCCGATGATCGGCGCGACGTCGATGGGCGCAATCGAGAAGCTGCTCCCGTTTGGCGGCGCTGCCCCGGTCTCCGGCGACGGCTTCAACAACGGCTGGTGGGGCTACGTCTCCAAGGATTTGCGCCGGGTCTACGGGATCCGCGAGCGCGCGCGCTACAGCGTGGCCTACTGCGGCAATCTCCCGCACCGGCGCTTTACGCCGAGGACGCTCCGCGGGCGCTGCACCGCGGCGCTCCGCAGCTCCCTGCTTCAGGCGACCGCGGTCACCCCGCAGCAGCTCTACTCGAGCCTCTGCCCGAGCGACCCGGAGCCGGCATGCGCGGATCAGAACGCTTGGACCGAGGCATCGGCGATCACACTCGCGCCGTTCCCCTTCCAGAACCGCCCGACCTTCCAGCAGGTGGTGACGCTCACGCGGAAGCTGCCGCGGTGATGTTGGCGAGGGGCTCGCTGGCGCTCGCCTGTGTTGTGGCGCTCGCCTGCTCAGCGGCCCCCGCGAGCGCCTCCCCCGCGCTGCCGCTCGGCCACGCGGGACGCTGGATCACGGACGCGGATGGGCGCGTCGTCGTGATCCACGGCACCAACATGGTGTACAAGCTCGCGCCGTACTACCCGCAGGCGATTGGGTTCGGCGCCGACGACGCCGCCTTCCTGAAGAGCATCGGCTTCGACGCGGTCCGCGTCGGTGTGCTCTGGCAGGCGGTAGAGCCTCGGCCTGGTGTCTACGACGACGGGTACCTGCGCCACACCGCCGCCACCGTCGCGACGCTCGCTCGGTACGGGATCGTTTCACTGCTCGACTTCCACCAAGACCAGTACAACCAGCGCTTCCAGGGAGAGGGCTTCCCCGACTGGTCGGTCCAGGACGACGGCCTGCCGCCCGAGCCGCAGCTCGGGTTCGGCGCCGACTACGTCGGGATGCCCGCGCTACAGCGTGCGTTCGATCACTTCTGGGCCGACTCGCCTGGCCCCGGCGGAGTCGGACTCCAGGACCGGTACGCGGCGGCGTGGGCGCACGTGGCGGGGCGCTTCGCCGGCGACCCGCACGTGCTCGGCTACGAGGTCATGAACGAGCCATGGCCGGGGACGATGTGGTCGAGCTGTGCGCAGACCCAGGGCTGCCCGACTTTCGACACCGGCCCGTTCGCGGCGTTCTACCGGCGGGCGATTGGGTCGATTCGCCGGGTGGACCGCCGGTCGCTGATCTGGTACGAGCCGCAGGTGCTGTTCAACTACGGGTCGAACACCAACCTGCCCTCGCTGGGAGACCCTCGGCTGGGGTTCGCGTTTCATGACTACTGCCTGCAGTTCGACTTCGGTGGCGGGACGAGCAGCTGCCAGACGTCCAGTGACCTGGTCTTCGCCAACGCGCTCGCGCGCACGGCCAAGACGGGCGACGCGCTGCTGGAGACCGAGTTCGGCGCGACGATGAACCCCCAGATCCTCGAGCCGGCGGTCCAGCGCGCGGACCGGAACATGGTCTCGTGGCTCGAGTGGGCCTATTGCGGCTGCAACGACCCCACGACCTCGGGACCCGGGGCCCAGCAGGCAATCGTGCTCGACCCGGGGAAGCCGCCGCGCGGGTCGAATCTCAACCTGCCGACGCTGCGGATCCTGGTCGAGCCGTACCCCCAGGTGATCTCCGGGACGCCCCTGTCGTGGGGGTTCGACGCCTCAAGCCGTACGTTCAGCTTCAGGTACTCGACCGCTCGGGCGAGCGGCCACGGGCGATTCGCGGCGGGCACGGTGAGCGACGTGGCTACGCCACCGTTGGTCTACGGAGGGCGCTACTCCACAGTGGTGTCCGGCGCCGAAGTGATCTCGCACCGCGGGGCGTCGGTGCTCGAGATCGCGTCCTGCCGCGGCGCGCAGACGGTCAGCGTCACGGTCCGTCCGACGGGACGGAGTCGGGAATCGTGCCGGCCTCGCGCTCGCGCAGGACGGCGCCGAGAATCCCGTTGATGAAGCCCGGGGCTTCGGCGCCGCAGAAGCGCTTGGCGGTCTCGACGGCCTCGTCGATCGCACCCTCGGGCGGGATCGGCGCCTCGCCCGGCACTTCCTGGGGATAGAGCATCTCGGCAAGCGCAACGCGGAGGATCGAGCGCTCGAGCGGCGCGATGCGCCCGAGCGACCACCCGCTGGCGTGGGTCGAGATCAGCTCGTCGAGCTCGGGCTGGCGGTCGCGAACCAGCCGCGCGAGCGCCCGCGTGAAAGCGTGCGCGTCACACGGGAACGTCTCGTCCAGGGGTCGGTCGAGTAGGTCGCTCTGGTAGAGCGCCCAGACGGCTGCGCGACGCTGCTCGGTCCTACGCATATGCTCCCCCGAGTGGGCTCGCGTCAGGCACGCGAGACGTACTCGCCCGAGCGCGTGTCGACCCGAACGACGTCGCCTACGTCTACGAACAGCGGCACCTGGATGCGAGCGCCGGTTTCGAGCACGGCGGGCTTGGTCCCGCCGCCCGAGGCCGTGTCGCCGCGCAACCCCGGATCGGTCTGCGCGACCGTCAGGTCGGTGGCGCTCGGGAGCTGGACGTCGGCGGGCTCGTCGTCGATGTAGAGCAGCTCGACTTCGGAGGAGTCCCTCATCCACTTCAGCGCGTCGCCAAGCGTCCCGACCGGAATCGCCACCTGCTCGTAGCTCTCGGAGTCCATGAAGTGGGCGTCCGCTCCGTCCTGGTAGAGGTACTGCATCCGCCGGGTCTCGGTACGCACCGGGCGAAACTTCTCGCCAGCGCGGAACGTGCGGTCGATCACCGCGCCGTCTGAGGCACGGCGCAGCTTGGTCCGCACGAATGCCCCGCCCTTGCCGGGCTTCACGTGCTGGAATTCGATGATCTTGTAGATCGTCCCGTCGACATCGATATGCGTGCCGTTACGGAACTGATTGGTCGTTATCACGACAGGCGAGGGTAGCGGCGCGGACCGGCTCAGTCTGTGAGGATCAGTTCCTTGGTGAGGGAGGTCAGGATCTCGCACCCGTCGTCGGTCACGACGACCAGATCCTCGATTCGCACCCCGAATCACACCGGGCAGGTAGACCCCAGGTTCGACGGTGACGACGTTGCCCTGCGCCAGTACCGCCTCGGATCGCTGCGAGAGGCGCGGCGCCTCGTGGATCTCGAGCCCGACGCCGTGCCCGAGCCCGTGGCCGAAGTGATCTGCATGACCGGCAGCGACGATCACCCTCCGCGCCGCGGCGTCGGCCTCGCGACCGCTGGTTCCTGGGCGGATCCCTCGGAGGCCGGCCAACTGGGCCTCCAGCACGAGCGCGTAGATCTCCCTCGCCTCCTCGCCGGGCTCGCCGGTTGCCACGGTGCGGGTGCAATCCGAGCAATACCCATCGAGCTCGGCGCCCCAGTCGATCACCACGAGCTCGCCCCGTCCGATCTGAACGTCGCGGGGGGCGGCGTGCGGCAGCGCGCCGTGGGGACCCGCCGGCGACGATCGCCTCGAAGCTCGGCCGCGACGCGCCGAGCTCATACATGGCGTTGGTCAGCGAGAGCGCGACCTGACGTTCGGTACGCCCGAGCAGGCCATCGGCGAGCACCCGCTCAAGCGCAGTGTCGGCGAGCTTCGTGGCCTCACGGATCCGGCCCACCTCATCGGGCTCCTTGACCGCCCGCAGCTGCTCCACGACCCCCTCCACTGGGACCAACGAGACGCGGTCGGGGAGCACCTCGCGCAGCCGCTCGGAGTTACGCACGGTCACATGGGTGGACTCGAACCCGAGCGCCAGCGTCCCGTCTGGCAGGAGGTCGTGGACCGCGTCGAGCAGCTCGAGGGGCGCCTGGTGACGCACGAACGAGCTGTCGACCTGCTCGGCCGCCTGCTCGACGTATCGGAAGTCGGTGATGAACGCACGCGTCTGCGCGCCGACGAGCGCGAGCCCGTTGCTCCCCGTGTAGCCGGTGAGGTAGCGGACATTGACCAGATCCGTCACGAGCATTACGTCGATTCCCGCCTCGGGAAACAGGTCCACGAGACGTTCGGCGCGATCGGTTCTCTGCGCGATGCTCATTATGAGAGCTCCTTTCTGAGACGCTCGAGGGCGTCGCGATAGCCTCCGGGGCCCTTCCCAGCGACCCGCGCAATGCACAGCTCGCGAATCACCGACTCGCGGCGCCACGGCTCGCGCGCGTCCACGTCCGACAGATGCACTTCCACCGCGGGCAGCCCGCTCAGCTCGAGTGCGTCGCGGATCGCGTAGGAGTAATGCGTCCACGCCCCCGGGTTGAGTACGAGACCGTCAGCGAGGCCATCCAGGCGGTGCAGTCGCTCGACAAATTCTCCCTCGTGGTTGGTACGGAAAAAGCGGGCCTCCAACCCAAGCTCGTCGGCGGTGGAGCCGATCTGCAGCTCCAGCTCGTCGAGCGTCAAGGTGCCGTAGTGCCCGGGATCGCGGCGCCCCAGCTGGTCGAGGTTGACGCCGTGCATCACCTCGATCCGGTTGCGTACAGGCATCAGGCGGCCAACTCTCGCACGGCCGCGATCAGGGCGCGGTTGTCCACCGCGCAGCCCGGCTTCGGCTTCCCTGGACCGTCCAGCAGGACGAACGGCACCGGCCGATCGCCCAGCCGTTTCTTGTCGCGGGCGGTCGCCATCACGACCGCGTCGGGGTCGGTGCCGTCGAGCGTCGTGGGCAGGCCGCGGCTGGCGAGCAGCTCCGCGACCTCCGTGCGAAGGCCGGGCTGATCGGATAGTCGCAGGGCGGCCAGCAGGCCAAGGGCCACTGCCTCGCCGTGGCGGTAGCGCGCGTAGCCGGTGGCTGCTTCGATCGCGTGGCCGACGGTGTGCCCCAGGTTCAGCACCTGCCTCAGGCCGGCGTCGCGCTCGTCGAGCGCCACGATCCGCAGCTTGGCGAGCGCGCACGCGGTCACGATCCCGGGCGTTGCCGGTTCGGCGCCCGCGCTGATCAGCTCCCAGAGCTCTCCACCGGCGATCAGCGCGGTCTTCAGCACCTCGGCGTAGCCGGCGGCGAGTTCGCCCTCCGGCAACGTCTTGAGCGTGTCGGTGTCGGCGATCACCGCCGACGGCTGGTGGTACGCGCCGACGTAGTTCTTCGCCTCCGCGAGGTCCACCCCAGTCTTTCCGCCGTAGGCCGAGTCGACCTGCGCGAGCAGGGTCGTCGGCACCTGCACGTACCGCACGCCACGCTGGTAGGTGGCCGCGCAGAAGCCGGCGAGATCGCCGACCACGCCACCCCCCAAGGCGACGACCACGTCCTCGCGCGTCATCCCGGACTGGGCGAGCTCGGTCCAGATGATGTCCGCGTGCGCGACCGTCTTCGACTGCTCGCCCGGCACCACCGCCACCCTCCCGGCCAGCGGCCCGACCGCGTCGCCGTAGAGCCGCCCGACCATCCCGTCTGTGACGAGGAAGCGGCGTCCGGCGACGGTCGGCGGCCAGTAGCTGTGAGCCTCCAGCAACCCTGGTCCGATGTACGCCGGGTAGTCACCCGACTCGCTCGCGGCCCACAGGACCTTGATTCCGGGTGGGAGGCACTGGAGCGCCTCGAGCACCGTCGACAGGGCGTACGAGCGCTCCGCCGGGACCGTGACGTCGGCGAGCGACGCATAGAGCGGCTGACGCTCGGCGTACAGACGCTCGAAGCTCGCTCGGTCTTGCGCGAGTGGGCGGCGGCTTCCCTCGACCCGGACCCACGCCGTCTCCAGCGGAACATCGAGCCAGATCACCAACTGGTCGGCGAGCGCGGCTCGCACCCGCTCGTGGGTGACAGCGCCACCGCCGAGCGACAGTACCGGCCTCCCCGGCGCTCCTAGCAGTTCGAGCGTCACCTGCTCCTCGGCCGCGCGGAAGGCGCCCTCGCCATCCTCGGCGAAGACGCGTGGGATCGGCTTGCCGAGCCGCTCCTCGATCACCCGATCGGCGTCGAGCTCCTCGACTCCCAACGCCGCGGCGAGGTTCCGCGCAGCGCTCGACTTCCCGGCTCCCATGAAGCCGATGCAGACGATGGAACGATCCGCGGCGCTGGCGGTCACGCCCTAAGGATCGCAGCACGCGGGCGTACTGAGCCGGCGGCTAAGCGGGCGTGGGAACGGCCCCCCCGCGGCCAATGCGGACCAACAGGCGATCGCTGAGTCGCGGCGCGTAGAGCTTGCCCGTGATGGCCAGAACTGTCGGGAGGGTGAACACGAGGAAGATCCAGAACTGCGCGTCCGTCGAGAAGCCGTGGCTCGGCACGGCCTGATGGAACAGGAACCACACTGCGCACGCTGCGGTGAGCGCCAACAGCGGCGGCCGCCTGAAGGTGAGCGTCTCCCAGGCCAGCAACGCGAACAAGAACGGCAACGGGTAGTACCAGTTGTCCCATGGATCGAGCGCGCAACGCAGCAGTAGCACTAGAACCAGGAGGAGAAGCGCTTCGTTCGCGGGACGTGGGGCGCGGCGGCGGCGCAGGCACGCGCAGAGCAACGTCAGCGGAAGTGCAATCCCTGCGATCAACGGGTGGGCAAGCTTTGCGAGCCAGGCTGGATCCATTCGGGTGGCCCAGGGCTCCGCGGCCGAGATCACGTGCAGATGGGGACCGAAGAACCACCAGAACTGATACGGGCTGAAGATCGATCCGTCGGGTGCGGCCGCGCTCTTTGCCTGCGTTAGAAATCCTCCCTCTGCTGCCAGCGGGAGTAGCACCACAGCTGCGACCGCGGCCGCGGCGAGCATCGCGCGGATGCGGTGCTCGGGCAACGCGAGTAGGACCGGTCCAACGGCGACGATGGCCGACTCCTTGTTGGCGACCGCTAGACCGAGGAGTACGCCAGCCCACAGAGGACGGTTGCCCATCCCCGCCAGCACCGCTGCGACGCAAAGGACCGCACCCAGAAGCTCCTCCGGGTGGCCGACGTCGAGCGCTAGCAGCGTTATTGGGTTCGCCACGCAGAGCATAAGCGCCACCCCCGTTGCAATCTTCGTCGCCCCGCGCTTGCGCATCTTTGAGACCAGCCAGACGCCGAATACTCCACTCGCTATCAGACATGGGGCCGCTGCAGCGCGGAAGGTCGCGAGCTCACCGCCCCCCAGAGCTTCGGTACCAGGACAAAGGGTGCACGCATTACAAGCGAGCCACCATACGCGGGCGCGAGCCTCAGGAATTGCAGTACGTGGCCACCGAGGAGAGCGTCGAACGCCGGCCTCGCCTCGCGGTCGTAGTCGGTCCACGCCCAATCCGACAGCCCCAGCCAGCCGATGATCAGGATCCCCAGTGCAGCGCCAATCACCGCGGGGCTGTTCTCGCGTAGGCGGGAACGCATGGTCTCGTATCGACCCGGTCCAACCGGCACTTGAGGAATCGCCCTGGCGATCCCGACGGCGGTGCTACCCCGGAACCCGACGCCAGTCGATTCGTGACTCGTACGCTCGGACGGCGGCCAACACATCATCGATGTGGTCGCCGCCGAACTTCTGGCGATATGCGTCGGCGAGCACGAACGCGACCATCGCCTCCCCCACTACCCCGGCGGCCGGGACTGTGGAGGAGTCGGTGCGCTCGCGCAGCGCTTCGGCTGGCTCGTGGGTCGAGATATCAACGGATCTGAGCGGCTTGGTCAGCGTCGGCAGCGGCTTCATCCAGGCCCGCACGACGAGCGGGTCACCGGTCGTCATGCCGCCCTCCACACCGCCCGCGCGGTTGGTCTCGCGGTAGTAGCCGCGAGGCTCATCCCAGAAGATCTCATCGTGGGCCTCGGAACCAGGAACCCCGGCGATCTCGAAGCCCTCTCCGAGCGCGACGCCCTTGATCGCCTGGATCGAGAGGATCGCCTGGCCGAGTCGTCCGTCGAGGCGCTGCTCCCAGGAGACGTGCGATCCCAAGCCCGGAATCAGGCCGAAGGCCCGCACCTCAAACACCCCTCCGAGCGACTCGTTTGCCTTTCGGAGACGGTTGATCTCTTCGACCATCGCCGCGCTCGCCTCGCGATCGAGGCAGCGAACCGGCGACTCGTCGACATGCGCGAAGTCGGAAGGGGAAAGGGTGTCGGGCATGGGAGCCCTGACCGAGGTGATCTGGATCACGTGCGAGAACACCTGTACGCCGAGGGCGGTGAGGAAGGCCCGGGCAACGGCACCGCCCGCGACGCGGGCCGCCGTCTCCCGGGCGCTCGCGCGCTCGAGAACGTCCCGCACATCGGTGAGGCCGTACTTCTGAGTTCCGACCAGGTCGGCGTGCCCGGGGCGCGGAAGATGCACCTCCGGGACGTCAGCATCGACCGGCCAAGGATTCATCCGCTCTTCCCAGTTGGCGTAGTCCCGATTGACCACCTGCAGGGCGATGGGCCCGCCGAGCGTGCGGCCGTGGCGCACGCCGCCAGTGACCTCGACCTGGTCGCGCTCGATCTTCATCCGCCCTCCGCGACCATGGCCGAGCTGCCGGCGGGCCATGTCGAGGTTCAAGGCGTCTCGATCCAGGTTGAGCCCTGCGGGCAGGCCCTCGATGATGCAGGTGAGCCCAGGACCATGGGACTCACCTGCTGTGGTCATTCGCAGCACGGACATTAGGCGCGCAAGCTTAGGGAGCCGACGCGCTCGGATGGACTGAGCGGCCGGCGCTAAGCCCTCGGTCGGCTCAGTACTGCCCGGCGGCGTCGACCGTCACGTGGTCGCCGCTGGCGGCGAAGAGCGCCAGGCCAATCGTCAGCGTGACGTGCTGGAGGCGTGCGAGCTTTGTCGAGACAGCTTGGGAAAGGTGCAGTCGCAGGGTCTTGGTTCCGGTCGTGATTCCGGCGATCGTGCCCGTGCCGACCGCGACGGAGGGAGCGCGCGACGCATTGATACCGGCCTGCTTCGCTGCGCCGCGCGAGATCAAGACCGAGGCGAACCCGTCGACGGATGCATTCGAAGTCACGTTCACTGCGATGCCGGAGCGAAGCGCCGTCCTGAGATCCTGGGGTAACAAGAGCAGCCGCACGCTCAGTGGTGCGCTTGCGGTGGCAACGCGCGCTTCTCGCGGATTCCTGGTCGACGCCGCGCTCGGCGGTGCGAGAGGTGCCGGACCCGGCTGGCCGCTTGGCCCTAGCACGGCGATCGTGTGGCTCAGGCTGCCGCCGCTGCCGCCCCTGCTTGCGGCAACGAGCCTCACCGTGTAATTGCCAGCTCGCATGTAGCGATGGACGACCTTTGGTCCGCGAGCCCCTGCACCGTCACCGAAGTCCCACACGTAAGCGGGGTTCCCGCTACCGATCACCGGACCGTGCGAGCCATCAAACTCGACGGTCTCGCCTTGGTGCAGTGCGGTGGGGAAGACGACCTCTGGCGAAGCCGCGACCCGTGGGCTGTCGCTGGCGCCCACCGCCCGCGCCGCGGCCGTCGTCGCGAACACTGAGGCGACGAGCGTCAGGGCGAACGAACGCCGACGCATCAGCATCAGCTACCTCGAACTGAAAGATTGCGCCGGTCGACGACAGCCCCGACGCCGGGCTGATATTGGAACAGGGAAAGGGCACTGAGGCTCGACCGACTCAGCAGAGCACGGCCCGCGGCTGACTGCGCTCGGCGTGCCTTGGCGGCCGCCGCGGCGGATGCGTGGTTCGCGGCCGTGATCGCGGTCACGGCAAACAGAGGGCCTGGCACCGCGCCACTCGGTGAGTGCGTGGCAAGGCTCTCAGTCTGGTTCAGTCCGAGCGAGAGGATCTCGCAGTCGATCCGGCCTGGTGTGCAATTCCCGGGACCGCTGACGATGGTTCCCGGCTGCACCGCGAATAGCACCCTGTGGCCGCCCTGCAACACGCCCAGCTCTACGAGCAACGGCTGCTTGTCATTGGGGAGGACGCTCAGCCGCTCAAGCGGGTCGATCGTGTTGAGGCCGCCCGAGGCGTTGGTGATGGCAAGCGAGACGTCATAGGACTGGGTGGCCGTCAGTCCTCCGGACGCCGACTTCGGTTTTGCGCCAGGGGAAGTTATTGGCCGCGGGCTAACGGGCGAGGTGGCAACGGCGATACCGGTCGCTCCGCCGACAGTTCCTTGGGAAGTCGACGAACTGCTCGTCGTCGAGCTGGTCGCCGACGACGAGGTGGCCGTCGCCGTGCTGGTGGCAGTCGTGCTGGCAGTAGTGGTCGTCCCGCTTGGCTGCTGCGTGAACGGATCACGCGCGTGGCCCGTGAGGGGTGACTGGGCCGGGGTCGTCTGAACGTTCAGGGTCGGGAGCGAGGTCGCTGCCGAGGGGGGCGGAGTGGCCTGCGGCCCTGGCGGCACGGGAGTCGGACTGGGCGATTTCGTCAGCAGGACTGGCACGGCGATGATTGCGACGAGCAGGGCAGCCGCCAGCGGCCACAGCCGCTTCTGCCGCAGCTCGCTGGCGATCCGCTGAAGGGCGGCGGTGATGACTGAGATGTCGAAGTTGATGTTCATCGTACGGTGGGCGCCGCTATCACCGCAGGCGCGGAGCTACTCGAGCTCGAGGTAGAGACGGTTTGTGTGTTTGAAGCCGCTGCGGGACCTGCCGGGGTCGCTCCGTTCAGCAGCCCCTGCGAGGCCGGCAAGAGATAAGTCGTCGCCGAAATGGTCGCGGTCATTTGGGGGAATCCACTGGTCGCGGGACCGAGCGTGATTGCGTCGAGCGTCATCAAGCGACCGCTCACCGACAGTCGCTTGTTGCCTGCGACTACAAAGCGCTGGAGGCGTCCGAGAAAGTTTGCGAGGTGAAAGAAGTTACCTTGGAAGGTGAACGTAAACGGCTCGACCGGGAACCCCGCTGAGCCGATCGTTGCACCCGGTGGCAGCGTCGAGGCGGACTGGGTCGAAGTCGCAGACGCCGGGGCGCCGCTTCCGCTACCTGAGCCTGCGTTGAATGTAAGGCTGTCGAAGTCGACGTGCGTGCTCTTGGCAGCACCTTGCAACTGATAGATCAGGGAGGGAGTGTTGTCGTCGGTCGGCACGGCTTCACCTAGGCGGACCAGGCTCGCGTAGCTACTGGCGAAGGCAGCACGGGCCGCATTGCCTTGCGCTAGCTGGGCTCGCGCAGCATTGAGCTGGGACTGCTTAGCATTGACTTGACTTTGAAGCTTTGACGCCTGATCACGTTTGGGCTGAATCAACAGCACCCAGGGAGCCACGATCGCAGCGACGGCGCAGATCACCACGAGCACGATCCGGTCGCGAGCGCTCATCGTGTAGCTCCTGTCACTGGCGTCGCCGAAACCGGCTGGAAGAAGACGACCATGTCAAAGCTAGGACCGTTCGCGGGGCAGCCCCCGGCACTCGATCCGCTGGAACCCGCGGAGGACGACACCGCCGCGCCGGTGGCGCCGCTCGCCTGAGCTGTTGAGTCCTCCAGCGTGACTCGGGTCACGCCGTTGACCAACCGGAGCCGAGACATCAGCTGCGCGACCTGATCCTGGGTATGAGTGCATCCCTTCAGCTGGAACGCAGGCGCGTTGATGGCCCCGCGGACGTTGCCGCCGCCGGCGCCCGCAGAACCGCCGCCGGCTCCCGATGTCGTTGACGCAGCCGTCGCGACCAGTGACTGCAGCGAGGTGTTGGCCGGGACCACCTTGGATAGGTCGGACAGCGCTCCGTGCCAGTCGAACCTGGTCGCCGCGATCTGGCGAACGGTGGCGGCGCGCTCTTGTGCGAGCTTCTCGAACTGTGCGTAGCTGTTCAGCCGCGTTATCTGCGCCTGCACCTGGGAAACCTGCTGCTGCACGCTGGCAAGCTGGGCCTTGTGATCGGAGATGCTGTTGCTTGTCACGACGTAGAGCGTGACGTAGGCGAGGGCGATCACGAGCAGCCCAAGGACCGCGTGAGCGGGGCCAAGCCGGCCCAGAGACGGGCTAACACCGGTACGGCGAGACTCACTCGGGATCAGGTTGATGGCCTTCACGACGAGACCTCGTCGAGCGTGAGGCCTGCAGCAACCGCAAGGCTCCCAGCGTCAATGCCGCCGAACCCGCCGGCCCTTCCCTCGGAGACAAGACCCACCTCGAGCGGCAGGCCAATTTGCTGACCCATCTGCTCAGAGACGCCTGGGATCGCAACGGCCGGGCCCGTGAGGACCACGCGCTCAACGGCCGTCGAGCCCTCCTGCATGACGTGGAAGTCAAGCGAGTTGCGGACCTCATCACCGATGCGACGGACTCCCTCAGTGAGGACGCTCCGGGCCTCTGCGACGATCTCGCTGTCACCTTCGATGTTCGTGAGAGGGGTGACGAGGCCGACATGCTTTAACCAGCCGTGGGAATGCTCCAGGGTCAGTGCACGTCGCTCGGCGAGCTCAGCCGCAAGCGATTCGATGCCGAATGGGACGACGCGGGTGAATACACAGACAGTTCCGTTGGCGATCGCGAGGTTCGTGATACCACCGACGTTCACGTACACCGCTGTGCCGGTAACGTCCGCCCGGTGAAGAGCCCTGATCATCGCGAAGGCCGACAAATCAATCCCCTGCGGGCGAAGTCCGGCACGCGTAGCGGCCTCGACCATCCGGTCGATCATGTCGCGGCGGGCAGCCACCAAAACGACTCGTGTGCGCGGACCGTCCTCGGTCTCGACAGTGCCAAGCGGCTGATGCTCTAGCACCGCCTGATCGAGTGGCATCGGAATGTGCTCCTGAGCCTGGAACCGGATTGCCGACGCAATTTGCTTGTCATCGGTGAGCGGCGGTAGGTCGATCGTGCGCATCACGATCCGCTGGTTAGCGACACCCAGACGGACTCGCTTGCCGAGCTTATGTTCGGCAAACATCTCTCGCAGGACACCTGCGAGGGTGTCGACGTCGACAACTTCGCCGTCGCGCACCACACCCGGCGCGAGCGGCGCATACGCCGCGCGATCGACAGCGACACTGCCCGGGGCTGCCTCGACGGCGGCCACATATCCCGGCTCAATGTCCAGGCCCACAATCGCCTTGTTTGATCCGTACCCCATAGAAGATCAACACCTACATCGGCTGAACTGCCGGATGAGTTAAGGGGTCCATTTCAGTTTGGACGCTTGAAGAGCTTTCCGAGGCTCGATGCGGAGCGCCCGCACCGGTGGTCGGGTGTACTGCCTGGACATTGACCCCAAGGATCGAGACGAGCAGGAAAGGCACAATCCAGACCAGATACATGAAGCTCCAGTAGTTGGCTGAAATCTGAAGCCCGAGGAGGATTGCCGCCGCGATCGCCGCGATACGGCTGCGATCACCAGCAAGCGCCCGGTCCGCCCGGATCCTTATCGCCGCGCCGACGACGAGGCCGATCGTCGCTGCCTCGAAAAGCTGCTGACCTGGCACGCTGCCAATCAGCGACCACGGCGTGTGCGGCGACGAGCGCGAGAACTGAAAACCGATCGCGCGCAACATTTGACCGAAAGCGCCAAAGCCACCGAGCATCAGCATTGCGGCCACCATTGCCATGCTCGTCAGACCGATTGCGACTGTCGCCCAGCAAGCTGTTCTGTCGCGCAGGCGCGCCAACCACAACGGGATCACCGCAACTGGGGCGAGTTTGAACCACGCGGCGCCAGAAAGGGCCGCCATTGCCCAAGCAGGACGCCGCCAAAGCACCAGCGCACCCGCCAGCATCGCTGCAAGCGCTACGTCCGTTGTGCCCGTCGAAACAGTCACGAGCAGCGGAGGAAAGGTCAACCACGCGATCGCGGCCCGGAGGCCAGCTGTGTCTGTACGAGAGGCGACGTCGCCCCTCTCGGTCGTTCGATGCCCGGCCATGCGCCAGAGGACGCCGGCAACCGCCACGGCGGCGGCGACTGCGATCACGAGCGTGAAATCGGCATCGTCCCAGACGGTGCGGACCGGAGAGAGCCATGCGAACGGGACGTACAACAGATACGACCCGACCGGGTACGTGTCTCCGTGGAGCACGTCCGGGATGTGCCCGTATGGCAGCGCGCCGTGAACGATCGCGGTGGCGCCCTCCATCACCGCGTAGCCCACGTCGAGCACCTGCGGAGACGTCAGGCCGATAATCGCCACCACAAGCACCGAGGTAAACGCGACCAGCCGCAGCATCCTGATCTTCCGTGTCGGCGCCCAGCCGAGGGTCAGACGGTCATATAGCGGGATCGCCGCTGGTTCTTCGCGCTGCCGTCCAAGCCCCCACCAGGCGCACCTGATCGCAAGATATGCCAGCGCCGGATAGCTGACTAGCACCATCCGGGTCAGCATCCAACGATCGAACAGCACGACCGATAGAACCAGGCTGGTTGAGATCAGGACGTCGAGGTTGCGCAGCCGCCACAGCGGCCACACAGCCGTCATTAACACGAAGACGACAGAAAGCAGCGCGAGCACGCGGATGTCGTTCGCGATATTGCTCCCGTATGCATAATGCTGCCGCGACAGGTCGGTGGCATCGAGAATCGTTATGCGCCGGTGGACCCCGACCGTGACTGTCGCGACTGCACGCGGGCCGCTGAAGAACGTGACGATCTCATGCTGTCTATCTACCGGCGTCACTTCGTACCGTTTCCAGTGAGTGTCGGCCAGTATTCGCGCGCTCGCCGGGTCGGAACGCGCGTGTTCGAGAGCAACCGAAGCACCAACGGCCAGTGGGGTCGATCTGTGTGTCGCGATTAGCCCGACCCACGTGACGGCAACCGCCACTAAGGCGGCAGCCAGGGCTCGGTGGAGCTGCACGCCGGTGGCGAGTCGGGCGATGCGGCCCTGTCTAGCCGAGCTCGGGATTGCGACTGACGTATATGACATGGCAGGGTCTCCCGCCGGTGGACAAGTGATTGCATCGACAGGCGGCGGCCGCCGCTTGAGCTTCCTCAAGCCAGCGAATGCAGATACCAGTGGAGGATCGGCGACCCAGCGATGAGAGCGACGATTCCGCCAAACGCCAGAAATGGCCCAAACGGCACTGCCGTCTTACGGCCCTCGGCCACTCCGGCACGAGCAATGATCGCCACTCCGACCACCGTTGCGGCGAACACGGCCAGGAGCAATGCGACCGCCACCGACGGACCGAGGAAGAGACCGAGGACGGCCGCGAGCTTCACATCCCCCATGCCCATTCCGCGCGGATACACGAGCGCGAAGAAAAGCAGGAACCCGCCTGCCGCGGCACCGGCGATCAGCTGCTCCGACACGCCCGTTGGTTTGGTGGCAAGACCGACTCCGATGGCCGCGATCGCCGCCGGAACGGTGATTTTGTTCGGGGATGATCCGATGCTCGAGGTCGATCAGGGCGATCGGCACCAGGATCCCGACCAAGACGAGGCCGAGCACGATGTCGTGAGCCGAATGCTTAGTGAGGACGACGGCAACAGCGAGCACAGCGGTGAGCGCCTCGATAACGGGATAACGCGCGGAGATTCGCTTCACCGCAAGCTCGGCACCGGCCCCTCAGTAGCAGCCACCCGACCACGGGCACGTTGTCGTACATCCTTATCGGCGTGCCACAGCTCGGACACCGCGATCCGGGCGACACCAACGACTGCCTTCGCGGCAAGCGGTAAGCCACGACGTTCAGAAACGAACCGATGATCGCCCCGAACAGGGCTGCGGCCGCGGCAGGCATCACACCCCCACCAACACAGGCGCGATGGAGTGCGTCTCGGTGGCCACCAGTCCTGCGTCAGTGATCTGTGGCTTGGGCGCGTCTCCGCGCAGAGTCACCTCAGGCACAAGTAACGCGACGAGCGCGAACGGCAGGAACCACATTATGTAGTAGTAATACCAGTGCGTAGCGGGCAGCTGGATCGCAATCGTGACAGCGCCGGCGATTGCGCAGACGCGCACGAGCGAACGCTCCCGGGGCATGAACGCCACCGCCGCCGCGAGGATTACGGCCCCCACCCCGAGGATGATTTGGAGCGGGTGCAGCGCGGGATGAAGCGCCCAGGGGGAGAACACATCGGGCCTGCTGATCTGGTACCCGACGGTGCGCTGCCAGAAATAGCCGAGGCCGCCGGATGGAAGCCAGGTGAAGATTCCCGCGGCCACCACTGCGGCGAACGCGCCGACGCAGATCAGCGCCCCTTTGAGGCCGCGCTGACGCGGCGCCGCGAGCAGCGGCAGCAGCCCACCCGGGGAGAACTTTGCCGCGGCGGCCAAACCGAGAACGGCGCCGCTCCTGACGGGAGAAGTGATAACGAGCAGAGCGAGGACGCTCAGCATCGAGATCAGCCCATCATTTGTGTGCACGATCAGCCCGATGATCGTAAACGGACACGCTGCCCACGCCCATCCGAGGACGAGTCCGAGGCGGGTGCCTTCTGCCCCGAGTCGCAGCCGCCGCCCCAGCAGGATCAGTCCAACGACGGTGCCCAGGTCGAAAAAGATCGCCGCCGCATCCGCCGCGTGGATGTTGCCGACGGTGTTCTTCAGGGGAAACAGCAGCTCGAACGGCGTGTACGCGAGATATGTGATCGGTCCGTATGTGTCGCCGTGATTCTGGTCGTTCCAGTAGATCGGCACGTGATGAAGCATCCGGAAGGCCCCGATCACGGACTGCGAGCCGACGTCGATCTCCTGATGGCCGAGGAGGGACAGAACGACCCTCGCCGCGATGAGGAGTGGCAGACCAACTGCAAGCGCACGCAGGCTCAATAAGCGGGGCGCGCCGGGTCGCGGCCGGGGTGCGGCGAAACCCCACGCCCAACATCCGGACGAGGAGGTAGATCAACGGCGGGTAAGCGAGCCAGACCGCCGATTCCAGATGCGCTCCGGCGAGCAACAGGTAGGAGATGAGGAACGCGAGCACGACCAGCCCATCGAGGTGAGCGATCCGGCGCAGCCGGCGTGGATCGAAGAATGGGAGCATGAACAGGAGCGCGGCCGGCAAGAGGATCATCCACGAAGTCAGCACGCCCGGGACGTGACCATGCGTGTACGGCGCTGCGGCCTGTGCTCCGGTCCAGACACCGTCTACCCTGCCCGCCGGGCTCACGTTCGCGCTGGCGACGATCTTCCCGCGGTACAGGAACATCACGTACCAATACGGATGCTCGCTTCGCCAAACATAGGGATACACGTGAAGTGGGTGCATCCGGCGATGCAGCGCCACCAATGTCGGGGTTCGCTCGAGGGCAGCGACGGCCTGGCCCGCGCTCGAGTGCCATCCGAGCGGAACGCTGCTCATCGATTGAACCTCCGCTAACGCTGAACCCTGGTGGGTGCGGAGGACCTTGTTCCACTGAACCCCCGCGAGCGCGGCCGCCGGCAGAGCGAACGAGGCGGCGCCGACGATCAGTAACACCGCGAGGCGGGAGCGCATGCGATCAGTATCGGCAGGAGCTGGTAGCAAGTGAAGTCTGGTGAGACCGCTCAAAAACGACTGAGGGCGGGCCATTGTGGCCCGCCCTCGGTCGAATCGCTTACGTACTGGAACTACCAGCTGCCGCTGGGACAGCCGCCGTTGTTACCGGAGCAGGTCCGGGTAACCGTGCCGCTCGCGTCCGTGTACGTGAACGTGTCTCCGGTCGTGCCGGGACCGGTCGCCTGTGCGGTCAGAGTGTATCCGGTGCCGCTCGTGCCGCTGACCGCGACAACCGGCGCGTTCGTCAGCGTCGGCTCAATCGCCTGGAGCTTCGCGATCGTCGCATTGGTGTAGTCGCCGTTGTTATCGGTAGCGTAGGTCTCCATCGCGGTCGCCGCCGTCCTGACGCTCGACTTGGCGTTTGCGTCATACGCCTTGGCCCGCTGGTTGAGGAACGCGGGGATCGCGATCGCGGCAAGGATGCCGATGATCAGGATCACCACGAGGAGCTCGATCAGGGTGAAACCCTTCTCGTCCTCCGCACGACGACGTAGCTTTGAAAGCATGGATCCTCCTGGGATCAAGTGATTGGGTCTCGCCAGATCCCTCGGTCCATGCCATCCGTGGCCCAACCTTGCAAGCCCCTGGTGGCAACCCGGCTCCCTCCTACAGGAGATCCGTGGCTTTGCGTCCCGCCCTCACGAACGGTTTGCCCTTGGCACCTATGGCTCTGGCAGCACTGTTATCGGCAAATCTGCCCGAAGCTTGACTGCAAGTCCGTCTTGTCTAAGACACTGGTCGGTCGGAGGGCGAGGAACTGGCCCGTTCGGCTGGCGAGGCCTGAGCGTCTCGATTGGGGATGAAGACACCTGTACCGCCACACCACGGGCAGGTCACCTCGTGGGGCTCGCCCCCGAGGCTGGACAACACTCGCCCCGTCGCACGGCACGGAGTGCACGCGGCGCGCTCTGGCTGACTGGTGTCTGGGGCCATCCACCGCCGAGGTTACACCCCGGGCTGGTGCCGATCAGGCAGTAGCCCTGAAATAGTCAGCGGGGCGGCCTTGGCGCCGCCCCGCTGAGCCTTCGATATGCCGGCTGGAACTACCAGCTGCCGCTGGGGCAGCCGCCATTGTTACCGGAGCAGGTCCGGGTAACCGTGCCGCTCGCGTCGGTGTACGTGAACACGTCTCCGGTCGTGCCGGGACCGGTCGCCCTAGCGGTCAGAGTGTATCCGGTGCTACTCGTGCCGCTGACCGCGACAACCGGCGCGTTCGTCAGCGTCGGCTCAATCGCCTGGAGCTTCGCGATCGTCGCAGCGGTGTAGTCACCGTTGTTATCGGTAGCGTAGGTCTCCATCGCGGTCGCCGCCGTCCTGACGCTCGACTTGGCGTTTGCGTCATACGCCTTGGCCCGCTGGTTGAGGAACGCGGGGATCGCGATCGCGGCAAGGATGCCGATGATCAGGATCACCACGAGGAGCTCGATCAGGGTGAAACCCTTCTCGTCCTCCGCACGACGACGTAGCTTTGAAAGCATGGATCCTCCTGGGATCAAGTGATTGGGTCTCGCCAGATCCCTCGGTCCATGCCATCCGTGGCCCAACCTTGCAAGCCCCTGGTGGCAACCCGGCTCCCTCCTACAGGAGATCCGTGGCTTTGCATCCCGCCCTCACGAACGGTTTGCCCCTTGGCACCTTGGCTCTGGCAGGCTACTTATCGGCATGTGAGTCATTTCCCTGACACCTGCTGGACACTTGTCCTATCGCCAGAAGTGGAACGCCGGCTCACCGTCGCACGGCGAGGAGGACCCCATCCCCTACTGGGGTAATTGTCGCGTCGAGCTCTGTGTGAGTGAGTAGTCGATGGTTGAAAGCGCGGGCCGCCCTGATCTGTTCGTCCGTCCAGTGCCCATCGCTGCGACCCTCAGCGACGGTGCCGGACATCAGCACATTGTCGACGGCCAGCAAAGCGCCAGCCCGCAGCAGCGGCAACAACGCGTCGAAGTAGTCGCCATATTGCATCTTCACGCCGTCGATGAACGCCATGTCGAAGGTCTCATCCAGCCGCGCCAACCCGACCCGCGCGTCCTCAAGCCTCAGGTCCGCGCGGTTGGCGACGCCCGCTCGAGTCAAGTAGTCCCGGGCGGAAGCGTGACGATGCTCGTCGATCTCGAACGAGATGATCTTCCCGTCCGGCGGTAGGGCGCGTGCGACGTAGAGCGTCGAGACGCCGATCGCCGTTCCCACCTCGAGGACCCGCCTGGCCGACGAAGCCCGCGTCAGAACGTGCAATAGCAGGCCGGTCTCTGGGACGACGATCGGGATACCATCGCGCCCGGCTTCCGCCTCCATCTCGGCGAGGATCGGATCGGAGGCGCGCCGCACCTCGGCCAGGTACTGACTTACCGCTGTTGTGATGATCACGGTCGGGGAGGATACCCGGAGCGGCTGCTACCGACTCACCGACTACTTACCTGCTTAGTGAATCGAGTTGTAAACGTTGAACAACGGCAGGTACATCGAGATCACGATCACCCCGACGATGCCGCCCACGAACATGATCATGACCGGCTCGAGGATCGAGGTAAGCGCCTTGACGGCGGCGGCCACCTCATCCTCATAGAACTCGGCGATCTTCGCCAGCATCGAATCGAGTGCGCCCGTTTCTTCGCCGACCGCAACCATCTGCGCGACCATCGGCGGGAATACTCGTGACTCCTTGAGCGGGCCGCCGATCGTTCCGCCCGCTTTCACTGAGTTGATCACCGCTCCCATCGATTCCTCGAGCACCGCGTTGCCAGCTGTCATCCCCGTGATGTCGAGTGCCTGCATGATCGGCACGCCAGCAGTCGTGAGCGACGAGAGCGTGCGTGACCAGCGGGCGATGCAGACCTTCTGGACGACGTCTCCGATTTTCAAGGGGATCCGAAGCTTGAACGCGTCCCACTGCGCGCGTCCCCTCTTGCTGCCCTTCCACTTCACGAACGCGAACACCGACCCTGCGATTACCAAGATCAAGATGTACCACTGGTTGTTGACCAGGTGCGAGAAGCTGACCATGAACTGCGTCAGCGCAGGGAGCTTGCCCCCGAACTGCTTGAATACGTTCTCGAACACCGGGATCAGGAACGCCACCAGCGCGAGCATCACGATCAGCGCGAAGCTGATGATCAGGATGGGATAGATCATCGCTGAGCGGACCTGACGGCGGAGCGAAGCGTCCTTCTCGAGCTGGTCGGCTGTGCGGAGCAGCGACTGCTCGAGCACACCGCCGGTCTCCCCTGCTCGGACCATCGCGACGTAGAGCGGGTTGAAAACCTTCGGATGCCGCTCGAGCGCATCCGAGAGCAGGAGGCCCGCCTCGACGTCTTGGCGCACCGCACTCAGCGTCTCCTTCAAGAGCTTCGACTCGCTCTGCGTCTCCAGCACGTGGAGCGCGCGGAGGATCGTCATGCCCGAGGAGACCATCGTCGAGAGCTGCCGCGTCGCGATCGCCAGGTCGTTCGGCTTGACGCGTGAGAACAGCTCGATGTTGAGTTCCTTTGAGCGGTACTTGCCGGCGATGTCGAGGACGATCAGGCCGCGCTGCTTGAGCTGGTCGGCGACGTCCTGCTTTGAGACCGCATCCACCTCACCGCGGGCGGGGACGCCCGCGAGGTCCATCGCCTTGAAGACAAAGGTCGGCATCGTCAGGCGGCCATCATCTGTCCGGCTCCACCAAGCAGCCGGCGAAGCTCCTCAACGGAATGGGCACGCGACTCGGCGAGCTGCTTGGTGATTTTCTGTGCGCGCACCAGGCCCGCCAGGGAAGCGTCCATCGTCTGCATCCCGTGCGAGCCGCCCGTCTGGAGGACCGAGTAGATCTGGTGGCTCTTTCCTTCTCGGATCAGGTTCCGGACCGCGGGCGTGGGCACGAGGATCTCCGCCGCGACGCACCGTCCGGAGCCGTCGGCGGTCGGGAGCAGCGTCTGGGTCATGATCCCCTGGAGCGCGACCGACAGCTGGGCGCGGATCTGGCCCTGCTGTGCTGACGGGAACACGTCGATGATCCGGTCGATCGTCTGCGGCGTGTCCTGTGTATGCAGGGTCGCGAAGACGAGGTGGCCGGTCTCTGCCGCGGTGATCGCGGTCGAGATCGTCTCGATATCGCGCATCTCCCCCACGAGGATCACGTCCGGGTCCTGGCGGAGAGCCGACCGCAGAGCGTCGGCGAAGCTGATCGCGTCGGAGCCGAGCTCGCGCTGGTTGACCACGCACTTCTTGTGCCTGTGCAGGAACTCGATCGGGTCCTCGATCGTCATGATGTGCTCTTCGCGAGTCGAGTTGATCACGTCGATCAGGGACGCCAGCGTCGTCGACTTGCCCGAGCCGGTGGGCCCGGTGACGAGCACCAGGCCCCGCGCCCTGTTGGCGAACTCGGCGACGACCGGTGGGAGCCCCAGTGACTCGAGCGCAACGACATCGAATGGGATTAGGCGAAGGGCGGCGCCCACTGCGGAGCGCTGGAAGTAGGCGTTGACGCGGAACCGACCGTGCCCCGGGATCTGGTAGGCGAAGTCGATCTGCCAGTTGTTCTCGAACTTCTGGCGTTGCCCGTCGGACAGAATCGAGTAGACGATCTCCCGCGTGTCCGTGGGTGTCAGCACGGGGTAGCCGTCAAGTGCCGTGAGGCGCCCGCGGGTGCGGACCATGGGAGGAACGCCCGCGGTCAGGTGGAGGTCCGAGGCCCGGCGATCGATGACGTCGAGCAGTACCTGAGCGAAATCGAGATTCATACGCTGGAGGGGTATCGGCAGGTCGGAGTGTTTCCCTTACAGCGCGCAATCAAGATGGACGGGGCGCCGGGGCGAGGCGGCGCTCAGCCGCTCCCGCTGACCCGTGAGACCTCGGCCATCGACGTCACGCCGCTCTTGACCTTCTCAAGGCCGTCGTTTCGCAGGCGGCGCATTCCCTCGCTGATGGCGATCCCGGCGATCTGCTCGGCGGCGGCGCGCTCGAGCGTCAAAGTGCGGATCTCGTCCGACATCACCATCACCTCGTACAGGCCGACCCGGCCCTTGTACCCCATCCCCGCGCAGCGCACGCACCCGACCGGCTCGTACGCCTCGATGTCGTAGAGGGCCGGGAAGCCGTGGTCGCGCAGCACCTCGGTGGTGATGATCGTGCGCTTCTTGCAGTGCGTGCAGAGGGTCCGCGCCAGCCGCTGGGCGACAACGGCGTCGATCGAGGAGGCGACGAGGAACGGCTCGATCCCCATCTCGATGAGGCGCGTGATCGCCGCCGGCGCGTCGTTGGTGTGAAGCGTCGAGAGCACCATGTGACCGGTCAGTGCGCCTTCGATCGCGATCTGCGCGGTCTCGCGGTCGCGGATCTCGCCGACCATCAGGACGTCCGGGTCGGCGCGCATCATCGACCGCAATCCGGTGGCGAACGTGAGCCCGGCCTTGGGGTTGATCTGGATCTGGGTGATCCCCTCGACCTGGTACTCGACGGGGTCCTCGATCGTGATGATCCCCTTCTCGGGGGTGTTCAGCTCGTTCAGCGCCGCGTAGAGCGTGGTCGACTTGCCCGAGCCGGTCGGACCGGTTACGAGGACCGCTCCGTGGGCTTGGTGGAAGGCTCTGCGGAAGCGATCGAGCTCCTCCTGCTGCATTCCGAGCTTGCCCAGCTCGAGCTTGACGTTGTTCTTGTCGAGGATCCGCAGCACGACCGACTCGCCGTTGACGCTGGGGAGCGTGACCGCGCGCACGTCTACGTGGCGGCCCTCGACCGTGAGCCCGACGCGCCCGTCCTGGGGGATGCGCCGCTCGGAGATGTCGAGGTCGCTCATGATCTTGATTCTCGAGATCACGCCCGCCACCATCCGCTTGGGGACGGTCATCTGGTCGGTGAGGACGCCGTCGATCCGCATCCGGACCCTGAGTTCGCTGAACGCGCGGCCCTTTTCGTCGGCCTGCGGTTCGAAGTGAATGTCGGATGCGCCGCGTTCGGTGGCCTCGGCGATGATCGAATGCACGAGCTTGATCACCGGCGCGTCGTCGGCGGACTCGTTGAGGTCGACGACCTCCAGCGGCGACGCCTCGTCTTCGGCCTCCTGGACCGCATCGTGGACGGCGTCCTCGAAGCGGTTCATCCGGCTGATCAGGTTCTGGATGTCCTCGGCCGAGGCCACCGCCGGCCTGACGTCGTAGCGCGTCAGCATCGCGATGTCGTCCACGGCGAGCACGTTCGCGGGATCCGACATCGCCAGCAGCAGCGTGTGATCGTCGACGAACGACACGGGCACGGCGCCGTAGCGCTTGGCGGCGGAGGCGCTGATCATGTTGACCGCAGCCATGTCGACCTTGAACAACCCCATATCGAGGTGATCGAGCCCGTAACGTTCGGCGATCGCCCGGGAGAGCTGCTCGGCGTTGATCGCGTGCCGCTCGAGCAGCAGGCGCTCGGGCGGGACGCCGAGCGAACGCGCCTCGGCGATCGCGGCCTCAACCCGCTCGGCATCGCAGAATCCGAGCTCGATCAGGACGTCGGTGAGAAACCGGCTCGAGCCGCCCGTTCGGCTCGGTGTGGTCACGCCGTTCCACTCGGACGCGTGCTCGGCGGCCGCCGTTGCAGCTTCGGTCGCCTCGGCCGAGTCAACCGCCCGCAGGTGGGGTCCGTTGCCGGAGCTCATGCTTCCGCTGCCGCCGCCCGCATCCGGTCCACCGGCGGCATGAGCCCGGTAAAGCGCTCAAAGCTGAGCGCGCCCTGCCCGACTAGCAGCTCCAGCCCGTCCACGACGGGCACGCCGCGGGTGCGGGCAGCGCTGATCAGCGCCGTTTCGGCATCGCCGTACGCGAAATCGACTACGCACCCGAACATCGCTAGTTCATCGGCGTGCACCGGCAGCTGCTTGAACTGCCCGGAATCCCCATCCAAAAGGACGGGCGTGCAGTTGATCAGGAGGTCGGCGGAGCGGGCCGCGCGCACGTGCGAGGCCCCGAGCCGCTCGCTCAGCTCGCGGGCGCGCTCTGGGTGGCGGTTCCATACCAGCACCTCGGCGGCCCCGGCGTCGAGCAGCGCCCAGACGGCTGCGCGTGCGCTGCCGCCGGCGCCGAGGACGAGCGCCGTCTTTCCCTCCGGCGAAAACGGCAGCGCCCCGAGCAGCGCCGGGGCGTCGGTGTTGTCCGCCACGACTTGGCCCGGCTCCTCGAACAGCAGCGTATTCGCCGCGCCGATCGCGCGCGCGGCCTCGCTGGCATCCTCGGCGAGGCGCAAAGCTGCCTGCTTGTGCGGGATCGTGACGTTCGCGCCTCTAAAGCCAGCGCCCGGTAACGCGCTCACCGTCTCGGCGAACAGCTCCGGCGGGATTGGCAGCAACTGGTAGCGCCAGCGGCCGAGTCCGACGGCGCGAAGCGCCGCGTTTTGCATTCGCGGCGAGCGGCTGTGGGCGACCGGCCAGCCGATGACGCCAAGGCGGGTGCGTTCAGCCACTACGGCTCAGCACTTCGAGGGCGAGCGGCCCCCCCGTGCGGCTCGGGCGGATTGATAGCGCGCGGAGTCAGCGAGGAACTGGTTGTAGTTGGATGAGAAGACGCTCGCGCCGTTGCCACACGGCTTGACGACGAAGTAGAGGTAGTTCGTCTGCGCGGGGTGCGCCGCGGCCTCGATCGCCGACAGTCCGGGGTTACCAATCGGGGTCGGCGGCAGTCCCTTGCTCAGCCGGGTGTTATACGGCGACGGCGTCGAAAGCTGCGAGCTTGTCAGCGGCTTGGTGTAGTCGTTGAACTCGTACCTGGTGGTCGAGTCCATCCCGAGCGCGATGCCGTCCTTCAGCCGGTTGTAGATCACCGACGCAACCAGTGGCCGATCGTGGGCCGTCGCGGCCTCCTCCTCGATGATCGACGCGATGGTCAGCACGTCGTAGGCGTTCAGGTGCCTGCTTCGCGCGTAGCCGAGATTGACGGTCGCAAGCTCCTTGCGGAACTGAGTCAGCTGGTCGGCGACGAGCGCGTCGAGGTTGATCGGTGCGCGCAGCTGATAGGTGTCCGGGAACAGGAATCCCTCGAGCGAGCTCGTCCCGCGGGGCGCGCCGAAGGCAGCTGGGTCGAGGAGTCGCGACCGCCGGGTCGCCGCCAGGTAGCTACCGCTGACGCCTTCTGCGCGAAGCAGCGCGTTCACCTGGACCCGGGTTCGCCCTGGAATGATCGTCACCGTGGTGACCTTCGCGGCCGGCGGCGGCGTGGTCAGCACCTTCAGCACCTGGCCGTAGCCCATGTCTCGCTTCAGGTGGTAGGTCCCGGCCATGATCTTGCCGCGATCGCCGCCGAGAGCGGCCCGCAGCTCGAAGAAGAACCCGGAGGCGATCACCCCATCGCGCTCGAGGAGGTCGCCGACCGCGCTCGTACCGGAATGCGCCGGAATTGTCACGGTGACGTTCCCCTGCCCGGAGCCGTGAAACGGCTGGAACAGCTCGATGCAGAACCAGATCACCGCCGCCGCGAGGATCAGCGCCAACACCGCGAGCACGCGAATCACGAGCGAGCGGCGTCCGCCCGGCCGCGCCGGACTCTGATCCCCGCCGGGGGGCTTGCGCGCGCGGGGCGAGCGCGGAGCCGTGGCGAGCGGGGCGGTGCGATCTCGCCAAGCGACTCGGCGCGTTCCCGAGGCGACCTCGTGGTCGTGATCGGCATCTCCAGACTGGCCCTCACCCGGCGCGGGGGCAGGCCAGTCCTCCGCCATCGCAGGGGAAGCGGGGGAGGGGTCCGGTCCGGCCGGTGACGGCTCGGGCGGAGTCGGCGTCGGCGGCGGAGTCGGGGTCGGCGTCGGCGCCGGAGTCGGAGTCGGCGTCGGCGCCGACTGCGGGCCGACGTTCCCGCCGCGCCGGCGCTCACGCTCCAGTCGAGCGGCTTCGCGCTCCTGGGGGGTCCGCTCTGGGGGCTCAGCCATCGTGCTCCTCACGCGGGACGATCGTCGCGTTGGCGGCCAGCCACCCCTCGAGCAGGTGCGCCGCCGCGCGGGAGTCCTCGCTGGCGCTACCTCCGCGCCGTTCGGCAAGCCGCGTGGTGAAGCGCTCGTCGTAGAGCTCCACCGGCACGGTCAGCTGGGCGCGAAGGACCTCCGCGAAGTCCCGCGCTTCACGCGTCTGTTCGCTGTCGGCACCGGACAGCGACAGCGGCAGGCCGATGACCACGCGGTCGACGTCCAGCTCGCCGACGAGCGCGCGTAGACGACCCAATCCGCGCCGCGACGTCGGCCGGAGAACCGGCTCAATCGGGGTCGCAAGGACGCCGGTCGGATCGCTGACTGCGCAGCCGCAGCGGGCGCTGCCGTAATCCAGCGCAAGCACGCGCACGGACCTTAACGTTTCGAGGCGAGCGCCGCCTCGATGATCGCCCGTGCCGCGTCGAGTGCCTCGGGCAGCCGCTCCGGGTCGCGCCCTCCGGCTCGGGCGAGCGTGTCGCGTCCGCCGCCACCACCACCGACCGGCCCGGCCGCGGCCTTCACGATCTCCCCCGCGTGCACCCCGCGCTCGACCAGCGAGGGCGCGGCACTCGCGACGATGTCGACACGCCCCTCGCCCCCGCTCGCCAGTACGATCGCGGCGTCGCCGAGCTTGCCCTTCAGGCGATCGGCGAGGCCGAGCAGCGCCTTCCCGTCGACTCCGGGGACGGACGCGACCAGCATCCGGGCGCCCTCGACGTCGACCGCGGCCGAGGCGAGCGCGTCGAGATCCACGGCCAGATCAGAGCCATGCGATCGATCCGAGCGCTCGAGCTCGCGGACACGCGCGCGGAGCCCGGCCACCGCGTCCGCCACATCGTGGGGCGGCACCCTCAGCTCCCGTCCGGCGAGTCCGAGCACACGGTCGTGCCTGCGCATCAGCTCCACCGCGACCGGCCCTGTGATCGCCTCGATTCGCCGAACGTTCGCGGCGCTCGAGGTCTCGCCCAGGATCTTGAACAGCCCGATCTCGGCCGTGTACCGCACGTGCGTTCCGCCGCACAGCTCTCGTGAGAAGGAGCCGTCGCCGATCTCGACCATCCTCACGATCTCGCCGTATTTCTCCCCGAACAGCGCCGTCGCTCCGAGCCGGCGGGCTTCCTCCAGTGTGGTCGTAACGGCGCGCACCGGTTGGTCCTCGAGGATCCATCCGTTGGCGATGTCCTCGATGTCCCGCAGCTCCGCCTCGGTGAGGGCCTTGCCGTGGGTGAAGTCAAAGCGAAGCTTGTCGGGGCCGACGTAGGAGCCCGCCTGTCGTACGTGCGTGCCGAGCCGCCGGCGGAGCGCGGCGTGGAGCAGGTGCGTCGCGGTGTGGTTGCACTCGGTCGCGTGCCGGGTGGTGCGATCGACGTGGGCGCGGACCCGCTCGCCCGCCTCGATCGTCCCGCGTTCCGGGACCAGCGCGAGCACCTGATCTTCGCCGATCCGAAGCACGTCCTCGACGCGCGCCCGGCAGTCGCCGTCGAAGCACTCCACGTACCCGGCGTCGGCGATCTGGCCGCCGCCGGTGGGGTAGAACGGGGACTCGACCAGCTTGACGAGCACACGGCCGTCCTCGGGAAGCGCAGCCCCGATCGTCGTTTCGCTGTCGGTCGTCTCGTAGCCGACGAAGTCGGTCTGAAAGCCGGCCTGGCCGACCAGCGCCAGCGCCAGCTCACGAAGCTCGTCGCCGGCGCGGGTCTGGGAAGAGGCGGCGCGGGCGCGCTCCCGCTGCCTGCCCATCAGCTCCTCGAAGCCCTCCTCGTCGACCCCGAGACCCTGCTCGGCGGCGAGCTCCCTTGTCATCTCGATCGGGAACCCGTAGGTGTCGTGCAGCAAGAAGGCCTCCGACGAGGAGATGCCCTCCGCGCCGCTCTCACGCACGCGGTCGATGATCTCGGAGAGCAGGCGGCTACCCTGCACGAGGGTCCGGCCGAAGCTCTGCTCCTCGGAGCTGATCCACCGATGTACGTTCTCGTGCTGTTCGTGCAGCTCGGGATATTCCGAGCCCATCAGCTCGACGACCACGTCTGCGAAACGCCCGAGGAACCCCCGCTCGAGCTCGAGCGAGCGGCCCTGCTGGATCGCTCGGCGCATGATCCGCCGGAGCACGTAGCCGCGGTCCTCGTTGGAGGGCACGACGCCATCCGCGATCAGGAACGTGATCGCACGACTGTGGTCGGCGAGGATCCGCAACGCGCGATCGGTCGGAAAGTCGCGGCCATAGGGCCTGCCAGAGAGCTCCTCCCCGAGCGCGATGAGCGGCGCGAACTGGTCGGTCTCGAACACCGACGGCTTGCCCTGGAGGACCGCGGCCAACCGGTTCAGTCCCAGCCCGGTATCGATGTTGTTCTTGGGGAGCGGGCTGAGCGAGCCGTCGGGGCGCAGGTCGTACTGGGTGAAGACCAGGTTCCAGTATTCGAGAAAGCGCTCGTTCTCGCCGCCGGGGAGGTCGTCGGGCGTTCCGAATTCGAGGCCGCGGTCGAGGTACAGCTCCGAGCACGGGCCGCATGGCCCGGTTGGGCCCATCTGCCAGAAGTTCTCCGACCGCGGGCAGCTCGACGATCCGCTCGCGTGGGACGCCGATCTCAAGCCATGCCTCGATCGCTTCCTCGTCGGCGCCGATCCCAAGCTCCTCGTCGCCCCCGAAGACGCTGATCCAGATGTCCTCGGGCCGGAAGCCGAAGCCGTCCACCGACAGCTCCCAGGCGTACCGGCTCGCCTCCCGCTTGAAGTAGTCGCCGAACGAGAAGTTCCCGAGCATCTCGAAGAACGTCAGGTGCCGGCTGGTGGTCCCGATGATCTCGATGTCGACCGTCCGGAACGTCTTCTGGCACGTGGTGATTCGGGGATGCGGCGGGCGCTCGATCCCCAGGAAGTAGGACTTCAGCGGATGCATCCCGGCGACCGTGAACAGCGCCGAGGGGTCGAAGTCGGCTGGAATCAGAGGGGCGGATGGCAGCCGCAGGTGATCGTGCTCGACGAAGAAGTCGATGAACGTCTTCCTGATCTCGTCAGAGGTCATGGACGGATGAGTGTAGGGCGGCACGGGCGCTCAAGATCTGGGTGATAGCCGCCGACACTTTGGGTGAGAAGTCCTCCCCCTCGTAGGGGTGCTGGCCCGCAGCAGGGACCCGAACCGGTCTGGGGGCTCGGCCAGCGGGGCCAGTTCGCATCTACCACGGAACGATCACCTTGAACGCATACGCATTCCTTCCCTGCCGTCGCCTCGCCGGCCTTGCGGGGGCGCTCGCGCTCATCAGCGCACCGTTCCCCGCGACCGCGTCCGCGTCCGCGGCTCGCGCAGTGGACCCTCTCGGGTTTCAGATCCAGGTACCCGCCGGGGGTCTGACCGTCGACGAGAACGCCGGCCAGGCGGTGATCACCGTGACCCGGAGCCCGGGCGCCGAGTCGATCGCCCCCGCCCAGGTGCGTTACATCACCTCGGGGGACGGCTACGACCCGTCGACGAACGCGCCGTTTGACTGTGGGGGGACGCCGTGCACCGCGACCTCCTACGACTTCACCTCGGTCAAGGGCGAGCTCGACTTCGGCCCGGGTGAGACCAGCAGGAGCTTCTCGGTCCCGATCGCCGACCACGGCACCGTCAGCGTGCCGAAGACATTTCAGGTGTCGCTGTTCGGTCCCTCGCCGATCGGCCTGGGGTCGGTCTCGACGGCGAGCTTGACGATCCTCAACGACGATCCGGTCGACTCCAACCGTCGCCGGCGACCCGTTTCGGCTACCGCTGGCATCGACGGGCGGCAACCCGCTGGCCGGCGCGCGGTTCTTCGTCGATCCGCAGAGCGCCGCGGCCGTGGCGGCGAGGGCGCACCCGGAGCTCAACGTGATCGCCCGGCAGCCAGGAACCGCACGCTTCGGGAGCTTCAGCTACGGCTCCCCATATGTGCCGGACATCGGCACGGCAGTGTCGCGCTACCTCACCCGCGCCGCCGCCACCGAGCCGGGCACGGTGCCGCTGCTCGCCACCTACCGGTTGGTCCACGGGGTCCACGGGAACGGGGATTCGCCGGCCGAGCAGCAGGCCTACCACAACTTCATCGTCGGCTTCGCTCAGGGGATCGGCTCCTACCCTGCCGTCCTGTTCCTGGAGCAGGACGCGCTGATCACGAGTCCCGGCCTCAATCGACACGGGCTCGCGGTGCGGATGGCGGAGCTGAACGATGCGATCAACGTGCTCACCTCCACCTGCCCGCATCTCGTGATCTACCTCGATGCCGGTGCCGCCGACGCGCTGCACGCGCGCGACGCAGCGAACCTGCTGAACCGCGCCGGGGTCGCCAAGATCCAGGGCTTTTTCCTGAACTCCACGCACTTCGACTGGACCTCCCGGGAGATCAAGTACGGGGAGCAGATCTCGAGGATGACCGGCGGTAAGCATTTCGTCGTCAATACCGGCGAAGCCGGCCGCGGGCCGCTCGCGCCGAGGGACATCGTGAGGCAGGGCAACGAGGTTCTCTGCAACCCGCCGGGGCGCGGGCTGGGTCCGAAGCCGACCACGCAGACCGGGTATCGCAACGTCGACATGTTCGCGTGGACGAGCAACCCGGGCGAGTCCGGCGGGCAGTGCGGGACCGGCGCGCCGCCGACGGGCGCGTACTGGCCCGCGTACGGGCTGATGCTGATCCAGAACGCCAACTTCAGGGTCAGCTAAGCGGCGCCCCACCGCTCAGCGGCGGGTGATGGTGGCCCACCCGATGACCCGGTCATCCTCCATCAGACACGCGAGCTGACCGGGCGCGGCGCCCTCCACGAAGCCGCTCAGCTCGAGCTCGAGCGAGCGATGAGACCCGGCCGGCGGATCGTCGAGCAGCGTGGCCGGCAGCGGATGAGAGCGGTAGCGCAGCTTCACGCGGTTGACCCGCGCGCCCGGCCGGTGTAGTCGCGCCCCGCGAAGCGCAACTCGCCGCGTGCGCAACGCCTCGGCCGGGCCGACCGTCACCCGGTTCGTGGCGGCATCCTTGTCGAGCACGTACAGCGGCCCATCGCCCGCGACGCCGAGCCCCCGCCGCTGGCCGACGGTGAAGCGGTGCTGGCCGCGGTGACGCCCCAGCGCCTTGCCGGCGCGGTCGACGATTGCCCCCGGACGGTCGACGAGCCCTCCATGGCGGGCCAGGAACCGTGGGCGGTCGGTCCCCGCGAGGAAGCACAGGTCCTGGGAGTCGACCTTGCTCGCGACCGGAAGGCCGGCGTCGCCGGCGATCGCGCGCACCTCGGGCTTCGTCAGCCCACCGACCGGAAAACGCATCCGAGCCAGCGAGTTCGGCGACAGTGCCGCCAGCATGTAGGTCTGGTCCTTCGCGGGGTCGGCCGCTACCTGCAGCAGCGGCCCGCGGTGGTCGTCGTGCTCGACGGTCCGAGCGTAGTGGCCCGTCGCGAGTGCGTCGCAGCCGAGTCGGTCGGCGAGCGCGAGCATCGCGTCGAGGCGTACATGGCCGTTGCAGCCGACGCACGGGTTCGGGGTCTCGCCGGCGGCGTATCCAGCGATAAACGGCTCGACCACGCCGACGCGAAACTCCTCGCGCAGGTCGATGGTGAAATGCGGTAGGCCCGATCGAGTGGGCGAGCGCGCGCGCCTGGGCGACGGCGGACGCCGAGCAACAGCTCCGCTCGCCGTCGTTTTCGGGATCCGACCAGAGCTCGAGCGTCACCGCGACCGTCTCCCCCGCCTCCAGGCTGCGCAGCGCCGCGACGGCGCTGTCGACGCCCCCGCTCATCGCGACGAGCGTGCGCCCCTCGGGTGGCCCGGGCAGCTGGGCGGTCGCGCGCGTCGCCCCGCCGAGCGCGCGGGCGAGGGCGTCGGCCGCGAGCTCGGCGGCGTGGCGCTTGGCGGGGCTGAGCCCACCGAGCTCGGCGCCGATCTCGGCTGCCCCGACGCGCGCCGCCTCGAGCAGCGGACGGCCCCGCACCAGAGTCACCGCGGCGCTCCCGGCGGCGGTTGCGGCGCCGCAGCCGTGCGCGACGAAACCAGCCGCGGCCACGCGGCCGTCGCGAACGCTCACCGAGAGCCGCACCTGATCGGCGCAAGTGGCTCCGCCCGCGGTGACGGCGAACCCGTCCTCGGGGAGCCGGCCAAAGCCCTGCGGCGAGACCAGGTGGTGCTCAAAGGCAAGCGCGTCCACGGGCGCCAGGATAGTGCCGCCGCGTAGGGGGTCGGAGCGCGCTAGCCGACGGCGAGCGCGTCGTCGACGCGCTGGGCGATCTCGAACTGATCGCTGAAGCCGACGATCTCGTCGGCCTGGCCGTTGGGCGCCACCAGCACGAGCGTCGGCGAGAAGTTGACCGCCACCTGCTGGGTGATGGCCGTGTACTTGGCGATCTCGCTCAGCGGGATCGTGAGCTTGACGACGCGGCCGCGGTGGACGGGCACCGCCGCAAGCTCCTGCTTGACGGCTTCGTCATCGACGGCTGCCGGGTTGTAGAAGAGGAGCGCGACGACCTTGTGGGCATGCATCGCCCGCTGAACCGCGCTCAGGCGATTCGCGGCCGAGGCGGCATGGCCCGTGCTGACGGCCCGGCCGTGGGTGCCCCGCGCCGCGACGTGGTGGGCTGCGTTCGGCGTTGTGCGGTGCGGCGCTCTTGTGCACCGCGGGACGGAAGAAGCAGGGCTCGCGCCGGACGCGCCGGTCTGGGCCGGCGCAGAGCTCGAGCCGGTTGCGCCCGCGTCGCCGCCCGCTCGGGCGTTGCTGGCGTTTGAGGTCTGAACGGCCTGGTGCGCCGCGGCGATGTCGGACTTGTAACCGGAGAGACCCTGCGTCGGCTTGCCGCCCGAGGCGGGGCTCGAACCAGCTCGGCTTCAACGCGACGATCCACAGCGCGAAGAACGCGACCGTCCCGACGAGAAGCGCTATCAACCCCCGCGAAGCTGGCATGTCTCCCCCATCATCGGCACCGCCCACTGCTCGCTTGAGCGCGCGCATGTGTACTAGACGCAGACGCCCGCTGAAACCCTGTCGGCGCGGAACCTGCGCCTATAGGACGCGGAGACCGAGCTCCCGCAGCTGGGCGGGATCGACGGGCGCGGGCGCGCCGGTCAGCGGGTCCGCACCGCTGGCGGCCTTCGGGAAGGCGATCACATCGCGGATCGACTCACGGCCGGCGAGCGCCGCCACGATCCGGTCGAGGCCCATCGCGATCCCACCGTGCGGCGGGGCTCCGTAGCGCAGCGCGTCGAGCAGGAAGCCGAAGCGGGCGTTCGCCTCCTCCGGCCCGATCCCGAGGAGCTCGAAGACCCGCTCCTGCACCTCTCGCTGGTGGATACGGATCGAGCCGCCGCCGATCTCGGTCCCGTCCAGGACCAGGTCGTAGGCGCGCGACTTCAGCGTCCCGGGGTCCTCAAGGTCGCCGGTGGGCGCGGTGAACGGGTGATGCGCGGCGTCCCAGCGGTGGGCGACCGAGTCCCAGAAGAACGCCGGGAACTCGACCACCCAGAGGATGTCGTGGCTGCTTGAGTCGATCAGGTCAAAGCGTCGTGCCATCTCCATCCGCAGCGCACTGAGGGCCTGTCCGCGTCGTCGACCTCGTCGGCGACGATCAGCAGCAGGTCGCCGGGCGAGCCCTCGAGCCGCGCGCTGATCGCGGCGATCTCCACGGGCGTCAGGAACTTCGCGATCGGCGAGCGCCACGGCTCCTCGCCGTCCTGGACGAACGCCCATACAAGACCTTTGGCGCCGTGCTGCTTGGCGAGCTCGGTCAGCGCGTCGAGCTCCGACCGAGGGAGCTCGCGCGGGCCGGTGTTGATCCCGCGGACCACACCGCCGCCGCCCAGGACGTCGGCGAAGACCTTGAACTGGGTCCCGAGGAGGTCGCCGAGGTCATGGAGCTCGACCCCGAAGCGCGTGTCGGGCCGGTCGATTCCGTAGCGGGAGACGGCCTCCTCGAAGGTCATCCGCGCCACGGCGGCGGCGCCACGGCGAAGCCCTCGCGCTCGAACACCGCCCCCATCACGGCCTCCATCACGCCGATCACGTCGTCCTCGTCGACGAACGACATCTCCAGGTCCAGTTGCGTGAACTCGGGCTGCCGGTCCGCCCGGGTGTCCTCGTCACGGAAGCAGCGGGCGATCTGGTAGTAGCGCTCGAACCCGGCGATCATCAGCAACTGCTTGAACAGCTGCGGAGACTGGGGCAGCGCGTAAAAGGAACCGGGCTGGATCCGGGCCGGCACCAGGTAGTCGCGCGCGCCTTCGGGCGTCGAGCGCGTCAGGTCGGGTGTCTCGATCTCAAGGAAGTCCCGGTCGTTGAGGATCTCCCGCATCGCCGTGATCACGCGGTGGCGTAGCGCAATCGCCGCCTGCATCTCGGGCCGGCGCAGGTCGAGCCAGCGGTATCGCAGCCTCAGGTTCTCGTCGACCTGCTCGCCCTCGTCCAGCGGGAACGGCGGGGTGTCCGCGTCCGCGAGCACCTCGAGCTCCTCGACGGCGAGCTCGATCTCGCCTGTCGGCAGGTTTGGGTTGACGTTCGCCGGGTCGCGCCGCGTGACCGTCCCCGCGGCGCTGATCACGTCCTCGGAGCGCAGGCCATGTCCGGCCGCGTGGGCCTTCGGAGCGGTGTCGGGGTGAAACACGAGCTGTACGATCCCTGAGCGGTCGCGGAGGTCGACGAAGATCAGGCCGCCGTGGTCGCGGCGACGGTGGACCCATCCCGCCACGCGGCGCGGTACTGCCTGCGCGTTCGGCGGTCAGCTGCCCGCACCACGCGTCGCGGTACTCGTTGGGGCGCGGGGGATGCATCAGGACAGCCTGCTCCCACGCAGGATCGTCGGGATCACGTCGCCTGCCGGTAGCTCGCGCTGCTCGCCCGACTCCATTTCCCTGAGGCTCGTCTCGCGATCGTCGCCGACGATCGCCACGTACCGCGCGGCGAGGCGGTCGGCGTGCTTGAGCTGACCCCTGAGCGAGCGTCCGGTCAGCTCGAGCTGCGCGCGCAGCCCGGCGCGCCGCGCCTCACGCGTCAGCTGGAAGGCCCGCGCCGAGGCGCCGGGCGTGGCGACCGCGACGTACAGGTCGACCAGGTTGGGCGAGATCGGGAGATCGCCCGCCGCCAGCAGCATCCGCTCGACGCCGGCGGCCCAGCCGATCCCCGGCGTGGGCGGGCCGTCGAGCTGCTCGATCAACCGGTCGTAGCGGCCGCCGCCGCCGACGCCGGACTGGGCCCCGAGGGCGTCGCTCGGAACTCGAACACCGTCCGCGTGTAATAGTCGAGCCCGCGGACCAGCGTCGGGTCCAGCTCGTAGCGGACGCCAGCGTCGTCGAGCAGCGCCCGCACCTGCTCGAAGTGCTCGGCATCCTCCGGGGCGAGCCGGTCCAGCAACGTCGGGGCGGCCTCGAGCACAGCACGTGTTCCCTGGTCGCTCGCGTCGAACGCGCGCAGCGGATTCAGCTCGATCCGCTGCCGCACCTCTTCGGAGAGCTGGCGCTCGTGGGCGCGCAGATATGTCTGCAGCTCTCCGCGGTACTCGGCGCGGGTCTCGGGATTGCCTAGGCTCGAGAGGTGAAGGCGTGTGCCCTTCGCCCCGACTGCGGCGAGCAGCTCTGCCAGCAGGACGATCAGCTCGGCGTCCGTCTCCGGCTCCGCGGAGCCGATCGCTTCGGCGCCGACCTGCCAGAACTGGCGATGCCGGCCTCTTTGGGGGGCCTCGGCGCGGAAGAAGCTCGACAGGTACCACAGCTTTACCGGTTGGGGAAGCTTGTGCATGCCGTGCTCGATGTAGGCGCGGCACACAGGCGCGGTGCCTTCGGGCCTCAGGGTGAGCGAACGCCCGGCGCCGTCCTCGAACGAGTACATCTCCTTTTGGACGATGTCGGTCGCCTCCCCAACACCGCGCGCGAACAGCTCCGTGCTCTCGAACGCAGGAGTTTCGATCCGCCCGTAGCCGGCCCCCTCGAGGATCCGCTTGGCGTGGGACTCGATCAGCTCACGGCGTGCGGCGTCCTCGGGTAGCACGTCGAACGTGCCGCGTGGGGCCCGGATCACTGCTTCGCGGCGAGCTCTTGAAGGAACGGGTTGGTGGCGCGCTCTCGCGCGAGCGTGGTTGTGCCCATGTGCCCGGGATAGACCGTGGTCTCTCGGGGGTGCGTTTCGATCAGCGACTCGATCGAGCGCAAAAGCGTCGGCCAGTCGCCTCCGGGAAGGTCGACCCGTCCGACCGACCCCTGGAACAGAACGTCGCCGGAGAACAGCGCGTCCTCGCCTCTGAATGAGTAGCTCACGTGCCCGGGACTGTGACCGGGCGTGAAGATCACGTCGATCTTCTGGCCGGCGAGCTCGAGCGTCTCGCCGCCTTTGACCGTTTCGTCAGCCTCGTAGCTCTCGAACGGACCGAAGCCCGGCCACGGGACATAGTCCATGATGTTCGCCAGCACCCGCGTCTCGAGCTCTGGGCAGTAGACCGGGGCGTGAGTCGCCGCGGCGACCGGCGCGACCGCGCCAATGTGGTCGAAGTGAGTGTGCGTGAGCAGGATCGCCTCGACCCTCTCGATCTGGAGGTCCTCTATCGCCTTCAGCAGGCGGTCCGCCTCGTCTCCGGGGTCGACGATCAGCGCGTTGCCGGAGCCCTCGCCGCGCACGATGAAGCAGTTCTCCTGCACCGGCCCGACAGTGAACATCCGAACGTCGATCAACGGCCCTCCAGCCGCTTGCGCTGGCGGCGCCGGAACAGCGCCAGCTCCAGGTAGTAACCGGCTGGGATATAGATCGCGACCGCGACGACCGTGAAGCCGATTGCCACCGGGACCTTGTTCTTGCCCTTGGCGGTGACGAGCAGGAACACGAACACCAGGACGGCGGCGATCAACGCTCGGGTGATGGACGACTTCCAGGTCGGCGGGGTGTTCAGGCGCCGCTCACGCGCGCTCGCGCGCGTCTGACGCTTTCTTTCCTCGGGGGTGGGCGGACGGCCCGTGCGCCCGCGCGCCTCGATCTTCCCGGCGGGTGTGCCGCGATGCTTGGTGCGCCGCTTGCGTCTGGTCTGAGCCATGGTCTTTTGGAGCTTAGTCGCTGGGGGCAAGCGCGTCCTCGATTGTCGCCCGCCCACGGACGTGCAGTTCGTCGGGGAAGCCTTCGAACGCGGCCCTTGGGGCCAGTCCGACGAGCTCCGCCTCGGCGATGGTCGCGTGCGCGGCAATCGCCCTGACCACGTCGACGAGCCCGGTTCGCCGGTGGTCCTCGATGTTCATCGAGACCTGCGCCACTCCGCGGTTGTGAAGCCAGATACCGATCGCACGGACCGACGGCAGACCGTCCTCCCCATGCTCGCGGATCGCGGCCGCGATCGCCCTCGCGTCCTCGAGCGTCGCCGGCGGCGCCAGCTCGACGTTGAACGCGACCAGCGGCGGGCGGGCCGCGACGAGCACCGCGCCGGCAGTCGGATGCAATCGCGGGGGGCCGAAATCGGGGCGGAGCTCCCCGGCCTCGAGACGCTCCGCGAGCACCTTTGGGCCCCCGCGGCGCAGTTGCGCACGCGTGCGACCGGCCGCGAGCTCGCCGTACAGGAACACGGGCAGCTCCAGCTCGGTGCCGAGCAGATCGCCGAGCACCAGCGCCTCTGCGCAGGCCGCGCCCCGGTCGACAGCATCCAGATAGACGATCGGCGCCACGTCGAGCACCCCGATTCGGGGGTGCGCTCCCGCGTGGCGATCGAGCTCGACGCGCGCCACGATTTCCCGCGCCCCCGCGAGCACGGCCGGCGCGAGCTCTCCGGGCCGTCCGGCCAACGTGACGACACCGCGGTGGTGATCGGGATCGGAGTGGAGGTCGAGCAACCGCGCGTCGAAGGCCTGCGCGATCGCCGCGATGCGCAGCCGGTCGCGCCCCTCCGAGAAGTTCGGTACCGACAGCAGCGTCGTCACTGCGCGTCGAGCACGTATCGCCCCTGCTCGAGAACGCCTTGCCCTCCGACGTCGAGCGTCGGCTCGAGTACGACCACGTCGAGGTGGATCGGGACCGAGACGTTGCCGCCGATCCCCGCGCTCGCGCCGAACGCGACGTGGATCGTCCCGAGGATCTTTTCGTCCTCGAGCACGTTTCCCGTGAGCTGCGCCCGGTCATTGGTCCCGACGCCGAGCTCGGCGAGGTTCGTGCCCAGCTCGCCGGCGGCACGTAGGAGCTCGAGGAACCGCGGACCGGGGCCGCCCTCTGCGGCCGCCAGGCGGCCGCCCTGCACAGACAGCGTCACGGGCTCCTCGGGGATGCCCGTCGCCGCCAGCGTCCCCGCGACGACGACGTGGCCCTCGCCGTTCAGCGGGGCGATGAAGCCCTCGCCGGCGGGCAGGTTCCCGAACGCGCCGCGCTCGCTGAGGGCGCCGTCGTCGGCGATCCCCTGCCGTCCGGTCAGGTCCAGCGTGAAGTCCGTCCCGCGCGGGCAGGTGACGCGCGCCGTCGTCGCTTCGCTCAGGAGCTCGGCGACCGCCTTCGAGCGCGCCGCCATCGTGTCGAAGTCGACGGCCATGACCCGCGCGAGCATGTCGTCGGTGACGCCGGGCATGGTCGCTCCTCGCGCCCCTGCCTCGCTCGCCCGCTTGCGCGCGACCGTGTGGCTGAGCGATCTCGTCGTCGGGGCGATGAACACGTCGCACGCGGCGAGCGCGGCGGCGACCGTCCGCGGAGGCTCGTTCCCGTCAACCTCGCGCGGGTCCATGATCGTGAGCACCGCGTCCGATCCGGCGGCCGCGGCCGCGTCCCGCAGCGCCTCGCCGATCGCGCGGGTGCCGCTGTCGGCGATCACCAGCGTCTCCTCGCCGGGCTTGACCTCGAGGCAGCGGTGGATGACGGTGTCGACGGCGGGACCGAGATCGGGCATCGGCCCGATCATATGCGGCGCGGACCTCTCGTTCTCCGCTGAGACTCACGCTGGTGGCCCAGCCCTGCGCCGCTAGACTCGCCCCCGCGCCGGAGTAGCTCAGTCGGTTAGAGCAGCGGAATCATAATCCGCGTGTCGGGGGTTCGAGTCCCTCCTCCGGCATGGTGGACGGCCACGTAATTCCCTGGAAATCGCTACTTTCTGCGCGTTGCGATCTTCCGATAGAGCAGCCGGAAACTCGATCCGCAATCTGGCCTTCGAGATGGCTTGCTGCGCGCCAGATTGCCCGGAAACTCAGGGGCTCCGAATCATACGGGTTGGGCTGTACTGACAATCCTGTCCAAATTCCTGTCCAAATTTTTCGCGCGTGCCGGCTCTGCGAACGAACCATCCGTCGTCTGGACAACCACTGTGTGCAAGCAACCATCATGCGACCGGACCTTTCGCCAACATCGATCGCGTGCCGACGATCAGCCGCTTCTTTGGCATCACAATCGCGATGTATTTCGACGATCACGGCCACCCGCATTTCCACGCTTGGCGTGCGGACGGCACCGCCAAAATCCGAATCGACGCTCGGCGTGATCGAAGGCGATCTCAAAAGGCGCCAGCTGCGGCTCGTGCTCGCCTGGGCCGAGCTTCACCAAGCCGAGCTGCTCGAGAACTGGCAACGAGCGAGGTTGGTGGGACACTCAAGGCGATCGACCCTCTGCAATGAGCCTTCCACCTTTTGCCGTTACCGCCGTCTCGGTCGTCCGTCACGGCGTCCTGCAGCTCACGTTCGCTGACGGCCTCACTGGCGAGGTCGACGTGCTCGCCCGGATGCACGGCCCAGTGTTCGAACGTGCTCGCACACCCGACGGGTTCGCTGAGGCTAGCGCCGACGTGGAGACCTTAACCGTCGTCTGGCCTGGCGGCGCGGACCTGGCCCGCGACACGCTCTACGAGCGCGTGCGCACCGGCATCTGGCCAGACCAGAACGTCGCCGCATAGGTGGCTGGTGCCACTCGCGCGGCCCGTCTGTCCGAGAGTGGCAGCGCGACTCTGGGGGCGCAGGTGCCGCTCTCGTGCTTGCAACATCCGAGCGCCTGGCGCTGGGCGCGTCGGGTTTGGCCGCGGACGTTCGCGGGCGTCGTACTTGATATCCGCGCTTGGTGGGGACGTCATCACCGTCCTATGCTGCGGGTGCGCGCGTGGCGTTCGCGGTCGATTTCACCCTGGACTGGTCGACGGTCGCGCGGCCGAGGCCGACGATCTCGACGGTGTCGCCAGGCTTGCACAGTTTGATTGCCTCGGTCTCTTGCCTTAGCAGCAGGCGTAGCTGCACGAACGCGGCGATGCCCAGGACGGCGGGGATCCATAGTTCGATCACGCGGTAGAGCAGGACCGCTGCGGTCGCGGTGAGGGCGGGCAACCCGTAGAGAACGAGCGCTCCCACGAGTCCGAGCTCGACGCCGCCGATCCCACCAGGAACCGGGAGCCAGTTACCGAGCTGGCCGATCAGGTAGGCCATCCCGATCAGGGCCAGCTCCGGCGAGGCCCCAACCGCCCGGAAGCTCGCCCAGAAAGTGAGCACGTCGAAGACCAGGAACCCCACGAGTCCGACGAGCAGGAGCGGGTTAGCTTGCCTGAGTTGGTGCAGCGCCTCGTCGATGCCATCGGACGTGGCCGACAGCGCCGGAGCGAGCCGGACCCATCTCGACCCCGGACCCTGCCGCCTTAGCCGTGCCTCGCCCCCGCGTGCAAGCCGGCGCGCGGCGAGCGTCGCCGCGATCGCTCCCGCAGCGACAACCGCGGGGAGCACGGTGAGAAGGACCCCGCCGCCGCCGGGGAGGATGCCCGTCGCCAGGCCGGCGCCCAACAGGAACAGCATCGCGACGGGCACAGCGCTCGTTAGCAAGAAGAACGCGACGGTCTTGCATGCGATCTCTTCGCCGGGCATTCCGCCGCGGCGCAGCGCCCACACCCCGAGGGCCAAGCTGCCCGCGCCACCGAGCGGGAACAAGGAGCCGGCGCCCTCCTCGGCGACGGCGATCTTGTAGCTCGTCGCCCAGCTCATCCGCGTGCAGAACACGGCCCGGAAAGCCGGAACGTATGCCAGCACCGACAGCACCTCGAACGCGCAAGCGATCACGATCCAGACCGACTGCGCATGGGCAAACCGAGTACGCAACTCCCCGAGGCCCGGCGCAAGGGTCACCACCACCACCGCGATCGCGACCAACCCACCAAGCCTCACCAGTCCGCGCCTCAGTCGGTGAGGCGACACATCGCCCGGGAGCGGCTCGGGATCCGCGACAGCAGACGCGGCGCTCCGCTCGGCGATTACCGGTTCGTCGTCTTCCTGCATGCCCTTGGCTCACGCGGTTTCGCCGCTAACGTGCCGCTGCTCCTGCTACGCGTCCAACCTCGAGCGCTCACGTTGTCGTCCGCTCGCGGCGGCGGGTCGCGCCGGCGACCGTCTGACACGGAGGCACCGCTCGCGCTGAGCCCGACGAAACGCACCCTCATGACCGCCATGTGCCGATACCGGGCTGCCGAACACGACCAGAACGGATCGGTGCCATCTCCACAGCACGCTCCGTCGTCCCGTCGTCTTAGCCGGGTAGATCTTCGGGCCGCTTCTCGGCGAGTATGCCTTGGAGCACTCCGGTGGCCTGCCCGACTTCGATCATGTAGCCGTCGGGGTCTCGCATGTAGCAGCGGATCTCGGCGCCGCGATCGATCGGCGGCGTCACGAACTCGGCCCCCTTTGAGCTCCACTGCTCATAGCACGCCTGGATGTCGGCGACGCGCAGGTTCATGAAGCTGGAGACCGTGTTCCCGGGCTCGTAGTTGACGACCGAGATGTCGGGCTTGTCGGGGGTGGGGCGGACCGCCCGGGTTCATGATCACCCACGAGTTGGCGAGCTTGATCGATGCACGGGTTCTCCTCCAGCACGACCTGGCCGCCGAGGACCTCGGAGTAGAACGCGCGGGACCGCGCGACGCTTCGTACGGTGATGAACTGGGTGACGAGGAAGCCCTCGCTCGGGGCCGGCAGGTTCTCGAAGTCGATGGATGGCGTGTGCTCGCTCACGGTTCTGCGCTCCTCCTTGGACTGGGGCAGATGTCTGATCGGAGCCTACGCGGACCGCGGACCCGATCCACCTGGCCACATTGCTCGTTAGCCGCTCCGTCTTGTCCGACATGTCCTGGCTCCTTCCGTGTTGACTGCCAGACGCGGCTGCCCGTTCTCGCCGGCTGCCCGCGTCTGGCCCGTCATCGCATGTACGCGAATGGGTGCATGAACGCGTTCCGCGCCAGGGTGGGGTCCCGGAGCGCCAGGACCCGCTCCACGCCGCGGTCGTTGACCTGGACCGCGAGGTTGTGCGACCGCTGGTTCCACAACAGTCTGACCCGCAGCCGGCCGCCCTCCGCCTGGCGGCAGTCAAGCTCGCGCCAGTTCTTGCCCGTCATGACCGTACTCCTTTCCTGCTGGCTGTCCTGGTTCCGGCCGCGCCCGCTGCTGGGACGCCGCCCGCGTCAGGACCCGTCCGTTTGTCACGTGCGTGCTCATCCCGACCGCGCGTCGCTCAAGAACCGCTCGACTTCGCTCGCAAACTCGGCCGGGCACTGGAAGAGGAAGCCGTGCCCAGCATCCGGGTAGCGGCGGAGCGCTCGCGGAGGGTTTGCCGAGACGGCGGTAGGCGTAGCTGACGCCGTTCGGAGCCTCGACGGTCTGATTGGGGGCGGTGAGCTGTGTCACCTGGGTCGTGGCGGCGGACATTGGTCTCGGTCCTTTCTGCTTCTGAGCGGGTCGGTCCCGGTCACGCTGCCGCGGCCGCCGCACCCGCGGCGGCCGGGGCGAGCGCGAAATCGGTCACGAGGGCAGGTCGGTCCCGGCCTGCTCGGCCACCATGTAGGCGGCGTACCAGGCGAGCCAGTTCTCGTCTTGGTCTGACCGGTGGAACAGGTGCGACGCGCCCGGTGCGCTTCTCGTGCTCGCGGTGGGCGGCCTCGGCACGCCGAAGCGCGCTCTCCAGGTCCGCCGCGGATACGTAGCCCGTCTCAGCGGCGTTCATCCGGCCGGGGAGCCGGGTCGTGACCTCCTGGACCAGCCACGTATTGCCGTCGGGATCGGTGAAGGAGAAGAACGACCCGTAGCTGGTGCGCTCGGGGTCGGGGCCGGGCTGCCGCGCCTCGACCGGGAACGGCGGGCCGTGCCAGATGTCACTCACGTCGATGCCACGGCCGACGAGCTCGTCATAGGCGGCCTCGATGTCGGAGACGATCAGCCCACCCTCGGCCGAGCCGGGCGCGGCGGTCGTGAGTCCCTGGCCGAACGTGACCGAGGTACCCGAGCCCGGGGGTGTGAACTGGACGATGCGAAGGCCGTCCATCGGGGCGACGTCGTCGTCGAGCCTCCAACCCAAGCGCTCGTAGAACTCCTTGGATCGGTCGACGTCGGACACGGGGATGATCTGGACCTCGAGCTTCATGTCGACGCTCCCCGACGCTCGCGTCGCGGCTCATGTCGTGCGTCTTCGGTGGCGCTCATGGCTACCTCCTGATTTGTGTTGAACGAAGACCTCAATCGGTCTTCGTATTGGTGATGCCGTGAAGCGTGCTCTCCGCGCCTGTTCGTCGCGCCCGGTGGGCACCCGGGTCAGACCCCCGGGGGTGCCCGATCCCGTGGTCACGGGGGCTACGGCGCCGGGGTTGCCAGCATGGGGCGCCGTCCCTAGCGCTCGGCGGGTGGCAATGTCGACTGCCGTTTCTGCGCGGCGGCTGCTTGGCCGGCGCAGCGAGTGCGCGGCGCTGGATCAGCTGGTGGCGAGTGTGCGCGCGGGTCCGAGCCGGGCGCTGGTGCTGCGCGGGGAGGCCGGGGTTGGCAAGAGCGCGTTGCTGGAGTATCTGGTGGCAGCACGCGTCGGGATGCGGCATTGCCCGGGCGACCGGTGTCGAGTCGGAGATGGAGCTCGCGTACGCGGGGTTGCAGCAGCTGTGCGCGCCGTTCCTGGATCGCGTCGAGCGCCTTCCCGGCCCGCAGCGCGATGCGCTTGGCACCGCGTTCGGTTTGCGCGACGGCGATGCGCCGGATCGGTTCCTCGTCGGCCTGGCGGTCCTGAGTCTGCTCTCCGACGTCGCGGAAGACCGACCGCTGGTCTGCATCGTGGACGACGCGCAGTGGCTCGACGCGGCCTCCGCGCAGGCGCTGGCGTTCGTCGCGCGCCGTCTCGGTGCGGAGTCGGTCGGGCTGGTCTTCGCCGTGCGCGAGCCGAGCGGCGAGCGGCACTTCGAGGGGCTGCCGGAGCTCGCCGTCGGCGGGCTGGACGACCGTGATGCGCACGAGTTACTCGCGACCGTGGTCACCGGTCCGCTCGACGAGCGCGTGCGTGATCGGATCGTGGCCGAGACGCGCGGCAACCCGCTGGCGCTGCTCGAGCTGCCACGTGGCCGGACGCCCGCCGAGCTCGCGGGCGGGTTCGGGCTGTCCGACGGCCCGGCGTTGTCGGGGCGGATCGAGCAGAGCTTCACGGAGCGGCTGGCGCCGCTGCCGCCGGCGACGCGGCTGTTGCTGCTCGTCGCGGCGGCAGAGCCGGTGGGGGATCCGGTGTTGGTGTGGCGGGCGGCCGCGGAGCTCGGCATCGGGCCGGACGCGGCCGCGCCGGCGGCCGCCGCGGGACTGGTCGATTTCGGCGCGCAGGTGCGCTTCGGTCATCCGCTCGTGCGCTCGGCGGTCTACAGCGCGCGGCGGCGCCGGAGGAGCGCCAGCGCGTCCACCGCGCGCTCGCCGAGGCCACCGATGCCGACGTCGATCCGGATCGCCGCGCCTGGCACCGTGCGCACGCGACGGCCGGGCTCGACGAGGACGTCGCCGCCGAGCTGGAGCGCTCGGCCGGCCGAGCGCGGGCGCGAGGCGGCCTGGCGGCGGGGGCGGCATTTCACGAGCGCGCCGTCGAGCTGACGCCCGATCCGAGGCGCCGGGCACAGCGTGCGCTCCTCGCCGCAAAGGGCAAGCACCAGGCCGGCGCGAACGACGCGGCGCTGCGGCTGCTGGCGGTCGCGCAGGCGGGGCCGCTGGACGAGCTCGAGCAAGCCCGCGCCCAGCTGTTGCACGCGCAGATCACCTTCGCGATGACGCGCGGTCGCGACGCTCCCCGCCTGCTGCTCGAGGCGGCCAAGCGGCTCGAGCCGCTGGATCCGAGGCTCGCGCGCGAGACCTACCTCGAGGCGTTCGCGGCTGCGCTCTCCGCCGACCGCCTGGTGCGCGGCGGGCGATGCGCGCGAGGTCGCGGCGGCCGTTCTGGCCGCCGACTGGGAGCCCTCGACGCGCGCCTGCGATCTGCTGCTGGACGGGCTCGCCCTCCTCACCCGCGAGGGCTACGTTGCGGGGGCGCCGGCGTTGAAGGTCGCGCTGCGCGCGTTCCGGGACGAGCGGCTCTCCGAGGAGGACGAGCTGCGCTGGCTGTGGCTGGCCTGCCGCATCGCCCGGGCGCTGGCCGATGATGAGGCGTGGGACGAGCTCACCGCGCGCCATCTCGAGCTCGCGCGCCGCGCCGGCGCGTTCTCCGCGCTGCCCGTCGCGCTCACCGACCGCGTGCTCGTCGAGCTGTTCGCCGGCAGGATCGGGGTGGCCATGTCGCTGGCCGCCGAGGCGGACGCCGTCGTCGAGGCCACCGGCAGTCACCTGGCGCTGCGCACCTCGATCATGCTGGCGAACTGGCGCGGACGGGACGCCGAGGCGCTGGCGCTCATCGAGGCGCGCCAGCAGGACGTGCTGCGACGCGGCGAGGGGCTCTGGGTCGCCGCCAACGAGTGGGGCAGCGCGCATGCGCTACAACGGGCTCGGCCGCTACGAGGACGCCCTGGCCGCGGCCGAGCGGGCCGCCGAGGACCCGCGCGGGCTGGGGCCGTCGATCTGGCTGCTGGCGGAGCTGATCGAGGCTGCCGTGCGCAGCGGCCAGGCGGAGCGCGCGACGGGTCCGCTCGCCCAGCTCGCCGAGATTGCGCATGCCGCCGGCACGGACTGGGCGCTCGGGACCCACGCGCGCGCGGCGGCGATGCTTGCCGAGGGAGCCAGCGGCCGAGCGGCTCTACCGGGAGGCGATCGAACGACTGTCGCGCATCAACACCCGCGGGTCTCAGACGCTGGCTCGCGCGCACCTCCTGTACGGCGAATGGCTGCGGCGCGAGCACCGCCGCGTCGACGCCCGCGAGCAGCTGCGAGTCGCTCACGCGATGCTCTCGGACATGGGCATGGAGGCGTTCGCCGAGCGCGCCCGCCGCGAGCTGCTGGCCACGGGCGAGACGGTGCGCAAGCGCACGGTCGAGACGCTCGACGAGCTGACCCCGCAGGAGGTGCAGGTCGCGCGCCTGGCCGCCGACGGGCAGACGAACCCCGAGATCGGCGCCCAGCTGTTCCTCAGCCCGCGCACGGTGGAGTGGCACCTGAGCAAGGTGTTCGGCAAGCTCGGGATCAGCTCCCGCAAGGAGCTCCGCGCGGCGCTGTCCGACGTCGGGCAGCCGTCGTCCGCTGCTGGCAGCGACCCGGGCGCGGCCTTAGGATGAGTGGCTGCTCATGGAGAACCCGGCTCCTGGACCTCGGGGGCGCACGAGCCCGCGTGGGCGGGCCAACTGAGTGTGCGGCGTTGGAAAGGTTTGTCGCGGCGGTGCGGGCGGGCGAGGGGCGGTCGCTGGTTTTGCGCGGCGAGGCGGGGATCGGGAAGACCGCGCTGCTGCAGTACCTGATCGAGTCGGCTCCGGTCGTGGGCGGCGTGGTTCGTGGCCCCGGCAGCCGCTTGTATGGCCTGCCGCGCGGGGCTTAGCATGAGTGGCTGCTCATGGAGAACCGTGCTCCCGGACCGGGGCGGCGTATCTGCCTGCTCGGGCGGGCGAGCGAGTGCGCTCTGTTGGACGGCTTGATCGAGGACGTCCGCCGGGGGGAGGGGCGGTCGCTGGTTTTGCGGGGGGAGGCGGGGATTGGGAAGAGCGCGCTGCTGCAGTACTTGATCGAGTGCGCGGCGGGTTTCAGGGTCGTGCGGGCGGTGGGGGTGGAGTCGGAGATGGAGCTGGCGTACGCCAGCTTGCATCAGCTTTGCGGGCCGCTGCTCGATCGGCTGGGGAGGCTTCCGGCTCCGCAGCGGGAGGCGCTCGAGATCGTGTTCGGGCTGAGCGCTGGCGCAGCTCCGGATCGGTTTCTCGTCGGGTTGGGGGTGTTGAGCTTGTTCTCGGAGGTGTCCGAGGAGCGTCCGCTGCTGTGCGTGATCGATGACGCGCAGTGGCTCGATCAGGCATCTGCGCTGACGCTGGCCTTCGTCGCCCGTCGCCTGCTGGCCGAGCCGGTCGGGATCGTGTTCGCCGCGCGGCAGCCCGGCGAGGAGCTTCAACACGTGCCTGAGCTGGAGGTGCGCGGCCTAAGCGATCGGGACGCCCGCGCGCTGCTGGGCTCGGCGGTGCGCTTCAGGTTGGATGAGCGAGTGCGCGAGCGGATCATCGCCGAGACACGTGGTAACCCACTCGCGCTGCTCGAGCTGCCGTCGAGGGTTGACGGCGACGCAGCTGGCGGGAGGATTCGGGCTCCTTGGCGCGGAAGGTCTCACGGGACGGATCGAGGAGAGCTTCGTTCGTCGAATCGGCACGCTGTCTGGTGACGCTCGGCGGCTGTTGCTGCTCGCGGCGGCGGAACCGCTTGGCGATCCGCTGCTGCTTTGGAGCGCGGCCGAGCGGCTCGGGATCGGGCCGGCGGCCGCGGGAGGCGCGGAGGCACAACGGTTTGCTGGCGATCGGCGAGCGAGTGACGTTCCGGCATCCCCTCGTGCGCTCGGCGGTCTACCGGTCAGCGACGGTGGAGGAGCGCCGAGCGGTCCACCTGGCGCTGGCGGAGGCGACGGATCGGGAGGTCGATCCGGACCGCCGGGCGTGGCATCTGGCGGCGGCCGCGGCGGGGCCTGATGAGCAGGTTGCGTTGGAGCTCGAGCGCTCGGCCGGGCGGGCGGAGAGCCGCGGCGGGCTGGCCGCCGCGGCCGCGTTCCTGCAGCGGGCGGTCGCGCTTGACCGACGACCCTGCGCGACGAGCTGAGCGGGCGCTCGCCGCCGCCCAAGCCAGCTTGCAGGCGCGGGCGCGATTGACGTGGCGCGTGACCTGTTGGCGGCGGCGGAGGTCGGCCCGCTGGACGAGCTTCAGCGCGCCCGCCTGGACCTGCTGCGCGCCGAGGCGGCGTACTCGGAGAGCCGCGGCAGCGAAGCTCCTGCACTGCTCCTTCGGGCCGCCAAGGCGCTCGAGCACGCTCGATCCGAAGCTCGCGCGTGAGACCTACCTCGACGCGTGGAGCGCGGCGCTGTTCGCCGGACGGCTGGCCAGCAGGGGCGGCCTGCAGCACGTCTCCCGCGAAGCTCTGGCCGCGCCGCGCCCGGCCGGTCCCCCGCGCCCATCCGATCTGCTGCTCGATGGATTTGCCCGGGCGTTCACCGACGGGCGCTCCGCAGCGGCGCCCGTCCTCGAAACAGGCGGCGAGAGGCTTTGCGACCAGCGACGTGTCGACGCGAGGAGGTCCTCCGCTGGGGATGGCTCGCGACAGCCGCGGCCGTGATGGTGTGGGATTACGAGACCTGCCTTGCAGTTGCGACCCGGGGGGTCCAGCTCGCCCGCGAGGTTGGTGCGCTGACCGTACTCGCGGTCAGCGTCAACGTGCTCGCCCAAGCGGTCGTGCTCGGTGGAGAATTCGGCAAGGCGGCGTTGCTGGTCGCTGAGGCCGACAGCGTCACCGACGCCACCGGCACCCAAGTCGCGCCCTATGGTGCCCTGGTGCTCGCCGGCCTTCAGGGCCGCGAGTCCGACGCTACTGGGTTGATCGACGGCTGCCATCCAGGCGTTCACTGCGGGAGGACAGGGAACAGCGGTCCAGTACGCACATTGGGCGAGGTCACTTCTCCTCAACGGCCTCGGCCGTTATGCAGGAGGCGCTGGCTGCCGCCGAGGACCCAAGCGAAGACACGCCCGGAGCTGTTTCGTCTCCGCTTGGGCGGCGATCGAGCTGCTCGAAGCTGCAACCAGAAGCGGTGAGCCCGGAGGCTGGCGAGCGCGCGCACTCGAGCGCATCGTTGCGGCCACTGCCGTCGCCCGCGACGACTGGGCGCTCGGAATCCAGGCCCGTTCCCGCGCGCTGGTGAGCGGGGGCCACGCCGCCGAGCGCGCTGTATCGCGAGGCGATCGAGCGGCTGAGCCGCACCCTGCTGCGGCCCGAGCTCGCCCGCGCGCACCTGCTCTACGGCGAGTGGCTGCGGCGCGAGCACCGCCGCGTCGACGCCCGCGAGCAGCTACGTGCCGCGCACGCGATGCTCGCCGTCATCGGCATGGAGGCATTCGCGGAGCGCGCCCGCCGCGAGCTGCTGGCCACGGGCGAGACGGTGCGCAAGCGCACGGTCGAGACGCTCGACGAGCTGACGCCGCAGGAGGCTGCAGGTCGCGCGCCTGGCTGCCGACGGGCAGACGAACGCGGAGATCGGCGCCCAGCTGTTCCTCAGCCCCCGCACCGTGGAGTGGCACCTGAGCAAGGTGTTCGGAAAGCTCGGGATCAGCTCCCGCAAGGAGCTCCGCTCGGCGCTATCCGAGGTCAGGCGCAGTCATCGCTGCCGTGTAGCGGTCACGGGCCCCCGGGTTCCCAGGGGTCCAGGGGTCCAACCGGGGGTGGCACCGGGCGCGATCGAGGCGCGATCGCACGACCATGCGTGCGTCCCCGTCGAACCCAATCAAGAAAGGACACCAACCTCATGGACTTGCATGATTCAGTGGCAGTGGTCACCGGCTCCAACCGCGGGCTCGGACGTCAGTTCGCCGCGCAGCTGCTCGAGCGCGGCGCCAAGAAGGTTTACGCCACCGCGCGGAACCCCGAGAGCGTTCAGATTGCGGGCGTCACTCCGCTCCGCCTCGACATCACCGACCCGGACTCCGTCGCCAGGGCGGCCGCGAGTGCCGGCGACGCCACGGTGCTCATCAACAACGCCGGCATAACGACCGGCACGAGTCTGATGGACGGCGACCTGGCCCGGATCGAGCTGGAGATGCAGACGAACTTCTACGGCCCGCTCCGCGTCACACGCGCCTTCGCGCCGATCCTGGCGTCAAACGGCGGCGGGGCGATCCTCAACGTCCTATCGGTAATATCGTGGCTGCACCTCCCCCGCGCCGGTGCCTACGGCGCCGCGAAGGCCGCCGCGTGGGCGATGACGGACGCCACCCGCCAGGAGCTCGCCCCCCACGGCACCCACGTCGCCGCGCTGCTTGTTGCCTACATGGACACGGACATGACGGCCCACCTCGATGTTCCCAAGGCCAACCCGGCTGACGTCGCGGCGCTCGCGCTGGACGGCATCGAGGCCGACCTCACCGAGATCCTCGCCGACGACATCACCCGCAACGTCAAGCAGGGCCTCTCGGCCCCGCCCGCTCGTCGCCGTCGCCTGAAGCGATCGTCGCGGAATAGGAGGAATGCGCTATGCGACAGGGTCCTTTGACTGGCCGTTATCCGGCGGTGGCCGCGATGGTGGTGTTCGCCCTGGTTCCGTACCTGTGCCTGTCGGCTGCGTTGCAGCCGCTCAGCCCGATCATCGCGAGGCAGCTGCATATGAGCATGCAGGCGATGACCCTTGCGCTGGGGATGGCCAACGCCGCCTACGCGATCGGCACCGTATTTGCGGTCCAGTTCGCGCTGCGACTGCCGCAGCGGCGGATGCTGCTCGCCTACGGCTTGCTGCTGGTGGCCGGCTCGGTGCTCGCGGCCTCCGCGACCGCACCGGGCGTGTTCATCGCAGGTCACGTTCTCCAGGGGCTGTGCACCAGCCTGTTGCTGATCGCGGCGCTACCTCCCTTGATCATCGGCTATCCCGTGACCAAGGCGCGCTGGACGGCGATCATCTTGAACCTCTGCATCTTCGGCGCAGTGGCGCTGGGTCCGTTCGTCGGGGGCGTCCAGGCTTCCGCGCACGCCTGGCGCCCGCTGTTCTGGGTCATCGCGGGGATCGCACTAGCGGCGCTGGTGCTCTCGCTCCTGACCTTCCAGGACGTCCCTCCGGTCGACCGCAGAAGGCCTCTGGATCCGCTTGCCCTCGGGCTGGCCACCAGCGGTTGTGTGGCCGCGTTCTTCGGCGCCTCGGAGCTGCTCACCCACCGGTTCCTGGATCCCGTCACGTTCTTCCCGCTGATCGCGGGGCTGCTGTTGATCTTGGCGCTTCTGGCGGCCGAGTATCGCGGTAGGTGCGCGCTCTTGAACGTGCGGCCGCTGGTGAGCACGTTTCCGACGACGGGAATCCTGGTCGCGATCTGCGCGGCGGCCGCGTCGGTGTCGGCGATCGTGCTCAGCGGCGCGGTGCTGGCGCCCCACCACTCCGCCGCTGCACGTGGGGCTGCTCTACCTGCCGCTGTTTGGCGGCGCTGCCGTCAGCGCGCTCGTGTTCGGCGTCGTGTTCCGCACCCGTGCGTTGCACTACTTCGTCCTTGCGGGCCTGATCCTCCTCAGCGCCGGGGTTATCGTGATCGGGCGAACCATCCCGCCGACTACGGTGCTTGCGCTGGTCGGCTCGGGACTGATCGGGCTCGGCGTGGGATCCGCGGTGACCCCCGCGCTGTTCCTCGTGGGCTTCTCGCTGCGCAACACCAACCTACAGCGCGTGTTCGCGATCGTCGAACTTCTGCGGGCGGTTGCGGCCTTCATGATCGCGCCGGTGATGCTGCACTTCGCGCTCACGGTCGGGGGAAGTCTGAGCGCGGGCACGACCACCGCCCTTTGGATCTGTTTCGGGCTCTCCGCCGGCGGCGCACTCCTCGGGATCGGCCTCTATGCACTCGGCCGCGTGCGTCCGCCGACCCCTGCGTTCGACAGCTGGCTCGCCGGAAAGGGACCAGCGTGGGACTCGCCACCACTCCTGGCCGCGATCCGCGAGGCTACGCCCGACGCGGGAGCCCCGGAGCGGCTGACCCTGGTGCCGACTGCTCATGATGGCGCCACGCCAGTGAGCGGTCGGCCGTCGGGGGCGCCGACTGCGCGGGTTGACGACACGGCCCAGATGCCGGGTGAAGCCGAGGAACGGCGAGCAGGATGACGGGCGCAACGAGCCGGCACTACGACGTGATCGTCTTGGGGGGCGGCGCCCCGGGCGAACACGCCGCCGGCGCGCTCGCCGAGGGCGGGCTCCGCGTGGCGATCGTCGAGCGCGAGCTGGTCGGCGGCGAGTGCTCCTACTGGGCGTGCATTCCGTCGAAGGCGCTGCTGCGTCCTGGCGAGGCGGTGCGCGGTGCGCTCGCGGCGGGCGCGAGCGCCCGCGTCGACGTGGGGGCGGCGCTCGCGTGGCGGGACTTCATGGTGTCGGGCTATTCCGACGCGGGCCAGGAACGCTGGCTCGCCGAGCACGGTATCGACCTGTTGCGCGGCACCGGCCGGCTGGCCGGCACCGGTGTCGTCGACGTCGAGGGTGTCACGCACACGGCGGAGCACGTGGTGGTGGCGACCGGTTCGGATCCGGTCGTGCCACCGATTCCGGGCCTACGGGAGCTCGACGGCGTGTGGGGCACGCGTGAGGCGACCGCGATGACGGCGGTGCCTGAACGGTTGATCGTGCTCGGCGGTGGACCGGCCGGGCTTGAGCTCGCGCAGGTCGTGCGGCGCTTCGGCGGTGAGGTCGTCCTGATCGAGGGCGAGGCTCGTGTGCTCGCCCGCGAGCCGGCGCCGCTGGGGGAGGCGCTCGGCAAGGCGCTGCGCCGCGACGGTATCGACTTCGTACTCGGGGTGGAAGCGACCGCGGCCCGGCGCGAGGGCGACGACTTCGCCCTCCAGCTCGCCGATGGTCGCCAGGTGCGCGGCGATCGGCTGCTCGTCGCGACCGGCCGGCGCCCCCGCGTCGACGGGATCGGGCTCGAGACCGTCGGCATCGCCGCCGACGCCGGCGGGATCCTGGTCGATGCGCGCATGCAGGCGGGCGAGCGGTTGTGGGCGATCGGCGATGTCACCGGCATCTGGCAGCTGACCCACGTCGGCGAGTACCAGGGCGAGATCGTGGCCTCGAACATCTTCGGCGAGCCCCGAGAGGCCAACTACGAGGCAGTCCCGCGCGTCACCTACACCGACCCGCAGGCGGCGGCCATCGGCGCGACCGACGCTCGGTTCAGTGCCACCGTGCGCCTGTCCGAGCTCGCCAAGGCGGCCACCTACACGCACGCGTACGCGGAATCGAACGGCTTCCTGACGCTACTCAGCGACGGCGAGCGCCTGACCGGTGCGTACGCGCTCGGTCCCGAGGCCGGGGAGTGGATGCAGCAAGCCACCTTGGCGATCCGCGCCCGCGTCCCGCTCGACGTCCTGCGCGACACGATCCAGCCGTTCCCCAGCTTTTCCGAGATCCACGCCGCAGCGGTCAAGGCGCTCCGCAAGCAGATCGCATCCGGCCGCCCCGCCCACGAGTCAGCGGGGGCCGCGGCCTGACCCACGACATGCAAATGACCAGAGAGCACGACATGACCACCGTACCCATAGCCTCCCCCGCGCTTCGCGAGCCCGAGCTGGTCGGCCAGACCGTCGTCATCATCGGCGGTAGCGCCGGCATCGGCCTCGAGACCGCCCGGCGCGCACGCGCCGAGGGCGCCGAGGTCATCTTGACCGCGCGCAATCGGGCACGGCTGGCGGAAGCCGCGCGCGACGCCGGTGCGCTGAGCACCGCCGCGTTCGACGCGCACGATGCAGCCTCGCTGGAGCAGTTCTTCGACAGCCTGCCCGACCCGATCAACCATGTCCTGGTCACGGCCGGCGGTCCGCACTACGGGCCCCTGCTCGAGATGGCTGCCGATGAGGTGCGCGACGCGGTCACCGATCACCTTATGGTGGAGCTCCAGGTCGCGCGCCACGCCCACGGCAAGATGAGGGCCGGCGGCACGCTGCTGTTCATGAGCGGCACCGGCGGCGGGCGCATCCGCCCTGGCCTCGGCATTCTGGCCGCGGCCACGGCCGCGCTCCCTCCGTTTACCGCGGCGCTGGCGCTCGAGCTCGCACCGGTGCGCGTCAATCTCATCGCCGCCGGCTTCGTCGACACCCCGTTGTCGGCATCGCTGCTCGGAGACGGGCTGGAGGCCCGGCGTGAGGAGCTGCGCGCGACACTCCCGATCGGCCGCGTGGTCGGACCAGCCGACGTCGCCGCGCTCGCCGTTCACATCATGACCAACACCGCGCTCACCGGCGCGACATACGACATTGACGGCGGCCAGCAGTTCGTGTTCTGAGAGCGGAGGATGAGATCATGGAGTTCCTGGTTGAGTTCGACGTCCACGTTCCCCGAGGGAAACCCCGAGGCCGAGATCGAAAGGCGCGTCAGCGCCGAGGTGGCCGCCTCGGCGGAACCGGCCCGGGAGGGGCATCTCATGCGGCTGTGGAAGCCGCCGACCGCCGCGGGCGAGAACGCGGGAGCGCGATGATCCCCGAACGGGCCACACCGACGGCTCGAGAACGAGCGATCGGAGGGCTGGAGGTGGGGGGAGAGCTTCCCGACTTTGAGCTTTTCGACCACGCGGGCAACCGCCGTCGGCTGTCGGCGCTTGTTGGCGGGGACCCGACCGTGGTGCAGTTCTTCCGAGGTTGGTGGTGCCCCAAGGACCAGGCGTTCTTCAGACGGCTCCTGGCGCTGCAGGATGACGCGGAGGTCGCCTACAGCCGGATCATCTCGATCAGCGTCGATCCGCCCGAGGTCAACGCCGCGTTGCGCGCCGGCCTCGGGGCCCGCTGGACGTTCCTCTCGGACCCGGATCGCGACGTCCAGTCTCAGCTGGGTCTTCGCGAGACGACCGACACCCTCCACGATCCGTACGTGCCGACGGTGTTCGTGATTGACCCCGCACTCCGGATCCACTCGGCGTATAACGGCTACTGGTACTGGGGGAGGCCGACGCACAGCGAGCTCGTGCACGACCTCCGCGAGCTCACCCGGACGCTTCGCACCGACTGGGACGCACCGACGCCGTGAGCCGATGCTGGCTGGCGCTGATCGAGGAACCCGCGCCCGCCGCGGATGCAGCCGCCCCCGCCTTCACGCCGGACGGGCGCCCGGCGGGAACACTCGCGGCGTGGCGCCAGCGAGCAAAGCCGGTTCGTCATGCCCTGCGTGTCGATGAGCGGCTGATCGATCCCGCCGGTTCGGCGGCGTTCATCTCGCTTGTCCTGCCGCCGCCGGGCGTGCGTCTCCCATTCGACGACCTCGCTGTCCAACAGGCACGCCGCCGCGTACTGGCCGGTCCCTTTCCCGACGCGGTCTCGACACTTCTGCGAGACGACTCCCACTTCGAGGGCGCGATCACGGTCGCGCGATCGCCGGCTGACAAGCACCGGCTAACGGACGACCCGTTCGGGCGGGTCTTCCCCGCCAGAATCCTCGCCGTCGACGGTGGGATTCTCGGATCTGTCGCGCCTCCAACCGGACCAACCATCGAGCGATACGGCAGCGGTAACCCCTGGCCATGGGACCAGTTCAGCTAACGGCGCCCGCGGAAAAGCAGACCCTGACACCGACCTCGCCGCTCGACTCGGCAAATTTGTGATGATCACGATCGACGGGAGAAGCTTGAGCCGGCCCCCGGGCAGAACGTCATTTTCCCACCGCTCCGACCGCAACCTCAGCTTGGGTGAAATTGGCGGCATCCAACTTGTGGAAGATGCGGCCGCCGCGGAGGCGTGAGCATGTGCTTGGGATCGCAGCAAGCCGAATCAGCCGCGCCCGCCGCTCATCGGGCTGGCACGCTCATCTCCGTGAACGTCGGCATGCCGAAAGACGTGCCCTGGCAGGAGAAGACCGTCTTCACAGGGGTCTTCAAGGACCCCGTCACCGGCCCTCGCCGCGTGCGCAAGCTGAACGTGGACGGTGACGGCCAGGGCGATCTGGCGGGCCACGGCGGCGAGCAGCGGGCCGTGTTCGTCTACCAGATCGACTCTTACCGGTACTGGGAACGCGAGCTCGGCCGAAACGACTTCGTCAACGGACAGTTTGGCGAGAACTTCACGATCGAAGGACTGCCCGACGACGAGGTCTGCATCGGCGACCGCTACCGGATTGGCGCCGCCGTCTTCGAAGTCACACAACCCAGGGTCACCTGCTACCGCGTCGGGATCCGCATGAACGACCCGCGCATCCCGGCCTTGCTCGTCTCACATCGCCGTCCCGGCTTCTACTTCCGGGTACTCCGAGAGGGCGAGGTCCAGGCTGGAGACGAGATCATCAGGCTCGCCTCCGGCCCGGAAGAGATGACGGTCGCCGAGGTCGACGCACTCCTCTACCTCCCCGGGCACCCGCGCCAGCAACTGCTCCGAGCGCTGCGCATTCCTGTCCTCAGCCCCGGATGGCAAGCCTCGTTCAAGGCGCTGCTCGAGGGAGAGCGCGAGAGCGGCAACGCGGGCCTGGTCGCAACGAGCCCTTCGCCGGCCTGGACCGGGTTCCGCCCACTGAAGGTCACCGGAATCGAGCGAGAAAGCAACTCCGTGATCTCCATCAGCCTCGAGGATCCCGACGGCGGGCCGCTCCCCCCGGCGCCCCCGGGCCAGTACGTCACCCTGCGACTCCAGCCCGACAGACAAGAGAGGTCGGTGCTCCGCAACTACTCCCTCTCGGGACAGCCCGGCGCCGACTACTACCGGATCACCATCAAGCGCGAACAGCACGGTGCCGTCAGCGGCTACCTGCACACCCGGATTGCGGTTGGCGACCAGCTCGAGATCGCAGCACCGCGAGGCACCTTCATCCTCGACCAGACCCACGCGCCCGTACTGTTGATCAGCGCCGGCATCGGGGTAACCCCGGTCCTCTCCATGCTCCACGCGTTGGCAACGGAGCATTCCGACCGAGTGATCTGGTGGCTCCACGGCGCACGCAGCAGCCGCGACCACGCCTTCGCCGCCGAGGCCCGCGCGCTTCTCGCTTCGCTCCCAAACGTGCGGACCCATGTCTGCTACAGCCGCCCACGCCCGGACGATCTCGAAGGTCGTGACTTTGACAGCGCCGGTCGTCTCACCGCATCGTTGCTCGCCGAACTCGAGCCACCGCGAAACGCCGAGGCATACCTCTGCGGGCCGACCACATTCATGGAGGAGATCAGCGCCGGCTTGGCGGCGATCGGCCTCGGCGACACCGCGATCCACACCGAGCCGTTCGGGCCCGCACCCGGCCTGACTCCCGGCATCGCAGCAACGCCGACGCGGACGCCCCACCCACCCGCCGGCGAACGCGGAGGCGGCCCGACGATCGAGTTCGCGCGCAGCAACCTCGCGATCCCGTGGAGCGACGACTACGCGAGCCTGCTCGAACTCGCCGAAGCATGCGACGTACCCGTCCGTTGGTCGTGCCGGACCGGTGTCTGCCACAACTGCGCGACGACGCTCATCGCAGGCACCATCGACTACAACCCCGACCCCGTCGAACCCCCCGCTGACGGCAGCGCGCTCATCTGCTGCTCACTGCCGCACGACGACGTGGTGCTCGATCTGTGACCAGCAGCCTCCCGGCCAGGGGCCCCTGATCTCGCTGCAAGCGCGCGTCTCGGGCGCGGGCGCGGAGTCCGGTTCGACTCCTCGCCGCTATGCGCTGACCAGCTCGACCAGTGGGGAGGCTCGAGCCAGGCGGACGTCGGTGCTCCAGAGCGGGAGCGAGCCGAGCTCGCGGGCGAGCTCGACGTAGAGCGCGTCGACGAGCCGCAGCTGGGCCCGGCGCTCCCACGCCCGGACGAGTAGTGGGGCGAGCGGGTGCCGCCGGACGGGCGCGATCGCGAGTTCGTTGAGCATTGCGGCGACCGTGTTCTTGGGAAGCTCGCCGGCGCGGTGCAGGCGCCCGAGCGCCGACAGGACCTCGGCGTCCAGGTGGGCAGGGGCGTGGAGGATCCGCCCTCGCATCCGTTCGCGCACCGTGACCCCGACGGCGGTCCCCACGAGCGCCTCGACAAGGGCCGAGGCGTCTAGTACGACGGCGCCGGAAGGCGGTCTAGGCGCCGAGCTCGTCGCGGGCGTCATCGAGCGCCTCGATCACCCGCTCGTGCGCGATCGCGGTGCGTGGCAGGTGCTCTAGTCGGTCAAGCCACCGGTCGGTGTCTTTGAGCGCGAGCGCCTCCTCAAGCGCTTCTTGTGTGACGCCCGAGACGTTGAGGCCCGCGTCTCGCGCGCGCGCCGCCAGCTCGTCGGGCAGGTATACGTTAACCCGTGCCATGCGCATATTATACACACAAGAGCCGAACGATCGCGCGCTGCCCAGCCCAAGGCGACCAGGCGCTGGCGTGCGTATAGGCCGTCGCCAGCGCCCACCCCCAGCTTCGAGTCGCCCTCCACTTCTAATGCCCCGCTTGGTTCTCGCAGCGCTCTCTCCCCCGCCCTCGATGTCGTCCCGCACTGCCAATTGCCGTTGACTCTGCGTCTGTCTATCCGGTCTGATCCTGGTGGATTCCCTGCCGTTGCTCCCCGTCGCTTGGCGATCGCCCCCGTCCCGTGCCCGCCGCCCAGCAGAACACGAGCCACCGAGACCGACTACCCGAACACAACAACGTGGAGGGCGGGTAGTCGGTCTCGGGGACAGCGCCGAAAACCCTTATGCGGCGGGCGCGGGAGGGGGTCTGGGTCAAGTAGCCGGACTATCGAGACTGCTATCGAACCCACTATGTATCCCTTCACAAAATATAGCGCTAGTGGCGCTAATTCGTCTACATCCCAGCAACTGTTGGCTATACCCGACTGCGCGTCGAATGCCCTGCAAACCAGGACTCGGCGCGACTAACCGATGGCAATCCTGTCGAAATTCCTGTCCAAATTTGGTGAGTCGCCGGAGGGTCTGCAGGCGACTGAGCGAGCCGACCCGCCGTTAGCCGAACTGGTCCCATGGCCAGGGGTTACCGCTGCCGTATCGCTCGATGGTTGGTCCGGTTGGAGGCGCGACAGATCCGAGAATCCCACCGTCGACGGCGAGGATTCTGGCGGGGAAGACCCGCCCGAACGGGTCGTCCGTTAGCCGGTGCTTGTCAGCCGGCGATCGCGCGACCGTGATCGCGCCCTCGAAGTGGGAGTCGTCTCGCAGAAGTGTCGAGACCGCGTCGGGAAAGGGACCGGCCAGTACGCGGCGGCGTGCCTGTTGGACAGCGAGGTCGTCGAATGGGAGACGCACGCCCGGCGGCGGCAGGACAAGCGAGATGAACGCCGCCGAACCGGCGGGATCGATCAGCCGCTCATCGACACGCAGGGCATGACGAACCGGCTTTGCTCGCTGGCGCCACGCCGCGAGTGTTCCCGCCGGGCGCCCGTCCGGCGTGAAGGCGGGGGCGGCTGCATCCGCGGCGGGCGCGGGTTCCTCGATCAGCGCCAGCCAGCATCGGCTCACGGCGTCGGTGCGTCCCAGTCGGTGCGAAGCGTCCGGGTGAGCTCGCGGAGGTCGTGCACGAGCTCGCTGTGCGTCGGCCTCCCCCAGTACCAGTAGCCGTTATACGCCGAGTGGATCCGGAGTGCGGGGTCAATCACGAACACCGTCGGCACGTACGGATCGTGGAGGGTGTCGGTCGTCTCGCGAAGACCCAGCTGAGACTGGACGTCGCGATCCGGGTCCGAGAGGAACGTCCAGCGGGCCCCGAGGCCGGCGCGCAACGCGGCGTTGACCTCGGGCGGATCGACGCTGATCGAGATGATCCGGCTGTAGGCGACCTCCGCGTCATCCTGCAGCGCCAGGAGCCGTCTGAAGAACGCCTGGTCCTTGGGGCACCACCAACCTCGGAAGAACTGCACCACGGTCGGGTCCCCGCCAACAAGCGCCGACAGCCGACGGCGGTTGCCCGCGTGGTCGAGAAGCTCAAAGTCGGGAAGCTCTCCCCCCAGCTCCAGCCCGCCGATCGCTCGTTCGCGAGCCGTCGGTATGGCCCGTTCGGGGATCATCGCGCTCCCGCGGGCACGCGGCTCGTGAGCTCGGCGAGCGCGAAGTGGAATGCCTCCGAGAACGTCGGAAACGGTTGGATCGTGTCGCCGAGCACGTCGAGCGGGATGCGCGCGCGGATTGCGACCGTCGCCTGTTGCATCCATTCGCCCGCTTCTGGCCCCATGCCGTAGGCGCCGGTCAGGACCTCGCCGTCGGAAACCAGCGTCAAGAAGCCCGGATGGTCATCCCAGTTCCTCAGGTAGGTCGCGGTCTTCGGCACCATCGACAGCGAGATAGTGGCCGTCGCCGGACCCTCTGCCGCTCCAACGGCGGCCGCCTGGGGGTGTGTGAAGACGACGCGTGGCACGGCGGTGTAGTCGGCCTCACGGTCTTCTCCGAGGATGTTCGCGGCGGCGATCCGGCCGTGGTACTTGCCGACGTAGGTGAGCGGCCAGATGCCGGTCACGTCGCCGATCGCCCAGATGCCGTCGCCGGCGCTCATCCGCGCGTCGACGGGGATCCCGTGAGGTCGAGCTTCGACGCCGACGTTCTCGAGTCCGATGCCGGCCACCCGTGGGCGGCGGCCGGTGGCCACCAGCAATCGTTCGCCCGCCAGGTGGGTGCCGTCTTCGAAACGAACGACGTAGTCGGCTCCGTCCCGGGCGACGCTCGCGGCTCGTCGGCCGAGGTGGATTCGCAGCTGCTCACCCGCCAGCGCCTCCGCGAGCGCGTCACCGAGCGGGCGTGGCTCGCGGGGCAAGATGTGATCCATACCCTCGACCAGGTCGACGTCTGCGCCGAGGGTGGCGAACGCCTGGGCCATCTCCACGCCCACGGGACCGCCCCCGAGGATCACGATGCTCATGGGGATCTCGCGCGCGCCGGTCGCCTCGCGGTTGGTCCAAACGTCGTCGAGTTCGGTGAGGCCCGGGATCGGCGGGATGACCGGTTCTGATCCGGTGGCGATGACGATGTGGCGGGCGCTGTAGCGGTTCCCGTCGACCTCGATGACGCTCGGCGCAAGAATCCGGCCGTTGCCCCGAATCAACTCGATCCCTGAATCATCGAGCCACTTCACCTGTCCGGCATCGTCGTAGCCGGAGACCATGTAGTCGCGCCAGGCCAGCGCCGCGGCGCGGTCTGCCTGCCCGCTGACGGCTTGCGCTGCGCCGGGCGCGGCGAGCGCCGCTTCGAGCGCCTCGCCGGGCCGCAGCAGTGTCTTGGAAGGGATGCAGGCGTAGTAGGAGCACTCGCCGGCGACGAGCTCACGTTCTATGAGCGCGACATCGAGTCCTCCCGCGGCCAGCGCCCCCGCGCAGTGCTCGCCTGCCGCGCCGGCGCCGAGCACGATCACGTCGTAATTGCTGGTCACTTCTCGCTCCTTCCGTTCACGCTCGTGGGAGCCGCTCGCAGGATGCGCCGCTGCGCTGCCGCCCGACGACGCATTAGCGCCACGACGGCGGCCTGCATGCGGTCGATCGGGTGCGGCGCGCGGATGCTCGGCCGCGGCCGGGCAGCCCTCCGCTGGTTTCTCATGGCTATCAGTCGCTGCCGCGGTCGATCCGTTACGCAGCAAAGAGAAAGCGCCCTCGCCTTACTGCGCGAGAGCGCTCTCTGGAAGGTGCCGCCCGCCTCGATGGCGAGCCGCTTTGGTTCGGTCGGCTTCTCGTTCTGCTAGGCAGCCGAGCGGAGCGGCTCCGGCATCTCGGATTGCGTTTCCCAGACCTGTGGACTCGACGAGACCCGAGACATAGCGGCCGCCCGCGAGCGAGGCGAGCGCGGCGGCGGCGACGCCGGCGCCGAACTCGATCCAGTGCTGTGCGCCGCCCGAGAAGACGCCGACGCTGGTGATGATCGTGAACACCGCGATCAGAGCGATCACGCCGGCGACGGCGCGATAGCGCGACGCACCGCTGCTCGGCGCGGCGGAGAGGCTCACCAGCGAGCCGGTGAGCGCGATCACGGCCAGCCCGAATGCGATCCACGTCGCGGCCGCCTGATTGAAGGCAAACGACGTGACCACGATCAGGCCACCTGCGGCGGCGATGATCGAGCTCAGGGCGAGGTACGTACGGTTTGACATTGCGGTCCTCCTCCAAGGTGATGGGTAGGGGATTGGATGAGGCCGGTTGGTCGTGGGCTGCGCGAGAACGTTACGGTCTCGTCGCTGCGTCAGCCGGCCGCGCTGAGCCCCAGCCGCTCGGCGAGCCAGCGCGACTGCCAGGCCCGCTCGGCGGCGTAGCCGTCGGCGCCGTCCAGGCGCATCGCCGCGTGCGCGGCGATGTACGCGCTGGTGGGCGGCGCTCCGGTGAGGGCGCGGAAGGCGCCGTCGCCGGCGATCGTGAGGCTGATCTTCGTGTCGGGTATGGCCTCCGCGAGCCGGCGTGCGGCAAGCAGCACGTCATCGAGGGTTGCGCACGCCGCGAGCTCGTCGCCCGCGCTCGCGTGCCCGGCCCGGGCGAGCGCTTGCACCGCTCGCTCGTGGGCGCGCCACGCGCACGCGTCGGCGTACTCCTGCGCGCATGCCGGCGTCCATCCTGCAATCTGCGAGCGCAGGCGCCCCGCGGGAGCGAAGATCTTGTGCTCGTCGACCCGCACGCGACCGTCGAGCTCGATCTTCCACAGCTCGTCGGCCAGCCACCACGGCAGGTCCCTGATCCGGCAGGCGTGAATGCCGCGCCTGCACGCGACCATGTCCGGGTCAGCGTGCACCCATACGCCGGGCCCCGGCCAGCTGAAGGCGCTGAACGGTCCCGTGCGGCCGGATCGCAGGAACTTGTACGCGATCATCGACCGGCCGCCCTCTTCGCCCGCAACGCTGCCAGCAAGGAATCCGGCGGCTCGCGCGATGATCGGTCCTTGAGCTTCCGGAGCGACTCGGCCGTGGCTTGCATCTGCTCGACGTAGGTGACGCACCAGTCACACAACACGAGGTGCTCCTCGACCTGGCTGAGCATCCGCGGCGGCAGGGCGCCCTCGAAGTAGTCGGTGACAAGCTCCACGAACTGCTGGCAGGTGACCTCATCAGCTGTGCTGAAGTCGCTGACCTGGTGGCCATCGTGGCGCGGACCCGGATTGTGCACTTCCCTGTGTCTCCCGGTACCGTCTGTTCGTTACGCGTCGGCCCGATCGAGGTACTCCTCCAGGAAGGCGCGCAGACGCGACCGGCCGCGGTGCAGCAACACGCGCTGGTTCTCCTGGCTGAGCGCGAGCAGATCGCAGACCTCCTCGGCGGAGAGTCCCTCGATGTCGCGCAGCACCACGATCAGGCGTTGGCGTTCGGGTAGCTCGCGCCAGCGCCTGCTTGAGTTGCTGTCGTGCCTCCAGAGCGCAGCAGGCGGCGCTCTGGTTTCTGCCACGGGCGCGGGGGTGTCGCCCAGTGCCCGGGCCAGGCTTCATCGTCGGTCTGGAAGCGGTCGGGATCGACTGACGGCTCGTCGGGCTCGGTCGGGCCGATCGAGGAGAACGGCAGCGCCCGTCGCTCTCGTGCGCTGTGGCTCTTGGCTTGGTTGGTGAGGATCGAGAACATCCACGTGCCTAGTGCGGATCGGCCCTCGAACCGCTCGATGCCAGTGACGATCGCCATCCAGGTGTCCTGGACGATCTCCTCGGCGACGGCGTCGGAGGCGACGTAGCTGCGGGCGACGCGCTTCATCATTGGGTAGCTGCGCTCGAAGAGCTCGCGGAAAGTGCGCTCGTCCCCCGCTCGGAGGGCCGCCACGATTTGCTCGTCGGATGCGGCCGCCACCGCGACGGCGATCGGCTTAGCGAGCATCGGGCGGTCCCGAGACCGCGTTCACGCTGACCAGCTCGATCCCGAAGTCGCGCAAGCGGTTGAGCAGGCCGTACAGCTGTGAGTGATCGGCCAGCTCCGCACGGAGCGTGGTCTGGCCGTTGCGAGGCACCAGCGTGACGCCGTCGAAGGCGCGCTCGTAACGCCTGCTGAGCCTGCCGCGAACGACGATCTCGTAGTGCGGCCGTGGGTCGGGATCGATCACGGCCGCAAGCTTCCGCGCGGCCTGGGTGACCTGTCATCACCCAGGTGCGCGTTTCACCCGGGTGAATCGATCGCGTGCCGTAACGGACGACGGCGCCGACGCACGAACCGGCCATGAGCTCCCCGCCACTCATCTTCTCCAGCACCGCCCGGCGCTCTGCGGACCTCCAGCTCGCCTGGGCGGCTGCCGCCGGCGACGTCCACGAGGCGTATCAGGCGTGGCGTGAGGCGGATCGGGCCGAGCGGTCGGCGTCGTTCCTGGTCTACCAGGCGGCACTCGACCGCGAAGAGGCCGCCGCTCGCGCGCTGGAACTCCGGGTAAGCGCGCGCGCGCCGCGGCTTTAGATGAGGCTCAGCTCGCGCGCCCGGGCGATCGCCTGCGTGCGCTCGGCCACGCCCAGCTTGCGGTAGATGTTGCGCGTGTGCGTCTTGATCGTGTTGAACGAGAGCTGCAGCTCGGCCGCGATCTCGCGTTGCGAGAGCTGGCTGCGCAGCAGGCGCAGGACCGACAGCTCGGCTTCGCTGAGCGCTTCGGCCCGAGTGTGTGTGCGTGACCCCCGGAGCGGGCGCGCGAACTTCAGCCGGCGCTCGGTGCGAGCCAGCCGATCGCTCAGGATGCCCGGGTCCTCGCACCTGCCAATCGCCTCACCGGCCTCCTCGTAAATGCGGCGCGCCTCATCCGCGTGTCCCAGCCGCTGGTGGATGCTGGCCAGCGCTAGGAGCGAGTAGGCGATCTCGATCGAGGCAACGCCGCGTCGCGCAAGCTGGGTGGAGCGCAGCAGAAGTTCGTCGGCTGTGTCGAGTTTGTCGTCCATCTCGAGCAGCTGGCCGCGTACGGCGAGCGATAGAGAGCTCGCCCAGTGCTCGCTGAGGCCGTGCTCCTCTGCCAGCGCAATGGCCTCGGCGGCGCGGGCTTCGGCGCTCGCCAAGTCTCCTTTGCTCGTATTCGATGGCAGCGAGACCACCGCTGGCATGCATCGCCGCGAGGTGGTTGCCATTGGCTCTGGCGATCCGAACCGCCTCGGTCAGTGTCCGACTCGCATCATCGCGCTGACCGTGCCAGTGCAGCGACAGCCCCAGCACTGGACATCCGACCGGCCGCCAAGGCGAAGCAGGCCCGCCGCGTTCGAGCTCCAGTGCGTGACGACCTGCGGCCACCGCGGCACCGACGTTCCCATTCATGTAGCGATGAATCGCTCGCAAGCTCGCGACGCCGGATGACAGCGGCGGCAGCTCCTCGCCCGCCGGCCGTTCCGCGGCGCGCGCACCCGGCAGCCTCGATCCATCGGTCGACCTCGTCGAGCTGGCCGCTGTTGACGCCGAGCCACGCCTTGGTCAGGCACAGGTTCGGATCCTCGATCGACGGTCTGCAACGGCAGCCGGTCGATCCAACTGGCGATGGTCTCCTGACGGCCCTGTTGAAGGAACTCGTACCAATGAGCTGGTTATCAGCTCGATCGCGTCGCGCGAAGTCACCGGCGGCCGTCGCGTGCTCGATCGCCTCGTGGACCGCACCGGTCTCGCGATACCACGCCGACGCACGGCGGTGAAGCTCGACCACGAGTTCCGGAGAGGTCTGCGCCAGTTCGTGGCGCAGCAGCTCGGCGAAGAGGTGGTGATAGCGGTACCACTCGCGCTTCGAATCAAGCGCGAGAACGAACGCGTTCTCCCGCTCCAGTTGCCGGAGCAGCAGCTCGGAGTCTGGGTTCCCCGTCACCGCCGCGCACAGCGGCTCCCGAGAGTCGTTCGAGGACCGAGCTCTGGATCATGAACTCGCGCAGTTCCGGAGGCTCGTTGTCGAGTACCTCGAACCCGAGGTAGTCCATGATCTGCTGGTCATCACCGGCGAACGAGTCGATGAACTCGCCGATGGTCCTCGCGGCCGCGCAGCGACAGGCCCGCGAGCTGAAGCCCGGCCGCCCATCCCTCCGTTCGCTCGTGAAGGCGCGCGATCTCCTCGGCGTCGAGTTCCAGCCCGACGACATCGTTCAGGAACGCGCCAGTTTCAATCATGTTGAACCGCAGGTCGGCGGCGCGGATCTCTGTGAGCTGCCCGCGTGCGCGCAACCTGCTCAGGGGCAGCGGCGGGTCAGAGCGGGTCGAGATCACCAGATGCGCAGCCGACGGCAGTCGCTCGACCAGCAGCTCGATCGCGCGTGAATCTCGCCGTTCTCGATCAGGTGGTAGTCGTCGAGCACGAGCACGATCGGCTCGGACAGCCCAGCCAGCTCGTTGATCAGCAGCGGGAGAACCTGGTCGGTGACCGTCGTTCCCGGGCGAGTGAAGCGCTGCCTGAGCGGAGCCGCCGATGTCGGCGGCGACTGTCTGTAGCGCCGCGAAGACGCCGTCCCAGAAGCGCACCGGGTCGTTGTCCGCGGCGTCGAGCGAGATCCACGCGAACGGCCGACGCTCGCGCGGGTCTGCGTGCCATTCGCTCAGCAGGCTGGTCTTGCCAGACCCGGGTGCCGCGGCAACCAGAGTGACTCGCGTCTGGGTGCCTGCGATCAGCGTGCCGACGAGCTCGGCGCGCTGGAGATGTCCGGGCCTGAGCGCCGGTATGTGCAGCTTCGTCGCCGCCAGAACCGGCGTCGCGGACGCTTTCGAGATTGCGGTTGCCAACGGTCCCTCTTGGCCCCTGGGGTCGTGCGCCCCCTCGGCGAGCAGTCTAACGCCGCAGCTGTAACGGATCGCGGCGCCGCAGCTACGAACGCGCAGGTGCGCCCCTCGAGATTGGAGCCATAGATGAGCACGACGTACCCTGGCCCGGAGACGCAGGTGACCGCCGCAGACGAGGCGTTTCGGCCGATCGCCGACTACGGCCTGCTGGCCGACTGCAACTCGGCGGCGCTGGTCGACCGCCACGGGTCGATCGCCTGGCTGTGCCTGCCGCGCTACGACAGCCCGGCGGTGTTCGCCCGGATCCTCGACCCCGAGGCGGGGCACTGGCAGATCAGACCGCGCAGCGCGTATCGCAGCGAGCGGCGCTACCTCCCGGGGACGCTCGTGATCGAGACGACCTTCTCGACGGAGACCGGGAGCGTGAAGCTGACCGACGCGATGGCGTTCGCCGAAGGCCAGCGCCATCACGAGCTCGGATTCGGCGCGCCGCACCTGGTCCTGCGCCTCGTCGAGGGGCTCGTGGGCGAGGTGGAGCTCGAGCTACAGCTCGCCCCCAGGCCGGAATACGGGCTCGTCAAGCCGCTGTTTCGGGCGACCGAGAGCGGCGGGCGGACGTTCGGCGGACCCAACCAGGTGGTGATCAGCTCGGGAGTGCCGACGGCTGATCGCCGATTCGACGATGTCCGCGACGTTCGTGGTCTCCGCGGGCGAGCGGGTCGGGTTTCGCGCTGCAATGGTCCCCGCCGGAGGGGCCCGCGCCGGAGCCGTTCGCGCCAGAGCAGGTGGCTGCGCGGATCGAGGACACGGTGGAGGCTTGGCGCTCCTGGGAGGCCGAGCACGACGTCTACGAGGGACCCCACCGCGACCTCGTGCGCCTGAGCTCCCGCGTGCTCAAGGGGCTGACGTACCGGCCGACCGGGGCGATCGTCGCCGCGCCGACGACCTCGCTGCCGGAGACGGTCGGCGGCGAGCGCAACTGGGACTACCGCTACTCGTGGATCCGCGACTCGAGCCTGACGCTCGAGGCGCTGTACATCGGCGCCTGCTCGGACGAGGCGGAGGAGTTCGTCTCGTTCATGACCAGCTCGGCCGGCGGGCGAGCGAGCGAGCGCTCGCTGCAGATCATGTACGGGATCGCCGGCGAGCACGACCTCACCGAGCGCGAGCTCCCGCACCTGCGCGGCTGGCGCGACTCGGCTCCGGTTCGGGTCGGCAACGGCGCCTGGGGACAGACCCAGCTCGACGTCTACGGCGAGCTGCTCAACTCGCTCTACCTGTATCGCGAGCAGCTCGGCGAGCTCCACATGGAGATCCAGGCGTTCGTCGCCGACCTGGCGAACACCGCCGCGCGACGCTGGCGCGAGAAGGGCGCCGGGATGTGGGAGATGCGCGGCGAGCCCCGCCACCACGTCTCCTCGAAGGTGCTGTGCTGGGTGGCGCTTGATCGGGCGATCGCGCTCGCGCCGCAGCTCGGCGAGCACGCGAACGTCGAGCATTGGACGGCGGAGCGCGACCAGATCCGCGAGGCGATCCTGACCCGCGGCTGGAGCGAGGCGCGGCAGGCCTACGCGCAGTCGTTTGACTCAGACGAGCTCGACGCCGCGCAGCTGCTGATGCCGATCTTCGGCTTCCTGCCCGCGACGGACGAGCGGATGCGCTCGACGATCGAGGCGATCGCCCGCGACCTCACCGAGGACGGCCTGGTGCTGCGCTACCGAAACCAGGAGGGCATGAACGCCGACGGGCTCACCGGCGAGGAGGGCACGTTCGTGATCTGCTCGTTCTGGCTGGTGTCCGCGCTCGCCAAGGCGGGCGAGGTCGACCGCGCGGAGGCGCTGTTCGACAAGCTCGTCTCCTACGCCAACGACCTCGGGCTGCTGGCCGAGGAGATCGACACCGCCAGCGGCGAGCTGCTCGGCAACTTCCCGCAGGCCTTCAGCCACATCGGACTGATCACCGCCGCCTGGGAGATCGACAAGGCGAGAGGACGGGTCTCGTGATCACCGCCGCACGCGATCACCGAGTTCGTGGCCCACGCGCCGGGATTCGACGACGTCACGGGCGACGCCCCGCGGCTGTCGCTGCTGGCCGAGGTCGACGCCCACGAGGGCCCCGTTTACTTCGCCGACGAGAACGCCCTGTACTTCACGACGCTGCCGCGCCCGGGCGTCGACCGCTCACCGTCGGTCCAGATCAAGCGCCTGCCGCTTGAGGAGCCCGACGACGTGTCGGTGCTGGTCGCGGAGGCGAACGGCGCCAACGGGATGACATCGGATCGCAACGGCCGCCTGATCGTCTGCGAGCAGGGAAGCCGCTGGGAGCCCGCCCGGATCAGCCGCCTAGACCGGGCCACCGGGGAGCGCGAGACGCTCGTCGAAGACTGGCGCGGGCTCCCGCTCAATTCCCCCAACGACGTCATCGTCGCAAGCGACGGCGCGATCTGGTTCACCGACCCCTCGCTACGGCCACCTCCAAGGGTTCAGACCCCAGCCGGAGGTCGGCGACTTCGTGCTACCGCCACGACCCGGCGACCGGCGAGACGACCGTCGTCGCGGACTCGTTCGACAAGCCCAACGGGATCGCGCTCTCACCCGACGAGCGCACGCTGTACGTCACCGACAGCGGCGCCAACCAGGAGCCCGGTAGCTACCACGTCGATCGCCCGCACCACATCAAGGCGTTCGACGTGACTCGACCGCCGTCGCCTGACCGGCGAGCGGCTGTTCGCCGTCGTCTCGCCCGGATTCCCCGACGGCCTGAAGATCGACCGCGACGGGCGCGTCTACGCGTCCTCGTTCTCGGGCGTGCAGGTATTCGACCCCGACGGCCGACCTGCTCGGCGAGATCCGCCTCCCGGGCGCCGTCAATTTCTGCTTCGGCGGCGCGGACCGCGACGTGCTGTTGATCACCACCGACTCGGCGGTCTGGGCCGCCACGCTAGCCGCGAAAGGAGCCTGACCGATGACCTCGCACCACACCCACCGGATCCTCGATGAAGCGGGCGTCGACGCCGTGCTCGACGCCGCCGAACGACGACGCCCTCGAGCACGGAAATCGCGTCGTAATCGCCGTCGTAGAACGCTCGGGCGAGCTCGTGGGCCTCCGCAGAACGCCCGGAGCGCAGGTCGCCAGCTCGCGCGTCGCCGTCGACAAGGCGCGCACCGCGGCGATCTTCATCCGGCCCAGCCGTGAGCTCGAACAGCAGGTCTCGAGCGGGCGGCTCGGAGCGCTCGCGCTCCACGGCGCAAGGGCGCTGACGGGCGGGATTCCGCTCAAGGTCGGCGAAGAGGTCGTCGGCGCGATCGGCACGAGCGGCGAGACGCCCGACGAAGACGAGGCGGTCTCGCTCGCCGGCGCCGCCGCCGAGTTCTCGACGACCGACGCGTCCCCGCTCTGTCAGCGGCGGACGCGCGCCGCGTCGCCGATACGGTCGCCTCGGAGTGCGCCCGCCGAGGCGTCTCACCGGTCTGCGCGGTGGTCGATGCGGGCGGTGACCTGATGTGCATCTGGCGCCCCGACAACGCGCAGGTAGCCAGCGTCGGCGTCGCCACCGACAAGGCGCGCACGGCGGCGATCTACCGCCGCCCGAGCAAGGACTTCGAGGACCAGGCCTCCGGCGGGCGCGCCTCGGCGCTCCATCTGGCCCGCGCGGTTCCCCTGCAGGGCGGCATCCCGCTCGTTCGCGACGGCCAGGTGATCGGAGCGGTCGGCGTCAGCGGCGCCTCGTCGGCCGACGAGGACCAGGAGCTAGCCGTCGCGGGCGCCCAAGCGCTTTCGGCCCAGAACGGTTCGGCCGTGGTGAAAGTCGAGGTGTGAGAGATGCTCACCCGCGCCCGAACCGACACCGCAGCACGGATACCGGGCCCTCCGGAACTCTTGCCTGGCTGCCCGGACGCCGTCATCGACCTGCAGACAGACGCAGGCGTCGCACTCGTCGACGGTCACTGGCGCTATGCGGACGCCCGCGTCGAGGAGATCGAATTCGTCGAGGTCGGTCACCCCGACGACCCTCTCGGCCCGGGGCTGGTCCCGAACCGAACCTACGACGTCGTCCCGCACGCCGAGGCCGGGGACTACGACGACTCCGAATGGCGCGTCCTCGAGCCAGCCGAGACGCAGCTTCGCCTCAGCCAGGGACGGGTGTGCTTCAACTGGTATCGCATCGAGATCACCATCCCTCAGCGAGTCGGCGACTTCGACCCCACGGGCGCCAGCGTCGTGTTTGAGGTGACGATCGACGACTACGCTGAGGTGTGGGTCGACGGCGAGCTGCCCACACGCTCGGCGACAGCGGCGGGCCGGTGGTCGGCGGGTTCAACGCGCCGAACCGCGTGCTGCTGACCGACGACGCGCGGCCGGGGCAGCGGTTCCAGATCGCGGTGTTCGGGATCAATGGCCCGATCTCCGCCTCGCCGCGCAACTACATCTGGATGCGCACGGCGACCCTCGACTTCTACGCCCCCGAGCGCGCCCGGCCCGCGACGGTCGCAGAGATCGAGATCGACCACGCTGACCCGGGGCTCGACGCGATCGTCGAGCCGGACGCCACACTCGAGCGCGTCGCCTCTGGCTTCGTGTTCACGGAGGGTCCCGTGTGGAGCGCGGACGGTGCGCTGCTGTTCAGCTCGCCCAACACGAACGCGATCTATCGCTGGCGTCCCTCCGGGCGCGTGACCGTGTTCCGCTCCAAGAGCGGCTATAGCGGCATCGACATCGGTCGTTTCACCCAGCCCGGATCAAACGGGCTCACCTTCGACCCGCAGGGCAGGCTGACGATCTGCCAGCACGGCAACCGCCGCGTGATCCGCGTCGAGCCGCACGGCAACATCACCGTGCTCGCCGACCGCTACCAGGGCCGGCGGCTGAACAGCCCCAACGACCTCGTCTACCGCTCCGACGGCACGGTGTTCTTCACCGACCCGCCGTTCGGCCTGCCCGGCGTGTTCGACGACCCCGACAAGGAGCTGCCATTCAGCGGCGTCTTCGCCGCCCGCGACGGCGAGGTGACGCTCGTCACCGACGAGCTGGAGGGACCCAACGGCCTCGCCTTCTCACCAGACGAGCGCTACCTGTACGTCGGCGACTGGGATCCTCGAGCGTAAGGTCGTGATGCGCTACGAACTGGCTCCCGACCAGCAGATCGATCGACGCCACCGTCCTGTTCGACATGACCGACGCAGAGGGGGAGGACGCGATCGACGGGCTCAAGGTCGACCGGGCCGGCAACGTCTACGCCTGCGGGCCCGGCGGCGTCTGGGTCATCTCGCCCCACGGCGAGCACCTCGGAACCCTGCACCTGCCCGAGGCGCCGCACAACCTCGCCTGGGGCGACGAGGACGGCCGCACGCTCTACGTCACGGCGCTCACCAGCGTCTACCGCATTCGACTTCAGATCACAGGCATCCGACCCCAATAGGAGGAACACCAAGATGAGCGACAAGCTTCAACCAGGACTGCCCCTGCCCGACTTCGAGCTGCCCGGACGAGAACGGGGACATGCACCGTCTCTCCGAGCTCCAGGGCGACGACCCGATGATCCTGCTGCTGGGCCGCGGCGAGCACTGCCCCCGGGAGCGCCAGCACCAGAAGGAGCTGATCAAGCTCTACGAGTGGTGCGCCGTGGGCTTCGCCAACATGGTCACCGTCCTCCCCAACGACCAGCACGAGACCTACAAGCTGAAGATCTCAACGCCCGCCCAGTGGGCGTACCTGTGCGACGAGCAGCTCGAGGTCCAGCAAACGCTCGGGATCGACGAGTACACCGACCCACACCACGACGCGACCGTCCCTCATACGCTGGTGCTCGCGCCGGGCCTGCTGATCGACAAGGTCTACGTCGGCTACTGGTTCTGGGGCCGCCCCTCGGCTTACCAGCTGTGGGAGGACCTCCAGGATCTCTTCCGCCGGATAAAACCGGACTTCGACCCGACACTCGCCGAGGTGCGCGCGGCGTTTGAGGCGAGCGCGGCGGTCGCGTAGTCGGCTGACCTGGGTGAGCGCGGCGCTCGCAGCCGGCGGCCTAGCGGTTGCGGTTGGCGATCTGTTGCTGGTCGTGGCCCGTTGGAGGCGCCGAAGCGTGCTCGGCGGTGTGCCCGGCGCAGCCGGCGTCCCGCTCGTCGCGTTCGCGATCGTCTCCGGACCATCCGGCAGCGCGAGCGAGCAGGCGCTCCTGATCGCCGCCATCGTGCTCTTGCTCGGAACGGCGCTCTTCGGCTTTGGCCAGGCGCTCGACCGGCTGCTCGACGACGGACCCGACGACACCGTTTGATAGGAAACCTCCATTCCACTCCGTCTGGCTTCGCCACCTATGCGAGCAGCGCCGCGGTCGAGGCGCGTGGCCACGTGCGGGGCGCTCGCCGGCGTCCTGTGCGCGGTGGCCACCGGGTGCGGGGCAAGCGGAACAGCCGATCATGGCCGGGGCACGGCAGACGCTGCTCAGGTGGCCTCCGCCCGGGCCGAGATCGACCGCCTCCATGCGATGCCCGCGTTCGTGGCGCCTGGGCCTGCGTTCAACGCCGTCTCGCGGCTGCGCGGCAAGACCATCTTCGAGATTCCGATCACGAGCGAGGTGCCGTTCGTCGCCGCGGTGGAGGGGGGTATGCGGCAGGCAGCCGATCGCGTCGGGGCTCACCTGGTCACCTACCCGAACCAGGGCAACCCCACCGAGTGGGCGCAGGGAATCCGGACGGCGATCGCCGAGCACGCGGACGCGATCACCTTGCTGGCGCAGGATCCCCGGCTGCTGGCACCGCAGATCGCGGAGGCGACGCGGGCAGGGATCCCAGTTGTTGTGGGCCGCACCACCGGTGAGGGCGAGTCGTGCCAGACCGAGGCCTCCGGCCGCCAGTACGGCTCAGCGTGCGTCCCTGCGCCGTTTGAGCAAGCAGGGCGTCTTGAGGCGGATTGGGTCATCGCGTCCACTGGCGGCCGTGCCGATGTACTCGTCGTGACGTCGAGTGACGCCCGCTCGACCATCCCTCTCATCCGCGGTTTGACGGACGAGTTCCGGGTCCGGTGTCCGGCCTGTACCTTGCGGTTCGTGGACGTGCCGATCTCGCGCTGGGCGACGGAGCTGGGCGGGGAGGTCCAGTCCGCTTTGGTCCGTGATCCGGGGCTGAACTACGTGATTCCGATCTACGACAGCATGTCGCAGTACGTCGTCCCTGCGATCAGGGCCCAGGGTGCAGCCAACCGGGTCAAGATCGCGACGTTCAACGGGACACCTTTCGTCCTCAAGCTGCTCGAGGACGGCGATGTCGTGCAGATGGATGCCGGCGAGGACTTGGCGTGGGTCGGATGGGCGATAATGGACCAGGCATTCAGAGTCATCGCGGGCGTGCCTCCGGTTCACAGCGAGCACACGGCCTTGCGCGTGTTCGACGACACGGACGTCCGTCAGGCCGGGACGCCGCCGCGTGTCGACCAGGGTTATGGGACCGCGTACGTGGCCGGATACGAACGGCTGTGGGGCGCGCGCCGCTAGCAGAGCACCAGACCGCGCTGCCATCGGCCGTCGCGGCCCGGCATATCTCAAAGCGGTTCGGTGGCGTGCAGGCGCTCGACGACGTGAGCATCGTCGTGCGGCGCGGCGAGGTCCACGGTCTGCTGGGGGAGAATGGGTCAGGGAAATCGACCCTGGTCAACATCCTCGCCGGCTATCACGCGCCGCAGCCCGGCGGCGAGCTTGAGATCGATGGGCGCACGGTCGACCTGCCGCTTCGCCCCGCCCACGCGAGCAAGCGAGGGCTGGCATTTGTGCACCAGGATCTTGGGCTCATCCCGTCGCTCAGCGTTGCGGAGAACGTTCGGATCGCCGAGCTCGCGACGGCGTCATCGCCATTCATCCACTGGCGGCGGGAGCGCCGTTTAGCGCAGGCGCTGCTCGACCCGTTGGGCGTGGACGTCGACCCCCGGGCCATCGTCGCGGAGCTGCCGCTGGTCCAGCGAGCGGAGGTGGCAATCGCGCGCGCCGTCGGGCAGCTAACCGCCCGCGGGAGCGAGGAGCCCGGCGGAGTGCTCGTGCTCGACGAGGCGACGGCGTATCTCCCCCGCTCGGAGCGCCATCACTTGTTCGCACTGGTTCGCGAGGTCGTAGCGGCGGGGACCGCTGTCCTGTTCGTCAGCCACGACCTCGACGAGGCCCTGGCGATCACCGACCGAATCACGGTACTCAGGGAAGGACGCAACGCCGCGACGCTGGACACGGGCGACGTAGATGCCGCCCGGTTGGTCGAACTGATCGTCGGCGTCGCCCCCGGGTCCGTCACGGCGTCGCCTCCCTCGCCGGCCCCCAGCGACAGCGCGGTGGGGGCGGCGATCACAGGGCTGTCGGGAGCGGTCGTGCGGGATGCGTCTTTCGCGATCGGTGCCGGCGAGGTCGTCGGGCTGACCGGGCTGGTCGGTTCTGGCTTCGAGGAGATTCCGTACCTCGTGTACGGTGCGCTCCCAGCTCGGGTCGGAGAGCTCACACTCGAGCGCACCTATGACCTCGCCGACATGAGCCCCGCGCGGGCGATCGCCGCCGGGATCGCCTTGGTGCCGGGAGACCGGGCGCGCGATGGTGGCGTCCCATCGCTGTCGGTCGGCGCCAACGTCACCCTGCCCGTGCTCGGCCGCTACGCCAGCCGCCGCGCACTGGACCGGCGAAAGATGGATCGCGACGCCGCCGCACTGCTCGCCCGACACGAAGTTCGGCCGGCGGACCCGGCGGTCTTGCTCGGCGAGCTCAGCGGCGGCAACCAGCAGAAGGCGCTGCTCGCCAAGTGGATTGACACGCGTCCGCGGCTGTTGCTCCTCGATGAACCGACCCGCGGCGTCGACGTAGGTGCTCGCGGCCGAATCGCCGCCACGCTCGCCGCGCTCGCGAGCCAGGGCGTCGCGACGGTGTGCGCCAGCAGCGATCACCACGAGCTCAGCCTGCTCTGCAACCGGGTGCTTGTATTCGGCGAGGGCACGGTCTGCAGCGAACTCGCTGGCGTCGAGCTGACCCCGGCCCGGATCGCAGAGCGCAGCCAGGCCGCCGCCCGCCGCACGCAGAGCAGCGTCTGATGAACGCCGCCCAGCGCCTTGCGCTCCCCGCGGCCTGGCTGATGTTGATCGTGGTGTTCGGGTTGATCGAGCCGGACACGTTCCTCACCTCCGCGAATGCCCAGAACATCCTCGGCTCGCAGGCCGTCCTGGTCGTACTCACGATGGGGCTGCTGATCCCGCTTACCGCGGGCGACTACGACCTCTCGATCGCGTCGGTGTTGACGCTGTCCTCGATGATCGTCGCGCTGCTCAACGTCCAGCAGGGCTGGCCGGTTGGACTGGCGGTCGTCGTCGCGGTCGCGGCGGGTGCTCTCGTCGGGCTAACGAACGGCGCGCTCGTCGTCCTGCTCCGGGCCGATCCGCTCGTAATCACGCTCGGGTCCGGGACGGTGATATTGGGCATCGTGCTGTGGATCAGCAACTCGCAGACGATTGGCGGCGTCTCGTCAGCACTCGTTGACGCAGTCAGCTCGCGGAAGCTGCTAGGCCTCCCGCTCGCCTTCTTCTACGGCCTTGTTTTCTGCGCGGCCGTCTGGTACCTGCTCGCCTTCACGCCGAACGGCCGCCGCCTGTTGTTCGTCGGCCGCGGCCGCCGCGTCGCCCGGCTCGCGGGAGTCCGCGTCGATCGTGTCCGCGCGGGCGCGTTCGTCGCCTCCGGGATGATCGCGGCCGTCGCCGGCGTTATCTACACGGGCACGGCCGGCGGGGCCGACCCGTCCTCGGGCGCGAGCTTCCTACTGCCGGCATTCGCCGCGGCGTTCCTCGGCGCCACCAGCATCTTTCCGGGACGCTTCAATCCATGGGGCTCGGTCATCGCGGTCTATTTCCTCGCCACCGGAGTCACCGGCCTCCAGCTGCTGGGAGCCGCGAGCTTCGTGCAGCAGCTCTTCTACGGGGGCGGGCTGATCCTGGCAGTGGCGGTGTCGCGCCTGACCGGCACCCGCACGGCGGGCGCGGGCGAGACGTGACGTCGCGGAAGCAACCGGGGTCCGCGCTGTCAGCGCAACAGCTCAGCGACGCGGCGTGTCGACAAGTTCGCCGGTCGGCTGGGCCTGAGAGAGTGCGCGCCGGATCCCGTCCAGAGCAACACCAACATGGCCACCAGCTCGGCGGGCGCGAGCGTGAGGCTGATCATCTCTCCGCGCGCGATCCCGGACACAACGATCGCGCCGACCATGTCGCCGGCGAGCACGCGCGGCCGCAGGCCTGGTGAGAAGCCCGGCTATCAGGAGCAGGCCGCCGATGACCTCGATCACGCCGATTGCGAGCACGAACACCTCGGGTGCGGGCAGGCCATACATCTTGAACGACGCCAGCTCGGAGGCGTGGTTGACGAACTTGCCGACGCCGAACACGACGAACACTCCGCCCGCGGCGAGTCGCAGGAGAAGGAGTCGTCGATCCGATCTCATCCCACGCCGTTGCGCGAGCTCAGAAGCTCGTACGCGACGCCGGTGGCGATCGCGTAGACGGTGTGGTGAAGGGCGTCGATGGCCACTTCCGCCTTGCCCCAGAAGATGCTCGGCGGTGCCACATCGAGCGCCGGCAGCATCACCTGTTCACTCCCCCACACCGCCGCTCCGTGCGCGGCCGTCGCCTTCCGCGGCGAGAGACCTGCGGCGTCGAGCAGCCCGCGAACGATTCCCCATCCGGTGCCGTAGCCCCAATGGGAGAGGTCATTGAAGCGCGCCTTTGCGATCGCGTCGTCGAATGAGGCGATGCCGAGCGCCTTCGCGGTCGCGCGGGCGGGCGCGGTGCTTGGGGCACGCCCGCGCAGCTTGGCCTCGAGCGTGCTCGAGACCGTCATCGCGGCAGTGCCGGCGACGCCGGCGACCAGGCCTTTGCCGATGGTGCTGGCGACCTTCTCGGCGGTGTTCATGAGAGAACCTCCACTGGCTTCGCGTTGCCCTCCGCTGCTACCGCAGCCTCGGGGTGTGCGGCCAGGCGTTCGAGCAGGTGTTCACCGACTCGTAAGGCGTTGGCCATCGCCGTGAGCGCGGGGTTCACGGCGGAGCTCGAGGGAAAGAAGCTCGTGTCGACCACGTACAGGTTGTCGAGGTCGTGGGCTTTGCAGTTCACGTCGAGCGCCGAGGTGGTGGGATCGGCGCCGAAGCGGACGGTTCCGGACTGGTGGGCATTGCCGGCGAGCGGGATCCGCTGGTCGAGGATCGACCAGCTGGGGATCGCCGCCTCGTGGCAGCCGAGCGGCCCCATCAGCGCCTTGAGCTTGCCCAGCAGCCGCTTGTGCGGCTCGAGGTTGTGGTAGGTCTTGGCCACGTGAATCCGGCCCTGGCGGTCGACGGTGACGCGGTTGGCCGGGTGGGGCAGGTCCTCGGTGGTCAGCCAGAAGTCGATCGCGTGCCTCGCCATGTAGTCCAGCGCGACGCTCGGAGCGAACCAGGGCGCGCCGGCCCGGAGAATGTCCTTGTCTGACTTGCCGAGCATCTGGATGTGGCCGAGCGGCAGCTCGGAGTCCTCGGCGCCCCAGTAGTAGTCGTTGACCCCGAGCGTCTTCTGGAATTTGGTCGTGTTCGGCGTCTGGGAGATCGCGATTACGCCCGAGTTGATGTGGGCCATGTAGTGGCGGCCCACGACGTCGGAGGAGTTCGCGAGTCCGTGCGGGTGCTCGTCGCTGGCTGACCGCAGCAGCAGCGCCGCTGAGTTAGTGGCGCCGCAGGACACCACCACGACGTCGGCGCTGTAGGTCTCGGGTGCGCCGCGATGGTTCACGTGGACCCGCGTTATGGACCGTCCGGTGGCGTCGGTCTCGAGCCGCTCGACCTTGGCGTGGGTGATCGAGCTTCAGGTTCTTGTGTTCGGCCAGTGCGGGGCGGACGCAGCGCACGTGCGCGTCGGCCTTCCCGTCGGCCAGGCACGGGAACCCGTCGAATCGGTCGCAGCGCACACAGCGCCCGGCCTCGGGATCTGACTCGTTGAGGTCGATCCCGACCGGGAGGTGAAACGGGTGGTGACCCGCGCCCTCGAAATCGTCGGCCAGCTGCTGGATCCGCGGCTCGTGCGACACCGCCGGATACGGAAACGCTCCGGAGCGCCAGGGCTCGCTGGGATCCTCCCCGGCCTGGCCGTGGACCAGGTAGAGACGCTCGGCCTCGGCGTAGTACGGCTCGAGATCCGCGTATGAGATCGGCCACGCCGGCGATGTGCCGCCGTAGTGCTGGACCTCGTCGAAGTCCCGTTCGCGCAGCCGGAACAGGATCGCTCCGTAGAACTTGGTGTTGCCGCCGACGAAGTACTGCTGGTGGGGCTTGTACGCCTGGCCGTTCTTGTCGTACCAGAGCTCATCGTCGAGGTAGCGCTCCTTGCGGAAGACCTCTCGGCTTGACCAGTTCTCCGGTTCGCGGGGAAGGTACCCGCCGCGCTCGAGCAGCAGGACCCGCTTGCCCGAGGGCGCCAGCTTGTGGGCCAGAGTTCCGCCGCCGGCGCCGGTGCCGATGATGATCACGTCGTAGTGCTCCATTGCTCCTCCTGTCAGCTGAGCGCGATCGGGGATGTCCATGCCCCGGTGGCACCCCGGAGCTTCGGATGGGTCAGGATCAGTGCGAACGGGCCGTTGACGCGGTCGGCGGCCAGCTCCGCCAGGGCGAGGTTCTCGACCACGAAGATCCCGTGTTCGATGTTGAGGATCTGCGGGACCCGGAACGGCCGGTCGGGATCCTCGGCGGGGACCGGCCCGTAGCTCCAGGTGTCACAGCCGGTGAGGGCAACATCCCGATCGGCGAGCCACTGCGCGAGTTCGCAACCGGGTCCCGGCTCACCTGAGAGGTAAACCTCCGGGTCATCCCAATGGCGGCTCCAGCCAGTGTGAAACAGGACCGCGTCACCCGGCTCGGGATCGATGCCCCGGCAGTGCTCCGAGGTGATCACCCCGCCGGCACCGAGGCCCGGTACATCCACCAGCCAGCCGCGTGTGACGATCTGGGGCACCGTCTCGATGCCGAGCTGCCTGACGCCGTTGATATCCGCGAGGTCGTTGACGGTGAGACCGCCGTAACCCCGGTTCCCCATCTGGAGATGGGACAGCGCGTCGAGATGGGTACCGAGCTGCATCGTGCCCGACACGAGCTCGGTGATCCAGTTGACGTCGTTCTCCCCCACGCCACCCTCGGGATTGGCGTGGTGAGCGGTCGTCACGAGCGTCTGCTTGAAGTAGCGGCCAGGGAAGACGGGCACCCGCTCGTCGAGCACGTGCCCTAGGTCGTACACCCTGCCGCGCTCTACCAGCGAGAGCGCGGCTAGGCGCTTGGCGTCGTCGATCAGCGCGAGCTTTCCCAGCGGGTTGACAGACGTGGCGGTCATTCCGAGGACCAGGGCTCGCGGAAGCTCGGGAACAGGGTTAGCCCGCCGTCGACGAAGATCGTCTGACCGGTGATGTACGCGGCGTCGTCGCTGGCCAGGAAGCAGGCGACCGCGCCCATCTCGTCCGCCATGCCGGCGCGGCGCATCGGGATGTGGCTCTCCACCTGTTCGCGTTTGACCGGGTCGTCGATCCAGGCGCGGTTGATCGGCGTGACCGTGGCCCCCGGGCCGATGCCGTTGACGCGGATGCCGCGCGCGGCGTACTCGAGCGCCAGCGTCCGCGTCAGGTTCTGCATCCCGCCCTTGCTGGCCGAGTAGCCGAGGTACTCGGGCTTCGGGATCAGCTGGTGGACGCTTGAGACGTTGATGACCACGCCGGGCTTGCCCTCGGTGAGGAAGTGGCGGATCGCCTCCCGGGCGCACAGGAAGGCGCCGCGGAGGTTGACCGCCAGCACCTTGTCGAAGTCCTCGCTTGAGAGCTCATCGCTGGGACGGGAGATCTGGATGCCGGCGTTGTTGATCAGCACGTCCAGGCCGCCGAGCTCGCCGACCGCCTGCCCGACCATCCGCACCACGTCGTCTTCCCGCGAGACGTCGCCGCCGACGAGCACGTCGCGCACGCCCTCCTGCTGGACGCGGTTCACGCACGCGTGGACCTGCTGTTCGGTGTCGCTGGCTTCGTCGGGTTGGCGCAGGTAGTTGATCGCCACGTTCGCTCCAAACTCGGCGAAGCGGACCGCGATCGCCTGCCCGATCCCCGACGTCCCGCCCGTGACCAGGACGCCCTTGCCCTTGAGGCCCGGCATCGGCTCGGTCCGCCCGGCACTGGTGATGGTCGCTGACATGGATCCTCCTGATCGTCGGTCGAAGTACTCGGGGGTTTGGTAGCCCGAGGCCTCGCCGCGTTACACGGGACTCAGATCAGCTCGAGCTCGCGGGCCCGCGCGACGGCCTGCTCGCGGCTCGACACCTCGAGCTTGCGGAAGATGCTGCGGGTGTGCGATTTGATCGTATTCAGCGACAGATAGAGCTCTGAGCCGATCTCGCGCTGGGTGAGCTCGCTCGCGAGCAGGCGCAGGACGCGCAGCTCGCCGTCGCTCAGCTCCTCCGCCACCTGGCCGCGCTGGGGCCTTCGTGTACCGGCATTGGCAGACGCCTGAGCGTGCAACAGCAACCGCTGGATCCTCGGCCCCGGGTCAGGACAGGACCGCACCAGCATTGCCGCTTCTTCGATCTCATCGTCCGCCACCGAGGCTTGACCCTGCCGGCGATGAAGGCGAGCGAGATGGAGCAGCGCGTTGGCGCTCTCGACCGGGGCCTGGCCCCGGCGGCTGAGCACGAGGCTTCGGGCGATCGCCATCTCGGCTGGATCGAGATTCCCCTCGTGCTCGGCCGCCAGGCCGCCCGCGAGCTCGATCCCGGCGGTCATCCAGTACTCGCTCAGCCCGCCCGCCTGGATCAGCCCGCGGGCAGAGTGCAGGCGCTGAGAGACCGCGTTCCAGTCTCCCCGCTCGCAATCCATCAGGGCCAGCAGGCTGACGGCGGCCAGCGCGACCAGAGGAATGAGCTCACGTCCCACCTCGATCGTCTCCTCGAGCTGCTGCCTCGCCTGCGCCGTCTCCTCCAGCCAATAGAAAGCGGCGCCGAGACAGTGGGCGGAGATCGCTCGCCAGGGCCCGTGCTCGAGCGCCAGCGCCTCGCGGGCGTAGGAGACGGTCTTGCGGAAATCGCCCATCCGCAGCCAGTAGGACGCCCTCAGCGTGGCCGCGCCGGAGGCAACAGAGGTCGTTCCGTCGAGCAGGGGCCCCGGGACCGGAGCCGCTTCGGCATTCTCAAGACACGGCAGCACCTCGTCGAGCGCTCCGTTGGCGAACGACGTCCAGGCGCGAGCCAGGCACAACCGCGCGTCCTCGAGAACCACGCGCTCGGGAAGCGCCATCAGCCACATCTCGACGGTCCGCAACCCTCCCGTTGACACCACCTCGTTCCAGTGCGCTGCCAGCAGCTCCGAGGCAGCCGGAAAGTCCTGTCCCGCGATCGCGTGACTGATCGCCTCGCTGATGTCTCCGGCTCGCTCGAACCATCTCGAGGCGCGACGATGAAGCTCCGAAATCAACTCGGCCGACTCGAGCCGCAGCTCGGCGTTCAGACAGGCGCGGAACAGGTGGTGGTAGCGATACCAGTCGCGGTGCTCGTCCAGCGGGACGACGAACAGGTTCGACCGGGCCAACGCCTCCAGCTTTCGAGCCGAACCGGTCGTATCGGCGACCGTGTCACACAGCGGACCGGTCAGCCGCTCAAGAACCGATGTGCGCAGCAGAAGCTCCCGCATCCCCGGGTCGAGATCCGCAAGGACCTCCTCCACGAGGTAGTCGACGATGTGCCGGTCGTCGCCGGCGAACCTGACGATGAATTCGTGGCGGTCCGGTCGGTTGCGGAGCGACAGCCCCGCGAGATAGATGGCCGCAGGCCATCCCTCGGCACGCTCGTACAACCTGGCCACGTCCTCGAACGACAGGTGCAGCACGAGCACGTCGTTGATCAACGCCCTTGTCTCATCGAGCGAGAAGCGCAGCTGGTCGGCGTCGATGTCGACCAGCTGCCCCCGGGCCCGCAGGCGAGCGACGGCCAGCGGCGGCTCGGTTCTCGAAGCGACCGCGATGCAGACCCTCTCCGGCAGATAGTCGAGCAGCCGCCGGACGGTCTCGTGGACGGCATCCCCCTTGAGCTGGTGGTAGTCGTCGAGCGCGAGGACGAGCGGTTGCGCGATCTGTTCGAGTTCATTGATCAGGACCGGCAGCATCTCGGTCACGAGGTCGACGCCCGGCGCCCCCACGAGCAAGCGTGACCGCGAACCGATCTCGGGCGCTACGGACCGCAACGCTTCGATCGCGTAGGTCCAGAAGCGAATCGGATCGCTGTCGGCGGGATCGAGCGTCAACCAGGCAAACGAGCGCCGCCCGTGTTCCGCGTTTCGCCACTGCGACAGCAGCGTCGACTTCCCCCAGCCAGCGGGCGCGCGGATCAGCGCGAGCCTTGCGTCGCGCGCGTGTGCGAGACGCGCGATCAGCCCGCCTCGCCCGATCCGCTCTCGCGGGTCGGGGGGATGCAGCTTTGTCGCAACAAGTGGCGCCTGCGCCTGCGCCGACACGACCCCAGTCTAGTTGCGGGCTGAGCGCTCACCGGATGAGGCGACCGTCGGCTGCGACCACATCCCACGTGCCCCCGAACTCGATGACACCCTGGCAGAGCACCTGACGCGGGCGCCGGTCACCGACGTAGTAATAGAGCGGGTGGCCGCCGTAGGTCACCTGAAGCCGGCCGTCGCTTCGTCGAACGGTCGCGACCAACCCGCTGCGGGGCGCCGAGCTGCGCGCCAGCGAACGCGGAACGAGATACGGCGGCCAGGCGGCTGCGCACGCTCCGTAGCAGGTGCTTGCCGCAGTCTTGTCGTGGGTGAATCGGTACAGCGCAAAGCCGTGACGGTCGCTGAGCGCGATGCCGTAGGCGGTTGGGGACACCGTCACTTGGCGCGGCAATGTCGGAGCGGGTTTCACCGGATCGGCGGGGCGGGTGCGGGCGGTCGTCACCGCGCCCGCATGCGGTGGCGGCGCACTCGCGCCGCAACCCGCAAGCGAGCCTCCGATTGCAGCGCCCATGACAACGAGGGTCAGGGCTCTCATTGCCCGACGCCTTCCGGAGCTCGTCATGCCGGCGAGGCGACGCTGCCCGCACGGCTCAGCGCGCGGTCCTCGGCCGTCATCACCGGCATCACCGGGCTCGGCAGCTCGTCGGCGCGCTGCGTCCTGCGGCTGCTGGCGGCGAAGCAGCACGAGCCCGAGCGCCGGAGAGATCGACCACCGACAGTAGCCCCGCGGCGACGAGACCGGCGGCGCTCGCGCGGCTCACCACGCCGAGGCCGAGGCCGATCTGGGTGGCGGCGACGATGAACGGCAGCGAGGTGGACTGAAGCACGCCCGCGATCGCCGACCGCGAGCGGCCGAGCAGCCGCACGTACACGAACGCGGGAAGGCCGCGCGCCAGGTAGATCGCGAGCAGGAACAGGGGCACCCGGGCCACGGTGGAGGCGCTCGCGAACAGCGCGTTCAGGTCGAACCGCAGCCCGCTGGTGACGAAGAAGATCGGGATGAACACGCCGAACCCGACCGCCTCGAGCTTGAGTCGGAACTCCGGATGGGTCATCCCCTGGTCGCGGTCGATCAGCGAGAGCAGCGCGCCGGCGGCAAACGCGCCGAGGATCGTCTCGAGACCCGACCTGGTCGGCGAGTGCCGTGAAGCCGATCAGCAGCACGAACGCCGCCCTGACGCGGATCTGTGCGGTGGTGTCCTGGAGGCGCTCGCAGCACGCGCGAGAGGCTCATCGAGTGCTCGAACGCCGGCGATCGCCAGCCCAACCAGCGACCACGACCGCCCGAACACGCCGAGCAGGATCAGCGTCCCGGTCGTGCTGGTCGAGCCCTTGCCCGAGAAGAACAGCGACAGCAGGATGATCGCCCCGAACTCGGCGATCGAGGCCGCCGCGATCACGAGCTGGCCGAAGCTGCTGTGATGTTCCCGGAGTCCTTGAGGACCGGGAAGATCACGCCCAGCGACGTGGCGACGAGCACGATCGCCACGAACAGCGGCGACTGGACGAACCCGCCCGCCTTCAGCGCGAGGCCGAGGACGATCGCGATCGCGAACGAGACGCGCGAATCCGAGCGCGGTGAGCTTGAGAACCCGGCCGCGCAGGCGCTCGACGTCGATCTCCAGCCCCGACAGGAACAGCAGGAAGGCCAGCCCGACCAGGGCGAGGATCGAGACCGGGAGATCGGGCTTGACCCAGCCCAGCCCGGAAGGGCCGATCACGATCCCGAGCACGATCTCGAGCACGATCGCCGGCAGCCGGAACCGCGGGAAGAACCCGAGCGCGAGCGGGGCGAGCAGGCCGACCGCGACGACGATCAGCAGGTTGGTGAAGTGAATGTCGGGCATGCCCGGTAGTAGGCGCAGGGCGCGGGGCGTTACACGGCCACGCACGCCGCGGGTGCCTGAATACCTTGCTGCTCCGGTTTGTGCGGAGGTGCCCCACAAGCCTCTACGGACTGCCACGAGCCTCAACGCGACCGGTGCAAACGGGCTGGCAATCCTGTCCACATTCCTGTCCACCGCGGCTGTCTTCGGCCCAAATCGCCCGTGTTTGCGGGCGATAGTCGGCACGGACACGCGGAATCATAATCCGCGTGTCGGGGGTTCGAGTCCCTCCTCCGGCACTATGTCTGGGGTCCGGACATATGTCCCCGGGTGATAGGTCGCTCATGAGTCGGGACATAGGTCACACCTAGACCGGCGTTCGTCGCGGAGGCGCGAGCGGAGCGAGTGCCGGAGCGGCGATCGCCGGTGCGTGCCTGTCCGGGGGTGGGCTGACAGTCGCAGGCATGTCTCATGCTCGCGTTGCTGTCCTTCAAGTCGTTTCCAAGCAGCTGTCGGTCACCGCTGCTGCTGCCGAGTACGGGTTCTCCCGCCGGCATCTACAGCGTCTCCTTGCCCGCTACCGGGAGGGTGGTCTTGACGCTTTGGAGCCGCGCTCCCGCCGCCCTGCGCGCCCGATTCGCCGACGACCTCGACACCACACTTCGACAAGCGGATGACCAGCAGCTACAGCGGCAACTTCATCGGCGGCGTAGACCGACCACGAGCCACCAACTAGCCGTCGCCCCCACATCCAGAAGTGCCGCTGCTCGATCGATCCGATAGCTACGCCGCTCTTACTGAGACACTCACCTGCTGTAGCGCTCGAGCGCTTCCAGCGCCTCGGCGACCGTCCCCGGGCCACTCAGGATGCTGAACGCGTGCGCGATACCGAGCGGACCGTAACCCAATCGCTTCAGCCGCTTCTCGAACTCAGGCCGCAGCTCCTCGGCGGCCTTCGCCCGATCCGCAGCCTTCGCGGCAAGGCGTAAGGAATCCCACTCTCCAGGTGCCGGTCGCAACGGAGTAAGTATGCGCCGGTGCCCAGCTTCTGATGCTCGATCCAAGCGGTAGCGAGCGCCAACGGCTCGGCACAAGTCCCGAGGACTAGCTCGTCGTCGCTTGCGGTCGTGGGGAAGGCTCACAGCTGATGCTCAGGCCGACGTTATCGGCCAGCTGAACGTGAACTCCCGGCCGGCTGCCCAGCGAGTCAGAGATGCCCTGGTATCCCTGCCCCGGAATGTGCAAGGTGGCTTCGCCGACTCGGTACAAGCCGGTTGGTTCGTCGCCCGGTCGAGCTGGCATGGCGGGCGTCTCACCTTCGGGATGCAGCCACTCGGTCAGCGTCCCGGCCGTTCCCCAGACCCCGGTGTAGCCAAAGCCGACGTTGAGCTCTACCGCTACATGAACCTGTTCACCCAGATGTTCGTTGATGACGCTCTGGTCAGGGCCCCGCAAAGCGCGGATAGCGCGGCGCGGCCGTGCGTGGTGTTCGTTCGCGGCATCGCTGATTCGACCAACCGCTACCCGCCCAGGCGCGGCGGCTAGCGCAATCCATCTGCTCACCTAAGGAGGTAAGAAAGTCCAACCGCGCGAAGCCTCTCCGCGTCATCCGAGGCATAAAGCGGTATGTATGAGGAGCGGCTGGACTCGAACTACCACCCTACGCTCATTTGGCGCGCACACAAGGCCGGGCTGGATTGTTCGGAACCGGGTGACCCAGATCCGTCTGGGTCACCCGGCATTGCCAGGGGCGGGGGGCGCAAGCCCCTGACGAGCTTAGGTCGGGTTGAGAACCTGTTGGCTGTCCGTGAGGTCGAGCAACCGCCAAACTTGAGGCTGGACCTGGGGCAATATCTCAAGCCAGCCCGCGGCGCCGCTGGCGACTCGTACCAGCGCACGAAGCCCGGCCGCGTCCATGAACTCGATCCCGGAGAGGTCAAGGCGGACGTGGGCGCGATCGTCCCTGAAATCCCGGACCACTGCTTCGAGTGCCATCCCGGTAGCAATGTCGAGCTCGCCCGAGACGCGCAAGCGCACGGCGCCCTGATCAGCGCTCGCGTCGAAGCTGATGTTTGGCCGGCCCCTCACTGCCCCGAAAAGCCTCCTGTGTGAAGGTGGGGGCCCGTCCAACGGCGATCATCCTCCCGTGGCGACCGGCAATCAAGGCGCGCAGCGCGACATTCATCCAAACGTCGTAGATAGAAAGCCACCCGGCGCCTCATCAGCCGGCACAGGTCCGGAGGGCGTGGATGGACTGTGACCCCCGTGGGTGCGATCAGCAGACCTGCAATGCGGTCGGCGCGGGTGAGCGGAATGATCCGCCGGTGGCCCTGGGGGTGTGACCGAGGTCGACGGGTGCGTCGAGTTCGGCGTCGAGCCGGTAGACGTGGCGCAGCTCGGGGTTGGGGAGGGCGTTCATCGTGGATCCTTTCGGAGGTCGAGGGGGTTCGCCCGCCGCCCGAGCAACACCGCGTCGGCGTCGCGGGTGGCGGACCGGCGACGGAGACCAGGCTCGCGCCGATGCCCTGCGACGCGGGTGATGACCTCGGCACGTGGCGTTTGGCAACTCATGCCGCCGACCGCGCCGGGTCGTTGGGGTGCTTGGCGAGCGCCGTGACCGAGATCTCCATCCAGGGACGCAGCGGCAGCGAGTCGAGGATCGCCTCCAGCTCCTCGTGGGAGGCCGCGCGGTACAGGCCGAGGGCCCGCCGGCGCCCGTCCTCGGGTAACGGCTTCCACACGCGGAGGACGTGTCCCTGCGCGGCGAGCTCGGCGACGCGGGTCGTCTCGCCCGCCCGGCGTTGCTCGATGTCGGCGGGTGGCGCGTCGTTGGGGATTGTGGTGATGAACTCGACGAGGTATTCCATGATTGGTGCTCCTGGCCCTAGGCGCTAGCGAGGCGGTAGGCGCGGCTCGTAGCGGCCGACTTCGAAGGTGAGGTCGACCGCCGCGATGACTGTGCCCTGCGACTCGATGTCAACGCTCACCGGCGCGATCGCGTGCCCTGCATGCTCGTAGATGCGTTTGACTCTGGGGAGATCGTGGACGATCGCGTTCGTGGCCCTCAGAGGGCGGTCCGGAAGCTCCGGCCTAGCTTGAGATAGCCCGATGCCGCGGAGGTCGGCGTACTCGACCTCCGCACCGAGGGCCCGGATCAGCGCGGCGATCGCACAGACGCGCGCCGCGCCAACCGCTCGGGTTACCTCGTTGTCCCAGTTCGGCCGGGTGTTGGTAAGGCGCGCGATCGTGCCGATCAAGGCGTAGTCCACTTGCATCGCCTCAGGTCCCTGTCGTCCCTGCGCCGGTCATTGCTAGGAACTGATCCTCGATCTCTGGGTAAAGCGTGCCCTGATCGTCGCTCAGCCCGGCCTTGACCGCGTGGCTGTAGTCATCGACGACCGCCTCTGGCTCATCGGCCTCCAGCGCATCGAGCGCTGACGCTGCGACGATCGTCGGGGGGATCTTTTCGAGGTCGATGGCGGCCGTCATGTCGGTGTCGACGGGGCCGGCGTGGACGCCGACCACATGGGTGCCCTGGCGCCGCAGCTCGATCCGTGCGGCGTTCGTGAAGCTCCATGCCGCAGCCTTGGATGCGGAGTAGGTCGTGATCAGGGGCGCGGCCACCCACGAGAAGACGGACAGGACGTTGATGAATGCCCCTCCGCCGTTTCGTTCAAGTACCGGCGCGAACGCCTGGGTCATCGAGACGAGGCTGAGGTAGTTGGTCTCAAGCTCCACTCGAGCGGCGTCGAGCGAGGCGCTGAGCGGCGCGCCGACGGTGAGGACTCCGGCGTTGTTGACGACCACCTGTACGTCGTCGAGCTCGCGCGCGACCGCCGCGACCCGATCGGGGTCGGTGACGTCGAGCTGGATCGGCACGAGGCGGGGGTCGGTGACGGTGGACACGTCGCGGACCGCGGCGTAGACCTTCTTGGCGCCGCGGGCCAGCAACGCGTCCGCGAACGCCTTGCCGATTCCGCGGTTGGCGCCCGTGACGAGGGCCGTGCTGTCTTGGATGTTCATGGCTGTCTCCTGGTGGGATCGTGTTCGGCCGTGCGTTGCTCGAGGGGGCCGGTCGTTTGGCCCACTTCGATCAGGTGGCCGTCGGGGTCGCGGATGTAGGCGCGGATCTCGCGCCCGTTGTTGACTGGCGGGGTCAGGAACTCGGCGCCGCGTGCGTTCCACTGTTCGTAGAGCGATCGGATGTCGGCGACGCGGATGTTGAGGAAGCTGCTGACACGATCGGGGTTGCGCGGTGTCTCGAGCGTCACGCCCGGCTTGTCGTCGGTTGGTCCGCCTCCGAGATTGATGATGATCCAGCTGTTTGCGAGCGCCACGATCGTGGGTTCGCCCTCCAGCACGGCCTCGCCTCCGAGCACGTCGGTGTAGAAGCGCCGGGACCGCTCGACGTTGTCCGAGACGATGAAGTGGGTGAGCACGATCTCCTCTGCTGCTGGGAATGTGGCCATCTGCAGCCTCCTTTGGCTAACTGCTGGTTGCCGGTTCATGCCGCGTCGGTCGCCGGCTGCGCGTCGACCGTCGGCTGGCGCACGTCGGCGGTGGGGAGCGCGGGGTGGGCGGGGAGCAGGACCGCGGCGGCGATCGCTCCGACGAGGGCGACACCGGCGGCCACGAGGCAGCCATCAGTGAAGCCTCCGAAGAATGCGTGTGAGGCGGCGTGGTGGAGGTTGGCGGCGAGGCTCGCGTGGCCGGTGGACGCCAGGCGGCGGGCGATGATCAGCGCCGCGCCGGCGGATTCGTGGGCGGCGCGAGCTAGGTGCGCAGGTAGAGCCGGGGGGAGTGCCGCTGTGAGCCGGCTGGCGTATATGGACGCGTAGACGCTGCCGATGATCGCGACACCGAGGGTGCTGCCGAGCAGGCGGGTGGCGTCGTTGACTGCTGATCCGATGCCGGCCTTGGCGGTGGGTACGACGCCCATGATCGCTTCGGTCGCGGGTGCGCTGATGAGGCCCACGCTGCTGCCGCCGAGCACCATCTGGCCGGCTATCTCGAGGTAGCTGGTTCCCGTGCGTGCGGTCGAGACCCAGGCGAAGAACGCGGCAGCACAGAACAGGCCGGCGGTGACGACCTGCTTGGTGCCGAAGCGGACGGCGAGCTGGGTGCCGACAACCGACGCGATCGCGACGGAGACGGCCACGGGCAGGAGGTGAACGCCGGTGGACAGCGGTGCGTAGCCCTTGAAGAACTGGAAGTACTGGGTGATCAGGAAGCTGAACCCGGTTATCGCGAAGAACGCGACTGTCACCGAGCCGCTCGCGGCGGTGAAGCGCAGGTTGCGGAACAGGCTGAGGTCGACCATCGGCTCTGCGGTCGTTCGCTCGCGGGCGATGAAGATGCCGAACACGGCGGCGGCGAGCGCGAAGCCGACGAGGGTGCGGGCGCTGCTCCAGCCGTGGCCGGGGGCCTCGATGATCGTGTAGATCAGGAGCGCCATCGCCGCGCTCGAGAGCACGAGTCCCGGGCCGTCGGTCTTGTTCGCGCTCGGATCGCGCGAGGTCGGGACGCTCCAGGCGACGAGCGCGGCGCCGACAAAGGCGACGGGCGCCATCGCGAAGAAGATGCTCGTCCATCTGAACTGCTCGAGCAGCCAGCCCCCGACGATCGGTCCGAGGGCGATCGCCGCGCCGATGGTCGCCCCCCAAAGGCCGATCGCCTTGGCGCGCTCGGTCCGCTCGGTGAACACGTTCGAGATCAGCGACAGGGTCGCTGGGAAGATCATCGCGGCGCCGAGACCCATGAAGCAGCGGGCGACGATCAGCTGCCCGGGGGTGCTGGTCAGGCCGCCGGCGACGCTCGCGAGACCGAACACGGCGAGGCCGGCGAGCAGAAATCCCTTGCGGCCGAGGCGGTCTGAGAGGCTGCCGGCGGCCAGTAGCAGGGACGCGAACACGAGGCTGTAGGCAGCGACGACCCACTGCAGCTGCGAGTTCGACGCGTGCAGCTCGCGAACGAGCGTCGGGAGGGCCACGTTGACGATCGTGATGTCGAGGTTGATCACAAACGCTGCGAGCAGCAGCGAGACGAGAATCAAGGGGCGGCGTTGCATGAAGGGAGATCTCCTTGCTTTGATTTCTGTCGTTGGGGGTGGGCTAGGCTTCCTCGGCGAGGGCAAGGCGTTTGTCGATCGGGACGGTCGCGGGTGACGGGGATGAGTCGGATGCCGGGCCGCGTATCCCGAGGATCGCCAGCGATGCGAGCGCGGTTGCCGCGGCGAAAGCACCGATCACGAGCCAGCCGTGGTCGAACGCGTCGAGGAGGGCGTGCGCGTCACTGTGCGTTCCGAGCACTGCGACGAGAACCGCCACGCCGATCGTCAGACCGACCTGTCGGAGCATGTTGACCACGGCCGAGCCGGTCGCGAAGCTCTCGGGGGGAAGCTCGGAGGTGGCGCTCGCCATCATCGTTGGCAGCGTCAGGCCGACGCCGACACCGACCATGAGGAGGCCGGGGAACATGTCGGCGAAGTAGTCCGCTTTTAGCGCGGCGAACAGGGCGCACCACACCGCACCGGCGGCGAAGAGGGTCGCGCCGATCGCGATCACGCGGCCCGAGCCGAGGCGGACGATCAGGCGTTCGGCGAGCAGCAGCGCGGTTGGCAGGACCAGCAGCGGGCCGGGCGCGATCGCGAGACCCGTGTGCAGCGCCGACCAGTGCCAGACGTTCTGATCCCACAGCACGAGCGAGAGCAGGAACCCGCCGAACGCGACCGAGTAGAGCGTTGAGACGACCGACGCGCCCGTGAATGAGCGCCGCCTGAACAGGTCACGGTCGAGCAGCGGGTTGCTGTCTCGCAGGCAGTGAAGGACGAACGCGCCGATGACGGTGACGGACCCGACGAGCACACCGATCGTCTGTGTCGAGCCCCACCCCCAGTCATCTCCCTTGACGAGACCGAGCGTGAGGAGGGCGACGCCAGCGGTGACGAGCGCGGCACCGAGCGCGTTGGGGTAGGGGATGCGCTCGCCGCGGACGTGCGGCAGCCGCATCCAGCCGAACACGAGCACCGCGACTCCGAAGGGGATGTTGACGACGAACACCCAGCGCCAGCTGATCGCGACGAGCAGCCCACCGACGACCGGGCCGAGGGCGGCCATCACGCCGCTGATCGCCGTCCAGGCGCGGACGTTGTTGTCGCGCGCCTTGCCCGAGCTCGTCGCCAGAACCATGCTCAGCGACGTGGGCGTCATCAACGCGGCGCCGGCCGCCTGGACGATGCGGAAGGCGACCAACACGAGCGTGCTGTTCGAGACAGCGCAGAGCGCCGAGGCCGCGGTGAACACAGCGACGCCGAGCAGAAAGCCGTACTCGCGCGGAAAGCGGTCGGACAGGCGTCCGAAGACGACCAGCAGCGCCGCGAAGACGATCGCGTAGGCGTTCAGAACCCACGAGAGGTCGCCCAGGCCGGCCGATCCGAAGTCGTGCGCGATCTTCGGCAGCGCGACGTTGACGATGAAGAGATCGAGGGTTGCGAGCGAGAAACCGGCGGAGACGATCAACAGGACAAGCGACGACGAGGCGTCGCGGCGACGAGTGAGGAGCTGGCTATAGGAGGGCATAGTCAGGCAGAGTAGCACACTGACTCAAGTCCACTAAAGTCAGCTTCCGGTGGGCGGCACTCGGACGCACCTGGGCGGCGGCGCGGCGATCCCCCTCCCGACCGTTGGGAGCGTGCGGATGACGGAAGCTGGTGTTGGGTCGGGTCGCGGCGTCAGCCCGGCAAGCGGCCGCCCGTGTTTACACACCGCGATTGCGTCCCCGTCAAGCGGTTGCGACGTTTCCTCGTCTCAAGAGCCGGTCGGTCCGAACCGTTCGGTTCTGATCCGGCGCGGATCGTGCCCGAGGTCGACGAGCTGTCCGGCGATCGCCTCGACGAAGGCGGTCGGGCCGCAAATGTAGATCAGAGGCCGCTCCTCCGGCGGCCACGAAACGTCGCGCAGCAGCTCGGGCGTGACGCGCCCGCGATGACCGTACCAACCGTCGGGCCACGCGCGGGTGAGCGCCAAGCGCACGCCGATGTCCTCATCGGACCCGAGGGAAAGGAACTCCTCTCGATAGAGCATTTCGTCAAGCGACCGGGCCGAGTAAAGGACGCGAACCGGTGTCTCGCCACCGACGGCGACCCGGTGGCGCAGCATCGCGCGGAACGGGACGACTCCCGACCCGCCTGCGATCAGCAGCAGCGGCCCGCCTGATGCCTGCTCCCAGACGGAGTACCCGCCGATTGGCCCTCGAAGCTCCAGCTCGTCGCCCGGTCTGAGCTCGTCGACGAGGTACGGAGAGACCTCCCCATCCTCGAGCCGCTCGATTGTCAGAACGAGATTGTGGTCTTCGGGTGCGGACGCGATCGAGTAGCTCCGCTGTGCCTGATACCCGTCCTCGGCCGTTAGGCGAACGTCGACGTGCTGGCCCGCAAGGTGGCCCGGCCAGGCGAGAGGATCGAGCACGAGGCTCTTGGATCGAGCCGTCTCATCGACGAGCTCGACGACGGTCGCGAGCTGCCAGCTCAGTCGCCCTGATAGCGCTGCTCGAGCCATGGGTCGCCGCGTGTGGTAGCCGTAGGTCTCCCAGAACCCCCGCTCGTCATCGAGGGTGAGCGCGAGGCCGCGCACCCACTTCGCGCTCTTCCAGAAGTACAGATGAGGAGCTAGCAGCCGCGCCGGCCCGCCGTGCTCGGGCTCGAGCGGCGCACCGCCGAACTCGTAGGCGACCCAAGCCCGGCCACCCGTTACGTCCCCTAGTGGCAGGTTCGTCGTGTAGCCGCCATCCGACCAGGCCGTCACGTACCCCGCCTCGCTTCGCACCGCCTCCAGGAGCGTGTCCACCGACACGCCTTTCCAGCTGGTGTCGAGCTTTGACCACTTCGTCACGCAGTGGATGTCGGTCGTGATCGTCTCGGGCGGGAGGGCAACGAACTCATCCCACCGCCACGACACGGGCTCCTGGACCGCGCCCCGGATCGTGAAGCTCCATTCCTCCAACGGGGTGTGGGGCGTCGGACCGGCCGAGAGGACGGGGAAGTCACCGGTGACGTACTGCCCGGGGCGGGACGCGGGAGGGGTCAGCGTCGGGCTGGCGCCGCCGGTGAAAGCCGCGACTGATGGGGGACATCAGCGCTCCCCGCAGTCGGGTAGATGGCGGGCGTCTCCGGCGGAGACCACGATCCCTCTCCTGTTTTGGGTATCGGAAGTTCGTCCCGGGAATGGCGCGTCGATCCCGGATCTAGTCACCCGGGATCGACACGCCGATGCGCTTTACGCGAATGTGCTGACCGTGGAGGCGATCACCGCTTCGCGGATGACGCCTGCGACGATTTCGGGCTGGGACAACATGAGAAGGTGGGACGCGCCTTCTACCTCCGTTACCTTCGAACCGGCACGGTTGTAGGAGAAGCGGTGAAGCTCCGGAGCGACCGGACGGTCGGCGGTGCCGAACACCGCCCACGATGGCTTCTCGCGCCAGGCAGCCGCTGTGACGGGATCGTCAAACGCGGTGGCCGCCACGGAGCGCTGCGAGATCGCCCCGAATGCCGCGTCGTCGGCCAGGAGGTCGGCGCCGAACACATCCGGGAATCGCGCGGGGTCGATCGAGATCTCCACACTGCCGTCGGCCAACTCCAACGGGCGAACGAGTGGGCCCATGGCGAGCGACGGAAACCGGCCTTGGAGGTCGTTGACAGACTCGTCCGCGTCGGGCACGACGCCCGCGACGTACACCAGCCCGGCTACCTTGTCCGAGCTGCCGGCGACCGTGATCACAGCACCGCCGTACGAATGGCCGACGAGTACCACGGGCCCTTCGACCTGGTCGATCACCGACTCGATATAGGAGGCGTCGTACGCGAGTCCGCGCAGCGGGTTTGGCGGCGCGAGAACCTTTTGCCCATCGTGAGCGAGCTGGTCATGCACCCGCCGCCAGATTGAGGCATCCGCAAACGCGCCGTGAACGAGGACAATCGTTGGTTTGGACATCAGGTTTCCCTTTCGTAGGAGGCTGACTAAAGTAGGGCATAGTCAGGTACCGTAGCACACTGACTAAAGCCCATTAGAGCCAGCTATACTGAGTCGCATGGAAACCACCACGGTGCGCATGACGGGAAACCTCGACCCACGCGACGGCTGGGCCGCGACGAGCTGCACGATCGCCAAAAGCGTCGAGCTTCTCTCCACCAGATCCGCGTTCGTGCTGATGCGCGAGGCGTTCTACGGCGCTACTCGCTTCGAGGAATTCGTCCGACGCGCCGACCTCACCGAGGCCACCGCGTCCACACGACTACACGAGCTCGTCGAGTACGGACTCCTCGAGCTCGAGCCCTACCAGGAGCCCGGGCAACGCACACGGCACCGCTACCGCCTGACGGAGAAAGGCGCCGACCTCTTCCCGGTGATCGTCAGCCTGATGCAATGGGGCAACCGCTGGCTCAGCGACACCGGCGGGCCGGCGGACCTGCTGCACCGCGGATGCGGCGGCGTCGTCGGCACAGAGCTCCGCTGCGAGCACGGCCACACGGTCGAGCTGGCCGACATAGATCTCGCAGCCAGGACATAGCGCGGCCGGCGGCGCGAGAACCACGCCCGAGCCGAACGATCGTCGACGAGGAATGGCTGAATAGCTCAGTCGGCCAAGGCAGACCGGAACCGAGGCGCGGGTAGACGCGTCGAGCCAGCCGGGACCAAAAGCACGACGAACAGCGGAGCCCTGCCTTTGTTGGCGCACAGGCATCTTGGGCGTCGCGGCGGAAGTCTCGGAATGCGCGGCGAGCAGGGCGCCCGGCAACGACGGGCGCCGGGGTGGAGGCGCCAGTTGCCCTCCTGGCGAGCAGCAGGTGCGCGGCCCGGGCGGCCGGGACACCTGCGTTGGCGCCAACGCGGAACTAGCGAGGGCGCAGTTGGTGCTGCTGCATCGGAGGTTTAGGCTGTGCCGGCCTCCGAGGCGCTGGAACCCGCCGGTGACCCAATCGACGATGAGACGGCCATAGTCCTCTGACGCCTGCTCCCACGCGAAGTGGCCGGCATCCAGTGGGTGGATCTCGCTGTTGGGCAGCAGGTCGGCGAGGTACTCGTTGTTGGACCACGGCACCAAGTCGTCGTCGCGTCCGGCGATGATCTGCGCCGGCGTGGTGATCGTCGGCAACAGATCGCGCAGCACCGGGTTCTGCTGGGGGTAGTGGCGGACGAAGCGTGCGGACTCGGCAAAGCGCCCGAGGTCATACGCGCTGACGTAGTCCTCGTGGACGTCGGGCTCACTGTCGGCACCGGCGGCTGGCTCGACGGCGAACCCGATGTTGGTTCGGGCATCCAGCCCTCGGACGACGTCGAGGCTCGGGGCCTCGATGACATCCTTGAGCGCGCCGCCGGCATCGATGGGAACACGCACCGCGCCTCCGCCGATGGTCAAGCTCGTGACGCGGTCTGGAGCGTTGGCCGCCAAGAACAACGCGGCGGCGGTGCCCACGTCCGGCCCGACCACGTGCGGGGCGCCCAGGCCCCATTCCTCGATCAGACGCGCAAGGAACGTGCCCATCGCATCCGGTGCGATCAGCTCCGGTCGACCGTCGGAGTGGCCAAAGCCCGGCAGGTCGATCGCAACTACGCGAGCGACCGCCGACACCCGGTCCCAGATCCGACGGTATGCCCAGAGGCTCTCCGGCCACGGGCTCAGCATCAACACCGTTACTGCCGACGAGTCCGCCTTGTTGTCAGCGAACCGCACGCGCACTCCATCGCACACTCGAAATAGCGGCGCGAGGGGCGAATATCCTGCTGAATTCAATACCTGCATGGGAATGCTCCTTACATCTCGAACTGTTCGGTTACTTAATGACACGGCGTGAGTCGAGCCGGGGGTGCGTCAGCCGGCGGCGGCTGCGGGAGCCGGGTCGCCCTTGCGGGCGGCCAGCGATTGCTCGCGGCTGTCGCGCGAGGAGATCATCACGAAGGCCAGGATCGCGCCGACGAGAGCGAAGCCCGCGCCGACCAGGAACGCCCGATCGAACCCCTTGGTGAGCGCGACCGAGGCGCTGTGTACCCCGGAGTGGAAGAGGCTCTGGGTGCGGCTGTTGGCGATCGTCGCGAGGATCGCCAGTCCGAGCGCCCCGCCGATCTGCTGCGAGGTGTTGATCAGACCCGATGCCAGCCCCGCCTCGTGCGGCCTGGTCCCGGTGACTGCGGCGATCGTCACCGACACGAACGCGAACCCGAACCCCGACGGCCGCGAGCAGCGACGGGCCGAGCACGTCAGCGGCGTAGGAGCCGCCGATGCCCGGCACCTGCGAGAACCAGAGCAGGCCGCCGGTGATCAGCAGCAGCCCGGCGATCAGCGTCGGCTTGAAGCCGATCCGCGTGACGAGCCGGGACGCGAGCCCGGCCGACGATGATGATCCCGACCGCGAGCGGCAGGTACGAGATTCCCGTCTTGATCGGCGAGTAGTGCAGGACGTTCTGGACGTACAGGGAGATGAAGAAGAACATCGAGAACAGCGACATGCCGAGCAGCAGGCCGACGATGTTGGCGCCGCGCAGGGTCCGCAGCCGGAAGATCGAGAACGGCATCAGCGGGTGGCGCTGGCGGCGTCTCGATGATCACGAACGCGACCAGCAGGATCACGGCGGCGCCGATCTCGAGCAGCGTCCTCGAGGATGTCCAGCCGACGTTGACGGCGTCGACGATCGCGTAGACGAGCAGCGACAGGCCGGCGGTGACGGTGATGGCGCCGGCGAAGTCGAATGTGCGCGCGCCGTCCTCGGCGCGGCTCTCGGCGCAGCGTCCGGGGGGCGAGCGCCGCGGCGGCGATCCCGATCGGGACGTTGACGAACAGCACCCAGCGCCAGTTCAGGCCGCTGGTGAGGATCCCGCCGAGCAGCACGCCCGCGGCGCCCCCGGCGCCGACCATCGCGCCCCAGACGCCCAGCGCGCGATTGCGCTCGGCGCCCTCGGCGAAGGTGGTGACGAGGATCGACAGCGCCGCGGGCGAGACGATCGCGGCGCCGAGGCCCTGCGTCGCGCGGGCGGCGAGCAGCCACCCCTCGGATTGGGCGACTCCGCCCGCGAACGAGGCGGCCGAGAACAGCACGAGCCCGAGCATGAACATCCGCCTGCGTCCGAGCAGGTCGGCCATCCGGCCGCCCAGCATCAGCAAGCCGCCGAACGTCAGCGCGTAGGCGTTCACGACCCACGAAAGATCGGTCCGCGAGAAGTGCAGCGCCCGCCCGATCGACGGCAGCGCGACGTTCACGATCGAGGCGTCGATCACGACTACGAACTCCGTCACCGCGAGCAGCAAAAGGGCGAGATCCTTCCCGCGGGGCGTATAGAGCGGCGATGTCTGCTGGGGGCTTATCGATGTCATACGAAGAGGACCTCCGGTCCTGGTTGCACGGGCGCACCGGTTCGGTGAGCGCCCTAGAGACCGTGGATGAGGTGCGTCCTCCCGGCCTCATAAGTGCCCGCGCAGACCGCCAGCTGGCCGGTGGCTTGGGCCTCGTCCGCCGCGGCGAACGCGGCAGTCTGTTCGTCGCGCACCTCGACCCAGGCCATCCCATCAGTCCTCCAGACCGCGTCCAGGAACGGTGTCAGGCTGTCTTCAACCACGCCGTAAACGCGGACGACGCCGGCCTGGCGAAGCACTTCTGTGAGCTCGGTCATGATCGATCTCCTCTTTCGCTTTGTGAGACCTCGTTATGGGCTGTGTTATCCCGCGGTACGCGCCCGCTGGCATCCCGGAAATTCCCCATCTTTGTCGGCGCCGACGACCAAATCGAGCGCGCGGATCGGCCGTCAGGCCGACCCTCGACAGCCGCCAAACCGTGCGAAGCTCAGAAAGCCGCCGCGGAGCTCAGAGTCTGTGGCGGACGGTGTAGGCCGAGGCTTCGGCGCGGTTGCGCGCGCCGATCTTGGCGTAGGAGTTGTCGAGGTGACGCTCGATGGTGTGGACGCTGAGTACGAGCTGCTCGGCGACCTGCCGGTTGGTCAGCCCAGAGGCAACGAGTCGCAGCACTTCCGCCTCACGGCGCGTCAGACCGTCCGGCAGACCCCCGCGCGTACTCCTGAGCTCGTCGACCCGCTGCGACCAGACGCGCATCCCGAGCTGCTCGAACCGGGTCTCGGCGGCGAGCAGCAGCTCCGCGCTGCCGGGCTGCCCGCGCGAACGGCGAGCGAGCGCCTCGTCGAAGTCGACGATCGCCAGCATCGGCCACTGCCCGTGCTGCTCGAGCCGCTCGCGGGCGTGCCCAAACGCCGCAGTCGCCTCGTCGAAGCGGTCGAGCACCGTCGCCAGCCGCGCGACCGACAGATCGTTGGAGGACATGTAAAAGTCCGGAACACGGGCGGCTACGATCGCCTCCGCCGCCGGCAACAGCTCGCGCGCCAAGTCCGCGTCGCGGAGCTCCCAGACCGCCGCGGCCGCGTAAGCGACGGCGGACGCGACCATGTGGTCCCACGGGCTCGCCTCCCGCAGTCCGCGGATGACAACGTCGTCGAGCAGCTGGTGGGCCTTGAGCGGCTCTTCGCCGCAGGCGAACGCATAGCAGGCGAGCGCGGCACAGAGAGGCCCGGAGAAGCCGGGGTCGCTTGGGACCGTTGCGGTCTGCCAGAGCTCGTCTCCCACGCGCCACCAGTCGGGGTCGCGGTGTTGGGCGATGAACACTTCAGACCAGAGGAAGATCGGCGCGTGCACCCTCTCAGGCAGGCGATCCAGCAAGCTGCGCGCGAGCGCGAGCTGCTCGGCCGCGGCGTCAAACGATCCGCGCTCGCCGTGCGGCGTCGAGCGGAAGAGGGGTACAAGCGCTCGGGCCAGGAGGCGCCCGAGCTGATCGGCGAGCATTTCCTGCTCGCTGCAAAGCTTCTCCGCCAGCTCGGATCGCTGCGGATCAAAGAGCGTGAGGCGAGTCAGGACCCACATGAGGCCGCTGGTGCGGGCCGCCGGGTCGCGCCAGCGCGCGATCTCCGACACGGCCCAGTCCACCTCACCCGGTTCCCACGGGGCCCACGGGTCGATCGTGATCGCGATGTCGGCCTCGGTGCCGTTCGCGCGGACGATGCGCCGCGCCTCGGGGTCGGGCGCGACGAACGGCATGATCAGTATGGGGCCGCTGCGGATCGGTTCGACGAACTGGCAGAGCAGAACCTTCAGTCGCGCCCACAGCAGGCCGCGCTCGTCACCCAGCGCTTCGAGTGCCCGCTCGATCAGGGCCGCGCCCCCGGCCGGATTGCCGCTGACGCCCCACATCGCGGTCGCGACCTCGCAAGTCAGCTCGGCGATCTCGCGCCCGCCGGCGCCGCCGCGCTCGAGCAGCACGATCGCCGACTCCAGCGTCGTAACGGCGTGAGCCGCCATTCCTGCCTGCGCCTCGGTCACCGCCAGCGATCCCGTGACCCGCGCCCTGAGAGCATCATCGCCATCGGGCACCAGCTCCAGCGCCAGCCGCAACAGCTCGACCGCCTCCGCGGGCGCGTGCACGAACTGCGCCTGGTCGGCTGCCGTCATCGCGTACGAGACGCCGCGCTCGGCGCCGGGGAGCGTCACCGAGGCGTGATACTGGCGCGCGATCTCCGCCGCGACCGTGGCCGGCGGATCCTCGTACATCCGCTCCAGGGCTTCCGCCAGTCGCCGGTGCAACCGCGTGCGACGGCTCGGACTCAGCCCCTCATACAGCGCCTGGCGCACCAGCGCGTGCGCGAAGTCATACCGCTCGCCACCCAACGAGCGCAACAGCTCGGCACCCAACGCCTCCTCGACGCAATCGAGCAGCGCGACTTCGTCGACACCGCTCAGCGCCTGGAGCTGATCGAACCCAAAACCGCCGGTGAACACCGCCGCCAGCTCGAGCATCCCTCGCGCCTGGTCTGACAGCTCCGCGAGCCGCAGCCCGACGGCGGCGCGGATCGTCTCCGGCAACCGCCAGCCACGCGCCCCGAGGCCCCGCGTCGACGCCCTCCCGCTGCAGGTGGCGGCCAAGCTCCCCCAAAAAGAACGGATTGCCGGCCGTCTCCCCGTAGATCGCCTCGATCAAATCCGGCTCCAGCTCGCGACGCGCCGCCCGCTCGAGCAGCTCCGCCGCCTCTTCCCGCGAGAGACCCTCCAACAACAGATACGTGCACGAACGCACACGGCCGACACGCGCCAACCGGATCGCCAACGGATCGTCCAGATCCAGCCTCCCGCCACGGAAGATCACGACGATCAACAAACCCGGAACCAGACGCGCGGCGTGAACCAGCAAATCCAACGCCGACGCATCGGCCCACTGCATGTCGTCCAGCACCAGCACCGACTCCCCGAGCCGCCCCAGCAACCGCGCGACCGCGTCAAAGAAACGCAACTGCCCCTCCGCCGGCGCCAACGCCGGCACCGCAGGCAGATCACCTAACACCGCGTGGATCCCTGGCGCCACCGACCCCAGCACCGCCGCGTCGTCGCCAAGCAACTCGACCACACGCTCCCGCGACGAACTCCCGAGGTGACCGTCGATCGCCTCCACCCACGGCCCATACGGAGGACCGCTGTCCTCAAAGCACGAACCCCACAACACCGTCCACCCGCGGCCCGCCAGCTGCCCAGCGAACCGCGCCACCAGTGACGTCTTCCCGATCCCCGCCTCCCCGTGAACCACCACCACCGGCGCAGAGGCGGCTGCCCGCTCGCCGAGCACAGCCTCAAGCATCGCAACCTCCGCCGCTCGGCCAACAAGTCGGGCGCTAGAAGCTGCCATTCCCTCCTGAGAACCGGCCATGCTGCCGGCCTATGTAACCACCCCACCTCGGCCGGTGAAACGGCACGCCTCACAACGGGGTTGGGCGGCGACCCGGCGGTCGAGCGCCGACCACGATCTGCATTTCGCATTTCCAAAAGCGATCAGTATTCGAGCTCCGGACGGGCCGCGAGCTCAAGGCGCTCGGTCGCGCCTCTCAGGATGCGAGAGACCTGCATCTGCGACAGCCCAATCGTCGCCGCAATGTCGGTCTGAGTCCGGTCCTCGATGAAGCGCATGTGCAGAACCAGGCGTTCGCGCACCGGAAGCTTCCGGCACGCCGCCTCGAGTGTGAACCGCTGGTCGGCGAGCATAGTCGTCGTCGACCGACCCAATCGTCTCCGACAGCGGCTGCGGCTCCCACTCCTCTTGGACCCGAACCGCAAGTGCGACGAGTGATGCGCCTGGCGTCCCCACCCGGAGCACTCCGATTGGTGGCCGGTGGCGGGGAAGATGGGGAATCTCCGGGATGCGAGCGCGCGGCTACCGCGGGATAACACATCCCATGTCGAAGTCTCACCCGATTCAGATCTGGCTGCGGCGGCGAATGGTGGACGCGGTGCTCGACGCGTACGTCGACTGGTGCGATGAATGCCGAGCGGTCTGGGATGCGTATCGCGTTTGGGCGAGCGCGCCCGTCGCCGAGGACGGATTCGCGTTCGTGGCCTACTCGGCGGCGCTCGACCGCGAGCAACGCGCCGCGGAGATCTATGCCGAGCAGATCAGGCGGGTTGGCGGCTTGCTCAAAACCGAGCTCGATCACGCGACGGGCCTCACCTCACCCCCACCCGGAGCGCAGCTGCCGTGAAAGCGGTCGAACCCGTGGCGCCAATGCAAACCCGGTCGACGCTCCGTCCGGAAGCCGGACTCCAGGCGCCCGCGCACGGCGTTCGTCCTGTCGGGTGACGCCAGCCTCGGCGCAGTCCAGGTCGGGATGCTGCAGGCGCTCTACGAGCGCGGCATGGCGCCCGACCTGTGTGTCGGCACTTCGGCTGGAGCGCTCAATGCGGCGTTCGTCGCCTCTCGGCCACAGACCGCCGCGACTATCCGGGAGCTTGGGCGCGTATGGCGCAACCTCGAGCGCGAGGACATCACGCCGTAGATCTTGGCCTCATGGAGTCAAACCAGCACAACGCACAACACCCGACGAGAAGGGAACAATCCATGTCCAGCACAGACCCACGCAGCACGCCAAACGGAATCCCAAAGCCGAAGAAGGGAAAATGGACGAGCGATGACGTGCCCGGCCAGGAGGGACGGCTGGCCGTGGTCACAGGCGCGAACACCGGCCTCGGGTTCGAGACCGCCCAAGTCCTCGCCGCGCGCGGTGCGTCGGTGGTGCTGGCAGTGCGGGACATCGAGAAGGGCAAGCGCGCCGCCGCCCGCATCGCCGAGACCACCGCTGGTGCGAACGTCATGGTTCAGCGTCTCGACTTGACCTCGCTGGACTCCATCCGCGCCGCCGCAGACGAGCTGCGGGCCAAGCACCCGAGGATCGACCTGCTGATCAACAACGCCGGGGTGATGCTCACGCCCAGGCAGACCACCAGCGACGGGTTCGAGCTGCAGTTCGGGACCAACCACCTCGGGCACTTCGCCCTCACGGGGCTGCTGCTCGAGCAGATGCTGCCGGTGCCGGGCTCCCGCGTGGTGACAGTCAGCAGCATCGTGCACCGCGTCCGGGCCCGGATCAACTTCGACGACCTGCAGGGGGAGCGGTCCTACAGCCGGGTGGGCGCGTACGGCCAGTCCAAGCTGGCGAACCTGATGTTCACCTACGAGCTGCAACGTCGGCTGTCCGGCGCGGGCACCACCGTCGCGGTCGCCGCCCACCCGGGCCTCGCCAACACCGAGCTGGCGCGCAACGCGCCCGCGATCGCCGCGTTCTTCTACGCGCGGGTGATGAGCCAGAAGGCGGCGATGGGCGCACTGCCCGTGCTGCGCGCTGCGACCGACCCAGGCGTGCTCGGCGGTCAGTACTACGGCCCGGGCGGACTCTTCGGAGCCCGGGGCTACCCGAAACTGGCCGCGTCCAGCCGGCGATCCCACGACACGGCCATCCAGCGCCGCCTGTGGACAGTCTCGGAAGAGCTGACCGGGGTCACGTTCCCGGTCCCGGAACCGACCCCATCGTTGCCGACCTCACAGCACGCTGGTCCTGCGGGTGCATAACCGCCGTGTCGCCGCATCGCCGCCGCGATCGGCGGATCCGCCACCGCAGCATCCAACCACATCGGACCAACCGGCGCCCGCCTCGTCGTACTCAAACTCGACGGCGCACCGATCGCGACGAACACGTCGTAGCTCTTGTAGCAACCAACATCAGCCTGGGTTTCGCGCTCGGCGTGTGCGCACGCGCCGATGGTCTTGCGACTAGTTGTGATCGATCCTGGCGACCAGGATTTGCGCGAATTCGTCGGGGCGTGAGAGGAACGGGTGGCGGCCAGCCGCGAACTCGACGAGTCGGGTCCCATCCTTTACGCGTCGGCGCTGAACGTCGGCTGGGGTGGCGAGATCCTCGGTGCAGACGAAGTACGTGGCGGGCTTCTGCCGCCAGGCGATCTGGCGGGGTGGCTGTGTAAACGGGGCCAGAGATTGGCGCGTGAGACGGTCGAGCGCCTGCTCGGTCGTGCTCTCGTCGCAGTCCTGGAGGAAGAACTCCCGGATCATGTCGGGATCGACACCGACAGTGCCGTCCTCGCCCGGTTGCAGCCATGGCGCTGGCTCAGAGCCGATCAGCTCGGCCTGGGACTGTCCGGCCTCGGGCATCATCGAAGTCACGTAGAGCAGCTGGGTGACGCGGTCATCGGCGCCAGCCTCGGTGATCACCATCCCCCGTAGGAGTGCCCGCACAAGACGACCGGCCCCTCGGCGGCGCTGACCGCGTCGCGGCACGAGTCGACGTCGGCGTAGAGATCGCCGAGCTCATCGCCGGTTTCTCCGCAGCTGGGCAGCGGCACCGCGAGGCTGGCGATACCACGGTCAGCGAGCGGCTTGGTCATCGAGCTCCACCACCACGCTGCGTCGCGGACGCAAGCGCCGTGAACGAAGATCAGCGTGGGCACGGAACCACGGTAGCGCAACCCTATAGTTGCGCGTGTAGAGCCTGGTGCATCCACGAACAGACAGAGCTCCCCCCTCCGTGGAGTCGCGCGCATCACACTTCCGCTCTCAGCTGGACGACGCTACGCAGAGCCCCGCTTTCGCGCTGCGACACGCATCTCTGGGAGGCGCTCGCTTGTCGCGCTTTGCGCGGATACGGGGGCGCCCTCGTTCCGCCTCGCGCCAGGGTCGGCGTGCGACGCGGGTTTGGCGGATCTCAGGATGCGACCCGCCGGACCGTCCCGGTCCTGCGGCGGTGATTCCGCTGGTCCGCGCCGGGGACGCGCGGGCGATCGCAACCGTGGCAGAGCGCTCGCGGCCCCGACGACCCGCGTGATCACTGTGTCGCCAAGGCGATCGTCAGCTCAGCGATGTCGGGGCGAGCAAAACAGTCGTCAGCTACTGGGCGTCTCCCTGAGCCAGCTCAGCCACCGGCTGCCACTCGCGCCATGTCGCGAGGCGGCCCGCGTAATCGTTCTCGGCGATACCCAGAGGTGCCGTGCCGAAGAACACCCGGAGCGGCGGGGGATCGGCGTCGACGACACGCATCATCGCCGCGGCCGAGGCGGTCGGGTCACCCGGCACGTTGCTGGCGCGCCACTGCTGCTGGCGCTCTCGGAGCGCGTCGTAGGCGGGGTTGGGCTCCGAGCGTTTGGACGACGGACCACTCCAATCGGTCGAAAACCCGCCGGGCTCGACCAGCGTGACGTTGATCCCGAACTCCTTGACCTCCTGGGCGAGCGCCTGACTGATCCCCTCGAGACCCCACTTCGAGGCGTGATAGATGCCGACACTCGGGAACGCCGAGATACCCCCGATCGACGACACCTGGACGATGTGGCCGCTTCCCTGCTCGCGCAGGAACGGAAGCGCAGCTTGCGTCACCCACAGCGCGCCGAAGAGGTTGGTCTCGATCTGGGCCCGAGCCTCCTGCTCTGAGATCTCCTCCACCATCCCGAAGTGGCCGTAGCCCGCGTTGTTGACGACGATGTCCAGCCGACCGAAATGCTCGTGGGCCCGCTTGACGGCGCCAAACGCCGCCTCGCGGTTAGTGACATCCAAAGTCAGCGGCAGCAGAGCGTCGCCGTGCTCGGCCTTGAGGTCGTCGAGCGTGCTCGTGTCACGCGCGGTGGCGGCGACCCGGTCGCCGCGCTCCAGCGCCGCCTTCGTCCACTCGCGACCGAAGCCGCGCGAAGTACCGGTTATGAACCATGTCTTGTTAGCCATAGAACGATCCTAGTCACGCCGCTGCGGGACCGACTGCCAGCGTCGCCGACCCGCGGAAGGCCGTAGCCCGGGCATTCCAACGCGGTTGCCGTATTCGAGTTTGGCGACGAGCAGGACTTCCGCCGCCTGTTCAGTGGAGTCCTGCTTTCGATGTACCGGGCGCTTCACGCTGCTGCCTCCGTTGGACCCCCTGTGCCAAACGTCGGGCAGCTAGACCGTCCGCGGCACGGCTTGGATAAGGCGGACTCGGCTGTGGGCGAGGTTGTCAACGAGGTTGGTTGCTTTGGTCCTGAAGTCGGAGACGAAGACGGTGATGAGCGCGAACTGGCCGTACGTGGAACGTAAGTTCTTCATGAGGCCGGCGGGCTTGCGCTCTAGCCCGTGCGAAGCAGCGGTTCCACGGCTCCGGGGCCGGGGATGGCCTCGACGTCGCGCGGCCCGATCGGCTCGCCGCAGGCTGAGCACACCAGCTGGGCTTCCGATATCTGGCCGCACTCCTTGTGGATCATTTGGAGGGGCGGGCCGTGGGGCGCGGCGTGCTTGTCGCCCCACTGGCGCATCGTCGTGATCACTGGCCACACGTCGCGGCCCTTGTCGGTCAGTCGATATTCGGATCTCGGTGGGTGTTCGCTGTAGGGCACCCTGGTCAGCACGCCTGTCTCGACGAGGCGGGCGAGTCGCTGATTGAGGATGTTGCGGGAGATGCCTAGGCGCGACTGGAACTCGTCAAAGCGCCTGATCCCGAGGAATGCGTCGCGGACGATCAGCAGCGACCACCACTCGCCGACCACTTCCAGGCATTGGGCGACGGAGCAGTGCATGTCGGAAAAGCTCTTGCGGTCCATGACCTCAGGATAGTCAGTTGCGTCATAGAACGCAAGGTGGTAGAGTGGGTTCCGTCATGGAACTGTCGAGCGGTCAGGGAGGAGAAGCGATGGCGTTGCAAACGGCGGCACGCGGGAGCATCGGTCGGCTTTCTGATCCGGTGGGCGGTGATGCCGCCGGCGCGGGCAAGAACGCTTCTCCCGGGCTTGTGCTGTTGATCGTGTGCGCTGGCGTGGTGCTCGCGAGCCTCGATCTGTTCATCGTCAACGTGGCGCTCCCGCAGATCGGCGCCGACTTCCATCTGCGCGGCAGTGATCTCGCGGACCTCTCTTGGGTGCTGAACGCGTACGCGATCGTGTACGCCGCCTTCCTCGCGTTGTTCGGCAGGCTCGCCGAGCGGTACCGGCGGGAGCGAGGATTCCTGCTCGGCGTCGCGATCTTCGTCGCCGCCTCGGCCGCCTGCGCGGCCGCGACCAGTCTCCCGTCGCTAGTGGCCTTCCGGGTGCTCCAGGCGCTCGGCGCCGCGCTGCTCACCCCGACATCGCTGGGGCTGATCCTGGCCACGTTCGCGCCTGAGCGGCGCAACGGCGCCGTCCGGACATGGACCGCCGTGGGAGGGCTGTCAGCCGCCGCGGGCCCGGTGGTCGGCGGCCTGCTGGTAGCGGCGAGCTGGCGCTGGGTGTTCCTGGTCAACGTCCCGGTCGGGCTGCTGGCGCTGGTGGTCGGATGGCGCCGTCTGCCGATCGTTGCGGGGCAGCCCGTGCCGCGGCCCGACCTCGTGAGCTCGCTGCTGATCACCGGCGGCGTGGGCGCGTTCGTGCTCGGGCTCGTCAAGGGTGGCAGTTGGGGCTGGGGCGACGGGCGGACGCTCGCCGCGCTCGCGACCGGCGCGGTCGCACTGGCTCTGTTCGCCGGCCGCACCGCGAGGAGCCGTACCCCGCTGATCGACCGGGCTCTGTTCCGGCTGCGGCCGTTCACGGGCGCGTCCGCCGTCGCGGTCTTCTTCAGCGCATCGTTCGGCGCGATGCTGCTCTCGCGCGTCCTCTGGGCCCAGGACGTGTGGCACTGGTCGGCGCTCCAGACCGGCTTGGCGATCGCCCCGGGCCCGCTGATGGTGCCGCTGTTCTCGTTCTTGGTCGCCGGCAGGCTGACCCAGCGGATCGGAGCAGGAGCGGTGATCGCGGCAGGTTCCACGATCTTCGCCGCGGGTGTCGCTTGGTGGGCGCTCGCGATCGGACTCCAGCCCGACTACGTGGGGGACATGCTCGGCGGGATGCTCCTGAGCGGGATCGGCGTCGGCTTGACGCTGCCGACGCTGATGGCGACCGGCACATCGCAGCTTCCCCCACACGCATTCGCGACCGGCTCGGCAGTCGTCAACATGCTGCGCCAGGTCGGGCTCGCGATCGGCGTGGCCGTCCTGATCGCGCTGCTGGGCATGCCCCACTCGCCGGCCGCCACGCTCGTCGCCTACCAGCGCGCGTCGTGGGTGACCGCAGCGATCGCGCTCGCCGGCGCGCTCGTGGGGCTCGTGCTGCTGGCCGCCAGGCCCCGGCCCGCCGCCGCCAAGCTCGAGCCCGCAACCGTCGTCGCCGCCGCGGAGGGGTCCTGATGTCGGCCGCCGGCGTCGAGCAGCGAGTGGCGCGGACCAAGTCGATCTCCTGGCACGACCCGGCCGCACTCGCCCGCGCGGGCGCCGAGCTCTGCGGCCGCGAGTTCCTAGAGGCGATCGTCGATCGCCGGCTGCCACCGCCGCCGATCGCAAGGCTGATCGGCGCCGAGCTCGTCTCGGTCGGCGACGGCGAGGCGCTGTTCCGCTGCACGCCGGACGAATCGACCTACAACCCGATCGGGATGGTGCACGGCGGGCTTCTGTGCACGCTGCTCGATTCCGCCGCCGGCTGCGCCGTGCACACCCGTCTCCCAGCCGGCGCGGGCTACGGCACGATCGAGATCAAGGTCAGCTTCCTCGAACCGCTGCACGCCGATGTCGGCGAGATCGAAGTCCACGGACACGCGCTCCGCGTCGGTGCGCGAGTCGCGTTCGCCGAGGCGCACGCTCGCGACACCCGCGGCCGGCTTGTCGGTCACGCCACCACCTCGATCGCCGTGATCCATCCCTCAGCCCGAAAACGTCGCCAAGCGGGTGATTCTCAAGGACTTCCGGGACGGGTACTTCCTCTATGACGGCGCAGAGATCAAGCGGTTCTTCGAGGAGTTGAAGGCCGAGTTCTCGCCGGACGTGATCCTCACGCATCAGCGGTGGGATCTCCATCAGGAGGCGCCTGGCAGTCAAACATGACGAGGAAGCCCTCGCTCGCGCCCGTGCATTGCCCTAGCCAGATGCCCGTGTCGCAACTGGCGGGCGTCGACCAGGCTACGGCCCGGGGGACAACTCCGGGGGGCTGACCAGGGCAAACCACGGGCGCGATCCCGGAACGATGAGCGCAGGCTGTGACCGAGAGTCCCAAAAGCCATCCCACAAATCAATTGAACGAGAGGAACGACCCATGTCCAGCACCGACACATCCAACGGCACACCGATCAGCGGCGCTGTCGCACTCGTCACCGGCGGCAACCGCGGCTTCGGCCGCGCACTCGTCGACGAACTGCTCGAACGCGGAGCCGCCAAGGTGTACGCCACCTCGCGCTCAGGGCATCCGCAACGCGACGACGACCGGATCGTTCCACTGATCCTCGACGTCACCGACGACACCTCCGTGGCCGCAGCAGCACAGACGGCGACCGACGTCTCGATCCTCGTCAACAACGCCGGCATCAACCTGCACACGCCGGTACTCGAGGCGCCACTGTCCGACATCCGCGACGAACTCGAGACCAACCTGTTCGGGATCCTCCGCGTCGCGCGCGCCTTCGCGCCGGTGCTCGCGGGGCAACCCCGAAGCTCGATGGTCAACGTGCTCTCGGGACTGTCGTGGGTCTCGTTCGGCCGCGGCTATGAGATCTCCAAGTCGGCGGGATGGTCCGCGACGAACGCGCTCCGCCTCGCACTTCGTGACCAGGGCACGACCGTGACCGCCCTGCACGTCGGCTACATGAACACCGACATGACCGCCAAGCTCGACGTCCCCAAAGCCGACCCGCGAGATGTCGCGGTCCAGGTCGCCGACGCAATCCTCGCCGGCGACTTCGAGGTCCTCGCCGACGACCTCACCCGCTCGGTGAAGTCGTGGCTCTCAGACGACGTCACTGCTCAATACGCGCAGCTCGCTGCCGCTATGACGAGTTTGTCGACCGCGGCATCGACGTGAGCGACATCTGGCACGGCCCGCCGTTCCCCGTCTACGCACGGCAACCGGGCGTGCACGACCTCGGGCGCACGCCTCGGCGTCACAAACCAGCAGAATGTTGCTCGTGATTCTGCGTGCCCCCGAGGCCTGGGCTCCAGACGAGGCGCTACCAGAAAAACACAGCGGTCGTCGCTCGAGGCGGTCGCGTGCTCGTGCAGTTCGCCGACGGCTCGACGGGCTTGCATGACGCCGATACACAGAGCCTGCCGAGCAGGGCGGCCACCGAGGGCCGTTGCCAACGTCGGCACCGAGCTCGCCGAGTTACTCGTCATCACCGCAATCTGACCCGGCAGCCCACGTTTGTCGCCCAGAAACGCGTCACCGAGGTGCGAGACCCTGACCTGTTTTGGCAACGCGTCGGTAATCCGAGCGCGGCCAGGTTGCGTCACACAACTGCTGTAAATACGCGCCGGGTGCTGTCAGAGCGACGGCGTAGGTTCCCTCAAGTCCTGCAAGACGATGAAGGAGGCCTACGCCGTGAGACGCACCGTACCGCCATCAGCGGAGATACAAGCCGAGATCGACAAGCTGATGTCGCGGGGGCTGGTCGATGACCCGCAGAAGATGCTCGGGGACCTCGCGAGGCTCGGTGCCCGGTTGATCATTCAGCGGGCGGTCGAGGAGGAGTTCGATGGCTGGCTGGGTCGCGCTCGCTTCGAGCGTCGCCCCGAGCGCGAGCGCGGCGTGAAGAACTACGAGGCGGGGCTGCGCAACGGGTTCCGTCCCCGGCATCTGCAGACCGGCGAGGGCGAGCTTGAGGTCCAGATCCCGCAGGCGCGCCACACCACTGTGCCGTTCGTGTCCAAGCTGTTCCCGAAGTGGCATTGCAAACGGCTGTTCCGGACCGATCCTTTGAAGACGTTGGTGATCGGCGGGTTCGTCAGGGGCCTGTCGATGCGTGACATCGAGTCGTTGTGCGAGGAGGCCGGGGTTGGGAAGCTGTCGCGCTCAACAGTCGCGAGGATCTGCGCGGAGCTGCACGAGCGCTTCGAAGCGTTCAAACGCCGCTCGCTCTATGACACCGATCTCGTCGTGCTGTTCCTCGACGCGATCCATCTCCCGGTCCGCCCCACCGGCCCGAAGGAGGGCGTGATCTGCGCCTGGGGAATCGATGAGAACGGCCGCAGGCAACTGGTTTCCGTGCAGTTGGGATCACGCGAGTCAAAGGAAGACTGGCTCGAGCTCGGGCGTGATCTCACGGCCCGCGGGCTAGGCGCACCACGCCTGGTTGTCGCCGATGGCGCCCCTGGGCTGATCAGCGCAGTGCAGGAGCTCTAGCCCCGTGCCGACCGTCAACACTGCTGCGTTCATCGCCTGCGCAACCTGGTCGCGAAGCTCCCCAAGGCCGAGCATGACCGGGTCCGCTTCAACTACTGGTCGGCGCTCACCGACGCCACATCAGTCAAGGACGGCAAGCTGCGTCTGCAAGTCCTGATCTCCGAGCTCGAGCACCGCGGCTACGAGGCCGCCGCCCGGTGCCTAGCCGAGGACCTCGACGCCTTGGTCGTGCACCTCCGCTACCCGCTCAGGCACCGCGAGCGGTGGCGGTCAACCAACCTGCTGGAGCGCTCGCTCGGTGAGGTCCGCCGGCGCACCAAAGTGATGGGCCGCTTCCCCGGCGAGAGCAGCTGCCTCTCACTCGTCTTCGCCGTCCTCGACCTGTTCATCGCGCACGCCTCAAACGGCGCGACGTTCACCGAGCTCGACCGCCAACACCTCTACCGAATCAAATACCGACAAACCGACCCAGACACCATCGACGAGGAGGTCACAGCCGCATAGACTCACCCCCGGAAACCTCAAAGCCGCAGCAAATTTACAGCGGTTAAGAGACGCAACCTACAGCAACGAGATGCGCGCGCTGGCAACCAAGCAGGAGCGGCGGGATCCGACGCTCACAGTGGTCCTCGTCCTCAGCGGCAGTAGTCAGGACGAACCTGCTCGATCGCGCGGAGAGCGGCAGCGTCGCTCGGGGGGTGAGAGGGCTGCCCCAGTGGGGTGGGCCAGGCCCAGCACTGGGCCTGGCCCCCTAGGAACCGGACTTGCCAGTTTCCCGGCATCCGGCGTAGGGTTACTGCCGTCGATCGCAGCCGATCAGCTGGGCGGAGCCGAGGAGGTTAGGAGTCGATGCAGACACGCAAGGTGGCCTCAACGCTGGCCAGCCGTTGTGCGGCATGCGCGGCGGCTGCGACCGCGATCTCGCTCGCCGCCGCGTTGCTGGCCGCGCCCGTGCCGGACGCGGCGGCGCTTAGCGGCAGCCCGGTCAAGATCGGTTCGCCGGGCTCCACCAACCAGGCATCGCTGGCGGTCGACGGCTCCGGGACCGCGTACATCGCCTGGGACCAGTCGAACCGCGGTGTGAACGTTCCGGACCAGCTCCAGTATTGCGTGATCCCCGCGGGCGCGACCGCCTGCTCGCACAGCGGGAACCTCAGCCTGGTCGCGCCTACCAACCTCGAGAGCGTCAACGGCGTCCCCGACTACGGCGTCCAGGTGCTCGCCGACGGTGGGACGATCGTGATCCTCGCCGACGTCGCCAATGCCTCCTCGCAGGACGACATGCCGCTCCAGGAGTGGCAGTCGACGGATGGCGGCGCGAGCTTCGCGTCCGTCAACGGCGGTGCATCGGTCGCATATGACGGCGACCCGGGCTCGAATGCCCAGAGCGGCATGATCCTACCGGGGACGGGCGAGCTCGGGTTCGGGTGGGCCTCGCGCCAGCCGCTGTTCACCGCGTTCCCGTTGTCGTCTCCGCCCGAATGCTCGTTTGCGGTTAAGACGTGCCCGTTCGCGACGCTGGGGTCGCCAAGTGACGATCCGATCTTCAACCACGGGTACTACGCGTCGGAGCTCAGCCCGAACCCGGGTGTGCTCGGCGTGTTCGAGACGATCGGGTCGTCGACCGGGAACCTCGCGTGCCCGAGCGGGGCCAGCGGGATCGGGTTCGTCTACGGCAGCGGCGCCCAGGCGGCGGGCAGCAACGACTACAACATCAGTCCGGGGTCGGCGGGGAGCGCTTGGAAGACGCTGCATCCCGGTCTGATCGACTGCAACGTCCAGTACCCCGCCGTGGCCGGCGGGCCGGCCGGGTTCGGGATGATGGAGTTGGTCAGCGGCGCGACCTCGAACCAGACGGTGTACCGCGCCTTCAACCCCTCGACGATGAGCTGGGGGCCGAAGGTCACGATCGCCCAGAAGAACATGATCTACCCGTCGCTGTCCCAGGATGGGGCCGGCGGCGTCTACGCGACGTATCATTACAACGACGGGACCCTGAGCCTGTCCTACAGCGCCAACGGCGGCGCCAACTGGGCGGGGCCGGTGGCGCTCAACCCGAACACCGACGGCCGGGCCGACAAGGTGATCAGCTCGGTCGGCCCGAACGGTCAAGGGTGGCTCGTGTGGGACGACAGCGGCTCGGTGTACGCCCAGCGGTTCGTCAAGACCGACGCGCTTCCTGGGGTGAAGCCGCCTGCGAGCACGGCGCGGCCGGCGATCACGGGCAAGCCGAGGGCCGGCAAGACGCTCAGCTGCTCGCGGGGGAGGTGGTCGCACAACCCGACCAGCTTCACCTACCAGTGGAACGACGACGGCACCCCGATCGCTGGCGCCACCTCGTCCAGGTACACGGTCACAACGCTCGAGGAGGGCACGACGCTGACCTGCACAGTCACGGCGACGAACGCGGGCGGGTCCGGGTCGGCGACGAGCAATTCGGTCAAGGTGCCGATCCCGTACGTGCCGCGCTGCCCCGGCGCGACCGGCAAGCTGTCCGGCGCAGCGCTCGGGCTCGTCAAGCTGGGCGCGACGCGCGCGCGCGAGCACTACCTGTACCGCCACCATTCCGATCGCGGCAAGCAGTACGAGGACTTCTTCTGCCTGACGCCGATCGGCGTACGGGTCGGCTACGGGTCGCCGAAGCTGCTGCGGATCCTGACCACGAAGCAGCGGCAGGCACTACGGAACAAGGTCGTCTGGGCGTCGACTTCGAACCCGTCCTACTCGATCGACGGCGTGCGACCCGGCGAGGCGATCACCATCGGCGCGGCGAAGCTGCACACCGAGCCGCCGCTCCACATCGGCCTCAACTACTGGTACCTGGCCGTCAAGGCGCGCTCGACGGCGGTGCTCAAGGTGCGAAACGGCGTGATCGAGGAGATCGGCATCGCGGACAACCTCCTGAGCGCGACCGCCGAGGACCAGAACGTCCTCATGCACTCCTTCTTCTAGCTTGTCCTGAGTCGTTGGTCTCGGTGCAATAGCCGCGTCGACGCTTGCAACACGTCGACGAAGAAAGCAGGCACCTCAACGTCGCCGAGCGAGACCACTCCGGTGCCGCTGAACGAGCTGCGCGTTCGAACGAACGCGACAGTAACGTCGGCGGTGCCCAAGAGTCTGCGTCGATGGCAGAGCAGGTGCGTCGCCGATCGGGGCGCCGACCCTCCTATCCGCCCAGTTGCGCAACCGACCCCGCCGCCGGCGCCCATCGGGGTTAGTGTTCGCTCCTGAGAGCCCTGCTCTTCCGCGGAAGGAGGAGCGGGTGCTTGCTCGATCCTGGCTAATCGCACCGCCCGGTTCTGCGGACCCGGGCCGGCGGCGCGACGATTGCATTCCTCGAGAGCGATCGTCGCGACCTCCCCGGAGCTGACGAGCGCAACGGCGACGCCTCGATCGCGCCGATCGCCGGCACCGCGCGAATGCTTTGCCACGCTTGCGATCGCTCGCGTCCGGACCCGCTTTGATATCTGGACGCGCCTGTCGGCGTAGAAGCCTGCGGTCCCCCTGAGCGCGGAACTCGGGCCTACCGAATCAGACCTGGGTGTCGTACGAACCCCTACCGACGCCAGCGGGCCTCTGCCGAACGCGTGCAGAGCGGCTGGCGATCCTGTCCACATTCCTTGGGCCTGGTAGTTCTCAGAACGCGATGCAGACGCTTGTTTTCCCGGGGCCAAACTGAGTGGAGCTTGGCAGCCACTAGGGCGCATCCGTCCGCAGCGTGTTCGCCTCACAGGTCGACGGCTTAAAAGACGCTTTCAAGAACCATGTCGTGCCTGGACTGAGCTCGGAGCGACTCGGTAGCGCCGACTCGAGCTGTCCACCGATCGCTTGGGCTCGCGAGTGATGGCGAATAGTCGGCGAGCAATTCGGCTCCTTCGTGAGCCCGGGCCAGGCCGTCGGACACTTGGTGGTGGTCCGTATCCGGCGAGCCTGGCCAGGACAGTGCGGCGGCATCGGCTCCGAGAAGCCGGGCGAGCGGCGGGTTTAGATGTTGCCGTCGCCGTCGCTTGGAGCGCCGTTGTTGTCGGGGTCCGCGTCCCCCCCGTTCTGCTGGGGAATACCGTTGGTGGCGCTCGCGGCGGGCGCCGGGGGCGGCGCCGGGTGGCTCACCGGCTTGGGAGCCGGGGCCGGCGCCGGGGGAGCGGCCGGCTGGCTCACCGGCTTGAGAGCCGGGGCCGGCGCCGGAGCAGCCGCCGGTTGGTTCACCGGCTGGGGAGCCGGCGCCGGTGCCGCCGGGTGGCTCACCGGCTTGCGAGCCGCGGCCTGCGCTTTACGCGCGGGCCTTGGCGCCGGAGTCCGAGCAACAGCCGGGTTCGTCCGCTTGGGTGCCGACGCGGCGGGTACCGGTCGTGCGGTTGCGGCTCTGTGGCCAGCGGCTTGGCCCGAGCCGCCGCCGCTCGAGCTGAGTACGACCACGAGCGCGGCTATCCCGACAACGGCGAGCGCGAGCAACCCCGCGAGCGGCTTTCGAGAACGGCGTTTGGTGTCAGCGCCTTGTGTCATGACGCTCACTGGTTTCCATCGCCGTCGCTGGGCGCGCCGTTGTTATCTGTGTCGTGGTCTCCCCCGTTGCGTTGCGGGATGCCAGCGTGGTGGCGCTGGGGGTGGTGCGTGCGGTGGTGGTGGTGAGAGCGGGGATGTTGGATCCTCGCCGCGGCTACGGCAGTGGCGCCGACAAGTGTCGGCCCCAACAGCAGTGCGCAGACAGCTCCTAGCACCACGCTGCGGATCTTCGATCGGGTCACGGGATGGTCCCTTCGTCTTTCGGGAATCGAAAGCGCATTAGCTGCAAGCGGCCTCGAGTTGTCATTTCGTGGCTGATCACAGTTGCGCCTGTTAGGTGAAGGGACGCAGTCAAAGGGGAGATCCTTCCGAACGCTACGAGCGTGCGTCGTAGATGTTCGGCGATATCAGGTCGGCGCACCCCATTACCGGTCGTCGAGAATCCCGTCAGCGTCGCGGGCTGATGGTCGCTGTAGGCCTTTGCGCTACCTGAAGCACCGATCGCACGGCCGCGGGCCTGGGAGGCGCCCGGTAGGCGAGGTGAAAGGGCATCGCCAACGGCGGCACGAGGGTCACGAAAGTGGATCCGTCGAGGTCTGCGGGGAAAGCGCTCCTGGGGTCTGCTCGCTCCGGAGGTGCACGACCCCCGGCTCGTCGTGTAGCAACAGGAGCTCGACGCCGGCTGGGGGCTCGGGTGCGCAGAAGGTGATCGCGAGATCGAGCCGACCGCGCGCCAGGTCTCGAACTAGCGCGCCGGTGGTGTCCTCGGACGTGTGGAGCAGCACCGCCGGAACCTCGGTGGTGCAGGCAACGAGCAGCTGCTGCGCGATTCCATAGCGCGCGGTGGGCGAGACCCCTAGGGCGAGTCGGCCGGCACCGGCCTGGTGGCGCTCGCACCTCCGTCGACGTGCTCAAGCGACCCAGGTTCGTCAGACGCGACCGTGAGCTCGGCTATCTGTTGCGGGCGTTGCGCAAACACGTACTACAGCCAGTACCGCACTGCGGTAAGACGTCCGACGACCATCGCGCTCGCTGAAGAGCTGATCCGCGCTACTCCCGAGGCCAGCTTTGGTGCGAGCGAGATCATGCAGGTGGTCGCCGGAGCGCCTCCTCGGGTATCGAGACGCGGTCGACATTCTGGGAATGTCCTACCGCGAAGCTGCCGGTGCGCTGCGCGGCTTGGTCAGCCGCGAGCCAGCTGCTTGCTGTAACTGCCGTGGCGGAACTCATCGACAAGTCCAGGATGAGTCGGGTACCACCCGAGCTGGTCCCGAGCCCTCGCCGCGAAGGTGCCCTGATCGAGCAAGAGGACTTCGGCGAAGTAGTCGCCCAAGCGCGCCCGAGCCTCGTCATCGGAACCAGGCACCGCCCCCGCAGCCTCTGCCGCCACCGCGGCGGCGTCCGTGAGTTCGGCAACGGTCGGATTCAATCCGTTACCGACGACGTAGCGGCCGCGAGCCGAGTCGTCCTCCAGCACTCGCCGGAAGAAGTTCGCCAGGTCGGCAGCGTGGACAGTCGACCAGTGCTGCTGTCCCGTGCCGAGCATGATCAGTTTGCCGTCCTCGTCTCGGGGTGAGGCGAGGAGCAGGCCGGGGATCCCTCCCCCGCCGTCACCGTAGGCGACGCTCGAGACGATCACGACGCCACGCATCTGTTCGGCGTCGAGCACCCGTCGCTCGATCGGCTCCTTCCACGCCACCATCGCAGGCGGCTTGATTGGCGACTCCTCGCTGATCGATGTGTTGTCGCCGTAGATCCAGAGGCCGCTGATATGGATGTATGGCTTCCGGTGCCGGCGAATGCCTCGATCGCTGCATCGGCCACGGCCGAGTCGAGGTTTGCGCTGGTTTCGTCGCCGGGACTGGCGGTGTGGATGGCCCCGTCCGTACCCCGTAGCAGGCTCGACCACCGTGGGGCGGTCGTAAAGGTCGACCACGATCGGGGTAGCGCCACGAGCCGCGACGCTGTTGGCCTGGGCGTCATCCCGGACGAGCGCTGTCACCTCGTGGCCGTGCTCCAGCAGTTCGGTGAGTACGTGGGATCCGACGAATCCGGTTGCACCGGTGAGCGTGACTCGCATGACTGGGGAACCTCCTGTGTCGTATGAAAGAAGATCAAGCGCTTGATTGAGATTATCGGTCCGCGGAACTCCTGTCAAGCAGTTGATTGAATTGTTAGGAAGCGACCCACGAGCCCGAGGGGGTCAGGACGGCTGGCGCCCGGCATGATGCGTCGGGCCGCTGGGTCAGCCGATGCTCGTGCCGCGGAAGGTGCCGGCGAGCACAGGTACCAGCCGTCGCTCGATCTGCTTCTCGGATTTGTTCCTGAGCTCGGCGCCGACCGGCGCGAGGGCCACCCAGTTCAACAATCCGGCTGCGCAGCGCGTCCGGAAGATCAAGCTCCTGGTCCCTGACACCAGGCACGTTGGCCTTCAGCACTCGAAGGACATCAGCACGAATCCGATCGAAGCTGGGATCAAACCGATCCCATCCCTGTGGAGGATCGATGCCGGCGCGTGCCACGATCCGTATCACGTCCAGCTCACGACCCCCCACAGCCAGGGCGTGCACCATCGGTCGCGCGAAGGCCGCCGCCAGCGTCTCAAGCGAGGCCTCGGTGCCCACCGCGCTCACGGCCTCCTGCTGAGCGTCCAGATAGCGCTCCAGCGCATACTCGATCGCCTCGTCACAGAGCGATTGCAGCGAGCCAAAGTGGTAGCTCACCGCTGCGACATTGGCCTGAGCGGCATCGGTCAGCTCGCGGAGACTCACGCCATCTTCGCCACGTTCAGCGAGCAGGTCCAGCGCGGCGTCCATCAGTCGCGTCCGCGTCCGCAGACCGGCTTCGCGGCGCTGGTCCACCCTCGCTGATTCCATGCAACCTATTCAAGCAGATGCTTGAAAACTCGTCAAACGAGACCGGGCGTTGGTGGCCCTGGCTTATGCTCGTCTGATGATCGAGACGAGCCGAACGGTCGCCGGCTCTCAGCTCGTCGGGCGCGAGGTCGAGATCGAGCGTGTTGAAGCCGTAATCGACCATCTTCAGGACGAGGGCGGGGCGCTCGTGATCCGGGGCGAGGCGGGTATTGGGAAGTCGGCGCTGCTTGACCGCGCGCGGACGCGAGCCAGTGAGCTAGGAGCACGCGCGCTCACGACGGTCGGCGTCGAATCGGAAGCCGAGTTTGCGTTCGCCGGATTGCATCAGCTGATTCGCCCGATTGCTCCGCTCATCGAGCGGCTGCGTGATCCTCAGCGGGGGGCGCTCGAGTCGGCGTTTGGAATCGGGGACGAGGCTGAGCCGGACCCTTTCCTGGTTGCGCTCGCAGCACATGAGCTGGTTTGTCTTGCGGCCGACGATGGTCCGCTCGCGCTGGTCCTCGACGATGCGCACTGGCTTGACCGTTCGAGCCTTGGGGTGTTGGCGTTCATCGCCCGACGGCTCGACGGCGAGTCGGTTGTGCTGCTGGCAACGGTTCGGGAGGGGTATGCAACCTGGCTTGAATCAGGCCTGCCGACCCTGCAGCTCGAGCGGTTGAGCGCGTCGGCGGCGGCTGAGCTGCTAGATCGAAGCGCGCCTGACCTTCACCCGGTGGCGCGGGCTCGCGTGCTCGCCGAGGCCGCCGGAAACCCGCTCGCGCTGGTCGAGCTGGGGCACTCGCTCCTCGGGGCGACAGATGCCAACGACCGGTTGTCTCCGGCGCCGACGAACTTGACTGGGCGCTTGGAGCGCGCGTTCGCGTCCAGGCTGGATGCCCTGCCCGAGGAGACCAGGCTCCTGTTGCTCGCGGCGGCGCTCGATACCCGGGCTTCTCTCGAGGAGGTGATGAAGTCCGCCGCTCTGGTTCATGAGGGCGTAATCGAGCTGACCGCGCTCGACCCGGCAGTCGCTCTGGGGCTCGTGGAAATCGTGGCCGCCGGTGTGCAGTTTCACCACCCGTTGATCCGCTCGGCGGTCCAGCAGGCCGCGACCCCGGCGGGAGTTCTTGCCATGTACGGCGCGTTGGCCGCGGTCGTCGCTGATCACGAGCGTCAGCTGTGGCATCTGGCGATGTCAGCGGTCGGCTACGACGAGGAGATCGCCGCAGCGCTCGAGGAGCACGCCCACCGGGCGAGGCGGCGCGGCGCCGTGACGGTGGCAGCCGCGGCGCTCGAACGCGCAGCCTTGCTCACCGCCGATCCCTGCAGGAAGGGCGAGCGGCTGGCCCAGGCCGCCGAGCTCGCCTTCGAGCTCGGTCTGGTCGACGTGGTCCGCCGCCTGCTTACCCAGGCGGAGTCGCTCGAGGTCGGCTCGCTCGAGGCAGCTCGCTTGGCCTGGCTACGGCAGATGGTCAGCGGAGACGTGTGGGTCGAGAGGGGGGCGGCGAAGACGTCCGTCCGGATCGCCCAGCAGATGCTCGACGGTGGCGACGCCGACATGGCGCTGCGGTCGCTTGTACCGATTGCGCACCGGTGCTGGTGGACGCGAGCTTCAGCCAGAACCCGTCAGTACATCGTCGACGCGGCTGAGAGCGTGGGCGTTTCGGACGAGGATCCACGCCTCCTCGCAGTTATCGCACTGGCTCATCCCGAGCTGACCGGGCCTTTGGTCCTGAAGCGCGTCGCCGGGATCAGGTTGCATGAGGTCGCTGACCCGGTCGCGTCGATGTATACGGGGATCGCGGCCGAGAAGGCGGGAGACTTTGCAATGGCCGCGCCTTTCCTGGCCAGAGCGGTGGAGCGACTGCGAGAGCGGGGCCAGCTGGGGATGCTGACGCAGGGGCTGGTTCATTACGCGTGGGTGGCGGCACAGACTGGCGATTGGGGGCTGGCGGCGGCGGCCGGTGCCGAGGCAGCACGCTGGGCCCGAGACAGCCGCCAGCCCCAGTACGGCCTGACCGGCGAACTGATCTCTGCGCTCGCTGCCGCCCTGCGAGGCAGCGAGCACATCGAGGCGATGCTCGCACCACCCCAGCAGACACTCCTCGCGATGAAGGCTGGACCGCTGTTCGCCTCAGCGCACCTGGCACGCGGCGCTGCGGCCCTTGGCGAGGGCCGCCACGACGAGGCTTTTGGTCACCTGTGGCCGGTGTTCGACGAAACCGCCCCGCCATTTCATCGCTTCATGCGCTGGCCCGCGGTGCTCGACCTCGTCGAGGCCGGAGGGCGCGGCGAGCACGCCGGAGCGGTGGCAGCGGTGATTCGCGAGCTCGCGGAGGTAGCGGAGCGGAGCGCGCCTCCGATCCTTCGCACCGGGCTGACCTGTGCACGGCCCCTGACTGCGCCCGACCGCGGAGCCGAGCCGCTGTTCGTCGCGGCGCTCGCTCAAGACCTCACGGGCTACCCCTTCTTCCGAGCGCGAACTTTGTTCGCCTTCGGCCGGTGGTTGCGCAGGCAGCGACGGAGCGCCGAGTCACGGGCGCCACTGCGCGAAGCAATCGACCTGTTCGATGCCCTCGGCGCGACGCGCTGGGGCGAGCGTGCGCGACAGGAGCTTCGTGCCACCGGCGAGAAGGTCGGACCCCGCACGGCCGACGCACGTGACCACCTCACGCCACAGGAGCTCCAGATCGCGCAGCTGGCCGCCGCGGGACTCTCAAACCGCGAGATCGGCGAGCGGTTGTTCCTCTCGCATCGGACGGTCGGTTCACACCTCTACCGGATCTTCCCCAAGCTTGGCATCACCGCGAGGGCGCAGCTGCGCGACGCGCTTTCGTCTACCGCCGACGGCTGAGAAGAGCAGTCGGTTGACTCAAGCGATCGCAGGTGTGAGCAGCCACCATCGCGGTTGACTTCGCCCCGGCGGCGCGCCGGGACTCATGATCAACTCAAAGGAGAGCTCAGATGAGCGAGCTGCCGAATATCGTGCTCGTCCACGGCGCGTGGGCGGACGGGTCCAGCTGGACGGCCGTCATAAAGGCGCTGCAAGCTCAGGGCTACAACGTCACCGCGCCGCAGTTCCCGGAGACGTCGCTGGCTGACGATGTCGCCCGGCTGCGACACGTTCTCCAGCGGCAGACCGGCCCGACCATCGCCGCGGGCCACTCCTACGGAGGCCAGATCATGACCGCGCTCGGCAATGACGCGCCGAACGTGGTCGGCCTGGTCTACGTCGCGGCGTTCGGACTCGACGAGGGTGAATCGCTCGGTGCGCTGCTCGGAGGTGGTCCGCCGACGCCCTCGCTGGCGAATTTGATCGTTGACGAGCAGGGCTTTGCCTGGATTCCCGAGGATGACTTCGTCAACCACTTCGCGGCAGGCGTCGATCGAACGGAAGCGCGCGTATTGCACGCGGTTCAGCAGTGCCTCTCGATGAGCACCTTCGAGGACGTCATGGGGGTCCCCGCGTGGAAGTCGCGCCCATCGTGGTACCTGGTCGCCGCCAACGACGAGGCGATCCCGCCGGACGCCGAGCGCATGTTCGCGCAGCGAATGGGAGCGACCACGGTCGAGGTTCCCTCGGGCCACCTCGCGATGGTCTCCCACCCGGCCGAGGTCGTGACGCTGATCAGAGCCGCGGCCGAGGTCGAGCGCAGCGGATCAACCCACGACGAGCTCGCGGGAGCGGGCCGGTCCTGAGCCACGAGAGGAGAGACGCCCATGCCGATGATCGATGTCTACGCCACGACCGGCACCTTCGCCGACAAGCACGCGCTCGCTCAAGACCTCGCGGCGGCCGTGATGCGCTGGGAACAGGTGCCCGGCCTGGCGCTGTTTCGCAACAACACGGCAGCATTCGTCCACGAGCTCGACGCCGATTCGCTCGCGAACGTCAACGGCGAAAGCAACTACGTGCGGGTGCAGGTCCTGACGCCGGTCGGGGTGCTGGACCGGCACAAGCAGCTCGGCGTCGTCAACGAGCTGACCGAGATCGTCGCAGCGGCCGCCGGTGATCACGGGCTCGCGGAGCGAACGTGGGTGCTGCTGACAGAGTCGCCCGAGGGCGGATGGGGCGTCGCCGGGCACGCCAACACCGGGGCGGACCTCGCCGCAAGCGCCCGAGCGGAGATGGCGGCTTCCGCCCCGCAGCAGGGCGCCGGCGGGTAACGGCTCCGGCAACGGGCCGGATGGGCGACGACGTGATCACCGGTTACGACGTCAAGGCGTCACGTGCCTGCGCCGGAGCTGGTGATACGGCCGCTGCTAGACGGCGACGTAGCGAGCGCCGAGCGTCGTCGCAAGGGTGAGGTGAGCGCGCGAGCAGCCGATCAAGGTCGAGTGCGCCATGTCGACGCCGTGAGCCCGTCCGAACGCGAGCGGCAGGCCCGGCAGCGGCGGCCGGCACCAGCAGCTGGGCGCCCCTCCCGGATGCGGGCAAACCGCGACGTCGACCGGCCCGGTGACAGCTTTCGCCACTCGCGCTCTAGCTGGCGCAATCGAGGCGGGGGCACCGTCCGGGGCCCAGTCGAACACGAGATGGGCCGCGGCCGGGTCGGCTTCGGCGAGCGCTTGGGCGATGTCGCGCCGAGTCGTCGCCGCCGCCCCAACGAGCACGCCCGCGTCTCCGCCGCCGACCGAAGACCGCGCGAAGGACAGGCGCTCGACGCCGGTGAATCCCTCATCCATCGATGGCGGCTCGAGCTCGCGCAGCGCCCGCATCTGGGACGTGGGAAGCATCAGCCAGGGCTCCTGACGGGACGCTTCACGAGTCTGCTCGGGCATCGGGAGCGAGCCGAACCGCTCGAGCAGCCGCTCGACGAGGTTGACCTGTGCCTGGGCGAGTGGCGTGTCGAGCCATATGCACCGCACCGCGAGCCCATGCGCTTCGGCCGTCTCGACTACATGGCTGCGAGACGCGCGCGTCAGATAGGTGTTGTCGAGCACGACCCGCCGGATTCCGGCCGCAAGCCGCCTATCGAGCTCGCCGGCGAGCGCCCGCAGCGAGCCGCCACGCTCGTCGCGATTGAGGCGGAGGTAGCCGCGCTCTGCGTACCCCGCCGCCACGCGACTCTTCCCGGCGCCGGGAATGCCTATCACCACGACCACCTCGCCTTCGGTCTCGACCTTCAGCGACCCGCTCGGCGCTGAGCGGCGCGCCGGACGCTCGGCGGCTCCAAACGCCGCCGTGAGGGCATCCCGGTCCTCGTCGGTCAGCTCCAGCGCGGCTGCCTTCGCGGCGGAGCGCGCGGTCTCCGGCCTCCGCGCGCCGGGGATCGCGACCAGCAGAGGCGAGAGGCCGAGCAGCCAGGCGAGCGCCACCTCCGCCGGAGTGGCACCGCAGCGGGCGGCGATCCGGGTGAGCTCCTGGCGGCGCGCCAGACCGCTAGCCCGGTTGGGCCCTCCCAGCGGGGAGTGGGCGATCACGGTCACGCCGAGCTCGGCGCAGCGCGCGACGACGCCGCCACGAACCGCACGGTCGTTGAGGGGACTCAGCGCGACCTGCACCGCCGCGACCGGCGCAAACTCGAGTGCCTCGTCGAGCTGGGTGCGGGTGACGTTCGCGAGCCCGATGCGGTTTACGAGTCCCTCCTCTGCGAGGCGGGCGAGACCCCGCACCGACGTGCGCCACGGCGTCCGCGGGTCAGGAGCGTGGATCAGGTATAGGTCTATCGGGAGGCCGTCGAGCGCCTCGAGACTCGCTTCGCAATCAGCCGTGAGGGCCTTTGCCCGACCATCCGGCACCCACGCGCCACCCGGTCGCGTCATACCACCCTTGGTGACGATGCGCGCGCTTCGGTGCCGACCAGACGCGCGCAAGGCGCGGGCCACCAGACGCTCGCTGTGCCCGAGCTCAGTTCCGTCTGGTCCGTAGGCGTGCGCGGTATCGAACACGGTTATGCCGGCTTCGGTAGCGGCCGCGATGGTGTCGAGCGCGCGCTGCTCGTCGGCCGGCAGACGCATGCAGCCGAGACCGATCCGGAGCTCAGAGGGGTCAAGCCATGACACCGAACATATTGAACCGAGGTCCGGCCGCGGTTTCCGAACGCGGCCGCATCGGCGAACCTACGGAGGTGGACAATCGCCAGGTCGCCGACCGTCTGGAGAGCTTCGCCTCGCTCTTGGAGCTGGCCGACGCCAACCCGTACACGGCGCGCGCCTACCGCCGTGCGGCCGAGACAATCCGGGCGATGCCGTCGCCGGTCGACGAGCTCGTGCGATCGGGGCGCGTGCGCGAGCTGCGAGGGATCGGCGGCGGGATTGAGGCGCGGCTGCGCGAGCTGATCCAGACCGGCGAGATCGCCGAGCTGGCGGAGCTCGAGCGGGAGCTGGCGCCCGATCTCGTGGGTTTCGGGCGCTACCTCGGCCTGGGCGCCAGGCGTTCGCTCGACCTGGCGCGGGCGCTTGGCGTGCGAACCGCGGATGAGTTTCGTGAGGCGGCCACCTCGGGGCGGCTCCAGACGGTGCCGGGAGTCGGAGCCAAGACCGAGGCCCGGCTTCTAGAGGCCCTCGCGCGGGAGGTCGAGCCGCGCGCGCGGCGGGGACTGCTCCTGAACCGCGCCCGCGAGCTTGTGGGCGGTGTCGCGGCTGCAGTGGAAGGTGTGCCTGCCGGCGACGTGCGCCGCTGGCGCGACTCCTGTGAGCAGCTCGCGGTCGTTTGTACGTCGGCTGACGCTCATCCGGGGCTGGCGCGGTTTGCGGAACTTCCGCAGATCGTGACGTTGATCGCCCGCGACGAGCGATGGGCAATCGGGGTGACGGTGGAGGGCGTGCCGCTGAAACTCGTCGTCGCCGAGCCGGAGCGGTTCGGAACTGAGCTGCTTCGCGCGACCGGATCAGACGCGTACGTGGACGCGCTCGAGCCCCTCCCGCAGGCGCCAGACGAGGAGACCATCTACCGCGTGCTCGGTGTTCCATGGTGTCCGCCCGAGCTGCGCGAGCGGCCATTCGGCGGCCAGCCTCCGAGGCTCGTCGAGCTCTCCGACGTTCGTGGCGACCTTCACTCCCACACCACGTGGTCGGACGGCCGGTCAAGCGTCGAGGAGATGGGTCGCGCTGCGGCCTCGCGCGGCTACGAGTACCTCGCAATCTGCGACCACACGCCTGCCGTGGGCGCCGTTCGAGGCGTGACCGCGGACGATCTCCGCCGTCAGGCCGAGGAGATCACGGCCGCCAACGAGTTGCTGGCGCCGTTTCGGGTGCTGCGAGGGACCGAGTGCGACATCCTGCCCGACGGCCGCCTCGACCTCCCCGACGATGTCCTTGCGGAGCTCGACTGGGTGCAGGCAAGCGTTCACGCAGGGCAGCGAATGCCGCGCCGAGAGCTGACCGCGCGGGTGGAGTACGCGCTGCGCAACCCCTACGTCCGATGCCTAAGCCACCCCAAGGGCCGCCACATCAACCGTCGACCGGAGAACGCACTCGACCTGGAGCGCGTCTTCCAGGTGGCACTCGAGGAGGGAGTTGCGCTCGAGGTAAACGGCCTTCCCGATCGCCTGGACCTCAGCGGCGAGCACGTCCGCGAAGCGATCCGCGCCGGCCTGCGGGTGGTGTGCTCGACCGACGCTCATTCCGTGCGAGGCCTCGAAAACATGCACTTGTCGGTGGCAACGGCACGCCGCGGCTGGGCCACCGCCGCCGACGTTCTCAACACCCGGTCGCTGTCCGCCATCCTCAAGTGGCGCCAGCCCCCGGGGTGAAAGAGATGGCACAGGCATCGACCGCGAGGTCGACCAGTTACTCGATCCGATCGGCGCGGCCATCGGCGTCGGCCAGGCGCGCCTCCCGCTCGCGGTACTCGGCCACGGTCCGCATCGTGCGGGTCGTCCCCGTTGCTTGGTTCATCGGCGCGTTCTTCGCCGCCGTGTTCGCCCGCGGGCGTCCTGGGCCCGACTGGCCCGAGGCGATCGTCGACTCCCTGTGGCCGGCGCTCAGACGAAACTGATCACACGTCGAAGGCGTGATCACGCCGCGTGTCCACATGCGTGTCCACCGGATGCAGGTCAAGCCGCTTTCGGTGCGCAAGTACCGGGTTGGGATGAGCACCTTCACCGCGGTTCTCCCCGCCTTATGCAGGGTAGCCGGTGTATCTGAGTGGTATTCGAGAGGAGGCACCATGGCCTACAAGTTCCGGGCCGATGAACCTGTACGCGGCGCGATTATCCAGTGTGGCCGCGAGCAGCTGGACCGAGCGATCACCGCACTGAGCGAACGGATCAAGGGCGATCCCGTGAGCGCTGTGCACGATGCGCGCAAGGCGATCAAGCAGGAGCGCTCGCTGCTGCGCCTCGCTCGGAGCGCGATGCCCTCCGAGGAGCGCCGCCGGGAGAACGCCGCGCTGCGGGAGGTTGCTCGGGGGCTTTCGAACGCACGTGACAGCGCCGTGTTGGTTACGACGCTTGACCAGCTTTCTGACCGGTTTGCTGGTCAGCCTCCGGCGACGACGTTCGACGCGGTGCGCGAGCATCTGAAAGCACGTCACGGGGGTGCGACCGGGCTAATCGGCGCGGCCGACGCGGCCGAAGCGGCGGAGGAGCTGAGAGACATACGCCGGCGGGTTGACGATTGGGAGCTCGCAGCGGATGGGTGGCACTCGATCGACGCCGGCCTGCTGCGCTCCTACGAGAGGGGACGCAAGGCGTTCGCCTCCGCACGCACCACCCGGTCGCCGGAGGACCTGCACGCGTGGCGCAAGCGGGTCAAGGATCTCTGGCACCACGACCGTCTGCTCGCGCCGAGCTGCGGGCCGGCGGTGCGCGGGCAGGCCAAGGACGCCCACCGGCTGTCGGACCTGCTGGGTGACGATCACGATCTGGTTTTGCTGCGAGATGAACTGACGCAGGACGTAGTACCAGTGCCCGTGGACGTGGACGCTTTGGTCAGGCTGATCGACCATCGCCGAGCCGAGCTTCAGACCGAGGCAATACGTATCGGCGAGCGCGTCCACGCAGAACGGCCGAAGGCATTTAGGCGGAGGATGAGACGATCGTGGAATGCCGGCCGCACGGCCGCGCTGGCGCCGCTCGAGCAGCACCCGGCCGAGTTGGCGGCGGCGACGCGGGAACCGCAGCCCAGCTAAGAACCGACCAGCGGGACCGCCCTCCCACCGCATCCCCGAACTGCTCGGCTAGATCCAAGCAAAGCCGCACACGCCAAAGCCGGTAGCGGACGCCGCCTGTGTTCCAGGTCGGATGGGTTGCGCGCAGGCACGGGCCTCCGACTTCGCGGCCCGGAGCGCAGGTAGCTCGGTGCTGCGCAAATGTCACAGGAACCTCTTTGGTGCGTCTCAGGCGGTTCTCAGCGAGTCCGCCCATCGTGGGACCAAGCAGTAACTCACGATCAACAGACGACGGAAGGATCAGTCCATGTTCTCCCGGAGACTCACCAGGTCCATCGCCATCGGCGCGGCAGCGATGGCGATCGGTGGCGGTGCGTATGGCATCGTCAGTGCAGCCGCGAGCACCGGCTCAGGCGCGACCGCAACGGCGACGTCCGCGTCGGTCACTGCAGGACACCCCGTGTCCACTCGCGGGGGATCCAACGCTCGTTCTGGACCGGCCGCAGGGGGATCAACCGGCACGGTCGACAGCGTGTCCACGACGAGTTTCACGCTCTCGACACCAGCGGGTCAGAAGGTGACTATCAAGAAGGCGTCCTTCACGAAATACCGGAAGGGGACGAGCTCGAGCTCGGCGAGTGCCATTAAGAAAGGCGACAGCGTCCTCGTGCTCGGGACGACCAGCGGAACGACCATCACGGCCAGCCAGGTCGTCGTGCAACCGCACTGGCGGATCTAAGACCCCCTCGGCGGCAGGGGTGGTCCCCTTCCAGCGCGGTGCCACGTCCACGTCAAAGCAGGTCGGCCAGATCCCAGCGAACTACAGCCAGGGATCGGGGACGATCGTCAGCGGAACGGCCGCGAATAAGGCAACCGAAGCTGCGTTGGCCGCCTACCCGGGCGGCGTCGTCGACCGTGTTGTGAAGCTGAGCAACGGCGAGTACGAGGTCCACAACATCGGCGTCAACTGGCCGCACCACATCTTCGTCAACCAGAACTTCAAGGTCGTCGGCGCCAATTAGCCTGAACTGACTGCATCCTTTCCCGAGAGTGGTCCAGGGAGGCCAGCGATCTAAATCGGCTGTCGGAACCACGGCACGACCGTCAGGCGAAGCGGGCCCCAATGCGGAGCGATTGCTGGACGGTCGCGCCCGAGCCGCGGACCCGGACGCCGCCCGAGGTCTTGTGTTCGCCGACCCCATTGAGCCGCAGAAGCTCGAGCTGGTCGGTCCAACCGCCATGCGCGAGTCGCTCGCCGCCACCCGGCGCGGCGGCAGGCGTGCATCACCGGCTTCCTCGAGCAGGACTGGGGGACCGAGGCCGCCGAGGGCGCAGCCGCTGAGCGCGAGGTCGTGTTCGGCTCCTTCGGCTCCGACGCGATCAACCGCGCCAGCTACGGCGAGGTGCTCGAGGAAATCGTCTCCGGAGTCGAGTCCGGCCGGTTCGCCGACATCGTCGAACGAACATTCACGATGGACGAAATCGCGGACGCCCATCGGCGGATGGAGGCCAACCAGGCGGCCGGCAAGCTCGTCGTGCTCACCGATTGAGATCGACTATCGGGCGGCCGACGTGAGGGCCGCTCCGGGCCCATCTGGCGCCGCGCGCTCAGCGCCGCGGAGTGCCCGGGTGAGCAGCCTCCACAGGGTGGCGCGCTCGTCGGCGTCGAGCGCCTGCAGGACCTCATCCTCGACGCCCTCGAGCGCCCGCGAGGCGCGCTCCAGTGCTTCGCGCCCCGAGGTGGTGATGTACACGCGGTGACGCCTGCGGTCCTCGGAGTCGCGGCGGCGGACCAGATGCCCGGCGTCCTCGAGCTCGTTGAGCAGCAGCACGACGTTCTTCGCGTCAATGCACAGGACGTCGACGAGCTCTTGCTGATGCGCGCCGTCGTGGTCGCTGAGGTAGCTGAGCGCCATCAGCAAGCGCAGATCGATCCCGAGCAGCTCGGGACTGGTGCGTCGCATGGCCTGCTTAGCCAGCCGAACCAGTAGGACCATCGAGTTCGAGGCAGACCAATCGGGGCTCATCACGGTGTGAGTATAGCGCGTTTTCAGGGATGGTAGGTCTATTCAGGATCATCCTTATAGGAATATTTATACATGTGGCATGGATCATTCTGCTATTGTGGTTTACCACCTGCGAATGGAAGGATCCCGATGAGCGCGACTCCCCCCGCCGAACGAACCTCCAGCCCCAACCGCTGGGCCGTGCTTGCCCTGCTTGGGGTCGCACAGCTGATGGTCGTGCTCGACGCGACGATCGTCAACATTGCCCTCCCTTCGGCGCAGCATGCGCTGCACTTCTCGACCAACAGCCGGCAATGGGTGGTCACGGCCTACGCCCTCGCCTTCGGAAGCTTGCTTCTGCTCGGGGGCAAGCTCGGCGACCTGTTCGGACGTAAATGGACGCTGATCGGGGGCCTCACCGGCTTCGCGGTCGCCTCCGCGATCGGCGGGCTGGCGACGTCGTTTGGGATGCTCGTCGGTGCGCGGGCGTTGCAGGGCGCCTTCGGTGCGATGCTGGCTCCCTCGGCGCTCGGCCTCCTGACGGTGACCTTCCAGGGATCTCCTGACAGGCCGAAGGCGTTCGGGATCTTCAGCGCGATCGCGGCGGGCGGCGCGTCGGTTGGGCTGCTCCTGGGCGGCGCGCTCACGCAGGCGATTTCGTGGCGCTGGAGCCTCTACGTCAACCTCGCGATTGCGGTCCCAACCGCGATCCTGGCGCTGCGGCTGCTCCGCAACGAACGCCAGCCTGGCCGCCCTCCAATCGACCTCCCAGGAGTCGCGATCGCTTCCGGCGGATTGTTCGCGCTCGTGTACGGGTTTTCTAGCGCCGAGACGACCTCGTGGTCGAATCCCGTCACGATCGCCTCGCTCGCGATCAGCGCTGTCCTTCTCAGCAGCTTCGTCGCCGTCGAGCGCCGCGTCGCCAATCCGCTGCTGCCGCTGCACATCGTGTGGGACCGGGCGCGCGGTGGTGCCTACGCGACCATCGCCCTCGCCGGCTCCGCCGTGTTCGCGGTGTTCCTGTTCCTGACCTACTACTTGCAGCAGAATCTCGGCTACTCGCCGCTGAAGACCGGACTTGCGTTCCTGCCCATGACGGGGATGATCGTCCTGACTGCGACGACCGTGCAGACGAGGGTTTTGCCACGCACGGGGGCCAAGCCTCTGGTGGCGACCGGGATGACACTGGGGCTGGCCGCGATGATCGTGTTCACCCAGCTGACTCCCCACGGTGCCTATGCAACACACGTGCTGCCAGGATTGCTCCTCGTTGGGACCGGCATGGGTTGTGTCTTCGCGCCGGCCTTCTCGACCGCGACGCTCGGGGTCAAGAGCAGTGACGCCGGCATCGCCTCCGCGATGGTCAATACCTCGCAGCAGGTCGGAGGCTCGGTCGGGACGGCGCTGCTGAGCACGATCTTCGCCAGCGCTGCGGCCAGCTTCGCTTCAACCCACGCGAAGACGGCCGGTCTGGCCAGCGCGGCCTCGATCCACGGCTACACGACCGCGTTCGAGTGGGCCGCGGCGCTCTTCGGAATCGGCCTCCTGGTGGCGTTGGTGATCCTCCCCTCAGACGGCGCGGCCCGGGCCCGCGCCGCCCAAGCGCAGACGCGCCGGGACCTGAACCTAAGCGTTGAAACCGCCTGAATTTGAAACCGCACGCGGACGGAATCGGCGCCCGAGTACCGTCCGCACAGAGCCATTGGAGCCTTGACATGAACACTGAATTCACCCGACCCCACCGCGCCGCCGGAGATTCCATCTCTGAGGGCACGGTCCGCCGAGCCTTTCGTCAGCGCCGGCGGGGGACTTCGCACATCGCCGCGCGACAGCAGCAGCGCAGCGCGTCGCCGGACCGTCCGAGTGCTACCGAGGCCGCCTCCGCCGCTACCGGCACGCCACAGCCTCTACGCCGCTGGTCCGTGGCCGAGCTGATTGCGCGCGCCGCCGCCAACGCACCCAAGACGGCGTGACTCGAATGGCGCGTGTGCTTGACACGGATCCCCTTCCGGAGGCAGGAAAGCTGCCAACCGGCCGCGTCGCTCGGACCGCGCGCGTCGGCGGCCTGGTGACCGGCCAGGGGGTGCGGTGGGCGGGCATGCGAGCCGCGAACAAGGTCCGCACGCCCGAGCGGGCGGCGGCCGCCGAGAGCGAGCGCACCGCAGCGCTCGTGCGCCAGCTCGTCGAGCAGCTCGGGCAGATGCGCGGGGCGGCGATGAAGGTCGGCCAGATGATCTCGATGGTCGAGTTCGACGGCCTTCCCCAGGACCAGGCTGACGAGTTGCAACGGGCGCTCGCGACCCTCCGCGACGATGTCCCGCCGGTGCCGTTCTCACGCCTGGAGAAGTTGTTGCGCCAGGAGTACGGCGCGCCGCTACGGCGAGTGTTCTCCGAGTTCGACGAGCGTGCCTTTGCCGCGGCGTCGATCGGCCAGGTCCACCGCGCAAGGACCTTGGACGGACAAGACGTCGTCGCGAAGGTCCAGTATCCGGGCGTCGCCGAGGCCGTCGAGACCGACCTGCGCAACGCGATGCTGCTGTTGCCGCTGGTAAAGCGGCTGGCTCCGGGCCTGGATGCGAAGGCGCTGGCAGAGGAGATGCGCGAGCGGATCGGGGAAGAGCTCGACTACGCGCTCGAGGCGCAGAACCAGCGCCGGATCGAGCGGCTGATGCGAGGGCATCCATTCATCCAAGTGCCGCGCGTGCACATGGACCTGTCGGCGCGGCGAGTACTCGTGACCGAGTATGTCGAAGGCGAGCGCTTCGAGGCGGTGCGCGCCGCCGACGAGACCGTCCGCGACCGCTACGGTGAGATCGTCTTCCGATTCTTCTTCGGGCTGATGTATCGCGACCGGATCGCCCTGGGTGACCCTCATCCCGGCAACTATCTGCTCGGTCCCGACGGCCGGGTCTGCTTTCTGGATTTCGGCCTGATTCGCGACGTCGACGCCGCGCGGGTCGCAGCCGAACGGGAGATCGTGGTCGCGGTCCGCGACAGGAACGCAGCAGCCCTCAAGGACGCCTTGGTCGCGGGCGGTTACCTGCCCGCCAGCCGGGCGGACGCGGTCGACGCCGAGTTCGCGCTGAGCCTGATGCGACGGGCAATCAAGTGGTACGCGGTCTCGGGCGAGCGTCGGTTCTCACCGAGCCGCGAGCGCCGCGGTCGAGAACGTGAGCGGCCGGACGGCGAGCAGCGGGCAGCAATGAAGATGCAGGTCAACCAGTTCACGGTTCCGCCGGAATCGATCCTCATCCGGCGGATGCACGGGATCGTCGCGACCGTCCTGGAGCAGCTCCGTGCCGGCGGAGACTGGGGCGCGATTGCGGCCGAGTACCTGCACGACGCGGCACCGGCGACGCCGCTGGGGCAAGCAGAAGCCGAGTTCTTCGCGCGCCGGGGACGCAGCGCCAGGGCAGCGCCGAATGTCGCGCCGTAGACAGCTGGCGACCGTTCACCGACGGCTCGTCATGAGCCGCTGGATTTCTTCCCGCCCTTTCGACCGGCGGCCGCCTTTTGCGCGCGGTTTCCACCGCTCCCGGACCCGCTGCTGCGACGGCTCTGACTGCTGCCGGTGCTTTTCCCTCCCTTGCTCGAAGAGCCGGGCGAGTTCGCGATCGCCGCGGCGCGCGACTTGCTCATCCCTTTCTTCCGTAGACCCTCGTACTGCTTGTCGTTCTTGACACTCGATCCGTGGTCTTTGGCCATGGCGTCCCTCCTCACTCTCGGTGACTGCGGGTGGACTACCCGGCTCGCGAAAGCGAGAACCGTTGCGCCGGGATTCTCGACGGCGGCCGGCGAGTGACCGCCTGCTCTGAGACGTAACCCGGCTGTCATGGGAAATTGAGGTTCGGTCATTAGGATCGCGGGCCGATGGCGGGAGACCAAATCAGCACGGCGAACGGTGGGTCCCGCGCCACCGCGACGCGTCCGCGTGTGATGCAAACGCCCGAGCGAGCGCGAGAGACCGGCCGCCAGACGGATCCGCTCCGGCGCGACACGAACCGGGAGACGGAGACCCTGGGATGGGTTCTCGTCCGGCTCGCACCCTTGCTCGCAGGATTCATCGTGACGTGGGCGGTCTCCGCTACCGGCGCAAGGACGATCAGCGATGAGGGCCCATTCCTCGCGGCTGCTCACCGCCTCCTGCACGGGCATTACGCCGTCGTCGGTGCGATGGACGGCACCAAGTACCTCTGGCACGGACCCGGCCTGCCCGCTCTGATCTCACCTCTGGTCGCGGTAGGCGCCCCGGTGGCGGTGATCCGGCTGGTCGGGCCGCTGCTGCTGTTTGTGGCCGTCGTGGTGTTCTACCGCCTGCTTCGACTCCGGCTATCTCGTCGTGTCGCGCTCGTCGGAGCGTATGCGCTGGGGCTCTACGGGCCGATGTACGAGGGGATCACATCTTCGTTGCAGAAGGAGCCCCTAGCGCTCGCGATCTCCGTCATCGCCCTCTACGGGACGGCGCGTTACGTGTCCGAGGGCCACCGCAGATACCTGGTGCTGGCCGGGCTGGCGCTGGGCGCCCTCGCGATGACCCGGCTCGAGTACGGATGGGTCCTCACCGCGTTGCTGGCCGTCGCGTCGATCTGGTGGCTGCTTGCACGTGTCCGCCGCGGCGCCAACTCGCCGCGGGCTCGGGCGGCGCGCCGCTGGACCCTGGTGTGCGCCGTCGGGCTGCTCGCCTGCGCGCCGTGGCTGGCGTACACGTATTCGATCACCCACCACTTCTTCTATTGGGGCAACTCGGGCGGCATCTCGCTGTACTGGATGTCGTCACCGGCGTCGAGCCAGCTCGGCGAATGGCATGCGTCGCATACGGTTTTCGCCGATCCTCGACTAGCCGCGTACAGACCGCTCTTCCATTACCTCGCGACGCTGTCGCCGCTGCAACGCGACCTCACACTCCGGCACCTGGCGATCATCCAGGCCGAGGGTCACCCGGCCAAGTACGCGCTCAACCTGCTGGCCAACATCTCGCGGATGTTCTTCGGCTTCCCGTTCAGCTTCACCTTGTCGGCAGCTGTGGTGGTCGGACTCGTCGTGTTCAACACGGCTCTGCTAGGAGGGCTGACAGCCGCCATGGTCTCCCTTCGCCGTCGCCGCCGCTCGCTTCCACCCGAGGCCACGCCGTTTCTCTGGTTCGCGGTGTTGGCGGTGGGCGTTCACCTGTTCCCGTCAGCCGAGCCGCGGTTCCTGATCCCCCTTATCCCCGTCCCGATCTGGCTGATGGCCCACGCCCTGAACCGCCGATCACGCCCGGGACTGCCCGCCTCCGGCCGCCACCAGACGCTCCAACATCCGGAGAAGCTCGCGACGCTCGCCGGCTGAGAGCACGTTGCGGTGGCGGTCCGAGCGGCCCGGGCCAGCGAGCTGGTGTACTCGCCCGGTGACCAAGCCGCTTGCCTTCCAGCACGGCACCGCGACGATGGTGTTCGACATTGCGATCGGGATCTGGGTGGCGTTCGAGTTCGCGATGACCATCCGCCAGAGCCTGCGCCTGGGGCGTCGGCCGGCGCGGGATCCGAGCGGTCTCGTGCTCGCCGCATGCATTGGCGGGTCGATCTTCGCTGCGGTGCAGCTTGGTCGGGACGATCCGGTGCCGTGGCCCGGTGGACGCGTCTGGCCATTCGTGGCCGGGCTTGTGCTGATCGCCGCCGGCATAGGCCTCCGCGCCTGGTCGATCGCCACGCTAGGGCGCTTCTTCCAGTACCGCATCGAAGTGCAGAGCGACCACTACGTCGTCACCAACGGCCCCTATCGCTACGTCCGGCATCCCTCCTACAGCGGGATCCTGCTGGTGCTCGTCGGGATCGGATTGGCCACCGGAGACGTGTTGAGCCTTCTCGTCGTCGTACTCGTGGGCGGAGCGGGGTTGGGGGTCCGTATCCACGCCGAGGAGCGACAGCTCACCGATGCGCTCGGGGCCCAGTACGAGAACTTCGCGGCGCGACGTAAGCGTCTCGTGCCGCGCGTCTGGTGAGTCGCTTGCAGTCGCGCGCGCCCCGGTCCCTGACTCACTCCTGAGGGGCGATCAGCCGCGTCTCGTAGGCGTTAATCACGGCGTGCACGCGGTGATTTCGAGCCGCGCTCATCCTCAGAGATGAGAAGGCCGAAGCGCGCCCGAGGCGAAACCGGCGCGGGCCCCTTGCCAGCCGGCCTCGGCGGCCTATGTAACGACCATCGAGTAGGTGCGCTCGACGAAATGTCAACTGGCGCCAGGGCGCTCGTACGCAAGCCTTAGCCGCAGCATGCGCGTTTCTAACGCACGGGCGAGAAGCTCAGATCGTGACCCTTATTCACCGCATGCGCCTGGTTCCAGTCTCGCTCGCCATGCTCGCACTCTCCGGTCTGCCGGCGCTTGCGTCGGCGCAGGGCCCAACCGGGCCCTCCGGGACGGGCCATCCGCCCTTCGTTCAGGTCGCGACCGTCCCCGGCACGGTGAGGGTACGTCGCCGCATTCGGGCCCAAAGGCGGCGACGGATCAGCGGGTGGATGCGGCTCTCGCCGCGTGGCCGCGCCGCGGTGCTCGGCGGGTGGCGCAAGCGCGTCTGGCCGCGGCTTGCACCCCGCGATTCCTACGCGCGCGGGCCGCCTTGATCGTTGACGCGTGACTTCGAAGCGGGGCGGCCGACCACCGCCCCGCTTCGGCTCATCTCGCCAAGGCCGGCCGCGACGGCGATCCTCGACGGGGGCCATCGGTCGGCGAAGCCTGAAGCCGTGGCTGCGCACGTACCGCCCATCGCAGGTGCTCGGCGCTCCCGAAAGGATCGGGCGCAAGCGCTCGATCGTCTCCCGCATCCGCGCGGCGCTATGCGCCCACTCGCGTCGAACGTCGCCAGCTCGCCGATCCACAGCGAACCGAGCCCGGCTCGGCGCACTTCGAGCGCGACCTCGAGCGGCTCCTCGTCGGTTGGCGGGCGGTTGGCGGGCGGGGCCGGCGGGGCCGCGGGGCCGCGGGGGGGTTGGCCGAGATTCGGACGCTATGCGACCGAATCTCGGCCAACCCTCGGCAGGCCGCCTCGGCTGGGGCGCCTCAGCCGGGCTTCGATGCCGGTCGAGCCAGAATCGCAGGGCGGCGTCAACCCGCCGCCTCACAGCATCGACGCGTCGGCCGGCAGCCCGAGCAGGATCCGGCCTGGCAACTCCCGTGATGCCTCGTTGACCTGGAAGTGAGCGGTGGCGGTATGCGCATCGCGGAAGTGCCGCTGGAGCGGTGAGTCGTCGTAGATGGCAGTGCCACCGGCGAGGTCGTACATCGAGCGCACGACTTCGGCGGAGGCCCGGACCGCGTGCGTCGCGGCCAACCGCAAGCCCTTGCGGAGCTCGACCGCAACCGGCTCGTCGCGCTGGGCCGCCTCCCAGGCATCCTCGACCGCGGCGTAGTAGAGCGCGCCGGCGGCGCCCAGCGACGCCTCGGCCGTGGCGAGGGCTGCCTGCGTCGGGGCGCGCTCGGCGAGCGTTCGACTCGAGCCGAGCCCTACTTTGGCGGCAGCGAGCTCGACGAACGCGTCGATCGCTGCGCGCGCATTCCCGAGTGCGGCCGCTGCGACCGACAGCGCGAAGAATCCGAAGACCGGGAACTGGTAGAGCGGCCTACGCACGACCGGTCCGTCGAACAACGACAGCACGCGGGCGGTCGGCACGAACACCTCGTCGGCGACCGCGTCATGGCTCCCGGTGCCACGGAGCCCAAGCGTGTGCCACGTGTCGAGGATCTCCAGGTCATCCTTGCGAAGCGCCACGACCGACGGCCGCGAGCGCTCGCCACCCATGTCGCCATTGGTCTCGATAAAGCAGCCCGCAAACAGCACGTCGGCGTGTGAGATCCCGCTGCAGAACGCCCACCGACCAGACACGATCACGCCGCCCTCGGTCGTTCTGGCCTTGCCGCGCGGCGCCCACACCCCGGCTGCGATTCCTCGGCCACCGCCGAACAGCTCCTCGCGTCCCTCGGGAGGCAGATACGCGGCCAACAGGCTGCTGGTGATAGCGATCGAGACGCACCAGCCAGCCGACGCATCGCCCCGTGCCACCTGCTCGGCGCACCGTAGCGCAGTGCCGGGCGCGAGCTCCAACCCGCCGACCTCCCGGGGCGCCCCTGCCCGCATCAGCCCGGAGTCGCAGAGGGCCGCAACGAGGCGTGCGGGAAGCCGTCGGGCGCGCTCGGTCTCGACGGCCAGCTCGCGTGCCACCGACGCGAGGTCGGCCGCGGCACGCTCGAGCTCGCTCGGATCCTCCCGGACGGGCGGCGGCTGCACTTGCGTCTCGTTCATCGGAGCCTCGATATCGGTCGGAGGGAGCGCGCTCGGGCGACCCTAACATCCCGCGCCCCACGCTTTCCTCGCGGCTGCGGACGCTCGTCGACGCCGGCGTGCTCGAGCGGGTCCCCTGCGCTCGCGAGCCAGACCGCGAAAATAAGCGCCCACGGGATGTGCGCCCGCGGCGCGTGCCGTAGAACTCACGGAACATGCCTGCGCCCAATGAGACGATCGTCGACGCCGGCGGCCGCGAGCTGCGCGTCTCCAATCCGGAGCGTGTGATCTTTCCGCCGACCGACAGCTCCGGCCCGATCACCAAGCTCGACATCGTCGAGTACTACCTGGCCGTTGGAGACGGGATCATGCGCGCGCTGGAGCGAAGGCCGACGACGCTCGAGCGCTGGCCGAAGGGCGTGCACCCGGGAATCGTCATCTCCACGCGTGAGAAGGGCGGCGGCGACGCGTTCTTTCAAAAACGCGTCCCCCGAGGCGCCCCGGACTACGTGCAGACCGCGGAGATCAAGTTCCCGTCGGGGCGAACGGCGGACGAGATCTGCCCCACCGAGATCGCGGTGGTTGGCTGGGCGGCGCAGATGGGCACGATCACCTTTCACCCGTGGCCGGTCCGCAGCGACGACGTCGACCATCCGGACGAGCTCCGACTCGACCTCGACCCGCAGCCCGGGACCGATTTCGAGAACGCGGTCCGCGTCGCCGCCGAGGGCCGGGTGTTGCTGGACGAGCTCGGCTACATCGGGTTTCCGAAGACCTCCGGCGGCCGCGGGGTGCACATCTACGTGCGGATCGAGCCGCGCTGGACGTTCACGGACGTGCGCCACGCCGCGATCGCATTCGGGCGCGAGCTGGAGCGGCGTCTACCGGGAGAGGTCACGACGAAGTGGTGGAAGGAGGAGCGCGGCGAGTGCATCTTCGTCGACTACAACCAGAACGCGCGCGACCGCACGATTGCGTCCGCGTACAGCATCCGGCCGAAGCCGGGGGCGCCGGTGTCGGCGCCACTGGCGTGGAACGAGCTCCCGGAGGTCGTGCCCGAGATGTTCACGGTCGAGACGATGCCGGCCCGGTTTGCCGAGGTGGGCGATCGGCACGCCGCGATCAACGACGTCGCTCACTCGCTCCAGCCGCTGCTCGACATGTACGAGCGTGACGAGGCCGAGGGGCGCGGCGACATGCCCTACCCGCCCGACTATCCGAAGATGCCCGGCGAGCCCAAGCGGGTGCAGCCCTCACGCGACCGCGAGCGACCCCGCGACTGAGCGGGCGGTCATGTCAGCGCGACTGGGGCAGCTTGACCGAGCCGCGCCTGGCGGCGGGGGCCGACGGGGGCGGCACCACCGGCCCGATATCGCCGTCCGGCGCCTCGTCGAGGTCGACGATCACGGGCGCATGATCGCTCGGGCCGGTGCCCTTGCGGGCCTTCCGGTCAACCCACGCGGCCCGCACGCGCTCGGCGACGCTGCCACCGGCGAGGACCAGGTCGATGCGCATCCCCAGGTCCTGGTGGAACATCCCAGCTCTGTAGTCCCAGTATGTGAACACCCGCTCGCCGGGCCAACGGTCCCGCACGACATCGTGTAGCCCGAGCGCCTCGATCTCCGATAGCGCGGCGCGCTCCTGCGGGGTGACGTGGGTATGTCCGACGTAAGCGGCGGGATCGAACACGTCCTCGTCGGCCGGAGCAATGTTCATGTCTCCGCAGACGATCGTCGACTCGGGCGAGCCGGCCGCGACCATCTGGCGCAGCGAGTCAAGCCACGCGAGCTTGTACGCGTAGTGCTCTGACCCTGGCACGCGTCCGTTGGGCACGTACACGGAGACGACCCTGATCCCGTCACACGTGGCCGAAACCGCGCGCGCCTCAGGGCGCGGGAACCCGGGGGCGCCCTTGACGCCCTTGACGACGTCGTCGAGACCCGCACGGGAGAGGATCGCGACGCCGTTCCAGGTGGCCTCTCCGTGCGTGGCGACCGCGTAGCCACGGCTCGAGAGCTCGTCTCCGAAGAGCTCGGCGAACGCGTCGTCGGCAAGCTTGGTCTCCTGCAGGCACACCACGTCCGGCTGACGCTCGTCGAGCCACGGAAGCAGCCGCGGCAGGCGCTGCTTCAGCGAGTTGACATTCCACGTCGCGAGTCGCACCGCGGCCTACGGTAGCGCCCGACAATCCGCTCGCCCCACGACCGTCTCAGGGCACGCCCACCCCACACGCCGCGGCCGCGTGCCTGAACGCCGAAGACTTGGGATCGATCCCGGATCGGAACGCGAACACCATGCCCCGGAGCACGAGCACCCTCGTCGCTCCCACGGGCGCGGTGAAGCTGGGGTCCGGGAAGTTGGGCTGGCCGTGAGTCCGCATGCACTTGGCGAACGCGAGCGCCGCCAGCTTCTGGCTCTCGGACATCGACGGAAGACCGCCGCCCCGCGGGCCGAACCGGGAGCACGCCTGCTGTGCGGACTGGAACGCCGGAGACTGGGGGTTGATCCCCGAACCCGGGCCGATCTCGAGGAGGCCGCTCGGACCCGGGTCGGGGAAGTTCGGAACGCCGTGCGAGCGCATGCAGTTGGCGAACTTCAGGTCGCGGGTCTGCCCGCCCGGCAGATCCGCGGTGGGCTTAACCGACGATCCGCAGGCCGTCACTGCCAGCGCGCAGCTCGCGAGCACCAGCACGAGCGAGAGCCGGCGTCGCCGGCCGGTGGATACCTCGCTGGGGTTATCGCCGCCCACGTAATGTGATGGATCGCTCGCCTGTGCGAGTTGTAGGCGACCCGCGGTAACGGGGGCGTAACGGCGTTCAGCGCCCGCCCTTCCGACGTCGCGCGGGCCGGCGAAGAGTTCTCCGCCGGCTCGCGGGAACGCTTCGGTTACGCCTCGTCCCAGACCTGAACCACGGTCTGGCCCTGGATCTGTCCGCCGTCCAGCTCGATCACGGTCGCGCACAGCACGTTCGTGCCGTCGGGGTAGCGGCAAGCCTCGGTGTAGGCGGCGCCGCTCTCGTCCTTGACCCGGTGCCTGACCGAGTGGGTCATCTCACGCCCGTACACGTCCTCGAGCCAGTCCCTGATCTCCCGCCGCGTGCGGAGCACGCGGGGTGCTCCGGGCTGGGAGACCTTGTCGGCAATCGTGACCGTCGCCTCCGGGCCGTACATCGACAGCTGCGTGGCGGCGTCGCGCTCCTCGGCCGCCCGCGCGAAGCGATCGAGGTCAAACGTGGTGATGGTGCTCACGGTCCCCTCCTCGTGGGATTCGAGAGGCCGGCGGTTCACAGGCCTACTCGGCGAGGTACTTATCTATCAGTAGATAAGTCTGTGTGGGTGAACTTATCTTCCGGTAGGTAAGATGTCAAGTCCCCTAGCCAAGGAGCACGGTGGCAGTTGCCCGCCCAAAGAAAGAGTCAGGTACCGCCGAGCGGATCCTCGACATCGCCGAGCGGCTCGTGCAGACGCGCGGCTTCAACAGCTTCAGCTACGCCGACATCGCCACCGAGCTCGGGATCACCAAGGCGAGCCTGCATTACCACTTCCCGGGCAAGGCCGAGCTCGGCCAGGCGCTGATCGCCCGCTACGGCCAGCGCTTCGCGGACGCGCTCAACCGGATCGACCACGATGGGGCCGATGCCCGGAGGAAGCTCGAGGCCTACGCGGGCCTCTACGCGGACGTGTTGCGCGGCAAGCGGATGTGCATGTGCGGCGTGCTCGCCGCCGAGTACCAGACGCTCCCGAAACCGATGCGTGACGCGGTGATCCGGTTCTTCGACGACAACCGGCACTGGCTCTCGGACGTGCTGGCGGAAGGGCGCGCCGACAGATCGCTGCGCTTCACGGGGCCGCGGGAGGACGTCGCCCAGAGCATCCTCTCTACGCTCGAGGGAGCGATGCTGGTGGCTCGCCCGTATGGCGACTTGGCGCGATTCGACGCGACCGCACGTCAGCTGCTCGCAAACCTCAGCGGATGAGCGGCTGGGAGGCCTGGGGGTGCGTCGCGCACGCCGACGCACCTGGCCCGTCGTGACCCGCGCATGCGACCGACACCGCGGCGAAGTGCACGAGGATCACCAGCGCGAGCGCCGTCGCCGCGAGCCAGGCCAGCACGCAGAATCGCCGATGGATCAGGCGCCAGTTGGCGAGGAACAGTGGTCCCATCGACCCGTGCTACCCGCCATCGCGCAATCGCTCACGCGTCGGCGACCTCGCGCAGGCTCCGTCCTGTGCGCACACTGTTCGGCTGCTCGGCGGCGATGTCCGAGCCGGGGCGTGCGTCGTCATCTCGCGCCTTGACGAGGATCCAGCTGTTCGGCGTGGTCTCGGTCAGGCCAAAGCGGCCGTTCAGCTTGTGGCCACGCGTGATGAACGAGAGATGGTGAGGCTCGTCGTTCAGGATGTCCACCGTGCCCTCGTCCCAGATGAGCACCGCACCCGTGCCACGCGTCGCTCCGTCGTGCCGACCCTCGAACTCGCCCGCCGCAAGGGAATGATCCTCGACCGGGACCGCCAGGCGCCTCACCGCCGGATCCAGTGACGGCCCCTTCGGGACCGCCCACGAGCGGAACACACCGTCGAGCTCGAGGCGGAGATCGAAATGCAGCGTGGTCGCGTCGTGCAGCTGGACGACGAACCGAGCCACCGCGCCGTGGCCGCTCGCGCTAGGCGCTCGCCGCGGTCTCGGCCGTCGCCGCGGCCGCGGCCGTCGCCTCGAGCTCGGCGGTGCGCATCGGTACGCCCGCGGCGGCGTACGCTTCCGGGGCGTCGAGAGTCTCCGCCTTCAGCAACGCCTGCGCCAGGCTGTCGAGCTGTGCGCGGTGATCCTCGAGCAGCTTCGTGACCTCGGCGTGCGCCTCGTCGACCATCCGCCGGACCTCCTGGTCGATCAGCCACTGCAGTTGCGGAGAGGTCTCGCTGGCGCCGGGAAAGAACGGTCCCTGGCCGTCGTGGGGAAGGACCGTGACCGGCCCGACCTTGTCGCTCATCCCCCAGCGTCCCACCATCTGTCGCGCGATCTGCGTGAGCTGCTCGAGGTCCGATTCGGCGCCCGTCGTGATGTCGTCGTACACGACCTCCTCGGCCCCCCGGCCGCCGAGCGCGACCTTGATCTTCGCCTCCAGGTCCTCGCGCGTGTACGAGACCCGGTCGGAATCGGGCGTTGACAGCGTCACCCCAAGCGCCTGCCCGCGCGGGATGATCGAGACCTTGCGGACGGGGTCGGCGTTCGGCGTCAACATCCCGACGAGCGCGTGGCCGGACTCGTGGTACGCGGTCCGCTCGCGATCCTCGGGGCTCAGCAGGATTCCCCGGGGCGCGCCGAGGATGATCTTCTCGAGCGAATCGGTGAAGTCCGCCATCTTCACCTTGTCGTGGTTGCGGCGCGCCGCGAGCAGCGCGGCCTCGTTGCAGAGGTTTGCCAGGTCGGCGCCGACCATCCCGGGCGTCGAGGCCGCGATCTCGCCGAGGTCGACGTCCTTGTCGAGCGGGATCGAGCGCGTGTGCACCTGAAGGATCTTCACCCGGCCGGTCCGGTCGGGCGGCTGCACCGCAACCCGTCGGTCGAAGCGCCCCGGTCGCAGCAAGCGCCGGGTCGAGGATCTCGGCGCGGTTGGTCGCGCCGATCACGACGACCGCCTGGTTCGGCTCGAACCCGTCCATCTCGGTGAGGATCTGGTCGAGCGTCTGCTCGCGCTCGTCGTTGGCGCCGGTGACCGAGACCTGACCCGCGCGCGAGCGGCCGATCGCGTCGAGCTCGTCGATGAAGATGATCGCCGGCGCGGCCTCCTTCGCCTTCGCGAACAGGTCGCGCACGCGCGAGGCGCCGACGCCGACGATCGCCTCGATGAACTCCGACGCCGCGATCGAGAAGAACGCGGCGTGCGCCTCGCCGGCAACCGCTCGCGCCAGCAGCGTCTTGCCCGTTCCGGGCGGCCCGTACAGCAGCACGCCGTGCGGCATGCGGCCGCCGAGGCGCTCGTAGCGGTCAGGCGTCTTCAGGAAATCGACGATCTCGGTCAGCTCCGCCTTCGCCTCGTCGATCCCGGCGACGTCGTCGAACGTGACGCGGATCTTCTGGGGGTCGACGCGGCGCGCCTGCGAGCGCCCGAAGTTCCCGAGGCCGCCGAGACCGCCTCCGCCGGCTGCGGCTGCGCGCCGGGCGAGCAGGATGAACAGCCCGACGATCAGCAACGTCGGGCCGAACCCGAGCAGGATCTCCGCCAGCAGCGAGGTGCCCGGGTTGGGGTTCTGCGCGTTGACCTGGACGCTCTTGGACTGCAGCAGCTGGGTCAGCGCCTGGTTGTTCCAGAACGACGGCACCTGGGTCGAGAACAGCGTCGTCGGGGTCGCCTTGGTGTCGTTCGGCCGGGTAGCGGATCTTGGTCGTGAACGTGCCCTGAATCGTGTCGCTCGTTGGACGAGATCGACTTGACCTGGCCCGACTGCGACCTCGTTCAGGAAGTAACGGGCTGAACGGCACCTTCACCCGGGGCTGACCCGGGGGCCTGGACGAGCAGCACCGAGAGCCAGTTGATCGCCAGCAGCACCAGCACGAAGATCCAGAACCCGCGCAGCCGATGCGGCGGGGAGGGCTTGTGGTCGTCGGGCATGCCGCGCCCATCGGGCGCCGGCGCTACCCGCCAGCCCTGCTTGTCGCGCGGCATCGGCGGCGGCGGCACCGCCTTCTGCCCGGTTTGTCCGCTGTCTGACTCGGTCGAGCCCTCGGCCATCTACCAATTGTGACGGACCGCGGCGGCCGCCAGGGAATTCCGCTAGGACCCCTGCGGATGGCTCCAAGCCCGCCCGCTGCCGGACGCGCCCAGGCTGATGCTGGCAAGGTCGAATCTCATCGCTCCACGAACCTCGACGATCACCATCACGACGTTGCCGCAGACCGGGCAACGGACCACGGTCCCCGGCGCTCTCATGTACACGCGCAGCTCTCCGACCTGCGATTCGCTGTGGCAGTGCGCGCAGATCCCTCGCGCGGTGGTCATCTCCTCGCCGAAGCGCTCGAACAGGACTCCGGCGATCGCGTTTCCGTCCAGTGGGTACATCTCCCTCGTCCTCTCAGTTCACGTACCGGTCGGGCCGAAGCGCTCCGTCCTGATCCGCCCCGCTCCGTGCCCCATGTCGACGAGCGACTCCGCTACGGCTTCCACAAATCCGCTGGGACCGCAGACGTAGACCAGGGGGCGCTCCACCGGCCGCCAAGCGACCGCCTCGAGCACCTCCTGGTCGACCCGGCCGCGGAGCCCTTTCCAGTCCTTCGGCCAGGCGCGCGTGAGCGCAATCCGCACGTCGGCCCCACCGTAGGCGCCGTTCAGGAGCTCCTCGCGGTAGATCACGTCGTCGAGCGAGCGCGACGAGTAGAGCAGGCGGACCGGGACCGAGGAACCGGCCGCGGACCGGTGGCGCAGCATTGCGCGGAGCGGAACCACCCCGGAGCCGCCGGCCACCAGCAGCAGCGGCCCGCCGAGTGACTCCTCCCACACGAAATAGCCGCCGACCGGCCCGCGCAACTCGAGCTCGTCTCCCGGCTGGAGCACATCGGCCAGGTACGGCGAAACCTCGCCGTCGTCGAGGCGCTCCACGGTCAGTACCAGATGGCCGTCCTCGGGACCGGATGCGATCGAATAGCTGCGCTGTGCCTGGTAGCCGTCCTCTGCGGTGAGCCGAACGTCGACGTGCTGCCCCGCGCGGTGCCCGGCCCAGTCTGGGAGCTCGAGCACGATGCTCTTGGCCCGCGCCGTCTCGTCGATCAGCTCGACCACCCGGCCGAGCTGCCAGCTCAGTCGCCTTGGTAGCGTTGCTCCAGCCACGGGTCGCCATGGTTGTGGTAGCCGTAGTTCTCCCAGAACCCGGGCTCATCGTCCGGCGTAAAGGTCAGGCCCCGGACCCACTTGGCGCTCTTCCAGAAGTACAGGTGCGGGACCAGCAACCGCGCCGGACCGCCATGTTCGGGCTCGAGCGGCTTGCCGTCGAACTCGTACGCGACCCAACCCTGTCCGTCGGTGACGTCCTCGAGGGCAAGGTTCGTGGTGTAGCCCCCGTCGGACCACGCGGTCAGATATGCGGCCTCGGTATTGACGTGCTCCAGCAGCGCGTCGACCGACACACCGCGCCAGGTCGTCCCGAGCTTTGACCACTTCGTCACGCAGTGGATGTCGACGGTGACGGTTTCCGACGGGAGGGCGACGAACTCATCCCACGGCCACGAGATCGGCTCATCGACCTCCCCGCTGATCGTGAAGCTCCACTCGTCGAGCGGCGTGTGAGGCGTCGGCCCCGCCGAGAGCACCGGGAAGTCGGTTGTTACGTACTGCCCGGGCGGCACCCTTGACGGATCGTCGACCGGCCGTCGTCGCCCCATGAAGCCACGTGAGATCGGTGCCATCGGAGTCCCACACTACACCCGCCGCGCAAGCCCTTGACAAGTTCGCCAATGTGAAGCTGTGGCGATCGATCCGCCTCGTCTACCAACGGCTGACCGGCGACTGAAACCTGTCTACGAAGGGAGAAGCAGATGGCGGCAAGAAATGGCAGCGCGGAGTGGCACGGCGATCTCGCCGGCGGCTCGGGCAGCGTCACCGTCGGCAATGGCGTGTTCGAGGGCCCGTACTCGTTCGAGTCGCGGTTCGGTGAGGGCGAAGCTGCGGGAACCAATCCGGAGCAATTGATCGCCGCCGCGCACGCCGCGTGCTTCACGATGGCGCTGTCGAACATCCTCAGCGGTGACGGTCACCTTCCCGAGTCCGTTCGCACCAGCGCGCGGGTCGAGCTCCGTAACGTCGAGGGCGCCCCCACGTTGACGCGCGTCGACCTCGACACCGAAGGCCGGGTTCCGGGGATCGACCAGACGCAGTTCGAGGACTACGCGGAGCAGGCGAAGGCGGGCTGCCCGGTATCGCGGGCGCTGGCCGGAATCCCCGAGATGGAGCTGACGGCGACGCTGCTCTGACGCCGCGCCCGGTCAGGCGACCTTGACCGGCACCTCGCCGTACGCGTCGAGCTGGAACACCATCGACACGCGGTGATAGCCGTCGGCGATGTCGGCGCCCGGCTCGGAGTTGACGACGAGCACCGGGCTGAGCTGCTTGCCTTCGATCACCTTGATCAGGTCCTTCATCACGCCCGGATCGTCCAGCCGCGCGGGTGTCAGGCCCGCCGCACGGAGGATGTCGTTAGCGCGCCGCGTCGTGATCTCCGCCTTGCGCAGGCGCTTAACGGCCTTCTTCACCGCCTCGGCGTCGAGCTTCAGCGATAGGTAGGCCTCCGCGGCCGCGTAGTCGTGATCCGCGACGTGGTCGAGCCACCTGATCCGGCCGACCTGCGGCTCTCCGGCTGCCTGTGGTTTGGCTTTCGGCACCGGGCGATCATGTCAGACATCGCTGGGTGCGCTCAAGCTGGGCGGCGCTCTTCGGCATCGCCTCGGTGGAGCATCCCACGGGCGGCATCGAGGCCCCCGATGTCTCCTCCCCGACCCCGGAGGGCCCAAGCAAACGCGACCGCGAGCAGACCGCCGGCGAGCGGCCCGACGACGTAGACCCAGAAGTGGGAGAAGTCGCCGAGCACAAGATCCGGGCCAAACGAGCGCGCCGGATTCATCGACGCCCCGCTCACGGGGCTGGACCAAAGCCCGGCGAGGGCGATGTAGGCGCCGACCGCCACCGCCGCCAGCGGGCCAACGCTCTGGGCCTTCGAGGCCGTACCGAGGATCGTGCTGATCAGCCCGGTGGTCAGCACGAGCTCGACGAGCAGCGCCTGCCAGTCGTGGATGCCCGCCCCCGGTTCGGTCGCCCCGAGCATTCCCACCTTGCCGAACAGCGCCCACAGCAACAGGACGGCAAGCGTCGCGCCGATCAGCTGGACGAGGATGTAGCCGGGGACGCGACGCCACGGGAAGTCGCCCCTGAGGGTGAATGCCATCGTCACGGCCGGGTTCAGGTGCGCCCCCGAGACGGCGCCCATGAAAAGGATGATCGCCGTCACCGTGAGGCCCGGGGCGGTCACCGCGGCCGTGCGGCTGATCATTCCGTGGCTGACCGCGTCGACCGTGCCGGCGCCGGCGCCGGCGGTCACGAGCAGGAAGGTCCCGAGCAGCTCCGAGAACAGCCGTCGCCATTCGAGCGCCGGATTGTCGAAGTCGAGCATCCCCGGGAACTCGAGCGCCAGCAGCGCCCGTCGCCAGCTTGCGACGCGAACCGGGTCCGTCTGCGTTTTTTCGCCAGCCTCCATCATTGACCCCGCACGGAGGCCGCCAAGCTAGCGGACGCTTCGGACGCTGCGGCGGCGCTCAGGCGGCGCCGTTGCTGACGCGCTCACGCGCGTAACCGTTGAGGCGCTCGAGCTCCTCGGCGTAAAGGCCCCGCAGCACGCGCGGCGCGAACAGCCGCTCGAAGAGGCCGCCGATGCCTCCTGCGCCCTCCCATGTGGTCGCGATGCGGACCCGAGACCTCTCCCCGTCGGGTGTCACCGTCCAGGTCGTGACGAGGCTCGAGCCGCTGTCGGACTCGGTCAATACCCGTCCCGGCTCGGGCTCGGCGACCCGCATCCGGTACTCGCGGGTGCGGCCGCCGGCCGTGATCTTAAAGCGGGTGACCGTCCCGCCACCAACGCCGCCGGACTCGACCTGGAAGTCCGAGAACGCCGGCGGCAGGAAGCGCGGATGGTGCTCGCGCATGTCCGCCACATACCCGTACACGGCCCCGGCGGGGGCCTCGATCGATTTTTCGGCGGTGACGTTGATCGTTCCCATGCGGCCTCGACTTTAAAGGAATCGCGCCCCGAAAACCGGCGGGATATGAGGCCGGTCCTAGCGGGGCGCGATGAGGGAGGAGAGGTTGTGCGGAGCATCATGACCGGAATTGCTTTAGATGTCCAAGACGAGGATCCGCATCAATCTATAACCTGTGCTTATGGATTTGCGCCAGCTTCGCTACCTCGTGGCGCTCGCCGAGGAGCGCAACTTCACCCGCGCGGCGGCGCGTGAGCACATTGCGCAGCCCGCTCTCTCCCAGCAGATCCGCCGGCTCGAGGACGAGCTCGGGCTGCTGCTCGTCGAGCGGACGACGCGGCAGGTCACGATCACTCACGCCGGCCGTCTGCTGGTCGCCCGGGGCAGACGGATCCTCGCGGAGGTCGAGGCAGCCGAAGCCGAGCTCCTGGGAGTGAAGGGCCTCGAGGCAGGCCACGTCACCGTGGGCACGATGCACACCATGGGCCCCGTGGACGTGTCGCTCGTGCTCGCCATCTTTCACCAACGCCACCCCGCGATCGAGCTGACCGTACGGGAGGCCTCGAGCGAGGAGCTAGCCGAGATGCTCCGTAACGACGAGCTCGACCTCGCATTCCTGTCGGTCACAGAGCGGGTCGAGAGTCACGAGCTCGGGCTGCACCAGCTCGTCTCCGAGGAGCTCATGGTGCTGCTCCCGGTCGGCCACCGGCTCGCCGGGAGGCGCAGGCTGCGCCTGGCGGAGCTCGAACGTGAGGAGTTCATCAGCTACCGGGAGGGTGCGAGGCTGCGCGAGCTGCTCGTCTCGGCGGGACGAGCGACGGGCTTCGAGCCGCAGATCAAGCTCGAGTCAAACGAGAGCGAGCGAATCCGTCGGCTCGTGGCCCGCGGAATGGGCGTGGCGATCCTTCCGCGCTCGGACGCTGTGGCACCCGGTGCGGAGGTGGCGGTCGTGACGCTGATCGACCCCCCGCTGTCGCGCGACATCACGCTCGCGTGGAGGCAGGGGCGGCGGCATCCGCCTGCGGTCACCGAGTTCCTCGCCCTCGCGCGCACGACCTTCGCGGGCGACGGTGATTCCCCTCAGGAGGACGGCGCCACGCCCGCCGCGAGCGGCGGCCGCCGGTCGGCCCAGGGCCGTGCCGCCTCGACCTGACCGGCCAGCGAGTAGAGCGTGTCCTCGGCGCCCACCCGGCCGACGAACTGGACGCTCAACGGCAGCCCGTCCGAGCCGAAGCCCGCCGGGATCGCGAGCGCCGGCTGACCGGTGAGGTTGAACGCCGGGGTCCAGGGCGTGAACCGCGCCGACATGTTGAACGCGCGATTTGCCCCGCCGCCGTAACCCCCTTCGGCGGCGATCGCGGTGGTCGCGAGCCCGGGAGTCATCAGCACGTCGACCTGATCCCACAGCGCAAGCATGCGAGCGGTGATCCGCGCCCGGGTCCTCCCGCGCAGCTTGCGCGCGCGTCGGTCGGGGACGAGCAGCCGGCCGGTCGCGGCCATCCGCCGGGTGATGGGCTCGAGCTGCGAGCGGTCGGGCACCTTGAGGGTGTCCTCGTAGATGCCCCGCAGCCACGTCTGGGTGAAAACGAGCCCAGCCATCCCATAGGAGGGATCGCGCTCGACTACCTCGTGGCCCAGCTCCGCCAGCAGCGTGGCGGTCCCGTCGAACGCGCCGCGCTGATCGTCCGATAGCGAGGCCAACAGCCCCAGCGGGATCTTTCGTGAAACTGCGATCCGCAGGCGCCCTGGAGGCGAAGCCGCCGCGTCGAGGTAGCGGCCCGTGAACGGCGGCAGGCTGTACGCGTCGCCCTCGATCGTTCCGTGCATCGCGTCGAGCATCAGCCCGCTGTCGGAGACCGTTCGCGCGAGCGGGCCGAAGGTGCTGAGCCCCAACCAGTGCTCGCCGGGCGGGACCTTGGACACCCTCCCTCGGCTTGGCTTCATCCCCACGAGGCCGCAGCACGCCGCCGGTATTCGGATCGACCCGCCACCATCAGACCCGGTAGCGCACGGCACCATGCCGGCCGCGACCGCAGCGGCGGACCCACCCGAGGAGCCACCGGGAGTGCGGGTCAGGTCCCATGGGTTGCGCGTGATCCCGGTCGCGTCGGACGCCGTCCACGGGAAGATCGTCAGCTCGGGGACGTTGGTGATCCCGATCGGAATGGCCCCAGCGGACCGCAGCCGGCGGACGATCTCGGCGTCGGCCGGCTCCGCCGGGCCGTAGGTCCGGGAGCCCCAGGCGGTCACCTGGCCGGCGACCGCGGTATCGCCCTTGACCGCGATCGGCACACCCGCGAGCGGCCCGTCGGTCGGGACAGCGTCGGCCTCGGCCAGCGCCTCCTCGGGCATCGTGCTGCGGAACGCGTTCAGCCGAGGATTAAGCGCCTCGATCCTTCTCAGGTACAGCTCGACCAGCTCTCGCGGACGGACCTGAGCGGACCGCACGAGTTCTACGATCGCCCCAGGCCCGGCAAACGCGAGATCTTCATCTGCCGTGAGCACGCGCGTACCATCGCATACACATGACCGATCAACTCAAGAGCCCCAGCTCCAACGGTTCCGGTGCCGACATCGACGCCACTGAGACGAGCGAGTGGCTCGAGGCGGTAGACGCGGTCGTCGCGCACGACGGGCCCGACCGCGCGCGCCAATTGCTCACGCGGGTCGTGGAGCGCGCTCAGCACGCGGGCACCGGCCCGATCGCGACTCTCAACACGCCTTACCTCAACACGATCCCGCTCGAGCGTGAGGCCAAGCTGCCCGGAGACCCCGCCGTCGAGCGCAGGCTGCGTTCGATCATCCGCTGGAACGCGATGGCGATGGTCGTGCGCGCCAACAAGGAGTCCTCAGAACTGGGAGGCCACATCGCCACCTACCAGTCGCTCGCGACCCTGCAGGAGGTCGGCTACAACCATTTCTGGCGCGCCCCGGGCGACGACGACGGAGGCGACCTCATCTACTTCCAGGGGCACTCCTCCCCCGGCAACTACGCGCGCGCCTACCTGGAGGGCCGGCTGACCGAGGAGCAGCTCGACGGTTTTCGCCGGGAGGTCTCGAAGCCCAACGGCCTCTCCTCCTATCCGCACCCCTGGCTGATGCCCGACTTCTGGCAGTTTCCGACCGTCTCGCTGGGGATCGGCGCGATCACCTCGATCTACCAGGCGCGTTTCATGCAGTATCTCGAGGCCCGTGGAATCGCCGACACAGCGGGCCGCAAGGTGTGGGCGTTCATAGGGGACGGCGAGGTCGACGAACCCGAGACGATGGGCTCGATCGGGCTGGCCGGCCGCGAGCGGCTCGACAACCTGATCTGGGTCGTCAACGCCAACCTCCAGCGGCTCGACGGGCCCGTGCGCGGCAACGGCAAGATCATCCAAGAGCTCGAGTCGGACTTCCGCGGCGCGGGCTGGAACGTGATCAAGGTGATCTGGGGCTCGCGCTGGGACCCCCTGCTCGCGGCGGACGTGGACGGCCGGCTGCTGCGCGTGATGGAGGAATCGGTGGACGGCGAGTACCAGACCTACAAGTCGCGCGACGGCGCCTACGTTCGCGAGCACTTCTTCGGCAAGGACCCGGTGCTGCTCGACCGTGTAGCGCACATGTCAGACGACGAGATCTGGCTTTTGAACCGCGGCGGGCTCGACCAGCAGAAGGTCTACGCCGCCTACCACGAGGCCGTTCACCACCGCGACCAGCCGACCGTGATCCTCGCCAAGACGATCAAGGGCTACGGGATGGGCGCCTCGGGCGAAGGTCAGATGATCACCCACCAGGCCAAGAAGATGACCGAGGACGCACTGGTGGCGTTCCGCGATCGGTTCGAGCTGCCGCTCACCGACGAGCAGGTACGTAACGCCGAGTACTACAAGCCGCCTGAAGATTCCCCCGAGATGCGGTACCTGCGCGAGCGCCGCGCGGCGCTCGGCGGCTCGCTGCCGGTGCGCCGGCGCACCGCGGAGACCCTGCCCGTCCCGTCGCTCGATCTGTTCGGCTCACAGCTCGAGGGCACCGGGGACCGCGAGATCTCGACCACGATGGCCTTCGTGCGGATCCTCGCCGCGCTCCTGCGCGACAAGCAGCTCGGTCGCCGGATCGTCCCGATCGTCCCGGACGAGTCACGGACGTTCGGGATGGAGGGGCTGTTCCGCCAGGTCGGGATCTACTCGCCGTTCGGTCAGCGCTACCAGCCGCAGGACTCCGAGCAGCTGATGTTCTACAAGGAGGACGCGCACGGCCAGATCCTCGAGGAGGGAATCACCGAGGCCGGCTCGATCTCGTCGTTCATCGCCGCCGGGACGTCCTACAGCGCCCACGGCGTCCCGATGGTCCCGTTCTACATCTACTACTCGATGTTCGGCTACCAGCGGGTCGGGGACCTGGTGTGGGCCGCCGCCGACAGCCGCACCCGCGGTTTCCTGCTCGGCGGCACCGCGGGTCGGACCACGCTGAACGGCGAGGGCCTCCAGCACGAGGACGGCCACAGCCACGTGCTGTTCTCGGTGGTGCCGAACGTCCGCGCGTACGACCCCGCCTTCGGGTACGAGGTGGCGGTGATCATCCAGGAGGGTCTGCGCCGGATGCTCGACGAGCAGCAGGACGTCTTCTACTACCTGACGCTGATGAACGAGAACTACCGCCACCCGGCACTCCCTGCCGGGGCCGAGGAAGGAATCCTGCGGGGCATGTACCGGCTGCGCTCCTCGGAGGTCGAAGGGCCCCGCGTGCAGCTGCTCGGCTCCGGGACGATCCTCAACGAGGTCCTTGCCGCCGCCGAGCTCCTCGAGGGCGATTTCGGCGTAGCCGCGGACGTGTGGAGCGTGACCTCGTTCACCGAGCTGCGTCGCGACGGGATCGAGGCCGAGCGCTGGAACATGCTCCACCCGACCGCCGAGCCGCGCCGCGCCTACGTAAGCGAGCGACTCGGCGAGCGCGAGGGCCCCGTGGTCGCCTCGACCGACTACATGCGCGCGTTCGCCGACCAGATCCGCCAGTGGGTACCGGGTCGCTACCGGGTGCTGGGGACCGACGGGTTCGGGCGCAGCGACTACCGGCGCGCGCTGCGGCGGTTCTTCGAGGTCGACCGCCACTACGTGACGGTCGCCGCGCTGCGCGAGCTCGCCGACGAGGGCGTGATCGAGGCCTCCCGCGTCCAGGGGGCGATCGACCGGTACGAGATCGACCCCGACGCCCCGATTCCGACGACCGTATGAGCACCGGAAACCTGGTCTCGGTAGAGGTCCCCGACATCGGTGACTTCGAGGAGGTCCCGATCATCGAGATCCTCGTCTCCGCCGGCGACCCGGTGGCGGTGGACGACCCGCTGATCACGCTCGAGTCGGACAAGGCCACCATGGACGTGCCCGCTCCGTTCGCCGGCGTGATCCGCGACCTCCACGTCCAGGTCGGGGACCGGGTCTCGCAGGGCAGCCGGCTACTGGACATCGAGCCGTCGGCCAACGGAGCGGCCGCCGCGCCGTCGAAGGCGTCCGCCGTCGCGTCCGACGGGGCGCCCACCGAGGCCGCGGCGCCCGACGCAGTCGGAAGCGCGCTCGCGGCCGAGCCCCCGCCTCTCCAGACGGCGGCCGAAGCTCCGTCTCCCCGGCCGAACGGCTCCGCACCCGTCTACGCCAGCCCGTCGGTACGGCGGCTCGCGCGCGAGCGCGGCGTGGAACTGTCGAGCGTGGCAGGCACCGGCCGCAAGGGGAGGATCACCAAGGCGGACGTCGAGCGTGCGGCGCGCGGCGAAGCGGCGCCCGCCGGCGCGCCCGGCGGGGCCACCCCGCTTGGCCTCGACGTGGCGCCGTGGCCGTCGCTCGACTTCGAGAAGTACGGGCCGGTCGAGCGCGTGCCCCGCTCACGGATTCAGAAGATCTCCGGACCGAACCTCGCCCGCAACTGGGTGACGATCCCGCACGTCACCCACAACGACGAGGCCGACATCACCGAGCTCGAGGCGTGGCGCAAGCAGCTCAATGAGGAGCAGGGCCGCGAAGGTGTCAAGGTGACGATGGTCTCCTTCCTGGTGCTGGCGAGCGTATCCGCACTGAAGGAGTTTCCGGAGTTCAACTCCTCGCTGGACGGCGACGAGCTGATCCTCAAGCGCTACTACAACGTCGGCTTCGCCGCAGATACGCCGGGCGGGCTCGTGGTGCCGGTTATCAAGGGCGCGGACGGCAAGGGCCTCCTGGAGGTCGCGGCAGCGCTCACCGAGCTGTCCGCCAAGGCGCGCGATGGAAAGCTGGCGCCCGCCGACATCAGCGGCAGCACGTTCACGATCTCCTCGCTCGGCGGGATCGGCGGCACGTCGTTCACCCCGATCGTTAACGCGCCGGAGGTGGCGATCCTGGGCGCGACCCGTTCCGCGATGAAGCCCGTGTGGAACGGTCAGGAGTTCCTGCCCCGGCTGATGCTGCCGCTGTCGCTGTCATACGACCACCGCGTGATCGACGGCGCTGCCGCTGCACGGTTCGTCGCGTACCTCACCCGCGTGCTGAGCGACCTGCGCAGGGCGCTTCTGTGAGCCGGCTGACCGAGGTCCGAGTCCCCGACATCGGGGAGTTCACCGACGTACCGGTGATCGAGATCCACGTCGGCGCGGGTGACGAGGTGGCCCTGGAGGATCCGCTCGTCACGCTGGAGTCCGACAAGGCGACGATGGACGTCCCCGCGCCGTCCGCCGGCGTCGTCTCTCAACTGCGCGTCGGAATCGGCGACCGCGTCTCGGAGGGCAGCGTGCTGCTGACGCTCGAGGCGGACGGGGCGTCGGCTCGGACCGGCTCCGATGCACCAGAATCCAGCGTGTCGGTCCGTCAGGAACCCGCTCCTCCTCCGCCGCCCTCGGCGGACCGCGCGGGCGACCACGAGGCGCAGGTGGTGGTGCTCGGCGCGGGTGTCGGTGGCTACACTGCGGCGTTCCGCGCCGCCGACCTCGGCCTGAAGACGATCCTGATCGAGCGCCACGAGCGCCTCGGGGGCGTCTGCCTGAACGTCGGGTGCATCCCCTCGAAGGCGCTGCTGCACGCGGCCCGCGTGGTGGCGGAGACCGAGGAGATGACGGCACGCGGGATCGCCTTCGGCCGGCCAAGGATCGACGTCGACGAGCTGCGCGAATGGAAGGAGTCGGTGGTCAGGAAGCTCACCGGCGGCTTGGCGCTGCTGGCACGCCAGCGCGAGGTCGAGGTGGTCCACGGCGAAGCCCGTCTCACCGGTCCCCATACGATCCGGGTGGGCGATCGCACGATCTCGTTCGATAACTGCGTGATCGCGACCGGCTCGCGAGCCGCGACATTGCCGGACGTGCCCGAGGACCCGCGGATCATCGATTCGACGGACGCGCTCGAGATCCGGGACGTCCCCAAGCGGCTGCTGGTGATCGGCGGCGGGATCATCGGCCTCGAGCTCGCGACCGTATATCAGGCGTTCGGCTCGAAGATCACCGTCGTCGAGCTGCTCGATCAGCTGCTCCCGGGAACCGACCAGGATCTCGTCAAGCCACTCCAGAAACGGATCGCCGAGCGCTACGAAGCGATCCATCTCCAGACCGAGGTGACCTCGCTCACGCCCCAGAAGAGCGGGCTGAAAGCTCAGCTCTCGAGCGGAGAAGCGCAGGTGTATGACCGTGTCCTGGTGGCGGTCGGCCGAAAGCCCAACGGGGCCGGGATCGGCGCCGAGGCGGCCGGAATCGCCGTGGACGAACGAGGGTTCATCTCCGTCGACCGCCACCTGCGCACGAACGTACCTTGGATCTACGCCATCGGAGACGTCGTCGGCGGCCCGATGCTCGCCCACAAGGCCACGCACGAGGGAAAGACCGCGGCCGAGGTGATCGCGGGAGTCCCGGGCGCCGAGTTCGACCCCGCCGCGATCCCGTCGGTCTCGTTCACCGATCCCGAGGTCGCATGGATGGGCCTGACGGAGACGGACGCTCGCGCGCAGGGGATCGAGTACGGGAAGGCCACGTTTCCGTGGGCGGCGTCAGGGCGTGCGCTCGGGCTCGGGCGCGACGAGGGGATGACGAAGCTCCTGTTTGAGCCGGATACGCGGGAGCTGCTCGGCGCCGGCATCGTCGGCGTGAACGCGGGCGACCTGATCGCAGAGACCGTGCACGCCCTGGAGATGGGCGCGGACGCCGAGGACATCGCGCTCACGATCCATCCCCACCCCACGCTCTCCGAGACCGTCGCGTTTGCGGCCGAGGTCGCCGCGGGAACGATCACGGACCTCATGCCGCGGCGTCGCGCCGGGCGCTGAGCGGCCGGGTCACATCGCTCCAACTACCGTCTCGCGCGGCGCCGGAGCCCAAGCACCGTCAGCAGCGCGGCAGCCGCGCCCAGAGCGCCCTGGCGGGCGCGGGCGCCCCGAGCGGCGCCGGTGTCCTGCGGACGCGGTGGGGCTGCCGGCATCGCGAACTCCTCGGCCGCCAAGACGTCGTGGGGCTCGGCGATCCCACTCGGGTCATCGGGTAGAACGACCCGCCGCTGGCGCAGGTTGGGGTCCGGCGCGGGGACGGCGAACGCCTCCGCCGCCAGGACATCGTGGGCGGCCTCGTCCTCCGGGGTTCCTGGCTTGTCCTCCGACATTCGCGAGGATCATCCCAGATAGGGCCGATCGGCGCGGGAGCCGGCTGAAGCTTCTTCGCCCCCCCCAGGACGCCACCCGCTAATCTAAGTGGCCAAGACTTAGATCGACCCCCACACCAGATCCGATAACTGGTAAACTACTTATCTCTGGTAAGCACCTATCGAAAGTGAAGATTTGAGCTCCATGTCTAGCCGACTTCTATTGGTCCCACTGGACGACGCTGTCGTCTTCCCGGGCATGTCGCTCACCCTGGCCGTTGACGCCGGCGAGGAAGAGCGCGTAATACTCGTCCCCCGGCACGGGCAGGACTTCGCGAGCATCGGCACCGTCGCAGAAGTCGCCGAAACGGTCCGCCTCCCCGGCGGAGCCCGTGCGGTGACGCTTCAAGGCCTCCACCGCGGGGTCGCAGGCGCCGCGAACACCCTTCCCGACGGACGTCTGTTCGTCGAGGTCGAAGAACACCCAGATCCCGTCCCCGTCGACGGGCGCACCCGCAACCTAGAGCGTGAGTACCGCGCGGTCGTCGAGGAGATCCTCGACGTGCGTGGCGATGACGGCCGCGTGTCGGCGTTTCTGCGCAGCATCACGGAGCCCGGCGCACTGGCGGACACCTCCGGCTATTCCCCTGACATCTCCTACGAGAACAAGGTCGAGCTGCTCCAGACCCTGGACGTGACTGAGCGGCTCGAGCTGGCGCTGAAGTTCCAGCGTGAGCGGCTGGCTGAGCTCCAGGTCCGCAAGCGGATCCGTGAGGACGTCGAGTCCGGCGCTGAGAAGCAGCAGCGTGACTACTTCCTGCGCAAGCAGATGGAGTCGATCCGCAAGGAGCTTGGCGAGGACGACGCCTCGGTCGTCGAGGAGTACCGGACGAAGATCGAAGAGGCCGGGATGCCCGAGGATGTCCGCGAGCAGGCCGAGAAGGAGCTCGGGCGGCTCGAGCGGATGGGCGAGCAGAGCGCCGAGTCGACCGTGATCCGGACATATCTGGATTGGCTGATCGCCGTGCCGTGGAGCAAGCGCTCGGACGAGCGGCTTGACCCCGCGTACGCACGTGAGGTCCTGGACAAGGACCACGCAGGCCTGGAGGACGTCAAGGACCGGATCGTCGAGTACATCGCGGTCAGGAAGCTGCGGCAGGACCGCGGCATCAACGAGGACAAGCGCTCCGGCGCGATCCTGACCCTGATCGGACCGCCCGGCACCGGCAAGACCTCCATCGGCGAGTCGATCGCCCGGGCCACCGGGCGGGAGTTCGTGCGGATGTCGCTCGGCGGCGTTCGTGACGAGGCCGAGATCCGTGGCCACCGCCGTACTTACATCGGTGCCCTCCCGGGCCGGCTCGTCCGGGCCCTGCGGGATGCCGAGACGATGAACCCCGTGATCATGCTCGACGAGGTCGACAAGGTCGGCGCCGATTGGCGCGGCGACCCGAGCTCGGCCCTGCTCGAGGTCCTGGACCCGGCGCAGAACCACAGCTTCCGCGACCACTACCTGGACGTCGAGCTCGACCTGAGTCACGTGCTGTTCATCGCGACGGCCAACGTGGCCGACACGATCCCCGGCCCGCTGCTTGACCGGATGGAGGTGATCCGCTTCGACGGGTACACGACCTCCGAGAAGGTCGCGATCGCGCGCGGCTATCTGTGGCCACGCCAGCTTGAGCGAAACGGCCTGAAGGCCGAGGAGGTCGAAATCTCAACGGAGCTGTTGAACACGATCGCAACCGAATACACGCGTGAGGCGGGTGTCCGCCAGCTGGAGCGTGAGCTCGGGACGCTGCTGCGCAAGACCGCGACGAAGATCGCGTCAGGCGAGGCACCGGCTCCGATCGTGATCGACCTGGATCAGGTGCGGGACGCCCTCGGGCGGCAGAAGCACTTCCAGGAGTCGGCGATCCGCACGGCAGTGCCCGGAGTGGCAACCGGCCTGGCGGTCACCGGTGCCGGTGGTGACGTGCTGTTCGTCGAGGCGACGGCGATGCAGGGCAAGTCGGGGCTGACCCTGACCGGGCAGCTCGGTGACGTGATGAAGGAGTCGGCGCAGATCGCGTTGTCCTACGTCCGTGGCCACGCCGACGAGCTGGGCATCGAGCCGACCGCGTTCGAGGACCACTCGTTCCACGTGCACGTGCCTGCCGGGGCGATCCCGAAGGACGGCCCCAGCGCGGGCGTCACGATGGTGACGGCGCTGTCGTCGCTCCTTAGCGGGCGCCCCGTGAAGCACACCGTCGGGATGACCGGCGAGGTCACGCTGCAGGGTCGGGTGCTCCCGATCGGCGGCGTCAAGCAGAAGGTGCTCGCGGCGCACGCGGCCGGCCTGACCGAAGTGGTCCTGCCGGAGCGCAACCGCGGAGACCTCGACGACGTGCCTGAGGAAGTGCGAGAGGCGATGAAGTTCGACTTCGCGATGACCGTCGACGAGGTCCTGCAGATCGCCCTCGAGCCGGCGCCGCTGCGCTCGGCCGCGTAATCCAGACACGCAACCGTTTGCCCAACGTCCCGGCGAGCCCAGGCTCGCCGGGACGTTTTGCGTTCCGGCGCCGGATGGCGAATCGCGGCTCGCGCGTGGGGTAACGTGGAAGCATGACCACGATCACCGCACCCGAAGAGCAACGCGTCCTCCAGCAGGTCCCCACGCAGCTGTACATCGGCGGCCGATGGCGGGAAGGCTCCAAGGGGACGGTCCCGGTCGAGGACCCGGCGACCGGCGAGACGCTTCTCGACGTCGCCGACGCCTCGGTCGACGACGCCAAGGCGGCGCTCGACGCGGCGGTGGCGGCCGGCCCCGCATGGGCTCAGCATCCCCCGCGCGAGCGGGGGGAGATCCTCCGGCGAGCATTCGACGCGATCATCGAGCGCACCGACGAGCTGGCGCTCTTGATGACGCTCGAGATGGGCAAGCCGATGAAGGAGTCGAAGGCCGAGATCGCCTACGCCGCGGAGTTCCTGCGCTGGTTCTCAGAGCAGGCGGTGCGGATCGACGGTCGCTACGCGGTCGCCGGCAACGGCCAGGGCCGCCTGCTGACGATGAAGCAGCCGGTCGGGCCGTGCCTGCTGATCACGCCTTGGAACTTTCCGCTGGCGATGGGCACCCGCAAGGTCGGCCCGGCGATCGCCGCGGGCTGCACGATGGTCGTGAAGCCGGCCCAGCAGACGCCGCTGTCGATGCTGATGCTCGTGAAGATCCTCGGGGAGGCCGGGCTGCCCAAGGGCGTGCTCAACCTGATCACCGCCTCCTCGGCGAGCGAGACGACCGGCCCGCTGATCTCCGACTCGCGGTTGCGCAAGCTCTCGTTCACGGGCTCGACGGAGGTCGGGCGCAAGCTGATGGAGCAGGCATCGGAGAATCTGCTGCGGCTGTCGATGGAGCTCGGCGGCAACGCCCCGTTCATCGTCTTCGAGGACGCCGACCTCGACGATGCGGTGCAGGGCGCTGTGATCGCCAAGATGCGCAACATCGGCGAGGCGTGCACGGCTGCCAACCGCTTCCACGTGGCCGACGCCGTCGCAGAGCGGTTCGCCGAGAAGCTCGCCGAGAAGCTCGGCTCGATGAAGGTGGGCCGCGGCACCGAGGAAGGTGTCCAAGTCGGGCCGCTGATCGACGAGAACCAGCGGGAAAAGGTCGCCCACCTCGTCGAGGACGCCGTCTCCAAGGGCGCGCGCGCCCTCGTCGGCGGTCACGCCCGCGACGGCGCGGGCTACTTCTACGACCCGACCGTGCTGACCGACGTCCCCGACGACGCGGCGCTACTCAAGGAGGAGATCTTCGGACCCGTCGCCCCGGTGAAGGGATTCCTGAGCGAGGACGAGGTGATTGCCGCCGCCAACGACACCGAGTTCGGGCTCGTCGCCTACGTGTATACGAGCAACCTGAAGCGCGCGCTGCGGGTCGTCGAGCGGCTCGAAACCGGGATGGTCGGGCTCAACCAGGGCATGGTCTCGAACGCCGCCGCCCCGTTCGGCGGGATCAAGCAGTCTGGCTTCGGGCGCGAGGGCGGTCCCGAGGGGATCGAGGAGTACCTCGAGACCAAGTACGTCGCGGTCAACCTGTAAAGAGCACCCCGAGCCCGGACACGCCCCGGTACCACTGACGGATCGGGCACCCCGACGCTCGAGTCCTTCACCGCCAGCTAGGCGGTGCATGGGCACCCACCTCACCGGTGCGGCGCAAGCCGCGCCGGTGGGGAGCGCTCAGCCCCGGACCCCGGGCAGCGCTGCCTCGGAGACGCGGCGGCCGAGCTCCCTGACCTGATCGTCGGACAGGTGCGCGACTTGGAGGCCCGCCTGCTCGAGCTCGAGGCGGACGTTGACTACCGCCCGCACGCCGTCGACCGCGCGCCCGAGCTGGCCCAGTACGCCGGCGACCACCGGGTCGTCGAGCGACGTGGCGCCGTCCGCGGACGCCTTCAGCAGCCAGGTGCGAAGTGCGTCGGCCTCTTCGAGGCCCAGGTCCAGCCTGATCTGAGGCTGAACGCCGAGCTCGGGGGCTTCGAGGCCCGTGATGTCGTCCGTGGTGCTCATTTCGGGGCTTGTATCGGCCGTTGCAACCGCGCCCTTGAGCGGCGGGAGCGCTCGCGGACGAACCGGCGACCTCAGCCGAGCCGGACCGTCAGCTTCGAGCTGACGGCGCGCCCGCCGGCGCTCGCCGTGACGGTCAGCGTGTAGCGGCCGGCTGGCGCAGTCTGTGCCCCCAGCCGACGGTTCCAGAAGAGGACGCCGAAGCCTCCTACTCCCGACGCGCGCGAGACGACGGCGCGGCTGGGCCCGGACCCGACGGACAGGGTCACGGCCGCCGGCGCGCTCAACGCGTAGCGGACGCTCACCGCTCTCGAGGCGATGGTGGCGGCGAACGCGCTGAGCACGATTCTTCCGCTCGGAGCGGCGAGGCTCACCGTGCTCGCGCCGGAGATCCAGCGCAGCTCGGCGTCGTAGGTGTCGGCGATGTACAGGCCGCCCGAGGAATCGAGCGCGACCGCGTCTGGGTAGTTGAGCTCCGCGCCCGCCGCAGGGCCGCCGTCGCCACAGGCGCTCGGGACCGAGCATTCGGCGCCGGTCCCGGCGACGGTGCTGATCTTCCCGGTGGACGCGACCCGTCGGATCTCGTTGTCGGAGGCATCGGCGATGTAGAAGGTGCCGCTGGTTCCGACCGCGACCCCGTCGGGCCCGTTCAGCTGGGCGCTCGTCGCTGGGCCGCCGTCACCACAGGACGGCGGCGAGGCGCACTGCGCGCCGCTGCCGGCGACGCGCGTGATCGTTCCGGCGATCGACACCTTGCGTATCTCGTTGTCGCCGCCGTCGGCGATGTACAGGTTTCCCGCCCGATCGATCGCGACGCCTCCGGGGTAGTTGAGTTGCGCGCTCGCCGCGGAGCCTCCGTCCCCGCACGAGGGCGCGTTCGGACAGAAAACGCCCGTCCCGGCGATCCGGATGATCGTGCCCGACGCCGAGACCTTGCGAAGCTCGCTGTCACCGGTGTCGGCGACGTACACGTTGCCTGCCCGATCGACCGCAACGGCGGCGGGCGCCCTCAGCTGTGCGTTGACGGCAGGGCCGCCGTCGCCGCAAGCCGGCGGCTGGGAGCATTCCGAGCCGTTGCCCGCAAAGCGGGTGATCTTGCCGCTCGGAGACACCTTGCGGATCTCGTTGTCGCCGGTGTCGGCGATGTACACGCTGCCGTCGGGTCCGACTGCCACACCGTCCGGTGAGCTCAGATTTGCATCGGTGGCGGCCCCGCCGTCGCCGCATCCCGGCGCCGACCAGCACGGCGTACCCCCGCCGGCGATCGTCGAGGTCCTGCCATTCGGGGCGATCCGCCGGACCTCGTTGTCACCCCAATCGGCGATGTAGGCGTTCCCCTGCGTGTCGACCGCGATCCCCTCGGGAAAGCTGAGCTGCGCCGCGGTGGCGGCCCCACCGTCCCCGCAGGCCGGGGGAGTCGAGCACCCGGTGCCGACGCCCGCGACGTCGAGGATCGGCAAACCGGACGACGCGGTGCTAGCCGCAAGCGCCCCGTTCGAGGCGACCGAGAGCGAGCCGAGCACCGTGCCGAGCAGGAGCGAGCGCCATCTCATCGCCCGTGGATTGTCGGCCCGGCGGCGGACGCCTCGTCGAGACGGCCCACGGCGGTCGCTCAGCCGAGCCTCACCGCCGAGCGGCGCCCGACCTGGAGCCGCAGCGCCGCTGGCATCCCGTAGTCGCGACCGACCTCGGCTCCTGTGCCGATCACGCTCGCCTCGATCCGGTGCCCCACGTGGCGGACGGAGGCCCCGGCAAGGATGATCGAATGGTCGATCTCCGCGCCTTCGACGCGGGCACCCGGGCCGACCGAGGTGTAGGGGCCGATGAACGTGTCAGCCACATCGGCCCCGTCCCCGATCACGGCCGGCCCTCGGATCGTGGTCCGCTCGAGCCGCGCACCCGGGTGGATCGCGACGCGCCCCTCGATCCGCACGCCCTCGAGCTCACCGTTGATCGGCTGATGCGGCAACCCGTCGAGGAGCATCCGGTTGGCTTCGAGCAGGTGACTGCAGTCGCCCGCGTAGCACCAGCATCGCTCGAGCACCCGGTGGCCCACCCGCAAGCCCGCCTCCGCGAGCGCCGCGACGGTTCCGCCGAGCGTGTCCGTCTCGGCGGTCACGCCATCGAGCCCTCGCAGCGTCGCGGCCGAGACGATCGCTGCCGGTGCCACGTGGTCCAGCTCCCCGAGCGCGTCGTGGCGTAACCCGGCTCCGCGGGAGCCGGACATCGCGGTGGCCCGGTACTGGTGCGAGGGCTCGGACACCATCATTACGTCCGGGCGGCTGCGGGCGAACTCCGCCAGCACCTCGTCGAGCCCGGTCGCGACGAGTGCGTCGCCTGAGTGGACGAGTACCGCACGTTCCGTCCCGAGCAGCGCGCGGGCGGCAAGGATCGTGTCGAGGGCGGTGTCCGACTCCCCCACCTCCAGGTACCTGAAGCGGGCACCCCACCGTCGTCGGTCGCCGATCGCCTCGCTTACGTCGGCGATCGTCGACGAGGACACCGCAACCACCAGATCGTCGACGCCGCTTGCGACGAGCGCCTCGGCTGAGTAGCGCACCAGCGCTCGGTTTGCGAGCGGCATCGCATACCGGGAACCGCCGTGCAGGCGCCGGACGAGGTCATCCTCCTCCGAGCCCGCACCGGCCAGAATCAAGCCGCCCACGTTCGCCATAGCCAGCAAACGCCGATGAACCCATTGGACTTTTAGGACCGACCGCACAGGCGGACGAAAAACGAACTAGCCGCGTACGCTCATGGCGCCAACGCGACCACGAGGAGACGAATGCGAGCACTCGAAACCCGACTCGAAGGCCCGATCCTGATCGAGCCCGCCGTGTACGGGGACGAGCGTGGTTTCTTCTGCGAGACCTACCGCCACACCGTTCTCACGGAGCTCGGGGTGCCCGAGGAGATGGTTCAGGACAATCACTCCCGCTCACGCCGCGGGATCGTCCGCGGGATGCATTTCCAGCTCGGCGAGGGCACATCGAAACTCGTCCGCTGCGCGCGCGGAGCGATCCTCGACGTGGTCGTCGACATCCGCCGAGGATCGCCGACGTTCGGCGAGTGGGAGGCATTCGAGCTGACCGACGAGAACATGCAGGTGGTCTATTGCCCGGTCGGGTTTGCGCACGGCTTCTGCACGGTGTCGGACGTCGCCGACGTGATCTACAAGCAGAGCAACTACTACGACCCTGAGATCGACCGCGGGATCAGGTATGACGACCCCGACGTAGGGATCGCGTGGCCCGCCGGCCTCGAGCTGATCCCCTCGCAGCGGGACGCGGCCGCGCCGCTGCTGCGGGAGGTCGCCGACGACCTGCCGTTCGTGTATCGGCCCTGACGACGGCAAAAGCGCTACCGGCCCTCACTGACCATGGAGACACGGCGGATCGTGATTATCGGCGCCGGCCCGTGCGGGCTCGCGTGCGGGCGCGAGCTCGATCGGATCGGCTGCCACGACTGGTTGATCCTGGAGCGCGCCGATCATCCCGGCGGCCTCGCGGCATCGGTGGTCGATGCCGCCGGGTTCACGTGGGACCTCGGGGGCCACGTCGTCTTCAGCCACTTCAATGCTTTCGACGCGCTGCTCGAAGATGTGATGGGAGGCGAGATCCTGAGCCATGACCGATCCTCGTACGTTCGGTTCGCCGATCGCTGGGTCCCGTACCCGTTCCAGAACAACCTCCGCTACCTCCCGGAAGCGCTGATCGAAGAGTGCCTCGAGGGGCTGGCCGGCGCAGCCGGGGGTAACCCCGGAATGGACTTCGCAACCTGGATGCAGACGACGTTTGGTCCCGGCATAACGCGACTGTTCATGGGCCCCTACAACGCGAAGGTGTGGGCGACGCCGCCCGAGTGGATGGCCTCACATTGGATCGCGGAGCGAGTCGCGGTGATCGACTATGAGCGGGCGGTCCGCAGCGTGCTGGGCGGGCACGACGACGTCGGCTGGGGTCCCAACAACAGGTTCGTGTTCCCGGCCACGGGTGGCACCGGTGAGATCTATCGTCGGCTCGCCGAGCGTCTCCGCGATCACATCCGCTACGGCGAGCAGGTTGTTGAGGTCGACCCGGACCGGCGCACGGTGCGGGTCGCATCGGGTCGGTGTTTCCGCTACGACTCCCTCGTCTCGACGATGCCGCTCGATCTCCTCGTGCGCGCGCTCGCCAACTGTCCCCCGCAGATCGGGGCTGCGGCAACCCGGCTACGCCACAACGGCGTCTACATGGTCGGCGTCGGTTATGAGACGCCGCTGGCCGACGAGAAGTCCTGGATGTACTTCCCGCTCGCGGACGCGCCCTTCTACCGGGCAACGAACTTCGCGAAATACTCGCCTGAGAACGTCCCAGGCGCCGACACCTCGCGCTACTGCGCCTATATGACCGAGACGTCCTACTCCCCACAGAAGCCCGAACCCCGTGACGGAATCGAACAGCGAGTCGAGCTGGGGCTTCGCGCGAGCGGCGTCATCGCCGGCCGTCCGAAGGTGGCATCGATCCACGTCGAGGACATCGACTACGCGTATCCGGTCCCCACCATCGAACGGGATGCCTCGCTCGGCACGATCCAGCCCTGGCTCGGCGAGCGAGGCGTGCTTTCGCGCGGAAGGTTCGGCTCCTGGCGCTACGAGGTCGGCAACATGGATCACGCCGTCAAGATGGGGATCGACGCCGCCCGCCATCTGATCCTCGGCGAGCGCGAGGAGCTATGGGGCGGTTGAGGCTCCCGGAAGCTCGGCCAGCGTGAACCCCGGTTCGGCTCGAAACTCGCGGGCCAACCGAGCTCGGAAGGTCGCGTACCGGCGCACCGCCTCGGTGCGGCGGCCCTGGACCAGCAGCACACGCAAGAACTCGCTATGTACGTCGCTGTCGAACGGCTCGAGCTCCGTGAGCCGCTCAAGATGCTTGGCCGCATCCGCGTGCGCCCCGCGCTCGAGCGTGATTCGCGCGAGCGCCCGCAGGCTGTCCGTTGCCATCGCCCGGAGTCGATCCCGTTCTCCCATTACCCACTCGGCGTACGGCTCATCCGCCAGCAGGTCGCCTCGGTACAGCGACATCGCCAGCTCGAGCAGGCCCGTCGCAGTGTCCGCCTCGCCCCGATCGACGGCGCGCAACCCGTCGCTGATCGCCTGCACGAACGTGTCCGCATCGATTTGCACGCGGCGGCGGTCGATCGCGTAGCCGCCGCGGACCGTGACGATGAACGCCGAGCCGCCCCGGGCGACGCGCCCAGGCTCGAGCCTGTCGCGCAACGCATGGACGTAATGGCGGACGCTGCTCAGCGCCTGTCGCCCGGAGAGCGGCCATAGCGCCTCGGCGATCTCTTCCGCCTGTACGACCCGGTCGCGTTCACAGGCCAGGTACTTGAGAATCTGCCCCGGGCGCTGCTGCAACCAGTTGCCGCCGAGCGGACCCTCGCGGCTGTCGACCCTGATCCGCCCCAGCACCTTGATCGCCAGCTGTGGCGCGCCGATCCAGTGTGGGTCCGAGCGGCGCCGGCGGTCGCGCGCGTCGCCCGGCCGGATGTGGAGCACGGCGCCGGAGCCCAGGCCGAGCGGAGCCGCCGTCACCCAGACCGCGCTGTGCGTACTTCTCGCGGGCGTGTCGATGCGGATCTCGGGCAGCGCCTCGCCGCCGCGAACCGCGCGCTCGACGAGACATCCGTGATGGCAGGGGCCACCGGGCCCACGGCAGCTGAACATCTCGTGACAGACGGTCGGCGGCCGGTCGCCGGCCGACCGCCACCCCATCTCAACCGCCGCCGGGTTGGTGCTCACCACCTCGCCGCGCTCGTCCACGACGACCAGCCCGTACGGAAGGCGGTCGTAGATCGCCTGGGCTTCGGGCGCGACGGGGAGCTTGCTCTCCGTGCTCGCTCGCGGGCTCGACTCGTCGGTGGCCATGGATCTCCTCGCTCGCGCCTCACGAGCCGGCCCAACGCACGCTCTAATCCGGCTCTAACAGCGATTCTAATTGCAACGAGACCGCCTCCCTCTACCTTGGCCGACAGGTCCAGGAAGTTCATCCGGCCGGGAGCGGGCGCATCGCCGGCCCCGGACCGGTCCGACGGCGCGCGGGAGCGCCGGGCGAGGCGGAGGTCAAGGATGCGAGGTGAAGAGGCTGTGCGGGAACGCTTTCACGGCAAGCGAACGCTGGAGGTCGAGCGCCGGCCGGGAGAGGTGGCACGCGCGGTGGCTCGCGCGAAGCAGGGAGACCGCGCGGCGATGCGCTTTCTGTACTTGCGCTATGCCGACAACGTCTATGGATACGCGCGCTCGATCGTGCAGAACGACCACGACGCCGAAGACGTGGTCCAGCAGGTGTTCACGCGGGTGCTGACGGCGATCGAGACCTATGAGCTGCGGTCGGTGCCGTTCTCGGCGTGGCTTCTGCGAATTGCCCACAACCTGGCGATTGACTGTGTGCGCCGCCGCCGCCCCCTGGTCGACGACGTCGACGCCACGCTCGTGGACTCAGGCGCGCACCTCGAGGCGAGCCACCAGCGGGACGTCCTGCGGGACGCGCTCGCGGAGCTCCCCGCGGTCCAGCGCGAGATCATCGCGTTGCGCCACCTGGCGGGATTCTCCCCCGGGGAGATCGCAGATCGGCTCGGTCGATCCGAGGACTCGATTCATGGCCTGCACCACCGCGGACGTCGTGCCCTCAAGGTAGCGCTCACGCACGCGGGGGCATCGCCGTGCACGCTGGCCGTCTGACGGCGGCATCCGCGCGCTGAACCCGGCCAGAAGGTGCTTTGCCAGGGGAAGCGCGGCCTGTACCCTCAAGTCGGACAGATGGCCTATGCGGAGCAGAGGAGTGGGTCGCGTCGCGTCGCCCTCGACGCCACCATGCTTGCCGGGGAGTGGCGCAGGCTTCGCCGTGCAGCAACCGCGGTCGCCCTGTTCACGAGCCCCATGTTCTTCGTCGTGCTGTACGACCGCCTGGGGCTTTCGATCGTCTGGGCGATTGCGGCAACCATCGGCAGCGTAATCGCCTTCCGCGGGCTGATCGACGTGCTCGCCCGCCGGCTCTTGCCGTGGCCGAGCATGTATGGCGTCGACCGGGAGATCGCCGAGGAGGACGTTGTGGCCCGGCGGCGGACCTGGTTCTGGCGCCGGCTCTACCGCCTGGTCGCGTTCATCGCGATCTTCCTGGCGGTGGTCGGGGGAATCGTCGCGCTCGCGGGCCACCACACCTGGTGGGGCGGCGTAACCGCGATCTTCCACGGCCTCGGGTCGCTCGGAGGCCTCCTGCCGAACCTGGCATTCAGCCTCGTGGTGCTGTTCCTGATCAACACGCTGATCCTGTTCGGCCCTCTGCTGGTCGCCAACCTCAGGCAGGTCCGCGGGTACGAGCCGGGCGACGCGAGCTGGGGTGTGCAGATGCAGGATGTCCGCGGGCAGGCGGAGCCCAAGGAGGAGGTCGCCCGCGTGGTTCGCCTGTGGCAGTCGGGCGAGGAGTTCGAGAAGGCCGGCGGCAAGCGCGAGCGCGGCCTGCTGTTCCTGGGCGCCCCCGGGACGGGCAAGACGATGCTCGCGAAGGCAATCGCTACCAACTTCAACTGCCCGTTCGTCACGATCCCCGGCTCGGGCTTCGCCGCGACGTTCATCGGGATCGACGTGATCGTGGTGATGTTCCTGATCCGCAAGGCCAAGAAGCTGGCGCGCAAGTGGGGCGGACAGTGCATCGTCTTCATCGACGAGATCGACGCGGTGGGAATGCGCCGCGCGAGCCTCGGGCAGGGCCCCACAGGGATGGGCGTGGGAAGCAGAACCGTGGGCAGCCAGAGCTTCGAGGACTACTGCTTCTTCGGGCAGTGGGGATCGCTGACTCCGACCGGCGACCTGATCCTTGAGACGCGTGCGTGGCGCGAGCGCCTGTTCGCCGAGCGCGCGGAGGTCCGTAGCTCGGGGATCCCCGCGCTGTTCGTCAAGCCCGCCGAGTGGATCCAGAACATCATGTTCCCCGGGATGATGGGCGGGATGGGCGGGGGGTTGGCGCTCAACCAGTTGCTCGTGCAGATGGACGGGATCGGCGAGGCCCCGTTCCTGCGCCAACAATTCACCAAGCGCGTCAACACGATCCTCGACGCCCTGTACTTCGTCCCCCGCCGCATCGGCGGGACCTCGCTGCGGCTGCCGCCGCCGCGCCCGGCGTCCGAGCAGGTGTTCTTCATCGGCGCCACCAACGTGCCGATCGACCGGCTCGATCCGGCGCTGATCCGGCCCGGGCGGATGGGCCGTCACGTGTGGTTCCGGACCCCGACGCTCGAGGATCGCAAGGACATCTTCAACCTCTACCTGGGCAAGGTCGACCACGATCCTGACCTCGACACCGACCGCCGGCGCGACGAGCTGGCGCGGATCACCAACGGCTACGCGCCGGCGATGATCGAGCAGGTGTGCTCGCTCGCGCTGACGTACTCGCACGCCGATGGCCGGCACGAGTTCGGCTGGCCGGATCTGGTCGAGGCGATGACGACCGTGGAGGCCGGCACGGCCGTGGCGATCGACTACATCCCGGAGGAGACCCGTGCGGTCGCGATCCACGAGGCGGGCCACGCCGTCAACGGTCACCTCTACATGAAAGACGTCCTATCGACGCGTCTGTCGATCCGCAAACGCGGCGAGTCCCTGGGCCACCACCAGGCGATCGAGACACAAGAGCGTTTCTCCTCGTGGCGCAGCGAGGAGTTCTCGAAGCTCGTCTGGACGCTGGGAGCGATGGCTGCCGAACACGTCTTCTACGGCGAGAACTCAACCGGGGTCGGCGGAGATGTGATGAGCGCAACAGCGCGGGCCGCGTGGATGGTCGGGATGTGCGCGATGGGGCCCAACCCGATCGACCTCAACGGTCGCTTCGCGTCGGTAGACACCGAGGCTGAGGAGCGCGAGAAGCTGCTGCGGCGCTTCGAGGACATCGGCGTGCAGATCATGAACAGGGCTGGGACGGGAGGGCCGTTTGAGCAGAACCCGATCGGCGCCGTGCTCGGTGACCGCGACAAACGCAAGTCGGTCTCAGCGCTCCTCGGACAGGCGTACGTGACGGCTTATGTCACGATCGCCGCGAACCGCGAGCGGGTCGAGCGGGTAGCCGAGAAGCTGATCCAGCGCAAGGAGATGCACGGCGATGAGGTCGTCGAGCTGCTTGACAGCGTGGCGCTGGTGCGGCCCCAGATCGACCTGCTCGAGGAGCGGACCTGGCCGCCGGTATGAGCTCCCCCCTCCTGCCCACGGCTTTGGCTCGGCCCAGGAGCACGTCGCCGAACGGCCGGTCGGCCCGGCCGCGGAGCTGGCGCCACCGCGACGGCGCGGATCTGCCCCGACGGTTCGGCACGCCGGCAGGTTCCGCTGGGTGGTCGCCGGGCTGTTCGCGCTTGGCGCGGCGTCGCTGGTGGCGGCGGTCGCGCTGTCTTCCTCCAGCGCGCGGGTCAGCACCGGCGGGAGCGGTTGGTCCGCATGGCGGCCGCCGGACACCGGGCTGACCGGCGCCCAGGAGATCGCCGACTTCGTCGCCCCCTACTACCGCGCCACTCCTGCTGACCAGCTGGCGGTGATCACCGCCGTCAATCTGAACAACCCGGCCAACCCGCTGCAGGTCGCCGTCCCCGCGGGGGGCAGCTCGGGCTCGCTGATCCCGCTCCCCTCGAGCAGCACGATCGTCTACAACCTCTGTGGGGTCGGCAGCAAGGACTGCTCAATCGGGGTGGGCCAGCCGTCTTCGAGCCGCCTGCTGCTGCTGCGCCGTGAGGCGCTCGAGTTGGCGCTCTACACCTTCAAGTACCTGGGGGGGATCCAGTCGGTGGTGGCGATCCTTCCACCGGGACACACGGTCCAGGGGTGCACCGGCATCTGCGCAAAGCCCCGCGAGAAGACCGTCACCAAGCCGCTCGACATCGCGCTGGCGTTCGACCGCGCGGAGCTTGGGCCGTGGCTCTCGCACCCGCTGCACACCACGTTGCCCGAGCAGCTGCCGCCGACCGTGTCGGAGATGACGAATGCCCCGGAGGCCGAGCTCGTCAGCGTCATCACCGCCCACGGGCTGTTCTCCGAGCAGACCGAGCAGTCCCAGGCCGGCAGCACGGTGATCGCGCTCAGCCCGCTGCCGCCGCAGTAGCGCCGCCTGCAGGATCCCCGCCCTCGCGGCGCTGGTAGCCGGGGCACGCCGTGACCGGGAGCCGCGGATACCGTGGAAAGCGCTCGGGCTCCTCACGCGAGCGCCGGCACAGCGAGAACACCGACCCGCGGGTGTTGCGCACCACCTGCTGGTGGCGGCAGCTGTCGCACAGCCCGGAGTCGGGGTCTACTACTCCAGCCACATCCCCGATGCGACCCGGACCTGGATGAGCCGCGGACCGTCGTCGGCCGCGATCGCCTCGCGCAGCGACTCGGTGAGCTGCTCGCGTCCGTCCACATCGGTCGCCTGCATCCCGTACGCGCGCGCGACCGCCGCGGTGTCGAGCCCGGGGAGCTCGAGCCCGGGCGCGCCCTCGACCTGCTCGAGCGTCGCGAACCACTTGAGGATCATGTACTCCTCGTTGCGCATCACGAGGAACGTCACCGGCAGCTTGTAGGCCACGGCCGTCCACAGCGCCGTGATGCCGTACTGCGCCGACCCCTCGCCGAGCACGCACACCACCGGCCGCGAGTGCTCCGCCATCTGCACCCCGACCGCCGCCGAGATCCCGAACCCCAGGCCGCCGCTGGCGCCGAAGTAGTAACTCCCGGGCCGCGACAGACGGAGCCGGTTGCGCAGCGCCATCGTGCTCGACGGGCTCTCCAGCACCGCGATCCCGTCCTGCGGCCAGGCGTCGGCGAGTGCTGCCATTGCCTCCGAGCCGCTCATCGGATCGGCGTCTGGGGGGTCGCCGGGGGCCGGCCGCGGCTCGGGCGTCGAGCGATCCGACTCGCCGACCAGCTCGACCAGCGACTGGAGCCCCAGCCCGACGTCGCCGACGATCGCGTCGCCCATCGGCGCGCGAGCCGCCTCGCCGGGATCGCTGGTGATCGCCACCAGCTGCGCGTCCTCGGGGAGCAGTGGCCCGGGCAGGTAGGGGTAGTAGGGGAAGACCGACGAGCCGACGACGAGGATCAGATCGTGGCCCTTGAGCGTCTCCGAGACGGCGCCGATCGCGGGCGGGAGGACACCCACGAACTGCGGGTGGTTCTCCGGGAACCCCAGGCGGCTCCCGCCGGTCGCAGGCGATGCCCAGACCGGGAGCCGCTGCCTCTCGGCGAGCGCCACGGCGGCGTCCCAGCCGCCGCTCGTGTCGATGTCAGGTCCCGCGACCAGCACCGGGTTGCGCGCGGCTTCGAGCGTCGCGGCCAACTGCGAGAGCGCCGCGGGGTCCGGAGCGGCGCGACCGTTGACGATCCGTCGCGAGGCGTTGCGGGTCCGATCCTCGTCGGCCTCGGCCCCCCAGTCGTCCATCGGGATCGACACGAAAACCGGTCCGCGCGGCGGCAGCGACGCTTGGATGATCGCACGCGCGAGCGCGCCCGGGATGTCCTGCGCGCGCGGTGGCTCGTGCGCCCACTTCACGTACGGCTGCGGACCGACGGTGGGGTCGCGGTGGGTCAGGTTTGCCTCGATCATGATCTGCGGGCGGACCTGTTGGCCGGCGGTGATCACCAGCGGCGCCTTATTCGCCTGGGCGTTGAAGATCCCGCCGACGGCATTGCCGACGCCCGGTGCGGTGTGGAGATTCACGTGCGTGGGCCGACCGCTGGCCTGCGCGAAGCCGTCGGCCATCCCGACGACGGCCAGCTCCTGGAGCCCGAGCACGTACGTGAAGTCATCCGGGAATTCCTTCAGCATCGGCAGCTCGGTGGAGCCCGGGTTGCCGAAGATCGTCGTCATCCCGTGGGCGCGGAACAGCTCGAAGGTGGCTTCACGGACGGTCGGCATCGGTCGGGTCTCTCCCTTGGCGTTTGATCCGGGGCTTCCGGCGGCGGCTCAACGCTATCTCGTCTGCTCGCGCGGACGGCGGCATCAGAGCTCGGCAAGCACCTCTGCGGCGGCACGTTCGCCGGACCGCACGGCGCCGTCCATGTAGCCGTTCCAGTAGTTGGACGTCTCCGTCCCCGCCCAGTGGATCCGGCCGATCGGCTGACGAATCCAGGGGCCGTACGCGAGCAGGGTCCCGTTGCTCGGGATCCCCACCGGGCAGCCCCGCGTCCACGCCTCGCCGCACCAGCTCGTCTCGAAGAAGCTCGTCGCGCTCAGCGCCTCCTGCGAGCCAAAGAAGTTGGCGAACTGGCTGAGCACCGCGGAGCGGCGCGCCGCCGCCGACATCCCCGCATAGGACCGGGCGTTGTCCCCTCCCACGAACCCGAACACGATGCCCGGGCCACGGCTGCTGCTGGCCTCGGGCGGCGAGTCGTCGAACGTCGCGCTCACCGGGCCGCCGGTGTCCACCGCCGTCCCGTTGAGGCCCGCGTCACGCCAGAACGGCCGGTCGTAGACGGCCGCGACCTTGGTCAGCGTGCCCTGCCCATAGCGCTGCGTGAGCTGGTCACGCTGGAACGGGAGCAGCGGCTCGTACTCGATCCTGCCCGCAAGGGCGGGCGGAATCGCGACGATCACCTGCTTGGCCTTGGCGGTAATCCGGTCCGAGTACACGGTGACGCCGCCCGGGCCCTGGACGATCCGCCGTACGGGCGAGGACAGCACAACACGCGACCCGAGCTTCCGCGCGATCGTCAACGCGATCAGCTGCGAGCCGCCGATGAACCGCGACTGCTGCGCTCCCCCGTGGGTGTCGAAGTTGCGCTCGAACGTCCCCTGGTTGTGCTCGTCGCCCGAAGAGGCGATGTAGAACAGGGTGAACAGCAGCGAGAGCTCCCGTGGCTCGGCGCCGAAGATCGGACGCGTGGCCAGCGGCACCAGCGCCGCGAAGCTCGGGTTCACGCTGTTCTCCTTGACCCAGCGCTCGAGCGTATAGCTCTCCCACTGCTCGGCGTTGGGCGCCTCCCAGGGCGCATCGACGGGCACCGTGGTTGCCATCTGATCGAGCTGTGCGACGACCGTGGCCGTGTCCGCGGCGAGGGCCGGGTCGGGCGGAGCGGTTCCGAGCGGCCCGGTGTCGCTGTAGGTCAAGCGCTCGCTCCCGTTGACGTACACGTCGTCGCCGTCGTCGAATGTCGGGAAGGTCCCGATCCCGAGCGCCGACGCCAGCGCCATCAGGCGTCCCTGGGTCGGGCCGACGAACGTGCCGCCCCGCTCGGACACCACCCCGCCGGCGAGGTCGTGGTTCCAGACCCGACCCCCGACGCGGTCGCGCGCCTCGAGCACGATCACCGACCGGCCCGCCGCACGGATCTCACGCGCCGCGGTCAGCCCCGCGAATCCGGCGCCGACGATCAGCACATCGGCGCTCCGTGGTGCAGCGCCGGCCCTCCGCTTGGGTTTTCTCCGGCGACGCGCCGCCTCAGATGCCGCCGGTACCGCCGCGGCGGCGCCGGTCGCAAGCGTGCCGGCGACGAACGCGCGGCGAGTGATCGCGTTTTGGTCTCTCGTCACGAGCGGATCTCCTGGATCGTGGGGGTGTCGGCGGCAAACGCCTCAGCCGCCGCGAGGTCGAAATCGCCGTGGTCCGAGCCGAGCCCTTGGGCGACGAGCGCGGCCGTTGCGCACCCCAGCACCGCGGCGTCACGACGCCCGCGGCCGAGCGACAGGCCGCGCAGGAACCCCGCCGAGAACGCGTCGCCGCAGCCGGTGGTGTCGACGACCCCGGTCGCAAACGCAGCCACCCGCTCGCAGCCCTCGGGGTCGACCACGAGCGCCCCGTCGGCGCCGCAGGTCGCCGCGACGCAGCCGACGCCGTGACCGAGAAGCTGCTCGCAGCCCGCGCGCAGGTCCGTTGCTCGTGTCAGCCCCAGTACCTGCTCCTCGTTGGGCAGCAGGTAGTCGAGGTGCGGCAGCGCCGGGCCGACCCACTCCGCGATCTGCGCCGCCTGCTCCCCCGGCGCGAGCAGATCCGCCGAGGTCACCACCCCGTGCCCGCGGGCGAACGAGAGGATCTTGGCGGCCTCCTCGCCCCCCATGAACTCGGGTGCCCCCAGATGCAGGTAGCCGGCCCGCGCGATCGCGTCCCACGGAGCGTCCGCGGCGTCGTACGTGCCGTTCGCGCCGACCACGTGAAACGCGGGGCGCGATCCGTCGGGGCGGATTGGGAGCACGCTCGCGGAAGTCTGGACGCCTTCGCGCCTGACCAGCAGCGAGCCATCGACCGCGAACCGCTCGAGCAGCGCGAGTAGCACGTCCCCCAGCTCGTCGCTGCCGATCGCGCCGGCGCTCCTGACCACGGCGCCGAGCTTCGCGAGCACGACCGCCGTCCCGCCGGCGGTCCCCGCCGGCGTGATCCGGATCTCCTCGACGAGCTCGCCGCCCTGCCGCTCGGGAATCTGCTCGACGGGGCGCACGAGCACGTCGACCACGTGCACGCCCAGCGCGATCGCGTTCATCGGCTCAGCCATCGTCCCGCCTGTGCGTGGTCCCATACCCGCGGCTAACCGCTGCGTCCACGACGGCCATGGCCTGCGCGGGATCCAGCGTGCGCGGGCCGCCGAGGCTGGCCGCGTGCCAGTACACCGTGCAGGCCCACTCGAGCAACCGCGACTGCTCGAGCGCCGCGTCCAGGTCGGGCCCCAACGTAATCGCTCCGTGGTTGGCCATCAGCGCCGCGCCCCGGCCTTCGAGCGCGTCGAGCGTGACTTCGGCCAGCTTGGGCGATCCGAACGTCGCATAAGGAGCCACTCGCACCGGTCCGCCGAGCAGCAGCATCTGGTAGTGCACGACCGGAAGCTCGTCGAGCACGCACGAGAGCGCCGTGGCCATCGTCGCGTGCGTATGGACGACGGCGCCGGCGCCGTAGCGGTTGTACACGCCGAGGTGCAGCCCAAGCTCGGAGGTCGGCCTGAGGCCGGCACCGACCTGGGCGCCATCGAGGCCGACGACCGCCACGGCGTCGGCGCTCAGGTCGTTGAGCGCGGCGCCCGTGGGCGTGACCGCGACCAGCTCGCCCACCCGCTCGGAGACGTTGCCGGCGGTGCCGATCACGAGCCCCTCGCCGGCCAGCCTGCGGGCCGCAGCGGCGACGCGGCCGCGGGCGGCGTCGATGTCGGCGTCCCGCTCAGACTCGCGCTCGCTTGCCTCCCGCATCGGCCTACGATAACATGAAGTTGAACTCAAGTTCTAGATTGTATTGATCGATATTCCTCGACGCACGAGGACTTTTCAACACGCTCGGCTCCGGCGCGCCAGTTGAGCCCAACCGACACCGACCTTCTGCGCAACCCCCCGCTCCAGGACCGCAGCCGTCAGCGGCTTCGCCGGGTCCTCGATGCGGCCGACGAGCTCCTTGCCGGCAACGGCGCCGCCTCGTTCACGACGACCCGGATCGCCGCGACGGCCGGCGTTCCGATCGGCTCCGTGTACCGCTTCTTCGACGACAAGGAGTCGATCGTCGAGGCGCTCGCGATCCGCTACTGGCGAGACTTCGAGGACCTCGTGGCGGGCGTCGCGCAGGCCGACGAGCGCGAGGCGCTGGCCGACCCGGCCGGAGCCGTGCTGGAGGCGCTGGCAGCCGGATTCCGGGCGCGGCCCGGGTTCCTCGCGCTCTGGTACGGCGGGCTTCGCACCGAGCGCGTCCGCGATGCGACGCGTCAGGTCCGAACCGCGATCGCGGCATCTGTCGAGCGGATCCTCACCATCCACTGGCCGGAGGCGCCCGCGTCGAGCCGGGGGGCCGCGGCGACGATGGTCGTGCTCGCCGGCGACGGGCTTCTGCGTGAGGCTTTCCGCCGCGACCGTGCCGGCGATTCCAGACTGCTCGCCGAGGGGAAGCTGATGCTTGAGGCCTACCTCGCCGCGCGCCTGGGCGGGCCGCCACGGTGAAGCGCCGGGCAATCCTCCTGACCCTGGCGTCGGCGTTCCTGTCGATCGTCCCGGCCGTCGCCGCGGCGCGTCCACGCGGCGACGTGCAGGTTCTGGCGCTGATCCCCGCCCCCGGGTTCCCGGCGCTCCCCCACGTCCTCGGCGGCGAGATCTTCGAGGGGACCTACGACAACCCGGCAGGGGACAGCGTCCCGTCGAGGGTGCTCGAGTACACGGGCGGTGGCGAGCTCCTGAACTCCTGGACCATCTCCGGCCAGGATCTCTCGCAGCCACACGGTGTCCAGGTCGCGGCCAACGACGCCGCCGGCCGGCTGCTGCTGCTCGACAAGACCAGCGGACGGATCATCCGACTCGACCCGCGGACAGGCGCGCAAACGCCGTACGCACAGGTCCCCCACCTCCCCACCTGCTCGACCGCGGCCCCGGGCGCGCGCTGTAAGCCCGCGACGCTCGACCTCGAGCCGATGCCCGACTACGTCGCCTGGGGCCCGGACGGGAGCCTGTACGTAACCGATTACCAGCAGGCGGTGATCTGGCGGATTCCGCCCGGCGGCGGCGCGGGTCAAATCTGGCTGGCGGACCCCAGGCTCGACGGGGGGCCGTTCGGTACGGCGTGCATCCTGCTGATGCCTGACCACCGCACGCTGCTGTTCGACCAGGCATCGAATGGCGGCCTCGGCGGCGCAGCCAACCCCACCACCGGCAAGCTCTACGAGGTCCCGATCGAGCCAGGCGACCGCCCTGGAGCCCTCAAGCAGCTGTGGGAGAGCGGGCCCGCCGACGCGCCCGACGGATGCGCGGTGACGCGCTCAGGTCACATCTACCTCGCGCTCGCGGGCGAGTCGAATCAGATCGTCGAGCTGGACTCCGCCGGGAACGAGCTCGCCCGCTTCGGCCAGCAGTACAGCGGCGCGAACAATTCCCCGCTCCCGTTCGATACCCCGTCGGGGGTGGCGTTCTACGGCACCCGGCTGATCATCGCGAACCAGTCATATCTCGCCCAGAACACCGCGAACATGGCACTCCTGGACCTAGAGACCGGCGAACAGGGCGCCCCGGTCTTTGTCCCGCCGAACGCGGGCTCGAAGCCACCCTCAAAGCGGCCGGCGCGACACAGGAGAAGGAAGCGCGGGGGCCGCCGCCGAGGTACCTGGCGCGCACATCCGAGGCGGTCCGACCCGCCCCCCCATTAACGGGTACCGCGGCGGTGGCCCCCGACGCTGACAGCGTCCGGGACCTGCACCGGCCAGCGGGTGGCTCCGAGCTCGCGTGAGACCCCTCGCGCCGCCTCGGCGACCGCCGCCACCAGCGGCTTCGCCGGGCCTCGGGGCATGATCCGTTCGGTATCGCCGACGATCCCGATCGCGCCGACCGCGCGGCCCGAATGATCGAAGATCGGCGAGGCGATGCTCGACTCGCCGAGCACGGCCTCGTCGCGCTCGCGCGCGAAGCCCCGTTCGCGGACCTCCTGGAGCTGCTCGCGAAGCCCCCGCGGCGAGAGCGTCCGGCTGGTCAGGCGTGGGAGCGGCTCGGCGAGCAGGTCCGAGACCGACTCGACGGGGAGGAACGCCACCATCGCCTTGCCCAGCGCGCTGGCGTGCAGCGGCAGCTCTGCGCCAACCTCGAGGATCTGCAGCGTGGTGTCGGGGCGGAACACGTGGTGAACGACCACAACAGTGGCGCCGTGCATGACGCCGACGCGGACGGCCGCATCGGCGCGCGTCGCCAGGCGCTCGGAGTGGACCAGGGCCCGGGCCCGGAGCTCGTTCAGGTCGAGGTAGGAGTTGCCGAGCTGGAGCAGGCCCGCGCCGAGCTGGTACTTGTCGGAGTCGCGGTCCTGCTCGACGAAACCGTGCGCTTGCAAGGTCTGGAGCAATCCATGCACGGTGGGCCGCGTCAACTCCAGGCGGTCGGCGATCTCGCTGACGCCGAGCCGGCGCGGGCCGCTGGCGAGGACCTTCAGGATGCGCGCCGCGCGATCGACCGACTGGATCGTTCCGCGTCTGGTGGACTTGGGCGAGCTATTCGACATTGTCGAATCAGCTTCGGTAGTCTAGACTGGTAGCGCTCGTCAATTTGGCCGCGGAGGGATGGATTGGTAGGCATCGTAGTTGTCTCGCATAGCGCCGAGCTCGCGCGTGGCGTCGCCGAGCTTGCGAGCCAGATGGCCGGGCCCGAGGTGCGGATCGAGCCCGCGGGCGGTGGCCCAGGGGGAACGCTCGGCACCGACGATGGACTGGTTCGGGACGCCATTCGCCGTGCCAACCAGGGCGATGGGGTGATCGTGCTCGGCGATCTCGGCAGCGCCATCCTGACCATCCGTCACGTGCTCGAGCGCTCGAGTAACGGCCACGCGCGGCTCGTCGACGCGCCCCTCGTAGAGGGCACCGTCGCGGCGGCGGTGGTCGCATCGACCGGGAGCGATCTGGAAGGCGTCGTTGAGGCGGCGGAGGTCGCGCGTGGCGCAAGTAAACTCTGAGACGGCCCGGGCGGCGGCCGCCGCCGAGGTGACGCTCCCGGCGGACGTCGACCTGCACGCGCGGCCTGCGGCCGACTTCGTGCGTACCGCCATGCGGTTCGAGTGCGATGTCCGAGTAGCCGTCGGCGAGCGCGAGACCGATGCCAAGAGCCTCCTCTCGGTGCTCGCGCTCGGCGCACGGCGCGGCACGCCCCTGCGCCTGAGCGCCGACGGCCCCGGTGCCGCCGACGCGGTGCAGGCGCTCGCCGCGACGGTGGCGGCCTTCAGCGAGTAGATCACCTGTCACGCTGGCGAGATCGCGGCCTGCGCAGCCGCGATCCGTGCGATCGGGATCCGCAGCGGCGAGCACGAGACGTAGTCGAGGCCGGCGGCGTCGAAGAAGGCAATCGAGTCTGGATCGCCCCCGTGCTCCCCGCAGATCCCGAGCTTTAGCCCGGGGTGGGCCTCCCTGCCGACCCACGCTCCCAGCCGCACCAGCCACCCGACTCCCGGCTTGTCGATCGTCTCAAACGGCGAGCGGTCGATGATCTTGTCCTCGATGTAGGTGGGCATGAACCTCGACTCGACGTCGTCGCGGGAGAGTCCGATCGCGGTCTGAGTCAGGTCGTTGGTGCCGAAGGAAAAGAAGTCCGCATGGCGCGCGATGCGGTCGGCCACGAAGCACGCCCGCGGCAGCTCGATCATTGTCCCGACGGTGTAGTCGCGCCGCTCGACGAGGCCGTGCTCGGTTGCCACGCGCACGACGAGCGCCCGCAGGATCTCGAGCTCGTGCTCGTAGGCCACGAGCGGGATCATGATCTCGGGGTGGGGCGGCTCGTCGACCGCCAGCGCGGCCCGGACGATCGCCTCCACCTGCATCTCGTAGATCTCGGGGTAGAGGATTCCGAGCCTGCAGCCTCGGGTTCCGAGCATCGGGTTGCCCTCGTGGATCTCCTCCACGCGTGCCAGCACGCGCTCGAGCTCGGGGAGCTCGGGCAGCTCTTCGATCCGCGCCCGCTCGACGTCGGCGCGGAGCTCGGGGAGGTCGGGGAGGAACTCGTGCAGCGGGGGGTCGAGCAGCCGGATTGTGACCGGGAGCCCACGCATCGCCTCGAAGATTCCCTTGAAGTCGTTCTCCTGAAGGGGCAATAGCTCGCGCAGAGCGTCGCGCCGGCCGGCGCCGTCTCGCGCCATGATCATCGCGCGCATCTTCGGCTGCCGGTCGGCCGCCATGAACATGTGCTCGGTCCGGCACAGGCCGATCCCCTCGGCGCCGAGCTCGCGCGCGCGGGCGGCGTCGCGGGGGGTGTCGGCGTTGGCTCGCACTCGCAGGCGCCGAAGTTCGTCGGCCCAGCCGAGCAGCACGTCGAAGCGCTCGTCGAGCGTCGGCTGGACCAGCGTCGCGCCTTGGTCGACGACCGCACCTTCGCTGCCGTCGATCCCGATCACGTCGCCCTCGTGGAACACCTCGCCGTTGATCCGCAGCTCGCCGGCGCGCGGGTCGACCGTCACGGCCGCGCCGGTGACCGCCGGAACTCCCATCCCCCGCGCCACGAGCGCCGCGTGCGAGGCCTTGCCGCCCTCCGAGGTGAGGATCCCCTGGGCGGCTTGGAACCCGGCGACGTCGTCGGCCTGCGTGAACGGCCGTACCAGGATCACTCGCCGCCCCTTCTCGGCCGCGGCCACCGCCGCCGATGCCTCGAACACGATCTCTCCGGACGCCGCGCCGGGCGAAGCCGCCACCCCCCGCGCCAGCACCTTGTAGTCCTTGCCCCGGTCGAATGTGGGGTGAAGCAGTGCGTCGAGCGCGCCTGCATCGATCGTGGCGAGCGCTTCCCGGCGAGTCAGCAGTCTCTCCTGCACCGCGTCGACCGCGAAGCGCACCGCCGCCTGCGCGGGTCGCTTGGCGCTGCGGGTCTGGAGCATGTACAGCCGCTCCTCCTCGACCGTGAACTCGGTGTCCTGCATGTCCTTGTAGTGCGCTTCGAGCGTCCGGAGGATCCCCATCAGCTGCTCGTTCACGTCGGGCATCACGTCGGCGAGCTCGTGCAGGTCACGCGGCGTGCGGACGCCGGCGACCACGTCCTCGCCCTGGGCGTTGACGAGGAAGTCGCCCGAGGGCCGTGGCTCCCCGGTGACCTCGTCGCGGCTGAAGGCCACGCCGGTCAGCGAGGTCTCCCCCCTGTTGCCGAACACCATCTGCTGGACGTTGACCGCCGTACCCCACTCGTCCGGAATCCGGTTCATGCGCCGGTACTTCACGGCGCGCCCGCCGCTCCACGAGTCGAACACCGCTCTGATCGCCTGCGCCAGCTGCTCGCGTGGATCCTGCGGGAGCTCGTAAGCGGTTTTGAAGCGGTCGACCAGCTGCCGCAGCGCGTCGGCCGGCAGCTCCGCGTCGGACTGTGCACCGTGGGCCTCGCGGAGCTCCTCGATCTCGCGCTCGAACCGCTCCGACGCGACCCCGCGGACGACGTTTCCGAACATCTGCACGAGCCGGCGGTATGCGTCCCAGGCGAAGCGCTCGCTCCCGGTTACGGTCGCGAGCCCCTCCACCGAGCGATCGTTCAGCCCGACGTTGAGGATCGTGTCGAGCATCCCGGGCATCGACTCACGGGCCCCGCTTCGGACCGAGACGAGCAGCGGATCGGACTCGTCTCCGAAGCGCTTGCCCGAGCGCCGCTCCAAGCGCTCGAGCGCGTCGGCGACCTGCTGCTCGAGCCCGTCGGGCGCGTGTCCGGAGCGCATGTACTCGACGCACGCCTCGGTCGAGATCGTGAACCCGGGGGGGACGAGATCCTCGCCGAGCACCCGGGTCATCTCGGCTACGTTCGCGCCCTTGCCCCCGAGCAGGTCGCGCATCTCACGCGAGCCTTCGGCGAAGTCATAGACCCACTTGTACTGCTCCACGGGTGCTCTCGGCGGGGCGTTGGTGGCAGAGGACGGCCGCCTCGACATCCTCGGCGGATTCCATCGCCAGCGTTGACCGGGCCAGCCTACCCGCATCGCCGGCATCTAGCGCGCGTATCCGGGCGCGCACCGCTCCAACCTGGGCCGCGCCGACGCTCAGCTCGTCGATCCCCAGCCCGACCAGTAGCGGCAGCATCCGCGGATCCGAGGCAGCCTCGCCGCACACCTCGATCGGGATCCGGGCGGTATGCGCGGCGTCGACGCTTGCGGCGATCAGCCGCAGCACGCGGGGGTCGTAAGCGACGGCCCCCCCGGACGTGAACCGGTCGACCCCCAACGTCGAAGCGGTGAGGTCGTTTGTCCCGATGCTGAGCAGATCGCACTCCGCGGCGATCGCCGCGGCATGCTCCGCCGCCGCCGGGGTCTCGATCATCGACCCGACGGCAGGGAGCCTCGCGATCCCGAGTTCGTCCGCGGCGTGCTCCAGCAGGGCCCGTGAATCGGCGACCTGTGAGGCGCTGTCGACCATCGGAAGCAGTACCAACAGCTCGCGATCACGGCCGGAATAGAGGATCGCCCGCAGCTGGCTCATGAACGCGTCGGGATGGGCGAGCAGCAACTCCAGCCCACGCTCCCGAACGTGGCCGAGAAACGGAGGCGATTTGTCGGCCCCGAAGTCGAGCACCCGCACAATCGCGCGGCGGCCCCTGAGCCCGTCGAGAATCGGTCGCAGCGCATCGGTGTGCTGCTGCTCGGAGGGCCAGCCCGAAGCATCCAGAAACGCCAGCTCGGTCCGCAGCAGCCCGATCCCCTCCGCACCCTCGCCGAGCGCGACGTCGAGCTCGGCACGGCTGGCGACGTTGGCGAGCACCGCAAGCGTCCGCCCATCCGTCGTGGTGGCGGGCCTGGAGTGCTCGGCGCGCGCGCGCTCGGCCGCGCGCCGGTTGCCGAGAACCTCGGCCGCGGTCGCGGTCGCCACCTCGCTCGAGGGGTCTACGATGACCGAGCCGAGGCTCCCGTCGAGAGCCAAGGTCACGCCATTCTCGATCCCGAGCAGCTCGGGCGAGAGCCCGGTGACCATCGGGATGCCGAGCGACCGAGCGACGATTGCGGCGTGTGCCGTCGCGCCCCCACCGATCAGCGCGACCCCCGCCAGCGAGTCGGCCAGCTCCGCCACGTCGGCGGGCCCGAGGTCGCGGGCCACCAGGATCACCTCGCGACCGGGCGGGTCCTCGCTCGAGCGGTCCTCGAAGGTGAGCCGGGCGGCGCGACGGCCCAGGCTTCGGACGTCATCGGCGCGGGCCGCGAGCGTCTCGTCGTCGAGCGCCGCGATCGTGTCGGCGTAGCCGTCCGTGGCCCGGACGATCGCGGCCGCAGCACCGAGACCCTCGCCGGTGATCGCGTCGGCCACGGCCTGCGTGAGCGACGGGTCGAGGGCCATCATCGCGCCGGTCTCGACGATCGCGGCCTCCTCACCTTCGAGCCCGGCCGCCAGCTCACGTAGCGCCTCGGCCGCGGCCGACAGCGCACCCAGAGCACGCTCGCACTCGGCTTTGCGCTCGGCGAACGGGATCATCCGGCCGCTCGCGACCCGCTCGGCGCGCTTCCAACCGGGACCGAGCGCCACCCCGGGTGACGCGGGCGTTCCGGGGAGCTCCCGCTCGTTCATCAGCTCTCGCGAGAGACGCTCGTGCTGAGTGCCGCGAGGATGATCGCCGCAGACGTTGCGCCCGGGTCCTGATGACCGATCGAGCGCTCGCCAAGGTACGACGCACGGCCCTTCCGGGCCTGCATCGGAACGGTCGCCTCCGCTCCCGCCGCGGCGGCGTCTGCAGCGGCCCGCAACGCGTCGATGAGCGCCGCCCCGGAGTCCAACGACTCGTGCAGCGTCATCGTCGCCGGTGTCAGCGCGTCGACCATCGTCTTGTCGCCTGGCGAGGCCGCGCCGAGCTCGACGATCCCCTCGAGCGCAGCGTCGAGCGCCGTCGCGAGCTCCTGGCCGTCGAACGTCTCGGCATCGCCCAGCGCCCGCCCCGCGCGGCGCAGCGCCGAGCCCCAGAGCGGGCCGCTGGCACCGCCCACGGTCGCCACCAGCGTCTTGCCGGCGACGATCAGGAGCCGGCCGCCGGGCACTCCGTTGCCCTGCGCGGCCAACGCCTTGCCGACGGCGTCGAAGCCGCGGCGCATGTTGATCCCGTGATCACCGTCACCAATCGCGGCATCGAGCTGAGTGAGGTAGTCACTCTGCGCGTTGATCTGCTGCTCGGCTTCGGACAGCCAGCTGGTGATCGTCTCTGCTTGCACGGTTGAGTCGGTGATCACGGCCCGCTCACGCTCCCCAGCGAAGCGCGGGCGTGTGCACGGGAGCATCCCACAGCGAGGTCAGCTCGTCATCGAGTTCGAGGACCGTGAGCGATGCCCCGGCCATCTCGAGCGACGTGATGTAGCTGCCCACGAGGTTGCGAACGGGCTCCAGGCCCGCCGCGCGGAGCTGCCGGTCGACCTCGGCGTACAGGAGGTAGAGCTCGATCAGCGGGGTGCCGCCCATCCCGTTGACGAACGCCAGGACCCTGGCGCCATCAGCGGGCTCGAGGTCCGAGACGACGGCCTCGGTCATCACCGAGACGATCTCGTTCGCCGAGCCGAGGGCCTCGCGACGCCGGCCGGGCTCCCCGTGAATCCCGATCCCAATCTCGATCTGCCCCTCGGGCAGGTCGAAGATCGGCTGACCCGCGGCGGGCGGGGTGCACGAGGAGAGCGCGACGCCGAATGAGCGCGCGCGCTCGTTCACCCGTCGCGCGATCGCCGCAACCGACTGCACGTCGTCGCCGCGCTCAGCGGCGGCGCCGGCGATCTTCTCCAACAGGACCGTGGCACCGACACCGCGGCGCCCCGCCGTGTACAGCGAGTCCTGAACGGCGACGTCGTCATCGACGAGCACCGACTCGACCGCGATCCCCTCGTCCGCTGCGTCTTCGGCGGCGAGCTTGAAGTTCATGACGTCGCCGGTGTAGTTCTTGACGATGTGCACAACTCCAGCGCCGCCGTCGACCGCTTTGGTCGCCGCCAGCATCTGGTCGGGAACCGGTGAGGTGAACACCTCACCGGGGCACGCCGCGTCCAGCATGCCGCGACCCACGAAGCCGCCGTGGAGCGGCTCGTGGCCCGACCCGCCGCCCGAGACGAGCGCGACCTTGCCCTGTACCGGGGCATCCGCCCGGACCACGATCTGGGCGGCCGCGTCGTAGCGCAGCAGGTCGCCGTGGGCGGCGGCGAGTCCCGTCAGCGACTCCTTCACGATGTCCGCGGGGTCGTTGAGGAACTTCTTCATCGTTGGGTTGGTGGCTACAGCCATTGTCTCTCCTCAGGCAGTCGGCGCCGCCTCGGGCACGCCGGGGTCGGGGTGGGTAACTGCCTCGATGACCGGCTCGACGATCAGGCGTGGCTTGGCCAGGAAGTCGTACGCGACCGCAGCCAAACCGGAGCCGATCAGGCCGGGCAGGATGTACACGGGTATCAACTGGTTCCAGTGGGTGGCGCCGCCGCCGATCGCCGAGACGAGCTCGGGGCCGAACGCACGCGCCGGGTTGAGAGAGGCACCGGTGATCGGGCCGACGACCATGATGATCGCGATCACGACGCCGCCGATCACGATCCCCGCCAGCTCGGTGGGTCCGCGCGAATCGACGATCCCGAGGATCGCGAACATCAGGATGGCGGTGCCGATTCCCTCGGCGAAGATCGCCTGGCCCCAGGCGGTGGTGTGCTGGTTGAACGAGGTCATGCCCATTCCGAGCTTGATCCCGGTGTGGGCGAACACGGCCCAGATCGCCAGCGCGCCCAGCACGGCCCCGATCACCTGCGCGACCCAGTAGACGGGGACTTCCCGCCACGGAACACGCTTGGTCACGGCTAGGGCGAACGTGACTGCGGGGTTGATGTGACAACCCGAGACCTTCCCGATCGCATAGACCATCGCCGCGATGATGAAGCCGAAGGCGAACGAGATGCCAAGCAGGTCGGCGCCGGTGATCGCGGGGACGGCCTTGCCGGCCAGCACGAGTGTCGCCACGACAGACCCGGGCCCCACGAGGACCAACAGCGCCGTGCCGAGTACTTCCGCAACAGCGCGCTGCGAGAGATGGTACTTCTCCTCCACTGCTCCCTCCTGTCGATCGGGAGAGAGCATCGCTCCCCCCTTGGTTTCGATCATGATTCGACAATGTCGAATCGGATTCGGGCGCAAGCTACACCCGTGGCCAGTTCGTGTCAAGGGTCATTTGGTCCGACGCTCGGCGAGCTGTTGCGGCTGACGAGGCGCTAGCGGAGCGTCGGATCGCAGTTTGTGGCGATGCGATTCGACACCTCCGAGATTGCGCCAGCAGGCAGGGATCTGCGCCGGCGACACCGCGGTCCGGGACCGGCGGCCGCTCGCCCCAGGGACGCACGTCCAGCCCCAAACCGCAGCGCCCGCGGGGCTCAAGCCAACTATACTTTATGAAGTATGCTGATCTTTCGGCGGCTTCTGGGGTTCCTTCGCCCGTACCGGCGGGGCGTAGCGTGGTCGTTCGCCTTTGCGGCCGGCGCGCTTGGCGCAAGCGTCCTGATCCCGTACCTGACAGGCCGGGCGATCAACTCGATCCGGTCGCACGATCGTCACGCGCTGACGACCTTGGTGATCGTGATCGTCGTCGCCGGAATCGTGCGGCTCGGTCTCAGCGTCGCGCGGCGCCTGGTGGCGGGCCGGGTGTCGCTCGGCGTCGAGCTCGACCTGCGCAACCACCTCTACTCGCAGTTCCAGCGTCTCGAGCTGTCGTTCTTCGACCATCAGCAAACCGGCCAGCTGATGTCGCGTGCGACGGTTGACCTGCAGTCCGTGCGCTTCTTCCTCGGATACGGACTGATCTTCATCGCCCAGTCGCTTCTGACGATCCTGCTGGCCGCCGTGGCGATGTTCCTGATGCAACCCGATCTGGCGGCGCTATCGCTCGCGCCGGTGCCGTTCGTCGTGCTGATCGCGTGGCGTTACGGAAAGCACTCCCGTCCGGCGGTGCAGGAGGCACAGCAGCGAATCGCCGAGCTGACCGCCGACGCCGAGGAAAATATCTCCGGCGTACGGGTGGTCAAGGCGTTCGCACAGGAGAAGCGCCAGCTCGAGCGCTTCCGTCACTCGGTTACGCGGGTATTCGACCAGCAGCTGACCGCCGTCCGGATCCAGGCGCGCTACACCCCGCTGATCAGCTTCCTCCCCAATCTCGGCCTCGCCGTGATCCTGCTGGTCGGGGGGCGCGAGGTGATCAACGGATCGCTTTCGATCGGCGCGTTCACCGCGTTCTACGCGTACCTGTTGATGCTGATCTCACCGATGCGAACGCTCGGTTACATGCTGAGCGCCGCGCAGCGAGCCACCGCCTCGGGGGCGCGGATCTTCCAGATCCTTGACCGCGAGCCGCGGATGACGGTCCCGGACGACGCGCCGGCGCTGCCGGACGGCAACGGACAGATCTCATTCAGCGGCGTCTCGCTGACGTTCGAGGGCTCTCACCGCCCCGCGCTGCAAGATGTTGACCTCGAAGTCGACGCCGGCGAGACGATCGCACTGGTCGGGGCGATGGGCTCCGGGAAGACCGCCCTCGTCTCGCTGCTTCCCCGCCTTTACGACGTCAGCTCTGGAAGCGTGAGAATCGACGGAGCCGATGTGCGCGAGGTCGATCCCGCAAGCCTGCGCGCCGCGATCGCGGTCGTCACCGATGACCCATTCCTGTTTTCGGCGACCGTCCACGACAACATCGCGTATGCCCGACCCGATGCGAGCTGGGAGGAGGTGGAGCGCGCGGCGCGCGCTGCCCAGGCGGACGGGTTCATCGAGGCGCTTCCGAAGGGCTACGACACGCTGATCGGTGAGCGCGGTTTCACCCTATCGGGCGGTCAGCGGCAGCGGATCGCAATCGCCAGAGCGGTCCTTGCCGACCCTCGGATCCTGATCCTCGACGACGCCACCTCGTCGGTCGACGCGTCGACCGAGCAGGAGATCAAGGTTGCCTTGCGGGAGGTGATGGCCGGGCGGACCACGTTCGTTGTGGCGCACCGCCTGTCGACGATCGCGCTCGCCGACGAGATCGCCGTGCTGGAGGACGGGACGATCGCCGCACGCGGCACCCACGATGAGCTGCTCGAGTCCTCGCCGCTCTACCGACTGATCGTCGAGAAGGGCATGCCCGACCAGGTGTTCCTCACTCGCAAGGACCTCGAGGCCGAGGTGGCGGGGCTGTGAGCCGTCTGACCGACATCCGCCGCCGTCTGCGCGCGACCTCCGGGCGTAGACGCAAACTGCGCCGGCTTGCCGTGTTGCTCTCGCCCTATCGCTGGCGGGTGCTCGCGATGTTCGTCTCACTGGTGGCGGCCACAGCCGCGGCGCTCGCGCCCGCGCCGCTGGCCAAGCTGGCGATCGACGACGGCATCCAGCGCCACGATGCGGGCGCGCTCGATCTGATCGTGGTCGGGTTCCTGGCCTCCGCGGTCATCTACGCCATCGCCTCATACGCGCAGACCTACCTCGTTGGCTGGGTCGGACAGCGTGCGCTCCAGGACCTTCGGCTGGAGTTGTTCTCGCACCTCCAGCGGCTTTCGCTGGGCTTCTATTCCCGCAACCGCGCCGGCGTGATCATCTCCCGCATCACCAACGACGTCGAGGCGCTCGACCAGCTGGTCGAGGATGGTCTCGCTACGCTGATCCAGTCGGGCCTCACGCTCATCGGGGTGGTCGTGATCCTGTTCGTGCTGGCCCCACATCTGGCGCTGTTGACGTTCTTGGCGATCCCGATCCTGGCGGTTGCTGGGTTGGCCTTCCGGATCGCCTCCGCGGACGCCTACCGCCTGACCCGCGAGAAGATCGCGGCGATCACGGGCTACCTGCAGGAGACGCTCTCGGGCATCAGGGTAGTGCGGGCCTTTGGTCAGGAGTCGCGCCACATTGCTCGGTTCGAGGAGCTCAACCGGGAGAACCGGGCCGCGAACATGACGACCGTCAACCTGAACGCCGCCTACTTCCCCGCCGTCGAGTTCCTATCGGCCCTGGTCACGGTCGAGATCCTGTTGGTCGGCGGCTATGAGGTGATCAACGGTCACACCTCGACGGGCGTCGTGTTCGCGTTCATCGCCGCGCTGAACAACTTCTTCGACCCGATCCAGCAGCTCTCGCAGCTGTACACCACCTACCAGTCCGGGATGGCAGCGCTCGACAAGATCTACGGTCTCCTCGACCAGCAACCTGATCTCGTCGATGCGCCGGACGCGACCCCGCTGCCGCCCATCCACGGCGAACTGCGGTTCGACAATGTGTCGTTCCGCTACGGCTCAGCCGGCGCCCAGCGCGAGGACGGCGAGGCTCCGCCCACGGAGGGCGACGACGGGGACTGGGCGCTGCGCCACATCGACCTCGGCGTTCCTCCGGGTCAGACGGTCGCGCTGGTGGGCGAGACCGGCGCCGGAAAGTCGACCTTTGCCAAGCTCGTCGCGAGGTTCTACGACCCGACTGAAGGCCGCGTCCTCGTCGACGGCCACGACCTCCGAACGGTCTCGACGCACTCCCTGCGCTCACAGCTGGGGATCGTGCCGCAGGAGGGCTTCCTGTTCAGCGGCACGGTCCGGGAGAACATCGCCTTCGGCCGCGCGTCGGCCTCCGACGAGGAGATCGCCACGGCGGCTCGCGCGGTCGGCGCAGAGAGCTTCATCGGCGCGCTCGAGTATGGCTACGACACCCAGGTCGGCGAGCGCGGGGTGCAGTTGTCCGCCGGCCAACGCCAGCTGATCGCGTTCGCGCGGGCGTTGATCGCCGATCCGCGCATCTTGGTGCTCGATGAGGCCACCTCCAACGTCGATGTGCACACCGAGACCGTGATCGAGCAAGGGCTGCGGCGCCTGCTCGCCGGTCGGACCGCAATCGTGATCGCCCACCGGCTCTCCACGATCCAGCGCGCCAGCCGGATCGTCGTGCTCGAGCACGGGGCGATCGTCGAGCAGGGCACCCACGAGGAGCTGCTCGAGGCCGAGGGGCGCTACTGGCGCCTGTACCGCGACTGGGCCGAGCAGGCGGCGGCCTGATCCGGTAGGAGTTCCCGCGTGAGCGCGGCCACCGTCCGTACGCTGTCCACCACGCCGGTCAAGGGCACACGCCTGCAGACGGTCGACCACGTGGTCCTGGGCGCGGATGGCGCACTCGGCGACCGGCGCTTCTACCTGATCGACGGCCGCGACCGGATGGTCAACGCCAAGCATCTCGGCGAGCTGACCGAGCTCGTGGCCAAATACTCCGAGGATCAGGACCGGCTCCAGATCAGCTTTCCCGATCAAAGGGTGATCGAGGGCGAGATCCGGCTCGGCGAGACCGTCGACACGCGCTTCTACTCCGAGCAGGCGGTCGCGCACCTGGTCGAGGGGCCCTGGTCCGGCGCGCTCAGCGACTACGTTGGGCAGCCGCTGCGTCTCGTTCGGTCAGCGGACGGCAGCGCGGTCGATCGCGGCGCCTACGGAGGCGTCACGCTGATCTCGACCGCCTCGCTGCAGAGGCTTGCGGAGGTCGCGCACCGCGACTTCATCGATGCGCGCCGCTTCCGAATGCTGGTCGAGATCGACGGGGTCGAGGCACACGCCGAGGACCAGTGGGTGGGCCGCTCCGCCCAGATTGGCGAGGCCGCTGTGCGGTTTCACGGCCACGTCGGTCGCTGCCTGATCACGAGCCGAGATCCGGAGACCGGCCGCATCGACCTGTCCACGCTCGACATCATCGGGCGCTACCGCAACGACCTCAATGCGACCGAGCCGCTGCCCTTGGGGATCTACGGTGCGGTCGTCGAGCCCGGTGTGGTTCGCGTCGGAGACGCTGTGGTCCCCGAGGGATAATCCACCGATGGCCGAGGAACGCGTCCGAGTAAAGGTTCGCGAGCACCTGGCGACCGTAACGCTCGCTCGGCCCGAGAAGCACAACGCGCTCGACCCCGCGATGTTCGAGGGGATCCTCTCCGCCAGCGAGCAGATCGCAGCCGAGCCGGGAGTCCGCGCCGTGGTGCTCCACGGCGAAGGGCCCAGCTTCTGCTCGGGGCTTGACCTGGCCAGCATGATGTCCTCGGGTGACGGGCTCGACGGCTCGCCCCAGGAGCTCCTGGGCCAGGTACCGAACCGCTTCCAGCGGGTCGCCTATGACTGGGTGACGCTGCCGGTGCCGGTGATCGCCGCGGTGCACGGAAACTGCCTGGGCGGCGGGCTCCAGATCGCTTTAGGGGCGGATATTCGAGTCGCGACCCCCGACGCGCGGCTCTCAGTGATGGAGACGAAGTGGGGACTGATCCCCGACATGTCGCTCACACAGACGCTTCCTCGGCTGGTCGGAATCGACGTCGCCAAGGAGCTCGTATACACCGCGCGGGTGATCAGCGGCAAGGAGGCGCACGAGCTCGGGCTCGTGACGCGGCTGGCGGACGATCCGCTCGCGGCCGCGCGGTCCCTGGCCGTGGAAATCGCCGGGCGCTCTCCGGACGCGATCCGTGGCGCCAAGCGCCTGCTCGACGACTCGTGGGGCCGCCCGGCAGAGGTCGGCCTGGGGCTCGAGGCCGAGATCCAGCACTCGCTGATCGGCTCGCCCAACCAGCTGGCCGCGGTGATCGCCGCGATGTCCAAGCGGCCGCCGGAGTTCACCGATCCCGCCGTCGAGGCGGAGGTCGAGCCGGCCGACCCGGCCTGAGCGGCGGTCGGCCCGGCCTGAGCGGCGGTCGGCCCAGGCTGGGCGGCGGTCGGCCCTGCCCGAGCGGCGGTCGGCCCGGCCCGGGCGGCGCTCTCGGAAGATTTCGCCCCCAGGGTGCGTCTTGGCGGTGTGAGCTCAGCATCTATGCTGGCCGAGCAAGGCATGGCCCCCGACCGTCAGCTCGACCCCGAGGCGCTGGGCGACCACATCGACCGGCTTTACCGGGCGGCGCGAAGCCTCACGGGCTCTCGCGAGGAGGCCGAGGACCTGGTCCAGGAGACGTTCGCCAGGGTCCTGCAGAAGCCGCGGATCCTGCGCTCCGACGACGACCTCGGCTACCTCCTACGCGTGCTCCGCAATACGTTCATCTCAACTCGGCGCGCCGCCTCCCGGCGTCCTCAGGCCACCGCGCCGCCGGAGGCGCTCGACTTCGTCGAGGACACCGGAGCGGTCAGACCGGAGGCGCGCCTCGAGGTCGCCGAGCTCTACGAGGCGATTTCCGAGCTCCCGCCCGACTTCCGCGACGCGGTGATGGCGATCGATGTGGTCGGGCTTTCGTACCGTGAGGCGGCGCGGGCGCTTCGCGTCCGCGAGGCCACGATCACGACGCGGCTGCACCGGGGGCGCCAGCGGATCGCACGGTCGCTGGCGGATCAGCCAGCCGGGCGGGCTCAGCGCGACTAGCCCGCGCCGATTACTCGCTGACCCCAGGCACCTTCCAGGCGGCGAGCTGCGCGAGCGCTTGTGCCGAGACGCCGGAACCTGAGAGAACGCACGTGTGACCAGCCCGACGCCAGGTGACGACCGCGCGGCCATCGAGGTGGAAGCTCTGGAGCTTCGTGCCGTATAGCCAGCGGGTGTGGGCCCCCGGCCACTTGAGCGCGGGCGCTGAAAGGATCGTATAGGCGATTCGCGTGCCGGCGCGGTCGTAGTAGACCGTCACCGCCCGCCGGCCGCTGAGGCGGTCGCTGCGCTGGCCCGAGGCGACCCATCCGCGCCGGCCCCAGTTGGGGAAGTAGACGTCCTCGACGTCCCTGTTGAGCTTGGTTTGCATGAAAGCAACCGCGGGCGCGCCCATCGAGGGGCCGAGCGGGCCGAGCCCCGCCGCCTGGCTGACGGACGGCGCGCCCGGCGTGCCGCCCGGGAGTAGCAGGACGAGCGCGAGGGCCACGACAGCAGCGGCCGCCGCGAACGCCCCGCCATAGACCGGACGCCTGCGAGGGCGGGTGGCGTAGCGGCGCTGCCCGTCAATCCGGGCGCGAAGCCTGGGGGGCGCGAAATCGGATCTTGTGGCACGTAGCGCCGAGACCGCACGCCGCTCACGCTCAAAGCGCTCGCCCAGCTCGGGGGAGCGGGCGATCAGCTCGCGGACTGCCGCCGCTCGGCTGGGATCGAGCGTTCCATCCGCCAGGGCGGACAGATCGGCCAGCGTCCTCGCGCTGGGTTCGTTTGTCTTGTCTTGTTCGGCCATTCCTTCGATCACAGATTGTCGAGCTTAGTGCCGCTCCGGGCTAGTCGGTGCGACGGAGCAGACCGCCCTGACTCCACTATCGAGAAGTCCTGGTTCACCGGTTCCTCCGGCAGACATGGGCATTCGCTTCCAAAGACGCTTAAGGGCGTGATTCCTTCCCGATGACAAGGCGCAGCGGCCAGCTAGGGTCCGGGAACGAATCAGGTGGTGCGGGCGTCGCATAGGCATCGGACGTTCTCGATTGACCCGAACACCAAGGAGCGAACATGACCAGAACAATGCCGAGATCGGTCCGCCGCTTAGCGGCCGGCCTGTTGGCGCTCGCCGCATTCGGCGTAGCGGCGTGCGGCTCGGCCGCGTCGAGCTCGTCGACCAAGGCCGCGGCCCCATCGACCAGTTCGGCCGCGGCGGCACCGGCCACGACGACCCAGGCTGCGCCGCCCACCACGACGAAGGCCGCGCCGAGCACCACGACGAAGGCCGCGGCACCCACCACGAAGAACGCGATCCCACAAGGGGCGGGCGCGGGCGACCAGGATTCCGACAATAACGGCGGCCCGAGCGACGGAGACGGGAATATCTAGGACGCGCCGGGCGCCAAGGGTCCGCGGGCTGAGCGGCACGATCGCGATCGTCGCCCTAGCGCTGCTCGGAGCCGCTGCGTGCGGCGGCTCCAAGCAAGGACCCTTCGCCTGGCTGAACCCCCGTCCAGTGCCCCATGGCTGGAGCGTTACGAGCATCCCGACGGGTGCGCAGCTTGCCTACCCTCCGGGTTGGCAGACGCCTCATAGCGACCCCGGCACGGCGTCCGCGGCACTGATCGCGTCAAGCGGCCGTTACATCGGCTATCTCAACGTCACGCCGCGGCAGGGTGACGAGACGCTCACCGGCTGGGCATCGTTCCGCACCGCTCACAACGCGGACGAGGGCGATCGCAACGTCACCCGTCTGGCGTCCGCCACGGGGCTGCATTTCCTCAGCGGATCGGGCAGCTGCGTGAAGGACGCCTATACGACCTCGACCGGTGCGCGCTACGTCGAGACGGCGTGCATCGTCAAGGGGTCGAAGAGCACCTCGGTCATCGTCGGCACGACGACGCCCGGGGCATCGGCGCAGGTCTCACCGCTACTCGAGCGGGCGATTTCAGGGTTCAGGACGTGACCGAGCTCCGTGCGCTAAGCGGCGCTGCTCCAAACTCGATTCCGGACTCCCCATGTGTCGGTCTGGCTATGACAGTTAGGACACAGTAGGCGCAGGTTCTCGAGACGATTGTCGAGGCCGTCACCATTTACGTGGTGGAGCTCGAATAGGATTGGATCACCCAGCCAACGATTGATCCCACATGACTCACACCGAGCTTCCTTCAATCCGGCTGCCAGGAGTCGCTGCTTGACGTGGTGCCGGTTCCGACGTCTGCCCACGGCAAGAATGTCCTCGATGGGCTCGAGACGCGGTCGGGGCTTGATTACGCCGCGCCGAACCGCATCTGTCCACGCATGCCTACCGACCCCAAACTTCGCCCAGCACTCGGCGGCGGAATGTCCCTCCTCGTAAAAGGCGCGGATTTCGTCCCAGTCGTAGCGCCGAGCGAACTCCGCGCGGGGAGGGATCCCCAGCTGGCGCATGTGATGCAAACCGTCGGCTTTGAAACACCCAACTCACGCGCGATCTCAGTCACGCACTGTCCGTTCGACAAGAGCGCCGCGACGGCTTCCCGAGTTCCGGTGTGGCGCTGGTCAGCGTCGCGTAGGACAAGTCTCCCTCGCTGCACCGATGCGTACCAGGCTCCATTGGAGATCGAAAATGCGCGCTGGCACTCAGTCGGCGTGTGACCGGCCTCATAGAACTCACGGATAGCGATCTAGTCATGTCTGCGCCTCGCGTCTGGCACGAACAAATGTTCTCATTTGCCCCGGACGGAACGAACCCAATCCAGGGCTATACTCGCCCACTGTCGCGCCCAGCGTATCGATTCACGGTTAAGGGTGAATCAACTTACTGCGGGGTAGTCCAGTGGCAGTGACGCCCGGCTCTGGACCGGGAGACGGAGGTTCGAATCCTCCCCCCGCAGCCTCCCCTCCGGGTGTCTCAGGTTCGAGAGGTCGGTAACCCGCGGCTGATGGGGGCTAGATCTCCCCCAAGTCCGCCGACAGATCGGCAAGCTCGTCGATCCGGTCGCTGACGTCCTCGTGGGATGTGATCAACCGGCGCGCGGCCTCGAGGTCGTCCGAGCGTCCAACCGACAGCGCCGCCGCCACGCGGCCGTCCTCGAGGTAGAAGATCGCTGAACTCTCCCTCATCGATCGAGCCGCGCACGACCTCTCGGTCCCAGTCGAACGCCGGTCCGACGTACTCGAGTGATACCCAGTCGGACAGGTCGGAGAAGAAATAAGGCAAGACGTCGTGAGGTTGGTTGCGGCCGAGCAGATTGAGCGCGGCCGTCTTGCCCTGGTTGAACGCGACGTCCCAGTGCTCGATCCGCAGCCGCTTCCGGTGGATGACGCTGTCGTACTCGGCGATGTCCCCCGCCACGTAGACGCCCTCAACGGAGGTCCCGAGCATCGAGTCGGCCATCACTCCCCCGCTCTCGCCGATCTCCAGACCCGCGCTCCGCGCGAGCGCCACCTCGGGGATCACCCCTGTTCCGATGACCACGGCGTCGGCGTCGAGCTCGAGGCCGTTCTCGGTGATCACCTTGGTGACGCGGCCGTCGGCGCCCTCGAACCGATCGAGGGCATCCTCACCGTAGACCTTGATCCCGTGGTCCTCGAGTCTTTCCTGCAAGAACCGACCGGCCTGCTCGCCGAACCCGCGGCTCAGCGCGACGGGCTCGAGCATCACCATCGCGCACGAGCTGCCCCGCTCGGTCAACGACGCCGCCACCTCGCTCGCGATGTATGACCCGCCGATCAGCACGACGCGCTTGCCCGAGGCGTCCTCGCGTATCGCGTCGCTGTTGCCGAGCGTGCGCAGGTAGTGGATCCCGGTGAGCTCGGATCCAGGCGCGCTCATCCGGCGAACGTTGGCGCCGGTCGCGATCAGCGCCTTGCCGAAGCTCACGACCTGGTGGTCTGAGAGCTCGGCCTTTCGCTCGGAGAGCGAGAGCTTGAGCACGGAGACTCGCCTCAGCGGCTCGATCCCCTGCTCGTCGTACCACTCGGGGGGCCTGAACAGGGTGTCAGCGCGCGACTCCTCCCCGCGCAGGTATCCCTTGGAGCAGGGCGGCCGGTTGTACGGCAGGTCGGGCTCGCGCCCTACCAGCACGATCGACCCCTCGGCCCCCTCCTCGCGCAGCCAGCGAGCGCAGTTGCCGGCGGCGAGCCCGCCGCCGATCAGCAGGTAGTCGGCGTGGCGCTCAGCCATCCGCCGACGGGCCGGCCCCGTTGGGCGCGAACTGGGGCGTGATCTGCGACTCGAGTCCCGGGTCGAGGATCAGGAGCACCTGGTCGCCGGGCTCGATCACCGAGTCCGCCTTCGGAACGAAGCCGACGCCGTCGCGCAGCACGGAGATGATCAGCGAGCCGTCCGGCAGCGGTACCTCTCCCACGCGGCGGCCGGCCGCCTCCGAGCCCGCACCCACCTCCACCTCGATGATCTCGAGGTGCTCCTCTTCGAGCGCGAGCAGCTGCACGAGCCCGTACTCGGGGACCTCGTGCTCGATCAGGCGCAGGATCAGGTCGGTCGCGGACACGGCCGGCTGGATCCCCAGCAGCTTGAAGTGCTGGAGGTTGCGCGGGTTGTTGACGCGCGCGACGATCCGCTGGACCCCGTACTTCTCCTTCGCAACCTGGCAGATGAGGATGTTGTCCTCGTCGTCGCCGGTCACCGCGATCACGAGGTCCGCGCGCTGGATCCCAGCCCGCTCTAGGACCCACAGCTCGGTCGCGTCGCCGTACTGGACCGCGTGCTCGAGCTCCTCCTCGACGACCCGGTATCGGGCGTGGTCGGACTCGATCAGGGTCACCTCGCGGTCGCGTCCGATCAGCTCACGCGCCAGGTTCCACCCCACCTTCCCCGCTCCGGCGATGATCACGTACACGACTTGACGCTCCCGACGCCGGCGCTCACGCGGTAAGGACGGCTTCCGAGGCCTGATCGATCGCGACCTGCGTGGGGTTCACGGTGAGCAGTCCCTGCTCTCCGTACCACTGCGCGCGAGCCGGGTCGGCCACGCGAACGACCACGCGCGGGACGTTGAAGCGCCGCTGCGCGATCTGCGCGATGACCAGGTTCGTGTTGTCGCCACGTGTCGCCGCCAGGAACACCTCAGCGTTCTCGATGCCCGCCTCGATCAGGGCGTCAACCTCTAGCGCAGTGCCGACGGTGAACCGGCCGCCGGCGTCCTCCCAGGTCGTCGTCTGGTCCTTGTCGAGCCGCTCATGCGAGAGCGGGTCGCTGTCGAGCACGGATACCTCGTGACCGGCGTCGAGGGCGCGCTTGGCGACCGCCGACCCCACCCGGCCCGAACCCACGATCAGGATGAACATGCGCTGGACTCTAGCTCCCCCGCAGTGGGTCAGCCGCCGGCCCAGGCACCTAGGTGATGATCGGGATGATCAGCAGCGCGACGATGTTCGCGACCTTGATCATCGGGTTGATCGCGGGGCCCGCGGTGTCCTTGTACGGGTCCCCGACAGTGTCCCCGGTGACCGCAGCCGCATGAGCCTCAGAGCCCTTGCCGCCGAACGCGCCGTCTTCGATCAGCTTCTTGGCGTTGTCCCAGGCGCCGCCTCCCGAGGTCATCGAGATCGCCACGAACAGGCCAACGACGATCACGCCGATCAGCAGTCCGCCGAGCGCCTCGACACTGATCACGCCGACGATGAAGGGGATCAGAATCGGGATCAGGGCCGGGAGGATCATCTCGCGCTGTGCTGCGCGCGTGACCAACGCCACCGCTGTGCCGTATTCGGGCTGCTCGGTGCCCTCCATGATTCCCGGCTTCTCCCGGAACTGGCGACGGACCTCCTCGACGACCGCGCCGCCGGCGCGACCGACCGCCTCCATCGCGAGCGAGGCGAACAGGTAGACCATCAGTCCGCCGAGCAGCAGGCCGATCAGCACCGGGGGATTGCCGATCGGGAAGTCGTACTTGAATCCGACCTCGCGCTCGAACGCGTTGAACAGCACCAGCGCGGCGAGCGCGGCCGAGCCGATCGCGTACCCCTTCGTGACCGCCTTCGTCGTGTTGCCCACGGCGTCGAGCGGATCCGTGACGTTGCGCACCTCCTCGGGCAGGTCGGCCATCTCCGCGATCCCGCCCGCGTTGTCCGTGATCGGCCCGAACGCGTCGAGCGCGACGATCAGGCCCGTCAGGGACAGCTGCGCCATCACCGCGACGCCGATACCGTAGATCCCGTTCGTGCCACCACCGGCGAGCTTCCACGCGCCGAGGATTCCGAGCGCGATCACGATCGCCGGCGCCGCCGTCGACTTGTAGCCCTGGGCGAGGCCCTGGATGATATTCGTCGCGTGGCCGGTCTGGGACGCGCGTGCGGTGCTCTTGACGGGGGCGAAGCGCGTCGAGGTGAAGTAGTCGGTGATCACGAACAGGCAGGCCGTCACCCCGATCCCGATCAGGGAGCACAGGTAGAACTTCCACCAGTGCGGCGCCGGTCGGCCGCCGATGTAGGTGAGGTTGCGCATCATCCAGTAGGTGATCGGCGCGAAGGCCGCCGCCGCCAGCACGCCCGAGGTGATCAGGCCCTGGTACAGCGCCCGCTCCACATTTCCGGCGCGCGAGCGGACCGCGAACGTGCCGATGATTGAAGCGATGATCGAGAGCGCGCCGAGCACCAGCGGATACAGCGCGACCGCCGACTGCTCCCTGAAAAGCAGCACGCCCAGCAGCATCACTGCTACGGCGGTCACGGCGTAGGTCTCGAACAGGTCGGCCGCCATCCCCGCGCAGTCGCCGACGTTGTCGCCGACGTTGTCGGCGATCACCGCCGGGTTGCGCGGGTCGTCCTCGGGGATCCCGGCCTCGATCTTGCCGACCAGGTCGGCACCCACGTCGGCGGCCTTGGTGAAGATGCCGCCGCCGAGCCGGGCGAACACGGAGATCAGCGAGCCCCCGAAACCGAGCCCGATCAGGGCGTTGACGGCCTGACGGGTGCTCTCGCCCACGATCCAGGTGAGCACGCCGTAGTAGCCGGCGACGCCGAACAGCGCCAGTCCGACCACGAGCAGTCCCGTCACGGCGCCGCCGCGGAACGCGACCGAGAGCGCACGCGACACGCCGCTGCGGGCCGACTCCGCGACGCGCGCGTTCGCGCGAACCGAGACGTTCATGCCGATGTAGCCGGCCGACGCTGAGAGCAGCCCTCCGATCGCGAACCCGATCGCGACGCGGATGTTCTGAAGCGGGATCAGCACGATGAAGAGGATCACCCCAACCCCTGCGATCGTCGCGTACTGCCGGTTGAGATACGCACGCGCGCCCTCCTGAACAGCGGCGGAGATCGCCTGCATGCGTTCGTTGCCGGGTGAGAGTGCGAGCAGGGAGCGCGAGGTCGTCACGCCATAGACGACGGCGGCAGAGGCGCACACGAGCGCAACTAGGACGCCGTGCTGCGTCAGAAAGCTGGTCAAGAGGGTCCTCCGGAGAAGCTCTTAGATCATCGGAGGGCGCACGCGAGTGCGCCCCAGAAAAAGTGCAACCGGACCGCCACTCGTAGGGTCGAGCGGAGGCCCGGGATCAGAACGGGGCGAGTGTACCGTGCGACGCGCCACAAGGCCGGCTACTGGCCCGGGACCCACAGGCGACCGGAGCGCTGCGCCGGGCCGGGATCCTCGCGCTTCTGCCCGGAGCCGGGCTGTTCGGGCGGGCTCCCGGGCTCGGAGCCGGGCGAGGCGCCGGCGCCAGGCGGTGGGGAGCCGGGATCCGGTGGCGGGGTGGGAGTCCCGCCGGCCTCAGAGCCGCCGATCCGCACGTATGCGAGCTGGAGCTGGGAGAGCGCATCACGGACGGGCGCGACCTGCTCCGGGGATATCTGCTCCAGCACGGGCATCAGCGCGCGGATCGACTCGATCGCCACCCGCACCTGGTCGACGTCGCGCTCGTCCTCCGTGCCTGGTATGCGGCCTGTGCGCCGCATACCCAGGTTGGCGAGCGTCACGACGGTTTCGAGCACCACGTGGTCCACGCGGAGCTTCTTGACCTCTGCATCGTACGCCGCGCGGAGCTCCTCCTCGCTCGGTTCCCGCTGCTGTCCAGTGCTCATCGGTTCACCTCCGCTGGGCCTCCAGCGCCCCAGCATACGTCTCCCGGGTCTCGGCCACCGCGGCCGCGTACACCTCGGCCAGGCTAGCGCCGCCTTCCAGCAGCTGGCGCTGGCGCTGAGCCCCATTCCTCGCGGGCAACGCGACCTCGATCCCGAGCTCGGTCCGGGCCGGTGCGGTCCAGCGCAGCAGCCGATCGACCGCCTGCGCGGCGGGGTAAGGCTCGCCTCGGTGTAAGTCGAGCAGCTCTCCGTCGAGGCCGTAGCGAGTCGCACGCCATAGGTTCTCCTCGAGCAACCGCCCGGGGAGCTCGACGCGCGGCACGCCCTCGTCTAGCTCGTAGGCCGCCTGGGCGACGCAGGCCACGATCAGCGCTGCCAGGCCCTCCGATTCGGCCGCCGTGAGCTGGGAGTCGCAGATCCGCACCTCGACCGTTCCGAAGGAGATGTGCGGCCGGACGGACCACCAAACCTGCGTGTACTCGACGATCGAGCGCGTCCTCGCCAGGAAGTCGACGTACTCCGCGAACGCGTCCCAGCCGCCGAACGGGTCGGGAATTCCGCAGCGTGGGAAGCTCCGGGTGAAGATCTGGGTCCTGGCGCTGTGCAGCCCCGAGTCGCGCCCGTCGAGAAACGGCGAGCTCGCCGAGACCGCGAGCAGCGAAGGGAGCACGGGCCTTAGCCTGTCGCAGACGCGCACTGCGCGGTCCGCCCCGTGGATTCCGACGTGGACGTGGAGCGAGAACGTGTTGTTGCGCCACGCGACGTACTTCAGCCCCTCCTCCACCCGCTGGTAGTGCTTGGTGTCGATGATCCGCTGTTCGCGATAATCGGACCACGGATGGGTCCCAGAGGCGCCGAGCTGCACGTCGTGCTCGGCCGCCAGCGCGAACAGGCGCCTGCGCCGGTCCCGCTGCGCGACCGTCGCCGCCGCCAGGTCCTCGCCGCGGCCCGAGCGGATCTCGATCTCCGAGGCGATCAGCTCACCGGAGATCGACTCGGCCAGCACTGGATCCGCGCCGGCTGCCTCACGCAGCTCGTCGAAGCGCGGCACCAGGCCCAGGTCGTCGCCGAGCAGCGCGAACTCCTCCTCGAGCCCAACGGTGAAGTCGACGGACGCGTCGAACACCGCACGGGTGCTTTCAAGGCTGAGATCCACGGCTCGCCGGAATCGATCAGGTCAAGTAGAAATAGAGGGCGTAGAGCAGGTCGACAGCCGGGCTCGAGGTGTGCACCGTTACCTCTGGTGGAACCTGCAATAGCGCGTCGGAGTAGTTGAAGATGATCTTCACGCCGGCGTCGGCAAGGTCGTTGGCCAGTGCCTGTGCCGCGGGGGCCGGCACCGCCAGGACGGCGACAACGATGTCGTCCTCCTCGACCACATGGCGCAACTCGGAGTTGTGGCGGACGCTGAACGGACCGATCGGCGTCCCGACCTTGCTCTGGTCGGTGTCGAACACCGCGACCACCCGGAACCCGTGGTCGGCGAAGATATCCGACGTCGCGATCGCGGTTCCGAGATGGCCCGCGCCGAACAGCGCGATGTTGTGCTGACCTGAGGTGTGCAGGATCTTGCGGATCTGCGTAACCAGCGAATCGACGTTGTAGCCGACCCCGCGCTTGCCGAACTTGCCAAACCCCGGACAGATCCCGCCGGATCTGGGTGGAATTGACGTGGGTGTAATCGGCCAGCTCCTGCGAGGAGATCGTCTCCTTGCCCATCTTCCGTGCCTGGGTGAGGACCTGCAGGTATCGTGAAAGGCGCGCCGCGACACCGAGCGCGAGCTTCTCCCCGGCCTTCTCGACGCCGACGCTGTCGCCGACAAGATCACGGCCCACCGTGTAGCTCATCCGATTTGCACAATACCGAGACGCTGCCGCAGCTCGGGCTCGTGTACGAACAGTTCAAAGGCCTCTTCGCCGTCGATCGTGACCACGGGAATGCGTTCCAGGTAGGCCCGGTGGAGCTCGTCGTCGGCGTCGATATCGCACTCGTGGAGGACGAACGCCGATGGCCGGTCGGCGCGCACCCGCTCCAGCACGACACGGGCGTCGTCGCATAGGCAGCAGCCCTCGCGCGTGTAAAGGACGACCTCGCGCATCACGCCGCCAGTAGGCGCTCGCCAGTCGCGTACACGTCGAGCGAGAGGTACTCCGGGTAGCCGATCGGCTCGAGGTACCGTGCCGCGCTTGCGATCATCGCGGCGTTGTCGGTGCACAGCTCACGCGGGGGAACGTCGAGTTCGACCCCGACCGATGCGAGCCGCTCGCGGAGCGCGCCGTTGGCGGCGACGCCGCCGCCGACAGCGAGCCGGCTCACGCCGGTCTGCGCGAGTGCCCGCTCCACGCGGAGCGCCAGCGACTCGACGATCGCGCGCTGATATGAGGCCGCCAGGTCCGCGCCGCGGCGCCGGGCCTCCGCGCTCGCCGAGCTCGCGGACGCGATACAGCAGCGCCGTCTTCAGCCCCGCGAACGAGAAGTCCAGGCCGGCCAGCCGACGGGCGGTCGGGAACTCGAACGCATAGGGGTCCCCTGCGGCCGCCAGCCGCTCGAGCGCAGCACCACCCGGATATCCGAGGCCGAGCAGCCGCGCCCCCTTGTCGAACGCCTCACCCGCCGCGTCGTCGAGGGTCTGGCCAATGACCTCGAAGGCCGGGCCGTGGTCGCGAACGCTGCGTCAGCAACGTATGGCCGCCGCTGGCGATCAGGCTGAGGAACGGCGGTTCGAACGGTACGGGCGCCAGGAAGCTCGCCGCGATGTGACCGTGCAGGTGATCGACTGCCACCATCGGTGTCCGATGGACCGCGGCGAGCGCCTTGGCTGTCGCGACCCCGACGAGGAGCGCGGCCACGAGGCCGGGGCCCTGGGTCACCCCGATCAGCTCGAGCTCCTCCAACTGGGGCCTGCGCCTGGCCGAGCGCGTCCTCGACCACAGCCCCGATCAGGTCGAGGTGATGGCGGGACGCGATCTCCGGCACGACGCCGCCATAACGGTCGTGCACCCCCTGCGAGGAGATGACGTTCGAGCGGATCTGGCCCTCGACGCGTGATCACCGCCGCGCACGTGTCGTCGCAGCTCGTCTCCAGCGCGAGGATCACGAGCTCGCCTCCGGCGTCTGCGCCTCCACCCCGGCGTCCCGGCCGCTGGCGGGGGCGTGCGCCACATGATCAGTGCGTCCTCGCCGGTGTCCTGGTAGTAGCGCTGGCGCGTCCCGGCGGAGTAGAAGCCGAAGCGCTCGTAGAGGGTGATCGCGGGCGTGTTCGACGGCCGGACCTCGAGCGTGTAGGAGGCCTCGGCGCCTGCGAGTCTCGACCAGTCGCTGCAGCATCGGCGCCGCGATCCCGCGCCGGCGGCTAGCGGCGGATCGACGGCGATGTTCATCAGGTGCCAGGCGTCCGCGTACCGCGAGCAGATCAGGTAGCCGAGCAGCTGACCGGTGCGCGAGCCGTCCGGCTCGACCGCGGCCAGGCAGATGCTCGAGGGCTTCGAGAGCTCGAGCACGAACATCGCCAGTGACCACGGGGTCGGGAACGCACGTCGCTCAATCGCGATCACCTGCGGAAGGTCGGCGTAGCCGAGAGGACGGATGGTGACCTGCTGTGTGCTCATCTGTTGCCTGCGGCTCGGCGGGCTATCTCGGCGTCGGGGAGGCGGAGGTACTGGGGATCGACGGCATCAGGATCCGCCGGCTCCAGATAACTGGCGATCACGCAGTGGTTCGCGGCCGTCACCAGGTGAAGTGCTGAACCGCCGTCCGGCACGGCTACCCCTGATCGCCCGAGGACCTACCTGAATTCTACTGCCCCCTCCCCGAGCGCCAGTAGGCCAGGCCCCAGCGCTCGCAGCCGCTCCGCGAGCGCTTGCGGCGCGAACGCGGCCGGCGCGATCAGCGCGTTCGCGGCGAGCCCGCCGAGGTTGGTCTCCAGTTCGGCCCGCCACCATGCGCCCGCGAAAACCTCGCCCGCGGCGAGCGTCCATAACCGCGACTACTGAGTTGACCGTCGGAAGCTCACGAAAACGCCAGCGCGTTCAGTGCGAGCGATTGAAGGGTCGACACCCCGACGAGCGGAATCGTCGCGGCGCGCGCAGCGCCCGAGCGCTCGCGACCCCGATCCGCAGGCCGGTGAATGTGCCGGGTCCGACCCCGACGGCTAGCCGGTCGAGATCGCCGAAGCCGATCCCCGCACGTTCGAGCAGTTCGGCGGCCAGCGGCAGCAGCGCAGCGGCGTGGCGCGGGCGCTGACCCGCAGCCGGATCGTCGCGGGCGTCCAGCGCCTAGCCGTCCCGCGCAGCGCGACCGTCGTCGCGCGCGTGGCCGTATCGAGGGCGAGGATCCTCATCCCGGCTGGGTCAGCGACTGTCGATTTTGACGATCCTGCGGTCCCCACCGGCGTGCTCGATCGTCACCCGCGCCGCCACCCGTCCCAGCGCTGCGACTCCCTGCTCGTCGTGCGAGGCCCACTCGACGAACGCGATCGTGTCCGGACGCAGGTAGTCGGCGAGGAGGTCCGGATCCTCGTCCTTGAGGCTCGCGACCCTGAACAGGTCGACGTGGGCGACGGGATATCGGCCCGGGATACAGCTGCCCGATCGTGAAGGTGGGACTCGTGACGGGATTCGTTACCCCCAGCGCCCGGGCCGCACCCCTGACGAAGGTGGTTTTGCCGGCGCCGAGCTCGCCCTCGATGAGGACGACGTCGCCCGGCCTGAAGCTCACCCGCGAGCTCGCCACCGAGTGCCTCTGTTTCGTGCGGATTGCTTGTCTGGCTGGCGTCGTCCATCGCTGCTGGCCACTGTATTCGGTACCGTCAGCGCCACGATGACGGCCTCCACGACGGAGACATCGGTCGGCCGTATGGCCTCGATCCGACGGCGGCTCCAGCCCCGCATCTCGGCGCTCCAGAGGTCCGATACCGCCAAGGCGGCGGCGCTCGCCGGCGCGATGATCGCCAACAACGTGATCGCGCTCGTCTCGACGGTCGTGTTCGCGCGGCTGCTGGGCGATTATGGCTCGCTCGGGGCGCTGATCAGCTATCTGCTGATCCTCACCGTCGCAGGCCAGGCGATGCAGGTCGCCACGGCGCGCGAGGGCGTGCTCGGCCACCTGGGGGTCGGCCACGGGCTGATCACCACGACCAGGCGCTGGACCCGCTCGCTCCTGTTCGTCACGGCCGGACTGACCGTCGTCTCCGTGCTGCTCCGAAACCCGATCGCCTCCGCCGTGGGCGTCCCGCATTACCCCTGGGCCGCCAGCCTCGGAATCCCGGCCGGATGCCTGTACCTAGAGGTCTCGCTGCTGCGAGGCGCGCTTCAGGGCGTCGGCGATTACAAGGGCGTGGGGCTCAGCCTGATCGGAGAGCAGGGCGTGCGGCTCCTCGCCGGCGCCGCGTTCGCGATCCCGCTCGGGGTCACCGGCGCGTATCTCGGCTCGCTTCTGTCCTACATCGCGATGGCGGGATACTGCGCCGTCCAGCTCCATAACTACGCGCTCGCGTACGACGCGAGCGGAGCGCAGTCCGATTCACAACCGCACGTGACGCTGTGGACTCACGTCCGCCTCGCCCTGGCCCCGATCGCCGGGCTGGCAGTGATCGCGGTGCTCCAGAACATCGACATCATCGCCGCCAAACACCGGTTCAGCAGCCACGACGCGACCTCGTATGCCGCCGTCGCCGTCGCGGCCAAGGTCCTGATCTGGGTGGCGATCGGAGCTGGCTTCTACCTCGTACCGGAGGTCTCGCGGCGCCGCGCGGAGGGCGAGGACACACGACCTGTGCTGCTGCGGACGCTGGGGATCATCGTGGTCTGCGCGATCCCCTGCCTGTTGATCTTCGCGTTTGGGGCGCACCTGCTGATCAGCGCCGTGTTCGGGGCGAAGAAGGCGACCGCGTATCGGTCGCTGCTGCCATTGGGCGCGGCGTTCACGGTGCTCTCGTGCACCTACCTGGCGGTCCAGTACATGCTCGCGCTCAAGCGAACCTGGTTCCTGGTCGCGATCGCCGCGGTCGCGATCGCCGAACCCGTGCTCCTGCTCCAGGCCAGCCGCCGGCCACCGGGTTTCGCCGCCGTGGTGCTGGCGATCCAGGCGGTCGGAGCGGTCGTTGCGTTCTCGATCGCCCTGTGGCGGCGCGGCAACGCTCCGCCCCCGATCCCGAGCCGGGATAGCCCGGACGGCTCGCGCCCGCCCGTGGCCTCGTCACCCCCTACACAGGACGCTGCGCTCGGGATAGGGTCGGCCAGGTAATCCCACTCCAGGAGGTGAGGATGGCGGTCACCAAGATCATCGAGCTCGTCGGTAGCTCCACGACCAGCTCGGACGATGCCGTCAAGGCGGCTCTGGGAGAAGCGCGCGCGACGCTGCGCAACATCAAGGCGGTCGACGTCGTTTCGACCGGGCTGCGCGGCGACAACCTCGACGAGTGGCGCGCGTTCGTGCGCGTGTCGTTCCTGGTCGAGCGGGTCAGCGAATAAGCCGGCGCCGGTCAGCGGCGCGGCTCAGGCTTGCCCGAGTTGCGCCGTCGGCGCCGCGCCGACGTATCACGCCCCCGGGACCGAGTCCCGGTAGTACTCGATCGCCCCGGTCCGCTCGAGGTCTTCGAGCAGGATCGCCTCGGCGTCGAGCGCCAGGTCGATGTCATTGCTCACGACCACGCCGCCACCCGGGATCTCATCCTGCCAGGAGACGCCGAACTCACGCCGGTCGAGCCGCGCGTTCGCCTCAAAGCCGATCCGACGCATCTCGCCCCTGTTCTGCTCCCCGTCCCAGAACGGCGTCTTCCACTCGCCGAGGTAGGAGATGTAGAGGGGGACGGTGCGGCTGACGCCGCGGATCGTGAGGTCCACCTCGCCGTCGAAGCTGCTCGCCCCGGTGCGCTCGGTGAACCGGCCGTCGAACACGATCTTGGGGTGATTCTCGACGTCCAAGAAGTCGGCGCTGCGAAGGTGCGCGTCGCGGTTCGGCTCGCCGGTCCAGATCCCGGTCGCGTCGATCTCGCCGTGGAAGGTCGCCTTCAAGCAGTCGTCGAGGTCGAGCTCCAGATGTCCGTGGATGTCTTTGAACAGCCCGCGCACCCAGGTGACCATCATGTGCCGGGCGCGGAACTCGGCCTCCGTATGTCCCGGCTCGAAGATCCAGGTCGCCATCTAGCTCGGGACGGTCGGCCGCACGTGCACCGGCAAAGTATCCACCACCCGGGATTCTTCCATCTCGCTCTGGGGCCCTGAATCGGCGAAGGTAGACTCGCCCGCGGCGCTTCGTGACAGCTACCTGGGCTCCTGGATTCCTCGCCTTCTGGCACGACAACCTCGTCGCGCATCACAAACAGGCGCTGTTTTTGGTGCTCGTCGGCTTCCTCGCGTCGTTTCTGTTCATCAGGCTCAGCGTCCGTCTGATGCGGAGCCCGCGGGTCCCGTGGTGGCCGGGCAGTGTGGTCACCGGCGGCGTGCACCTGCATCACCTCGTGTTCGGCATCGTCCTGATGGTGGGAGCGGGGACGGTTGGTTTTGCGACCTACAGCATCAGCCCGTCGCTGGAGATCTGCGCCGCATTGTTCGGGATCGGGGCCGGCCTGACGATCGATGAATTCGCCCTCTGGGTCCACCTCGATGACGTGTACTGGTCCGAACAGGGACGCGCGTCGATCGACGCAGCCGTAATCGCGGTCGTGCTGATGGGGCTGATCTTTCTGGAGCTGCGGCCGTTCGATATCTCGAGCTCGACGCCGCTCGACGTGGCGCTGACCGTCGAGTTGCCGATCGGGCTCGCGCTCGTGGTGGTCTGTTTCTTCAAGCGACGGTTCCTTCACGGTGCTGTCGGGTTCTTCATCTGGCCGATCGCCCTATACGGCGCCATTCGTGTGGGCAAGCCGAATTCGCTCTGGGCGCATCGACGCTACGGCGAGCGCAACCCGGGCAAGCAGGCCAGGGCCGAGGTGCGGTTCCGGCCTGACCGCCGGACCGAGCGCCTCAAGAACGCCTTCCGGGATGCGGTCGGCGGAACGCCGACCCCCGTCTACGAGGCGAAGCTCGCAGAGCGCACAAACCGCAGATCGGCAGAAGCTACGCGCGACTGATCAAGTGGCGACGGCGCCGTGATGAGCGCCCGTGGAGACCTCGTCGCCGACCGTACGTAGCGCCAACCCCAGCACCAGCATCGTGGCGCCGTAAGCGATGAAGCCGATCCCGACGATCACGGCGAGCGTGGCGTATCCGATGTGCGGCTCGGACACGATCACAACGCCGACGATCCCGAGGATGGCCGCCACCAAGAGGCGGCCGAGGCGGTTCCCAGGAATCGCAATCGCCACGACCGCTCGCACCACCGCGGCCGCTACCAGCCAGATTCCGAGCAGCAAAGCCACGGCCCTGACACCGCCGATCGGATGGCGGATCAGCAGGATCCCTATGACCACGCTCACAACGCCGAGGATCGCCACGAGGCCGGCGTTTTGGCGGTCGCCGAAAAGCGCCCCCGCGATCGCGAAGATCCCGTCGAGCAGGATGAAGATGCCGGTCACTACTGCAAGCGTTTTCAGGCTGTCGCTCGGCTTCACGATCACGATCACGCCGGCGGCGATGCTGAGGACCCCGACCAGCGCCGCAATCCACCACCCGCCGGCGATCGCCGAGACGTCTTGCGAAGCGCGGGATTGTTCGTACACCTCGACCTCCTTGGCCAGAACCACGGGCAGGACTCGATGTCCCTCATTCGATCATCGGCCGTGGTCGTGGAGGCGGCATCACCCCGATCAGGTGATGTCGCTCAGACGCCGAACTCGGCCCGCACCTCGCCGGCGGCGACAGCGTCGGCCAGTCGCCGATGGTCGCGCTCGTTCTGGTCGGCGTAGGCAGCAGCGAAGCGGGCGATCGCCCGATCAAAGTTGGAGCCCCGCCCGAGGTATCCGGCGATCGCGAGGCGGTCGCCGGAACGGGCGTGTGCACGCGCCAGCGACCACCCGCAGGCCCGCGTGTAGGCGTGGAGGCCCGATTCGCTGATCGTGGCGAGATCGATCGAGGCCTTCCAGTCCCACAGTTGGCGGACGTAGAAGTCGTGCACCTGGCCGTCGAGCCCCTTGCTCCGCTGCCAGTTGAGGAACAGGTCGATCGCGGCCTGGGACATCCGCTGGCCCCGGACGACACGCTCGCCGTGATTGTCGAACTCGCTGGCCCCTAGATACGGCTCGAGCACCGACGCCTGCGCCTCCTTCGCCTGGAGCACGAGTGGGTCCTGCCCGCCGCGGCCGACCAGCAGAAAGATCCAGGCACGCGTGCCGACGCTGCCGATGCCGACGACCTTGCGCGCCATATCCACGAACCTGTAAGTGCCGAAGAGGTAGCGCCGATCCTCTTCGAGGCCGGCCGCGTACCCGTCCATCAGCTCGCGGATGTAATCGCGGTCGTCAGGAGCGTCGGCTGGGTCGAACAGCTCCCGGAACGGGACCAGCAGCGGCGGCACGCTGCGAAAGCGGGGCTCGCCATCGACGCGCTCGGTGAGCCTCTTGACCGCGCGCATGCTGGTCTTGCGTCGCGCCTTGGCGAACGGCTTGGCGAACAGGATGCGGCCCTTCGCTCCGAGCCTGCCGCCGAATCGGTGAACCAGCTCACTTGCGTTGAGTCGGTCGTACCACACCTCGAGATGGCTCTCGTTCGCGAAGCCGCGCATCCCCTCCCGGTATTCGCGCACGCACGCGGTCACGATCTCCGCCCGGCGATCCCTGGGGAGGCCGATCTCCCGACCGGCGATCTCGGCGCTCGCCGCCATCCGCTTGACGTCCCACTCCCACGGCCCCGGCAGCGTCTCGTCGAAGTCGTTCGGGCCGAACACGAGCCTGCGGTCCTGGGCCGCAAATCCGCCGAAATTCGAGATGTGGGCATCGCCGCAGGCCTGCACGACGATCCCCGCATCGGGAGTCGCTGCAAGATCGGCCGCCATCACGGCGGCAGCGCCGCGGTAGAAGGTGAACGGCGAGTTGAGCATCCGCCCGTAGCGGATCGGGACCAGGTCCTGCAGCCGCGTCGCCGCCTGGGCTGAGAGGACGGCTACCGGATCAGGCCGGTCGGGAGCCGGCGCCCAGTCGCCATGAGCCGACCGCGGCGTATCCGTGCGCGCGGCCCGGCCCCGCTCGGCGGACTCGCCAGATTGAAGCCTCGCGTGAGCCACAACGGTCACGGCTCGATTCTCCCGATGCTTGGGTTGGTCCGGCCAAGGCTATGCGGGTTCGCATCGACCCGCAAGCGCGCTGGAACGGTTGGCGCGGGCTAGGTCACAAAGCGCGCTCGAGCAGTGCGAACAGCTCCCTGAAGTGGCGTTCCGCGGCCGCCTCGTTGTACGCGGGGGTATCGGACATCGTGTACCCGTGCATCGCCCCCTCGTAGACCTCGGTGCGGTGCCTCACGCCCGCCTCGTCCAGCGCATGGTCGAGGGTCGCGATCTGCTCGGCGCTCATGCTCGGGTCCTGATCCGCGTGCCCGAAGTACAGCTCGGATTGGATCTCGCCGGCCGAGAGGTGAGGGCTGTCGGGCGCGTCCGTAACGAGCCCCCCGCCGTGTAAGCCCGCCAGCGCGGCCACGCGATCGGGGTGCGTGGCAGCGATCCGCCACCCCACCCGGGCCCCCATGCAGTAGCCGGTGATGGCCACCGGGCCAGGAGCCACTTGCTTGAGATAGTCGAGGTATGCGGTGCCATCGCGCTCGAGCGCCTGGGGGGTCAGCTGTTCGATCAGCGGCCGGAGCTGCTGCCAGAACTTCGCGCGGCTGTCCGGATCGGTGAGGGTCGGCATCGGCAGGACGGGCGACCGCCCGGCGCGGTAGAAGACGTTAGGCGCCAGCACCACGTAACCACGCTCGGCGATCCGATCCGCCATCTCCTTGATCCGCGGGCGCACGCCGTAGGCGTCCATGATCAGCAGAACGCCTGGATGCGGCTGGTCGTCATCGGGCCGGCTGAGGTAGGCGTCGGCGACGCCGTCGGCGGATTTGATGTCGACCGTTGAACCAGCCACGGGCGCAGGATTGCACGACAGCCCGCATCGCTGCGGCGAAGCCGAAGACAGGCGCCGTGGTCGCTGGCGGGTTTAGAAGAGCCCGAGCTGGGGGGCCGGCTCGCTCGGAGCTCGTCGGCTGCCCGCGACGAAGTCCTCGGCTGCGAGCTCCCCGAGCTCGGGCAACGGCTCCTCCTCGATCTCGGGCGCCGAGTCGAGCGGCTCCGGTTGCGGCGGCGTCCCTGACGCGAGCATCTCGGGGATCCGGTGGAAGTCCGCGCGCAGCGTCTCCAGCATCGACGGCGTGTACAGCGCCGCCGCGGGGTGATACAGCGGATACAGGCGGACGGCCCGGGGGCCGATCAATCGCACCTCCTCGCGTCCGTGCAGCCGCGAGATGCCGGTGGTGTCGGCCCGCAGGAGCTTTGTCGAGAAGTTCCCCAGCGTGCAGGCCACGACGGGCTCGATCAGGTCGACCGTTCGGAGCAGGTAGTCCTGGCAGGCCTCTATCTCCTTCGGCTGCGGGTCGCGGTTGTCCGGTGGGCGGCACCGCAGGACGTTGCAGACGAACACGTCGCTCCGCTCCATCCCGATTTCGCTCAGAAGCTTGTCCAGCAGCTTCCCCGCCTGCCCGACGAACGGGAGGCCCATCCGGTCTTCGTGCGCGCCGGGGGCCTCGCCGATGAACATCAGCTCGGCGTCGGCGTTGCCTGAGCCGAACACGACCTGGGTCCGCGTCTGGTGCAGCGCGCAGCGCGTACAATCGCGCGCCTCCTCGTAGACGCCCTTCAGCAGCTCGCGGCGTTCGGCGGCGCTCCTCACGTTCTGCCCTCGCGAGGCGGAAACGGGCGGTCGCTCGTCACGGAAGTCGATGGTAACCCCACGCCAGGACGGGGTACCATGGATCTCGAGGCCGTCACTGTCGTCAGGGCGGACCTCATCGCAAAGTCCATCAATTTTCTCAGCCGACCGGTATCTCTAATGCGGGAACTGGAACGGGATTCCTCCCAACACGCGTGTGCAGCCGCGGACGAGTCAGTCCGTGGGCGGTTGGCGGTGGTCGGCCGCGGTCGGCTCGGCACGGCCTTGGCCGCCGCGCTGACCGACGCGGGCTACGCCGTCGACGGGCCGCTCGGGCGCGACGCTGACGGCTCCGGAGCCGACGCAGTGCTGCTGTGCGTTCCCGACCAGGAGATCGCCGCGGCCGCCGCGGCGGTGCGCCCCGGCCCTCCCGTCGGACACTGCTCGGGCGCAACCGGGCTCGGACCGCTCGCGCCGCACGAGGCGTTCTCGCTGCACCCCCTGATGACCGTGACCCGTCACGGCGCGAGCTTTGCCGGCGCGGGTGCGGCCGTTGCGGGCACCACCCCGGGCGCGGTGGCGCTGGCCACCCGCCTCGCGGCCGCGCTCGGCATGGAGCCCGTCGAGGTCGCCGAGGAGGATCGCGCCGCCTACCACGCTGCCGCCTCGGTCGCGTCGAACTTCCTCGTGACGCTGGAAGCCGCGGCCGAGCAGCTGGCCTCAGGGGTCGGGGTCGAGCGACGGTTGCTGGTGCCACTCGTCCACGCGACCGTCGAGAACTGGGCGGCGCTGGGCGGCCCACGGGCGCTCACGGGTCCGATCGCCCGCGGCGACCAGGAGACGGTCGAGCTGCACCGTGCGGCGATCAAGGAGCGGGTACCTGAGCTGCTCGACCTCTACGACATCCTGGTCGAGGCGACCCGTGGCCTGGCGGCCGCGACGGAGCCCCAGCCGGCATGAGGACGGTGCGCACCGTCTCGGAGCTGCGCGCGTCCCTCGCCGAGCCGCGTCGGGAGGGCCAGTCGATTGGTCTCGTTGCGACGATGGGCGCGTTCCACGAGGGGCACCTCTCGCTGATCCGCCGGGCACGAGCGGACTGCGAAGTGGTCGTCGTGTCGCTGTTCGTGAACCCCACGCAGTTCAACGACCCCGGCGACCTGCGCTCCTACCCACGCGATGAACCGCGCGACGCCGCGCTCGCGGCAGAGGCAGGCGCCGACATCCTGTTCGCGCCCCCTGCCCAGGAGGTCTACCCGCCCGGCTTTGCGACGACCGTGACGGTGGCCGGCCTGACCGAGGTGCTCGAGGGGGCACACCGAGGCAGGAAGCACTTCGACGGCGTCACCACCGTGGTGGCAAAGCTCCTGAACATGGCCGCTCCCGACGTTGCCTACTTCGGGCAGAAGGACGCGCAACAGGCGCGGGTGATCCAGCGGATGGTGCGCGATCTCGACATTCCGGTCAGGATCGAGCTCTGCCCCACTGTCCGCGAGCCCGACGGCCTGGCGCTTTCCAGCCGCAACGTCCACCTCTCAGGCGAAGAGCGTGAGCGCGCCGCAGCGCTGCACCGGGCGCTCGAGGCCGTGCGCGCGGCCATGGCCGCCGGTGAGACGGACCCGGCGGCGGCGCGTGTCAAGGCGCTCGCGGAGCTGAGCGAGGCGGGCCTCGAGCCCGAATACCTCGAGCTCGTCGCGGCCGATGACCTGACGCCGGTGGAGCGGCTCGACGGCAACGTCCTCGCCGTCGTCGCCGTCCGCGTCGGCGACACCAGGCTGATCGACAACAAACCGATCCAATCGCTCTCGACCGCCGCCCGCCGGGCGGTGGCGGGAAGCACCAACCACGGGAGACCCTGATACATGCAGCGGACGATGCTCAAGTCCAAGATCCACCGGGCGACCGTGACCGACTCCGACCTTCATTACGTCGGCTCGATCACGATCGATCCGGAGCTGCTCGAAGCGGCCGACATGCTCGAGTTCGAGCAGGTGGTCGTCGTCGACGTGAACAACGGCGCCCGCTTCGAGACGTACACGATCGCCGGCGAGCGCGGCTCGGGCGAGATGAAGGTCAACGGCGCCGCCGCGAGGCTCGTGCACACCAGCGACACCGTGATCGTCATCTCGTACGCCGCGTACGACCCCGACGAGCTGCAGAACTACCGCCCGCGCGTCGTTCACGTCGGCGCGAACAATGAGATCGTGAACGTGGACGACGAGGTGGCGACCCTGATGAGGGCGTCAACCGAGCCAGTTCCGGTCGCGTAAGGAGCGCAAGCAAAATGTCTGCAACGCCGCGTATCACAGTCCCTCAGAACCTGCAGGACCCGGTTCCGATGACGCTTCCCCGACTCGCCGAGAAAAAGCGCCTCGGCGAGCCGATCGTGATGGTCACCGCGTACGACTACCCCTCGGCCCAGGTCGCCGAGGAGGCCGGCGTCGACCTCGTGCTGGTCGGCGACTCTGGTGCCATGACCGTGCTCGGCTACCCCTCGACGGTCCCCGTCTCGACCGACGAGATGCTGATGCTCGCCTCCGCGGTGCGGCGCGGGCTGCAGACGCCGCTATTGGTCGGCGACCTGCCGTTCGGGTCCTACGAGGCCTCCGATGAGCGGGCGATCGCGACCGCTCAGCGGTTCGTCAAGGAGGCCGGCTGTGACGCCGTGAAGCTCGAACGAGGCGGGACGAGCGCGGAGCGCGCCCGCGCGATCGTGCAGTCCGGCATCCCGGTGATGGGGCACGTGGGGCTGACTCCGCAGACCGCCACGGCGCTCGGCGGGTACCGCGCCCAGGGCCGCACCTCCGATCGGGCGCTGGCGGTCGCGCGTGACGCGTTGGCGCTCCAGGAGGCCGGTTGCTTCTCAATCGTGTTCGAGGCAATCCCCGCGGGAGTGGCCGAGGTGCTGATGGAGCGGATCGAGATCCCCGTGATCGGGATCGGCGCCGGCCCCGCGACCGACGGCCAGGTGCTCGTGTTTCACGACCTGCTCGGAATCTACGACGGCCACGCGCCGCGGTTCGCAAAGCGCTATCAGGAGATCAAAGCGCAGATGGTCGCCGGCGTCGCCGAGTACGCCACCGAGGTTCGCCACGGCGTCTTTCCGGGGCCTGAGCACACCTATTCGATCGACGAGGAGGAGCTCGAGCGCTTCCGGGTCGCGCTCGGTTAGCGTCAGCTGAATCCGACGCCACCTGTTGGCAGGAGCGCGTCTCCTGAGGTAGCTTCGCGCCCGTGGAGTCGAGGGAGCTCCCTACCGCCCCGGGTCTGTCGGTCCGTGACGTCACCGTCTCGTTCGGCGGCATCACCGCACTCGACGCCGTATCGGTCGAAGTCTCACGCGGCGAGGTGCTGGGGATCATCGGGCCCAACGGAGCCGGCAAGACGACGCTGTTCAACGTCATCTGTGGGTTCGTCAAGCCGGATTCCGGATCGCTCACGTGGCGCGGTCAGGCGCTCGAGCAGATCCGACCGCACAGGCTTGCCGGGCTCGGGATCGCGCGCACGCTCCAGGGGGTCGGGCTGTTCCCGCGGATGACCGCGCTCGAGAATGTGATGGTCGGCGCGCAGCGCTTCCGCCGCGCCGGACTCGCCAGCGGGGTGTTCGCACTCCCTCGCTCCGACCGCGACGAGCGCGCGCTCCACGACCGGGCCGAGGCGGCACTTGACCGCGTCGGCTGTGGCGGGTTGGGCGACCGGCTGCCCGGAACGCTCCCCTACGCGATGCAAAAGCGGATCGCGCTGGCGCGGGCGCTCGTGTCCGAGCCAGAGCTGCTGCTGCTCGACGAGCCGGCCGGCGGTCTCGATGCGAGCGAGCTGTCCGACCTGGCGAGCCTGATCGATTCGATCCGCCACGCGATCGCGGTGATGGTCGTCGACCACCATATGGACCTCGTGACCTCGCTGTGCGATCGCGTCGTGGTGCTCGATTTCGGGCGCGTGATCGCCTCCGGCGTCCCGCCGGAGGTCCGCCAGAACCCGCAAGTGATGGACGCCTATCTCGGCCAAGCGGCCGACGCCGGCGCCGGGCCGCTGGAGCTCGAGCGGGAGACGGAGCGCTGATGCTTAAGGTCGACAACCTGACAACCGACTATGGCCCGGTCCGGGCGGTCGATCACGTCTCGCTGAGCGTGTCGGAGGGCTCGGTCACCGCGGTGCTGGGCGCCAACGGCGCCGGCAAGACCTCGCTGCTGCGGACGATTACCGGGCTGGTGCGCCCGACCTCTGGGACGGTGACGTTTGCGGGCGAGGACATCACCACGTTCGCGGTGGAGGACATCGTCCGGCGTGGCGTCGCGCATGTGCCCGAAGGCCGCGGGGTGATCGCCGAGCTGACGGTGGTTGAGAACCTCAGGCTCGGAGGTCTCTGGCGAGGGGGTGACGCAGCCCCGGTCGAGGAGATCTACGAGCTGTTTCCGCGGCTGCGCGAGCGGCGAGGCCAGGCCGCGTCGACGCTCTCCGGCGGCGAGCGACAGATGCTCTCGATCGGCCGGGCGCTGATGGCACGTCCGCGGGCGTTGCTGCTCGATGAGCCGTCGCTGGGACTCGCGCCGAGGCTCGTTGCACAGATCATGGTGATGATTCGCAGGCTCGCCGACAGCTTCGGGCTGGCCATCCTGCTGGTCGAACAGAACGCGCGCAGCGCGCTCTCGATCGCCGACCGTGGTGTGGTCCTGAACCTCGGATCCGTCGTCGCCGATCAGGATGCAGGCGAGCTCGCCGCCGATGAACGCCTACGACATGCCTACCTGGGTTTCTGAATGACGAGGTTCATCGACCTGACGCTGAACGGGATCTCGACCGGCGCGATCTACGCTGCGGTGGCGCTCGCGCTCGTGCTGATTTGGCGTGCGACCCGGATCGTGAACTTCGCACAAGGGGCCATGCTGATGATCACCACGTTCATCGCCTGGGCGGTGATCAACTCAACAGGTTCCTACGTGGTCGGTCTCGTGGTCGCGCTCGCCTCGGGCCTGATCTTCGGAGCGGTCGTCGAGCGGGTGCTGATCCGCCCGGTCGAGTCGGCGCCGCCACTCAACGCGGTGATCGTGACGCTGGGGCTGTACACGCTGCTCGTCGCGGTGGCGGGAATGATCTGGGGCAACTCGCCGAAGGCGTTCCCGGCGGCGTTTTCGCTGCGCGGCTACAAGGTCGGCGGCACAACCTTGTTGTTCACCCCCAACGACACGTTCATCGTGCTCGTAGTGATCGCCGTTGCGGCGCTGCTCGCGCTGCTGTTCCGCGCGACGTCGCTCGGCCTTCAGATGCGCGCCGCCGCGTTCGCCCCCGAGGTCGCGCGGTTGCTCGGTGTCCGGGTCGGAAGGATGTTCACCGTCGGATGGGCGCTGGCGGCGGTCGCGGGGGCGCTAGCCGGGGTGCTGGTGGCGCCCTCGGTGTTCCTCGGGCCGAACAACTTTGACCCGATCCTGATCAGCGGATTCGTCGCGGCTGTGCTCGGGGGGCTCGACAGTCCCCCCGGGGCGGTCGTCGGCGGGATCGCGCTCGGCCTGGCGCTCTCCTACGTCGGCGGCTACGAGGGCTCCTCGCTGGTTCCCCTGGCCGCCCTCGTGATCCTGGTGGTTGTGCTGATGGTCCGCCCCACGGGGCTGTTCTCGGCCGCTCGGGAGCGGCGCGTATGACCGCGGTCCGCCGTTCGACGCTGATCCGCTCGCTCGGGCTGATCTTGTTGTGCGGCGGCGTGCTGCTGCTGTTGACCGAGGTTCTGAGCGACTACCGCAACACCCAGCTGGCGACCGGCGCCTACTTCTTCGCGGTGCTCGCCGGCCTCACCGTGCTAGCCGGTCAAAGCGGGCAGATCTCGCTTGGCCAGGGCGCCTTCATGGCCGTCGGTGCCTACACGGCGGCACTGCTGATCGGCAATGAAGGATGGGCCCTACTGCCGGCGTTGATCGCCTCGGTAGGGGTGACGCTGGTGGTCGGCATACCGGTCGGCGCGGCCGGCAGCCGGCTCCGCGGTCCGTATCTCGCCGGCGCGACGCTCGCGTTCGCGGTCGGGCTGCCGGCGCTAGCCGACAGGTTCCCGGCGACGTTCGGCGGTGAGAACGGGCTGACGCTCAACCCACCGACTCCACCATCGTTCCTGGGCGCGAGCTTCGACCTGTTCCGCTGGGAGGCATGGATCGCATGCGCCGGGGCCCTGATCGTGCTGTTCGTCCTCTACAACCTGATTCACAGCGGCGTCGGGCGGTCGTGGCGCGCGGTGCGTGACGACGAGATCGCGGCCTCGCTGTGTGGCCTGCGGGTCGGTCGCATGAAGGCGCTGGCGTTCATCGTCAGCGCCGGCTGCGCCGGCCTCGGCGGCGGGCTTCTGACCGCGGTGGTGGACCAGCTCGCCTCGCCGGGTGCGTTTCCGCTTCAGCTGTCGCTGTTCTTGCTCGCGGGGGTCGTGGTCGGCGGGCTCGGCTCGCTCGCCGGCGCGGTCTGGGGCGCGGCGCTGCTGGTCTTTCTCCCGAACTGGACCAACGACCTCGCCAACTCGTTCTCGCTCTCCACCAACGTCTCGCACAACCTTCCGCTGGCGATCTACGGGCTGATCCTGATCGGCGCGATGCTGTTGTGGCCGACCGGGATCCAGGGCGGCGCGCGCGCGCTCACGGGCCTGGTCAGGACGCGCTTCGCCGCCGGGCCCGAGCCGGGGATCCGCCCCGCGTCCGCGGCCGAACTCGCCCCCCTGGAGCCGCAACCCCCAGCAGCGCCGCCTCAACCTGATGCAGCGCCTCCCAGTCGCCGCGGATCCCGATAGCCGCGTCGTTGTATAGGAACGCCTCCGCGAGCCGGACGATCGCGTACGCGAGCGCGGCGGGATCGGCCGGCGGCTCGTAGCGCCCGGCGGCGACCTCGGCATCGATCAGCGCCTGCACCGCCGCCACCGATCGCGGCTGGACGGGCCCGGCGCTGGAGGTCAGCAGCCGCAGCGCGCTGTCGCGTTCCTGCTCCAACAGTACGCGCAGGGCGCGGGAGTTGGCGAGGCTGCGGTTGACGCGGTCGAACACCTTGAGCAACCCGGCGGCGCCACGCTCCCTGACCTGTCTGCGGTGCGCCGCGATCAGCTGCTCGAGCTCGCTGGCGATGATCTCCCCCAGCAGCGCGTCACGCGACCCGAACCAGCGGTAGATCGTCGCGCGGCCGAGGCCCAATCGCTTGGCGACGACCGTGAGATCGACGCGCTCTCCTGTCAGGTACTGGCTGCGGGCGAGGCGGACGACGTCCTCCCGCGAGGCGGTCGCCGGGCGCCCGCGCTTTGACTCACCCGCGACTTGCATAGCCTCCAAATTTAGTATTTGAGACGCGCAGCGATATTCGTAACGAAATTAACCCTTGACCGGGCAGCGGCGAGCATGGTATTCGAGTGCGCTGCACACCCGGGAAGGAGGAGAGGACGTGTTTCGGATCACCAGGTGGCTGGGCACTGCGGCGCTCGCTACGGCGGTCGTCGTCGCCGTCGCGGCGTGCGGCTCTTCGAGCAGCAGCGGGAGCGCACCCGGCGTCACGGCGACCAGCATCACGTTCGGTACCCATCAGCCGTTGACAGGACCCGCCGCGCCGGGCTACAGCGAGATCGCCGCCGCGTCGCAGGCCTACTTCAACTACGTAAACGCCAACGGCGGCGTGTTCGGCCGCAAGATTCAGCTGATCATCAAGGACGACGCGTACAACCCGACCAACACCGTCAACGTGGTTCATCAGCTGGCGCTCCAGAGCCACGTGTTCGGGATCTACGAGGGCCTCGGCACGCCGACTCACACGAAAGTGGTCGGCTTCCTGAACGCCTCCAAGATCCCCGACCTGTTCGTCGCCTCCGGCTGTCCGTGTTGGGACAACGGCACCACCCAGCCGTACACGTTCGGCTGGCAGCCGAACTACACGATCGAGGGCAAGATCCTCGGCCAGTACATCAAGCAGCATTTCGCCGGCCAGAAGGTCGGCGTGCTCTACCAGGACGACGACTTCGGGCAGGGCGGCCTGGCGGGAATCCAGGAGGAGGTCCCCGCGGCTGACATCGTCTCGAAGCAGCCTTATCAGCCGGGCGTCACCACGCTCGCGCCGCAGATCACCGCGCTCAAGGCCTCCGGAGCGAAGGTGCTGGTCGACTTCACCGTGCCGATCTACACGGCGATCGGCCAGCTGACGTCGTTCACGCTCGGTTACAAGCCCCAGCTCGTGGTCTCGAGCGTCGGGATCGACCCGACCACGGTTGGCGGGCTGCTGAAGACGATCTCCAAGGGCAAGGCGTCCGGGACCGCGCTGATCGAGGGCGCCATCACCGACGGCTACCTCCCGTCGAACACCGATACGTCGAACCCTTGGATCCAGCTGTTCATGAAGGTCCACTCGCAGTACGACCCGAGCGTGCCATTCGACGGAAACGTCGAGTACGGGATGGCCAGCGCGTACACGCTCGTGCAGGCGCTGAAGGCGGCGGGCAAGAACCTCACCCGCCAGGACCTCATCAACGCGATCGAGAAGTCCGGTAGCTCGTGGACCGGCCCCGGACTTGTGCCGTTCCGCTACACGACAACCCAGCACGGCGGCTACGGCGGCGCCGAGATGGGCCAGGTCCGCAATGGGCAGATCGTGCTGTTCGGCGGCCCGCTGACCACCGACCCGACCCAGGGGAGCCCGATCACCCCGTACACGACCGCGCAGGCGGCGCCGCCGGCGAACGGCATCCCAACCAACTAAGCTGAACGGCATAGGTGGGCGTCGCAGCAGGGCGGCGCCCACCTTGTTGACCGCCAGGCCGCAGTTCGCCCGGCGCTCAATACTCGATCGTGCGGAGCACCCGGGCGGGGGCTCCAGCGGCCACCGAGAACGCCGGGATGTCGCCCGTCACGACCGAGTTCGCGCCGATCACCGACCGCTCGCCGATCGTCACGCCGCTGGTGATCACGACGTCCCGCCCCGCACCAAACGTTGTCGCCGATCCGGGTTGGGCCGCGTGAGCTGAACCCCTGCCAGGGCACCGGGCGCCCCGGGTCGTCGAAACGGTGGTTGCTGTCGGTCACGAAGCAACCGTTGGCGAGCATGCAGTGGTCGCCGATCTCGACCAGATCGAGCGCCGCGACCATCACGGCGATGTTGAGGAACGTGCCCGACCCGATCCGGATCCGGGCCGATTCGGGTGCCGTCAACCAGACGTGCGGCTCGAGCAACGTGTTCGCTCCGATCTCCAGCCGTCCGTCGCGGAGCGCCTCGAGCACGTTGCCGTGCACGGGCCAGCGGACGAACGCACGGCGGCGCATGAACTCCCAGTGGATCCGCGCTCGGTTCCACGGCAGCGAGTTGCGCTCGTACCACCGCCAGCGCTGCGCCCAAAGCTCCAGATCGGCCCGCGCCGGCGGGCCGCGATGCGACCGGTCATTCACATCGGGAGTGTCCTCTAAGCGCGGGGCGCGCGTTCCCGTGGGCCGTACAGCCGCTCGCGTACGACCAGCTCGACGTCCGCCTCTTCGACCCGCTCGGGCGTGGTCGTCCTCAACCCGAACGCAGCCCGACCGAGCGCCACAGCCGACCCCACGAGCCCGATGCTGGCCACCGCCATTAACACGATCACCTGCCCACCATGTCGGCGCAACCGTACAAACGGACGCGCCGACCGGGTGTGACGAAGCTGTGATGCGGGGCGCCGATTCGCCCGATCAGCGAGCCACGGCCGCAGCGGCCCTTCGGCGGGTGCGCGTGGCCCGGCGCGGCGGTCGCTCGCGGCCGTCGTCGCGGAGGACCTTCGCCAGGAACTGGCCGGTGTAGGAGCCCTCCACCCTCGCCACCTGCTCGGGTGTCCCGGTCGCGATCAGGCTCCCGCCCTCATCGCCGCCCTCGGGGCCCAGGTCGATGATCCGGTCGGAGACCTTGATCACGTCGAGGTTATGTTCGATCACGACCACCGTGTTGCCGGCTTCCACTAGGCGGGTCAGCACCTCAAGCAGCCGCTGAATGTCGGCGAAGTGAAGCCCGGTGGTCGGCTCATCGAGGATGTACAGCGTCTTCCCGGTCGCCACCTTCGAGAGCTCGGCTGCGAGCTTCACGCGCTGTGCCTCGCCCCCGGAGAGCGTCGTCGCCGGCTGACCGAGCCGCATGTACCCGAGCCCGACGTCGTTCAGCGCCTCAATCCGGCGGCGAATCTTGGGGATGTGGGCAAAGAACTCGAGCGCCTCCTCGACCGGCATCTCGAGCACGTCGGCAATCGTCTTGCCCTTGAAGCGGACCTCCAACGTCTCACGGTTGTAACGCTTGCCGTGGCACTGCTCGCACGGGACGTACACGTCCGGCAGGAAATGCATCTCGATCTTGATCTGCCCGTCGCCGCGGCACACCTCGCAGCGCCCGCCCTTGACGTTGAACGAAAACCGCCCTGGCTTGTAGCCGCGCGCGCGGGCCTCCTGTGTCTTTGAGAAGAGCTCGCGGATCTGATCGAACAACCCGATGTAGGTGGCCGGATTCGAGCGTGGTGTGCGCCCGATCGGCGACTGGTCGACCGAGATGATCTTGTCAAGCTGTTCGAGCCCGGTGATCCGTCGGTGGGCTCCGGCCCGCTGCCTGGTGCGGTGCAGGCGGTTCGCGACTGTCTTGTAGAGCACATCGTTGACGAGCGTCGACTTGCCAGACCCGGAGACCCCGGTGACGCAGCAGAAGACCCCGAACGGCAACTTCACGTCGATCTGGCGCAGGTTGTGCTCGGACGCGCCCTGGATCTCGACGTAGCCGCTCGGCCTCCGCCGCCGCGACGGCACGTCGATCACCCGCGTGCGAGCGAGGAACTGTCCGGTCAGCGATTCCGGCACCTGCTCGAGCTCCGCCGCGGTCCCCGACGCGACCACATAGCCGCCGTGCTCGCCGGCTCCCGGACCCATGTCCACGAGGTGATCGGCCGCCCGCATCGTACCCTCGTCGTGCTCCACCACCAGCACCGTGTTGCCGAGGTCCCGGAGCCGCTGGAGGGTCGCGATAAGCCGCTCGTTGTCGCGCTGGTGCAGCCCGATCGACGGCTCGTCGAGGATGTAGAGGACCCCAACGAGCGAGGATCCGATCTGGGTCGCCAGCCGAATCCGCTGCGCCTCCCCTCCCGAGAGCGTCGAGGCGGCTCGGTCCATCGACAGATAACCGACCCCGACATTGTCCAGAAACTGGAGCCGCTCATCGATCTCGCGGAGCACCAGCCGCGCGATCCGCCGATCGTGCTCGGTCAGCTCGAGCGCCCGGATCCATTCGAGCGCCCGTCGCGCCGAGAGTGCGGCGAACTCGTGAATCGGGGTGCCGGCGACGAGCACCGCGCGCGATTCGGGACGCAGCCGCGCTCCTCGGCACTGCGGGCACGGCCGGAGCGTCATGTACTCCTCGATCTTCTCGCGCGCGAAGTCTGAGTCGGTCTCGCGGTAGCGGCGCTCGAGGTTCGGGACGATCCCCTCGAACGTCGTCGAGTAGGAGCGGCGGCGGCCGAAGCGGTTGCGATAGGAGACCTGCACCCGGTCGCCGTTGGTGCCGTACAGGAAGAAGTCGCGCGAGCCTTCCGGAAGGTCTTCCCAAGGCGTCTCCAGGTCGACCTCGTAGCGCTCGGAGATCGCCTGGATCAGCTGGTCGTAGTACTCAGAGGCGCTCGCGGCCCACGGCGCGATCGCGCCCTCGCCGATCGACAGCGTCGGATCGGGTACCACCAGCTCGGGGTCGATCTCCATCTGCGACCCAAGTCCGGTGCATCGCGGGCACGCGCCATGCGGCGAGTTGAAGCTGAAGATCCGGGGCTCGAGCTCGATCAGGCTGGGGCCGTGGACCGGGCACGCGAACTTCTCGGAGTAGGTCTGGATCTCGTCACTGTCGACCAGCTCGATCTCGACGAGGCCGGCTGCCAGGGCCACCGCGGTCTCGATCGAGTCGGCCAGCCGCTTGCGCAGCTCGTCCTTCATCACCAGGCGATCGACGACCACCGCGATGTCGTGCTTGAACTTCTTGTCGAGCACGATCTCCTCGTCGAGCCGCCTCAGCTCACCGTCGATCTTGACCCGGCTGAAGCCCTCCGCCCGGAGCTCCTCGAGCTGCTTGCCGTACTCGCCCTTGCGACCACGGACGATCGGCGCCAGCACCATGAACCGCGTCGCCTCGGGAAGCTCCATCACCCGGTCGATGATCTGCTCAGCCGACTGACCGCTGATCGGACGTCCGCAGATGTGGCAATGGGGGTGGCCGATCCGAGCCCACAGCAACCGCAGGTAGTCGTAGATCTCGGTGACCGTCCCCACCGTCGACCGGGGGTTGCGCGAAGTCGTCTTCTGGTCGATCGAGATCGCGGGCGAGAGCCCCTCGATCGAGTCCACGTCGGGCTTGTCCATCTGCCCCAGGAACTGGCGCGCGTACGCGGACAGAGATTCCACGTAACGCCGCTGCCCCTCGGCGTAGATGGTGTCGAACGCGAGCGACGACTTGCCCGACCCCGACAGGCCGGTGATCACGGTCAGCGACCCCCGCGGGATCGCGACGGTTATGTCCTTGAGGTTGTGCTCCCGGGCGCCTGAGACGACTAATTCGTCCACATAACCCAGTCTAGACGGCCGAACGGACGTTCGGGTGGACGCTCGCGACAGGCTCTAGCCCTCGAGCGAGGCGAAGACTTCGTCGAGCAGCGCTCCCCGGTCTTGGAGCTCGTAATGCTCGCTCAGGTAGCGGTCGATCTCGTCCCGCGGGGAACCGTTGAGTGCCATGTTCAGCGCGATCAGCCTGGCGCCTTCGTGGTCGGGTGAGTTGTCGGGCGCCTTGCCGGGCGCGACCGTCGTGCTGGAAGGGCCCGCCTGTTTTGCCGCGGCACGCGCACGCCCAGGTGCTGGCTTGGGCGCCGCCGGTTCCGGTTCCGGCTCCGGCTCGGGTGCCGGGGGCTCGGGTGCCGGGGGCTCTGGCGCCGGGGGCTCTCGCCCGGACGCAGCTGTGGCCACCGCGCCGACCGCGGTCGTGTCCTGGAGGCTCTCCTGGAGGTGACCGAGCTCGGCGCCAACGCGGGTAGCGCCGGCGCGCAACTCGTCGAGCAGCGCGGTGAGTTCCTGGTCGATCGCCTCGATCCGCTCGAGCATCGCGGACGCCGACTCGGACACCTGTGAGACCCGCTCTCCGGCCCGGGCCGCGGCGCTCGCCTGCGCCGCCCTGGCATCGCTACGCGCTTCGCTGCGGATCCGGCCGGCCTCCTCTTCGGCCTCGCTGCGGATCTGCGCGGCGGTCGCTTCGGCGGCCTCGACGATCGCCCGGACCTGGTCGCTGGCATTCGCGGCGAGCGTCCCGCTCCCCCGCCGGACGCTCCCGCTGAGCTCCTCGAATTCCGCGGCGACCGCGCTCAGATGCGCGTCGACGGCCTCCGGGTCATACCCGCGGCGGGCCATTGGAAAGTCCTGCCTCTCGATGCTCTCTCGATCAAGGGCCACGATTGGCGGAGGCTACCGGAGCTGACCCTCTGCGATCGCCTCATCGAGCGCCCGCTTGAGGTCACGGATCTCGTCGCGGAGCTTTGCCGCGTACTCGAAGCGCAGGTCCTCGGCGGCCTGGAGCATCTCCTCCTCCAGCTCGACGATCGCCTTCTCGATCTCCGCCGGCTGCATCCCGTCAGCGGTTGTCCGGCGGCGCCTCCGCCCGCGAGGCACCTTCGACTCCGACTGCAGGAACTCGGCGATGTCGGAGATTCCCTTGACGATCGTCTCGGGCGTGATGCCATGGGCTTCGTTGTACTGCCGTTGAATGTCTCTGCGGCGATCGGTCTCCCCGATCGCGGCCCGCATCGCCGCGGTCTCCTTGTCCGCGTACATCAGCACCTTGCCCTCGACGTTGCGGGCAGCGCGGCCGATGGTCTGGATCAGCGAAGTCTCGCCGCGGAGGAAGCCTTCCTTGTCGGCGTCCAGTATCGCTACCAGCGACACCTCGGGGAGGTCGAGCCCCTCCCGCAGGAGGTTGACCCCCACGAGCACGTCGAACTGCCCGAGTCGCAGCTCTCGGATGATCTGAATCCGCTCGAGCGTGTCAATCTCGGAATGCAGATAGCGAACCTTGAAGCCCATCTCGAGCAGGTAGTCGGTGAGATCCTCGGCCATCTTCTTGGTGAGCGTCGTCACCAGCGTCCGCTCGTCGCGGTCGACGCGGCCACGGATCTCGTTCATCAGGTCGTCGATCTGATTGCGGGTCTCGCGAACCTCGACCTCAGGATCGATGATTCCGGTCGGGCGGACGATCTGCTCGACGATCCGGCTCGATTGACGTCGCTCGTACTCACCGGGCGTGGCCGATACGAACACCATCTGCGGGGTGATCGAAAGGAACTCCTGGAATGTCTGGGGACGGTTGTCGAGCGCGCTCGGCAGCCGGAACCCGTATTCGACGAGCGTCTGCTTGCGGGACCGGTCGCCCTCGTACATCCCGCCGATCTGGGGAACCGTCTGGTGGGACTCGTCGATGAAGCAGAGGAAGTCCCGCGGGAAGTAGTCGATCAGGCAGTAAGGGCGCTCACCCGGCCGGCGTCCGTCGAGGATCCGCGAGTAGTTCTCGATCCCCGAGCAGAAGCCCAGCTCGCGGAGCATCTCCATGTCGTACTGGGTCCGCTGGCGCAGCCGGTGGGACTCGAGCAGCTTGCCCTGGGCGTCGAGCTCCGCGCAACGCTCGTTGAGCTCGCGCCCAATTTGCGCGACCGCGTCCTCGATCATCCCCTCACGGACGTTGTAGTGCGAGGCCGGCCAGATTCCGATGTGCTCGATGTCCTCCTGGAGCACCTCGCCCGTGAGCGGGTCGAACTCCTGGAGCTGCTCGACCTCGTCGCCGAACAGCACGACGCGGTACGCCGTCTCGGCATAGGCGGGGAACACCTCGAGCGTCTCGCCCCGGACCCTGAAGGTTCCCCGTGCCAGCGCGGTGTCGTTACGCGTGTACTGGATCGAGACGAGTTTGCGCAGCAGCTGGTCACGGTCGATGAAGTCGCCCTTGGTGAGCGTCTGAAGGTTCTCGTCGTAGACCTCGGGCGAGCCCAGGCCGTAGATCGAGGAGACGCTCGCCACGATCAGCACGTCCCGGCGAGCGAATAGCGCTGCCGTCGCGGAGTGGCGCAGGCGGTCGATCTCCTGATTGATCGCCGAGTCCTTCTCGATGTACAGGTCCTTGCTCGGGACGTACGCCTCCGGCTGGTAGTAGTCGTAGTAAGAGACGAAGTACTCGACCGCGTTGTTGGGGAAATAGGTCCGGAACTCGTTGCAGAGCTGCGCGGCGAGCGTCTTGTTGTGAGCGATCACGAGCGCGGGCTTCTGGACCGCCTCGACCACCCCGGCCATCGTCATCGTCTTGCCCGTCCCGGTGGCCCCCAGCAGCGTCAGGAAGTGCTCACCGGCCTCGACGCCCTGCGCCAACGAATCGATCGCGGCCGGCTGATCGGCCGTCGGTGTGTATGCGGAATCGAGCTGAAACTTCGGCATCAGAGTGGACCCCTGAGCGTAGCGGGGGGCGCGGACGGAATAGGGCAGCCGGTGCGCGAGTCGCTCCGACGGGCTGCGGTGAAAACGCCGTACTTTGCGACGGACCGCAACTTACATCCCCGCCCGCGGGTTTGCCGTGCAGACCGGAAAACCGGCGACTCATCCCGTCCCAATAAGGGGGAAGACTTTGGTCCGAAATCGACGCCTTCGCGGCGTTCCAAGCGCATTTTGCAAGCATCCGGCGCGCCTTTTGAGCACAGGCCTGGTTGTCGTGGGTGTGCTCGCGGCGGTCGGCTCGACGGCGTCGGCCGCCGGCGCAAGGACACTTGACGTCGCAAAGCTCGGCAAGGACACCAACCCGTGTACCGCGACGAAGCCATGCAAGACGATCGAGCACGCTGTCTCGAAGGCTCACCGTGGCGACACCGTGCTGGTCTCTGCCGGCACCTACGCCGAGATGGTCACGATCACCAGAGGCATTACCCTCGCCGCCAACGCCGGCGTTCAGATCAACGCCCTTGGCCTGACGAACGGCATCCTGGTCGAGGGCCCGCACGCGGCCGGCACGGTCGTCCGCGGCTTCACCGTCAAGGGAGCCACGTTCGAAGGGATTCTCGCGGAGAGCACCTCGCACGTGAAGCTCACCGGGAACCTCGTCCGCGGCAACGACCTCGGCGCAGGGAAACCCGGCGCGACCGGCGAGTGCGCGCCCAGTGGTCAGATCCCCGGGGACTGTGGCGAAGGCATCCACCTGATGTCGGTGACCAACTCGCAGGTCAGCGGGAACATCGTCAGCGGCAACTCGGGCGGCATCCTGCTGACCGACGAGCTCGGTCCGACCGCCCGCAACGTGATCTCCCGCAACAGCGCACTGAACAACGTGGCCGATTGCGGCATTACCGTCGCAGGCCATAGCGCCAAGGCGGTGTCGGCGTCGGGGAACCCGCAGCCGAAGCTGGCCGGCATCTACAACAACACGATCACGCAGAACGTCGCGAACGGGAACGGTACCAAGGGCGAGGGGGCGGGCATCATCCTCGCCGCCGGCGGCCCGGGTTCTGCCGTCTACGACAACGTCGTGTCGCACAACACGGCGAACGGGAACGGCCTGGCCGGCGTCACGCTGCACAGCCATGCGCCCGGGCAGGACCTGAACGGCAACAAGATCATCGACAACAGCGTCAGCCACGACGGCCTGGACTCCGCCTCAGAAGCGGAGTTCGGCGAGAACGGCCTGACCGTCGGGATCCTCGTCGGTAGTGGTGTCGCAAAGCTCAAGGGCACCGTGATCACCGGCAACACGATCAGCAACGTTCATTACGGCATCTACACCAAGAACGTTCCACCGATCAAGCCGAAGTCCAACAAGTTCCACAAAGTGACGATCGCGCTCACGCAGATCTGAGCAGTCAGGAGGGCGCCGCTGCGGCGGCGCCCTCCACGCGCTCCGCTACGAGTACCCGAGCTGCGAGGCGTAGGTATGCCGGTAGTCCTGCTGGGCCTGGATCACCCGCTCCACGTAGGCCCTGGTCTCCGGGAACGGGATCTGAGCGACACCCAGCTGGCTGCCCTGGCCACGTGCCTGCGCGAGCCAGCGGTCGACATTCGTCATCCCGCCGTTGTAGGCGGCCAGCGCGAGCATCTCGCTCCCGCGATATTGGTCGAGCAGGTAGCGGAGGTAATAGCTGCCGTAGGCGATGTTGACCTGGGGGGTGCCGAGGTCGGAGATCGTGAAGGTGGTCGCGCCGGATCGCCGCGCAAGGTACTCGGCGGTTCCGGGGAGGATCTGCATCAGCCCCTCGGCACCGGCCGACGATTGCCGCGGGTCGAACTTCGTCTCTGCGTAGATCACGGCGGCGATCAGCGCCGGGTCGAGGTGCTTCTCCGCGGCCTGCTGGCGGATCACGCTCGAGTAGGCCAGCGGCAGTGTGAGCTCGTTGACCGCCTTGCGGAACAGGGGCATCGCGAGGACGACCGCGAGCACCACCGCGCCGACGAACGCGGCAATTCCGAGTCTGATCCGCCGCCGGCGGACGACCGCCCGGCGCCGAGAACCGCCTCGGCGTGCGGTGACGGTTGCGGCGGGCGGACTCATGTAACAAGCATCTCAAGGATCGCCGACAGCTTCGCCTCCAGCTCTGGCACGCTGCCATCGTTAACCACGACGTACGTCGCACGTTGCGCCTTTTCCTGCTGCGTGAGCTGCCGGGCCCCCCGTTCGGCGAGCGCCTCGTGACCGCGGGCGCCTGCGCGGTCGGCTCGGAGCTCCTCCGGCGCGATCACCGCGATCGTCGCGTCGAATCCGCCCTCCATCCCGGACTCGAACAACAGCGGTACCTCGACCAACGCCGCCCGGGGCGGGTCGGAAGCGTCCGCGAGCTGCCCGCGCCACTGTGCGATCCGTGCTCCCACGCGGGGCCACAGGAGCCGTTCCAGCCATGCCCTGTTGTCCTCCGAGCCGGCGAATGCCAGCCGCGCGACCGCGGAACGGTCGATGACGCCGTCCGGAGCGACCCCCTCGCCGAACCTCGCGACCACGGCCGCCCGCACCTCGGGGTCGTCGTAGAGCTCGTGCACGACCCGGTCGGTGGAGAGCACCGCCGCGCCCACTCGCTCGAGCGCGTCAAGGGCGGTCGACTTGCCGGCCCCGATTCCGCCGGTCAGCCCGACGAACGGGATGCTCAGGCCGGCTCGCCCCCGGGCTCGTCAGACTCGGCTCGAGGCTCGCCCGCCGCGTCCTCGGCGGTGGGGTCCTCGGCGGGAGGCTCGGCGACAGCCGGCGCTTCCGCGGAAGCGTCCTCAGCGAGGGCTTCCTCAGGTAGCTCCTCGGTGGCGGCGGTCGCATCCGGCGATCCGGCCGCTCGCGCTCCGTCGCCTTCGCCCGCGTCGTCGTCCGCCGCAGTCGGAGCGTCGGGGGCGACCGGCGCCTCGGGCTGCTCGGCCACGACCTCCTCGGACAGCGGGGCGGCGGCGGAGGCCTCCGGCGCCTCCGGAGCGGGCGAAGACTGAGCGGTGGGCTCCGGCGAACTGGCCGCTCGTGGTCCGTCGCCTTCGCTGGGGGCTGCGGTCTCGGGCATCGCGGCCTGTTCGCCGGAGTCTGACGCGAAGACATCTTCCGACAGCCCCAGCTCAGGCACGTTGTCGAGATCGGCCGAGTCCTGGGTGATCGGCCGGACGGGAAGCTCCTGCCCCTCAACCCGCTTGATCGAGAGCGACAGCCGCCGGCGCTCGGAGTCGATCTCCAGGATCTTGACGCGTACCTGGTCGCCCGGCTGGATGATCTCGCGCGGGTTCTCGACGTGGTGCTGGGCGAGCTCGGAGATGTGCACGAGCCCCTCGACGCCATCGAGAATCTCGACGAACGCGCCGAAGGTGACCACCTTGGTGACGGTCCCCTCGAGCTCGTCGCCGATGTTGTAGGTGTCGACGACGCGCTGCCACGGATCCTCCTGGGTCTGCTTGAGACCGAGCGAGATCCGCTGGCGGTCGCGGTCGATGTCGAGCACCTTGACGGTGACGGTGTCGCCGATCGAGAGGATCTCGGAGGGGTGGTTGACGTGCGACCACGAAAGCTCGGAGATGTGAATCAGACCGTCGATCCCGTCGAGGTCGACGAACGCGCCGAAGTCGACGATGTTGGAGATCGTGCCGTCAACCACCTGGCCCGGCTGCAGCCGGTCGAGGATGCGCTCGCGGTCCTCCTTGCGCTGCTCCTCGAGGACCGCGCGCCGCGAGAGGACCACGTTGTTGCGACTGCGGTTGAGCTCGATCACCTTGCACTCGATCTGCTGGCCCATGTACTCGTCGAGGTTCGGGACCCGGCGGATGTCGACCAGCGACGCAGGCAGGAAGCCGCGCACACCGAGGTCGATGATGAGCCCGCCCTTGACGACCTCGATCACGGTGCCGATGACCGGCTCGCCGGACTCGGCGGCCGCCTCGATCCGCCGCCACGCGCGCTCGAAGCGGGCGCGCTTCTTGGACAGGATCAGCCGGCCGTCCTGGTCCTCCTTGGTGAGGACGAGCGCGTCGACCTCCTCGCCGAGCGAGACCTCCTCGCCCGGGTCGACGGATTTGCGGATCGACAGCTCGCCTGCCGGGATGACGCCCTCGGACTTGTAGCCGATGTCGACCAGCACCTCGTCGTTGTCGATCCGGACGACGTGGCCGGTGACGACGTCGCCCTCCTGGAACGGGTGGATGGTCGCGTCGTAATTCGGGACGACCTTGCCGTCGATCTCCAGCAGCAGCCCGCCCGAGCCTTCGACGACCTTTGCGCCGGGCGGTTCGGTGGTCGGGGTTAGAGTCGAGGTTGAGGACATACGTTCGGAGGAGGATAGCCGTACCTCGCGTCCAGGGCTGCTCCGTATGATCAATTTTCGATGCCTCGTCGAGCGACCAAGCGTGGTGCCGAGCGCACGGCGCTGCGCCGCGACTGCGATGTCCTGATCTGCGGCGCGAGCTTCGCGGGGCTGGCGGTCGCCCGGGAGCTCGCCGGCAGCGGCGCGGACGTCCTGCTGATCGACCGGTACGAGATCGGCGAGCGGCAGACCTCGGCGTGCGGCATCCCGACCGGCTGGCTGGTGGCCCTCGCGCTGGAAGAGGCGCTCCAGCAGAGCTTCGGCGAACTCGTGATCCACACTCCCCACGCGACGGTCCGCTACGACCTTCCGTGGACCTTCTCGACGTTCGACTACCGCACGCTCTGCAAGCTGCTCGCCGAGCAGGGCTCGTTCGAGTTCGAGACGGCCAAGGTCGACGGTCGGACCGGCTCAACGGTCCACACCGACCGCGGGGACGTCACCGGCCGCCTGATCGTCGACGCCCTGGGGTGGCGGCGGGTGCTCTCGCCAGGCGAGAACGTCCAGCCGCCCGACGCGCTGCTGTCACGCGGGCTCGAGGTGCACCCGTTGGGCTCGGGCGATGAGCTCGAGGTCTGGATCGACCGCTCATACGTGCCGGCCGGGTACGGCTGGAGCTTCCCCGCCGGCGGCGAGCTGCGGATCGGGGTCGGGTCCTTCGACCCCCGCTTCCACGTCCGCGAGCCGACGGTCCGCCTCGCCGAGGACCTGCGGGCCGAGACCGTCCGCTACCAGGGCAACTGGATTCCCCACGCGCTGCGCGACGCGACCGAGGATGGGGTCTTCTTCGTCGGCGACTCCGCTGGGCACTGCCTGCCACTGACGGCCGAGGGCATCAGGACCGCGCTCTACTTCGGACTGGCCTGCGGTCGCGAGCTACGGGCTGTGATCGCGGGTGAGCGGACTCGCGATCAGGCCCTCGCGCGCTACCACGGGTTCTCCGCCGACCACGCGCGGCCGTTCCGGTGGATGCTCCGGGTCCAGCGGCTGATCCCGCGGATCGCGCCCCACGTGCTCGGCGGTTCGCTGCGCGCGATCAACCGCAGGCGCTTCATCCACTGGGCCTTCAACCACTACCTCGATATCGCTCACCCGGCCTTCGCCACCGGAAGCGACCGCCGCGCGGCGCTCGCGAGCGTGTCGGTCGCCGCGTAGAACGCCCAGTTCCCCCAGCTGTCGGTCACCCGTAGCACCACGCGGTAGCTCCCCGGCCGCAGGTAGCGGTGGGTCACGGTGCGGCCGCGGGCGCCGCGGCCGTCGCCGAAGAACCAGCGGTATGACGTGACGCGGCCGTGTGCGTCGCTCGCCAGACCCGTGAACGTCACCGACGATGGCGGGCCCGGCTTGAGCGCTGCTCTGAACGCGACCGAGTCGGGCTTGGTGCGGGGCTCGCAGGCGCCGTCGGCATTGCTCCACACCTCCTGGAGGTAATAGTGGCCGCCATTGATGTCCTCGTTCCAGGCGCGATTGCCGGAGCCGCCGATCGCCGGTCCGAAGTCCGGGCCGCACAGATCCCCGTCCTCATTGCCCGCGTTGTCGATCCATGCGTCGTCCTCGGGGTCGGTGATCATCTCGCTCTGCTCGTGGCTGATCGTGGAGATCGTCGGATCGGCGGCGCTGCCGTTTGGGCGCGGGCGGCCCGATTCGCAGTGGCCGGGGACCGCGTCATAGGGGATTACCGCGTACAGCACGAGGCCGTCGGGGCTCTGCGAGTGATAGCCGCAATAGCCGTTCACGCTGCCCCCGAGCGCACAGTTGGTCGAGCCCGAGTCGGTGCAGCTGCCGAGCCCCCTGGGGGTGACGAGGAAGTACACGTCGCTCGGCCCGGTCGGCAGGTGGTCGGCGTGGATCACGCGCTCGATCTCCGCCACGAGCTGGCTGTCGATCAAGCACACCGTCCAGCCGGGCCCGATCACCGGTGGCTCGGCGCAGCCATTGTGCGGCAGCCGGTCGGTGGCGAGAACCGCGCCGCCATACGTGGAGGCGTAGGTGGCGGGCCCGTGACCGTCGCTGTACTGGCCGGTCAGCGCGTAGACGTTGCTCTGGCTGTGGCTGGCGGCGGCGACGTTCTGGAGGAAACGGTCGATCAGCGCCTCGTAGCCGGGGTCGTAGGTCAGCCCCGACCCCTGCGGCTGCCAGAAGATCAGGTGCGTGCGGTTGGAGTGAAGGACTGGACCGCCGCCGTAGGGCAGGTTGGCCTCGTGCGCCTGCGGGCCTCCGGAGGAGCCGCTTGGATAGTCCCTGGCGAGCCCGCTGACCGACGGCCTGGCCTGCGCCGAGCCGAAACACAGGGTCGCCAGCGCGACAGCACAGGCGACCCCATTGAGAAGCGTCCCCATCATCGTTTCGGCGTTACTTGGCGGCCAGCCAGTCGGTGCCGACGCCGGCGTCGACGGCGAGCGGCGGGTCCATCTCGAAGGCCGCCTCCATCTGGCCGATCGCGACCTGCTTGACCTCCTCGGCCTCCTGGGCGGGGCCCTCGAACAGGAGCTCGTCGTGGATCTGCAGAACCATCCGCGAACGCAGCCCCGACTCTTTGAGCGCCTGGTCGCAGCGGACCATCGCCACCTTCATGATGTCGGCCGCGGTCCCCTGGATCACCATGTTGACCGCAAACCGCTCGCCCTGCTTGCGTAGGTCCCAGCGCCGGGCGCGAAGCTCGGGCACCTGGCGTCGGCGCCCGAACAGCGTCGAGACATATCCGTGCTCGGTGCCCTGCTCGATCGTCTCCTCGATAAACCGCGCCACGGCCGGGAATCCGGACATGTAGCGCTGGATGAACTCGTCGGCCTCCTCCTGGGGGATGTCGAGCCGGTCGGCCATCCCCCAGGCCGATAGCCCGTAGACGATGCCGTAGTTGATCATCTTCGCCTTTGAACGCATGCCTGGGTCGATCTGTTCCGGTGTCACGTTGAACACACGACACGCCGTGGCGGTGTGCACGTCCTCGCCTTTTCTGAAGATCTCCTTGAGCGCGTCCTCGCCGGCGATATGCGCCAGCAGCCGCAGCTCCACCTGCGAGTAGTCGGCCGAGACCAGCAGATTCCCGGGTTCGGGAACGAAGCACGCCCGGATCTCGCGGCCGAGCTCGGTGCGGATCGGGATGTTCTGGAGGTTGGGGTTATTCGAGGAGAGCCGACCGGTAGTCGCGGCGGTCTGGTTGAAGGTCGTGTGCAGACGCCCGTCGCCGGCGATCAGCAGCGGCAGCGCGTCGAGGTAGGTCTGCGCGAGCTTGGTCAGCTCGCGCCAGCGCTCGATCTTCTCGATCACCGGGTGCTCGTGGCGGATCGCCTGCAGCACGCGGGCGTCGGTCGAGTACCCGGTCTTGCCGCGGCGCTTGCGCGAGAGCCCCAGCTGTCCGAACAGGACCTCCTCGAGCTGCCGCGGCGATCCCAGGGTGAACTCCGTGCCACACATTTCGAAGATCTCCCGCTCGAGCGCGTCTGCCTCCTGCTTCACGCGCGTGGAGATGGCTGCGAGCCGCTCCGTGTCGAGCTTGACGCCGGCCTGCTCCATCTCGCGCAGGACCCGGACCAGCGGCAGCTCGACGTCGATCAGCAGGTCGGTAAGCCCGCGCCCCCGGATCTCCTCGCGCTGCCAGTCGGCGAGCGCCTTTAAGAGGAGGGCGTCAGCGGCGGCCTCATCGGCGACCTCGGCGGCCAGCCCGCGCTCCTCGGTCAGCTCCCGGAAGGGGTAGGCGCGGCGCGCGGGCTCGAGCAGGTAGGCGCCGATTTCTGTGTCATGGGCGAGGATCTGCGGCACCTTATCAAGCGACTTGGCGTCGTGGGCGACCGCGGGGCGGTCACCGACCGCCGCGACGAGGTCCTCGGGGCGATCGGCGTCGCCCGCCAGGACCTGGTTTGAGCCATCTGCGTGGACCCCAAACCGGTAGGACTGATCGGCCGCGAACAGCGCATCGTCGGGGACCTGCGGAGCCCTGACCGCGAGCGTAACCTCCTTCTGCGGGAGCTTGCCGACGTCCTTGAGGGTGGCTTCCCTGACTGTCGCCGTCAGCGCCCGCTCCGCGGCGGGTGCGGGTGCGGCCGCGTCGGCGGAGCCGAGCGCCTCCTCGAGCCGGCGGAGGGGCTCGCGGAGCTCAAACTGGCGGAACGTGTCGCGCAGCTGCGAGCGGTCGGGCTCGGTCGAGACGAAGCTCTGCAGATCGAAGTCCAGGGGGATGTCGCGCTTGGCGGTCGCGAGCTGCTTTGACACACGCGCGTCCTCCGCGTGGTTGATCAGGTTTTCCTTGCGCTTGGCGCCGCTGATCTCGTCGACGTGGCCGAGCACCTCCTCCAGCGACCCGAACCGCTGCAGCAGCTCCGCCGCCGTCTTGTCGCCGATCCCGGGGACCCCCGGGATGTTGTCGCTCGTGTCGCCCTTCAGCCCGATGAAGTCCGGGATCAGCTCGGGCGGGATCCCGTAGCGATCGATCACGCCGTCGCGGTCATATACGCGTGTGTCCGTGATTCCGCGTGAGGTCGTCATGATCTTCACGGTCCCGTCGTCGACCAGCTGGTAGGCGTCGCGATCGCCTGTCACGACCATCACCGGGATCGGCGGATCCTCCTGACGCGCGCGCTCGACGATCGACGCGATCACGTCGTCGGCCTCATAGCCGTCGACATGGAGGTTCCTATAGCCGAAAGCCTCCACCAGCGGCTCGAACGCCGGCCACTGCTCCTTCAGCAGGTCGGGGCGGCTGGTCCGCTGCGCCTTGTAATCGGCGTACAGCTCGCGCCTGCCCGTGTCGCCCTTGTCCCAGACCACGACCGTGGCCTTCGGGCCATAGTCGGTGAGGATCTTCACGAGCATCGAGGCGAACCCGAAGATCGCGTTGGTGGGCACGCCCGTGGAGGTGGCGATCGATTCGGGCAGCGCGAAGAAAGCCCGGTAGGCCAGGCTGTTTCCGTCGATCAGGAATAGCTCGTCAGGCATCGATATTGGTCCTATATGTCAGGCTATCTCGGGCCATGCCCGGAACACCGAGCGCGCAGTACAGCATCACGCTGCGGGTCGAGATCGAACATCGACCCGGGATGCTCGGCAAGGTCGCGAGCGCGATCGGCGAGGCGGGAGGAACGATCGGAGCGGTCGACCTGGTGCAGGTCGACGGCGAGCACACGGTCCGCGACATCACCGTCGACGTCGCCGACGAATCGGAGTGGCCGGCACTGAGGGAGGCGGTCGAGGCGCTTCCGGGAGCGCGCGTGCTGGACGCGATCGACCGCACCCTCCAGCTCCACGTGGGCGGCAAGATCGAGCTCCAGAACAAGAGTCCGCTCAAGACCCGCGACGAGCTCTCGATGGCGTACACCCCCGGGGTGGCACGGGTCTGCGAGGTGATCCGGGCGGACCCAGACCGGGCGTTCCAGTACACGATCAAGCGCAACACGGTCGCGGTCGTCTCGGACGGCACCGCCGTGCTGGGCCTCGGCGACATCGGGCCCCGGGCGGCGATGCCCGTGATGGAGGGCAAGGCGATGCTGTTCAAGGAGTTCGCGGGAGTGGACGCGTTCCCGATCTGCGTCGACACGCGCGATCCTGACGAAATCGTGGCGGTCGTGCGGGCGATCGCCCCCGGGTTCGGCGGGATCAACCTCGAGGACATCTCGGCGCCGCGCTGCTTTGAGATCGAGGACCGGCTGAAGGCCGCGCTGGACATCCCGGTGTTCCACGACGACCAGCACGGGACGGCGGTCGTGGTGCTCGCGGCGCTCCTGAACGCGCTTCGGCTGACCGGGCGCTCGATCGGCGAGTTGCGGATCGTGATCGTCGGGATCGGCGCCGCGGGCGTCGCGGTCGCGCGAATCCTGATTGCGGCCGGCGCGCGGCACATCATCGGGGTCGACTCGCGGGGGGCGCTGAGCGTCGATCGGCAGGACTATCTGGACGGAACGATGCACCCGGTCAAGCGGGCGCTCGCGGAGGAGACGAATCCGGAACGGCGAGCCGGGGGCGTCGGCGATGTTCTGGACGGCGCGGATCTATTCATCGGGCTGTCGGGCGCGCGGGTGATCGATGCCTCGGAGCTCGGCCGAATGAACCCGGACCCGATCGTGTTCGCGATGGCCAACCCGGTGCCGGAGGTGCTCCCCGAGGAGGCGGCGCCGTACACGCGGATCCTGGCCACCGGCCGCTCGGACTACCCCAACCAGATCAACAACGTGCTCTGCTTCCCGGGACTCTTCCGCGGCGCCCTGGACGCCCGCGCGAGCGCCATCACCGAGACGATGAAGACCGCCGCGGCGCGGGCGATCGCCGCAATCGTGGCCGACGACGAGCTGCGCGAGGACTACATCATCCCGTCGGTGTTCAATCGCGACGTTGCGCCGGCGGTCGCGGCGGCGGTGGCGTCGGAGGCCCGGGAGAGCGGGCTGGCGGCGGCCGGCGCCGAGGTCGGGTACGGCCAGACCGAGGACTTCGGGGTGCTGCCGGGGCGGTAGACCCATGGGCTGGAGTGGGTGGGGCCGCGGCGCGCTACGCACGGCGCCGGGGCGCGCCTGGTGCGGGCGGCGGCGGGGCGCCCGGGCCCGGTGTCACACGGCTGCGCCGGGGCGCCCGGGCCCTGGTGTCACACGGCTGCGCCGGGACGCCCGGGCCCGGTGTCACACGGCTGCGCCGGGGCGCCCGGGCCCTGGTGTCACGGGCTGCGCCGGGGCGCCCGGGCCCTGGTGTCACACGGCTGCGCCGGGACGCCCGGGCCCTGGTGTCACACCCCTGTGCCGGGAGCGCAAATCTTGCGTTGAAAGAGGGCTCCGGGGCGCGTTTGTGCGGGAGGCTTCAGGGATGGGCGCGCCACCGCGGCACACCAGACGCCAAACCCACAGCGAGCGTGAGGGGTCTGTCGTCCCGTGTGCCGGAGAGGAACACCAGATGACAACCGCGGTCACCGTCCTCGGGGTAAGTCGTCCTGTGTGCCTGTCCGGCACAGAGGACCAGCGGATCGCAGCGATCGCCCGATGGCAGCGCGGGAAGGTCTCCCGCCGCCAGCTTCGCGCGGCCGGCGTCAGTGATAAGCAGATTCACCTGCGACTCCGCAAGGGCAGGATGCATCGCGAGCAGCGTGGCGTCTACGCCGTCGGCCACTCCGCGCCGGTCGCCCTCGGCCCCGAGACCGCCGCCCTTCTGGCGTGCGGCGATCACGCTGCGCTGAGCCATCAATCGGCTGCGCGCCTCTGGAAGCTCATCCCAGAGGGCGACGGGCCGGTTCACGTGACGGTACGTGGCAGGCACGGTGCGCGACCCCGCGGCGTCACCGTCCATCGCACCACAACCCTCAACCGAGGCGACGTGCGGGTCATCGAGGGCCTGCCCGTGACCTCCCCCGCCCGGACGCTGATCGACATCGCCACTGACCTCGACGACAGAACCTTCGAGCGCGCGGTCGACGAGGCGCTCGTCCAGAGGCTTGTCAGCGAGCAACAGCTCGGGGCCGCGGTCGCCCAGGCCCGCGGTCATCGAGGCGCCCCGATCCTCGCCGCGCTCCTAGAACGCCAACGTGAGCCGGCGATCACTTGGTCGCAGGCCGAAGATCGTTATCTGGGCCTGATTCGCGCCGCCCAGCTCCCCGAGCCACGGGTCAACGCGCGCGTGCACGGCTACATGGTCGACTTCTACTGGCCGGCGCTGGGCGTCGTCGTGGAGGTCCAGGGGTACAAGTTCCACTCCGGTCGCGCGGCGTTCGAGCGCGACACGCGGAAGGCCGCGAGGCTGACGGCGGCGGGCATCACCGTCTCGTACGTGACCTGGCGCCAAATGGAGGATGAGCCGTACGCCGTCGTCGCGCGCACGGCGCAGGTGCTCGCACTGGCGGAGGCTCGCCGCGCCGCGTGACCCTGGCGGAGGCTCGCCGCGCCGCGTGACCCTGGCGGAGGCTCGCCGCGCCGCGTGACCCCTACGCCACCCGATTGCGCAGCACCCCGATCCCTTCGATCTCCAGCTCTACCTCGTCTCCTGGCTGGAGCCAGCGCCCATCGCCGTGTTCGAGGATGCAGCCGCGCGCAACCGTGCCGGAACCGATCACCTCCCCCCGGAGCAACCCGGGGGTGTTGCGCGCGGCCGCGGCGAGCAGCTGCGCCCACGAGAAGTGCATTCCCCCGGTACGAGACTCGGTTCGGAGCTCGCCGTTGACCCGAGCGACGGCCCGCATGTCGAGATCGCCCGGCAGTTCGTCCACGGACACGAGCACGGGGCCCAGCGAGGTGGCAAAGTCCTTCCCCTTCGCGGGTCCGAGCCCGACCTGCATCTCCCGCGCCTGGAGGTCGCGGGCGGACCAGTCATTCATGATCGTGAACCCCTCCGGGCGGCCGCCCTCGCCGATCACGCAGGCGAGCTCCAGCTCGTAGTCCAGCGCGGCGGTATCCGGCGGCTTGGGCACATCGTCTCCGTCGCGGTAGACCGCGGCGGGGTTGGAGAAGTAGAACGCAGGCGCGTCGTACCAAGCCTCCGGGACCTCCAGGCCGCGGGTGGCGCGTGCGTTGCGGACGTGGTCCTCGAACGCCATGAAGTCGCGGATCGAGGGGGGTTGCCGGTCCGGGTATGGCCTTCTCATCGCTGAAACAGGGTCGAGAGCACGACCTCGGTGACGGTTCGGCTGATCCCGTCGGCGGCGCGGATCCGCTCCAGCACCTGCTCCAGGTCCTTGGTGTCCTGGGCCATCACGTGGAGCAGCGCGCTGGCCTCACCAGCGACGGTATGGGCGGCCACGATCCCGGGCTCGTCCTCGACGGCGCGCTTGATGGCCTCCCCGGGCATCTTTCCCTCGCAGTACAGGTCGACGAACGCCTCGGCGTGCCAGCCGAACGCGGGGGGATCGACGATCGCCGTGTATCCAAGGATCACGCCCTCCGCCTCGAGACGATCGACGCGGCGCTTCACGGCCGGGGCGGAGAGGTGGACGTGACGGCCGATGTCCTGATAGGAGCGGCGGGCGTCCTGGCGCAGCAGCGCAACGATCTCTCTATCGGTTTCGTCCATAGTGGGGTACGATGGCGCCTGTACGCAACGAATCAGTATTGAGACGACGTCCAGACAAGCGGATCATTGCACGCGATGACGATCCAGGCACCGACAAGCCCTCTTCAAGCGCCACACACCGCCGACGCGATGCCGATCCACGGCATCGATCACCTCGAGCTGTTCGTGGGCAACGCGGCCCAGGCCGCCTACTACTACACCCGCGCGTTCGGGTTCACCGAGAGCGCCTATCGAGGGCTCGAGACCGGTAGCCGCGATCGCGTCTCGCACGTGCTCGAGCAGGGGCGGATCCGCCTTGTGCTGACCGGCACGCTCACCGGCGAGGATGACATCGCCGAGCACCACAAGCGCCACGGCGACGGCGTCCACGCGATCGCGCTGAGCGTGCCCGACGCCGCGGCGGCGTACGAGCACGCCATCGCGCACGGTGCACGCGGGCTCCAGACGCCCTATGAGCTCAGCGATGATGGCGGCTCGGTCAGGTTGGCCTCCGTCGCGACCTACGGCGAGACGCGCCACGTGTTCGTCGAGCGCGACGGATACTCGGGCGCGTTCCTGCCCGGCTACGAGCGCCTGGCCGAAGCGCCGCGGGATCGGAGCGGCCTGTTCGTCGGAATCGACCACGTGGTAGGCAACGTGGAGCTCGGACACATGGAGGAGTGGGTTCACTACTACGAGCGCGTCTTCGGGATGACCGAGCTGATCCACTTCTCCGACGAGGCGATCTCGACCGAGTACTCGGCGTTGATGTCGAAGGTGGTGACGGACGGGTCGGGACGGATCAAGTTCCCGATCAACGAGCCGGCCGAGGGCAAGCGCAAGTCGCAGATCGAGGAGTACCTCGACTTTTACCGCGGCGCGGGCGTGCAGCACATCGCGCTCACGACGACCGACATCGTGCGCACGGTCGGAGAGCTGAGCGGTCGGGGCGTCGAGTTCCTGCCGATCCCCGAGGCCTACTACGCCGACGTGCCCGACCGGATCGGGAAGATCGACGAGGACCTCGCGGACCTGTGCCGACTCGGGATCCTCGTGGACCGTGACGACGAGGGCTACCTGCTTCAGATCTTCAGCAAGCCGGTCGGCGACCGCCCGACGGTGTTCTTCGAGGTGATCGAGCGCCACGGCGCACGGGGGTTTGGTGAGGGCAACTTCAGGGCGCTGTTCGAAGCGCTCGAGCGCGAGCAGGAACGGCGGGGGAACCTGTAGTGCGCTACGAGGCCCGCGGCCGAGTCCCCGCCAAGCGCCACGTGGCGTTCCGGGACAACGGGACGCTGCTAACCGAGGAGGTGGTGGGGTTCGAGGGCTTCTCGGGCAACGAGTCGATCCTGTACCACCTCCAGACGCCGTGCCGGGTGACGGAGCTGGGAGCGTTCGAGCCGATCGAGCGCGAAGAGTGGGTGCCGGCGGCGCACGCCCACCACCTCTTCAACACGAACGGCCTCCGGCCCGGGGGCGATCCGGTCCGCGGACGGCGGCTGCTGATGTTCAACGACGACGTCGAAATCGCGATCTGCCGGCCAGCCGAACCGCAGGACTACTTCTTCCGCAACGGCGAGGGCGACGAGGTCGTATTCGTGCACGAGGGATCCGGGGCACTGGAGACGACGTTCGGGACACTCGCGTACCGCCCGCACGACTACATCGTGATCCCGCGCGGGACCACTTACCGGTTCGCGCCGGAAGGCGAACAGGTGTGGCTGACCTTCCACACACCCGGCGAGATCGAGACGCCTAACCGCTACCGCAACCGTTACGGCCAGCTGCTCGAGCACGCGCCGTACTCGCACCGCGACTTCCACGCGCCGGGCGAGCTCGAAACCCACCGGGATGATGGCGAGCACCACCTCGTGGTCCGGGTTCGGAACGGCTACCAGCACTACACGCTCGATTACCACCCGCTCGATGTCGTCGGCTGGGACGGTTACGTCTACCCGTACACGTTCAACATCGACGACTTCGAGCCGATCACCGGCCGAATCCACATGCCACCCCCGGTGCACCAGACCTTCCAAGGCCCGAACTTCGTGATCTGCTCGTTCTGCCCACGGATGCTCGACTGGCAGGAGGGCGCGGTTCCGATCCCATACAACCACTCGAACCTCCAGTCCGAGGAGATGATCTACTACGTCTCGGGGTCGTTCGGTTCGCGAAAGGGAATCGACGTGGGGTCGATCACGCTGCACCCGTCGGGGCTGCCCCACGGCCCCCAGCCGGGGTTGGCGGAGAAGTCGATCGGCACGACGCACACCGACGAGCTCGCGGTTATGTGCGACACCTTCCGTCCGCTTCGGCTGACCGGGCTGGCCGAAGCGCTCGACGACGGCGCGTACGCGCTGTCGTGGGCCGTTGACGGGGCCGTCTCATCGGACGGAAAGCTGACCGCCGCCGGCGTCACCAGTCACCAATAGGCACGATGTTCAAAGAAGCCCAGCTATACGCGCCGGTGAGCACCAACGAGGACGGCAGCGTCACAGTTCATCTCGCGGACGACCATCCGGGCTTCGCCGATCCTGAGTACCGCGAGCGGCGCAACCGGATCGCTTCCCTGGCACTGGGGTGGGAGCCGGGTCAGGAGGTTCCGCACGCCAATTACACCGAGGAGGAGCAGGAGGTATGGCGCACGGTCTGCCGGGAGCTGGCCGCCAAGCACGAGCGGCTGGCCTGCGCCGAGTATCGCGAGGCGGTGGCCCGCCTGGCGCTCCCGGCAGACCGCATTCCCCAGCTCGACGAGGTCTCAGGGCGCCTGCGCCCGTTGACCGGCTTCGAGTACCGCCCCGCCGCGGGGCTCGTCCCGTTTGACCGGTTCTACGGGTCGCTCGCCGGCGGCGTGTTCCACTCGACGCAGTACCTCCGCCACCCCTCGCGGCCGCTGTACACGCCCGAACCGGACCTGATCCATGAGGTGATCGGCCACGGTGGGATGCTCGCGAGTCCCGGCTTCGCGGAGCTGAACCGTAGCGCCGGACGGGCGGCGCGCCGCCTTCAGACCGAGGAGGGGCGCGACTTCTTCGCGCACGTGTTCTGGTTCACGATCGAGTTCGGTGTCCTGTACGAGCGTGGCGAGCTGCGCGCCTACGGTGCGGGCCTGCTCTCCTCCTACGGGGAGATCGAGGAGTTTCGCGGTGCGGAGATCCGGCCGTTGGAGATCTCGGCGATGGGTGTCAAGGACTACGACATCACCAGGTACCAGCCGGTGCTGTACGCGGCCGACTCGATCGGACAGCTGCTCGACGTGGTGGGCGGCTTCTTCGAGGAGTGCGACGACGACACGCCGGCGAAGCTCGCCTCCGGCGCGCCCGCGCGTCGCTAGGCGCCGGCGCGCCCGCACGTAGGCGTCGGACCTAGCCGGACGGTTTGCGCGACCGCCGCGGCAGCGGGCCCTCGACCTTCCACCTCGAGCCCGGGCGCCCCGGCAGCAGCAGCACGATCAGCAGCCCTGCCGCCGACAGGATCAGCCCGAAGGTCAGGCCGACGCTCTCGCCGTAGCCCTTGCGGTCGGCCAGCCACGCGGCCGCGGCCGCCGACAGCAGCCAGATGAACAGGAGGTAGAGCGCCTTGGCGCCGATGCAGGCCGAGAATCGATCATGTGCCCAGGTACGCCCTCTGGACCTCGGGGTCGTCGCGCAGCTTCGACCGACTCGCCCGTGAGCACGACCCGGCCGGTCTCGAGCACGTACCCGCGCCTGGACGACGTCGAGCGCGTAGTTGGCGTTCTGCTCGACGAGCAGGATCGCCACCCCCGACCGGTTGATCTCGCCGATCGTCTCGTAGATCCGCTGCACCAGGATCGGCGCGATCCCCATCGACGGCTCGTCGAGCATCAGCAGCTTCGGCCGGGCCATCAGCGCGCGCCCGATCGCGAGCATCTGCTGCTCGCCGCCGGACATCGTCCCGGCCTTCTGCTTCTCGCGCTCCTTCAGCCGCGGAAACAGGTCGAACACCCGCTCGATGTCCTCGGCCGTCTCCTCGCCGCTGCGCATGTAGGCGCCCAGCTCGAGGTTCTCACGGACGGTCATGCGGGGGAACAGTGGCGCCCCTCCGGCGACAGCGCGATCCCGAAGCTGACGATCTCGTGCGCCGGGACGCGGGTGATGTCCTCGCCGGCGAACGTGATCTTGCCGACGCTGGCGGGGGTGAGCCCGGAGATCGAGCGCAGCGTCGTCGACTTCCCGGCCCCGTTGGAGCCGATCAGCGTCACGACCTCCCCCTCGTCGACCTCCAGCGAGACGCCCTTCAGCGCCTCGATCGTGCCGTAGTGGGCGTGGATGTCGGAGACCTCGAGCAGCGGCTGTCATTGTCGGCGCTCCCAGGTACGCCTCGATCACGCGCGGGTCGGCGCGCACCTCCTGCGGGCGGCCCCTCGGCGATCTTGTCGCCGTGGTCGAGCACGGTGACGCGCTCGGAGACGCCCATCACGACCTTCATGTCGTGCTCGATCAGCAGGATCGTCAGCTTCAGCTCGTCGCGCATCTGGCGCATGAACGCGGTCAGCGTCGCCGACTCCTGCGGGTTCATCCCCGCGGTCGGCTCGTCGAGCAGCAGCAGCTTCGGCTCGGACGCGAGCGCGCGGGCGATCTCGACCCGGCGCTGGTCGCCGTAGGACAGCTGCGCGCGCAGCTGGTCGAACACGCGCTCGCGCAGCCCGACGTAGGCCAGCAGCTCACGCGCGCGGCTCGCGGGCCTCGCGCTCCTCGCGCCGCACCCACGGCGTGCCGCAGGACCGACCCCGAACACCCCGGCTCGCATCCGCGAGTGGCGGCCGACCATCACGTTCTCGACCGCGGTCATCGCGCCGAACAGGCGGATGTTCTGGAACGTCCGGGCGACGCCGAGGCTCGGTGATCACGTCGGGCCGCGAGCGGGTGATGTCGCGCGTCGCCGAGCAGGATCCGGCCGGAGGTCGGCTTGTACAGCCCGGTGAGCATGTTGAACAGCGTCGTCTTGCCGGCGCCGTTGGGCCCGATCAGCGACACGATCGAGCGCTCGGGACGTCGAGCGAGACGTCGTCGACGGCGACCAGGCCGCCGAACTCCTTGACGACGTGCTCGGCGCGCATCACCGCAGTCGCACCGGGCGAGTCGGCGGCGGCGCTCATCGGGGCTGCCAGCGCTCACGAGTCGCTCCGAGGTCTCAGGCGCCGTCGGCTCGGCGAGCTCGGCGTCCTCGGCGCCGATCTCGGCGGTCAGCTCGAGCTTGCGTCGCCGCTCGGGGATCAGGCCCTGCGGGCGCAGCATCATCACGAGCACCAGCAGGAAGCCGAAGATCCCGAACTCGACCGAGGTGAGCTGGAAGTTCAGCCCGAACTTGCTCGGCAGCGTTGTTGAGCACGTCGGGGATCAGGTAGTAGTTGATGTAGCCGAGCAGCAGGCCGCCGGCGACCGCGCCCCAGATCGATCCGAGCCCGCCGATGATCACCATCGCGAGGATGAAGATCGAGAAGCCGAACTGGAACTGGCCCGCGTTGACCGTCGTGAAGTAGGCGCCGAGGAACGCGCCGGACATGCCGCCGAACGCGGCGCCGATCGCGTACGCCAGCAGCTTCGTCCGGACCAGCGGGATCCCCATCGAGACCGCCGCGACCTCGTCCTCGCGCAGCGCGATCCAGGCGCGGCCGAGCCGCGAGTCGCGCAGCCGCACGTTGACGAACAGCACGAGCAGCAGGATCCCGAAGATCAGCCAGTACCACGGTCTCAGGTTGAGCAGGTTGAACTGCCCGATCCCCGGGAAGTACGGCGAGTCGACGCCGCTGATCCCGAGGTTCCCCGCGGTCAGCGTCATGCCCGCCGCCGAGGTGGATGTCGGTGCCGTTGACCGCGACCACGCCGATGATCTCGCCGAACGCGAGCGTCACGATCGCGATGTAGTCGCCGCGCAGCCGCAGCGTCGGCAGCCCGATCAGCGTCCCCGCGAGCGCGCAGATCGATCGCCGCCGCGATCAGGATCAGCAGGAAGTTGAGGTGGATCCCGATCTCGGTGCGCGGCGATCCCGTGCACGAGCACGTGCACCTTGGCCTTGAAGAAGAAGTCCGAGCCGAACCAGCCGAGCGAGTACGCGCCGAGCGCGTAGAACGCGACGTAGCCGAGGTCGAGCAGGCCCGGCGAAGCCGACCACGATGTTCAGGCCGAGCGACATCACCGCGTACGCGAGCGCGATGATCGTCGCGTTCATGAACCCGCTCGCCTCCGAGAACGAAGAACGGCAGCACGATCCCGAACACGATCAGCGCCGCCGGCGAGCGCCCGTGGCCACCACGGCGGGAGCACGCGGTCGATCGCCTGGCGCCACTCGCGCAGCTGGGCGCGCAGCTCGGTCCAGCCGGTTCGGCGCGGGCCGTCAGCTCGCTCATCCGGCCTCCCTCGTCTCCTCGCCGAGCAGCCCGCGCGGGCGCAGGACCATGATCAGGATCAGGTAGCCGAACACGACCGCCTCGGTCCACTCGCCGCCCGAATGCGGTTGTCGGACAGCGCCTGGATCACGCCGATGATCAGCCCGCCGAGCACGGCGCCGCGGACGTTGCCGATCCCGCCCATCACCGCCGCGGTGAACGCGAACAGCCCGGCCCTGAAGCCCTGGAAGTACCAGATGTTCGTCTCGTAGAGCGCGTACACGAGCCCCGCCGCGCCGGCGAGCATCCCGCCGAGCAGGAACGTCAGCGAGATCGTCTGGTTGACGTTGATGCCCATCAGCCGCGCGGCCTCCGGATCCTGGGCGGTCGCGCGCATCGCGCGCCCGAGCCGCGTGCTGCGCGATGAACCAGGTCGAGCGCGATCACCAGCGGGATCATCATCCCCGATCGCCAGGAGGTAGCCGCGCTGGATCGGGACGCCCGAGATGTTGAACACGGTCTGCCCTGGTGGACCAGGTCGGTGACGCTCTGCGGCGAGCCGCCGCGCCACAGCAGGCCGACGTTCTGGAGGATGAACGAGAAGCCGACGGCCGTGATCAGCGGCGCGAGCTTCGGCGCGTTGCGCAGCGGCCGGTAGGCGACGCGCTCGATCAGCACGTTGAGCGCGCCGCATGACGAGCATCGTGACGATCAGCGTCACGAGCAGGCCGCCGATCAGCCCGACCGGCCCGGTGGCCAGACCCGAGCCCGAGCGTCGCCCCAGAGGCCGACGGCGGTGAACGAGCCGATCATGAACACGTCGCCGTGGGCGAAGTTGATCAGCTCGATGATCCCGTAGACGAGCGTGTAGCCGATCGCGATCAGCGCCCAGATCGCCCCGTTGGAGAGCCCCTGGGCGAAGTTGAAGCCCGAGCCGGGAGAGGTCGTGGTGGATCGACCGCGTGGCCGTGGACGAACCCGGCCTGGTAGCCGTGCGTCAGGTCGCTGGATCGCCGTAGTAGATCGGCAGCGCGGCGAGCGCGACGATCAGCCCCCAGCGGCCGATGTACCGGCGCAGCGCCGCCAGCGGCCGCGCTGCGACCGCTGGAGTCCTTGGAGATAGCGATCCGGCTTCCACGAGTCCGCGAGGCAGTATCCAGGATGTGGAGGGGGGCGCGCGAGGCGCCCCCCTTGCACAGCTTCCTACATCTGCGCGATCAGGAGACCGTCTTCGTCGGCGTGAGCGTCTTGAAGAACGACCGGTTCGCCGTTCGTCCGACCTTGTACAGGCCGTACGACTTCAGCGTCGTGTCGCCGTTCGTGTCGAACCCGTAGGTGCCGAGCACCGAGTTGCGGCTCTTGGTCGCGAACAGCGCCTTCAGCACGGCCGACTTGCTGTTGCCCGTTGGCGCCGAGGCCGGCGATCGTGTCGAGCCCGAGCTTCATCGCCTCGTAGCCGTAGATCGCGTACGGATCCGGGTTGGCGACGCCGTACTTGGCCTTGTAGGCGGCCAGGAACGTCCTTCCCGCCCGGATACGCGGCCAGGTCCAGCGTCGCGACCGTGCACTGGATCAGCGGGTCGATGCTCGCCGGCACGCCGCCCTGCTTGGCGTTGGTCCAGGTGCTCGGTGCACATGCCGTCGGGGCCGAAGATCTTGGCCGTCGGCATGCGCGGCGTTGACGTCCTTGGTGATCTGGACGCCGCCGTTGGAGACGATCCCGGAGAACAAGAAGCAGTCGGCTCCCTGGCCCTTGATCGTCGCCGCGTACGAGCGGAAGTTCGGCGCGGTCGGGTCGATCCCGGTGTTGCTGACGATGTTCACGCCGTAGAACCTCTTCTCGAGCTCCGAGCAGCGTCGCCAGGCCCTGGCCGTAGGCCTCCTTGTCGTTGGCGACCGCGACCTTCGTGCAGCCGGCCTGCTTCATCGCCATCAGGTCGGCCGCGGCCTGGATCGAGTCGATCGGCACGATCCGCAGGTAGGTCCGCGTGCCCGTCGGGTAGTACTTCGTGCGGCTCGCCCGGCGCGCTGCCCGGCAGGTTCGTGGTCAGGCCGACGTACGTGTTCGCCGGGCTGACCTGCGGGATGCCGGCCTGGTTCAGGATCGGGATCGAGACCTCGCTCGCGCCCGAGTTGAACTCGCCGATGTAGTAGACGGCCTTCGGGTCGGCCGCGACCTTGCGGGCGTTCGCCGGCGCTCTGGCTCGGGTCCCACTTGCCCGCGGCGGCGGTCGAGTCGTCGAGCGACGGTGTAGTTGACCGTGCACTGGCCCGCCTTGCCGCCGGCCTGCGACAGCGCGAGCTTGATGCCGTTGACCAGCGGGATCGGTCTGCGCGGTCGACGCGCCCTGCAGCGGCAGGCTCGAGTAGATGTCGATCGTCTTCGAGCCGCTGCTGCTGCTGCGCCGCTGCTGGTGCTCGAGCTGCTGCTGCTGCTGCTACTGCCGCAGCAGCGCGCAACACGCCGGCGCCCGCGAGCAGCCACCCTCCGACGGCCTTGCTTGGAAACCTCATAGTCCTCCTTTTGCCTCCGGACTCACCGTGGTGAACCCCGTGTGCGCGCAGGCTAATGCCGCGCACGGTCGGATCAAAGCCCTGCAGATCGCTCCTAACGGAACGTCAATCGTGAACGAGACGCTGCCGCCTCGTCAAGCCCTCAGCCTCGGCCTGCAGAAACGCCAGCCGGCCGTCCACGATCCGGTAGATCCCGTAGCGGTCGATCGTCGTGTCCCCGTCGCGTCGATGCTGTACGTCGCCGAGCGCGCTGCGACGATCGCGGGAGCGTCGAGAGATCGCGGCCGCGACCTTCGAGCGCAGCGGCCGGCTTGCGGCCGCGATCGGTGGCGCGTGAGATCGCGCGCAGCATCAGGCTCATCGCCTCGTACCCGTAGATCGCCGACGGCTCCGGGGCTCCGAACCGCCGCGCGTAGGCGGCGAGGAACGCCTGGCCGGCGGGCGGGTAGGCGCTCGGCTCGAGCGTCGGCGAGGTGACGACCACGCGCGGGTCCAGCGACAGCGGGATCCCTCCGGCCCCTGGATCGACATACGCGCTATCGGCCAGCCCGTCGGAGGCGAAGATCAGCGCGTCCGGCAGCGCCGGCGAGCTGCGTGGTCAGCGAGCACCGCGCTGGACTCGTCGATCGCGCTGATCAGCACGCAGTCGGCGCCCGACTGCCGGCGACGCCCGCGGCCAGCGAGCCTGTAGTCGGTGGCGTGGCGCAGGAACGCCTGCGACGCCGACGACGCGCAGCGCCGCGGACTGCGCGGCGAGCGACGAACGTGAGCGCGGCGTCCTCGCCGTCGACCTCGCCGTCGTCGAGCACGAACGTCGCTGTGCACCCGAGCGTCTGCTGCACGTGAACCTGCGCCATCGCCTGGACCGCGTCGCTCGGGACCACGCGCGCGAACGTCCGCATGCCGGTCGGGTAGTACTTCTCGGGCTCCCCGGGCGACGGCCCGGTGCCCGCAGTGGTCAGCCCGACGGCGGTGCTCGCCGGAGCTGATCTGCGCGATCCCGGCGCGGTTCAGCAGCGGAATCGAGATCGCGCTGGCGCCCGGAGTTGAAGTCGCCGAGGTAGCCGATCGTGGTCGGGTCCTGGCTCGCGAGCCGCGCGTTGATCGTGGTCTGGCTCGGGTCCCAGCCGCGGCTCTGTGGGGTCGAGTCGTCGAGCGCCTTGAGCACGATCCGGTACTTGCCGACCCGGTCGCGCGCCTGCGCCGAGCGCCAGCCGCGCGCCGTTCAGCGCCGCCTGGGCCGCGACGCTCGAGGCGCCGTGCAGCGGGCCGCTGAAGTAGATCGTGAGCGTCGTGCCGCGGATCCGGCCGCCCGAGCGGCTCGCCGGCTCCGCACCCCGCGACGAGGGCGACGGCGGCCAGCGCGACCGGGAGGCAGCAGCCCGCGCCCGGAGACTCACCCCTGCTCTTGCACGGCCTTGTACGGGACGAGCGACCCCGCCCTGACGCGGCTGAAGATGAACGGCGCGATGCTGGTGTCGCCGTTCTGGTTGATCGAGTAGGTCCCGAGCGCCGAGGACGCGGTTCTTGATCGCGAAGAACGCCGTGCACGATCGTGGCTGCGGTTGCCGGCCGACGCGTCCCTCGTTGTGCAGCACCGCGAGCACGGCGGCCATCGCCTCGTAGCCGAAGATCGCCTGGGGCGCCGGCGCGTGACCGTAGGCGGCCTGGAACGCCGAGACGAACTGCTTGCCCAGCGCGCGGCAGATCGCCTGAGGTGAACCCCGGCGAGGAGACGTAGAGGTTCCGCTGCGCGGCCGCCGACAGCGACGAGACGAACGCGTCGTCGTCGAGCGCCGAGGGCGCGAACAGCTTCACGCGTCGGGCTGGCCTGCGACGACGCTGGTCGAAGAGCGCCGCGGCGCCCGGCGGCGGAGGAGCCGGCGTAGAACGCGCCTGTGCACCCTGCGCGGACGACGCGACCGTGATCGCCGGCGCGCCGCGTCCGTCTTGACCGCGTACGCGAGCGCGTTGCCGTACGCGCTTCCGTCGGAGACCACGTACAGCTGCTTGACGCCCCGCGCCTGCATCTCGCCGACCAGCGCCTTCGCCTCGAGCGCGTCGGTGGGGACGACCCGCGCGAAGGTCCGGTCGTTCGTGCTGAGCGACTCGTAGTAACGGTCGGGCGAGTTCGGCACCGCCGGAGTGTGCTGCGTCACCTCGACGGCGGTATCGGTCGGGCTGACCTGGAGGATGTCCTCGGCGTTGGTGATCCCGATCGAGTCCTCGGAGCCGCCCGGGCGGGATCTCGCCGATGTAGGCGATCGTGCTGCCGTCGCCGATCGCCGGCGCGCGTTGTCGGAGAGCTTGTGTGCGCCGCGACACCGTGACCGAGCATGCGATCTGTGAACTTCGCCGACCTGCGCGCCGGCCTGCTGGAACGCCAGCTGCTCGGCCGCCAGCACGTCCTGGGTCTCCGGGCTCTGGCGGCCGGGCGGCGCGCTCACGTACACGCGACAGCGTCCCGCTGCTCACCGACGGCGGTCGTCGCGGTCGTGGCGCAGCCCCCGGCGACCGCGGCCAGCGATCGCGACGGCACATGCGGTCAGACGCCCGGCTGCGTGCGAGCATGCGCGCGTCCGCCGGGGCACTCAGCCCCGCCGGCCGGGCAGGTACGGCAGCAGGTTGCGGACGCCGATCGCGATCAGGACCATCACGATCCCGATCAGGATCGAGTCAAAGCCGCTGAAGAGGTTGGTCGCCCACAGGACGATCCAGATGCACAGGCCGGCGGTGGCGGTGAGGATCAGACCCATCGTCGCGGGGATGCTAACTCAGTGCCCGCTCGCCAGGGCCGCCGAGAACTCGCGCACGAGCGCGCGCACGGCGCCGACCGGATCGGCCGCCTCGCCGGCGGCGCGCACCAGGCGGCTGCCGACGATCACCCCGTCGGCGCCGGCCGCCGCCGCGGCCGCCGCCTGCGCCGGCTCGCCGATCCCGAACCCCACCGCGACCGGCACTCTGCGTGTGCGCGGCGGCGCGCGCGACCACGCCGGCGAGCCCTCCGTCCAGGCCCGCCCGCTCGCCGGTCGTCCCGGTCAGCGAGACCGTGTAGAGAAACCCGCGCGCGCTCGCGCCGATCCGCGCGAGCCGCTCCTCCGGGCGTCGTCGGCGCGACCAGCGGCACGAGCGCGATCCCGCGGCGCGTCGCAGGTCGGCCGAGCATCTCCGCGGACTCCTCGAGCGGCAGGTCGGGGACGATCAGCCCGCTGATCGCAGGCATCGACGAGCGCGTCGACGAACCGCTCGACCCCGCGCGCGAAGATCGGGTTCGCGTAGCACATGACGACCACCGGGACGCTGCTCGGCGATCGAGCGGCCGACGTCGAGCACGTCCGTCGACCTTGGCCCCGGCGCGAAGCGCCGCGGTTCCGGCCGCGTGGATCACGGGGCCGTCGGCGAGCGGGTCGGAGAACGGAACTCCCAGCTCGACCAGTTGGCGCCCGCCTCGGCGTAGGCGAGCCCGATCCGCCGCGAGGTCTCCAGGTCGGGGAACCCGCCCATCAGGTAGGGCATCAGCGCCGCCCGGCGCCCGTCGGCGCGCGCGGCCGCGAACGCCTCGGCGATCCGCTCCGACCCCGTCACCGCAGTGGCGGCGTTCGCGGATCCCCGCGCCCCAACAGCGCCAGCGCCTCCTCCAGGTCCTTGTCGCCCCGCCCGGAGAGGCAGATCAGGTCGAGCTCGCTCGTCCGGAGAGGCCAGCGACCAGGCGATCGCGTGCGAGCTCTCGAGCGCCGGGATGATCCCCTCGAGCCGCGCGGTCGCGCGCGAACGCCGTCCAGCGCCTCGGCGTCGGTCACCGCCACGTAGCGCGCGCGGCCGGAGTCGCGCAGCCACGCGTGCTCGGGACCGCGTCCCGGGGTAATCGAGGCCGGCGGAGATCGAGTGCGCCTCGAGGATCTGGCCGTCCTCGTCCTGCATCACCGCCGAGAACGCCCCGTGCAGCACGCCCGGCAGCCCGGCAGCCGTCAGCGGCGCGCCGTGGCGCCCGCTCTCGAGCCCCTCGCCGGCGGCCTCGACACCGACCAGCTCGACCTCGGCGTCGTCGACGAACGGGGTGAACATGCCGATCGCGTTCGAGCCGCCGCCGACGCACGCGATCACGCGCTGGGGAAGCCGCCCGGCGCCGCTCGAGGACCTGCGCACGAGCCTCGTCGCCGATCACGCGCTGGAGGTCGCGCACCAGCACCGGGTAAGGCGCCGGGCCCACGCACGAGCCGATGATGTAGTGGCTTGTCTCGACGTTCGTGACCCAGTCGCGGATCGCCGCCGAGACCGCCTCCTTCAGCGTTCGCGCGCCCGCCTCGACGGGCGCGACCCGCGCCCCGAGCAGCTCCATCCGCTCGACGTTCGGCTTCTGGCGGCGCATGTCCTCGGTGCCCATGTAGACGACGCACTCGAGTTCCAGCAGCGCGCACGCGGTCGCCGCCGCGACGCCGTGCTGGCCGGCGCCGGTCTCGGCGATGATCCGCTGCTTGCCCATCCGCCGGGCGAGCAGCGCCTGGCCAAGCGCGTTGTTGATCTTGTGCGCGCCGGTGTGGTTGAGGTCCTCGCGCTTGAGGTAGATCGGGTGCCCGGCGGCGTCGCTCAGCCGCGAGGCCAGGTACAGCGGCGAGGGCCGCCCGACGTAGTCGCGCAGCAGCGCGTCGAGCTCGGCCCGGAAGCCGGGGTCGTCGCGCGCCGCCAGCCACGCCGCCTCGAGCTCGGCCAGCGCCGGCATCAGCGTCTCGGGTACGTACTGGCCGCCGTAGCGGCCGAAGCGATGCTCGATCGTGCTCATCGCACGGTGAGCGTCGCGGTCGACCTGACCGCCTTGGCGAACGCCTCGAGCTTGTCGGGATCCTTGACCCCGGGCGAGCGCTCGACGCCGCTGGCGACATCGACCGCGAACGGGTGGACCGCGGCGATCGCAGCAGCGACGTTATCCGGCGTCAGGCCGCCGCTCAGGATGAGAGGAGGCGTATTTCCGTGCGTGCGCGCGAGCGCCCAGTCGAACGGTTCGCCGGTCCCGCCGGGCGTGGCGTGCGAGTAGCTGTCGAGCAGGTGATAGTCGGTGTGGAACGGGGCCAGCGCCTGGATGTCGGCGCCGCTGCGCACGCGTGCGGCCTTGATCACCTTGCAGCCGGTGCGACGCGCCGCCTCGCCGCAGTAGGACGGACCCTCGTCGCCGTGGAGCTGGAGCACGGTCAGCGCGACCGCGTCGGCGGTGCTCGCCACCTCGTCGAGCGTGGCGTTCGAGAACACCCCGACGACCTCCACCCTTCGCTTGAGTGCCGCGGCGATCTCGGCGGCGGCGTCGGGTGCGCAGCGGCGCGGCGATCCGGGCCAGAAGATCAGTCCGATCGCCCAGGGGTCGAGCGCCGCCGCGCGCTCGGCGTCGGCCAGCGAGGTGATTCCGCAGAACTTGATCTTTGGGGCGTCGGAGCTCACGCTCACATCGTAGGGGCGGTCAGCGCCCGGACCGCGGCCTCGATGTCGTCCGAGCGCATCAGCGCCTCGCCGATCAGCACCGCGTCCACCCCCGCGTGCCGGAGCTCGTCGAGCTGGTCGCGGGAGCCGAGCCCCGATTCGGCGATGACGGCGGCCGCGCCGTCAACGTGTTCGAGCAGCTCGAATGTCGTCGCCGTGTCGACCTCCAGCGTGGCGAGGTTCCGGTTGTTGATTCCGATCAGAGGTACCTCCAGGGAAAGCGCCACCTGTAGCTCGCGCGCATCGTGAACTTCGACGAGCGCATCCAACCCCAGGTCGCTCGCCTGGTCGTGCAGGTGCCGGAGCTCCTCCACAGAGAGCGCGGCGACGATCAGCAGCACCGCATCGGCGCCCGCGACCGCGGCTTCCAGCACCTGGTAGCGATCCACGATGAAGTCCTTGCGCAGGATCGGGAGATCGGTCACGGCGCGCGCCGCGCTCAGATCCTCCAGCGAGCCGCCGAAGCCGGCGCCGTCGGTGAGTACCGAGATCGCGGCGGCGCCTCCGCGCTCGTAGCCGCCGACGACATCCTCGAGGCTGACGTCGTCGCGGATCGCGCCGGCGGAGGGGGAGCGGCGCTTGTGCTCGGCGATCAGCGAGAGGCCGGGCGCCCCCAGCGCCGCCACGAAGCCCGGCCGCCGGGGCCGCCGCGCGGCGCGCTCGAGATCCTCCTCGGAGCGCACCTTGCGCCGCAACTCGAGGTCCCGGCGCGCGCCGGCGACAAGGCGCTCGAGGTGATTCACGGCGCGAGCTCCTTGGTGCGCGCGACGAACCGCTCCAGCGCGTCGGCGGCCCCGCCGCTATCGACGGCCTCCTCGGCCGCGCGGACCCCTTCGGCGAGCGTGTCCGCCCCGCCGCCAGCGTAGATCGCGGCGCCCGCATTGAGGACCGCCAGGTCGCGGGCCGGGCCGCGCTCACCCGCGAAGATGCGCCTCGCCGTCTCGGCGTTCTCGGCCGGATCGCCACCGGGCACCGCTTCCGCGGAAGCGCGCTCGAGCGAGACGTCCTCGGGACTTACGGTGTAGCTGTGCAGCTCGTCTCCGACCACCTCCACGACCCGGGTCGGCGCCGAGATCGACAGTTCGTCGATCCCGTCTTCGCTGGAGACGAGCAGCGCGTGCCCGGTTCCCAGCAGCGCCAGCGCGCCGGCCATCGTCTCGAGGTATGCGGGGTCGGAGACGCCGATCAGCTGTCGGGTCGCGCCGGCCGGGTTGGTCAGCGGACCGAGGAAGTTGAAGATCGTGCGGACCGCGAGCTGCTTGCGTACTCGGATCACGTACCGGGTCGCCTGGTGGTGAGCGGGGGCGAACATGAACCCGAAGCCGACCTCCTCGATGCAACGCGCGACGGCCCGCGGGCCGAGATCGATCCGCGCCCCGAGCGCCTCCAGAACGTCGGCCGAGCCCGAAAGCCCGGTGGCTGAGCGGTTGCCGTGCTTGGCGACTACGCACCCGGCGCCCGTCGCGATCAGGGCGGCGGTGGTCGAGACGTTGAATGTGCGCCGCCCTCCACCGGTTCCGGCCGTGTCGAGGAGGTCGTCGCGGCCGACCTCGACGCGGGTTGCGAACGCGCGCATCGCCTCGGCCAGCCCTGCGAGCTCTTCTACCGTCTCGCCCTTCGTCCGCAGGGCGATCAGGAACGATGCGATCTGGATCTCGGAGGCGTTCCCGGCCATGATTTCCGACAGCACCGCCGCCGTCTCCGCGCGCGTGAGGCTCGCGACCGCTCGCGAGCTCGTCGATCGAGTGCGTCAGCAGGTCCTGCGCGGTGCTCATCGCGCGCCGGACAGGAAGTTTCGCGAGCAGCTCATGTCCCTGCTCGGTCAGGATCGACTCGGGGTGAAACTGGACGCCCTCGGCCGGGAGCTCGCGGTGGCGAACCGCCATTACGACCTCGCCGCCGAACGCGCTCCGCTCGCAGCACGTCCGGCAGCGCCGGGTCGACCACCAGCGAGTGGTAGCGCCCGACCTCGAGCGGCGTCCGCAGGCCCCGGAAGATGGTCCTCCCGTCGTGCTCGATCGGGCTGGTCTTACCGTGGACGGGCTGGTGCCTGATCACCGCTCCGCCCCATGCCTGGACGAGCGCCTGGTGGCCGAGGCACACCCCCAGCGTCGGCACCTTTGCCTGCGGGAAGCGGCGCACCGCCTCCAGCGAGATCCCTGCCTCGTTGGGCGTGCACGGCCCCGGCGAGACGATCACCCGGTCGTATCCGCGGACGAGCAGCTCCTCCACGGTCGCGTGGTCGTTTCGAACCACCTCAACCTCGGCCTCGAGCTCGCCGAGGTACTGCACGAGGTTGTAGGTGAAGCTGTCGTAGTTGTCGATTACGAGGACGCGCACTGGCCCAACGGTACTGAGGCCGTCAGTGCTCGAGGCTCGTGTCTCGCGGCGCTGTGTCGTAGAGCGCGCCGTCGCTCAGCCGCCGCGGGCCAATGGGGTGGGGAAGGGCGACGCGCACCGGGGTCTCGGGGTTCGGCGTCCTCAGCAGGAACCCTGGCTTCGGTGTCACGAAGATCGTCAGGACGAGCTCCTCCGCGTCAACATGGAGGTCTGGCGGAAGTACGCGGCCGTGGGCCCGCTGGCCTCCGGCGAAGGTCTGCTCGGTGACGAGCACGCGCAGTAGCGTGTCGTCCGGCCCGGGCTCGGTGGTCGGGTCCAGTCGCCAGGAGGAAGCTCGGATCCCATCGCGCGCAGCCCGCAGCGGCCGCGCTCTCGTCACGGCTACGCACCTCCATGTCCCGCGGCGGGCGTCTTGCTCGACGGCGGCGGTGAGCAGCTCCGGCGGTTGCCCGCGCGCGAACAGAGCCTCACGATCGGTTCGGGCGAGCAGCCGCCAGCTCGCCAGGCTCTCCGGCACGGGGTGCGGGGTGGTGTCTTGCTTGCGCGCCGCGTGAAGAGCGGAGCTCGGAGCCGTCTGCGCGTTGATCTGCGCGATCAGCGCACCGACGGCGGGATCCTCGGGGTCAAGCAATCCCGGCGAGCCGGCGAAAGCCGCCGGCGAGAAGGGCAACCCGCCACCATCGCTGATCAGCTCTGGACGACGCGGCACGAACCGCGGCTGGAGAACGACCGAGCGCTCCCAGTCACGTTCGCGCGGACGTCTCGATCCGCGCGGCGCGAGACGGCTCAAGAAGCTCACGCCGCGTCCGGCCAGCCGCCGGCGCCGCCGAGCGCGAGGCGGCGCATCCGAAGTTCAGCCCCGAACCGAGCCATTGACGCCGACACAGCCCAAACTTACAGCCTCGGCGGCGCCGCGCGGAACGGCGAATAGGCTTTCCGGCACCATGCTGCCGGCCGGCCCCGCCAGGAGGCGTGATCAGTCTCCGCTGTTCGCCAGCGCGAGTGCGCCGGCCGCCAGGCGCTCACGCTCGAGCGCATCGTGCTGCTTCTCGGCTCGTGCGAGCAACTCCTCGAGGTTCGTCGACCCCAGCGCTGGATACTGACTCTGGACTGCTCGCAGCGCCTTCCACATGGAGGCCTTTCCCTCGACGCCGAGCGTGAGCGTCTCAATCGCCATGAACGCACTTTGATCCGGCTCAGCTGAAACGAGGCCGCTGAACTTCAGCCGGGTCGCTTTCTCCGTCAGCCACCCCGTGGCTTGCTTGACCGGATTCCGGGAGACATTCATCCGCTCCATCAGGTCAACCAGCTGCTCGCGGTCCTCTTCGATCTCACGCGCGATCCATGTCATCAACTCGCTGAGCGGTGCGCCCTGGTGCCGCTGGCGGATCTGCTCCGCGAGACTGCTCCCGAGCATCGCCCCGGCGAGGTGATCGTTCAAATACACATCCATCGCTCGGTCAGCCATTCACCTACCACTACCCGCTCTACGGGTCGTGTAGCACCGCGGGTCCCCGAGAACCCTCTACGGCCACTCGGCCTGGCCGACGGCAAGCTCGATCGCCTCGAGGACGGCGCGAGCCTTGGCCTCCGACTCGCGGAACTCGTAGTCCGGCTTGGCGTCGGCCACCGTGCCGCCACCGGCCTGGATGTGGGCGACTCCGTCCTTGACGACGACCGTGCGGATGTGGATGCACGTGTCGAGATCGCCGGTGTAGCTCAGCCAGCCGATCGCGCCGCCGTAGCTGCCGCGCTTGACCGGCTCGAGCTCGTCGATGATCTGCATCGCGCGCACCTTGGGCGCCCCCGAGAGCGTCCCGGCCGGGAGCACCGCGCGGAGCGCGTCGAGCGCACCGATGCCCTTGCGGAGCCGTCCGACAACGCTCGAGACGATGTGCATCACGTGGCTGTAGTTCTCGACGGCCATGAAGTTCTCGACCTGCACGCTCCCGTACTCGCACACGCGCCCCAGGTCGTTGCGCCCGAGATCGACGAGCATCACGTGCTCGGCCCGCTCCTTCGGGTCGGCCAGCAGGTCCTGCGCCATCGTCCGGTCCTCCTCGGCGGTCGCCCCGCGCGGCCGCGTCCCCGCGATCGGCCGGGTCGCGACATCCCTGCCGCTGACCGTGATCAGCGGCTCCGGGCTGGCACCGGCGATCTCGAAGTCCCCGAAGTCGAGGAAGTACATGTAGGGGCTCGGGTTGACGGCGCGCAGGCCGCGGTAGATCGAGAACGCGTCGACGGGGACCGGCGCCGACCACCGCTGTGACGGGACCACTTGGTAGGCGTCGCCGGCGAAGATGTACTCGACGATCCGGGCGACCGTCGCCTCAAACCGCTCACGCGGCATGTTCGCCTCGAACGCGGGCGAAACGCGATCGGCCGCGGGCACTGGCTCGGGCGGCGGCACCGGCCCGGCGAGCCGGGCGCGGATCTCGGCGATCGTCCCGAGCGCCTGTGCGTAGGAGGCGTCAACGTCCGCGTCGGCGTACACGTTCGCCAGCACCGTGACGGTGTGCTTGAGGTGGTCGAACACCACCAGCGCGTCGGTCAGCATCAGCGCCAGGTCCGGGAGCCCGACCGGATCCGGGTTCGGCTCGCCGAGCGGCTCGACCGTCCGGACGAGGTCGTACGCGAACATCCCGACCGCCCCACCCGCGAACGGGGGAAGACCCGGGAGCGGCGCGGGACGGAAGGGGTCGAGCTCGGCGGCCGCCAGCGCGTAGGGGTCGCCGGGGTCGCCGAGCGACCAGCGCACCACCTTCCGGGGGCGCACCCCGATGAACGAGTAGCGGCCCACCCGCCCCTGCTCCGCCGACTCCAAGAGGAACGCCGGCTCCTCACCCCGCAGCTTGAGAAACGCCGAGACCGGCGTGTGGAGGTCGTCGATGAACGTCTCCCGGAGGGGGATCAGGTTGTGGTCGCGCGCCAGCGCGCGGGCCTCCTGGAGCGACGGCGTCGGCCCGGTCGCGCGGGGCTCAGTCCTTGCGACGGCCATCGAGCACCCGCTCGGCGTCGGCCAGCGACAGGCCGCGTGCACGGAGGAGGACCGCGAGGTGGTAGAGCACGTCCGCCGCTTCCTCGGCGACCCGGTCGTCTGACTCCTCACGCGACGCCCGGGAGACCTCCTCGGCCTCCTCACGGACCTTCGCCCGGACCAGCTCGGGGTCTGAGAGCAGCGTCGCGGTGTACGAACCATTCGGGCGAGCCTCCGCGCGCTGCGCGATCGTTCGCTCGAGCGCCGGCAGCGTCTCGAACGGCGCCCCAGACGCGAGCTCGCCGCGGTGAAAGCAGGACCGCTCACCGGTGTGACAGGCAGGTCCGGCCGGCTCGACCAGCGCCAGCAGGGCGTCGCCGTCGCAGTCATACCGAAGCGCCTTGAGCGTCTGGGTGTTACCCGACGTCTCGCCCTTGTGCCAGAGCTCGCCGCGCGAGCGGCTGTAGAAGTGCGTCTCCCCCGTCCGCCGCGTCAGCGCGAGCGACTCCGCGTTCATATAGGCGACCGTCAGCACCTCGCCCGTGCGCCAGTCCTGAACCACGCACGGCACAAGCCCACGCTCGTCGTATGCGATCTCTGAGTCGTCCATTGTCCAGAGCCTCGGGTGAGGGCGATTCTAGGACCGAGCCGGTTACTCGATGCCGAGCCGGTCGAGCAGGCTCTCGTCGGCGCGCCAGTGACGGCGAACGCGAACGGTCAGCTCGAGGTGCACGTGCATGCCGAGCTCGCGCTCGATCGCCTGCCGGGCCGCCGTCCCGATGGCCTTGACCATCTTGCCGCCGGATCCGATCACGATCCCTTTCTGCGACTCGGTCTCGACGAGCAGTACGGCCTCGATCCGGACCAGCTCGTCGCGCTCCTCGATGGCCTCGATCTGGATCTCGACGGCGTGCGGGACCTCCTCGCGCGTGCGCCGCAGTACCTGTTCGCGGATCAGCTCGGCGAGGTGGACCTTCTCGGTCTGATCGGAGCGCTGCCGTGGATCGAAGTACAGCGGCCCCTCGGGCAGCAGCCCGACCAGGTGCTCGGTCAGCGGCCCGACGCCCGTACCCGCTCGCGCCGACACTGGGAAGACGTCGTCCGCGATCCCGAGGTCGGCCGCCGCCTGCAGCGTCTCTGCTGCTCTCGCCTTGCTCACCGCGTCGAGCTTGTTGGCCGCCACCACCACCGGCACTGGGGCATTTCGGAGCAGCGCCGCGATGAACCTGTCCCCGGGTCCGATCCCCTCCTCGGCGTTGACGATGAATAGGCATCCGTCGGCGTCTGAGAGCTCACGCTCGACGCGGCGCTGCATCCGTTCGGTGAGCGCGTCGCGAGGGCGTTGCACCCCGGGAAGGTCGACCAGCACGAGCTGCCATCCGGGGCCGGTGGCGATCCCGCGGATCGCCCGCCGGGTGGTCTGTGGCTTGTCCGAGACGATCGCCACCTTGGCGCCGACGATCGCGTTGGCGAGCGTCGACTTGCCGACGTTCGGGCGCCCGGCGAGCGCGATGAAGCCCGAGCGGGTGGGCTGATGCTCGGCGGCGGCGCGGGGCGGGCGCGCGCCTACCCGATCCACCGCATCAGCTCCGCCTGGAGCGCCAGCATCTCGCCCTCGTCGGTGTCATGGTCCATTCCGCTCAGATGCAGCGCGCCGTGGACGATCGCCTCTCGCACGTCGGCGGTCTGTTCTGGGCAGATCACGATGTCGCCGAGCTCACGCGGACCGGCCGATGGCCCGCCCTCGTCGACGCCGAAGGAGAGCACGTCGGTCGGCTCGTCCAGCTGCCGGTACTGGCTGTTGAGCTCGCGGATCCGGTCTTCGGAGACGAACTCGACGGCCACATGACCGTCGCTGATCCCGGCCGAGGAGAGCGCGAGCGTGCAGAGCTCCTCGACCTCCGCTGGGGTCGGGCCGTCGAAGCCGTCCTCCGAACCGGCCGGGGCGACCACCTCGGCGCCAATCACGTCGACCTCGAGCACGACCCTAGGCCCGCCTGCGCGGTCTCAGATCGGGCGCGAGCCGCTGCGCATGCTCGTCGTAGGCGGCGACAATCCGGCGCACCAGCTTGTGGCGGACGACGTCCTCCTCGCCGAAGCGGACGAACTCGATCCCCTCGACGTCCTTCAGCACATCGGCGACCATCACCAGACCCGACTCCTGCTCGCGGGGCAGGTCGATCTGCGTCACGTCGCCGGTGACGACCATCCTCGAGTTGAACCCGAGCCGCGTGAGGAACATCTTCATCTGCTCGGGGCTCGTGTTCTGCGCCTCGTCGAGGATGATGAAACTGTCGTTCAGGCTTCTACCCCGCATGAAGGCGAGCGGCGCAACCTCGATCGCACCGCGCTCGAGGTGCTGGGAGACCCGGTCGGGCTCGAGCATGTCGTGGAGCGCGTCGAACAGCGGCCGCAGGTAGGGGTCCACCTTGGCCATCAGGTCTCCCGGGAGGAATCCCAGCCGCTCGCCGGCCTCGACGGCCGGGCGGGTGAGGATGATCCGGTTTACCTCGCGGCGGCTGAGTGCCGCGGCGGCCAGCGCGACCGCCAGGAACGTCTTGCCGGTCCCGGCGGGTCCGATCCCGAAAGTGATCGTGTTCTGGCGGATCGAGTCGACGTAGCGCTTCTGATTGACCGTCTTCGGCGCGACCTTGTTGGCGCGGTGGCGCCAGACCACATCGTCGAGGATCTGCGCCGGGGACTCGTGCGCGTCAAGCGCTCGGGTCACCGCCTCGATCGTCCCCGGAGCGATCTCGTGGCCCTGCTCGATCAGCTCGGCCAGTTCCTTGACCACGGCCTCGGCGGCCTCAACCGCCTCCTGGGGTCCGTCGAGCGTGAGCACGTTGCCGCGCAGGAACACGTCGCAATCCAGGTGGCCCTCCAGCGCTCGCAGCACGGTGTCGCCGCTGCCGGCGAGCTCGCTCGCAACCGCGTTATCGAGCTCAAGCTGCTTACGCAACCGATGCCTCGCTACGACCCAAGAGCCTCCCGCACCCGCGCGGAGACGCGCTTGCCGTCTGCGCGCCCCCCGGTCCGACTCATTACGGCCTTCATCACCTGTCCCATGTCCTTGGCGTCGCCGGCGCCGGTCTGCGCGATCGCGTCGGCGATGATCGCGTCGAGCTCGGCGTCCCCGAGCTCGGCCGGGAGATAGCTCTGGATCAGCTCGGCCTCGGACTGCTCCTTGTCGGCCAGCTCCGGGCGCCCCCCACCGCGGAACTGCTCGGCAGCTTCGAGCCGCCGCTTGCGCTCACGGCGAAGCACCGACAGCTCGTCTGTCCCGCCATCTTTGGCGGCCTTCAGGAGCTCGGACAGCACGAGCCGGAGCGCGGCCGCCCGCTCGCGCTCAGATGACTTCATCGCGCTGGTCATGTCAGCGCGCACCTGATCGATCACGCTCACTGCTCTCAGGATAGTCCCGGCGCGTGCGGAACCCGGCACGCGATCCCGTCGGCGTGCAGCTCCGCGCAGACGACTTCGACCAGCTGGCCCCGGTGTGCCGCGCCGGCGGGTAGGTAGCAGCGGGTGTAGTCGGCCGTATAGCCTGAGCACTGGGAGTCGGCGACCTTGTCGACCAGCACCCGCTCGCGCCCGCCGAGCTTGGCCGTGCGGTGCCGGCGCGAGCGCAGCTCCGAGCGCCCTCGGAGCTCCCGGGAGCGGCGCTTCTTCTCCTCCGGCGAGACCGCGTCGCCGAGCCGCTGCGCCGGCGTTCCCGGGCGCGGCGAATAGGAGAAGGTGTGGACGCGGCTGATGCCGGCGCTGTCGATCGCGTCGAGCGTCCGCTGAAACGCGGGCTCGGACTCGGTCGGGAACCCGACGATCACATCGGTGGTGATGTTCACGTTCGGGACGGCCTCCCTCAGCGAGGCGACCTGGTCCAGGTACTCGAGTGCGGTGTAGTGGCGTCCCATGTCACGAAGCACACCGTCATCGCCCGACTGCATCGGGATGTGCAGGTGCGGGCAGACCTTCGGCTCGGTCGCCAACGCCTCAACCAGCGAGTCCCTGACATGGATCACCTCGATGCTCGACAGCCGCACGCGCTCGACGCCGGTTACGCGAACGGCCTCCACCAGCAGCTGCCCGAGCTCGAGCCCGCGCTCGGGGTCTCGGTAGTCGCCGACGCTGATCCCGGTGATCACGACCTCGGGCTGGCCCCGTCGCACGCGGCGCCGGACCTCGTCGAGCACCGCGCTGGCGGGCCGCGAGCGGGCCGCCCCGCGGACCGCAGGGATGATGCAGTAGGCGCAGTGACAGTCGCACCCGTCCTGGACCTTCACGAACCCTCGGGTGCGCGTGACCGACTCGGTGCGGCCCGCGCGGCCCGGCAGATCGTGCTCCAGGTCGGCGCAGCCGCCGAGACCCTCGGCCATCGCCGCTGCGACCTCGTCGGCCGTTCCTGAGAACGGCTTCACGCGCGGATCGATCTGCGCGAACTGGTTCGCGTCGAGGTTGACGGCGCAGCCGCCGACGAAGACCTCGCGGGCGGACTTCAGCGAGCGCCTCACAGACTGCCGCGACTTGCCCTCGGCCTCGCGGGTGATGCAACAGGTATTGATCACGTGGAGCTCTGCCTCGGTCTCGGCGACCTCGGTATGCCCAGCGGCCAGGAGCGCCTGGCGCGCGAGCATCGCGTCGGCCTGGGATACCTTGCAGCCGAGGAACTTGACGGCGAACGTCGCCATTCTGGCGGGACGTTATCGACGTTAGGCGCCGGGGTTGGAGCTCATCCAGCGCGGCTGGCGGCTCGCTCCAGCACGAGGGCGATCCAGTCACCGCCAATGAGGCGATGCGTCTCCTTGAGCCCGATCGCTTCGAACGCCAGAGAAACCGGGTCTCCCTCTGCGCGCAGGAGCCCGCTCGCGATCACGCGCTCGGGTCGTACCGCTGTCCCGGCCAGGCGCTCTACCCAGCCGAACAGCAGCGGAGCCAGCAGGTTCGCCGCGACGGTCGGAGCAACCGACGTCGCGACGGCGTCGGAGCGGAGGTCATAGCGCCGGGACCGCAGCTCCACGGCGTTGGCCCGCGCATTCTGAAGCGTCGCCTCGACGGCGGCCGGGTCGTAGTCCAGCGCGAGCACCGGGCCCCAACCGAGCTTCGCGGCTGCGACCGACAGCACCCCCGACCCGCAGCCCAGATCGACGAACCGGCCTTCGCCGGGCGCCAGCTCCAGCAGCGCCTCCAAGCACAGCCGCGTAGTCGCGTGTGCGCCCGTGCCGAACGCCCGGCCGGGGTCGATCACGAGGTCGACGGCGGTCCCGGCGGCGGGTTCCCAAGGCGGGCGGACCGCCAGCCGGTCGCCGACGATCACGGGGCGGTGAAACTCCCGCCAACGCTCGGCCCAGTCGTCGGCGACCTCCTCGGAGGAGATGTCGACGAGCGCGTCGCCGGCCGCGGCCTTCAGCTGCGGAAGTGCCGGAAGCTCGCCTGCCGCGCCGTATACGGCGTATTCGACGTCGCCGTCCACCAGCACCTTCTCCTCGACCCCGCCCGGCGCGAGCTCGAGCAGCTCGGCTAGCACCATTTCGGCGTGCTCGGCGCTGACGCGAACCGCTAGGCGGATCAACCGCCGAACGCGCGCCTGAGCTTGCTGAAGACGCCCTCGTCGGAACGCAGGTTGTGGTCGGTCAGCGTGCCGGCGAGCTGTTCAAAGAGCTCGCGCTGGTCGCGATCGAGGTGGCGCGGGACCACCACATTGACGACCACCCGGAGATCTCCGTGGCGGCGACCCCGCAGCGCCGGCATCCCCGCGCCGCGGACCGTCAGGCTGTCGTGCGGCTGCGTGCCGGAGGGGATCTCGAGCTCCGCGATCCCGTCGACGGTCGGGACCTCCACCTTCGTGCCCAGTGCGGCCAGGGGCGCCGAGACGTCGACCGCGGTGACGAGATCGTCGCCGTCACGGACGAAGCGGGGGTCCTCGCGCACCCGCACGAGCACGTACAGGTCGCCGGAAGGGCCTCCCCGCTCGCCGGCGTGGCCACGACCGGCGATCCGAATCCGCTGACCGTCGGCGATGCCGGCCGGAACGTCGACCGACACCTTCGGGCGCTCGACGGTGCGCCCGCGCCCGCGGCACACCTTGCACGGGTCCCGCGCCACGCGGCCCTCGCCGTGGCAGACGTCGCAGGCCGCCGCCCGCACCACCTGGCCGAACGGAGTGCGGGAGATCGCGCGCAATTGCCCGGTCCCCTCGCAGCGCGGGCAGGTCTCGATCGGCGTTCCCGGCTCGGCGCCGTTACCGCGGCAGTGCTCGCACAAGGCGACTGCCTCGTAGCTCACCTCGACGCTCGCGCCGTGGGCGGCCTGCTCGAGATCAATCTCGGAGACCACCGCAACGTCGCCTCCCTGGACCGCGCCACCCGGGCGGGCCCCGCCCCCGAACAGGTCGCCGAAGCCGCCGGCGCCGCCGAAGAATGCGTCGAACAGATCGGCGACCGACCCGAAGCCCTCGAAGTTCGGCGCGTAGCCACCGGTGCGGAGGCCCTCGTGACCGAAGCGGTCATAAGTCGCGCGGCGTTCGGTGTCGGACAGGACCTCATAGGCCTCCGCCGCCTCCTTGAACTTCTCCTCCGCATCCGGGTCGTGACTGTTGACGTCCGGGTGCAGTTCGCGCGCGAGCCTGCGGAACGCCTTCTTGATCGTCGTCTCGTCGGCGTCCCGCGGGACCCCGAGCACGTCGTAGTAGTCGCGTGTTGCGCTCATCCGATCACCGCTCGTCGTAGACCTCGGCGACGAAGCTCGACAGCTGGGCTGCCGCGTCACGGACCGAGCGGATCGCGCGGCCGTAGTCCATCCGCAGCGGGCCGATCACGGAGACCGCCCCGAGCCGCCGCTGCGGGAGCCCATAGCCGGCCGCCACGAGCACGGTCGACCGCAGACCCGCGGCACGGTTCTCGGTGCCGATCCGGACGACCACACCGCGCTCGGTAAGCGCGGCCCGAAGCACCCCGAGCAGCGTCACGCGCCGCTCGAGCATGTCCATCAGCGCGTTCAGGTCCGAGGCGTCCTCCCAGCGGTCGTCGCGCAGGAGTCGCGAAGTGCCGTCGACGTAGAGCACCTCGGACGAGGCATCCTCGAGCTCGGTGAACACCGGCGCGAGCGCATCGATGAAGTCCGACTCGGAGCTTGACAGCGAGGGGTCGTGTAGCCGGTTGTGGAGCATCCTGGCGCCCAGCCCCAAGCCCACCAGCCGCTCGTTGAAGTAGCTGGCGGCCCAGTCTGCGAGCCCCGGATCGACCGGCTCGGAGAAGGTGAACAGGCGCTTGGTGACACCACCCGTAGAAGTGATCACCACGACCATCAGCAGCTGCGGCTGTAGCAGCAGCACCTCTACGTGCCTGATCGTCGAGGTCTCAATCGGGGGCGCGGTCACGATCGCCAGCAGGTTCGTCACCTGCGAGAGGGTCTCCGTGGTCAGCTGCATCGCCTCGTCGAGCTCGCGACGGACGAGCGAGAGCGATAGCCGCGGCGCGGCCTCGTCGAGACCGGAGGCCAGCAGCTGATCGACGAAGTAGCGATACCCAGCCTCGGTGGGGATCCGGCCCGCGGAGGTGTGCGGATGGGCAAGCAGGCCCTGGTCCTCGAGCGTCGCGAGCTCGTTGCGGATCGTGGAGGGGCCCCACTGCACCTCGGCGGAAAGGAGCTTTGAGCCCACGGGAACGCCGCCCTCGAAGTATTCCTCGACGACTCTGCGCAGCACGAGTTCCTGGCGGTCTGTGAGCACCGACATGATTTTAGGTCGGCGTCGGGCGGTTCCAGCGGGGGTCGGGTCTAGGCGCGTCGCCCTCCGACCGGTCAGACCGTGACTTCGGCGACCGCGTTGCGAATGATCCGGGCGCCCGACTGGGCCGCCTGGGCCTCGATCGTGGCGGTCGCGCCATCCGCGGCGCTGACCCTGCCCGAGACAACGACCTCCTCGCCCAGTCGGCCCATCCCGCGGAACTGCACCGACAGGCGCTTGAGCTTTTCCGGGCCGCCGGCCGTGTCGGTGACCGCCCGAGCGACCTGCGCCATCGTCCACAGTCCGTGGAGGATCCGTCCCGGCAACCCGACCTGCTTTGCGAAGTCCTCGTCGACGTGGATCGGGTTGAAGTCCCCCGACGCGCCTGCGTAGCGAATCGTCACGAACGGATCCGGGGTCACCTTGAGCTCGATCGGGTCTCCCTGCTTCACGACGCACCGCGCACGATCTGGGTCCACGTGCCCGTGCACACGGTCTCGCCGCGCTGGTTCTCGGAGACCGTCTGAAACACGTAGAACGCCATCCCCCCGCGATCTGAGATTTCCTTCACCGAGGCGGTGGTGGTGACCTCGTCGCCGGCGACGACAACCGGGCCCCAGACGAACTCCTGGCCGGCGTGGACCATCATCGCGAAGTTGATCCCGACGTCGGGATCGAGGATCGCGGGCCCGACCGACCTCGCGCCGTAGACGACCGCGAACATCGGGGGAGCGACCACGTCCACGTAGCCGGCCGCCCGCGCCGCTTCGACGTCGAAGTACAGCGGATTGGCCTCGCCGACGGCCGCGGCGTACTCGCGGATCTTCTCGCGGCCAACCGCGTAGTGGCTCGGTGAATACGTCTTGCCGATTGCTTCGGTCTTCACGGCCATGCGGGGCGGCAGTCTCTCAGATGATCACCGGGACGGCACCGCCATCGACGGACCATGCTGCGCCCGCCACGTATGAGGCCCTCTCCGAGCACAGCACCGCGATCACCGCGGCGATCTCCTCGTCGTTCGCGAGTCGCCCGACCGGCACCCCCGAAGCGACCGACTCGAGCACCTGCTCGCGCGTGCCCCCGCCCCCCTCCGCGGCCTGGTCTGCCATTCCGCCTGGCGCGGTCCACAGCTCCGTGGCGACCGGCCCGGGCGCTACCGCGTTGACGAGCACGCCGGATCGGGCGTACAGATCAGCGAATGAACGCGAAAGCGAGAGCTCCGCGGCTTTCGTCACCGAGTAGGCCATGTTGCGCGCGCTGGGCCGCTTCCCCGAGGACGAGGAGACGTTCACGATCCGTCCCCAGCCGCGATCGGCCATCACCGGCGCGACCGCACGCATCAGCCGCATCGGACCCATCACGTGGAGTTCCCACTGCGCCTGCCAGTCCTCGTCGGTCAGCTGCGCGAGCGGACGGATCGCGCTGGTCCCGGCGTTGTTGACAAGCGCGTCGATCCTGCCCAGCCGCTGCAGGCACTCCTTCACCAGCCGCTCGCCCGCGTCGGGTGCGGTGACGTCGAGCGCCAGCGTCTCGGCGCTGCCGCCCGCCGCGCGGCAGCGCGCGGCCGCCTCCGCCAGCGCGCCCTCACCGCGGGCGACCAGCAGTACCGCCGCGCCCTCCCCCGCGAGCGCGGCCGCGGTCGCCCTTCCGATCCCGGCGGAGGCTCCGGTGACGATGCAGACGCGGTCACGCAGGCCGAGGTCCATCGGCCTGGAGGATTTCACACGGTTGGCTTCCTAGGAGTCAACGCCCGGGACCGGGGCGGTTGCGGGGAAGCCGCGGCGCTCGTACTCCTCGTAGCGCTCGCGCCACGCGTCGGTGACCCCGTGGATCACCGCTTGATCGGCGCCGTCGAGCGCCGCGTTCAGGCCATCGAGGCAGCCGTGCCAGCCGGCGCCGTCTCGCGCCGCCTTGTCGTCGGCGCCCAGCCGCACGGTGAACCGCAGGTCGGTCTGGGAGCCATCGGCGGCGGGCGCCAGCTCGAAGCGCAGGTGGTCCTCGCCCCACCAGAACGCCAGCGTGCTCGGCGGGTCGAAGTCGGTCACGTCGCCCTCCATCGGCTGCACGTCGTGCTCCTCGAAGGTGAAGGTCAGGTGGCCCCCCGCTCGGATCTCGCCCCCCACCAGGCTCGGGAACCAGCGTGCCAGCTGGTCGGAGTCCGCGATCGCGCGCCACACCACCTGCACGGGATGTGCAAACCGCCGCTCGAACCGCAGGGCAGGCGTTCCTTCGATCGGTTCGTACTCGGCATACATCTCAAGCCTCCTCGGTGATGAATTGCGTGCTGTGGCCCGTTTTGTCGTCCAGGTGGCGCTCCAGCCGTGTCAGGTGGGCTTCCCAGACGCGCCGGTAGGGCTCAAGCCACGCCTCGAGCTCCTGGAAGGGACGCGCATTCAGCTCATACACGCGTCGCTGGGCGTCGACGCGAACGCTGACCAGGCCCGCGTCCCGGAGCACGCGCAGGTGCTTCGAGGTTCCCGGTTGGCTCAGGCCGAGCTGCTCCACGAGCTCCGCGACCGGTCGCGGACGCTCCCGCAACAGCCCTAGGACGGTCCGTCGATGCGGATCGGCGAGTGCCGACCAGAGCTGAGCTGAAGCCATCCGGGATATATACCTAAGTAGCTATATGCCTGTCAAGAGATGGAGGCCGTCCACCAGCTCGACTCGACGCTTTGATGCCGCCGCACGCACCGGTACGCTCGCCTGTCGATGGCCAGGCGTACGGCGCTGAGACGATCCCGATTGCGAACCTCCGAGGCCGACCGTGACAGGGTCGCCGAACGCCTTCACCACGCGACCGTGGAAGGGCGGCTGCACGCCGAGGAGCTCGACCAGCGTTTGGGCGTCGCGCTCTCAGCCAGGACCTACGGCGAGCTCGAGCCACTCGTCGCGGACCTACCGGGCGCGAGCGCGGGACCGCTGAGCGACGCCAGCGTCCCGCTGCGCGTGTGCGCGGCCCTGCTGCTGACCGTGCTTCTCGCGGTCCTCGGCGTGATCGCGTGGCACCGCTGGTGATTTCAGCTTGTCGCCCCTCTCCCGGCGCGATAGCCTCGGTGGATGCCGCATCGGGGCAGCCTCCGGGCGTCGGACGCAGATCGTGACCTCGTCGCCGAGCGGCTCCGGCAGGCCACCGCGGAAGGGCGTCTTCGCCCGGACGAGCTCGAAGATCGCCTCGGGGTCGCGCTGTCTGCCCGCACGTACGGGGAGCTCGACGTGCTGGTCGCGGATCTTCCACCCGCAGGATTGGAGCGTAGGGGCCCAAGCCCGCTGTCAGCGTGGCTGCCTCCGGTAGTCGCACTGGCCGTCGCGATTCCGATCGCACTGCTGATCGTGGTCGCGGTCGCGTTCGTCCTGACGGGCGTGTTCGCCGCGTGGGCGGTGTGGTTGTTCGTCGGCTGGTGGTTTCTCGCCGGCAGACGCCGGGGGTACGCCGGCCGTAGGCTTCGCGGCCACCCCGGCCCCTACGGGGTCCGGCGGACGCAGACCTGGACCGATCACTGGCTGTAGCGGGCCGCTTGCTCGGCAGCTAGAACGTCCGTCCAACGGATGTTCTGGGCGTTCCAGAATCATGGTCCAGAACGCCTGCATTTCCTAAAGCAGGGCTTTAGGCGCGAGCCCGAGCGTCCGATATCTGACCAGCCGAGGAGGAACCACACCTTCGAGGGCTCATGGGGTCGCACGTTGGGGACTGGGGACCTTGGCACGGATGCTCACGGTTGTACGAACCATGAAAGGGAGTAGTCGATGTTCGGAAGCCTCACCAAGAAGCGCACGGTGGTCGCGCTCGGCGCCATCCTGGTGCTGGCCCTGGCCGGCGGCGCAGTCGCATACTTCTCGAGCTCTGGCTCGGGATCTGGATCAGCGTCAGTCGGAACGAGCACCGCATTCCAGATCGCGGGCACGACTTCGGGCTCGCTCTACCCCGGCCAGTCATCGGCCGTCACCTTCAGCGTCACCAACCCGGGTGGCGGCTCCCAGCAGCTTGGGACGATCTCACTGAGCGGTATCAAGGCCTGCTCTGCCGGCTCGACGTGGAGCGTTGCCAACAGCAACTGCGGGAGCGGCACCGAGGTCACGGGTTGTGAGACGAGCACTCAGACTGCTTCGAGCACCACGGCGGACTTCTCGATGGCGAACGTCACCGAGAACCAGGACATTCCGGCCGCAGCCACCTATGGCTCGGGTGGCAGCGGCTCCCTCACGAACGGCACTGGGACGCTGACGATGAATGACCTGAGCAGCTCGCAGGATCTCTGCAAGGGCGTGAGCCTCTACCTCCAGTTCTCGAGCTAGCACGGGGGCCAGGTGCGAAGGGACGGGGACGGGCGCGGGCGCTGACCGCTCCCGTCCCAACGCACCGCTCGGAGAGAAACGTTGAAAAGGCGGGCGCTCATAGGCATTTGCTGCGCCGCCGCGACGATTGCGCTCGCGGCCGTCGCCCTCGGGTACTTCTCCTCGAGCGGAGCCGGGTACGCCTCGGCCACCGTCGGGACGCTGCCAGCCCCGGCGATCACCGGGACGACCCCCGGCGCGGGAACCGTCGCTCTGACCTGGAGCAGCGTGACGCCGCCCGCCGGCGGGACGGTGTCCTACTACGTGACCCGGGCCGGCGGCACGGTCGGCGGCACTTGCCCAAGCTCCACGGGGACCGCGACGACGAGCCTCAGCTGCACCGACTCGGGGCTCGCGAAGGGCACCTACAACTACACCGTCACGGCCGTGTGGCAGTCGTGGACGGCGGTCAGCGGCCAAGCCGGCGCAACGCTCGCCTCAGGCGCGCCGACGAAGCTCGCGTTCACGGCCCAGCCTGCTTCCAGCCAGAACATCCAGGCCAAGGGAACCGGAACGTTTGCGGTCTCGGTCGCGGTGCAGGACGCCAACGGCAACACCGTCACGAGCGACAACTCGACCGCGGTCACGCTCGCGATCGGGACCAACCCCGGCGGCGGCACGCTCACCTGCACCAACACCGGCGGGCTCGGGCCCGTGACCGCGTCCGGTGGCGTCGCCAGCTTCACCGGATGCGCGATCACGAAGTCCGGCAGCGGCTACACGCTCACCGCCACCAGCTCACCGTCGCGGACCGCGCCCAGCAACGCCAACAGCTTCAACATCACGGCGGGGTCGGCGAGCAACCTCGCGTTCACGGCCCAGCCTGCTTCCGGCCAGAACATCCAGGCAACCGGGACAGGGTCATTCGCGGTCTCGGTCGCGGTGCAGGACGCCAACGGCAACACCGTCACGAGCGACAACTCGACCGCGGTCACGCTCGCGATCGGGACCAACCCCGGCGGCGGCACGCTCACCTGCACCAACACCGGCGGGCTCGGGCCCGTGACCGCGTCCGGTGGCGTCGCCAGCTTCACCGGATGCGCGATCACGAAGTCCGGCAGCGGCTACACGCTCACCGCCACCAGCTCACCGTCGCGGACCGCGCCCAGCAACGCCAACAGCTTCAACATCACGGCGGGGTCGGCGAGCAACCTCGCGTTCACGGCCCAGCCTGCTTCCGGCCAGAACATCCAGGCAACCGGGACAGGGTCATTCGCGGTCTCGGTCGCGGTGCAGGACGCCAACGGCAACACCGTCACGAGCGACAACTCGACCGCGGTCACGCTCGCGATCGGGACCAACCCCGGCGGCGGCACGCTCACCTGCACCAACACCGGCGGGCTCGGGCCCGTGACCGCGTCCGGTGGCGTCGCCAGCTTCACCGGATGCGCGATCACGAAGTCCGGCAGCGGCTACACGCTCACCGCCACCAGCTCACCGTCGCGGACCGCGCCCAGCAACGCCAACAGCTTCAACATCACGGCGGGGTCGGCGAGCAACCTCGCGTTCACGGCCCAGCCTGCTTCCGGCCAGAACATCCAGGCAACCGGGACAGGGTCATTCGCGGTCTCGGTCGCGGTGCAGGACGCCAACGGCAACACCGTCACGAGCGACAACTCGACCGCGGTCACGCTCGCGATCGGGACCAACCCCGGCGGCGGCACGCTCACCTGCACCAACACCGGCGGGCTCGGGCCCGTGACCGCGTCCGGTGGCGTCGCCAGCTTCACCGGATGCGCGATCACGAAGTCCGGCAGCGGCTACACGCTCACCGCCACCAGCTCACCGTCGCGGACCGCGCCCAGCAACGCCAACGCCTTTAACATCACCGGCGGGACAGCCGTCGCGGCGGCCGTAACCGCCAGTCCCACATCGGCGATCGCGAGCACCACGACCAACATCCAGCTGAGCCTCCAGCTTCAGGACAGCGACGGTAACAGCACCACCAGCAGCGGCACGACGACGCTGACGCTCAGCACCTCGTCCGCCAATGGCTTCTTCGCCACCTCCAGCGGCGTTGCCGGCAGCGCCACCCTCGCCGTCACCTTCAGCAATGGCATCGGTACCGGTACGGCCTGGTACGGCGATAAATCGTTCGGGACCCCGACGATCACCGCCAAGAACGGCACCAGCGCCTGGGGGACCGCCCTGCCGACGATCACCGCATCGCAATTCGTCCTGAGTGCGGTGACGACCACACCCACGGCCGGTGCGACCGACAACCTCACGATCAAAGCCGAGGACGCGACCGGCGCCGTCGCGACCAACTACACGGGATCGCACAACCTGACCTTCGGCGGAGCCAGCAACAGCCCCGGCGCGAACACCCCGACCGTTACGAACGGCACCGGCACCGCCACCGCGTTCGGCTCGGCGACACCGATCACGTTCACCAGCGGCCAGGCGACGGTATCCGGCTCGAGCAACGGCCAGATGACCCTCTACGACGCGCAGACCGCGAGCATCACGGTCAGCGACGGCACGATCAGCAACGGCGCCGGGCTTTCGGTCACGGTCGGTCCGCGGGCGGCAGCGAGCCTCTCGCTGAGCGCCCAGTCGACGACCCCGGCTGCGGGCGCCGCGGACAACCTGACGATCACCGCCAAGGACGCCTACGGCAACACCGCGACCGCCTACACGGGCAGCAAGAGCCTGACCTTCGGCGGGGCGAGCAACAGCCCGGGGAACAACAAGCCGACCGTCACCAACAGCTCCGGCACGGCGAGGACGTTCGGCTCGACCACGACGATCACATTCACGACGGGCCAGGCGACCGTCTCCGGTTCCAGCAACGGGCAGATGATCCTCTACAAGGCGGCGAGCGCCACCATCACGGCGACCGACGGCACGATCAACAGCCCAACGGGGCTGTCGGTGACCGTCAGCCCACCACCGACGCCGTCGAGCACGCAGGGCAACTACACCTACGTTGACAAGACGTCGCCCACCGCGGACACGATCGCCGGCGCCAACAGCACGCTCACGGCGGGCCCCGGCGAAACGCTCACCAGCCTGAAGCTCGTCGCGAAGGCGACGACCGGCCCGAACGCCGGGACTTCGTACACGAGCCTCGCCGCAGCCTTAACCGGCAGCGTTGCCGCGTTCAGCGTCGGGAGCTCGACGGCGAATGTCGGCTACCAGTTCTACGAGGTCGATCAGTACGGCAACCAGAGCAGCACAGCGGCCGGGCCTTTCACATTCACCGACTCGAAGTGACGCGGCGGGGGCGAGGCGGGCCTCACCCCTTCTCCCCCAGCTCCAGCACCGCTAGAAACGCCTCCTGCGGAACCTCGATCCGGCCGACCTGCTTCATCCGCTGCTTGCCCTTCTTCTGCTGCTCCAGCAGCTTGCGCTTACGGGTGATATCGCCGCCGTAGCACTTCGCGGTCACGTCCTTGCGGAACGCCTTGATCGTCTCCCGGGCGACGATCCGGGACCCGATCGCCGCCTGGATCGGGACGTCGTACTGCTGCCGCGGGATCTTCTCGCGGAGCTTCTCGGTCAGCGTCCGGCCCGCCTCGTAGGCCTTGGAGCGGTGGACGAGCATCGACAGCGCGTCGATCGGCTCGCCCCCGAGCAGGATGTCGAGCTTGACGAGGTCCGAAGGGCGCAACCCGATCAGCTCGTAGTCGAGCGACGCGTAGCCGCGGGTGCGCGACTTCAGCTGGTCGAAGAAGTCGAGCACGATCTCGGCCAGCGGCAGGTCGTAGGTCAGCTGCAGGCGCTCCGACGACAGATAGTGCATTCCTGCGTGCTCGCCGCGACGCTCCTGGCAAAGCTCCATAATCGCGCCGACGAACTCCTTGGGCGCGAGGATCGACGCCCGGATGTACGGCTCGCGGACCTCCTGGACCCGCGCGGGGTCGGGGAAGTCGTTGGGGCTGTGAACGGGAATCGTGGTCCCGTCTGTGAGCGTTACCTCGTACTCGACACTCGGCATCGTCGCCAGCAGCTCGAGGTCGTACTCGCGCTCCAGACGCTCGCGGACGATGTCCATGTGCAGCAGCCCGAGGAATCCGCAGCGAAACCCGAAGCCAAGCGCGTCGGAGGTCTCGGGCTCCCAGCTCAGCGCGGCGTCGTTCAGCGACAGCTTCTCGAGCGCATCGCGCAGGTCCGGGTAGTCGTCTGAGTCGATCGGGAACAGGCCGCAGAAGACCATCGGCTTGACCTCGCGGTAGCCCGGCAGCGGGTCGGTGGCCGGATTGGCGCGGGTCGTCAGGGTGTCGCCGACGCGGAGCTTGGTGACGTCCTTGACGCCGGTGATCAGATACCCCACCTCCCCGGCGTGGAGCGCGTCGGCCGGAGACATGGCCGGGGTGAAGTAGCCGATGTCGTCGATCTCGGCCTCGGTCGCCGCCTGCATCGCGCGGATCGCCTCGCCCTTGGTGAAGGTCCCGTCGACCACACGGATGTATGCGATCACCCCGCGATACTGGTCGAACTCGGAGTCGAAGATCAGCGCCCGCGGCGGTCCCTCCAGCTCGCCCTTGGGGGGCGGGACGCGCGCGATGAGCTCATCCAGGACCTCCAGGACTCCCTCCCCCGTCTTCGCGCTGATCCGCCGCACGCTCTCGGCGGGCTCGCCGAGAAGCTCTGCGACCTCCGCCGCGACCCGCTCGGGCTCGGCGCCCGGGAGGTCGACCTTGTTCAGGCAGGGGATCAGCTCGAGCCCGGCGTCGATCGCCAGGTAGGTGTTGGCGACGGTCTGCGCCTCGACCCCTTGGGAGGCGTCGACTACCAGCAGCGCACCCTCGCACGCGGCCAGCGAGCGCGAGACCTCGTAGGTGAAGTCGACGTGTCCGGGGGTGTCGATCAGATGCAGCTGGTAGGTCTGGCCGTCGCGCGGGGACTCGAAGAACACCCGCACCGCCTGTGCCTTGATCGTGATCCCGCGCTCGCGCTCCAGCTCCATCGAGTCGAGCAGCTGTGCCCGCATCAGCCGTGGGTCGACGGTGTGAGTCAGCTCGAGGATCCGGTCGGCGAGCGTCGACTTGCCGTGGTCGATGTGCGCGATGATCGAGAAGTTGCGGATGTGTGCCTGGTCGGCCATCTACTCAGAGGGTATTTAGCGACGGCGGCTGGCTCGGCTAGGCGAAGCGCGCGAGCCACTTGGGCAGCAGACCGAGCTCGTTGAGTGCGCTGCGCCCCGCGACGCCCATCCCCAGCAGGCCTCCGAAGATCGCGACGGCGTCGATCGACTTGCGCCCCTGCTTGTCCCAGTAGTCGTCCTTCAGGTCCAGCCACAGCGCGAACTCATCGAGTGTGAGCGCGGCGGCGACGCCGTATGCCGCCGCGGCTACCCGAGAGGGCCACCGGTCGCCCGGGACCGGCCCGATTGCATACCGGTAGGTCCAGGCGTAGCCGACGCCCAGCAGCCCCAGAATCCCGAACGTCGAGTGGTGGATATGGGTTCCGCCCTCGCTGATGTTGTGGAACGGCCCAACGCCGGCCCTGATCGCATGGGTGATCCCGCGCGCGGTCGCGAACGCGACGGTGAAACCGGTCGCGCTCAGGAATCCGCGCTCTCTCCGGGCGTCGGCGAAGTGCCGCTCGTAGAAGCTCGGCTCGTCCACAGGGATCACACTACCGGCGTCCAAGGCGCTGGCGAACCAGGAACTGGATCTGCTGGGCCTCCGGCACGCGCATCCACAGAACGAGCCGTGCATAGAGCGCCACGGCGAGGCTCGTCGCAATCCCGACCTCGAAGATCTGCGCGACCAGCGAACGGCCGAGCAGGTCGTCGAGCACCACCCAGACCCCGCGCGCGAGCGCCGCCATCAGGATCGTCGCCAGAAGGACCCGCACCGTGATCATCAGCGTCTGGGCGCCCTCGAGCCGGCCGCCCAGTCCGATTCTGAGGCGGTGCAGCTGGAGCGCGGTCATCACGATGTTGGCAGCGGCGGTGCCGATCACCAGCCCCGCGATGCCCAGGGGCTTGTACAGAGCGATGCTCACGATCAAGTCGACGACCAAGTTGAGGGCCGCCAGCTTGGTTGGGATCCAGGGCCGTTGGACCGCGAAGAACGTCCGGGTCAAGAGCAGGTTCACGCCGGCGAACGGAAGGCTGAACGAGAACCAGAAGAGCGCGACCGAGACCAGGTGCGTCGACCCGGCATGGAAGGTCCCGTGCTGGTAGACGAGCCGCGTGATCGGAGTGGCCAGCACCGCCATCAGGGCCGCGGAAGGGATCAGCAGGAGGTTGATCTGGCGCGTACCGTTGGCGACCGCGCGGCGGATCGCCCCGGGCTCGCGGCGGACCGCCATGCGGCTGAGCGTCGGGAATAGAACAGTGGCGACGGCGACGCTGAAGATCCCCTGCGGGAGCATGTAGATCCGGAACGCGTCGTTGATCGCGGCCGGTGCGCCGCTCGAGACGAGCGAGCCGAAGCCGGCGTTGATGAAGATGTCGAGGTTGACGATCCCGATGCTCATCGTCACCGGAAGGAACAGCAGCAGGACCCGGCGGACCCGGGGGTCGCGCCAGTCCAAGCTGAAGGAAAGCCGGAAGTCGATCCGCCTCAGCGCGAACGCGATAAGCAGGAACTGGACGACGGTCGCCACCAGCCAGGCAATCGCGTAGGCGTAGATCTTGTTCTCGCCGTGGAAGCGCGAGTGGAGCACGACCAGCAGCACGAGGATCACGAGGTTCCAGACGGCCGGGGCGAGCGCCGGGATCGTGAACTCGTCGTAGGCCTGGAGGATCCCCACCAGCAGACCGGTCAGGCTGAGCAGCAGGACGACCGGGAACAGGACGCGTGAGAGGCCGGCGGTGAGTCCGGCCGGGATGTTCGCCCCCGTAAAGAGGGGAACGACGAGCCCCGCGACCCCCATCCACAGCAACGTCAGCGCCCCGAGCGCAATCAGGATGATCCAAAAGAGCGTCGCGGCGAGCCGGAACGCCTCGCGCTTGCGACCCTCCTGCAGCAGCTCGGTGAACACCGGCACGAACGCAGCCGACAGAGCCGCCTGCGAGAACAGGTTGCTGAACAGGTTCGGGACCTGCGACGCGAGCGTGAACGCCGACGCGGCCGCAGAGGTGTTGAAGAACGCCGCCTGGACGATCTCGCGCCCGAGCCCGGCGATGCGCGAGAGTGCCGTCGCGATCGCGAAGATTGCCGTGTTGAGCGCGAGCCGCCGACGCGGCTGGGGTGGGGGCGCCCCTGACGCATCCAATTCGAGGGTCTCCGTGTCCATCAGTGGTCGTCCACGTAGGTGCGGTGGGGCGACTCGAATGCGAGCGTACTTACCGGGGCGGCCACTAGGGGCCGCTATAGTACGGGCGCGCCGCGGCGGATCGGCCGCGGCTTTTTCCTGCCATGGCAAACATCCCCTCTCAGAAGAAGCGGATCCTCCGCGCCGAGCGCGAGCGACTGGAGAACCGGCGCTACGTCTCCAAGATCAGGACGTATTTCCGGCGTCTGGAGCGTGCGGTGGTCGAGGGCGACCCGGACACCGTCGACGCCGAGCACCGCGAGCTTGTGCAGACGATCGACAAGGCGGTCAAGCGCGGAGCGCTTCACCGCAACACGGGCGCTCGCAAGAAGTCCCGGGCAGCCCGCGTGCGCCGCGGCTAGCCCAGACGAACGAGACCCCGCGGGCGCGCTCTTGCAACGCGCGGGCGGTCACGTTGGCATTATTGGCGGCCTCATGGCCAAGGCTCTGCAGCCGGCGGTCACGGCAGGCGTGATCTTCTTCGAGCTTGACCGTTTCGAACTTGCCGAAGGCGACCGGCTCGAGTTGAGCGGCCGCTGGTTCGGCGTGCGCGGTCGCAGGTTCGTTCGGCCGACCCTCACCGTGGCCGCCGAGGGCGGCCGCTCGCGCGCGCTCGCCGATCTGGAGCACAAGCCGTGGGCCCCCGAGGACGGCCAGGCGTGGGAGGCCGCGTTCCCCTGGGATACGGGCACCGAGGTGCTCGAGGCAGAGCTCTCCGTCGCGACCGACATCACGATCCGCCTCCCAGTCCCGAGCTCGGAGCTCGAGTCCGCTCAGCGCCTCGACGTGGTTGCGCCCGATGATGTGCGCCCGGCGCGGCCGGCCACGGCGCCCGCGCGCCAAGGGACCGCGAATGAGTCGGCCTCCAAGCCGGCACGGCCCCGCCGCCGCGTACCGACGGCGGCGGATCAAGGCGCCGAGCTCCAGGCCCTCCGAGATCAGCTCACGGCGGTGCGAGGCGAGCTCGAGCAGGTGCGCGCCGAGCTCGAGGCCGCGCAGCTGGCGAGCACCGAGTCGGCGAACAATATGGCGGCCGCCAACGTCGAGCTGGCGGACGCGCAGGACCGCCGAGACGCGGCGGTCAACGGCCTGCAGGCGGCGATCGAGGCTCGTGACGATGCCGCCCGGGCTCGGGACCGAGCAGCTGCGGAGCGCGACCGCGAACGCCGGGCGCGTGAGCATCTCGCCGCCGAGCGTGACCGCGCCAAGGAGACCGCGCGCCGAACCAGCGGAGAGCTCGAGCGGGCTCAGGCTGCGCTCCGGGAGGTCGTCCGAGAGCGCGAGGAGGCAACCGAGGCCCTCGACCGTGCGCTCGACGAGCGCGACGCGCTCGCTCAGAGCGGGTCGAGGCTGGCGCAGGAGCGAGACGAGGCGATCGCCTCCCGGGGCGCCGCGCTGGTGATGCGCAATGCCAGCCGCGCGCTACCGAACCACGAACGTGATGCGGGCTGGCTCCAGCGCGGTGGCGCGATCGTCGTGCTCGTCGGCGCGGTGTTCGCCCTGCTGATCGTGCTCCACGTGCTCTAGGTCTGAGCGATCCGCTGGATCGCCTGGAGCGCGGCCGTGTCCTCGCTGGCGCCGCCTGCCCGGCCGCCGCCGCGTGACTCGAGCTCCAGATCCGCGATCTGTTCGATCGCCCGGCGAAGCTGCTCGGCGCCTGCGCGCCGCGCGTCTGCGATCAGCCGATCAGCCGCGCGCGACGGCATCCGCAACCGCCGCTTGACCTGCGCCGCCTGTTCCCCGGCCTCCAGCGCCTCGGCGATCTCGTGAGCGGTACGTACCCGCTGTGCCATCCAGTAGATCAGGCCCGGGAGACGCTCGCCCTGGGAGCGCAGCCCCAGGTACAGCCGTGACGCCGCCGTGGCGTCGCCGGCGACGAGCGCGTCGGCCAGCGACCAGGCGCGGCGTTCGGCCGATGGCGCCGCATGGGCCTCGACCGCCGCGGCGTCGATTCGACGGCTGTCGCCGGATGCCAGCTGGAGCTTCTCGAGCTCGCGCAGCAGGCGCTGTTGGCGCTCGCCCACCTGCGCTACCAGCGCCCGCGCCGCGTCCGGGTCGAGCTGAAGCCCCAGCTCGCGTGCGCGGGCGATCACCCACTTCGGCAGCTCCCAGGGCTTCACGCTCTGCTCGGCCGAAACGTCGCCGCCGGCCGCGCGCACCGCCTCGTGCAGCCGAGTGGGAGCCTTCGCCCGGGTGTCCTCGCGCGCGAAGAACGCGACGGTGGTGTCAGGCGCGATCACCCGCAGTGCGGCTTCCACGGGCTCGAGGCCCTTCTCCTTCCAGCGCTCCACGCCGTCCACGATCAGGAACCGGCGCCCGATCGCGAACGTCATCATCGCCAGGCTCGCTGAGACCTCCGCTGGGGTGGCCCGCTCCCCCTCGAACAGCTCGAGGCCTTGGGCCCCGCTCTGCGCCTCGGCCAGCTCGCGCAGCCGGGCGCGCCGCTCGGAGATCCGGCCGTGGTCGTCGCCGTGGACCAGGTATGCGGGCTTGAACGGTGCCACCTGCTCCGAGTCTAGGCTCGGCCGGCGACGTGAGCGAGTGCGCGCGCCACCGCGTCGTTTGCGTCCTCGGCCCGCTCCACTCCGTCGATCTCCCAGGTGTCGATGCCGACCACCGGGACACCCGTCTTCAGCGCCAGCGCTATCTCCGCGAGCGTCCCGTGCGCGCCGCCGATGGCGATCACCGCGTCTGCCGCACGCACCACCAGGCCGTTGCGCAGCTCGCCGAGGCCGGTCGGGATCGCCACGGATACCCACTCGTTGGCCCTCGCGCGATCGGTCCCCGGCAGGATCCCGACGGTCAAGGCACCGGCATCCGCGGCGCCTTGGCAGACGCCGGCCATCACGCCCCCGAGTCCTCCGCAGACGACCACCGCTCCGGCCTCGGCCAACGCACGACCGACGTGGGACGCAACCTCGACCTCGCGCTCGCTCGCCTCGCCCGGACCGACGACCGCGACATAGGGCGGCGGGACGGCCACCGTTCAGCGAACGACTATGTTGACCAGCTTGTCCGGCACGACGACGACCTTCGCGATCTCGTGCCCGTCGAGGCGCGACTTGACACCGCGGGTGTCCAAGCACAGCTGCTCGAGCATCTCGCGGGACGCCCCGGTGGGGGCGGTCACACGGTCGCGGACCTTGCCGTTGACCTGGCAGACGAGCTCGAAGGTCTCGGTCTGGAGCATGTCCGGGTCCGCGTCGGGCCACGGCTCCTCCCAAACCCGGCGCCCGGTGATCTGGTAGTAGACCTCGGCGCCCAGGTGGGGCGCGAACGGGAACAGCAACGACGCGGCCGTGGCCGTCGCGAACCGACGGACCGCAGGCTCGGCACCCGGATAGCGGTAGAGGTCGTTGACCAGCTCCATGATCGCCGAGATCGCCGTGTTGAAGGCAAACCGGCCGCGCATGTCGCTCGTGACCTTGTCGATCGCCCAGTTGGCCTTGCGGACGAGGGCCAGGCTGTCGCCCTCAGGATCCGGTGGCTGGTGCGCGGGTCCTGGTTCGCCGGCAAGCTCGTCGCCCAGGCGCCACAGACGCGACAGGAACCGGTGCACGCCCTCGAGCGCCGTCTCCGACCACGCCGCATCCTGATCGGGCGGCCCGATGAACAGCACGTAGGTGCGCGCGGCGTCGGCCCCGTAGCGGTCGATGATCGGCATCGGGCTGACCACGTTGTGCAGCGACTTCGACATCTTGCGTCCGTCCGGCCCGAGGACCATCCCCTGTGTGAACAGGGCCTGGAACGGCTCCTGGACCCCGAGCAGATCCATGTCCGCGAGCACCTTGACGAAGAAGCGCGAATACATCAGGTGGAGAATCGCGTGCTCCACCCCTCCGATGTACTGGTCGACCGGCATCCAGTAGTCGGCGACATGGCGATCCCAGGCGGCGCGGTCGTTGCGCGCGTCGCAGTAGCGCAGGTAGTACCAGCTGGAGTCGACGAACGTGTCCATCGTGTCGGTCTCGCGCCGGCCCGGGCCACCGCACCGCGGGCACCTGACGTTGACCCAATCTTCGGCGGTTGCGAGCGGCGAGCGACCCTTCGGCTGGTAGTCCTCGACGTCCGGCAGCTCGACCGGGAGGTCGTCGTCGGGGACGGGAACGATCCCGCAGCGCTCGCAGTAGATCACCGGGATCGGGCAGCCCCAGTAGCGCTGGCGTGAGAGCAACCAGTCGCGGAGCTTGTAGCTGACAGATGGGTGTCCCTTGCCCTCGCGGTCGAGCCAGTCGACGATTGCCTGCTGAGCTTCGAGCGCGTTCGTTCCCGTGAACGGCCCCGAGTTGACCAGCACCTCGTTCGCGCTGTGCGCGATGAACGCCTGGCCCTCCGGCACCTCTCCGTCGGCAGGGACGACCACGGGACGAATCGGCAGGTCGAAGGTGGACGCGAACTCGTAGTCGCGCTGGTCGTGCGCGGGCACTCCCATCACCGCGCCGGTGCCGTACTCCATCAGGACGTAGTCCGCTACGAACATCGGGACCTGCTCCCCGTTGACCGGGTTGGTCACGGTTCGGCCGAGCGACACACCCGTCTTGGGCTTGTCCGTGTCGCCGCGTGTCTCCGGCGATTCGCTCAGCGCGTGATTGACGTAATGATGGACCTGATCCTCGTAGTCGGTTCCTTGTGCCAGCTTGAACACATCGGGATGCTCCGGGGCGAGCGCGAAGAACGTGACTCCGAACAGCGTGTCAGGGCGGGTGGTGAACACCGGGTAATCGGTGTCCACCTCGTCGCAGTGGAAGATCACCTCGGCGCCCTCGCTGCGCCCGATCCAGTTGCGCTGCATGGTCTTGACGTGCTCAGGCCACTGGATCGTGTCGAGGTCGTCGAGCAGGCGGTCGGCGTAATCGGTGATCCGGAAGAACCACTGCTCGAGCTGGCGGATCTCCACCTCCGCGCCGCAGCGCTCGCAGCGGCCGTCGATCACCTGCTCGTTGGCGAGCACGGTCTGGTCGTTCGGGCACCAGTTGACCGCCGCCTCCTTGCGGTAGGAAAGTCCGCGCTCGAGGAAGCGCAGGAAGATCCACTGCGTCCACCGGTAGTAGCTCGGCTCGTGGGTGGCGAGCTCGCGCGACCAGTCGATCGAGATCCCCCACGAGCGGAACGCGCGCTGAAACGCGGCGATCGATGCGTTCGTGGCTTCGCGCGGGTGGACGCCGGTGGAGATCGCGTTGTTCTCGGCCGGCAGCCCGAACGCGTCATATCCCATCGGATGCAGCACCCGCTGCCCGATCCGCCGGTGGAAGTGCGCGATCGCGTCGCCCAATGAGTAGTTCTTCAGGTGCCCGATGTGCGGCTCACCGCTGGGGTAGGGCAGCATCTCGAGCACGTAGGACTTCTCGCGGTCGGCCGCCTCTGCGGGGTCGTTGGAGACCTCCCAGGTGCGCTCGCGCGCCCAGATCTCCTGCCACTTGGGCTCGATCTGCTTTGGGTCGTAGCGGCGGTCAGCCATCGTGCTAGTGAGGTTACTTACGCGGACAGGGTGCTGGCCGCCGCGAGAAGCGCGGGTTAAGGCCCACGGACCGGGCCACAGCCCCCTTTACCATGAACTCGTGCCCAAGAACACAAGCACACCACCGGACGCCGCAACGACCTCGGCCGATCGGAAGCTCAAGGCGGCCGAAGGCAAGGCGGCGAAGATCCTCGAGGACGCACGCCGCGAGGCCGACCGGATTCGTGCGGCAGCCGAGGGCGACGCGATCAAGGCGCGCGCAGACGCCGAAGAACGCTCCCGCAGGATGGTGCTCGACGCCCGCGCGACGGCCGACGGCGTGAGGGCTGAGGGCATGGAGCTCGTCTCCAACCTCAGGGAGATGGGGGACGTCCTGCGGTCGAATGCCGAGCGTCTGCTCCACGACATCCAGACCATCCACTCTCGGATGGTGGGCGACCTGGACCGCGTCGACCCGGATGCCGGCTCAGAGCGCGTGCCGGCGGCGGAGCAGGAGCCCGAAGCTGAGCCCGAGCCGGGTGCCGCCGACGAGCTCCAGGTGCCGGACTTCATTCCGCAGCGCTAGCTCCCCGCGGCTCCCCCAAAAGTTGCAAAGTTGTGGCAATTTGCAGGGCTTTCCGTCCGGAGCTTGTGGGAACATATGTTCTGTGCTGGAGGCGACGATGACCTCAAACGCCAAGGGAACCATCGCGGAACACGCAATTGCGCTTCTTGCTTCCGATTTCGATGGTCGGTGGCATGATGGGACTCCACCTACGATTAGTGGCGCCCCGCAATTTTCAGCAATCGTGCATTAACCTTGCGGATGACTTCGACTTCGACGGGGCTGTAGCTCAGTTGGCTAGAGCGTCGCGCTGGCAGCGCGAAGGGCGGGGGTTCGAGTCCCCCCAGCTCCACTCCTTGGACACCGAGCCGAGCGTCACCGGCTGCGAAGACTTACGCATTCGTCTCGGCTACTGGATCGACCGCGTTGCTGCCGGTGAAGAACTGCTCGTCACCCGCCGCGGTAAGCCGCGCGTTCGGCTAAGCCCAGCAGTCCCTCCGCCGCAGACGCCATCCCCGACGCCCCCTTAGCTCACGTTGCTGACAGCGCCGCGCACTCTTGGCACAGCCCCGAGATGATCAGCTCCGCTGCATCGGAGTGAAAGCCGCTCGCGTCGGCGGCGCGCATGAGCGCGCCAGCGTTCAGCCGGCCGTCGACGTCCTGGACGCGACCGCAACGCCGGCAGACCGCGTGCTGATGAGGCTCGAGGCGGGCGTCGTAGAGCGCGGCGGTGCCGGTGTCAATCCGCCGCACCAGACCGAGCTCCACGAGCAGCTCGAGCGTCGCGTAAACCGTCGGGATCGACGTCCCCGGCAGCTCGTCATGGACGGCGCGGTGGATCTCCTCGGCGGTCGCGTGCTGGCGCCGGCGCCGCAGCTCGCGGAGGATCACGATCCGCTGCGACGTGACGCGCTGGCCGCGGGAATGGAGCAGCTCGATCAGGTCGTGCTGATCGTCCGGCTGGTCGCTATCTCGTCCCATTAACTCGTACATGGTGGTCGTATTAGGGGAGCCTAATCTAACTCAGTTGTTATAATAACACCAATGGTAGAGACCACTCTCGATCGCTTCCGCGGGATGGACGAGCACGCGCTCGTCCTTCGCTACATCCAGCCCGGGCTCGTCGGGCTGATCGACGGAACCCTCTCGACGCTGGCACCGATCTTCGCGGCCGCGGTCCTCTCTGGCTCGCATACCGCGCTGTTCGTCGGCCTTGCGACGGCGGTGGGAGCCGGGATCAGCATGGGTTTCTCCGAGGCGCTTTCGGACACTGGAACTCAGACCGGTCGTGGATCGGCGCTTGCCCGTGGCGTGGTGACCGGCACGATGACCACCCTTGGCGGCGTCTTTCACTCGCTGCCGTTCGTGATCAGCAACGTCAACAGCGCACTCGTCGTCGCCGGTGTCGTCGTCGCGATCGAGCTGATCGTGATCTCTCTGATCCGCAAGCGCTTCCTGAACGTGCCGCTGCGGCTCAGCCTGCTGCAGGTGGCGCTCGGTGGCGTGCTGATCGTCGCCGCGGGCGTCCTGCTGGGCAGCGCCTAGGCTGACTCGCCCTTCGCCGCTTCAAGCGCCGCCGGCGGATCGAGCGTCCCATCGGAGATCGACAGCGCGAGGGCTCGGTCGGCGAGCGTCACCGCCTGCTCGCCCGTCGTCGACTCGTCGCGCAGGGCCAGCGCCAGCAGCACCTCGCGCAGCAACTCGGGGTTCCGGGTGTCGGCGGGTGGCCCCGCCGGTGGGAGCGAGCCCACCGTTGCGAGCGCGCGCGCAACCGTCATCCCGCCGAACAGACCGGGGTGCTTGTCAGGGATCTCCACCACGATCGCGCCGGTGGCCGGGTTGACGACGTTCACCTTGCTCCGCAGACCGGACCGCATCGGCGCGAGCCGGTAGCCCGTCAGCCGCAAGTAGCCGAGCTGCGCCGCCAGTTGTGTGAACGAGCCGGCCTGCCCTTCGTCCTTGAGACGCTTGAGATGAAGGGAGATCTGCGTCCCGGCGTCCGGCAGGCCCGCGACCGGCTCCGGGGCGACGAGCAGGAACGCCTGGGACCCGAGCCTGCCGGCGCCGACGCCGCCCACGTCGGCCAGCAATTGGTAGCCGCCCAGACCGAGCGCGCCGACGATTCCCGGCGGAAGCGGATTTGCCGCCAGGTAGCCCTGCCCGAAGGGAGAGGCGGCCGCTGGAACCAGATCGCTCATCGAGACGCCAGGTCAGCCGTTGCGTTCACCGTCGGCTCGCTAGTTGTTCAGCAGGCCGCCGATGATGTCCCCGAACGCGCCGCCGGAGCGCTGCGAGTTCCCACCGGCACCCTCGGCGATCGGCGGATGGAAGTACGCGCTCTGCAACCCCACCCGGCCCGGACCGCTGAAGCGGTTGAACACGAGGTTTCCGGCTCCGCTGAGTAAACCCGTCTTGAACCCGTAGACCTCCTGGGTCATCCCAACGGAGTGGTCGCGATAGACCCATCCGCCCGGCTCGATGTCGATCGTCTCCCCCGGCTCGAGCTGCTTCTCGAACACGTTTCCGTACCCGTGAACCCAGACCACGCCCTCGCGATCGCCGGCGAAGAACTGGTCGACCCAGAAACCGCCTCCGTAGAACATGTTCGCGAACCCCTGCTGGCGGGTGTAGTCGTACTCGACCCCGCCAGTCGCGGCCAGAAACTGGTGCTCACGGACGACGATGCCCTCACCCGGCTGGAGGTGCAACGCGGCGATGTGCCCCGGCGCGTCGCGGCTGAACGCCACCTCGCCAGGCGACTGGGCCTCGAGCATCAACAGCGGCATGCCGCCGAACACCCGGCGTTTGAGACCCTTCTTGAGCGGGTGCAAGCCGATCTGGAGCTCCGGATACTTCCACAGCAGCACGTGGTGCTCGAAGTACACCGGCACCTGGCCGTCAAGCGCCATGTGCAGCACGGGCACGAGCTCTCCCTCGAGCCGGTAGCTCAGCCCGGGGGCCGCGCCTTCGAGGATCTTGGTGGGCAGGATCTGGGGTGCTGACGGCATGGGCTCGCCTTCGTCGTGGCCGAGGGGGCCAATCCCGCCAACCCCCAAAATCGGTTGAGACGGTAGCGCCTGCCGCCCCCGCCCGCCACTGCCGTTTACAGGACGACGCTCAGGATCAGCCGCAACCCGAGGACCAGTAGTCCCGCTGCCAGCAGCCGATGAATCACAGGGCCGCTGAGGCGCTGAGAGAGCTTGGCTCCGAGCTGCGCGCCGAACACCACGCCGACCGACAGCGCCGCGGCGCGCCGCAGGCCGACCAGATGATGAAACGTCCCTGATATGACGTGCGTGATCGTCGCGACGAGCGCCATGATCGCCAGCACGAAGTGCGAGGTGGCGGTCGCGATGTGCGTCGGGAACCCGAGCAGGGCCACCAGCAGGGGAACGTGGACGACCCCGCCGCCGATCCCCAAAAAGCTCGAGAGAAAGCCGACACCCAGGCTCGAGGCGGCCCCGAGCTTGACGTTCGCCCGGTACATGTATTCCTTGCCCTCACGGTCGACGAGCGTCCGCGGCACACCGCTTCCGTGCCCGTGGCCGTGCGGCTCCGGATGCCCGCGCAGCAGCCACGCCGCCAGTGCCACCAGCACGATCCCCATGACCACGTCGAACCCGGGGCGCGACACCTGGTTGGCCACGAGCACGCCGAGCACCGCCCCCGGAAGCGTGCAGAGCGCGAACACGATCCCGGAGCGGTAATCGATCCGCCGCTGCCGCGCGTACGCGACCGACCCCGAGGCCGCATTGAAGAACACCGCCACCAGGCTGATCGCCGTGATCAGCGCGGGCGTCGAGTTCGGATAGACGAGCAGCAGGACGGGGGTGAGGATGAAGCCGCCGCCTGCCCCCACAAGCGTCCCGAACACCCCCACCCCAAAGCCGAGCAGGCACAGCAGCAGTGCCGTGACCAGCGTGAAATGCGGGCTCACGAGGACTCGGCGGCGGGGTCAGGCGGAACCCGCGCCCACCGCTTGGGTGGGCGCCTCACCCCACAACTGCTCGAGCCGGTAGTACTCGCGCGTCTCAGGCGTGAAAACGTGTACCACGACGTCGAGGTAGTCCATCAGGACCCAGCGTGCGTCGGCCAGCCCCTCGACCCGCTGCGGCAGCCGCCCGTGCTCGGACTTCATCCCCGCATGAATCGCGTCGTGGATGGCCTTCGTCTGCCGATCCGTGCGACCGCTGCAGATCACGAAGTAGTCCGTGTAGCCGATCATCCCGCGGAGATCGAGCTGCACCACGTCGAGCGCTTTGCGATCCGACGCGTACCGGGCAATGGCGGTGGCGACCTCTTCGGGCGTCATCAGTCTGCCTCACCCCCGTACAGGTGGTGACGGTCGATGTAGTTGCGCACGGCGTCGGGCATCAGGTACCTGGTCGGGCCGCCGGCCCGGACGCGGTCGCGCAGCATCGTCGAGGAGATCCCGATCTCGGGCATGTCGAAGAACCTAGCCCGGTCGCCGCCTCGTAGCTGCTCGATCGCCCGTTCGACCGCAGCTCTGCGCGTTCCCGGTCGCTCGGCGACGGCCAGCGTGGCCACCGATAGAACGCGCTCGGGCTCACGCCAGCTGGGAAACCCGACAGCGACGTCTGCGCCGACGATCAGGAACAGCTCGTTATCTGGCATCCGTGAGTGCAGCTGTTCAAGGGTATCGACCGTGAACGACGGTCCCTCTCTGCGCGCCTCCAGGTCTGAGACCTCCAAGCGCTCTTCGTCGCCCGCCACAGCCAACCGGCACATCTCCAACCGGTGCTCGACGCCGGGCTCCTCGTCGACCGGCTTGTGGGGCGGTATCCGTGCGGGGATCAGCATCACGCGGTCGAGGCGGAGCTGAAGATACGCCTCCTGGGCGCAGACCAAGTGACCAAGGTGTGGCGGGTTGAAGGTTCCGCCGAGGATGCCGATGCGCACAGCGTCAGGTAGTGGCCCGGCTTACGGGCGGACGTGGCCGGCACCCTCGACCAGGTACTTGAAGGTGCACAGCTCGCGAATTCCGATCGGGCCGCGGGCATGGAGCTTCTGAGTCGAGTTCCCGATCTCGGCGCCCATCCCGAACTCGCCGCCGTCGGTGAATCGGGTCGAGGCGTTGACGTACACGCACGCGGCGTCGACCCCCAGCTCGAACGCGCGCGCGGCGTCCGTGTCGCGGGTCAAGATCGCCTCGGAATGGCCGCTTCCGTGACGGTTGATGTGCTCGATGGCTTCCCCGACCGAGTCGACGACGCCGACTGCGAGCTCTAGCGCCAGGTACTCGGTGTCCCAGTCCTCGTCACTCGCGGCGTCGATCGGGACGCCGGCGGCCGCCGCCCGGGCTCGGTCGTCGCCGTGCAAGGTAACACCCGCCTCGCTCAGCGCCCGCAGCAGCCCGGGCAGCAGCGAGTCGGCCACACGCGAGTGAACGAGCAGCGTCTCGGCGGCGTTGCACACCCCGGGCCGTTGGAGCTTTGCGTTCAGGACGATCGCCTGGGCGGCGTGGAGGTCGGCATCCGCGTCCACATACACGTGACAGTTGCCCGAGGCGGCGTACATCACCGGAACCGTGGCCACCCCCTTCAGCGAGGCCTTCAGCCCCTCGCCCCCGCGCGGGATGATCAGATCTACCGTTCCGGTCTGGGTGGCGAGTTCCGCGATGTCCTCGCGGCCGCCTTGCAACAGCGAAATCGTGTGATCGGGTAGCCCGGCCGCCGATGCGGCCGAGGAGGCGAGCTGCACGAGCACCGCGTTCGACCGCGCCGCGGCGGAGGATCCACGCAGGACCACCGCGTTGCCGGACTTCACGCACAGCGCGGTCGCGTCGATCGTTACGTTCGGACGCGCCTCGTACACGACGGCGACGACACCAAGGGGAACCCTCACCTTGCGCACGTCGAGGCCGTTGGGCAGGCGCCACCCGTCGATCACCTCGCCGACCGGATCGGGCAGCGAGACGATCTTGCGAACGCCCGCGGACATCGCCGCGACCCGCGACTCGTCGAGCCGCAGCTTGTCCAGGAACGCAGGGCCATAGTCGCCCTCGCCGGCAGCCTCCAGATCGCGGGCGTTGGCCTCGAGAATCTGTTCGGCGTGCTCGTCGATCGCCGCGGCGATCGCCTCGAGCGCGGCGTCCTTGACCCTCGACGACAGCGTGGCGAGGGTGCGGGACGCGCGCTTGGCGGCGTCACAGGTGTCCGCGACTGAGAATGCGGTGGTGGCCATTGAGTGACAGCTTAAACGCAGCGCCGCCCGGGTCCGCGCCGATGGGCCGGCTACGTCAACACGAAGTAGTCGCGATGGACGGCCTCCGCGCTGGCACGCGGCAGCAGCTCGCGCACCGCCGGTGACTTGAGCCCCCGTACCTGCCGAAGCTCGTCCGCCGAGTAGTTGCTGATCCCCTTGCCGACATTCTCACCGTCGTGGGCGATCTCGACGGCGTCGCCGGCGTCGAAGTCGCCCGCCACGTCGACCACGCCGACAGGGAGCAGGCTGGTCCCCCCCTCCCGCAGGGCGTGGGCGGCGCCCGCGTCGACCAGGACCCGCCCGCGCGTCGGCTTGGCGTAGCGAAGCCACAACTTGAAGCTCGAGTAACGCCCCGCGCGGGCATCGAACCGCGTTCCGATCTCCTCCCCCCGGCCGCCGCAAGGATCGTGCCCGGGGCCAGACCGCTGGCGATCACCGCCGGGATCCCGGCCGCCGTCGCCATCTCGGCCGCCACGACCTTTGACCGCATCCCGCCCGACCCGAGCGGCGAAGGCGCGTGTCCGATATCCAGGCCCTCAAGCGCCTCGAACTCGGCCACCTCGGGCACCAGCTGCGCGCCCGGGTGCGAGCGCGGGTCGGCGGTGTACACGCCCGCCGCGTCGGTCAGGAGCACCAGTAGCTCCGCGCCGAGTAGGATCGCGACCTGGGCCGCGAGGAAGTCGTTGTTGCCGAATGAGATCTCGTCGGTCGCGGTCGTGTCGTTCTCGTTGATGACCGGGAGCACCTGCCAGTCCAGCAGCTTGCGCAGCGTCTGGCGCGCGTTCAGGTAGTGCGTACGCGCGCTCATGTCGAAGAACGTCAGCAGGACCTGGGCCGTCGGGACTCCGCGCGCGCGCAGCAGCTCGTCGTAGACCTGGTAGAGCTTCCCCTGCCCGACGGCGCTCGCGGCCTGCAGCTCGTCGATCGACCGGGGGCGCAGCGGGATCCCCCGAACGCCCATCCCCCGGGCGATCGCGCCGCTGGTCACGACGACGGGCTCGCGGCCGGCCCGGTGAAGCGCTTCGAGCTGATCGCAGATCCCCCCGAGCACGTCGACTCTCGGCTCGCCGCGATCGTCGACGACGATGCTCGACCCGAGCTTGACCACCAGGCATCCCATCTCGGAGAAGGTTAGGGATGCGCCCGCGGGCGAAAGTTATGCGCGTTGCGGGTGCTTACGCGCGGGGCACCACGGATTCGCCGGTACGCCGGCGCACGGGTTCGGCATCGTCGCCAGGTTTCGCGGCAGCGCGTGCATCACCACCGTGCTTCGTTGGGGATAGGGCCCGCTCAGGACACGAGGGCGGACCCCCGGTCAGTGACACCTGCGCGTCGCATAGCACCTCGTTCAGGAACGTCCCATTGCCGTTGGCAGGAACGGCCGAGCCGTTGCAGCTGGGATTCGTCTGCTGGAGGTTGGACGGCGACGTGCTCACGCTGCCGCCTCCCTGCTCCGCGTTGCCGCTGAAGCACGCGGTCGGATGGCCGCTCTCAAAATTGAGCCACGCAATGTCGCCGTTGCTGGGGTGACCGTAGGTTCCGTTGCCGCTGAAGCTGTTCTGAAGCACAGCATCGCCCCAGTCGTCATACAGGCAGCTGCCGGGCCCGAGTGCGCCCAGGGTCCCACCCGTGCACGGCGGCCCGCTGTCGGGATACGGGATCAGGATCACGCCCCACGCGTTGTTGCGCACGAACCGATTGTTCATGACCGTGTCGTCGCGCCCGCCCGAGATCGACATTCCGGTCCCGAGCGGGGCGGTCCCAGCCGCGCCGACCTTGGGCACGTTTGGGTTGTTGTTGTCGTGGACGTAATTGTTCATGAACACCCAGCAGGAATGGGTGTGGGTGATTGCGCTGATCCCGTTGTTCGGACACGCGCCGTTCTGCGGTGGCGGGTTGTCGCCGTTCTGGCTGTTGGTGTCGAACCCGTCCTTGTTTTTGTCGAACTCCGAGTTCTTGATGACGAGCTGGCCGCCCGCGTTCGAGCCCGAGTAACCCAGCGCGTTGTATTCGGACCAGGCCCGGTCGATCGTCTGGTTGCACAGCTGTTGGCAAGCGCCGATGTAGAAGCCCGAGTCACTGAAATTGCTGGCGTAGTCCTGCGAGAAGGTGCCACCGCTCCAGTTGCTAGAGAAGATCCCGTACTGGGCCGCCGTCTTGTCGCCGCCATTCTCCGCGTAGAAGGTGCTGGTCGCGTTTAGATAGGAACCGAGGTACCCGTGGCCGCTGATCTTGCCGCTGCCGGAGCCACCGTTCCACCAGACCTCGTTTCCGGTCGCACCGTCGCCCGCCGACCCGCCGAGGAAATTGCAGGTCGTGAGGTTCTGCACCCACACGTCGTTGGCTTTCCAGATCTCGATCCCATTCAGCCCCATCGAACCCTTAGAGCTCGCCGGACCGAAGTTCTGCGCGCTTCGCGCCCTGCTGCACGGAGAGGAGCCCGGCTTGGTGCCGTCCACGATCACCGTGTTGCGGTTCATTCCTCGCAGGTAGAGCCCGGCCTTCGTGATCAGCACACCAGCCGGCATCGTCCGCGCGCTTTTCGGCGCGCGGCTGCTCGCCGTCTTGTAGTCGCCCGGGCCGATCAGGATCCAGTCGTTCGGCTTCGCGGCATCCACGGCCGCTTGGATCGAGCGGTATTGGCCCGGGATCCCGTGATAGCTGCCGACTAGCAGGACCCGCGCGCCGGCGGTCGACGCCAGCGATAGCGCGGCCATGGACACGGCTGCGAACAGGTAAAGACGACGCATGATCTCCTCTCCGCGCCTCCGGACCCGGCAGCGATCCTACAAGTTGTTGTGAGCTCTCGACTGCCGCTAGGCGGCGTGTCGCGTCCGCTTTGGCTTTTGTGCCGTGCACCACGGGTTGGCGGGGACTCCCGCGCAAGGGCTGGGCATCGTCGCCAGGTGCTTGGGCAGCGGGTGCATGATCACCGATTGGCGCCGCGGATACTGACCGTTCGGGCACGCAGACGGCACGCCTGGGCTGATCATGACCTGCGAGTCGCACAGCACCTCAGTCAGGAACTGAGGATTGCTGCTGCCGGCTGTCGACGACTGCCCGTTGCAGACCGGGTGGGACTGCTGCAGCGCGGCGGAGTCCGGCGTCAGGCTTCCGCCCCCGGCCTCGGTGTTGCCCTGATAGCAGTCGGTCGGATGCCCGCTCTCGAAGCTGACCTGCGCGAAGTCGCCGTTGCTCGGATGCCCGTACGAGCCGTTGTGGCCGAACACGTTGTTGATCAGCGCGTCGCCCCACTCGTCGTACAGGCAGCTTCCCGGTCCGGCCTCGTTCATCGTGCCGCCGGTGCACGGCGGCCCGCTGTCCAGATACGGCACGAAGATCACGCCCCACGCGTTGTTGTTCGCGAAGCGGTTGTCCATGATCGTGTCGTTGCGTCCGCCGGAGACGGACATTCCGGTTCCGACCGGCCCGGCCGCCGCGGTCCCCAAGGCCGGCACGTTCGGGTTGTTGTTGTCGTGCACGTAGTTGTGCATGAACACCCAGCACGAGTGCGTGTGCGTGATCGGGCTGATGCCGTTGTTCGGGCACGAGCCGTCCTGAGGCGGCGGGTTGTCGCCGTTCTGGCTGTTGGTGTCGAACCCGTCCTCGTTTCTGTCGAACTCGGAGTTCTTGACCACTAGTCGGCCCCCAGAGTTGGACCCGGAGTAGCCCAGCGCGTTGTACTCGGACCAGGCGTGGTTGATCGTCTGGTTGCACTGCTGTTGGCAGGCGCCGATATAGAACCCTGAGTCGTTGAAGTTGCTGGTGTAGGCGTGATCCCACGTGCCGCCGCTCCAGTTGCTGGAGAAGATTCCGTAGGCCGCGGCGGTCGCCTCGTCCGTGTAGAACGTACTCGTCGCGGTCAGGTAGTTGCCAGTGAAGCCCCAGCCGCCGATCTGGCCGCTGCCATCACCGCCGTTCCACCAGATCTCGTTGCCTGCAGAGCCGGTCCCGTTCAGGAAGTTGCAGGCCGTGAGGTTCTCGATCGAGACGTTGTTGGCCTTCCAGACCATGATCCCGTTGAGTCCCATCGGCCCCTTGGACCCCGCGGGCCCGAAGTTCTGGGCAGGCCGCGCTCGGCTGCACGGCGCGGAGCCCGGCTTGGTGCCGTCGACGATCACGCCGTTCCGGTTCATCCCGCGGATAAGGAGGTTGGGCGTGGTGATCAGAACGCCCGCAGGACGGTCAGAAGCGCCGGAGGGCGCCTCGCTCGAGGACGTCTTGTAGTCGCCCGGGCCGATCAGGATCGTGTCGCCTGGGCGGGCGGCGTTGACTGCGGCCTGGATCGAGTGATAGTGGCCCTTGATCCCGTGGTAGCTGCCGACCAACAGAACCCGTGCGCCAGCGATCGGCGCGAACGCGAGCAGTCCAACAACGGCAAGCGAACAAGCTGCGAGACGCCTCATCGAGCGCGGGTTTGTACCCGACCCACGAGGTGCGCGGTTTTCTGGAGTCAGCGCCGCGACCGACTCCGTCCGCTCCGGGGACGGCGTGTGGTCGGTCAGCACGGCGGCTGCGGGTCGCAGTGGAGAAAGGCTTAGGAATCGCATCGAGCCACCTGAACACGACGCACTCGGATTAGTTGCGGCGCTACTCCGGATCCAGGTCGAAGGCGACCTGCGATCTCGACCTCGTCGCCCGGCTTCGCCGCATCCACCGCGGCCTGAATCGAGCGGAACTGTCGCGGAATCCCGTGACAGCTACCGACCAGCAGCACGCGTGCCGCCGCCATCGGCACGAACGTCACGGCGGCGGCAACGGCGAGTGAACAGATTGTGAATCAGGCGCATGCGCGCGCGGGCGTATACAGAAAACGGCGCTTCGCCGAGGTGCCGGTCGACTCAGACCGGGTCAGCGTGGTTCACGGCGGTCGGCCGGCGCGACCGGCGAGACCGCCGAACGCGGGTGGCCCCACGAACCGGGCACCACGGATTGGCGGGCACCCCGGCGCACGGGTTGGGCATCGTCGTGAGCTGGCGCGCCGGCGGCAGCGCGTGCAACACGATGGTGCCCGCCCGCGGGTAGCTGTCTCCGGGCAGGCACGCCGCCTTGCCGGCGCCGGGCAGCGCGAGGTTGGAGTCGCACGCGACCTCGTCGGTGAACTGCAGCGACTTCGGATTTGTGTCGCTCGGCGCGACGCTCTGCCCGTTGCAGTCGGGATACATCTGCTCGATGTTGTCGGGCGCGCTGGTGAGCGCGCCGCCGGTGTCGACGTTGCCGCTGAAGCAGTCGGTCGGTCCGTACTCGGCATTGGACAGACCGATGTCGCCGTTGGTCGAGTTGTTGAAGAAGCCGTTGCGCGCGTACGTGTTGCCTATTACCGCATCGCCCCAGGGGTCGTACAGGCAGGCCGGCTGCCCGCCGGGGCCGCCGGTCCCGCCGGTGCACGGCCCGCCGCTGTCGGGGAACGGCACGATGATCGTTCCCCACGCCCCGTTGTGAACGAAGCGGTTGTGCATCACCGTGTCGTCGCGGGCACCGGAGAGCGACATTCCCGTCCCGACCGGCCCGCCGCCCGCGAGGCCGGCGGTCGGGACGTTCGCGTTGTTGTTGTCGTGCACGTAGTTGTTCATGAACACCCAGCACGAGCGCGTGTGGGTGATCGGGCTGACGCCGTTGTTCGGGCAGGCGCCATCCTGCGGCGGCGGGTTGTCGCCGTTCTGGCTGTTGGTGTCGAAGCCGTCCTCATTGTTGTCGAACTGCGAGTTCTCGACGACCAGCCGGCCGCCTGAGTTTGAGCCCGAGTAGCCGAGCGCGTTGAACTCCGACCAGACGTCGTTGATCGTCTGATTGCACTGCTGCTGGCAGGCGCCGATGTAGAACCCCGAGTCGTTGAAGTTGCTCGTGTAATCGCGATACCAGGTACCGCCGTCCCAGTTGCTCGAGAAGATCCCGTACTCGGCGGCGACCGTCTCGTCGTTGTTGAAGAACGTGCTCGTCGCGTTCAGGTAGGAGCCGAGGTAGTTCCAGCCCCCGATCTGGGCGCTCCCGTCCCCGCCGTTCCACCAGATCTCGTTGCCGGCGGTGCCCGTGCCACCGAGGAAGTTGCACGCGGTCAGGTTCTGCACCCAAACGTCGTCGGCCTTCCACACCATGATCCCGTTGAGTCCCATCGGCCCGCTGCCGTCTGGGTTCTGGGGCCCGTAATTCTGAGCCGAGGCCGTCCGGCTACATGGCGACGAGCCCGGCTTCGTACCGTCCACGATCACGGTGTTGCGGTCCATCCCCCGCAGGCGCAGCCTCGGCTTCGTGATCAGCACCCCGGCGGGGTGATCGGAGGCTCCCGCCGGAGACCGGCTGCCGGTCGTCTTGTAGTCGCCCGGTCCGACCAGGATCCAGTCGCCTGATCCCGCCGCGTTGACCGAGCGATATTGGCCGCGGATCCCGTGAAAACTCCCGACACGCAGGACCTTCGCCCCCGCAGCGGGCGCAGCCACAGCCATCAGCCCGGCCACGACGATCACGACACGACGCACGTATCCCTCCCTCACCCGTTCCGGAGCGCGGCACCTACTCCGGATCCAGGTCGAACGCGACACCTGCGATCTCGACCTCGTCGCCCGCTTCGAATCCTTCGCTCTGAAGTGCGTCGATCAGGCCGATCCCGCGCAGCCGCCTTTCGAGATAGGCGAGGGCGTCCTCGTTATCGAGGTCGTAGCGGGCCACCAGGCGCTCGATCCCGCGCCCGCTGACGCGGAAGCTCCGGTCCCCCAGCCGCTCGACCTGCCAGCTGCGTTCGGCGGCGGGCCGGAAGACGCGGTGTTCGGCCACCTCGACCGGCTCTCGCCGGTCGAGGTCCGGGCGCTCGGGTTCTTCCCGCGCGACCGGTACCAGGCGAAGGAGCTCGGAGGACAGCTCCATGACGCCGGCGCCGGTGGCCGATGAGGTGACGATCACTGGGACCTCGGGTCCGAGCCGCTTGGCCCACACCGCGCGCGCGTATTCGGCGCTCTGGGGATCGACCAGGTCGGCCTTCGACAGCGCCAGCACGCGCGGAAGCGAGGCGAGCCGCGGGTCGTGGAGCTCGAGCTCGCGCTCGACCAGCCGGTGGTTGGCGACCGGGTCCGACCCGTCAAGCGGCACGAGCTCCAGCACGTGCACGAGCACCCGCGTCCGTTCCACGTGCGCCAGGAACTCGTGCCCCAGGCCGGCGCCCGCCGAGGCACCCTCGATCAGCCCGGGGATGTCCGCGATGACGAGCTGCCGGTCGCCGGCGTCGAGGGTTCCCAGGACCGGCTGGAGCGTGGTGAATGGGTAGCCGGCCACTTTCGGACGGGCATGCGTCAAGCGTGAGAGCAGCGAGGACTTGCCGGCGTTTGGGAGCCCGACCAGGCCGACGTCGGCCAGCAGCTTGAGCTGGAGCGTGACCCAGGTCTCTTCGCCGGGCAGCCCGCGTTCGGCAAAGCGCGGCGTCTGATGCGTGGGACCGGCGAAGCGCTTGTTTCCGCCACCCCCGACCCGCCTCGCGCGACCACCGCGCGCTGTCCGGGTCGCACGAGGTCGTGCCGGGTTCCATCGGCCTCGACGAGCGCCTCTGTTCCGGGCGGCACGGCGAGCTCGAGCGTCTCACCGTCCTTACCGTGGCGCTGTGATCCCTGGCCGTGACCGCCCCGACCGGCCTTGAAGTGGTTCCTGCGGCGGAAGCGCTCCAAATCACGCAGCGAGTCGTCGCATACCAACACCACGTCACCGCCGCGTCCGCCGTCGCCACCGTCCGGACCGCCCTTGGGCACGTGCGCCTCACGGCGGAAGCTGAGGCTTCCGTCGCCTCCGGCGCCGGCCTGGACATGGATGCGGGCTCGGTCTTGCACTGAGATGATGCTGCCATGCCCGATCCGGTATTCCTGATCACCGGCGCCTCCAGCGGGATCGGCGCGGCGACCGCGCGTCACGCCGCCATGGCGGGCTACCGGCTGGTGCTGGCCGCCCGCTCACGCGATCAGCTGCTCGATCTCTCGTCCGAGCTCGGCGGTTCAGACCGGGCGCTCGCGGTGCAGTGCGACGTGACCGAATGGGACCAGCAGCAGGCGACTGGTCGAACAGGCGCTAAGTCACTTCGGCGGCCTCGATGTGGCATTTGCGAACGCGGGCTTCGGCGCCGCCCGCGGCTTCCTGAACGAGTCGCCCGAGCACTGGCGCTCGATGATCCTGGCGAACGTGTATGGCGCGGCGCTCACGATCCGCGCGACGATCCCGGCACTCAAGGAGTCCCGGGGGCATCTGCTGCTGACCGGGTCGGTCGCCGGACGTCGCGCCCTTCCGGGATCGGTCTACTCGGCGACCAAGTGGGCTGTCACCGCGATGGGCGAAGCCGCGCGGCAGGAGCTCAACGACACGGGTATCCGGGTGACGCTGATCGAGCCCGGCATGGTCGATACGCCGTTCTTCGAGAACCGGCCGCAAGGACGCGCTCCAGCCCGACGACGTCGCCCGGGCGGTGATGTTCGCGGTCTCCCAGCCGCCCCATGTCGACGTGAACGAGATCTTGGTGCGCCCGACGGCGCAGGCGGGCTAGCGGCTCCGCTTCGCGAGCGTCGCTCTACGAGGTCGGTGCGTGCACGAGCTCGTCGGCCGCAACTCGAGCTGCCTGCGCCCGCTGTATCGGCTTACGACGACAGCCCCGCGGCGCGCAGCGCGAGGTCCTTGCGACGGTCGCGGTCGATCTGGGCCGGCGTGTGGTGGTTGCCATAGCCGTCGACCTCGACGACCAACGCTCGTCCGCGCCACAGCAAGTCGACGGTCCATCCCGTCGATCCGTGCGTTGACCTCCGGGAGCGGGATCCCGACGTCTCGCACAGCTCGAAGAACGCCTCCTCGAGTCCGCTACGGGTGCAGGCGAGTCTCGGCTGATGGCGGTCGAGCGCCTGACGTAGCCTGGCGCTTCCGGGACGGCCGCGGCCGATCAGCCGCCTCGCAGCTCCGGGAGGTCCAAGACCCGCGGTACTCGGCCTTTGCGAGCGCCTTGCGGACCGCGGTTGAGCGACGCGCTGGAGGCGTAGTCCAGCAGTGTCTGCGCCACCGCCGTGACGGGCATGCGCCTGTGCCAGGCGCGTTCGAGAGCTCCGCCGCTGATGGACGCGGACACGCCGGGCCAGGAGCGGCACCCGCGGGAGTGCTCACGTGGATCCTCGGTCGGCCGCTCCTCGATCAGGCCCCACCACCATGCCGCCGTCGCATGGCTCAGCATCGCGCCCGGACCGGCGTAGAGGAGCGCGGCGGCGAGATCCGCCCTCGATGCTCGGCGCGCGATGGCCCACGGCGTAGACGCGCGGGTGAACGCGGTGATGGTAACCCTGGCCGCAGCCAACCGGCGATCGCCGCTGGGTCAACCCCGAGGCCGCCGATCTGCTCCGCGCGCCGATCCGCCCCCACTGCCTCCCGGCGAACCTCGCTCCAGACGAACTCTGGCGCCTGGTGTGCTCATATGTCGACCCAGCACCATCGTTCGCTCATGGCCGGGAGCTTGGCGCGGCGCCGTGTCACGGAACAAGACATCGAACCTGCAACAGAACTGAGGAGGGGCGATGAGCCTGCAATTCAAGAAGTTCGTGCTGCGCGGGAACGTCGTAGACCTGGCAGTGGCGATCGTCGTGGGCACCGCTTTCACCGCGGTCGTCAAGGCACTCGTCGCCGACCTCTTCACACCGATCATCACGATCAACCACAGCCACTTCCTCTACGGCGACTTCCTCAACGCGGTTTTTACGTTCCTGACCGTCGCGGCCGCGATCTTCTTTTTCGTGGTTGCCCCGATCGGCGCGCTCAGGCGCGCCGCGCGCAGGCCGATCCGGACGCCAAGGAGTGCCCGAGTGCGCCAGCCCGATCCCGGTCAAGGCGCGGCGCTGCCCACTCTGCACCTCGATCTGGGCCGGGGCTCAGCCGCTTGGAGCCGGCGGCTAGGCTTGCGTCCAGCTAGGACTGGCGCGCTGGTGGACGCTGGTCCGACCGGCTGCACGGAGATCACGCGCCCGACCCGTCCTCGGCTGAACACGACCGTCCCGGCCGCTTGCGCGTAGATCGTGTCGTCCTTGCCGATGCCGACGCCTTCGCCGGGCTTGAAGCGGGTGCCCCGCTGACGGACGATGATCTCACCGCCGGTCACGGGCTGACCGGCGAACACCTTGACGCCGAGGCGTTTGGCGTTCGAGTCGCGGCCGTTGCGGGATGAGCCGAGGCCCTTCTTATGCGCCATTGTCTTCCTCCGGGTGTCGGCTTGGGGGCGGCCGGCTTACGCGCCGCGGGCTTGCGCGCCGGCTTGTGCGCGCCGCGGGCTTGTCGGCCGCCGGCTTACGCGCGGAGGTCCTGACGGCTCGCCGGCCGGCTTCGCCTCCGCGCGCCGGCGTGCGCCCTCGCGCCGCCGGCTTCGCCTCCGCCGCCGGCTCGCGCCTCCGCCGCCACCGGAGGCTGGCCGGGCCTCGGCGGCCTCGGCCGCGACCAGCGGACTTCGGCGCGCGCGACGACGACGGCGCCGGGCGCCGAGCTTGATCCCGGTCACCTCGATCCGCGTCAGCTCCTGGCGGTGGCCCGTGCGGCGCTTGTAGCCGCGCTTTGGCTTGAACTTGACGATCCGGAGCTTCGGCCCGCGCTCGTGGCCGAGCACCCGCGCCTCGACCGTGACCTTCGAGAGCTCGTCGCCGTCGACGACGTTCGAGCCGTCGACGTACAGCAGCGGCTGCAGGACGTGCGTTCGCGCCGTCATCAACGGGCAGCCGCTCGACGAGCAGGGACTGGCCCTCCTCGACGCGGTATTGCTTTCCGCCTGTCTTGACGATCGCGTACATGGCTAATCCGGATGATGATCCGGCCTGGGCCGACCCGGCCTTAGCGCTGGAACGGCGCCGTCCGCCTCTGCGGCCGCGGCGCCGAGGCTTCGATTGTAAGCCATCCGCCGCGTCCTCCGACGATGCCTTGGAGCCCGCCGAGGCCGACGTCGAGGTCGCGTCCGACTCGCTGCTCGGCTCGGCGTCGAGCAGTGAGGCCATCGCCGCGGTCCGCCCGGCCTGGTCGATCCGTACCAGGTGCTTCTCGCCGACGTACGGCCCCCCGCCGACGACCGAGATCATGTAGCCGTCGACTTTCGCGACCGCGTCTCCCGGGCTGTACATGTGCGGCTCGACGATCTGGACGTGGACCTCCTCGCCCACGCGGAACGGAACCGCCCGCTCAAGCACCTCTTCGCGGGTGCCCTCGAGCACGACCGCGAAGTGATCGAGATGGAGCCCCTCGGATCCCTCGAACACGAATAGCTTGCCGGTCTCCTCCTCGATCGCGCGCAGGACCCGCGCGTCATCGCGCGGTGAACTCCGCGCTCACCCGCGGGTTCATCTGGATCAGCAGCGCCTCGGCCTTCGTCTCCTTGGCGAGGTCTCGCATCTTGCGCTCGAACTCGATCGCGAGCGTCTCCTCGGACTTGATCACGCCCTCCCCGCCGCAGGTCGGGCAAGGCCGGGTCATGATCTCGCGCACGCCGTCGGTGACGTTCTGACGAGTCATCTCGACCAACCCAAGGGGCGAGATCTCGACCACGAACGTCTTCGTGCGGTCCTCGTCCAGCGCCGCCCGGAGCGACTTCAGCACGGCGTCACGGTTCCGGGCCCGCGCCATGTCGATGAAGTCGATCACGATGATCCCGCCGATGTCTCGCAGCCGCAGTTGCCGGACCACCTCCTCGGCGGCCTCCAGGTTCGTCTTCGTGATCGTGTCCTCGAGTCGCGCGCCCTTGCCCCGGCCGATGAACGACCCCGTGTTGACGTCGATCACGGTCAACGCCTCGGCGTAGTCGATCACCAGGTAGCCGCCGCTCGGCAGGTCGATCCGCCGTTGGAGCGTCGAGTCGAGCACCTGCTCGACGCCGAACGCATCGAACAGAGGCTGATCGTCTTCCCACAGCTCGACTCGCTCGACCAGGTCCGGGCGCGGTGCGGGAGAAGAACGACAGCAGCCGGTGGTGCTGCTTGGGATCGTCCACGATCGCGCGCTCGAACTCGGCCGAGAACACGTCGCGCACGACGCGAACCGAGAGGTCGGCCTCCTGGAAGACCAGCGCCGGCGCGGTCGTCTCTTCGACGCGCTTCTGGAGCACCTCGTTGAGCTTGAACAGGTACAGCAGCTCGCGCTCCAGATCGGCGCGCTTGGCGCCCTGGGCGGCCGTCCGGATGATCGCGCCTCCGCCCTTCAGGTCGAGCTTGGCGGCCTCCTTGCGGAGCCGCTCGCGCTCCTTGTCGTCGAGCCTTCGAGACACGCCTATGCCCTCGCCGAACGGCGCGTAGACCATGTAGCGGCCCGCGATCGTGAGTTCCATCGACAGCCGCGCGCCCTTCGTCTTCAGGGGGTCCTTGACCACCTGGACGACGATGTCCTGGCCGGGCTTCAGCAGATCTGTGATCTCACGCCCCTCACGTCCCGACCCGCGCCCCCGCCTCGGGGCATCGACGCCGGGGAGGACGATCTCATCGACGTGCAGGAAGCCGTTCTTCTCGAGCCCGATGTCGACGAACGCCGCCTCCAGCCCCGCGAGCACGTTGTCGACGCGCCCCTTGTAGATGTTGCCGACGATCGAGCGGTTGCCGCGGCGCTCCAGGTAGAGCTCCGCTACGCGGTAGCCGGCGTCGGGGCTGCCTGTCTTACGGCGCCGACGGCTCCGGCCGGATGTGTTGGCCGACGCCGGCTTCGAGGCGACCTTCCCGGTGGCCTCCAGCAGCGCGACCCGCGTTTCCCCACGGTCGACGCTGACCAGTACTTGCTTCTTCAATTGTCATTCAGTCCTTTAAGTCTTTGGGGCCGCCCCTGCGACGGCCTGGTTTCTCGCCGCGCCCTCGCTCGGGGCTGCGGCTCACGACACGAGCGCTCTGCTTTTTCCAGCGGCCGCCATGCGTGCCTGTATATGTATTGACTGTAGAAGGCCGAGCGCGATAAACGTCACCAGCACCGACGAGCCGCCATAGCTCATCAGGGGTAACGGGACCCCGGTGATCGGCATGATCCCGATCGTCATACCGACGTTGACGAACACCTGGAACATCAGCATCGCGAGGATCCCCCCCGCGATCAGGCTGCCGTAGAGGTTCTTCGCCATCGTCAAGATTCGCAATCCGCGCCAGATCAACAGCGCGTACAGCGACAGGACGAACGCCGCTCCGACGAACCCATAGGTCTCGCCGAGCGCGGCGAACACGAAATCGGTCGATGGGGCCGGAAGGAAATTCAACTCAGTCTGGGTCGCACCAGCGATGCCCCGCCCGGTCTTCTCGCCCGAGCCGATCGCGATCAGCGACTCATGAATGTTGTACGTCTGGTTCTGGGGGTTACCCGAAGGGTTGAGGAAGCCCGTGAGCCGCTGCACCTGGTAGGGCTTGAGGACGTGGACGCCGAGGGCCGGCGCGCCCGCCAATACGATCGCGATCGCAACCACCCCCAGTGTCACCAGCGCGGTGAGCTGCCTCCAGGAGGTTCCGGCGACGAACAGGATCATGAACCCGATCGCCGCATACACAAGCGCCGTGCCGAGGTCCGGCTGGGGAATCACGATCAGCGCCGGGATCAGCGCCAGCAGCATGATCCGCGCGGTCGTGCGCCGCTCGTGCAGCCTCCTGGCCCGGTCCACTGCGAACGCCGAGAGCGCGACGATCAGCAGGATCTTGCCGAACTCGGAGGACTGGAACTCTAGGAACGGCAGCGGAATCCACCGGCGTGAGCCGTTCACCGGCGGCGTCCCGAAGACGACCACGTTCAGCGCGATCATCGTCCCGTAGAGCGCGAACTTGTACTCGCGCAGGCGCGAGTAGTCGAACGACGCGAGCACGGCCGCGACGAACAGCCCGATCGCCGCGTAGATCGCCTGGCGCTCGACGTAATAGCTCGGGCCCGGCACCTGACCGCGGGCGGCGACGTGGAGCGTCACCAGCGAGCACGCGACCAGCCCGAGCGCGGCGAGCACCAGCAGCGGGTCGATCAGCAGGACGTGGCGCCGGCGCGAGGTCACCTGCTCGTCGACGGCGCGGATCGAGCTTGCGGCGCTGACGCTCATAGCGGTCGTCTCCGTGGCCTCATAGCGTCTTCGAGCTCCCGGCCACGTAGGCGCCCTTCTTGCCGAAGAACCACTGCGACAGGATCTGCCGGGCGACGGGAGCGGCCCCGACGGCACCGAACCCTCCCTGCTCGACCTTCACCACGACCACGATCGGCTTCGTCGTGGCGCTGGGAGGCACGAAGCAGGCGTACCACGCGTAGTCCTGCTGATTGTTGTACTGCGCCGTTCCGGTCTTGCCGTAGACCTGCTCCGGGAAATTGGCGAAGACGTCGGCTGAAGTTCCACCCGGCAGCGACGCCGCCTCGCGCAACCCCTGGCGGATCGTGTCCAGGTAGATCGGGTTGATGGGCAGCTGGCGCGCGGGCGGCGGGTTGATGTTCTGCTTGACGGTGCCGTCGGCGCCCTGGACGTCGAGCCCGATGTGCGGCCGGACGATCGTGCCGCCGTTGGCGATCGCGGCGTACGCCGTCGCCAGCTGGAGCGGCGTGACCTGGACATCACCCTGGCCGACCGCCAGGTTGATGTTGTCGCCGATCGACCACGGGCGCCCGTCGGCGATCCCGCAGCTCACCGACGGATTGAAGTACTCCGACGCCGGCACGTGGTGGCGCTTCTCGCACCGGAGCTCGACCTGGTCGATCCTGGAGCGCCACGCCGGCGTCGGCAGGTTGCCTGCGTACTCGCCGCCGAGATCGACGCCGGTCGCCTGACCGATCCCGTAGAGCTTCGCCCAGTGCTGCAGCGCGCCGCCCGCCGGCTGGGGGCTGTTGGTGAGCGCCCCGAGGTTGTAGAAGAAGACGTCGTCGGAGACCCGGATCGCGTCGACCAGATTGAGCACCCCGTTGGCGGCGCCCCCGGCGTTGCGCCGGCACTGGGTGTCGATGCAGAACTGCCCGGTGTCGTCGTAGGTGTCATAGATGTTCCAGGCACCGCTCTCGAGCGCCGCCGTCGCCGTGATCGGCTTGAACGTCGAACCCGTGGGGCCCTCGCTCTGGATCGCGCGGTTGAGCAGCGGGAAGTTGCTCGACGGGTTGTTGAGCTGGTTGTAGACCGACGAGGAGACGGGCTTGGCGAACGTGTTGGGGTCGAAGGTCGGCAGCGAGCCCATCGCGTAGATCTCGCCGTTGACCGGGTTCATCGCCACGAAGGCGCCGGCGTTGGCCGGGTAGTTCGAGTCAATCGACTGCTGCAGGGCCTGCTGCCCGGCCTCCTGCAGGGGGACGTCGAGCGACAGCTTCAGGTTGTAGCCCGGGGTCGCCGGTGTCTGGGACAGCTCGCCCGCGGGCCGCCCCAGCGCATCGACCTGGACATGCTCGGTCCCGTCCGCGCCCTGCAGGTACTGGTTGTAGGACCACTCGAGCCCGGACTGCCCCACCCAGGCGGTCTGGGGAATGCCCTTGAAGCGCGGATCCTTGGTCTCGGTCGAGCTGATCGGGCCGATCGTTCCGAACAGCTGCGCGGCGACGCGCTTCAGCGGGTACTGGCGCAACCACACGGGCTGCACGCTGACGGCCGGGAACTGGTCGGCTCGCTCCTCAAGGTAGAACAGGACGTCGTTGCTGACGTCGGTCTTGATCTGCACGTTCGCGTAGGAGACCTTCGCGAACCCCTGGGCCACCAGGCACGCGATGGGCGAGAGTCGCAGCGTCCCGTAGCCCTCCACCGGGGTGCACTTCTGCCGCGTCGTCGAGAACCCGAGGACTCCGGCGAGGCGGTTATAGAGGCCGGCGTCCTGGGGCGGCGGGTGGGCGACCAGACACGAGCTCGGCCACGCTCCGCCGACCTGCTGGCCGGGGCTGCACGGTTGCAGCGGCACGGGCAGCGCGAGCGGCGAGATCTCAACGGCGGTCGCCCGCATCGAGCCGACCAGCACGTTGCCGCTCTGGTCGAGGATCTCGCCCCGCTGGGCGGGGATGTCTATGTCCCTGACGCGATTGACCTGCGCCTGCGCGACGTACTTGTTGCCCGAGAGCACCTGGAGAAACCACAGGCGGAAGAAGATGATCGCGAACATCGCGAGCGCGAAGCTCCCGAGGATCGCCACGCGGAGCGCGAGCTGCGGGGTCAACGGGGAGCGTCTGTCGTCGACCGGCTGGATCACCGCGAGGTCCTCGGAGTCGGGCCGATCCCCCCGGCTCGCGCCTGCAGCGGGCTGAGCCCGCCGGTCGCGTAGGCGCGCCGCCGCCGCCGCCGCGGATCCTGCGGCAGCGCCGGCTGCAGCAGACGCCTGACCACTGCGTACACCGGCAGGGCGATCAGCGTGTTGACGAGCACGGTGACAAAGATCTGCTGGACGAGCAGCAGGCTCACAGGCGAGTCGACCCCCAGCAGGAACTGGATGATCGTCATGCCCACTCCGGCGAACGCGGTCGCAGCCGCGCCCAGCGCCATCGGCACGAGCCCGTGCGAGGGATCCCGCAGCTCCCGCAGCCGGCCGCTCCAGTAGCCGATCGCGATGAACAGCAGCGAGGTCACCCCGAGCGTCTGGAACAGGAACAGGTCGACCAGCAGCCCGACCGCGAACCCCATGATCGCGCCCGCGATCGAACCGGCGAGCAGCCCGACTGACATCACCACCAGCGGGGTCAGGTCGGCGGCGGTGCCGAAGATCGAGATCTGCGAGACGGCTGCCTCCTGGATCACGACGGCGCCAAACGCAAGGAGCAGCAGGCGCAGTGGCAGGCGAAATGTTTCCCAGCTCATGGAGCCGTTGTCTGCGCCCTCAGGCTGCCCGAGTGGGGGGAGGTCAGGATCTGGACAACGGAGAGCTGGCGGAGGTTCGCGTCGGGCGTGACCGGCACCTGGCCGTTGTTGGCGAGATCGTTGCCGACCGAGGCGACCGTACCGATCGGGATCGCGGAGGGATACAGGTCCTGGAGCGGACCCGACCGGAACCCGACGGTCGTGACCTGCTGACCCGCCTGCACGGGGGCGTTGGGCTGGAGGTCCTGGAGGACGAGCTGGTTGGGGTTCCCGACCGCCGGCACGAGCACGCCCGAGTCGGCGTTTGAGTCCAGCACCTGGGCCGCCACCGCCATCGCCGGATCGGTGAGCAGCGACACGACCGAGAAGTTCGAGCCGACCTGTGTGACCTCGCCCACCAGCGCGCCGTCCCCGGTCACCGGGTCGCCCTTGTGGACGCCGTCGCCGGAGCCCTTGTCGACCTGGATCGTCGCGTACCAGAGATTCGGATCGCGGAAGATCACGCTGGCCGTGACCGGCTTGAAGGTCTCGAGCCCGTTGTCGACGAGGTGCAGCTGCGCCCGCAGCTGCGCGTTTTCCGACGCCGCATACTGGGCGCGGTCGAGCTTCGCCGTCAGGGCCGCCACCTCGTGGCGCAGCTGCTTGACCTGCGACTTGGCCTTGAACGTGTCCGAGAAGAAGCTCGCGACGTCACGGAACGGCGAGAGCACCGTGCTGGCGCCCTGTTCAACGGGCGAGAAGACCGCGACGATCCCGCGCTGCACCGTGTGGAGCGGGCTGCTGGATGACTCGCCGAAGTACGCCGTCAGCAGGATCAGGGAGGCGACGACGAGGGCTGCTACGACTGCGCGGCGCCGTCGAACTTGCTTGCTGTGCACGGGGTCCGTGTCTCCAAACTGTTGTTCCGGGGACTCCCGGCCCCCGGTCCTCGAAAGCTAATACCGGTGACGGCGATTGCGCGAATTCTTGCTCGAACGGTGGATCGCCTCGAACTCCTCCAGTGACCTTCCCGAGCCGACCGCCACGCACGTCAGCGGCGACTCGGCCAGATGCGCGGGCATCTGCGTCTCATGACGCAGGCGCTCTTCGAGCCCCTGTAGCAACGAACCGCCTCCGGCGAGCATGATGCCACGATCCATGATGTCGGAGGCAAGTTCCGGCGGGGTCCGGTCGAGCGTCTCCTTGACCGCGTCGATGATCTGCGTCACCGGCTCCTCGAGCGCGCCGCGAATCTCTTCGCTCGTCAGCACGACGGTCTTGGGGAGCCCGGAGACCATGTCGCGACCGCGGATCTCGGCCTGGACCTCCTCCCCGGTGGGGAACGCCGAGCCGATTTCGAGCTTGACCTCCTCCGCGGTCTGCTGGCCGATCAGCAGCTTGTACTCACGTTTGACGTAGTTCATGATCGCCTCGTCGAGCTCATCGCCACCGACGCGGATCGACTGCGAGACCACGATCCCCCCCAGCGAGATCACCGCTACCTCGCTCGTCCCACCGCCGATATCGACCACCATCGATCCGGTGGGCTCGCCGACGGGCAACCCGGCGCCGATCGCCGCCGCCATCGGCTCCTCGATCAGGTACGCCTGTCGCGCCCCGGCCGAGAGGCACGCCTCCTCCACCGCGCGCTTCTCCACTCCGGTCACGCCGCTTGGCACGCACACCACCACCCGGGGGTGGGCCCAGCGGTTCTGATGCACCTTCTGGATGAAATGCCTCAGCATCTCCTCGGTGACCTCGAAGTCGGCGATCACGCCGTCTTTCAGGGGCCGGATCGCCTGGATGGTCCCGGGCGTGCGCCCCAGCATCCGCTTGGCCTCGATCCCGACCGCGTGCACCTCGCCGCTGCGCGAGTCGACCGCGACGACGCTCGGCTCCGAGAGCACGATTCCGCGCCCGCGGACGTAGACCAGCGTGTTGGCGGTGCCGAGATCGACCGCCATGTCGCGGCCACCAAAGCCTGTCAGGTAGCTGAAGAAGCCCATCGGTAGGAAGCGGTCAGTCGGGAGTAGGGGTCAGCGAACGACGTGGCGACGAGACTCTGGAGGCCACGTCGTGCTGCCAGCGCCGTCCGCGGGCGAGTGTACCCGAATGAACATCAACCCGACGATCGCCCGTCCGGCGCAAAAGTCGGAATTCCGCTGGAAAACGCGGAGTCGAGCGCCGGGGGGCGTGGACGTTCGTACGAACCCCCCGCACAGCCGTCACCCGGGAGCGGGTTCCGCGGCGCAACGCCCAGACGAACGCATCGATCAGCGTCAACTCCACAGCAGCCATGGCGCCAGCTCTAGCAACGCCGCGACCGGCAGCCCGACCACGTTGAGGTAGTCGCCGTCGATCCGCGTGACAAGGGCCGCGCCCCGACCCTGGATCGCGTAGCCGCCGGCGCGATCGTGCCACTCACCGGTGTCCAGATACCAGTCGAGCAGCTCGTCGCTGAGCTCGCGGAACTCGACCCCGGTGCTCGCCACGGCGGTGTGTGCGCCACCGCTGTCGATCAGACAGATTCCGCCGATCACCGCGTGCCGTCGTCCGGACAGCGCCCGAAGCGTCGAGCGGGCCGCTCCCCGGTCGGGCGGCTTGCCGTACATCCGCCCACCCGCCGAGACGATCGTGTCGGCCCCCAGCACCGGCAGCCCCGGGCGGTCTCTCGCCACCACCGCGGCCTTGCGCCGCGCGTTCGCGACGGCGACCTCCTCGGGCGGGCCCTCCTCCAGCTCCTGGACGTCCGCCACGACGACCGAGAACTCGACCCCCAGCAGCTCGAGGATCGCTCGCCGCTGGGGCGAGCGAGAGGCCAGGATCAGCCCATGCCCGGGAAGAACAGCGCTACCTCGCGCGCGGCCGACTCGGGCGAGTCCGAGCCGTGGACCATATTCTGGCCGACTTCGATCGCGAAATCACCGCGGATCGAGCCGGGGGCCGCCTCGATCGGGTTGGTCGCGCCGATCACCTGACGCGCCGACGCGACGGCCTGTTCGCCCTCGAGGACCATCGCCACGAGCGGACCCGAGGTGATGAACGACACGAGCTCCCCGAAGAACGGCTTGCCCTCGTGCTCGGCGTAGTGGCGCTCTGCGAGCGCGCTGTCCATCGTCATCAGCCTCAGCGCCACGATCCGCAGCCCCTTGCGCTCGAACCGCGCGATGATCTCTCCGGTCAGGTTCCGTGCAAAGGCGTCGGGCTTGACGAGGATCAGCGTTCGCTCCATCGGACGGCCTTCCTAGGTGTCTTGAACGGGTCAGGTAGTCGCCGGGCCGCCGCGCTCGGCCGGCCCGGGACTGGGACTCTCGGCGAGACCGGCGACCTGGCGCTCTGAGACGGCGTCGCGACGGCGTCGCGTGCGTCGCGGCGACGGGGGCGGGGCCCCCACCTCGGACTCGCAGAAGGGACAGATCCGCCAAGCGGGGTCAAGTGGCTTGCCGCAAACCGCACACGGGTCCTTCAGCTTGCGCATGCAGTTGGGGCAGCGCAGGAAGTCCTTCTCCACCTCGTAGTCGCAGTGCGGGCACAGGTGGTACCCGATCTCCGCCAGCCGCGCTTCCGCGGCCTGCATCTCGAGCTCGCGCTCGCGGACGTCGTCCAGGTACTCGGGCGGACGGACGATCATGTACACCAGCGTGCCGACGAACGGGAACAGCGACGCCGCCGCCGCGCACCCGATCAGCATCGGGTCCGCGATCCGCCGCCGCGCGTCGGCGTACGTCCAGTAGACGAGCGCCAGCCACACGACCACGAGGAACAGGATCAGCAGGTCGATGGCGAGGTTGACCCCGCTGTTGCTGATACCGAAGACCGCTGGTGAGAGCATTAAGGACGCGAGTGTAATGGGGGGCGGGGTCGGATCGCCGCGGTTATGAGCTTGCGCCGCGACTGCACCTTCACAGGAATGCTCGTCCGAATAAATACCCGATTCCGAAGAAGACAAGGATCACCACCGCCACGATCAGCGCCACCAAGCCGATCATGGTGAGGAAGCTGGGCTGGTCGTCGTGGTCGTTCACACCGCTCACAGAATCGAGGCGCGGCCCGAGGCCGGTGGTCGCAGGAGGTCGGCGATCAGGTAGATCGAGCCGGTCGCAAGCACCGCTCCATCGGCGCCCGCGCGCGACCGCGCGCGTTCGAGCGCGGCGCGTGGATCCGCCACGACCTCGCTCGGCGGGCCGCCGAGCTGGTTCGCCAGGGAGTGGAGCGTGGGCGGTGGCAACGCGCGGGGATTCTGACTACTCGTGAAGATCAGCGCGTCGCAGACAGGCGCCAGCACCCCGAGCATCGCCGCCGCATCCTTGTCGTCGAGGATCGACAAGACCGCCACAAGCGGCCGACGCCGGCCGAGCACCTCGGGTAGCGATTCGACGAGCGCGGCGATCCCCTCGGGGTTGTGCGCTCCGTCCACCAGCGTTATCGGCTCATCGTCGATCGGTTGCAGCCGGCCCGGCACGCGCACCTCGGCCGCCGCCGTGGCCACGGCATCGGCGCGGAGCTCACCGAGGTGGGCCTCTGCGGCTGTCCGCGCGAGCGCGAAGTTGCGCCGCTGGTAGGCCCCCAGCGCCCCGACCGCGACCCCCGGCTCGGCGGGCGCGTGGACGATCCGGGCGCCGCGCTCGTCCGCGACCGTCTCGGCAACGGCGACCGCATCGGGGGCGAGCGCGTGCCCGAGCACGAGCGTCCCGCCGGGCTGGACGACGTCGAGCTTCTCCCGCGCGATGTCGGTGATCGTCGGCCCGAGCCACCGCGTGTGCTCGAGCCCGACGCTGGTCAGCACCTGGACCCTGGACGGGATCACGTTGGTCGCGTCGTACCGGCCACCGAGGCCGGCCTCGATCACGGCCACGTCGACCGACCGCGCCGCCAGCTCGGAGTACGCCGCCGCGGTCAGCGCCTCAAACTGCGTGACGCCGTCGTCGGGGGCGAGCGAGCGGTTGACCAGGTCGACCGCGTGGCGGGCACGCTGCACCGCCGCGGCGAACGCCGCGGGCTCCAGGTCCTCCCCGTCACTCCGGATCCGCTCGCCGTAGGACAACAGATGCGGAGACAGGTACACGCCCGTCCGGAGCCCGTGCTGCTGGAGGATCGCCGCGATCATCCGCACCGTCGAGGACTTGCCGTTGGTCCCGACGACGTGGATCGAATCGAAGCGAAGCTGCGGATTGCCGAGCGCGGTCATCAGCCGCCGCATCCGGTCGAGCCCGAACCGCATTCCAAACAGCTCGAGCGACAGCAGGTAGCGCTCGGCTTCCTCGGGCGTCACAGCGTCTCCAGCTCCGCTCGCAATTGCGCGAGCTTGTCGCGCTCGGCCTGGACCACTTCGGCGGGCGCCTTGGCAACGAAGCCGTCGTTTGCGAGCTTTCGCTCGCTGCGCTCGATCTCGGCGCCGAGCACCGCGCGGCGCGCATCGCGCTTTCGCTCCGCCGAGCCGAGGTCGAGGTCGGGGCTCGCGAGCAGCTCGACGGAGCCCCCTGGAACGGGGACCGACGCCGCGGGCGCTCCCCCGTCCGGGTGGACGAACGAGAGCCGTGCGAGCCGGGCCAGGTGGTCCTCCGTGTCGTCGTAGCCCTCGGCCACGAGCCGCGCCGGGAGCGCCACCCCGGCTTTGACCTCGGCGAAGTCGCGCCACGCGCGGAGCGCCTGGACCGCCTCGATCATCCGCCCCAGCGCAGCCTCGGCGCCGGGGTCGACGGGCGCCGGCTCCGAGCTGATCCCCGCCGCCAGCAGCCCCTCGACACCGGGGACGTAGCCGTAGATCTCCTCGGTCACGAACGGGATGATCGGGTGCGCGATCGCGAGCGTCTCCACGAGCACGTGGAGCAGCGTCGCCGAGACCTCGGGCTCGCCGGCGCGCAGCCGCGGTTTGACCAGCTCCAGGTACCAGTCACACAGCTCGCCGTAGACGAAGTCGTACAGCGCCAGCGCCGCGTGCGAGAAGTCGTAGCGGTCGATCCGCCCGGCGACCTCGCGCTTGGCGCGCTCGAGCCGAGACAGGATCCAGCGGTCCTCAACCGCCGCGGGCTCGATCGCCGGGCGGGCGTCCGGGTCGACCCCGAGCAGCACGAGCCGTGCCGCGTTCCAGAGCTTGTTCGTCAGCTGAAGGCCCTGGGCGATCCGCTCCTCGCTGAAACGCACGTCCTGCGAGGAGGCCATCGCCAGCAGCCCCCAGCGCAGAGCGTCGGCGCCGTAGGCGGGAAACGAACCACCCGCGTCGAACACCGGCGGCCGGGGCCCTCCGTTGATCAGGTCGAGCGGGTCGATCCCGGTGCCCAGCGACTTCGACATCCGGCGCCCGTCGGGCGCCTGGATGATGGCGTGGATGTGGACGTCCGTGAACGGGATCTCGCCCACGAACTCGAGCCCCATCATGATCATCCGCGCCACCCACAGGAAGATGATGTCGCGCGCCGTCACCAGCACATCGGTCGGATAGAAGGCACGCAGCTCCGCCGTCTCATCCGGCCAGCCGAGCGTCGCGAACGGCCACAGCGCGCTCGAGAACCAGGTGTCGAGAACGTCCGGATCGCGCTCCCAGCCTTCGCCCGCCGGCGCCCTCACGCCGACGTACGTCTCGTCCCCTCGATACCAGACCGGTAGGCGGTGACCCCACCACAACTGGCGCGAGATCACCCAGGGGCGGATGTTCTCCATCCAGTCCATGTAAACGCGGGTGTTGCTCGGCGGGTGGAAAGTGACGAGACCGTCGCGGACGACGTCGATCGCTGGCCTCGCGAGCTCGTCCATCGCCATGAACCACTGCAGCGAGATCAGCGGCTCGATCCGCTCGCCCGAGCGCTGCGAGAACGGAACCGTGTGGACGTAGGACTCTTCGCGCCGGATCAGGCCCTCGGCGCGCAGCTCCGCGACGACCGCCTGGCGCGCTTCCATCACCGCCATGCCCCGGAACTGCGCGGGTGCCTCATCGGTGAGCCGTCCGTCCTCCCCGATCACGCTCAGCTGCTCGAGCCGATGGCGGCGGCCGATCTCGAAGTCGTTGGGATCATGCCCCGGGGTGATCTTCAGCACGCCGGTGGCGAACTCCGGCTTTACGTACTCGTCGGCGATGATCGGAAGGTCGCGGCCGACCAGCGGCAGGACCGCGGTCTGCCCGATCAGGCTGCCGTAGCGCTCGTCGCTGGGGTTGACCGCGACGGCGACGTCGGCGAGCATCGTCTCGGGCCGCACGGTCGCCACGGTGATCACGCCCTCGCCGGAGGCGAGCGGATAGTCGATGTAGTAGAGGGTGTCGGTGACCTCGCGGTCTTCGACCTCGAGGTCGGAGATCGCCGAGCGGCTGCCGGGGTCCCAGTTGACCATGTAGCGGTCCCGGTAGATGTAGCCCTTCTCGTACAGCGCCACGAACACCCGCAGGACGGCCTCCGCATACTGCTGGTCGAGCGTGAAGCGCTCGTCCTCGTAGTCGCATGAGGCCCCGAATCGCTTCAACTGCTCGATGATCTGACCGCCGTACTCCACTCGCCACTCCCAGACCCGGCGCTCGAACGCTTCCCGGCCCAGCGCCTCACGGCTCGTTCCCTCCGACTCCAGAAGCCGCTCGACCTGGGTCTGGGTCGCGATCCCCGCGTGGTCGGTGCCGAGGATCCACTTGGTCCGCTGGCCGCTCATCCGGTGCTTGCGGATCAGCGTGTCCATGACCGCGTCCTGGTAGGCGTGACCCATGTGCAGCGACCCCGTGACGTTGGGCGGCGGGATCGCGATCGAGTAGTTCTCCGCCGCGCTGCCCTCCGGCGCCGGGTGAAACAGCCCCGACTCGAGCCAGCGCTCGACGATCCGCGGCTCGACCTCCGCGGGGTCGTAGCGGGTCTTTGACTCCAGGTCGGACATCGGGGCGCAGTGTAGGCCGCGCCCGCGGCCCGGCAGCGGGCCTGGGTTAGGCCGCTTCCTCTTCCGGGGCGGCGACCGTCACGAGCGTCGGCGGGGTCGCCTTGTCGATCGTGTCGCGCGTGACCATGCACTTGCGCACATCGCGCCGCGACGGCAGCTCGAACTGCACCTCCAGCAGCACCTCCTCGATGATCGAGCGCAGACCGCGGGCCCCGGTCTCACGCTCCAGCGCCTTGTCGGCGACCGAGGAGAGGGCGTCGTCTGCGAACACGAGCTCGATGCCATCGAACTGGAAGAAGCGCTGGAACTGCTTGACGAGGGCGTTGCGCGGCTCGGTCAGGATCTGCATCAGCTCGTCGCGCGACAACTGGTGAATCGCGGACATGACCGGCAACCGCCCGATGAACTCGGGGATCAGGCCGTACTGGATCAGGTCCTCCGGCAGGCAGTGCTCGAACAGCTCGCCGAGGTCGCGCTGGTCCTTTGACTTGATCGCAGCGCCGAAGCCGATCCCCTGGTGGCCGATCCGCCGCTCGATCACCTTGTCGAGGTTCGCGAACGCGCCTCCGCAGATGAACAGCACGTTGGTCGTGTCGATCGACAGGAACTCCTGGTGGGGATGCTTGCGGCCGCCCTGCGGCGGCACCGAGGCGGTGGTCCCCTCGAGGATCTTCAGCAGCGCCTGCTGGACCCCTTCGCCGGAGACGTCCCGCGTGATCGACGGGTTGTCGGCCTTGCGCGCGATCTTGTCGACCTCGTCGATGTAGATGATCCCGGTCTCGGCCTTCTTGACGTCGTAGTCGGCGGCCTGGATCAGCTTCAGCAGGATGTTCTCGACGTCCTCGCCGACGTAGCCCGCCTCGGTCAGCGCGGTCGCGTCGGCGATCGCGAAGGGCACGTTGAGGATCTTCGCCAGCGTCTGCGCCAGCAGCGTCTTGCCGCAGCCGGTCGGCCCGAGCAGCAGGATGTTCGATTTCTGCAGCTCGATGTCGTTCTCGTCCGAGGACATCATCTGGACGCGCTTGTAGTGGTTGTAGACCGCCACCGACAGCGTCCGCTTGGCCTGTTCCTGGCCGACGACGTATTCGTTCAGGACGTCGTAGATCTCCCGCGGCTTGGGAAGGTTCTCGATGTCGAAGCTCGGCGGGGCGGTGAGCTCCTCATCGATGATCTCGTTGCAGAGATCGATGCACTCGTCGCAGATGTAGACGCCCGGACCCGCGATCAGCTTCTTGACCTGCCGCTGACTCTTACCGCAGAAGCTACAAAGGAGCTGTTCGTTGGAGTCGGTGGGACGTGCCATGTCTGCTCTCCCCGTTGAGTCGGCTCGAGGGCGACTCGCGGCACTAAGGGTAGACGCTCAGTGCTGCGAGATCACGCGATCGATGATTCCGTAGTCCTTGGCTTCCTCGGCGCTCATGAAGTAGTCGCGCTCGGTGTCCTGGCGGACCTTGTCGATCTCTTGCCCGGTGTGCTTGGCGATGATCTCGTCGAGCCGCCGGCGGACGTCGATGATCTCCTTGGCGTGGATCTCGATGTCGGTTGCCTGGCCCTGGAAGGCGGAGGAGACCTGGTGGATCAGGATCTTTGCGTTGGGCAGCGCCATCCGCTTGCCGTGCGCGCCGCCCGCCAGCAGCAACGCCCCCATCGACATCGCGATCCCGACGCAGATCGTCTGCACGTCGGGCTTGATGAACTGCATCGTGTCGTACACGGCCAGCCCGGCATAGACGGAGCCACCCGGCGAGTTGATGTAGATCGAGATGTCCTTGTCGGGATCCTCGGACTCCAGGTGCAGCAGCTGGGCGACGATCAGGTTCGCGATCTGGTCGTCGATCGGCGTCCCCAAAAAGATGATCCGCTCGTTGAGCAGACGGCTGTAGATGTCGAACGCGCGCTCCCCACGGGAGGTCTGTTCGACGACCATCGGTACGAGTGGGCTCATCGTCCTCGCTTCTTTCGCTTCCTCAGCCGGATTCCTGCCGAATGTAGCAACCGCCTGGTGGCGCCCCGGCAGCACCAGGCAGGGCCGGTGCCGGCGGTCAGCCGCCCGGCGTCCACAGCTCCCCTGCCCCACGCTCGGCGTCCTCCTTGCCGGGCGTCCAAAGCTTGTCGCGGGCCTTGGCCTGCTCGACGCTGATCGGCTTGGCCTCGCGGACGAGCAGCTCGAGCGCCTCGCGGTTGGCGACCTCCTGGCGAACCTGCTCGACCCGGTCGCCCTTGCGCAGCTGTTCGAGCAGCTCGGCCGCGGTCGACCCGGTGCGGTCGGCCGTCGGCTCGAGCGCCTCCCGGACCTGGTCGTCGGTGGGGTTGATCCCCTCGGCTGCGACGACCGCGGCGAGCAGCGCCTCGCGCTTGAGCGCCTGCGCCGCCTCCGGCTCGGCCTCGTGCGCGAGCGTCTCCTCGTCCTTGCCCGCGAACCGCAGGTAGGTCTCTTTCGAGACTCCCTGGCGTGCGAGCGCGGTCAGCGTCTCGTCGAGCAGCTCGTGGGCGCGGGCGTGCACGAGCTTGTCGGGCACCTCGACCTCGGCCTCCGCGACGGCGGCATCCAGCACCGCCTCTTCGAACTCCCGGTCGATCGCGCGCTCCTCGCTCTCGCGCAGGCGTTGCGCGACGTCCTCGCGCAGCTCGGCGAGCGTGTCGAAGCCGCCGGCGTCGGACGCGAACTCATCGTCGAGCTCAGGGAACCGCTTGGCCTTGACCTCCTTCACGGTCGCCTCGAACTGCGCCTGCTTGCCGGCCAGCTCGGCGGCCTCGTAATCCTTGGGGAACGTGACCTCGACGGTCCGCTGATCGCCGGCGGCGGCGCCGATCAACTGCTCCTCGAATCCGGGGATCAGCCGGCCCGAGCCGAGCTCCAGCAGCTGGTCCCGTCCGGCCCCGCCCTCGAACTCCTCGCCGTCGACCGAGCCGACGTAGTCCATCACCACGTAGTCGCCGTTGGCCGCGGACCGCTCGACCGTTTCGAGCGTCGCGAAGCGCTCGCGCAGCCGCTCGAGCTCCTCGTCGATCTGCGCATCGTCCACCACGGGCTCACGCCGACCAACCTCGAGGCTCTTGTACTGGCCGAGCTTCGCCTCCGGGCGAACCCCGATCTCGATCGAGAAAGACAGCGGCTGACCCTCCTCGGGGAGGCCCGCCATGTCGAGCTCAGGCTCGCCGACGGTGGCGATCCCGGCCTCCTCAATCGCGTCGGCGTACCAGCGCCCCAGCGCGCTTCGCAGCGCCTCGTCGAGCACCGCCTCGCGCCCCAGGCGCCTGATCACGATCGGCGCTGGGACCTTGCCCTTGCGAAAGCCGGGGACGCGCATCTGGCGCCCGAGCTGCTGTGCGGCGTGAGCGACCTCACGCTCGACTTCCTCGGCGGGCACTTCGGCCTGCACCCGGACGCGCGACTCGGGGAGCTCGGTGACGCTTGTCTTGACACTTGACATGCCACTCAGACGATAGCTTGAGGCCGTGCGACCGCCGCTGCTGGGCCGCCTGGTGACGAGCCCGATCGCCTTCTTGATCGGCGGAATCGCCGACTTCATGATCTACGCGATCGGTTCCCTCCGCCGCGTCGGTCGCGCGCGGGCCCGCGCCTCGGACCCGCGGCGCAACGGCGCTTGATCGCAGCTCGCTGTCTACCATGCCGTCGCGATGAGCCTCCCGCAACGGATCTTTGCGGCGGTTACGACTGTCGCTGCGCTGGTGTGCGCGTTCGCCGTGATCGAGTTCACGGTGCCGACGCCCGCGCGGGCGTCGAGCCGCGAGGTCTCGATGCTGCTCGACGACGACGAGCTGATCTACACCTCGACCCAGCACATGGTCCAGACGCTCGAGACGCTGCACGCGCTGGGCGTCGACGTGGTGAAGGTCTCGATGGTCTGGCAGCTGGTGGCGCCCGACTTCAGCTCGACACAGCGCCCTCCCAACTTCGACGCGGCCGACCCCGCCGCCTACCCCCCGGGAGCCTGGAGCCGCTGGGACACGCTCGTGGAGACGGCGCAGGCCCTCGGGATGAAGGTCTACTTCCTGGTGATCGGGCCCGCACCGACCTGGGCGGTGCCACCGCAGCACCGGACTACCCAGGGCCCCTACCTGGGATGGATGCCCAACCCGACCGAGTACGAGCAGTTCCTCCAGGCGGTGGGGACCCGCTACAGCGGCTCCTACGTCGATCCCACCTCGGCCGCGTCGCAGCCGATTCCGCGTGTCGACTACTGGGGAATCTGGAACGAGCCCGACGAGCGCTCGTGGCTCACCCCCTGGTACAAGAACTTGCCGCACCACCGCAAGGAGCTGCTGCAGCCGAGTGAGTACCGGCAGCTCGTCGCCGCCGGCTACGACGGGCTCAGCGCGAGCGGCCACGCGTCGGACACGATCATGGTCGGCGAGACCGCCAACCGCGGGATCTGGTCGCCGGCGCCGTTCATCCGCGCCCTGTACTGCGTGGGCCCCAACCTCCGGCCGCTGCGCGGTGGCGCTGCGAGCTCCGTTGGCTGCCCCACCTCCGGCTCCCGTTCCCATTTCGCATCCCAGAACCCGGGGTTGTTCAGGACGAGCTTCGCGCACCATCCGTACGGGTTCGAGGCCGCGCCGAATCGCCCGGATCCCGACAAGGGCTTCATCACGCTCTACAACGTGCCCTCGCTCGAGCGGATGCTGAACGGGATCTTCGCCAGCTACGGCCAGCGCCGGCCCGGTGGCGTACCGCTTTACCTCACCGAGTGGGGGTTCAAGACCAACCCGCCGAACCTGTACGTGCGTACCACGCCCGCGGAGCAGGCGGCCTACATCAATCAGGGCGAGTACATGACCTGGCAGGAGCCCTACGTGCACGGCTTGACGCAGTTCCTGCTGGTCGACAGCCCCCCGAAGCCGGACACGCGCAAGGGCAGCGTGCTGTACTGGAGCACCTTCCAGACAGGGCTCGAGTTCATCAATGGAACGCACAAGCCGTCGTTCGCGGCCTTCCAGGTCCCGATCTGGCTCCCCAACCCCCGCCACGGGAGGCACGTGATGGTCTGGGGTGAGCTCCGTCCCGCCGACCACACCACCACCCAGTACGGCGAGATCGAGTTCCGCCGCAGCCGATCGCGAACCTGGAGGGAGCTGACCGAGGTGAGGACCAACAGCCCCGAGGGGTTCGTCGTCAGCCACGTCTCGATCCCCGCGGCCGGGCAGGTGCGGCTCGCCTGGCTCGACCCCAGCGGGTCGGTCTTCTACAGCCGCTCCGTCACGGTCGGCTAGCTCCCCGGGTCAGCGCGCGGACCTCGCGCAGCGCGACCGGCAGCGTGGTGTTGTCGTAGGTACGGGACGCGCGGATGTCGGCGAGCACGCTCAGGCAGCGCTCGAGCGCGTGCTCGTTGCGGGCCGCCCACGCCTCGATTGCATCCTCGGCGCTCTGATCCTTGCCGGCTTGCTCGAGCACCTGCCGGGTCAGCTCGCGGTGGGTGCTGAGCAGCTCGTCGCGGAGCGCTGCCCGCGCCAGCGCCTGCCAGCGGTTGCCGCGCGGGAGCTCGTAGATACGGTCGCGCAGCCAGCTGAGCTCGATCCGTGAGGCGAGCGCGAAGTACGTTCGCATCACGTCTTCGAACTCGCGCCCGGTGTCGTCCGACACCGCGACGATGTCAAACACCGGCGGGAGCGACGGCATCGCCGCTACTTGGGCGGCCAGCTCCGCGGGGACGCCCGCCTCTCGCAGCTCCGCCTCGCGCGTCCGGAATCCCTCCCGCTCGGCTCCGTCCAGCATGTTCGGGATCGCAGCAGACAGGCGCTCGACCCCTGGCCGGTAGCGGCGTACCGCGTCCTCGATCGGGACGCCCCCGGCGTATTCGCGCACCAGCCAGCGGGTGGCCCGCTCGACCAGCGCCCGTGCGGTGATCAGCATCCGCAGCTGCACCCGCGCGTCGACCTGGTTGTCGAGGCTCTCCACCTCGGACCAGAAGGAGCGCATCTCGAACACCTCCCGGGCGACCGCGAAGCCTCGCGCGAGCATGTACGGGGAGGCGCCCGTCTCCTCGCCCAAACGGAACGCGAAAGTGGTTCCGGCGCGATCGACCAGCTGGTTCGCGACGACCGTGGCGACGATCTCGCGCCGCAGCCGGTGCTCGTGCATCTGCTCGGCATAGCGCTCGGGCAGAGGCGGCGGGAAGTAGCGCTCGAGGTCCTGGGCGAGGTACTCGTCCTGGGGCAGGTCGGAGTCGAGTAGCCGCGCGTACAGGTAGATCTTGCAATACGCCATCACGATCGCCAGCTCCGGCCCGAGTAGCCCCTGATGCGCTGCCTTGCGCTCGGAGATCGTCTCGTCGTCGGGGAGGAACTCGAGCCCGCGGTCGAGGCCAGCGGCCTGCTCGAGCCGCCGGATCAGCCGCGCGTGGACGTCGATCATCGGCGGTGCCTGGCACATCGCCAGGCTGATCGCCTGGGTCTGGGTGTAGCCGGCGTGGAGCACCTGGTCGGCGACCGCGTCGCTCATCTCGATCAGCAGACCGTTGCGCTCGTCCTCCTGCAGCTCGCCGTGTGCGACCACCGAGTCGAGCAGGATCTTGATGTTCACCTCGTGGTCTGAGGTGTTGACCCCCGCGACGTTGTCAATCGAGTCGGTGTAGATCTTGCCGCCGTCGTCGCCAGGACCGCCTGAGAGCGCGTATTCGATCCGGCCGCGCTGCGTGAAGCCGAGGTTGCCGCCCTCGGCGACCACCCGGCAGCGCAGCTCACGCCCGTCCACTCGGACCGAGTCGTTGGCCTTGTCGCCGACGTCCCCGTGCGACTCATCCGATGCCTTCACGTAGGTCCCGATCCCGCCGTTGAAAAGGAGGTCTACCGGCGCGCGGAGAATCGCCCGGATCAGCTCGTGCGGGGCGAGCTCGTCGGCGTCGATCGCCAGCAGCTCCCTGACCTCTGCGGTGATCGGGACCGACTTCGCGGTCCGGGCGTGGACGCCGCCGCCTTCGGAGATCAGCGAAGGCTCGTAATCGGCCCACGACGAGCCCTGTTTCTCGAACAGCCGCCTGCGCTCGGCGAGGCTCGCTCCGGGGTCCGGATCTGGGTCGAGGAACACGTGCCGGTGATCGAACGCGGCGACCAGCTTGATGTGCGGAGACAGCAGCATCGCGTTGCCGAACACGTCCCCAGACATGTCGCCGATCCCGACCACCGTGAAGTCAGTCGACTGAACGTCGGTGCCGAGCTCACGGAAGTGGCGCTTGACCGACTCCCAGGCGCCGCGCGCGGTGATCCCCATCTGCTTGTGGTCATAGCCGTGTGAGCCGCCCGACGCGAACGCGTCGCCCAGCCAGTAGCCATAGCTCGCCGAGACCTCGTTCGCGATGTCGGAGAAGCTCGCGGTGCCCTTGTCCGGGGCCACAACGAGATAGGTGTCGTCCTCGTCGTAGCGAACTACGCCCTCCGGGCTGACCACCTCGTCGTCGACGATGTTGTCGGTCAGGTCGAGCAGTCCGGAAAGGAACATCTTGAAGCACGCGACCGCCTCCTCGCGCCGCGCGTCGGCTCCCTCCACTCCGGGGCGCTTGAGCACGAACCCGCCCTTCGCGCCGACCGGGACGATCAGCGCGTTCTTGACCATCTGCGCCTTCATCAAGCCGAGGATCTCGGTGCGGAAGTCCTCTGGCCGATCGGACCACCGAATACCGCCCCTGGCGACGTTGCCCCCGCGCAGGTGGACCGCCTCGAACCGCGGTGAGTAGACGAACACTTCGAACTTCGGCCGCGGGCGGGGCAGTAGCTGGATCTGCCCCGGTTCCACCTTGAACGACAGGAACGGCCGCCACCCGCCGGACTCGTCTCGGCGGAAGTAGTTGGTGCGCAGCGTCGCCCGGACCACGGATAAGAAGCCGCGGAGAATGCGGTCCTCGTCGAGACTCGCGACCCCGTCGATCGCCATCTCGAGCGTCCTGACGAGCTGCCCAACCCGGTCCTCGTCCACCCGCTGGGGATCGAACCGGGCGATAAACAGCATCACGATCAGCCGCGCGATGTCCGGATGCGCCAGCAGCGTGCGCTGCATGTACGCATCGGAGTAAGCGATCCCGGCCTGGCGCAGGTACCGGGCAACGGCGCGCAAGACGACGATCTCCCTCCCGGTCAGCGCCGCCGCCAGGACCAGCCCGTTGAGCCGGTCGTCCTCGAGCCGGCCGCGCCGCGCCGCGATGAACACCTCCTCGAACTGCCCCCTGACGCGCTCGACGTCCTCGGCGCTGCACTGCAGCCCGAAGTCGTAGATCCACGCTGGGGGCGAGCCCTGCGGCTTGATCTCGTAAGGCCGCTCGTCGACGACCCGGGTCCCCATGTGCTCGAACGTGGGTAGTACCTCCGAGAGCAGCACGCCAGTCGAGCTATAGAGCTTGCAGCGGATCAGCCCGCTGCGGTCCCCGTCGCGGCGATACAGGTTGACGACCACGCCGCGACGGTCCTCGAGCTGCTCGAGCCTGACGATGTCCGCGACCGCGCCCGCCGCCGACCAGTCAGATCGGTAGGCGGTCGGAAACGCGGCCAGGTACCGCCGGAAGAGCCTCACCCCGTCGGCCTCGCCGTGCGCCGAGATCAGCGCCTGGCGAAGCTCGTCGCTCCACGCACGCGTGGCCCGGGTCAGCCGCGCCTCGACCTCGGCAACGTCGTAGCCGGGGGTCACGCCGTCGGCGCAGTGGACGATGTAGTACACGCGGACCAGGAGCGACTCCGACAGCTGCAGGCTCCAGTCGAGCTGCGTGCCTCCGAACGCCTCAAGCAGGATCCTGCCGATCCGCTCGCGGTTCTCGGTGTTGAAGCGGTCGCGCGGGATCGTGACCAGGCACGCGACGAAGCGGTCGAGGGGGTCCTCCCAGGTGAACAGCCGCACGCGCTGGCGCTCGCCGAGCCCCAGCAGCCCGATGGCCACGGCGAACAGGTCGTCGGCCTCGATTTGGAAGAGCGCATCGCGCGGGTAGGACTCGAGGATCTCCACCAGCGCCTTCGCGTCGTGGCTCGTGGGGTGGAACCCGGCGCGCTCGAGCACCTCCTCGACCCTCCCGCGCAGCAGCGGGATGTCTCGCGGCGATGCGTGGTATGCGGTGCTCGTGTACAGGCCGAGCAAGCGGCGCTCGCCCGTCACCTTGCCGCTCGCGTCGAAGCGCTTGACGCCGATGTAGTCGAGATACGACGGGCGGTGCACGGTCGAGCGGGAGTTCGCCTTGGTCAGCACCAGCAGGTGCGCTGCCTGCGCCAGCGCGCTCGCCTTCGGGCTGAGCGGCTTCGGAGCCGAGGCGCGCATCCGTCTGAGGATCCCGAGACCGGTCTCAGGCCGCGCTTCGAGCACGGCCTCCTCGCCCTCGGCCGTCAGGTCGTACTCGCGATACCCGAGGAACGTGAAGTGGTCGTCTGCGACCCATTCCAGGAACGCCCGGACCTCCTCGGTCTCGGCCGCGTCGACCCCCGGAGTGCCTCGCTCGAGCTCCCCAGCCAGCTCCAGCGCCTTGCCGCGCATCGCGTGCCAGTCCCCGACCGCGGACGCGACCTCCCCCAGCACGCGCTGCACCTGGTCGTGGAGCTGCTCGAGGAGCTCGAGATCGGGCTCACGCACCACCTCGGCGTGAAGGACAGACTCGGCGATGCTGTCGGCCGCGGTCTCGCCCGGCGCCAGCACCTCCACCACGCGCCCCTCCCGGTCGCGGCGCACGGCGATCACCGGATGGATCACGAGGTCGATCATGTACCCCTCGCGCGCCAGCGCCATCGTCACCGAATCGACGACGAACGGCATGTCGTCGGAGACCACCTCGATCACGGTGTGCGGCGAGGACCAGCCGTCACGCTCGCGGTCAGGGTTGTAGACGCGGACCTTGGCCTCGCCCTGTGCCCGGTCGCGGGCGAGGCTCCAGTGCGCCAGCGCGGCGCCATACAGATCGGAGGGCTCACGCCCGGCGAGGTCGGTTGGCGGGACCCAGTGGTAGTACTGGCGGGCGAACTCCGCGATCATGGAGGAGCTCTCGTCCGGCAGCTCCTCGCGGATCCGCTCGCAGAGCGCGCCAATCAGCTCTGCCTCGAGGTCCCCGGCCTTGAGCGCCATCTAGTCGATCCTCCTCCTCTTCACTGGACCGACTATGAGCGTACTCCGTCGCCGGGTGGCTCTGGCGGACGACTCCCTCTGGCGGGCCGCGACTGCGGCCGCGGCCACCGCGGGGCGACCCGACGGAACGCGAGCAGCCAGCCCGCCGGAGACGCCAGCCCGGCTAGGCGGGGGGAACCGCGAGCACCGGACAGGGCGCCAGGTGAAGCAGCCGCTGGGTGACGCTGCCTAGGAGCAGCCCGGCGAGCACCGTTTCGCCGCGCGTCCCAACCACGATCAGGTCGGCGTCCTCCTCCTCGGCCAGCTTCGCGAGCGTCTGTGCCGGGCCGACGACTCGGCTCTCGACGATTTTCACCTGCGCGTCGACGCCCTGCTCCTTCAGCTCTGCCACTTGCTTGGCGATCTTCGCCTCGCGCTCGCCCTCGTCCGCGTGCTCGGGAAACGCGCCGTGACTCCCGGGCCCAGCGAGCTCCACGATGCTGTGCACGGCGAGCAGCACGCTGCCATTCTGTGTCGCAAGCTCCTTCGCGAGCCCAAGCGCGCGGTTCGCGTTATCCGAGCCGTCGGTCGCCCAGATGATCTTCTTGAACATGCCGTGCACCTCGGTCGTCTCGGCGGGAACGCCGCCGGCATCAATAGGTAGGGCGACCATACCTCTGCACGTGGTGCTAACGCAAGCGGAGAGCTTGCCGAGGTCGAAGGGCAACAGGTCGTCTGGCGCAAACCTCGTCCGGCGGAAACCTGGCGTCTAAGGCCCAGTTCCTATACCTTCGGGGCCGTGAAGACGCAGGAGGGCGATGATGACATCGGGGCGTCGCGGCGCGCGGCTTCGGGGGTGTAGGTCCGGATGGGCGTAACGTCACTCGGCTCGGTCACCTCGCTCGACACGGTGTTCGCACCGGTCCGGTCACAGACCGCGTTCGAGGAAACGGTGGATCGTCTGGGTACCGCGATCAAGCTCGGGCTCCTGCCTCCCGGCACCCGTCTACCAGCCGAGCGCGAGCTGTGCGAAAAGCTCGGGATTGCGCGCTCGACGCTGCGCCAGGCGCTGCTTGCGCTCGGTCAGAGCGGCCACCTACACGCGACACGTGGGCGCGGCGGCGGCACATTTGTGGTCGATCCGCAGCCGCCCGCGGAGCCGCCCTCCGCCGATCTGCTCGCCGCCTGGCACGACGTGTGCGACGAGCGGATGGCCGTCGAGGTTGGGGTCGCGGTGCTCGCCACCGAGCGTGCGGACGCGCAGAGACTCGACGCGCTCGACGTCCTGGTGCTCGCTCTCGACGGCATGCTGGAGGACTTCCCCGCCTACCGCCAAGCCGACGTGCGCCTGCACGTCGCGCTCGCCGAGGCGACAGAGAGTCCGCGACTGGTGACCGCGATGACCGAGGTTCAGGGCGCGATGACGGACTTGATCTCGCTGATCGCGCACCCACCCGAGGTACTCGACTCCTCGAACGCTCAGCACCGCCGTCTGCTCGCAGCGATCCGCCGTCGCGATGAAGCGGGTGCCGCTCGGGAGATGGCTGAACACCTCCGTGGGACTGAGCACGTGCTTGCCGGTCTGCTGCCGGCCGCGAGCTGGACCTGACTTATCGTCGAGCGGGGTGTCACAGGGCCGCCGCCTGCTCGACGAACGCCCGCCACTCCGCGTGAGCCACATTGCGCCACTGTTCGTCGGTCTGTGGCTTCACCGTGTCGCCGGTCGGGATCCGCTCCTCGATCTCGAGCGTCGAGGACCAAACGCCCGCTCCCACCGCCGCGAGCGCCGCCGCGCCAGCGGCGGTGGCGTCGACCGCGCCGCGCTGCACTGTGACTCCGGCGAAGTCCGCCTGGAGCCGGAGCAGTGTGGGATCGCGCGTGAGTCCGCCGTCCACCCGCAGCACGTCGACCGGCACGCTTTCGCGCACGACCTGGACCACGTCTGCTACGCGCCAAGCGATCGCCTCGAGCGCCGCGCGCGCAACGTTAGCCGGGCGGGAACCCGCGGTCAGCCCAGCGATCACCGCCCGCGCCTCCGCTTTCCACCACGGCGCCCCGACCCCGGCGAGCGCAGGTAGCACGCGGACGCCGCCGGCATCCTCCACCCCCGCGGCGGCGATCGCGAGCGCGGACGGATCGGCGGCCAGCCCGAGGTCACGGCTCAGCCACTCGAGTAGTGCGCCGGCCGTGAACACGCCCCCGTCGATCGCCCACTCCAGGCGCCCGCCGACGCGCCAGGCGATCGTCGGCAGCAGGCCGCCCCCGGGCTCTGGCCGCTCGCCCCCGGCGTGCGCGAGCACGAACACGCCGGTCCCGTATGTCGCCTTGACCATCCCGGGTCGGACGCATCCGGCCCCTGCAAGCGCCGCCTGCTGATCGACGCAGCGCGCCCGCAGCGGCAGCTCGGCCCTCCAGGAGGGGTGGTGAAGGATCCCGAGATCGCCGGCCGTGTCCCTGATCGCCGGGAGGACCTCGCGGGGGACACCGAAGATCTCAAGCAGCTTGGGATCCCAGTCTGGAGCTCCGAGCTGAGTGCGCGAGGCCGTCGACGGATCGGTCGCGAATCCGGCGCCGAGCCGGTCGCACAGGAACGAGTCGACCGTGCCGATCCGGAGCGTCCCAGCACCCGCGGCCCTGGCGACCGCTCGGTCGTGCTCGAGCAGCCACGCGACCTTGCCGGCGGAGAAGTAAGGGTCGAGCGGCATTCCGCTGCGGCGCCGGATCTCCTCGCCGCGCCCTGCTGCCTCCAGCCGATCGAGGATCTCCTGGGAGCGCTTGTCTTGCCAGGTGATGATCGGGCTGAGCGGCTCCCCGCTCTCGGCGTCCCACGCCAGCACGGATTCGCCCTGGTGATCGAGCCCGCAGGCGTCGATCTCCCCGGGGGCCTGATCGAGGACCTCGGCGACGGCATCGACCACGGCGGTGAGCACGGCATCCGGATCCTGCTCGACCCAGCCAGGACGCGGGTGCGAGAGCGGCTTTTCCCGGCGGGCTTCGGCAACGGTCCGCAGGTCGGCGTCGTACAGAACCGCCTTGACCGCCGAGGTGCCCTCGTCGATCCCGAGCAGCAGCGTCACGCCGCCACCGCCCGATAGTCCGCCGTTCGCCGCCACCAGGGACCGTCGATGCGACGGCGGGTTGCCGCCTTCGAGCTCGCGCTCGGTCCCCAGCGCCACGCCCAGCGACTCGACGATCTCTGCGACGCGCTCGGCCGATCCCGAGCGACGCGGTCAGGCCGGTGGAGCGGATCGCGGCGACGTTCACCAGCGCGGGGCACGCGCTGGACCGCCCGATCACGTAGTTGACCTCCCGCCCCGCGGGACGCAGTCCCGCGTATGCGGCGATCGGCTCGGCGCCCTCCAGGGTGGGTAGATCGACACGGCCTTCGGCATGATCTCGTCCCTGCGCCTGGACGCGCACCGACCAGTCGCGCTTGTCCTTGAGATCGACCGCGGTCGGGCCCGCGACGACCTTGCCGTCGAGCGTCGGGAACACCAGCACGCCCTTCGTCCGTTTCGTGGGAACCGGCAGCAGGATCCGTTCGAGCGGCCTTCCGTCCGGCGGCTCGAACACCAGGAACTCGCCCTTGCGCGGGTAGATCGAGAACGAGTCGTCGCCCGCCAGTCGCGCGACCGCGATCGGCCTCGAGGCCGGCGCAGTTGACGGCCACGCCGCAGCGCACGGCGGCACCGTCCTGCGCCCGCACGGTCATACCCGCGGCGCGTCGCGCTCAATCGCCACGACGCGGAAGCGCGGTGTGCAGCTCGGCGCCCTGGCGCTCGGCTTCGGCCGCGAGCGCGAGCGTGTACGCGACCGGGTCGGTCACCGCCTCGCCGGGCACCTCGAGCGTCCCGTCCGTCGTGGTCCACCACCGCGACGCCGTTGCGCCGCGCGCCCGCGGCCATCGGCCGCGACCGCGCCTCGCTGCGATTCGCCAGCCGGACGCATCAGCGCGCCACAGCGCAACACGGGGATCGCGAGCGCTCGCAGCACCGGGTCGCGAAGCGCGCCCGAGGCGAGGATCAGCTCCGTCTCGAGCTCGCCCGGCGCCGAGTCGAACCCCGTGTGCAGGATCCCCGAGTTGGTGCCGCTGGCGCCGAGCCCCGGCTCCGGCTCCGCCTCCAGCAGGGCGACTGTCGACGCCCCTGCGCGCGAGCGCCAGCGCGACCGCGCAGCCGACGACGCCGGCGCCGATCACGGCGATCTCGACGTCCGGTGCTCGCGTGCTGTTGACACCGTCCGCGCGCAAGCGTATCGTCGCGCCGGTCGAAGGTGCGAACTTCAGACCTTTGGGGCCCGAAGGGCGCGCAACCGAGATCCGGGGAGGTCAACGTGGCGGATGAGGTAGCAGGAACCGGCGCGACCCAGCGATGGGACAGGACGAGCGAGAGCTCGCCGAGCTCGGCTACAAGCAGGAGCTCCATCGCGGTTGGAGCAGCTTCACGAACTTCGCGATCTCGTTCACGATCATCTCGGTCCTCGCCGGGTGCGTCACGAACTTCTCGTTCGCGTGGAACGCCGGCGGGCCGATCGCGATCTCGATCGGCTGGCCGCTGCTGTGCGGCGGCGCGCTGCTTGTCGCCTTCTCGATGGCGGAGCTGACATCCGCGTATGCCGACCGCAGGCGGCCCCTACTGGTGGTCGGCCAAGCTCGGCAGCCCGGGGTGGAGCTGGATCACCGGCTGGTTCAACATCGTCGGCCTGGTCGGGATCGTCGCCGGCGTCGGCTACGGGGCGGCGTTCTTCCTCCAGGCGGTCCTGAGCCTGTACGGGCTGCACGTGCTCGGCATCAACTTCGCGACCACCAACCCGAAGACGATCCTCCACGAGACCTGGCTGCTGTTCCTGATCATCCTGATCGGCTACACGATCGTGAACATCTTCGCCGACCGGCTGCTGGCGATCTTCAACAACATCTCCGTCGGCTGGCACGTGCTCGGCGTGCTCGTGATCATCGGGCTGGTGATCTTCGTGCCGAGCCACCACCAGAGCGCCAGCTTCGTCTTCGGCCAGCGGCTGAACAACACCGGCTTCCACGGCGGCGCGACCAGCGGCCGGTTCTTCTGGCTGTACGTCCTCCCGCTCGGCTTCATCCTGACGATGTACACGCAGACCGGCTACGACGCCTCCGCCCATACCGCGGAGGAGACGCGCGGCGCCGCGAAGGCGGCAGCCCAGGGCGTCTGGCGGTCGGTGTTCTACGCGGCGATCGCCGGCTGGGCGCTGCTGCTCGCGCTGCTGTTCGCGGCGACCCACGTCGCCGCGATCAACAAGCTCGGCGGTGGAGCGATCCCGCTCGTCGAGACGGGCCTGACCACCTGGGCGGCGAAGTTCGTGCTGATCATCTTCACGGTCGGGCAGCTGTTCTGCGGCGCCGCCGGCCTGACGAGCGCGTCGCGCACGTGGTACGCCTTCTCGCGCGACCGCGGGATGCCCGGGTGGGGGCTGTTCCGGCGCCTCACCGCCAAGGCCGTGCCGCTGTTCGCGGTGCTGGCGGTCTCGATCGCCGCGCTGATCATCACGATCCCGGCGTACTTCGGCAACAAGCAGGGCGTCCCGTGGGCCTACTTCGCGATCACCGCGATCTGCACCGTCGGGCTGTACCTCGCCTACATCATCCCGGTCTACCTGCGCCTGCGAGTCGGGCGACAAGTTCGACGCGGGCGTATGGACGCTCGGCCGCAAGTACAAGCTGGTCAATATCGGCGCGATCGCGTTCGTCGTGCTCGTCGTTTACGCGCTGGACGGGCCCGACCTCGGCCGATCGGCGCCCCGTGGAACAGCGGCTTCACCTGGACCGCGTTCAACTACTCGCCGCTCGTGCTGCTCATCGGGCTGATCGTCGGGATCTGGTGGTGGCTCGGCGCAAAGAACCGCTACCACGGGCCGGTGCGCACGATCGACGACGCCGAGTTCGCCGCCACGGAGCCGCCGCCGGGCCACCGTCCCCGGCGATCGCGGGCGGCTCGGAGTAGGCGCCGATGGCTGCTCCACGGCCCGGCGGCCCCGGCGGGTCCGCCGGGATGCTGTCGCTCGACCAGCTACGCACGGAGGCCGAGGACGGGCGCGATCGACACGGTCGTGACGGCGTTCACCGACATGCAGGGCCGGCTCGTCGGGAAGCGGATCGAGGTCGCCTACTTCCTCGACGAGGTCGTCGAGCACGGCGTCGAGGGCTGCAACTACCTGCTCGCGCTCGACATGGAGATGGACCCGGTGCCCGGCTACGAGCTGTCCAACTGGGAGAAGGGCTATGGCGACTTCGGGATCGCCCCCGACCTCGCGACGCTGCGCCGGATCCCGTGGCTCGACCGGACCGCGCTGGTCCTCTGCGACGTCGTCGACGACGACGGCTCGCCGGTCGTCGTGCCTCGCCGCGGCAGGTGCTGATCGCGCAGTACGAGCGGGCGCAGCGAGCTGGGCTACACGCCGCATGTTCGCCTCCGAGCTCGAGTTCTACCTCTACAAGCAGAGCTACGCGCAGGCGCACGAGCAGGACTACCGCGACCTCACGCCCGACGATCCCCTACATCCTCGACTACCACATCCTCGCGACGACGATGGACGAGAACGTGCTCGGCCCGATCCGGCGCGGGATGCAGGGCGCCGGGATCCCGGTCGAGTTCTCCAAGGGCGAGGCGTGGTACGGCCAGCACGAGGTCAACATCGCGCTACGCGGACGCGGTCACCTCCGCCGACCGGCACACGATCTACAAGAACGGCGTCAAGGAGATCGCGTTCCTGCAACGGCGTGTCCGCGACGTTCATGGCCAAGCCTTCGGAGAAGGACATCGGCAGCTCGTGCCACATCCACTCGAGCCTGTCGACGCGAGCGGCGCGAGCGCGTTCGTCGACGGCGACGAGGAGACCGACGTCTTCCGCCACTACCTCGGCGGCATGCGCGCGCGGATCCGCGAGCTCGCGCTGTTCGTCGCGCCGTCGATCAACTCGTACAAGCGCTACGCCGCCGAGAGCTGGGCGCCGACCTCGATCGCCTGGGGACGCGACAACCGCACCTGCCGGCTTCAGGATCGTCGGCCACGGGCAGTCGCGGCGCGTCGAGTGCCGGATCCCGGGCGCCGACGTCAACCCCTACCTCGGCGTACGCGGCGCTGCTCGCCGCCGGTCTCGACGGGATCGCGAACAGGACACCGACCCGGGGCCGGAGCTGAAGGGCAACGCGTACGCGGAGGCCGAGGCCGAGCCGTTCCCGTCGACGCTGCGCGAGGCGGTCGACCTGTGGGAGGGCAGCGAGTTCGCCCGCGCGACGTTCGGCGAGCAGGTCTGGCGCCATTACCTGAACTACGGGCGCACCGAGCAGCGGCTGTTCGACGAGGTCGTCACCGACTACGAGCGCCGCCGCATGTTCGAGCGCGGATGATCTCGGTCATCGAGCCGGCCACCGAGGAGGTGATGGCCGAGGTGCCGCGCGCCGGCGCCGAGGAAGTCGACGCCGCCGTCGCCCGCGCCAAAGCACGCGTTCCCGGCGTGGCGCGGCGCTCGCGCCCGCCGACCGGGCGGCGCTGCTCCACGCGCCTCGCCGACGCGCTCGCGTCGCACCACGAGTAGCTGGCGCGGCTCGAGGCGCGCAACGCCGGCAAGCCGATCGCCGACGCGCGCGGCGAGATGGACATGGTCGTCGCGACGTTCCGCTACTACGCGGGCGCGCCGGAGCGGCTGCTCGGCGACACGATCCCGGTCGCGCGGCGGCCAGGCGTTCACGGTGCGCGAGCCGCTCGGCGTCGTCGGGCTGATCGTGCCGTGGAACTTCCCGCTGGTGATCGCCTCGTGGAAGCTCGCGCCGGCGCTCGCGGCGGGCAACACGGTGGTGCTGAAGCCCGCCGAGCTGACGCCGCTGACGGCGCTGCGGTTCGCCGAGATCGCCGCCGAGGCCGGGATCCCGGACGGCGTCGTCAACGTCGTCGCCGGGCCCGGGCAGCGTCTGCGGCCGGCGGCTGGTCGAGCACCCCGACGTCGCCAAGATCGCGTTCACCGGCTCGACCGAGGTCGGCCGCTCGATCGCCGCCGGGCGCGGCCGCGACGATCAAGCGCGTGACGCTCGAGCTCGGCGGCAAGTCGCCGAACGTCGTGTTCGCCGACGCCGATCTCGAGGCCGCCGCCGCGGCCGCGCCGATGGCCGTGTTCGGCAACGCCGGCCAGGACTGCTGCGCGCGCTCGCGGATCCTCGTGCAGGCGTCGGTGCTCGACGAGTTCATGGGGCTGCTCGAGCGCGCCGTCGCGGTCGATCCGGGTCGGCGACCCGCTCGACGAGGACACCGCAGATGGGCCCGCTGATCTCCGCGGGCCAGCGCGAGACGGTCGCCTCGTTCGTCAACGGCGACGCCCCGGTCGCGATCCGCGGCAGCGCCCCCGAGGGCCCCGGCTACTGGTTTCCGCCGACGGTGCTGTGCCCCGTCGAGCCCGAGTCGCGGGCGGCGCGCGAGGAGATCTTCGGACCGGTCGCCGCGGTTATCCCGTTCGACGACGAGGACGAGGCGATCGCTCTGGCCAACGACACGATCTACGGGCTATCGGGCTCGATCTGGACCCGCGACGGGGCCCGGGCGCTGCGCGTCGCACGCGCGATCGAAGCCGGCGTGCTGTCGATCAACTCCAACACCTCGGTGCGGGTCGCCACCCCGTTCGGCGGCTTCAAGCAGTCGGGCTACGGCCGCGAGCTCGGCCCGCACGCGCTCGACGCCTACACCGAGGTCAAGTCGATCTACTACGCGACGTCATGAGCGGGCGGCTCGAGGGCAAGGTCTGCGTGATCACCGGCGCCGCCGGGCGGGATCGGCGCCGCCAGCGCCGCGGCTGTTCGAGCGAGAGGGCGCGCGGGTCGTCGGCGTCGACATGCGCGAGCACTCGGTCGGCGAGCTCTCGCTCCAGGCCGACCTCACCGACGAGCAGCCGTTCGGTCCGTGTACGCGCGCGCGCGCGAGGACGCTCGGCCGAATCGACGTGCTGTTCAACAACGCCGGCATCTCGCCGGCCGACGACGCGTCCGTGCTCGAGACGACGCTCGAGGCATGGGAGCGGGTCCAGGCCGCCAACCTGCGCAGCGTGTTCCTGTGCTGCAAGCACGGGATCCCCCACCTGCTCGAGGCGCGGAGGCGGCTCGGTGATCAACACGGCGTCGTTCGTCGCCATGATGGGCGTCGGCCACCTCGCAGATCTCCTACACGGCGTCCAAGGGCGGCGTGCTGGCGCTGTCACGCGAGCTCGGCGTGGAGTTCGCCCGCCAGGGCGTGCGCGTCAACGCGCTGTGCCCGGGACCGGTCGACACGCCGCTGCTGCGGGAGCTGTACGCCAAGGATCCCGAGCAGGCGGCGCGGCGCCTGGTGCACGTGCCGATCGGCCGCTTCGCGCGCGCGGAGGAGATCGCCAACGCGGTGCTGTTCCTCGCCAGCGACGAGTCCAGCTACGTCAACGCGACGACCTTCCTCGTCGACGGCGGGATCACCGGCGCCTACACGACGCCGCTGTAGGCGTCGCGGCCAGCTGAACGGGTCCCCAGCGCGGGGCGCTGGGCGACCCACGCCTCGGACACCCGGCGCAGCACGTCGAGCATCGCCTCGGCGGCGGGAGACACATAGCCGGACGGCAGCGCCGCCCTGATCGGCCTCGGCGGCGGGGGCGGTTCAAGCTGGCGAATCGCGACATCGTCGCGGACGCCGCGCGCGACCATGTCGGGCACGAGCGCCACGCCCACACCGGCGGCGACGAACCCGAGGATCGCGGGGTAGTCGTCGTTCTGGAAGGCGATCCGGGGCTCGAAACCGGCCTCGTGACAGGCGCGCAGGAACAGCCGCGAGTCCGGGCAGCTGTGGGTCGTCGCCAGCATCCAGGGCTCATCCGCGAACTTCACGAGGTTGAGAGGCGAAGCGTCCGCCAGCGGATGTCCGGCCGGCATCGCGACGTACATCGGGTCGTCGAACAGGTGCACCTGCTGAATGCCGCCGCTGTCCTCTCCCGCGCTCAGCGTCATCGCGCCGGTCGCGGCCGGGAGCGCGTCCAGCGGGTCATGAGACAGCGCCATGTCGAGCTCGCCCGCGCGCAGCCGCGGGAGCGAGTCGATGGGGTCCGCCATCACGATGTTGAGCTCGACAGCCGGATAGCGCTCCCTGAACTCGGCGATCGCGAGCGGCACGATCGCGGCCGCCGCAGACGCGAACGAAGCCAGCCGCAGCCGCCCGCCCTCTAGACCCGCGAGCGCGCGCAACTCGTCCTCGATCCCCTCGAGCCGCGCCAGCACTACCTCGCCGCGCTCCACGAGCAGGCGTCCGGCGTCGGTCAGGACCGCACCCTGCGGTACCCGCCGGACCAGCGTGGCACCCACCTCGGCCTCCAGCAGCGCAACCTGGCGCGATACCGCCGGCTGGGTGTAGCCGAGCGACGCCGCCGCTCCAGAGAAGGAGCCCTGCCGTGCCACCTCGCAGAGCACGCGCAGACGCCGGACATCGAGCATGACTAGAAGTTATACCTCATCTGACGAACCCCTATTTGCATTTATGGGCGCCAACAGTCAGATTTAGCGCTCGATGACCACCACTCGAACCCCCACCGGCACAGTCACGATCCGTCCCGCCTATCCCGACGACGAGGCTGCGATCAGGAGGCTCGCCGCGCTCGACAGCGCCGCGGTGCCCCCCGCCCCGTTCCTCCTCGCCGAGACCGAGGGAGAACTGCTCGCCGCGCTCTCGCTCCTAAGCGGCGGCGCGATCGCGGACCCCTTCCGCCGCACCGTCCACATCGTCGCGATGCTCCGGGACTATGCCAGCGCCGGCGCTCCGGACGGCCCGCGCGAGCGCGGCCGGGGCGGCTACCGCTCCGGGCGCCTGGCGCTCGGATACTGAGACAGGATCGAGCGCAGCGCGAGCGTGCCAAAGCGCCACGCCAGCGCAACCGCGCCCAGCAACTCGAGTACTCCGCTGGCAAGCGCCCGAGCCGTCCGTGTCAGCCGATACTCAGGAATAGTTGAGCAAAGTACCGACGCGGCCGGACAGGATCAAGGCGCCGAGCGGCTGCGGGCCGCCGCGCCGTCGCGCTGGGCCGCCTGATCGGGCCGGGCGTCGGGGTCGAGCGTCCCGAACAGCATCAGCACGACCTCAGCCCGCCGCTCGTCGGCGTGGTCGTTACCAGCGAGGCGCTTGGCGCTGTCGGATTCGAGCTCCTGGAGTCGTGCGAGCATCCGGCTGAGCTCCGCTGCGGCGGCGACCCAGCCTTCCTGATCGAGCACCAGCGGGCTGCGGGAGAGGTGCGACCGAGGATCCTCGAACCCTCCGGTCGAGACCGCATCGCCTGCTCGGCGCCCGATGTCCGTGAGCACCGTGCCGACCATCGCCTGTTTGGCGATCGTCGGGGTCGACCCCCAGGCGGCATCGGTGATGTGCGGTCCGGCGACGGCCGTGTAGTAGTGCTCGACCGCGCCCCGGCGCGGCACCCGCTTGACCAGCTTCAGGAACCTCAGCGCCGCGAGCCGGCGAACGTGGTAGCTGACCACCCCTAGCGGCGCGCCGAGCTCGCTCGCCAGCTCGCTCGGGCTGGCGGTGCGGCCCTCGAGCGCCGACAGGATTCGCGTGCGCAGCGGATGGGCGAGCGCCTTGGCGAGCGACGGGTCGGTGATGTCGCGGTAGCGCTTCATCACCGAGCCTCCGGTGGCTCGGGCCGAATCGCTTCGCTGCTCATGCGGTGAACATTAGGCAATCGCGATCGCGGCCAGCCGTCAACTCGCGGCTGCGTTCAGTGGCTCCCCCAGGCTGACCGTGTTGCCGTCAGGATCGACGAGCGTGATCCGTCGCACCACGCCGGGAACGGTATCGATCGGCGGAACCGCGATTCCCTGGCCCCTCAGCCGCTCGGCCAGCGCCTCGAGCTCCTCGACCAGCAGCACCACGAGCGCGTTGCCGGCTCGGCGAGTGTCGCCAGCGACGTGGACCGAGCCCGTCGATGCGACGTGCCACACGGCTTCGTCCTGCTTTGGAAAGCGATCTGGCGGTCGCCCCAGCAGCAGCTCGTACCACGACACGGCCGCCTCGAAATCAGCGGTCGGAATGCCGGCGAAAACGTGCGTGACGTGCAAATCGCGAGACTCCTCGCGGCCGAGACTACAGGCGTGCTCGACAATGCCTCTGCCTTGCTCGACGGAATCCCAGAGCTCGCCGACGTGCTCGATGCGCAGCGCGTGATCGCCCCACACCTCGACCCGACGCCGCTGCGCCGTTACCCCATGCTCGACGAGCTGATCGGCGCCGAGGTCCTCGTCAAGCACGAGAACCACCTGCCGACCGGTGCGTTCAAGGTGCGCGGCGGGATCAACCTAGTCGCGCGGCTCGATCCGCAGATGCGCGCGGCCGGCGTGTGCGCCGCCTCGACGGGCAATCACGGGCAGTCGGTCGCCTACGCCGCGAGCCTGTTCGGCGTGTCGGCGACGATCTTCGTCCCACGGGGCGCCAACCCCGTGAAGGTCTCCTCGATGCGCTCGCTCGGCGCCGAGGTCGTCGAGCACGGCGTGGACTTCGACGAGGCTCGCGAGCGCTGCGCCGAGGTCGCCGCCGAGCGCGGCGCGCGCTACGTCCACTCCGGCGACGAGCCGCTGCTGATCGCCGGCGTGGCCACGGCGGCGCTCGAGATCCTCCAGCGCGAGCCCGGGACAGAGGCGATCTTGGTGCCCGTGGGAGGAGGAAGCGGCGCGGCGGGCGCGTCCATCGTGGCGAAGGGGATCGGGCATTGCATCGAGGTAATCGGCGTCCAGTCGGAGGCCGCGCCGGCCGCCTATCGCGCGTGGCGCGAGGGCCGCCTCGTGGAGGATTCGATGCGCACCTTCGCCGAGGGTCTCCAGACCCGAGTCGCGTTCGCGCTGCCCCAGCGGATCCTCGCCGAGCACCTGGACGACTTCGCGCTGGTCAGCGACGACGAGCTCCGCGCAGCGACGGTGCTGATGATCGAGATCACTCGCAATCTCGTCGAGCCCGCCGGGGCCGCTGCGCTTGCCTGCGCCCTCCGGCTGCGGGAGCGCCTCGCGGGTCGCCGTGTGGCGCTCGTGTGCAGCGGCGGGAACATCAGCCCCCCGCAGCTGCGCGAGCTGCTGGCCTGGGACGCCGAGCGCGCGTGAGCCAGCGGTGCGCTCAGGCCGCGGGCTGCAGCGGGATGCTCTCGCGACCGCCGGTGAGCACCGCCGTCGCGAAGCTCACCAGCGTCGGCGTCAGCGAGCGCAGCCGATCCGCGACCGCTTCGGGCGGGCTCTCGAGCAGCGCCTGTTGGACGAGCTCCGCGATCCCGCCGACGAGCCCCCTCAGGAACTGATCCGGGACGTCGGGCAGCTCCGGATCCTCGGAACGGGCGCGCTCGCGCAGCCCGCGATAGTGCTCGACATAGATCCCGAGAATCCGCTCGCGCATCTCGAGCGCTTGCGACCCCGCGCCGAGCACGTCGATCAACAGGACCTTCGCGAAGTGGGGCTCGGCGGCGAGGATCGAGACGTAGGTCTCCAGCGACACCCAGAGGCGCGTGCGCCAGTCGGGCTCTTCCAACCCGCGCAGCGCTGCATCGATCTGCTCGATGCCGTTCTCGCAGCCGGTGCGGTAGGTCTCGATGAAGCAGTGGTCCTTGTCCTGGAACTGCTCGTAGAAGGTCCGTCGGGAGACATGCGCCGCCCGGACGACATCGCTCACCGTCACGCCCGCGTAGCCCTCCTTGGCGACAACCTCGGCCATGGCCTGACAGATCCTGGCGCGCACGATTGAGATCCCCGTGGTGCGCGCCTGGTCCCAGTCCCGCGGCGCGGGGACCGACTGCAGGAACAGGGAGCGAGTCGCGGTCATTTGCGGAGCGGACGCCGTGTGAACGGTTCGCTGTTGACGGCGCCGTTTCGAGGACGGTACCGTACCAATCGGGTACGTGCTTGTTTTCGGATGGGCGGACGAGCGCTGGTCGCCGGCGCCCGATTGAGGGAGAGAAAAAAACAGATGCCGTTCACCACCGGCCGGCGCGCCGCCACGCGGGCGTTGGCGACGCTCGGCCTGCTGCTCACCCCCTGTCTGCTCGCGGCGACCGGCGCGTCCGCCAAGACATGCCCCAACGCGTCGACCTCGACAGTCAGCGCCAAGCCTTCCTATACGTACGTACGCGGGTGCATCATCAGCTTCGACGGCACCGCGATCGTCTACAACCTCTTCGAGCCGCTGCATCCCGCCGCGCGCTCGCTGTACACGATCCTCGAGGGACCCGGCTGGGGCGGCGCCGGTGATACCAGCCCCGATGAGCAGCTGATCGCCGCGGGGTACGGGGAGATGACCTGGGATCCGCGCGGCTTCGGTCAATCGGGGGGCGTCGCGGAGGTCGATTCCCCAGCCGCGGAGGGCCGGGACGTCTCGGCCTTGATCGACAAGGTGCTCACCGGCCGCCCGGAGATCGCGGTCGACCGCGCCGGCCGCGGGGGCCAGCCGCGTTACCGCAACGACCGCCGGAGCTCGAACAGTTACGGCGAGCCCGTGGTCGGCATGACGGGCGTCAGCTACGGCGGCGGGATCGAGTTCGCCACCGCAGCGTTCGACAAGCGGGTCAAGGCGATCGCTCCGGGATGGGCGTGGAACAACCTCGACTACTCGCTGTACCCCGGCAACGTGATCAAGCTCGGCTGGGACGAGCTCCTGTACGGGGCGGGCCTCGGCGAGGGCGCCGCCGAGCACCTCCAGGGAGATGCCCAAGGGGCGCCCAACGGAGGCGACGGTGGCCAGCAGACGGGCGGCTTTGACCCGATGATCCACTACTCCGAGGTCACGGGCAGCGCGCTCGGATACCCCGACCACACGACACTCGCGTGGTTCGCGCAGCGGTCGATGGCCGTGTACGGAGCCGGGCCGGCGGGTCACGTGCCAGACGTTCCTACGCTGCTGATCCAGGGGACCGTCGACACCCTCTTCAACCTCAACGACGCCTGGAACAACTACCTCGAAATCAAGGCCCACTACCCGGCGCTACCGGTGAAGATGATCGCCTTCTGCGGCGGGCACGTGAGCTGTCCGACCGGGGCCCCGCCCAGCGGCGCCAATTACAGCGACACGGCATCGTCCTCGAGTCCCGTGGCCCCGGGCGAGTCCGCGGGCACGTACACCGAGAACGAGACGATCGCGTGGTTCAACCACTATCTCCGAGGAGCGGGTCGCGGCGATGGGATGCCCGGGCGCGACAACGTCGTCTACCAGGACCAGAATGGGAACTTCTACGGGGTTCCAGCCTTCCCGACGGCGAACAGCCCCGGGACGGCGGCCTATGTAAGCGCGCCGTTCTCCGGCACGCTCGTCGCTCACGGCGCTCCGACCGGAGCTGGTCCGAGCGGCTTGGATACCGCAGTCACCGACGGGGCGACCAGCTCCGGCGATCCGGGGCAGGTGACCGTTCCGGTCCTGACCGCGCCCGCGCACGCGGACGTTCCGATCGTGGGGATCGGCCACGTCGATGGGTCGGTGACGGTGAACGGGAACGCCGCCGAGCTGTTCTTCCGGCTGATCGACAAGAACACGGGCGACGTCGTCGACCTCCAGACCGAGCCGCTGCGGATCGACAACCTCGACCTTCAGGACAACGGCGGAAACCCCACCCTCCCGCCGAGCCCGCAGCAGATCTCTCTGGATCTGGCCGGCACCGCATACGACCTCCCGGCGGGAGACACGCTCGAGCTTCAGGTCTCGACCTCGACCGACTCCTATACACCGAACCGTGGGACGGCGGTCGTGACGCCCGCTAGCGGCAGGGTCAGCGTGCCGACGCTCGCCCCGGAGGGGTAATAGAGGGGCCGCCGCGCGCCGCTCGCCTCTCGTAGTCTGACCCGGTGGCAGATCTGCGTGTTGCGATCGTCGGCTACGGGCTGGCCGGGCGTTTCTTCCATGCCCCGCTGATCGCGGCGACCGAGGGACTCTCGGTGGCGACGGTGGTGACGTCCGACACCACCCGCCGGACACAGGTGGCAGCCGAGCATCCGTCGGCATGGGTGGTCGCGAGCGAAGCGGAGTTGTGGGAGCTCTCAACCCACGACCTCGTCGTGGTCGCGACGCCGAACGATGTCCACGCGCCGCTCGCGCTTGCGGCGATCGAGCACGGTGTGCCGATCGTCGTTGACAAGCCGCTGGCGGTCACAGCGGCCGAGGCGGAGACGGTCGTCGTCCGGGCCGAGGAGGCAGGCGTTCTGCTCACGGTCTTTCAGAACCGCCGGTGGGACTCCGATCACCTGACGCTCGTGCGGCTTATGACCGACGGTCGCATCGGCGAGGTCTTCCGCTACGAGTCGCGCTTTGAGCGCTGGCGACCGGTCTCGAACACCGACGCATGGCGCGAGTCGACTCCGCCGGAGCGGGGCGGCGGCCAGCTGCTGGATCTCGGCAGCCATCTCGTCGACCAGGCGCTGATCCTGTTCGGGCCCGTGACCCACGTCTACGCCGAAGTCGACGCCCGCCGCGGGGGGGCGGCCGACGACGACGCGTTCGTGGCGCTGCGACACGCGGGGGGTGTAATCAGCCACCTTCGGGCATCGGCGACGACCGCCGCCCCGGGGCCGCGACTGCGCGTGCTGGGGAGCGAGGCCGGGTTCGTCATTCAGGGCCTCGATTCGCAGGAGGACGCGCTCCGCGCCGGCAACCGTCCGGACACCGAGCCCGAGTGGGGTACCGAGCCCCCGTCGCATTGGGGTCATCTGGTCAGCGGCGAGGAAAGCGAGCCGGTGCCTAGCGCGCGCGGCGACTGGCCGCGCTTCTACGAGCTGGTCGCGACGGCGCTGCGCGACGGCGGCCCGCCGCCGGTCGAGCCGCGCGACGCGGTGGCGACGCTGCGAGTCATCGACGCCGCCCGGCGCAGCGCCAATGAGCGCACCGTGATCACGCTCGCAGGCGCCTGAGGGCACTGCTCACACCAGCTACCTGCAGTCCGACACGCCGGGGGGCCCTGCATTGGCAGGGTGCGACGGGCGGGGGACGCTTGCAATCCCGTGAAAGCGAGCGAAAGGACGCCCCCGATGAACATCGCAGCCCGCGCTGGACGGTGGACGCAACGCGAGTTTGAGCTCCCCGCCTGCTCAGGCCTCCATCCCGCCGTCGCTCCATCGCGCGAAGGTCTCGACCCATTCGGCCGGCCACGCGCCGTCGCACGGCATCGTTCCGGCCTTGGTCCGCTCCAGGATCCCCTGAGCGTTTGCACGGACGTCGTCATACTGACCAGAGGTCGAATGCGAACTTCATCGACTTGCGGTCGCGCTCGCGGAACAGTGGCTTGATGTGCCGCTCGAAGGACACCGTCTGATCGGGACCGGGCAGCTCGACCTTCGGCGCGGTTGCATCCTCCTCGCTTTCCAGCGCCGACACCCGCGATCCGGGGGTTGCGTCGCACGCCCACCACCACCTCGGCATCGGCATCTCCGAAGGAGGCTTGGCGCCGGGCTGGGAGTTCTCCAGCGCGATGCGTGATCCCCATTCGATGTAGGACGCGGAAGGCCGCCTGGAACTCGGGGTCGGACGGTAGACCCGCCTCCTGCGCCGAGAGGGAGATCAGCTCGACCCAGCGCGCGCGCCTCTCTTCCGTCAGCCCCTTGCCGAGGTGCTGGGAGATCATCCGCTTGTAGCCGCCGTAATTCTCGCTGTAGAGCTTCGGGCCGCCGAACACCTCGCCGAGCCACTGCGCGACGCGCTGCGGATGGTCCGGCGACATGCTCGCGAACAGCGGCGCGAGCAGCGGATCCTCGGGTACGTGCTTCTCGTAGAAGATCCGCGTCATCCGCGTGAGCGCCGGCAGCCCGCCGCACCACTCGAACAGCGTCGGCTCGCGGTCGGGGTCGAGGACCGGGTCCTTGAAGTCGACGTACCAGTGCATCCCGCTGCAGAACGGCTTGTTCTGCGAATGGCCGCAGCGACACAGCGCGTAGTGCTCGAGCGACGAGCCCGGCGGCGCGCTTGACGGCCTCGCCGCGCGAGTCGGTGAGCGGTATGCCCGCCGGTGATCCGGTAGGGGCCGTCCTTGGTGACCTCGATCGTCGGCCCCCGGCGGTCGTCCCAGTCGACCTGCGCCCGGGCCTCGACCCCGTCGATCGCGTAGCTGAGCGCGCCCGACGGGCAGTCGCGGACCGCGCGGATGATCTCGTCCATCCGCCCGCCGCTCGGCGTCACGAACGCGCCCTCGGTGTGGAACACGGTCGACAGGCGGTCCGTGCAGAAGCCGGAGTGCTGACAGATCCCGCGGTTGTCGAAGACCGTGAGCTGGACGCCTTCGTAGGTGTCGCGCTTGTCGGGCACCCGCTTGGGGTCCTTCTTGTCGGTGAAGCCGGACCGCGCGCACGCCGCCGTCGCAGACCGGCTTGATCGCCGACTCGCCGCACCGGCACAACGCCATCTGGGGCGATGCCGGTATCTCGTCGCCGAGCCAGTGCGAATCCGCTCGGCATTCGTCACCAGGTAGGGGCCGTTGTGGGCGCACCGGATCTCCTGCTCGCAGTCGGCCTGGAGCTCACGTAAGACTGCGAGCCGGTGCGAGCGGCCGGTCGGCCCATCCCCGGGCGAGCGCCCAAGCGCCAGGTCCTGAAGCGCTGCGGCCGCCTCCATCAGGAGCGTCTGCTGGTCTGAGTCGCCCTTCCACTGCGCTCGTGCGTTCGTCGCCCTCTGCGCGAGCGCCCAAAGCTGTTCGTCGAGCGCGGCGTCGGTCGCCGGCTCGCCCAGGCCCACGGCGCCGCTTCGCTCCCCGGCCCTCGCGCGAGCGCGCTGCCGCTTGCCGGTGACGGCCTCGGCGAGTGGACGGAGCACGCCCTCGACCATCCGTTCCGAGGTCGTCTCCGTCCACCCGCCTGAGCGGAGAGGGCGCCGGCGGCATTGAAGAGGCCTGCCAGGCGCTTCGCGGCCGCCGTCGCTCCCGTTCGACGCCGATCACCGCGCGTGCCAGCGACGCCGCCCGCCTCGACAGCGCCTTCGTGGCACGGTCGTCGGCCGCGACGCGCTCGGCGGCGGTCGCGGCGAACCTGCTCGTCGGCTCCCCAGTCCGCGAAATGCGCCGCCAGCGAGTCGGCGACGTCGCTCAGGGCGTCCTGCACCGGCGCCAGCTCGCCCGCCACCTCCTCCGACGCGATCTCCCGCACCAGCCCGCAGAAGCTCGCCGCCTCGCGTACCCGCTCCTCGAGCAACGCCCACGCCGCTTCGCGGTGGGGCATCAGGTAGTCGTTCTCGTAGAACAGCTCGAAGCTCGGCCCGGCGGTCGTCCCCGGGATGTGCAGCGCCGACGGGCAGCGTCGTGATCAGGTTGCCGAGCGGCTTGAGCACCCGCAGCATCAGCCCGACCGTCGCGTCGGCAAGCGTCCCGAGCTGCGCGTCCGTCTCCTCGGTGTGCGCGAAGTAGCGCTCCATCATCTGCAGCAGGATCTCGTAGCTGACGTTGAACAGGTCGCCGAGCATCGGGAGGTCACCCGCTCGCGCGATCTGCGGCACGGCCTCGTCGTGCTCGCACCTGCGCACCGTCGCGAACATCACCGGCCTGACGGGATCAAAGTTCGGGATTCGCCGCGAGCATCTCGCGGTACTCGTCCAGGATCTGCACGAACTGGCCGAAGTGCGCCGTGCTCCCAGTGGCCGCGCGCGCCCTCCCCCTGCTCGAGGATCGTGTCGATCGCCCGCTGCGCGCCGTCGCAAGGTCGGTGACGGCGACGAGCTCGGGCCAGCTGGAAGTTGGCGGGAATCGCCTGCGCTCGCGGCGGCCCGACGAACAGGTTCCGCTCGCCGAACTTCTCTGCGAGATGCGCGAGCCCCTGCTCGATCGAGCGGTAGAGATGTCCGACCGTCGCGAAGTCCTGGGGCTGCGGGACGATGTCGCGCTCGGCCATCAGCGGCACCGCCTCGTGCACGTGGCGCGTCGATCCCCGCCGCGCCTTTGAGCGCCATCCCCTCGGGGCGCTCCAGGAAGATGAAGTGCCGCAGCGCCGGCTCCCCGAACGGCACGAGCGTCAGGTTCACGCCGGCCGGATAGTGGTGCGCCGGCGCCGGCAGGTTGGGGCGCGCCGAAGTGCGGGGCGGCGCCGATCGCCGAGAGCAGGTTGTGCACCAGCGCCAGGTGAAGCATCTCCTCGGTCGCCACGTGCGAGATCGCCCGCCGCCAGCGGGTGACCGCCTCGAGCTCTGCCGTTGGTCAGTCCCTCGTCCTCGCGCTGCTTGAGCGAGAACGCCGCGAACAGGTACTGGCACATGATCCCGTGCTCGAGCTCGGCCGCCTCGCACAGCATGTAGATCAGCGCCTCGCGATGCTCGATCACGAATGGCGCCTCGGGCGCCGCCGTGCCGCCGCGCGTGGCGAGCACCTCCGCGAGCCGGCCCACGGCCCGCGGGGGCGGGTGAGTCAGTCATTTCGAGGCTGCCATAAACCCGATGCCCTGGCCACTGTGTCAGATCCCGAGGGCCTCGATCAAGGCTTGCGCGACCTTTCTGCCCGAGTACTGCTGCTGGCCGGTGATGAGCCTGCCGTCCCGCACGACAAACGCCTTGAACAGGCCGCCCTGGACGTAGTTGGCGCCCCGGTCTTTGAGCACGTCTTCCACGCGGAACGGCATCACCCGCTGGCCCACGAAGCTGTCGCTGTAATCCTCCTCGACGTTCGAGAAGCCCGTGACGGTCTTGCCGTCGACCAGGTAGGAGCCGTCCGACAGCTTGAGGTCGACGAGCGCAGCGGTCCCGTGGCAGTAGATGCAGGTCGGCTTCTCTGACTCGTAAAAGGTGCGAACCACGTTGTGCACGCGCTCGTCGTGGCGGAACGTGAACATCGGAGCCAGCCCACCGGCGACCATCACCGCGTCGAACTCCTCGAGGCGGAGGTCTGAGAGCTTCGGGGTGTCCTCGAGCAGCGCCATCAGCTCCGGGGTGTTTACGAACCCCATCGTGATCAGGTCCTCCGAGGACCACCTCGAAGGATCGCGCGGGTCGCTCAGGGCATCCATCTGCACCCTGCCCCCGTCCGGGCTCGCGATCGTCACCTCGGCGCCCCGCTCAGTCAGCTCGTAGTACGGGTGGGTGAGCTCGGCGCCCCAGAAGCCCACTGGCCATCCAACCGTCGTAGCGGTCGCCGGATTGGAGACGACGATCAAGACCTGCTTCGGCGTCGAGGCCACCGTGTCGACCCGCATGTGGTGATCGGCGACGGTCTGTTCGTTGGCGGCTGCCATTGCAGGTTCTCCTTTGCTCTAGACGGAAACGTCATCCGACGATGGGCGGGGACAGAGGCTGTTTCGCTCGAGCAGACGGAGACCCACGTCGCGGGGCACCCCAACGTAGGCGATGCTGACGGCGAGCATCATCGCGGGCTCCACGAGCCGTGCGGAGATCAGCGGCCCTACGTCGGCAGGGTGTGCGCCGATGTCGCGCACAAGCTGCTCGACGAGCTTCTTGGCGGCCGCGTCATCCCCGCAGATGAAGACGGTCGGCTCGAGGTCACGGTCGTACCGAAGCGGACCCGCTGCGATCGCGCTCGCAAACGGCGGCACGCCGGCGACCACGGAGGCGCCCGGAACCCGGCGAGCGACTTCCTCGGCAGCCGAGTTGTCGAAACCGATCGCTAGGCCGGTGTAGTCCGGCTTGAGTGCGTTCACACACGACCAGATGACGGAGCCTGAAACCGTGCCCGCGTCCGACAGGGCCGCGTCGATCGCCGCGAACGGCACCGCCAGGATCACCACATCGCCGAACGCCGTCGCTTCCGCATTGGAGCCGACGCGTGCACGCTGACGGACCGCGGCGTCTTGCGCGGACGCGCCGCCGCCGAACATGATCTCGTGACCACGTTCGGCGAGCCGCCCACCGAGTGCTGTACCGAGACTGCCGGCGCCGATGATCCCGAGCTTCATTCGAACCAGCGTGAACCGGCGCGACGTCACCCGCAACACGAATCGGATCTGGCTCTACACCGCCTCCGTATGAAAGCCGGACCGCACGCGGGGTGACGTTGTGCGAGCAGACGAGCGCGGGTAGCGTCGGACGGGCCGATGCTCGAGCTTCGTCATCTGCGCTACTTCGTGGCGGTCGCGGAGGAGCTCAACTTCAGTCGGGCGGCCGAGCGCTTGCACATGGCCCAGCCCCCGCTCAGCGCCGCGATCCGCCAGCTCGAGCAGGAGCTCGGGACGGAGCTGCTGCTACGGACCACCCGAGAGGTGCGGCTCACCGACGCCGGCCGCACCTTCCTCGACGGCGCCCGGCGCACGCTCACCGAGCTGGAGCGTGCGCGAAGCGATACTCAGCGCGCCGCGGCCGGCGAAGTGGGTCGGCTGCGGATCGGGTTCAGCTGGAGCGCTCGATTCGAGACGCTGCCGGCGATCGGGCGGTCGTTTCGACTCGGCCATCCCGACGTCTCGCTGCTGACTGAAGAGCTATGGAATGCGCGGATGCTTCCAGCGCTGCGCTCCGGTGCGATCGACGTGGCGGTCTCACTGTGTCCCGAGATCGCCGGCGAGTTCTCGTATCGGACGATCCGAAGCGAGCCGGTGGTCGCGCTGATCGCACAGGCGCATCCGCTCGCCGGTCAGGAGACACTCGACCTCCGCGACCTTGCCGAGGAGCGGTTTCTGTTCTTTCCGCGTGACCTCGCTCCGCGGCTCTATGACTTCATGGTCGGCCTGTGCCGCCATGCCGGCTTTGAGCCGGTCGCCAGCGGCGAGTCGTTCCACAGCGGCTGGGAACTTCAGATCCTCGCCGATGTGGACGTCGTGGCCCTCGCGCCCGCGTCCGTGGCGCTCGAGCTTCCCGAAGGCATCGCCGCGGTGCCGGTCGCGGATCCACCGGAACAGCTCGAGACGGTGATCGTCTGGCGAAAGGACGACTCGGCGCCGGTCGGCATCGCTTTCCGGGAGGCGTCGCTGGCCGCTTTTGCGCGCCCCTCGGCCCACTGATGACACAGAGGCCTCGGCTGCTTGCCTGACTCACGCCGGAGTCGGAGGCCCGAGAAGGCCCCGCGCTCGCGGCAGCTCCCGGATCTCCGCCGCGATAGGCGTATGTTGGACCTCGGTGGCCGACCGCGGCGACATCGACTTCAGCTACTCCCTCACCGATCGCATCGTCCGGCTCAGCCTGGGCGAGCTGCCCGATTTCAGCGGAGCCAAATTCGACGGAGATTTCTCGCTCAGCCTCGAGCAGGCGCAACGCCGCAAGCACGACTACGTCGCTGCGCAGGTTGGGATCGGGCCCGGACGTCGGTTACTCGATCTGGGGTGTGGCTGGGGCCCGCTCCTCGACTACGTTCGCGTTCGAGGCGGCACGGGGGTCGGGGTCACTCTGTCCTCGGCGCAGCTGTCGGAATGCCGGCGACACGGACTCCAGGTCTACCTCCACGACGCGCGCGAGCTGAACCCCGACTGGTTCGGCAGCTTTGACGCCGTGGCCAGCCTCGGCGCGTTTGAGCATTTCTGTTCGCCGGAGGACTACCAGGCGGGACGCCAGGACCAGATCTACCGCGACCTGTTCGCGCGGGTCGCGAGCGTGATCCCCCCGGGCGGGCGGTTCTACTTGCAGACGATGGTTTTCGGCCGCAACATGATCCCGGCTGAGCGGATCGACATCGAGGCGCTCGGAGCGCTCCCGCCGCGTGATTCCGACGAGTGGTACGTCGCGCTGCTGGGGCGTCAGTTCCCGGGCTCGTGGCTGCCGTTCGGCCAGGAGCAGGTGATCAGGTGCGCCGAACCGCATTTCCGGCTGGTGTCGAGCGTCAGTGGCCGTCTGGACTACATCGAGACGATCCGCCGGTGGAATGCTCGGATTGGGGCGCCCAGCTTCAGGAAAACGCTGCTCAAGCTGCAACTGCTGCCGCGCTGGATGATGAGCGCCGACTTCCGCCTCGCCTTCACCTCTGGTGTGAGCGCCAATCAGGTCTGCTTCGAGCGAGAACTGCTCGATCACTACCGGCTGGTGTTCGAGACACCTCCCCCATGAGAAGCGGCGGTTCGTTGAACGGGCTCCTTGTCACATCGCGCGGGTCTGAAGTGTCTAGAGGCATGACACCCGGCAACCAACGGATGTGACGAAGATGGACGAAGACGATCGACTGGCCGCGCGTTTCGAGGCGCAACGACCGCGCTTGCGGGCGGTCGCCTACCGGATCCTTGGCTCGCTTACCGAGGCCGATGACGCCGTGCAGGAGTCGTGGCTGCGCCTGAGCCGAGCCGACGCCGACGAGATCGAGAACCTCGACGCCTGGCTCACGACGGTTGTAGCGCGGATCTGCCTGAACGTTCTGCGTACGCGGCGCTCGCGTGCCGAGCAACCGCTCGAGGCATACGTGCCGGAACCGATCGTCTCGGCCGATGCGGCGATCGACCCCGAACAGGAAGCGCTGCTGGCCGATGCGGTCGGGCTGGCCCTTCAGGTTGTGCTCGAGACGCTGTCGCCGCCGGAGCGGCTCGCCTACATCCTGCACGACATGTTCGCGGTTCCGTTCGATGAGATCGCGAGCATGCTGGAGCGCTCGCCGGCGGCGACGCGCCAGCTCGCCAGCCGTGCCCGACGCCGAGTTCAGGGGACACCAACTGCGCCGGACCCGGACCTGTCACGGCAGCGTGCCGTTGTCGATGCGTTCTTTGCCGCCCAGCGGGAGGGCGACCTTGACGCGCTCGTCGCGGTGCTTGACCCGGATATCGTGCTGCGGGACCACCGCCGCTCTCAGGTCGCCGAGATTCGTGGCGCGCAGCGGGTCGCGCGGGGCGCGCTCGGATTCAGTCGGATGGCTCTCGTCGCCCGTCCGGCGCTGATCAACGGCGCCGCCGGCGTCGTGGTGTTCGAGGGCGAAGAGCCATTTGCGTTGCTCGCGTTCACGGTCGCGAACGGGCGGGCAAAGGCGATCGACGTCTTCGCGGACCCTCCGCTGGTCGCCCGACTCGACCTCCGAGCGCTCGACGGTTAGGCCTCGGCGAGGACGGGATCGCGATACGGCGCTTGATCCCCCGCCGGCGCTGACGCCATCGTGGGGTTGCTGGTAACGACTGGAATCCCGCGCGGCGCGCGCGGGTTCAGCTGGCTGCGCTCTGGAAGGCGGTCCACAGCCCGTAGGCCGCGAGTCCGCTGGCGATGAGGCTGAGCGTCCACGCTGGCAACGCCCGCATCCGATGCTTTTTGGTAAAGCGCGGATAGACGGCGAACACGATCAGTTGGCTCAGCCAGAGCGCGATCAGCGACGGCTTGATCAGCATGCTGTAGAAGCCCTGGGGATCGATCAGGCTAAACGGCGCCGCCAACACCAGCAAGGCACCGATCGCCCCCGTGATCGGGCGCAGCCGCCACGGCGTGATCGCGCGTGCGAGCCGCGTCAGTGCCAGGTACTCGCAGAGGATCACCCCGGCGATGCTGACCGCGATGCCGATGCCGACGGCCTCGGCGAGACCTGGACCTGCGACTTCGCCGCCGAGGAACAGGGGAAGGCTCCCGCAGATGTACAGCAGCGACGTCTGGGCGTCGGCCTTCGCCAAGTCACCGGCCGGCGCGCTTGCACCGAAGCTCGAGACAGCCGGCGAGAGATGCGCGATCGTCACGCCGTCCAGCACCGCCGCGAGCACAACCTGGCCGGCGGCGATCACGCCGAGGACGATCAACGTCGCTGGTCCGTCCGGCGATCATCACGCCCGCGACGGCGACCGGGATCAGGAGCGCCAGCAGCGTCTGGTAGCGCCGCTCCGCGGGCACAACAGCGGGCAAGAACTCGTACACGATCTGCACGGTGGTGTAGACGAGATACAGCGCGTAGCTGAAGATCCAAGCGCCCGCCTGCGTGAGCGCCACCCGGCGCCCGGCGGCCGTCTCGACGAACGCATATAGCCCGCCCAAGCAGCCCGCCGCGAGCCGTCGGTCAACAGTGTTCGTAGGGCTAGCAGCACTCTCGGGACCCCAATCGCCGCTCTGCGTGAGTGCTCAGGGGTGGCCGGGCCGCCGGCCGCGCGCCATGCAAGTCGTTGGAGATGTGATCGTGCTGGCGGGCTCCTGAAGCAGGCGCTGCGCCTCGTCGATCTCGCCATTGTCTGCGCCGAGGTGGACCATTCGCTCTCTCAACCGCTCGACCGTCAGCGACAGGAGGCGGGAGGGGAGCGACCCGCCCGGGTAGCAACGTGCGATGTAGTCGGCGTGCAGATCGACGAGGCCGGCTGCGCGTAGGTCGCCGCTGAGGCGGGCGCCGTAGCCGGGATCCCAGCCGCCGGTCATCGCTGCGTCAAGGAACTGCGACCAAACCCGCTGCCACACCAACGTGGTCGGCGATAGCGCCACCGCGGTGAAGTCCGGAGCTATCGAGGCCACCCACCCTCCCGGCCGCGCGGCGCTCACCAGTCGCTGCACGGCGCCGAGTCGGGGCGACAGAAACATCAAGAGCAGGCGTGCATGGACGAGGTCAAACGCGGCTTGGGGCAGCTGGTCGGACAGGAGGTCGTGGCGACGCACCTCGACCCGATCGCTCGCGAGCTCGTCGAGGAGGCTGGTGTCGAGATCCACGGCAACCACCGAGCCCGTGCTCCCGACCCGCTCGGCAAGCATCCGTGTGACCGAGCCTCCGCCCGCTCCGGCGTCCAGGCAGCGCCAGCCCTCGCCGACGCCAATCGCGTCCAACTGGCTGACGGTAAGCGGATCGTGGTATTCCTCCAGCAACCTCAGCCGAGCCCGCTCCACGTCCGGCGACCCTCGCTGTGAGAGAACGTACTCAGTCAATCCCGGTCCCTCCAACCAGGACTGGATTCTAGATTCGCTGATCCCGGGTCGCCACGCCACTCGCCGAAGGCGTCACGCTGCCGGCGCCACACGACTGCCGCGTCCGACCCTCCGATCGTCGTCGTCCGCGGAGCTAACGCGCGCTTCCGCGGAAGCGCTATTCACGATCTCGTGACAGGTGCTTAATCGACCAAGACCTGGCGGTCCGAGCCCTAACGCGCGCGGGACGCGCGCGCGACGGGTCGTATGACGGTGGCCTCCCTGACGAACTGCTCCACGTCCTCCTTAGTCATCTCGGCGATGCGCTTCTCGCAGCGTTCGCACGACCTCGTGACTGCCTTGGTCTGATAGGACCGGAACGATGAGCGGCTGACGTCCGCCGGTAAGCTCGAGCGGTGAAAAGTGCAGAGCGTCTCGCCTGGGGTTAGCGGCGGCTCACTGATCACGATGGGCGGCCTTCGTCAATCCGGCTCTGACCCGGTCGCTCGGTATCGATGACGGCCAGCGCCCGCTTTGACCGCGAGCGGATCGGCCGGACCCTGACGTTTTGGCTGCGGCCGGTGTTCCTACTGCGCGCGCTGAACCGATTTCAGCGGGTGGTCGGCTTCGACCGCGCGATCGCGTTGGCCTCCAGCGCGCTCACCGCGTTCATTCCCTTGGCGATCATCGCCGGCGCGATCCTGCCGCGCGGCGACGCCAGCGACATCGCAGACACGATCATCACGCGCTATCGACTGACGGGAGGAGGCGCTCAGGCGGTCAAGGATGTGCTGTCGCCGGCGGGTGGCACGAACACGGATGTCAGCGTTTTCGGAGTGTTTCTGCTCATGGTCGCGGTCTTGAGCTTTTCGCGTGGCGCGCAGCGGCTGTTCGAGCAGACGTGGGAGCTCAAGCCGCTTAGCGTTCGAAACACGCTCAACGACCTGGTCTGGATTGGCGGCCTGGTTTGTTACATCGGTCTCAGCTGGTGGATTCACGACATAGCCGGTGGCGGTAACGCCCAGGTCGCCGCCAATCTGGCGGTGATTCCGGCTACGGCGTTGTTCCTTGCGTGGAGTGGCCGGACCCTTAGCGCGAAGCGGATTGGGTGGGGACGCCTTCTGCCATTCGCGATTCTGGGGGCGGTGCTCTTCGCAATCTGCCTGATCGCCGCGGGCGTGTACCTGCCCCATCTTTTCAGCTCCTACGCCTCGCGGTTCGGTGTCATCGGCGCGGTCTTGGCGATGATCTCAGCGCTGTTTGCGCTGATGGTCGTCCTAGTGGCGTCCGCAGCGATCGGGCGAGAGGTTTCTGAAGAGCTGGACCGAATCGGCCGCGGCGAGCGCCCACCCGATGACGAGGTTAGACGCGAGTGGGATGCCTTGATCGATCAGGGGCGCTCCCGATGGCAGACGCTTCGCGAGCGGATCGATCACATCCGACACCGCGACCAGCATCGCTGACGCCAACAGACGTCGGGACAATCGCGCGTCGAGGCTCTCGAGCTGGCAGAGGCCCAGAGCCTTGGGCGCCGACCGCCGCACGGTAGGGGTTTCCGGTTAGGGGGTTCACCGGCGACGATCAAGGCCTACTTTACGACCCCACCGGAGAGAAGGCGCGGGCTGTCAAGGGGCGCTGCGCTCGGGTGCGCCGCGGCTGCGGCGCCTGCGCGAAGCCGCGTAACAGCAAGGGCGACGTTTACCGCCGCTAGGGGCGCTGCCATCCGGGAGCGATCGAATCAATCTGGAGTACGGAGCTGCAAAGCGCCGCCTTCCGAGGTGAACTCCTGTTACTCGATCGGACGACGGCAGAGCTTTCGGATCGAACGGCACAAGAGTCCTTGGGTGCCGGACGGCGCTGAAGCCCGCGCGTGCCGGAGCCCCTTGTTCGAGCGCCGTGAAACGCTTGAGTGCCTCACCTCCTCCTTGCGCTTGACGCGGTCAAGTGGTAGAGCATGCGTGGGACCGGCCCAGCCCAGGGGAAGGAGCCAATATGCATGTCCCCCGAAGTGCCGGCCTACGCTGCCGGCACCCGTTGCGCTTTCTTGCTCCGGCCGCCGCGGTCCTGGCCGCGGGACTCGCGGCCGCGCCGGGCGCACCAGCGAGCACGCTGACCGCCGGAACGCCGGTTCAGGTGCCCGACCAGCCGCTGGCGACCCCACAAGGCACGCCGTGTGGCAACGAGATCGCATTCAGCGAGAGCAAGGGGAGCGTCAACTACCCCGACTCCGAGGTTGAACCAATGGTGGCGGTCGACCCGACCAACCCCATGCACCTGGTCGCCGCCTACCAGCAGGACCGCTGGAACGACGGCGGTGACAACGGCGATGTCGGCGTCGTCTCGACCAACGGGGGCGCAAAGTGGGCGCTGTCCGCGACCCAGGCCGCGTTCACTATCTGCACCGGCGGCACGCTCGACCGGGCCAGCGATCCCGTGGTCGCTTTCTCTTCCGACGGGAACACGGTCTACCAGTCGGCTCTGGCGTTCAATGCGAACGGCCCCGCGTTCGGCGGAACCAGCTCTGTCCAGGTCAGCACATCGGCCGACGGCGGGAAAACATGGAATACGCCGGTGATCGTGAAGGAGGACACCTCGACCACGGTCCTCAACGACAAGGACTGGATCACCGCGGACCCCACGAACCGACTGAAGGCATACGTCGTCTGGGACCGGTTGGTGTCGCCTTCGGTGAACGCCAACCCCACCGCCTTCAACCACGTGTTCGCGTTCCGCGGGCCCGCGTGGTTCTCCGAGACCACCGACGGGGGCGCGAGCTGGAGCGCCCCGAAGATCATCTATGACCCCGGCGAGTACGACCAGACAATCGACAACGAGATCGTCGCCCCGGCAGCGGGTCCCGCCGCCGGCGACCTGCTCGACGGCTTCACGCTGATCCGTACCAAGGGCGGCAAGGGCAACCATCAGAGCGCGACCTACGACGTCGCGATGTTGCGCTCGACCGACGGCGGTGCCACCTGGTCGGCGCCGACGATCGTCAGCCCGCTCGTCCGGGCGGAGGCGAGCAGCCTCAGCGGCCAGCCGTACCGGACCGGCGACGTCTTGCCCCAGTTCACCACGGATCCGCGCAACGGCAACGTGTATGTCGTGTGGCAGGACGGACGCTTCAGCTCGAGCGGCCAGCCGAAGATCGCCTTCTCGCAGTCGACCGACGGCGGTAAGACGTGGAGCACGCCGATCGAAATCGACCAGGCGCCCTCCTCAGCCGAGGCGTTCACCCCGCAGATTGCCGTGAACTCCGACGGGACGATCGGCGTCACCTATTACGACACCGAGAACGCCACCTCCTCGAACCCGGGGAACACGGACGAGTTCATCGTCCACTGCCACGCCGCGAGCGTCGACTGCAGCAGTGCGGCGAACTGGGCCGCCGGCGGCGAGACCCTGCTCAGCACGAGCGGATCGTTCGACATGATGACCGCGCCGCTGACGCCCACGGGCTTCTTCACCGGGGACTACGAGGGCCTGACCACGAGCGGCAGCACGTTTGACCCGTTCTTCGTGATGGCAAAGCCGATCGCGACCAAGGGCCCGACCGACCCGTTCGCCAACACCGCGGGCTGAGTCCCGCGTTTCGTCCGTCGCCCGCCCGGTACCCGCGGGCGGGCGGCGGGCGGTTCGGGCTGGAGTGCCCTCCCCGGGGCCTCCTCCCTTCGGCTTTCATGGTCGCCTCATCCCGAGGGATGAGACGTCTTGGCGCAGGCGAGCACGATCCCGGTGTCGCCGGGACTCTCACCGCGATCACCTTCGCGACGTGCGGCTCGGGAATCCCGAACGATCTCCGACAAGGCGCCCACCGCCTCCAGCGCCTCGGGCGCGGAGTCCACGCGACCAGTGGAAGGGATCCTCCCGGCTCTCGCAGACCGGGACCTGCGGGCAAACGACACGGACGCATACGTGCTCGAAGTGCAACCGGGCAACTAGCGGGGGCGGCCACAGAAACCACGGGCTCAAAGCCCACGCGCAAAACGGCCTGCCCGTGTGCGTTGTAGGAAAGGCCCCTGTCCCAGTGACCAGACCCCCAAGCCCAGCCCCGGACGACAACCTCAAACAGCATTTTCATCGCCCGACACGGCGCATCTCGCCGACGACCGCTTTCGATTGGCCGCGAGGCAGTCGAGATACGGGTTTGGCGACCAGCCGCGCGTGCTTGCCCCTACGCTCGCGGTGATGATCGACATCACCGCGGAGATGGTGGCTGCGGGCATAGGCGAGCCCAAGGAGGGCGAGGACGCACGGATCTGGCGAGCCCAACGCGCGCAGTTCTCCAATGAGCGAGCCGAGTGGGAGTTATGGCCGTATGACAGGCTGATTCCCTGGGACGCCGACGACTGGCCGTCACTGGCGAGCGCCGCTTGGAAAGTGACGCTCGCCCTCCCTTAGATCGATTGGGAGCGAGCTTAGCTTCGCCTGGTCCTGGCCCTGGATCGAGGCGGCACCGGCCCCGTGTGGCGTTCGGGCTTGTGTGCGCCGCGATGAGGTCGCCGAGGACGGCGCGGCCTTCAGCTCACGAAGATCGCCTGCTCGAGGCTGGTCCCGGCGAGCAGGTTGTCTCGCAGGGTATCTCGGCGAAACCCTTGCCCCTCGGCTTGAGGATCCAGAAGAGGCCGCGGGGGGACTCGGTACCGACGATCACATCGCCCGCGTATCTGGCGAGGGAGGCCGCCGGCGCCATGTAGGTGTTAGCCCGTCTTGTCGTCGTTGAGGTAGAGGCCCGGAAAAGGAGCGCGAGTTCTCCCGGTGCTGCTCGGGAGCTTCGGGATCGGGGCGATCGGATTCGGACCGTCTGGGAAGGTCGCGATCGGTCGCGTCCTCCCGCTGGGGTCCAACGCGACGACGGCGCCGCCGCTCGGGCCGGCGTCGACCGTCAGGAGCGCGTCCCCGGCGACCGAACCGAATCGACGGGGTGCGATCACGAGCTCATCGGCGCCCCCCGGCCCGGCGTAGCTTCCGACCTGCTGCACGTGGCCGAGAGGGTCGATCGCGTACACCACGCCCCCGGCCGGTTTAAGGCCGCCCGAGCGCCCGGTCGCCGCGAGCAGCCGGTAGCCGAAGCGGCCTACGCTGTCGAATGCCAGCGCCCCGTCCGCCGCAGGCGGATAGGGCGCGGGAAGGCTCGCGAACACGGTCTTGTTCGCGCCGTCTGGGCTGATCTCATAGATCTTGTTGTCCGGCGAATGGCAGAAGATCGCGCCGGACGGGAAACCGTGGCTGCCGGGCGAGAGGATGCAGCGTGTCTCCTCCACCAGTCTTGGCATCGTCGCGAACTTCTGAAGAGGCCGTCCTGCCGGCGGAGCAGCCCAGACCGTGTTTGTGGTGTTCTGGACGTAGAGGAACTGCCTGCCAGTCCAGACGATGCTGTCCAGCTTTTGCGTCGTCTTTGTGATCACGTGGAACGTCAGCGTCGGCGTCGGGGCGGCTGGCCCCGGCGCCGCGGCCGTCGAGCCACAGGACGAGAGCGCGCCGGCGAGCATAAATCCGACCGCGGCGGCCAGCACACACGCTGCCACGGACTCGCCTCATGCGCCTGGTCACCGCGGGCACTCTGCTTCGACCTTGACGGCGACCTTCGAGGCCACTGCCACGTATCCGGCCCTCCCGGACGCCAGGACTGAAGCGCCGGCTTGGACTACGCGCTCTTGACCAGGCCGACCACATAGCCCTCCGGATCGCCGAAGCGGAGAATCCTTGGGCTAGCAGGATGTCCATCGGCTCCTGGATCGCATTGTGGCAGCGGTTCATCATGCACTGGAGCATCACTTCGTCCGGCAGGCGCGCGCTCAGCTCGGCCGACCTGGACGACTCTGCGACGACGTGCCGAACTTCGGCGATGCCGACATCGAGGGCACGGCTGGTTTTGCCGCCCAGGCCGGCCCAAAGCAGCTAGCTGGGCTTCACCGCCGCAAATGTCGACAGCGCACTCGTGCGCCGACTTTCGCGCGGGAGGCGAATGCGATCGTTGGCAACGTGCGCGGTTTCCGCGCAACTCGGGAGGCGCTCACGGAGCCTGACGAGCTTTAGCGCTGCTCAGTCGTAGCCCAGCGCTGGGAAGTTTGACTCGTTGCCGCGGCCGCCCGGCGTCACATCAAGCACATTCCAGATTGGCCAGATGGAGTCGACGTGGCGCGCCTCCAGACCGTCGTCTCGGGGCGCGTACATGAGTTCCGAGGACCAGGTATGGCGGAACTGGTCGCCGTCGCGGACGAACACGTTCAGGATCGGCATCTGCTCGCCTTCTGGGGTCTCCGCGTGGTAGTCGCGGTTGTAGGCGTTGGTTCGGGAGGAGAGAAGCCGCAAGTGGCGCCAACCACGCTCGCGCGCGAAGTTGCGGATCCGGTCTGGGTCCGACTTCGCGACCACGGCGAGGTTCAGCCGCCGCCTGAGATGAGGAGCGGCGCCGTCGAGCGAGTCCAGGATCGAGGTGCATGACGGACACGGGGTCTCGGACAGCGGAAGCCGCGCCGTCTCGCCCTGTGAGGGACCCGGCCTGGTATCGCCCGAATACCGCGGGAACATAAAGCTGTAGATGACGAGCGTGTCCTTGCCCGCCTCAAGCAGCTCGCTGAACCGCACCTCCTCGCCGTCAGACGCCTGCTCGAAGCGGTAGTTGTCAGGGACGACGCCGCCCCGCGGCAGCGCGCGCCGCTGCGCCGCGACCTGCTCGATCGCCCGCCGCAAACCGGCCTCGGCTTCAAGCAGACGATTGCGCTCGCGACGGTACTCCTCGGACTCACCAGGAAAACGAATGCCAGGATCCACGTCTGTCATCTAGCTGCCTCCTCGTGAGGGGTCTGAACGCTTGGCGGGCGACGAGCCCGGTCTACGTCCCTGGGCCGGCAGGCCGGCCGGGACTTGGGCCGAGCATAATGCGCCGACGCGACCCGCCCCCCGACGCGGAAAGAGATCGAAGGGGCACCGTAGGTCGAGACGCGAGATTGGGCGACGGCGATCACCGCGGAAGTCGAGATCCACGTGGCGGAGCGCTCGCCGGTGCCACCTCGGCGCGCGATTACAGCGCCGCTGCGCCCTCTTGTCTCTTAGGAGGCGACGAAGTTGTGGAGCGGCACTACGTGCGGTTCAGCCGCTGGAAGGCCAACCTCGCCGAGGAGCGGCACCAGTTTCTCGCCGAAGCTCTGAAAGGTCTCCGGCGACTCCCACACATCGAACACCCGCAGCGAGCCCGACCCCTCCTCCCAGGCGGAGTGCGCCAGGCAGCCGCCGCCGGGCCAGTCCGACAGCTTGGTCATGGGCCGCCCGTTATTGAGCCTGCGACAGACCTCGTCGTACTGATCCAGCGTCCCACCCTCGAAGTTGAAGTAAACCCCGATCGCCATAGCTTTTCTCCTCTCGGCGACGTTTCTCGCGCCAACCCTATCCCGATGCGGGCCAACTGCCCAGAACGCCCGATCAGGAGTGTTGGCTTCCACTCACCGCACGATCGCATTCGCCGCCTCACTCGCCTCACGGCGAGCGAGCGCGTTGGCGACGACGTGATCACGCGCGGCGCCGCCAAGGCTCTCGCTCGCCACAAAGGCAATCGCACGGGCTGCTCCAACGGGCGGCCGGATTGGCAGAAACGGACTCAGCACTTCACTACGAACACCTCGGCCCTCGACCGGCTCTATGGCGATGGACGCCTGGGGCCACTCGACCTCTTGATCAACATGGTGCCCATCGGCGGGTCGAAGATCGGGATCTACTGGTCTCGCGTCCTGCCGGTCCTGTCGGCCTCGGTGTCGGTGACCTCTCACACGTCGAAGAAGTTCACCATCAAGGTGGAGGTGACCGACGCGGGCGACCCCGTTATGGGAGCCGGGGTCAAGGCCAAAGGGCGCATCGAGCACAGCAATTCGAGCGGGCGCGCCAGCGTCAGCGTGTCGGGGACGGCCGGCGACCATGTGGTAGTGACGATCACCACCACCCCCGGCTACCAGCCGCTCACCCGCCGCGTGACTCTCTGAACGCCTCATCGGACTCGAAGCCCACTTCTCCTGTCTGGACGAAACAGGAGACATCACACCGGCGCTCGACTCGACTTACTGCCACGCGCCAGCCAAGCGGAAGGGCCGGGACGGCGATCCTGACGCCCCGAGACAGCTGCCTCGGAAGGGCCACGACACTCTCGACCCTGGGACCGGCGGCTACCGCAAGCACGTGCGGAGCAGCAGTCGCGGGGGCATGACTGCTTCACGGCGTGATCCAGCAACCCGCCCTCGGCGACCCGCGTGGCCAATTCATCCGCAGACGGTCGCCCGGGCTGGCGACCGCTTCGACCGCGACGAGGGCTTCCAGCTGGCCGACAGCCTCGCGACTTCGCGATCGCCCCGACGGCGCGCTCTTAAGTAGGCGGATCTCGACGAGGGCCTGCTCGGTCGGTGCCGGCGCGACCGCGAGGTTGCTGGGAGGACGAGGCGGGTGCGCCGGGGCTGGCGGCTAGAGCTCGCGCAGGCCGGCCCCGAGCCCGAGCAGCAAGCCGCCTGCCTGGACGGCCGGGCTCGAGGTGAGAAAGAGCGGGACGCCGCTCTCAGGGGCGGTGATTGTGTCGATCACGTCGCCGAAGGCGTCGAGCACGGTACCGAGGTGATCGCCAGCGGCGACCGTCTCGCCCACATCAACCACCGGCTGCCACCAGCCGGGGGTCGAGGTGCGCAGCCACACAAAGCGCTCGACCAGCTGCTGGCCTTCCAGAGGCGGATCAGGCTCGCCGTCGAGCACGCCCGCCGCCCGCAGCGCGCTCCGCAGTCCACGGATATGACGCTCTACCTCGGCGCGCTCGAGCAGCCCACGGCCGCCCGCCTCGGCGATAAAGCCCGGGATCCCCGCCGCGGCGGCGGCCGCGCTTGTCGTCCCACGGAGCGTGTCAGTGGTGTCACACACCACGTAGCGCAGGCCGAACGCTCGGGCCAGCCGTTCCGCGCTCTCGCGCACCGCAGAGTCGTCGTAGAGCGCGAACGGCTCGAGCGCCTCGACCATGTCGCCGCCGTGCAGGTCAATGAGAACGTCGCTGCCGCTCACGAACTCTGAGAACACGTGATGGGCCAGGACCTCGCTGAACGACCCGTGCGGGTCCCCCGGAAACGAGCGGTTGAGGTTGCGTCCATCCTCGGGCACCACAAACGGCGATCGCGCCCTAAACGAGGTCGGCGACACGATCGGCACCGCGACAATCGACCCGACCAGCACCGAGACGTCGAGCGCACGCATGAACTGCACCACGGCAGCGATCGATGAGTACTCGCATCCATGCACCCCGGCAAGCAGGCACACCCGCGGCCCGTCGCGCGCGCCGGACGCCTCAAACACCGGCCACTCAAGCCGCGCCAGCGCGGGAGCCGAGAAACCGACCACGCGGCGGGTGACCATGCCCGAAGTCTCTCAACCTCCGCGGCGAGCGCGATCGCCGCGACCAACCAGCTCCGCGGTCAGGGCCCGGCTGGCGGCGGAGCACTAGCCGCGGGCGATTGGCTGGTAGTCCCGCTCGAGAAATACATGGAGCGCGCGAAACCCATGCTGCACGTCGATCGACTCACTCTCAGAACGCGCTCGATCCTCAGAGGGTACGGAGCGCCACGCGATGAGCCAGTCGCTCCAGACAGCTGGGTCAGCTGACTGCCCATCGGCGTCGGTTGCGCCACCGCTGACGGTGAAGAGGACGTCGATATCGCCACGTGCGACGAAGTCAATGGCGTAGTTCAGGACGGCACGCAAGGCACTCACGGCGCTCAGAAGTTGCGCGTGCGCATCGGGGTAGGCCTCAGGCAGTTCGGCCACCTGCGCCGACGATACCGACGACGATCCGGGCACGCTGCCGCGTTGACCGAATAGTCGCAGTCCGTCGGCTGGCTGCTAAACGCACGCCGGCCGCGTATGCGGTGAGATGGCCGGCGGTGGCTCGTGGTCGCCGTGCAAGATCTCCGGAGCTGGGTCGAGTCCGTTAGGCCAGACCACCGTTCCCCCCTCTTCGTCGACGCGAACCTGTTTGAAGTACTCCGGGTTGCGCAGCGGCTCGCCCAGGGTGCCCCGGAATAGGAACGAGCAGTCGACGTCGCGAACGACGCCGTCGTTGAACGAGACACGAAGGCGGTGATCATCGAGTGGCTTGACGTCAGTGACTCTGAGCACTGGATTCCATGCTACGGAAGCGGATCGATGGGAGCCAGCGGCTCGAGCGCTTGCGCGCGCTCCCAGTTGTCGTGCAGCTCGCTCTCGTGAAGCTCCGCCCACTCGCGCACTGCTGAGAGCGTGATGCGCACGAGCGTCTGGCAACGAAGGTCCGCCAGTATTTAGCGGCCACCGTGGCCGCCGGACGGCGGCGAGAACGCATACGTCCAGCGGCCGACGATCCCGCTTTCCTTTGCTAGCGATAAACGCCCTTGTAGCGGAAGACGTACTGGTTGGGGAGGAGAATGTTGCCGGTCCCCGTGAAGGTGGCGCTCACCGAATGCCCGGCCAAACCACCGGTGCCATGATTGAGCAACAGCTTTCCTTTGCTTAGGGTCGCATCGCCGGGCTTCGGCTTGTTAGTGATCGTCAGAAGCGCGCTACCAGTGCCGCTCAGCGACCCATGGGGCGTCCAGAGCGTCACGACCTTGGCCTTGACCGCGATCGTTCCTGCAACGCTGCCCGGCAGCGCCTTGATCACGAATGTCACCGCGCCCGGGCCGAGCACCTTGTCGTAGTTGAAGCCGGAGTCATAGACGAGCGAGCTTGGCTTGGGCACTTGGCCCACATACGCCGTTCCGCTCGTCTTCGTACCGGCGCCGCCGGCAGCAGCAATCGCGGAACTGGTGAAGCCAACGGCGGCAATGACAACTCCGAGACCAAAGACCGCGCGCGATCGTTTGGATGCGAGCATCCTCTTCCTCCTTCAGCCCGCGCCACCGGTGGTGACCGAGCAATCACGTAGTCAGAACCGAACGAGCCTAACCGGGTGTTGGCCGCCACTTCAACCCATCCGACTTGCCCCCCGACAACGACGGCGCCGACGGCCGGCGATCGGTGCCGGGCTTCATCACCGCCGGTGCTAGCTAGTGCCACCGGCTGACGGCACAGATTCAAGAGCACCGACCGTCTGGACGAATCACCTCGCCGAGACTCCGCTCCCGCCCAGAACTCGACGCTCGGCTGCGACGATCGCTGGCTGCCGAGCTGATCGACAGGCAGCAGTCTCAAGCGCGACCAGCTTGAGCACGATCACGGCCAACGCGATGCGCTGTCGCTTGTAGCCCCCCTGTGTCAACCTCGGGCGGCGATGAGGCGTTGCAGGGCGGTGTGTTGTAGCGGGTCGTAGGTGTCGTGGTCTTGCCAGAGGCGCCAGATGATTTGGCTCCACGCGCGGCCGAGGATGCGCGTGGCGTGGGTGTGACTGGCGCCGCGGGCGCGGGCGCGGTCATAGATGTCGGCGGCCCAGGGGTTGTGCCGGCGGCTTGCGTCAGCGAGGGTGCAGAACGCTTGTCGTAGCCGGTGGTCACACGCCCATCGGAACTGCGCGTGTTTGGCTTTGCCGGACTCGACGGCGACGGGGCATTGGCCGCCGTCGGCGGCGAGGGCTCGGTAGGTGGGGTAGCGCTCGCGGCAGTCGCCGATCTCGGCGATCATCGTTGCGGCGCACAGCCATGAGTCCTGTGCGATGAAGAGTGAGCGAAACGTGGCGCAATCGGGATGAGCCTCGAGGGCGCGGCGGATCTCGATCGTCAGTTCGCTGATCCGCTTGACGACCGGCTCAAGTGCGGAGACGAGAGCGAGCACGATTTGCCGGCGGGCTTGCATCTCGAGCTCGCCGGCGCGTCCGTCGGCGCCTGCTCGGAGCTTCGTGAGCAGCTCGCGAGCGGGCTTGCGGCCCGGATAGCCGTTGCGCTTGAGGAACGCGTCGAGTCGCTGCTCGCCCAAACGGCGGGCATCGAGGGGGGTGGGGTAGCGCTTCAGAAACGCGAGCGCGATCTGCGTATCGACCGAGCAGAACACGTTGCTGGCGCCGGGCCAGAAGGTCGCGAGCTGGTCTCGCAGCTGGTTGGCCAACCCCACCCGTGTGCGCACCAGGCTGTCCCGCGCCCTGGTCATCGCGCGCAGCGCTTTGGTCTGGTCTGAGTCGGGCACCAGCACCCGGAAGCGATGGCTGTCGGTCCGCGCCAGTTCGGCCAGCACGAAGCTGTCAAAGCTGTCTGACTTGCCGCCCGCGACGCTGAACCGCGGCCGCATCGCCTTGACCTGGTTGGGATGCACCGCGACCACCGCTAACCCCGCGTCGAGCAGCCGCTCGATCAACAGTCCGTCCGGCCGCTCCAGCGCGACCAGGGCAACGTGCAAGCGCACCAGCCTGGCGCACAACGCCCGGATCCCCGGCTCGGTGTGCCGATAGCGCTTGCCCTCCAGGATCCGCCCCCGCTCGTCGACCACGCACACCGCGTGCTCCTCGCTGGCCCAGTCGACCCCAGCGAACCGCCCGTCACTCATCACCCTCACTCCCTTCATCCGACCTGGTTGACACGGGTCGGCGCGAGGTACCCTGGCGGTTGCTTACTGATGGCGCTCTAAGGGCGCGACCTCCTGTTGCCGCTCTACGGGCACCTCGACGGAACGTCGGGAAGGCGCTGGTCTAAAAGCGGCCCTCTGACCGGGCAAGCCCAAAGCGGCGCTCTTCCCGACATCCGCCGACCAGCGAAGCTTGACCAGTAAGCCCGAAGGAGCAGCCTCTCAATCCTCAGGGCGGGGCGGTTTGACATATGGTGTCGCCGGGCCCACGGTCGAGCTTTGGGAGGTGGAGCGTGGTTGACGACTTAGTAGCCGAGCTTCATGGGGTCTTGCGAGATCTGGATCTGCCGACCCCGGCGGCGCCGGAGGACACGAGTGTGTTGGCGGAGATCGACCGGGCAATTACTCCTACCCGTCTCCCGTCCGCCGCGCGACGGCTTTGGGAACTCGTTGAGCCCGGTTCGCTACAGCAGATCGTCAGCTTCTATCCGTTGCTCGCGCGGCCCGACTTCGCCCTCTGGACGTGGAGGCTGCACGATGGCACCGGAATCGCGCCGAGACACTTCTTTCCGCTGTGTATCGAGAGCCACGACGTCATGTCAATTGAATGCGACGGGCCAGATTGGGCCGGAGGGCCGCTGTTCGAGTGGTTTGTGAGCGATCCCGGCGGTAGGTTCACACTCAGGTATCGCCGCGTCGACGATTGGCTCTCGACGCTCACGGCGGCGCTGCGCGCTAGCGAATATCGGCGGGTCAGTGACCGCCACGTCATGATCGAGATTGAACCGGCGCGCCAGCGCGCTCGTGAAAGGGTTGTGGACGGTCCAGGCGACCTCACTTACGGGACCGCGTATGAATTCGACGCTGTCGGTATGTCAGAAAAATGGCCCTCGGTCTGGCACGACCGCTCGCCACTCCCGCAATGATCGACCAGCAGCGCTAACGCATGGCCGCTGCTTGCTCGAGCAGCGACGCTCTTGCGCGGCCGGTCGCGCGACGCCTGCTTCCCGACTGCGCCGACTGTTGCATAGCCGGGCCGGTCCAGCAGCCTCGCAGTCGCGACAAGAGCGCTGGTTCTCGTCCAACCGGGGAGAGATTCGAGCGCTCGATTGGGCGCGTGCTCCGGCTGCGAGCGACAGCCGTGGGCCGCTTGCTGGCCGGCACGAGTCAGGCGATCGGCACGCGCCGTCCAGCAGCGTGCCAGCGCGCTGCCGATCAACTGTTTACGCCTGAGTACGAACGTTGTTTTTCGTGCCGACGGACGTTCGCCGAAGCGCGTGAACGTGCCTTCGGCTCTCCGCCTCGTCCGCTTGACGCGTTTGCGGAGCCGTGTTCCCGCAGCGGTGAGCCTCAGCTTGAACGTGCGTGTTCCCACGACGCCGAGCACCGCCTGCCCGGCGGTCAGGACCGGCACGGCCCCGCCTCGCCTGGCAAGTCTGGCGCCAGCCGGAACCTCGTACGGCTGCACCAGCACGTGGCCCGCCTCGGCCGCCCCGAAGCGAAGCCAGCACCCTCGGTCCTTGACCAGATTGGTGATCCTCGTCGCTGGGTCCCAAGTAGCGATCTGGCACGAGATCAGGGCCCGCGACCACGGCGATTGGAACTACACCGTAAAACCACCAAGAAGCTGACCGAGGCCTCTACACGAGGCTCGCCCGGTGCTAGCGCGTCGCCCGCCCAAGGTCAGCAGGTGAGACCGAAGTGCCCGCACATGGTCCTCGCGGACGCCGCGCCGCCGAGCTTGGGGAGGCCGAAGATCTGCTCGGTCGTTGCCAGCAGCGAGTAGTGCGTCCACTGCGTCCCGTCCTGACCTGAGGACCTGGGCGAGACCACGATCATCGGTATCTGGTTGTTTGGCGGAGACGTCGGACCCTCAGACACATTTGAGGAGCCCTCGTCGAACGTGATGAAAATCACGGTGGTGCCGGCCTTGTACTGCGGCGTGTGCATGAACAGCGGCATCTCGCTGGCGAGCCAGCGATCCGCAGTCGCGGTCGAACAGTCGTGCGCGTCGTTACACAGGTTAGGCGTGACGAACGTGAACTTCGCCGACAGGTCGGGTCTGGACCCGGTCTTGTACGGTGTGTCGTACTTGGCGCAGTCCGGTCCGAGTGTCCTCACGTAGTAGACCTCAGGATTGTGCCTGAAGGCGTACTCCCCGGAGTTGCTGGTGTGGCACGGCGATGGCATCGACTCCTCGAGCGACCGAGACTGCCCGTTGGGGAGCTGACTGAAGATGCTCCGGTTAGAGAGCTGATGGTAACTATCGTCGTAGCAACAGGGGATTCCGCCCGTGGCTCCCGTGTAGTTGTCGGCGCTGTAGTGCCCGAGCGCGTAGTAGTGCGTCGCATTGCCGTACCTCCTCGCGAGGTGCGTGAAGTAGCTGCAGCAATGGTTACCGATGATGTTGCTCTGATCCTCATTCTCAAACCAGATCCACACCACATGCCGAATCTTCCCGGCACCCCTCTTGCCATCAACCAACCCGGCGGGCGAGCCGACCGATCCAGCCGTCCCGGTCGAGACTCCCGAGCCACTGGTCGAGCTGACGTGCCGGAGCCCCGGACGCGCATGCGTCGTCGACGGGGAAAGCTCGGAAGTACGTGTGGTCGCGGAGGAAGCGCCGCACCCGGCCAGGATCAGGGCCAACACGAGCGCGGCCAGTCTGCGCACCACCCCATTCTCCCGCTCGCTACACCCTGCTTCAACCCGCCCGATCGCACGAACCCGGGACGCTAACCCTCCCGCTCGTCGTGCGGCTTTCTCGACCGGACGTCGCCCTCTTTGCCGTCGGTGGACTGTCGCTACCGCGACCCGTCCACGTCAACACCTACGCGTTGAAGCCGACGGTGCGGCCGCGAGGGCGCTTGCCGATCGCCGGACTCGTGCCGGCCAGCGAGCGAGCGCTCTCCTAGACGGAGCAGGCCCCCGATCGAGCGCTCGAGTCTCTGTCCGGTTGGACGAGAAGCAGCGCTCCCGCTTCACTCCTCCTTCTGTGGGCTGCGACAGGCGTGGGCGGTAGAGCTGGCGCGTAATCGTTCCAGCTCTCAAAGGAGGGAGCCATGTCGTCTTCTCAGCCGTTGCTCGACGCTGCCGGCCGACGTCGGTCGCCGGCGACCACGCCCGGGTTCCGCGTCGGGAGAATCCCCGCGCAACAAGGGCCAGCGCTACCCGGCCGACCCGCCTACGGTCGATGAGATCGTCGCGGTCATGCGCCAGGGCGGGCACACTCGCCACGGCCATCGCCTCAACGCCCTGATCGTCGTGCTGTGGCGCGCCGGGCTACGGATCCAGGAGGCGCTCTCGCTGACCGAGACCGATCTGGATCAGCGTCGCGGCTCGATTCTGGTCAGGCACGGCAAGAACGATCGCCGGCGCGAGGTCGGCATGGACGCGTGGGGATGGTCGGCGCTCGAGCCGTGGCTCGCCGACCGCGTCGAGCTGCCGGTCGGGCCGCTGTTCTGCGTGATCGACGGTCCCACCCGCGGCCGTGCCTGGTCCGCCAGCGCGGCGCGGATCGAGCTGCACCACCTCGCGCTCAAGGCAGGAGTCCGGCGGCGGTTCGCGCCGCACCAGCTGCGCCACGCGCACGCGGTTGAGCTGCTGCACGAAGGGATCCCGCTGCCGCTGATCCAGCGCCAGCTCGGGCACTCGCACCTCTCGACGACCGGAACCTACCTGCAGGGGATCGACACCGAGGAGATCATCTCGACGGTCCACGCGCGGCGCGCGCCGATGATGCACGCCAGCGCCGGCCTCGCCCTGTAGCCAAACTGCGGGAGCGCGTCAGCGCTCCCGCGCCCTTGGCGCGCCTGCCCACGATCCAAGCAGCGGTCAGGCGTTGGCGCTGCTGGTCGATCAAGGGGGCGGCGACCTACTCGTGGTGACCACTTGGAGAAGGCCAAGCGAAGGTGGGCCTCGACATTCGCGAAGTTGTTCAACGCGGGCTTCCGGCCGGCTCAGGGGCTGCCCCCCATCCGATCCACGAGGGCGCCCTCGCGAGTCTCGGCCCGCGAGGGCGCACAGTGCGAACCGTTCCCCAGCGTTCAACTCACCGAATCACGCCAGTCCTGCGCACGCTGGAGGGCAGGCACGGCAGCCTGGATGTCCATCACCGGCGTGACCTCGAACTCGAAGAACGGCACCCACGGGGTGATGCCCTCGATGATTGCTTCGACGGAGTCGGTGTCGACGATGGCGATACCTCCCTCTCCGTCACCGCGCGAATAGTTAGCCTTGAACTCGAATGGCGGGGACCAGTTGGTGAAGAGCCGAAGCCCGCGCTTCTGCGTCTCCTCGGTGACGTTTCCGCGTGGTGAATAGAGCACTCCGAACAGCATCTGCGACCTCCCTCGGTGGTTTGCGCCCGCGCGGGCGAGCCTACTCAGAAGAACCCACGTCCGTCCAGGGGACTGGGCAAGGACAGCGGGGACCTGCTGCTTGTCGATCAGAGGGGAAGTGACGCGGACTCGCGACGACGTCGGATCAGCAGTCGCGCGGCAGCATGGCTTAGCCGAAGCCGGGTGGCCCGTAGGGCGGAATCTGGCGGATGATGAATGGGCGTGGGTCGTCGGGCACATCCGCTGGCTCCCCCCGCTCGGCCACGACATCTGAGGTCGGGCGTGGGATATTCGTCCGCACGACCTCCCACTCTCCGACTGGTTGCTCGCGCACGACATACGTGTGCTGATGATCGTCTCGCTGCAGCTTCTCTCGTTCCGCTTCGGCCTCTTCACGCCTCATGGGCGCAGTGTCTCACGTCTTGGAGGCCTGCTTCCCTTCCCTCGTCACGCGAGACTGTCGGACGCGGTAGCCCTTCTTCCTTACTTGTGCAGGGATCTCGCGGCAAGCGCGTGATCCGGGGTTGTCGGGGTTGAACTGCTTGGTGGGGTGGGCGGTGCGTGCGCGCGTCCGATGGTGTGTGCGTTGTGCGCGCGGGCGCCCAGCCTTACTTCGGTCCGCGATCCTCGGGTTGGCTCCGGGATCGGCGACGTGATGTTTGATGGGGTGATCCCGCTGGGGGAAGCGTTGGGGCCGCTCGGTCTTTCAAGGCCGTCGACCTGGTGGTGGCGGCACGAAGCTGCAGGGAGCAGGCCGCAGTGCACAATCAGCAGCTCAAATCACGGGTTGACATGCCCGGGCCTACTGTGGTCTGCTTGCCGTGGCGACGGCCATGACTCCGGCGGCCGTCTCAAACGAGGAGAGTCAAATGGGCGCGACGGGGATCGACGAGGCGAAGCTCGAGGCCTTCATGGGTCAGGCGGTTACCGACATGGGCGCGATCATCAGCGCGCCGCTGATGGTTATCGGCGAGAAGCTTGGCCTGTACAAGGCTATGGCTGGCGCCGGGCCGCTGAGCTCCGAGGAGGTGGCAGAGCGCTCTGGCGCAGCTGAGCGCTACGTGCGGGAGTGGCTGCGCAACCAGGCGGCCGGCGGCTACGTGACGTATGACCCCGAGAGCGACCGCTACACGCTGCCCGACGAGCACGCGCTTGCGCTCGCGGACGAGGACAGCCCGTTCTACATCCTGGGCGTCTATGACTCGATCGCGTCCTTGTACGCCGACGAAGACCAGATCCTCGAGGCGTTCCGCAGCGGCGGAGGGATGGGTTGGCACGAGCACGACCACCGCCTGTTCCGCGGCACCGAGCGATTCTTCCGCCCCGGCTACCGCGCCCACCTGGTTGCCGAGTGGATCCCGGCGCTGGAAGGTGTGCAGGCGAAGCTAGAGCGAGGCGCGAAGGTCGCCGATATCGGCTGCGGCCACGGAGCATCGACGGTCATCATGGCCGACGGCATTCCCGAACTCCGAGTTCTTCGGCTTCGACTACCACGACGCATCGATCGAGCGCGCACGCGAGGCGGCCCGCGAGGCGGGGGTCGAGGATCGCATCACTTTCGAGGTGGCAGCGGCCAAGGACTATCCGGGCGGCGACTACGACCTTGTCTGCGTGTTCGACTGCCTCCACGACATGGGCGACCCGGTTGGGGCGTCGGCGCACGTGCTCGAGACTCTCGACACCGGACGGCACCTGGATGATCGTCGAGCCGTTCGCCAACGACCGGGTCGAGGAGAACCTCAACCCGGTCGGCCGCGTTTTCTACGGCGCCTCGACTGTGATCTGCACGCCCGCGTCGCTCGCCCAAGAGGTCGGTCTCGCCCTTGGGCGCGCAGGCGGGCGAGGCGCGGCTCACCGAGGTCCTGAAGCAAGGCGGGTTCACGCGCGTGCGCCGCGCAACCGAAACCCCTTTCAACCTCATCCTCGAAGCAAGACCGTAGCGGCCGCCTCGCAGTCGAGGCTCACCCGCGATCGGCGGCAGGCTCTGTCACACCGCGCGCCGAGGTGCCGGACCAGGACCAGCCGTCTGAGCTGACGAGTGCCGCTTACGCTTCGAGCGCAAGCGGACACTCTGATTGGTCACGCGGCAGAGTCGTGCAACGGGCTTCATGCAGCAGCGAATCGCGTTCATCCTGAATGCGTTAGGCGGGTCGAGCACGAGAGTGTTGTCGCTCGATCAAAGCGGCGGCGCGACCGACGGCGGCGAGGTTGACTATTAGGGCTGGGGTCAGCGAGGATAGGCCCGACAGCAAACGTTTGGAGGATTCACGCTAATGCCTGACGCCCTGATTCTCGAATTCGAAGGTGTAGGCCGCGCTGAGTACGAGGCTGTCAACGATGTGCTAGGGATCGATATGGGCAGCGGCGAGGGTGACTGGCCGCCTGGGCTGTTGGTACACACCGCCGGGGCGACGCAGAACGGCTGGGCGGTTTTTGAGGTTTGGGAGTCTCGCGAGGCCCAGGAGCGATTCATGAATGAGCGGCTTGGGCAGGCGCTACAAGAGGGTGGGGTCAGCGATCCACCCAGTCGGGCCGAGTGGCTCGATCTCGCGGCTCATCACTCCCCTGGCGGCTGATAGGCACACCAGGGCTTCGCAACTTCCGCCGGGTCGAGCCGACACCCCCGGCGTTGCAGAGTGGCGGAGGGGCATCTCGTTCCCTTGGGCTAGCACCACCGATCTCACCGCGAGTCTGAGACAGCTGGATCCTCCTGGCGTTTCAGAAGTCGAGGGGGGCGGGCAGCGCGGACGCGCGCGACCGGCGCTAAGACGGAGCGTCGCTCCGCCAGGGCAAGCAGCGGTCGCGGTCGAGACGACCGCCCGCTCACCCCGACTCCAACCACGACGGCGGCGTAGACCCCCGGCGCGCGCCGAGCACGACTGCCGCGTGCGCCAAGCAGCAATCATCGACCCCGATGCCTCACTGTCGTCTCCGCGTGGCAGCGCTAGTCCCCTATCCGCGTGGGAGCCGGTGCCGAGGCACGCGTCTCCCCTCGGCCTTTGCCCGAATTTGGTAGACGCTTGGTAGATAGAACGTGCTGCTCGTTCGCGGCTAACAGTCGCACGACCAGGGGCTTGGTCCCCGTTTGCAGGAGCTTTCTAAAGGGTGAGCGATGGGACTCGAACCCACGACCGCCTGGACCACAAATAGGCGCCCAGGGTGTTTCGAGATCAGTCAATTTGCCCGCATTTGCGCTGGAAAAAGCCGCTTTTCGAGTTGATCTGAGTTGCTCGGAGTTAAGCCGACTTCCGGGCGAAGTGGTACAACGAGTGGTACAACGGGATGCCGGCTTCAGACGCAAAGCGAACAGCAGTGGCGCGCATGCAGCGCGGCGCCCGGTACGGCGCCGGAACGCTCGTCAAGCGCTCCGGACCCAACGGCGACACCTGGATCGCGAAGTGGCGTGACGGTGGCCGGCAGATCCAGCGCGGGCTCGGCTTCGCCCACTCCAAGCAGCACCCGGAGGGCCTGACCCGGGCCGAAGCCGAGGTGGCCCTCGGCAAACTCCGCGAACAGATGGCGATCGAGCGCGCCGAGGAACGCGCGGCGGAGGCGAAGCGGGCGGCGGAGGAGCGGCGACGGCCGCTCGCACAGGTCGGCGAGGCGCTGATCGCCGCCAAGCGCGCGGCGGGGCGCAAGCCGTCGACGATCGAGGCGTACTCCTACTGGCTACGGATCCACATCATCGACTTCTTCGGGCCCACGCCGGTCGGTGAGATCACGCGCGAGGACGTCCGCGCCTTCGCCGCGGCGCTTGAACGCAAGGGGCTCGCGCCAAAGTCGCGGGCGAACGCGTTGGGGGCGCTCCACTCGCTGATCGAGTTCGCGATCGACGAGGGGTGGATGGTTGGTGAGAACCCGGTCAAGCGCGTTGAGAAGCCGGCTCTTACCGAGACCGACCCGGACGTCCACTTTCTGGAGACCGAAGAGGTCGAGGCCTTGTTGCGAGCGGTTCCGGACGATCCGCTCGGCCGGGTCGAGCGCGTGATGTATCTGACTGCGGCGATGACCGGGATGCGTCAAGGAGAGCTGTTCGCGCTGCGCTGGCGCGACGTCGACTGGACTGCTCGGCGCATTCGCGTCCGACGGAACTTCGTGCGCGGTGAGTTCGGCACGCCCAAGTCGAAGCGCTCGTCGCGGAGCGTCCCCCTCGCCAGCCGCGTCGCGACCGAGCTCGAGCTGCTGTTCCAAGACTCGCGGTACAAGAAAGACGACGACCTCGTGTTCGCCCACCCGGAGACCGGTAACCCAATCGACCGCTCGCGGCTGCTCAAGCGCTTCAAGGCCGCGCTCGGCCGTGCAGATGTTCGCGCCGTTCGGTTTCACGACCTGAGGCACACCTTCGGAACGCGGATGGCCGCGCAGGGGATGCCGATGCGCGTTCTGCAGGAGCTGATGGGTCACCGCGACTTCAAGACCACGCTGATCTACGCTGACTACGCGCCCAGCGAGCGGGAAGCGGAGTGGGTCGAGGAGGCCTTCCGGTCGACGGCCCCGGAGCCGATCGACACGCATGTGACCAACTGACACATGGTGCGACACCGGTCCAACGCATCGGTGCGTCGTCGTCCGACAGGGCTCTCCGGTCTCTTTGACAGCGGAGTCACGCGCTGACTCGACTGTGGCTAGGCGGCCGTCGAGGTGAGGCGCTTCGCGTGTGCGTAGAGCGTTTCGGGCGCGATGTCCGCGTCGTTCGGCCACACGATCGTGCCGGCCTCTTCATCCGCCCGTAGCCGACGGAAGTACTCCGGGTCCTTGAGCGGCTCGAACACCCCGCCGTACTCGGTGAGGTACGAGAGGTCGACGTCGCCCGCGGTCCCGTCCTCGAAGCGGACGCTCACGAGGTAGCCGTCCCGCGGTGTGGCCTCATTCAACAGTGGAGTGCTTCTCATGTGAGAGAAATCGTAGAGCCTCAACGAAGCGGCTCAATCCGCTGCAGCGGCTCGTGCCGGCGGGCCCGATCCCAATTCTCCCGAAGCTCTTCCTGATGGTCCGAAGCCCAGTCCCTGACAAGCCGCAACGCCCGTGGCGGGAGCTCGCCCGCGAGCACCTCGAGGGTCTCGATCTCGATCGACGCCTCATCGTCGCCGTAGCGTCCGTGGAAGTGTGGCCGTCCGAGGTGGTGGATCTCGTCGTGGTACATCCAGATCACGATCCCGTAGAAGGCGCTGATCCGCGGCACGCGGGGATTCTCGCGATCAACCCGGTCATGACTGAGTGCCCCTCGGCCGCGACGTCGTCCGGCGTGCGATCCATCGTTCGATGTCCTCCGGGCGATAGCGAACCTCGCGACGGCCGACTCGAACCGTCGGGATCTCGCCACGCCTGCTCATCGACCACACCCGCGTCTTCGGCACCGCCAGCAGCTCGGCCACCTGAACGGCCGTCAGCAGCGGCTGGGTCATGCCACGAGCTCCGGCAGCTGAATGACGTCCGGGTGCTGCACGATCGTGATGACGCTCAACGACGACATGATCTCTGCGACCTGAGGTACGATAGCGCAATTGTGTTATTTGCGATAGAGCATCCCCAGCCGACTAATGTCTCTCCTGGACGCTGACGAGCCAGAGGAAGTCGACGATCCCTGGCTCACGGTGGCCGAGATCGCAGACGAGCTGCGCGTCAATCCCGCGACGGTCAGGCTGTGGGTGTCGAAAGGGGCGCTGCCGGCCAAGCGCGCGGGACAACGGAAGCTGCTGATCCGCCGGTCGGATCTGGCTCAAATGCTCGAGGTCGCCAGGGGTGAGCCGCCTGCGACTGAATACCAGCCTCGCCCACGAGACCCGCAAGGCCGGATGGGTCCGCCGCAGTCGATCAGGCAGCTGTCCACTGCTGACATCCACGGCTATCGAGCCGCTCCAGATGAGATGCAGCAGATCATCGAGGAGCTCCAGCTGGCAGACGAGGCCTGGTCCGGTGCACAGGCGGCCAGCGAGAACGCTCCACCCGATCCGGGCTTCCCCCACCGAGTCCGCGCGCTCGCCGACGCGTGCGAGCAGCAGGCCTCCTCGCTCGCGAAGGCCGCCCGCACTGAGGGGTTCGCGTGGACGCCCCTCCCCGGTCGTCGCCAAATGAGTCTGTCCCACGAGCTGCGGCCCGGCGCGAAACGGCCGGGTCCGCCGAAGCTCTGGGAGGGGTTCGATCGTGCGGTCCAGCGGCTCGGGATCGCGATGGAGGGCAGCGTGATGTACGCCGTCGCGTTTCAGTACCGCGACCTCGCCGCTGTCATGCACACGATCGCCGACCTCCTGCTCGGCGAGACGCCCGAGACGCGAGGGGGCACCCAATGAGCGTTTCGACGCGGTCCGCTGGCGAGTCCGCGGTTCGTAGACCTCCGCGGTCCGAGCTGCGGACCTGTGTGAAACGCCGTCCGCCCCGCCAGCACTGGCTTTTCGCTCTCCCCCGACTCTCTTCGTGGCCGCTGACTACCCGCCCTCCACGTAGTGGTCGTTCGGGTAGTCAGCGGCCAGTCGAGACGGGGTTCATTGTCTTCCTGGAGGCGGGGCGGACGGCGATGCCGCTCGGACGGACGAAGGTGGTCTGTTGCTGATGGGTAACCGAGGAATGCCGGGTCCAGGAACGGTGCGAGTCGGACGGTTCATCGGCCGGCTGGGACTCGTGTCGGTGCCGGCGGTGGAGGCCGGGTTGGATCTCGACGAGCGTGTCGTGCGGCGGCACGTGGCGAGGCTGGAGGCTGCCGGATGGTTGGGACGCATGCGATGGGTCTGGGGCGAAGGCTCCGTGGTGTGGCTGACGAGCACCGGGCTTCGCGGCACCGACCTCGGCGGAGTCCGCGCCGTGAAGGCGCCGCCGTCGCCGACGACCGTCGCGCACGGCGTACTCGTCGCCTGGTCGGCGGCACGGATGGAACGCCGCGGCCTCCGCTGGCTGTCCGCGCGCGAACTCGCTGCAGACGCCGACCGATGGTCGGTGCGGATGCGCGACGAGCGCGGCTACCGAAAGCAGCTCCCCGATCTGGCCGTCTGGCGGCGGGGCGCCGAGCGCCCGGTCGCGATCGTCGGCGAGGAGGGCCACCGCCGCGAGGATCGCCAGCGCATGATCCTCGAGGGATGGCGCGACGCGATCTGGGCCGAGCAGTACGCCGCCGTCCAGTACGACTGCGCGAGCGGTGCCGTCGCCGCCAAGATCAGACGCCTCGCCAACAAGGCGCAGCTCAGCCCGCCGAAGTTCATCGCCGCTGCCCAACGCACCGCCGAAGAGATCCGCTCGATCGCCCCGGACCCCGAGGCCGACGAGCCCGCTCCGTCTCCGCAAACGATCGCGCGTGAGTCCGAGGCTGAGACCAACGACCAGTCCGACGGGCGCCAGCTCCAGCTCGTGCCGCCACCAGCGCCCCCTCTGACGATCAGAGAGGCGCCGCACCCGCCGCCCGAGCCAGAAGAGTCGCCCGAAGCCGCCGCCGAGCGTGAGCGGCGCTATCGGGAGATCTTCGGGATCCCCGAACCGAAGCAGCGTCGGCGATGGAGGCGATGACAAACCTGCTCACACGCTCGGAACGAGTTCGCCCGGCGAGATCGTTTGCAACTGGGCAGCTAATTCGTCCGCCAGCGCATGCGCGCGTCCCGCGCAAACGAGGGACGGGGCCGGATGCCCGAGTGATGACCGAGGGGTCTCTGCGCCGGGGTGTTAGGCGCGAGTCGGCAGGCAGGCTGACGAGCTCGGCGCTTTGTTCCCAGAGGCTCCGTGCGAGATTGTCGTCCTGGGCCTGGCCGCTGGGGGCGACCACCTGTTCGTCTTCGATGTATTTCCCGGTGAGGGCGGCGGCGTCGTTGGATAGGGCGAGCCAGACCAGTGAGTGGGCGCCGCGCTCTGGGGAGCGGAGGAAGGGCGCGCCCAGCGTGGCGATGACTTTCCAGATTCCGTTTTCGTTCTTGGCGAAGCCGGTGCGAACGACGCCGGGGTGAAAGCAGTTGGCGTGCAGCTCCGGCGCGCGCCTGGCCAGCTCGCGGGTGAACAGGATGTTGCACAGCTTCGAGGTGCCGTACACGCGTGGCGAGTAGGACTTCTCCGATTGCAGGTCGTCGAGGTCCAGGCGCCCGGACCGGTGCGCGCCGGACGCGGTGGTCACGACGCGGCCGCCGGCAAGGCGGTCTCGCAGCAGGTTCGTGAGCAGGAACGGTGCGAGATGGTTGAGCGCGAAGGTCTGCTCCAAGCCTTCAGAGGTCTCCTTGCGCGAGGCGAACAGTGCCCCCGCGTTGTTGGCAAGGACGTCGACGTGCTCGTGGTGCTCACGGATCTCGTCGGCCAGCACCCGGACGTTGGACATCAGCGATAGGTCGCACACGTGCCCGTGGACCCGTCCACTGCCACCGGCTGTCGTGGCCGCGTCAGCGACCAACCGGACGCGCTCGGGATCGCGTCCCACGAGGACGAGTTCGGCTCCTCGCCGAGCGAGCTCGATCGCGGCGGCTCGCCCGATGCCGCGAGTAGCTCCCGTGAGGACGACGACAGTCACGCAACCGACCTTACCTGCGCCCGCCTTCGATGCGGAGACGGCCGTGGTTGTGAGGTTGGTCACTTTGGGCTGGGGCGGAAGACGATCACGAGCACGCGTAGCGCGAGGATGCCGGCAAAGACGAGCAGGCAGTAGCCGATGAATGCGTACAGGGTGACTCTGTGGGTCACGTTCGGGCCGCCGTGGAGCCCGAGCATCAGCACGGCCATCACTCCTAGGGTGGCGGCGAGGAATGTGAGCACGAGCTGATGGACGAGCCCGGTCAGGTATCTGCGGTCGCTCTGGTCCGCTAGCAGGCGGACGTTGAGGCCGAGTCGGCCTTGCTCGAGCGAGCCGCCGATCCGGTCCAGGCGGCGTGGCAGCCGGCGCAGCATCGGGGAGAGTGAGATCAGTTCGTCGGTGGCGCTCTTACGAAGCGCCTCGGGGCGCATCTGCTCGGCGAGATGGTCGGTAGTGAAGCGGCGGGCCTCGGCGAGGATGTCGAACCCGGGTGCGAGCTGCGTCAGCGTGCCCTCGATCGTCGCGAGCGCGCGGAACGCACCCGCGATCTCTGGTGGTGCCGACAGACCATGCTGGGCCACGAGCCGGAACAGGTCGGTGAACATGCGCGCATCGGGGGTGATCCCGGCGCCGACGTGTCTGGCCATGAAGACGCCGAGGGCCCGCTCGAGCGCCTGCTCGTCGAGCTCGTCGGGCCGCTGCACGACCTCCAGCAACGCGTCGTGTAGCGCCGCCGGATCACCACGATCGACCGCCAGCAGGAGGCGCTGCAGCGCGGCCCTGAGCCCGGCGTCGATCCGTCCGACCGAGCCGAAGTCGAGCAGCCCGAGGCGCCCGTCCGCGAGCAGCAGCACGTTGCCCGGGTGCGGGTCGGCGTGGAAGATGCCCTCGATCATCACCTCGCCCAGCAGCGTGTCGAAAAGGACGCGCGCGAGCGCTCGGCGATCGCCGATCGGCTCGGTGGCTGTGAGCTGCCCCAGCGCGCGGCCCTCGAGGCGTTCCATCACTAGCAGGTTCGCGGTGCACAGCGGCGGATAAGGCTTCGGGATCCGAACGGACCCGTTGTGACCGCGTGCGGCGGTGGCAGCGGCGACAGCGGTCATGTTCTGCGCCTCGATCCGCAGGTCGAGCTCCTCCCTGAGCGCGTCTGCGAAGCCGTTCGAGAGGTCGACCGCACCCACTCCCCGACCCCAGCGCGTCGAGCGCTGCAGACGCATCGCCAATCGATCGACGATGTCCAGATCCCAGGACACGACAGTCTCGATGCCCGGCCGGCGAACTTTGACCACTACCTGTTCACCGGAGTTGAGCGTCGCCGCGTGCACCTGCGCGATCGAGGCGGCCGCGAGCGGCGTGTGGTCAAAGGTTGCGAATACCTCGTCGACCTCGGCGCCGAGCTCGGAGCGCAGCACCTGCTCGACCTGCGGCCACGGGACCTGCGCGGCGTCGTCCTGCAGGCCACTCAGTTCGTCGGTGAACTCACTGGGCAGCAGGTCGCGCCGCGTGGCCAGGAGCTGGCCGAGCTTGATGAACGTGACATCGCCGTCCTCAAGCGCGAGGCGCAGCGAGCCAGCGAGCTGAGCCCGGCCGTCGTGGGTCTGCAGCTCTGAGCGGCGTGCCCCTCGCAGGTAGGGAAGCATTCCGTGGCGGACCAGGATCCGGCTGATCTGCGAGTAGCGACGCACCCGTCGCGTCCGCTTGCGCAACCCCCGGATCACATACCGCGGCCCGGGCATCGTTCCGCTCGGCACCAGCACCTCGGCGATCACCAGCACGAGCATCCCGATCAGCAGCGCGATCGCAACCCCGAGGATCACGAACCACACCGCGGGAACGAACGACCAGCTCCCGTTGTGCTTGACCAGCGAGCTGCCGATCGCCGTGACGATCGGCGAGGCGACCACCAACGCGACTAGCCCGCCGAGCAGCGTCCGCAGCGGCGAGAGACGCAGACCCAACAACCGGCGCACGGCGAACGCATACACGAGCACGGTCAAGACGACGCCTATGACGAAGACCGGGGCTGAAACGGCGATCATCCAGGCCCTACCGATCCGGTTGCCCGCGCCGCAGCAGCCCGAGTTCGTCCGCCCGAATCGGCGTCCGGGTCTGGCAGGCACACGGATTCTCTTGCCCGGGCGTCCACGAGCACGTGCAGTAATGCCTCTGTGATGAGGACCTGCCCGGTGCGGGAGGCGAGCGCCTCGTCCACGTGCTCGATTCCGCGCCGTTCGTTCGCGAGCAGCGACAGCGTCGTACGGTCCGGCCCGCCGAGCATCGCGGTCGTGCTTGATCCGCCCAGTACCTCGCCATCCTCACGGACCCCCGGCCCAACCCGGCAGGGCGCAACTAAGGCTGGAGGCTGAACGGCGGGTAGCGGTCGGTGATCAGCAGGAAGGCGTAGGCCCCGACGCGGTTTTGCCAGCGGATCACGCCCTCGATGTAGTCAAACAGCAAGCGCGGGTAGCGGCCGGTGAACAGGATCGCGAACCAGGCGCCGATCGCGGCGAACAATGCCCCGACGGTGAGGAAGATCAGCACGATGTAGTGGGGAATGGCCAGCAGCCACTTGACCAGCGGAAGGCCCCGGCTGAGCTCGTGTTCGGCGTCGGGGTAGGGGAAGTCGAGGTGGACAGCCTGCTGCTCGTCGGTGGACGGGTAACGGTCATCCATCAGCGCGAGGTACACCGCGATCCGGGTGGTGAAGCGGGTCAGCTGGAGGTTCCAGTCATACCACCAGCGGGGGTATTTCTTGCGGAACAGCAGCATCAGCACGACGGGGACGAACAGCACGCCGATGGCGCCACCGGCGTCCCGCGCATGGGAGCTCGTGCTGAAGCTGCCGCCCTCGATGGTCGCGGCGAGGATCGCGATCGGGATGACCCAAAAGATCCGCAACGCTGAGCTCAAGCGGTCGAGTTGCCGGTCGGGATAGTCGACCGAGAACGTCAGCGGGAACTCCTGGCCACCGCTCGGGGGAATCACATCATCCGGTGGAGGCCCGGGCGTCTGTCCTGAGCTTTCCATCGACCGCGCTTTCGGCGCGGCCAGCGGGTTTCCTGCCGAAGGCCTTAGTGTCCGCCGGCGCGGCGCGAAGCAGTTGAATCGACCGGCGCGCATAGGTCGGCCGCGTGGACGAGTTCGCGGACCTCGCGGCAGATGGGTTGCTGCCAATCGGGCAGGGCATCGATGTAGGCGTCAACACGCGGGTCGGCAGCGTAGGTCACGCCGGATCCACCGTAACTTGATGACGTCGTTCAGACCACCGAGCGCGCACGTACGTCAGCAGAGCATGTGGCGGCAACCAGCACACCGCCACATGCTCTGCGCGAACGGACTCCGGGGGTCAGTGTTCGACCGCGGGAATGGCGATGGGCGGAACGGTCTCCGTCTCCTTCGGATCCACCGCCGGAGCGGCCGTTTCCCGGGAGGCGGCCCGCTCGGTCCAGATGTCGAGCACGAGCAGGCTCAGGTTCGACACGAGCGCCGCACCGATGATCGCCGTGATCAACGCCGCGAGCCCGCTGATCACGTGGAAACCGAGTGCGGCTCCGACCACCGCACCGACACCCGCGGCACCGATGCCCTTGGACCGCATCGCCTTCGGCGTGTCGGTGCAGACCCAGCCGGCGTAGACCCCGAGCCAGATCGGCACCGCGACCGAGACCACTACCAGCAGCTGGTCGTCGAGCGGCAGGTTCGGCCAGAACCGCAGTACCAACAGTGCGCCGAGGAACCATCCGCCGAGTCCGAACACTATCGGACCGGCCGAACGGATCCATACGCCCGTCTTGCGGCCGGTACCGCCTCGGCGGCGGATCCGGATCGCCAACACCACAAGCCAGATCACTGCCAACAAGGCGAAGCCGATCATTGCCGCAAGCATGTCCTTGGCAATTGCTGTCTGCGTGGACGATGTTGTGAAGCTGACAACATTCGGGGTGTAGCGGGACGTGTCGACCCGCCCGGTGGCGTAGAACGTGGTCAGCAGCTGCGTGCTGGCGCTCGGCTCGTAGGCGTCGAAGTCGTCCGCGTGCCCGAGCCCGGACAGGATGACCTGATGCCCGTAGGGGAGGTGCGGCAACAGCTCCTTCGTGGCGTTCTGGGCCGGCGTTTCGAAGTCGAGCGTCCCGCCGATAAGCAGCGTCGGGACGTTCGAGTTCGGCGCGCTGGTGTACTGGTTCTCGCTCGGGTTGGCCGGCCAGGCGCGCGCCATGCCTCCTGCCCCCCACAAGAACTCTGCGAGGGGATTGCCGATGATCGAGCCCCGGTCCGCGCCGGAGCTGAAATAGCGCTCGGCGGGCTTCGCGTCGGCCATCCCGATGCTTGCGAACTCGCCCCAGACGAACGACGTGGGGAGGGCGATTTTGGACAACAGCGATAGGAACCACAGGCCGCTCGGGTCGCCGTGCGCGGCGGAGATCCACGAGTCGAGGGTCATCGGCCCGGAGATTGGCGACGCCTCCGAGGTCGACTCTGTTAGCCCGAGGAACGTCCCGACCAGGACGTTGCCCGGCTTGATCGGCAGGGATAACCAACTGCTCGGCATGTGTGCCGCCATGTGCTGCATGCTCGCGGCGAGGTTGGCGGTGCGGGCGCGGCAGGCAGGCTGCTGCGCGCACAGCGCCGAGTAACGCTCGATCCCCTGATCGATCTCGGCTCCGCTGTAGATGTAGTTCCCGGGCGGGTTGACCCCGATCATCACCGAGCGGTCGACACTGTTCGGGTACATCCACGAGTAGATCATCGCGAGACGGGTCCCGGCGCTCTCGCTGAGCAGGTCGATGCGCTTGTAGCCGAGCGCGACGCGAGCGGCCTCGATGTCGTCGGCCTGCTCCTCCAGCGTGTAGCCGGCGAGGTCTACGCCGGATCGCTCAAGCCGCTTCGCGCACGACGCGAACGCCTGGGAGTACGCGCTCAGCGACGCTTTGGCGAGCAAGTCTGAGGAGCTGCTCACCGCCGCGGTCACCTCGGGGCAGTTCAG